>OZ241351.1:0-3587500 GCA_965200355.1 uncultured Binatia bacterium (SeqCode) | reverse complement strand
CTCCTTATCAGAACGGATTCCTCCCTCCGCCTCCCCCATGCTGACACTGTTACCAATAAAAATCAAGCAAAGGCTACGCGCCAAGGCGCTTCCCTTCAAGCCCTGTGTTGAAGACGCCGCTTTTGTACCCCTCTAAATCTAACGTGACGAGCGGAATACCAAGGGATTTGATTTTCGCCCCTATTTGCTGGAGTGTCTCTTGGGAAGCAACGTTCGTGAGAGTCCCGCTATCAATTTCAATTCGCGCGCTCTTCCCATCATAGCGGACGCGGACCTGGGTGAGTCCTAGACTATAAAGAAAAGCCTCTGCTTGGGCGATGTGAGAGAGCATCGTCTCTGTAATGGGGGTTCCATAAGGAATTCTGGACGAAAGACACGGAGAGGCTGGCTTATCCCAGGTAGCGAGCCCCAATAGCCGGCTGGCCTGACGAATATCCGCCTTTGTCAGGCCAGCCTCAACCAAAGGGTGATGAACATTATACTCCTTTGCTGACTGGAGACCTGGCCGATAATCGGTCAGGTCGTCAAGATTGACCCCATCGGCAATGCTCCCCAATGCGAGACGCTTGGCTTCTCTCTGGCAAATTTCATATAAGGAATTTTTGCAGAAATAACACCGATTAATAGGATTCGTTGCATACTCCGATATATCCAACTCATTGTGCTGGATGACTTGGAGGTTGATATTCAGCCTCTTGGCGAGTGCGATTGCTTGTCGTTTATCGTGAGGTGGGGTTGAAGGGGAAACTGTTATCAGTGCAATAACATCGTTGCGTAAGACCTGAGAAGCGACTGCAAGGAGGAAGCTAGAGTCGACTCCGCCTGAAAAAGCAACCAGAGTAGACCCCATCCCTTCAAGGTATACTTTAAGACGACCTATTTTTTGGGACAGTTCGGAATCTCCCCCCGTATGCGGATCAATGTTCATATCAAATACCCTCTGCGTGGAAGATATCGGTTGTGAGATAACGCTCTCCAGCATCACAAAAAATCGTGAGAACAGTCTTCCCTGGCCCTAAATTGCTTGCAACCCGGACAGATGCTGCACAGACCGCACCAGATGAAATACCCACAAGAATACCTTCCTGGCGAGCGAGGTTCCGGGTATAAGTTGTGGCTTCTTCATCTGACACGGCGAGAACCTCATCATAGATGTCCGTATCCAAAATTGAGGGAACAAACCCCGCACCAATCCCTTGAATGTTGTGGTAGCCAGGGTCTTTCCCCTCAAGGACGGGAGAGGCGGTTGGCTCGACGGCAAAAATTTGGAGATGCGGATATGTTTGCTTCAGCACTTCTCCAACTCCAGTGATTGTTCCACCAGTTCCAACCCCGAGGACGAGCGCATCCAGGGGCGGGAGTTGCTGGAGGATTTCTTGGGCGGTCGTTTGGCTATGTATTTCTGGGTTTGCTGGATTATCGAATTGTTGTGGAATAAAATAATGGTGGTTGGCAGCGGTTTGTTGCGCTTTTTGAATGGCGGCGTGCATGCCTTTGGTATCTGGTGTTAAAATCAGGTCAGCCCCGTAGGCGGTCAGAAGGTTCTGGCGTTCCTCACTCATCGTGTCCGGCATCGTGAGGGTCAATTGATAGCCCTTCACTGCCGCCACAAGGGCGAGGCCGATCCCGGTGTTCCCACTCGTAGGCTCAACAATGGTCATTCCTGGCGTCAACTCTCCCGACCGTTCCGCCGCTTCGATCATACTCAGACAAATCCGGTCTTTGAGGCTCCCGCCAGGGTTGAGTGATTCAAGCTTCGCCCATATCTCGGCGCTTCCCGGGCCAGGAATATTGCGGAGTTGAACAACGGGAGTATTCCCAATGAGTTGGAGGAGAGAGTCTGCGACTTGGCAAGGTGTAGGCATAATACGCAAATAAAGAGACTCAACACTTCAGCATCGAAGAATCCCTCTCACGCTACCCAGGTGCACCTTGAAAGTCAATTCAGAGATGGCTTGTACCATCGTCTTTTTCCCCGGCAGTCTTGGAGATTTCCTCTGTTTTTTACCCACGTTGCAGGTGATTGGAAAAAATCAACGCCACCTTGTTGTTGTCGGCAGAGAAACGACTCGCGCCCTTCTCGCCGCCTTCGTCTGTTTTCCTCGGTCCGTCTCGGTACAGACGGTCTCCCTTGATGAGGCACGCTTTGCCCGACTTTTTTCCCCTTGTTCGTCCGCCAAAGACGTTGATCTCGACCGCTTTTTTTTACCCGCGACCTCCGTTTTATCCTGGTTTGGTGCCTCTCTTCCGCAGTTGAAGAAGAATCTGGAGAAATACGTACCCAGTCGAACCGCGGTCTTTCCCTTTTTTTCCGGCCAGGTGGAGTCTCATGCCAGTGCGTATTATCTGAACTGTCTTGGAGCAAAAGGGCAGAGACCTCCCGCCATACAGCTCAGAGAGACGTGGCATCAATGGGGAGCGGCATATTGGCGACAACGCGGGTGGGAGTCGAAGCAGGTCTTAATCATCCATCCGGGCAGCGGTGGACGGAGAAAACGCTGGAGAGCAGAAGGATTTCGGTATGTGGCCGAGCGGTGGAGGGGCAGCGGAGACCGGGAGGTGCTCATATTGCTCGGGCCGGCTGAAGCAGAAGAAGGCCAGTATTGGTGTGGCTGCGGTCATATTGAGACCTCCCTTGAACTCGCCCAGGTGGCCAGTCTCCTCACCCGAGCGACCCGCTACCTAGGAAACGACTCTGGAGTGAGCCATCTTGCCGGGGCGGTTGGGACACAAGGCATCGTTATCTTTGGACCAACCAGGTCCAAACAGTGGCGTCCTCTCGGGAAAGGGTTACAGATCGTACAAAATACCTCATACCGCAAGAAGTGGCCGGACCGAGAGGGGATTTCACTAGAAGAGGTGGAACCGGAGCAAGTCCTGGAGAGATTCCCCGTCTGACCTGGAAGTACCCGGTGAGTCGAAAAGAATGCGGAAACACCCTGGTAGGATGACATGAGGGGCGTATATAATGGCGATGAGGGGTAACTGTCATGAGCGAAGAAGAGCGGAGCCAGGGATTCCGAGTCACCGACCGACGCCGTTTCTCTCCAGAATCAGGAGAGACCCAATCAAAGTCTGACCCCCACATTGAGATGACTTTTTCGAGTTTTATTCTTGGCCTGAGTACGCAGGTGCTCATATCGCTCGGAGAGATTCCAAACGCTCCCGGTCAAGCCCCTCGAACCGATCTGACCGCAGCACAGCAGATGATCGACGTCCTTGCCATGTTGCAACAAAAAACTTCCGGCAACCTTGATGCAGGCGAAGGGCAAATGCTGGAAAGTGTGCTATACGATCTGCGGATGCGATACGTCAAGCTCAAAAGGGAAGGACATTCAGCATAGTCCGGCGACGGAGCCGCCGCTACTAAGCCCTCTGCCCTTATCTGGGATGGATATGCAACGGATATTCTGGAGTCTGATGGGTTGTCTCTGCCTGGGACTGCTTGGAACGGCGGTCGTTCTCGGCTGGCAGTTTTACCACAAATTAGAACACACCGCGGTTCAGCGTTTTTCCGACCACCGCTGGGCCGTACCGTCCAAGGTCTATGCGCGCCCGCTCCTCCTCTACCCTGGCCTCAATATCGAGGCGGTTGCGCTCTTTGACCATCTGGCACGCTTGGATTATCAACCGGTTGAACCCCCCATTCGTGCTCCGGGTGAGTACTGGCACAATACCCAAAGCGGAGAAGTCCAGATTTTTTTACGGGAATCCGCGTATCCCGGACGAGAGCGTTCTGCCCGGCGGATTCTGCTATCCATACAGCGGGGACAAATCGAACGTCTGACCGACCTTGACGCTCAGGCCGAAATCCAGGCTATCGAAACAGAGCCGGAAACCATTACTCGTTTCTATGCCCAAGCGTGGGAAGAACGCCGGGTGGTGAAACTCTACGAAGTGCCGTCTCTGCTGGTCAAGGCAGTCCTGGCGGCGGAAGATCATCGCTTTTTTGAACATCGCGGGGTTGATGTGTGGCGGATATTGGGAGCCGGATGGGCCAACATCCTTGGCGGACGAATCGTCCAGGGGGGGAGTACGCTAACGCAGCAGCTGATTAAGAACTTCTTTCTTTCCCAAGAAAGAACCCTCAAGCGCAAGCTGGTCGAAGTCTGTCTGGCGTTCATTATTGAGAACCACTACTCCAAGCTGCAAATCCTCGAGAATTATTTGAATGAAATTTATCTGGGGCAGCGGGGCGCAAAGAGTATTTTGGGTATTTGGGAAGCCTCTCGATTCTACTTTGGTAAAGCCCCCCGTGATTTAACGCTCGGAGAAGCAGCCCTCATTGCTGGCATGATCAAAGCGCCGAACCGCTATGCCCCGAACCGTCATTCTGAGCGTGCCATCCTGCGCCGTAATCATATTCTCCAAAGAATGGTCACATTGGGGACCATTACGGAAGAGGAAGCAGACGCTGCGCAGCACGAAGAAGCGGGGCCGCGCGAGCTGCCGCCTGAAAAAAATAAAGCCCCATATTTTGTTGACTTCATCAGAAAAGAGCTTGATGCGAACTACCCGGCCGGAACCTTGACCAAGGCCGGACTCAATATCTTTACTGTCTTGGATATGCGACTACAGCAGATCGCGCGTGCAGTCATTCAAACCGGCCTGACGGAACTTGAGGACAAGCATCCACGGTTGAAACGAGAGTCGCCCAAAGAGCGCCTCCAGGCCTGCCTTGTGGCTATCCAGCCCCAAACCGGACATATCCTCGCTCTGGTGGGAGGACGTGACTACCAGGCGTCGCAGTTTAATCGGACCGTTCAAGCTCGCCGGCAGCTTGGCTCGATCTTTAAGCCCGTGGTGTTCCTGACGGCCCTTGAGCAAGAGCGACAACAGCAAGACGGTCGCTTCCTGCCTACCAGTCTCGTGAACGATGCGCCCTTCAGTTGGTTCTACGAAGATAAAGAATGGAGTCCACGGAACTATAAAAACCGCTATCGGGACATGGTGAGCCTGAGACAAGCCCTTGAAAAATCATCGAATGCCGTGGCGGCGCGTATTGCCCAGGAAGTCGGCATTGAACCTGCTCGCCAAATGGCCGCTCGTCTGGGCTTTACCAGTCCTTTGCCGGCCTACCCTTCGCTGTCTCTCGGAGCGGCGGAGGTGACGCCCGTCGAGGTCGCCTTCGCGTATGGGACCCTGGCGAATCAAGGGATTGCGACGCGGCCAGAAACGATTCAGTGGATCACAAGTCGGACAGGGGAAATCATTGAGCAGCACCAGATGACGGTCGAACAGCGGATTCATCCTAACGATGCGTATATGCTGACTCACCTGCTGGCGGGGGTCATGCAACGGGGAACGGGTGCGGGAGCCCGGCGGATGGGATTTGTCCGTCCTGCCGCAGGAAAGACGGGAACCACGAACGATTACGGAGATGCCTGGTTTGCCGGCTATACTCCTGACCTCTTAGCGGTTGTGTGGGTCGGGTTTGATCGTCGGGCTTCGCTCAACCTCTCCGGTGCCCAGGCGGCATTGCCTATGTGGACGGCATTTATGAAACGTGCGACAGCGGGGAGGCCGATTGCGGACTTCTCGTCTCCGCCTGGGGTCGCCCTTGTCGCGGTTGATCAACAAAATGGTCTGCGGGCGAATCCCCATTGCCCTCAGGTGATACAAGAGGCTTTCCCAAAGGGGCAGGAGCCGATTTTTTCGTGTCCGTATCACACCTCTGGCCCGCTCCCGTCTCGTCCTCCCGTTCGGACGACGGCCTCAGACCACCACTCCCCGGCACGCAAACTTCCTGTTGAAGAACCACCTCTGATGCTGTCTGAGGCTTTGTTCCCCGCTTCAGTCTCTCCATCCTCACCGCAGCCCAGTCGGCCAAAACCGTGGTGACATATCCTATCATCACACTGGGGTGCGCCCTGTGGCGATCTCTGCTGGGTGCCATGCTCGTGCTGGCCTGTGGAAGCCTCGCTGCCTACGCGCAAGAGGGCGAAGCCTCTCAGAACGGCAGGCAATTCCAGTATCGGGGAATGCTGCAAGAGCAAGCCGCGCTCCCGCTGCCCAACCCTGCCGTATTTTCTCCCCAGGAGCGCGTCGCCCTTCATTTTGTAGCACAAGGCCAGGCCGCATTGAGTCAGGAAAATTTCCAGCGCGCCCGTATCCTCTTTGAGCGCGCCGTGCACATTGCTCCGTTGCAACCCTACGGCTATTACTTGCTCGGGCGTACCACCTTTGCCCAAGGGGACGCCCGCCAGGCTTTGGTCTTTTTACTGAAAGCGGAACTCGCGTTATCGGAATCGGAAGAGAACGCTGATTGGATGGCGAAAACGCATTGCCTCCAAGGAACGGTGCATGAGGACCTCGGAGCATATGGGGAGGCGCGACTCAGTTACCAACGCTGCCTGGAGTTTGCTCCGCAAAGCTTACGTGCCCTGAGTGCCCTTGCCCGGCTGCCGGATGAGAGTGAGCCGTGAACACGCCTGGTCAAAAGGACTGGACGATCCTGGGTATTGAGTCCTCGTGTGATGACACGGCTGTCGCCGTCCTGCGGGGACGCTGTATCCTGTCTAGTATTGTCTCGTCTCAGGACGCGGTTCATGGTCCCTATGGTGGGATTGTGCCCGAGCTCGCCTCTCGGCAGCATATACAGAATGTCCTTCCTGTTCTCGATGCGGCTTTAGAGCAAGCCGACCTCACGCTTGATTCCATTGAGGGGATTGCGGTCACTGCCGGACCGGGCCTAGTCGGTTCGCTGCTGGTTGGCGTGTCGCTGGCGAAGGCGCTCGCCTTTGCTCAGAATCTCCCCTGTATTGGGATCAACCATCTTGAGGGGCACCTGCTGGCGGTGCAACTCGAACACGAGGTGCCTTTCCCTTTCCTGTGCGCATTAGTGTCTGGGGGCCATACGGGTGTATATCTGGCCCGGGATTGGGGGCACTACCAGCGTCTTGGCGCGACCCGGGATGATGCGGCCGGCGAGGCGTTCGACAAAGGTGCCAAAATGCTCGGCCTGGGCTACCCGGGCGGGCGGCGCATTGATGAACTCGCCAAAACCGGCCGGTGTAGCGCCATTCGGTTCCCTCGCGCGCGTATCAAACAGGCGAGGTATGACTTCAGCTATAGCGGGCTCAAGACTGCCCTGCGCCAATTTCTCGCCTCTCCAGAGCGAGAGCAATATACCCCAGCCGATATAGCCGCCAGTTATCAAGAAGCCGTGGTGGACCCCGTGGTGGACACTACTTGCCGAGCGGCCCGCGATCTGAATATCCGCCGCGTTGTCCTCTCCGGTGGCGTGTCTGCCAATTCCCGGTTGCGGCAGCGCATGACCGCAGCCGGAGAGCAAACCGGTTTCCAGGCTTTCTTTCCGTCGTTGCCGCTGTGTACGGATAATGCAGCGATGATCGCTTTTGCCGGTGCCTGGCGTCTTGCCGCGGGACAGCGTTCTGGGCTCGACCTGAATGCGTCTGCGGTGTTGCCGTTAGAACATGCCTAGGAGGGCCCCCGGTGTGAAAGCCGCTCCGCCGACCTTGCTCCAACAAGCCCGTTTCGCCCTTGGCGAACTGGGCATTCGTCCCCATAAACGTCTTGGCCAGCATTTTCTGATTGATGCCGACGTCATTCAGCGCATGGTGACGGCCGCGGCGATCCACCCTGAAGAGAATGTTTTGGAAATCGGGCCGGGGCTCGGAGCGCTGTCTGAAATTTTGGTCAAGGAGGCAGGACAGCTCTTTTTAGTCGAGATGGACGCGACTTTGGCCGAACGACTGGCGGCCCGTTTCGCCCATGACGCGCGCGTCCAGATGATTACGGCTGACTTTCTTCGCCTCAATCTGCAAGAAGCGTTTCAAGAACAGCCTCTCAAGGTCGTGGCAAGCCTCCCCTACAATATGGCGACTCCCATCCTCTTTCGGTTGCTCGACCACCGGACGCAGTTCCCGCAGGCCACGGTCATGCTCCAGCGGGAGGTGGCCGAGCGTATTACGGCCTCCCCAGGGACAAAGGCGTATGGGGTGCTGTCCGTTTTGATGCAGCTCTACGCGACGCCGGAATCGGTGTGCTCGGTTGGGCCACGGAGCTTCTTCCCGGCACCCCAAGTGCACTCCCAAGTGATTACACTGATTTTTCACAAAGAGCCTCGGGTTGCAGTTGCCAATGAGGGGCTGTTTCGCCGGATCGTGAAGACGGCCTTTAATCAACGCCGAAAAACGTTGCGGAATGCCTTGCGCGGAGTTGGGGCGGCAGACCTTGAAGCCATTGGCCAACGGGCGGACATTGACTTACAGCACCGTGGCGAGACGCTGAGCCTTGAGGCATTTGCACGCCTGACAAACAGGTGGATGGAATAACCCCCACGCAGAACAGAGGAGATTATGGAACGGAAAGTCATCGCCTACGCCGTCAAAGACCAGATCGCCACGATTACCCTCAACCGTCCTCAACGCCGGAACTCGTGGACGGGCAGAATGCACGTTGAGTATCGCTGGTCCATTGAGCAGGCCGAGAACGACCCGGGGGTACGAGCCATTCTTGTGACCGGAGCGGGGCGGGATTTTTGCGTTGGGGCGGATTCGCGGGCACTTGAAGGACATGTTGAAAAAGGTGGCTACGACCCAGGCACGCCAGACCTGCTGCCGACCCCTGGCTATGGCGTCCGACCCGAGTTTGACGCGGATTTTGCCTATCAATTCGGCCTGACCAAACCGGTGATTGCGGCCATTAACGGGGCAGTCGCCGGCGCTGGCCTGGCGGTCGCTTGCTATGCCGATATCCGTTTTGCCGCAGCCGGCGCGAAGTTTACGACCGCCCACGGCGCCCTGAACCTGCCAGCCGAGTTTGGGCTGTCCTGGCTGCTCCCGCGCCTGATGGGCGTCACGCGGGCGAATGATATTCTGCTCACGAGCCGTATCTTTCTGGCAGAAGAAGCCTATGCCCTCGGCTTGGTCAACAAAGTTCTGCCGTTCGACGACCTCCTGCCCTACACCTACGATTATGTGCGCAAGATGATAGCCCGGGTTTCTCCTGGATCGTTACGGGCAACTAAGAGCCAGATCTATGCCGACCTGCACGGTGATGCGGCCTCGGCGGTCCAGCGTTCGCGGAGCCTGATTGACCGCATGATGACTGAGGCCGACTTCCGGGAGGGCGTCGCCGCCTTTACGGAAAAGCGTCCGCCGCGCTGGTCAGGCAAGTGAGCGCCGACAATTACTCTTTTACTCTTTCAACCCCAGCCGCGACATACCGAGCGAAATCCAGACAATCCAGGCGGTCAGGGCCAGCGCCAATCCGGTAAAAATCTGGATGCGCTTGACCAGGCCGGGCAGCTTATCCGGTGGGAATGCCTCCCCGCGTACCTCGGTGCGAACAAGACGATGGCCCATGCCCAGAGAAACCGCGGCGCTCACGTTAATCAGAAGAAAGACGATGAGGAGTTTGAGGCTCAGCAAACTGCCAAAGTCTGACAAATATCCCTCGGGAGTAAAGAATGATAAGCCGGGCTTGGCTTTGAGTGTCGTGAGACTCCACGCGCCGGTCATCAGTACGACGCCGAGTGAACCGATACTCAGCGGATTGTAGTATTTCAGGCCCCTGGCCAAATAGGTCTGTTGTGTGGCTGGGTCGTCAATCTGAGCGGCCGGAGGCAGCAACATGACAAGCAGGGTCACGCCGCTGCCAAAGAAGACCGCTAAGCTGAGGACATGCGCCCAGAGGAGAATGAAATCGCTCATCAGGCAGCCGTTAAACCAGAGGGCACTAGAAATGTAAATGGCCGCTGGCTAAGGAGGTTTGACACCCCAAACAGGGGCCGATATTCTGACCGGAACGGAGATTTTCTCTTTATTTCACAGGTCGAGATGAGGAAGGACGAATGGCCGAAAACGTCTTACTGCGCCATGAAGATGTCCCTGACATTCACACGCTTGATGTTTATCTGGCCCATGATGGCTATGTCGCAGCGCGTCAGGTGCTGACGACGCTCAAGCCAGAGGAAGTCACGGCCCAGGTCAAAGAATCGAACCTGCGTGGACGGGGCGGGGCGGGTTTTCCGGCCGGCGTCAAATGGGGATTCTTACCCAAGGACTCGGATAAACCGGTCTATCTGTGTTGCAACGCCGACGAAAGTGAGCCCGGAACGTTCAAAGACCGGACGATCATTGAGAAGAATACCCATATCCTTCTGGAAGGTATTCTCATCACCTGCTACGCCATCAACGCCCATACGGCCTATATCTATATCAGAGGAGAATTCGCCTATGGCGCAAAATGCCTGGAACGGGCCCTGGCCGAGGCGTATGACCAGGGTCTGTTTGGCAAAGATATTTTCGGGACCGGCTTTGATCTTGAGGTCTACGTCCATCGGGGAGCCGGTGCCTATATCTGTGGGGAAGAGACTGGCCTGATTCAGTCGATTGAAGGCAAACGCGCCTACCCCCGCATTAAACCACCCTTTCCCGCTGTGTACGGCTTATTTGGCTGCCCCACTATTGTGAACAACGTGGAAACGCTTGCCTGCGTCCCGTCTATCATCAAAAACGGTCCAGACTGGTTCCGGTCCATTGGGCCGGAAAGTGGGCCGGGTCCGAAAATATATGGAGTCAGCGGTCATGTTGAGAAGCCCGGTATATTCGAGTTGCCCATGGGCATGCCGCTGCGCGAGGTGATTTACGACTATGCGGGAGGCATCAAAGACGGCAAGCAGCTCAAGGCCGTCATGCCAGCCGGGTCGTCCTTCCCCGTTCTGACGCCAGACGAGATTGACGTCCATATGGATTTCGACTCCATGCGGGCCATTGGTGCCTTTCTGGGTACCGCCGGCATTATTGTGATGGACGAAGACACCTGTATGGTTCGTGCCCTGAAGATCGTTGACCGCTTCTATCACCATGAATCCTGTGGCCAGTGCTCGCCGTGTCGAGAAGGAACCGGCTGGTTGCATAAGCTCCTGGTCCGACTCGAAGAGGGCAACGGCAAAGCCGAGGATATCGACCTGATTGATCGGATTTGTACCAATATGATGGGCAATACGGTATGTGTCTTAGCTGACGCGGCCGCCATGCCGACCCAGAGTTATCTGACGAAGTTCCGCGCCGAGTTCGTTGCCCATGTGGAGGGCGGCTGTCCGCTGAAAAAAACAGCGGTCCAGCCTGAAGCCGCCTGAGCTCCCCCAGAGGTTTTCATGCCAACACTTGAAATCGATGGCCAAGCAGTGACGGTCGGAGACGGCCTCAATATCATCCAAGCTGCCGAACAAGTCGGTATTGAAGTGCCGCATTACTGTTACCATCCCGGACTCAGCATATCGGGCAACTGCCGCATGTGCCTGGTCGAAATCGAGAACATCCCCAAACTTCAGATTGGCTGTAATACGCGGGTTGCCGATGGGATGGTGGTCAAAACGACCAGTGAAAGAGTGAAATACGCCCAAGCCGCGGTGCTCGAATTTCTTTTGATTAACCACCCGATCGATTGTCCTATCTGCGACCAGGCTGGCGAGTGCAAGCTCCAGGACTATTACATGCTGTACGGTGCCTATAAGAGCGAGATGCAGCTTGAAGCCAAGGTGCAGAAAGGCAAAGTGGTTGACCTCGGACCCGAAGTCGTGCTCGACGAAGAACGCTGCATTCTGTGTGCTCGCTGTACCCGTTTCTGCGACGAAATCACCCAGACCGGTGAGCTGGGCATTTTTGAGCGCGGGGACCATTCCCGCATCAGCCTCTTTCCGGGCAAGCAACTCGACAACCCCTATTCCGGTAATGTTGTTGACGTGTGTCCCGTGGGAGCGCTGACGAGCAAGGACTTCCGATTCAAGTCTCGGGTCTGGTATCTTGAAAAAACGCCCTCAACCTGCACCCGCTGCGCCACCGGCTGCAATATCGATATCTACCATCGGCGGGGCGAAATTTTTCGGTTCCGCCCACGCCAGAATCTTGATGTCAATACGTATTGGATGTGTGATGAGGGGCGGCACTGGTATAAATCATTCCAACAGGACAGCCGGATTCCCACGCCTTTAGTGCGCGGTGAATCGTCCTTTCTGGTCACTTCGTGGGACGAGGCTGGGAAAAAAGTGGCCCAAGCCGTCCGTTCGGCCCAAGCCGAGCAGGGGGCGGATGCGGTGGCGGCCATTATTGGTGCCAAGGCAACCAACGAAGAAGCTTTTCTGCTCTCCCGCCTGCTCAGAGAACACCTTGGTTCCACCCGCACGGCTGGCTTGTCGTGGTCTCCGGCTGAGGCATTTCATGACGACTTCCTGATCCACGCCGACAAAAACCCGAATACGCAGGGACTGAAGAGTCTGGGCCTGCTGAATGGAGGAGGCGGGGCCGAGGCCATCTTATCTGCGGCAGAGCAGCGGGGGGTGAAAGTCCTCTTTATCCTTGGCGTAGACCTCGTTACAGCCTTCGGCCAAGAACGGGTCGAGAGCGCCCTGGGCGAAACAACCGTCATCGTGCTCGACACGGACTATAACGACACGACAGAATATGCAGATATTGTGCTGCCGATTGCGGCGGCCGTGGAGACGGACGGGACGTGTACGAATCACACCGGGCGTGTCCAGCGGCTCTCTCAGGCATTTCCCCCACCGGGAGAAGCGAAGGTCGGTTGGGAAGCCTTGGCCTTGCTGAGCACGGGGTTGGACGGTCCCGACGTTGTTTCGATTACTGACGTCTTTAGCGAATTGACGCACGCAGTCCCGGCCTTTGCCGGTCTGACGTATGGGAAGATTGGTCTTCAGGGGGCATATTTAGCCAAGGCTGGGTCATAGAGATGTCGCTGTCATCTGTCGTCGCTCCCACTGTTCACTGCTTCACCCGAGAAGAGTATTACCGGATGGGGGAAGCGGGATTGTTTCTTGATGAGCGGGTTGAATTGCTGAAGGGTGAGATCATAACAATGGCTCCCCAGAATCCGCCTCATGCAAGCGTCGTCACTCGAATGACAACGACATTGATCCGTTTACTTGGGAATCAGGTCGTCATACGTGCCCAGCTTCCTATCGTCCTTGATGATTTGAGTGAACCTGAGCCTGATATTGTCCTATGTCGTCCCGACCCGAAGGATTACGAACGTGAGCATCCCAAGGCAGACCACATTCTCCTTGTGATTGAGGTTGCTGAAGCGAGCCTAGCCTATGACCGGAGTCGGAAGGTCACAGTGTATGCAGCAAGTGGTATCTCTGAGTATTGGATTGTCAATCTTGTTGATCGCCAAGTAGAAGTCTTTTGTGACCCGGAGCCAGCCAGCCAACAATACACAAAGACCCGGATGGTTCGTACCGGAGGCACGGTAACTTTACCCAACGGACCAGCACTGGCCGTAGCCGATATCCTGCCCCGCCAATAATACGTGGGGCGTGACGACCCGGAACGTTACTGTCTGTGTCCGGCAAACCGGATAGCGTGAGGACCTTGGAGGAACAGATGCACAGGCCACCAGTCGATTACATTCAGCGCATTACGGCTAATTACGCCGCACTTGGCTATAAAACATATCAATGGGTGCATAACGACGACACGCCGCCGTGGACCCCGCTGACCAAGCCGCTGGCGGAGTGTCGCCTGGGCCTGATCGCATCCGGTGGCATTTATGCGACCGGCCAAGTCGCTTTTCATACCAAGGATGATTTTTCCTTCCGAGCCATCCCCACGGATGTCGCCACCGCAGACCTGCGAACCGCCCATTTTGCCTACGACCAGACCGATGCCCGGCGTGACCCCAATGTGGTCTTTCCGATTGACACGCTCCGCGGCTTAGAAGCAGAGGGTGTCATCGGCGAGCTGGCCGACCATGCCTTTACTTTTATGGGCGGCATTTATTCGACTCGGAAAGTCCGTGAGGCATTAGCCCCGCAACTGACCGAACAGTTGCAGGCCGAGCGTGTGGATGTGGCTTTGCTGGTCCCGGTGTGACCGGTGTGTCATCAGTCCGTAGGACTGATTGCCCGTCATGCCGAGGCCGCCGGCATCCCGACCTTATGTATGGGGAGTGCGCTCGATATTCTCCAGGCCGTTCACCCGCCCCGCGCGGCCTTTCTCGACTACTTGCTCGGCCACACAACCGGCAAGCCGTTTGAACCAGAACTCCAGCGCGCGATTCTGCGAGAGGCGCTAGAGGCGTTTTCCTCGCTCACGCAGCCCGGACAGATCAAGCACCTGCCGTTCGGCTGGGCAGAGGACGATAGCTGGAAAGACGGGGTGATGAATGACGGCGACACCCGCACCCCACGCCGCGATACCCCGCAGTATCAAACCGAAGCAGACCGTATGCTGGCTGAGCAGAATAACCCGGAAGCCTGTGGGGTGTGTGCCGTATCGGCCTGACTGTGCCGGCTACATGCCTAGACACCTGTCTTACAACTGCTCAACCAGCTTCTCGACTTCACTCCACTCCACAATCGGAGTCAGGCGGCGCTTTTCAATCAAGCCGCTTGAGACGATTTTACCAAAGACCTGAAAGGTCGGCGTGTGGTCGGGAATATCCACGAGAAAGATGACCTTGGGTTCTTCGTTGGAGAACCACGGACCACCGGCAAAGCGGACCTCCTGCGGTGCGCCGACCGAGGCCGGATTTTTTGCGGCCGCGCCGATGAGCCCAACAAATTCCTTCATCCGCTCCGGGCTGGGGTCCTTGAGCCATACTTCGTCAAGGTAGAGTGCCATGCTTCCCTCCTCAAAAAAGATGGTGAGGGTATAGCAAAGTCCGGGCAGGAGGAAAAGAGAAGCCGGCCGACTCGGACGTTGCAATCGCCGGATAGGCTGAACAGAGGCAAACAGTGGGGAGCAGCGCTATGGCAAGCCTAACGATTCGTAATCTCGACAATACCGTGAAGACCCGGCTCCGCCTCCAGGCGGCTGCCCATGGCCCTGGCAACGAGGAATGGCCGGGATTTCGAGGATATGGGGATTACCCTTCTTGACCCCTGGGCAGATGCCTGACCGGCGTCCAGAATCTCTATGAGGAATCAACGCTACGGCGAAGGGCGTCCGTCAGTCGGCCAGCATGTCGTCTAGTTCGCCACTGATTTCCAGGGCTTGCAACTCCATGAAGCCGCCAATGGACTCTTCTCCAATAAAAATCTGAGGAACAGTCCGCTGACCCGAACGCTGGGCAATCTCTTGCCGCAGCGCAGGGTTGTCGGACACATCAATATCCTCAAACGGAACGCCTTTTTGTGTCAGCAAAGCCTTTGCTGCGGTGCAAAAGCCTCAATAATCGGTTGAGTAGAGAGTCATTTTTTTCATATACGCTGCTCCTTCCGCTTCGGTATCCGTATCCCCCATAACGGGCACTATGGGAGGTCGGTGCGGCCCATCAGATATCGGTCTACCTCCCTGGCTGCTCCGCGTCCTTCGTTAAAGGCCCAGACGACCATACTCTGGCCGCGACGCACGTCGCCGGCGGCAAAGACGCCATCCACGTTTGTCTGAAACTGGCCGTATTCCGCCTTGGCATTTGAGCGCAGATCGCGCTCAACCCCGAGTTGTTCGAGGACTGGGGCTTCCGGCCCAAGAAAGCCCATAGCGAGCAGAACCAAGTCTGCTGGCCAAACCTTTTCCGTTCCCGACAGGGGCTTGGGAATAAAAGCGCCGTTTTCGTTTTTCCCCCATTCTATCTCGACGGTGTGCAACTCTTTGACATGGCCCTGCGCGTCGCCCACAAATCGCTCGGTCTGAATCAGATATATGCGCGGGTCTGCGCCAAATCGGGCTGCTGCTTCCTCTTGTCCATAATCGACCCGTAAAATTTTGGGCCATTCCGGCCAGGGATTGTCCGGCTGCCGTTCCAAAGGTGGCTGAGGAAGAATTTCAAACTGGGTCAGCGTCTTGCATTGATGACGGAGGGCGGTCCCAACACAGTCGGTGCCCGTATCGCCACCCCCAATAACGATCACATTTTTGTCTGTTGCGGAAAGATACGCCCCATCCGCGTGGTCCGAGTCGAGTAGGCTTTTGGTATTCGCGTGAAGGAACTCCATGGCGAAATGGATGCCGCCCAGGTGACGGCCTTCTACTGGCAGGTCGCGTGGTTTTGTCGCCCCTCCACACAAGACGATAGCGTCAAAATTCTGCTGTAATTGAGGGGCGGGAATATCGCTGCCAATCGCCGTATTGGTCACAAAGCGAATGCCCTCCTGGGCCATCAGAGCGACCCGGCGCTGCACGATAGTCTTGTCGAGCTTCATATTCGGGATGCCATACATGAGCAGCCCGCCGATACGGTCGGCCCGTTCATAGACGGTGACGGTATGACCCGCCTTATTCAGTTGCGCCGCACACGAGAGGCCGGCCGGACCTGAGCCGACGACCGCCACCTTTTTGTCTGTCCGTTTCTCTGGCGGACGAGGAACAACCCAACCTTCGGCAAAGCCGCGATCAACGATGGAGCATTCAATGTTTTTGATGGTGACCGGTGGATTGGTGATTCCCAGCACGCATGACCCCTCGCACGGGGCCGGGCACACCCGCCCGGTAAACTCTGGGAAATTATTGGTCTGGTGCAGCCGCTCCAGCGCCTCCCGCCAGAGCCCCCGATAGACCAAGTCATTCCACTCCGGGATCAGGTTATTAATCGGACAGCCCGAAGCCATGCTACTGATTAGGGTCCCGGTATGACAGAACGGAATACCGCAGTCCATACAGCGGCCACCCTGCTCCTGAAGTTTGCTCTCAGAAAAATGCTGATGAAACTCCTTCCAGTCTCCGACCCGCTCAAACGGTGAACGGTCTGTGGGCAACTCTCGCTCGTATTCCATGAATCCAGTCGGCTTCCCCATACAGTCTTCCTTCGTCAATCTGCATCCGGTTGAAAAATGCTAGTTGCCGCTTACCCGGGCGGCGTCGTTCTTATTGGCCTCAAAAGCGGCCATGATGGCTTCATCGCCGGCCAAGCCACTGCCTTCGGCCCGGGTAATCGCGTCGAGCATGCGTTGATAGTCCTTGGGCATGACTTTAACAAAGGCCAGCGCCCTGGCCTCCCAGTCGTCAAGAATCTGCTGGGCCTGGGTGCTGTGGGTGTATTGGACATGTTTTTGCAGCATGGTGCGCACGTCCTGGAGGTCCCCCGCGTTGAGCCTGTCCAGGCTGACGGTTTCAAGATTACACTGGCGGCGAAAGGTCCCGTTGGCGTCCAATACATAGGCGATCCCACCCGACATGCCCGCGGCAAAGTTACGTCCGGTCTCGCCCAGCACGACCACGCGCCCGCCTGTCATATACTCACAGCCGTGATCGCCGACCCCTTCAATCACAGCCTGCACACCGCTATTGCGCACACAAAAGCGCTCGCCCGCCATGCCGCGAATATAGGCTTCTCCGTTGGTCGCGCCATAAAAGGCAACATTGCCGACAATAATGTTTTCCTCCGCCCTGAAGGTCGAGCCTGTTGGGGGATAGAGTATGACCTTTCCGCCAGACAGGCCCTTGGCAAAATAATCGTTGGCATCGCCCTCCAGCTCCAGCGTCATGCCGGGCGGAACAAACGCCCCAAAGCTCTGACCAGCCGACCCCTGGAAATGAAAGTGGATCGTATCTTCCGGTAAACCTTCCCGACCGTAGCGGCGGGTGACTGCACTGCCGAGTATCGTTCCGGTGACGCGGTTGACGTTTTGAATCGGCAGCGTGGCGGACACTTTCTCTTGCCGTTCCAGTGCCGGACGCGCCAAGTCCATCAGAGTCTGCTTATCCAGGGAGCGCTCAAGACCATGGTTTTGGCCAATCTGGCAGTACCGCCCGATTTCAGGCCCCACCTGGGGCTGGTGCAGAATATCGGTATAGTCCAGCCCCCTGGCTTTCCAGTGGTCTATGGCCTGACGCGCCTCAATTGTATCGGTTCGGCCAATCATGTCGTTCATGCTCCGAAAGCCGAGTTGGGCCATATATTCGCGGATTTCCTGCGCAACGAACTGCATGAAGTTGACCGCGTGGACCGGGTCGCCCGTGAACTTTTTGCGCAATGTCGGATTCTGGGTGGCGACGCCGACCGGACAGGTGTCCAGATGGCAGACCCGCATCATAATACAACCTAATGAAACCAGGGCGGCGGTGGCGAACCCAAACTCTTCCGCCCCCAGCAGGGCAGCCATCACCACATCCCGGCCGGTTTTGAGTTGGCCGTCGGTCTCAACCGTAATCCGGCTGCGCAGATTGTTGAGGACCAGGGTTTGATGCGTTTCCGCCAGGCCGAGCTCCCAGGGCAGGCCAGCGTGCTTGATACTCGTCTGGGGCGAGGCTCCAGTCCCGCCATCATGACCACTAATCAGCACCACATCAGCATGGCCTTTGGCAACGCCAGCGGCAATCGTACCGACCCCCACCTCGGAAACCAGCTTCACACTGATCCGCGCCTCGGTATTGGCGTTTTTCAGGTCGTGAATGATCTGAGCCAGGTCCTCAATTGAATAAATATCGTGATGCGGGGGCGGGGAAATCAGGCCAACGCCAGGGGTGGAGAGCCGGACCCTGGCAATCCACGGATAGACTTTCCGACCGGGTAGCTCGCCGCCTTCTCCGGGTTTTGCTCCCTGGGCCATTTTGATCTGGATTTCACGCGCCTGGGTCAGATATTCGCTGGTGACGCCAAACCGGCCCGAGGCGACCTGCTTGATCGCACTGTTGCGCGAGTCGCCGTTGGGGTCCGGCGTATAGCGGGCAATGTCTTCCCCCCCTTCTCCGGTATTGCTTTTCCCGCCAATACGATTCATGGCAATCGCCAGCGCCTCATGCGCCTCTCGACTGATAGAACCGTAAGACATAGCGCCGGTCTTAAAACGGGTGGTAATCGCCTCGACCGGCTCGACTTCCTCAATGGGAATTGGCTCAGCCGCGGGCTTCAATTTCAACAGCCCGCGTAGCGTGGCGAGCCGTTCCGATTGGTCGTCTATGAGACGTGTATACTCCTTAAAGGTGGCGTAGTCGTTTGTCCGACAGGCTTTTTGCAGCAGATGAATCGTGCGTGGGTTAAAGAGATGCAGCTCACCGTCCTTACGGAACTGATATTGGCCGTACACCTCAAGCGTCTGGCCACGAACCGGAGTGGCCGGGAAGGCCCTGGCATGTTGCTGGCTTGCCTCGTGGGCGATTTCCGCCAGGCCAATGCCGCCTACGCGGGAAGGCGTCCAGGTAAAGTAGCGCTCGGCCAACTCTCGGCCCAGCCCGATGGCTTCAAAAATCTGCGCGCCACAATACGACTTGATCGTGGAAATACCCATTTTGGACATGACTTTGACGATGCCCTTGACCGCGGCTTTGATATAGCCGTCCAGCGCGTCATGATAGCGGACGCCCGTAAGCAGACCTTCGCCAATCATGTCGTTCAGACACTCGTAAGCCATATACGGATTGATCGCCTGAACGCCATAGCCGAGCAGCACACAGAAATGGTGAACCTCGCGCGGCTCGCCCGATTCAAGCACAAGCCCGACCCGGGTGCGGCTGCCGGTCCGAATCAGGTGGTGGTGCAAACCCGACGAAGCCAGCAAGGCCGGAATCGCGGCCCGTTCGGCATCAACACCTTTATCCGACAGGATCAGCAGCGTTGCGCCGTTCTCAATCGCGGCCTCCGCGGCCTGACAGAGGTGGTCTAACGCCTGCTCAAGGCCGGCTGTGCCGTTCTTGGGCTGAAAGAGTATGGGCAAGGTCACGGCCTTGAGCCCCGGTTGGTCAATACGCCGCAGCTTTTCAAGGTCCGAGTTTTTCAGAATCGGAATAGGCAGCCGGATTTGGCGACAATTATCCGGCCGCGAGCCAATCACACTCCCCTCCGAGCCCAGCGTCAGCGTTGTTGAGGTGACGAGTTCTTCTCGAATCGGGTCGATAGGCGGATTGGTGACTTGGGCGAACAGTTGCTTAAAATAGTTGTATAAAAGCTGGGGTTTATCGGATAAAACGGCCAGCGGTGTATCCGTGCCCATAGAGCCGATGGGCTGAATTTTATTCAGCGCCATTGGTCCGATATTGACCTTCAAATCCTCAAAGCTGTAGCCAAACGCGCGCAGACGCTGAAGCGTGGCCTCATGGTCGTAGACCGGCGGTTCCTCTGCCACCTCTGGCAGCTGCTCGAAATACACGGTGTGTTGATGCAGCCACTGCCGGTAGGGCTGGGCGCTTATGATTTCCTGTTTCAACTCTGCGTCACTGATAATGCGGCCTTGCTCCGTATCGACCAAGAACATCCGCCCCGGCTGGAGCCGTCGTTTCTCCAAGACCCGTTCCGGCTCGACTGCGAGCACGCCCACCTCGGAGCCCATGATGACGAGGCCGTCTTTGGTGACATAGTACCGAGACGGACGGAGGCCGTTCCGGTCTAAGACGGCTCCCACCCGGCTGCCATCCGTGAAGGCGATGGAGGCCGGACCGTCCCAGGGTTCCATCAGGCAGCTATGGTATTCATAAAAGGCGCGCTTCGCATCGGCCATGCTGGCATGATTCTCCCACGGCTCGGGTATCATCATCATCATCGCGTGGGGCAGCGAACGTCCGCTCAGCGTCAGGAATTCCAGGCAGTTATCAAAAATGGCGGAGTCACTGCCGTCTTCCAGGACAACCGGAAAAATTTTCGACAGATCTTCCCCAAAGAGGGCTGAGGTCATCAGGGCCTGCCGGGCGCGCATCCAGTTGACGTTCCCCCGCAGGGTATTAATCTCGCCATTATGGATGAGGTAGCGGTACGGGTGCGAGCGTTCCCAGCTTGGAAAGGTATTGGTGCTGAAACGTGAGTGGACGAGGGCAATCGCGCTTTCCATGTCCGGGTCGGACAGGTCTGGGTAGAAGGTTTCGAGTTGCTGCGGGGTGAGCATACCCTTATAGATCAGGGTCTTATACGACAGGCTGGGAATATAGAAATACGCTCCACCAGCGACTCCGCCGTAGCGGATGGCGTTCGTCACGCGCCGGCGGATGACATACAGCTTGCGCTCAAAGGCGAGATCATCCGCCAGACCGTCGGCACTGCGACCGATAAAAACCTGCCGAATACAGGGCTCACACGCCTTGGCCGTCTCTCCCAGGCCGGTGTTATTGGTCGGGACGTCCCGCCAGCCCAAGACCGTTTGGCCTTCTTCGCTGACGATGGCCTCCAGGCGCTGCTCGCAATCCTGTCGCTGGGTAGGGTCGGGTGGCAGATAGACCATGCCGACCCCGTACTGACCCGGAGCGGGCAGGCTGATAGCCAGCGCCCGACAGGCCGCACTCAGGAAGCGATGGGGGAGCTGGAGGAGAATCCCGGCCCCGTCGCCCGTGCCTTCTTCGCAGCCGCGCGCCCCACGATGGTCCAGATTGACCAGAACGGTTAAACCCTGTTCGACCACTTGACGCGAGCGCTCCCCTTTGATGTTGACCACAAAGCCAATGCCGCAGGCGTCATGCTCGAAGCTGGGATCATACAGTCCTTGTTTATGTGGTAGACCGGCGTGTGTCATATCCGCCCCTTCCTGTACTCTGTGCGGTATCGCCCTGTCCGATGCGGTGCCTTGTCAGACTCCGCGCCTCACCCGCGGGGCAAGGGCGGTTGTCGCTCCATGCCGACGGTTATTGACGGCCGACTGTCTCTCCGCCTGGAGCCTCAACCACAGCCCTTCGGTATGCGTGGACAACACCACGGATGTTTCTGTCCGTTCCACCCCTTCCAGCGAGCGAATTTGACGGATGACCTCCTCAAGGTCTGACGTGGTATCGGCTTTGACCTTCAGCAGGAGGGTGTATTCGCCAGTCACATGGTGACATTCCTGAATATCTTCAAAACCATCAATCGCCGTTTCAAACTGCGTAATCAGCTTGGGATGGTTAATGGAAACGCCGATAAAAGCGGTGATATCTTTCCCCAGCTTGCGTGCGTCGAGGACGGCGGTATACCCGCGTATGACTCCGCTCTCTTCCAATTTCCTGATCCGTTCGATAACGGAGGGCGCTGAGAGCCCCACGCGCTCGCCGATTTTTACCAGTGGGAGTTTGCAGTTTTCCTGGAGAACCGCAAGGATATGCCTGTCCAACTGGTCGATATTGTCGAGTTCCATATGGACCATGTTTATTTCGGTTCAATACCGAATGTATCGAGGGTAGCAATGCTAAGGGACTAATAAATAGCGGAGGATGGGCTGTTATGTCAAGCGAAAATTCAGAGGCTGGATGCGTGGTTCAGCGTGGTTTCTTGAGTTTTTCCCCAGCCTCCGTATAATCACCTGCTTGCGAGACTGGAGCAGAGGCGCATCATGACAACAATGACCGGTGCACAGATCACAATCGAGAGTCTGCTGGCTGAAGGCGTGGATACCATCTTTGGTTACCCTGGTGGTGCCATTCTGCCGACCTATGACGCCCTGGTCCAGAATACGGCTCTGCGCCACATCCTGGTCCGGCACGAGCAGGGAGCCGCCCATATGGCCGAGGGATATGCGCGCGTATCGGGTCGTCCCGGTGTCGTGCTGGTGACTTCGGGGCCAGGGGCGACGAATACGGTCACCGGCATTGCGGACGCCTATATGGATTCAACCCCCCTCGTTGTCATCTGTGGCCAAGTGCCGACCAATATGATCGGGAACGATGCCTTTCAGGAAGCCGATGTGACTGGTATCACCCGGCCCTGTACCAAGCACAATTATTTGATCCGGGATGTCAACGACATCTCCCGGACGATTAAAGAGGCGTTCCATATTGCCGGTAGCGGACGACCGGGGCCGGTCTTGATTGATCTCCCCAAGGACGTGCAGACGGCTGAAGCCCCATTTGCCTATCCTGAAACGGTCAGTCTGCGTGGCTATAAGCCGACCCTCAAGGGCAACCTGCGACAGGTCGAACGCGCACTCGAAGTCATTGAACAGGCAGAACGACCGCTCTTCTATGTGGGCGGTGGGGTGCAATGGTCTGGGGCGTCCGAGCCGCTCATCGAACTGGTCCGCGGCCTCAAAATTCCGATTACCACAACGGTTATGGCTTTGGGCGTGTATCCGAGCGATGATCCGTTGAGCCTGGGCATGTTGGGCATGCACGGCGGGTACTGGACCAACATGGCGGTGCAGAACTGTGACGCCCTGATTGCCGTGGGAGCGCGGTTTGATGATCGGGTCACGGGCCGAACGAGCGACTTTGCTCCCAGGGCAGAAAAAATTGTCCATATCGATATTGACCCCTCTTCGATCAGTAAAAACATCAAAGTTGACGTCCCTATTGTGGGGGATATCAAGGAAGTCTTGCAGGCCATGCTCGGGAAGGTGAAAACCCGTGAACAACTGGCACCGCGCCAGAAACTCTGGGGAGCGTGGCATCAGCACATCATGGCCTGGAAACAGGAAAAGCCACTGCCCTATCAGACTCAAGGCGCAAATGGGGAGATTCTCCCCCGGGCCGTGCTCGAAGAGATCAATCAGATAACCGGGGGCGATGCCATTGTCGTGACTGATGTGGGCCAACACCAGATGTGGGCCGCCCAGATGATGAAATTCTCCCAGCCGCGTTCGTGGCTGACGTCGGGGGGGCTGGGGACCATGGGCTACGGCTTACCGGCCGGGATTGGTGCTCACTTTGCCGCCCCAGACAGGCAAGTCGTGGTGATTAGCGGTGACGGCAGTATTCAGATGAATATCCAAGAACTGTCCGCTGCCGTCCAATATCATGTGCCAGTCAAGGTGGTCATTCTGAACAACCACTATCTGGGCATGGTGCGGCAGTGGCAGGAGAAGTTCTATGAGGAGCGGTACTCCCACTCCTATATGGACGCTATGCCGGACTTTGTGAAACTGGCCGAAGCCTATGGGGCCAAAGGCTTTCGGGCGGAAAAATCGTCCGAGCTGTCCGCCACGCTGCGGGCCGCCTTTGCGGAGGCGGGGCCTGTGCTGGTGGAAGTCGTCATTCCGAAAAGCGAAGGCGTGTTTCCCATGGTGCCGGCTGGCAGCGCCATGCACGAAATGCTCTTCGCCTAACGAGTCAAACCGGGAAAATGGCCAAGCCGTGGCACAGGATAGACGACACAAGCCGGAGGACACACCCACCCCAGACCGCCTCCACGACCGTTTCTATCAGGGAGTAATCCATAAAATTGCTTCCGGTCATGAAACAGGGGTCGTCCTGAGCGATTCTGGGAAAGAAATTCCCTTTGTCTTTCCGCTTTTACGCCTGATTGGGGCCCCGCGTCTCGACATTCGCTTCTTGACCGAAGGTATGCGCGTGGGCTTTGACGTCGGCTGGACTTCGGACGGGCTGCGCATATCGGTCTTAAAAATCTACGATTAACGCTTCGTCGGCTGAGACGCACCGTCCTCAGAGCGGCAGAGTCGTCCGAAACAGCACAAACCGCCCCAGAAACTCGCCCACAATAGCCGCCAGAATGGCGACATAAAAAAGACCGGTTGCCGCCATGGTCTGCGGAATCTGAAGCGTCCGCCAGATCATATAGGCGACGCCGAGCGAGGCCAGCGGCCCCAAGCCCAGCCGCATCCAGAGCAGGGTCTGATGCTCCGCCCACAGCGCCCGGACGTTGGCGCTGGTCGCGGTGTGGCTACTGAGCAGCAGCAGGCCCAGCGTCAGCGCCAGCGTTGCAAGCTGGACAACGAGCGTGCCGGCATAAAAGGAGAAGAGCCGCTTAAACGGGTCGAGAGAGAGGTCAAGTTCGATGAGATACCAATGACCGAGGGACATGCCGGTTGCCACCGCGCCCAGCATCAGGGCTGAGGTGAGAAAACTGAGCGGATAGACGAGCGTCTCGACCGAAAAAAACGGGGCCGTCCGATACATGCTGGCGCTGAAACTCAACGCAATCAGTCCGAAGAGTAAGGTGAACAGATAGGCGCGGGCCCGCAAGGCAAAACGCTCCCCCCATAAGGTATACGTATAGAGTCCGCACAGGACGCAAAACACCAGCCACAGACCGCCTTCAAGGGTGCGGATATTCCACAGCATGTCTGGAAGGGCTGAGTAGGACAGAGACAATTTGCCGATGCAGATAATCAGGCCACAGCCCAGATAGACGCAGGCCGTGGACTTGAAAAAGCCGCGCTCAATCTCATGAAATCCGGGTACGCTCAGCGCAAAGATACCGCCAAAGGCGAGTTGGCCGAAGAGGAGGAGAAACGCGTGCGCAAAGTCGGTCATGCCCGGACTGTAGCGACCCCCGGATATGATCTCAAGCCGGGCGGGGACCCGCCTGTGAGACAGGCCGGGCGCGGTGTTCCCGCTTGCCGTTCCGATAGCCAACTGGTAGGGAGGGGGGACTGATTATCAGATTGCAGACGAGGGAGATTGTGGCAGCATCGTTGATTACGGACGAAATTCGGGCCTGGATCGGTCGTCAGGCGCCGCCCTGGACGATTGAAGTCACCGCGCTGGATGTGAAACGCTTTGCGGTGGCAACCGATGACCGCAACCCCCTCTATACGGATGCTGAACAGGCGAAGCAGAGCCGCTATGGCGGGCTGGTCGCGCCGCCCCTGTTCTATATGGCCCCGCTGACGGACCCGGTCCCGGAAGACGAGCTCCGGCCTGACGGGCTCCCCTATGCCGGGCGCTTTCCTATTCCGCCCACTCCGCTGCCGCGTCTGATGGACGGCGGAACCGACATTGAGTTCTTTGGGCCGATTCGGGTTGGCGATACCCTGACCGCACGCAGCAAAATCGTGGACATCTACCAGAAAGAGGGGCGCTCCGGGCCCCTGATCTTTGTGGTGCGAGAGACCACGTATACGAACCAGAACGATGAGGTCGTCATTATTGAAAAAGGGGCGTCTATTTTGCGTTAAGGGGCGCGAGGCGACAGCATTATGGCTATACAGCTCTATTTTGAAGATGTCACCGAGGGGATGGCGCTGCCGAGTCTGGAGAAGACGCCGTCAAACACGCTGCTGTTCCTGTACAGCAGTATCACCTGGAATCCACAGCGGATTCACTTTGATAAGGATTTCACCCAGGCCGAAGGCTATCGGGATATTGTGGTGCATGGTCCGCTGCGTGGGGCGTTTTTGTCGCAGTTGCTGACGAGGTGGATCGGGGAACAGGGCACGCTGAAGAAGCTGTCGTATGCCAACCGCGCTATTGCCTATGTGAATGAGCGTCTGGTGTGTACCGGCACGGTGACCAAAAAGTGGATGGAAGCCGGGACGGGCCATGTCGCTTGCGATGTCTGGGTGGAGAATGCGGACGCGGCGTGTCTGACGCTTGGCAGTGCAACGGTTCTCCTGCCAGTGAAAGCGGATAGTGGTCCAACCCGGACCGCCTGAAGGAGTGAACATGGCGCAATCTCGCCTGACGATTATTCATACCTCTGATGTCCATCTTGAGAGCGATACCTTTGGCCGGGGAGAAGCTGGCCGGGCCTATCGACGTCGTATCCAGGACGCATTCCAAAGGGTCGTTGACTTGGTATGCGAGACGCCGGCCGATTTATTTCTCATTGCCGGAGACCTGTTTGACTCAAATCGGGTGCCAGAATCCGGGGTCGAATTTGTCACTGCCGAACTCCGGCGGGTGCCCTGTCCGGTCATTCTTATCCCTGGCAATCACGACTGTTATGACCATCGGTCGATATACAAAAAGGTCGATTTCACCGCAGCCGGGTCACATGTCCACACCCTGACGGAAGAAGTGGGCCGCACCATACAATTCCCGGAGTTACGGGCAACCGTCTGGGGCAAGGGGCTGGTCGAACACGACCCCTCCTTCCGCCCCCTGGCCGGAGTGCCGCAGCGTCAGGCTGACTGGTGGCATATCGGCATGGCCCACGGCTATTACGTCGAAGAGGAGGAAATACAACGCTCTTCGCCGGTGAAACCGGAAGAGATCGAACAGTCCGGGCTGGATTATCTGGCAATGGGGCATGTGCATGTCTTTAACGACCTCAGTCAGGGGGAAACAACCTCGTGCTATCCCGGTACGCCGGCTCCGCTCTATATGGGGGTGGATGATGGGGGGAGTGTGGCGGTCGTGACCCTTGACCCGGAACAGGGTGTGATGCTGAAGCAGCAGAAGGTCGTGCTGTAATGCCCCTCCAGTCTCAGCGGAACACAGGGCGAGTGCTTGGCTTGCCCGCGTCCGTCCCGGTTTTCTCCCCGCCACAATCTTGCTAAGAGGAGAGCATGGCTGAGCGAGCGGATCTGCGGCGGCGGCCGCAACGGATAACGGTGAAAGATATTCTCCGGACCGCGGTCAATCTCGAAAAAAAGGCGATGGCCCTCTATATGCAGTTCACCCATATGTTTGAAGACCAAGAAGAACTGCGCAAGTTCTGGTTTGGCATGGCGCGTCACGAAGCCAGCCATCTCGGGGCGCTGGCCCTGGTCGAAGGCGTGATTGAAAACGACCCGGATGTCGCAGAGAACAGCAAGGTCTGGTTTGATCCTTCAACTGTGGTCCGCCTCCGGTCACTCCTCAACGCCTACAGCCGCGAGGCTGGAAAAAAGGTCTCTGTCGAGCGTGCTTTTGAAATGGCCATCGATGTCGAAGGCTCCGAGCTGGAAGACGTGGTTGTCGATCTGCTCCACGTCGTTCGCGAAAAGATGGTCCGTGAACAGGCGGTCAAGCTCCTGATTCACGATCTCAGCGACCTGAGCTATATGGTCGAGAAGTTCACCAACGATGAAGCCTTGCTGGCGCGAGCCGATGCCCTGGTAGACCATCGGGTTGACGCCCTCGCTACCGACCAGGCCCGCCAGGCATCCTGAGGGCGACACGCAAGCCGAATACGCCCCTCTTCAAGGAGAGAGCACTGATGAACGCTGTTGTCCTCCAAGCCGCCCTGTGTGTGCTGATTGCCCTGTGGGGTGTGTCCATGGTCGTCATGGGGATGGTGTGGCGCAATGTCATCTGGTTCGGTCTTGGTAGCGCCGTTCTCGTGGTCGGCCTGCCATTCCTGCGGAATCTGTGGCCTGATCGATTGAGACGCGATACGCAATAACGCTCCGCTCCCGGCCTTTCGTCGCTTCGGACAGGCTTGGTCTCGATGCTGTGGCAGCCATGTTCTTTCGACTCTTCGTATTATTCACCCTTGTTCCGCTCGTCGAGCTGTATCTGCTCCTCCAGGTCGGCAGCGTCCTCGGAGCCGGCCTGACGATCCTGCTGGTTGTCGGTACGGGGGCCGTTGGCGCGTATCTGGCACGGCTGGAAGGCTGGCGGACGCTGCGACAGATGCAGGAGAACCTCCACAACGGGATTGCGCCAACCGGAGAGTTGATCGATGCTGGGCTGATCCTCGGGGCCGGGCTCCTCCTGATTACACCGGGCATTGTCACCGACGTTGTTGGATTCAGTCTGCTCTTTCCCCCAAGTCGGGCCGCGCTGAAGCGGGCTATTCGGCGGCGGCTCGAAGCCCGCACGCCTCCTTCTTCGTCTACTATCGAGGTCGAAGTCATCCGCCGGACGGACTAGCTGGCCGTGTTTTCGTGTTGCTCAGACGGCACCTGAAGTCTGAAGGTTAGATGACCAGTCCCCGAAAGGCACGGTCTTCTCTACGTGTAATCGTCTGCGCGCCGCCGATTCTGCGGGCAGGATGCGCAGCCTGCTTTCTTGCGTCTGGGCCAGAGCGAACGAGCCACGTATACGACGGCTACGACAAGAAGCGGGAATATCAGCAGGGTTTGGAAGTCCACGGTTTACCCAATCAATCGGCTGCCGATTTGATACACCGCCAGCGCGCCAAGATAGGCCAGGCTCGTCATATAGACAAAAGTGAAGAGCGGATAGCCCCAGGAATTGGTTTCCCGTTTGATGGTCGCCAGGGTGGCTCCGCACTGACAGCACAGCGCAAAAAAGACCATGATCGAAACCGCCACCACCGGGGTGTACACTGGTCGGCCGTCCGACCAGCGCTCCGCCCGCATGGCCTGGCGCAGTTCGACGCTCTCTGCATCTTGGCCGGCACCCAGATTATAGATCGTCCCGAGGGCGGCAATAATGACCTCACGGGCTGGAAAACTCGCCAGCGTGGCCATGCCGATTTTCCAGTCCCAGCCCAAGGGCTGCACAAACGGCTCAATCGCCCGGCCGGCCTGTCCGAGATAACTTTCGCGTAAGCGCACCCCAGCCAGCTCACGCTCAAGCAGCGCCAACTCGGCTTCCGTGGCCGTGGCCTGGCGGGTCTCAAACTCCTCTGGGACGAGGGCTTGATTCGGGTAATAGGAGAGCGCCCAGACCAGAATCGTGGTGGCGAGGATGATACTGCCGGCGCGTTTGAGAAAGGCGAGGCTGCGGTCGTACATCCGAAACAGGATGACCCGCCAGGCCGGCAGCTTAAAAGGCGGCAGTTCCATGAGAAAAGGCACGGCCTCACCACTCAGCAGCGTCCGCTTGAGCAGCCAGGCAATGGGAGGAGCAACGAGCAGGCCGAGACCATACATGCAAAAGAGCGTCAGTCCCTGCAAGCCAAAGATGCCCCAGACGGTCTGGGATGGGATAAAAGCCGCAATCAACAGGACATAGACGGGCAGCCGCGCGCTACAGCTCATCAGGGGCGCAATAAGAATGGTCGCAATCCGGTCTCGCTGATTGTCAATTGTGCGGGCGGCCATAATGCCCGGAATCGCGCAGGCAAAAGAGGAGAGCAGCGGAATAAAACTCCGTCCCGAGAGTCCAAAACCGGCCATCACCCGATCCATGAGAAAGGCCGCGCGCGCCATATAGCCGGAATCTTCAAGGATGGCGATCAAAGCGAACAAAATCACAATTTGCGGGACAAACACGACCACCGCGCCCACCCCGCCGATCACGCCATCGACGATCAGGCTTTGGAACGGGCCCTCGGGCAGGGTGCTGCCGACCCAGGAGCCCAGGGTCGAAAAGATGGTGTCTATGCTGTCCATGAGCGGCAGGGCCCAGGAAAAAATGGATTGAAAGGTCACGCCCATAATGGTCAGAAAAATCACCAGCCCCCAGACTTTGTGGGTGACCAGGGCGTCGATCATCTCAGACCAGTCGGTCCGGTCGTGGCTCAGGCTGGATGACGCCCGACGCACCTTCGCCACGACTTGGGCGATCCACGCATAGCGGTGCTCTACCTCCATCCGCGGCAGCTGAATCGCGTCAGCGGCTAAACGCTGGCGGGCCGCGTTTACAGAGTCTTGTACGTGCTCCCCGTATTGTCGGGTCAGGTCCTGCTCAACGATGCCACCCGCGTCGATCAGCAGCCGCTCAACGAGAAATTGGGGAAAGCCGGCAGTCGGGTGGGCCTGGGTCAGCTGCTGGGCCAGCATCCGCACTTCCTGGGTGAATGCTGCGGGCCACACAATGGGCCGGGGTGGGGAGAGGGAGGCGTGCAGCGTCTCGCACAAGGTCTGGCGGAGTTGATTGATCCCCCGCCGTTGTGGGGCCTGTACCGGGACAACGCGGACTCCGAGGCGTTTCTCAAGGGCGGCAATATCGATGTGTATACCCTGCTTTTCCGCCAGATCGAGCATGGTCAGGGCGATGACGCAGGGAAGCCCGACCTCCATGATCTGGGTCGCAATATACAGATTGCGGTCGAGATTCGTCGCATCAAGCACACACAGGACAACATCCGGCGTGACTGCTCCTTGGCCGGAGCCGAGCAGGACGGAGACGGCGACCATCTCATCCGGGGCGCGGGGTGCCAGCGAATAGACTCCTGGCAGGTCAACCGCGAGAAACCGGACGCCATTCTGACGAAATTCGCCGAGCGCGCTCTCGACTGTCACCCCAGGATAATTGCCGGTATGCTGGCTGAGTCCGGTGAGGGCGTTAAAGAGGGTGGTCTTACCCGTATTGGGATTCCCGATGACCGCAACTCGACAGGAAGTGACATCGGGGGCGACGGTGGGAGGCGACGGAGCGGCTGGTGTTTCAATATCCATAGCGATAGGGCGCGGGAGCGACGCGGCAGCCGCCTCCTCAGGTCTCTTGTTCGGCGAGACGGACCCGCTTGGCCTCGTGTCGTCGAAGCGCGAGGGAAAAGCCTCGGATGCGTATCTGCATGGGATCACCCAGCGGCGCAAAGCGGACGACCTGCACGGCCTGACCGCTGGTAAAGCCGAGTTCAGCCAGCCGCTGGGAAATGCCGTCTGTTCCCGTGACAGAGTGAATACGGCCCTGCTCTGCGGGGCCGAGGTCGGCCAGCGTTTTCATAAGCAACCGTCGGGGGCGTTTTTGTCACCCCGGTTCTTCTTGATGGATGAAATTGATAATCAATTTCAATTATAGAAACAAGCCCTGCTGCAATATCATTCGGCTCCCCTACGTTCTCTGACGGAATTGGGCGGAGCAGGGCTGCCCTAGCGCGTATTCTCATGAATGATAGCGTGAGCCTGAAAATGTTGAAGAGAAAGAGGCTGGGCATGGCAAAAGTGACCATCCGCGTCCTAAAGAACGGTCCTTATGAAGTCCGCGGAGAACCGAGCCTCATGGACAGGAGAGGGGGGAAGTACCGGGGACAAAAAGATCCGCTGTATTTATGTCGGTGCGGTCAGTCTCAAAATAAACCGTACTGTGATGGCAGCCATAGCAAAGCCGGCTTTCAGGCCGAGGAGCACGCCCCCGTACCGGCACCGAAGTGGCCATTCTTTCGGTAGAAGCTCTCTTTCTTATGAGCCCCGCGCCCGCAGCAATCGTGGCTGCGCGCTCGGCCTGATTCTCCGGGCGCTTAATGGCCTATTGTGCCTTGCTGCGGGACGGGTGGATTCCGTAAATCCTTGGCGGCCTTGGCCACCACGGCTTGCAGCGCAAAAAATTCTTCCGGTGTCATTTTAACAATGGCTCGGCCCACCATGACGTGGAGACAGCCTTCGGAACATAGAGAAACCGTAATGCGTTTATCTGGCGTTTGCCAGAGGTGGGTGTCATACATAGTCGTTGTCCTTTCTCCTTGGGGCTCGCTATCTGGGGCTGTTTGGTATTCCATAGGTCTGTGGCGTCCTCGTTCGTTGCCTGGTGTCCTCTATAGCGAGGCCAAAAAGGCGAGTAATGCCGCGCGCTCGTCCACGGCCATCAGGCGGAAAGCCTCGCGTGCAGCTTCGGCTTCGCCGCCGTGCCCCAGAATGGCCTCTGTCAGATTGCGCGCCCGCCCGTCGTGCAGGAAAAAGGTGTGGCCTTGGGCGCGCCGGGTCAGGCCGATGCCCCATAACGGCGGTGTCCGCCATTCCCGGCCCGTTGCGACAAAATCCGGTCGGCCATCCGCCAGGCTGTCTCCCATATCGTGCAGAAGCAGGTCGGTGTAGGGATGAATGGTCTGGTTGGATACTTCCGGCACCCCGGCTAAGACGCCGGTCCGGATGGTCGGAATATGGCAGCCCGCGCACTGCGCCTCATGAAAGAGGGCTTCTCCGTGCTGTACCTGCGGATCATCGAGATGGCGGCGGGCGGGCACGGCGAGCGTCTGGACGTAGAGCGTCGCCACATCAACCGTTTCCAGATCAATCTCAGGGTCATCCGCCAAGCCATCATCCTGGAGCTGACCAAACGCGCTTTCTTGGGGAAGGAAGGGGTTGGTCACGCCCATGTCCTGGTTGTAAGCGGTAAAGGTCTGCTGCAAGAGGTTGGGATTATTCGCCTTCCAGCCAAAGCGCCCGAGCACCGTTTGCTGCCGCACCACGTCCCAGACCCGATTGGGCCGACCTGAGATGCCATCGCCGTCCGCATCATCCTCGTCCGCAAAGTCAAGCAGCGTGTCCTCATCAATCGCTTCAAGCAGACCCCGGCCAAAGACCGGCAGCGCCACCCGTGGTGAGGTGAGAACCGTATCTGGAATCGGTTGGGCAGGATTCTCGATTTGAAAGCGCAGACGGCGCAACTCAAACGCCGCGCCATCACCAAACATGCCGTGGCTGAACTCTTCGCTTATGACAACATCGCCTTCGGGCAGCACGCTAAAATTGGCTCGGTGCTGGATCTGCGTGCCCATACCGGGGACCGCCAAGGGGCCGCCCGTCAAGGGGTCTGCGCCGGGTAGGCTGACGCGAAGAAACATGGACGCCAGCCGCTCCCCTTCTCGTGGCGGCCGTCCGCGGCCATTTTTTGGATGGCAACTGTCGCAGGCATTATTATTAAAGATGGGTCCCAGCCCACTAAAGACCGGAGCCGGGGCGGTGACAAAGCTGTCTCCAAAAGCAGTATCCCCAGCCAGATGCTTGTCCAGCCGTGGCCCGTCGAGATTCGGCGCTGGCAGCTCAAACGCCTGGCTGGCCGCACTAAAGATCGTGGTGGTTCCGCCGGCCAGGGCCGCTGTCTGGCTGCCTGTGGCTCCGCTGGGCTGGGTTTCGACCAGGAGCGGCGATTGGAGTCTGGTCGCATATTTGAGACGCAGGTCGGTCGGGATATGCTGGACAAGCACGCCGGCTATCAGGAGTTCGTTGTCCTCAATGCGGACCGTGGCGTCCGTCATATCCATTGTCTCCACAAACGCCACGTCCCCTGGTTTGACGACCGCCACAGCGTGCTCCAGAACCACCGCGGCCTCACCCGCGGCCTGGACTGCAATGCCAATAGTATGCACGCCGGCGCTCAGCCGACCGTAATTGAACAACAGACTGAAAGAGGTGGCCAAAGGCGCGTCTGGAAAATGGTGTTGAACGTCGTGGCGTTCCCCGCAACACGGAATCGCTTCCCGGAGTTCGCCGTCAATGCGAAGCCGGACACTGACCGGGGCACCCGTATCGCTATAGGCCCAGCCCGAGATAGGGCGAATGCCGGACATGTGTTCCCCGTTGGGTGGGTTTTCCAGGGTCGCGGTAATAGTCGCCCACGCCGAGGGAGGCCGGAAAAAGGCGGATACGCACAGGGTGAGCAAAATGAGGGTGAACGTGACAAAGCGAGGTTTCTGCATGAACGGTTCCCAATGTGAGGCTCTGGCCTGGCAGCCGGAGCGGGTGCAACCCACTCCGGCTCATTGGCCCTGCACTCGTGCGGTTAGTGGGCGAAACTCGCCGGAGCGATAACCTCGTCAATGATTCTTTGCAGCATCGTTTCCAAGTACGTGGCTGCATCGACGGCCCTTTGGACAGCAGCGGGATGGGCAGAGATGCTCTGTCCAAAAGGCTCTGGGATGGCGATGATCGCTGCCTTGGCGTCACGAATTGCCATCCGAACCTCCGCGTCAAGGGCCGGGGCTTGATCGGCGACAAAATCCGTCACCCCCATCGAGGTGCTGTCGCTGTGGTCAAAACGGCCTTCTTAGACGTTGTTGATACTGCGCACATTGTCAAGGAAGTCGATCCTGGAGTTGTTGCTGTAGCGCGACTCTTCTTCCTCGTTGCTCATTGCTGCTAAGGGGTCGCCTATTTTTGCTCCAGCGAGTTCTGCTGCAATCCCGACCATGCTCTCGACCAGTTTGCATGGCTGCCTGTTGGCTGTCGTAGGTCAGACTGCCCTGGCCGGCCAGGGCAAGTTCCGCCACGAAATTCCCCATCTCCGGGCCCCAACTATTGCGGAGTGCCTCGGTATGGCTGACAAACTCCTGAGCCAGCCGCCGCATATAGACTCTCCGGCGTTCGTCGGTGTGGAGGGCGTTCACAATCGCAGCCGGGTCGGTATTGCCGTTCATATCCTGGAACAGTAGATATTCCAGGGCATGGAAGCCCTGAACGTCATCAGCAAGCTCGACGGTCGCAATATCAGCGCTGGACGCGATGATGGCTTCGAGGTCAGTCACATTAAGCGGCCAGGTGTCCAGGAAGGGGTCATGTCCGTCCGTGTCCACCGGCCCAAACAGAAACGCCTCGCTCTGCTCCCAGGGGACACGCGCCTCCCGCCAGGCATGTTGGACGGCGGGCAACAGGGCCGTAGCATCGGCCTCGCTTGCCGCGCTGGTCTCGACCAAGGAAGCGACCGCTGAACTCAGGGTATCCACCGCTGTCGGGCTCTGGGTCGCATTGGACTCCCTTGCCACCATATCCAGCGCGTCATAGGTGGCGAAAATAGCACCGGCGACATCCGCCAGGATTTGGCTTGCATCAAAAGAGGCCGTCGGGCCGCCAGGCTCTTGTGCCGACGAAATCTGAAAGGATTGCAGGCCGGTCTGATAGTTGAGGTCGATATTGACGGTTGCGGTCATGCCGCTGTCTTGATCTGTAACGGCAATGCCGCTTACGACAATTTTATCCCCCTCAATGCTGGCCGAAGCCCCGCTGAGGTCAACCGAGCTGAGGAACTCCGAGTCAGCGGGGACAACGACGGTGACGGCATGATCGACGACCACGGTTTCTTCACCCTGGGCGCTGACTTCTACGCCGATGGTATGGACCCCAGCCGGAAGCCGTCCATAGTTGAACAACAGTCCATAGCCGGTTTCCAGTGGGGCGTCCGCGTGAGCAGCTTGGACATCTTCACGCGGACCACAGCACGGGATTGCTTCGCGGACTTCTCCGTTCACACGCAGTCTGATGGTCACGTCCGCGTCTTCAGTTGAATACGCCCAGCCCGAAATCGCGCTCACACCCGAGGTCGTGTCTCCAGGGCCCGGATTTTCGTGGGTGACGATAATCCGGGCAAAACTCGGTACGCTGATAAGCAGGGCGAGAAAAAAGGCGCTCAGACCGAGCAGCCATCTCCAAGTCGATATGGTGAAAGATTGAGATGTGGTCATGTTGTATACTCCTTGTTGGTGTAGGCTGTTGTGTTGTCCGCCGGCCCGGTCAGCACTGGCGGGCTCCCCGATACCTTCCTCGTGGTGAAATGTTACGGTCCGGCCATGCTGCACGCTCCTTTTTCTGCATCACGTTGTCTTGTTCGCCCGTCCCTGTTCATGCTCCCGCTCGATAAGAGCAGGATGGGGTCCCTAGGCTCAGGAGGGATTCCCTAGGGACCCCGGGGGGAGGAGAGGGAACTCCCCCACTGTTATTGGAAGAAGAGCGCCTGCTCAGGCGTGAACGCTTCTCCCGCCCGTTCGCGCCAGTGGGCGGCGCGGGCCGCATACTCTTCAGCCATGCGCACAGATGCCAGGTTCGGACGCATGGCCAACAGCAAATAGTGAAAAGCAATGCTGCGTGCGGTCTGAGCCGATGGGGAACGCTGATAGCGCTCTTCCAGCCATATGGCCGCGGCGAGGAAAACTTGGAAAGGGACGAGGTTGGCCTGGTGACGAATTTGCCAAGCGTCAGCAATGAACGGGTCACGGAACATTCTACCCTCCGATGAAACGGATACCCGAGTGCGCTGGGCTCTGGGTTGGGACCGCGGGCCGCTGTATGCTCAGGGCAGGTTGTTGGGTGTTTTGTTACAGCATTATTGATTGTTGCAGCGCTCTAATGTTGTGTGTGCGAGGTCCAGCGGGAACTGGTCTCCAAGATATGTGCTCTGCCGCGTGGACGATCTGGGCCAAGTCCACAAAGTGTTCTTTCCGGAACGAAATGCAGGTGTGTCCAACTTGAAGATAGACATGCCCTTGCGGACAAACGCGCGCCGTCATGCCGGCGTCATTGGTAAAGACCTTCACAAACTGCTCCCGTAGGTCTTGCTCACCTTTCTCATTGTCTCTCATAGGTCTCTCCCTTCCTTACATTTGTCTGTTCGACTGTCTTGGTCATGGGCCTGGTATCCAAACTATGGAGTGCGGGTCATATTGAAAGTGAATTTCAAAATCGTTTGGGTGCGTAGTTGAAAATGATTATCAAAATCAATTATTCAATAAAATCAATAACTTAGGGTTGACAAGGGCCAGGCCGATGTGTATACTCTCCTTAATCGCTGACTGATTAATGCTCGTAACCAAGGAGGTCTCTCGTGGACACCCAGCAATTTATCACCGCCTTGAATAAGGCCATTTCCCTTGAACACGCGGCGACTCTCCAATACCAGCAGCACGCCCTCCTGGTGAGCGGTCTGTGGCGTAAAGTTTTTGCGGACTTCTTTGATGGCCAAAGTAAAACCGCGCTTGCCCATGCCCATACGTTTGGCCAAAAGGTCGTTTCCTTGGGTGGTGTGCCCTCAGTTGAGATTGGGACGACGGTGCAGCAGTCAACCGACCTGGAAGAAATGTTGCGGCAAGACTTGGCGCTCGAAAAAGAAGCCATGCAGGCGTATCTGGAAGCCCATGTCCTGGCTGAGGGTAACGTCGCGCTGCGCTCCATGCTTGAGAACCACATTGAAGGGGAGCAGGAGGACATTGAAGAATTGGAGATGTATCTGGGCATGGTGAAAACGCAAAATGTTGAGCCCGAGGTCACGCTGCGTCGAGTGAAATGAGCCCCCGCATCGTTCGGTGTTCTTGTAGGCGGCCGCTTCATTGAGGCCGCCTATTTTTTTGCCCGGGTTCACCTTGTGCGGATTGTCCCTGGGGTGACCGCACTGTGACCGTCTGCCACGTTGAAGGGGTTTCCCAAGGGATAAAAACAACGCGCTTGCAGCGACGACACTTGAGATCTATGCCGTCAGGGTGCTGCTTGGCTAATAGACTGCCGCACGGACACCGACATTCATAAACAATGCGATGAGTATCGGGAACAGGCTTGGAGAGTTGATCCACCTTATTCATAGATGAAATTGAAAATCATTTTCAATTTTAATTGTCAATACCCTGATATCGAAATTCATCGGAAGAAAAGAGTGTCGTTGCGCGTGGGAGAAGGAATCGCTACTATCGGCAGCCAACATTGATACGGAGAGGTGGCCGAGTGGTCGAAGGCGCTCGCCTGCTAAGCGAGTGTACGTTTAATCGCGTACCGAGGGTTCGAATCCCTCCCTCTCCGCTCTGAGCGACGTTGCGGTTTCCTTCCCGTATGTGGTAAGAAGGGGCCTGCTGAATCATGCCCACGTTGAGTGTTCCCACCCACGCGCCCTTAGCTCAGTCCGGATAGAGCGGCAGACTACGAATCTGTAGGTCGGAGGTTCGAATCCTCCAGGGCGCGCTTCTCTCCTACATTCTGGCAATTTATGCCGGGCCGTGCTCTTCCCATCCCGAACGGGGTGTGGTAGGGATGACCGTTCTGCACCCAAAAGGAAAGGAGACACTGCTTTGGCAGAGACACAATGGGAGGAAAAGAAAGTTCAAGTCGGGGACGCTGAGTTGACCGTTCTTGAGGGCGGTTCTGGCAGTCCCCTCGTTGTTCTACATGAAGAACTCGGCCACCCTGGCATAACGAACTGGCATAACGAACTGGCTCGGGACCACACGGTCATGATCCCCTTCCATCCGGGATTCGGTCAGACTGAGCGCGTCCCGTGGGTGAGTAATATCCGTGACCTGGCTGGCTTATACGGCCGTGTCCTTCGAGAACGGCATCTCGCCCCGACCAATATCATCGGCTTTTCCTTGGGGGGCTGGATCGCGGCTGAGATGGCGGCCTGCAACGCGGCGCAGTTTCGACGGCTGGTGCTCGTGGCGCCTTTTGGGGTCCGTCCGCCGGAGGGATATATTGCGGACATGTTCCAGGTGACGGCGAAGGCCTACCTGGACGTGAGTGTGAAGGATATTGAAAGCACCCCAGAGTTTGCCAAGCTGTACGGCGGAGAACCCACCCCGGAGCAGTTCGAGGCATGGGAAGATGCGCGGGCTGAAAGCGCACGCATTGCCTGGGCACCGTATATGTTCAACCCCAGCTTGGGACCCCTGCTCGAGTGTAGCGACGAAGTCCAGACCTTGATTATCTGGGGCCAGGACGACCAGATCGCTCCGGTGAGCGCGGCCGCGGTCTATCAGCAGGCCATTGCCGGCTCTGAACTGGTTGTGCTGGAGGGGTGTGGGCATCGACCCGAGGTTGAGCAGATGGAGACGTTTGTTGAGAAGGTACGGCGCTTTCTGGCCTAAGCCCAGCAGGGGCACGGCCCACCGTACCCCTGCTCCTATCGATACGACGTATACTCCCGCCCAAACGCTTCTCGGGCAACGATGCCTTTCATGATTTCCGGCGTGCCGTCGCCGATTTCGAGCCCCACCACATCACGCCAGCGCTGTTCGAGCGGGGATTCCATATTATAACCGTAGTGCCCATGTAAGATCATACAGGCGTGGATAGCCTCGGCCGCTGACTTGGGGCCGAACCATTTGACCATGGCGGCTTCCGCCGTATGTTTCCGTCCCTGATCCTTGAGCCACAGACATTTATACGACAAGACCCGGGCAGACTCTAACAGCGTCAGATGTTCGGCAATCTGGAAGGCGACCCCTTCAAAGGTTGCCAGCGGTTTGCCAAACACCTCCCGCCCCTTGGTATACGCAATCGTCTCATCAATCGACTGCTGCGCCGCTCCAACACACGCCAGGGCAATGATCGCCCGGTTGAAATCAAAGGCAATCATTGCCTGGTAAAAGCCTTGGCCTGGCTCACCCACCATATGGCGTACCGGAACCCGGACGGCATCGAAAAAGAGAGAGCCGCGCTGGGTTAGTCGCTCGCCGGCCGCAAAATAGGGCTGGCGGGTGACGCCGGGAGCGTCAAGCGGCACCAGAAAGGCCGAGATGCCGCGGGCACCCGCGTCTCCAGTCCGGGCAAAGACAATACCTGCATCGGCATACCCGGCAAAAGTGATAGAGGCTTTTTCGCCGGTAATGATGTAGTCGTCCCCTATTTTCTCCGCCCGAGTCGTGATATTGGCCGCATCCGACCCCGCGCTGGGCTCTGTGAGTCCAAAGGCAATGACCGCATCGCCAGTGGCGTGTCGGGTGAGCCATTCTGCCTGAACTTCCGGGTGGGCAAAGTCCGCCAAGAGTTCGGAGGCAATGAGGCCAAGCTGAATATACAGACTATAGTTGAAGTCGCCCCGGGACAGTTCTTCGGCCATCAAGCCGCAGGTCACATAGTCGGCCATCATCCCCCCAAATTGTTCTGGGACCCGCAGGCCGAAGACGCCGAGCTCAGCGGCTTCTTTGATGAGGGCGCGTGAAATGACCTCGCCCCGGTCCCAGCGGTGATAATTGGGGGCCAGCTTGTCTTTGGCGTATTGGCGAAGGGTCTGTTGCAGCAGGAGTTGGTCTTCTGAAAAGGCAAAATCCATAACATCATGTCCTTAAGCTATCAGGAGTTCCGCCCCATGGTACGGGTCGTGGGAAAAGCGTACAAGGAGGGGCAGGGGTGAGACGCGCCCTGCACGGGCGGGCGCATCAATTGAAAGGAGGGGGGGTATGGACTTCAGCTATACGCCTGAAGAAGAGCAATTCCGGCAGGAGGTCCGCTCCTGGCTGGCCGCACATATTCCAGCCGATTTGCGCGCTGGAAAAGACGACGACCTCAGCGTTGACGAACGCTGGGAGCGGCGAAAGGATTGGCATAAAACGCTCCATACCGGGGGCTGGATTGGCCTGTGGTGGCCGCAGGAATACGGCGGACGGGGGGCGTCGGTCAGTCAGCAGGCGATTTTCAACGAAGAGCTGGCGCGCGCCCAGGTGCCGGGCGGGATCAATATGAGCGGCGTCACCATGCTGGGTCCAACGCTTATGCACTGGGGGACGGAAGAGCAAAAGCAGCGCTTCCTGCCCAAAATCCTGCCGGCCGAAGATTTGTGGTGTCAGGGCTACTCCGAGCCGGGCTCGGGTTCGGACTTAGCCTCCTTGCAGACACGCGCGGTGGAAGACGGCGATCATTTCGTGGTGAACGGTCAGAAGGTCTGGACAAGCTGGGCGCAGCACTCGGACTGGTGTTTTTTATTGGTCCGCACCGACCCGGACGCGCCCAAGCATAACGGTATCAGCTATGTGCTAGTTGATATGAAGAGCCCCGGCATTACCGTTCGGCCCCTCGTCCAGATGAACGGCGATGCCGAGTTCAACGAAGTCTTTTTCGAGGATGTCCGGGTGCCCAAAGCCAACCTGGTTGGCGAAAAAAATCGCGGCTGGATGGTAGCGATTACCACCCTGATGTTTGAGCGCGTAGCCACCAGCAGTTATTACCGGGTGGAGACACTCCTGCCCCAACTGTACGACTTGGCGCGCCGGTTGGAACGCGATGGAAGGCCAGCCAGTGAAAACGCCGCCGTGCGCCAGCAGCTTGCCCAGTTTGCCATAGAGGGAGCGGCGATCAAGTATAACGAGCTGCGCCGGCTCACCCGTCAGATAAAAGGCCAGCCGCCAGGCCCGGAAGGCTCGTTTGCGAAAATCACCTCAACAGAACTGAATCTGCGAGTCGCCAATTTTGCCATGGAACTCTTGGGGCCCTATTCTATCCTGGCCAAAGACTCTCCGTTTGCTCTCGACCAGGCGCGTTGGTCGTACCGCGCCCTCACCGCCCGCTCCGGGACCATTGCCGCCGGCACAAACGAGATTCTGCGTGGAGTTATTGGCGAGCGGGTCTTGAAGCTGCCGAAAAGCCGGTAGGGCCGCGAGTCGGGTCAGGTCGCTCAACTCAATTAACAATATGGAATACGTTGATAAAGCGGGGTCTGCTTCATGAAACCAATCCCTTAGCACAAATCACGACGCTGTTGTGAAACGCTCTCGCCAACCCACAGCCCCATCGAATCACCGGGGTAAGGTCCTTTGGGATTTTCCCGTTTCCGATATGGGTCGTTGACACTTTCCCGTCTCTTTACTATCATCATCCCTGTTTCCTTCAGGAGCAGAACCCGCTGAGTCGGGTCGCCCGCTCAATACAATAACCACCATAAGGCGTGGGAGTAGCTACCCGCGCTGTGGTGAATACGCGGGACTCACTCCATTTCTGTTCTGTGAAGGAAACACGGCCCGGCACTCCCGCCGAGGCTAAAGCGTTCCACACAGGAGGAGAAATGTACCGTATCATTGCGGCCCTTGGTCTCGTTTGCATGACGGCTGTGGCTCATGCTGCCCTCCTGGAGATTCCTGGTTCAGGCACGACGCAGTCCGGCAGACGCAGTCCGGCATTGGTGTGATTTCCGGCTGGAAATGCCACGCCACCGGCCGCCTGACCGTCCGCTTTAACGGTGGGGTCTCTCATCCGCTCGTGTATGGCACGAACGCCCGGATACCCAAGGCGTGTGTGGCGATACGGCCAACGGATTTGTCGCCCTCTGGAATTGGGGCCGATTGGGCGATGGGACCTATACCGCCGTGGTGTACGACAATGGGGTGGAGTTCGCCCGAACGACCTTCACCGTAGTCACGCCCGGGGAGGAGTTTTTGTTTGGGGCGACGGGCTCAGGGACAGCGACGTTGAGTACTGGGCAGCAGGCCACCCTCAAATGGTCTCAGGCGTCACAAAACTTTGTGGTGACGAATTATACGAATCCCGGAGGCGGAACTCCCCCGCCTCCGGTTGCACGGGGCGTCGGCCAATTCCTGGGAACGTGGCAATTGACCAATAGCATCACCACGCAAACCTACCGCTTCCCCCGCGTAGAGGCATGTGGGGAGGATGATTCTGAACAGTGTGTGTTTGACTATTCACAAGGCGCGGTGTTGCTTCCAGGGGGTTCGTTGGAATCGATAGGATACAGCTATGCTCTTATCCACCCTGATGGTGCTATATGCCGTAGCTATTTTTTGTATGAACCCACTGGCAATAGTGTCCAGGGGCATTACGGATATGGGTTTGGGTCTTACACTTCAGATTCGGTCATAGAATCCATTGCGACAGATGTTGCATTGAGGCGGTATCCGACAACAGGCAGGCGCATCAGTCAATCCGCCTCTCAGACGTTCAGCCTCGAAGTCGAAGAAGGAATGGAGGCGGAAGAAGAGGTCACACAGGAAGAGATAGAAGATATTGAAACAGCCATTAAGGAGATGCTGCTCCTGATGATGGAATAGAACAGCGCCGCTGACATGCAACTTGCCCGTGGGGTCTTTGCTTTGCCGATTCCCTCTATTCAATAGGACCGTTCTGGGATAAGGAACATCACTAGGAAAGGGAAAGGGGAGACCTGAGTGTGCCTGACGCAATAAATTTTCCTCGGCCCGTGCCGAATATAGATGACGAAGAGTTCTGGAATGGCTGTAATCGTGAGGAACTGCTGATGCAGCGGTGCCTCACCTGCCAGCGGTTTCGGTGGTTGCCCAAACCCATGTGTCCGTACTGCAACGCCCTGGAGCATGAATGGGTCAAAATGAGCGGCAGGGGTAAGGTGTTTTCGTGGACGATTATTGTCCATCCGGTCCACCCGGCCGCGAATGAAAGGGTGCCGTATAATGTGGCGCAAGTGCAATTAGACGAAGACGCCGACCTCATTCTGGTGACGAATCTGGTTGATATCGACCATGACGCGCTCAGGATGGATATGCCGGTTGAGGTCGTCTTTGTTGAACACGAACCTGGGGTCAAAATCCCCAAGTTTCGGCCACTATAGGAAGTCACATGCAACTCGAACTCGAAAACAAGGTCGTGCTCGTAACGGGTGGGAGCAAAGGCATAGGCCGGGCTGCCGCGCTGGGCTTTCTGGCCGAAGGGGCGGCTGTCCTCATTTGCGCTCGGGGTGCGGAGGCCCTGGACGAGACCGCCGCCCTCGCTCAGAGTGCGGGCAGCGGCCGCCTCGTCGCCGTGCCGACCGACCTGACCCAAGCCGATGCGATTCACAACGTGGTGGCACGTTGCCGGGAAGCCTTTGGACGGATTGACATCCTGGTGAACAATGCCGGCAGTGCCCGCCCTGGTCCGTTTCTTGAAATCTCGGATGAGGACTGGACGGAGGACTGGACGCTCAAGTTCTTTGGCTATGTGCGTATGGCGCGCGCGGTTTTTCCGCATATGCAGCAACAGGGCTGCGGCGTGATTGTGAATATCATTGGCACCGGTGGCCTGCGACCCATGGCCAACTATATGGTCGGTGGCGCGGCAAATGCGGCGCTCAACCATTTTACCAAAGCCCTGGCCGCTGAGGGGGCGCAGCATGGCGTCCGAGTCGTCGGCATCAACCCTGGCCCGATTCTGACCGAACGGCTCCAGAAGTTTGTCTCCATCATGAGTCCGGGAAGTGGCAGTCCTGAAGAAGCCTTGCGCAAAATGACCCCACTGGGCCGGGTTGGCGAAGCGGAGGAAGTGGCGGACCTGATCCTGTTTCTCTCTTCCGCGCGGGCGGCCTTTATCCACGGCGCGAATATCACCATAGACGGCGGAGCCAACCCTGGGCTGATAGGCTAAATGCGCCCTCCCTGGGAGGGGCGGTGGCCCGTAGGCGAGTGACACCAGACGAGTGAGTATGCGTCGTATTCCAACCAATCCAGAATTCCTCCGGCACGTCTTGTCTGCATTCATTATCAACGAAGTCCAGAAAATCGGTCTCAAGCGGGTGGTGGTTGGTCTCTCGGGCGGGGTGGACTCCGCCCTCAGCGCGTGCCTGGCGGCGGCGGCCCTGGGTCCCGAAAATGTGCTGGCCGTGAAAATGCCGTATACAACGTCGAGCAAAGAGAGTATTGAACACGCCGACCTTGTGATTGCCGCAACGGGCATCGCGTCGCTCACGGTTGATATTTCTGCGCAGGTGGATGCGTATTTTGCCCAATTCCCTGACGCCGGCCCCCTACGCCGGGGCAATAAAATGGCCCGCGAGCGCATGACGATCCTGTACGACCACTCGGCCCGCTGGGAGGCGCTCGTGCTGGGCACGAGTAATAAAACCGAACTGCTGCTGGGCTATGGAACGCTGTTTGGCGATATGGCCTCGGCGATTAACCCCTTGGGCGATTTATACAAGACCCAGGTCTGGGCCTTGTCCGCCTGTGTGGGCGTGCCGGCGGCTGTGGTGACCAAACCACCCTCCGCGGATCTATGGGCGGGGCAGACCGACGAGCAAGAGTTGGGGTTTTCCTATCAGGAGGTTGATGCGCTGTTATACCTGCTGGTTGACCAGCGTTACTCCCGTGAGGCATTGCTGGCCGAGGGGTTTCAGGCCGACTTTATCGATCAGATTACCCGCCGAATCATGCACTCGCAGTACAAGCGTCGCCTCCCAGTCATTGCCAAGGTCTCTCAGCGGACGATTGATCGTGATTTTCGGTATGCCCGCGACTGGGGCCGCTGACGTGGCCGGTACGCTCTACATTGTTGCGACGCCGATAGGCAACCTGGAAGACATCACCCTCCGGGCGTTGCGTATCCTCAAAGCCGTCGCCCTGATTGCCGCAGAAGATACGCGCCATACACGCAAGCTGCTGAGGCACTACGATATTGCGACTCCACTGACGAGCTATCACGACCACAGCGCCTCAACCAAAGCGCCGGCCCTCATTGAAACGTTATTGGCCGGCCGAAACATCGCACTGGTCAGTGACGCCGGCACCCCGTGCATCTCCGACCCCGGCTATCGTTTGGTCAAAAGCGCCGCCGAAGCTGATATCCCGGTCGTGCCTATTCCCGGCCCGTCCATGCTGACCGCGTTAATGAGTGTGGGCGGTCTGCCAACCGACCGTTTCGCTTTTGAAGGGTTTCTGCCGGCAAAGCCGGGACAGCGCCAAAAAGCCTTACACGGGCTCTGCCACGAGCAGCGGACTCTCGTTTTTTATGAATCGCCGCACCGTCTGTTGAGCACTTTGGCCGACCTTGCCCGTATTTTTGGAGACCGGCGCGTTGTCGTTGGTCGAGAGCTGACCAAACAGTTCGAGGAAATCCTGCGCGGACCCATCAGTGCGGTTTGCCGCGCGTTCCACAACCGAGCGGTCAAAGGCGAAGTCGCGCTCGTGGTTGAGGGCTGGGACGGCAAGGACAAGGGCGCTCCAGCACAATCCGCAGCCGAACTGATGCAGCAGATACTGGCGGACGGGACCAGCGTCAAAGCGGCCGCAAGCGTGGTGAGCGAGGTATGCCATATCCCCAAACGAGACGCCTATACGCTGGGCGTCAGGATAAAAGCCGGCTCAGGGCTTGATAACCACAGTTGAAAGTAGGCGGTCGGCTGCCACGCCGCGGATGAGTGGATAGAGCCGCCGGAAATTGGTAGGAAAAGAGAAACGTAACAAGAGGAGAAGACAGCATGGCGCTCGACTATCACAATATCATTGACGCGGACGGCCACATCCTTGAACCCGCGGATGCCTGGGAGCGGTATATTGATCCCGCCTATCGGGACCGAGCGCTCCGCATTCGGACGCTTGAGGGACGCGAAGTCCTGGAAATGAACGGCCAGCCGTCTCGGTTTTTTGACGTGCGCGTCCTGACCGGCTTGGGCGGCATGGGCAAGGGAACCAAAGAAATCGAACGAATGATGGAGCAAGCCTACCCCGGTAGCGCGCCCTTTGGCTCTATGGATCCAAAGGAGCGGGTGGCGCTCCTGGACCAGGAAGGCATTGCCAAAGCGATTTTATATCCCAGCCTGGGCCTCACCTGGGAGTGCGAGCTTGAGGACGCCGCCCTGTCCCTGGCGTATGCCAAGGCGTACAACCGCTGGATCTGTGATTTCTGTTCCGACTCGGACGGTCGCTTGATTGCCATTGCCCATATTTCGCTGGCCGACCCGACCGCGGCCGCAGCCGAACTCGAACGCGCGGTGCGCGCCGGAGCCAAAGGCGCTTTTCTCGCGCCCTATACGCTGACCCGTACTCCGCACGCCCATCCCGACCACGATATCTTTTGGGCAAAAGCCCAGGAACTCCAGGTGCCGGTCGCCATCCACCCCATGGCCGAACATCCCAAAATTCGGACCTATCAGCGTTTCAATGGCATGAAGAGTGCGCGCTGGATGCAAAACGCACTCGGGATGCAGGGCCCTCAGCAGGCGCTCTACGGCATGTTTCAATGGGGGCTGTTCGACCGCTTTCCCCAGATCAAAGTCATTCTGCTGGAGTCCGGCGCGGGCTGGATAGGCGCGGCCCTGGACCGGATGGATACAACGTATGAAACCAGCCTGGGCGATAATGTGCCGCTCAAGGAAAAACCCAGCGTCTATTTTAAGCGCCAGTGCTGGATTTCTGGAGACCCGGACGAGCGGGCGCTGGCCCATATCATTGAGTATGTAGGCAATGACCGTTTCTTCTGGGCAACCGATTACCCCCACTTCGATCACCCTGGAAACTATATGGAAGAGTTGGAAGAGCTGGTCGCGCCGCTGTCAGAGACCGCGCGGCATAATCTGCTTGGGGATAGCGCCGCCCAGGTCTACGGTCTCTGAATCTCCGGCTCCGTATAGCGGGGCTGGCGCGCCGCTGAGAACAGCGCGTCCGTATCCAGGGTGGCCGCCAGGGCGGCCGCCACGTCGTCCAGGGCGGCCTCAACACTGGACTCGTAGCGGAGCGTTGCCGCGGTTGTGGCGCGGATGCGGCTCAGCCAAGCGTGCCGGTAGGCATCGTTCCCGAACAGCCCGTGTAAATACGTCCCCTCAATCAGCCCGTCTGGGCTCCGCGCGCCGTCCGGGCCGGTTCCGAGTTGAAACATGGGGCGGGCCAGGGCGGGTCCGTCTGATTGGCCGGTGTGAATTTCATAGCCCGTGACAGACACCCCACTCAGGGCGCAACGGCCGCGGGCCGGACGAACGGTTTTTTCACCGGCCATGCGCGTCTCGAGCGCAAGCAGGCCGAGCCCAGGCCGAGTTCCAGCCGGACCGTCCGCGCCTGCTGGGTCGTGGATATGACGGCCCAACATCTGGAAGCCGCCACACACCCCCAGGACGCGGCCGCCCGCTCTGGCATGGGCGAGCACGTCGTGGTCCCAGCCCTGGGCGCGCAGGAAGTCCAGGTCGCCGGTGGTCGATTTGGTGCCAAACAGGATCACCACATCCACGTCACGCGGAATCGGCTGACCGGGGGGGACAAAGGTGAAATCTACCTGTGGTTCAAACCGGAGCGGGTCAGCATCGTCGAAGTTCGCCAGGCGGGACAGCAGGGGGGCGGCGATGCGCAGGCAATCCGCGCGCGGGCTGCGCCCGAGCGAGAGCGACACCGCGTCTTCCGCCGGCAGGCGGGTCGCGGCCGGCATCCACGGGACGACGCCAAAGCAGGGCCAGCCCGTGCGCCGCTCAATCACGGCCACGCCTGGTTCAAACAGGGTTGGGTCGCCCCGAAACTTGTTGACCACAAACCCGACGATGAGCCGGCTATCCTCGGGCTCCAACACGCTCTGGGTCCCGACCAGGGCGGCGATGACCCCCCCACGGTCAATATCGCCAACAAGGCAGACGGGCACGCCGGCGGCGAGCGCAAACCCCATATTCGCAATATCGCCGGTCCGCAGGTTGACCTCAGCCGGGCTCCCGGCCCCTTCGACAATAACAAGGTCGGAGGCCGCGACGAGACGGGAGAAACTCTGCATGACAGCCGTCAGCAGGCCGGCGCGCCCGGTGGTATAGTCTGCGGCGTTCAGCAGGCCAACCGGTTTGCCGTGGACGACGACCTGTGCTCCCCGGTCGGTCTGGGGCTTTAACAGCACGGGATTGAAATCCGGGTGCGGTTCGAGCCCAGCGGCACGGGCCTGGAGGGCCTGCGCCCGGCCAATCTCTCCGCCAGCCGCACAGGCGGCCGCGTTATTCGACATATTCTGTGGCTTGAAGGGCGCAACCCGCCAGCCCCGTTGTCTGGCCAGGCGACACAATCCCGCAACGATAATGGACTTCCCGACGTCGGAGCCGGTTCCCTGGATCATGAGGACCCGTGCGCTCATGGCGGCCCCGTCTGACGAGCTAGGCGGACAGATAGGCCACAGCGGCCCGCGCGACCGGGGCGAACACCTCGCTGACGGTCTCGACGAGTTGGGCCAGCGGCACCCAGCGCCGGCGGCGGTCGGTTTCATACTCGTCCACCTCGCCTGTGACCTGGGCGGCAAAAAACGAAAAGCGGCGCAGACCGCTTTTGTGGGCAAGGTTGAGCGTTTTCAGGAGCGGCCCGGTCCGCACCGTATAGCCGCTCTCTTCCATACACTCGCGGGCCGCGGCGTGCTCCAGGGTTTCGCCTGGGTCAACCGTCCCAACTGGGAAAATCCAGGCGTCGCGCTGCCGCCGGGCGGTAATCATCAGGACGGCATATGTACCGTCCGACTCTTGACGATACGCCACCACCCCGGCCTTGTGTCCTTCAACCGTGCCTGGAGGAGGGGAGTCTTGCAAAGACATGGGCAATCATGATGCCGAGGCCATTCGCAGATTGCAAGGGAATCTCCTATGATGCACGCATAAGGGAGGGAGAGATGCACGGATTCGTTATGGCTGGCACGCACAGCGGTGTTGGGAAAACCACCCTGACGCTCGGCGTGCTGGCCGCTTTACGAAAACGCGGCTTGTCCGTCCAGCCCTTTAAGATCGGCCCAGATTTTATTGACCCAGGCCACCACACCGCGGTGGCTGGGGTGCCGTCCAGAAATCTCGATGGCTGGATGTTGTCGCGCCCATACAACACCGCTGTTTTTCACCGGAGTCTGCACGGCCACGATGTTGGCCTTGTGGAGGGGATGATGGGCCTCTTTGACGGCTCTGACGGCCAGAGCGAAGCCGGCAGTACGGCAGAAATGGCAAAATGGCTGGGGCTGCCGGTCTTTCTGGTGGTTGATGCGTCAGCCATGGCGCGCAGTGTGGCGGCCGTTGTGCACGGATTTCAGCATTTTGATCCCGACCTGCATATTGCCGGCGTGATCTTTAACAAGATCGGTGGGCCGGGCCATCTACGTTATCTCGAAGAAGCCGTCCGCGCCGTTCCCAATATCAGCGTACTCGGCGGACTCCTGGCCGACGAGACGCTCGCCCTCCCCGAACGCCACTTAGGACTGGTCACTAGACAAGAGCAAGCCTTATCTGCCGGACATCTCGCTCACTTGGCTGGGGTGGTCGAAGACCATCTCGACCTGTCAGCGCTCCTGCGTCTGAGTACCGTTCCCCCCTCCTCCCCTCCTCAGCCCCAGCCGGCCTCGTTGCCGGACTCGCCTGTTCGTTTTGGTATCGCCCGGGACGAAGCCTTCTGTTTTTACTATCCCGACAATCTGGAACTCTTGGAACACGCAGGGGCCACACTCGTGTTCTTCAGTCCGCTCCACGAACGGCATCTCCCTCAGCATTTGCACGGCCTCTACCTGGGGGGTGGCTATCCTGAAGTCCACGCTCGGGCCTTAGCCGCCAACACGACCATGCGTCAGGAGATGAAAGACTTTATCCAGGCCGGGAGCACGGTGTACGCCGAGTGTGGCGGGTTGATGTATCTGACCCAAGGCATCCGGGACACTGAGGGCCACGACTTTCCCATGGTTGGCGTCTATCCTACTTTTGCGCACCTGCGGTCACGCCTGAGTGCGCTGGGATACGCAGAGGTGACGATTCCGCCGACCAATGGCCTGTTGCCCGCCATGCGAGTGCGCGGGCACGAGTTTCGCTACTCGGAACTGGTGCCGGCCCCGCCTGTCGAGCAGACCCGGACGCTGTATCAGGTCCGCCAGCCGGCCGCAGGGGTGGCTCGGCCCGAAGGCTATGTGTATAAGCGCTGCCTGGCGAGCTATATCCATCTGCACTTCGGCAGTAATCCGACCTTTGCCCAGCAGCTTATTCGTCTGGCTTCCGCCTGAGCCAGAGCGCCCCGGCGTTTGGCGTCGTGCTTGACAATAGCCAGGGCCTCCGGTACCAACGGACCCGAACCGTGCTTGAGGTGCCTATCCAGGGTGAAAAAGGGAAGTCGGTGCAAAGCCGGCGCGGTCCCGCCACTGTGATGGGGGAGCCTGTCGCGACAATGCCACTGCCGGTGCACTCTGGTGGGAAGGCCGCTGACAGGCGCGAGGGTGTGAACCCTTGAACCCCTAAGCCAGGAAACCTGCCTGAAGCCATGAACCGGCCTCTCCGTGGAGGGAGAAGGGTGGCCGTGTGTCCTGAGTCTGGACACGGAGCTTGCCGCCGACCCGCTCCGGGCGGCTTTCAGCAACCCACCCCTTCTCTCGCGCAGGAAGGCTTCCCCGAGGAGGGAAGATGGGAAAGTCCATATCTGTTGTATTCGTTCTGGCCGTCTCGCTTCTGGTCTGGGGCGGTGGTCCATCCACGCCAGCCCAGGCCGAGGAGCCACCGCCGGCCCAGCAAACCGTGCCGACCACGACGCTGGACCCCATCATTGTCACGGCCTCAAAACTGGAAGAGCCGCTCTCACGGGTATCCAACGCGGTAACGGTCGTGACGCAGGCAGACATGACACGGCGTCAGACCACCGACCTGTTTGACCAATTACGCGAGGTGCCGGGTTTCTCTTTCAGCCAGACCGGCAGCCGGGGGGCGATGACCTCGCTTTTTACGCGGGGCGGTGAGGCGGACCATAATATGATCCTGATTGACGGGGTGAAGGCCAACCGGGCGGGGGGCAGTTTCAAGTTCGGCGATATGACGACCCTGGGCATTGGCCGCATTGAGGTCGTGCGCGGCCCGCAGAGCGCTCTGTACGGCTCTGACGCCATGAGTGCGGTCATTCAACTCCTGACCCCGCGTGGACAGGGGCCGGCCCGCGCAAGCCTGGGTTTCCGTGCCGGCAACCCCGACACCTTTGAGGAGCGTCTCAGTATCTCCGGCGGAACCGCCCTGTATAGCTATAACGTGGCCGTCGGGCGGGTTGACAGCGGAGGCATTCTGCCGATCAATAGCGACTACGGCAGCACGACCATTGCCTCTCGCTTCGACCTTGACCCCAGCGACGCGCTGCACCTGAAGACCACCCTCCGCTATATCGACAGCCGCTTTCACGTGGCCACCAGCAGTGGGGATATCCTCGACCGACAGGGGAATGGCCTGGACCCCAGGGCGACCAGTGATAACCGGCGTCTCATTCTCGGCCCACGTATCACCTATCAGCCCACCCCGTGGTGGAGACATCACCTCCAACTGGGGCTGCTGTACGAATGGTTCACCTATCGCGATCCGGAAGACGGGGGGGTCGATTGCCGCGACGACGACACGGCGACCTGGAACGACTGCGACGGCCTGGGTTCCCTCACCATCAATAGGGAGTACCGGTTGTCGGCCGACTACTCCTCCGATTTTTTCCTGCCGGTCATGCTCGGCGTTACCCCGACTCTTACCCTTGGGGGCTCGGTCGAAGACGAACACTACACTCAACAGAACGGACCGAGCGGGAGTCGGAACGCCCAGGCGTTCTACTCCCAACTGTATCTGGCGTGGCAAGAGACGCTGTTCGTGACATCCGGGTTCCGCTTGGATGACGCGGTTACATATGGGACGCACGTCAGCCCACGGGTCTCGGCCGCCCTGATTCTGCCCGGTCTCGACACCAAACTGCGGAGTGGCTACAGCCAGGGGATCAAGGCGGCCAGTTTTTCCCAGAATATCGACACGGCCTTCTCTCGGGGGAATCCCGACCTGACGGCGGAGCAGTCCAAGAGTTGGGAAATCGGCCTTGACCAGCCTTTCGCTTTGGGCTCATTCGACACCCAGGTGAGCCTGACGTATTTTTCAACCGAATACAAAAACCTGATCGCGTATACCTTCGCCCCCGCACCCGCGCCAAACTATATGAACGTTCACCGGGCCCGGAGCCGTGGGCTTGAAGTCGGGACATCCGCGGTCTTGCCCTACGGATTCTCGGTGCGGGGCTCGTACACCTATCTGGAAACACAGGTGCTGGCGAACGCCGGAAACGACGGGTTTGGCTCCTTCAGGCAGGGCGGGCCGCTCGTTCGACGGCCTAAACACGTGGCTTCCTTCACCCTGAACTATGCCGGCGAGCGCCTGAACGCCAACTTTCATCTGTATATCAAGGGCAATGTCACTGAACGGGGTGGCACCCTCCATGACGGCTACGAGCGGGCGGATGTGGCCCTGTCCTATCTGCTGTTCGCGGACCGCTGGGGCATTCGGGCCCTGACCCTGGAGGGGAAGGTGATGAATCTGTTTGACGCTGACTATCAGGAGGTGCTGTACTTCTCGTCCCCGGAAACGACTTTTCTGACCGGGTTCCGGGCGGAGTTCTGAGTCGCAGACCGCACAGAACTCGGACGGTCAAACGTCGGACCTGACCCGGCGATACACTCGAAAAGTCAGCGGAGGCCCAGTGCCTGGGCGAGGCGGGCTCGGGCCTGTGCATCGGGCGGCAGTCCGATACGCAGCCGGTTGCGGCTCCAGGAAAAGCGGCGGACAAAGATACCACGCCCCGCCAAGTGACGCCAGACACGGTTGGCATTATTGACCTCAACAAAGCGGAAGAGATCCACGCCGCCCACCACGCGCAGGCCGGCCGAGTGCAGAATTGCGTCCAGGCACGCACGTGCCGTCACCAGCCGCTGACGGGTGGCCGACTGCCAACCGTGGTCCCGGTAGGCTTGCGCCCCTGCGGCCAGCGCCGGGCCGGATACGCTCCAGATACCGAGGGACTGTCGGACTATTGCCAGGGTGTCCTGCGGGGCAATGAACGCCCCAAGCCGGAGTCCAGGCAGGCCGAAGAACTTGCCGAACGAGCGGAAAATAATGAGGCCGGCCCGCCCGCCTCGCGTGGCCAGGGACAGGTTCGGCCGGACATCGGCATAGGCTTCGTCAACGATCAGCCAGCCGCCCCTTTTGGCCAGGGTTGCCCGCGCCGCCTCAAGCCGGGCCGGGTTCCAGACGCGGCCGTCCGGATTATTGGGGTTGCACAGGACGACGAGGTCGGTCGAGGCAAGGGCCTCCAAGGGGTCTGGTGTTTCGACCACCCGACATCCCGCCGCCCGCCAGACCTCGGCATGGTCGGCAAAGGTCGGCCGGGTAATGGCGACCCGGGTGCCGGGCCGAGGTCTGAGCAGTGTCGGCAGGAGACGGATGAGTAACTCGCTGCCCGGAATAGGCAGGACAGACCCCACCGGCACTCCAAATGCCTCCGCCATGGCGGCCCGACACCGTGCTGTTGCGGTGGCGGTCGGCAAACGCTGAAGGGTCTCCGGCTGCGGACTGTCCAGGGGATACGGCCAAGGGTTGATTCCGGTGGACAGGTCGAGCCAGGGTTCCGGCGCTTGGGGGAAACGGGCGCGCATGAGGTCAAGCGCCCCTCCGTGGCCGTCCTCGTCCATGCTCACGGCTGGGCTCCCCCGACCGCCAGGGCGAGCAGGAGCAGGGCCGCCAGCAGCAGGGTCCGCACGTAGAGACGCAGCCGGCGCCGGGTGTCGCTTGGGCGGGGGTCGGGGGCGGCTGCATTCAACCACGGGTCAGCCGTCTCAGAACCCGCATACACGCGCGGGCCGCCCAGCCGCACGTCGAGCGCCCCGGCCATGGCGCTCTCCGGCCAGCCGGTATTGGGTGAGCGGTGGTTGCGGGCGTCGCGGAGCATGACGCGAACACTGGCGAGTCTGAAACTCGCCAGCGCAATGAGGCCGCCCGTGAGTCGAGCCGGAATCAGGTTGGCGGCGTCGTCGAGCCGGGCGGCAAAGCCGCCGAACGCCCACAGACGGTCGGTTCGGTAGCCGAGCATGGAATCCAGCGTATTGATAGCCTTATAGGCGGTGAGTCCTGGCAAGCCGAGCAGACAGCCCCAGAAGAGCGGGGCGATAACACCGTCAGAAGTGTTCTCGGCCAGACTCTCCAGATTCGCTCGCGCAACGCCGGCGGTGTCGAGTGGGGTGGGGTTGCGGCTGACAATATGACCGACCGCCTGGCGTGCCGCTTCCAGCTTGCCGTGTTCCAGATGTTGGGTAACACGCAGGACGTGGCCATACAGACTCCGGCCGGCCAGGAGACTGGAAGCCGCTCCCACTTCGAGCGCGAAACCGACCGGCGTTTCTGGCAGAAGGATAACGAGCAGGGAAGCGACCAGGGTGGCCACGCTCACAACAACGAGCGTTGTCAGCATCCCGAGCGCGCGGCGCACGGTGGGGGAGAAACGGGCCAGATTAAGGTTGCTTCAAGCGCAGAGATCAGGGTGCCGACCAGACCACCGGGTGACGGATGCGACGGTAGAGCCCGTCCGGCCAGCCGCAGACAGATTCGACCAAGAATGCCCCCAACATAAGCAGGGCCGACGACACGCTCAGGCCACCCCTTCAATCTGTACGCTCCAGGCGGGGCCCTGCCGCTCAACCCGCGCCTGCATACCGTAGACCGTCCGTATCCGGTCCACGGTCAGGGTCTCTTCGGGCGGACCGTCCGCAAGGATGGCCCCATCTTTCATCCACAGGAGCCGGTCGGCAAAGCGGACGGCCAGCCCCACGTCGTGCAGGACGACCAACACACCGCCACCTGCGTCCACAAAATGCCGCAGGAGAGCCATGACCTGAAACTGGTGGCGCAGGTCCAGGGCCGCGGTCGGCTCGTCGGCAACGAGCAGCGGAGTCTCGGCGGCAAAGGCTCGGGCACAGTGCACCCGGGCGAGTTCCCCGCCGGACAAGGTATCGGTGCGGCGGTGGGCGAGGTCCGCAAGGTCGCAGGCCGCCACCGCCCGCTCAACCGCTTCGGCATCCTTGGCCCGCAGTCGTCCGAGTGCCGCGCCATAGGCGAACCGTCCGAGCGCGACCACATCACGCACCGTATTGGGCCACGCGAGCGGGCGGACTTGAGGAAGATAGCCGACGCGACGCGCCCGTTCCACGGACGACAGGCCGGCCGTAGTCGTGCCGTCTAGCGTGGCTGATCCTGCGGAAAGAGGTCCGAGACCCAGTGTGGCGCGGAGCAAGGTGGTCTTGCCGGCCCCATTCGGTCCGAGCAGGGCGACGAACTCACCGGAGCGCAGGCTGAAGGACACCGCCTCCACGAGCGTCGCCCGACCGACGCTGACCGTCACGTTCTTTGCGCACAGTTCAGTCACGGACCGCCCTCCGCTGGAGAGTGATCCAGACAAAGACGGGCGCGCCGATAAAAGCGGCCACCACACCCAGCTTCAACTCCGAGCTGGTGGGCAACAGACGGACCGCGATGTCGGCAAGGACGAGGACGAGCCCGGCGAGGAGCGCTGACGGCAGCAGGCTGCGCGCCGGGTCGTGACCGACGCGCGGGCGCACAATATGGGGCGCGATAATACCGACAAAACCTATGGCGCCGGCGAGCGCGACGGCCGCGCCGGTCGCCAGCCCGGTGCCCAGCACAACCGCCAAGCGCTGGCGGCGGAGATTGAGGCCCACGCCAATGGCGGCTTCCTCGCCCAGGGTGAGCGCCGACAGGCCCCGGCGGGTCGCGAAGAGTATGGCCAGGCCGAGCGCCATAAACGGGACGGTCAGCGCCAGGTCGTCAATACTGCGGTTGGCGACGGAGCCGAGCATCCAGTTCACCATATCCGCCAGCGAGAACGGATTGGGGGCAAGATTCATCAGCAGCGACATGGCCGCCCCGGCGAAGCTTGACAGACCGACACCGACCAGAATGAGGGTGACCACCGATGAGGTGTGAACCGCGACAAGGGCGATCAGGGTCGCGGCCGCGGCCGCCCCGGTGATGGCGGCCACTGGTACGCTATACCCCCAGGCCGCGGCGAATCCGTAGTACAGCACAAACGTCGCCCCCAGAGAGGCCGAGGCCGAGACGCCCAAGACTCCAGGCTCGGCAAGCGGGTTGCGCAGCAGGCCCTGCATGGCGGCGCCACTCGCCCCCAGCGCGGTGCCGACCACGAACGCGGCCAGGGCGCGCGGCAAGCGGATCTGCCACACGACCAGACTGTCGCCCACCGGGGCCTGCCCCAGGAACGCGGCCAGTACGCGGGGTGCGCCCATGGGGGTTGTCCCGAGAAAACAGGCGGCCCCCAGCGCGGCGACCGCGGTCGTGGCCAAGGCAAAATTGAGCCCACTGGCGGTCACTGCGCGGTCTCTCCAGCGCCTGTCAGCGCCAGCGCCTCAATGGCATCGAGCAGAAACCAGCCGCCACAGGCCACCCAGGCTCCCTCAAGCGAAACGACGGGCCGCTGGCGAAGCGGGTGGCGGGCGATAGGGTGGCGGGCGGCGCTCCAATTGTCAGCGTGATTCGTGGCTCCCCAGATGACAGCCGCCACGAGGTCGGGGTGTTCATGGGCTAAGCGTTCGAGTGGCAGGGACCGCCAGCCGGGCTCCTGCTGAAAGTTGACCAAGCCGGCGGCGGTCAGCATCTCGTGGACCAGGGTTCCAGGCCCGCTCGTCACCCCAGCCGGCGTCATATACAGCGCCGACGGCGCGTCCGGGAGGGCGCGTAGGGCAGCCAGCCGCGCGTCCATCTCGGCGATGATTGCCGTGCCGCGCTCCGGCTGGCCCAGCCCTTCTGCCACGGCTGTGAGCGTGTCTCTCACGTCGTCGAGGTCGCTGGTAAAGCCGATTTGCAGCACTGGGGTGCCCATGCGCTCGACAAACCCGGTGACGTGCGGCCCCCCGCCGTAGGAGCGAACCACCACATCGGGTTGCAGGACGAGCACGTCTTCGGCCCGGGGGCGAATATGCCTCAGCCCCTTGGCGTCGCCCCGCATATAGGAAAAGGTTTTCTCAGCGTCGGGCGAGACCGCCAGGATGTGCTCCCGCGGGGCCAGCTTGAGGACGTATTGATCGGCGCAGTAGTCAAGGCTGACGATGCGTGTCGGCTGGTCCACGCGGTGCGGCTGCTCGGCTGGGCTGCATGCGGCTAGGCCGACGAGAACGACGAGGGCGGTCAGCCGGGACACCGCCTCAGAAATCGATCCCATGCTGGGCTTTGATACCGGCTTTGAAAGGATGCTTCACCTCGCGCATCTCGCTAACGAGGTCGGCATAGGCCTGAAGCTCCGGTTTGGCGTCGCGACCGGTCAGAATCACACTCGTTCGGGTTGAGCGGGCTTTGAGCCCCTCAAGGACGCTTGCGACGGACAGATAGTCATAGCGGAGCGCGATATTGATTTCGTCCAGCACGACCAGATCATAGTCGCCGCTTTCCAGCAGCGCCCGCGCCTTGGCAAAGGCCGCCTCGGCGGCTTCGGTGTCACGGTCGCGGTCCTGCGTGTTCCAGGTAAACCCGTCGCCCATACAGTGCCAGACGAGTTGGTCGGGAAATCCGGCGAAGAATTTCCGCTCGCCGGTTATCCACTTACCCTTGATGAACTGGACGACGCCGACCTGCTTGCCCCAGCCGAGCGCCCGGGCAATCACACCAAAGGCGGAGCTTGATTTGCCTTTCCCGTCGCCGGTATAGACCAGCACCAGACCTCGCCCTGGGTGCTGGGCCGCGTCTACTTTGCGGCGATGCTCGGCTTGCAGGGCTTTCATCTTTTCCCGATGTTCAGCGGCGGTGTCCATGGGCTTCACATGCAGGCCCCATACATACAAACCATCCAGCCAAAGTCAAGGCTGGCTCCCCAGCCGCGCGCCCTTGCGCCCGAGTGCTTTGGCTGGGGGTGTCTCCGCCCGCCTCGAGGCTTGACTAAGCTGTCAAGATATATGCAGACTGACATGTGTCAGGGCAGCGTTTGGGGTCGCTGGGGCCGGCACTCACCACATCTAGCGGGTGGTGTATGTCCGCTCCCTTTGCATAAGAATTGACCTCGGTCCGTCTAGTGCAGGAAGGAAAACCGACGAAAGGAGACCGGAAGTATGGCTGACGAACGCTCGTATGGTGCCGAAGGAAAGTCTGCGCTGAGCCGGCTGAGCGGAACTTCTGAGCGGGCTCAGAGAAAACCAACTCGGAGGAACCGCGACTCAAAAATCCCGAATGATGACAGCCTGGAAGCCTTGCGACAGTTACGGGCTGGTGAGGTCACGCGCTACAATAGCGTCAAAGAAATGATAGACGATATCCTCTGATAAAAGCCATAAACCCCATCGCCTGAGCGGACAATGGTCTTCGTGCTGGGAGTGTCATATCGAACCAGACTGGCTCCTCGTTTGGACATGGGACTCTGAGGGTCCTATATTTCTCCGCACCGGAACCCATTCCGACATCTTCAGAGAATAGAAAAGCCGGAAGACGATGCCGCACTCATGCCACTCGTCGGACAAATGATGCCGGTCATGCAGGGTGGCCAGCCGAGGGAATCTGCTCATGTTTGATGTTCGGCCCGTTTCCCACGCGCGGGATGCCGCCATACAGCACGCGCTTGACGCCAAGACCAAGCCGCGCGGGGCGCTGGGCGTTATCGAGACGCTGGCCGCCCAGGTCGCCCGCATCCAGGATACGCTGACGCCACGACTGGACCGCTGTCGCCTGATTATTTTTGCGGGTGACCACGGGATAGCGGCTGAGGGCGTGTCTGCCTATCCGCAAGAGGTGACGCGGCAGATGCTCAGCAATTTTCTCGCGGGCGGGGCGGCGGCAAATGTCTTTGCGCGCGTGAACGGTGTGGAACTGCACGTGGTTGATGCCGGCGTTGCTGGCGCAGCGGTCCACACTCCCGGACTCACCCTGCGGCGCATTGAGGCCGGCACCCGGAACAGCGCTGTGGAGGCGGCCATGACGCCGGAACAGTGTGAGACCGCACTCGACCGGGGCCGTGAGATTGGCGCGCACAGCGCCGCGGCGACCACGGCGTTCGGCGAAATGGGGATCGCCAATACCTCATCCGCAAGCCTTATTGTCCACAAGCTCACCGGCGTTGGGCTTGATGCGCTGGTCGGCTGCGGCACCGGGCTGGACGCCACCGGGCTGGCACACAAGCGCGCGGTCCTCGCACGCGCCGCGGCCCGCACGCCGGCCCGGCTTGAGGCGTCCAGAGCGCTACGCGAGTACGGGGGCTTTGAGCTGGTGATGCTGGCCGGGGCGTTCATTGGCGCGGCCCAGGCCGGAGCGGTGGTGCTGGTCGATGGCTTTATCGCCAGCGCCGCGGCGATGGCCGCGGTCGAGCTTGCCCCGCCGTTGCGAGACTACCTCGTCTGCGCCCATCGCTCTGCCGAGCCAGGCCACCGCGCGGTGCTTGAAGCCCTCGCTATCCGCCCGGTGCTTGACCTGGATATGCGTCTGGGTGAAGGCACCGGGGCGCTGCTGGCCTGGCCGCTCCTCAAATGCGCCGCGGCCATGCTGTCGGATATGGCAACTTTCGAGGCCGCTGGCGTCAGCGGAGCAAAGGCATGAGTGGGGCCCGTCGGGAACTTGAGGCATTCCTGCTTGCCGTCCAATTCCTGACGCGCTGGCCGGTCCGGGTGCCGGGTGTCTTCTCTGAGGACAGGCTGGCCGCTACTGTGCGCTACTACCCGCTCGTCGGCGTCTTGATCGGCGCATTTGCGGGCGGCATATTCTGGCTGGCCGCTCTGATTTTTCCGCTGGGCCTGGCGCTTGTTCTGTCCACCGCGGCCTCGTTGCTTGCGACCGGGGCCCTGCACGAGGACGGCTTTGCAGACGTTTGCGACGGACTCGGCGGCAGCCTGGAGCGGGAGAAAGCGCTCGCCATCATGCGCGACAGCCGACTCGGAACCTATGGCGTGGCCGGGCTGGGGCTGATGCTGGCCGCGAAAATGCTGGCTCTGGGCGCGCTCCCGTCCTCTCTTGTCCCGTGGCTGCTGATTGCCGCGCACGCCTCCAGCCGGTCCTCCGTCGTGCTCGTGATTGCCACAAGCCAGTATGTCCGGGACGCTGGCACGGCCACACCGGTGACCGAAACACCGCATCCAGGGAGCCTGCTCTTTGCCCTGGCAACCGGGGCGGCCGCGCTGGCTGGGCTGGGTATAGCCGGAGCGTATAGCGTGATTCCCGCCGGCCTCATCGGGCTGAGCGTAGGGCATCTCGCCATGCGTCGCGTGTACGAGCGTCGGCTGGGGGGCTATACCGGAGACTGTCTCGGCAGCGTCCAGCAAATGAGCGAGTTAGGGATGTATCTCGGAGTCGTTGGGCTGATAGCGTCGCCGTGACGGCCGTGCGCCAGCGATGTTTAGGCCGGCCCTTTGAGCCGGACGGGGAGACCCGCGGCCACAAAATAGACCCGCTCTGCCAACCGGGCGACGGCTTGGTTGAGCCGGCCGGCGTGGTCGCGGAAAGCGCGCGTCGCAGCGTTGTCCGGCACGATGCCCAGGCCGACTTCATTGGCGACCAAGACTATCGGCCCAGATACCTTGCTGAGCGTATCGAGGAGGTCGTCCTGGGCCGCTTCGATTGCCCAACCATAATACATGAGGTTGCCAAGCCAGACCGTCAGGCAGTCAACTAGCAGGCAGACGCCGGGGGCCTCCTCCTGCCGAATGGCCGCGGCAAGCTCAAGCGGCGCTTCGACCGTGCGCCAGTCAGCCCCACGCTGGCGGCGGTGCGTCTCAATGCGCTGGGCCATCTCAGCGTCAACCCGCTCGGCAGTGGCGATATAGACCCGCTGGTTATGGCCACCGGCCAGGCTCTCGGCCAAGGTGCTCTTGCCCGAGCGCGCACCGCCGAGTACCAGGGTGATACCAGAGCAAGGTGGGACCATATTCATATTGCCGCCCGACACCGTTGCGGAGTGCTGCTTCAGGATGACTGGCTATCGGATTTGGGATGACGGCAAAAGGGGAGGCGGGTATATCTGGTGTGGTGCGTCCGGGGTCTTGCCCGTCCTGCCAGGACTGGTAAGTGATAGGGGCAAATGAGCCGGCTCTCTCCGCCGCCATATATCACACTGCGGACAACGGCGGTGAGAGGCGAGAGGAAGCCTTGGAAAGGGGAAGGAATGTTACCGCGCTATTTCACGTCTGTTGTTTACAGCGTCCTTGTTCTGCTCGCGGGGGCCGCTGGCTGTGCACCCGCACCCGCGGAAGACCCACGGGCTCAGTTGAAGGCCCGAAACGTGAAATATAGTGAAAAAGCGTTTCGGAGTCGGGCGCAGATGGGCGATCTGAAATCGGTCCAGCTCATGCTCGAAGCTGGTATGGACCCAAATGTGGCTGGGGGGCACGGAGAAACGGCCCTCCGATATGCCGCGTCCACCGGGAAGAGCGACGTTGTGCAGGTGTTGCTCGAAGCCGGTGCGGATGTCGATATTGAAGATCAGGACGGCTTCACGCCCTTGCGCTATGCGGTCTACAACGGGCACAGAGAGATCGTTGAGGCGCTGCTGGCCAAAGGGGCCGCGGTCAACGGCGGCAGTGGAGATGGTTGGACGCCTGAGGCGGTTGCGATGGGCAGAGGCTATCCCGAGATTGTCCGGCTCCTCAGAGAGGCGCAGCCGCGAGGGTAATACCTGAACAAGACGTGAGGGGGCCCCGGCCGCTGGCTCGCTTCTCAGGCCCCCCAGGCTTCCTGCTCTCTTGCGGGGAAGCGTATCCCCTATGGACCCCGCCCAGCACGAATACCGCATTCAAACCATCTGCCTCCTCATTGTCAGTACGGTCGTGGTGGCGGCCGCCCTGTACTGGCTGAGGCCGGTGCTCGTCCCTTTTGTCCTGGCCGTGTTTATTGCCTACGGGCTGTTGCCGCTGGTCGAATTGCAGGTGCGGCATCTCCATCTGCCTCACCTCGTTGCCGTGACTTCGACCCTGCTGATCGGCGTGGTGATGCTCGGTGGCCTGGGCCTGCTCATCTCAACCTCCGTGAGTCAATTGCAGGCAAATGCCGCGGCCTATCAGCAGCAGATTGAGTTGCTCGGTACAAAAATGTCGGCGCTTCTCCCCGCCGGTATATTCCGCGCCGAAGGAGGGCCGTTTGCCCAACTGCCCCTCGGCAACATCAGCGCCTGGCTGCTCCAGACGACCAATGCCATCGTCGGCCTGCTCTCGCAGGGCTTGCTGGTCTTGATCTTTGTCTTATATCTGCTGCTGGGTGGTGGGCGGCAAAACAGGCGAAGTGGTGGTGTCTGGGCGGAGATTGAGGTGCGGATCGAACACTATATCGTGACCAAGGCTCTGATCTCTCTGACCACCGGAGCCCTGGTCGGCCTCACTCTGGCTATCCTTGGCGTGGACCTCGCTCTGGTCTTTGGTCTGCTCGCCTTTCTGCTCAATTTTATCCCTAGCGTCGGCTCGGTTATCGCCACCTTATTGCCCGTGCCGGTTGTGGTCGTCAGCCCGGATATCTCGACCACGACCGCAGCCCTGGCTATTGTGCTGCCGAGTCTGATTCAGATCATTATCGGTCAGATCATTGAACCCAAGGTGATGGGGGCTGCTCTTGACCTGCACCCCATCGTCATTCTGATGACCTTGATCGTGTGGGGTATGCTCTGGGGCGTAGTTGGCATGTTGCTGGCCACCCCAATGACCGCCATGCTGAAAATTCTCTTCGAGCGGCTCGAACCTATGGCCCCGGTGGCCCAGGTGCTGGCCGGACGGCTCGATGCGCTCCGCTCGTGAATGCCGTTGTCCTCCTTTCCCCGCGTTGCCGGCCGAGTCTCTCTGAACCCCCTGTACAGCGAGGATGCTGGTTTCTTGACTAGTGGTGAGTGGTGAGTGGTGAGTGGGGGAGTGATAGATGCACGAGGACAATGGACGGTATTGCTATGGCCCGGGTGACCTGCACGAATTTCTTGCTTCGCCGTTTGCGACCTGGATGTCACGCTACGCTCTGGACTCTCCCGGTCTCGTCCGGCCTGACCCCGAAGCGCTGACTCTGACCACGCTCGTCGAGCGGGGACGGCGGCATGAACGGGCCTGTCTGGCTCAACTCCGACAAGAGGGCCGTGAGGTCTATGGGCTGCCGGCGGACGCAGACCGAATTGAGGCGACCATCATGGCCATGCAGGCCGGCCACGAAGTTATTTATCACGGTGGGCTGCAAAGCTGCGTGGTCCAAGGCGCTCAAGCCGAGTATTTTCTCGGTTGGCCCGACTTTCTGGTGCGGACAGCGGAAGCGTCCGCCCTGGGTGACTATGGCTATGAGGTGTGGGACGCCACGCTGGCGACACAGCCGAGTCCAGTGCATCTGGTTCAGATCTGTTGCGCCACCGACCTGCTCCAGACCGTTCAGGCCCACTGGCCGGAGTCAATGCTGCTCTGGCTCGGCGACGGTGAACGCCGTCGCTTTCGGACCGCGGATTTCATCTATTACTATCTTGCCCTGAAACAGGACTTTCTGGCGTATATGCAGGACTTTGATCCAGCCAGGCAGCCCAGCCCTGAGCCTGGCGGGGACTACGGCCGCTGGACTACGCAGGCGACCCAGATACTTGAGAGCGCCGACCATCTGAGTCGGGTCGCCAATATCACGCTGATCCAGATTCAGAAGCTCAACACGGCCGGCCTGACGACGCTGACCGCTCTGGCAGAGACCACGCGGACGCAGGTCCCCAGCATTGATGATGCTGTGTTTGCCCGGCTCAAAGAACAGGCGCAGCTGCAAGCCGCTTCAGTCGAGGCCGACCGGCCGGCCTATCGGCTTCTTCTTTCTGACCCACCGGCTGACCCACCGGCCCAGCGGCGCGGCCTAGCCTTGCTGCCTCCGGCCTCTGCGGGCGATATTTTTTTTGACATGGAAGGCTATCCGCTGGTGCAAGGCGGACTGGAATATCTCTTTGGGGCTCTGGCGCTCGATCACGGTCAGCGCACCTTCCACGACTGGTGGGCGCACGACAGTGAGCAGGAACGGCGCGCCTTTTGTGATTTCATCGATTGGGTCTACGCTCGCTGGCAGGCCGACCCGACGCTGCATGTTTATCACTACGCCAATTACGAGGTGGCCGCCTTGCGACGGCTGATGGGCCGGCATGGCAGCCGAGAAGCCGAGGTTGACACGCTCCTGCGCCACGAAGTCTTTATTGACCTGTATGCCATTGTACGGCACGGCGTGCGGGTTGGCGAGCCGCATTATTCGATTAAAAATCTTGAACGTTTGTACCGGCCGGCACGGACCGGGGCGGTGGCGAGCGCGGTTGACTCCATTGCGGCCTACGAACGCTGGCTGGCGAGTGGCGAGGCCCAAGACTGGACCGCCTCTCCGCTCCTCCAGGCGATTCGGGCCTATAACCAAGACGACTGTGCATCAACCTGGCAGTTGACCGATTGGCTGCGGGAGCGGCAGCAGGAAGCCGGGATTACCTGGATACCGAAACAGGATGCACCCCCGGCCGCTGCCGAAGGGCCAGACCTGCTGGCCGACCCGGACTCTCCCCAAGCCCTGGCCCAGACCCTGCTGGCAGCAATCCCACCTGCTCCGCAGCGACACGGACAGGCCGCGCATTGGCAGACGCAAGAGTTGCTAGGACAGATTGTGGAATTTCATCGTCGGGAGGAGAAACCGGTGTGGTGGACGATGTTTGACCGTCATGCCATGACCGAAGAAGAGCTGGTACAGGATATGAACTGCCTGGGCGGTTTACGCCGGCTCCCCCAGCCACCGGAGCCAATCAAACGCTCTCACGGCTTTTGGTATGGCTATGATCCTGCTCAGGATACCAAGCTGGATGTTGGGGCCCAGTGCTATTTTGCCCACGATCTTGCGGTGAAAATATCCATCCATGCCCTGGACCAGGAGCGGGGACGTATTTGTCTCAAATTCGGTCCACACCGGCTGAAACAGTTCCCGGATGGGAGACCGCCGGACTTGCTTGCTCTGATTCCAGATGAATATGTGTCCGCTCGGGTGATTGAAGAGGCGGTCCGAGCTATTGCCCAAACCTGGCAGGAAGAAAAGAGACTGCCCGCCGCCTTGGAGGACTTTCTGCTGCGCCGTCCACCCCGGGTGCAGCCGCACAGCCCGCCCGGCGACGGCGGACTGATTGACCCGAACGAAGACCGCTCCGGTGCCGTTCTCCGGCTCGTCGAGTCCCTCAACCACTCCACTCTGTGCCTGCAAGGTCCGCCGGGCAGCGGCAAGACCACGTTGGGCGCTCGGATGATTCTGGCCTTGCTGGACCGAGGCCAGCGCGTGGGCATCACGGCCAACAGCCATGCCGCCATTCTCAACCTCATGCGTACCTGCAAGGAGCTGCGGCAGGGGCGGTTGGAGTGTCTCAAAATAGGCGGCTCGTCCGAGGATCGATTTTTTGCGCTGTGCCCCGAAGCGGTCTTTGTCCCAAGAGCAGGAGACGCGGTGCCGCGCCTGGAGCAGTTTCGGCTCATTGGCGGAACGGCCTGGGCGTTGAGCGACCCTGGACTGCGAGGCCGGCTGGACTATCTCTTTGTGGACGAGGCCGGTCAGGTATCGGTGGCCAACCTCATTGGCATGGCCGCGGCCACGGAGAATATCGTCCTGTGCGGCGACCAGATGCAGTTGGGGCAGCCGGTCCAGGGTGCTCATCCCGGACAGAGCGGGCTGTCGCTTCTCGAATACCTGCTCCAGGGGAAGGCAACCATCCCGTCTGATATGGGCGTGTTCTTGGACACAACGTGGCGGCTGCACCCTGAGATCTGTCATTTTCTCTCTGATGCGGTGTACGAAGGGCGTCTCCACGCCGCCCCCCCCACGGCCCACCGGCGCGTCTGTCTGCCCCAAACGGGTGGCCGCTTCATTACGCGAGAAGCCGGTCTGATTTTTGTCCCCGTGCCACACGAAGGGAATACGCAAGCGAGTGACGAGGAAGTGCGGACTATCCGCGCGGTGGTTGGTGAGCTACTTGGCCGGGACATCACCGATACGGTCGGACAACGGCTGCGTCCCTTGCAACGGTCCGACATCCTGTGCGTTGCGCCCTACAATATGCAGGTCCGCAAACTCCAGGCCGCTTTGGGGTCGGAGGCCAGGGTCGGGACGGTCGATAAATTTCAGGGTCAGGAAGCGCCGGTCGTCATTCTATCCATGTGTGCCAGCCAGGGTGATACGTCTCCGCGCGGGATCGACTTTCTGTTTCACAAGAATCGACTCAACGTTGCCCTCTCACGCGCCCAGAGTCTGGCCATCGTTGTCGCCAGCCCGGCCCTGGCCCGGACCCGCTGTCAGTCGTTGGCCCACCTGGAACAGGTGAATTTGTTTTGTCGAGTGATGGTGGAGGGACAACACCACGCCGGGGGAACGCCCTGACTATGCCCGAGGCCGTGTAGGGGCACCCCCCCGTTGGTGCCCAGCGTTGGGGTGGCCTCCGTATCAGAGAACGGGCTAGTCATCAGGGTCGCCCAGCGGCTTCCCCCAGGCCATTTTGGCTAAATATAGAAACACCCCCCCAATGCCCAACAAGACCAGCCCCTTGAGGTCGCTCTGACTCAGATAATCAACGCTCTGCAAAAAGCAGAGAAAACTCCCGACCACGAGTCCAATGGCTGTTCCCTTCATGGCCCAACTCCTTTCCTGTGTGGTTACCCATCGGCCTGTGGCTCGCGGTGTAAGAGAATCTCGACGCATTGCCGCACGGCATCTGCCGCCTTTTCGCGCAGGGCCTGCTCGGTATTGCTGGCAATGGGATGGGGGATCACGGCAAAGGGATAATCGGACACGCCCTGGACTGTGGCCATAGCCTTGGCCGTTGGAACAAAACGGTCCGTCACAATGGCGGTGGCAGCTATGCCCGCCTTTTCCGCGGTCAGGGCATCGTGCAAACTGCACGATGAACAACTGCCTCAATCACCGACCGCAGAAATGAGCGCATCACACGCCACGAATGCGCGGGCGACCTCATCAGGCGCCGGCCGGCTGGCATCCGGTTTATGGAGACGCATGACGGTGCTGACGCCGTATTGCGAACGCAAGAGGGCTTCGACATGATTGAGCAAGATGTCCACATTGAGCTTGCCGTTGTCGAGCAGGCCGACCGTCCGGCCGGTCAGGGTAGACAGGCGAGCGGCGGTTGCCTGGGTCGCCTGGTCGTCGTCAAAGGTTGGATCAAGAACGCGCAGTGTCATCATATCCCTCCGTGGTGAGTGGTGAGTGGTGAGCATCTCCCCAGACCTGTAGGGGCAACCCCCTGTGGTTGCCCGTCCCTGGCCCCGTCCCTGGTGGTTGCCTGGATTCGTTCCTGCGTTTCATGGGGTTTCGACGATCTGCGTCACGGCCTGCGACCGGGAACCCAACCACGGCGGCACAATAGCCCCAAACCCACCTGCCGGACCACCCGCGGCGACCACCAATAAATCTGCCGGTGAGCGTAAGGCGGTGAAGCCTTGATCTGCGCCCTTGCCCAGATTGACGATTTGCTGTTTCCCCACCGTGGCCCAGTCGCGCCGCATGACGCGGGCTGAACGGCAGACATACTCCTGGAGGTCGCGCTTTTGCCAGCCCGCGGCCGCGATAAGATCGCGCAATTGTTTGGGAACGATCAAGGCATAATTCCCGGCCCAGATCGAATAGGTCAACATATTGTGACGTATGGCCGCGGCAAAGGTCTCGGCGATGTCTTCCGGGTCGCGGGTCCACTCGTTCATGGTCTGGTGCGGCGACTCTCCCGCCATCACCGTGACCGCGGACACGCCGGCCGGCAGGCCACGCTGCTGGGCCACGGGCGTCCACGGGCTGTCTTCTTCGTCTTCGGCAATACAGAAGGTGAATTTGCCGGGATGACCCAGGGTGGAGCGGTCGAGCTGGCCGGGCAGACAGCCGAGCACGTTGATGAGCAGGAGACGGATGGCCCGGCCAATACTGGCGTTGGCCCGACTGTGATTGCCCAGCACATTATGGGTGGCGTTCAATCCAATCTGCGCGCGAATGGGTCCGTTGACCACAATAAACGGGGCACTCCCGCCGGTGCTGGCCGTACTGCCGTGCAAGTTGAACTCTGGCTGGCACATGGCTTTGATGATGGCGACAACCACGGGCATATAGGCTGGCAGACAGCCGGCCATCACCGCATTGATGGCGACCTTCTCGGCGCGAATAGGCCGTTGGCGAACGGACTCAACACCAACCACAGTAGCGGGTGCTAAGCCAGCCGCATTGAGACAGGCCTGCACGAGTTCCTCGGTTGGGGGAAGAATGGGCAGGCCGTCGGTCCAGCCGCGTTGGTGATAGAGATCATTGACGGCGACGACGTCGGCCAGGTCGTAGGTTGGGGACCGCAATTGGGCCACTGGCTATTCCTTTCGAGTCTGGGGCGGGCGGAGTAAATAGGACACAAGCGGCACCATAACCAGCAGGGGAAGGCTGACCAGGACCGCGGCCCAGAGCATATTGACCTGCTCGGTGATATAGCCGCCTGACCACGGTCCTAACACGATGCCGAGACTAAAGGCCATATTATAAAACCCAAAGGCTTTCCCGGACTGTCCCTCGGTGAGATAGTCCACCATCAGGGGGAGGGTCGGGACAAGGGCGGCTGACAGGGCAAAGACCGTTGCCAGGCTGAGGGGGAACAGCCAGGCCGAATCCAGGCTCGCAAACAGGCTTGGCGTCAGACCCGCCGCGGCAAGCAGACCGCATTGGAGCGGTTCCCGTCGCCCGCGCCGGTCCGACCACCAGCCGATGAGGGGGTGGGTGATCAGCATGGCCAGACCCCAGCCCGAAAAAAACAGGCCGATGTGTTGGCGGGTCCAGCCCAGTTGGGAGAACCGGAGGGGGAGCAATATCTCAATCGCCCCCAGCGTGGCGCAGGTGACGAGAATCACTAGGCAGGCACACACGAGTTCTCGCCGCAATCCGCCTCGGAAAAAAGTGAGCGCAAGAGAGCCAGCAACCACAGGCGGGGCGGGGGACGCCTGACTGGGCAGCAGGGCAAAGACGCACACGGCCAATCCCAACGGCACCCCGGCAAAATATAAAAAGGGGTCACGCATCTGCCCCAGACTGCCGAGGGCCGGGCCGGCAATCACGCCAATGCTGAAAGCCATCATCAGGACACTCATTTCCAGCCCACGCCGCTGGGTGGTCGCCAGCCGCGCCGCCAGGGGGAGGGCCGCCGCCCAGGTCGCGGACGCGGCAACCCCTTGGGTGACGCGACAGCCGAGCAGGGACCAGAACCCGCCTACCTGCCAGAATCCGAGCGAGGCGAGTCCCAGGGCCAGCATCCCGACGGTGAGCCAGCGCCGTTCGCCCCAGCGGTCAACCAGCAGACCAAAAGGGAGGTAGAGCAGCAGGGAGGTCAAGCCGTATGAGGCGTACAACGTCCCGGTGCGGGTTTCTCCCAGGTCCAATGCTGCGGCAAAGCTCGGCAGCGCCGGGATGATAACCGTATAGCCCACGGCGTCGGTAAAAATAATGGCCACCGCCAAACCGAGCAGCAGCCAGCGCGGACGCCCCGACCGAGCGGCCAGAGGAAGCGCTGGCGGAGAGGGAGGGGCGTGGGTGGTCCCAGCTTGGGAACGGGCGGAAAGCGCACACGGCGCGGGGGAGGGGTCAGACGGCTTCATCATTTTTTGCCGGCAGCGGCTTGGAGGGCTGGGCGGAGAACAGGTCTGGATGTTGGGCAATAAAGACGCTGGGGTCGCCCCGTCCCAGCGCCCGCAAATAGGCTTGATTATGGTCGTGCAACCACTGTTTTTCAGGGATGGGGTCGGGCGCTGGTTCGTCCGTGGGCTCGTCCTCGAGGCTCATCTCCTGTTTGAGCTGGAGGAGACGTTCAACAATCACAAGCGGGTTCTGACCGGCGTTCTGTTCCGCTGTTTCCAGCAGCAGCTCTGACGTCCGTCTGTTCAGATAATCCAGCATAATGGTCCGCTGACGGGGGGTCGCGATCTTACCAGCGGCGCGGGCCGCGACTTGCGCGTCCTCTTCACCCAGCAGGGCATAGACTTTGACGGCGTGAAAGAAATAGGACGGGACGCTCTGCGCCCGCCCATGCCCCCGCGACCAGACGAAGAAGAGGACCAGGAGGGCCAATAGTGTGACGAGAAGGACGACCATAATCGCAGCGCCTTACCCCTGGGGTCTTGCTCCGCCAGACTCTAACACCAACACAAGAACCACGGCATGACCGGGGAGCCCGTGCTCTGCTTGCGCCCCGGCTGCGCTAGGCAGCCAGTCGCTCGCGCACGCGGACTAAGCGCTCAGCACCCCAGAACAGCTCGCCGTTGACGACATAGCTGGGCACGCCAAATACGCCCACCTGTTCGGCCTCGGCCTGGATGCGTGCCAACTCGCGGCGACCGTCGCCGTTCAGATAGTCGAGAAACCCGTGGGTATCGAGGCCGACTTCTTCCAGCACGTTCTTGAGCACTTGGGGCTCTTCAATCGCGAGTTCGCGCTTCCAAAAGCGTTCATACACGGTCTGGTGGTAGGGGCGAAAATCCCCCTGCTGCTTGGCGTACAACATGCCGATATGGCTTAGTGAGGAGTCGAAAATATGGCGGGGACCCCGAATCGTCAGACCGCGCCGGGTGGCCTCGCGGCGGCAATCCATATAGCTGTATTTCACCCGTCGCCACTGATGGGCGTTCCGCTCCTCCTGCACGACTTTGCCAGCGCCATCGACCTCGGCGGAACCCAGAAATTTGGGAATGTCCAAGGTCAGGGGCAAAAAGTCTACTGTCACCGCAAACTCGTCTTCCAGTTGAAACGTTTCCTCCTGGGCCAGGTAGGCATACGGACTTTTGTAATCAAAATAATGGGTCAGGGTGGTGACCGCCATACGGGTCCTCCTGTCTTTGTGATTGCGGCTCGCAACCTAGCCTATCCACTAGCCCCCCTGCAAGGGAGGAGCGGGGACCGGCGGGTGAGGGGAAGCTGTCAAACGGAGCCACTCCCCAGGCGAAGCCGGCCGAGCCGGCGCGCTCTTGCCTCGGCGCGCTCTGCCGTGCATACACAACACGAGGAGGACCGTATGCGCAAATCTGCATCCCAGGCCAAAACGCAATCAGGCCGCAGCCGCTCCCCAGGTATTGGACCGCGTGAGGCACTCGTCCGCCGCGCCCAGGCATTGGTGCCAGTGCTGCGCCAACGCGCACCCCACACCGATGATATCCGACACTTACCCGCTGAAACCCGCCAGGAATTGCGGGCGGCCGGTCTCGCCCGGATTCTCCAGCCGGCGCGCTATGGCGGATGCGAGGCCCACCTGTCCGGTATGGTCGATATTCTGACCACGGTCGGCCGCGGCTGTGGCTCAACCGCCTGGTGTCTGGCCCAATACATCGGACATAACTTCATGCTTGCCCAATGGCCGGCGCGGGCCCAAGAAACGGTCTGGGGCACGAGTCCACAAAACCTGTTGAGCGGCATTCTCATTCCTCTTTTGGGCAAAGCCCGAAAAGTACGGGGCGGGTATGAACTGTCCGGGCGGTTTCCGTTTGTGAGTGGCGTCACGAGCTGTGACTGGTGCCTGTTTGCCGCCGTGGTGGAAGACGGGCCGGGCGGGAAGCCCGAAGAACGTTATCTCATTCTGCCCCAGGGCGAGTTCGAGATTCTCGATACCTGGGACGCCATTGGACTGCGGGGCTCGGCCAGCCACGATGTCACAGCGGAGCGCGCGTTTGTTCCAACCCATATGACGCTGCCGCTGCGGCATCTGAAAGGCGGCAATACCAGTCCGGGACGTAAGGTCAACCGCGCGCCGCTGTATCGCTCGCCCAGCTATATGACGTTCGGTATTCTCATCTCCAGCGCGTCGGTTGGCATGGCCGAGGGCATGGTGGGCGACTATATTGAACAGGTTAAAAGCCGGGTCGCGCTCATGTCCGGCCAGAGTCTGCACGGGCAGGTGCTGCAACACACAAAAATTTCGGAAGCGACGCTGGCGGTCGAAGCCGCCAAAGCCCTGCTCCACAAAAACTGCGACGAGATCATGCAGATACTCGAAGCCGGCCGGCTGCCGTCGCCCGAGCAGCGCACCAAATATCGTGCTGCGGGGGCCTACGCCGGCAAGCTGGCCTTCCAGGCGGCAAACCTGATCTGGGATGCCGGCGGCGGACGGGGCGTGTATATGCACAACCCCATTGCGCGCGCCTATCGCGATATCTGTACGGCGACCCGCCATTTTACTCATATGTGGGACGTGAACGGCGCAACCCACGGCCGGGTCCGGGTCGGGCTGCCTTTAGATAACCCGGCGTTGTGAGTCCTCCCGAAACGATGAGGCGCGGTCCCGCCGCCCGTAGCGCCACAGGAGGAGCAGCGTCCCCAAGATGAGCAGGTCCAGGCTCAGGTGTCCGACCGCCAGCACCGCGCGAGGGAGCGGCGCAAGGGTGGCGGCCAGGGCGATAAGGACATCGGGCGCGGAGGCTTGGTCCGCGGCGTGCTGGACCAGGCGTGTCAGGAGGAGGCGCTGCTGCTGAACCGTGTCCAGGGCGCTCCAGTGCAGCGCGGCGAACACGCTGAAGACCAGGGCCCACAGGGCAAACAGGGCCGTGACGGTCCGGGTCTGGCCCGTGAGCCGGACGAGGACGGCCGCAAAAAGAAGCAGCCCCAACCCCACGCCGGCAAAGAGGAAGCACAGATGTCGGGCCGCGGCAGCTTGCTGCAATACCAATCCGAGGACGTTGGGGGCGGTCACTATAGCGGTCGGGTTGAGGCCAATGAGGGGCGGGGCGATATGCGGGTCTAGTGTCAGATCGGTTGTGGAATTGCCGCCCTCGTCTACCAGGCGAAAGCTCTCCTGGCCGCGTGTTGGCAGCCCGTCCGACTCGGCCGCGGCGTGAGGGCTGCTCCACAGGGCGACACCCATACCAAGGATAAAAAACAGGCGCTGCCATTGATTGCTGGTCGGTCTGTGGGTCATGGGTCTGAATCCGCGTTGGTCTAGTGCTCTTCTTTTTGCCAGGAACGGAAGCCCGGTGCCAGCGGGGGCAAGATGGCCCCTGGGCAGACGAATGCTTGTCCGCGTATCCGAGGTTTGCTATCCCTCCCTGCAATTCTTCCAGAAGGAGGCCGATATGGCTCAAACGCTGACGGAACTCTTACGCAACGCGCCCAAAAACTGGGGACGCTGGGGGGCGGAGGATGAACTCGGTTCCCTCAATTTTCTGACTCAGACGGAAGTCTTGCGCGGGGTGCGGGCGGTACGGAACGGTAAAGTCTTTACGCTCCAGGTGCGGATGTGTCACCCCGACGGGGACCCTGGCTATAAGGGGCGCAGCCAGCCCAGCCGGATGATGGTCATGGACAAGGGCCATTATCTGAGCGGGAAAGCCCGGCCGTTTCCAGGCGGGATTGAGTACGCCGATGACGTCATGATGACCAATCTCCAGGCCACGACGCAGTATGACGCCTTGGGCCACGTCTGGTTCGATGACAAACTCTATAACGGCTATGATGCCAGAACGACGATGGGCGGCGGACTCAGTAAAGACAGTATTCTGCCCGTAGCGGAGCGGGGCGTGGTCGGCCGGGGCGTCTTGCTGGATGTGGCCCGCTACAAAAACCTACCCCATCTGCCGGCTGGATATGGCATTAGTCTGGACGAGTTACAGCAAACGGCTGCCTATCAAAAGTTGGCCATCGAAAAACACGATATTGTCCTGATTCGGACCGGCTGGCTGAATCGATTTTTTACGGAGGGGCCGGCGGCCTATTACGGTGAAAACGCAACGGATGACTCGCCCGATACCGCGGTCCAGACCATGAGTGAACCAGGGATTGCGTACAGTCCTGAGCTGGTGGAGTGGTTCTACGCAATGGAGATTCCCAGCCTGGGCAGCGATACCCTGGCCAGCGAACAAACGTCCCACCCCGAGTCTGGCTGTTTTGTGCCGCTCCATGGGGCGCTGATGCGAAATCTCGGGGTGCTGTTCAGTGAGATTAATTGGCTCGAAGACCTGGCCGCCGATTGTGCGGAAGATGGCCAGTACGCTTTTCTGTATGCGTGTACGCCGCTCAAAATTGTCGGGGCTGCCGGCTCGCCGATTAATCCGATTGTGGTGAAGTGAGGCCGGCAGCCGGACTTAGAGCCCTTGCAGAATTTTTGTGCGTTTGTCCTCGTACTCGGCATCGCTCAAATAGCCCCGCTCGTGCAGGCGTTCGATTTCATCCAGGCGTTCCTCGGTGGCGACGTACTGCACGGCCAACCCGGACGCAAACGCGCTGCCGTCGGTGCGTGTTTTGTAGCGGGCTTTGATAATCGCATCGACCTGACTTCCGTACTTGCGGATGGCATTGACGCTGAGTTTGTTGAACAGACGGGTCTTGCTGGTGCTTTCTTCGTCTTCGTCTCTGATGAGGGAGAGCGGCGCGTCCCAGATTTTCTGGGAGAGGGTTTTTTCATTCCGCTGCACGCTTGACCGGACTTTTCCCAGTTTCCGGTAGGGCCGCATTGGCGTCCCGGCCGTGACCACCACATCGACCGGAGCCTTTTTGTCGGAATAGTCACGTTCTCGCCGTGGGGCGGGCGTCTGCGCCACCTGCTTGGGCGGCTCATAATGTGTCGTCACCATGGCTTTGAGCGGGGCGAGTAGCGGTTCGGGGAGCGCGGCAAGGCCGGAGCCAACCCGAATGAGGCTGCCACTGTCGGAATTGGTTTCAATAAAGACCCGCTGTTCTGACTTGCCGAGCGGTTTGTCCGGGTCGCGAATGGTCGCGACCCAGCGTTCATCGTTTTCAACCGCCCGCTGCTTGGGCGCCCAGCCCTCGTCCTTGGCCGTTTTAATTAACAGGGCGGCCAGTTGTTGGGGTGGCACGGAAAAATGAGCGGTTTGCGAGTCCGCATCGATTTGCCCCTCTTCGGCAAGCGAGGTGGGGGCGGCGGATTGGCCGGAACCGGGGAGTTTTGGAATAAGGCTCTTACTACAGGCCGGCAGATGCAGGAAGAGCAAGGCGAGCGCCATAGAAAATACGGTCACACGAATCATCTTTTCTCGTTTTCCTCCTGTGACAGGTCGTCTCCCCCAGCTGGTCAGTCTTCTGGCTGGAGACTCGGAGCCGATTGTAAGCCAAGTCGAGCGAGGGGACAACTCGGGCCGGTCCGAAAGAAAAATAGGCGCATGATTGAGCGGACGGCTACCGGCCTCGTTGACACGATTATTACGGAATTTGACAAGATGGCCTTTGTGAGCGGTCTCCGTCAGGTGGGCAAAACAACGCTGGCGCGGCAGTATCAGCGTCAGTTCGGGCAAAGTGTGTATCTCAACTGGGACAGCCTGCCGCACCAAAGAATGATGCTCATGAGACCGCCCGGAATTGGCTCTTCCTGCTTGCGCAATTCTTTTATCTGTTCCGAAGGTTCCCGTCGCTGTTCAGCTTGTCCACACCCCCGGGGTCTGTCAAAAGCGGCGTGCTCAGGGCATGACGCAGTGGGTTATCTCAGCCGACCACTGGCTTGCCCTGCTCCCGTAGAGGGCATAAGACTTGGCAATCAGGAAGAAGTAAGGAGACGAGTCGTGAGCCAGCCTATCAATCGCCAATGGCGCTTGGCCTGCCGCCCCCAGGGTCTGGTCAAGGAATCGGACTTTGCCTACCACGAAGCCGAGATACCGCAGCTTGAAGACGGCCAGTTTCTGGTCCGTAATCTCTACCTGGCTTTCGAGCCGGCCATGCGCGGCTGGATCGAAGACCGCAAGAGCTATATTCCGCCGGTCCAGATTGGGGAGGTCATGCGAGCCCTGAGCGTGGGCCAGGTCGTGGAGTCGCGCCATCCGAGCTTTCGTCCGGGTGAGTGCGTACAGGGTGGCTTTGGCTGGCAGGAGTACGCCGCGGCCACTGAACGGGGCGGTCTGATGCCGCCGACAAAAATTCCGGCTGACGCTCCCCTCACCTGGCCGCTGGGCGTCCTGGGCGTGACGGGCCTGACCGCGTATTTCGGGATGCTGGATATCGGACAGCCCAAAGCCGGTGAGACCTGTGTCGTATCGGGCGCGGCCGGGGCAACCGGCTCGGTGGCCGGGCAGATTGCCAAGATCAAGGGCTGCCGGGTGATCGGGATTGCCGGCGGCCCGGAAAAATGTCGCTGGCTGACCAAAGAAGCCCACTATGACGCGGCCATTGATTACCAGGCTGAAGACGTGGAAGAGCGGCTCGGCCGGCTCTGTCCAGACGGCATCAACATCTATTTTGATAATGTTGGGGGAGACATCCTGGACGCGGCGCTGGCCCATATTGCGCTCAACGCGCGAGTGGTGCTGTGTGGCGGCATTTCGCGCTATAATGCGGCCACCCCGCCGCCCGGGCCGAAAAACTATATGAATCTGGTCATCCAGCGGGCGCGGATGGAGGGCTTTATTGTGATCGACTACGCCGCCCGGTTTGGGCCGGCGGCCCAAGATCTGACGGCATGGATTACCAGCGCCCAGTTGACCTTTCAGGAGGACATTCAGGAGGGCTTTGAAAACGCGCCGCGCACGTTTTTGCGGCTGTTTGCCGGCAAGAATCAGGGCAAGCAATTGCTGAAAATTGCCGAGCCGTCGTTAGACCGCTTGTAAGTGCCCACCGCAGGGGGTCAGGCGGCAAAGACCCGCTCCGGGCCCACGGGGATAATGCCGCTCGGGTTCACTTTCCGAATGGTATAATACGTCCGTTTGATGTGCGCGAAGTTCACCGTCTCGGCCACGCCGGGCAGGGCATACAGCCGTTTGAGATAGGCCGAGAGATGAGGATAGTCGATGAGACGGCGGAGATTGCACTTGAAGAGGCCGTAATACGCGATGTCAAAACGAATCAGGGTCACAAACGCCCGCCAATCCGCTTCGGTCAGCCGCTCGCCAAGGAGATAGGGCTGCCCCTCCAGGCGTTGCTCTAATTCGTCCAAGCAGGTGAACACGTCGTGCACGGCTGACTCATACACCGCTTGGCTGGTGGCAAATCCTGTCCGATAGACGCCGTTGTTGAGGCCCTCGTACAGCCGCTCGTTCAGAGCGTCAATCTCAGGCCGTAAGTCCACAGGGTAAAAATCGACCGAGGCGTCTCCATAGGCGTCAAAGGCCGTATTGAACATGCGCATGATGTCAGCCGATTCATTATTGACCATGGTGTTCCGCCGCTTATCCCACAGGACCGGAACGGTCGGACGACCGGTAAAATGGGGGTCGGCCCGGGTGTAGAGTTCGTGGACATAGCGGATATTGAACAGCGGGTCGGGAATAGCGTCGGGGTATACGCCAAAGCTATAGCCCTGGTCGGTGAATTCAGGGATGGCGACCGACAGGGAGATGGTCTCCTCCAGTTTTTTCAGCTTCCGGTAGATGAGGGCCCGACAGGCCCACGGGCAGTTGTAGGCAATATACAGATGATAGCGGCCCGGCTCGGCCCGAAAGCCACGGTCTCCGGTTGAACCGGGCGAGCCGTCTGGCGTGACCCAATGCCGAAACGTCGATTCCTGCCGGATAAAGCGCCCCTGGGCGTCGGTACGCTTTTTCATCTGCCAGTCATCTTCCCATTTGCCGTCTACGAGCATGGTGTCCTCCTGTGTCGTGGGGAGTAGCTAGTGGCTAGTGGCTAGTGGCTAGTAGGGCGGGGTGGGGACTAACCACTGATTACTAACTACTAACCACTTCCTACGCCTGCGGCGGGAGAGGCGCGGCAAAGACGTTTTTCTCGAAGGCGTCCGCGGCGCGGAGGACGGTGGCGTCATCCCCGTGTCGGCCAATGAGCATCATGCCCACCGGCAAGCCGGCCGAGACCGCACAGGGAGCCGTCAGCGCCGGATGGCCGGTCACGTCAAACGGACAGGTGTTGTGCAGCATTTCGAGCGCCCGCTGTACATACTCTTCACGGCTGGCGTCAGGTCCGGGAATGGCGGTCGCTTTCATCGGGAGGGTAGGCATGAGCAGCAGGTCGTGGTCGTGCAGGGCCGTATCGTAGGCTGCCTTCAAGGAGCGGGCCATGTTCTGGGCCTTGGCATAATAATGGCCGTGATAGTGTTCCTGCATATAACGCCCGAGCAAGATGACCATTTTGACGGTTTCCGACAGGTCGTTCGGACGGGTCAGCCGACCGCGCGCCGCGGCATCAAGCAGGCTGGTGGTATAATGCCCTTTCCAATTGGTCCCCATGCCGCCGCCTTCGACCATCAGCAGGGTTGGGCCTTCGGTGGCAATGCTATTCCAGATATGCCGACCATCGCGGTGCCAGGGCAGGGACACGGTGGTGACCGCCGCCCCGAGTTGCGCAAACGCCTGGGCCGCCTCTCTGACGCTGGCGTCCACGTCTGGTTCTGACACGTCCCAGCCAAAGCCTTCCTCCACCACGCCAATCCGCAGCCCGCTGACCTCTCCGCTGAGGGCCTGGGTATAGGCGTGGCCCTGTAGCCCGGCCTGCTGGCGCGGGTCGAGTCCGTCTGGTCCGGCCAGCACCTCAAGCAGCAGGGCCGCATCGTGGACGCTGCGCGTCATCGGCCCGGTATGATCGAGGGTAATTTCAATCGGCATGATACCGGTATACGGAACCAGGCCGTAGGTTGGTTTATGCCCGTAAATGCCGCACCACGAGGCCGGCATCCGAATCGAACCGCCCTGGTCGCCCCCAATCGCCATATCGACCGCGCCAGCCGCGACCAGGGCTCCGCTGCCACACGAAGAGCCGCCCGTTGTCCGGCTGTGGTCGTGCGGGTTGCGCACCGGGCCGGTGGCATTGGTATGGCTGCCACCGGAAAAGCACAGATTTTCACACACGGCCTTGCCCACAATATGTCCGCCAGCATCAAGAATGCGGGTCACAATGGTGGCATCGATTTCCGGGGTATAGCCTTCGAGAATACTGCTGCCGTTCATCATAGGGACGCCGGCAACACACACGTTGTCCTTGATGGCCAGGGTTTTCCCTGCCAGCGGACCGGTGGTTGCCCCCTTGATGTCCGTCCGCCAGTACCAGGCTCCGAGCGGGTTATCGTGCGGCTGGGGTCGATAGCCCGGTGTCCGCGGATAGGCGACCGGCAGGCTCGGCTCGGTGAGGGCATCCAGTCGGGCGTAGGATTCCAGGACCCCGCCCATAAGCTCCCGAAACGACCCCAGGTCGTCATCGCTCAGTTCCAAACCGTAGCCGGTTGCAATATCGGCCAGGGCCTCAATGCTTGGGCGTTTGACTGCCATAGTCTGGGTCTCCTTATTCTCTGTTCATGCTCTGTTCGGTTTCGTTATCTCTCCATAGCATAGGGGAGGCGGCCTGGAGAAGATGGCGGCGGGGTTCTCGTTCCAGCGGAGCGTGCTATGTAGACCGACACGGAGCAGGGAGAGCGTCGGAGCCCTCTTCCAGTCTACGGCCTATGGCAGCTTTTCTTCTTGATATTGGCGACCGCGTGACTCTTCGGGAGGGGTCTATTTTGGACTTGGGCGGAGGGTTCCGGGTTGAAGGGCCGGACGCGGGTGAGGTGCGTGACATCTCGGTCGGTATGGACGTGGTGGCCATTCAGTGGGAGCGAGCCCAGTTCCGGGGCTGGTATGATGTCGAAACGCTGTCACGCTTGGCCAGCCTGAATCTGTCCCAAGGGACAGCGGTGCGCCTGTCCCAGGCAGAGATGTTGCGCTTTGCCTCAATCCAGGACTTGCTCATGCGACTCGGGTTTGAGGAAGATCAGGAACATGCCTGCCTGAGACAGGCTCGACAGGGCCATGTGGTCGAATTTGACCGCATGGCCGGCCAGTCCGTGTCCAGCTTTGTCTCCCAGGGAATCCGGGACGGCTGGTTGCGTTCATATCTGCGGGAGGGGAAACGTGGAGCCGATGGGATTTGAACCCACGACCTCTAGAGTGCGATTCTAGCGCTCTCCCAACTGAGCTACGGCCCCAAATGCGAGCGGCTGGTGTGTACGGCTACGCGTCTCCCAACGCTAGCAGGCCCACCGGTTTTTGCAAGCAGGCGCATGATTGTCCAGAAGTCAGACCAGGCCGACTTCCAGGTAGGTGAGTATCCCACGCAGGCCAGTGGCATCGAAACGGGCATTGATCCGGGAGCGGAAAATAAAGTGGTAAAATCCGTCCTCGGCTTTGGCCTCCGGCGGCGGATTCTCATCCCACGCTCCCTGCTGGCAGGCGTCTAACAGGCTCTCGTCAACCGCATAACTTCCCGAGCGAGTATGCAGGGTCACGCCGCGCAGCACCCCCTGGTCGTCCAGCTTGGCCTGGAGTTGGACGTAATTACGGGCGGCCACCACGTCGTCAACCTGGAGATTGCGCCGCTGTCGAATGAGGAGATGCTGAAACACGCGCTGCGCCACCCGGCGGACAAACGGGGCAAAGCGGCTCGCTTTGGTATTGAGAAAAGTGAGGTTCCCTTTTCGGACGTCGGGCAGATAGTCGAGCGTCCCGCGCGGGCCGGGCATGGTGAGAAAATTTTCGCGGGCCGGCGGTGGGGCCATAGCCAGGAGTTCATTGCCCGAGGGCGGGGTGCGCTGGGCTTCTTCTTCGTCTTCCGCGTCGCCGTCGGTTGACAGCCAGCCTTTGGCCAGGAGGTCATCCGGGCGGGCAAAGAGTTGGGGCGGGGCTTTGCGGGCCGTGGGGTCGCCTTGCAGGGGTGAACGCTTGTGCTTGGTATCCTTGAGCGCCTGTTCCAAAGGATTATCCACTGGCGGTTTGCGACTGCGGCCTGGGGTGTTGAGGGCAAGCTGGGTCGGCTCTTGCTGTGGGGCTTTGTCGGCCTTGTCCGGCGTGGGTTGTTTTTCTTCTTCAGGTGGCTTGGTCAGCGGTGTCCCGACGGCGACGGTCTGCTCTTCGACCGCGGTATTCTGGTCGCTGAGAAAACGGGTCTTGTCTGGAACTTGGTCATTGACCTCATCCGGTACGCTGACGATCTGCTGCTCCGGGACGGCCGGGGGTGGCTGCTGTTCCTCTGTGGGCTGCTCTTCGGCTGGCTCTGGTTCCTGGACTTGCGGGGGCAGCTGTGCAACTTGGGGCGGGGTAAGCGCCTCCGGCGGCAAGAGTTCAACTGTTGTCAGTTGTTCTTCCGGCGGTGCTTGGGCGCGTTTGAATTGGGGCCACAGTAGAAGCAGGAGCAGGTGCAGGAGGAGGGAGAACACGAGGAAGCGCACGAGCGGGTCACGCTGTGCGGAACGGGGGGAGGGTAAGACCGCAGCCGACATTTGCAGCATTCTAGCTGCCTCGGACGCGGGCCGCAAGGAAACGCGTATGCCTTGCCCGCCGGTGCCGGCCAGCTTATAGTGGAGACACTATGTTTGGTCTGGGTGTTGGCGAACTCGCTATTATTCTTGTGATCGTCCTCATTATATTCGGGGCGGGGAAATTGCCGGAGATCGGCGAGGGACTCGGCAAGGGCATCCGCAGCTTTCGCTCCGCGGTCAAAACGCCCGATGAGATCGATGTGACACCCGAGCAGGGTTCAAGCAAAGGCACTGACGAACAGTCCTAGGACGGACGTCCGAATTGGGCCGCGACCACACGGCTGCTGAATTCGACGACCCGGTCGGTCGGGTCGGTAAACGCAATCAGAAAATCGACCCCTTCTCCCGCGGCGACCCAAAACTGCTTGGGCGGCATGAGACCCTGTAAGATATGGACCTGCCGGCGGGTGAGGCTTTCGAGCACTTCGGGCGCGGTCTCCGTGCCGCAGAAAATGCGCCGCTGCTCTAACACCGTCCCGCTGTCGCTGAGCAGCGCCCCTTCGATGTGAATACGCTGCACTGGTGCCGCGGCTTGATTCACCGCCCTGCCGGCAATGGCAAAGACCCGGTGTCCGTCTTTTGTGTGCCAAAAGCCGCCCCGTATTTTTGTGAGGGCAATATGCCGCGCGGACGGGCGTTGGGCGTCGAGTAAAGGGCCGAGTACCGGGAGGTGGGAGAATACCGCCGCGGTCTGCTCCACGTGCGAGGCTGCGACAGAGGTCAAACCGGCATATCCGGCGACGAGCAGGCCGAGGAGGGCGAGGGGGAAGCGGAACGAGAAAACCGTCTGGTGGGTGTCTGAAACTGGGCGGGGCGGTTGTTCGACCTGGCCTTCGTCAACAGGGACCGCGTCGGAGGAGGGGGCCACGGCTGCCGGAGGCGTTTCCCACGCTCGTGGCGCGACCGGGGGACACTGCGCTGGTGCGGCGTGGCCTGGGCTTGCGGAATCGGTCGCATCCGCGGTTGCTGCTTCTCTCTCTGGGTTCAGGTCAGGAGAGAGGCTATCCGACCAGTCTTGCTCTGCCGGCAAATCAGCCGCGGCCAACTGCATCGAAAGCGTGTCGGAGGAGGAGAAATCTTCGGAAGATGTAAAGGCGGGGCCGTCGGCAGGAGCCTCGAAGGCGGGACCAGCGGCAGGAGCCTCGGATGATGGGGGGACTTCTGGGGTGATGTCTTGTTCTGGGTCTTGTTCTGGGTTTTGTTCTGGGTCTTGTTCTGGAAGGCGGTCTGTTTGGACGAGGGGCGGGGCGAACTGGAAAACATGTCCGCAGTCTGGCTGCGAACATTCAAAAAACGTTGTCTCATCAACCACCCCTGCCATCTCGGTCCGATAACGAGTATGGCAGGAAGGGCATTCCACAATCACACCCCACCTCCTGCGAACCGCCGTGATTGTATGCCCTGGTGGAGAAAAATCAACTGCGTTGACGGCCAGTTGGAGAAAAAACTATAATTAAGGAGGTGTGCAGGGAGCGGGCGGAGGGGAAAAAGAGGAGCGGTCTTTGATCATTCGTGCTATATTACGCATAGCCTTCATTACCCTGCATACCGTGTTCTGGGGTGGTCCGATTTATCTCTCCTCCTTTCTTGATCCGTATGCCGAGCGTGCGGTCCGCCTCATCCGATTCTGGGCAAAAGGCAATCTCTGGGCGTGTGGGGTGTCTGTCCGCATACAGGGTCTGGATCGCTTGAATGCCCACTCGGCCTATCTTTTTATGTCTAATCATCAGAGTCAGTTTGATATTCTGGCCCTCCTGGTCGCCCTTGAAAATTTTCCCTTGCGTTGGGTGGCAAAGCACGAGTTGCGTAAAATACCCATTCTGGGCGCGTGTATGCAGCGCACCCATCAGATATTCGTTGACCGGGAGAGTCGGACCCAGGCTGTTGCGACACTGCGTAAAGTCAAGGAACTCCTCGGCGCGCAGATCTCGGTTCTCTTTTTCCCGGAAGGGACGCGCGGGGAGAACGGGCGTCTCTTGCCGCTCAAGCCGGGCGGCTTTATGGCCGCGGTAGAAGCGGGGGTGCCGGTGGTCCCGGTCACGATTAACGGCAGTCGGTTGATCCTCCCTCCTGGAGACTGGAAAGTCCGTTCTGGAGAAATTGAGGTGATCTTTGGGACACCGATTCCGATTCAGCCCAACCGCTCGCGAAAAGCAGCCCGCAGCGCCCTGCTGACCCAGGTTGAGACGGCGATAGCCGCTCGGCTCAAGCCCGTTGGGTCTGCGCCGCCGGCCTCTCCACTAGGGCCACCCCATGAGTGACGGCCGCCTGCGTATTGTGCCCTTGGGGGGGCTGGGCGAGATTGGGCTCAATCTCATGCTGATTGAGTACTGTCCGGCCAGCTCCGCCGAAGCCGTCGCAATCGCCATAGACTGCGGGCTGATGTTTCCAGAACACGAGATGTTGGGGATTGATATCGTGATCCCTGACCTGAGCTATCTGCGTGCGCAGCACAATCTGCAAGCGGTTGTGTTGACCCACGGACACGAGGATCATATTGGCGCTCTGCCACATTTGCTCAAGGAATTTCAGGTGCCGGTGTATGGGACGCCGTTCACTCTTGGCTTAGTGCGGGACAAACTGCGGGAACATCGCTTGGCCGATGCGGTTCAACTCCACGAATTCCGACCTCGGGAATCCTGGCAGATCGGTCCTTTTCGTCTTGAAGGGATACATGTCACCCACAGTATTGTCGATGCCTCGGCGCTGGCGATTACCACGCCTCTCGGGACCATCATTCATACCGGAGATTTTCGATTCGATCAGACGCCGATAGATGGACAGCGGTCTGATCTCAGTCGTTTTGCCGAGTGGGGAGAGCAGGGGGTGCTGCTCCTGATGTCCGACTCGACGAATGTGGAGCGCGCCGGCTCCACCCCGTCCGAACGAACGGTCACCCGACCGCTTGAGGATATTATTGCCCACGCCCAGGGCAAAGTGCTGGTCGCAACCTTTGCCTCGCATATTCACCGCATACGCCAAGTTGTTGATCTGTCGGTCAAACAGGGCCGACAGGTTGGCGTCGTGGGGAGACGGCTGGTGAGTAATATCGGCATTGCTGAAGAGACCGGTCATCTCCCGCTGCCCCAAGAGGCGCTGATCGATATTGCGAGCGTCCCGGACCGCGCGCCGTCCAGCGTGACCCTGCTCACGACCGGCTCACAAGGCGAGCCCCTGTCGGCCCTATCCCAGATTGCGGTCGGCGACCATAGGCGGATATCGCTGGAGGCCGGGGATACCGTGATCCTGTCGTCGCGGGTTATTCCCGGTAACGAGCGGACCATAGCGCGGCTGATTGATCATCTCTCCCGCCGCGGAGCCGAGGTGTATTATGAGGCCATTACCTGTGTCCATGTGTCTGGTCATGCGGCCCAAGATGAACTCCGCCTGATGCTCAACTTGGTGCGCCCGCAGTACTTTGTCCCCATCCACGGCGAATATCGTTTCTTGGTGCGTCATTGTGAGCTGGCGCGAGAAGTTGGTGTTGACCCGAACAAGGTCTTTCTTCTGGAAAATGGACAAGTGTTAGAGATGCAGGCCGGGGATGCGCACCTGGCGGGGTCGGTTCCCGCCGGCCGGGTGTTTGTTGATGGGCTGGAAGGAATCGAAAAAGAAGTCCTGCGTGACCGTCGCCACGTGGCCGAGGACGGCCTGGTGGTTGCCATTATCGGGCTGGAACAACAGACCGGAGCCCTCTTGAGCGGCCCCGACCTGCTCTCGCGCGGCTTTCTGCCCTCAACGGACGGAGACGGATATGCCGCCGCCAAAGAAGTGGTCCGCGCCATGCTGGACGCCCTGCCGGCCGAGTCTCGGACGGATAGTGGCGTGGTGAAGGAGCAGGTCCGGCTCGTCTTGCGGCGCTATTTTCGGAAGACCCTGGGGCGTCGGCCTGTTGTCTTGCCGTTTGTCATAGAGATGTAGATGCAGTGGGGAGGGTGGAATGGCAGTCAGAAAGCAATCACGCCGGCAAGACAAAGGGGCCGCGCAGAAGCGCACCCGTGTGCAAGAACACGCCGTTGCTCAGGAACGGTCCGCCCTCGGTGAGGGACTCGTCGTTCTGTGTGTGACGTTGACGCTTTTTTTAGGGCTGGCCTTTTTTTCGTACCACCCTGAGGCCGCAGACAGTAACCAGGTCGGCCAAGTCGGCCATGTGGTGGCCCATGTTTTGTGCCGGGCATTCGGCCTGACGGCCTATCTCTTTCCAGCCGTGCTGCTCTACGCTCTGGCGCTCCGGTTTCAGTGGCTGCGGTGTCCCGCTCCATTCGTCCAGGCCGTCTCGTTTGTTGTCTTCACTCCAGCCGCCTGTGTCCTTCTAGCCCTGTGGTTCGAGGGCCGGCCGGTCTTCCAGGCCGGAGGCTGGATTGGGAGCTTCCTGGCGCTTCATCTGCGTCAAGCTGGGAATCTTGTCGGGGCCTATTTACTCTTGTTTCCTGTGCTCCTGCTCTCGTTGATGGGGATAACGCAACTCTCCCTGGCGAAACTGGGGAGTAGCGTGATTGCCGGCGGGGGCGTGGTCGGGCGGCTCGGCTGGTCTCACCTGCGGACGCTCTCGGGTCAGGTCGTGGGCCAGACCTCAGAGTGGCTCGAACAGATGGCGACGCGCTGGACTGCCCGGCGGACGGAGCGACAGACACCTCCGTCCGCACCAGTATGCTGTGAAGAGGCTGAGGCCGCAGTCCCTCCGCTCAAAAAAGCGTCGCCCCAGCCCTGTTCGCTGCCCAAGAAGAACACCCGTCAACCAGCGCCTGAATCGGAGCCGCCGGCCGCTCTGGATGAGCCGGAAGAGCGCAAGCCGCCTATCATTATCAGTCGGCCACCCGCAGCAACGGGCGCGGACGAACCAACCCCGCCCGCACCCCCGCCAATCCCGACCGGTGGCGCGGATAATCGGCCGTATGCCTTACCCAGCCTGGCCCTGCTTGATCCGCCCGTCCGTTTAGCGGTGAAAGTCGATGAGGACGCCCTGCACGCCAGCTCTGAGATATTGGGCAATAAGCTGAGCGATTTTGGCGTGTCCGGCAGCGTGGTTGCTGTCCGGCCTGGGCCGGTCATTACGACCTATGAGTTTGAACCAGCGCCGGGGGTCAAGGTCAACCGCGTCGTGTCATTAGCCGATGATTTGCAAATGGCCTTACGCGCCGTGTCCGTCCGCATCCTGGCCCCCATCCCGGGCAAAGCGGTCGTGGGTATCGAAGTCTCGAACGCCAAACGCGAGAAGGTGTGTCTGCGCGAGATTCTGGACAGTGGCGCTTGCCACCAGACCGAGTCGCCGCTGGCCCTGGCCTTAGGCAAGGATACGGTTGGCAACCCGGTGGTCACGGACCTGGCGCGGATGCCGCACCTGCTGGTGGCCGGGGCAACCGGGACCGGAAAGTCGGTCTCGCTCAATGTGATGATTATGAGCATTCTGGCCCGGGCGACGCCCCGCGACGTGCGCTTTATTATGATTGATCCAAAAATGCTGGAACTCTCCTTATACGAGGGCCTGCCGCACCAACTGTCGCATGTCATTACCAATCCCAAGGAGGCCGGAGTCGCCCTCCAGGAAGTTGTGCGGCGCATGGAGTCCCGCTATCGGCTGCTCAAAGATAAAGGCGTCCGCAATATCGCGGCCTACAACCGCGCCCTCGAAACCGGGGCAACCGACCCGGATGGGATTATCAAGCTGACCGAGGTCGTCCACGACGACGAAGACGAGTCGGCTGCCGCCCAACCGCAGTCCCAGCCCAAGGACCCGCTTGAACTCAACCATCAACGCTTGCCCTATTTGATTGTCCTGGTGGATGAACTCGCCGACCTGATGTTGACGGTCGGGCGGGAAATTGAGGAGCCAATTACCCGGCTGGCCCAGATGGGCCGCGCGGCTGGTATTCATCTGATTCTGGCGACCCAGCGACCATCTGTTGATGTGATTACCGGACTGATTAAAGCGAACTTTCCAGCCCGGGTTTCCTTTCAAGTCTCCTCTCGTGTCGATTCTCGGACGATCTTGGATGCTGTTGGTGCCGAGCGGCTCTTAGGCGATGGGGATATGCTGTTTCTCCCGCCGGGGAGCGCCAAACCCCAGCGTATCCACGGAGCCTTTGTCTCGGAGCCTGAGATCAGAAAATTCGCCGTGGCGATTAAGAAGCAGGGGAAACCGATTTTCGATGAGGAGTTGGTTTCCGCGCTCGAATCGGCGCGCACGCAGAAGGGGGCCGGCCCACACGAGGAAGAGGATTATGACGAAATGTATGAGCAGGCCCGCGACTTGGTTTTGGACAGTCGCCAGGCGTCCATCTCTTGGCTGCAACGCCGCTTGCGCATCGGCTATAACCGGGCGGCACGCATGATTGAACGGATGGAGCGTGAGGGGCTTATTGCGCCGGCTGGCGAAGCTGGGAAACCCCGTGAGGTCCTTGTCCCGGCCCAGGCCGAGGCTGAGTAGCGTGGTGGTGTTGTCCTGGACGCGCGTTCTTTTCGTCAGGCAGTACCGCCCGCTATGCTGACTCCTATGCGAAGACTGTTTATGCCTTTTTTGAGGACCAGCCTGCTGTTCTTCCTGCTTGTCTGGCCTGCATGTCCTCTGCTGGCCGCTCCTCCGGCTGAGGAAGCTGAGGGACAAGCTGCCGGCAAGCAACTGTCGAGCGAGACAGCCACGTCTGGAACGATAGTGGCCCGTCTCCAGGCGCGCTACGACGAAACCGATGGTTTTCGGGCCGATTTTGTCCAGGAGGTTACCTCAGCCACATTGGGACAGACGCTCACCTCTCGCGGACAGGTGTTCTTCAAGAAACCGGGCCGGATGCGGTGGGAATTTACAGACCCGCCGCAGATCTTGGTCGCCGATGGTAGTGCCCTCTGGCTGTATCAACCCGCAGAGCGACAGGTGGTGAAGACACCTTTTCAGTATGCGTTCAACTCGCAGACTCCGGTCTCGTTTCTCACCGGGGTTGGGCGCTTGGAAGAAGATTTCTCTGTCCTGCCTCAAGGGGAGACCGCCAGCCTGTATCAGCTCCGTCTCAGGCCCAAACAGGCGGCTGAGGCTATCGGCCTCTTGGATATCGCAGTCAGTAAAGAGACCTTCGATATCCTCCACGCCCTGATTATTGACCCGCTGGGCAATACCACGCGGGTCTCTTTTGCCAATATCGAACGTGCAACAACGCTGGGGGACGAGCTATTCAGGTTTGAATTGCCGCCTGGGATTGACCTGGTTGAACCCTTCCCTGATGCGTAAACGCGCCGGACCGGCCAGTCTCCCGCGTGCCTTGTACGCGGGACGGGATAATGCCAAGAAGATAATGCCAAGAAAGAGTCTGACTGAGAGAGACGGAGGAGAGCTATGGAATCGCTCCGAGGAAAAGTTGCCATTGTGGGGGCGGCCGATACTGAGGTTGGCGTGGTGCCCCATTTGAGTGCGACCCAACTCTATGTCAAGGCGGCCAAATCTGCGCTGGAAGACGCCGGCATCACCAAGGATGAGGTTGACGGGTTGATTACCTGCAATTCGTTTGTCGAGCCCTATATGTATCATGCGGAGATGATCGCCGAGTATATGCAGATCTTTCCGCGCTACTGCCTCAACGTGGCCACGGGCGGCGGGACGACCTTGGCGATTCTGCATCACGCTGCCGCGGCCATTGCCAGTGGTATGTGTCACACGGTGCTCATCACTATGGCCGACAATATGCTGTCCGGCCTCTCTCGGGACCGGGCGATTGAAGCGATGTCAACGGCTGGACACGCCCAGTTTGAACGCCCCTACGGCCCCCCCATCCCGGCGTTTTACGCCCTGATCGCTCAGGCCCATATGCACGCCTACGGGACCACCGGCGAGCAATTGGCCTCGGTGGCGGTGGCCTGTCGGAAGCACGCCTCAATGAATCCGGCCGCACAGATGCGCAACCCGATTACGGTTGACGATGTGCTCAACTCAAAGATGATTGCCTCGCCCTTGCATTTGCTGGACTGCTCGCTGGTATCCGACGGTGGGGCGGCTCTTCTGCTCACCTCAGCCGAACGGGCCAAGGATTTCCCCCATCCTCCCGTCTATATGCTGGGGGTCGGGGAGGGGCATTCGCACGAACACATCAGTCAGGCCCGCAGCCTGACCACCTCGGCGGCAAAAGAGGCCGGCGAACGCGCCTATGCCATGGCCGGGCTGGGGCCCACAGATATTGACGTGGCTGAGCTGTACGACTGCTTTACCCCGGTGGTGGTCATTGAGCTGGAAGACCTGGGCTTTTGTCCCAAGGGGGAAGGGGGCCGTTTTGTTGAAGGGGGCCGGATTGAATTAGGCGGGGAGCTCCCGGTGAATACGCATGGCGGGCTGATGTCGCACTGCCACCCTGGACATCCCGGCTCGATGTTTTCGGTCACGGAAGCGGTCTTTCAGTTGCGCGGCAGCTGCGGACCACGCCAAGTCCAAGACGCCAACATTGCTTTTGTCCATGCCCAGGGGGGGATTATGTCCACGCACTGTTCCATGATTCTGGGGAAGGAGGCGGGATGATGACAACCCAACAAGAGAAGGCCCTGCCCATTCCCACCGGGGAAACGCAACCGTTCTGGGAGGGGTGTCGGAATCATGATCTGCGCATCCAGCAGTGTCGTGCCTGTGGCCACTATCAATTCTACCCGCGTCTCTACTGCACCGCCTGCATGAGCGAGCACGTCGTCTGGGTGCGAGTGTCCGGGCGTGGAACGGTCTTGTCGTTTACCGTGGTCTATCGTCCAGTGACCAAAGCGTTCGTCGAGGATGTGCCCTATGTGGTGGCGCTGGTCACTCTGGAGGAAGGTCCACAATTGATGAGTAATATCGTCGAGTGTGAGCCCGAGCAGGTGGCGATTGGGATGCCGGTTGAGAGTGTTTTCGAGGACTGGTCCGAGGAGATAGCGGTGCTCAAGTTCCGACCGGTCCTGGCCTCGAGATAGCGGCTGGGCCGGTGCCTCACGAGGTCATGTGCAGCATGTCTTCCGACACCGGACGAAACCCTTCCAGTTCGGACAGGCGACCCTGGCGCAAGACCTGCACCACCCACTGATGCCCTTCCTGGGCCTCCTGGCGTTCTTTCCATTGCAGCCCGTATACGGCCTGGGCTTCCTCGGCCACTTCCTGGTCGGCTGCATGGACGGCATACACGGCCGTTCCAAACTGCATACCGCCCTGCCTCTTCGCCTGGCGCACGAGATAGGGCGGGTAGGGCTGGGTTGACACCACATAATGACGATCATTATGGGCCACCTCTTCTGCCCACCCGGCCGGCCGCCACAGGGGACTGAAGCCGTAATACCAGCCGAACAGACCACTGGCGAACAGGAGCACGAGGCTGCCGAGCACCATGACCGCCCCAAACGGGGAGTGATACATCCAGGCCAGGCCGCCGAAAAATAAGCCTGCCAGTCCGATCACAACACCGGTATGGGTAAGAATAGTAATGAGTCGCACTCGGAATGTCCTTTCCCCAAGGGGCGCAAGTCTCTGCGAGGCTCGGGTGTATCGTGTTTTTTTGTTCCCGGCCACTCCCCCGCCTGGGGTCCGGCGTGCGTGGAAGCATCCGAAAATCCAGTTATTGCAAGACGTTACTGGACCGGAAGGCATGTCCCAACAGGGCGCTGGTGCGTTTACTCTCCTCCAGAAATATGTTACTCATAACCGTAAGTCTGACGCCGGGAGGAGACGGTCATGTCCGGCCATTCCAAATGGAGCACAATCAAGCATAAGAAGGCAGTCAAGGATGCCCGTCGGGGCAAGATGTTCACAAAATTGATCAAAGACCTCTCGATTGCGGCCCGGATGGGCGGGAGCGACCCCACCGCAAACCCGCGCTTGCGCACGGCCATAGCCGCGGCAAAGGCGGCCAGTATGCCGGGCGATACCATAGACCGGGCGGTGAAAAAGGGCGCCGGAGAACTTGAGGGCGTGAGCTATGAAGAGGTGACCTACGAGGGGCATGCGCCAGGTGGGGCGGCCATTATGCTCCAGACGCTGACGGATAATAAAAATCGCACGGTTTCTGAAGTGCGTCATCTGTTCACCAAAAACGGGGGCAGCCTGGGTCAGCCGAACTCTGTGGCGTGGATGTTTACCCACAAGGGCATTATCAGCATAGAAAAGGAGCAGGCTGAGGAAGATCAACTCATGGAAATCGCCCTGGACGCCGGGGCAGAAGATATCACAACGAGTGCGGAGATGTTTGAGATTGTGACGGCGCCTGACGACCTCGAAGAGGTGCGGCAGGCGCTCGAAAATGCGAACATCGGAACCGTGTCCGCGGAAGCGACGATGGTGACCCAAAACACGGTCAGTCTCTCCGGCAAAGAAGCCGAACAAACCCTGCGTCTGCTTGACGCCCTTCAAGACCTTGACGATGTTCAAACCGTTTCTGCCAATGTGGAAATTGCGGAAGAGGAGATGGAACGGCTCAGCGCGGCCTGAGGAAGGGGACCATCATCGACTCTCGCAACGCTGGTACTCCATTGCGCGTGCTGGGCATAGACCCTGGCACCCTGCGGACCGGCTGGGGTGTTATTGAGAAAACGCGCCGGACGCTGACCTTTTGTGCTGGAGATGTCGTCTCTGTTCAGGGCTTCCGCTCCCTGCCTGAACGCTTACGTCTGATATACGCAGAGCTGGTGGCGGTGATTGACCGCTGGACCCCGCATGTCTTGAGCCTTGAGAAAGCCTTTGTGGCGCGGAACGCCCAGAGTGCGCTTCGCCTGGGCGAGGCCCGCGGCATCGTGCTCCTGGCCGCTGCCCAAGCCGGTCTGCGGATTGCCGAGTATAATCCAACCGAAATTAAAACGGCCGTGGCCGGTTATGGCCGGGCCGGGAAAACGCAGGTCCAAAAAGCGGTCTTTTCTCAACTGCGCCATCCAGACGGCGAGGCGGGGGTCTTTCCGTCAAGCCAGGATGCGACGGATGCGCTCGCGGCGGCCATTTGTCACTGTAGTGCTGCCCGTCTGCCCGATATGCTCCGCCAAGCTGGTGCCCAGCCACGGCGTGCTGGAGGCAGAAAGGCCCGCTCTTTGCGCGATATCTTTACCGAACAGACGGTCGCCCAGATGCTCGCCGCCGACCAGAAAAAGCCCCGGTAATCCGCTCGCACGGTAACAGCTTATGATTGCGCGCCTCCACGGAGTGCTCCACGAAAAGACCCCCGAGCAGATCATTGTGGACGTGAGCGGAGTCGGCTATCAGGTGTTGGTGTCGTTACAAACCTTCTACCATCTGCCAGGAGTCGGCGAACGGGTCAGCTTGCTCATCCATACCCATGCGCGCGAAGATGCGCTCCAGCTATTCGGTTTTCTGGAAGAAAAGGAAAAGTCCTATTTTCTCCTGCTTCGGAGCGTGAGTGGCATCGGCCCCCGCTTGGCCTTAAACATTCTGTCGGGTATTCCGGTTGACGCTCTCGAGACCGCGCTGCATACCCGCGACGTGACGCGCCTAGTCGCGACTCCGGGTGTTGGCAAGAGGACGGCCGAACGGCTGGTCGTCGAGCTCCAGGAAAAAGTCGGCGCGAGTGAAGGCGAGAATGGGGTTCCTGCGACAGCGCCGAGTCCACTCTCGACCGAAGCGACCTCTGCGCTGGTGAATCTGGGCTATCGGCCGGCCCAGGCCGAGAAGATGGTGCGCGCGGTTGTTCGGGACGGACACGCAAGCATTGCCGACGTGATCCGAGAAGCGTTACGGAGGCTCAGCACATGAGCCGTGTCGAGAAAGACGGGCAGAAAGAGACGAACGATAAGGCGGAGAGTCCGGGGCGCGACTGGCTGGACCCCCACGGGTCGGCCTTGGACACGCTGTCGGACAGCGGCCGGGCCTGGCCGGACGAGCCGCGTGTCGAGGGTTCGCTCCGCCCGCGCAGTCTTGCCGAATACATCGGACAGGAGGGGACAAAACAAAATCTGGCGATAGCGATTGAGGCCGCTAAACAGCGGGGCGATGTGCTCGACCACCTGCTCTTCTGCGGTCCGCCCGGATTAGGAAAAACGTCCCTGGCGCATATTATTGCGCGCGAAATGGATGGCGCGATTCGGGCCAGCACTGGCCCGGTGATTGAACGGCCCGGCGACTTGGCCGCCATTCTGACCAACCTGGAAGAAGGCGACATCCTCTTCATCGACGAGATCCATCGGCTCAATCATGTGGTTGAGGAATTTCTGTATCCAGCAATGGAAGACTTTGAACTTGACCTCGTTGTTGGCCAGGGTCCATCGGCACGAACGGTCAAGTTGCCCCTGAAGCACTTCACCTTAATCGGCGCGACCACTCGCGCCGGGCTGTTGACCTCACCCCTCCGGGATCGTTTTGGGGCAACGTTTCGATTAGATTTTTACCAGGTGTCTGAGCTGGAGCAGATCATTCGGCGCTCAGCCTCAATTCTTGAGGTTGAAGCTGACGCGGGCGGAACCGTGGAAATTGCGCGGCGCTCACGGGGAACCCCACGGATTGCCAATCGCTTACTCCGGCGGGTCCGGGACTATGCCCAAGTGAAGCAGGCCCCGATTGTCACGCAAGCCGTGGCCCATGCCGCCCTGACGCTCGTCGAAGTGGATGAGGCCGGCTTTGACAAAATGGACGTGGCGATTCTGCGCACGATTATCGAAAAATTTAACGGCGGACCGGTCGGGGTCGAGACTATCGCGGCGGCTATTGGCGAAGAGAAAAGCACGCTTGAAGACGTATATGAGCCGTATCTCCTGCAAGAAGGGTTTTTGCAGCGCACCCCGCGGGGCCGTGTGGCGACCCTCAAGGCCTACCAGCATCTGCATATTGACCACCCTGGCAAAAAAGAGCAGGGCGATTTGTTCTAGCGCAAGCAGCTTCGACAGAGAATGGTAGAACGCTGCTGATGGTGGTATATCTCCAGTTTTTTTGCCGCTGACATGAGCAAGACGAGAGCGTATGGAAGCCCCAGTCCACGAAAATCGTCTGGATTATAAACGTCGCCAGTTCTGGGAGGTCGTGCTCATCTGTGCGGCAGCCCTGGGCGTCTGTTTATTCGCCTTTCTCCAAAGCCGCTCGCCACAACTCAGCGACGGCGAAAGTCTCATCAGCAATATCATTTTCATTCTGCTGATCAATCTCAATATCATTCTGCTCGTTGTCCTCGTTTTCCTGGTTGGTCGGAACCTGCTGAAGCTGCTTTACGAACGCCGTCGGAAGCTGCCCGGTGCATACCTCCGCTCTCGACTCGTCCTCGCTTTTTTGGGGATTTCTCTTTTTCCGGCCATACTCCTGTTCTTTATCGGGGTCGGCTTTCTCACGAAGTCAATCGAGAATTGGTTCGCCATACGGGTTGAGGGCTTGTTAAGCAGCTCGCTTGAGGTCGTTGACGGGGTCTATGCCCGGCTTGCTGATGAGACCCTCACCCACGCGCGGGCCATTGCCCAGACGATTAGCTCCCAAGCACTTCTTGAGCCGGCGCACTACGAGCGGTTGCAATCCCGCATGAATAGCGAACAGCACGGACGGGACCTGGCTCATCTCACCGTGTACTCTGCCGCGCTCACCCTTGTGGCCCACGCACCGGAGACGAGTGGGAGGTTGATGGCTCCCCCGCTCGACGAGATTCTCTTAGAGCGGGTCCGGGCTGAGGCCGAGGAGGTCCAGCAAATCGTGACGCTGGAGCAGGCCGAGTTAATGTATAGAGGCGTACCCGTCCTCATTGGAGGACAGCTTGCCGGTGTTGTTGTGGCCGGCACCCGGGTGCCGGCGGACATAGTGAGACAAGGGGCGCAGGTGGTTGAGGCGTTGGGTGAATATCGCCAGCTCAGGATTCTGAAGCAGCCCATCAAAAATAATTATGTGATTACGATGTTCCTGGTCACCTTAGTCGTCATTTTCTCGGCGATTTGGGTCGGGCTGTATCTCGCGAAAAGAATTACGGTTCCCCTCCAGCAGTTATCGGCCGCGACCCGGGAGGTCGCTCAAGGCCACTGGGCGTACCGCACTGAGGGAGAAGGGGAGGACGAAATAGGCAGCCTCGTCTCCGCCTTCAATCGCATGACGGTCGAACTCCAGCAGAGTCATCAGGAACTTGAGGCCCGGCGTCGCTATATGGAGATTTTACTCGGCAATATCACGGCTGGCGTGGTCTCGTTTGATCGCGCGGGTCGGCTGTCCACCCTGAACCGGGCGGCGGAGCAGTTGCTGCGTTTACGGGCTGACACGGTCATTGGCCAGGACTATCAGACCATTTTCTCTTCACCCGAGTTACAAGAAGTGCAGCGTATCGTGCGCGACCTCCTGCCCGTGCGGCACAGCACTGGTGGCAAGAGTACTGGTGGCAGTCAGGAACAACAGGGCCAGCTCCGTTTGGAGCGCGCCGGACAAGTCCATTCTCTCTTGATAACCGGCACGTCTCTCCCTGATGAGCGGAATAATACCCTGGGGGTGCTATGCTTTTTTGAGGATGTGACGCAGATCGTCCAAGTCGAACGCCTCGAAGCGTGGCGAGAGGTGGCCCGGCGGATTGCGCATGAAATTAAAAATCCACTGACGCCTATTCAGCTTGCGGCCCAGCGCCTCCAGCGCCGCTTTGCCCCTCAGATTACGGACGGGCGCGAAGTGTTTGACGAGTGCGTGCAGAGCATCGCGCATGAGGTTGACGCGATGAAAAAACTCGTCAACGAATTCTCCATATTTGCGCGGCTGCCGGCCGGAAAGCAGGGCTTGCATGACCTGAATGCGTTGGCACAGGAGACGATAGTCTTGATCGCCGAAGCCTATCGCGACCTGGAGGTCGTCCTCGTCCCGGATTGCTCGCTGCCGTTGTTTGAGTTTGATCGTGAGGGGATGCGCCGTGTCCTGCGCAATCTGTTGGATAATGCTGTGGTCGCGTGTCGAGACGGGACGGTGAGACCGCCGGGACATATCGAAGTCACGACGCACTATCTGCGTTCGCTTGGCATTGCCCGCATCGAAGTTGCCGATAATGGCTGTGGAATCCCGCCTGAGGTCAAAGCGCGCTTGTTCGAGCCCTATTTTTCAACCAAAAAGGGCGGGACTGGCCTCGGGCTGGCCATTGTCGCCACCGTGGTTGCTGCTCATCAGGCATTTATCCGCGTGCAAGACAACCCGCCCCGGGGCAGCCGGTTTATTATTGAAATGCCCGTGCGCAGCAGTGCTCGTCAGACCGCCCTGCGGCGTGAGCGGGGCTCGTCAGCGTCAATGGAAAATGCAGCGTGAGGAAGGGGAGGGCTTTTCATGGAAGCGCCGATCTTAATCGTCGATGACGAAGAACAAATTCGGACGATGTTACGGGGGGTATTACAAGATGAGGGGTTTCGGACGCTCGAAGCGGACTCGGGGGACGGCGTGGTCGACTTAGTCGCGCAGTCGCATCCGAGTCTGGTGCTCCTCGACATCTGGATGCCGCACGTTGACGGGATCGCTCTGCTCAAACAGCTTCGGGCTCGCGACCCCGCTCTGCCTATTATTGTGATTTCTGGCCACGGCACGATTGAAACAGCAGTACGGGCTACCCGACTCGGAGCCACGGATTTCCTTGAAAAACCCTTCTCGCTCGAAACCCTACTCCGTTCAGTCCAGCGTGCCCTGGGCAAAGAGTCGGGCCTCCCTATTGCGGCCCAGAGCACCACGGCTGAGGCCGACTTGGCACCCGTACCGGTGACGCGCACAATCTCCGCGCGGACCATTCGTCAGAGTGTGGTCGTGCATGGCCGGGGGCTGCACTCAGGGGTCCGGACCGGGATTATTCTCCATCCCCTCTCGCCGGGGAGCGGCATTGTGTTTGGCCCCTTGTCTGCGGACATTATGATTCCGGCCACCGTCGAATATGTCCAATCGACCGGTTATGCAACCAGCCTGTATCGGGAGGGGACCGGAGTAAAGACGGTGGAGCACCTGCTCTCGGCCCTGCACGGCTATGGCATCACCAATCTGCTCATTAAGATACAGGGAGAGGTGCCTATTCTGGATGGGTCGGCGCTGGAATTTTGTCAGTTGCTCGACAGCGCTGGCATTGTTGAGCAAGACGAAGCGGTCGAGGTGTTGAGCGTAGACCAGACCTATCAGGTCGGCGACCCTCATACGGGCAAGTTCCTCCGCATCGAGCCCTCAGAGCAGCTTGAGATCAACTACTGTCTGGAATATCCAGAGCCGGTCGGGAAACAGGAGTTCCACTACGTCCAGCGGGGTGCCGACAGCTATCGTGAGACAATCGCGCCGGCGCGGACTTTCGGCTTTCTCAAAGAGATTGAAACCCTTGAAGAGATGGGGCTTGCCAATGGCGGTCGGCTGAATAACTGCCTCGTGATTGGCGAGCACGGGGTCATCAACCCGCCACTCCGCTTCGCGGATGAGCTGGTCCGCCACAAGATTCTGGATCTGCTGGGCGATTTCTACCTCTTGGGCCAACCCCTGCGCGGCAAAGTGACTGCCTACCGGACAGGGCATGGCGACAATATCGCCCTGCTGCGGGCCATTCGAGAAGCGCAGCCTCCGCGCGGGCGAGAGTCAGCGCCAACGACCGCCCCGGCGCTCCAGTGACCCCCTAGGGAGTGACCCGCTCTAACATTCTGGGAAATGGAATGGATTCTCGAACGTGGTGCAGACCGCACAGCCACGTGACCAGACGCTCAATGCCCATGCCGAAACCTGCATGGGGAACGGAGCCGTAGCGCCTCAGGTCAAGATACCAAGAGAAGGCTTCTTCGGACAGCTCATGCGCCTCTAGTTTGCCTTGTAAGGCGGACAGGTCGTCCTCACGTTGGCCGCCCCCGATGATCTCGCCATAGCCTTCTGGTGCTAAAACATCCATGCAGAGGGCCACGGTCGTATCCTGCGGGTCGGTCTTCATATAGAAGGCTTTGTTGTCTATCGGGTAGCGATGGACCATAACCGGTCGGTCAAATTGTTCGGATAAAATCGTCTCGTCATCGCCGCCAAAGTCGTCCCCCCACTGAATATCAACGCCCTTGGCCTGGAGGCGTTCAATCGCCTCGCCATAGCTGATCCGTGGAAATGGCTTTCTGACCTGGGCGAGTTTGCTGACATCCCGCTCAAGTGTGTGGAGCTCCCCCTGCCGGGTGGCCAGGACGTGCTGGACAACGGTTTCCAGAAAATCCTCGGCGAGGTCCATGTCGCCCTCCAAGTCACAGTAGGCTACTTCGGGCTCAATCATCCAGAATTCTGTCAGATGGCGCCGCGTTTTGGATTTTTCGGCGCGAAAGGTCGGGCCGCAGCAGTAGACTTTGCCGAACGCCATGGCCCCGGCTTCCATATAGAGCTGACCGCTCTGGGTGAGATAGACGGTGTCGTCGAAATAGGCGACTGAGAAAAGGGTCGTTGTCCCTTCACACGCCGCCGGGGTGAAGATCGGGGCATCAAGCAGGGTAAAGCCGTGCGTGTCGAAGTAGGCGCGACACGCTTTGATCACTTCACTGCGGACACGCAGCAGCGCCTGCTGGCGTGAGGAGCGCAGCCACAGGTGGCGGTGGTCAAGCAGAAAGGCAACGCCGTGCTCTTTGGGGGTAATCGGGTAGGGCTGGGCCGGCTGGGTGAGGTGTAAGGCGCGCACGCCGAGCTCAAAGCCAAGCGGCGAGCGCGTATCCGCCCGAACCGTGCCCTGGACCACAACGGACGATTCCTGGGTGATCGCCTGCCCCAGGGCAAAGGTCTCGGCTGAAACGTCACCCTTGAATACTACACACGGGAGGATGCCCGTGCCGTCGCGGACTTGAAGAAAGTGCAGCTTTCCGCTGGAGCGTTTGTTGTACAGCCAACCACGGATTTCGACTTCTCGCCCTTCGTATTGGGCAATGTCCTTGACATAAATCCACTCAGGCATACGCATTTCCTTCCCGGATTGTCGAACGCTGTTCAGACAGCACTATAGCACAAAGGAAAAGGAAGACGTGAGGCGGAGTCGGGAGCCCGCGCGCCTTCGTCAGAGATTGCTAACGTTCTGACTGAGTACGCCTCTGCCGTGGGAGAAATGCTTGCGTCAGAGAGGATAAGGATTGGGACGGCTTCCGAGCCGCCGGCGACGGTCCTGCCGCCGGGGATATGACGCGGTGAAAGAGGCTGGACTCGCGCTGAAAGAAGCCCTCCGTATGGTAGGATTCCGGAAAGTGGAAGTAGGTATAGTCTAAATGGTGACAGACCTCATGTAACAGCGTTCTCAGAAAGGTTCGGAACGCAACCGTCTGTTTGCGTTTCGCGGTTCGCATCCAGACTTGGATGAAGTCATTTTTACTGCCGCCGCCGTATTGCGTATAGAGGCCGTGAAGTTCTCCCTGTTGGTTCGACGGACGAGTCCCGTGGACGCGAACCTGGACCGTGCGAACCTGCAACTGCCGGCAGATGTGGTTGACAAGGGTTTGGGACAGCGCCGCGACCCGGGCTTGTTCTTCTGCCCTGAGCGCGGCGGATAGGGCTTTGACCGCGGCGCGTAGCTGTGGAGTTGGCGCGAATTCAATCGTGCTGATGGTCATGCTGCGGCCAAAGATGCGCTGCTGAAAAGGAGTCAGTTTTGCCCGCCAGTGTCGCCGCATTACACTTTCCTGCCCGCCCTATCTGCCCGCCCTATCTGCCCGCCCTTCATCATATTGTGGCGTGAAAGGAACAGGACGGCAAGAGAGCGCTCAGGGGCGCAATTCCTTTTCTTTTGTCTGAGAATTGCCTAGACTGCGGAGGATAAGGATTTGGCACGAGGACAAGGCGATGCGGGTAGGTTGGACAGCGACGCTCTGGCTCCATCTCTTCATTGGAATGGCGTTCCTCTCCCTCAGCGGAGAGGCGTGGGCGGATGCCTTCATACGCTTTTTCGCAAACCAGAAAGTCGGCCAAGAGATCGTGGTGACCGGCGGCTTTCGACGTTTCCCTGACCGAGACAAACAACGCTATTTTATCCAAGACCGACAGACGGGTGAGGTTGAGTACGTGGAATACTATGGGATGACCATGCTGCCGACCTTGGTGGTTGGGAATGGCACGGTTTCCATGCCGGCGAGTATTATGGACCGCATCCTCCTGTTCTACTCGGACCGGGAGCTGGTGAAAGATATCCCTCTCAAGGGCGAGTCGTACTGGTTTACCGGGACGTTGATCGGCTATCAGTACGGGACGATGGGGATTACGCGAGGAATGGGGATTGGCGGCGACCCGTATATTTTGCTCAGGAACGTCTCAGCCACCCCTCCGGAGACGCTGACCTTGCCCTCCCACAGGAAAGAGAAACAAGACGCCAAGTGAAAAGGCCCGGGGCGTTGGACAGGGGTGCTGACCTGCCGTACGCGTGGCCTTTCTCAGGCGTATGGCAACCATTCTTGAATGGATCCCCTGGGCTTGATAGGACTTGAGTGGTCTTCATTTGCATGGACGCTCGCGTTTCCACGCGCATGAGATTCGACGCCGAGGAGGAGACTGGGTGGACCAACAAAACACTCCTGACATCCACACTCGTATCACTGAACGACTCAGACAGATTCACTATCCAGGCTCACAGCGGGATATCGTGACCCTAGGACTTGTTGCGAAGGTCCAAGCGCAGGCAGACAGTGCGGTGATATATATTCGGGCCAGCAGTATCAAAGAAGAGGTGCTGCGACACCTGCGTGGACGCATCACGCAAGAATTGACGACCGTACCCGGGATCAGGCACGTCCATATCCACGCCTTACCCGCTCAGGCCGGGCAGCCAAACCAGGCTGGCACGGCGGGTAATCAAGCCGTGCGAGAGCGAGCGGATATTCCTGGAGTGCGGCGGATTCTGGCGGTGGCCAGCGGCAAGGGTGGGGTCGGAAAATCGACGGTTGCGGTCAATCTCGCCCTGGCCCTGGCGTCGTTAGGACATAAGGTCGGGCTGCTTGATGCTGATATTTATGGGCCCAGCGTCCCGCTGATGATGGGGACCGCTGCCACGCCACGAGCCGGGCAGGACAAAAAAATCTACCCGGTTGAAAAGTACGGGATCAGCCTCATCTCCATGGGCTTTTTCCTGGATGACCAATCTCCCGTGATCTGGCGAGGCCCCATTGTCATGAGCATTGTCCGCCAGTTCCTGCGGGACGTGATCTGGAGTGAATTGGACTACTTGGTTGTAGACCTGCCGCCCGGCACAGGCGATATTGCCCTCACTCTGACGCAGGAAGTGCCCTTGCATGGAGGTGTTGTCGTGACGACGCCGCAAGATGTGGCCTTGCTTGACGTCCAGCGCGGGATCAGCATGTTCAAACAGGTCAACGTTCCGCTGCTCGGGGTCATCGAGAATATGAGTTTTTACGAATGCCCAGTCTGTCACGAAAGAGAAGAGGTCTTTGGCCATGGTGGGGCACAGAAAACGGGGCTCCGGGTGTTGGGCGAAGTCCCCCTGGTTGAAGCAGTCCGAGCCGGCGCCGACGCCGGCACGCCGGTGGTTGTTGCGGCTCCTGACCATCCGGTTGCCCAGGAGTTTTTCGGGATCGCCCGACAGGTCGTCGCCACACAGGAAATGCAATTGCCCCAGTCGCTCCACTAGGTCTGAATAATGAGGATGGAATACTATGCCGACTCCCCTGCTTTTCACGCCCATTTCGGAAGACCAACTCCTGCGGGTGCTGTGGGATGACGATACGCTGAACGACTATCCCTTCGCCTATCTGCGGGGCTGGTGTCCGTGCGCGGTCTGCCAGGGCCATGGTGGTGAACGCCGCTTTGTAGAGGTAGACAATCCGCAGCTGGTGCGCGTCAATATGGTCGGGAATTATGCGCTGAATCTGACCTGGGATGATGGCCACGAAACGGGGATTTACACCTTTGCCTATCTGCGGAGGTTAGGCGAGCGCCAAGAGGAGCAGCACGGCCGCGAGCATTCCGCGGGAACACTCTAGAGGCGTATCCATGTCAACACCACCAACCCCCCAGGAATTATTAGAAGCGCTGAAACACGTCAAATATCCTGGCTTTAGCCGAGATATTGTTGCCTTTGGCGTGGTCAAGGACATTGCTATCGGTGGCACCGCAGTGACGGTCGAGCTCGCCCCTTCAACTGGCAATGCAGAGGTTATTGCCACCATTCGACAGCGTGTGCTCGAAACGCTACGCCCGCTCGTCCAACTGCCCGTGGAGATTGCTATTCAGCCGCCGGCCGCCCCAAAACCGCCCTCCAGGTCTCAGCCTGAGATTCCAGGGGTGCGGCATGTGATCGCGGTCGCGAGCGGGAAGGGGGGCGTTGGAAAATCAACGGTTTCGGTAAACTTGGCAAGTGCGCTGGTCCGAACTGGTCAGCGGGTCGGGGTGCTGGATGCCGATGTCTACGGACCGAGCATCCCCCTCATGCTGGGCATTACCGAGAAGCCCACCAGTACGGAAGATAAACGCTTGATCCCCGTTGCCAAATACGACATGCAGATCATGTCCATGGGCTTTCTGATTCCAGATGGCCACGCTGTTATCTGGCGCGGCCCGATGATTGATAAGCTCCTGACCGAATTTATTACCAAGGTCGAGTGGGGAGACTTGGATGTGCTCGTTGTAGACTTGCCGCCCGGTACCGGCGATGCCCAGCTGACCATGGTACAAAAGGTGCCGCTCACCGGTGGGATCATCGTGACGACGCCCCAAGATGTGGCGCTGCTCGATGCGCGGCGCGGTATCAAGATGTTTGAGGAAGTCAACGTTCCGGTCCTCGGCGTTATTGAGAACATGAGTTCCCTGATCTGTCGTTCCTGTGGGCATGAAGCGCATATCTTTTCGCATGGCAACGGGGTGAAAATGGCCGAGCAGTTTCATCTGGCGTCCCTTGGTCAGGTGCCCCTCGTCCCTGAGATTGTCGCCGGGGGAGATGCGGGTATCCCGCTTGTGGTCGCCCAGCCTGACCACCCCCAGAGTCAGACTTTTCTTGCGATTGCCCAGCAAGTCCTGCGGCAAGTCTCGACATCGTCCACCCGCCCCGGGACTCTCCAATAGCGCAATCTCTACGCACCGATATGGCAAAATTATACGTCTCGTTTGAAAACGGGCAGCCGGAACAAGTGATCGAGTTTGATCCATCCCACGCGCCTTTTCACCATGATGGCGAGCCGGGTTCCATACTCGATATCTTGCTCGGTCATGGTGTGGAGCTCGAACACGCCTGCGGCGGCAATTGTGCCTGCACAACCTGCCATGTGATTGTCACCCAGGGCATGGCGCATTTGACTGAGAACGAAGAAGAAGAAGACGATATGCTCGACAAGGCCCCTGGTTTGGTGTCAACGTCGCGGCTGGGCTGTCAAGCGGTCATGGCTGAAGGGGAAGTGAGAATTCTTATCCCTCGCCATACGATTAACCAACAGGGATAAGGGCAAACCTCCGCGCCATGTCATCCGCGCCGACCTTGACCGCCAAGATCGAAGCAATCATTGAACGGACCCCCGATACCCGTTCCTTTTTTCTGCGGGTTGCGAACGGCCAGAAATTATCCTTTCAGCCGGGTCAGTTCCTCTCGTTTTTGCTCCCGGTCGGTGGCGAGCCGCTCACCCGGGCCTACACGATTGCTTCCCTGCCTGGGGAACAGGAATGTTTTGAGATTTGTTTGAACCGGGTTAATGGTGGCCTTGGGTCCTCATATTTCTTTGGCCTGAAAGAAGCCGACGACCTGTGTTTTACCGGCCCGTGGGGAAACTTCGTCCTCAACCAGCCCAGGGACGCTGAATACATTTTTATTGCCGACCGGATTGGTGTTGTCCCTTTTCGTCCCATGCTCGCCCACCTCCTGACTACGGGCGGGTATCACACCGCCCGGTTGCTGTATGCCATGCCACGGGCCAAAGACGTGCTGTATGCGGCTGAGTGGCAAAGCTGGGCTCGCCAGTACGCTCGGTTTTCCTTTCGTCCGCTCACCGCTGGGTGTAAGCCAGAGACATATTCAATAGAGCAGGTGCTGCTGCCTTACATCGAACAACATTTTGTGAAAGAAGAGCAACAACTTGACCGCCGGCAATTTTATATCTGCGGGATAGGAAAGCCGGTTCTCTTATTGAGAGACCTCCTCCGAAACGCTGGCTATAAGCGTCAGGCTGTGAAATATGAAAAATGGTAGCCCCATAGTGCGGCATCAGTGCCAGAGAAGAGCCTGTCCTGTCTTCTTCTCGTAGCGGAACGGTTGACAAGTTGGACTTTAGAAATCTATCATCAGCGTGACTAGTGAAGAAGGGATTGACAGCCTAACATCTTTTTATGAGGAGCGAGCAATGGCATACACTGATCGAGTCGTAGAGCATTACGAGCGGCCCCGGAACGTGGGGAGTTTTGGGAGCGGGGAAGCCAACGTGGGGACAGGGGTGGTGGGAGCCCCGGAGTGTGGGGACGTGATGAAATTGCAGTTAAAGATCAACCCGCAGACCGAAGTGATTGAAGATGCGAAGTTCAAGACCTTTGGGTGTGGGTCGGCAATCGCGTCGTCAAGCTATGTGACAGAGTTAGTGAAGGGGAAGACCGTAGGGGAGGCCGGGGCAATCAAGAACACGCAGATTGTGGCGGAGTTAGCGTTACCGCCGGTGAAGATTCACTGTTCGGTATTAGCAGAGGATGCAATTAAGGCGGCGGTAGCGGACTGGCGGGGGCAGGGGACGACCAAGAAAGAGGCCGCCTAGACCCGGACGCCTCGCAACCGATATCGAGATGGGGAATATATGGAAAACAACGCCACACAGGTAACGGCCACACGGCTACAGGGCGGAGAGGAAGCTTTGCTGGGCGATGCGGTTGTGCTGACCCAATTAGATAAAGCTATTGGTTGGGCGCGAAAGTATTCTATTTTTCCTTACCCATTCGCAACGGCGTGCTGCGCGATGGAATATATGGCACTGTCGATGACGCCGTATGATATTGACCGCTTTGGGGCCTTACTGCCCCGGTTTAGCCCCAGGCAGGCTGATTTACTGATGGTGATTGGAACAGTGACGTGTCGTCAGGCTCCCATCCTGAAACGTGTCTACGAGCAAATGGCAGAGCCGAACTGGGTTATGGCCTTTGGGGCCTGTGCTTCAACCGGCGGGTTTTATGATAACTACACGACTGTCGCCGGCATTGATCATATTGTCCCTGTTGATGTGTACGTGCCTGGTTGTCCCCCTCGTCCTGAGAATGTTTTGGATGCCCTGATGGCTTTGCAGCGTAAAATTCAAAGCCAGAAGCAGAAGTTCCGCGGAATTGAGCTATAAGGGGCAGGGAACGCAGGGCAGCGGGCCTCAACCACGACACTCAGAAGTGAGGCTATGGGTATCGGAGTCTCCTCAAAATCAACCGAGCGCAGTTCTCTCATGAATATCGGACGGCGGGTAGACTACGCTGTGCGCGCGTTGACGTATCTTGCTGCCCAGCCCGAGGAGAAGGTTGTCCCAAGGCGGGAGATCCAGACACAACAGGATATTCCCGCGCACTTCCTGTCGAAGATTATGAAACAGCTTGCGAGTGGAGGATTGGTTGAGTCCTATATGGGCGCGCGCGGCGGGTTCAGGCTCAAGAAGCCGGCGTCCGATATCAGCTTGCGAGCGGTGTATGAGTGTTTAGAAGGACCGCTCCTGCTGATGGAGTGTCTCGACGAGGATGGCAATGCCTGCTGTTACCATCAGGTGTGTAACCAGATTTCGGTCTGGGGGGAGGCCCAACGATTGTTGGGAGCATATCTGGCTGAGGTCTCCATCGGACAAATTGCACACAAGATGGGGTTGCGAGAGGAGCTTGCTCATCGCGAGCAGGGAGAGTATACAGAAGCTGCTCGTTTCCATATTGTCGAGACGTCACTCTGAAGGTGGACTGCTTTCCAACGAGGATATAGGGACGCCTGAGAGAGCCCTGCTGAACACAAGGAGCGTATCCGGTGCTGTTTAATTTTGGGAATGTTCTTGTCTTCTCCATCCTGGCCATTGCGTTTTGCGCTGTACACCTCGCACTGGGAAAGTTGCTGCGTCCGCACAATCCAGAAGCAAAGAAACTGACCACGTATGAGTGTGGAGAACCACCGACCGGGGGGGCGTGGATTAATTTTAATATCCGCTTCTATCTGATCGCCCTCGTGTTTGTGATATTTGAAATCGAAGTTGCCTTTATTTTCCCGGTGGCCGTCGCTTTCCGCACTTGGCTGCTCAATGGGCAAGGGCTCTTTGCCCTCACTGAGATATTGATATTTCTGGGTATCCTTGTTGTTGGGCTGGTCTATGTCTGGGCCAAGCGCGACCTTGAATGGCTCAAGCGACTACAACCAACCACAGCCGCAGCGCAGACCGCCGCGAAAGAATCTGAATTGCCGAAGGCCGCCTGAGGAGGAAGCATGTCGTTGATTAATAGTGTTCCAGAGATGGTGATTACCACCAAACTTGATGATGTGCTCAATTGGACGCGGAAATCGTCAGTCTGGTACATGCTCTTCGGTCTTGCGTGTTGTGCTATTGAACTCATGCAAACCGGCGGCCCCCGAGCAGACTTGGAGCGTTTTGGAGCGGCTCCACGGGCGACTCCGCGTCAGTCCGATATGATGATTATCGCCGGGACGCTGACCCTGAAGATGGCGCTGCGGACGAAAGTCCTGTACGACCAGATGCCTGATCCTAAATATGTGATTTCTATGGGGAGCTGTGCAAACTGCGGTGGGCTGTTTCAGTTAGCATACTCAGTCTGTGATGGTGTCGATAAAGTGATTCCCGTTGATGTCTACGTTCCTGGCTGCCCGCCCCGTCCTGAAGCCCTGACCGAGGGGCTGCTCAAACTTCAAGAAAAGATGATGCAGGAGCGCTGGTTGGTGAAAGGCTCTGCTGCCCAGGCCGCAGCATAAAGGGTCTTGACGACAAGCGACATAGCAGGGCAGCAAAGGGCACCGCAGTGTGTGAACTATGAACCCCACAGAGATACACCACAGGTTACAAGACCAGCACAACGACGCTATTATATCCTTTGAGGCTGACGCCCTTGATCCCTTTGTCCTTGTCAAGCCAGACTCTATCGTTGAGGTGTGTCGATTTCTTCACGGCGACCCGGCCTTGGCCTTTGACTGTTTAACCAACATGTCTGGCGTTGATTTCTTAAAAGAGGACTATATTCAAGTTGTCCTCCACCTCCACTCCTACACTCATCGACACGCGATAGTGATCAAGGCGAATGTACCGCGCGAGGAGCCGAGCATGCCCTCTGTGGAAACAGTCTGGAAAGCCGCCACTTGGCTGGAACGCGAGATCTATGACCTGCTTGGCGTCGTTTTTACCGGACACTCGGACTTGCGGCGCTTACTCATGCCGGAAGATTGGGTCGGACATCCGCTTCGCAAGGATTTCGTTGAACCTGAAGAGTACCACGGAATCAGCACGCGCCGAGAGAGCTTGCTGAAATAAGTTCACGCTCGTGTTCCATCCCACCCTCGTCGTTTCTCCAGCCTTTTCTATTCAAGCCCAAAGCGGGAGGCAGATATGAGCCTGGCAGGGTATGAGTTTGAAGTCCAACGCGATGACGGTCTCGCAACCGAAGAGATGACCCTGAATATGGGTCCCCAGCATCCGAGTACGCATGGGGTGTTGCGTTTTGTAGTCAAGGCCGATGGTGAAATCATGCGGACGGCCCTGCCTGATATTGGCTATCTGCATCGCTCCATAGAGAAGATCTCCGAAAAGGTCGGCTATCATGGCTTCATGCCCTATACGGACCGGGTCGATTATGTATCGGCCATGCAGTGTAACCAAGGCTGGGCCATGGTCTGTGAGCGTGCGGCCGGGATTGCCGTGCCGCGGCGGGGCGAGTTCTGTCGAGTCATTGCTTGCGAACTGGGCCGCATAGCCAGTCACCTGCTCTCGGTTGGAACGATGGTTATGGATATTGGTGGGATGACACCGTTCACGCACGCGATTCGAGAGCGGGAGAAGGTGAACAATCTGCTTGAGGACCTGTGCGGTGCGCGGCTGACCTTTAACTACATGCGTATTGGCGGCGTGGCTTGGGATCTGCCACCGGGATATGCAGAACAAGTGACCGCGTTCCTGGATAAATTTGAACCCCTCATCGACGAATATAACGACTTGATTTCCTACAATAAAATCTATGTCGAACGCTTAGCCAACGTTGCGGCGGTCAGCAAAGAGGAGGCGATTAACTACAACTTGGTGGGACCCAATCTACGGGGCTGTGGATTCCAGTATGATGTGCGCCGGGATGAGCCCTATTCGGTCTACCCGGAATTAGACTTTGAGGTGCCAGTCGGGACTGGTGAAGTCGGCACCCTGGGCGATTGCTTTGACCGCTATATGGTGCGGATTAAAGAATTAAAAGAATCCTGCAAAATCGTCCGCCAATGCCTGGAGATGATTCCTGACGGGCCGGTCCTGGCGAAAGTTGCAAAAAGGCTCAAACCGCCGGCAGGCGACGCCCACATCCGTGTCGAAGCTTCTCGGGGGGATATGGGCTGGTATGTGGTCAGTGACGGGAGTGAGTTTCCCTATCGAACAAAAATCAGAACCGGATCGTTTTCAGCCATGAGCATGGTGGACAAACTCAGCCGTGGGCTTATGATTGCCGACCTGATTGCGCTGATTGCCAGCCTCGATGTGGTAGCCCCTGAAGTTGACCGGTAAAGGGAAATACGGTACGAGTGCGGCGCTATGCAAAGCTTTATTGACGGTTTAATTGCCAGCGGCGTATTTGGTGGGCTCCCGGCGGAGGTCGTCTACCCCGCCATGATGTTCCTGTTTGCCTCCCTGGTGGTCTTTGGCTTTGTTCTCCCCCTCGTGACGGTCACCATCTGGCTTGAGCGGCGGGTCTGGTCACGCATTCAGTCGCGGGTTGGGCCGAATCGGGTTGGCCCCCAAGGCGTCCTGCAAGGGCTGGCCGATGGGGTAAAAAATATCCTGAAGGAAGACGTGGTGCCCGATGCCGCGGACCGTCCGTTGTTTGTCTTTGCGCCCTATCTGCTGGTGTGGGGATTTCTGGCGACCTTTGTCGTCATTCCGTTCAGTAGCGCACTCATTATCGCTGACCTTAATGTGGGGCTTCTCTATATTGTGGCAGTTGTTGCCCTGTCTGCTGTCGGTGTCCTCATGGCGGGCTGGGCGTCGAATAATAAATGGTCCCTGTTAGGAGGCATTCGCTCTGCTGCTCAGGTCGTGAGTTATGAAATTCCCGCGGGACTGGCCTTGCTGCCCGTTGTGCTCCTCACCGGAACATTGAGTACGCAAGGGATCATTCAAGCGCAAGGCTGGGCCCCCTGGGACTGGTTCCTGTTCCATAGCCCGTTTACCTTTGTTGCCGCCTTTGCTTTCTATATTTCCGCCCTCGCGGAAACCAACCGAACGCCTTTTGATATTCCAGAAGCGGAATCGGAACTGGTGGCTGGATTTGCGACCGAATACAGTGGGTTCCGTTTTGCGCTTTTCTTTCTGGCGGAGTGGGGCAGCTTATACGTAACGGGTGCCATTATGGCCGTATTATTCCTGGGTGGCTGGCAGATTCCCACCGGATGGACAAATAACCCGGTTGTGTTGAATATCGCGCAACTCGCGGTCTTTTTCCTGAAAGCGTATTTCTGGGTTTTTCTGGCCATGTGGATACGTGCCACCCTGCCTCGTATCCGGGTGGACCAGATGATGGCATTGTGTTGGAAGTATTTGGTGCCGCTTGGATTTGTCAATTTGGTTGGGACTGCGATCTGGATGGTCATCTGGCCCGAAGGCAATCCGTTTGTCCCCTATCTCATGGTTGTCGGTACGCTGACTCTTCTTGTCATCTTTTTCCGACGAGTCCTGTACCATTTGCGTCGGGCGAAGCCGGAACTCTATTTCAATCCGGCAATCTAACGCGACGCCAAGAAGGAAGGCTGTATGGCGAGTAGTATTGGCCAATATCTGAAGCATGCGAAAGAGGCGGTGGCCACGATCTTCGAAGGGATGAGTGTGACGATGTCTCACTTCGTTCGGAAGCCGTATACTATTCAGTATCCAGACCGCACCGCGGTCCGCGTTCAAGATACGCTGCCCCTTCGCTATCGAGGCATTCTTGAAGTTGACTTGGAGATCTGTACCGGTTGCCTGGCGTGCGAGCGGGCGTGCCCGATTGACTGTATCGTGATTGACGCGCCAAAGGACAAAGAGACGCGGTCGATGCTCCTGAGCCGGTTTGATATCGATATCGCCAAATGTATGTACTGTGGCCTGTGCAGCGAAGTGTGTCCCACCGGATCAATTCATCATACGACCGAATTTGAAGGGGCAGATTACTCACTGGAGAGTATGATTCGCCGTTTCGTGAAGGACCCCGTCTTGGCGTATAAGGCGAAGAAAGGGGAGGAGACTGACCCAATGATTGCACCAATCCTGGACCGCGGCATGGAATTCCTTGCGGAATGGGCGGAGCCGGTTGATATGAAGAAATATAAAAAAGCGCAAGAAGAGGCCGTCTCATAAGTTGCTGAGGGGATATCGCAATGCCTTTGGAAGCGCTGGTTTTCTATCTGTTGGCCGCCTTGACCATAGGGTCGGCGCTCATCGTCGCGCTCTCTCATAATCTGGTGTACTCTGCCTTTGCTCTGTTAGGGACATTCATGGGAGTGGCCGGCCTGTACGCCATGTTGGCCGCTGACTTTGTCGCGGTGATTCAGGTGATGCTCTATATCGGCGGTATTCTCGTGCTCATCCTTTTTGCGGTGATGCTGACCCACCGGATCGCTGATGTGGATGTCTCGAATCGGACGGTCGGACGTATTCCCGCTGCTTTGATTCTTGTCGTTGTCGGGACAGTCATGGGGGTCTGTATTGGGGCGGCTGAATGGGTACAACATGCTGAACCTATGGTCGAGCCGACGACGCTCGGTATTGGAGAGGCTTTTCTTGGACCGTATATCTTGCCATTCGAGCTCGCTTCAGTCGTATTGCTCGTTGCGTTGATTGGGGCGGTTGTCGTGTCGCGGAAGGAACTGCGCGGTCCCACGGCCAACGGATAAGAGCCGAGTCCCGGCTCTGACCTCTCTCAACGCCCTCCCTTGATTTTTTTCCTCCCCCCATTTAAGACGGGACAACCTTCCACACACTACGAATGATTATGGATGGACTACTGATCGATATCGGGCTCCGGCACTTTCTGTTTGTCAGTCTGATTGTTTTTGTGCTCGGCCTCTATTGTGTCTTGACCCGGAAGAATGCCATCGGGATTCTTCTGGGAGTGGAGTTGATCCTGAACTCCGCGAACATTAACTATATTGCCTTTTCGCATTTTTCTTCCGGGAATTACGATGGCCAGGTCTTTGCGGTTTTCGTGATTATGCTGGCTGCTGCCGAAGCGGTTATTGGTTTGGCCCTTGTGCTCGGGATATACCAGAATTTTTCGTCGATCGACATCGAAGCCGTCGATAGCTTGCAAGGCTAGTCTATGGACCATCCGCTTCTCGTCTCCTACCTCCGCTGGATCGTCCTATTTCCCCTGCTTGGTGCTGTTATCAATGGTATTTTCGGAGCGAAGATCCAGGAGCGCTTTGGAAAAAACGGGATTAGCGTCGTTGCGTGCACGGCTGTCGGTCTCGCCTTCGTCTTTGCGCTACGCGCCTTTTTTCAGCTGACCAGCCTGGGGCCTGAAGAACGTTATCTGCTTGATACGCTCCTGCGCTGGATCCATATCGGTGCGCTTCAGGTTGATATCGCGTTCGCTGTTGACCCGCTCTCCGGTCTGATGATTCTGATCGTCACTGGCATTGGCGGTCTGATTCACCTGTATTCGATCGGCTATATGCACGATGACAAAGCGTACTGGCGCTTTTTCGCCTATCTCAATCTTTTTACCGCGGCGATGCTGACCCTGGTGCTGGCCGATAACCTCGTGCTGATGTTTGTGGGCTGGGAAGGCGTCGGCCTGTGCTCCTACGGGCTGATTGGATTCTGGTATAAGGAACACGCGAACACCACCGCTGGAAATAAAGCGTTCATTGTCAACCGGATTGGCGACGCTGGTTTTACGCTCGGTATTTTTATTATCTTCTGGAGTCTCTTTGAGGCGGGGCATGGGACGACCGCAGTCTTTCGTGACCTGAGCCATCTGATTCACCACCTGGAAGGGCAGATGGTCTGGGGTGTCCCTGCGGCGACTCTCGCGGCGCTGTGTCTTTTTGTCGGGGCGACCGGGAAGTCCGCCCAAATTCCGCTCTATGTGTGGTTGCCGGATGCGATGGCCGGACCGACGCCGGTGAGTGCTTTGATCCATGCCGCAACCATGGTGACCGCCGGCGTGTATATGATGGCCCGGATGCACTTTCTCTTTTCTCTGTCGCCAGTGGCGCTCGGCGTGGTGGCAACGGTTGGGGCCCTGACTGCGCTCGTTGCAGCAACTATTGGTCTTGCCCAGTTTGATATTAAGAAAGTCCTTGCGTATTCAACGGTCAGTCAGCTCGGCTATATGGTGCTGGGTGTCGGTGTGGGGGCGTATGGTGCTGCTGTTTTCCATCTGATGACCCATGCTTTTTTTAAGGCCTGCCTGTTTCTTGGTTCGGGAAGCGTCATCCATGCCATGAGTGATGAGCAGGACATGCGGAAGATGGGCGGCCTCAGAGAGAAAATGCCGCTCACTTTCTGGACCTTTTTGATTTCTACTATTGCTATTGCCGGTATCCCGCCCTTGGCCGGATTTTTTTCAAAGGACGAGATCCTCTGGCTGACGTTTTCTGGTGGACATCCCCTCCTGTGGTTGATCGGATTTGCTGCTGCCGGGATGACTGCGTTCTACATGTTTCGTCAGGTCTTTATGGTCTTCTTTGGAGAGAATCGTGCCGACGAGCATACCAAAGAACATTTGCATGAATCCCCTCCAGTGATGACTTACCCCTTGATTGTTCTGGCCGTGGGTGCGGTCTTTGCCGGTTTTCTCGGGGTCCCCCCCGCCCTCGGCGGGAGTAACATCCTGGAGCACTGGTTGGAACCCGTCTTTGCCAGTGGTCATGGCGGCCACGCGGCACATCATCACATTGAAGTGGTTGAATACGTCCTGATGGCGGCTTCTGTCGGCATTGCGGCCGTCGGGATATTTCTTGCCTACCTGATTTACTATCGGCAGTCCCTATCCGCCGATACGTTTACAACGGTCGGAGGCGGGGTGCCGTATCGAGCCGTTTTCAACAAATACTATGTTGACGAACTCTACCAGGCGACCGCCGTCCGAGGGACTCTGGTGGTCAGCTGGTTATGCTCCGTCTTTGACCGGAATGTCATAGACTTCATCGTGAATGGCGTTGCCAAAGTGACCGGTGTGGTTGGCTGGGCGATTGGGCGATTTGATTATTATGTCATTGATGGGCTGGTGAACGGACTGGCTGATATTACTTTTGGTATCGGTAATCGGTTGCGCCAAATCCAGACCGGCAACCTCAGTATTTATCTGTACGTCATTGTTGGTGCGATTGCCGTTTCCCAATTCTTACCGCGCGTGGGAACGGACACATTACTCCCTGTCGTGATAGTGTTTCTCTCACTGGTCATCGTGGTTGGAATAGCCCTATGGCTCTCCACCAGACGAATCCAGTGGCGTCTGATGTTTACAAAAGAGGGAGTCTCGGGGCTCCGGTGAGCCAGACTTTCTATCAAGCCCCTTGTGTGGATGTGTGGTAAGGAGCCGTTATGGAGTCCTCTATTCTCACCTTAATGATTTTCTTTCCTCTGGCTGGTATGGTCGCGGTCTTCTGCCTGCCGAGTCAAGCAAAAGATTTAATTCGATGGACGGCTTTTGCCTTTACCCTGCCCGCGTTCTTTTTGGGAATCTGGCTCTACCAGAACTTTGACACGACGACCACATCGCTTCAGTTTGTTGTCAATGTCCCGTGGATTGAGTCATTTAATATCCGCTATTTTGTTGGCGTCGATGGCGTCAGCATATCTATGATTTTACTGACCGCTTTTCTATGCCCTATCTGCATTTTGGCCTCTTGGAATATCGAGCGGGCCGAGAAGGGCTATTTTGCCCTGTTCCTGCTGTTGGATACCGCCATGACGGGCGTCTTTTGCGCCATGGACTTCTTCCTGTTTTTCATCTTCTGGGAGTTGATGCTGCTACCGATGTATTTCCTGATTGGCATCTGGGGTGGGCCACGGCGAGAATATGCTGCGATCAAATTCTTCTTGTATACCATGCTCGGCAGTGCGTTGATGCTGGTCTGTATGCTGGTCTTCTATTTTCAAGCCGGGGCCGTCGAAAACGTCGGCTACACTTTTGATCTGACCCAACTGCCGGCCGTGGCTCAGCACTTTCAGACCGAGCCGCTCTTATTTGGCTTCTCTTTGCCACAAATCATGTGGCTCGCCCTTTTTATTAACTTTGCCGTCAAAATCCCAGCCTTTCCCTTCCATACGTGGCTGCCTGACGCCCACGTCGAAGCGCCCACCGCCATCTCCGTCATTCTGGCCGGAGTCCTGCTGAAAATGGGAACGTATGGGATTTTACGAGTCAATTATCCTCTTCTCCCAGAAGAAACCTTCCTGTTTGCACCGTACTGTTTAGCTGCCCTGGGAGCCTGGAATATCGTGTATGGGGCCTTCTGCGCCTTAGCGCAATGTTTTACCGAGCCCAAGGACCTGAAAAAACTCGTCGCCTATTCCAGCATCAGTCATATGGGATATGTCATGTTGGGCATGGCCTCGTTTACTCCCCAAGGGATCAATGGCGCGGTCTTACAGATGTTCAATCACGGAACGATTACCGCCATGCTGTTCCTCATTGTCGGAGTGATCTATGACCGGGCCCACCATCGGCGTATTGATGGGTTTGGCGGCCTCGCTTCTGTAATGCCAGTCTATACCGGCGTGATGGGGCTCGCCTTTTTTGCAGCCATGGGATTGCCTGGTTTGTCAGCCTTTATTTCCGAAGTCCTGTGTCTGCTTGGGGCTTGGCACACGCATAAAATTCCGACCTTGCTTGGTGCCCTGACCGTCATTATCACGGCGAGCTACCTGCTGTGGACGATCCAACAGATGTTTCTCGGGAAACCACGCGAGGAGTACGCAAATATGCACCTCTCGGAAATCAATACGAGAGAGTTGTGTATGTTAGTCCCGCTTGGAGCCATTGTCGTGATCTTGGGATTTTATCCGCACGCCGTTCTGGACCTGCTTGACGTCTCACTCCAGGGACTCAACGAAATCGTGCTATCTGCAAGCACCAATAGTCCTGATACCGAAGCAGTTGCGCTACGCTAGCGTGGTGGACGAGGGCGATATAGAAAGCAGGCCATGAACCTCGGCAGTATTGAAAGTCTGGCATATCTCTACCCTGAAGGGATTCTGCTTCTCTCCATTCTGGCGATCTTTATTGCAGACCTCTGCGTGGAGGATAAGGAGCAACTCGGCAATATCGCTCTGGTTGGCGCTGCTCTGGCCCTGGTATTTACTTCGGGCCTATCCTTCTTTGGCATTCGCTTTATCGAAGGATTACAAGGAGCCGGCGAAGGGTGGTTGTTCCACCGCATGATTGCGCTGGATAGTTTCGCTATTTTCTTTAAGGTGATTCTTTCCTTGTCGGTCGTCGGAACCGTCTGGATGTCTCTGGGCTCACGGGAGATCAACGGACCGAATCAGGGTGAATACTATGGCATTCTTCTGGCGAGTGGGCTCGGTATGTTTTTCATGGCCTCGGCAACGAATCTGCTCCTGTCCTATCTGTCTTTGGAGTTTGTCAGCCTGACCTCCTATGTGCTGACAGGATATTTGACGCACAATCGGAGATCTGGAGAAGCCGCGCTCAAATATCTCATTTACGGTGGCGTCGCCTCGGGGACTATGATCTATGGCATGAGCTGGATCTTTGGTTTGACCGGAAGCCTGGATTATACGGAAATTAACGCTGCTCTATTGCAAAACGCCCCGGACCAACTCACACTCTTTATCGCCCTTGTCCTCATGTTGGCTGGATTTGGCTATAAAATTGCGGCCGTTCCCTTTCATATGTGGGCTCCCGATGTCTACCACGGAGCGCCTATTCCCGTGACGGCTTTTCTTTCAGTCGGTTCAAAGGCGGCCGGCTTTGCGCTTCTGATGAGATTTTTCTATCCCGCGCTCTCTCAAAGTGGAGACACTGGTATGTGGCAATTCGTCCCCGGTGTCGAGTGGCCTCAGCTTATGCTTATTGTCGCGATGGTGACTATGACGCTTGGGAACCTTGCCGCCCTAAACCAGTATAATGTGAAACGTCTCCTAGCCTATTCTAGCATCGCCCACGCTGGCTATATCCTGATGGGGTTTGTTGTGCTGAGCGACGAAGGGCTGCGGGCGATGCTGTTCTATATTGTCGTCTACTATTTGATGAACCTTGGGGCGTTCATCGTCGTTATGGTTGTGGCCAATAATACCGGGCGCGAAGACTTGGAAGGCTTTCGTGGGCTTGCCTGGAGAGGGGGAGCTTTGCCAGCGGCAGCGATGGCAATTTTCCTCTTTTCGCTCACGGGTCTGCCTCCGCTCGCTGGTTTTATTGGAAAATTCTATCTCTTTGCGGCGGTGGTGAAGGGCCAATTCTATTGGCTGGCTGTAGTGGGGCTCTTGAATAGTGTCGTGTCCCTCTATTATTATGCCCGCATTGTAAAGACGATGTTCCTTGATGAGCCGTCTGATTCGGAAGGTGAAGTCGCTCTTGACCCACACAATGGCTCTTTACTGGCAATCTTGAGCGTTGCAACCGTTGTCCTCGGAGTGTACTGGGCCCCTGTTTTTGATTTTGCCGACCGTTCGACCCATTTTTTCTTAGGGAGCCAGTGAACGGGCACACCTCAAGAGCAGGTGACGGCACAGTAAGGTGAGGGAACGAGAATATCGCAACCCACACGCTGAACAGGAACTAAACCATGTCGGGGCGTAGCGCAGCCTGGTAGCGCACCTGCCTTGGGAGCAGGGGGTCGGCCGTTCAAATCGGCTCGCCCCGATACGATGCTACTGTCAGGAGAAAAATCCACCTCTCCTGACACACGAGGCATTGAGGGCGCCAGTAGCTCAGCCGGATAGAGCAACGGCCTTCTAAGCCGTGGGTCAGGGGTTCGAATCCCTTCTGGCGCATAGGGTGGGTGTAGCTCAGTTGGTAGAGCACTGGGTTGTGGTCCCAGGAGTCGAGGGTTCGAGTCCCTTCACCCACCTTGCCCCTCCTATCCCAGCGTATGACATTCTTCTGATAATCGCCGTTATGGCTCCGGTTGCCATCACTAGGAATAGTAGTTATGGTGCCCATGGGCCGCTAGCTCAGTTGGCAGAGCAGCTGACTCTTAATCAGCGGGTCCGGAGTTCGAATCTCCGGCGGCCCACCACCTTCGGCGAAGACCTATGCGAGAGTGGCGAAATTGGCAGACGCGCTAGACTTAGGATCTAGTCCGCTTGAAGCGGATGGGGGTTCAAGTCCCCCCTCTCGCATACCTGTCTTATATGGGTATATGAATATCTCCGCTAATATCCACAAATAGGTTGCTGCTGCATGAAAATTTCGATTGAGGAACTGAGCGCGGTTCAGAAAAAAATCGCTTTTGAGATTCCTGCGGATCAAGTTCAGGCTGGGCTGGAGAAAGCGTATCGAACCTACCAAAACCGTGTCCGGCTGAAAGGCTTTCGGGCTGGGCGAGTGCCAAGGCAGGTGATTGAACGTCGCTTTGGAGAAGAGATTGCGGCGGAAGTGAGTTCCTCCCTGGTTGAGGAGTCTCTTACCAAAGCAATAGAGGAGCACAAAATTGCTATTGTAACCAAGCCTCAGATTGTGACTGAGCGCTTGGTTGCGGGAAACCCTTTCTGTTATTCCGCGACTATTGAGACGAAGCCTGAAGTCAAGCATGTTGATTACGAGGGCATAGCGGTTGATAAGGTGCTCGCGTCAGTAACGGAAAAAGAGGTTGACGAGTCTTTAGCACGCCTCGCTGATTCCTTTGCGCAGCTTCACCCCGTAACGGACCGAGACCGAGTTGAGTTGGGAGACGTTGTCACCCTGGACTACCGAGCCGTACAGAACGGGCGAGCCCTTCCGGGTCTCGAAGGAAAAAGCCGATTGGTCGAGATGGGCAAAGAGTCGCTCCTGCCTGGGTTCCAAGAGCAGATCGTTGGCACCAAGAAAGGACAGACTGTTGAATTTTCGCTCCCATTGCCCCAAGGGTCTCAAGAGACAGAGACTAGTCGGCATGGGGCTATTCCTACTGCTGACTTTCACGTCACTATACACGATATGGCGAGCAAAGAAGTGCCTCTGCTAGACGATGAATTTGTGAAAGACCATGGAGAGTGTGATACCCTTGAAGAATTACGCGCCAAGATTCGGGAGAATATGGAACAGATGGCGGAGCGGACAGCCGAAGGGCGAATGCGTGACGCTGTGCTGAGCCAAATACTCAATAAGAATCCCTTTGCTGTCCCCCCTGGCCTTATTCGTGAACAAGCGCAACAGTTGTTCGCTGAGTTGGGCATGCAGAGGGGGAGCAAGGTCAGCTTTGATGACCCGACTATTCCTGAGTCGATACGTGAGGACCTTTCCCTGCGGGCAAAGCGGCAAATTGAGACGACCCTGCTCCTCGATGCACTCGTGGAGCAACTCGATATCACAAGTACGGAGGAAGAGGTTGATGTGAAGATCGAAAATCTTGAAGCGGCGAGTGTCGAACAGCGACAGCAGATTGGGACATTCTACGCTGATCCGACGAATCGTCAGATGCTACAAGGGCGGCTGTGCAGGGAAAAGGCACTTCAGGCAGTTGTGGGGAAGGCTCATATCCGAGTGGTCCAAGAAGACGTTGCTGGTGCCGAGGAAAACGATTAGTATGAACCCTCGGGGAAGAACCTTTTGCTCCTCCCTGTTCGATTGGACTGAAAGATGAACGCTCCTCAACTCTGTACCACCATAATAGCGGGTAGTTGCACGGACAGGTGAGTTCGCATGGATACCGTTTCCTCTTCCGCGCGAAGGGGCCTCGCGCTAACCTGGAGCATGTCTCCTTCTAGCGGACTGGATGAAAGCGATTCCAGGAGGAAATATGCCAAGAAATGGCGATGATCGTCCCGGAAATTTGGTATGCTCTTTTTGTGGCAAGAGTCAGGATGAGGTCCGCAAATTGATCGCGGGCCCGACGGTCTATATCTGCGACGAATGTATAGACCTGTGTAACGATATTATCGCGGAAGAGTGTGACCAAGAAGACACATTGGCCGCCTCCTCAGCCGTCCCAAAACCGGCTGAGATAAAGCGTGTTCTGGACCAATACGTTATCGGACAGGAGCAAGCAAAAAAAATCCTCTCGGTTGCCGTCCACAATCATTACAAACGCGTTGATGCACAGTTGATGACCAGTGAGGTTGAACTGCAAAAGTCTAATATTCTTCTTCTGGGTCCGACGGGATCAGGGAAAACCCTCCTGGCCCAAACTTTGGCTCGTTTCCTCCAGGTTCCTTTTACAATCGGAGATGCAACCAGCCTGACCGAGGCCGGATATGTTGGGGAGGATGTTGAGAATATCGTTTTAAGCCTCTTACAAAATGCTGACTATGATGTCGAGAAATGTCAGAAGGGCATCGTCTATATCGATGAGATCGATAAGATCGCCCGAAAAGGTGATAATCCTTCGATTACGCGAGATGTTTCCGGTGAGGGCGTCCAACAGGCTTTACTCAAGATTATTGAGGGGACGGTCGCGAGCGTCCCGCCAAAAGGAGGCCGCAAACACCCGCAACAAGAGTTTGTCCAGGTTGATACGACGAATATCCTCTTTATCTGTGGGGGTGCGTTTGTTGGTCTGGAAGACGTTATTCAACGACGAATTGGGGGAAAGAGCCTGGGGTTTGGGGCAGAGGTCCGGAGCACCAGCCGGAGAGGGAGCAGTCTACTCACGGAGGTGCAACCAGAAGACCTGCTGAAATTCGGCATGATCCCGGAATTCATCGGCCGTCTGCCGGTACTCGCGACGCTCAAGGAGCTAGACGACCAGGCCCTAGTCCGAATCTTGCGCGAGCCAAAAAATGCACTCGTTCGTCAATACCAGAAGCTCTTTGAATTGGAGAATGTCCACCTGCGCTTTACTGAAGGCGCGCTGACTGCGATTGCTCGTGAGGCGTTGGACAGAAAAACCGGCGCTCGTGGACTCCGCGCCATTATGGAAAACATCATGATGGATATCATGTATGATATCCCCTCGCAGCCGAATATCAAAGAAGTCCTCATTTCCGAAGAAGTGGTGTCACGCAATGTCCCGCCTATTGTGATGTACCAAAAGGCGACGGCCGAGAGCGCCTGACGACCTGACTCGGGAGGCAGCGGCATGGTATTCAAGGGTGACAAATAATAAAGAGAGATCGGAAAAAGGAGGGGTCGTGCGTCTACCGCTTTTACCGTTACGGGACATTACTGTTTTTCCTCATATGGTCGTTCCTCTCTTTGTGGGACGGCAGAAGTCGATTAAGGCGCTCGAAGAATCAGTTGCCGGCGATAAACTGATTTTTCTCGCAACGCAGCGTAATGCGAAAGTCAACGACCCGGTTGCCAATGATATTTATACCATGGGGACCATTGGGCATGTTGTGCAGCTCCTCCGGCTGCCAGACGGGACCGTAAAGGTGTTGGTTGAGGGGAAACAGCGCGGACAGGTCGTCCAGTATGTCGAGCAGAATGACTTCTTCTGGGCTGACGTTGAAGAGGTTGAAGAAACGTCCCAACGACAAGCCGAGATCGACGCGTTGGTGAAAAGCGTGAATACGGCGTTTGAGAGCTATGTTCGTCTGAATAAGAAAATTCCCCCTGAGATGATTATGTCGGTCTCGGCGCTTGATGACCCGTCCCGCCTTGCCGATACCATTATTGCCCACCTGGGGATTAAACTGGAGGATAAACAGACCCTGCTTGAAACAATCGATCCCGCTGACCGACTGGAGAAAGTGCTGAGCTTTACGCGCTCTGAGATTGAGATACTTGAAGTAGAGCGCAGGATACGCAACCGGGTCAAAAAACAAATGGCAAAGACCCAGAAAGAATACTATCTCAACGAGCAAATGCGGGCCATTCAAAAAGAGCTCGGAGAAAAAGACGAATTCAAGAACGAATTGCAGGAGCTCGAAGAAAAAATCCGGCAAAAGAAGCTGTCTCAAGAGGCGCGGGATAAAGTAGAAAAAGAGATCAAGAAGCTGAAGATGATGTCGCCGATGTCTGCCGAGGCGACGGTTGTGCGAAACTATATTGACTGGCTGCTCGTCCTTCCCTGGTATGAATACACAGAAGATAAGCTGGACATCCAAGATGCAGAAAAAATTTTAGACGAAGACCATTATGGCCTGGAGAAGGTCAAAGAACGCATCCTGGAATATCTTGCCGTCCAAAGTCTCGTCGGCGAGTTGAAAGGTCCGATTCTCTGTTTTGTTGGCCCTCCGGGAGTAGGGAAAACATCCTTGGGAAAATCTATTGCCCGCTCGACGGACCGGGAATTTGTGCGTATCTCCCTCGGTGGAGTACGCGATGAGGCAGAAATCCGGGGACACCGACGGACCTATATCGGAGCAATGCCAGGGAAAATCATCCAAGGAATGAAAAAAGCGGGGTCAGGAAATCCGGTTTTTCTCCTTGATGAGATCGACAAGATGTCAACCGATTTTCGGGGGGATCCGTCCGCTGCATTGATGGAAGTCCTTGATCCAGAACAGAACACGACCTTCAACGACCATTACCTGGACGTGGATTACGATCTGTCAAAAATTCTCTTTATCTGCACGGCCAATACCCTTGAACGGATTCCACGCCCCCTCCAGGATCGTATGGAGATCATTCGAATTCCTGGTTACACCGAGTGGGAAAAATTAAATATCGCGAAGCACTTCTTATTCAAAAAGCAACGTGAGGCTAACGGCTTGACTGAGCGCAATATCACCTGTTCTGACCGTATGCTGTCTACCGTGGTACGCTCTTACACGCGAGAATCTGGAGTCAGAAATCTCGAGCGAGAGCTGGCGACACTCTGTCGAAAGGTCGCCGTAGAAGTTGTCAAAAAGGGCAAAGATACCCATGTGCGACTCAATCAGAAACGCCTCGAAAAATACCTGGGGCCGGCCCGATATCGGATGAGTAAGACAGAGCAGGAAGACAAAATTGGGGTCGTCACCGGATTGGCCTGGACGGATATGGGGGGTGAACTGCTTGCCACTGAGGTGACCATTGTCCCTGGGAAAGGGAAATTGACTATTACTGGGAAAATTGGCGATGTGATGCAAGAATCAGCCCTGGCGGCGATGAGCTATGTCCGCTCTCGTGCGGATGAGTTAGGGCTCGACAAGGATTTTTACCAGAATATCGACGTGCATATTCATATTCCAGAAGGCGCTATCCCAAAGGATGGTCCATCAGCCGGTGTGACGATGGCAACCTGCCTGGTATCAGCACTGACAAAAATTCCGGTTCGACATGATACCGCTATGACCGGAGAAATTACGCTACGTGGTCGTGTGCTCCCCATTGGCGGTCTCAAGGAGAAGATACTCGCTGCCCATCGTGGCGGGATAACCAGGATACTCATCCCAACTGACAATGAAAAAGACCTGCAGGAAGTTCCGGCGAATATCTTGCGTGCGGTTCAGGTCGAACCTGTTGACCATCTCGACGCAGTGCTCCGCAATGCGCTCGTCCTTGCCAAGCCCGACGAGTTTCTCGCAAAGAATGAGGCCGTGATTGAGGAAGAGCCCCTCTACTCTTCCGATACACCTGATCCAACGGAGTCAACCGAGATCGTGACACATTAATGAATATGAGGGGATTGACCGGAAAAGGGAGCAGTGGTAGAGACCATATCCTCGTTTGGAGTAAGGCTCGTTAGTCTCTTTCGTCCTTGTATGGAGGGGCGGTTAGCTCAGAGGAAGAGCATCGGCCTTACAAGCCGAGGGCCATCCGTTCAAATCGGATACCGCCCATATGGTGGGGTCGTAGTTCAGCTGGTTTAGAACGCCGGCCTGTCACGCCGGAGGTCGCGAGTTCGAGTCTCGTCGGCCCCGCCATCCCCCATACCTGTCGTTAAAGGTAGTGCGACCTATGAAGAAAGAAACGCAAACATTACCCCAGAAGCAAGTGATTCCGGCACGGCATTGGTATCTCGTAGATGCGAAAGACCAAACCGTTGGACGCCTGGCTAGCACCCTCGCGAGTGCCTTACGCGGCAAGAGAAATCCAGCCTTTTCGCCCCATACTGACAATGGAGATTTTATTGTCGTCATTAATGCGCGCCATGTGAAACTGACGGGAAAGAAGCTCCAAGATAAACAATACTACCACCATACGGGATACCCGGGCGGTATACGGCAGCGGTCTGCGGAACAGCTGATTACCGCGTCTCCTGAATACATCCTGAAAAAGGCGGTGACAGGAATGCTGCCAAAGAATGCCCTTGGACGTAAATTGGTCAAGAAATTAAAAATCTATCCTGACGCATCGCACCCACATGCTGCCCAGATGCCAATCGCCAGATAGCGAGTAGGGCCAAGAATAGAGAGAAAGAAGGCGCTTTGTATGGCTGAGAATCAATTAGAATGTTGGGGAACTGGAAAACGAAAAACTGCGATTGCCAGAGTGCGCCTTCTTCCTGGGGAAGGACATTGCACAGTCAACAAAAAATCTCTTGACGAATACTTTGGCCGTGAGGCGATCCGCATGATTGCGCGGCAGCCACTCATTGTGACACAAACGGAAGACCAATATGATGTCAAGGCCAATGTCCAAGGGGGGGGGAACTCGGCCCAAGCTGCTGCTATTCGCCACGGGATTACTCGCGCCCTTCTCAAAGCCAACCCAGACTTTCGGCCCCTCCTGAAAAAAGAAGGATTTATTACCCGTGACTCACGAGAAGTTGAGCGGAAGAAGTATGGCCGGCATAAGGCGCGGAAACGTCCTCAGTATTCAAAGCGGTGAGCTTTCATCGGTCAATTAGTCAATACCGAGAAGGCAATAGATACCGACTAAGCTGAGCGTCCCATTGGCGAGCCAAGCCGAGAGGGTCGGAGGAAGAATCCCACCGTTACCGAGAGAAACGGTGAGAGCGAGAAAGACCCAGTAGCCAAATCCGACAAGGAGCGCCGAAGCGAGCGCTGCGGGTACAGTCAGCTGCTTTGCGCCGGGTATCGCAAGTGCCGCCCCTAATAGTGTCATAACAAATGTCGCAAAAGGGATGGCCCCCTTGAGTTTGAGGTCTACTTGATACTCTGTCGTATCAAGCCCTTTTTGCTGGAGGTCGGCGATATAATCTCTGAGTGCCTGTGATGAAAACTCTTCGGATTTCATGGCAACCAGGGAGAAGTCTGCTGGCGTTTCCTTGAGGAGAGGAGATGGTGGGGACGAATGATGCACCCCCCTGCGCTCTAGCGGGCTCTCCTGGACTCCTTCAAAATACCATCTTCCGTCTCGCCAAGATGCCTGAGCAATCTTTGTCAAAGCCTGCACCTGAAACTCCTCACTCAGGGTGTAAATAGTGAGACCGGAAAGGATATTGTGGCGTGAATCAAAATGGTCAATATGGTAGAACCCATCCGTTCCATGATACCAGAACCCCCGCGTCTGAAAGAGCCCTTTGAAGGTTTTGCCTTTAATCTCCACGGTATTGATATAGCGAGACTTGTGAAAGGCGTATGGAACGACCTGCTCGTTCCATACCCATCCACCGAGACTTAAGACACCGGCGGATAAGAGGAGGGGCGCTGCCATCTGCCAGGTACTCACCCCACAGGCTTTGAGTGCCTGGAGTTCCTTATGGCGGGTGAGCATTCCGAGGCTCAGCAGCGACCCGGCGAGTGCCGCGGCCGGGACAGCTTGGGTGACAAAGAGGGGCAATTTGAAAAGAAAATAGCTCCCTATAGCGGAGAGGGACGCTCCGTATTTGACGAAGCTATTAAAACGGTCAAAAAAATCAACCAGCAGCGAAAGTCCGAGAAAAAGAACAAGACAGAATGAAAAGAGGCGAATAAACTCTTTGCACAGATAGGCCGCGATGAGTCGAGAAGGAAAAGGAAGGCTGGCTTGACTCATAAACCTGTATCGGCGTCATGGGGTAACGAAAGAGGACAGGGGACGCTTGGAAAAGCATTGAGACAACCAAGTCAAGAGAGGAAAGAAAGGTTTCTCTTGCGTCACCCGAGAGAAGAGATAGACGCCGAGAACACCTAAGACGCCATTCGGTATCCACAGGGCAATTGCAGGAGGGAGTACCCCTCTTTCTCCAAACGCCTCCCCGGCAGTAAGCAGCAGATAGTAGAGCAGGATAATACCGAGGCTGATGCCAAATCCAACCGAACGAAAGGCCCACGTCGTGCGCACGCTGAGAGGAAAGGCGACCAGACTAAAAACCACACACGCAAACGGGAGGGCAAAGCGGCGATGAAATTCAACCAGTGCTTTATGATATTGTGAAGATGATTCTTGGACTTGAGACAAACGGTGGAGGAGCTCCGCTATCGTCATATCTTTGGGGCTATGGTTCGGCTGGCGCACGTGAGCGAGGAGGGCGGCCGTATCCAAAGTCACATCATAGACAGAAAAATGCGTGGTCTGATGGCCCTTTTCTACTTGCTGCATGCTATGCACAGTCCCCTTACTTAAGCGTAGGGTCAACAGATTGCCTTCAGCGCTGGGAACAATGAGACCATCATGCGCAAAGATGGTATCTTTTCTGTCTGGAGTCCGACTATCTGCTATCATGATCCCCTTCAGAACCGTCCCTGGTGGTTCAATTTCTTCCGCATAGATAACCAGACCTGAAAATTCACTGTTGAATGTCTTTTCTTTTAAGCCCGCGGTTACCCGTGTTCTCGAAACATCGTAGAATACTCGGTCGAGTCCGGAGTTGCTCCACGGACGGACAGCCAGCGTGAGGAAAAAAGAGGGCACTAAAAGAACCACTGTCAGGAGAGACAGGGGTAGGGATATTTGAGACAAGCTGATACCGCAACTCTTCAGCGCCATGATTTCTCTGTCGGTTGAGAGGCGGCCAAATCCCCACAGAATGGCAAGAAGGAAGGCCATCGGTACGGTCACTTCGAGAAAAGAAGGCAGAACGAAGAACAGCATTTTACTAATATGTAAGACCGATACGCCTCGACTGATGACTAAATCAACGAGCTCTAGGATACGAGTTGTGAATAAAATGCAGGTAAAGATCAGCAAACTGAGACAGAAGGGTAGAGCAATTTCGAGGAAGATATAGCGTGTCAGAATTTTGCCCATGAAACGAAATCCTAGAAGAAATATAGGACACTGTAAATCGCGTGTCCTATACGGACTCCGTCCTCTCGACGAGTACCTCCGAACACAGCCTGGAGCAATCGAGACCATATACACTCTCCGATTGCAGAAAACAGAGAGTATCATTCAATATGCCCGACAGCTTCACATCCCCATTCAATACCAATCTGCGACCTTCCTCGATACCCTGACACATGGAGGAAATCACCAAGGAATCGCCGCTCGGATGCGTCCGTTTCAGTATGCTGGCCTGACTGACCTGATACGGAACGCGATAGACTGTATTCTGGTCCTTGATGAAATAGTGGACCCTCGGAATCTTGGAGCGCTGCTGAGAACAGCAGAGTCAGCGAAAGTTGGCGGTGTGATACTGACGAGGCGACGTTCTGCACCACTCTCGGCGAGTGTTGAAAAAGCAGCAGCCGGGGCTACGGCCTATCTTCCTCTCTGCCGAGTTGGCAATTTACAGTCTGCCCTCATCGCCTTAAAACAAGCGAATTTCTGGATTGTCGGACTCAATCCGCGGGCAACCTCCACAGTGTATGATCTCGATATGCGTGGAAAAGTCGCCCTCGTTCTGGGTGGAGAAGGGAAGGGAATGCGCCGACTCGTCCAGAGCACCTGTGATGCCTTAGTCTCAATACCGATGGAAGGACGGGTGTCTTCCCTGAACGTTTCTGTTGCTGGTGCCATCGTACTCTATGAGCGCCTTCGTCAGATTCGTACCCCATAGCACTATTGACTACTGGAACGAGCTGGGGTAGGGTGGTCCGCTCTTCTGAGGTAGAGCAGGGTCCCATTTGGAAATATCCTGAAACTGATGCAACTATTGAGCTGCGGGAAATCATACTTTGGAGTGCTGGCGTAGCTCAACGGCAGAGCAACTGATTTGTAATCAGTAGGTTGTAGGTTCAATTCCTATCGCCAGCTTTCGTCAATATGAAAATCGTGCATATGGAGAGGTGCCCGAGCGGCCAAAGGGAGCAGACTGTAAATCTGCCGGCATATGCCTTCGAAGGTTCGAATCCTTCCCTCTCCACCATAAAGAAAATAGGCAAGACTTTGGGCGGGAATAGCTCAGTTGGCTAGAGCGCGAGCCTTCCAAGCTCGGGGTCGCGGGTTCGAGTCCCGTTTCCCGCTCCAATTTTTTATGAAGAGGGAACGGCGCACTCTTATAGTTTTTCTGGCACCCCATTTTGTAGATTACGATGCAGTGAGAAAATTGGTCCCAATGCCCAGGTAGCTCAGCAGGTAGAGCACGTCCTTGGTAAGGACGAGGTCGGCGGTTCAAGCCCGCTCCTGGGCTTGTCCCATTTTCACGAAAGAAACAGATTATCAAAGCTTGACTGTCGGGAAGGTTGGGACAAGTGCCTCACTGTTGGGCGCAGAAAGGGTAAAGAGCGATGGCGAAGGAGCGGTTTGAGCGGACGAAGCCGCACATGAATGTGGGGACAATCGGGCATATCGACCACGGGAAGACCACATTGACAGCGGCAATCACCAAAGTCTTAGCCGAGCGAGCGATGGCCGAAGCAGTAGCCTTTGAAGAGATTGACAAAGCCCCCGAAGAGAAAGAGCGGGGGATCACGATCAACACCGCCCACGTCGAGTACGAGACCGCAGAGCGGCACTACGCGCACGTGGACTGTCCGGGGCATGCGGACTACATCAAGAACATGATCACCGGAGCGGCCCAGATGGACGGCGCCATTCTCGTCGTAGCGGCCTCCGACGGGCCCATGCCGCAGACGCGGGAGCATATTCTCCTGGCGCGGCAAGTGGGCGTGCCGGCCATCGTCGTGTTCATGAACAAAGTAGACATGGTAGATGACGAAGAACTGCTGGACCTCGTAGACCTGGAGATGCGGGAATTACTCTCGAAGTACGACTTTCCGGGCGACGACACGCCGATCATTCGGGGGAGTGCCTTGCGGGCCTTAGAAGGCGCAGCCGACGGAGAAGCCCAAGTCTTAGAACTGATGGCCGCCGTAGACGAATTTATTCCCGAGCCGGCCCGAGACGTGGATCAAGAGTTTTTAATGTCCGTCGAAGACGTCTTTACCATTTCGGGGCGGGGGACGGTGGCGACCGGGCGGGTGGAGCGGGGCCGGATCAAAGTCGGGGAAGCCGTCGAGATCGTAGGGATACGAGAGACACAGACGACGACCGTGACCGGGGTCGAGATGTTTCGCAAGCTGTTAGACGAAGGCGTAGCCGGGGACAACGTCGGGTGTTTACTGCGGGGGATCAAGCGCGAAGAGATCGAGCGGGGGCAAGTCTTAGCCAAGCCGGGGAGTATCACGCCGCACACGCAATATGAAGCCGAAGTGTACGTCTTGACGAAAGATGAGGGGGGGCGGCACACGCCGTTCTTCAACGGGTATCGGCCCCAGTTTTACTTTCGGACGACCGACGTGACGGGGTCAGTGACCTTACAGGCGGGGGTGGAGATGGTGATGCCGGGGGACAACACGCAGATGACGGTGGCGTTACTGACGCCGATAGCGATGGATGAGGGGTTGCGGTTTGCGATTCGGGAGGGTGGGCGCACGGTCGGGGCCGGTGTGGTGACTAAAATCCTGGAGTAATAGACAGGCAGCATTCATCATGAGGGTCAGTAGCTCGAATTGGATAGAGCACCGGACTCCAAATCCGGGGGTTGCAGGTTCGAGTCCTGCCTGACCCGTCTCCTTTGGATAGGTGCGCTTCCTCCGGCGAGAGAGGATAGGACTATATGGGTGCGTTTGAGACAGCACGGACATATTGTCAAGAGGCATGGGCAGAGACCCAGAAGGTTCATTGGCCGAGCCGCAAAGAGGTCCGCTCTGCGACGCAGGTTGTGCTCCTCCTCGTTGCAATCGTTGCCCTGTTCTTATTTTCGGTCGATGCCCTGCTGTCGTGGCTGTTTCGTTCGTTCCTTGGCAATTAACGAGAGGCATAAAGGGGCCTGAGGTCATGGGCAAGCAATGGTATATCGTCCATACCTATTCCGGGTACGAACGTAAAGCGAAAGCCGCTTTAGAGGAACGTATTCGGACTTTGGGGAAGCAGGAAGCGTTCGGAGACGTGCTCGTGCCAGAGGAGCAGGTCGTTGAGTTAGTCAAAGGAAAAAGACGCACGTCGGCTCGAAAATTTTTTCCAGGTTATATCCTCGTCCAGATGGAGATGAATGACGAGACTTGGCATGTCGTTCGGTCAACGCCCAAAGTGGCCGGCTTTGTTGGCGGAGCCAACGACCCCCAGACTATCCCGTCCGTGTCAGAAGCCGAGGTTGCCGATATTCACCAGCAAGTTGAAGAAGGAGCCCTGCGGCCGAAGCCAAAAATTTCGTTTGCGACAGGCGAGGGGGTCAAGGTTGTTGATGGTCCCTTTCAGGATTTCACCGGCGTTGTTGAGGAAGTGAAACCGGATAAGGGGAAGTTGCGGGTCTTGATTAGCATCTTCGGTCGGGCAACTCCGGTTGAGCTTGATCTCGTCCAAGTTGAAAAAGCATAAAGAGCGGTGAGAAACAATGGCAAAGAAGATAGACACGACAATCAAGCTTCAGATTCCGGCCGGCCAAGCAAACCCTAGCCCGCCCGTCGGCCCTGCCCTTGGGCAAAGGGGGGTCAATATCATGGAGTTCTGTAAAGCATTTAATGCGAAAACTCAGGACCAGCAAGGGTTGCTGACTCCGGTTGTGATTACCGTTTATGCCGACCGCTCTTTTTCTTTTATTACCAAGACGCCGCCCGCCTCCACGCTGCTCAAAAAGGCGGCTGGACTGGACAAAGCGTCCAGTGAACCAGCGCGGCGGAGGGCGGGAGCCGTGACGCAAAAACAGGTTGAAGAGATTGCCACGACGAAGATGCCAGACCTGAATGCGAAAGACCTCGAAGGCGCAATGCGCATTATTGCCGGGACGGCGCGCAGCATGGGAATAGAGGTGGTGAATTGATATGGCTCGAAAAAGCAAAAGCTATCGTTCCGCTCAGGAGAAAGTTGACCGGACTCAGCGCTACCCTTTAGCGGAAGCGCTCGCCCTTGCCAGCGAGACGAAACGTGCCAAGTTCGATGAGAGCGTCGAGCTTGCGGTACGCCTTGGCGTTGACCCGAGGAAGGCCGATCAAAACATCCGTGGGACGGTGCTCCTTCCGCATGGAACCGGCAAGTCCATCCGGGTCGCCGTTTTCGCAAAAGGGGAGAAGGCCCAAGAGGCTGAGGCCGCGGGTGCTGACGTCATCGGCGCTGAAGACCTCGCCACGCGCGTCCGCGATGAAGGCTGGCTGGAGTTCGATAAGGCGGTGGCCACCCCGGACATGATGGGGGTCGTCGGGCGGCTCGGAAGAATCCTCGGACCACGCGGTCTGATGCCAAACCCGAAAGTTGGAACCGTAACCACCGATATTGCCCAGGCGGTCCAAGACCTGAAAGGAGGCAAGGTCGAATATCGGGTTGACAAAGCCGGCAATGTGCATGTGCCCATCGGCAAAGCCTCCTTTGAAAAAGCGCAGCTTGTTGACAATGCCCAGTCCCTGCTCGACAGCCTGGTCCGGGCGAAACCGGCCTCGGCAAAAGGAACCTATCTCAAGAGCATTACGGTGAGTACCAGCATGGGGCCAGGCGTGCGAGTAGACCCGGCTGACTCCTCCCGTTAAGGCGAGGAAAAGTGCTGCCACTCCTTGCGCCCAGACGAAAGAGACACAATGGACCGAAAAACAAAAGAAGAAACGGTGATTGATTTGCAGAAGCGGTTTGCCAATGCGACGACGGCAGTGGTGACCGAATATAAAGGGCTAACAGTCGAAGAACTCAACCTGCTCCGCCGTGCCCTGCGCGAAGTGTCTGGAGAATATCGCGTCGCCAAGAATTCGTTGGTCGCGCTCGCCATTGATGACACTCCGTATGTGTCTTTGAAAGACCTGCTTGCTGGGCAGAATGGCCTGGTCCTTGGCTATGGTGATGTCGTTGGGCTCACAAAGGTCGTTGCCCGCTATGCCGCTGAGAACGACAAGTTCACTATTAAGGGCGGGGTAACGGAGGGGCAATTCCTGGAGACCGCCGGCATAGAGGAGTTAGCCACCCTGCCGAGCCGTGAGGCGCTTCAGGCGCGCTTGCTCGGGACGCTCGCTCAACCTGCTACCCGCCTCGTCGGGGCGCTCTCCGCCTCTGGGAGCCAACTCGCCCGATTACTGAATGAACGCATGTCCCAGATGAACGCAGACTAATCGCAAACGACGGTCCTGAAGGAGGAATGTATGGCTCTGACAGAAGAGAAGATGGACGAACTCATTAGCACGCTTTCTGACCTCACGATTCTTGAGGCTTCCGATTTAGTCAAGAAGCTCGAAGAAAAATGGGGCGTCAGTGCCGCCGCTCCGGTGGTGGTTGCTGGGGGCGGGGCGGCTGGAGATGCTGAGCCGGCCGCGGAAGCCGAGAAGGATGAATTCAACGTGGTGCTGACCGGTCCTGGGCAGAAAAAAATTCAGGTGATTAAGGTCGTGCGTGAGTTGACCGGGCTGGGCCTGAAAGAAGCCAAAGGGCTTGTCGATAGCGCGCCCAAAGCCGTCAAAGAGGGGGTATCCAAGGCCGAAGCGGAAGAGGTCAAAAGCAAGCTGGAGGAGGCCGGGGGGTCGGTTGAGTTGCAGTAGACAATGGAGTGGTCGGGAGGGCATGTATGGCGGACATGGCTGGTAAGCTCGCGCATAATTTCCGTATTCGACGGTCCTTTGGTCATATCGAAAAAATCATCGAATTCCCGCATCTGTTGGAAATTCAACGCCACTCCTATGATGAATTTCTCCAGCGCTTGCTGACCGCTGACCAGAGGACCGATGCTGGGCTCCAAGGGGTTTTTCGGTCTGTTTTTCCGATCAAAGACTTTAACGAGACCGCGTCCCTCGAGTTTGTGGGTTATACGATTGGAGAGCCAAAATACTCCGTCGAAGAGTGCCACCAAAGAGGGATGACTTATGCGGCCCCCCTCAAAGTCACCATTCAACTCGTCCTGTGGGATGTAGATTCCGGTAGCGGTACACGGACAATCAAAAACGTCAAAGAGCAGGAAGTCTATTTTGGTGAGGTCCCGTTAATGACCAATCATGGGACCTTTATGGTCAACGGGACTGAGCGGGTGATTGTGAGCCAGCTCCACCGCTCCCCTGGAGTCTTTTTTGACCACGACAAAGGGAAAACCCATGCGAGTGGGAAATTACTCTACTCTGCACGGGTGATCCCTTATCGCGGCTCGTGGATCGACTTTGAATTTGACCCGAAAGATATTCTCTATGTTCGGATTGACCGCCGTCGCAAGTTCCATGCAACCGTGCTCTTGCGAGCGTTGGAGATGTCAACCGAGGACCTGCTGAATTATTTCTATGGCCGGGATACGATCTTTCTCAACCACGCCGGGGAACAAACACCGGCCCAAGCTTTTCTGCCAGACCACCTCCTCGGTCGGCGGGCAACGCAGGACATTCGCAACCCTGAAACCGGTGATGTATTGGTCAAGGAGGGCCGGAAGTTTACCCGTGGGGCATTGAGACAATTAGGGGCGGCTCAGCTTGAGCAGATACCCGTGACGTGGGAGGAACTGCTCGGCCGTGTGGTCGCTCACGATATCACCGACCCGGCGACCCACGAAGTGCTCGTCCCGTGTAATGAGGAAATAACGCAGGAATCTCTCGACCTTCTCATTGAGCGTGGTGTGTCCCAGTTTGAAGTCCTGTTTATTGACGATACGCAGACGGGCTCTGCGTTTCGGAATACCCTCCTCCAAGACAAGATCACCTCTCCAACAGAGGCGAAGATTGAGATTTATCGCCGCCTCCGTCCTGGCGACCCACCGACCAACGAGGCGGCCACATCATTTTTCGATAACCTGTTCTTTAACGCTGAGCGGTATGACCTCTCCCGAGTGGGGCGGAAGAAGCTCAACCATAAGCTCGGACTTGACGCCCCGCTGGATTATGGGACCCTCCGCCCGGAAGACATCTTAGAGACGGTTCGCTATATCGTCGAACTCAAAAACGGCAATGGCGTTGTTGACGATATTGACCACTTAGGCAATCGCCGCGTTCGTGCAGTCGGTGAACTCGTCGAAAACCAGTTTCGGATTGGCCTCGTTCGGATGGAGCGGGCCGTCAAAGAACGGATGAGTCTCCAGGACGTTGAGACCTTAATGCCGCAAGAATTGGTCAACTATAAGCCGGTTTCAGCCGCCCTCAAGGAGTTCTTCGGGTCGAGTCAGCTCTCTCAGTTCATGGACCAAACGAACCCTTTGTCGGAGGTCACGCACAAGCGGCGGCTTTCTGCGCTGGGGCCTGGTGGGCTGACACGGGAACGGGCCGGCTTTGAGGTGCGTGACGTGCACCCCACTCACTATGGCCGCGTCTGTCCGATTGAGACGCCGGAAGGGCCGAATATCGGGCTGATTTCGAGCCTTTCGACCTATGCCCGGGTCAATGAGTTCGGATTCATTGAGACGCCCTACCGGACCGTGGAAGATGGGCGAGTGACCGAGGATGTCCGCTATTTATCCGCCTTGGATGAGGAGAGGCAGACCATCGCGCAGGCGAACGCGCCGGTTGATGCAAAAGGCAATTTTGTCAATACCTTGGTCTCTGCCCGACAGGGTGGAGAGTTTGTGATGGTGCCTCCCGCTCAGGTGCATCTGATGGATGTCTCTCCGACGCAATTGGTCAGTGTGGCCGCCGCGCTGATTCCTTTCTTAGAGCATGACGATGCCAACCGGGCCTTGATGGGGTCCAATATGCAGCGGCAAGCCGTGCCTCTCCTCCGCACGGAAGCCCCGCTTGTTGGCACCGGAATGGAGCAGGTCGTAGCTCGGGACTCTGGAGCGGCCCTCGTGGCTCAGCGGGATGGCATTGTCGAGAGTGTGGATTCCGCGCGGGTTGTGGTCAAAGCGGAATCGCAGACGGCACGCGGAGACGTTGGGGTTGATATCTATAGCCTCACCAAATATCAGCGCTCCAACCAAAATACGTGTATTAACCAGCGCCCCATTGTGCAGATTGGCGACCGGGTTGAGGCGGGGGCTGTCATTGCCGATGGCCCAGCCACCGAAATGGGAGAACTCGCGCTGGGGAGAAACGTCTTGGTCGCCTTTATGATCTGGGGGGGGTATAATTTTGAGGATTCCATCCTGGTAAGCGAGCGCCTTATCCGCGATGACGTCTTTACCTCGGTCCATATCGAGGAATTTGAATGCGTCGCCCGAGACACCAAACTTGGGCCGGAGGAAATCACCCAAGACATTCCGAATGTGGGGGAAGAAGCACTTCAGGACCTGGATGAGAGTGGGATTGTCAGAATCGGTGCCGAAGTACGGCCGAGTGATATCCTGGTTGGCAAAATCACGCCCAAAGGCGAGACGCAACTTTCCCCGGAGGAGAAACTGCTCCGGGCAATTTTTGGTGAAAAGGCCGGAGAGGTGCGTGATACCTCACTGCGCGTTCCCCCTGGGGTCGAAGGCACGGTGATTGATGTCCGCGTGTTCTCACGCAAAGGCGAGACCAAGGACGAGCGCAGTCAGGACCTCGAAGAAGCTGAGGTCCAACGGCTGCAACAAGACCGAGACGAGGAGATTCGTATCTTCCGAGACAGTACGCGCGGCAAAATTACGCAACTGTTGGTCGGGAAGACAGCAACGAGGCGGGTCAGTGACGATGAGCCTCGCCGTGTCGTGGTCACCAAAGGGCAGCAGATTACGGAAGAGATTCTGGAAGCGATGCCAGAGCGATTGTGGCACGAGGTCCGGGTGGGAGATGAGGCGATAGAGGAGGAGATGCGGAAGACCGCGGATTCTCTTGCCGACCGTATCCACGCTATTCGTGAGGAATGCGAAAGAAAAATTGAGAGACTGAAGAGCGGAGACGAGCTGCCCCCAGGGATTATCAAGATGGTGAAGGTCTTTATTGCCATCAAACGCCGCCTCCAGGTTGGTGACAAGATGGCTGGGAGACACGGCAACAAGGGGGTGCTGTCCCGCATTCTCCCAGAGGAAGACATGCCGTATCTTGAGGATGGGACGCCGGTTGATGTTGTCCTGAATCCCTTGGGCGTGCCCTCTCGTATGAATGTTGGGCAAATTCTGGAAACCCATCTCGGCTGGGCGGTGCAGTCGCTTGGCAAACAGGTCGGGAATGAGGCGAGAGAAGCTGCGGCCGACGGCCTTCGTGCACGGCTCAAGGACTTCGCGCGTTCAACGGAAGTTGCTCAACTGATTGATGGTCTCTCAGAAGCCGAGGTCAAAGATCTGGCCAGTCGCTCGAAACGCGGCTCTCATGTGGCGACCCCGGTCTTTGACGGTGCCCCGGAGAAGGAAATTTTCTCCTTACTTGAGCAGGCCGGCCTGTCCAATCCCGTTACTAATAAGGTAGACGGACAGACGAGGCTCTACGACGGGCGAACCGGAGAACCCTTCAGCCAGCCGGTGACCGTTGGGGTGATGTATATCCTGAAACTGCACCATCTGGTTGAAGACAAAATTCACGCCCGTTCAACCGGGCCGTATTCCCTAGTGACGCAACAGCCGCTTGGCGGCAAAGCGCAATTTGGGGGCCAACGGCTTGGCGAAATGGAAGTGTGGGCACTGGAAGCCTATGGCGCTGCGTACAGCCTGCAAGAGATGCTTACGGTCAAATCGGACGATGTGGCCGGCCGCACTCGCATGTATGAAGCGATTGTCAAAGGGGAAAATGTCCTGGAACCTGGACTGCCTGAGTCGTTCAATGTGATGATTCGTGAGCTCCAGAGCTTGGCGCTCAACGTCGAGCTGCGTGAAGAAAATCAATAAGGTGAGGTGAGGACGAAATGGAAGATTTTCTGGGTCTTTTTGAAAAACCCCAAAATCCGCTCCGTTTTAATGCAATCCAGGTCTCGTTGGCGTCTAAAGACCTGGTCTGCTCTTGGTCTCATGGCGAGGTCAAGAAGCCTGAAACCATCAATTATCGAACGTTCAAGCCCGAGCGTGACGGGCTTTTTTGCGCAAAGATATTCGGACCGACCAAAGATTACGAGTGCAACTGCGGCAAATACAAGCGGATGCGTCACCGAGGCGTTGTCTGCGAGAAGTGCGGAGTCGAGGTCATTCAGTCGAAAGTCCGGCGGGAACGCATGGGCCATATTGACCTTGCCAGCCCGGTGGCTCACATCTGGTTTCTGAAAAGTCTCCCCAGCCGGATTGGGACTCTCATGGATATGACGCTCAAAGAACTTGAGCGGGTGCTGTACTTCGAGTCCTATATTATTCTTGATCCGGGTGACACACCGCTCAAGAAAAAAGCACTGCTGAGCGAAACCCAGTATCGGAAAGCGTTTGATGAATTTGGTCCGGGGAGCTTCCGAGTAGGGATGGGCGCGGAGGCAGTCCGCGAGTTATTGCAGGACTTTGACCTGGAACAGTTGGCGCGAGAGCTCCGGGTTGAAATGGTCGAGACCTCAAGCGAAGCCCGACGGAAGAAAGCCGCGAAACGCCTGAAGGTCGTCAACGCCTTTCGGCAGTCAGGCAACCATCCAGAAGGGATGATTCTGGAAGTCATCCCCGTTATTCCACCAGACCTCCGCCCTCTCGTTCCCCTTGATGGCGGGCGATTTGCGACCTCGGACCTGAACGACCTGTATCGTCGGGTGATTAATCGCAACAACCGTCTCAAACGGCTTATGGACTTGAGCGCCCCGGATATTATCATCCGCAACGAGAAGCGCATGTTGCAAGAGGCGGTTGATGCCCTCTTTGACAATGGCCGTCGGGGCCGCCCATTGACCGGCCCAAATAAACGTCCCCTCAAGTCTTTGTCCGACATGCTGAAAGGAAAAAGTGGACGGTTTCGCCAAAACCTTCTCGGGAAGCGCGTCGACTATTCCGGCCGTTCGGTCATTGTTGTCGGACCGGAATTGCGCCTGCATCAATGCGGCCTGCCGAAGTATATGGCCTTGGAATTATTCAAACCGTTCATCTACAACAAGCTTGAGGAGCGGGGGTATACGACCACAATCAAGAGTGCCAAGAAGATGGTGGAGCAGGAACGGCCAGAAGTGTGGGACATCCTGGACGAGGTTATCAAGGAGCATCCGGTTCTGCTCAACCGTGCTCCAACCCTGCATCGGCTTGGCATTCAGGCATTTGAACCTATCCTGATTGAAGGCAAGGCCATTCAACTGCACCCCCTCGTCTGTATGGCCTATAATGCCGATTTTGACGGCGACCAGATGGCCGTGCATGTCCCGCTGTCGGTTGAGGCCCAGGTTGAGGCCCGCAGCTTGATGATGTCAACCAATAACATTCTCTCGCCGGCTCACGGCAAGGCGGTCATCGCTCCCACCCAGGACGTTGTCCTGGGGCTGTATAACGCGACCCGCGAGCGCGCCGGCGCGCGTGGTGAGGGAAAAGTTTTCAGCAGTCCGGGCGAGGTTCGGGTTGCCTACGACCAAGGCGCGGTTGAATTGCAGGCCAAGATCAAGGTGCGTTTGGATGGTAAGCGGGTCGAAACAACGGTAGGCCGGATATTACTGGCGGAAATCGCCCCGCCGGAGATTCCTTTCTCAGAAATCAACCGCGTGATGAAGAAAAAAGAACTCGGAGCCTTGATTGATACCGCCTTTTTGAAAGCGGGCAATAAGGCCACCGTGATTTTTGCCGACCGTTTGAAAGACCTGGGCTTTGAGTACGCCACGCGGGCGGGCATCTCTATTGGTATCAAGGATATGGTGGTCCCAAAAGAAAAAAGCCATCTCTTGGATCAAGCGCAAGAGAGCCTGCAAGAGATACAGGACCAATATACAAAAGGTCTGATTACAGACGGCGAGCGTCATAATAAGGTTGTTGATACCTGGGCCTCGGTCACTGATGAAGCGGCTGATGAGATGTTCAGGGGTCTCCAGGAAGACAAAGCCGGGTTTAGTCCCATCTATATGATGGCAGACTCTGGGTCGCGCGGCAGCGCCCAGCAGATTCGTCAGCTTGCGGGTATGCGCGGTCTCATGGCAAAGCCCTCGGGCGAAATTATCGAAACACCGATTACGGCCAACTTCCGTGAAGGACTCTCCGTGCTCCAATACTTCATCTCCACCCACGGGGCGCGGAAGGGGTTAGCTGATACCGCTCTCAAGACGGCGAATTCTGGGTATCTGACCCGACGGCTGGTTGATGTCGCGCAGGACTCCATCGTGAGCGAAGAGGACTGCGGTACGATTGATGGTATCGAGATGACCCCGCTGGTGGAGGGCGGGGAAATCATCGAGGGCCTTGGAGAGCGCGTCTTAGGGCGCGTCGCCTTGGATGATATTCGTGACCCTTTTACCCAAGAAGTCCTTGTGCGCGCAAACGAAGAAATTGATGAAGACCGCGTGGTACGCATAGAAGAAGCCGGGATTGAGCGCGTCTGGATACGCTCTGCGCTGACCTGTACCACCAAGCGAGGTCTCTGTGCCCGCTGTTACGGACGTGACTTAGCCCGCGGCCGGTTGGTGCATTTGGGCGAAGCGGTCGGCATCATTGCTGCCCAGTCGATTGGCGAGCCAGGCACCCAACTGACCATGCGGACGTTCCACATCGGTGGGACGGCCAGCCGGCTGGCCGAGCAGACGACGCTCACGGCTCGGCATGAAGGTGTCCTTCGCTACATCAATCTCAAGACCGTGGTTGACCGGGACGGCAATCTCGTGGTGATGAACCGCAACGGAGAGGTTGCCGTTGCTGAGGTCCTGGAGCCAGGGCGGGAGCGCGAAAGAGAACGGTATCAGATCGTTTATGGGGCAAAGCTGAAAAAGAAAGATGGGGCCAAGGTCAAGACCAACGACTTAATCGCCGAGTGGGACCCCTACACCGTCCCCATTCTGACTGAGGTCAGCGGCGAGGTCAAATTCGGGGATATCCACGACCAGACCATGCAAGAGAAAGTTGACGAGCGAACGGGCCTGTCCACCCGGGTTATTACCGAATTCCGCGACCCAAATATGCGGCCACGCATCTCGATTAAAGATGACAACGGTAAGACGGCGAAGCTGTCGAATGGATTGGATGCGCGCTATCTGCTGCCGGTTGGCTCTAATATGAATGTGAGTGCCGGCCAACGGGTTGAAGCAGGGGATGTGCTCGCCAAAATCCCACGCGAGACCGCCAAGTCGAAAGACATCACCGGCGGCCTGCCTCGGGTGGCTGAACTCTTTGAGGCCCGCAAGCCAAAAGAGTTCGCCGTTATCAGTGAAATTGAAGGGACGGTTTCTTTTGGGAAAGACACCAAAGGGAAAAGGAAGGTGCTGATTACCCCTGAAGTGGGTGAAGCGCGCGAGTATCTTATCCCTCGGGGAAAACACATCAGCGTACGAGAAGGCGATTATGTTCGGCCGGGAGACCCGCTGATGGATGGGTCTGAAAACCCGCATGATATCCTGCGCGTTCGTGGAGACCGTGATCTCCAAAAGAGGATTGTGGACTCTATCCAGGAAGTCTATCGTCTTCAGGGCGTGCGTATTCATGATAAACACATCGAAGTGATTGTCAGACAAATGATGCGGCGTGTGCTCGTGACCAAGGTCGGAGATTCTGATTTCCTGGTTGGTGAGCAAGTAGAGAAATGGCGCTTCCTGGAAGAGGTTGAACGGGTGCTGGCTGATGAAGGAGTTCCTCCAGAAGCGGAATCGCTCCTGATGGGCATTACAAAAGCGAGTCTCTCGACCGATAGTTTCATCTCCGCGGCCTCGTTCCAAGAAACGACTAAGGTGCTGACGGAAGCGGCTATTAATGGCAAGGTCGATTCCCTGCTGGGACTCAAAGAGAATGTTATCATGGGCCGGCTCATTCCTGCTGGAACCGGCACCCCGAGTTATACGCAGCTCACTGCCGGAAGCCCGGAAGTTTTACCCGAGGAAGAACTGCCCATTGCCCAAATACTCGAAGCCTAGCAAGAGGGAACGGCCGGCCGAGGTTTGCAAGGAGGACGAATGCCGACAATTCAGCAACTCGTACGAAAAGGAAGAGCGCAACAACGCAGAAAATTGACCGCTCCAGCTCTCCAATCCTGCCCCCAACGACGCGGGGTCTGTACCCGGGTCTATACGACGACTCCGAAAAAGCCGAACTCGGCCCTGAGAAAAGTCGCTCGTGTTCGATTGACCAATGGGATTGAGGTGACAGCGTATATCCCTGGGATTGGCCATAATTTGCAGGAACATTCGGTTGTGTTGATCCGTGGTGGTCGAGTCAAGGACTTACCCGGCGTTCGGTATCATATTATCCGTGGCACGCTGGACTCCATCGGGGTGCAGGAACGAAAACAGAGCCGATCAAAGTACGGTGCAAAGAAGCCGAAGTAAATAAGAAGGAAAAGTATGCCACGTAAGGGACCTGCCACGCGACGTGATATCTTACCAGACCCGAAATACCACGATACGAGCGTCTCAAAATTCGCCAATATGATGATGCTCGACGGAGAAAAGGGCAAGGTTGAGAAAATCATATACGGAGCCATGGACCTGATCCAGCAGAGAACGGGAGAGGACGCGCTTGAGGTTTTTCGGCGGGCGTTAGAAAACGTCAAACCTCTTGTTGAGGTTCGGTCCCGCCGAGTGGGTGGGGCGACCTACCAAGTGCCGGTTGAAGTACGCCAAGTCCGGCGGAACTCTCTGGCTATGCGCTGGCTGGTCCAATCCTCCAGACAACGCTCGGAAAAGAGCATGAAAGAGAAGCTGGCCGGCGAACTCTTTGAGGCATCTCAGAATCGAGGGGGTGCCGTGAAGAAACGCGAAGATACGCACCGCATGGCGGAAGCGAATAAAGCGTTTGCCCATTACCGCTGGTAAGAGAGACACGATTCCCAACGGCCGTTTTCTATTTCGACCAGACAAAGAAAGAGCGGAAGAGAGCGGAACTAAAGACTTGCTGCCGTAGGCGGTTGACTCTTCTGAAATAGCATTTAGAATTGCGAGCTTCAGCATAAGGGAGCGCTGGGTTCTGGCGTGCTCCTCCGAATACGAGTTCCAACGACGAGGTGGTCGTACAGGCCACCTCCGTTTACAACGGATATTATTATTGCCTAGCGCAGAAAGGGTAAAGAGCGATGGCGAAGGAGCGGTTTGAGCGGACGAAGCCGCACATGAATGTGGGGACAATCGGGCATATCGACCACGGGAAGACCACATTGACAGCGGCAATCACCAAAGTCTTAGCCGAGCGAGCGATGGCCGAAGCAGTAGCCTTTGAAGAGATTGACAAAGCCCCCGAAGAGAAAGAGCGGGGGATCACGATCAACACCGCCCACGTCGAGTACGAGACCGCAGAGCGGCACTACGCGCACGTGGACTGTCCGGGGCATGCGGACTACATCAAGAACATGATCACCGGAGCGGCCCAGATGGACGGCGCCATTCTCGTCGTAGCGGCCTCCGACGGGCCCATGCCGCAGACGCGGGAGCATATTCTCCTGGCGCGGCAAGTGGGCGTGCCGGCCATCGTCGTGTTCATGAACAAAGTAGACATGGTAGATGACGAAGAACTGCTGGACCTCGTAGACCTGGAGATGCGGGAATTACTCTCGAAGTACGACTTTCCGGGCGACGACACGCCGATCATTCGGGGGAGTGCCTTGCGGGCCTTAGAAGGCGCAGCCGACGGAGAAGCCCAAGTCTTAGAACTGATGGCCGCCGTAGACGAATTTATTCCCGAGCCGGCCCGAGACGTGGATCAAGAGTTTTTAATGTCCGTCGAAGACGTCTTTACCATTTCGGGGCGGGGGACGGTGGCGACCGGGCGGGTGGAGCGGGGCCGGATCAAAGTCGGGGAAGCCGTCGAGATCGTAGGGATACGAGAGACACAGACGACGACCGTGACCGGGGTCGAGATGTTTCGCAAGCTGTTAGACGAAGGCGTAGCCGGGGACAACGTCGGGTGTTTACTGCGGGGGATCAAGCGCGAAGAGATCGAGCGGGGGCAAGTCTTAGCCAAGCCGGGGAGTATCACGCCGCACACGCAATATGAAGCCGAAGTGTACGTCTTGACGAAAGATGAGGGGGGGCGGCACACGCCGTTCTTCAACGGGTATCGGCCCCAGTTTTACTTTCGGACGACCGACGTGACGGGGTCAGTGACCTTACAGGCGGGGGTGGAGATGGTGATGCCGGGGGACAACACGCAGATGACGGTGGCGTTACTGACGCCGATAGCGATGGATGAGGGGTTGCGGTTTGCGATTCGGGAGGGTGGGCGCACGGTCGGGGCCGGTGTGGTGACTAAAATCCTGGAGTAGACTCCTATGACCACTATCACGAACGAAAAGATCCGTATCCGCCTGAAAGCCTACGACCACCGGGTACTTGATCAATCGGTCAGAGAGATTGTCGAAACAGTCAGGCGGACCGGAGGGCGGGTTGCCGGACCTATTCCGCTTCCGACGCGGATTGAACGCTTTACGGTGAACCGCTCACCCCATGTTGACAAAAAGTCACGAGAACAGTTCGAGATACGAACCCACAAACGCTTACTCGATATCCTGGACCCAACTCAGCAGACCATTGATGCGCTTGGAAAATTGGAACTGGCCGCTGGAGTCGATGTTGAAATCAAGCTGGAGTAGTGGGAGAGGAGACGATGCAAGGGTTAATAGGAAAGAAGCTTGGTATGACTCAGGTTTTTTCCACTGAGGGGAACCTTGTCCCGGTTACAGTCATACAGACCGGCCCCTGTACTGTTGTGCAAAAGAAGACTCAACAACGAGACGGCTATACTGCACTCCAACTCGGGTTTGGCAGTCAAAAGCCACACCGTGTTTCTCAGCCTGTTTTAGGGCATACGCAGAAGGCTGGTGCCGGTCCCTTTGCTGTGCTCCGTGAGTTTCGGGTTGATGACACCGATGGCTACGAGGTTGGCGGTGAAATCACCGTCGGACAAGTCTTCAAGTCTGGAGACCGGGTCAACGTTATCGGTCGGACAAAAGGTCGGGGTTACACCGGAGTGATGAAACGACACGGCATGGGCGGGTTTCCGAAGAGTCATGGAACGCATGAGTATTTTCGCCACGGTGGGGCTATCGGAAACCGCTCCTACCCTGGAAAAATTTTCAAAGGGAAGAGAATGGCCGGCCATTACGGGAATGAGCGGATGAAAGCGCTCAATCTGCAAGTGGTGGATGTCCAGGCAGATGGCAATCTCCTCTTCCTGCATGGCTCCATACCAGGTGCGAGAGGGCAGGTTGTCCTCGTCCACAAGTCATAAGGATACCCAATGGCGGCCCAAGAAACACCCCTTACCGTCCTCTCTGCGCAACGAGAGAAGGTTGGAGAGATTCCTCTTCCCGTGGCGATCTCCGAGCAGCCGCAGCGGACGCACCTTTTGTTTGAAATAGTCAGAATGCAGTTGGCCAATCGTCGTTCTGGGACGGCGGCGACAAAGACGCGGTCCCAGGTGCGTGGTGGAGGAAGAAAACCGTGGCGACAAAAAGGAACGGGACGGGCACGGGCAGGCAGTAACCGGTCTCCGGTGTGGGTCGGGGGAGCAACGGTATTTGGCCCCCAGCCCCGCTCGTATGCGTACCGGCTGCCCCGCTCAGCCCGGAAGACTGCTCTGCGAGCCGCCCTCGCGCACAAGCTCCGCCAGGACGAGGTAGTTGTCATCGATGCCATTCAGTTCGACGAGCCAAAAACAAAGCAGATGGTCACGCTGCTTGCCCAACTGGAGATGGGCGATAGCGTTCTGCTCGTCTTGGCGAATGCCGATAGCAACGTACAGAAATCGGCCCGTAATTTGCCTGGGGTCAAGGTCCTGCTGAGTCAGGGGCTGAATGTGTATGATCTGCTCCGCTATCGAAAGGTCTTAGTGACACAAGAGGCGATGCAACAGATCACTGAGCGGCTAGGTGGGGATTAAGCATGGATGTCTATTCTGTTCTCGTCTCTCCATTGATTACCGAGAAATCGACCCTGGCAAGCGAGGTCGGGAATCAGGTCGTTTTTCGTGTCCACCCGCAGGCCAATAAGGTGAGTATCAAAAACGCGGTCGAGACGCTCTTTAATGTGAAAGTCAAACAAGTGCGGACGATTCAATATCTCGGCAAACAGCGGCGCGTCGGTCGGTCGCAGGGCAAGACAGCGGCCTGGAAGAAAGCCTATGTCACCTTGGGTGAGGGCGACCGCATCGACTTTTTTGAAGGGGCATAACTCGTGGCTGTCCGACAATACAAACCAACGTCTGCTGGGAGACGCTTCCAAAGTGTCTCCAGCTTCAGCGAGATCACGAAGACAAAAAAGGGGCCGGAGCGGTCCTTGCTGGCCCCCCTCCATAAGCATGGCGGGCGGAATAATAGAGGCCGGCTCACGACCCTGCATCGGGGTGGTGGTCATAAGCGGCGTTATCGGGTGATAGACTTCCGTCGCGACAAGGACGGGATTGGGGCGACGGTTGCCGCGATAGAATATGACCCAAATCGCTCTGCCCATATCGCGCGACTCCATTATCGAGATGGAGAGAAGCGCTACATCCTCGCTCCTATCGGTCTGGTGGTTGGCAATATGGTCATGTCAGGAGAATCGGCAGATATTCATCCTGGCAATTGTTTACCGTTACGGTATATTCCGGTTGGTACGATTATCCACAATATAGAGCTGAAGATCGGCAAAGGGGCCCAGATTGTCAGGAGCGCTGGGACCTCCGCGCAACTGATGGCAAGAGAAGGCGTATACGCAACCGTGAAGCTCCCTTCGGGAGAGATGCGGCTCGTGCATCAAAACTGCAAAGCCACTATCGGTCAGGTCGGCAATCTCGACCATGAAAATGTCTCGTACGGAAAGGCTGGGCGGAGCCGGTGGTTTGGCCGTCGGCCGCGCGTGCGAGGCATTGCCATGAATCCGGTAGACCACCCACTTGGGGGAGGTGAAGGCAGAAGTAAGGGGAATCATCCCATGAGTCCTTGGGGAGTCCTAGCCAAGGGGTATAAGACCAGACGCCACTCAAAGTCGGACAAATATATTGTCCAAAAGAGAAAGAGATAAGATGCCCCGCTCAGTCAAAAAAGGCCCATTCATCGACGACCATCTATTGAAGAAGGTCGATACTGCCGTGCAGAGCGGTGACAAAAAGGTCATTAAGACATGGTCTCGCCGTTCCACGATTCTCCCGGAAATGATCGGACTGACATTCGCCGTTCACAATGGAAGAAAATTTATCCCGGTCTATGTGACTGAAAATATGGTTGGCCATAAGCTCGGTGAATTTTCTCCAACACGGACCTTCTACGGCCATGCCGGGGATAAGAAGGGCGACGTGAAAAGGAGATAGAAGGTCTCAACTATGGAGGTTCGCTCAATTACTCGTCAGGTGCGGATGTCGCCGCGGAAAGCCCGTTTAGTGGCGGACCTTATCCGCGGCAAACAGGTTGAAGAAGCGCTGATGATCCTACGCTTTTCTCAAAAGAAGGCCGCCCGTGTTTTTATAAAAACGCTTCAATCTGCCATTGCCAACGCCACAGACACGCAGAATGTTGATCCCGACACGTTGTATGTGAAGCAGGCCACCGTCAACGGGGGAGCAACGTTTCGACGCTTTACTCCACGTGCGCATGGCCGTGCAACGCCGATTCGGAAGCGCACGAGCCACTTCACCATTATTGTCGATGAAAAATAGACGAAGGAAATAGAGGATGGGGCAGAAAGTACATCCGAAAGGATTCCGGGTTGGCGTGCTCGAAGGGTGGGAGTCTCGCTGGTTTGCAGAAAGAGAATATGCCACGCTTCTGCACGATGATATTCACATGCGAGACTTCATCAAGAAGCGCCTCTATCATGCCGGGATTGCAAAAATTGAGGTGGAGCGCGCTGCGAATAAGGCCAAAATCAATATCTATACCGCGCGGCCTGGCATTGTGATTGGGAAAAAAGGGGTCGAGATAGAAAAGCTCAAAGCCGAACTCGCCCAGCGGACCGACCGAGAGGTCTACTTGAATATCCACGAAGTCCGGCGTCCCGACCTCGACGCGCAGCTCGTCTCCGAAAATGTCGCATTGCAGCTGGAACGACGGGTGGCCTTTCGGCGGGCCATGAAGGAGAGTGTGACGCGAGCCATTCGGATGGGCGCACAAGGAGTGAAGGTGCGTTGCTCGGGGCGGCTCGGTGGGGCGGAGATTGCCCGTACCGAATGGTACCGAGAAGGACGGGTTCCCCTGCATACCCTGCGTGCCGATATCAGCTATGGGGTGGCAGAAGCCCGCACCACGTATGGTGTGATTGGGGTGAAGGTATGGATCTTCCGAGGTGAGGTCCTGACGAAAGAGGAAGAGCCGCATCGCTCGACCGTGAGCGCGTAAAGGACGCCGCGTATGCTCTCGCCAAGGAAGACCAAATTCCGAAAACAGCAACGGAGACGTATATACGGGAATGCCCACCGTGGTGCCACGCTCTCGTTTGGCGACTATGGTTTGCAAACGCTTGAACGTGGCTGGGTCACTGCCCGACAAATAGAAGCAGCCCGGATTGCCCTGACCCGTCATGTGCGACGAGGGGGGCGTATTTGGATACGGGTCTTCCCCGATAAGCCAGTGACCAAAAAGCCAACGGAAACACGCATGGGGAAGGGTAAGGCATCGCCCGAATTTTGGGTTGCCGTAGTCAAGCCGGGACGGATGCTCTTTGAAATCGAGGGGATCCCTCGCGAGACCGCTCGTGAGGCCCTGCGGCTGGCCGCTAATAAACTGCCTGTCAGCACGCAGATACGAGAGCGACGAGGAGCCACATATGAGGGCGCGTGAAGTCCGAGAGTTGAGCGACGAAGAAATACAGGGAAAAGCGCGAGAGCTGAGCGAAGAGCTGTTTCGTCTCCGTTTAAGGAGAGGGACCGGGCAAATTGAAGACGCCATGCGAATCCGAAAAATTCGTCGAGATATTGCTCGGGTCAAGACCATACAACACGAACGTGTTCGCGCCGCGAATAAAGAACGGAGCTAAGCGTGCCTGGAAACCGGAAAGTCAGACAAGGAGTCGTCGTCAGTGATAAGATGGACAGAACGGTCACGGTCCAAGTTGAGCGGCTCGTCCGCCACCCGATGTACAAGAAGTACATACGCCAACGGAAAAAATATAAAGCGCACGACCCCGCCAACGCATGCCGGACCGGAGATATTGTCACCATCACAGAAACGAGACCCCTGAGCCGAGACAAACGCTGGCGCGTACGAGCAATCTTGAAGTCTGAAACGTCAGGGGCAGTGCAGTAAAGAGGGAGGCGTATGATTCAGGTGGAATCTGTGCTTGACGTTGCCGATAACTCGGGGGCACGCCGCGTCCGGTGCATCCGTGTCCTGGGGGGGACACGCCGGAGGTATGCCTCGGTTGGTGATGAAGTGGTTGTTTCGGTTCGAGAAGCTATTCCCAATGCGAAAGTGAAAAAAGGCGATGTGATGCGCGCTGTCGTTGTGCGGACGGCTAAGGAGCTTGGTCGTCCAGATGGCTCGTATATTCGCTTTGATACCAACTCCGCGGTACTGCTCGATAACCAGCGTGAGCCGCTCGGAACACGTATTTTCGGGCCGGTAGCGCGTGAGCTACGGGCGAAGCGTTTTATGAAAATTATCTCCCTCGCCCCAGAGGTGCTGTAGGACAGGTCATGGCTGCACGCATTAAAAAAAACGATTCTGTGATGATTCTCGCCGGAAAAGAGCGCGGGAAAATTGGAAAGGTCATCCGGGTACAGCCGCAACAGGAGCGTGCTGTTGTTGAGCGCCTCAATATGGTCAAGCGCCATGTCAAGCCGCGTGGGCCACAGGACTCTGGGGGGATATTGGAAAAAGAGGCCGCCATTCATCTGTCAAATTTGATGCTGATTGACCCGCAAGACGGGCGCCCGACTCGGGTCGGATTCAAGATCGTTGATGGACGAAAGATGCGAGTGAGTCGGCGAACCGGGAATGTGTTGGACTAATATCTATGGCTCGTATTAAAGACCGCTACTACAGACAAATACTGCCCGCCCTCCAGCAAGAGTTGGGATGCACCAATGTGATGCAGGTGCCTCGTCTGTCAAAAATTGTTGTCAACATGGGGTTGGGAGAAGGGGCCACAAACGCCAAACTGCTCGAAAATAGTGTCGAGGAAATTGGCCTGATTGTGGGACAGAAGCCGGTGGTCACTCGGGCCCACCGCTCTATTGCGAATTTTAAGCTCCGGGAAGGAATGACGATTGGCTGCGCGGTCACCTTACGCGGGGAGCGTATGTATGAGTTTTTTGACCGCTTGGTCAATGTCGCACTGCCCCGCGTGAGAGACTTTCGCGGCATATCCGATAGGTCTTTTGACGGCCGTGGGAATTATTCTCTGGGGATTCGGGAGCACACCATCTTCCCTGAAATAAATTTAGATAAGGTCGATCAAATCAAAGGGTTTACTGTCTCTATGGTAACAACGGCAAAAACAGATATAGAGGGGCGCGCGTTATTACGGGCCCTTGGTATGCCTTTTCGGAGTTAAGAGCTATGGCACGAACATGTTTGCGCGTGAAGGCACAACGGAAGCCGAAGTTTCGCGTCCGAGAGTATAATCGCTGTCCGCTGTGCGGTCGCTCGCGTGGGTTCTACCGTCGTTTCCGCATGTGTCGGATCTGTCTGCGGAGCTATGCGCTGAAGGGTCAAATTCCTGGTATGACCAAGGCAAGCTGGTAGGGAAGAGAATTATGCAAACTGACCCTATTGCTGATTTGTTGACGTGCATCCGCAACGCGCTGCGGGCACGGAAAAAGACCGTCTCGGTGCCGCGCTCCCGCATCAAGGAAAACATTGTTCAAATCCTTGTCGCTGAAGGCTTCATTCAGAATTATCGCGGCGTTGAGGAGAATGGATTTCCCTATCTCAGCATTGATCTCAAGTACGACGCCGTAGGACGCCCTGCGCTCCACGGGGTGCAGCGTGTGAGTAAGCCGAGTTTACGAACCTATGTACGGGCTGATGCGATTCCAGCCGTGCGGAACGGACTTGGTATCAATATCTTGTCAACCTCTCGTGGGGTCCTCGTTGACCGGAAAGCACGCGCGCGCCACATCGGCGGGGAAGTCCTGTGTAGCGCGTGGTAAAACAAGAAGAGGAAAAGAACGCATGGCTGGTGTTGGGCACAAGCCGGTCCCGCTACCGGATACGGTAAAAATCTCATACGCTCAAGGAATCCTGACGGCTGAAGGACCAAAGGGGGTCCTGGACGTGCCGGTTGACGCTGCCCTCTCGGTCGAAATGACGGCGTCCAGTGTGGTCGTGACACGGCCAGATGATTCCCGCCGTTCTAGAGCACGCCAAGGGCTCTTCCGGAAGCTTATCGCCAATGCGATTCACGGGGTCTCGAACGGATTTTCGAAAGTGCTGGAAATTAATGGGGTCGGATACCGAGCGGATGCGGTGAAGGATATCCTCCAGTTGAATCTCGGATTTTCTCATCCCATTTTCTTCCAACTGCCTGCGGGGATCAGTGCCAAGGTTGACCGGCAGTCACAGATCACCATTGAGGGAGTCGATAAACAACTGGTCGGAGAAGTTGCGGCCTCGATCCGTCGGCTCCGGCCACCCGAGCCATATAAAGGAAAAGGGATTAAATACGCAGACGAGCACGTGCGGAGAAAAGCTGGAAAGACCGCTGTTGCTGGAGGATAGGCATGGCAGGGATGAACCCTCGTGAACGGAGCCGCTTGCTCCGTCGAAAGCGGATCAGACGGAAAGTGCGTGGAACGGACAGCCGCCCGCGTTTATGTATCTATCGCAGCAATAAGCATCTCTATGCCCAAGTGATTTCCGATGAGAGTGGCCGGTCTTTAGCCTCCGTCTCAACCCTTTCCGCAGACCTGAAGGACAGGACGCAACAAAAAGCGGCGACGGTCTCTGCCGCAAAGGAAGTGGGACAGCTCATTGCGAAAAAATGTCAAGAGCAGGGAATACAGACCGTCGTTTTTGATCGGAATGGATTCCTCTTTCATGGGCAGGTCCGCGCGGTTGCCGATGCAGCACGCGAGGCCGGCCTACAACTCTAAGGAGTATACCTGTGGCGGCTGGCGATGATCGGATTAATCCTGACGAACTCGATATCCAAGAGAAGGTCGTTCATATCAATCGTGTGAGTAAAGTGGTGAAGGGAGGCCGCCGTTTCAGCTTCAGCGCCGTTGTTGTGGCCGGGGACGGTGCGGGGCATGTTGGCTACGGCTTGGGGAAGGCGCACGAAGTCCCAGAAGCCATCCGTAAAGGCGTTGAACACGCGAAGAAGTCTTTGATTCGCGTCCCTCTCGTCGAAGATACGTTACCCTACACGGTTGTTGGTCGGCATGGTGCCGGCAAGGTGCTGCTCAAACCCGCCGCGGCCGGTACCGGACTCATTGCCGGCGGTGGGGTACGCATCGTGATGGAATTGGCTGGTGTACGTAACGCACTCACAAAATGTCTCGGCTCGACGAATCCGCATAATTCCGTAAAGGCCACGTTAGCTGCCCTGGAGAGCCTGGACGGTCCAGAGCAGGTCGCCGAGCGGAGGGGGAAATCCGCGCTGGATATGAAAGGATAGGGCATGGCCGACGCAGGAAAAGAGCAGGTCTTAGCCATCACCTTGAAGCGGAGTGCCATTGGGGGGACACGCCGTCAGCGCGAGACACTCCGCGGCCTTGGTCTGACCCGTGTCGGGATGACTGTGCGACGAAACGATTCGCCCTCACTCCGAGGGATGGTAAATCGAGTAGCCCATCTTATCGAGGTGCACGAGAATGGATCTTAGTCACTTACCACCCGCTCCTGGGGCGATGAAAAAACGGAAGCGAGTCGGCCGCGGTCCAGGCTCTGGGCTCGGCAAAACAGCCGGTCGAGGGCATAAGGGAAGCGGGGCGCGCTCTGGGGGCAGTATCCCCCCTGGCTATGAAGGCGGACAAATGCCGCTCTCCCGCAGGCTGCCCAAACGAGGCTTTCACAATCCCTTTCGGCAATCGTACACCATCATCAACCTTGGCAGTCTGGAGCGCTTTGAGGCCGGCAGCGTCGTTGACCTTGACGTTTTTCGCCAGTCCGGGCTCGTGGGTGGCCGTCAGGGGAAGGTAAAAATATTGGCAAAGGGAGAACTGACCAAGGCCCTGACGGTAAGAGCCCATGCCTTTAGTGCGCAAGCGCGTGAAAAAATTACTGCGCTGGGGGGGACAGCCGAGGTCGGGTAATGTTTGAAGGCTTACAAAACGCGACAAAGATAGCAGACCTACGTCGCCGACTCCTCTTCACCTTTGCCTTGCTCGCCGTCTACCGAATCGGTGTGGCGATACCAACTCCGGGCATTGATGGAGAGGCGCTCGCGGCGTTTTTTGAGCAGGCGGCGAGCACTGTTTTTGGCTTGGTGAACCTTTTTTCTGGTGGTGCCCTTGAGCGCTTCTCTATCTTCGCCCTGGGCATCATGCCGTATATCAGCGCCTCCATTATCTTTCAGCTGCTGACCGTCGTGGTCCCAACCCTTGAGCGTCTGTCAAAAGAAGGCGAACAGGGCCGGCGTAAAATTACCCAATACACGCGCTACAGCACGGTCGGTCTCGCGCTTCTCCAGGGCCTCTTTATCAGCATAGGACTCGAACAGATTCAGGCGCCTGGAGGAAGCCTGGTAGTTTTTAATCCAGGCTGGGGTTTCCGTCTCATGACGATGGTCACGCTTGCCGCCGGTACTGCTTTCATCATGTGGTTGGGCGAACAGATTACCGAGCGTGGAGTTGGCAATGGTATTTCCCTCATCATATTCGCCGGCATTGTCGCCAGTATTCCCTCAGCGGTGACCGCAACGACTGAGTTTGTGCGAGAGGGCGAATTAAGCATCCTGTTGTTGCTGCTCCTGTTAGTCGGCATGGTTGCCATTGTTGCCGCCGTGATTTTTATGGAACGCGGGCAGCGTCGCATTCCGGTTCAGTATGCAAAACGGGTTGTGGGCCGAAGAATCTATGGGGGGCAAACTTCTCATCTACCCCTGAAAGTCAATACCGCTGGCGTAATTCCTCCGATTTTCGCCTCCTCGGTTTTGATTTTTCCGGCCACCATCGCTGGCTTCGCCGACCACCCATGGGCCCAAACCGTTGCGAATGTTTTGACGCCAGGGGGATGGATATACAACCTCAGTTATGTCGCGATGATCATCTTCTTCTGCTATTTCTATACTGCGGTTGTCTTCAACCCCACCGACGTTGCCGATAATATGAAAAAAAATGGCGGATTTATTCCTGGCATCCGTCCTGGGCAACGAACAGCGGACTATATTGATCGAGTCTTAAGTCGTATAACGCTGACCGGAGCAATTTATGTCTCTGTTATTTGTGTTTTGCCCAATCTCCTGGTTGGGTCCTTTAATGTGCCATTTTTCTTTGGGGGAACCGCGCTGCTTATTGTCGTTGGGGTTGCACTCGACACGGTAGCGCAGATTGAAACACAGCTCATTATGAGAAACTACGAAGGCTTTATGAAACGCGGTCGTCTCAGAGGAAGACGAGGATAGCGGCCTCAGTACCGTTTTCTGACCAATGATCTTTCTGAAATCTCTTGAAGAGATAGAGATAATGCGGGTTGCGAATGGCATTGTTGCCGAAACCCTGAGCGAACTACGCCAGCGTGTCCGACCAGGCACCTCAACCGGAGAGCTTGATAGCATCGCGGAAGAGTGGATTGCAAAAAAAGGGGCAAAAACCGCATTCAAAGGATATACGATTCGGAACGGTGCTGTTCCGTTCCCGGCCCATATTTGTACTTCCTTGAATAACGAAGTCGTCCACGGTATCCCCTCCCATCAGCGCATCATTCAAGACGGGGATATTGTCAGTTTGGATTTTGGCGTAGTGTACGAGGGATTTTATGGTGACGCCGCGGTGTCCTTTGCAGTTGGCGAGGTTGACCACTCTGTACAGCGGCTTTTGAAGACGACTGCGACCGCTCTTGAAGCCGGCATATATCACGCGTGTATTGGGAACCGCCTTGGCGATATATCTGCCGCAGTTCAGGAACATGTTGAGCGAAATGGCTTCTCTGTGGTGCGAGAATTTGTTGGTCATGGGGTTGGACGCAGACTGCATGAAGATCCGCCTGTTCCCAACTACGGGGTGCGGAACCGGGGTCTCCGCCTGCGCGAAGGAATGGTCGTCGCCATTGAGCCCATGGTGAATATGGGCGCTCCTGAAGTCGCTATGCTAGAGGACGGGTGGACTGCTGTCACAAAAGACGGCAGTCTCTCTGCGCACTTCGAGCATTCGATTGCGATTCTGGCAGATGGTCCAGTGATACTCAGTAGCGTGTAAGAGAAAAGTACGCCTCTACGGAACCGTTTTCAGAGAAGAGCGAGAATGAGGTTGATATGAAAGTTCGGGCTTCTGTGAAACCCATGTGTCGAAAGTGTAAAGTCATTAAACGCAGAGGCGTCATACGGGTCATCTGTGAAAACCCGCGACACAAGCAACGACAAGGCTAGGTGTTTTCCTGACACGGCTGAAAGTCAGAGTGGAGAAGGCGTATGGCACGGATTGCAGGTATCGAATTACCCCGGAACAAGAAAATCGGCGTCGGTCTCACCTATATCTATGGAGTTGGACAGGTCACCGCCCTCAAAATTCTGGCTGAGGCCGGCGTTGACCCAGGGGTCAAGTCCGATGCGTTAGCGGATGATGCGATTGCAAATATCCGCAGGGTCATCGACCAAGACCACCGTGTCGAGGGAGACCTCAGGCGGGATGTTGCGAGTCATATTAAACATTATATTGATATTGGGGCATACCGGGGCCTCCGACATCGGCGCAATCTGCCGGTCCGCGGGCAAAAGACAAAAAATAATTCTCGGACACGTAAGGGACCGAGACGGACGGTTGCCGGAAAGAAAGTCGCGCCTACTCCTAAATAAGGCGTGGTGTGAAGAGAGGGTCACTGTATGGCAAAGGCGGCGAGACGGTCTGTCTCACGGAAGAAGAAGATTCGGAAAAACATCCCAGAAGGTGTGGTGAATATCTATTCGACCTTCAACAATACGATTGTGACAATTGCCGACCCGCAGGGCAATACTGTCGCCTGGGCGAGCGCGGGGAGCGTCGGACTGAAGGGCTCCCGTAAAGGGACGCCGTTTGCCGCCCAGATGGCAGCGGAGAGTGCGGCGCGTAAAGCAGCTGATGCCGGTATGCGTTCGGTTCAAGTCCACGTCAAGGGCCCTGGTGCTGGGAGAGAATCTGCTCTCCGAGCCCTACAGTCCGCCGGGTTTGCGGTGAGTCTCATCCGGGATGTCACGCCCATCCCTCACAACGGCTGTCGTCCGCCCAAGCGTCGGAGAGTCTAAGAGACTGGGTGTACGAGTCCAGGCTGATATAGATCAGGAGGTTTTTGTGGCACGTTATCGAGGCCCATCCTGTCGTCTCTGCCGTCGAGAAGGGTTGAAACTCTTCCTGAAAGGCGAGCGATGCTACACGGATAAATGTGCAATTGAGAGAAGAAGCTATCCACCCGGACAACACGGCCAGGGGAGGGGGAGAAAGGCGACCGAGTACAGCGTTCAGCTACGAGAGAAGCAAAAGCTGAAGCGTATCTATGGGACGCTTGAGGGGCCGTTTCGTCGTCTTTTCGCGCGGGCCGAGCGCCAACGTGGAATCACCGGGGAAAATCTTTTGGTTCTTCTCGAGAGCCGTCTCGATAATATGGTGTACCGCATGGGATTCTCGACCTCACGCTCAGAAGCCCGTCAGTTGATACGTCATGGCCATTTTCACGTCAACGGACGGAGAGTCACCATTCCATCGTATAGTGTCAAGGCTGGAGACGAGGTGCAGGTGCGCGAGGCAAGCCGAAAAATTACCCGTATCCAAGAATCCGTCGAGCTTGCCCAGCGACGCGGAGTGCCGGAATGGCTTGAGGTCCAAACGGATTCTTTTTCTGGAAAAGTCCGTGCCCTACCGGCTCGGGCGGAGATCACCCTGCCTATCAATGAACAGCTTATCGTTGAGCTATACTCGAAGGTCTAGCGCCAGGGCAGATATGACGTTTTTTGAGGCAGCGTCGTTACTGGCATACTATCTTCAGCTCCTTCTTATTGGAGGCGGCCTGTTGATGATGCACCGCGCTGGTGTGCGACGCGACCGACAATTGGACGTCATGCTGTCACAGAGCGAGGCAACGACCCGCTCGCTGGAAGAGTCGACGCGGACGCTGGCTGAACAGGGCAGGGAGCAAACCCGCGCGTTGGCCGAGCAGACCAATGCACTGGCAGCGCAGAACCGCTCGCTAGAAGAGTCAACCCGCTCGCTGGCCGAGCAGAACCGAGAGCAAACCCGCTCATTAGAAGTGCAGACCAACGCACTAGAGGAATTATTGCGGCGGACGGGATAGAAAACAACGAAGCAATCGGGTCGATACCGATGAAGCTGAAAGCACCTGTTGTTTCCCCGACATCTGATCGGCTGAAAGAGAGAAAAATGCTAGAGAGTGATCTCATTAAGCCCAAGACACTCAATGTTGAAGACAAAACCCTGACCCCCACCTATGGCCGCTTTATCGGCGAGCCCTTCGAGCGGGGATTTGGGACAACATTGGGCAATGCCCTGAGACGAATTCTTCTCTCCTCCTTGCCTGGAGCGGCCATCACCAAGGTCAGGATTCAAGATGTTGTACATGAATTCTCGACGATTCCTGGTGTCACGGAAGATGTCACCGATATCCTGCTGAACCTCAAAGAAGTTCGATTCCGTCTCCACGACAGTGATATGGAAACGGCCACCCTGATGGTCAATGGGGAGAAGAATAGGGAGAAGAGTGTGCGTGCCGGGGACCTGAACGTAGGTCCTCAGGTTGATATTCTCAATCCAGACGCCCATGTGGCAAAACTGGGTCAAGATGGAAAGCTCGAAGTTGAAGCCGAGATTCGCACCGGGCGCGGGTATATGGCGGCTGACCGAAATCAGTCCGAAGAGGACCCGGTTGGCACCATTCCCCTTGATGCGGTGTTTTCCCCAGTGCGAAAGGTCAATATCACTGTGACCAACGCGCGGGTGGGCCAGCGGACGGACTACGAAAGACTGGCGCTTGAAATATGGACCGATGGCAGCATTGAGCCGAGGGAGGCCGTGGCCACGGCCGCACGGGTCGCTCAAGATCAACTGTCGATTTTTTCTGGTGCCACAGAAGAAATTGATAGCCAAGAAGAGCGGCTGGGGCAGGAAGATCAACCCTCGGCGAACGAGAATCTTTTTCGACCCATTGAAGAATTGGCGCTTTCGGTGCGTTCTGCCAATTGCCTCCAAAGTGCAGATATCCGATATGTGGGGGAACTCGTGGTCAAAGCTGAGCCCGAACTCCTCAAAACGAAGAACTTCGGACGGAAATCACTCAACGAGATTAAAGAATTACTGCATGAGATGGATTTAGAACTGGGGATGCACCTGGACGCATTTCCCCCTCGGGAAGAGTTGGATCGAATGCGAGTAGCCCGCGAAGGCAATCTGGCCTAGCCAGCGTCTCAGAGCAATAGGGAAACGAGGAAGATGCGACATCTGAAAGCAGGGCGAAAACTGAATCGGACGGCAGCGCACCGAAAGGCGTTGCTGCGAAACTTATTGAAAGCGTTAGTGCTGCGTGAACAAGTGCGAACGACCGACGCGAAGGCCAAAGAACTCCGTCGCTGGGCAGACCGTTTAGTGACCCTTGGAAAAAAGAATTCCGTCCATGCGCGTCGTCTGGCCTTCTCGTATCTTGGCAGTCGAAAACTGGTCCAACGCCTGTTTGATGAGCTTGCGCCGCGCTTTCAGGACCGAGCGGGTGGATACACGCGGGTGCTGAAGATAGGTCCTCGCCGTGGAGATGCCGCTCCGGTCTCACTGGTCGAGTTTACGGAACGGTCCGGTGCTTCCTCAACCGGAGGAGGTGCCGGGAGCGCATAGCAGCAAGGCTGTGGTTGGGGTGCCAGCCGGGGTGGTCAAGCGTCTGAACAGCTCCTTGAAGCATCCACCTCAGCGGACGAGTCGAGAAGGGGGAGCGCAGCTCCCCTCTTGTCATTTTCCTGGACGCGCTGGATGCCTATACGACGGAAGTAAGAGGAAGGACCCGACATGGCTGTTCGGCAGTATGCCTTGCACTTCAGCCGGCTCGCAGGGTGGGTCGTATTCTTGAGTACGGTGGCGAGCTTTCTTCTTGTCTTCTCTTTTGGGGTCTATATCGGCAAAGAAGTGCAGGCGTATAAAACTGCCCAAGAAACGCGGACCATGCGCTTTCCGGTTGAGCCTGCTGACCATAATGCGTCTGTGAGTCCTGGACCGCCTGCCTTGCCGCTGACTTCAGAGACGCTCGGAGAGAGAGAAAACAAGGGAAAAGCACAAGCAAAAGAAGAGCCGCCCCGCTCGGGTCGGTGGAGCATTCAAGTGCATGTGACCAAGAGCCAAAGTACGGCGAATCAACTCGCGGCGGAACTCCGCAAACAAGGCTATACTACCGCTGTCAATCGTCTGATAAAGGACGGAGAAACGCTGTACCGTTTGCGCGTCGGAACATTTACCCAAGAAGAGGCCCAACGGGCTGTGGTACGCTTTCGACGCGAAGAGAATTTCGCCCAGGCCTACCTTGTCTCAGATTAACCCCTCGGGCTGTATCTATGACGGTCAAAGATGCCATCGCCCGCGTGGTTGCCGGCACCGATCTGACGGAAGAAGAGATGCACGCCGTCATCACCGCCCTGATGAACGGGCAGGCCACTCCGGCTCAGATTGGGGCCTTATTAACCGCGCTCCACATCAAGGGTGAGACCGTTGCCGAGATCTCTGGGGCGGCTGGGGCTATGCGCGCTATGGCAACCCTCATTCGTCCGGGGCGTGCGGTGATTGATACCTGCGGAACGGGGGGAGACGGCTGCCATACGTTTAATATCTCGACCTGTGCTGCTTTTGTGGTCGCTGCTGCGGGTCTGTGTGTGGCCAAGCATGGTAATCGGGCGATGTCTGGCATGGTCGGCGGGGCCGATGTCTTGGAAACCCTCGGCGCTCGTATTGAGATGTCTCCGCAGCAGGTGACATATTGTATGCAGGAAGTCGGCTTCGGTTTTCTGCTTGCCCCAGCCTTCCACCGCGCTATGCGTCATGCCGTTGGCCCACGTCGGGAAGTCGGCATACGGACGATCTTCAATATCCTCGGGCCCCTGACGAATCCGGCAGGAGCGCAGTATCAACTCATTGGCGTCTTTGACCGGCGTTGGGTCCAGCCGTTGGCCACGGCACTCGGGCGACTGGGCTGCCAGCATGGCCTAGTCGTCCATGGGGAGGATGGACTTGATGAGGTCTCGCTGAGCGGCCCGACGCAGGTTGCTGAGTGGGGGCCGCAGGGCGTGCAGACGTACCGCATCCATCCCACAGAGTACGGCTTTCCGTGTCGTCCGTTGACGACCCTTCAGGTTTCAAGTGCCCAGGAATCGGCCCATATTATCCGGTCAGTCTTAGCTGGAACTCCAGGACCCCACCGAGACGTTGTCTTGCTCAATGCCGGGGCTGCCCTCTATGCCGGGAATGCCGTGGCTTCACTCGGAGAGGGGGTTGCGCTTGCCGGGGCAACGGTGGACAGTGGAGCCGCGGCTCGCACGCTGGAACGTTTTATCCCGCTGACACACAGGGAAACGGTATGATTCTTGACGATATTGTGGCCTATAAACGCGAGGAACTCGCGCGCCACAAACAGCGGGTATCGCTTGACCAGCTTCAAGACATGCCGCTCTTTCACGCTCAGCCACCCGGGCTTTCTCAGACCCTCTCCACCTGGAACGGACGGACGATTATTGCTGAGGTGAAGAAGGCCTCTCCCTCCAAGGGTGTGATCCGGCAAAACTTCGACCCCCTTGCTCTCGCCCGTACCTACGAAGCCTCGGGAGCGGCGGCCATCTCGGTGCTCACGGAAAAGAAGTTTTTTCAGGGCCACCTCGATTATCTCAAACAGATCCGTCAACAGGTTGTACTCCCCCTCCTCAGAAAAGACTTCGTTTTTGACGCCTACCAAGTGTACGAAGCGCGTGCCTACGGAGCGAGTGCCATTCTCTTAATTGTCGCGATTCTCGACGACGCCCAGCTACAAGACCTGATGTCTCTATCTCAAACGCTCGGGATGGACTGTCTGGTCGAAGTGCATGACGAAGCAGAGCGTGAGCGTGCCCTGGCCTGTGGTGTGTCTCTGCTGGGGATTAACAACCGGGACTTGCGTACCTTTCATACGACGATTGAGACCAGCGAACGTCTTGTGCAAGGATTGCCTGCCGGCGTCCTGGTCGTGTCTGAAAGCGGACTGTCAACCCGACCCCAATTAGACCGACTCGAGGCGCAGGGGGTACGGGCGTTCTTAATTGGTGAGACTTTTATGGCCGCTCCAGACCCCGGAGAGCCGCTCCGTTCGCTGTTAGGCCGTCCAACGGCGTCCACCCATGTCTGTCCGCGTTAAAATCTGTGGCCTGACGACGGTCGCTGATGCCCAGCTTGCCGTGCGGGCCGGGGCCGACCTGATTGGCCTGAACTTTTATCCGCCCAGCCCGCGTGCTGTTTCTGCGTCAACGGCCAAAGCGATCCGGAGCATTCTTCCTCAGCACGTTCTCTGTGTCGGGGTGTTCGTCAATGCAGAGCGGGAACGTATTGCGACCTATGTCCGGTCCCTCTCACTTGACGCGGTACAGTTTCATGGAGATGAGGACGCCACGGCCCTGACGAACTGGTCTGTCGAGACCATCAAGGCGGTTCGGGTCGGCGCGGAGGCGTCTCTCCCGAAGCAACTCGCAGGGATTCAGACCGATTACTTCCTCCTTGACACGTATAGTTCCCGCGGATACGGAGGGACGGGCGAGTCTTTTGCCTGGGCGACTGCGGCGACTCTTCCTCGGCCCACTTTGGAGCGGACGATTTTGGCTGGGGGACTCAACGCAGCGAATGTGGCTGCCGCGATTGAGACGGTGCGGCCGTGGGCGGTTGATGTCGCGAGTGGGGTTGAGTCTGCCCCTGGCCGGAAAGACGCACACAAACTGCACACGTTCATCAATAATGCCAAAACTGCCTGATAAACACGGACACTTTGGTCTGTATGGCGGCCGCTATGTCGCGGAGACCCTGATGCCAGCTCTGCTTGAGCTCGAAGAGGTCTATCGCCAGTACCGGAGAGACCCGACGTTTAAGCGGGAACTCCGCGCCCTCCAGCGTGAGTATATTGGCCGTCCAACACCCCTCACCTTTGCCGCCGGCTTGACTGAGCGGCTTGGGGGGGCCAAGGTCTACCTCAAGCGCGAAGACCTGTGTCATACCGGTGCCCATAAGATCAATAACACCATCGGTCAAGCCTTATTGGCAAAACGCATGGGGAAAGAGCGGCTTATTGCCGAAACCGGAGCCGGCCAACACGGGGTGGCAACGGCGACCGTTGCGGCCCTGCTTGGGTTTGCGTGCGAAGTCTTTATGGGTCGTGAAGATACGGTGCGCCAAGCGCCCAATGTTTTTCGGATGCGACTCTTAGGAGCAAGGCTGCGGGAGGTCGTTTCTGGCAGCCAGACCCTGAAAGACGCGATGAATGAAGCCCTGCGCGACTGGATTACGCATGTGGAGCATACTTTTTATGTGATCGGCACGGTCGCCGGTCCACATCCCTACCCTATGTTGGTCCGCGACTTTCAGTCCGTTATTGGACGCGAGACCAAAAGGCAGATTATGCAGCACGAGGGGCGTTTGCCTGACTATCTCCTTGCCTGCGTTGGGGGGGGGAGCAACGCGCTGGGCCTTTTTGCGCCCTTTCTGTCCGAAACCGCGGTCCAGATGGTTGCGGTCGAGGCCGGCGGGCTCGGGCCGGGTCGGAATGCCGCCTCAATGTCGAACGGGTACGCTGGCGTCTTGCACGGCAGCAAGACCTATGTCCTCCAGGACGAGACCGGCCAGATTGCCGCAACGCATTCGCTCGCGCCGGGGTTGGACTATCCAGGCGTTGGGCCAGAATTGAGCTATTGGAATGACCGCCAGCGCATTCAGTGTGTGACGGTTCAGGACGAGCACGCCGTCGAGGGGATGCGGCTCCTGGCTGAGACAGAAGGCATTATTCCTGCCTTGGAGAGTGCTCATGCCGTCGCCTATGCGGCGACCTTCGTTCCACAACTGCCGGCCACGGCCCTTGTGGTGATTAACGTTTCCGGTCGAGGGGATAAAGACCTCCAAAGCGTGGCCCGCTTTCTGGGTGAAAACGAGCTATGACGCGCATCGCCGACACCTTCACTCAGTTGCGGACTCGTGGAGAGGTCGGCCTGGTCCCATTCCTCACCGCCGGGGACCCCGATATCGAGACGACCTTCGCCTTAGTCCATGAAATGGTCCGGCAAGGGGCCGACCTCATCGAACTTGGCGTGCCTTTTTCTGACCCGATGGCCGATGGGCCGACGCTGCAACGTGCCGCACAACGTGCCTTGCGACACGGGACATCCTTGGCCCAGGTCTTTGAACTGGTGCATCGTCTGCGCCAGTCGCTCACCGTCCCCATCCTGCTCTTTGGGTATTATAATCCAATCTGGTGTTACGGTGGGCAGCGCTTTGCCGCGGACGCGCGCCAAGCGGGTGTTGACGGCGTACTCTGCGTTGACCTACCGCCCGAAGAAGCGGAGGAGTTGAAACAAAAGACGGACCGCCACGATTTGGATATGATCTTTCTCCTCGCCCCGACCAGTTCATTGGAACGCGCCCGGAGTGTGCTGGCTCGTGCGCGTGGATTTATCTATTATGTTGCGGTGACGGGTGTGACCGGCGTGCGGGCGGCACTCCCAGCGGACTTGAGTGCTATGGTGCGCCGCATTCGCGCCATTTCCCCGGTGCCGATTGGGGTTGGGTTCGGTATCTCCTCAGCGGAACAGGCCGTACAGGTCGCGGACATGGCTGACGCTGTTATTGTTGGCAGCGCTATTTCACAGGTCATTGAGCAATCTCTGGGTCAGCCGGACCTAGTGCCACGGGTGGGGGCGCTTGTTGCCGAACTCAAAACAGCCCTGCGCAGTAGCGCGCCGGCTACCCCCAACAATACGCCGGCTGCTGTCGCCCCATCACGAGCTTGACAACAGGCGAAGAGCACTGAAGGAAGCGTGAGTATGGCCGAGCCGGCAGTGACAGCGACTCAAGACACGGGTGAGGCGATTTGGCTTAAATGCTCGACGTGTCAGGAAATTTTGTTTCGGAAGGAAGTCGAGCGTCGCCTTTTTATTTGCCCGAAATGTGGCGCGCATCTCCGACTGACGGCTGAACAACGCCTGCTCACCATCGTTGATCGTGGTTCGTTCATTGAACATGCGCCCCGCCTGCACTCGACCGACCCGCTCGCCTTCACCGACCGGAAACCCTACCGGCAACGCTTAGCTGATGCGCGCCGCCGCTCGGGACGGGCCGAAGCCGTGGTCTGCGGGGTGGCGACCCTTGACGGGCGGCGCGTTGCGCTGGGCTGTTTCGACTTCTCCTTTCTCGGTGGCAGTATGGGCACTGCGGTGGGGGAAAAATTAACGCGGATTATCGAGCACGCCGGCGCAGAACAACTCCCGGTTATTCTCTTCTCTGCCTCTGGCGGTGCCCGGATGCAGGAAGGTGTCCTCTCGCTGATGCAAATGGCAAAGGTCAGTATGGCCCTTGGTCGTTTGCGCGAAGCCGGCTTGCCGTATATCTCGGTATTGACGGATCCCACCACGGGTGGTGTTGCCGCCTCGCTGGGGATGCTGGGTGATATTAACATTGCCGAGCCAGGGGCCCTGATAGGCTTTGCCGGACAGCGTGTGATTGAACAGACGATCCGGGAAAAGCTGCCGGCGGGGTTTCAACGGGCGGAATTTTTATTGGAACATGGTATGGTAGACCTTGTTGTTGAGCGTAAGGATCTGCGTGGGATGTTAAGCCAATTGCTCGGCCTCCTGTGCAAATTTGCCCCCACTGCTCCGGCATCTCCAAACTCTTCCCCATAATGCCCCATCCTGTAAGCGGCTATTCAGAAAGACAGGATGTCTGACTACTCAGAGACATTGACGTGGCTGTATGGGCTCGAAGTCGAGCGTATGGACCTCAAGCTTGAGCGGACGACGCTTGCGCTCCGTTTGTGTGATGACCCACAGCGCCAATTCCCCAGCGTCCATATCGCCGGCACGAATGGGAAAGGCTCTACCGCGGCCATACTGCACGCCCTCCTCAGTGCTGCGGGCTATCAGGTGGGTCTGTTCACGTCTCCCCATCTGATTGACTTTTGTGAGCGGATTCAGATTGGCCGGCGGCGGGTCTCCCCGCGTGAGGTGGTGGAGACCGTCACGACCATCAAGGCTGTGGTCGAGCCGGCGGGTCTTCAATTGACGCCGTTCGAGATGATGACGGTGTTGGCTTTCTGCATTTTTGCCCAGGCCCAGGTGGATATTGCCATTGTCGAGGTTGGGTTAGGCGGCAGGTTGGATGCCACCAATGTTCTCACGCCCCTGGTGTCCATTATTACTAGTATCGGACTGGACCACCAGCAATATCTGGGGTCAACGCTGGCCGATATTGCGCGGGAAAAGGGGGGGATCATTAAGCCCGGGGTGCCGGTCGTGCTCGGGAAGCTCGACCCGGAGAGCCGCACTGTTTTATATCAGCGGGCTCAAGACCAAGGCAGCCCTATGCTGTCGGCCGGCCAGGATTGTACGCTTGAGAAAGACGCGGCCGGCCAGTACTGCTATGCTGGTCAGCACTCACACTATGAGAATCTTCAGCTCTCCCTCAACGGCAAATTTCAGGCCCATAACGCCGCGGTTGCTTTAGCCAGTCTGGAATATCTCCAAGACGCTTTCCCGGTCACGGCTCCTCAGCTGCGCGCCGGATTACGGTCGGTCCGATGGCCGGGCAGGTTGGATATTGTCTCGACGCACCCCCTGGTCATTCTTGACGGAGCGCATAATATGCAGGCCCTTCAGACCCTACTGGCCGAGCTCCCAGCCCTCGCGCCGCATCATCGGCCTCGTTTTCTTTTTGGAGTCATGCGGGATAAGGAATGGCGTCCGATGGTCGCCGCCCTGGAACACGTTGCGGCTGAGGTGGTAGTGACAGCGCCGGCGCAACCACGAGCCGAAGACCCGTATACGGTCCAGCGGGCGTTTTCTGCCAACTGCGCCGTGCGCACCGTTGAGGGGGCGCCGGAAGCCTGTCGCCAGCTGCTCCAGCGCGTCGGCCCTCAAGATGTGGTGGTGGTGTGTGGCTCGTTGTTCTTGGTTGGGGAAGTGCTGCCGCTCTTTCCCCAGGCCGGGGTTGCCCCCCGACCCGCCAGCCCCTCCGACCACTGGCCTGAGAGAATGTAGGTGGCCATGCACGGCATCTTCTGGTTGCTTCTCGTGCTCACGCTTGCCTGGTGCCTTGCGGTAGGGATGGTCTCCGCCCAGGAACCCATAGCCGTGAATGCCGACACGCTGAGCTATGAAGAGGACGGGGAAACGGTGGCAGCCCAGGGGAACGTGGTTGTCACCACCGGCCAGACAACGCTCACCGCGGATACGGTGCGCGTCAGTCGGACCCGGAACGAGATGCAGGCCCGTGGCAATGTTGTGCTGCAAGACCCGCAAGGGGATATACAGGCTGATGCCCTGCGTCTGGAACTCACGGATGAAACCGGCGAAATCGAAAACGGCGTCATTCATATGCCCCAACGGCAATACACCATTACCGGCAGGAAACTCCGAAAATCGTATGGGCAAACCTATCATATTGAAGACGGAGCAGTAACAACGTGTGAGTGTGACGATCTCGACCGGGCGGATTGGCGGCTGGATGCCCGCGAGTTTGACATGACGCTGGGAGGAACAGGAAAAATTCGGGGCGGGCTCCTGCGGGCTCGGAACATCCCGCTCCTGTATCTCCCCTACGCGCGGGTTCCTGTGCGTAAAGAACGCCAGAGCGGCGCGCTGGCGCCCCGGTCCGGCTTTTCGAGTAAGCGCGGGTTCCAGTGGGAACAGCCCTTCTATTGGGCCATCAGCAAGAGTCAGGACCTCACGCTCACGGCGGATATCGAAACCTCTGCGCGGGTGGGGCTCCTCGGAGAATATCGCTATGCGCCCAGTGAGCGGGTCGAGGGCGAGTTCTCGGCCTCGTATTTCAACGAGCAGATTCGGGGACCGGCTTCAACCACCTCCCCGGTTGATCGCTGGAGTGTCGCCGGCGCGCATCGCCAGCGGCTGGCCGCCGAGGTGGAGCTGTATAGTGACCTCTTTTTTGTGAGCGACGACTTCTTCTTGCGCGAGTTCAATATCTCTTTCCATCCTGGGCTTGAAGATGATCAGCTTCGCTCACGGCGATTTACCGCCTCCCGCGTCGGCGGTCTGAAAACTTGGAAGAACGCCCAGCTCCGTTCCGAGGCGCGCTATTATCAAGATTTGCGCAACGACCAGAATGATGCCTTTCAGGTCCTGCCCCAGATCGATTTTCAGGGCCAGCGCCGTTTCTGGAACGACCGGCTTGAAGCCGGGCTGACGGTCCAGGCGAGTCATTTTTTTCGGAATCGGGGCTACTATGGTCAACGCTTTGATCTCGCTCCCTGGGTCTCGCTCCCTTTCTCCCTCGGCAGATATGTCTATGGTGCAGTGACGGCGACCGGGCGGGAGACAGTTTACCATATGAGTTCCCGCGCGCCGGGGCGACCGCTCGTGCCTGGTGCCAGACGCATGAAGAAGACGGACACCAGGGAGACCGTCCAGCTTCAGGCCGAGTTAGGCACCCGACTCTCCCGGGTTTTCGAGGTTGGTTGGGGACGGGTCAGTAAACTCCAACACATTATCGAGCCGCAGGTCTCGTTCTCCTATGTCCCCCGGGTCGGGCAAGATGCCCTGCCGCTCTATGATGCGTTCGACCGGATAAACCGCCGCGGCCTCTTTGTGTACGGCGTGTCCAACCGACTGCTCGGAAAATTTGGCCCTCTGCCCGGCGCCTCCAATCGGCAAGCCCGCACCCGTGAACTGCTGCGGGTATCGCTGACCCAGGCCTACGATACGAGCCGCCGTCTGCGCGAAGAAGGAGAGCAATTTGGCCTGAGTGAAACGGACCAGCATTTCTCTGACGTGGACATCAGCGCCCATGTCCGTCCATTCTCACCCTTTACCCTGACCGCGGAGACGACGTATGACGTCGACCAAGGCGATATGATTGCCGCCCGCATTGGGGGGTATCTGCGCGACCCCCGCCCGCTCCCTGAGACGAGCCCATTGCTGCGCCATTTGCAGCGCCGGACGAGCCTGGGGGTGTCGTATCGGACCATTGCCGACCGGCTCCTCAAAGAAATCAATTCTCGGCTTGTTCTGCGCCTGAGTGAACACCTGACGCTGGCCTATTTCACCCGTTACGACCTGAACGATCAATCCTTTATCGGGTCGCGCTACTTCTTTCGTTTTCTCTCTCCGCAGAAGTGTTGGACGTTCGATTTCGGTGTTGTTGATAAAGTGAACCCGGATGAGGTTGAGTTTCGGTTCTCTTTATCTCTGGTTGGCATTACTTCAGCCGGCAAGAGCGCGTTTTGACACCCAGGCGGTGACCGTGGGTGTCCGGGGCAGCGGTCCACTGCGTCAGAACGGCCATGCAAAAAATTTTGTCTCAAGAACGGCTGGCAAAACAGTTGGCTCGCCTGCGCGGTCGGGGCAAACGGATCGTTTTTACCAACGGTTGTTTTGACCTGCTGCACAGCGGTCATGTCTATACCCTGGCTCAGGCAAAGACGTTTGGCGATATTCTGGTAGTGGGACTGAACACCGATACCTCAGTCAAACGGTTGAAAGGAGACAAACGCCCGATTCTGGATCAAGCCAGTCGTTTGACGCTGCTGGCCGCCCTGGAAGTGGTGGACTATGTGACCACATTCGAAGAAGATACGCCGCTTGCGTTGATTCGGAGGCTGCAACCGCACATCCTGGTCAAAGGCGGAGATTGGAGCCCCGAGGCTGTTGTCGGAAAAGAAGTCGTTGAACACGCAGGCGGGCGGGTTGTTGCCGTGCGTTATCAAGCCGGCTTTTCAACCACGAATCTGATTGAGCGCATCCTCAACGCCTATCAGGAATAGACACACGGGTGGAGGCCAGCCGCCAACGAGTGTCCCACCCGTTGCGCAAGGAAAGACGCAGCCCAGCCACCGGCCCTGCCACCGTTGGCTAGGGGGTCACGCGCGATACCTGCACGACCCCTCTCACCCGTTCCAGATTCCGCATGACGCGCTGCAAAGCGCCGGCGTTCGGGATAAGCACTTCAAAAACATTGAGGGCGCGCTTGTCTGAAAGGGTCCGAACATCAGCGCTGACGATATTGAGGCCCACTGTGCTGATGGCTTTACTCATATTGGTCAGGAGACCCGGCCAGTCATCGGACAGGACTTCGATTTTTACCAGGCGCGCATAATCGGTGGTGGGATCCCAACTGACGGTCACATGTCGCTGCGGGTCACTCTCCAATAGGCGCTGACAGGCGCTGTTATGAACGGTCACGCCTTTGCCGCGGGTAATCACGCCCACAATGCGTTCTCCAGGGAGGGGGTTACAACAGCGGCCAAACCGAATCAGGACATTCCCCACCCCACCGACCTGCACGCCGCTTGCGTCTCCCGCGGCGGATTTCTGTCGGATTTTTTCCAATCCGCCGGTATTCGTGGTCTGATCGAGTGTTTGGGGGGATTGAGGCAAGAGGTGGCCGAGCACCTGCCCTGCGGTCACTTGCCCATAACCCAAAGCCGCAAAAAGTGTGTCCTCATCGCTGAACCCCAACGCCTCCAGCGTTGGTCCGATTCTGCATTGTTTTCGCACTGCGGCCAGCGAGGTATGCCGGCGGGCTAATGCCCGCTCAAGGAGTTCTTGCCCAAGGGCCAGGCTGCGTTCTCGCTGCTCTTCTTTGAGCCAGTGTCGAATCCGCGCTTTGGCCTTCGGCGTCTTGACGATTTTCAGCCAATCCTTGTTGGGCGACTGCTGTTTGGTTGTCACGATTTCGATGACGTCGCCGTTTTGGATTTGATAGCGCAACGGGACTTGGCGTCCATTCACCCTGGCGCCGGTGCAATGATTGCCGACTTCTGAGTGCACGCGGTAGGCAAAATCGATGACCGACGCGCCACGCGGGAAGCTGTTCAGGTCGCCCTGTGGGGTGAAGGCGTAGACCTCTTCGGTAAAGAGGTCTTCTTTAATGGTATGCAGAAACTCTTGAGGGTCTTGGACGTGCTGTTGCAGTTCAAGCAGTTGGCGCAGCCAGACGAACCGCTGCGCTTCCTCTTGTCCTTGGCCATCCTTATAGGTCCAGTGGGCGGCTATCCCTTCCTCGGCGACGCGGTGCATCTCGTGAGTCCGAATCTGCACCTCGATCCGTTCCCCATAGGGGCCGATGACGGTCGTATGGAGGGACTGGTACATATTCGCTTTGGGGAGGGCGATATAATCCTTAAACCGGCCGGGAATCGGCCGCCAATGACTATGGACTATGCCTAACGCTTGGTAACATTCCCGCACGGACTGCACGATAATCCGAAAGCCGACCAGATCGTAAATCTGACTGAAGACCAGCTTTTGCGACTGCATTTTTTGATAGATGGAATAGAAATGTTTCGGGCGGCCAGAGACCTGGGCCACAATGTCGGCCCCGGCCAAGGTCTTTTTGAGGATGTCAATGACTTCAGTAATATATTGCGCCCGCTCGCTCTTCTTCTTAATAATACTCCGCTTCAGCTCGGAATAGACCTTTGGATGCAGATAGCGCAGGGCGTTATCCTCAAGCTCACTCTTCATCCAATAAATACCCAAACGGTGGGCGAGGGGCGCATAGATTTCGAGCGTCTCCAACGAGATTTCCCGTTGTTTGTCCTCACTGAGATAGGAGAGCGTCCGCATATTATGGGTTCGGTCGGCCAGTTTCACCAGAATAACGCGGATATCGCGGGCCATCGCAAAAATCATTTTCCGAAAGTTTTCGGCTTGGCGCTCTTCACGAGTGGTAAAATGAATTTTGCTGATTTTTGTCACCCCATCCACCAGAGCGGCGACCTCGTTGCCGAAACGCCGTTCGATCTGATCGAGCGTGGTTAAGGTATCCTCCACCGTGTCGTGCAGCAGGCTGGTGGCGACGCTCGGCACATCGAGCTTCATATCTGTAATAATTTCAGCCACCCCAACCGGATGGATAAAATAGGGCTCGCCAGAGTGGCGCTTCTGGCCCTGGTGCATCCGCTCCGAAAAGGTATACGCCTGTGTGATCAGGTCAATCTCGGCCTCAGGGTGATAGGACTGGACTTTCGTAATAATGGTGTCCAAGTCGAGGTGCTGGTTCATTCGGTCCCTATGGGCGGTGCGGCGCACACTGAGTGAGAAGCATCGCTCCGCAGGGCAGACAGGTCCAGGCGGGAGATGCGGATGCGCTCGGCACACAGAATCGCGTGTAACGCGGCGATGCTGGACTCGAGCTGGTCGTTGATGACGCAATAGTCATAGCGGGCTAAGGCTTGGGTCTCGGCCTGGGCGCGTTGAATGCGTTGCGTAATGACCTCTTCTGCGTCCGTCCCTCGCGCGCGCAGGCGCTCTTCCAGTTTTTGCCACGACGGCGGCAGGATAAAAACGAGCACGGCCTCTGGATAAGACAACTTGAGCTGTTCAGACCCTTGGACATCGATGTCCAAGAGGAGGTCCCGACCCCTATTGAGCGTTGTCTCAATGGTCGTGCGCGCCGTCCCGTAGTAGGCCCCGTGGACCTGGGCCCATTCGGCAAAAGCGCCGCGGTCTCGCAGGGAAAGAAAAGCTGCCTCACTCACAAAGTGATAGTCTTGGCCGTTGACTTCCCCGCTCCGACGGGGACGAGTGGTATGCGAAATCGACCAGTCGAGGTTGGGGATGCGCGCAATCAGTGCCTGGGCCAGGGTGGTTTTTCCAGCCCCGGAGGGGGCGGAGAGAATCAACAGAATCCCGCGCCGAGAGAAGTCCAGGCGTTGAGCGACGTCGTTCAGCATAGATTATTCCATATTCTGCACTTGTTCGCGGATTTTTTCCACCTCTTCCTTGGCCTGCACGACGAGATGGCGAATAGACGTATCGTCGGACTTTGCGCCAATCGTGTTGATCTCGCGTTGCATCTCTTGGAGGAGAAAGTCCATCCGTTTCCCCACCGGCTCGGCCAGTCGGAGGAGGTCGGCGAAGGCCCCGAGGTGGCTGTGGAGCCGGACGCATTCCTCGGTGATATCACTCTTTTGGGCCAGGCTGGCCACGTCCTGTAGAACGCGCCGCCGCTCAGAGTCGAGGTGGGGTAAAAGCGCGGTGACCTTGTCTGCCAATTTCTGTTGGGTGGCGTGTTGGCTCTGGGCGCTGTGCCGCTCGACACGCCGCCGTATTTTTTCGAGGGTCGCAATCCGCCCCCGGATGTCGCGTTGCAGAAATTTTCCCTCACGCCGGCGGTGTCGCTCCAGTGCGGTGAGGGCGCGTTGCAGGGCTTTCTTTGAGGCCGCAATCTCGGTACTGGCCGGCTGGTGCACTTCGGCGACCTGGAACACTTCTGGCCGGGACAGCAAGAACTGGAGCGTCAGGTCTCCACCGAGCTCCAGGCTGTCCTTGAGTTGTTGTGCCGCTTGGCTATACGCTCGCGCCAGCTCGATATTGGGAACAACGGTATACGAGCGGGCTGTCTGCCCTGAGAGCGTCAGGAAGACCTCAACCCGCCCCCGCTTGACCTGGGCCGCAACCAGGGCGCGCAGTTCGTCTTCAAGGGCGAGGAAGCCGCGCGGCAGATGGAGCTTGACTTCGAGAAAACGGTGGTTGACCGCACGGATATCGACCGTGGCCCGTCCGCCTGAGAAGGCCAGGCTCCCAGTCCCAAATCCAGTCATACTTTTCATGGTGGGGATGTCCGTACTGCTGCGTGCAATTCTTCCCGATTGAGGGTTGCGGTCCCGACTTTCCCCACAACGATACCAGCCGCGTGGTTGGCGAGCAGGGTGGCGGCTTCGAGTCCCGCACCAGCCCCAAGGGCGAGGGCGCACACCGCAATAACGGTGTCGCCCGCCCCGGTCACGTCAAAGACCTCACGGGCCGTGGTTGAGAAATGGACCGCGTGACGGCCCGGCTGAAACAAGCTCATGCCTTCTTCACCGCGCGAGACAAGAACCGCCTGCGCGTCCCAGAGGTCGAGCAGCCGCGCGCCAGCTTGTTGCAAGGTTGCGTCGTTCACAATGTCAATCTGGGTGGCCTGTCCGGCTTCTTCTTTGTTCGGCTTGATGAGACTCGCGCCGCAATAATGCACGAAATTCTGGCGTTTCGGATCAATCACGTAGATAAAGTCCCGTTGCGCTCGCAGCCTGGACAACAGGTCGAGCAGGTCGGCCTCAATCAGCCCTTTGCCGTAGTCCGAGACCACACAGACATCAAAGTCGTGTATATGTCGCCGGACAAAGGCCCGCAGCCGCGTCCGCACGCGGGCGCTCGGGCTATGCGTGGGATCACGGTCAAGCCGGACGACTTGCTGGCTGTGGGCAATGATCCGGGTTTTACTAATCGTCTCATACGGACTACTGCTCATCACCCCTTCGATACCTGCGCCGTGCTGCTGCAATGCGGTACGCAGCCGTCGTCCGGCCTGATCTTTGCCGACGACGCCACAGACCGTGACCCGACCACCCAAGGCGTGGATATTGGTCACCACATTCCCCGCGCCTCCGGCGTGCAGGCTCTCCCGCGTGACCCGCACGACCGGCACCGGGGCCTCAGGGGAGATACGGTTGACCTGGCCCCAAATGTAACGGTCAAGCATGAGGTCGCCAATGACCAGCACCCGAACGCCAGAGAAACGCGGCAGGATGGCGGCGAGTTTGCCGAACGCCTGACGGCGGCCAGAAGACGGAGGATTCATCGCAATCCTTTCAGACGCTCAGGGGGCGGTTGCCAGGAGTTCGTAATAGAGGGCTTCATTGGCCCGGGCCGTTGTCTCGATATCAAAATATGTCTGGACCTTGGCCTGCCCACGGGCGCCCAAGGTCTTTGCCCAGTCCGGCCGGGAAACGTACTGGAGGAGCGCGTCGCGTAACGCCAGGGCATTGTCGGCTGGTATGAGAAGACCCGTTTCTCCAGCCGTGATCAGCTCAGGAATCCCCCCAACCCGGCTGGCCACCACTGGCAGACCCGCGGCCAGCGCTTCAATAACGGCGACACCCAGGCCCTCCCAGACGGGCGTGTGTACAAAGATATCTGCGGCAGCGAGATACGCAGACACATCTCGACAGAATCCAGTAAAATGAAACACGGCGGCCAAGCCCAGCGCGCGCACCCGCGCTTCCAGGGCCGGCTGGAGTGGCCCTTGTCCGCAGATGAGATATTGGAGAGACGGAGCCCGGTCGGGGCGGGAGTGGAGCTGGGTTGCCGCCTCAATCAGGGTGTGAGGCGATTTCCGCTCCGTCAGCGCGCCGGCCATGAGAACAACCGTCGTCTCCTCGCCGAATCCGTATTGGCTTCGAATAGCCCTGCGTTTGGAGGCGGTTGGCAGAAACTGCCTGGTGTCAATACCGCTGGGGATGATGCGGATAGCCCGCTCGGGAATATGGGCGGTTTGCAAGGCCGCGGCCACACCGGAGGAGATGGCGATGACCATATCCACCTGACTGCCATAGAGAAAGCGACTCAACCAGCCCGTCTTGAGGGGGTAGTCCATCCGGCGCGTGACAAGGCGACGGACCGGCAGGGCGTGGAGCCACGGGCTGAGGGCATGGGCTCTGGCCGTATGAAAGTGTACCAGGTCGTAGTGGCCTCTACGGACCAGACGGCGGAGCCGCCAGCCGGCCAGACCATCAAGATGATTCTGGACCGAGAGCGGCCGCACCGGCAGGGTGTCGTGTTGGAGGCGCTGGGCCAGGACGCCGTGCAGCGGGGTGGCCACGTGGGAGATATGGCCGGCGCGGTGCAGGTAGCGCGTCAGGCCCAACACCTGAGACTCGCCGCCGCCCCAGTTGCGTTCTGGGTCAACGTGCAGGGCCCGTAACCGACGTGTCATGAGCAGGGTTCCGGGGGGAGCGCTGGTCCGAATCGGAGGCCTGCTCCCACAGCTTGGCATATTTCAGGAAAACGTAGAAGGCCGCGGTCGCCGCAACAAAAAGGCCGGGCAGCCCATCTCGGATACAGCCCCGGAGGAAATAAAAACTCAGGAAGCGCCACAACGGGCGCAACACCACATCGCCCAGATGCCACTGGCGTTGCTGTCGCAGCATCTCGCGGGACGAGATATCGGTCAGGCTGTTCACGGTGCGGAGATGGTCACTGATATCGCTATAGGTATAGTGATGGAGGTCGCCGCTCAGGCGCTCGGCGTGGCCCCGCAGGAGGACTTTTTCATGGGGGTCGATACCACCCCACCTGACCTTGTGTTTCCGAAAAAGCCGGAGTCGATAACTCGGGTACCAGCCGTGCCGCCACCAGCGCCCTAAATAGCGAACCAGACGCGGTATGTAAAACCCGTCAACCGCGGGATCATCTTGTTGCAACACCGCGTAGATTTCGTGCTGCAGGAGCGGGCTGACCTCTTCGTCGGCATCGATATTGAGTATCCACTCATGGGTTGCCTGAGAGAGCGCAAACCGTTTTTGCCCAACATAGCCCGGCCAGGCGCGCTGCACGATGCGAGTCGCATAGTCGCGGCAGATTTCCACCGTTCTATCGGTGGAAAATGAGTCAACCACAATGATCTCATCGCACCACTTGACGCTTTCAAGACAGCGTCGCATCCCCCGCTCCTCATTAAAGCAGATAATACAGCAGGAGATGGGACGCCGGGGAGCGCCGGAGGTCTGGGCGCTGGCGACGGACCCGCGGTGACGGCGTTTTCGTCTGGCGTACTCGCGATCTTTGCGGCGACGCATAGACCGCACCGTTTTGAGCAAAAAGCGGCGCTGTGTGGCTGACGGTAGAGGAGAGCCCAGATAGGTATACAAAAAGAACAGACGCTCAGTCTGCCGTGCCCGGCGGCCGAGGGTCCGGTCAAGCTGGACCAGATTTTTGAGGCGCCGCCGGAGCGTGAGGCGTGGGGCGTATTTGATCCGATCCAGATCAACCAGGCAAAACCGCCACTGTAGTCCATGCTGGGCTTGGCATTCTTCCACCAGCAGGTTCGCATCTCGGAGGTCGCCGCTATACAGGCCGGCGGTGTGAAAAGCGCGCACAAAGAGCGCCAGTGCCCGCACAAAGAGCCGCCGTTGGGTGACAGACCAGCGCGGCGCAGACTCTCGCCAATAGTCCGAAAGCGGCGGATGCGGCAGCGCTTGGCTAATATAGACACTTTCGTGCACCAGACCGGCTCCCCGTTTCTCCACAACGGCCAGGGGGTGAGGGACCGGAAAGCCATATTCCTGTAAGAGCTGCGCGCCCCGCCACGACCGGCGCGCCGGGGAGCCGTGGAGCAAGGCGTCCGCCCGGTGCCGCCAGCGCGTCAGCCGGTGGCGTTTGACCACCACTGACTGAATCGAGTCGGACATGAGCGTGACGGTCGTGCTGGAGTCCTGCTTGAGAATGCGGGTGCACTGCCAGTGTGTTGGCTGTGAGGAAACAAGGTCGGTCACTCGCGCCACATCCAGGTCGGAATGGATAATGGTGGGCAAGCCCGGGCTGACGGCACTCGTCACACTCACCACACTCTGCTTCCCTACATATATCCGAGGTCGGTCAGACGCTTTTCCAGGGCGGCCTTCTCGGTCTCTGACATGACGAACGCTGGCGTTGCGGTCAATGGGCCACGGCGGAGGCCCTCAATCCGGCCCTGAAGCAGCTCAGCCATATCTGGGCGCTGCTTGACCACATTGGTGCGCTCTGCGGGGTCGTTCGAGAGGTGATACAGCTCGGCCAGAATCTGCGGATTATTGGGGGCGTAGCTGTATTTCCACTCGGCTGTCCGCCAGCCGACCCGCTGATTACGCGGGTCTGAACGCACACGCAAAAATGCTTCGATATAGGCCTCCAGGCCGAGCCGGACATCATCGAGCAGGGCCGGCTTGATGCTGACGCCGTGAATCCCAGGCGGCACCGGGACGCCCACCAGGTCCAGCAGGGTTGGCAGGGCGTCGACTTGGCGGACGAGTTGCGGGACGAGCTTGCCGGCTGGCAGGCGGAGAGCATCCGCCCCGGCTCCCAACATCGAGAAGACCAGTGGGACGCGGACGAGGTCCTCGGAGACGTCCATCTCATGCCCTTCGCGCTTGACCGTTTTGCGCCCGGATAAATCACGCACGAGGCGATACCAACGGTATTGAAGGTCTGTCTTGACGACATGTTCGCCGTGGTCGCCATGCACCACGACCAGGGTATTCTCAGGAAGCACAGCCAGCAGGGTGTTCAACTCGGCGTCCAGACACGATAAGGCTCGCTCGTAGCGATTCCGGCCATAGGCCCGGCCTCGGAAGGCCGGCAGGACATGACGGTGATGATGCAATTCCCAGACGTGTAAAAGGCCGAACCACGGTTGCCGCACCGCCAGGTTTTGCAGACGCTGCCGAAAATCTGCCCCCCAAGGCGTGGACAGATAGGCTGAACCCTCTCGAAAGTGATAGGTGTCAAAACCGCGGTCCAGGTCGGTCTCAGGGAAGAGCGGGCCACTCACTTCCGCCCAGGTGTGGTAGCCCTGCGCCCGGAAAGTGTCAACCAGAGATGGGACTGCCGGGTTCAGTTTCAGCCCGAAAATCGAACGAATGCCGTGGACGAAAGAGTACGTGCCGGTCAGCAGGCTGGCCACGCAGGGGGTTGTGGACGACGCCGAGGCAATGGCCTGCGTGCAGGCGACACCAGCACGAACGAGCCGGTCCAGCGTCGGCGTCTGCACGCCGCGGCCCTCACCGATAACGGCGTCTGCGCGTAAACAGTCAATTAAGAGAAAAAGGATATTGGGACGATTCATACCTGTCTCTACCGGCTGACCCTCGGTGCTGAGAGTGTCTGGACATGAGCGAAGATGGAGCGGGCCTGCTCAAGAACCTGCTCTGGAGTAATACGCTGCATACAGGCGCGCTGAATTTTGCAGGTGCGGGTATAACACGGGCTACACGCCGCGGGTCCGCACAACACAAACTCTTCCGAGCCCCAGGGGGCCGAGCGAACAGGGCTGGTCGCGCCCCACAGGGAAATCACCGGCGTTCCAACTGCTGCGGCAATGTGCATGGGACCTGAATCTGGTCCAACCCCGAGCCGGGTCCGTGAAAAAATACCAATCAGATCACGCACACTCGTTTTCCCGCTCAAGTCTGTTGCGTTTGCCTTCCCGAGGGCGGCACAGACTTGGCTCGCAAACGCCACCTCTCCCGGCCCCCCAATCAACACCGTGCCCACAGCATACTCCTGCTGGAGGGTTCGTGCCACCTGAGCGGTGGCGGTTGGAAACCAGAATCGACTCGGCCAGCGCGAGCCAAGAAAAAAGGTGACATACGGCCGCGGCGTATCGGCGAGTAAGGTGTCGATATGCCGCTCTTCTTCTTCCCGCAGCCGGAGGTCAAATATCACCCCATCATCGGGTAGACCCAGGGCGTCTGCAAAGCGTAGATACTGCCCGAGTTTCAGCGAAAAGTCTGGAACGGGGTCCAGCCTGTCCGTACTGCACAGCCAATTGCCTTCCTTGGTATTCTGACGGTGAAACCCGAGCCGAACCGGTGCCCGCGACCAGAGACTGACCAGGCCACTTTTGGCATGGCGTTGCAGGTCCAGGACGAGATCAAAATGTTTCTGCCGAATGGTTTGGAGAAAAGGCCAGAACTGTCGAGGCCCTTGAGACCGATTATAGAGCACGATCTCATCGAGGGCGGGGTGGGCTTCAAGCAGAGGCGCTGCTGCCGGTTCGACCGCCCAGGCAATATGCGCCCCTGGGTAGCCCCGCCGGACGCGGGTGAGTAAGGGGAGCGCGCGGGTCACATCCCCAATGGCCCCGAAGAGCAGGATGAGAATGCGCGTGGGGTGGATGGCAACAGTGGGGCGCGTCACACCAGAGATAGTATAGGAAGTCGGCTTGTCTGTCCCCTGTCCGTCCCTCAGACCTTGAGAAAAGCTCTTCGCTCCACGAGCGGCAGCAAGTGCCCCTCAGGGTCAAGTTTTGCCATTGAACGGCGCAGGCGGGCAAAATTGCGCTGACGCCGTGCAGGGGGGAGCGCGGTCACAGACAGGCGTGCCCGGTCAAAGTCGATAATGAGCACCTCGGGCGGGTCTGCCTCAAGCCGAACCAGCACATTCGTGAGATTGAGGTCTGCATGAGCGATGCCACTCGCGTGCATGGTGTGGATGGTCTGCAAGACCTTGGCCGTCACACGCTGACGTTCCTCAATGGGCGGTCTGGTTTGCAGCCAGTCCCACCAGTTGCGGAACCCTTGGGCTTCGCGCGTAATGAGGATGCCCCGATACAAGCCCAAAGACTGCCACTCAACCCCAGCGCCCAGGACCTCAAGCGTTGGAACCCCACGTTCGCGGGCGATATGCGTTGTACGGAGTTCAGCAAAAGGGCGCGGCGGGCGGTCCCAATACAGGTCGTAGACAAGATGACGAACCAGCCCTCCACGCTGATAGCGTCGGACGATAGCCGGGCTCTGCGTGTCGAACGGCACCCGCTGGATTATGCCTCGCCCGGCCTGGAAACGGTCTGTCCTGTTGGCTTTGATTGCCTCCAGGGCAGCCAGCAGGGCCGGCCGGTGGGCGTCTTTGAGCCACCAGCTCGCCGCGGTGGTATAGGCGCTAAATCCGTTGGGGGGTGTCAGCGAACGAGAGCCGGCGAACATGCGACCACAGACGGACAGGGCGGCACGGCGCGCTTAGCCTGAAGGCGCGTCCGCGTGTGAAGGACGGGAAGGGGGGGAGGCGCGGCCTTGCGGTTCGGGGTCTGTCAGTCCGTGCTGTATTTCCCACAGCTTGGCATACGTCACAAACACGGCGTAGGAATCGAACAGCGCTCGTGTCAAGCCCGTCATCCCGCGCCGCCATTCGCCCCTGCCAAGATACGCCCAGCAGAATGTCCTCAGCGGGGGAAAGAGAAAATGCCAGGCTGTGGCCGGCTTGTTTTGTCTGGCCCATGCTTGGGCGGTTGCCGACGTGGTGGCATTGAGGGCGGTCAAGCGTTCCTGGAGTGTCATGGGCTCTCTAGTGGCTGTGGCTGATTGGCACCGGCCGAAGCGTCGGAGCGTTTGAGCAGCGTATCAACACCGGCTAACACGTCACGAGCCGTGATGTTCTGCATACACGCTTCCGTACCACGCGGGCAGGAAGGGCCACCGTGCCGCCGGCAGGGACGACAAAACAAATCCTTGGCTTCAACGACCACCGCACGGTCGCTGTACGGCCCATACCCGAGACCTGGCGTGGTGGCGCAAAAGATCGCCACCACCGGAACCTGCCGGGCAACGGCAAGGTGCATAGGCGCACTGTCATTGCTAATAACAACCTGGGCTCGATCAATAAGGGCCATACACGTTTGCAGGTCGGCCTGACCAACCAGGTTGAGCAGGTGCGCTCCCTGGGCCTGCTCTTCAATCTCCCGGGCTATGGGCACGTCATCTGGGCCACCGCACACCACGACACGCCCGTAATGTCGGGCCAGCGCGCGCACGACGGCACTATAGCCTGTCGCTGTCCACCGTTTCGTATACCAGACCGAGCCTGGACACACCACAAACACTGGGTCAGAGGCGGCAATCCGGGCGTTGTCAAGGAGCCGTCGAACGTTGGTCTGGACGGCTGGGTGATAGGCGACATAGGGTGTCCGGTCGCAGGATTCGGGCTCAAGGCCGAAGGCGCGCATCAGGCACAAAATACGCTCAACTTCGTGCCGGTCGGGGTCGCGCGGTGTAGCCTGGTGATACAAGAACCAACCAGGGCTTTGGCGAAATCCCACGCGGTGCGGGATGCCAGCCAGGGCCAGCAGCAGCGCCGTCCGAAAGGATTTATGCGGCGCAACCGCCAGCGTAAACCGCTGGCTTCGAAGCCGCCGGGCCGTGTGGAGCATCCCGAAAAACCCGCGGTCGTCCCCACGCTTGCTGTCGATGAGAACCTGGTCCACGGCGGGATGGTCTTGGACCAGCGGGCGCGCTTGAGGAGTGGTGAGGACGGTCAGCATTTCCGGGTCGAGTGCGCGTCGAAGCGTGCTGAGGAGCGGCGTGGTCAGCACCACGTCTCCAAGAAAACCGGTCTGGGCAACGAGGAGACGCGCCATCAGGTGGTCTCCACTTTCTGGAGTCGCAATACTAAATTGTCTTCCAGCAGCAGGCGGGGGTGACACAGCCAGCGCAGCAGCTTGCGGTTCTCCTGGCGTTGGACCGAACTTTTCTCGCGGACCCACAGCGTGTACCACGTATAGGCCAGCACGGGTAAGCCCAGCGTCACGAGCAAGAAACGCGAGTAGAGCTTGACCTTGCTGTGCCCCAGGCATTCCAGCCGCAGCCCGTTTTGCTTGCACAGATAATATAAAATGGGGAGTTCAATCGGATAGTTGTGAAACCGATGGGCCTGGGTGAGGGGCGTCTCAAACGGAATAAAGCGCCGCTTGGTCTTGTGGTATCCGCTGAGCATAAAATGGACCCGCGAGTTCAGGCGCATCACATTGGGTGTGGTCAGAATACACACCCCGCCGGGTTTGAGAATCCGGGCCAGCTCGCCCAGTGCGGCTTGGTGGTCGGAGAGGTGCTCAATGACCTCAATCAGCAAAACAACATCAAAACTTGCATCGTCGTAGGGAAGCCGTCCTCGCAGGTCCACGCCGTAATCAATGGGAATCCCGTGCTTGTCCGGTCCGCTGGCTTCAAAGTTGGTCCCACTGAGCCTGAAACGGCGATGTTGGAGCGAGGCTAAAACATCCCCCTCTTTACAGCTAATATCGAGCAGGGTTTTCCCCTCGTCAGGAATATCAGCCAATAGGTCAGAAACGGCTTGCATAAGGAACGGAGCGGCCATGGTGCTCCTCCTGTCCGTTTTTTACTTTCCTCTTCCTTCAAGTTGCGACGCAATGCACCCGAGGAACTGCTCGACCTCGTTGACCTCCATAGTGATACGGAGCGCAACGAGCTGACTGGTGGCAAATGGAAACTTTTCAAGCTTCACGAGGTCTTTTTCTGTTGTCACCACGAAATCACACCCACGGCTGGCTAATAGCATCTTCTGCCAGTCTCTCTGTGTATAGAGGTGATGGTCTGGAAATACCATCACCTGTGTCATTTCCGCTTCTGCCTCTCTGACAAAACGGTGGAACAGGGCGGGAACGGCCACGCCACTCACGACCAGCACTTTCTTATGCGCCAACAAGAAGACCGGCTTCTCTTGCCACTCCCCACGTACAGAGTGAATCAGGGCAGTCGGGCGCAGATTCGCAAAAAAGAGGGGTTGCTCCTGTCCAGGCAGGGCCGCGGCGGAGTCGGGCTGAGCGTGCACTGTCTCTCCCTTTGTCACAACGACCAAGTCGGCTCGACGGATAGCGGCAGACGATTCGCGGAATGGGCCAGCAGGGAGCAACCACCCCGTGGTCGCTCTTTGCCCGGCGTGAAGCAGCAGGATATCGAGGCTGCGGTCTAAACGTCGATACTGAAAGCCGTCATCCAGAATCACGACCTCAACGTCGTAGGCTTTTTGTGCGAGTCGGGCCGCTCGGACACGGTCGCGCCCGGCCAGCACAACGCCGGAAAAGGTTCTGGCCAGCATAACGGCTTCGTCTCCGACCTCTTCCGGTGTTGCTAGTGCACGACCGTCCCTGCCCACGAGGGTGACTCCCTTATTCTTGCCCTTATACCCTCTTGAGAGAATGGCCACCCGGTAATGCTGGGCGTGCAGCAAACGCGCCAGCCAGAGCACAAAGGGCGTCTTCCCCGTTCCGCCGACGGTCAGGTTGCCCACGCTGATGATATGGAGAGGAAGCCGCTCCCGGCGAAGGACCCCACGCTCATATAAAAAATTACGGACGCGGACGCCGGTCGAGAACAGGAGTGAGAAGGGAACGGCCACCAGCCAGCCCACCCTGCCAAGGCAACCCTGACGGGTCCAGATTTTTTGGACGAGACTCTGGAGAGCAACCATAGGCATATTACCGATGGGAAGGCGCGCCGGGCGGACAGTGCTGGAGGACAACGCTGACGGTCCGTTCAACCGCCCCTTGTTGCTGCTCAATGGTGTGGCGGGCTCGCTCTCCTGTCTGGTATCGCAAGCTGGCATCGGTCAGCAAGGGGAGGGCCGTCTCATACACACTGCGCGCGTCGTTAATTTCAATTCCGGCCCGGGCCTTTTTGAGCGCTACGACAATCGACGAAAAATTATGCGTATACGGCCCAAAACAGACCGGAACGCCGGCTAAGGCCGGTTCAATCATACTATGCCCGCCAGGACCTTGGATCAGACTGCCGCCCACAAAGACCAGAGACGCCCCGGCATAAAAACAGGCCAGCTCTCCGAGCGTGTCTAAGAGAAAGACCTCGGTGTCAGGCGGGGCCGGCGCAGAGGACGCGCTTCGTTTCATATAGCGCCACCCCTGCCGCTGTAATAACGCCTCGACATGAGAAAAACGCTCGGGATGACGGGGGGCGAGCAGTAAGAGCAGGTGCGGAAGATGGTTCCGCAGATCTCGAACGGCCTGAAGTAGTATGGCTTCTTCAGAATCATGCGTGCTTGCGCCAATCAGGACTGGACGGCCACGAAAACCGGCCTGGGCTAAGAGGGCCGCGCCCGCCTCTCCGCTGCTCTGTACTCCGTCAACCTTGAAATTCCCTGTGACCTGCACCCGTTGGGCATCCGCGCCGGCGGCAATCAGGCGTTGCGCATCTTCCTGGGTCTGCATGCAGCACGCGGTAATGCCCCGCAGGATGGGACGAAAGAGCAGGGAGAGTAGGCCATAGCGCTGTTGGGCGCGTCTGGAAAAGCGACCGCTGACCAGGAGGGCCGGTATCTGCTGACGGGCCAGACTGGCTAATATATTCGGCCAGACCTCTGTTTCGGTGAAAAAGAAGGCTTGTGGTCCGACCCGCTTGAGGACGTGGCGACTCACAAGCGGATGGTCGAGGGGGAAATAGAAGACCCCATCTGCTTCAGGACAGCGCTCGGTTGCGGTGTGGTAGGCGGTTGCGGTTAGCACCGAAACCACCAGCGGCGTGTCTGGAAAGTGCGCCTTGAGGGCGGATAAGAAGGGCCGCGTAGCGAGGAGTTCACCCACGGAAGGCGCGTGCAGCCAGAACGGCTTCGTCTGCCGTGTCAGCTTGAGCAGGTCTGAGGGCAGACGGCCGAGCCGTTGCCCCAGGCCGAGGCGATAGCGTGGCTTCAGCATGAGCGCTATGAGCGCAAAAGGACACGCGACCACCAGCAGAACCGTCAAAAAGACGTTGTAGACAGCCAGGCTCATGCGGGCTCGAAATACGTGTCGGCCTGTTCCGTGATGGTCCGCAAACGCTCTTCCAGCTCTTGGCGCTTCTGTTCCAGTTGTGCCGGGGTCGTATCTGCTGGAATGAAGAGCGGTGGCCCCACCACGTAGACGACGCGGCTAAAAGGGAAGGGAATCATGAGCCGGTCCCAACTCCCGATTCTTATATGCCAGGCCGCGCTATACGTGGTCGGATACACGAGGGCGCCAGTGGCCCGGGCGAGTTGCAGGACGCCGGATTTGGCGTGCTGATATGGCCCACGGGGTCCGTCCGGAACAACGATGAGGTCGTAGCCGAGTCGATACGCCTCCACCATCCCTTTGAGCCCACCCACCCAACCGCGCGAAGACGAGCCTCGGACGGCGGCAATCCCAAAGCGCTTGAGCACGCGGGTCATAATTTCTCCATCACGATGGATACTATTCATGACGCAGGCCCTTGAACCGCGATAGCCAAAGCGCATGAGCACAATGCGACTATGCCAGAAGGCCATGATGACCTGTTCCCCCCGCTGCCAGCGGGCAAACAAATCATCCGCGCCAATATAGTCTTTTCTGGTCGTTATCCTAAGCAACCAGAGCAGGGCAAAGGCGAGGTTGGCCCAGATACGGATTTTCATCTCTTCCCCGCATGAGAAGCGTGGCTGCCGGCTGAACGGCTGGGGTGCAGCGTCAGCCCCGGCCGGCCGGGAAGAAGGCTGAGTTGAATCGCGCATAGGCATCAGGCCGCCGAACGTGGCTCGGCGCGGAACTGGAGCTCATACAGGCGTCGGTAGTGAGTATTCCGGGCCAGGAGTTCTTCATGCGGCCCCTCTTCCAGAATATGGCCGTTGTCTAAGACCACAATCCGGTCGGCCTGCCGAATGGTGGACAAGCGGTGGGCAATGACGAGCACGGTCCGCCCAACCATCAGGCGTTCGATGGCGTCTTGGACGAGGCGTTCTGATTCGTTATCGAGTGAAGAGGTAGCCTCATCAAGGATCAACAACGGGGCGTTTTTCAACAGCGCTCGCGCAATAGCGAGGCGTTGGCGCTGGCCGCCGGACAGCCGCACCCCCAGCTCGCCGACCTGGGTGGCGTATCCTTCCGGGAGCGCCATGATGAAGTCGTGGGCATGGGCGGCCGTGGCCGCGGCAATAATCTCGGCCTCAGGCCGGTGCGGCATCCCGTAGGCGATATTATTGCGCACCGTGTCATTAAACAAAAAAGTCGCCTGGGTGACAACGGCAATCTGGGCGCGCAGCGAGGCGAGCGTCAGGTCGCGGAGGTCTGTTCCGTCTATAGTGATCTGTCCTTCACTGACATCGTAGAAGCGCGGAATCAAGTCGGCCAGGGTACTCTTGCCGCCCCCGCTGGGACCGACCAAGGCCACGACCTGGCCGGCGGCGATGGTGAGATTGACATGCCGTAAGACCCATTCCTTTTGATAGCGAAAGGAGACGGCGTGGAACTGGACCTGTCGCCCAAAGCCTGACAGGTGGTGGGCCGGTGGTCGTTCTTGGACATCGCCGCACTCGTCCAAGACCTCAAACAAGCGCTCTGCTCCAGCCAATCCGTTTTGGACCGCGGTCTGCGTTCGGGTGAGGTGCTTAAAGGGCTGATAGATCAGCAGCATGGCCGTCAGAAAGGCCACAAATTCGCCCTGGGTCCGCCCGCCCTCAATGACGCTCAGCCCCCCATACCAGACCACCCCGGCAATACCACACGCGGCCAGGAGTTCGACCATGGAGGGCACAAATGCCTTGAGGCGTCCGGCTCGAATAGCGTGCTGATACAGCCGGTGATTTTCGTCGGCAAAGCGTTGGCGTTCATAGTCTTCCATCCCAAAGGCTTTGACCACCCGTGTTCCCTGGATGGTTTCTTGCAACAATGCTGACAAATAGCCGAGAGAGCCTTGGCCTTTGCGACTCAAACGACGGACCTTCTGATAGATCCGCATGAGCGGCAGGATAGTGGCGGGAAAGGCAATGAAGGCGATACTGGCGAGAACCCAATCCTTGCTGAACGCGACCGTGACCAGGACGAGCAGGGTGGTCGCATCCCGCATCATTGAGGCCGTGGCCTGGGTCAGCGCTTGGCGGACGAGCAGGGTGTCATTTGTCACCCGCGAGATCAGGGTCCCGGTTGGGTGGCGCTGGAAAAAGGACAGCGAGAGCGATTGGAGATGGGCGTTCAGGGTATTGCGCAAATCCTCAACGATCCGTTGGCCCACGTATTCCATCAGATAGATATGGCCAAAATTACACGCGCTGCGCAGACTGAAGGTCAGGATAATAATGAGGGGCAGGGTCTTGAGGGCGGTGAGGTCCTTGTCAGCAAAAATATCGTCAAACACATATTCGACCAGAAAGGGCAGCACGCCGTTTGTGGCGCTGAATAAGACCATACAGACGACGGCGGGGAGAAACGCGCGGTAGAGATAGGGGCGCAAATAGAACAGCAGCCGCCGATAAACAGTCATAACTCCGCGAGACGCAATGAGCGTTGGGCCAATAAATTGAAAATCAAGTCCGCCGCACGTTTGGCGGCTCCGGGCTCCCCGAGCTTCGTCCGTACCTCTCGCAACCCGGCTTGGGCAACGCTATATGCCCGTGCATCGGTTAGCAACCGCTGCGCCTCCGCGGCAATGCGCTCGGGTGTGACTGCGCTTTGAATCAACTCGGGCACAACCTGCCGCTCGGCAATGAGATTGGGCATACCGATGAAGGGGACGCGCACAAACAAACGGGCCAGGGCATAGGTCACTGGTGCCAGGCGATACACAATCACCATGGGCCGTTCGAGGAGCGCCATCTCCAGCGTCGCCGTACCAGACGCCACGAGCGCCAAGTCAGCGGCCTGCGCGACATTATAGGTATCCCCTTGAACAATCCGCACTGCGGCTGAGTGGGGACGGATGAGCGTTGCGATGTGGTCGCGGTCAAGCGTTGGGGCGAGGGCAAGAATAAATTGATACGTATCGCCCAGAGTGGTTGTGGCGCGCAGTAGCAGCGGGAGCAGATAGCGCACCTCTTGCGTCCGACTGCCGGGCAGCAGGACGATGGTCCGCCGAGCGGGGTCGAGCTGGTACAGCCGGAGGGTCTCGTTCCGAGAACGGCTTGGCCGGACGCGCCCAACCAGCGGATGGCCCACAAATTCCACTGAGCAGCCATGCCTGGCATAAAAGTCCGGCTCAAACGGAAACACGGCGGCCAGCAGGTCCACCCGCTTGGCAATGGTATAGACGCGCTTCCTCCGCCAGGCCCAGACCTGAGGGCTGATATAATAAAAAACCGGCACCTTGACTTGCTTGGCAACTTTGGCCAGGCGCAGATTAAACTCTGGAAAATCAATCAGCACCAGCAAATCTGGAGGACAGGTACGCAGGATACGGGTCAGGGTGCGATAGGTCCGCACCAAGGCGGTCAGCTTATCGGCCGCCTCAAATAAGCCCATACCGGCGATGGCAGCCGAATCAACCACGGTCTGCATACCGCTCGCGCGCAGGGCCGGCCCACCGACCCCAAAGACGTCAAGGCGTGCGTGTTGGGCCTTCAGGGCTGAGACCAGGTCGGCTCCGTGTACGTCACCCGACGCTTCCCCAGCCACGAGCAGAATCCGCACTAGGGAATCTCCAAGCTGGCAATAATGCGCTCGGCTTCCTCCAGGGCTTGGAGGCCGTCCAGGCCGCTGACGAGCGGGGTGCTCCGGTCTTGCACGGAACGGAGAAAGGCTCTGATTTCTTCCTCCAGCGCGTCTTCACCGCCTACCGTGCGCTCTTCAAAAGAGAGGTTGGGCAGGACCGTCTCGTTTGCGGCCGGCTCGCGGCGACACAGACGAATGGTCTGCGCGCCATAATCCACAACAAGATAGGTATCGGGCTGGAAAACGCGCATCTTCCGTTCTCGCTTGAAGGCCACCCGGCTGGCGGTGATATTCGCGACACAGCCCGAGGCAAACCGTAAGCGGACATTCGCGATATCTGGCTCGTCCGTCAGGACAGGGACGCCGAACGCCTCGCGTGACACCACTGGAGAGCGGACCAAGCTGAGAATCACGTCCAAGTCGTGAATCATTAAATCTCGCACCACGTCAACATCTGTTCCACGCTCCATAAAGGGCGCGACTCGATGGCACTCAATAAAGCGGGGGGCTGTTAATATGCCAGTCAACGAACGGAGCGCCGGGTTAAAGCGCTCCAGATGTCCAACCTGGAGTATACAGTCCCGCTCCTGCGCGAGGTCAACGAGGCGGCGGCCGGCGGTGCCTGTTGCTGTGAGCGGCTTTTCCACCAGAACATCAATGCCCTGCATGAGAAAATCTTGGGCAACGATCGCGTGCAGTTGGGTCGGAACGGCGATGCTGACGCAATCGACATTGCCAAACAGCCGGCGATAATCGGTCTGGGCTGAGGTCTGACATTCCTGGGCCACTTCTTCAGCCCGCGCGCTATTGGTATCAACCACGCCCACTAAATCGACGTCTGCTAAGTTGGCATACTTGTGGGCATGAAAGCGTCCGAGATAGCCCACCCCAACCACGCCGGCCCGAAGTTGGACGCCCTGCGGGGATGAAGCGGGTGACGATGGGGAAGGAAGCCTTGGGTCAGCCATGCGCTGATTCTTTTCATCGGCAAACGGGACCCACCGGGCTTGCGACGGGTGCGCTTATGACACCTCTTCTTGCCGGCTGGGGAGACGGAGCGAGCTGGTCGGGAGACCTTTCATCAGATCGAAATAGAGTTGGGGAAAGGCGTCGGGGCGGTCTGTGGGGATGGGCTTCCAGTCGCCGCCGCGGATATAGGTTGCCCCACCAGTGTACTCCCACCGGTCTGCCTTCCACTCATAGGTTGCCTGACACGGGATCAGGCGTGGAATCATATTTTTGATGGGCGCTTGTTCCGCTTCCTCTTTGGTCTCAAAAAAGTCGCTCTGTGTCACTTTACAGGTAAAAGTGACGATGCCCAGGGTCTTGTCTGGATTGCGGGTGTCCACAATATACGTCATATGCCGGATACCAAAGGTCAGCTTCGCCCATTGCAGCAAGATGTCATCTTGAAAAACAGGTTCCGTCTGCTCTATGACCTTTTGGACGCCGGTCATAAATTCCTCCAGGCTGTCTTTTAAGGGTTCCTTGGCACAGACGGAGGAGAAGGGCTGGAGAAAAAACAGCAGGGTGACGAGCAGAAGAACACTAGACCGCCTCATGTGACTCGTTTCGCTCAGCATCCCACGCAGCCCCTATCACTAAAACCTTGCTTTGACAATGGAAACCTCACCGCCTCGCTTGATTCGGCTGCTGTTCGCTGGCATAAGGCCGGTAAGCGGGAAGCGTGACCCTGGCCCGAAGACAAGCGGGAATCTCGGACTCTTCTGGCGTCGATGCTCGCACCGGAAGAGAACGGAGCAGACCGCGGCATGATGGTTGGCGTACCAAGAAAATATGGGAAGTAGGCCGAGCCGTGCCCTTTTCTCTCTACGTGCATATTCCCTACTGCCTCAGCAAATGCCCCTACTGTGACTTTAACGCCTACGCCGTACAGCGCTGGCCCGAGGCGCGTTATGTCGATGCCCTGTGCCGAGAGTTTGCCTTTTATATGCAGACTCCACCCTGGCAGGGCGACACGCTGGAAACGCTCTATTTCGGCGGCGGAACACCGTCACTCTTTCAGCCAGCATCGTTCGCGCGCTTTCTCACCTGCGTCTCTGACCACTGTCTGCTTCCTCCCGACCTGGATATCTCTCTTGAGGCCGACCCGGCGGCGGTTTCGGGCGAAACACTCGCCGGCTATCGGGCGCTCGGGGTGAGCCGGCTGAGTTTTGGAGTCCAATCCTTTGAGCGGTCTATTCTTCAGACCTTGGGCAGACTCCACACTGGGGAGGAGGCCCGACGGGCAATTGAGATGGCCAGAGCAGCCGCCTTTCCCAACCTGAATATCGACCTGATTTTCGGGGTGCCAGGCCAGACGCCGGGCTTGCTTGAGCGCGACCTTGCGCAGGTCTTTCAGTGTGAACCAGAACACATTGCGCTGTACGGTTTAACCTATGAAGAGAACACGCCCTTTTATGCGCTGCGGCAAAAAGGGGTGTTGCAACCGGTTGACGAAGAGACCGAAATCAGCATGTATACCCAAATCCGGGAAGCCTGTGCCGCTCACGGCTATGAGCACTATGAAATCTCCAATTTTGCCCGGCCCGGCTATGCGTCTCAGCATAATCTCCGCTACTGGCAAGGCGGAACCTATCTCGGGCTTGGAGCCGGTGCCCATTCCTTTTCTCACACCCCAGGCTGGGGGACGCGCTGGAGCAATATACGGAATCCAAAAATGTATATGGAGCAGGCGCTCTCTGCGGGCAGGGCAGACCAATATGTCGAACAATTGACCAAAGAACAGGCGCGTGGCGAGTTCCTCTTTCTCAATCTTCGCCAGATGGAGGGCCTGTCCTTGAGCGGATTTGCCCGGCGGTTTGGGCAGTCATTCTTTGATGAGTTTCCACACGTGCCCGATATGATGAGCGAAGGACTCATGACCCAGCGTGCGGGCACGGTCAGACTGACCCCCAAGGGCTTGCTGGTAGCGGATAGTGTTTTTGCGAGCTTTTTTTAGTTTTTGGGCCCCGCCTCCTGGCCAAAATACTGATACAATATGTTCATATATGGCCCACAGGAACGGCGCGCCTTAAAAAAGTCGCGCGCTTCTGCGAGTGACATGGCGTGATGGACATGCAGATAGGCAATCGCCACCGTCGGGGCGCGATTACAGCCGGCATTACAGTGGAGGAACACGCGGTTGTCAGCCTGGAGGCTGGCCCGGAGCAACTCAAGGGCCTGCGGCAGCGCCTTGGCTAAGCTGTCACAATCATAATCGGCCACAGGCGTTCGGAAGAATGTCATCTGATGCCTGAGATACGTGTCATGCAGCGCGGCGATATCCAGCCCCTTGAGGGTGAGATCGTCAGCATCCTGGAGACTTAAAACCGCAGAGATTCCAAAGGCTTGTCTGAGCCACGGAATATCTTCAACGCTCGGATATTCTCCCACAAAGAGATGGGGCAGAATCTCACTGACTTCAGGACGGCGGGCGCGTAGCGTGCCGGCCGTCGGGGCAAAAGGATGATAGAAGTCGGCCATTCGTGCAGAGTAAATGAAGGGGTGGGCCGGCGTCAACGCAATCTGAAAAACCGAATCGGGTAGAGGCTTGCTATACATAGCCCATTTCCGATAGGAATAGCGGGGTAGCTGGAGTCCCAGCGCCCAGCGAATAGTGAAGGAGGGTCGTGTTATGAGCGCAGAAAACGAAAAATTGGTGACGGATTTCTGTAACGCCTGGTCAAACCTGGATGTGGATGAACTGTTAGGCTATCTGAGCGAAGATTGCTTCTATCACAATATCCCCATGGAGCCCTGCGTCGGCCATGCGGCCTTCCGCGCCTTTGCCGAGCCGTTCCTCAAGAATGCGCAAAGCGCGCAATTCGAGATCAAGCATACCACCTCAGCCGGCAATGTGGTCATGAACGAGCGAGTTGATGTCTTTGCCATAGGGCCAAAGACGGTCTCCTTGCTGGTGGCCGGCATCTTTGAAATTACGGATGGCAAGATCTCGGCTTGGCGCGACTACTTTGATCTCGAATCGTTTAACAAACAGATGGGCTAAGGCCGGGTTCTGGCTGGCGCGTGGAAGACTGGTGAACGTGTAGAAAGGCTGATTATGGAAAAATTGGTACCCGGACTTGAAGGGGTGCCCATTATGGAGTCAACCATTGGCTTCATCAATGGTTTGGAGGGCATCCTGGAATACCGTGGCATCTCAATTGAGGAGTTGGCTGAGAAGAGTACCTATGAGGAGGTGGCGTATCTGCTCCTGTTTGGGAAACTGCCCACTCGTGATGAACTGAAGCATTTTGATCAAGATCTGCGTACCCACCGACGGGTCAAATATCGCATTCTGGATATGATGAAGTGTATGCCGGAAAACGGCCATCCCATGGATATGCTCCAAGCCTCGGTGGCCGCCATGGGTATGTTTTATCCAGCCCGGGATATCCGGGATGAAACCCAGCGCTATTGGTCAACCATCCGTCTCCTGGCCAAAATGCCGACCATTGTGGCGGCATTCGAGCGCATGCGCCACGGCGACGAACCCGTCCGGCCACGAGACGATTTGTCTCATGCGGCGAATTTTCTGTGGATGCTGAACGAAGAGGAGCCCGACCCGCTTGACGTGCGCATTATGGACGTCTGTCTGATTTTACACGCCGAGCATACGATGAATGCTTCGACGTTCAGTGGCTTGGTCGTCGGGTCTACCGAGGCCGACCCGTACACCATGGTGTCGTCAGCCATTGGCGCTCTGACCGGCCCCCTCCACGGCGGAGCCAATGAGCAAGCGCTCAAAATGTTCCAGGAGATTGGAACCGTAGACAATGCCAGACCATTTATCGAAGCGCGTCTGGCGGCCAAACAGAAAATCATGGGCATGGGCCACCGGGTCTACAAGGTCAAAGACCCACGAGCGAACTCCCTGCAAGGGCTGGCGCTCAAGCTGTTTGAAGCCAAAGGCGAGCACCCGCTGTACAAGGTCGCCCAAGAGGTTGAGAAGATCATCAGCGAGCGGGTCGGAGCAAAAGGGATTGCCTCGAACGTCGATTTTTACTCCGGCGTGGTCTATGACAAGCTGGGTATTCCCATTGACCAGTTCACACCGATTTTTGCCATTGCCCGGGTGGCTGGCTGGCTGGCCCACTGGCACGAGCAGCTCAAGAACAACCGCATCTTTCGACCGACCCAGGTATACACCGGGGGGCACCAATCCCCATACATTCCATCAGAGCAGCGGTCGTAGCACGGACTGAACCATCTGAGACAAGGTGGAGGGTCTTCATCTCTCCGCCTTGAAGACCTGTCAGAGCGTAGTCCATCCAGGCCGGCGTGCATCTCAGAGCGCATCTCTGTTACCTCGGCTTCAAGTCGAGTGAGGCGTTTTTCGATGTTCTCGGTTCGCTCATCAATGCGGCCCAGGGTGTATTCCCAGGACTTGTCTTCGGCCACGGCCATGGCCGGTACTATAACGCAGGGGTAGAGAGCGGCAAGCTCCTTGGGCTTGCTAGCGGGTGTATTGATGATACCCGAAGAACCCTGGCCCTCTCCCTTCGGCTGGGCTCAGGACAGGCCCAGAGAGGGAAGCGAAAAGGGCGATGTCGTCTACCCCTTCGGCCGCACCTCTGCGTTGACGCAGTTCAGGGGTATTTCACCCCTGCGCAGCCGGTTCACATTCTCAGCCACGCGCTTGGCAATGCCCTGGAGGCTGACATCGGTTGCGCCACCTATATGCGGGGTCGCTAGAACATTGTACTGAAAAATTTCGTCGTTGGGATCAAAGGGCTCGAACCAGAACACGTCCAGACCTGCGCCGGCAATGCGGCCTTCCCGCAGGGCGGCCAGCAGGGCCACGTAGTCTAAGACCGGTCCGCGGGCAACGTTGATTACAAAGGCTTCCGGTTTCAGACAGGCGAACTCAGCCTGGCCCATGAGGCCGCGCGTTTCGTCATTCAGAGGGGGGGCGGTAATCACAAAATCGGCTTCTCGCAGGACGGCATGAAACTCGTCTTGCGCAACGTGCTGGACGATGGGCAGCGCGTCGTCGGGCTGGTCCGCGGTTGGTCCCCGGCGGGAGACGGCCAGGATGTTCATGGCAAAGCCGGCCAAGCGCTGGGATAGGGCCCGTCCAATGCCACCATAGCCAATAATGGCGACGGTTTTGCCTTTGAGGGCTTGCCCCATCGGTGACCCCAGGACTTTGTTTTGAAGACTCTCTTGGGTCTGCCGGTATTTTCTGGCCAGACCGAGCATGAAAAACAGGGCAAGCTCGGCAACAGACTCGGCATTGCCAGTGCCGGCCGTTGGTACATTTGCCACGTAGACGCCGGCGGCAGTGGCCGCCGGAATATCGACCGAGTCCAAACCCGCGCCATACTGCTGGACAAGCCGCAACTGGGGCGAACGCAGCGCCTCGCTGCCAATAGGTGAGACCGTTGGAATCAAGACCTCTGCGTTCTGGGCCGCTTCGGGAACCGCATCGGGCGGGCAATCAAGAATGTCATCTTCAGGCAGTTCCTGTTGAAGGATACGGCACACATAGGTCAAACCTTGTCGGCAAAAGTAAATCCGCATAACACCTTCCCTTGATCGTTGATGCTGTCTGACCGATAATAAGCCGCCCTGATGATAGGCTGCCCCAGCCAAGAAGAAAAGGGTCAAGAGGAAGAAGGAGGGCTCCCCAATGGACTATAGCCGTTATGATTGTCTCAGCGTAGAGCGCGCCGGCAAGGTGTTGACGGTCTCATTCAACCGCCCGCAATCACTAAATGCCATTAACGCCCAGTTGCATACGGAATTATCTCAGATTTTTGCCGATATCGCCCAGGATACGCAGACGGAGGCTGTGGTACTGACGGGTAAAGGCCGGGCGTTCTGTGCCGGTGGTGATATCAGGTGGTTCCAGGATATGACGTCCGCCCAACTGGACGCTCTCTTCGCCGAGGCGCGCAAAATCATTATCGACCTGTTGGAAGTGGAACAGCCGATTATCGCCGCGGTCAACGGTCCGGCCACCGGTTTGGGTGCTACCCTGGCGCTCTTCTCCGATGTTATTTATGCCGCGGATAACGCAAAAATTGGTGACCCCCATGTTCGCGTCGGGGTGGTGGCCGGAGACGGAGGGGCCATTATTTGGCCCTGGCTGATTGGAATGGCTAAAGCCAAGGAGTTTCTCATGACCGGAGACTTGGTACGGGCCGAGGAAGCCGAGCGGATTGGGCTGGTCAACCATGTTGTCCCTGCGGACCAGCTGATGGAAAAAGCCCTGGCCTTTGCGACCCGCCTGGCCAATGGCCCGCGTATGGCGATTCGGGGAACGAAGGTCTCGGTGAATAAAATACTCCGCGACACGGTCAACTTGGTTCTCGATACCTCACTCTCAATAGAAAAACACTGTTTTCATACGGCGGACCATAGGGAAGCGATTCAGTCTTTTGTGGAGAAACGAGAGCCCCGATTCACCGGGCAATAAACACCGGGGAAAGCGTCCCTTGAGGGCCTTGGTGCTTGATGGCTGCTCCGCGCACGCAGTCCCGCTCTGCGTCTCGTCCGCCCCGCCCGCTTCTGGTGACTCTGGCGGCGGGTCTCGTGGCTCTCTACGCCGGCCTGTTTATTGTCTGGGATATGATTGCCCCGTTTGAGCGGTCCTATGCTGAAGGTCCGGTCAGCGTTATTTTGGGTTTGCGCGTGTTCGGTTTATCTGCCCAACTCATGCATGCCTTGCAACTGATGGTGGCGGGCAGCCTCGCCTATCATCTCTGGACCATGCGGCGTTTTGGTTGGCATTTGGTTGTGTTCTGCGTCGGTTATATGCTGGTCTCATACGTGGTATGGGTACAGGTCTATGGCGAGTCCGAGCCCGTCGCTGGCTTTGGCCTGTTCTATGCGGTGCTCCTCCTTATTTTGTTGGCTCTGACCTTTCCGTACCGCCGCAGGTTTGTGTGAAATGTTCAGAGTACGGGGACCGCATGGGGAAGACTGGAAAGAACATGGATGATCGTACTGAAAATGTGAGTCGCTTGCTTGACTTCTCTGGGAAAACCGCCCTGGTGGCCGGCGTGCTGGACGAAAATTCCATAGGCTGGCCCATTGCCAAGATGCTCAACGATGGGGGCGCGCGGATTGCACTCTCCATTCAGCGCAGAGCCGTCCGACGTATGATGGGCGACATCCCGAACCAGTTAAACAATCCGCTGATTGCTGAGTGCGATGTGAGTAAAGACGAACAAGTTGAACGGCTGTTCGTCCAGGTCAAGCAGGAGTTTGGGCATCTGGACTATCTGATTCACTCTATTGCCTATGCCCCGCCAACGTCCTTTGGGCAGCGTTTCATGAATATCTCGCGCGCGGATTTTACTTTGGCCATGGATATCAGCGCCTATTCGCTGATTACACTGGTACGGGGCGCGTTTCCGCTCATGAAGGACCGGGGGGGGTGCATTCTGGCCATGACCTATTATGCCGGCGAAAAGGTTATTCCCGGCTACCAACTGATGAGCATTACCAAAGCGGCGCTCGACAATATCATCAGGAATCTGGCCTTTGACCTGGCCCCGCATCGGATTCGGGTGAATGGTCTGTCACCCGGTCCGACTGCGACGAAAGCCGGAACCAGCATCCCCGGTTTTGATCTCATGCAGCATCATATGCGCGAATATGCACCGTTGCGGGAGGAAATTCGGAACACGGACGCCGGCAAGGCCGCGCTTTTCCTGTGCAGCCCAATGGCTGAAAAAATCACCGGCGAAATCGTACACATTGACGGGGGCTATAACATTATGGGGATGACGCTAAAGCCACCCGCAGCCTAGCCAGCGCGTCCAGGGCGTGTCACTGGACACCCACCACAACAGAGGAGGAAGCATGCAGACAGTTGAACCCCAAGCCGTTGGTATGGACCCGGCCCGGGTTGAGCGTTTTTTTCACGAGTGGAACGGAAAATCGAGCAAGGCTGGTTGTTTGGCGGGGCCTTCCTGCTCGCCCGACACGGTCAAATCGCTGCCGTACGAGCGCTTGGTCACGCAGAACCGCATAAGGGCCGGGTGGCGAAGACAGATGACATATTCTGTTTGTTTTCCACCACCAAGCCGATCACTGCCACGATGTTGCTCATGAAAGTTGACCAGGGTGAGGTCCAACTGTTCGATAAAGTCGCGGACTATATTCCTGAGTTTGCCGCGGCTGGCAAGCGGAGTGTGACCGTCTCGCAAGTGATGACGCATACGGCTGGATTTCCAACCATGGCCCTGGACTGGCCGATGTCAAAGTGGGGGGATTGGGAGGCCACGGTCGCGCGCATCTGTGCCCAGCCACTGGAGTTTGAACCCGGAAAAGCCGTCCACTATCACGCGCTGACGGGGTCGTGGATTTTAGCCGAGATCGCCCGCCGGGTAGACGGCGGCCAGCGCAGCTTTGCCCAAATGTGCGCAGAAGATTTGTACCGCCCATTAGGCATGCACGATTCCTATATGGGCGTCCGGCCTGATATGCAGGCACGCCGGGTGCCAGTCCAGGCGCTGGATGAGGGGGGCGTGCCGTTTCCCATGTCGTTTCTGGAGGCGTTCAACGCGCCTGAAGTGCAGGCCGCGACGATTCCAGGCGGTGGCTCGTATTCCACCGTGCACGACCTGGCCCGCTTCTACCAGATGTGGCTCAACCGCGGCGAGTTGGACGGCGTCCGTTTGCTCAGCCCCGCCCTGGTTGAGCTGGCGACCACGATTCATACCGGTGAGATGGAAGACCGACTGATCGAACCCATACGTGTGGCAAAACACTGGCCGGTTGCCCCGGCCAATCGCGGCTTGGGGTATTGGGTGCGCGGGAGCGGCATCTTCCCCTCCTATTTTGGCTCGCTCGCCTCGCCCCGGACATACGGACATGCCGGCGCCAGCAGCATCATGGCCTGGGCCGACCCGGCTCGTGCTCTCACCTTCGTGGGCCTGACCAGCGGTTTGATTGAGGAGCCACGCAGCATTGAGCGGTGGGCCTTGTTTTCCGACCTGGCGCAGGTATGTGTTGTGGACTAACTGGAGTGCGCACCTGAAGTATCGGTTTGTTGGAGTACGGAATTTTATGAAACCAAAGCTGACCTCGACTGGCGTGTTGATCATTATCGTGCTGAGTAGCGTCGTGGCGGTTGGGAATTATATCGTCTTGCAGGGCGACCTGCTTGGCCAGCTCGGGGTGGACTTGCTCGGGAATCTGGCCGGAGAAGGCCGCTCGTCCGTGCTGGTCTACGTTACCGGAGCGCCCATTGTGATGGGCCTGCTCCTGCTCCTGATTATGCCGCGCTGCGTTGCCCTTGAAGAGGCAGGGCACGAGCCGGCTGCCGAGCGTCCGGTGGCACCACAGGAGGCGGCGCAGTTGCCCGACCCGCCTGTATCCCCTTCGGCGGCCGCTGTCCAGCTTCTGGCGCTGCTGCAACGTGAAGGGCGGCTGGTTGATTTTCTGTGGGAAGATATTGGCGCGTATGATGATACGCAGGTTGGCGCAGCGGTGCGGACGATTCATGCGGCGTGTCGAAATGTATTGGCTGAACACCTGAACATTGAGCCAGTCTTAGACCAGGCCGAAGGTGGTATCGTGACCGTTGCTGAAAATTTTGATCCCTCAGCCGTTCGTCTGACTGGTCATGTCAGTGGTGACGCACCCTTTCGCGGGGCGCTACGTCATGCCGGCTGGAAAGCCGTCTGGGTAAAACTGCCTGAACAGCCACGCGGGCAGAATCCGCAGATTATTGCGCCCGCGGAAGTAGAAATCCCAGAATAGACGTGCGCCTGTCGGAGCCCTGTCCGCCCCAGTCTCCGGCTCTCAGGAGTGTGGGCGGGTCGCCCTGACGCGCGCCCGAACGGAATGCTGATCTGTGAGTCTTATGAAGAGTACTGCCCGTTACCTCGTTGGTATTGATCTCGGTACGACCAATAGCGTTGTGGCCTATGTGGACACGCAGGACGAGGACCTGAATATCCAGCTGCTCCCCATTCCTCAGCTCACGCTGCCAGGCAATGTTGAAGAGCATACGACGCTGCCTTCCTTTCTCTACCTGCCGATCAAACACGAGTTCCCAGAGGGGAGTTTGCGCTTACCCTGGACACAGGCGTCAGACTGGACTGTTGGGACGCTTGCGCGAACGCGCGGAGCAGAGGTCCCAGGACGGCTGATTTCGTCTGCCAAGTCGTGGCTCTGCCATACCGGAGTTGACCGAACGGCTCCCATCCTGCCTTGGGAGGGCAGTGATGACACCCAGAAAATGTCGCCGCTCGAGGCGTCCGTCCACTATCTATCCCATCTGCGTCAGGCCTGGAACACCCAGATCGCCGGCAACACACCGGAGAAGAGCCTTGAACAGCAAGATGTTTTTCTCACTGTCCCGGCCTCGTTCGACGCGGTAGCGCGGGAGCTGACAGTGCAGGCGGCTGCGCGCGCCGGCTTGGCCCATGTGACCTTACTTGAGGAGCCGCAAGCGGCCTTTTACGCCTGGATAGATCAGTCTGGTGAAGCCTGGCGGAAGCAGGTCCAGGTCGGGGATGTCATACTCGCCTGCGATATTGGGGGCGGGACAACGGATTTCAGCCTGATTGCGGTCTCTGAACAGAACGGCGAGCTGGAACTCGAACGGATTGCGGTCGGTGCCCATATTCTGCTGGGCGGCGATAATATGGACCTGGCCCTTGCCTACGCCGTGCAGCGGCGTCTGGCGCAAAAAGGGACCAAGCTCGACGCGTGGCAGATGCGCGGGCTGGCGCAGAACTGTCGAACGGCCAAAGAGGGGCTGCTTCAGATTGACCATGAGCCGAGCCACCCGCTGACGATTCTGGGACGCGGGAAAAGTGTGATTGGGGGGACGTTGCGGACTGCCCTGTCGTATCACGAAGTTGAGCAGACATTGGTGGATGGGTTTTTCCCGCGCTGTGGTGTAGACGCCCGTCCACAAACTGGCCGGCGCACTGGATTGCAGGAAATCGGCTTACCCTATGCTGCCGATGCTGGTGTGACGCGGCATCTTGCCAAGTTTCTCGCTCAGCATCGGCCAGACGGGGCGGAGACCTTTCTGCATCCCACGGTGCTGCTGTTTAACGGCGGCACCTTCAAAGCGCCCTTGTTGCAGGACCGTCTCGTCGAAGTGGTGAATACCTGGCTGACGCAGGACGGCGGGGAACCGTTACGTATCCTTGCCGGCGTTGATCTTGACCATGCAGTGGCGCGTGGAGCGGCCGCGTATGGACGCGCCCGGCGGGGGCAGGGCGTCCGTATCCGAGGGGGCACGGCCCGTTCCTATTATATTGGGATTGAGACCGCCATGCCGGCTGTGCCTGGGATGCCGGCCCCGCTCAAAGCCCTGTGTACCGTGCCGTTTGGCATGGAAGAAGGCACCGAGTGCAACATCCCTGACCAGGAGTTTGGACTGGTTGTTGGCGAGCCGGCAGCCTTCCAGTTCTTTGGCTCAACCACGCGAAGAGCAGACCTGGCCGGTGATCTGATTGAAGACCCGGACGAGGATATTGAAGCCCTGTCTCCCCTGGAAACGACCCTCGCCTGGGAAGGGCAAGAGGGCAGTCTGGTTCCGGTCCGATTACGCGCCCATGTCACCGAGGTGGGGACCATAGAACTCTGGGCTGTGGCGCGGGATGAAGACCAGCGTTGGAAGCTGGAGTTTAACGTGCGGACAACGGAAGAGGGATGAGCCGTGGTGAGATGCCCGACGGGCAGTCTCGACGAAGCGGAGCACTATGACGACAGCGCCGGCAGGAACATCGCGTTACATCGTGGGTATTGACCTGGGCACGACCAACTGTGCGGTTGCGTATGTCGATACGGCTCGTTCAGCGGAGGTCATCCCCTTTCCCGTCCTGCAATTAAGCAACGCCGCCACGTTGACCCATCAACCCACGCTGCCCTCATTTCTGTATATACCCGGTCGGCACGACCTCCCCGAGGGGAGCCTGAGTCTCCCCTGGGAGAGGGACCCGGCGTTTGCCGTGGGTCAGTTTGCTCAGGTCCAGGGCGCGCGCATCCCCGGTCGTCTCGTCTCTTCGGCCAAGTCGTGGTTGTGCCATACCGGGGTGGACAGACAGGCCGCTATTTTGCCCTGGGACGGCCTGTCTGAAGTACAAAAAATATCCCCGCTTGAGGCCGCGTCTCGCTATCTGCTGCATCTCCGCCAGGCGTGGCGATACAAAATGGGCAACGCCTATCCACTTGAAGCGCAACAACTCATCCTGACCGTTCCGGCCTGCTTTGATGAGGTGGCGCGTGAACTCACGGTTGAGGCGGCCGAACGCGCTGGCCTCTCCCAACTGACGCTTTTAGAAGAACCACAGGCGGCCTTATACGCTTGGTTGGGTGCGCATCCCGATTCGTGGCAGACCCAACTCAAACCAGGAGACATGATTTTAGTGTGTGACGTTGGGGGGGGGACGACGGACCTGAGCCTGATTACGGTCGCGCAAGGGAAGAACCAACTGGGCTTGGAACGGGTCGCGGTCGGCGACCATCTGCTGCTGGGCGGCGATAATATGGACGTGGCGCTGGCCCGTCTGGTCGAAGGTCGTCTCAACCTGGGGAAACGGCTCGACTCCCAACGCTGGCAGTTGTTGTGCCACTTGTGCCGGCGTGCCAAAGAAGAGATGTTTGCGGATACTGCCCAAGACCGCGTGACGCTGACCTTACCTGGTCAAGGCCGCTCGGTTATTGGCGGCACGCTGCGTAACCACCTGACCCGAGAAGACATCAAGCGGGTCATCCTTGATGGGTTTTTCCCCACTGTCGAGGCTGGAGAAACCCCCCGGCGAGCCGGCCGGGGTGGGCTCCAGGAGTTTGGGCTCCCGTATGAAACAGAACCAGAGATATTACGCCATATTGCCCTTTTTCTCCGTCAGCATGCCGATGAGGTCGCACAAAAGGCGCAGGGCTCCGTCCGGCCTGATGCCATCCTATTTAACGGTGGAGCGCTGACACCGCTGGCCATCCGCGAGCGGATTACCCAGACCGTTGCCGCTTGGTTCCGCAGCGCCGCCACTGACGGGCGGGACGATTGGCAGCCGTCTGTCCTGTCTCATACCAATCTCGATTTGGCCGTTGCCCACGGAGCGGCCTATTACGGGAGAGTCCGACGAGGCCAAGGGGTCCGTATTGGCGGGGGCAGTGCCCGCTCGTATTATCTGGTCGTTGGGGGAACGCCCCAGCCTGAGGAGACGCCCGCCCAGCCGGCTGGCGCTTCCGTTCCTGCTGTCTGTCTCATCCGCAGAGGCATGGAAGAAGGCGAAGAGATTCACCTGACACAACAGGAGTTCGAGGTGCTGGCGAATCAGCCGGTGAGCTTCTCCCTGTATGCTTCGGGCACGCGCAGCGGGGACCGGCCAGGGGAGCTGCTCATGCTCGACGCAGACGAGGTTGTGCTCCTCCCTCCCATCAGAACAGTCCTGCGGTTTGGTAAAAAAGCCGGGGTGACCAAAATTCCAGTCCGGGTCTCCGCCCGTTTTACGGAGACTGGAACGCTCGAATTGTGGTGCGAAGCCCGGAAGACTCGTCATCGTTGGCGCTTACAATTCCAACTGCGCGGGGAAGGGCCGCGCTTCGGTCAAGCGCCGTTGTCGCCAGCGACGCTGAGTGGAGGACAGGTCATTGATGATACTCGGGTGGAGGCCGCTACGTCTCTTTTACGGCGCGTGTTTGCACCGGGAAAAACAGACGGGAAGGAGAACCAGCCCCGGACCCTGACCCGCCAGCTTGAAGAAGCCCTGGGCACAACACGGGAGGCTTGGCCGCTGAGCACGATCCGCGCCTTGTGGGATGTCCTCTGGGCGGTGCAAAAAGGGCGCGCAAAGGGGCCCGAGCATGAAGCTCGTTGGCTGAATCTTGCGGGCTTTCTCTTACGACCGGGTTTTGGGCACCCGACGGATGAGTGGCGTATGCAGCAAGTCTGGAAACTCTACGGCTGGGGAATCACACATGCGAGGGCGACGCAGTGTCGGGCCGAATGGTGGACGCTGTGGAAGCGCGTGGCCGGGGGGTTGAGCCAACAGCAGCAGACGATACTCCAGCGCGAGACCGCCCCGCACCTCCTCCCCAGCGCGTCTCGGGCGAAACTCCCCAAGAAATCCGGGAGCCGAAAAGCCGGTCCGCAGGAAGTTCGCGAGATGTGGCAGGTCGCGGCAAGTTGTGAGCGGCTGAGCACCGAAGCCAAAAAGACTCTGGGCGAGACCCTTGTCAGGCTGATCGAAAAAGGGAAGGCATCAGACCAGGAAATCTGGGCGCTCTCTCGTCTCGGAGCACGCTCGCTCATATACGGCCCGGCAAACTGTGTGGTCCGCAAAGAACAGGCTGCCGGCTGGGTCCAGCGTCTCCTTGCAAAAAACTGGCGGAAGCCGGAAGCCACCGCGTTCGCGGTAACGCAAATCGCCCGTTGTACCGGCGACCGCACGCGCGACTTGGGTGACGCCGTGCGTCAACGGGTTGTCGAGCGGCTCGAATCCTTTGCCGCTGGCCAACGCTGGGTCAGGCAGGTCCGAGAGGTCGTGCCCCTTGAGGCCAGGGAGCAGGCCCGTATTCTGGACGAGACGCTTCCGGTGGGATTGCAGATGATAGCGCTTGAAAACGAGTCGGGCGAGATGAGATGAACGCCTCCGGCCTTGGTGTCTCTTAGACATCCCTGCCGATGGCGTCTCGGAGGTGGGATAAGCCGGCTTGCTCTATAATGCGTATCAGCCCTCGCCCAATCCGCTGGGCGAGAAAAGGGCCCTCATAAATCATCCCGGTATATATCTGGACCAATGACGCTCCGGCACGGATATGCTGGTACGCCTCTGCCGCCGAGAATATCCCGCCCACACCAATAATGGGCAGCTTGCCCTCAACCGCGCGGTAGGCCGTATGAAGCACCTCACGCGCGCGCGCCGCAAGGGGGCGGCCACTCAACCCGCCGGCTTCGGGCGCTCCCAGGCTGAGTCCGGGACGCTCAAGCGTGGTATTCGTTGCAATCAGACCAGAGACGCCCACCGACAGCGCGAGCTGGGCGATTTTTTCAATGGCCGCCGGGCTGAGGTCGGGTGCGATTTTGACCAAGAGGGGCTTGGCAGGGGGGGGCGCTGTCTTGGCGGACTGTTGCATCCGAGCAAGGAGGGCTTCGAGTAAGGGTCCCAAACGTTCCACCTCTTGGAGTTGACGCAGTGCTGGCGTGTTTGGGGAGCTGACATTCACAACCAGATAGTCCGCAAACGGGAGGAGATGTTCGCAACTGTCGAGATAGTCTGTCACCGCCTCACTGAGGGGGGTGCGCTTTGATTTGCCGATGTTGAATCCCAAGGGAATAGGCCGAGCACGGTGAGGAGAGAAAAGGGACGGCAAGCGCTGGGCAATGGCCGGCGCGCCGGCGTTGTTAAAACCGAGTCGGTTAATGAGGGCTCTGTCCTGAGCAAGGCGAAAAATGCGGGGCTTTGGATTGCCCGGCTGGGCCTTGGCCGTGATTGTGCCGAATTCGGCAAACCCGAACCCCAAGCGAGACCAGACCAGGGGCACCGCTGCATTTTTGTCGTAGCCGGCGGCGAGACCGACGGGATTGGGGAAGTGGAGGCCCCAGAGGTCTTGAGCCAGGCGTTGATGGCTGAACGCTGGAGGGGGTTTGTGCTGAGATGCCTGAAGCAGTTTCAGCGCCTCGATTGACAGCCGGTGCGCGTGTTCGGGGTCAAGGGCAAAAAACAGTGGACGCAGAAAAGAATAGACCATGCCTCAATTAGATGTCTTTCAGAGACGTGAGATTCTTCTGCTTGAGCAGTTCGAGCGTCTGGGACGCGGCGGCCTGATGGGCGCGTTTTTTGCTGCGTCCTTCCCCCCGCCCGTATATTTCCCCGGCTATGGACACTTGGCTGACAAACCGCTTCTCATGGTCAGGCCCGTTCACCATGATGACCTCGTAGGACGGGGTTTGTTTGAAGACTTTTTGGGTGATTTCCTGGAGACGGGTCTTACTATCAAACGCAACCATCTGTTCTGTTGCTTGTAGGTCTGCGGCAAAATGCTTGGCGATAAGCCGGGTTGCGGGAGGGAAGCCGCCGTCCAGGTAGATGGCCCCGAGTACGGCCTCGTAGGCCGCAGCCAGGATGGACGGTTTCTCTCGGCCGCCGCTGCGTTCCTCGCCCCGTCCCATACGCAGCCAGTCTCCAAGCGAGAGGGCCTGAGCTTTGCGGGCGAGCACTTCCGCATTCACTAGCGAGGCACGCCGCTTTGATAAGTCTCCTTCTCGGTATTGCGGGAACTGACGAAAGAGGAGGTCGCTCATGACCAGTCCGAGCACCGCATCGCCCAAGAATTCCAGTTTTTCGTTTTGGTCTTCGCCGGCTGCACGCTGGGCAGACCGATGGGTTAAGGCGAGTTGGAGGAGGGTTGGATTCGTAAAGGTATAGCCAAGGATGAGATGAAGGGCAGCGATGTCGGCCGGACCGGACATAGGTTTGAGAGCGTGAGGACGCTCCTCAGGCGGCATCCTGAAGAATCGTACCGGACAGCACGCCGTCACCGACCCGCGTAATGCGCACTGGAACCTCTCGGTTCATGTTGTCATCGCCGCCGGCCGCATAGACTCTAATATAGTTACGGCTGTAGCCCTTGAGGCGTCCACTGGCTCTGTCTCGCTGATGCTCAAACAGCACAGGCAGAGTCGCAGACGCAAATTGACGGATGAAGGCGGCCTTCTTGCGTTCGCCGAGCATACGCACCTGCCTCGCTCTCTCCTGGATAACGGCTGGGGAGACGCGGTCGGTGAACTTTGCCGCGGTTGTCCCGCTTCGGACTGAGTAGGGAAAGACGTGAAAATAGGTGAAAGGGCTGTCCTCCAAAAAGTCCATGCCCCGGACAAATTCCGCCTCGCCCTCACCGGGAAAGCCTACGATGAGGTCCGTCCCCAGGGCCGCGTGAGGTAAACGCGCCCGCAGTTCGGTCAGCACCTCTCTGGCAAGAGCGGTGTCATAGCGCCTCCGCATCCGAGTCAGGATGGAATCTTCCCCCCATTGGAGAGGAATATGCAAATGGGGACACAGGAGCGCGGAATGGGTGAGGAGCTGGAGCAGGGCAGGACTGATTTCATGCGGGTCAAGCGAGCTCAGCCGGACACGCGGAACCGGCCGCCGTTCTTCTAACGCTTCGAGGAGCCAGGTCAGATTGACCGGGGGATTGAGGTCTGCGCCATAGCCACCCAGATGAATACCGGTCAAGACCACTTCCTGAAAACCCTGGTCGGCGAGGCGGTCGAACTGCTCCAGGATGATGCGGGGTGCGATACTGCGGCTCTTGCCGCGTGACATGGGGACAATGCAAAACGTACAGAACAGGTCGCACCCTTCCTGAATTTTGAGAAACGCCCGGGTCTGGCCCTGAAAGGTCACCGCTCCAAAGGTCTTGATACCTGGCGGGGGCTCCTGCGTGGCGGTACGCAGCTTGCTGACAAAGATATTCTGGTCACCTGACTGGGCGGCGGGGGCTGCTTGGGCGACCAAGCGGAGCAGGTCATCGAGCCGATTGAGCCCGACAACATAATCGACTTCGGGCAGGTGAGCCACGGTCTCAGGACTCACCTGAGCATAGCAGCCGGTCATAATGACCTGCGCCTCTGGATTGCGCCGCTTTGCTCGACGCGCCAACTGACGACTCTCGGCGTCGGCCTGGTTGGTGACCGTGCAGCTATTGACGATATAGACCTCGGCCCTCTCGCGAAAAGAAACACACTGGTGGCCCGCCGCACAGAGCCGCTCTTGCAGCGTGGCGGTGTCATACTGATTAACCTTGCAGCCCAGGGTGGTGAGGGCCACGCGACGCGAGGTGTGCGGGGTAGCAATCGCGTCAAGTGCAGTGACAAGCGACATGAATCCAGCATCCTCTACGGGAGAGGGCCTTCAATCCAGCCACCGCCCAGCACCTGGGCCCCGTCATAAAACACGACGGCCTGCCCAGGGGTGATTGCTGGAGAAGCCTCCTGAAACCAGACCGCTGCGGTGGTCGCGGTGGTAGGGCTGACCGTTGCGGCAATGGGCTCCTGACGATAGCGAATTTTGGCCGCAACCTGGATGTCATCCGGTTGCTGCCCCGATACCCAATTGACGGCTGTGGCCCGAAGACCGTACCGTTTGAGCTGCTCCCGTGTCCCAACGGTCACCCGCCCGGATACCGCGTCGATATGGGTGACATAATGGGGCTGGGTCAATCCGCCGAGCCCCAGGCCGCGCCGCTGGCCGATGGTAAAACGGTGGATACCCGGATGTGAACCCAAAACCTGACCCGTCTGATTGACAATCTCCCCGGCTCTTACGTGGTCGGATGCCAGGCGCTGTTCGAGAAAGCCGGCATAATTGCCATCCGGGACAAAACAGATATCCTGACTCTCCGGCTTCTCGGCCACGCGCAAGTCCAGCGTGCGGGCCTTGGCCCGGACTTTCTCTTTGGTCAGATGGCCGACCGGAAAGAGGGTGCGTCGGAGTTGGGTTTGGTTGAGGGTAAACAGGAAGTAGGACTGGTCCTTCTCGGGGTCTATCCCGCGCAGGAGATGGGCGGTTTGGGTCGCTTCATCCCAACCAATCCGGGCATAATGACCGGTGGCCACATACGCCGCCTCGAGTTCACGCGCCCGTTGCCATAACAGGTCAAACTTAAGATCACGGTTGCACAACAGACAGGGATTCGGTGTCCGACCGCGCTGATATTCCTGGGTGAAGACGTCGATGACGCGGGTTTGAAAGGCGTCTTTCAAATTGAGGACGTAGTACGGAATGCCGAGCTGTTCGGCCACGCGGCGGGCGTCCTGAAAATCATCAATAGAGCAACAACTGCCGGCTCGGCCGCCGGCCGAGCCGGCGAGTAACATGGAGATCGCAATCACCTCGTAGCCAGCTTCGACGAGCAGAGCCGTTGCCACTGCGCTATCCACCCCGCCACTTAACGCGGCGAGGACGCGAGTCCCGTGGCTGTCTTGATTGGTGTGAAGGGGATGTATCATAGCGATGCGCGGCTGTTGCTCTCACCCGCTCCGACCCGCCTTTCGGACTCGTTCCACAATACCGGGCAGTAGCTGTATCACCGCGTCAATATCTTCTTCGGTCGTGTCCCTGCCAGCACTAAACCGCGTCGCACTTTTGGCCCCGGCTTTGTCGCAGCCCACAGCCAAGAGCACATGGGAGGGTTCAACCGACCCGGCAGCACACGCAGAGCCAGTGGAGACGGCCACGCCAGCGAGGTCAAGCCCCATCATGACGCCCTCGCCCGAGGCTCCGGCAAAGCCGACGTTCAGGGTGTTCGGCAAGCAGGCCCGCGTTGGCGTGTACCGGACGACGTCCGGGATATACCGCTGTATGCCGTCCCACAAACGAGCTATGAGATATATCAGACGCGGGGGCGTTGTTTCAATATCTTGGGCGCAGAGTTGAGCCGCGCAGCCAAAGCCGACCGCGGCGGCCACATTCTCCGTGCCGGGCCGTTTTTCACGTTCCTGGGGGCCGCCACAAAAAAGAGCTGACAGTGTTATTCCCTGCCGGACATACAGCGCCCCGATGCCTTTGGGGCCATAGATTTTATGCGCGGACAGGGACAATAGATCAACCCCGAGTTGATTCACATCAAGCGGGATTTTCCCCGCGGCCTGGACCGCATCCACATGGAACGGAATCGCGTGTCTCCGCATCGCGGGGCTCAACTCTCGAATAGGCTGGAGGGTGCCAATCTCGTGGTTGGCAAGGCCGATGCTCACAAGGGCAGTGTCCGGGGTCAGGACGGCCTCAAGATCGCTCGGACTGACGCGCCCCTGGTCATTGACCGCAAGCGTCACAACCTCGACAGCCGCGCCATTGGGACCAAGGGCTTTGAGCGTTTCCAGAACGGACGAGTGTTCTATGGGGGTGGTCACGAGACGAAAGGGGGTTGCGTCCCGAGGCTGGAGCACTCCGTGCACGGCCAGATTATTGCTCTCTGTCCCGCCGCTGGTAAACAATATCTCCGAGGACGTCGCGCCAATCAGCGTTGCTACCTGATCGCGAGCCGTTTCCAGCGCGTGCTTGGCTTGACGGCCAGCCCAGTGCACGCTTGACGGATTGCCGAACGTCCCGGTGAAGTAGGGCAACATGGCCTCAAGGACTTCTGGTCGCATGGGCGTCGTTGCATTATGGTCAAGATAGATCCGCTGCATAGCGTGTTGGTGCATCCGTTTCCTAGGGCCAGGGTAGCCGGATGTCTTGAAGGGCTTTGAGGGTGCTGTGGTGGGTGAGGTCTGGGCGTAAGGGGGTGACGGAAATATATCCATCGTGGACGGCGACGCAGTCCGAGCCCGCTATGGGGTCAAAGCCGAGGTCATCACCGCCGATCCAGTAGTATTTTCTGCCTCTCGGATCCGTGCGGACGTCAATATGTTCGCCGTAATGTCGTTTGCCCTGGCGGGTAAAACGATAGCCTCTGATCTGGTCAGGCGGCAGGTTTGGCACGTTGACGTTCAACAAGCTGTCCGCTGGAAACCGAGCGGTCTGGATTTCCTCCGCTAGCATAGCCGAGAAATCAGCGGCCACTTGGAAATAGTACGGGGGGGTAAACGTGACCAGCGAAACGGCAATGGCTGGAATGCCTAAAAGGGCCCCTTCCAGTGCCGCGGCCACCGTCCCCGAATACGTAATATCGTCTCCCATATTCGGTCCCTTGTTGATGCCTGAAACAATCAGGTCGGGCCGTATGGGTAAAAATCCTTTGACCGCAATCGTGATGCAATCGGTTGGGGTCCCGTTGACGGCAAAGCGGTGTGGGGCGACTTCTTCGATCCGTAGGGGACGATGTAAGGTCAGCGCATGACTGACCGCACTTTGTTCTTTGTCGGGAGCAACGGTATACACCTCCCCAACGTCGGCAAGCCGGTCTTCAAGACAACGGAGGCCGGCTGACTGAATACCGTCGTCGTTCGACACCAGAATCACCATAACGATATTCCACCAGAAAGCGGGCGAAAAGGAAAGGCGCTTCCCTAGGGAAACGCCTTTCCTCACGTAGCCAACGTGGTCGGGGTGAGCCGATTTGAACGGCCGACCACTCGCACCCCAAGCGAGTACGCTACCAGACTGCGCCACACCCCGCTCTGCCCCCTCATATCGTTTGAGGACTCACAGGGTCAAGGGCCTGCCGACTTCTCTCGACCGGTGTTTCTTGCTATGCAGAAAAAGAGGGGGGGTGAATATGCCGACCTACACGGGTGGTTGTCATTGCGGGCGTGTCCGGTTTGAGGTTTCCGGCCAGATTGACCGGGTGCTGGACTGCAATTGTTCAATCTGCCGCAAGAAAGGCTTTCTGCACTGGATCGTCGCGCCTGAGCAGTTTCGATTGCTGTCTTCTCCAGATGCTCTCAGCGTGTACACCTTTCATACCAAGACGGCCCAGCATTATTTTTGTTCCGTATGCGGGCTCTCCTCGTACTATATTCCGCGTTCACACCCCAATATGATCGATGTGAATCTGCGCTGCGTGGAGGGCGTGAATCTGGAAGAGGTAGCAATTGAGCGCTTCAACGGGCAGGACTGGGAGCAGGCCCGAGCGCACCTGGATACGAAGTAAACGCGCTTTCTATTCCTTGACGAAGTGCCCGATGTCGAGCGTAATAAATCGATAGCCTAAGGCTTTGCCGTGTTGAATCAGGGGCGTGCGGCTGGTCTCTTCGAGTAAACGCCGACAGTCTGCTGCCGGAGCCATAATGCACACCATGTCTCCCTCGACCCGAACAGGGTAGGCCGGAAAGCCAAGCTCCCGAAAAATATCGACCCAATCGGCGGATGGGTTGTCCCGGTTCGCTTTCAGCGTCGGGAGCGGGGCTGAATGCTGATCCTTCATAGTCCAAGAGTATACTATAAAACCGGCAATGAATGAATTGTGGATTGGAGCGTAAGGCATGGCAGACGCGGGCGTCATATTCGATTTGGATGGAGTGCTGATTGACTCTGAGGGGTTGTACTACCGGGCGTATAGCGCAGTCCTCAAGCCGTATGGCGTGAGCGTGACCCAACGCGAATATGAAGAGTACTGGATCGCCCAGGGCATTGGACCCGAGTACATCATTGAAAAGCATAATCTGCCGGTCGCGCCGACCACCCTGCGCGCGCTACGCTCGCCGATTTTTCTTCAGTTATTAAAAACAGAAGCTACGCTCATGCCCGCCGTGCAGGAAACCCTCACCCGGTTATCCGCGCACTTTGGACTCACGGTCGCAACCAATAGCAACCGTGAACATTTAGACTTCGTCCTGCGACGGTTTTGCCTTGAGCAGTTTTTCGAGCAGACGGTCGCGCGCCAGGATTACGAACGGGCAAAACCCGAGCCGGATGCCTTCTTCGCCGCGGCAAAAAAGCTCGGACTGTCCCGACAGCGGTGCGTGGTCGTGGAAGACACCTATCGGGGTGTCACCGCGGCTGCCAGAGCTGGCATGGTCTGCATCGCGGTACCGAACACCTACACTCAAAACAATGACTTTCGTCAGGCGGCCCTCGTCTTGTCCAGCCTCGGAGACGTCACGCCCGAGGTGGTCCGGTCCCTGCTCTAATCTCTTTCCCCTCCACAGATTTTCCTTTATTGTAGCCCCTCACTCATGCAGGGGAAGCGCGCAAAAGGAGGACGATACATGGCGGCTCAATCACCCACCCCGGACGCGAAACAGTTCAGGGATCACTACGTTGAGGCGAACGGCCTGCGGTTTCACTATCTTGACTGGGGCAGTCCAGAAAAGCCTCCATTAGTCCTGCTGCATGGCGTTGGGCAGACCTGTCACACCTGGGATTTGTTTGCCGCAGCCATGTCTGACCATTTTCACGTCATGGCTTTTGACCAGCGGGGTCATGGGGATACGGACTGGGCCCCTGATAAGGATTACTCACGCGCCACCATGGTTGAGGACGCTCAGGCTTTCACCCATGCGCTTGGTCTGGAGCGGTTTTTCTTGACTGGCATGTCCATGGGGGGGGCCAATTCGCTCGCCTTCAGCGCCAAATATCCCGATAAGGTCGAAGCCCTGGTTGTGGTCGACGTGGGTCCGCGGGTGGAGCCCAAAGGCGTCAAGCATATTCGTGACTTCATGAAAAACTATCGGGAGTTTGACTCCCTGGAGCAGGCGGCAGAGGTGATTCATCGATTTAATCCACGGCGTCCGCTCGAAGTCATACGCAAATATACGGTGGTGTATAATCTCAAAGAGACTCCAGAGGGGAAGTGGACCTGGAAGTACGATACGTATTTCAGCGACGGGCACCGTCAGGTGGATGTCAAACAGATGCAGGCCGAGCTGTCTGTGGCGGTCAAAAAGATCCAATGCCCGACCTTAGTGGTCAAGGGCGGGGAGAGCGATGTCTTCTCGCTGGATGGTGCCCGTGACTTACAAGAACTGATTCCTGGTTCGGCATTTGCCCTCGTCCCCAAGGCTGGCCATTCCGTCATGGGAGATAATCCGCAAGGTTTTGAGTCCGCGGTCCGCAAATTTTATGAGGAAAAAGGATATCTCTAGCGTGGTGGACCCCATTCTGCACGCCGCGATAAAGGCTGCACAGGCCGCTGGTGAGATTGCCCGGCGTTATTTCAAAACCAATCTGACGGTTGAGCTGAAAGCCGACAGCAGCCCAGTCACCAGAGCCGACCGGGAGTGTGAAGCGCGGATTATCGACGTCCTGCGCGCCCACTTCCCGGACTATGGCTTTCTGGGCGAAGAACTCGGCGAGCAGACCGGAAACAGTACCGCGCGTTGGATCATTGACCCGATTGACGGCACTAAAAATTTTATTCGCGGGATTCCCTTTTTTGCCACGCTCATCGCCCTTGAAGAAGACGATGAGGTCACGGCCGGGGTGATGTACGCGCCGGTCCTTGATGACCTGCTGTACGCCCAAAAAGGGCAGGGCACCTTTGCCAACGGCAAACAGGTTCATGTCTCGGAGGTGGCCCAACTGCACGACGCCATGTTGATTCATGGGGGCCTGAATGATTTGAGGTCCCGTCCTTGTTGGCAGCCTTTTTTACGCTTGGTTGACGCGACTGCCCGACAGCGCGGATTTGGGGATGCGTTCGGGCATAGTCTGGTGGCGAAGGGGCTGGCCGAGGTTGTCCTGGAGCCGGAGATCAAGCCCTGGGACGTGGCGGCCACCAAAATTCTGATTACTGAGGCGGGCGGACAGTTCTCCGATTTTACTGGGACACCATCTATCTACACTGGGGACGCGGTGGTCTCAAATGGACGGCTGCACGACGAGGTGGTGCAACTGCTGCAAGGCGAGGGAGTCAGCATGGAGCCAGAGTCCCAGGCTGGCCCCTCAGTATAGTCTAAATACCGTAGAACGTTGCGGCGTTGGTGCCCAGAATCTTGTCCACGGACTCCGCCGGCAGGGAGGAGAGAACATCCCGCGCCTTTTGGACCGGATCGACAAATCCTTCGGCGTGCGGATAGTCGGAGCCAATAAAGAAGCGGTCATCGCCGGCAAACTCAACCATCAGAGGAAACATTTTTTCCTCCGGATCGCCGTTGACCCAGATATTGCGAGCAAAATACTCGCTCGCCGGGCGCTTCATCTGTGAGGTGTGGCCCATATACTTGTAGCGATAGTCTACCCGCTCCAGCCACTCGCCTATCCAGCCGACCATGGCCTCAATGGTTGCGACCCGCAGCTTGGGAAAGCGCTCAAACACGCCGTCATACATCATGGCCGTCACGGCATGACGCGGGTCTTGGATGATGCTCATGGTCAGATACATAAAGCCGGGGTCGCGGTCCCGGAACCACTCGCTGCCGGCGTAGTTACTATGGCCGACGAGGTGGAGACCGATACTCAGGTCAAGGTCCTGGGCCGCGGCCCAGACCGGGTCGTACTCTGGTAAGCCAAAACTCTTGCCGTCAATGGGCGCGGCCGCCACAAAGATCGTCCGGCCTCCAAGCTTGGCGGTGCGTTCCATTTCTCGCACGGCCAAGTGTGGATCACGGAGGGAGATATGCGCCGCGGGGTAGAGACGGTCCTTGTGGGAGTGGCACACCTCAAATGTCCAGGTGTTATACGCGCGGCAGTGGGCGTCGGCCAGATAGGGGTCGTCGACCGCGCCCTCCCAGAACAGGCCGAGCGTCGGGTAGATGACTTGGCAGGCCATCTGTTCGTCATTGAGGAATTGCACCCGCTGCCCCATGTCTGACCACTCCGTGCTATAATAATGGTAGCGGTCGAAGGTGTTCAGATCCCGGCCTTGCTCCTTTTGGCCATAGCCGGCAACCGCGCTCAGAAATTGCTCAACATCGAAGATCTGCATGGGTTTCTCGTCAACCAGAAACTTTTTGTCTCCGCTTACTCCGTCGATTGCAACCTGCATTGCCTGCTCGCGGTAGGCGGGGTCAATATAGCGTTGGAAAAGGTCCAGCGGTTCGAGAAAATGGGCATCTCCATCAATGACTCGCATGACGTATTCTCCTTATTATGCACTATGCAGTGTCCTATGGTGGTACTGTCGTTTTGGGAAAAAAGCAAGGGAATTGGGACCGGCCCCTGGCCGGTATCGTCGGTTTCGGATAAAACTGAAGGGATATCAAATAGGGAGTCGCGCTATGGATACGCCAATTGAAATCATTGAGTTCTCAGACTATCTGTGACCGTGGTGCTTTCCGGCCGCGGAGCGGCTGCGTAAGATCAAGGAACGCTTTGGTGATCGTGTCAGCGTCACATGGCACCCCTTTGCCCTCCGTCCGCACTATGAAGCCCGTCCGTTTCGGTTTAAGGACAGCTATGTGGAGCAGGCCTGGCGACGGGCATCGGCCCTGGCCGAACCGGATGGCCTGGAATACTCCATGTGGCCGCACGAAGAATTTCCGCGCTGGAGCCTGCCCGGTCTGGAAGCTGGGACGGCCGCCCAGCGTCAGGGCGAAGACGCCTTCCTCCGCTTTCACTCCGGCCTCTTCCGAGCCTTTTTTATCGAGAACAAGAGTCTGATTGAAAAAGAGACCTGCGTTGAGGTTGCCCGACAGGCTGGCCTGGATGTGAACACCTTCCTGAACGATATCGCAGATACCGCCCTCCAAGACCAAGTGCGTCAGCAATGTGAAGACGCAATGAATACGTATTTCGTGAGCGCGGTGCCGACCGTCCTGATTGGCGGGAAACGCCGCCAAATCGGTATGGTACCGGCGGCAACCTACCTGGAAGACCTTGCGACGCTGGGTGTCACATAAAGGGCGCTGTATGGCAGAAAAGGACGAGTATACGTTCAATTTGCGCTTCTCTCTGAGTGCAGACATTCCGCCTGAGGCCTGGGACGACGAAGATTTTGAAGGGGACGAGTGGCTGAACGAATGGGAAAAAACAGTCAAACCAGGGCTGGTCCGAGAAGTGTTTACCTATTTACGACAGTTTCCCGGCTGGCACTGCCATATCCGCAATCGCGGTATTTCTCCGCTGGATGAAATTGAAATCGTGATGCGCAAAGAGGGAGGGTAGGGCCGCTGTGCTGTGGATGGACCCATAAAAAAGGGGCAGGCATAACACCTGCCCCTTTCTCTTTCGATGACCGACCCTAGACCTGAGTTGAGCCTAACAGATTTCCACCCAGCGATGGGTGCCCGACGCTTTTATCGCCAAACACATTAATCAGCGAGGTCTTGCCGGATGAGAGGGCGCGCTCCAGAGCCGGAATAATCTCGTCCGGCTGCTCGACATGCTCGGTGTAGACACCCATGGGTTCAAACACCTTGTCATAGCGAATGTCCTTAATCATATCGAACGGGTCGGTGCGGCCTTTGAGCAGGGGCATGGACTCAAACGTCGGTCCCCACGAACTATTGTTCCACAGCAGAGTAATAATCGGGATGTCGTATTTGGCCGCGGTCTCCATATCCATCCCGCCTATACCCAGGCCGCCGTCACCGCTGACCACGATGACTTGTTTGCCCGGACGCCCGAGCTGCACCCCAATCCCCATACCTATGCCGTGCCCGACTGGGGCAAGCGGCCCGGCGTCCACAATCTGACCCGGCTCGTGGGCAGTAAACCACTGGCTGGTATAGCCACTCAGTGTGAAGCTATCGATGATGAGAGTCGCGTCCGTGTCGATAACAGAGGTGAGGTCTTTGGCCAGCCGGTCTGGGTGGATAGGATTGGCGCTGTGATGCTGTTGCTCACGGTCACTGATGAGCTTGTTATAATTCTCGCGGACTTCAACCATGTTCTGGAGCCACGGGCTCTCTCGCTTGGCGCTAAAGTCCAGCTGCATCTCTTTGATCGTATCGATTATCTGACGCAGCACCAGCTTGGGATCGCCAACAATACCGACTTCGGCTGGAACATGCCAGCCAACTCGTTGGGCGGTGGCATCGACTTGGATATAGGTGGCGGTGTCGCTCCAGGTTGGCGGCTGGCCAAACTTTTCTCCGCTCCAGAATTTGAATCCAATGGCCAGCACGACATCGGCTTGGCCGGTGAACGGCTTTTTCCACGCGCCCCGAACAGCGAGCGGATGGTCTTCGTCAACCGCGCCCTGGCCAGCACGACGGCAGTACACCGGGGTGCTGGTAAGCTCAGCCAGCTCTTTCAGTTCCGCCTCAGCCCCGGACCAGAAAATCCCGTCTCCACCGGCAATAAGTGGCTTTTTCGCCTGAAAGAGGAGTTCAGCCGCACGTTCAATCTGGCGCGGGTCGCCTTGGAAGCGGAGTTCATCCGGGCCATAGACTTTTGCGCCCTTGCGTTGCTTGGATTCGTCGTCCTGGTGGTAGAGGATATTGGTTGGAATTTCGAGCAGGGAGACGCCTTGGGGGGCTGAGGTGGCTTCACGAAAGGCTTGACGCAGGTCGATTTCTATCGTTGACCAGTCGAGGACGCGCTTGGCAAATTTTGAGAACGAACTCACCACATCAGAACCATAGGCTTCCTGGAAGGAGCCGATAAAGTCCTCGGTCGTGGGGTGCTGGCCCGCCAGACAGACGACCGCGCTATTGGTCAGACCGGCTCCACACAGGCCGGTCACCGCGTTGGTCAGGCCACAGCCAGCAGTGACACAACAGATGCCGGGTTCACCGGTCACGCGGGCGTAGCCATCCGCGGCATAGGCGGTGGCTTGCTCGTGGCGCATATGGATGAGTTTGATGCCATTATCTCTGAGGTTGGCCAGAATGGGGAAAGTATGTCCACCATTGACGGCAAACATATATTTCACATTCTGTTCCTGTAATATCCGCCCAATGAGCGTCCCGCCATCGACTGTCGCCATATCTCTACTCCTCCTTTGATTCGTCCTGATCCCACACAAGCAGGCGGCATCTTCCCATATTTCACCCAAAGAAAAAAGGGAGTCCACTCTGCCGCCGTCCCTTTCTGCTTGCTCGGCACGGCTGTCGAAGTTACAGCAGATGCAGACGTTTGAGAATGGTGGCGACCCGCTCGTCGCGCTGCCCCAGGGAGCGAATCGCGTCAAGAATGACATCCAGGCGGCGGCCTTTGGTTGAGAGGTCGTCTTCCAGACTTCTCACCTTGTCGGCAAACGGTCTGACCATAGTCCGACGGTCCCAAACGGCAAAGCCGAGTATGCTCACGAACATGAGGGTAAAGGCCGCCAACACGCCCAGGATGAGCTGAAAGTGGCGCTCAAACTGGCTGTTCATATCTGTGCGAACCTGCTTCATATCCTCGCGGAGATGCTGGTTCTGGAGTTGCATATCTTCGCGGAGTCGCTGCATCTGGAGATTCATATCCTTGCGGAGTTGTTGCATCTGGAGATTCATATCCTTGCGGAGTTGTTGAATGCCTCCCTCCAGTCCATCCAGCCGAGTTTCTACGCGGATCAGACGAGTGTCCAAGCCATCTAGGCGGGTGTCGATCCGCGTTAATTGTTCGATGACCTCGCGATTGGTGGCTCCAGATGACCCGTCTTGAGCCCAGCCGGGAGTGGGCAAAACGACCAGCGTCCCGGTCCAGAGTAAACAGGAGACAAGAACACTCCTCATACGCTTATGCTTATACCTAGACAAGATGCTGCACAAGCGGAAAAGTCAGTGGATTTTCAACAAGGGGAAGGGGCTTAGAGGTTAAACTGCTTGAGTGCGGCGGCAACATTCTCATCACGTTGAGCCAGGGCGTGCAAGACGGCGCGGATGTCTGCCAATTCACTTCGCTCCGTCCTTGCCTCTTTCCGTTCCCGTCCGGTCGATGATGCGGCGGATAACATGACGCTGATTATGCTCGTCAGCATAAAATTGCCCAGCCGGTCATGGAGTTGTTCATTCTGTTTGGTCGGCCCGGAGTTGCGCATGTCCTCGCGGAGTTGTTGGTTTTGGAGACTGAGGTCCTCGCGGATGCTGCATGTCCTCGCGGAGTTGCTGGTTTTGGAGACTCCTCGCGGAGCTGCGTGATACTGTCTTCCAGTCTTGCCCTTCATCCAGCCGAGTTTCCAGTGTCAACCGCTCGATACTATCCCGGTCGGTTGTGTCCGACGTGGGCCCAAAACGACCAGCGTCCCGGTCCAGAGTAAACAGGAGACAAGAACACTCCTCATACGCTTATGCTTATACCTAGACAAGATGCTGCACAAGCGGAAAAGTCAGTGGATTTTCAACAAGGGGAAGGGGCTTAGAGGTTAAACTGCTTGAGTGCGGCGGCAACATTCTCATCACGTTGAGCCAGGGCGTGCAAGACGGCGCGGATGTCTGCCAATTCACTTCGCTCCGTCCTTGCCTCTTTCCGTTCCCGTCCGGTAAACCCGATGATGCTGGCCAGGATAACCCCGATGACGCTGATTATGCTCGTAAAGAGCAGCATAAAATTGCCCAGCCGGTCATGGAGTTGTTCATTCTGTTTGTTCATGTCGGCCCGGAGTTGCTGCATGTCCTCGCGGAGTTGTTGGTTTTGGAGACTGAGGTCCTCGCGGAGCTGCTGCATGTCCTCGCGGAGTTGCTGGTTTTGGAGACTGAGGTCCTCGCGGAGCTGCGTGATACTGTCTTCCAGTCTTTTCAGCCCTTCATCCAGCCGAGTTTCCACTCGTGTCAACCGCTCGATACTATCCCGGTCGGTTGTGTCCGACGAGTGGTCTTGAGCCCAGCCGGGAGTAGACAGAACGACCAGCGCCCCGGTCCAGAGCAAACAGGAGACAAGAACACTCCTCATACGCTTATGCTTATACCTAGACAAGATGCTGCACAAGCGGAAAAGTCAGTGGATTTTCAACAAGGGGAAGGGGCTTAGAGGTTAAACTGCTTGAGTGCGGCGGCAACATTCTCATCACGTTGAGCCAGGGCGTGCAAGACGGCGCGGATGTCTGCCAATTCACTTCGCTCCGTCCTTGCCTCTTTCCGTTCCCGTCCGGTAAACCCGATGATGCTGGCCAGGATAACCCCGATGACGCTGATTATGCTCGTAAAGAGCAGCATAAAATTGCCCAGCCGGTCATGGAGTTGTTCATTCTGTTTGTTCATGTCGGCCCGGAGTTGCTGCATGTCCTCGCGGAGTTGTTGGTTTTGGAGACTGAGGTCCTCGCGGAGCTGCTGCATGTCCTCGCGGAGTTGCTGGTTTTGGAGACTGAGGTCCTCGCGGAGCTGCGTGATACTGTCTTCCAGTCTTTTCAGCCCTTCATCCAGCCGAGTTTCCACTCGTGTCAACCGCTCGATACTATCCCGGTCGGTTGTGTCCGACGAGTGGTCTTGAGCCCAGCCGGGAGTAGACAGAACGACCAGCGCCCCGGTCCAGAGCAAACAGGAGATAAGAACACTCCTCATATGCTTACGCTTATACCTAGACAAGATGCTGCACAAGCGGAAAAGTCAATGGATTTTCAACAACGGATGAGGCTACAGGTTGAACTGTTTGACCACGGCCGGACATCCTCGTTGCGTTGGGCCAGGGCGCGTAGTGCGCCGTGTATGGCCGCCTGACGCTGGCGGACATCCTCCTGGCTCTCACCCGCGGGCTGAGACGAGGACGGCGTGGTTCTTCTGTCCCGGATAACCACGCCAATGAGGGCCGCGATAATCACGCCGATGAAGCCTATCACGCCGATGAAGATAAACAGGAGGCTGTCCAGACGATGATGCAGTTGTTCGATATGGCCGGCGAAGTCCGCACGGAGTTGCTGGTTCTGGAGTTGCATGTCTGTGCGCAGTTGCTTGAGGCTTTCCGCCAGTCCCTCCAGGTGGGTTTCTACGCGAGTCAGCCGAGTTTCGACCCGTGTCAACCACTCGATAATTTCCCGGTCGGTTGCGTCCACTGAGCGGTCCTGCGCCCAGCCGGAAGCAGGCAGGCCAACCAGCGCTCCGGCCCAGAGTAAAAAGGCGAGCAGAAGATGCCTCATGCGCTTATCCAATGCCGCCTACACGAAAAAGTCAAGGAACGATGGAGCCGATTTTTTAGCTACGATTTGCGTGGCCTTAACGGCTGGCTCGCTGCAACGATGAGGGTTTGGCGAGGGAGGGAAAGAGAAGGGGCGGGCTTGATACCCGCCCCGGTCAGTGGTGACTGATGAGTCTACAGCAGGTAGTACTGGAGGCGAATCCAGAACAGGTCGCGCTCTGCCCACAAGTGTAGCCCCGTGGCATCGACGTCGTTGGTACTGCCCATATACATGACCGTACCAGCAAAGATGTCGAGGTTGCGGAAAAACAGGCCGTGCCAGTAGGTCTGGGCCAGCAGCAAGGGCTGCTTGGCGTTCACAGAGTAAGCGACGGCAAACAAGGGTTCCAGTTTCCCACGGAAATAAAAGCCCGACATGCCAAAGGTGTACAACTGGTTCCAGCGGTGGTGTCGGTCGCGGGGCGCGTTGGTGAACGCATTCAGGCCCGTGGCGCGGTTGTTGTTCTGATAGGTGGTCAGCGCCTGGAAGGTGTAGAAGGTGGTCTGGTCGCCAATGCCACCGGGCAGATTGCGCGCCCAGCCCATGCCCGGAAAGGACTGAATGGACTGAATCAGGTCAAAGCCGATCATGCTCCGCCAGACCGAGGTGCCGGACTTAATCCGCGCAACGCGCTGGCGTGGGCTGGGGCAGAAGCTGCCGTATCCCTCGGCGCATGGGTTGCCGTCGCCGTCCGTAAAGGGATGGGTCGGAATCTGCGAGCCCGTCCTGCCCTCTGCGATAGCCCTGGCTTGGGCTGCGGCTACGCGCGCATCGTAGTGCTCTTGGTCCCGACCGCCGTTCGCGACCGGCGCGATATTACGCGCCTCATTTGTGGACCAACTCTGCTCCAGGCGGAATACCGCGCCGGTGTAGTCAAAGTCGTTATAGGTAACGGTGAAGCCAAACACGTTTGTCCACGGATGCCAGTGGGACACGTCGAAACACGCGGTCCCGGTCCGGTCATTGTTCGGGTTGCTATCCTGAGCGTAGCCATACATGTCAACCCCAACGAAGTTGGTCGCGATATTGTCCTCGAAACACCGGTCCAAGGCGCGGCGAAAGTTGAGCATATTGTTCGGGTCGGTCGGGTCGTGAATAAACGTCCCAGGCGCGACATATCTCCCCGCAAATCTGCCCTCCGTTGGTATACCCCCCACGTATCCGGCCGATTGCGGGCGGGGGTCCAAGCCCACCAGCCGTTTGCCATCCGCATCGAGCGGCGAATCGGCAAAGAAGGTGTCAAAATGGAACACACCACCTGGGTCGGTGCGCTTGAACATATAGTTCAGGGTGAAGTCAAAGTTATCGAAAATTTTTCCCATCATCCGCACGCCAACCATGCTGTTGTCCCACTTCGTGCCGCGGATATGGTGGGTTTTCGACCCGCCCCCAATCCGGTACAGGAAGTTGGCCGGCCGGCCGGCGGCATCGTCCGTACACGGTCCTGTCCCACTACACCCGGAATCACCCGCCATCCTCGCCTGGTTACGCCCGACCCGGAACACCGACCAGGGATGGCGAATCCGAGAGTAATCATGATAGGGCCCCCAGGGGACACCCTTGGTGGTCAACACGCCCGGTGAGGTCGGAGAATCAAAGTAATCAGTCGGGTCGCCAATGAAGCTCGGGTCATCATAGCGCAGGCCACCCCAGCCGCCTTCCAACACGAGGTGCTGAGTGATGGGTCGCCAGCGAGGGGTGTAGAAAAACTCCAGCCCGACATTGGACAGGAATGTGCCGACGTTCCCAATGTCATACAGGAATTTAATCGCCCAGATGGGCGTCCGAAAGTCCTCAAAGGCTTCGCCCACGGCCTGGTTCTGGTCCAGCCGTAGCGGGTTGGCAATGTCAATCGAGCGGAACAAATCAGACTCACCCCACACGATCTGCTGCTTGCCCAGCTTCATCGACAACCGATGGCCCATGACATCCCCGAAGTCCACATACAGATTCATTTCCCGGAAACCGTTCTCGGGAAAGGTAAAGGACTTGAACTGCTTGATGCGGTGAGGGTACATGTCGTCGTACTTATCACGCACCTCGTAGACGGGGTCAAAGCGGCCTCGATACATGAAGGAGAAGTCGGCCTGCCGCACCCCTGGGATTTTGATATTCTTATCGAATAATCCGCCTTCGGGTGTCACCAAGTCTGAGAAATCATACTCCACGCGCATCTCGTTGCGCCACTGGACCCACTCAAAATTATCGCCGGGGCTGCCGTCAAACTGAAAGGCGTGCTGCATCTCGTACACGACTTGAATCTCCGATTTCCCCACTCGGATTGTGGCTTGCGCGGCACTGGTGAGCCATACGAGCCCCGCGACGACGGCTAGCCCGGTCACGAATCCTCTCAGGCAGGTCCGCCGCCTTTGTCCCCTATTGCGTTCGACCATAACCTTCCCTCCTTTAACTGAAAAGATTGTGTCCCTCATAGTACGTTGGGGGCTAGAATGTCAAGATAAAATATTGAGTCGCTCCTAAAGGATATAATCCATGTATCCGAACGTCAAACGGGAGGCCCTTCTTTAGGGGCCTCCCGTTTTGAGACTGCATTTGTAGGAGAGGCGTTGCACCTCTCCGGGTGTGACTACAGCAGGTAGTACTGGAGGCGAATCCAGAACAGGTCACGGTCGGCCCACAGGTGCAACCCCGTAGCATCGACATCGTTGCGGCTACCCATATACATGACCGTGCCGGCAAAGATGTCAAGGTTGCGGAAGAGGAAGCCGTGCCAGTAGGTCTGGGCCAGCAGCAGGGGCTGCTTGGCGTTTACGGAGTAAGCGAAGGCAAACAGCGGCTCCAGCTTGCCACGGAAATAAAAGCCCGACAGGCCAAAGGTATACAATTGATTAAACCGATGGTGTCGGTCTCGTGGCGCGTTGGTGAAAGCGTTGACGCCACTCGGGCGATTGTTGTTCTGATAGGTGGTCAGCGCCTGGAAGGTATAGAAAGTTGCCTGGTCGCCAATGCCACCCGGCAGGGTACGTGCCCAGGACATGCCGGGCAGACTGCCTATCGACTGAATCAGGTCAAAGCCAATCATGCTCCGCCAGACCGAGGTGCCGGACTTAATCCGCGCGCCGTTGATCTTTTTACCCGGACACACATTTACGCCTGGTGCACAGGGATTGCCCTCAGCATCGTGGTGAGGGCCGGTGATGAGCGGGTCAACGCCCGGTGCGCCGAACACCGCAGCACGACGGTCAACCCCGTTGTCGGCGGCGTATCGGTCAACCGCGGCCGCGTACTCGGGGTTGTCATCTAGACCGGCCAGATAGTTCTCCCGGGCAGCCTGTAGCTTGGCATCAAAGTGCGCCTGAGACCGGCCGCCGTAGTTCGAGCCACCGAAGTTACGTGGTTCATTGGTAGACCAACTCTGTTCCAGGCGGAACACCGCGCCGGTATAGTCAAAGTCATTATAGGTGACGGTGAAGCCAAACACATTCGTCCAGGGGTGGAAGTGAGCGACTTCGAAGCACGCCGTCGAATTCCGGTCGTTGTTCGGGTTGCCGTCCTGGCTGTAACCATACATATCGACACCCTGGAAAAACGAGGCTTTATTCTCTCTGAAACAGCGGTCCAGGGCGCGGCGGAAAAGTAACATATTGTCTGGGTTGGTCGGGTCATGGGCAAAGAATCCGCCCTCCGAACCCAACAGGGTGTTGCTGAAAGAGCTGAGTCGCCGACCGTATTCGTCCACCCGTCCGAGGCCGTCATCGTAGTCTTTGCCAAAGAAGGACGGCAGATCAAACACCGCAGCCGGGTCGGTGCGCTTGAACATATAGTTCAGGGTGAAGTCAAAATTGTCGAGCATCTTCCCCATCATTCGCACGCCAACCATGCTGTTGTCCCACTTCGTGCCGCGGATATGGTGGGTGTGGCGTCCACCCCCAATCCGATACAGGAAGTTCCCTGCCCGGCCGGCGGCATCGTCGGTACACGGAACGTCAGCATTACATCCGCTGTCTGGAGCCATATTCCCCAAGTTACGTCCGACCCGGAACACCGACCAGGGATGGCGAATCCGAGAGTAATCATGATAGGGCCCCCAGGGGACACCCTTGGTGGTCAACACGCCCGGTGAGGTCGGAGAATCAAAGTAATCCTCCACATCACCAACAAAATGGGGGTCATCATAGCGCAGGCCACCCCAGCCGCCTTCCAACACGAGGTGCTGAGTGATGGGTCGCCAGCGAGGGGTGTAGAAAAACTCCAGCCCGACATTGGACAGGAATGTGCCGACGTTCCCAATGTCATACAGGAATTTAATCGCCCAGATGGGCGTCCGAAAGTCCTCAAAGGCTTCGCCCACGGCCTGGTTCTGGTCCAGCCGTAGCGGGTTGGCAATGTCAATCGAGCGGAACAAATCAGACTCACCCCACACGATCTGCTGCTTGCCCAGCTTCATCGACAACCGATGGCCCATGACATCCCCGAAGTCCACGTCCAGATTCATTTCCCGGAAACCGTTCTCGGGAAAGGTAAAGGACTTGAACTGCTTGATGCGGTGAGGGTACATGTCGTCGTACTTATCACGCACCTCGTAGACGGGGTCAAAGCGGCCTCGATACATGAAGGAGAAGTCGGCGCGACGCACCCCTGGGATTTTGATATTCCTCCCGAATAATCCGCCTTCGGTTGACACTAAATCTTGATACTCATACTCCACGCGCATCTCGTTGCGCCACTGGACCCACTCAAAATTATCGCCGGGGCTGCCGTCAAACTGAAAGGCGTGCTGCATCTCGTACACGACTTGAATCTCTGAGTCCCCCACTCGGATTGTGGCTTGCGCAGGCCCGGTGATCCACACGAGCCCTGCGACTACAAACAGCCCGGCCACTAGTCCTCTCAGGCCCGGGCGCTGTTTCCTGTTGTGCTTAACCATAAGCCCTCCCTCCTAATAATAACAAAAGGTTATCCTACTTGCGCTTTCTTCCTTCATTCTTTCCTCACTCTCTGTTTTTCGGGTTGCAGCAAGCCACCTCCTTTCACGATGTCCTGAATGCAGGGCGTCACTACAAAAGACGATTCTGTATTGCAGGCTGCTTCTAGCGGTATTCCGTATATTTTGCAACTGCCCAGACGGTATTCCCCCGCGTTTCCTACTCTTGACAAATGTGTCGGCTTTCTTTAATAGACCGCTCCATGCAAGATATTTTTTCTTATTACGGCAAATGTTTGCGGCACGGGCTTGTCGCATGTGGAATGGGATCGCTTGTCGTGCTGGGCGGGTGTGAACTCGGCGCCCCACCAATCGACGAGATGAAGGATGCTGAGCCCAAACCGTCTTTGGTTGACCAATATAAGCAAGCCAATAAGGATAGCCGAGATCCCGGATTGGCTGCGAACCCCAAAGCGCTCGGGGAGTCCTTATTGACCAATCCTGAAGGGGCGATGCAGAAGGGGGAGGAGGAGCTGGAGGGTCAATAGCAAAGCCTCCGCTTTGTTTTCCAGGCCGCTCTTTCGTCTTGTTGGAACAACTCGCGCGTGGCTTTACGGCCACGCGCCCGACTCACCCAGCCCATTCTCCGCATAGACGACTTCTTCTGAACGATTTCGGCCACTCAGGAGCCGCGCGGCCCCTGAGTGGAGCGGCTTGAGTCAGACCGGCTCTTATATCAACCCCGCTCCTCTAAGAGCTTGCGGAGTGCCGCCGTTTGTAGACTGCTTTCTTTCTGTAGCTGCGCCATTAGTCTCTGGATAAAAAAAGAGGCAACTTTGCCTTCAGTACAGAAGGGAAGGCGTCTCTAGGCAATAATACCTTCTCTGGCAGCGCGAACAAAGAACTTCGGATGCCAGAGCACCAATGCCGATGGGACAAAGGTGCAGGCACCCAAAAAGCTGATACCCATCCACAGTGCCAGCAGCAGGCCCATTTCCGAGCAGAACCGGATATTGGAGAACGCCCACAGAATGGTCGCCGTGACCAGCGTTGCCGCGGTGAAGGTGACGGCCTTCCCCGCGGTCGAGAGTCCTAACCGTACCGCTTCGCTGATGCCTTTCTCTTCGTCATATTCTTCCACCGCTCGACTGACGATGTATAAGGCGTAGTCAATGCCAAATCCGACTCCAACAGTCACCACCGGCAGGGATTGCAAGTTGATGCCGATATTCCGCACACTCATATAAGCATTCACAACGCCATCGGCCAGGAACAAGCCGATCATCATCACGACTGAGGCCACTGGTGAGCGGTAGGTGAACATCACGATCAGGAAAATTGTCCCAAAACCCAGGCCGTGCATATAGAGGTTGTTCTTGATAATCTCTTCATTTGCCGCTGCCGTTACACCGATTAAACCACCGGCCAGACGCCAGTCCGCGTTGGGCAACGGATTATCCGCAACGAATTTGCGCGCTTCCTGGATAATCCGGGCGATATTATCCCCCTGGTGATTGGCACAGTAGAAGGTCACCCGCGAGACCGTATAGCTCGGGTCAAGGAACTTCGATGACTCGCCGGGCGGTGTTCCAGCAAAATAGTAAAAGAAGAGCGAACTCACCCGCCGGGAATCAGCCGGGATGGAGCCCCACCGTGGCTGCATATCATAGAAGGTCATATTGATGGCTTGAATGATGTCAGCCAGCGAAAAGCTATAGCCAATGTCTTTATCGCGCTCCATATGACGCTGGAACTTTTCGAGTTGTCGCAATAAGTCGGGGTTTTTGAGCACTTCTTTGTCGCGCCCCTCCACCACAATGATGAGGGGTTCAATACCCCCGAAATACTTTTGAATCTCGATATGAGACTGATTATACGGCGAATCCAGATGTAACAGCGGCGTGGCCGCGGTGGGGTCGCCAATCGTCAAATGCCGAATCTGAGTAATGGAGATGAGAAAGGCGGCGACCCAGAAAATCACAATCATCTTGGAGTTTTTGGGCGTCGTAATCCAGGCGGCGCAGCGGTCAATAAAACGCTGAAACCAGCCTTCCTCACGTTTCAGGACTTTTTCCGGTTCTGGTGCCTTGAGGTAGTAGTACACCACCGGGTTCATGAGCAGTTCACTGACTGCCACTGAGGCGACCCAGATTGAGGCTGAGATGGCAATTTTTTGCAGGATGACCACCGGCACAACCACGATGACGAGCATACCTAACGAATCGGTAATAATCCCGCTCAGGGTGGGCACGAATAATTCGGCAAACGCGGCGACAATGGCCTTTTCTTTATTCCACTGCCACTTACGATATTCCTCGTAGTAGCGCTCGTGCATCTGTACCGAGTGACTCACCGCTCGAGCCGTGACAAAGAACGGAATGACCAGCGCGAGGGGGTCCATAGAGAAGCCCATCATGGCCTGGATGCCCAAGCCCCAGAAGGCCGACACAATGCCGGTGATGGTTGGGCGCAAGGCCCCACGCCAATCGTGGAAGTAGAGGTAGAGTAAAATCCAGCACACTACTGTCGCGGCGAGGAAGATGTAGAACACCTCGTTGGCGTAGTAGTATATCCAGCCGTAGAGTTGAGGCTCGCCAGCGACCCAAATTGTCTCCTCGGCGGTCTCAAACGGCTCTTTGACGGTCCGGCGAATCTCTTCAAAAACGGTCTTATAGTCGAGCTTGCCCTCAATGAAATTGGCCTTCAGCAGGAGAGCCTGCCCGTTCAGGGCGACCAACTGGCCGTAGATGGTCTCGGTATTATAACAAATCTCTTTGATTTCGGCGACTTCTCGGTCTGTTTTGGGTGGCCGACGCATGACAGGCGGGGTGGCAATCGTTCCTCCTGACACCGTGAGATAGCGCGTCGTGCGATGACCGATTGACTCAATCTGGTCGTGGTTCACCCCGGTGACGCGGTCCATGGCCTGCGTCATATCGTAGATTTTTCTGAGCAGACCGGTTGTGAAGACGTCGCCCTTTTCCACTTTCAGCATGACGTTGACGTTATTCGCCCCGCCGAATTGATCGGCAAAGCGAAAATGGACGCGGACGAAGGGATGACGATAGGGGAGGAGGTCGTTAAAGCTGGTGGACATTTCAATCGACAATGCCTGCCAGGCCATGAAGCCGGTGATAAGCAGCACGCCGATCGTAATCAGAAAGCGATTGCGGATCAGGCCTTCTCCCAAACGATAGAGAGCAGCTCGGTCCCTGGAGTGGGCTTCGAGCTCTTCAATAGTCGGTATCTTCTTCTTGTCAGCCACGGTTTTCTCCTTTTTTTACTTTTTCACCTGCTAATTTTTCACCCGGGTTATGCTGCTGTGCGTGCCGCTCGCCGGCTGGACTAATGCGCGGCGGCCTCCTCCGCACCCCCTCCCTGCTCAACCAGCTTCCAACTCTTGCCTCCATCGCTGGTGGTCATGATTGTGCCTTTTCCGCCGACCAGAATACCCTTGCCGTTTTCCCCAAACGCAATCGAATTGATCCAGGTATAGACTCCATCCGGTGTCTCGGTTGGTCCCCAATCGCCTCCGCTGTCGGTCGTCCCCAGTACGACCGCATTCATACCAGCGAGGACGAGGTGACCATTCTCCTCCGACGCGTCAACATCGTAGAGATGCAGTGCTGGAACATCTGCATTGCTCCCCTCACGCGCCACCCAGGTCCAGTTCTGACCAGCGTCGCTGGTTTTGGCGATAGCCCCACCGGCACCGACCATCACCCCATTATTGGGATCGCTGAAGTGGACCTTAAAAAATGCGCCCATCACCATCACGTCCCGCACGCCCCCCTGCTCAACGAGTTCATCAAGTAGACTCCCGTGCTGTGCTCCCCAGGTTTTGCCGCCATCCGTGGTGTAGCGGACGTTGCCGTATTCACCGACCATCCAGCCGGTGTTTTTGTCCAGGAACTGCACGCTGTAGTAGATGATGTCAGGGACGGCGAGACTGGTGAACTCGGACAAGCCGATCTGGGCCACGTCCATCCGCTCAACATTCCACGTCTCTCCACCGTTGTCAGTCCACAGCCAAGTTGATTCATCGCCACACGCCCAGCCGTGCAGTTGGTCAACAAAGGAGATCGCCATCAGGGTCTTGTCCGTGTCCGCGGTTTGAACCGCCCACGTTTTCCCGCCGTCTCGGGAGTGGATAATGACCCCATTATGGCCGACGGCCCAGCCATGCTCACCGGTGAAGCTGACGTTGTTCAGCGTCCAGTTCACACCGCTCTCAACGTCTACCCAGGTGTGCCCCGCATCCTCGCTCCGCAGGATACGGCCGGCGTAGCCCACAACCACAAAGGTGTCGCCCGTGACGTGGGCGGCACCAAAAAACTTGTCGGTCCGTGCAAGCAGCGAGGTGCTCCATGCGGTTGGCTGCTCCCCATGGCATCCCGCCAAGCCGAGCAGGGTCGCAACGGTAAACAGCGAGGTGAAAAGGCTGGTACATCTCTGGGCCAAGCCGGCCCTATCAGTATTCATAACGCGGTAACCTCCCTTTTGGTGTAGACGACTTGCACTATGCTTCCCCAATAAGATTTCGTGCCCTCCGTCCTTTGCATTTTTTTACGACAAAAGTCAAGGGACGATGGGGCATGAAGTCTGGACTCTGCTGTGGCTTCCCTTCTCAAAAGAGAAGTTCCTCCTATCAAAATAAAAATCCCCTGCACAGGGTTGTACAGGGGATTTTTTCATCACAGCAGGGCAGGGGCCTGTGACGTTTAGCGAGCGCTCTGGATTAGGAAATTCACGGTGAACGCCTCGGGGGTATTCCACTCCTTGGCAGTATTGAAGTACCAGTCGTACTTTGGCACGTAATACTCGTCATACCCCGGCGGGCAGTCCCACTTGGAGCTATGAGTGATCTGCATATCGACCACTTGGCCGTTGTGGGTAAAGACCTGTTCCTCGTCGTAGTCCGCGGCAACATAATCTTCGGAAGGCTTCTTCGAGATGTTCATGAGCTGAGTCCAGGTTTTCCAGATCTCACCACCCTGGTCATAGGTCTCTGACCATGAGGTGTTGAAGTACTCCTTGTCGAGATAGAGAATCCGCTTGGAGTAGGCATACTGGTTATACCCGGTTGGAATACCTTCGACGACCCAGACCGGCCGGCGTTCCCAGTTCACCTGGTCCGACCAGAGCATGGCGGCCACGCCGCTCCGGCCGTCCGGTGCCGCGGCCCAGACGGCGCGGCTCTGATAATGGCCTGAGTGGGCGGCCATAAGGGTTTCTTTCTCGGCCAAGACGCGCCACGTCCAGTATCCAGGCTTGGCGTTGAAGCCCCAAATCGAGTCGATATCAATGTCCGTGCCCCAGAAGGCGTCTGAGCGGTTAGCCACGCTGATGCGACGCACGCGGCGCAGCTCAGGCAGATACATATACGAGTCATCCGGGTTTTCGAGCGGGGTATAGCGGAAGTTCAGCACGCCCGCGCCCTTGAGATCGTTGGGAGCGTACAGCGGTCCCCATTGCTCGGTATAGGTGATCTGCGGGTTAAACGGCGCGATGGGCTTGGGGTCCATATACAGCCGGCCTTCCCACTTCATACGCCGCCAGAAGTGTGAGGCGTAGAAACGTTCCATCTCGCCCTTGTAGTTCACCAGCTCGAGAATCCAGGGACAGCCTACGTTGTCTGTGAAATCAGGAAAGTACTCGTGGTTCCACATGGCCTTGGCACCAGCGAGGGGATCGTTGACGTCAATGCTCGGAAACGGGCAACCGGCAACATAGTTGAACAACTGGCGCCCGTCTTCTGACAACTGCACTTGACCGGCAAATTTTTCGGTCGCCTCTGCGTACGCCTTGGGCCATTTGTACTCGCGGTACTCAACGACCTTCATTTTCATGCCCTGGTTGAGCATCCAGTTGGCCGTTGGATTGAGGACATCGGCCGCCTCCGCCATATTGCTTTGATCGACAACGTCCCCCGGTTGAGGGAAGTTCGCCGCGGCTGGGACGACCCAGCTCCCGACTGCCGCGCATACGAGCGCGGCGGAAAGATACACTTTCAGCTTCATAATAAGCCTCCTTTCGAGAACCTCTGCCCTGGGTGAAATTTCCTCCCTACCCTCATATGGAGCGGGGGGATAAGGATCAATAGCTCAGCGGCAGGTTTTTTTCTACTACTGCGGAAGGGGAGGGGCCCACGGTTGATGGCCGTGCTCTGCGCAGGCCGTCTCTCGGCGTCTCAGAGGGGGTCTCTTCAGGACGAGGGGGTAATACTGAATCCTTCTTGACGTGGAGGGGCGAGCGGTTGTCCGGTGGGCACGTCCGCAGCCAGACCGGCTTCACGCAGCAGGCGGGCCAGAGCGGCAAGCACATCCGAAACCGAGCGCTGTGCTTCCAGCAACTCATCATTCGCCCGTGAGAGCTGAATATAATCCTGCCGTTCCACCGCATCAACGACCGACACCAGCGCAAACTCGTGCGCGCGCCAGGATTCAATATAGCCCAGATGGAGCTGCGCCAGGGCCGGGGATTGGGGTGTATAGCCCTCTAACTCAACAACATATTCCCGGGCGACTCCGACCGCCGGGCGCATCGTTTCCAGGACAAAAGCGTCATGAACGAACTGGTCCTCTCTGACGCTGGCAATCGCGTTGTTAATTTCTGCCTCAGTCGCCGCCCATAAACGAGCCTGGTCCATATACGCCGTCAGGTCGTCCTGGACGCTGGCGGCTTCGGGCTGACAGCCCGTCAGGACGACGAGGCAGCACCACAGGACGAGCCGGCCGAGGCTAGGAACGCTCTGCGGTGCCACGCTGTGCGGCCTGAAAAATGAGGTCTTCATAGTATTTCACATTATAGCCCAAGAGGACGACCGTGGGGGAGCCGTCCTTCCGGGCATAGACCGCCGTTTTTGTGGGGTTGTAGCCTCCGATGAAAATAGTTTCTGTGCTGCGTTCGCCTTCGCCTTCGCCTTCGACGACAATGGTTGAAGTCGGTGGGGCGAGCCCATACGAAGCCAAGTCTTCTGGAGCCTCGTGAACGATGGGCACCTTTCTGTCTGGGGTGAGGTTTTCAATAAAACCGCTGACCAGGGCAGAGGTGATCGATGCCCCGGTCGGTTCAAGCACCTGCCACTCCGCAGTCGCCTCACCCGGTCGGGCCTGGCTGCGTTGCGAGACAAAGAGGTGGTGTTGGCGAGTGATAGACAGTTTGTGAATCGTGCCCCGCTTGAGCACAAGAAACGTCCCCTCCTGGACCGGACGGGGTTCAAAGATCGGGGCGTCCGGGCCGCCTGGACGCCATTCAAAGAGCAAGTAATATCCCCCCAGAACAACCGCCAGAAGATAATACAGGCCAACCCGCTGCCACGTCATCCGCGATACCTCCGCCCCAGAAAGATGCCGCCCCCGATTAACAAAAAAAGGCCCGGTATGATGACCGTGCTCGTGACCAGAACGGTCTGGACTTGATCCGAAGAGAGAAACAGTTGATTGACACCGGACTGTTGGGTCTCCGGTCTGGCTGCCATCTGTCCCTGGTCTTCAGCCAGCCAATTAATCGCATTGATGAAGAGGTCTTTATTGCCGCCTTGTTCGACCAGAGTGTTATTGGCGAAATCCGCATCGCCAAACACCACAATGTGTCCGAACGTCTCGCCGGTCTGAACCGTCATTTCACCCGCAATGGGAATAGGGCCATACACGTCCCGCGTCTCTTCAAATGTCGTCACCCCGCTGCGCGGGATGTTTTCTCGCGCACTGGCCCAGCCCTGGGGCGAGGTTGCCAGAATCGCGGTCGCCCGCAGGCCCTTGGCGCTGTCCGGTTCCATCTCTACGACGCGGGCGAGTGAAAAAATGGGCGGCGCATTGACCGAGCGAATCATCGGGTGGGGTTTATTCGTGGCGGAAGCCCGGAAGGTCAGCATCTCGCCGGCAAAGAGACGCTTGGTAGGATCAACGGCAATCAGGGGGGGGAGGTAAATGCCGTATCGCTCCAGAAACGTGACAAATGAGGGTGAACCGTCCGGGTCGAGCAGGACAAACAGGGCCCCCCCACGCCGGACATAAGCGTCGAGCGCGTCGAGTTCAAACGGCAGAAAATCCGACCTTGGACCGAAGATGACGACCACGGTGGCATCTTCTGGAACTGCCCCACTCTCGCCGAGCGACAGCGTCCTTTCGTCATAGAACTCGTCAACCAGGGCCCCCCGGAGTTTACTATAACCCTGACGCGGAGACGCATCGGACAAAGCGGCCTCCCCATGCCCGGTCAGAAAGTAAATCACCTTGTCTCCCTGCGCGCGTGAGACCTGAAGCAGGGCCGCAACGGCCGCGGATTCGCCTCTTCCCAGCAGGGTTCCCTTGCGTATCCCACCTGACTCAAACACCAACGTCCCGTATTGGGTGGCCTGATACTCTCGGGCCAGGGCCGGATTCCGGTTGATATCAATAATGCGGTAATGGAAGTGAGGGGAGAGGGCGGCCATCCGACTGAGCATATCTCTGATAAAGAAATTCTCTGGACGGTCGCTGTGAATAAAGGCCATGACCTGCACCTCGCGTTGCAGGCTGGACACGACCTGTTGCGTCCGTGGCGAGAGCGTAAACTTTTTCTGCGGGGTCAGGTCAAGGCGCTGATTATATTCGGCCAGGATAGACTGGACAGACACAATCAGGCCAAAGAACCCCAGAGTTCCCACCACGAGTTTGAGCACATTGCGCACATTGGCCGTCATCGGCGTCCCTTCCACTGCCGCGCTTCCAGAGAGCGAAGAGTCAGAAAACTGAAAAAGATAATAAAGAGCAAAAAGAAGGTGATTTCCTTGGAATCGATCAAACCCCGCGCAAAGCTCTGGAAGTGGGTGACCATGGAAATGGAGGCAATCGTACTGATGAGCCCGAATTGTGTCGCGCCATCATTCCAGCTCAGAATCCAAAAAAAGAGCAGGGTGCCGAGTGCGCCCAAACCGGCAACCACGGTGTTGTCCGTGAGCGACGAAATAAACAGGCCACAGGCAATAAACGACAGGGAGAGCATCACCAGCCCCACATAGCCGGGTATAATAAGCGTCCAGTCGAACGGCTGTAGAGCAAACATCAATGCGGGGTAGATCAGGGTAAACGACAGCATAAACAGCGTGGCAATAGCGCAGGCGACAAATTTGCCCCAAAAGAGGTCGGTGTCGCGCATCGGATAGGTCAGCAAAAGCTCAATCGTGCCGAGACGTTTTTCTTCAGCAAAGAGACGCATGGTCAGGAAGGGGACGGTGAGCATGATGACCAGCCGCAGGTCGGTGAACATCAACTGCCAGAAGTTTTCCATGATATTCATCCCAAAGCCGAATTGGACATAGAACACGAGGTCTGAGTAAAAATAATAGCCGCTCAGCAGCAGAAAGACCGCCGAGATCAGATAAATAAACGGGGATAGAAAATACGAACGTAATTCCTTATTCAGAACGGCCCAAAAATTCGTCAACATTGTTCTGCCCCGTTATCGTGTCATGCCGCCTCTTTGTGCCCCTCTCTGGTCAAGCGGACAAAAAGGGCCTCCAGGTCAAGCGTGACCGGTCTGAGCTCATGCAGCGCCCAGCCATTATGGATAATCGTCTGGGCAATCTGCCGGGCGATATCGTGGTTTGAGGACCGCACCGTCAGAACCGCCCCCTCCGGCCCGTCGTCTGCCGTGGCGTGTTCGGTCACATGATCCACTTCTTTGAGGGCGCGCAGCGCGTTGAGCATATCAGGCCGCGGGCCGCTTGCCCGGACCCGCACATTGGCCGCTCCCTGGATGCGCTCGCTTAAATGGTCGGTCGTGTCCTCGGCAAGAATCCGGCCCTTGTCAATAATCACCACCCGTTCACACATCAGTTCCACTTCGTGCAGGATGTGGCTCGACAGCAAGACAGTGGCCTCTCCGCCCAGCCCCTTAATGAGCTGGCGGATTTCGATCACCTGGTTCGGATCAAGGCCAACCGTTGGTTCGTCCAGGATGAGGACTTCGGGCTGGCCCAGCAGGGCTTGGGCCAGCCCGACTCGTTGGCGGTAGCCTTTTGACAGGGTGCCCATCTGACGCCGGGCCATCGGTTCAAGGGCGCACTGGCTGAGGACGCGCTCAACATGGGCGCGACGCTGTGCGCTGCCCTCCATTTTGACCTGGGCGCAAAAGTGCAGAAATGCGCGCACGGACATATCCGGGTAGAGGACAACGTTCTCCGGCAGATAGCCCAGACGGCGACGGACTGCGAGCGACGACGTGGCCACATCAAGCCCGGCGACCTGCACCGATCCTTCAGTCGCGGGAAAAAATCCGGTCAGGATACGCATGAGCGTGGTCTTGCCCGACCCATTTGGCCCTAACAGCCCAACGATCTCCCCGCTTTTGACCGCAAAGGACACGCCATCCAGGGCGCAGACCTGCCCATAGTATTTGGTAACGTTTTGAACCCCAATCATGAGAACTACGATGCTGAAGGCGTGGGCGTGGCAGCCGGTGCCGCTTTTAAGGTGTCAATTTCCGCCTCAAGCTCCTGGATCACTCGTCTGAGCTTACTCAATTCAAGCTGACGGGTGTCACTGGTTTTGACCGCCTGGTCTCTCTCGTGGGTCAGGTTTTGATTCATACTCTCATACTCAGCAATCTGTGTCCTGAGCGTGTTGACCTCCCCTGGGAGCAGGCCGGTCAGGTAGGCTGTGGTCAGCCCGAGACGCTCAAAGGCCAGACCAGTGAGCAAGAGCCCCAGCCACAGTACGCCCACGCTGATATAATGCCAGACTGCTTTTGAAAGACCACTGTCCCCGGCTGTCTGTGCGGTATCGCTCGCCATGAGTCCCTCCCCTCCGCAAAATGAAAGCGCGGCCACCCTAGCAAAAAAGAAAATAGAGAAAAAGCCGCTAAGCCTGTCACGCAGAGAGGGAACCATCCGCTTCCCTCTCTGCGGTGTCTCGGATTACCGGGCGCTTTGGATGAGAAAGTTCACCGAAAACGCCGCGGCCGTGTTGATGTCAACCGCTTCGTTAAAATACCACTCGTTGACCCAGTCTTCCCTCTTCTCGTAACCGGACGGGGCGTCCCACTTGGTCGAGTGGACCACCTGGAGGTCGGCCATCATCCCGTGCGGGGTAAAGGCCCAGTCGTCCGTATAGTTGTATTTCCCACCCCGGAGGGGTTTGGTGGGATAGCCCTCATACGGCTTCGGGCCGTACTCATACATATTAAACCAGAGTTTCCACAGCTCGCCGCCCTGGTCGTACATTTCAGAGAAATTCTGCGCCCAGAAGTCTTTGTCCACATAGAAGATCCGCTTGGAATAGGCATACTGGCTGTAGGCCGCGGGCAGGCCCTCAACCACATACACATTCCGCTTTTCCCAGTTGATATTGCACGGCATAAACGCAATCGGGCCGCTTCTGCCGTCTGGCTGGGCACACCAGACATCTCTTGTGCCGTATTTTCCCATGTGGACGGGGGCCAGGATTTGTTTTTCGGCCAGGAGGCGGAACTTCCAATAGGCCACCTTGGAGTTCATGCCCCACAGAGAGTCCAGGTCCATGTCCGTGCCCCAGAAGGCGTCAGAACGGTTGGCCACACTAATCCGACGCACCACGCGGCGCAGCTCGGGCAGATACATATACGAGTCGTCCGGGATGTTCGTCGGCAGATAGCGCGTATTCAGCACGCCGGCCCCTTTCAGGTCGTTCGGGATAAAGAGGGGGCCAAACTGCTCCGTGTAGCGCATGGGGGGGTTGTTGGGGACAATCGGTTTGGGGTCGGTGTAGAGACGCCCGGTCCACATCATCCGCCGCCAGAACTGGGAGCCGTACATCCGCTCCATCTCGCCCCTGGCATTGACCAGTTCGACGATCCATTCTGTCCCGACATTATCGACATAGGCCGGTTTCTGCTCCTGATTCCACATGATCTTTGCGCCGGCCATGGGATCGTTGGGGTCAATAGCGGGGAACGGCACGCCGGCCACGTAGTTGAACATCTCACGGCCATCCGCCGAGAGTTGGACCTGACCAGAGTATTTCTCGGTCGCTTCCGCGTAGAGTTTGGGTAAATTGACTTTCTTATACTCACCGACCTGAATCGGCATACCGTTTTCGACAAACCACTGGATACCTGGAATCAGCAGGTCGCCAGCCTCAGCCATATTGTCTTTGGTCACGGTATCCCCTGGGTTGATATCGGCAGCCACCCAGCTCGGCGCGGACAGGCCCAGAGCGCCCACGAGCGTGAGGGCGCAGCTTATTCTCGTCCACCAATAAGTCCTCATAAAATCCTCTCCTTTTTTTAGAACATTCGTGTAAGGGGCAGGGGGGTGTGGGCCGGCACGGGTGGGGCGCGACTCATCGGTGTCTCCTTTCTGTCAAACGGCTCCATTTTTATAAGCCTGTCCCTTGTGTCAATAGTTTCAGAAGAGGCTTTTTCCACATCCTCAGGGAGGGGTTGAGGGGGGAAGGAGTTTTGAGAGGAAAACCCCCCTAGCCCCCCTTATCAGGGGGAGGGGAAAAAGCTAGCCACTAGCCACTAGGACGAGGGGAAAAGGTCTCTCTATAACATTGCCAAGGTCACGGTGGTCAGCGCGTCGCTCCAGTCGCGGTGACAAAACGGGGCTGAAAAAGTGCGACCAGCACGGGTAAGAGCGTCATAGTGGCCAGGAAACTGACGCCCATCCAGAGTGCTAACAGCAGCCCCATCTCGGCGCTAAAGCGCAGGCTGGACAGGGTCCAGAACAGCGTCCCGAGGAGCATGGTCAAGGCGGTAAAGGTCACGGCTTTCCCAGACGTTGCAAGGGCCGTCCTGACCGCGGTATCCAGCCCGCTGCCCAGCCGGTGTTCTTCGATAATCCGACTCATGACATACAGGGCATAGTCGATGCCAAATCCTACCCCGACCGTCACCACCGGCAGGGTATGGATGTTAATACCGATTCCGCGAGCGCCCATATAGGCGTGAATAACGGCATTGGCGACGAGCAGCGGGATAATCATATACACCCCGGCCATGATTGAGCGATAGGTCAGCACGAGGACGAGGAAGATCGTCCCAAAACCAAGGATATTGACCAGAATATCATTCCGAAACAACTCCTCGTTGGCCGCGGCTAACACGCCAATCGGGCCACCGGCGAGACGGAACTGGGCAACCTCGCTGGGGTGGGCTTCAATATGGTCACGCGCGCGCTGAATAACCCGCCGAATCGTTTCGCCCTGACGATCAGTCAGAAAGAAACGAATGGGCGCCGAACGATACTGATGGTCAATGACCTGCGCGCTCTCCTGGAATGAGGTACCAAAGAAGTAAGAGGCGAGCAAAACCTGGACTTCACTCCTGCGTCGGGGGAGCACCTCCCATTTTGGCTCTTGTTCGTGTATGGCCCCGTTGACGACCGACAGGATATCCACAAACGAGAAGCTTAACCCGACGGAGGGGTCGCGTTCGAGGGCGCGCTGAAACTGCTCAATCCAGGGCAGGACTTCTGGCGTCGCCAATGAGGGCTGCTCGCTTTGCTGGCGAAATCGATCCAGGGCATTCATGCCGCTGGTGTCTTCGGCGTCTTCTGTTTTCTCCGGCTCTTTGCGTCCAACCACCACCATCAGCTGCTCAACCCCGCCAAAGGTGTCTTGGATACGCGCATGGGCGGTATTGTGTGGAGAGTCGCGGTACAGGAGCGGGGTGGCCGCGGTTGGGTCGCCGATGACCAGATTTTGCCAGAAGTAGACACTGACGATCAAAACAAGCGCCCAACTGGCGAGCGTCAGCCGTTTGCCTGTCGGTGAGACGAGCGCACGGGCCGCGGCCGAGACGAGTCGCTTGAAGAGGCCGTTCTCGCGCCGTTCAACCACGCGGATGTCGGGTTCGCGCAGATAGTAATAGACAATCGGGTTGAGCAAGAGTTCGCTGACCGTAATGGCGAGAATCCACACCGCGGCGCTAATGGCGAGTTTCTGCAAGAGCACGATGGGCACGAACAAAATGACGAGCAGGCCCAGGGCATCGGTCAGGATACCCGACAGGGTGGGCACAAAAAGTTCTGCGAACGAGGCAACAATGGCCGTCTCTTTTTGTCCTTTCGCCTTGCGGTATTCCTCATAATAGCGTTCGTGCATCTGAACCGAGTGACTGACCGCGCGGGCGGTAATAAAGAACGGAATGACGAGGGTGAGGGGGTCCAGGCTGAAGCCGATCATCTTGATGAACCCCAGCCCCCAAATGGCCGAGATGATGCCGGTCAAGGTTGGCCGCAAGGCCCCGCGAATATCGTGAAAATACCAGTACAGCAGCAGCCACATCAGGACGGTTGTTGCCAAAAAAATGACGTAGACCTGCTTGGCGTAGAAATACACCCAGCCGTACAGGGCGGGTTGGCCGGCCATATGAATCCGGGTGTTGTCATCCTCATAGGGTGCAATCACCGAGCGCCGGACTTCCTCAAACAGCCGCTGATAATCGAGCCGCTGCTCAATAAAGGTCGCGTTGAGCAGGGCGGCCTTTTCGTCCAGCGAAACGAGGACGCCGTATAGATTCCGCGAGGAATGCACGATTCGGCGGATGCGTTCGACTTCTGCCTCGGTCTCCGGCGCTCGTTCCATGACCGGCTCGACTTCCTGCATCCCGCCGCTTTTCATAATCACCCGGCGATTGGTCCGGTGGGCAATGGAGTTGACCAACTCATTATTCACGCCATACACCCGCTCCAACGCCTGGGTCATCTTGAAAATTTTGGTCAACGTGACCTGATTGAAGATGGTGCCTTCTTGGACCTCCAGCATCAGCATGATGGTATTGGCCCCGCCAAAGGCCGGCGCGTAAGTTTTATGGACCTGAATGAAGGGATGATTCTCCGGCAGTTGTTCGTCGAACCGGGTGACCAGATCAAGCTGAATGGCAAACGAGGCGAAAACCAGGGTAGCGACGGTCACGAACAGTAAAATAGGCTTGCGCCGCGCAATAATCTGCTCCCCCAGTGTATACAAATAGCTGCGCTCTCCAGTGCTCATGCCCGTCCCCTTTTTCTTTGCGTTTGATGGTTGCGCGGCCCGGCGGGGCCACCACAGGTGCCCCTACGAAGCCCCACCGGGCCACCACAGGGGGTTGCCCCTACTTTCGCGCAAGTAACTCCTCAATAATCGTTTCGAGGTTCTGCGGAGAGAGGTCCTGTACCCGAATCCAACCGTCAATAATCAGGGTCGGGACACTCTCTATATGATAGCGCTGCCCCAGGGCCACGTCCGCTTCAAGCTCAGCCTTCCCCCCGTCTGCATCGAGCTGGCTCAGGAGTAAGGCCGGATCAAGACCAATCCGGTACGCGACATGGGCGATACCGTCCCGGCTGCCCGTATCAATATCCTCCTCAAAGCGGGCGTGAAATAAGGCGTGCTGCATCTCCTCACTCAGCCCTAGCCCGTGAGAGATGGCATAGGCCCGGGCGGGAATGTGAGAAGAGGCGTGGACAATCGGGACCGCGTGAAAGCGGATATCGAGCTGATTGGGGTATTTTTGCTTGAGTCCAGGGATGAGCTTGGAGAAGACGGCATAGCAATGCGGACACAGAAAGTCCTCAAAGACGCTCAGCACGACCTTTTCCGGGACTGTGCCCTCCGGTGCCCGTCGGACAAAAGAAAACGTGCCCGATAAGGAGAGATACTGATCCGTCAGGTCAGTCGTGGGCTGGCCCTGGGGTGGGGAGGCAAGATGGATGAGGAAGACGCTCAGCAGAACAGCGAAGGGGCATGAGAGCATGGTAGGGCCGGATCATAGGAGGCGAGGCGGCGCTTTGCAAGGGCAAATCTCCCCGGTGCAGGGAGGAAAGGGACCGGGCAACCGGGGGTTGCCCCTACAGGTGAGGCGGGAGAGGGGCAAGGGGCGGGCAAGATGCCCGCGCTCCCCGGTTGTTAGGCGAGCAGCTGGCGGAGCACGTAGGGCAGAATGCCCCCGTGGCGGTAGTACTCGACCTCAATGGGCGTATCAATGCGAACGGTGACCGGGACCTGGGTTGACTGCCCATTGACGCGGTGGACGACCAGGGTCACGTCCTGGAGCGGTTTGAGGTCAGCGCTCAGTCCGATGAGATCAAAGGTCTCGGTCCCGTCCAGGCCGAGCGTTTGCGGGCTCGTGCCTTCTTTGAACTGACAGGGTGCCACGCCCATAAAGACCAGATTGCTGCGGTGAATCCGCTCAAAGCTCTGGGCGATGACTGCCTTGACTCCCAGCAGCCGCGTCCCTTTGGCGGCCCAGTCCCGCGAACTGCCGGTGCCGTACTCCTGCCCGGCCAACACGACCAGGGGGGTAGCGTCGGCCTGATAGCGCATGGCCGCATCGTAGACCGCCATTTGCTCCCCCCCACTTCCGTGAGGGGCGTAATACTGCGTGACCCCGCCTTCCACTCCGGGCAGCATGAGATTCTGAATCCGCACGTTGGCAAACGTGCCCCGGGTCATGATGCGATCATTGCCCCGCCGTGAGCCATAACTATTAAAGTCTTTCACCGCCACCCCGTGCGCCTGGAGATACTGTCCGGCCGGTGCGTCGGGCTTAATCGCGCCGGCCGGACTGATGTGGTCGGTAGTGACGGAATCGCCCAGCACGGCCAGCGGGCGAGCGCCAGTAATGTCTTGAATCGTCCCGGCCTGGAGGCCGAAAGCCTCAAAAAAGGGCGGTTCCTGAATATAGGTCGATGCCGCGTTCCACTCGTAGACCGCGCCGGTTGCACTCGGAATGTCGTTCCAGAGCGGATTGTGGGCTGCAAAGTCGGTATATAATCTGCGGTAGGTGTCCGCGTCTGTGGCAGACGCCATGAGGTCTTGAATTTCACTCGCGCTCGGCCACAGGTCGCGTAAATAGACATCCGCTCCGTCTTTGTCCTGGCCCACAGGTTCGCTGGACAGGTCAATATCAACCCGCCCTGCCAGGGCAAACGCCACAACGAGCGGCGGGCTCATCAGAAAATTGGCCCGGATATTCTGATGGACGCGCGCCTCAAAGTTGCGGTTGCCGCTCAAGACGCTGGCCGCCACCAGATGATGCTGGAGCACGGTCTGTTCAATAGCCGCATCAAGGGGGCCGGAGTTGCCGATGCAGGTCGTGCAGCCATAGCCCACAGTCTGAAAGCCGACCTGGTTGAGATAGTATTGCAAGCCGGTTTTCTCCAGATAGTCTGTCACGACTCGTGAGCCCGGACCCAGCGAGGTTTTGACGGTGGGGCGGACCCTCAGGCCGCGCTCGACCGCCTTTTTGGCAACGAGTCCGGCTGCCAGCATCACACTCGGGTTTGAGGTGTTGGTGCACGACGTAATCGCCGCAATCAGCACATCCCCATGTCCAATATCGCCAAAATCGGAAGAATCAGCCGGCCCTACGGCATGACGCTGGTCAAGGGTTGATGGGTCGGCCTGAAAACCACCTGCGTTGAGCGGGGTGGTGAGGAGGCGCTGAAAGGTCTTTTTGATATCCGGGAGGTCAATCCGGTCCTGTGGCCGACGTGGACCGGCCAGGCCGGGTTGCACCTCGGCCAAATCGAGTCCCAGCACCTGGCTGTAGTCCACCTCGCCCTGGCGCGGAATACCAAACATCTGCTGGGCCTGAAAATAGCTCCGAAACGCATCAACCTGTTCCGCGGTCCGACCCGTTGCCGTCAGATATTTGCAGGTTTCCTCATCAATCGGAAAAAAGCCCATGGTCGCGCCATACTCCGGGGCCATATTCGCAATCGTGGCTCTATCGGTCAGGGGCAGGCAGGCCGCGCCGTCGCCAAAATACTCCACGAACTTTCCGACCACCTTGGCCGCCCGCAGCATGGCGGTACAGTGCAGGACAAGGTCGGTGGCGGTGACTCCCTCGCGCAGACTCCCGGTCATATGCACGCCAACGACATCTGGGGTTAGAAAATACACCGGCTGCCCCAGCATACCGGCCTCGGCCTCAATCCCGCCCACCCCCCAGGCGACCACCCCCAGGCCGTTAATCATGGTGGTATGCGAGTCGGTACCGACCAGGCTATCCGGGTAATAAACGCCGTCTCTCTCAAGGACGCCTTTGGCCAGGTATTCCAGATTGACCTGGTGGACAATACCGATGCCCGGCGGGACGACCTGAAAACTCTCGAACGCCTGCATCCCCCATTTGAGAAATTGATAGCGAGGCTGGTTGCGCTCGAACTCGATTTCCATATTGCGCTGCAACGCATTCCCCACCCCGGAGTGATCGACCTGAATGGAGTGATCGACGACCAGGTCCACGGGCACCAGCGGCTCAATCAGCTTGGGGTCTTTGCCCAGCCTGGTCACGGCTGAGCGCATGGCCGCCAAATCGACCAGCAGGGGCACGCCGGTAAAGTCTTGCAGCAGAATCCGCGCGACCACAAAGGGAATTTCCGCGCTGCGGGTCTGTGTCGGTTGCCAAGCCGCCAGGGTCCGCACGTCCGCTTCGGTAATTTTCTGGCCGTCATAGTTGCGCAAGACCGACTCCAGCACGATACGGAGACTGACCGGTAGCCGGGAAATAGGCCCGACCCCCGCTTCTTCGAGTTGGGGCAGGGCATAAAACTGGCCGGTTTTTCCAGCCGCGGTGGTAAAGGTTTGTAAAGAATCAAAAAGATTATGGGCCATCATACTCGTCCTTCCCCGTCTGTACTGCCTGGTGCGTGCGCCTCCTTGGACGAAGGACAGCCACAGGGGCTGCCCCTACAGTCTTGCCTGGTGCGCGCGATTCCTGAGGAGGCGTGGCTAAGCGGATATATGCTCTCGCCCGTCAAGGCAAGGGAGCGGTGGCGGCCGGCCATATTCAACTCGGGCGTTTTTTGGCACCTTGTGGTGTGGACGGCTCAGCGCATATATACCTGAGAAAGGAGGGGACAGACCATGCAACGGATGTGGAAGCCGAGACGCAAGCGGCTCGTGAGCCGGGCAGGAACCGCAAGCTGTCTCTTGGGCTGCTTTCTGATAGCGCCCCTTTTGGCCGAGGAAACCGGCCCTCAGCAGTATCTCCGCGCCGGACCCCCGGCATGGACGGGCGACCTGACCCCCATTACGCCCCAAGAGTGGAGTCGGGACCGGGCCGCCCATCTTCTGGAGCGGGCCGGTTTTGGGGGTCCGCCCCAAGAAGTTGCCCACTTGGCGGCGCTGACGCCAGCTGCCGCGGTGCGCCATCTCGTGCACTACCAGGACATTGACAACAGCCACGTCCCGCCATTCGACGAATCCGGGGTGTTTGATCCCACCCTCGACCCATTTCCCAAAAGTCGCGCCGAGGCGGTGCGGATTGCCCGCGTCAAGGGCGAATCAATGGGGGTCAAGATCAAGCCCGGCGGGAGTCGTCCCCTCCAGCCGGTTGTCAATCGTTTTTTCTACTGGCTGCGGGCCGACGTGCTGGAAATGCGGCGGGCCGGCCAGTGGTGGGCGCAGCGGATGCTGGTGACGCAGCGTCCGCTCCAGGAAAAACTGGCCCTATTCTGGCACGGGCATTTTGCGACCTCCGATACCAAGGTGCGGGACTACCGCAAGCTGCTCAAACAACTAGCCTTATTCTGGAAACACGCCAATGGCAATTTTCGTGACCTGCTCATTGGTGTCGCCCAGGACCCGGCCATGCTGGTCTATCTGGACGCTGGAGAGAATATCAAAGGCCACCCCAACGAGAACTTTGGCCGCGAGATTCTGGAACTCTTTACCCTGGGGGTGGGGCATTACGCCGAGGCTGACATTCGTGAGGCGTCCAGGGCATTTACCGGCTGGACCCATAGTGGGCTGGATTTTGTGGTGAAACCTGAGCTGCACGACCACGGGCAGAAAACCTTCCTCGGGCGCACCGGACATTACGACGGCCTCGATATTATTGATATTATTCTGGACCAGGATATCGCCGCTCGCTTTATTGCGGCCAAATTATATCGCTATTTTGTCCGGCACGACCCCTCGCCGGCACTCGTGGCTCAACTCGGCGCGGTCCTGCGGGAGCATGACTACGACCTCGCGCCGCTCCTGACCACGATTTTTCTCGCGCGCGATTTCTACAGTCCGCCCGCCTATGCCACCCAGATGAAAAGCCCGGTGCACCTCGTGGTTTCGACCTACCGCAAGCTCGGGCTGAGCACCATTCCCGGTGTGCCTGATTTCACCACCACCACCCGCGACCTGGGCCAGGAGTTATTTCATCCGCCAAATGTCGCCGGCTGGGAGGGTGGCCGGAGCTGGATTACCCCGGCCTTGCTGCTTGAACGCGGCAATTTTGCCCGGTCGGTCTTCTTCCCGGATATGGTCAATTTTCGTCCGCCAGACCGCTGGATGCCGGTAACGAACCAAAAAGTGGCGACCAAAATCGCCCAAGGCTATGAAATTACGGCAGCCACGATTGAGACCGACGAGAACACGCCGGCCGGCACGGCTATGGAGCCGGCCGGCTCCGAGTCCATGTCCATGTTTAATATGATGGCGGGAGCCGACGAGGACTATAACACCCGCTACGGCAGCACGCATGGCTGGCAAGAGGCGTTTCGGCGGGTGAAACCCATCCCGCGTTTTGCCGCCCAGCTCTCCCTGACCAGCATCGTCCGCCAAGCCGGGCTTGCCACCACGTCGGAAGTCGTTGATTATTTTCTGGACTGTCTGCTGCGGGCTCCCCTGGCGACCGACGACCGGCAGGCGCTGATTGCTTTTCTCACTCAGGAGTTGGGGACGGATAAGATCGCACCAGCGCTGAGCTATGTGGAGGAGCCGGTCCGTCATCTGGTGCATCTCATTATGAGCACACCAGAGTATCAGTTGGGCTAAGCACGAAGGAGGGCGTATGGCGAAGACTTCGAGACACACACCTCTGCTGAACCGGCCACTCTCCCGCCGTGATGCCCTGCGCGTCGGTCTGTACAGCCTCGGCGTTGGGGCGGGACTGCTCGGCTCCCCGCTGGGGTCCCGTGGCCGGTCCTCAGCCCTGGCAAATCCCGTCCAGGCCCACCCGGAACGTATTCTGGTCGTAGTCGAGCTTTCGGGCGGGAACGACGGGGTGAATACCATCATTCCGTATGGCGATGATGCCTATTACCAACAGCGGCCCAGCATTGGGATTCCGGCCCAAGAGGTGCGGAAAATTGACGCCTATTTTGGCTTTCATCCGGCTATGGCCGGCTTTGAGCGGCTATACAAAGACGGTAAGCTGGCCATTGTCCATGCCTGCGGATATGACCATCCCATTCTGTCGCATTTTGCGTCTATGGGCTTTTGGCATACGGGCCGGCCTCATGCCGGGGAAAAACTCGGCTGGTTGGGCCGCTTGGCCGATAGGCTGGACCCCGAGGTGCAGCGCAACTATCTGGTCAATATCGCCACCGCCCAATCCCTGGCGGTGCGGAGTCGTCATCACTCGCCGCTGGTCTTCTATGACCCCGAAGGATTCAAACGGAATGGCGTCCACCAGCAACACCCGCTCTTTCCACGCCTGAGTGACAAGCGGGAGACCCCCAACGCCTCCCTGCGTTTCCTGGCCGGCTTGGCGGAAAATGCAACCCAAAGCGCGGCCTTTGTGCGTCAGGCGTGGGCGGACTATCAGACCCCGGTCGATTATGGGGTGCGGGCCGCCGGCCTGGGGCTTGATTTACGCAAGGTCGCGGCCCTTATCAAGGCCGAGCTACCGACCCGGCTGTATTACGTCAGTTATGCCGGCAATGTCTTTGATACCCATGTCCATCAAAACGATCTCCACTTCCGTCTGCTGACCTATACCACCGACGCGCTGCGGGGCTTTATGCAGGACCTCAAGCGTATCGGGCGGGCCGCTGAGGTCGCGGTTATGGTGTTTACGGAGTTTGGCCGGCGCGTCCCCGAGAACGCCAGTCAGGGCACCGACCACGGAACAGCGACGCCGGTGTACGTGCTTGGTGAAAAAGTCACCGGCGGCCTGTACGGCAGCCCCGCCAGCCTGACCGATTTGGACGACGGCAATCTGCGCTATACAACCGACTTCCGCCGGGTCTACGCCACGCTGATTCAAGAATGGCTGGGCTATGCTGACCCGTCGGCCGTGCTCCGAGAAGAGTTTGCGCCCTTGGGGATATTTGCGACCTGATGCGGCCTGTCCTGACCCGGTTGTGGGCGTACTGTGCGGATGAAGATGTGTGGCCGGTTGCCCTGATTGTCTGCCTGAGTCACTGGTGTTTCTCGATCATTATTCAGATCGAAAACTTCTTGCTGTACTTTTACTCTGTTGTGGTGCCTGGGAGTAATCAGGCGTCCCTGTATGCCAAGCTGTTCTTTGTGTCGTTGCCCTTTTTCCAGTTTGAACACCTGGCGGTTGCCCTGGGCTGCGGACTGGTCGGGGGCGGGCTGTGGCGCTGGACGGTGGGCCGCTGGGGGTTTTTGCTCTTTTTTACCGGGCTGAACACCTATCTGGTCCTCAATCAAATTGGCTACCGGCTGTTCTTCACCCATCTGCATCTCAGCGCCGCCGGCGGGCCTATTCGGCTGTCTGGCCTTGAGGCGCTGGCCGGGTCGGCGCTGGCTGAGGTGGATTGGCTGACCCTGCTGAATATCCCCCTCATGCTGGGTGCGACCGTGGTGTGTGGCTGCGCGCCCCCGGCGCTGGCTGGCGCGTCGGTTCTTTGCCGGCCCGGCGCGCGTCCGCCCCCACCCGCTGCTGGTGGGCGGCGGGTGGGGCTATCTCGGCAGTCTGTGTCTGATTACGGCCTTCGTGCCCATACAGACCCCCCATCATCTTGAGCGCCATCCGGCCCTCAATCTGGTCTGGTCGTCAGCCGAGGCGAATGTGGTGTTGCCGGACACGGCCCTGTCCACCCCGCTGCCGACCGGCCTGGTGTTTGGTCAGGCCGCGGAGTCGGCCCAGACACCACAAGCCTTGCAAGGCCTGCATACGGCAATCCGCACACATCTGCCCCGTCCCAACGTGGTCCTCATTGTGCTGGAATCGGTCGGGACCAAGCAGCTTTTTCGGGCTGACCGCTCGGGCAAACTTGACCCGCAGGTAGTCCCGAATCTGGCCCGTTTGTCTGAGCGTAGTCTGATTTTTGACTCGATATACACCATCTTTCCGGCGACCGTATATGCCCATGTCCCGCTCATGACCGGTGGGCGGTCCATTACCCACGGGAATGTGTTTGACGAACTCTCCGCCTCGTATGGGTGGCCGACCCTGCCCCGGGTCCTGCAACAGAACGGCTATCGCACCGGGTTTGTCTCGGCCAGCGATCTCACTTTTGCCAATCTGGGGCCCTATTTGCGGAGCACCGGCTTTGAGTACTTCTTTTTTGGGGCTACGCAGCTTCCACGAAACGAACGGAAGCAGGCCGCCTTGAACTCATGGGGGGCAATGGAAGAGGTCGCCCTGACCAAAGCCCTGCATTGGCTGGATACCATCGCTGCTTCGGAGCAGCCGTTCTTTCCCCAGTGGTTGACCCTTGCCACCCATCATCCCTATTCCACCCCGGCTGATTATCCTGAACTCTTCGGGGAGGGGGAGGAGAACCGCCGGTCTCATTATTGGAACGCCCTCCATTACACCGATGCGATGGTCGGGCGCTTGATTGACGGTCTGGCCGCACGGGGACTGCTCGACAACACGCTGGTCCTGGTCACGGGCGACCACGGCGAGGGGTTTGGACAGTGGCACAACGGGGCCTTCTCCCACGGCCCCCACCTGTATGAAGAGCACGTCAAAACCTTTCTCATGGTCAGCACCCGCCACGCGCCCGCACCGCCGGTGATGGTGGACCGGATTGGCAGCTTCGGCGATATTCTGCCCACGCTGTTGTCGCTGCTCGGCATGGACGCGGTGGCCGTGCCGGGACAGGATTTGTTTTCCCCGGCCTACACGCCCCGGCCCGTCTTTTTTCAAAACACCCATCTGCCCCGGCGGTGGGGGCTCCGCGATGGGCAGTGGAAGTTTATTGCCGCCATAAACGGCACCGAGACCGAGTTATACGATTTAACGACCGACCCGGACGAGCAGGTCAATCTGGCGCCGGCCTATCCGGCTCATATTCAGACCTATCGCCAACTCTGCACGCACTGGTATCTGACCCAAAACGCGGACTATGTGGCGCTACTGAAATAGCCCCTGGCAAAGGGGCCGTCTGCTCAGGAAAAATGTCCCCGACGGGATTTGAACCCGTGTCGCCGGCGTGAAAGGCCGGTGTCCTGGGCCAGGCTAGACGACGGGGACAGAGTGGTGTGTACAAAGAGGAATGAGCCGACCGGGGCTCGAACCCGGGACCCTCTGCTTAAAAGGCAGATGCTCTACCAACTGAGCTATCGGCTCAGCCCGACGCACCTTAGCTGATGCCATACAAGAACTCAAACCCCCTCGCGTCGTCGCCCACCCATCCCTCTCCCGCTGCCATTGTCCCCGCTGGTCCGAAGCTGCCCGGCGTTGACTTGTGGGCGGCCTGTGGGTAGCGTTCGGACATGACCACGGTCCGTTCCCGTTTTGCTCCGAGTCCGACCGGCTTTCTGCATATTGGCGGGGCCCGGACTGCGCTGTTTGCCCTCCTGGCCGCCCGCCAACAAGCCGGCACCTTTGTGCTGCGTATTGATGACACCGACCGGCAGCGTTCTACTCAAGCCTTCCACGACGATATTGTGGAGGCGCTCCGCTGGCTTGGCCTGGCGTGGGACGAGGGGCCGTACTACCAGAGCCAGCGCACCGGGCAGTGCCGGGTTATGGGGGAACGATTGCTCAGTCAGGGCCGGGCGTTTCGCTGTTTTTGTACGCCTGAAGAGCTTGAGGCAAAACGGCAGGCCGCCCTGGCCGCCGGTCGCAGCCCGGCCTATGACGGCACCTGCCGCGACTATCGGCCTGAGCCGGGCGAGTCTCGGCCCTACACTGTGCGTTTTCGGAGTCCTCAAGAAGGCGAGACGGTTGTTGATGACCTGCTGAAGGGGCGGGTGGTGTTTCAGAATCAGGACTTGGACGACCTGATTCTGATGCGCTCCGACGGCTCGCCAACGTATAACTTCTGCTCGGTCTTTGATGACGCTGACCTGCGTATCTCGCATATTATTCGCGGCGATGACCATCTGACCAATACGCCGCGCCAAGTCCTGCTTTTCCAGGCTATGGACGCCGCGCCCCCGCATTTTGCTCACCTGCCGCTGATTTTGGGCAGCGACCGGGCACCGCTCAGCAAGCGCCACGGCGCGACCGCGGTGCGGGCGTATCGAGAAGCCGGCTATTTGCCCGACGCGCTGGTGAATTTTCTGGCCCGTTTAGGCTGGGCGCACGGCGACGACGAAATTTTTACCTGGCAGGAGCTTGAAGAACAATTCCGGCTCGAAGATGTCGGCAAATCCGCGGGGGTCTTTAACCCGGAAAAGCTGGACTGGCTGAACGCCCACTATCTCAATACGCGGCCGGCCCCGCAGCTCGTGCACGAAGCGAAACCCTTTCTGCCGGCAACGGAACGGCCGCTGCCTGATGATGCCTGGCTGGCCGGCATGGTGAAAACGCTGCAACCCCGGACGAAAACCCTGGTGGAGTTGGGCACCCAGTCTCATTTTTACCTGACGGACCATATCACCCTGGAGGAGAAGGCTGCCAAGAAGTTTCTGAAGGCGGCCTCTCTTGCCCTGTTGGCGCGCTTGCGGACTCACCTGCATGACGTGGCCGTCTGGGATGAACCGACCCTGCACGGGGTCTTCAGTGCGTTTATGGAAGCCGAGCAGGTCAAACTCGGTAAAATCGCCCAACCAGTCCGGGTCGCGCTGACCGGAAAGACGGCGAGTCCTGGGATTTTTGAGGTCATGGCGGTGTTGGGGAAAGCCCGCTGTCTGGCCCGGCTTGAGCGTGTTTTGGCGGAGCCGCCGGCCGGCGCCGAATCTTGACTTCCCCTGGTGGCTTATTTATGCTGAAAACCATTGAGGTGTGGGCTAATTGGTAAGCCACCTGACTCTGGATCAGGCGATTGTAGGTTCGAGTCCTACCACCTCAGTTCTTCCCCCGGTCCCATCGTCTAGCCTGGCCTAGGACACCGGCCTCTCACGCCGGCGACACGGGTTCAAATCCCGTTGGGACCACTCTCAAAACCCCCCCACGTGTGTCGGTCGAAAAATACCAGACCGAAGCCGTTTCTAGGCTTTCTATAATGCCTGAGACTTCCTATAATGCCGGTGAGAGGCGAAAAGGCACTGTCAACGCAACCTGTCGGACGCATACAAGGATCGCTCTATGGACACACAACAAAATGTCTTTGAACGGATCATCCAGGCAGACCGGGAAAACCAAGAGAGCAAACACTGGAGCGGGACCTTTATTGAGTACTTAGAAAAGATACGCAAAGACCCGGCTGTGGTGAAGCACGCCCATGCGCGGACCTATGACATGATCCTGCGTGAAGGGGTCTCCCGTATCAATGAGACCGATGATCCACGCATCAGACGGCTGTTCAAGAACGAATCCCTCAAGGTGTATAATTTCTTCAAGGACGAATTCTTCGGCATTGAGGAGACCCTGGCCCAAATCGTGCGCTACTTCCAGTCCGCGGCGATGCGGGGTGAAGAAAGCCGGCAGGTGCTCTATCTCATGGGACCGGTCGGGGCCGGCAAGAGTTCGCTGGTTGAGAAGCTCCAGCGCGGGCTTGAAGGGCTCGATCCGGTCTATGCGATTGCGGGTTCCCCGATGTACGAAGAGCCGCTCCTGCTCATTCCGCGCCATTTACGCAAGGAATTCGAGAAGATGCTTGATGTGCGTATCGAAGGAGATTTATGTCCGGTGACTCGTTGGCGTCTGCGTGAGGAGTTCAAAAACCGGTATGAGGAAATGCCGGTCACCACGGTCGGTTTTTCCAAACGGAACCGTCGCGGGATTGGAGTCGTCCCGCCGGTTGACCCGAATAATCAGGATACTTCGGTGTTGATCGGCTCGGAGGACATCTCAAAATTGGACCGCTATTCAGAAGGCGACCCGCGCGTGCTCGAACTGAACGGGGCCTTCAACGTCGGCAACCGGGGCATGGTCGAGTTTATTGAGGTCTTTAAGAATGAGACGGAATATCTGCACGCGATGATTACGGCCACGCAGGAGAAATTCGTGCCAGCGCCAGGTCGGCATGGGACGGTGTTTGTCGATACGGTCATTGTGGCCCATTCAAACGAAGCGGAGTGGCAGAAGTTCAAGGCCGACCACACCAATGAGGCGATTCTGGACCGCATCGTGGTGGTCAAGGTGCCCTATAATTTACGACAGTCGGAAGAGGTCAAAATCTATCAGAAGATGCTGTGCAATTCCGACTTCCGGGCCAGCGTGGCCCCGCATACGCTCGAAATCGCGGCCATGTTTGCCATTCTGTCCCGGCTGGAGCCCTCGCCAAAATGCGATCTGATGACCAAGCTGCGCCTATACAACGGCGAAGAGGTGGTTGAAAAAGGCCGGACCAAAAAGATCACGGTGAAAGAACTGCGCGAGGATGCCAAACGCGAAGGCATGTCCGGTATCTCCACCCGCTTTATCATGAAAGCGCTCGACAATGCCCTGTCGGACGGGGGGTCCTCGATTAATCCGATCAGTGTACGCGAAGCCCTGATTCGGATGGTCAAGGAAATGGAAATGGCCGACGACCTTCGCAAGCAGTATCTGGAGTTTCTGCAAGACACCATTCACAAGGAATACCTGGAAACTCTGGAGAAGGAGATTACCAAAGCCTTTGTCTATTCCTATCAGGAACAAGCCGAAGCGCTCTTTCAGAACTATCTGGACCATGCCGAAGCGTATGTGAACCAAACCAAGGTCAAAGACCGCAATACCAAGGAAGAACTTTTGCCGGACGAGGGCTTTCTCAAATCCATTGAGGAGCAGATTGCGATTATTGGCTCGGCCGCGGACGGCTTCCGCCAAGAGGTGATTGCCTATCTCTGGGCGGCCTTACGCCGGGGCGAGAAGGTCGGCTATGAGAGCTATGAGCCGCTGAAGGACGCAATCGAGAAAAAGCTGATGAGCTCCGTGCGGGATATCAGCCGTATTATTACCAAGGCGCGGACGCGAGACGAGGAACAGCAGCAAAAACATGCGGCCATGGTGCGGCGCTTAATCGAACTCGGCTATCCCGAGGACAGCGTGGACGTGATCTTAAAATACGCAGCTAACCATTTGTGGAAAGACTGATCTGCCCCTTGAGACGCTGACCTTCGGAGGTGAGTTGAGGCGGTGCCTGGTATGAAACCAACAATCAACGCGATCTTTCGTCCGTACTCGTCGTCCGATGCGCTACGTTCCGACCGCAGTGCTGGCGACCGGCAGCGGCACCGGCAGAAGGTCAGAGAGGCGGTGCGCGAGAACATCGCCGACCTGATTGCTGAAGAGTCCATCATCGGCAAGAACAAAGATAAAGTCATCAAGGTGCCCATCCGGGGGGTCAAGGAATACCGCTTTATCTACGGCGAAAACGCCTCCGGGGTTGGACAGGGAGACGGCAACTCAGAAAAAGGCCAGGTCATTGGTAAGACCGATGGCACCGGCCACGGGCAGGGCGAGGACAAAGCCGGCAATCAGCCCGGTGTCGATTATTATGAGACCGATGTCACCCTGGAAGAGCTGGTCGAGATCATGTTCGAGGACCTTGAACTCCCGGATATGGAGCGCAAAATTTTGCGTGAGGTCCTGTCCGACCGCATCAGCAAGCGCAAGGGCTTTCGCAAAGCCGGCATCCGGCTGCGGCTCGACAAGAAGCGCACGGTCAAATCCCGGATAAAACGTCGCTTGGCCGCCACCGGACCGGACAGCGACCCCGCGGACGAGGGGCCCCGTTTCCCCTTTCGCAAAGAAGACCTGGTCTATCGTCATCTGGTCGAAGATGTCCGCCCGGAATCCAATGCCGCGGTGCTGTGCATCATGGACACCTCGGGGTCGATGGATACCCTGAAAAAATACCTGGCGCGCAGCTTTTTCTTCTTGCTGTATCAATTTGTCTGCACCAAATACCGCAACGTCGAGATTGCCTTTATCGCGCACCATACCGAGGGAAAAGAAGTCACCGAGGAAGAATTTTTCTATAAGGGCGAGTCCGGCGGGACGTTTATCTCCTCTGGCTATCATAAGGCGCTCGAAGTGATCCAGGCCCGCTATCATCCCTCACTGTGGAATCTGTACGCCTTTCACTGTTCGGATGGAGACAATTTTGATTCGGATAACCCCGCGGCCCTCAAGGCCGCCCAAGAACTGTGCGCGCAGTGTAACCTGTTTGGCTATGGCGAGATCAAGCCGCTGGGCTCGCGGTACTACGAAAGCTCGATGCTGAATATCTTTCGCCGGCTGGAAGCTGAGAATTTTCAGACCGTGCTGATTGAGCGCAAAGAAGATATTTGGCCGAGCTTTCGGACGTTTATGTCAAAAGAGCGCACGCCGCTGGCGACGAAAACACACCCGCCGGCAGAACAATAGGGCCGTTGGCAACGGCCGAGGAGCAGGTATGGATGCGTGGGCGGTGAAAGACCTGGAGCACTGGGACGAAAAAATTCGGGTCAAGGTCCAGGAATTCGGCTTGTCCTGTTTTGATCAAGAGTTCGAGGTGTGTGACCACAACCAGATGCTGGGCTATATGGCCTATTCGGGGATGCCGTCGCATTACCCGCACTGGTCCTACGGCAAGAGCTTTGAGAAGCTCAAAACCATGTACGACTACGGCGTGTCCGGCTTGCCGTATGAGATGGTCATCAACTCTGACCCGTCCATCGCCTACCTGATGACTGACAACTCGTTCTGTCTCCAAATCCTGACCATTGCCCATGTCTACGGACATAATGATTTTTTCAAAAATAATTTTACCTTCAAAACGACCCAGGCCGAGCACACCCTGAGTCGCTTCAAGGTCCATGCCGACCGGGTGCGCTCCTATCTGGAAGACCCTTCCATTGGCGTGGAGCAGGTCGAAGGGATTCTGGATGCCGCCCACGGCCTGTCGTTGCAGTGTCGGCGCAATCTGGCGATCAAAAAGCTCACGCCCCAGGCGCAGCGGGAACGGCTGCTCGCCTCGGTCCGTCCCCTGGCCGACCCCTTTGAAGACCTGCACCAGCCGGACGAGGTGGAAACCCCAGACCTCAACAAACTGCCGGCCGCGCCAGAAGAGGATATCTTACTGTTCATCCGTGACTATAACCCCAACCTGAGTGACTGGGAGCGAGACCTGCTCACCATCGTGCACGAGACCTCACAATACTTCATTCCCCAGATGGAGACGAAAATCATGAACGAGGGCTGGGCCAGCTACTGGCACCGCGAAATCATGAACAGCCTCGACCTGCCCCAAGACCTGTATCTTGAATTTCTCGTCCGACATAACCAGGTCGTGCGGCCCTTTCCCAAGGACCTGAACCCCTACTACCTGGGCCTCAAGGTGTGGGATGATATTAAACGCCGTCACGACGACCCGACTCCAGAAGAGATTGAGAAATATGGCCGCCCAACCAAAACCGGCACCCAAACGCTGTTCGAGGTCCGTGAAGTAGACCGAGACGCCTCGTTCCTGCGCCGCTTTCTGACCGAAGAACTCATGCGCGAGATGGACATGTTTGAATATGAGCCCCGCGGCGAAAATTTGGTCATCTCCAAGGTTGCCGATACCGACGGCTGGCGGGAGATCAAGGAAACCCTGATTAAGAACGTGGGTATGGGTGGGGTGCCGGTCATTAAAATTGAAGACGCGGATTACAACCAGAACCGCAGCCTGTATGTCAAACACTACCATGAGGGACGCGACCTCCAGCTTGAATATGCGGAGAAAGCGCTCTCTTACCTGCATCGTCTGTGGGGCCATGAGGTTGTGTTGGAGACGGTGGTCAATAGCAAACGGGCGCTCCTGTCGCACAGCGAGGCCGGCTTCTCCGCCAAACCGCTCAAATAGGTCCCAGTCCCATCCCGCTTCTGTGTTGGAACGCTTGTAGAGACGGGCCAGCCTAGTCAGGCGTCCCGGTGGGAGCGGTTTGCAGCAGGACAACGGCCTCAGCCCGCATCCCTTCCGCGCGTCCGATAAAGCCCAGGCCCTCGCCCGTCGTCGCTTTCATATTCATAGCCGAGGGAGGGACCTCCAGGACGGCCGCCAAGTTTTGCCGCATGGCGTCTTTATAGCCGGCGAGCTTGGGTTGTTGGGCCAGGATGGTCACATCCGCATTACACACGCAGTAGCCCTGGGCTTTGACTTTTTCCATGACCGCCCGCAGCAGAGCCAGGCTGGACGCGCCACGATAGCGCGGGTCGGAATCCGGGAAATGCTGGCCGATGTCCCCCTCGCCCAGGGCACCCAAGAGCGCATTGCTCAGGGCATGGCAGACGACATCGGCGTCAGAGTGGCCCAGGAGCCCTTTCGTCCACGGGACCTCAACCCCGCCCAGCACCAACTTGCGTCCCGATACGAGCCGATGAATGTCTACGCCCTGACCAATGCGAAAAGCCATGCTGGTCCCGGCCCTATAGGTTGGTCGCCATCAGTTCCACCAGGTGCGTATTAAAACGGACCGGGTCGGGGAGTTCCGACCCCTCAGCCAGGAGGCCATAGCCAAACAGCAATTCGGCATAGGTCTTCAGGCGGGGGTCAGCGTTGTCGTGTTGAAAACGCTCCTGGAGTTTCTCCAGGAGGGGATGGGTCGGGTTCAGCTCCATAATGCGCTTTGGCTTGGGCAGGTCTTGCTGCGCCTGGCGTAACAGCCGCTCCATTTGGGGGCTGGGGTCGCTCTCCTCACTGACCAGACAGACTGGAGAGGCGGTCAGCCGATTGGACAGCCGGACTTCTTTAATATGTTCGTCCAGCACTTTCTGGAGCGTATTGAGTAAATCCGTATAGCTCTCGGACTGCTGCTTGAGCGCTTGCTCGGTGGCCTCCCGTTCGCTCTGGCTGCCGATGTGGACCGTGCCTTTGCCGATGGATTTGAGCTTTTTTCCCTCAAACTCGGTCAGGGCTTGCACGACGAACTCATCCACTGGGTCAGTTAGATACAGGACTTCCTGGCCTTTTTCCTGAAAGGCTTCCAGGTGCGGAGAGTTTTCAACCGCGCTGCGTGACTCGCCAGTGAGATAGAAAATCTCCGGCTGGGCCAGGGGCATGCGTTCGACATATTCTTGCAGGCTGACGAGCTTTTCCGGGTCTTTGGAGGAAGGAAAGAGCAGCAGCCGGGCGATACGGTCCTTATTCTCAAAGTCCGTACTCAGTCCCTCCTTGAGCACCCGCCCAAATGGTTCCCAGAACTTGAGATAGGTCTCGGTGTCCTGCTGAGCAAGACTGCTCAGCGCGTCCAGCACTTTTTTGGTCAGCCAGTTACGGATTTGGGTAATATGCCGGTCCTGCTGGAGGCGTTGGCGCGAAACATTCAGCGGCAGGTCTGCGGAATCAACCACGCCTTTCAGAAAACGGAGATAGCGCGGAATGAGGTCTTCGCACTGCTCCATAATCATGACCCGTTGGGCGTAGAGTTGAAGCCCGAACGGCGAGGCGTGAAACGCGAGGTCGAAGGGCGCTTGGGAGGGGACAAAGACCAGAGCCTGAAACTCAAAGCGTCCCTCGGCCCGAAAATTGAGCGTCCTGAGCGGAGGATTCCAGTCGTGGGCAATATGTTTGTAGAATTCGGTATATTCGTCTTCTGTGACCTCGGACGGTGGCCGTGTCCAGAGGGGTTTCAAGGAGTTGAGGGTCTGGTCTTCAACCACAATGGTCGGTTGCGCGCCTTCCTTGGGCTTGCCCTCAGCATCCCGTTCGATTTCTTCGCGCTCCTGCTTGTGCTTAATCGGATAGGTGACAAAATCGGAGTGCCGTTTCACAATACTGCTCAACACCCAAGAGTCCGTGAAATCCTCAATCCCGTTTTCAGGGTCAGCCGGCTTGAGCTGGAGGGTGATAGAGGTCCCGCTCTGCGAACGCCCGGCTGCGCGTAGCGCATACTCGCCGCCTCCCGTGGATTCCCACTCCGTCGCGCTGTCCTCGCCGGCGCGGCGGGTGAGCAGTGTGACCTTATCCGCCACCATAAACGCCGAGTAAAAGCCCACGCCAAAACGGCCAATCAAGTCGGATAAGGCTTCCGGCGACTGTCCATCCTGCCGGACCTGTTCAAGCAGGGTGCGCGTCCCGGATTTGGCAATCGTCCCGATATTGCTCACGACCTCGTCGCGGCTCATGCCTATCCCATTATCGGTAATGGTCAGGGTGCGGTTCTGCTTGTCCGCTTCCAGACGAATTTCGAGTGCGGCCGCGTCGGGCAACAACTCCGGCTGTGTCAGCGACTCAAAGCGCAGTTTGTCCAAGGCATCCGACGCATTGGAGATCAGTTCGCGCAGAAAAATATCCTTATTGGTATAGAGCGAGTGAATCACGAGATTCAGCAGTTGTTTGGTTTCTGCCTGAAAGGCAAACGTTTCAGCGGTTTGATGCGATTGTTCCCCCATTATGTTCTCCTCTTCATTTTTTCCTCTTCCAGCATAGAAACAGGCCCGAGCCGGCACAGTCTGCCCTCCGGTGCCTGGAATGTTCCATTCTTTTCAGGAATCATTTCAATAATCATTCTTTTTTGGAACGCAAATGGTATCTTTCCCAGATGCTGATGAAAATGACGCAGCCGGCCATCCACAAGCCGCCCCGGCTCAATCCAGGCGACCGGATCGGCATTGTCTCTCCTGGGGCCGCTGTTCAAGCCGATAAACTGAAGCAGGGGTGCCGCGCGCTTGAGCAGGGCGGATTTGCCATCCAGGTCGGAGCCGGCGCGCTCCAACGCGACCGATTCTTCGCCGGAACGGACCGTGGTCGGGCCGCGGAGTTGACGTCGATGTTCACCGACCCGCGCGTGCAGGCGGTCTTTTGCAGCCGGGCCGGCTATGGCTCCGGTCGGCTCCTGCCCCTGCTCGACTTTGCGACCTTCGCCCAACAGCCGAAAATTTTTGTCGGGTATAGCGATGTCACCTTGCTGCTGAATGCGTTTGTCCAAAGGGCCGGCCTGATCTGTTTTCATGGACCCCTTGTCGCCGGAGAGTTCGCCGAAGGGCTATCCGAACGCTCCCGCGCCCATCTGTTCAATCTCCTGGCTCACGGCACCGGCGATGAATATCTGCCCTTCTCGACGACCCTCCGGGCCGGTGTTGCCGAGGGGCCGCTATTGGGTGGCTGTTTGTCCGTCCTGGTGGCAACACTCGGGACGCCCTTTGCTTTTGATCCGCGCGGCGCTATTTTGTTTCTTGAAGATATCGGCGAAAAGCCGTATCGTATTGATAGGATGCTCGTCCAGCTCAAGCAGGGCGGCATGTTGGAACATCTGGCGGGGGTTGTGTTTGGGGATATGCAAGGATGTTGGGGAACGGAAGATGATCCGACCTTACTCCTGTCTGTTATTGCTGACGCATTTGCAGATTATTCCTATCCAGTTGGGTTTGGTCTGCCGGCCGGGCACGGTGAAGAGAATTTCGCCCTCCCCTTGGGCACCCGTGTTCGTCTCGATGCCAGGCGGAAACAACTCGCATTCCTTGAGTCAGCAGTAACATAAAAGGAGGGAAGATGGACTTCTCGGCGGTGGATGTGGTGTTGGAAAAGGCGGTGCAAGACGGGACGTTTCCTGGCGTTGTTGTTTTAGTCCGGCAAAACGGACAGGTGGTCTATCGCAAGGCGCACGGGTATCGGAGCCTGGAGCCTGATGCCGCGTCGCTCAGCGAAGAGACGGTGTTTGATCTGGCTTCACTGACCAAGCCGCTGGCAACCACAGTGGCGCTGATGCGCTTCGTGGCGGAAAAGAAAGTCCGACTCGATGATCGGATCAGCCGCTTTTTCCCAAACTTTGGGACGTGTGGCAAAACGACGACAACCATACGACAACTCCTCTCGCATTCCTCTGGGCTGCCGGCGTGGCGGCCTTACTATGAAAGTCTCAGACCGCGAAAAAAGAAAATCACCCAGCTCGCGACGCTGGGCTCACAGAGTGCGCGAGATTTCATCTATGCCCAAGTCCAACGCGAAAAGGCCGAATATACACCGGGTTCGCGCGCGCTGTACAGCGACCTTGGCTTTATGTTGCTCGGCGCGTTGGTTGAGGATATGAGCGGCACGAGTCTGGACCAATACTGCTGGAACAAAATCTATCGTCCACTCGGTTTGCAAGCGATTGGGTTTATCAATCTTGAGAGGCTCCGTCAGAAAAAATATGAAACAGCCACCGAGATGATCGCGCCGACCGAACGCTGTCCGTGGCGTAAACGTCTCTTATGTGGTGAGGTCCACGACGACAATGCCTACGCCATGGGGGGCGTCTCTGGCCATGCCGGTCTCTTTGCGCCCATTGATGAGGTTGATCGCTTAGTCAGTGCTTTGGTGGCCTGTCATGCTGGCAGCCATCCCTTTCTGCCCGCGGCTGTTGTGCGCGACTTTTGGACCGTGAACCCCGCCGTGCCAGATTCGACCTGGGCCTGCGGATGGGATACGCCGGCCCCCCACGGGTCCAGTGCCGGGGAATTGTTCTCGTCCCGTTCCATCGGCCACCTGGGCTTTACTGGCACCTCGGTATGGATTGATCTGGAGCGGAACACCCACATCATTATGCTGAGTAATCGAGTCCATCCCCACCGGAAGAACGAAAAAATTACGGCTTTTCGGCCCATCCTGCATAATACCATCATGAAGATATTGCTTGACGCCGAGAAGTTGGGGACGAGCGCGCCCACGCCTGAGAGCGCTGGACGTCAGGATACGCCAGACGCCGCCGCCCTCGGAGACTCCGGTCCCCTTCCGTTAGCTTCGTGAATCGTCGGCTGAGCACGGCCGCCTGAGCCGAGTCCTATATGCCGCATGTCGCTGAACCGGATCTGAGGGGAATCCGGCACATCCACTGTATCGCCATAGCCGGTGTTGGTATGGCAGCCCTGGCTGCCATGCTGAAAGCGCGTGGATATCGGGTGACCGGCTCGGACCGGGAGATATACCCCCCCATGAGCGATTTTCTCGCTCAGGCCGATATTCCCGTCATCCAGGGCTATCAGGCGGGAAACCTGAATCCCGAGCCAGACCTCGTGGTTGTGGGCAACGCGGTCTCCCGGACCAACCCCGAAGTCGTCGCCTTATTGGCCACGAATATCCCCTATATCTCGTTCCCGCAGGCGGTCGGTGCCTTCTTTCTTGCAGACAGGCGGTCGCTCGTTGTAGCTGGAACGCATGGCAAGACCACCTCCACCGCGCTATTAGCCTGGATATTCGCCCAGGCTGGGCGGTCGCCAGGGCTCTTAGTTGGGGGGATCAGCCGGAATTTTGGCCAGGGCTATCGTTTAGGCAGCGGTCGAGATTTTGTGATTGAGGGCGACGAGTACGACTCGGCCTTTTTTGACAAGGGTCCGAAATTCCTGCACTACCGTCCGCAGGCGGTTCTCCTGAACGCCATTGAATTTGATCATGCTGACATCTATCAGGACATGGACCAGATTAAAGCCGCCTTTGGCCGTCTGCTTACTCTCCTCCCGTCTGGAGCCCCCCTTGTTGCCTGTAACGATTTCCCAGAGGTGGTGCACGTCGCGCAGGCAGCGAACAAACCATTTGTGACGTTTGGTCTCAACGACCAGGCTGACTGGCAGGCGCACGATATACAGGACGACGGGCGCCAACTGATTTTTACGATTACGCACGGCCAACACGTCTGGGGGCGTTTCACCTGTCCACTGATGGGACGCATGAATGTGCGGAATGCCTTGGGGGTGAGTGCCCTGGCTTCGATGAGCGGGTTGTCCGCCCGCGAGGTTGCGCCCGGTCTGGCGAGTTTTCTCGGGGTTGAGCGTCGCCAGGAGTTGGTGGGGGAAGCCAGGGGCATTACGATTATTGATGACTTTGCGCATCATCCCACCGCGGTCAGGGTGGCGCTCGAAGCCGTCCAACTGCGCTACCCAGAGCGTCGGGTCTGGGCCGTGTTTGAGCCGCGCTCCAATACCTGCCGCAGAAGAATTTTCCAAAAACCCCTGACCGCGGCCCTTGGGCACGCCGACCACATCCTGCTTGGCCCAGTCGTCACCAAACCGCAAGACCCGCTGGCCACGGCTGACCTCTTCGCGCCGGCCGAGCTCGTCGCCGACCTCCAGGCCCGTGGCAGATATGCCTATGCCGGTCGCAGCGTACAGGACCTGTGTCTCCACCTGACGTCGAAATGCCGGGCCGGTGATATCGTGCTGGTGATGTCGAACGGCGCATTTGGAGGGCTGCCGCGCAAATTCCTGGCCGCTTTGCAGGATGGTTAAGGCAGATGCAGTGCAGCGAGCGGGGCGCCACTCGCGTACAAGCGGACATAGGTGCGATAGTTGCGCAAGATCAATTTCACGTAGCGGCGTGTCTCACCGTAACTGATATGCTCAATAAACTCGTCCGGCTCCAGCTCTCCAAAGCGGGCCAGCCATTTGTCCGCCGCTTTTTCGCCTGCATTATAGGCACTCAAGGCTAATATCAGGCTCCCCTGATAGCGCTCCAGGAGTCCGCGCAGATAGCTTGTCCCAAGGCGGATATTGAACGCCGGGTCGGTTAAGGCCCGCCCTCCGTTCAACGGCAGGTGGGTGAGGGTCGCCGCAGTGGTCGGCAGGAGCTGCATCAGTCCATAGGCGTCCGCCGGTGAGACTGCGGCCGCGTCAAACAGACTTTCCTGGCGAATGAGGGCGAGAATCAGATAGGGCTCAAGGCCATTTTTTTCGGCGTGGGTGCGGACCAGGGCCCAATAGGCTTGGGGGTAGAGGTAGACCTGCTTGGCTGTGCCGCGCACGTTCAGCCGTGGCAACAACCGAAAGACCGAAGGATAGTCATTGACGCGCTGATACGCGGAGAGCAAAAACCGTGTCCAGGCTGGGCCCCGCGGCGCGCGGCGGCGAACGAAATCGAGCTCGCGCCGCGCCAGTCCCAGGAGTCTCAGGTCCACGAGTGTCGTGTAGCGCGCATAGTGTGCGTCCTGGACCGCGGAGAGGCGAGGGGCCGAGAAGGCCGGCCGGGTCGTGCGGGGGAGGGCCGTCAGGGCTGTTCCCAGGTGTTTTTCTGCCCACAGCGCATAATAGCCATGCGGATAGCGACGCAGGAGCCGGCGATACACCCTGGCCGCCTCCTCGGACTGGCCTAAACGTCCGGCGGCACGCGCCTGCCAGTACAGCGCCTGCCCGCCTTCGGTGGTTCCGGGCGCGGCCTGCGCAAGTTTTTGAAATATCTTCTGCGCGGTTCGATACTCCCCCTGGCCATAGGCCATCCAGCCCTGGCGCCAGTGCGCTTCACGGGCCAAGGGCGTCCGAGAGAACTGTTGCCTGAGATGCTGATAGGCCGCCGTAGCGTTAGCTTGGTCGTGCTTGGATTGAAAAATCCGCCCTAGGGCATTCCATGCCTCTGCGGCCAAGGCGTGACGGGGGTATGCTTTTGTCAGACGTTTGAAGAGCAGCAGCGCGGCGTCATCCTCGTCCTGGTTCCAGAAAAATCGGGCCCAGCGGTACAGAGCTTTAGGAGCAAATGGGGTGTGTGGATAGCGTTCGACCACCTCCCGCCACTGTGCGATGGCTGCCGCTCGTTGTCCCTGGTTTTTATACAGGCCGGCGAGTAAGAGCAGGCTGGCCGGCCGCAGGCTGCTGGTGGAGAACCGGGCCTGAAGCTGCTCGGTGAGGAGCTGGGCCGCTTCCGCGTCTTCCTCTTGCACTAATAATTTGATCTCGTCGTCATACGCCTGGGCTGTCTGGAGTGAAAAATCCTCCGGGTATTGCTTGCGCAGCGCGGCGACGCCGGCTTTGGCTGTTTTGCCAACATCTGTTCGGGCTGCGCGTGTTCGCAGGGCTTGATAGTGTTGATACGCGAGCGACCGCCTCCCCTGTTGTTCGTAGGCTTGGGCCATGAGGAGTGAGCCTTGCTGCCGAACGGTGTCAGTGACCAGCGGGGCTTGCTGGGCTTGCTGGACATAGGCAAGCGTGCGTTTCCAACGCCCGGCTGCAAAGCTGAGCCGGGCTAATGCCAGGGCCGCGTCGCTCCGCCAAACGGTCGTCGGGTACTCGTCCAAAAGGCGCTCAAACGCGGCCTGCGCTTCCAGCGGACGACTGACTGCGCGATGGAGCTGCCCTAAAAAATACAAGTGGTAATCGGCCAGCAGCGGACCGTTTTGCTGTCCATATTCAAAGGCCGTGCGCGCCGCCTTCCAGTCTTTGTTGTGAAACGCGCGGTAGCCGCGCAAAAAGACGGCGGAGGGAGACACGTCCGCGAAAGGGGCAACGTCTGCGGCTGGTGCATCAGGTTGCCGAGGCAAGCCCGGTGAACCAAGCGGCGTGTTGTCAGCCTTGTCCTGAGACCAGACAACGGCCGGGCCATTTATAACGCACAGCAGAAAAAGGGAGAGAAGGCGCATACCGGGCTGCATGACGGGAAGGGAAGACCTGCGTTGTGAGAAGTGGAATGGGTGCCGCAATTGAGTCTCTGGCCATTTCCTATTAAGGTCAGATTCTGACAGAAAAAGGGGCACGAAGTAAGAGAGGCGAGCCAGGCGGCTTTTGGCAGTGGCCTTGAAGCCCTCAAGCAACGCGCGCCTCTTGTTGAGTGGACCCAACACGTATAAGCGTCAATGCGGAGCGGACACAGGAGTGCGGTATATGCAGACAGATATCATGCGCAGTGTGGTCTGGACGGTCAGCCTGAGCGTGCTCAGCCTGGTGGGCTGTGGCTCGGTGAAATCAACGGTGTCGTCCGTGTCCGCCATTATTCCGGGTGTAGACCCGCCAAAAAAAGAAGAGCGGATTAAGGCCGGTGAGAAGCTGAATCTGAACGTCCCGCCACAAGTGGCGCTGATGCTGCTTCAGGGTGTGGCACAGGAAAACGGCTGGGAAGTCAGCGCCATGGGGGATCAAAGAAATATCAATGGGGCGGTCACTGGCAAGTTTTTCCGGGTTGAGACCGTTCAGTTTGTCGGTGGACGCCGGATTATGTCTGGCGTGTTTTTTAAGGAAAAAGACGATGGCGAGGCGTCCTATGTGACGATGGGCAAGCCTGGACCCGAAGCCGCCTATGGCATTCCGACCGCCCTGGCGAGGCCCTTGCTGTCGGCGGTTGCCGAATGGACAGGAGAGGGGGACGAGACGGTTGAGACCGCGGCAGCCGAAACAGAATTGAGTCCTTTAGAAGCCGCCTTGGGCGGAGACTTTGAAGAACGGGTCGAGGCCGGGCTGGAAGAGCAGGACGAGTTTGAGGAGACGGAATTCAGCGCCTTAGAGGAGGACCTGGACTCCGACCCATCGGGAGACGCGGCACTAGAAGATATCGAACTCAGTCCTGAAGAAGAGGAGATATTAGAGGAGATAGAACTCGGCCCCCTTGAGTAAGGCTCGTCTCTAGTCCAGGCGGGAGCGGAAAATACGCTGCCGACGGGTCCCCCCGGCGAGCGCCCGAAACAACACCCCCCGAAAAACCATGACCACGTAGAGGAAAAAAGAACAGCCGACCGCCCAGAGCATTTCTGCCGATGAACTCCAAAACCCGATGCCAAAGGGCAGCAGCATTGAGCGACCAAGCTGCATAGGCAGGGCCAGAATATCGAGTGGAAAGAAGAGCGACGCGGCGAGCGCCATTGGTGGAAAACCCCCGATGACCGATACCACCACAACCAGCCCGACCAGGGGCAGACACCACTCCACCCCGCTTTCACGCAAGAACTCAACACTCTCTTGCAGCATGGCCCAGCCGTCAGTTCGGCCCTGATAGATCACCTCTGGGACCGGGCTGAGCAGGACCGGCAGCATGAGGTGGACGAGCACATAGACGGCTTGAGAGCCGGCCTCGCCAAGCAGCATCGAGAACAGCAGGCGGATAATCATCAAGAAGAACAGAATGGTTATCACCGCACCAAAATGGGGCCGCCAACTGTCGAGTAATTCTTGTGGCTGCACACGCTGACCGTGCACGATGCCGTCAATGAAGTATAAATACGAGCCAGTACACAGGGCCATGACCAGCCCAACCATGAGCCCCCCGGCAAAACCCATCCGCCCCAAAAAGGCTGCCGCCAGCATAATGAGCGGCGTATACACCAGCGGCAGGAGGGCGACCCACCAGCCTGTGCCGAGTTTCTCGACGGTCTCTTTTGCCGCGTGTTGATACATGCGGCACGTTGCCGCTATCAGCGCATTCCAATCCATGACTCCTCCTCGGGGCGGGGAGCAGACGAACCGTGAGAAGGAGCCCACGCTAGAACAACCCGACCGACTGCAACAAAATAATCGTCACGGCAATCGGGGCAACAAAGCGCAGCAGAAAGACCCAGACCAGATAGAGGCTGGGGCTCAGCGCACTGGCCGGAACCTCGGCCTGCCGTTCTTGATGCGTCAGCAACCAGCCGGCAAATATCGCAACGAAGAGGCCACCCAGGGGGAGGAGGTAGTTCGTTGCCAGCATATCCATCAAGCCGAAGAACCCGCCGTTCAGCGCGGACGGAACGCCCAGGGCAAAGATGACACTCCCCATGATCCCACTCGCTCGCATTCGTGTCCAGCCCTTTTCGTCAACAAAATACGCGACTACGACCTCCAGTAACGGCATGGCCGAGCTTAAGGCCGCAAAGGTCAGCAGCAAAAAGAAAAGAACGGCCAGGAACTGCCCAAACGGGAGCTGGCCGAACGCAGTGGGGAGCGTTTCAAAAATCAGCGCCGGACCGCCATTTGGGGCTAACTGAAAGGTAAACACCAGGGGAAAGATGACAAAGCCTGCCAGGAGGGCAATGCCCGTATCACTCGCGGTCACGAACAGGGCTGAGCGCGGGAGACGCGCATCGCGCCGCAAATAACTACCATAAGTGATGAGCGTTCCCATGCCGACGCTGAGCGAGAAAAACGCCTGCCCCAGCGCTTCCAGGACGGCTTTTGGGCCGATCTTGTCCCAATGCGGAGTCAGCAAAAACGCAATGCCCTCCGCCGCCCCCTCGGTCGTCAGGGCATACACCAGGAGAAAACAGAGCATCAGGAAGAGGGCCGGCATCATGATTTTATTCGCCCGCTCAATGCCTCGCGAGACACCCCGTGAGACAAACCAGATGGTAGTGCCCATAAAGACAGCGTGCCAGAAAACCTGGAGGGCTTGATTGTCTGACAGCGATTGAAATAGCTGCCCGATAGCGGTTGTGGATTGCCCGCTAAAACTATCAACAAGAGACAGGGAAATATAATGCAGCACCCAGCCACCAACAACCGAATAGTAGGACAGTATGGCAGCGCAGACCGTCACGCCCACCCAGCCGGCCACAGACCAGGGAGTACCAGGCCGCAACGTGGCAAACGCGCCAACAACATTGCGCTGGGTGCGGCGGCCGATGAGGAGTTCGGCAAGCATGATCGGGACGCCGACCGCAACCACGCAGCCCAAATAGACCAGGATAAAGGCCGCGCCCCCATACTCTCCGGTGATATACGAGAAGCGCCAGACATTGCCCAAACCGACCGCCGACCCCATAGCGGCCAGCACGAACCCCAGGGTCCCTGACCAGTTGTCCCTGCTTTGCGCCATCGCCCCTCTCCTGTGCTACGCTCCGCTGGCGTCTGCCCGCCGAGCAGCAACAAAAGGGCGGAGATTCCCCCGCCCTTGGTCGCTCACTGCTGATATGCTGGAGGTCGCGCTGAGCCTACATTCCTGCTGGGGCATAGCGCACCAGGGTGCGTGAGCCGTCGGCAAAGCCGCTCCGAAAACCTTCTTCATAGGTCGGCCAGCCGTCCGGGTATTTTTCGGCAAAGGTCTTATACATGATTTCGGTGACGGCATCGTCTTTCACCAGCGACCCGGTGGCCTCAAACGACGGTCCATCGCGCGAGCCGATCCAGACCTTGGCTTTTGTGCGTCCGGCCTGGATGCGCCTGACGCGATACGTGCTCACTGGCGTCCCCACCCAGACGGCCCCCTCATGCTCGAAAAACCAGATCTCGGCCTTTGCACCAAACTCACCGCTCTGGCGCTCGGACTGGATATAAACATATTTGCTGGAGTCCAGGGCCTGTTGCAGCTCCGAGGACAGCTCGGCTGCGGACTGCTGTGGCGTAGCAAAGAAAAAGAACGCGCCACTCAGCGCGGCCAGGAGCACCCAGGCAGACCAACGGAAACGTGTGTGTAAACGCATACTCCCTCCGGGACGGATTGGATTTAGGACTCACTCTTGGTGTCATACTGCGCTTCGGAAACGACCTGCATGGACTGAATAAGAATGGGCTCCTGCGGCACGTTTTGGTGCATGCCCCGCTGTCCGGTTGCGACCCGCTCGATAGTACTCACGACGTCCATGCCCTCAATGACGCGGCCAAAGACGCAATATCCGAAGCCCTGCATTGAGGTATCCTTATGGTTCAGAAAGTCATTATCGTTGACGTTGATAAAGAATTGAGAAGTCGCAGAATCAACGACATTCGTGCGCGCCATAGCCAGCGTGCCAGTATCATTGGTCAGGCCATTGGCGGCCTCATTCTTAATGGGCGGCTTGGTCGGTTTTTGCTGCATGGCCTCGGTAAAGCCACCGCCCTGGACCATGAAACCGGGAATCACTCGATGGAAAATAGTCCCATCATAGAAGCCGTCGTTGACATAGGCGAGGAAATTCTCGACCGTTCCGGGTGCCTCTTGCTGAAACAGTTCAATTTTTACTTCCCCCTTGGACGTGACCATCAGGACAACCGGCCCTCCGGCTGCTCCGCCGCCGGCCTCCGCACACCCAGGCAGACTGACCAGTCCAATGACTGCAAAAACAACGAGCTGCTTCATCCCCCACATAGGTTTTCCTCCCAATACTCAACTGCAAACGCCCGACAGCCTAGCCCAGCCCGGGACCAAAGGGAAGTGCCCGAGCAGGGGGCCCAATACGCCCCGGAGTTATAGCTGCTCCAGATACGCCACCACCTCCTGAAGCGGCAAGACATCCCCGTACTTTGCGCCGATATCAAACAGATTGGCCTGGTGGGGCTCTTGGGCCCGGTCGCCGACACACTCAATCGGCACAATGGGTCGAAAGCCGTTGGCCAGGGCATCCATCACTGTTGCGCGGACACACCCACTCGTCGTGCAGCCGGTGACAATGGCGGTATCGACCGACTGCATGGTCAGGGTCGAGGCCAGATAGGTCCCAAAAAAGCCAGAGGCGTATTTTTTGGTAATCACCAGGTCGCCGGGCTCCTGATTGAGGCGCGGGTCGAGTTTGACCAGATCGCTCCCGATGGTGAGCATCCGCAGAGAAGGGGCTTTTTCTGGCCACAGGCCGGCATCGTCCTGCCGGTGAGGATCATAACCCACGACCGTAAAAATAACCGGAATGTCCTTCTTGCGCGCCGCGGCGATGAGTTCATTCGTTGCCGCGACTTCGGCGTCGAGATTGCCCGCAAGCGGGGATTGTTCTGGAACGGTAAAGCCCAATTGAAAGTCCACCACAATAAGCGCCGGCTTTTTTCCAAAGCCGAGTCTATGGCCGAGTTGGGCCTGTTCATAAATCGCGTGTGTATCTTCAGTCTGAGCCATCAGCGTCTCCTGACTTTATAAGCCGCGTGGCCGACCAATCTGCTCCACAAACCGGCCGCTGGGTTGTTCGGCCACTATCTCGCCATCCTCCATCACCAACTGGCCGCGCAGAAAGGTTTTCACCGGGACGCCCTTGACCCGACGGCCCTCCCACAACGAATAGTCCGCGCGTGACCGCATCCGGTCAACCCCAAGCACGGCTTCCTGTTCGGGGTCGAGGACCACGATATCCGCGTCAGAACCGACAGCCAGGGCCCCCTTCTTGGGGTAGAGGCCATACAGTTTGGCCGCATTTTCGGACAAAACTTTTGAGAGGGTCACGAGGTCGATACGCCCCTTGTTCACCCCTTCGTGGAATAAGAGGGGCAGGGTATCCGCCACCTGAAGATTAATGCCCACCCGGCAGTCCCAGAAATCTCCATCAGTCTTGAACGACGAGGAGTACGTCAGGCTGTCCGTTCCGACAACAGACAAGCTGCCTTCCTGAATCCCCCGCCACAGCCGCTCTTTGTCTTTCTCAAAACGAATCGGGGGCTGAATTTTCGCTTTTCCACCCATGCCCAGCGCATCCATCTCCGGGGCCGTGGTGTTGAGAAAACAGGCCACCGTTTCGCCAACAATGTTCAGCCCTTCGGCGTGCAGGCGCTTGAGGGTTTCCACGGTATGCGCGGCGCTGATGTGAACCGGGTAGAGCGGGACGCGGAGTTGGTTGGCGATCATGCCATAAGTATAGACCTGGACACTTTCGGCCCACTCCGGGCTGGACTCGGCCCAGGCGGTCAGTTCGTCGGCTCGACCCATTTCGCGCAAACGGTCGATCAGGATTCCGCGAACGTAGGGGTCTTCAGCATGAATTTTGGCAAAGGTCGGGGGCCCGCAGCGGGCCAACTGCTCGCACGCCGCATGAAAGAAAGACGGCGTAATGCCGTCCGGATTCATGCCAAAGGCTTCGGCCTGTGGGCCGGCATAGCCGGTAAAGAATTTATACGACACGCCTCCCTTTGCAGCCACGGCGGGGATTTGGGCGACCTGCTCAAGCGTGTTGACCACGCAGGTCACCTTGAAATCACACCAGGAGTGATTTGTGCCGCATTCGACCGCTTGGTCAAACAGGTCCAGCATGGGCTCCTGGCCAATCAGGGTGGTCGTGGCAATCGTCGTGACCCCACCGATCAGACAATCCTTTGTGTCGCGCAGGAAATCTTCGACCATGGCCTCGTCGCCAAAACGGTCTGAGATGCCGAAGTGGACATGGGGGTCAAACGTCCCAGGGAACAGGATTTTGCCGGCCACGTCGATTTCACGCCGAGCCTGGCCCAGGCTTGAACTCGCCCCGACCGCGACGATTTGCTCCCCCTCAATGGCGACCCCGCCTCGGATTACGCCGTTCGGGGTGACGACCAAGCCGTTCTTCAGAACGATGTCATAGGACACAGCAGCCTCCTTTTCCAGGTCTATAGATAAAACAAGTGTGAGGCGATTATCGAACCAAACGGGGCGGCCTGTCAATGTAAAAGCGCGTGCTGAGGCGTATATCCCTGAGCCTCTTTCTCTTTTCCGCGCTTTTACGCTACAAGCGTGGAACGAGACGGAACGCAAAAAGGAGGACGCTATGGCAGTCAACGCTGATTTGAGTGAAGCCCAAGTGGAGGAGTTCTTCTCGACCTTGAGCAACTGGGGAAAATGGGGAGCGGACGATCAACTTGGGGCGCTCAACTATATTACGCCCGAGAAACGCGCCCAAGCTGCGGCTGGAGTGCAAGACGGACACTCCGTCTCCTTATCGCTGCCCTTGGCGACCCATCACGGGCCGGATAATCCGACCCCGGTCATGCACTTGATGATGAAGACTGGCGCGCCGGGTGAGGAGAGCCTGGTCCCCCTGCCGTATAGCGCCGACTATTTTGCTATTGCCCCGCACGGGGTCGCGAACACGCATATCGATGCGCTGTGCCATGTGTTTCATGATGACAAGATGTATAACGGCTATCCCTCCTCGGACGTGACCGTCCAAGGCGCGCTGAACGGGGCGATTCACTCCATTAAAAACGGCATTGTATCGCGCGGGGTGTTGATCGATATTCCGCCGCTCAAGAACCGCGACTATCTGGAACCGGGTGAGGCCATTACGCCGGCAGACCTGGAAGCCGCGGAGCAGGCCGGAAACTTCAGGGTGGAAGAAGGCGATGTGCTCTTTGTGCGGACCGGACGCCACACGCGCCAAAAAGCCGAGGGCAACTGGGACGCGCTTCAGGGCGGTCTCGCCGGACTGGGCGCGGCCTGCCTGCCCTGGATACACGAGCGAAAAATTGCTGTGCTGGGCTGTGACGGAGTGAGTGACGTTGTGCCGAGTGGCTATGACAATCTCATCATGCCCATTCACTCGTGTACCCTGGTGGCTATGGGGATTCACCTGCTTGACAACTGCATGTTGGACGACCTGAGTGCGGCCTGTGCCGACCGCTCACGCTGGACGTTCATGCTGACAGTGGCACCATTAGTGCTGGTCAAGGGGACGGCCTCGCCAGTGAACCCGATTGCCATGTTTTAGACCTTATGGCACCGGGCGGGCGACTGCGCGCCCTGAAGAGCGCTCGTATGGACCCCCTCTCAGTTGGTACGCCTTGACATCTCCCAGCGCGAGCCTGAGCCACTGAGGAAGGTATATGAGTGTCGAACTGATAAGCGTGCTGATAGCTATTATCGCTGTGGGGGCGACCACCATCGGCCTGATTCTGACCAGCCAACGGGCCATCCGTGCCGAGCTGGCGGCACAGCGCCGGGAGTTCAGCGCCGAGCTGGCGGCACAGCGCCGGGAGTTCGGAGAGCGGTTTACGGCCCTGGAGCAGCAGATGGCAGAATTGCGTGAGCGCATGGCGCACCTGGAAGGGCTACTGGACGGCCTGCGCGAAGCGATTGCCATCCGGCAAGGGGCGGCCTGACTCAGCCCGGACAGGTGCCAGGACTGGATATTGCACGCCATTGAGAAGAGCGGTGAGACGGAAAAGTGTGTTCTCGCGCGCTTCGCCCACGCGCAGGCCGAGGAGCCATGATCGGTGACACTGGAGAAAAACGAGCCCACGGAGGAGGACGCATGGGATTTGCGGATATTGACGGACTGCGGATACACTATCACACCGTTGGAGACGGCTCACCCGGACAGCACGTCCTCTACATCCACGGCACCGGCTGTGACGGCCGGGTGTGGCACAGACATATGCGGGCGCTGGCCGACCGGCATACGCCTGTGGCGATAGACCTGCCGGGGCACGGCCAATCGTCTGGGAGCGGGTTTCGTGGTGCGGCGGATTACACCCATTATGCGGTCCGGCTGGCCGACCATCTGGGCTGGGAGCGGTTTGTCATCGCCGGACATTCGCTCGGCGGCGGGATTGCCCTGACCGCAGCCCTCTATTATGCGGAGCGTCTCGCCGGCCTGATGCTCATTGATACTGGCGCGCGGCTGCGGGTGGACCCCAACGTCCTTGAGAACTCGCGCCAACTAGCTGCGGGTGAAGCCGGGATTGCCATTGACCCGCGTTTAGGCTTCGCCAAAAGTACGCCCCAGTCCATTGTCGATACGATCAATGACTTGACGGCCGAAACTGACCCAAAGGTGACGTATAAGGATTGGATCAGCGATGACACCTTCGACTGTATGAGTCGAATCGCGACTATCCACACCCCGTCGATTGCTATCTGCGGAGACGAAGATTATTTCACGCCAGTCAAGTATGCCGAATACTTCCGCGACCGGATGCCACACTGTCAGCTCGCAGTCATTCCCCAAGCCGGCCATTGGACGTATGAGGAGCAGCCCGCAACCTTTGACCGTATTGTCCTCGCCTACTTGGACACTCTGTTGGCCTGAACGCCCGGCTCGGGCGTTTTGCGCCCTACGCCGACTCCCGTGCGACACCGCCCAGACCGGGAGTCCGCCGGACATGGCCCCACATGCTGCCCGAGGTGTGCATCTGGACCTGCCAGGTTGCGTCATCCACCTCTCGTGCGCCCCAACCATACTCAACCGCAAAGCCGGACGGCGTTTGCATATAGAACGAGATCATGTGGTCGTTCGTGTGGCGACCCAGACTCATCGTAATCGGCACGTCCTGGTCCTGGCACAGGTAGTAGGTCGAACCAACATCGTTCAGTGACTGTGGCTGCAACATGAAATGATTTAAGCGTTTGGGGGGAGTGGGGGCTTCGACAAAGGCCAGCGAATGATGGCGCGGGTTACAGTGGAAAAAGGTGACCTGAAAAGAGATGCCCGGCGCAGGCGTGACCTGGACATAATCGCTGATGCGCATCCCCAGGACATCCCGGTAAAAATTGATGCTCTGTTCGGCGTTGTCCACAATAATCACAAAATGGCCTAAGCCCTGCTCCCCGGTCTGAAAGCCCGAGAGCGGGCGCGGAGACTGAAACGGGGCGTCAAAATGGACGAGCGGACCATAGAAAATCTCTGACGGAATACCGCTCGGGTCCTGGAATCGAATCAGCCCGGCCACCCGGCGGACCGTCCGCTCTTCGGGCGTGCCTGGGGTCACTGCCACACCAGCGGCCCCGAGCTGGTCCGCCAAGGCGTGTAAAGCCTGTTCGTCGGCCACTTCCCAGCCAATATAGGCGAGGTCGTCCTGACCCGTTGGATGGACCAGAAAGCGGTGGTGGTACTCATCCATACGTAGCGAGAGCGAGCCGTCAGCGGCGTGTTCGCTGACGGCCAGCCCGAGCACCGTGGTGGCGAATTGTTCCCAGGCGGCCGTGTCACTGACGCTGAGCCCCAAATATCCGAGTTGTGATACGCTGGTCATGCTGTCCTCCTCAGTCCGTCGTCGTCTCGTCACAAAGACTATACTGTAGTCACTCTCTACACAGAAGAACAGACGGGGCGTAAAGAAAGGGGGCCAAAGGGCAACCCCATGTCAAAACCACTCGTATCCTACTTCAACGCCATAAAGCACCTGGATACCGCCGAGGGGACCGAGCACACCCTCCGCGGCGCACTGGAAAACCTGCTGAACGCCATTGCCGCTGCTGAGAACCCGAACGTCACCGTCATTCACGAACCCAAACGCGACAAGACCAAGCTGGGCGCGCCCGATTTCAAATGCAGGCTGCATGAAGCGACCGTGGGCTATCTGGAAACCAAGCCCATTGGCCATAACCTGGACGCGGGGCTGCAATCCGCTCAAATCGCCAAATACAAACGCCTGTCCGGGAATCTCATCCTGACCGACTATCTGGAGTGGCTATGGCTGCGAGACGGCGCAATCATCCAGCGTGAAACCCTTTGCTATCCCAGCGAGGCCGGCAACCGCCGGGCACGACTCGACCCGGACAAGGCCGAAAAAGTCGCCAAGCTGATAACCGGCTTTCTGTCTGTCCCGCCGGCCAAGCTGGGCAGCGCCAACACCCTGTCCCGTGCCCTGGCGGTGCGGTGTCACGATCTGCGCGATTTTCTGTTGGAAGAACTGGAGCGCCAAGAGCAGGAACATCAGGAAGAACGGCTGTACGGGCTGTACGTGGTGTTCCAGGAAGAGGTGTTCCAGGAACTGACACTCAAGGAGTTTGCCGACGCCTTTGCTCAAACCTTGGGATATGGGCTGTTCCTGGCCAAGCTCAACGCCGGGGAAACGACCGCAGTCACGCTGGACAACGCCAAGCGCCATATTCCGACCAATTTTGCCCTGCTGCGTGAGTTGGTTGATTTTCTGGACGAACTGGACCAGGCCGAATACCGGGGCATCCGTTGGCTGGTGGAAGAAATCCTCAGCATCATGAATGCGCTCGACCTGACCGCCATTCATGAAGACCTCGCTTTCTCGAAGCACTCAGGCCGGCTTCCTGCAACGACAGACGACCGCCAGTTGTTTGCCAAAGACCCGTATGTCTATTTCTACGAAGACTTCCTGAAAGCCTACGATAAGGACACCCGCAAGGGCCGGGGCGTGTATTACACCCCGCCGCCGGTGGTGCATTTCATCGTCCGGGCGGTCAACGACATCCTCAAAGACACCTTTGGCATTCCCGACGGCTTAGCCGACCGCAAGCGCGTCACGGTGTTGGACTTTGCCACTGGCACGGGAACCTTTCTGCTTGCAATCCTGCATCACATCTTCGAGGCCAGCTCCGCAGGAACCCGTCCCCTGATTGTGAAAGAACACGTCCTGAAAAACCTGTACGGCTTTGAATATCTGATTGCCCCGTACACGGTCGCCCACTTGAAGCTATCGCAATTCCTGCATGACACAGGCTACGCCATGCAGCCCGGCGAGCGGCTGAATATCTACCTGACCAACACCCTGGAACCTATCGAGCCGCAGCGGAACCTGTTGTTGCCGGCGCTGTCGCGCGAAGTGGAGGAAGCCCAGCAGATTGGAAAAGCCGGTTCTGGTGATCGCCGGTAACCCGCCCTATTCAGGGCATTCAAAAAACAAGGGGGAATGGATTACCGCCCTGATTGACACCTATAAAACGGTGGACGGCCAACCGTTGGGCGAAAAGAACTCCAAATGGCTGCAAGACGATTACGTGAAGTTTATCCGTTTTGCCCAATGGAAAATGGAGCAGGTGGAGGAAGGTGTCGTCGGCATCATCACCAATCATTCCTTCTTGGACAATCCGACTTTCCGGGGAATGCGCCAATCCCTGATGCAGACCTTTGACCGGCTATTTGATGGACCTGCACGGCAACACCAAGAAGAAGGAGCGAACGCCGGAGGGTGGCAAGGATGAAAACGTGTTCGATATTGAGCAGGGCGTGGCAATCTCTCTCTTTGTGAAAAAGGCAGGGCTGGCGCCGGCGGTCTATCACGCCGACCTGTGGGGCGAACGAAACGCAAAATACCGGACCCTGTTGGAAACCGAAAAGGATGGGGTGGAATGGACAGAACTGCATCCATCGTCCCCTTTTTATCTGTTCATTCCGCAGGATGCCGTCCTCCGGGAGGAATACCAACGGGGCTGGCGGGTGACAGAGATTTTTCCGGTCCATTCCGTGGGGATAACTACCGCACGTGACCGCCTGACCATCCGGTACACGAAAGATGAGATATGGAAGATCGTGCGGGATTTCGCCGGCTTGGCAGTGGAGGAAGCACGAAGAAAATATACGTTAAGAAAAGACACCCGGGATTGGAAGGTGACGCTTGCTCAGCAGGACTTGCGGGACAGCCGGCTTGTGCCCGACCACGTGGTTCCCTCTGACCTATCGCCCGTTTGACACGCGCTATACGTATTATACCGGCCATTCACGCGGGTTCCATTGTAAGCCGCGCGGGAAAGTCATGCACCATATGCTGGCCGGGGAGAACCTCGGATTCAGCGCATCGCGCGGACAAGAAACAGGTGGAGGCTGGGAACACGTCTTTTGCTGTGACCGGATTATTCAGCTCCACACCACGGTTTCATTGAAAGAGAGCAATTATCTCTTTCCTCTCTACCTCTATCCACCGCCGGAGGGCCAAGAAAGAAGGAAAAGCCGGCTCTTCGAGGACGCCGACCCATTTCAGGGTAAAGAGCGAATTGAAAACCTTAGCCCTCAGTTCCGGGCGTTTATAGATACGCACTACCAACACCACTACAGCCCTGAAGAAATCCTTGGCTATATCTATGCCGTACTCCATAGCCCGACCTACCGTCGGAAATATCTGGACTTCCTGAAAACCGACTTCCCGCGAATTCCGTTTGTCGATGAGCGTGAAACTTTCGAGGCATTAGCGTCTCTTGGTTGGGCTTTGATACAAGCGCATCTGCTCAAGACCATTCCTGGTATTCTGACGGTTGATGTGACCGCTGGCAATTTCGTCGTTGAAAAACCACGCTACGACCCGCAACACGAACGGCTGTCTATCAATAAGACGCAGTATTTTTCACCCGTGCCGCAAGACGTGTGGGCGTTTCATATCGGTGGCTATCAGGTGCTCAACACATATCTCAAATCCCGCAAGGGCCGGACGCTTTCTCTCGATGAAATTGAGAATGTTCAGCACATCGTCAACGTCCTCCGTTTTACCATCGATCAAATGCAGCGGATTGGGGAGTATTGGAAACCGTAAACCTATAAGATGAACGAAGAACGAACTGGAAAACTATCACCAGCGAGAGGGAAAACCGATAGGCCGGCTGAGCGGTGAGCTGAACGGCTAGAGCGACTCTAAGAAGCGCTGCAAGGCGCTTAGACACTCCTCGGGCCTATCCACATAGATTTCGTGCCCAGGGCCCTCGATAATGGCAATCTGCGCGTTGGGAATCCCGGTGCGCATGGAGAGCTGGTCGGTCAAGGGTGTGATCGGACTGTTGGCAGGGGCCAGTACCAGCGTCGGGACCGGGACCTGAGGCAGGAGCGGTGCCGTATCCGCGCCGTCCAGCGTCTTGGTAATCCCCTGTAAAACATGAGCCGGTGTTTTCGCCCACTCCTTGAGCACCCATGCAATGTGCTCCGGGCTGTGGCCGCTGATAATTTTCCGCTCAATCATTAAACGACCCCAGCCGACCGACCCCTCCGCAGCTAAGAGCTTATGAAGGTTGCCCTGCTCATCGGACAAAGCGCGTGCGCCTGCTGGGCGAATTGTCGTCGGTGAATTGCAAATTGTCAGGCTCTTAAGTCGCTCCGGCCAGCGCGTGGCAAACAGCGCCCCGAGGATGCCGCCAATGGACTCGCCCACATAGTGCACCTGCTGGAGCCCCAGGGCGTCCATAAAGTCGTGCATATCCGTGACGAGTTCGTCCAAAGACCAGCGATGGTCCGGGCCGGGAGCAGCCGACTGGCCGTGCCCGCGCATATCGCGGCGCAGCACCCGATAGTGACGGGCCAGGGAAGGGACCCAGTGAGACCAGAACTTGGTACTCCGACCGACCCCGTGTTGGAGCCATATCGTCTCCTTGTCCGTTCTCCAGGGGTCGGTGAAGTCATCGACCTCATAATACATCTCACACTGATTGGCCGAGACGGTGGGCATATTGTCCATCTCCCCTTTGCGTCATACGCCGCTGCTCGCCGGTCTGGCTTGCACCGTCCTCTAGTCGATCTGACCACAGTCGGCAATCACAATCCGCTGCTTGGTCCGCCCGCTCTGACTGCCCTGGGCCTCCATGGCCCGGACCACATCCATGCCTTCGACCACACTGCCAAACACGACGTGTTTGCCGTTCAGCCACGGGGTCTGGGTGGTTGTGATAAAGAATTGGGAGCCGTTCGTGCCCGGACCGGCGTTGGCCATGCTGAGCAAACCAGGGTCGGTATGCTTGAGTTGAAAATTCTCGTCAGCAAACTTGGAACCGTAGATGGACTCTCCCCCGGTGCCGTTGCCGTTGGTAAAGTCTCCCCCCTGACACATGAAGTCGGGAATGATGCGGTGAAATACGGAACCTTTATAGTGCAAGGGCTTGCCGGACTGGCCGCTCCCTTTCTCGCCGGTACACAGCGCCCGGAAATTTTCCGCGGTTTCGGGGACGACATCGGCTCTGAGTTCAAAAACGATCCGGCCGGCTGCGCTCTCTCCAATGGTGATGTCAAAGAATACCCGTGGGTTGGTGTGTTCGCTCATCTGCGGCTCTCCTTCTCAAGTATCTGGATTCTCGCCCTGGCGAGTGCCGTCCTGGGCAGCCTATAGAATTTGCGTCAATGAGACGAGGCGTCCGTCGCCAGCCTGCTCAGCAAAACTGGACCGACACGCTGCCCACCCCAGAAAAATCGGCCTGATAGCTCCCCGGTTGCGTGACCGCGTGGTGACAATATGCGCCGGTAATGACGGGCTGGCCCGGCTCCAAGCCCAAACCGAATGGATGCAGGTGGCGGCACAAGCGGGAGAGGGACAGGTAGGGATCATCCATTATGGTTGTCTCCGGCGTGTGGGTCTCGACCACCTGACCGTTGTGTGAAAACGTCACCGTGGTATCGAGCAGTCCGTCTCGGACCGGTGCTTCCGGTCCAACCACTATGCCCCATTGGGCCAAGCCGTCGGCCACCAGGGACAGAGGCCCCTGCTCGAGCTGGACGCGAAACTCGTTGATCTCAAACGCTGGCGTAACGGCCCGCACCGCGGCTTTGGCCTGTTCGCGACCGACGTCCTGGCCGCGCAAGGCTGAGCCGACTATCAGACACATTTCAGGCTCAATATGGCACCGCTGAATCGGAGAGACGGGCAGGGCCGCGGCGGACGCAAAGACCCGGTTCTGGAGGATATAACCAAACGGCCGCACGTCTTTGCCCATGCGGTCGCGGGCTTTTCCCGAGGTCAGCCCGACCTTCCAGCCGCCAAGGTGTTCTCCTGTGGTCTCAAAGCGCTGAAGGACACCGAGTTGGACCGCCAGCGCTTCGTCCAAATCCGCAGGGGCGGGGTCAACGCGAGCAGGAGTTCCGTCTCGGCGGGCGTGGTAGAGGGTGTCTATAAGGGTCTCTGGTGGCGCGGTCATATGGCCTCCTGTGCCAAGAGCGGGCGGGGGCTGTTCGTCCGAGCTGGCCGAGCGTAGCACCTCCATCAGCTTGTGTCCACGTTGGGCGCGTGGCAAGATGCGGCTGAGCACAAGCCACCCGTAAACGGCAGTCTGAAGAAGGAGGGAGCCATGTCTGATCTGTCTCGCCTTGCCTATGCAACGGCCGCGGAAGTCGCGGCGATGATTCAAAGGAAGGAACTCTCGAGCCGTGAAGCCGTTGACTATTTTCTCGCCCGGGTCGAAGCGCTGGATAAGACCATTAACAGCGTGGTGACGATTGATGCGGAACGGGCGCGTGCGGAGGCCGCTGCCGCGGATGCGGATTTGGCCCGAGGCGTATCACGTGGCCCGCTGCACGGCGTGCCGATAACGATCAAGGATTCGTATCAAACCAAAGGGATGCGGACGACATCGGGGGCGCCGGAACTCAAGGACTTCATCCCCGAGGAAGACGCCTGGCCGGTAGCCCGGCTGCGCGCCGCCGGGGCCATTATCTACGGTAAGACCAATCTGCCGATCTACGCCGGCGACTTGCAGAGCTATAACGAGATTTTTGGGACGACGAATAATCCATACGATACCACGCGGACGCCGGGCGGCTCGTCCGGGGGCTCGGGGGCGGCTCTGGCCTGTGGCTTCACGCCGTTGGAGTTGGGCAGTGATATCGGCGGCTCGATTCGCCTGCCCTCCCATATGTCGGGTGTCACTGGTCACAAACCGAGCTATGGCGTCGTGCCGGCCCACGGGCAGATTCCGGGCCCGCCGGGAACCCTGACGCTGGCCGACCTGGCGGTTGCCGGGCCTATGGCCCGGAATGTCGAAGACCTGGAATTAGGGCTCGATATCATGGCCGGCCCCAATCGCTGGGAGCAACCGGCGTGGCGTTTGGATCTGCCGGCTCCACGCCAACAGGCGCTCAAGGACTACCGCGTTGCGACCTGGCTGGACGACCCCCGCTGTCCGGTCGAGCCGGCTGTCCGCACTCTGCTGGAAAACGCTGCCGGCGCGCTGGCGCAGGCGGGCGCGAGGGTGAGTGCGGACGCGCGGCCTGAATTCAGTTTGGAAAAAGTTGCGGCGACCTTTATGGCTCTCTTACAGTCCGCCCTGTCCGGGGGGGCCTCGCGGGACAAAATCGAACAGTACGCCCAGGCAAGCGGCACCACCTCAACGGACCAGACCCGGCGGCTGTTTGCCATGCGGCATCGCGAGTGGCTGAGCTATAATGAACGCCGGATGCAGATGCGGAAACGCTGGGAAGAGTTTTTCCAGGATTGGGATGTGATACTGCTGCCGGTGATGCCGTGCCCGGCGATTAGACATGACCACTCCGAGCCCCAAGCCGGACGGACGGCCCTGGTTGGCGGGCAGCAGCGCCCGTATTGGGATTTGGTGACCTGGATGGCACCGGCCGGCGCCTGCCTGCTGCCGGCCACGGTGATTCCAGTCGGACAACTCGATAATGGCTTGCCGGTTGGTATCCAGATCGTCGGCCCGTATCTTGAAGACCGCACGACTTTGCACGTGGCGAAACATCTCTTTGACATGATGGGCGGGTGTCCGCGCCCGACCGGTTTCTAAAGCAGACAGAGAAAGGAAGACGTATGGCACAACTGGATGGAAAAGTAGCCCTGGTCACGGGTGGCGCGCGAGGGATAGGGCGTGGCATCGCCCTGGCCCTCGCAAACGCCGGAGCCGATGTGGCCGTGTCGGATATTGAGACCCTGGCGAGTTCGGCTCAGCAATACGGCGCGACCGCGGTCGGTGGATTTACGCAGGCGCAACGCACCGCGGAAGAAATCATCGCCCTCGGGCGGCGTTCCGTCGCGATTCAGGCCGACGTAACGCAGAAAAACGACACGCTGCGTATGGTCGAGGAGACCACGGGCGCGTTGGGTGGTCTCGACATCATGGTCTGTAACGCCGGTGTGGTGAATATGGTGAAAGTCGAAGACATGTCCGAAGAAGCCTGGGACCTGACCTTTGGGGTCAATGCCAAAGGGGTCTTTCTGTCTTGTCAGGCCGCGATTCCCGCTCTCAAAAACCGGGGCGGAGGTCTGATTATTAACATCGCCTCAATCGCCGGAAAGAGCGGCTTTGGCGGTCTGGCGCACTACTGCGCCTCGAAATTTGCGGTGGTCGGCTTTACCAATTCGCTGGCCAAAGAGCTGGCCCAGGCCCATATCCGCGTCAACGCCATTTGTCCGGGCATTTTGCGCACCCAGATGTGGGAATACCTGGCCGAGTCGCTCAAACAACCGGATGAATCCAAAGAGGACGCCTGGCAACGCTGGGTCAAAAACGTGATTCCCCAGGGCCGGCCCCAAACGCCGGACGATATTGGGCAACTGGCCGTGTATCTCGCCGGCGCCGAGAACGTGACCGGACAGGCCATCAACGTCGATGGGGGCATCGAACTACACTAGAGGGAGACGCGCGCATGGAATATCGTCCTTTTGGCCAAACCGGCATCGAAGTGTCCGCTCTTGGCGTCGGCTGTTGGGAGATTGGCGGCGGCTATGGGTCCATTGAAGAGCAAGAATTTCTTGCCGCAGTACACACCGCCTTGGACGTGGGCATTACGTGCTTTGATACGGCCGAAGCCTATGGGTTTGGCGTATCGGAACGCGCGCTGGCCAAGGCGCTTGGCGCTCGGCGTCAAGACGCGGTGGTCGTGACGAAGTTTGGTATCGGCTACAAAGAAGCGCCGAATTACCGAGATAGCAGCCGCGAGCGGGTCATGGCCTCAATCGAGAAAAGCCTGAAGAATCTGAACACCGATTATGTGGACGTCTATATGGTCCACTGGCCGGACCTGAACACGCCTTTTGAAGAAACCATGCACGCCCTGGACGACATTGTGCAGCAAGGCAAGGCGCGGGCTATTGGTATCTCGAACTTCCGGCGCGAGCAGATTGAAACCAGCATGACCACCCGCCGCGTGGATGTCGCCCAATACTGCTGGAATATGTTTGACCGGCGTATGGACCAGGAGATTCTGCCCTACTGTCGAGCGCAGAATATCGGCGTCATGGCCTATGGCTCGCTCGCCTATGGGCTGCTGAGCGGCACCTTCCAAGCGGATATGACCTTTGACGCAGGAGACTGGCGGGCGCGCCAGGGACGAATGGGAGGTATCAATCTCTTCCAGACCATGTTTGGCCCGGAGCATTTTCCCAACAACATGAAAGCGGTGGAAGAGTTGAAAGGTCTGGCCGCCGGCTATCACAAAAGCCTGCCGCAGCTTGCGCTGCGTTGGACGCTCTCGCATCCGGCGGTGAGCACCGCGCTGGTTGGCTGTCGCAAAGCGGCTGAGGTCGAAGATAATGTCGGGGCGCTGGGGTGGGATATCCGGCAAGAAGATTTTGCTGCAATCGACGCAATTTTTGAGAAGAGTGGGGTGGTCACCTGCCCGGAGGTGTGGCTGGAACGGGAGTAGGGCGCGCGTGTGGTCAGCCGGCGGTGCGGGACGCTGCCGGCTGGAGTCTCTCCGGCTACCCTCGCCACCATGAAGACCGCAGACTGTTCACGCTGGCCCGTTGCCGCACGCCCAGAATGACTGCTAACTCCTGCACACCCGCGACTCCACGTGCTTGATAAAATCACTCTCATCGAACTCCTTTTCCAGTACGGTCGCCGTGGCCTGAGCAAAGAGCTTTTGCACCCAGGTATCAAATGGGACAGGGGGGAGAAACGAAAAAGCTTTCAGCTTATCTGCCACGTCCATCATGCTGGCGCTGACTTTATTGGCCAAAAAATAACTGTGCGACTTGCGCTGGAGTCGTTTGTGGAGGGCTGAGATTTCTATGAAAGTATTGAGCGCGGTCCGCCAACTGATATCGTCTTCTTCCAACACGATGAGGTTCATATCGCTCAGGGTTGTGGCCGCCAAACTCAAACTCCCGAGCCCGGCTTGCGTGTCAAAAATGAGATAGTCGATGGGTAATGACGATGTTGCAAACTCGTAGAGCTTGCCCAGTTTCTCGATTGTTTCGTTGAGATCCAAGGCGGGCACGGGCGTCCAGCCGGGGCGTTCGCTTTCGGTCGAAGAGGGGAGGACAAAAATCCCGTCCAGGCGCTTATAAGGAGCGAGAGCCGCGGTTGTCTGGGCGGTTGTTTCATGGCGCTCCTCGGCATGGCCGTTGCTCTGGGGGAGTCCTTTCTGGAGTTCATGCAGGAGCGCCAATTGGTCTCTCTCTTCCAAATAAAAATACTCGGTCAAGGAGAATGGCAACTGGGCAAGTTCATACTTGTTTTGAAAAGCGAGCAGGGTCAGGCCACGGACCGACAGGTCCAAATCGACGAGGAGGATACGACACCGCTCTTGCCGCTGAATAATCCTGCTTAAGCTGGTGGCCAGCAAGGTCTTTCCCACCCCACCTTTTCCACTACACAGGGTAATCGTTCGCATGCTGGTCTCCTCCGGCTGGCGTGCTCTCCGAATCGCTTACAATATCGGATATGTCGGCATTGTCGAGACTCTGCGCCTCCCTGTCCAGCGTGTTGTGCTCTCTTCCACGGACAGGTATCACAGGCCAGGAAGAGGGATAAGACCGGAGCAGGACGCAAGCCCGGAGAGACAGGAGAAACGTATGGGACGGTTGCAGGAAAAAGTCGCAGTGATTACCGGCGCCAGCTCCGGTATTGGGCGGGCGATTGCCATTGGCTTCGCCACTGAGGGGGCGCGCATTGTCTGCTCGGACATCCGGTCTGACGCTCGACCCGAGGGCTATGATGCTGACATCCAGCGGGCGACGGCTGAGGTCATTACGGCTCAGGGTGGCCAGGCCTGCTTTGTGCAGGCGGATGTGACCAAAGGCCGCGAGGTCGAAGCAGTCATTCAACAGGCGATGGAGCGCTTTGGCCGGCTTGATATCATGGTCAACAATGCCGGCGTGTTCACACGTTTAGCCCCTATCCATGAAAAGACCGAAGAAGAATACGATTTGACCATGGGGGTGAATGCCAAAGGCGTCTGGAATGGCTGTCAGCACGCCATTCGTCAGTTTCTGAAGCAGGGCGACGGAGGGAAAATCGTAAACATCGTCTCGATTGCCGGAGTCATCGGCTTACCCGAAGAACCCGCCTACTGTGCCTCCAAGGCTGCCGCAGCCAACCTGACCCGTCAACTCGCGGTGGACTATGGCCCACAGGGGATTAACGTCAACGCCATCTGCCCCAACTTCTTGACGACCGCTATGACCCGCCCCTTTCATGAAAATCAAGACATCAAATCGACCGTCGAAGCCCTCACCCCGCTCGGTCGCTGGGGAAGGATCCCCGACATGGTTGGTCCGGTGATTTTCCTGGCCTCGTCAGAGGCGGATTATGTCACGGGTAGTTTGCTGATGGTGGACGGCGGCTTTACGGCGAAGTGAGTGCGTGTCTACGAGGGGGTCGTTTCAGGGAGGAGGGCCCGTCCCTGTTCCCGCACCCCACGCATCCAGTCGGTCCGTTTGAGGGTGCGGCTGTCCTCAACCAGGCGCGTCACCGTCTGAGCAGTAAGCGCCGGGAATATGGCGCTTTCCTCAGCTTCCTATACTCGCCGGCTGCCAGAGTAAAAATATGGAGCGTGGAACCATCGTGCCGCCCCACCTCGGGGATACCGAGACTCGCCAAGAGCGGCAGCGTATTCATAGACGAATGGGTGATATCGATTTCAATGACCAAATCCGGAGCCGAGTCTTGGGCTAAGTCTATGGCGTCTTTCTGCCTGATTTCATGCGCGTGCTCCATATAAAAACAAGCATCCGGTTCAACCCCCTTCTCTAAATCCCGTCGCTGAAATGTCGTCGAGCCGGCGCCCTCAATATCTTTCCCGAAAATCTCAGCCATCATTTCGACGAGTATGACGAGGATGTGCTTGATTTTTTCGTGCCGCAGGGACAGGACCATCATTTCTAACGCTCCCCGGTCATAGGTAAAACGAGGATTGTGGCGGCCCTCATGCTCTGCCAACAAGCGTTCGTAGGTCGTCCAACTGACCCCGCTGAGTATGATATGCCGCCCGCTATTGAGAGACGCTTGATCCTTTGGCCTAGGCTCGTTACGGTGCGTCGGACACAGGATTTGCGTTGTGCATCTTGAGAATCTGTTGATTGGGCATAAAAGCCTGCCGGGAAATACGGGTATTTCGGTTCTCCTTTTTACGCAGCGGGTGGTGTGTGCGTATCATCTGTGCGGCTCGGCCCCAGGCACCCGGGATGTTGTCCCGCTCAATCTGGGCAACTCGGTTGAAGAAATTGACGCGTTGGTGTTTACCGGCGGGAGTGCGTATGGGCTTGGAGCCTCCACCGGCGTGATGGAATATCAGCAGGAACAGGGTCGGGGACTGGCAACCCCAGGGCGGATTGTACCGATTGTCCCAACCGCCTGTATTTTCGATCTTGCCTATGGCGAGCCGGTCTATCCGGCGGCCCAGGACGCTTATGACGCCTGCAAAGCCGCCACCAATAGCGAGTATGCACGCGGGAGAGTCGGCGTTGGCAGCGGGGCGACGGTCGGCAAGGGGCTGGAGAACGGCCGTCCCATGACCGGGGGGTTCGGTGTTGGGCATATCCAGGCGGGTGAACTCAAGGTGTTGGCCTGCGCGGCGGTGAACGCCTTTGGCGATGTGAGAGAAAACGGCAAAATCATCGCCGGCGCGGTTGATGCACCTGGGCAGTTTCTGAACATCGAACAGCATCTGCTACGCGGCAGCGCCGAAGCCAGAACCTCACTCCCCCAAAACAACACCACCCTGGTCGCGGTTGTCAGCAATGCCGCCCTGAGCCAGGAAGCCCTTTTTATTGTGGCAAAAATGGCGACCGCGGGGTTTGCCCGGTCGCTTTCACCAGCCTTTAGCCCGTGGGACGGCGACTTGGTGTTCAGCGTGTCTGCTGGACAGGTACGGAGTGATGTCACCCTGGTTGGGACGATAGCCGCGGAAGCCACCCGCTTGGCCATTCTTGACGCCGTGCGGGAATCGCAGGTCATCGGCTGAGAGAGATGGTGGCTCGTGGGCGACGCCATTCACCAAGCTGTGTAGCCGTCCGTCATTCCCGCGAAAGCGGGCATCCAGCGCCGCCGGCTGCCCTGGGGCTTGGATTCCCTCTCCCCTAGAGGGAGAGGGGGCCGCCACACAACGTGCATCATATGTCCCCGGAGAAGTGGCCCGCCGGGCTGGGTTCTACCTATACGCTCCGGGGGTTTCTCTCTGGCGGTTATTCTACGTCATGAGCCGTTAAGAACATCGCTTTTTGCAACGAAGTGAAGAAATCCTGATACGGGGTAGGGTCTTCAATCGCCTGTAAGCCGTACTGAGCATTGGTGCGGACCAGCATCTGTTTTTCGCCGCGCGGACGCACGGTTGTCGTCATGCGGACGACCTGATTTTGGCCGGAAACCGCTTTCGTGCCGCTGACCGTGCCAATGGTCAAGTCCGCATTGTCTAATACAAAGCCCAAGTCCTGCATTGTCGCCATGACAGTGCGGACTGTTTTGGTTTTGTCCGTCGTATCAAAGGCCCGTGTCTGATACGAGCGGAGTTGGACCTGACTCGTATTTGTTGCCAGGATTTGGCGCTGTGAGGTTGAGGTGCAGGATACGAAGGCCATACATAACGCGGTCATCACTATATGGAAATTATGCGGTCTGCTCATATACTATGGCCCTCCAGAAAGACGGATTTGTTCAACTTCTCGAAAAATCCTTGATATATTCCCGGCTCTGTCAATACTTCAGACCGGCTGCTTTTGTCTGTTTTCCAAACCACACGACGAAACGTGACCCGGACCAATGTGGACTCGTCTTTTTGTCCAGGCCGTGTCACCAAAGACACATAGATTTTTTGATTCTCGTCAATTGGTAAGGTCTGTGGAGTGCCCCCGGCTGCGGTCAGCAATAGGAATGTCGCACCAACAACTTGGCCGGTCTCGGTTGCGTCTCGCTCCTTGGAGGTAACGACTAAGCCGACGTCGGTTGCGCTGTTGTCAAGGTTGTACCCTAAATCCTGTAAAACCCCGACAGACGCAGACAACAACTTCCCTTCCTCTGTGGTCTCGTACCGTCGCGTCTGTAATTGGCGTAAGGCCAAGGTTTCCGGCTTCCATTGTAATGCGCCAGACGGAATTGTTGGGGTACAGCCCCACACGACCCCGCCGAGCGCCAAGACACTGATCCCTCGGGTGATGATCCGCCGCATGTCCTTCCCTTTCCTTTGCCGCTGTCATTAAAACCGTGACGTATGGTAGGCAAAATCCCAAACCTTCTTCTCCGTATCGAACTTGATGATGATTGTCATGGTTCTCTGGGATGTTGAGCTTGCTCCGGCAGCCTGCTGATAGGTTGCTCCTCCACCTAACCCAACCGGAGGGACGAGGGCCAAGATTAACGTGCCAACGCCACCGCTGGACGTTGAATAGACCCGATCGGTTGCGATCTTGTCATATATCCAGACCTCTTGACGGTACTCGTCCAATGACACAATGTTTGGAGACCCCAGCACCGAGGCAACCTCTCCACCAGACATTCCGACTCTGATTTCTCGCTGAACGGTCCCAATGGTGACACGCTCCCCGTCTGAAGATTGGACCATTGCTCTATGGGCTGTTGGCGTGCAGCCGGATAACAGCACAACGCCTGAAAGCAGTAATCCGCTCACTCGCATTGCCGACATCAATACCTCCTCATCAGAAGCTATCGGGCCACGGCGGGAGTGCCGGGCCGTGTCAACTTCACAACAGCGTATTGTATGGAGTGAGGTCCTGCTTATTCGCCGCGGCAGGGGTAGCTACTCCCCCGCCTGCCTGCGACTGTTCTATTCAGCAAGCGACCCGACAAAGCGGATACACTGTTGAAAGTTGACGAGCCGGAAAGTAGCACGTAGGACAGCGGTGGGCAAGCGCAATTGGGTGCGACAGGAGGTAATCCGGTGAAAGCAAAAAGCGATAATCTCACTACCTCAGGATTGTATCAGACACCCACGACCCCACGGTCTCGCCCAGCTCGTTTTGTACCTCCTCATCGGTTCGTCCCGAGCGTTTGAGGACGTGAAAGGAGTGGTCGCCCCCTTCAATAATATGCAGGGTCGCCCGCTTGCCCAAGCCGCGGCATAAGGACTCGATGCGGTCGAGTTCGGCCAGCCGGTCCCGTGTTCCTTGTAAAAAGAGCATGGGGACGTTCACCTGGGCTAAATGCGCCCCCCGCTCGCTCGACGGTTTCCCGGCGGCGTGGAGGGGAAAGCCGAAAAAGATCAGTCCTTGGACATCTGGCAAGCGGCCCTCGGCGGCAAGCAGCGAGGTCAGCCGGCCTCCCATGGATTTTCCACCGGCCAGAAGAGGCAATCCCCGGCCTGCTTTTTTTGCGGCCTCAACCGCGGAGACGATGGTGGCGCGCAAGGTCGTCTGCGCGTCCGGGCTTTTCTTGCCTTTTTCCATATACGGAAACTGATACCGAAACGTTGCCATGTTCCGGGCGGCAAGCTGTTCTGCCACGGCCTGCATAAAAGGGTGCTGCATCCCGGCTCCGGCCCCGTGGCCCAGAACGAGCAGGGCCCGGGCCGAGGGGGGTCGCAGGAGCAGGGCAGAGACGGTCCCGGCCTTGTCCGTTGCCGTAAACTGAAGGGCTTGAAGCTGGGTTGCCATGTGCTTAGGGGCGCGTCTTTTCGGTCTTGGCCTGGATTTTGGCCCAGGTATCGCGCAGGGTCACGGTGCGGTTAAAGACCGGCCGGCCGGCAGACGAGTCTTGCGTATCCACGCAGAAATAGCCCTGGCGTTCAAACTGAAAACGACTGCCGGCTGCGGCCTGGGCCAGGCTCGGCTCGACTTTGCAGTCGGTCAGGACTTCGAGCGAGTGGGGGTTGAGATAATCGGTGAAGGCCCGCCCGTCTTCCACATTATCCGGGTCAGCCTTGGTGAAAAGATGATTGTACAGCCGGACCTCGGCGGTGACGGCTTGGTCGGCCGACACCCAGTGAATCGTGGCTTTGACCTTGCGACCGGCAGCCGGCCGGCCGCTGCGCGTCTCAGGGTCGTAGGTGCAGTGGATTTCGGTAATCTCCCCGCTGGCCTCTTTGACGACGCTGACGCACCTGATGATATAGGCGTAGCGTAAGCGGACTTCCCGGCCAGGCGCAAGACGGAAGAACCGCCGCGGCGGCTCTTCACGAAAGTCCTCCCGCTCAATATACATCACCCGCGAGAAGGGAACTGTCCGCGTGCCGGCGCTGGCATCTTCCGGGTTGTTGATCGCGTTGAGGGATTCAACTTGGTCTTGAGGATAATTGTCTATGACAACCCGCAGGGGACGGAGAACCGCCAGGACTCGTGGCGCGGTGCGATTCAGCTCTTCGCGGAGACCGTGTTCGAGCATGGCATAGTCCACCGTGCTGTTCCGCTTAGCCAGGCCGATGCGTTCGCAGAAGGCCCGAATCGCCTGTGGCGTATAGCCCCGGCGACGGAGTCCGGCCAGGGTTGGCATCCGCGGGTCGTCCCAGCCGCTGACGTATTTGTCTGTCACCAGGGTGAGGAGCTTGCGCTTGCTCATGACCGTATAGGTCAGGTTCAAGCGGGCGAATTCGATCTGCTGGGGATGGCTCGGAACGGGCAGGACGTCCAGGGCCCAGTCGTACAGGGGACGATGATCCTCGAACTCCAGGGTGCACAGCGAATGCGTCACCCCCTCAATCGCGTCGCTCAGGCAGTGGGTGAAGTCGTACATGGGATAGATGCACCAGCGCTCCCCGGTGCGGTGGTGGGGGGCCTTCAGAATCCGGTACAGCGTCGGGTCACGCATATTGATATTAGGCGCGGTCATGTCGATCTTGGCCCGCAGGACATGGGCCCCTTCTGGAAACGCGCCGGCGCGCATACGGGCGAACAAATCGAGATTTTCTTCAACCGAGCGCTGCCGATAGGGGCTGTCTCGACCCGGCTCGGTCAGGGTGCCGCGATAGGCGCGGATGTCGTCCGGGCTCAGGCTGCACACATAGGCCCGCCCGTCTTTGATGAGTTGGACGGCATAGGCGTACAACTGCTCGAAATAGTCCGAGGCATAGTATTCCCGGTCGTCCCAGTCAAAGCCGAGCCATTGGACGTCGCGCTTAATGGATTCGACGTAATCGGTGTTTTCCCTGGTCGGGTTGGTATCGTCGAAGCGCAGATTGCACGTCCCGCCATATTCCAGCGCCACCCCAAAATTGAGGCAGATGGATTTGGCATGGCCGATATGGAGATGGCCGTTCGGTTCGGGTGGAAAGCGGGTGGCGACTCGGCCGTGATGTTTCTTGGTCTTCAGGTCGTGGGCGATAATCGTCCGAATAAAGTCTGTCGAGTGCGGGGTGTCGGTCGTTGCCATAGCTCAGCGTCCATATTGCTCCGCGACGGAGCAGCGTTCTTCTTGAGGGGGAGCGTATAATCGTGAAGAGGAGCGTATAACCATGCTCGGGCCTGGATCAAGAACGCTAGGCCGCTAGGTCGGAGGCGACTCGGGCAGGCGGAACAGCCGCAGGGCGGTCGTGCGCAAAAGCTTCTGCTTGGATTCCGGCCTGAGTGCGAGCGCATCAATCTCCTTGATGGCCCGTTCGGGGTCAATCACCGGCCAGTCTGTCCCGAACAGCACCTTGTCTTTTCCCCAGGTGTTGATGAAATGGACAAAAGACTCCGGCCAATGGCGCGGCGCATAGGCATCCGAGCCGATATAGACATGCTCATGCTTCCAGGCTACCGAGATCATCTCCTCAGTCCAGGGATAGCCGAGGTGAATCCCGATGAGCACTAACTCTGGAAAATCAATGGCGATCTGATCCAGCGTGATCGGCCGGCCCACACTCGGCAGAATCCGCTCGCGCTGATAGCGCAGGCAGTGGCCGACCTGCATCATAATCGGAATCTGTAGCTCGCAGCACTTGGCGTAAATAGGATAATAGCGAGCGTGGTCGGGCGGCAGGCCAAACCAGTGCGGGTAGAGATGGGCGCCGACAAATCCATATTCTTTGACCGCGTATTCCAGGTCACGCAGCCCCTGCATCCCGCGGGTAGGGTCGACCCCGGCCAGACCAGAAAAGCGGTCCGGGTAGCGCTTACAGATGGCCGCCACCCGGGCGTACGGAATCTCGAAGGACCCGCTGATGCGCAGGTCGCCGGCCCGCACCGCAATCAGCAAGGAGCGCTGAATCCGGGCGCGGTCCATTTTCTCCAGATAGGTTTCCAGCGGGACGCCAGGCCGCAACCGGACTGGAAACCGAACCTGGTCGAGAAAATATTCATCCACCCCGGTCTGGCCCTGCTGGACTTCTTGGGGGGTGAAGAGGTTACAAACGATATCAATAGCACCAGCCATGCGCCTGCCTCTCCTTAAAGGGACTCTGTCTCCACGATGACGCGCTGGGTCCTTTGCGTCAATGGGAGGGATATGATGGGTATGACCCAGACGGCACGGCAGAGGGAGGACGAGTATGAGGCCGCGTCTCTTTTCCACATGGATCGGCATCCTGCTGCTGACCGGAGGGAGCAGCCCAGCGAGCGAACGTCTCGGCGATTATTTCCCCCTCGCTGTGGCAAACCGTTGGCAGTACGAGTCGAGTGAAGGTACGCCCACAAGCCCGGTGACCGAGACCTGGGAGGTGGTCGGTCGCAAAGGGGCGGGCTATGTGCTGCGTATCCAGCAGAGTCTCTTGGTCAGAGACGCCCCCGCGGAGTTGATCTCTGCGTCGTCCTCTGGGGTAATGAGACAGCCGAGCGAAGCCGCCACAGACGGGCCGCCGCAGTTTATCCTCAAACCGCCGCTCACCTTGGGGGCGACTTGGCAAACGTCTGCCGGGCGCTACAAGATCACGGCGCTCGGTGCGCTGGCCGCGGTGCCGGCGGGTGTCTTTGAAGGCTGCGTCGAAGTCACCTTCTGGAGCCGCAATGGTCAAGCCAAGGCCGTGACGCTGTACGCCCCTGGCATTGGTATGGTCCAGCGGGACGAGTCCTTTACCCTTCTGGGCGGCTTGGGCGGTGAGGCTGGCCGGCGCCAGGCCAGGGTCAGTCTCTGGCTGACCGAATGGCGCGTGAAGCCGGCGCCAGCGGACGAATAAGCGAGGAGCGCCGGCTCGTGCGGTCCATAGGGTGGCGTCTTTCCCGTCTAGCGCCGGTGGCGGCGGCGATAGAGAGAAACCAGCAGGCCCAGCAGCAGAATCACACCCGGCTCGGCAACAACGGTGAGAAGGAACAACTGCCGCGTCTGTTCGGTCGTGAGCACCAAGGTGGAAATTTTCCGCTGAAGAGAGGCGTCCCGAGGACGCTCGGTAATAAACTGCTCATCCTGCACCAACCACTGCACCGTGTTGAGGAAGAGGTCCCTATTGCCCAGCAAGGACAGGCGGGCATTGCTGGCAAAATCACTGTCTCCATACACCACCAGGCGGGCCCCGGGTTCCGCTACGAGGTCTCCGCGGGTGGCGGGCGGGTTGCCATTGGTTGGCGGGTCTCGGCGCATTGTTGCGGCCACGGCCAGGGAAATCGGTCCGGGTCGGGCTTGCGTCCCTTCAAAGTCCACCGCGCCTTGGGGGGATTCGGCCCCGGCGCGAAAGCGGGCCCAGGCACCCGGTCCGGTGCGGCAGAACGGTTGGGCTGAGAGCACATTGCTCGGCAAGGGGTCGGCCGGCTCAACCGAACGCGAGAGGGGAAAAATGGTGCTTACCGCGAAGTCTTTGACAATCTCGACGCTGGTATTATACAGCGACACCAGCGGGCTCAGCGCGTCGCCGCCAAAGAGGCTGTTCTGCGGATCATAGATGACGTCCTGGGTGAGCCGTACCCCGTACCGGGCGAGGAAGGCGGTCAGATTCGGGGCCGACAGGGGGTCAAGCATGAAGAGGAGACTCCCGCCGGCCGAGAGATAGCGGCCCAGACGCTCGAGTTCGTCCGGTAAGAGGTCGGTCTGTGGGCCGCTGACCACAACGAGGGCAGCGTCTTCAGGCACGCGCTCGGTCCGAGCGAGGAAGACCGGCCGGACCACAAAGTTTTCGTTGCGTAAAGCGGCCGCGGCCTCGCTATAGCCCAACTGCGGTTGGCCGCTCCGTGGGTCTTTTTCGCCGTGGCCGCCGACAAAATAGATGGTCTTTTGCTCTTCTCGGAGAAACTGAAACAGGGCCTCGGTGATGGTCTTCTCGCCCGCCCCCGGCAGTAATTTTTGCTGCCCATCGTATTCGAGCACCGCGGTGCCGTAATGGGTCGCCCCGTACTGCCGGGCGAGCCCCACGTTCCGGTCCCGGTGCAGAATACGATACTGGAAGGCCGCGTTTTCTGCACGAAAACGCTTGAGGACGTCTTCATAGCGTTGATACGCATCCGGGGAGCCGCCAAAAAACAGCGTCAGCAGCGCGTCTTTGTCCAGGTCGGCCAGCAGGCTTTTGGTTTGCTTTGACAGGGATAAGGTCTGCGTGGGGGTAAAGTCCCAGCGCAGATTATGGCGAATGGAGAGCGTTTGGAGGCCGACCAGACCGCTCACAATAAGCAGGTCAAGAATGGCCACCGTGGCCCACTGCTTGCGGCTGGGGGTGGCGAGAAACGTGCGCAACGAGGAGAATTCGCCCTTGCCACGCCACCGCCGGGCGCGGAGGGCCTGCCAGGTCAGTAATAAGAAGAATGAGAAAAAGAAGACAAAAAAGGTGATTTCCTGGCTGTCAATCGCGCCTCGGGCAAAATTGTAAAAGCGGTCAAAGAGCGAAATTTGCAGCAGGACATGGAGCCAGGCTTCGCTCACGGCCTGCTCGTTCCACGTCAACGACCAGAACAGTACGAGCACGCCGAGGGTTGCCATGGCTGCTATCGCCTGGCTGTCGGTCAGGGCTGACAAGAGCAGGCCCACACTGATAAACACCAAACCGATAAGCAGCAGGCCAACATAGCCGGGCAGCAAGGCCGGCCAATAGACCTCGGGGTGCCACCACGACAGGACAAGTGGATATACCAGAGTCAGCCCCAGCACGACCAGCAGCAGGGTGGCCGCGGCCAGGAATTTGCCCAATAACACGCTGCTCTCCGGGATTGGGTAGGTCCATAACAGGTCGAGAGTGCCGAGCTTTTTTTCTTCCGCAAACGAGCGCGCGGTGATGGCCGGGACGAGCAGCAGGAGGACATAGCGGAGGTCGTGGAAGAAGAACTCCCACAAGCCGCGCTCCAGGTTCTGGCCCCCCCACATCATAAAGAAGCTGATGTCGGTGTAAAAAAAGAAGCCGCACAAGGCCAGGGCGACCGCGACAATGGCATACGCCAGAAACAGGCCAAAGTAGGAGCGGAGTTCTTTAATAAAAATGGCACGGAGAACCATACGCCGGTCTCATTGCTGTTGTTTATGGCTGCGGCTGATCCACCACCCGGTGGAAGATTTCCTCAAGGTCCATCTCCCGCGCGCGGAGTTCAAATAAACGCCAGCCACGTCCGGCTACGGCTTCCACAATGCTGGGGCGGACGTCTTCGTGCTGAGCGGCGCGCACCGTATAGGAGGTCAGACCTTCCCCCTGGGAGGTCGCCTGGACCTCGTGGACGCCGGGCAGGCTCTGTAAGAGCGTTTTGACTGCGGACGGCGGACCGTCAATATGGGCCACAACCTCACTGGCATCACGCAGCCGGTGCGTCAGATTGTCTGGGGTGTCGAGGGCCAGTAATTGCCCCCTGGCGAGGATCATGACCCGATCACAGGTCATACGCACCTCAGGTAGAATATGCGAGGACAGCAAAACGGTCCGATTGCCCCGCATTCCGCGTATGAGGTGTCGAAACTCGGCCGCCTGCTCAGGGTCAAGGCCGATAGTCGGCTCATCAAGAATCAGTACGCTGGGGTCGTGCAGCAGGGCCTGGGCCAGGCCGACCCGTTGGCGGTAGCCTTTTGAAAGCGTCCCGATGTAGACGCGCGTCACAGAGCCGAGGTCCAACTCTTCAATGACCTGGGACACGCGGACCCGCCGGGCCGTGCCACCCAGCCCTTTGAGCTTACCCACAAAATCAAGATACGTGGCCACCTCCATCTCTGGGTAGAGTGAGATGTGTTCCGGCATATAGCCGAGTTGACGCCGGACAGCCAGCGAGGCATTTAATACGCTGTGGCCGGCAACGCTGGCCGTGCCCGTCGTCGGAGACAGGATGCAGGCGAGAATACGGATGGTTGTCGACTTGCCGGCTCCGTTCGGGCCGAGGAGGCCGACGATCTCTCCGTGGTCAACGGAAAAACTCACATCTGAAATCGCGCGAAACGTTCCGTAGAGTTTCGTCAGACCTGAGGCTTCGATCATGACAGCACGCTCGTTTTGCGTAGACGTAGACAGTATCCTGCCCGACGCTGTTGAATCAACTCCCTCAGCCCGAGAAGGGCAGCCATAGGGGGCTGCCTCTACAGGGTGGTTCGTTTGAGGGGGGCGGCGAGGCTGGGGGGGCCTAATGTGCGCTGTGGCCGCCGTCAACCGGAATGACGGCGCCTGTCATAAAGCTGGCCTCATCCGAGGCCAGGTAGAGAGCCAGGGAGACGACTTCGTGCGAGCTCCCAAAGCGCTTGAGCAGATGGGTGTCTGCAATGTGTTGCCAGACCGCCTCTTTATTCTCCATGTCCTTGATGTATTCGCGCGGCATGGGGGTATCGATTGCGCCCGGACAGATGGCATTGACCCGAATATGATACGGAGCCAGGTCCACTGCCATACAACGGGTCAGATTCACCAGCCCGCCTTTGGCCGCCCCATAGGCCGACATCTGCGGATAGCCAAGAATGCCACCGGCCGAGGAGATATTGATAATCGAGCCCCGTTGTTGTTGCTCCATATGCGCGACCACGGCCTGGCTCATCAAGAACGGGCCGGTCAGATCGATCCGAATAATGCGTTCCCATTCTTCCAGAGTCGTCTCCTGAAACGGTTTGCCTAAAATAACCCCGGCGTTGTTATACAAAACATCAATACGCCCAAAGCGTGCAATCGCTTTTTCGACAACCGCTTTGATCCCGTCCGGGTCTGCGGTGTCGGCCCGGACCCATTCGACCCGGGCGCCGGCTGAAGGAATCTGCGCGGCGGTGTGTTCAATCTCCGGCAGGATATCGCTGATGACCAGAGACGCGCCTTCCTGGGCAAAGGTCTGGGCGGCCACTGCGCCTTGGCCGCGTGCGGCTCCGGTAATGATCGCGACTTTTCCATCTAAACGGCCCATATGTTGACTCCCTTCTGTTGTGACTCCTGAGGAGATAGCAGAAACTCGCCCAGCGTGCCAAATACGGCTTGCTGAGGAGAGACCGGGTGGCTATGTTGCTCACGACACGCTGTGGACCGCTCCGAGCAGCAAAAGAACAAGCGCGCCGTGAAAGGATAGTATGGCAAAGACCGATCCCATTACCCTGGCGGTTGTCCAGGGCAGGCTGGAATCAACCCAGCGTGAGATGACGCTGACCATTGAAAAGACATCGCGCTCGTCCGTGTTCAATATCGCCCGCGATTACTCCAACGCCCTGTTTCTCGGCAGCGGTGAGATGATTCTGCAAGGCCAGGACATCCCCATTCATTTAGGCTCGCTGATGCCGGCCCTGCGGACGGTTGCCGACTATTTCGGCGACGATATTCATCCGGGGGATGTGTTCTACCATAACGATCCGGCCTGGAGCGGCTCGCATATTGTTGACTGCTGCATGTATAAACCGGTCTTTCACCAGGACGAACTCGTGTTCTGGACGGTCAGCAAAGGCCACGTTACCGACATCGGCGGTCCCGTGCCGGCCGGCTATAACCCCGAAGCCAAAGAGATTTATGCCGAGGGCCTGCGTATCCCGCCGTTGAAAATTCGAGACCGCGGGGTAGAGCGGCGGGATGTGGTCAATTTTATTTTGACCAACGTCCGCTCCCGCCGCCTCCAGGCTGGTGATATGCGCGCCCAGCTTGCCGCGGTCACAATAGGTGAGCGCAACCTGCTCGGGCTGCTGGAGAAATACGGCAAAGATATGGTCATGGTCTGTATAGCGGAATTGCTCGACTTGGCCGAACACCAGATGCGGGCGTTTATCCGCGCTATTCCTGACGGCACCTATCACGGGCAATCCGTTCTTGAAGACGCCGGGCATGGGTATGGCGACATCGAGATTGCCGCAACCGTTGAGGTCGCCGGCGACAGTCTGTCCGTCGCCCTGTCGAGCCCGCCCCAGATTCCGTATTTCATCAATTCCTATGCGGCCAACTCGCTGTCCGGGGTGTATCTCGGAGTCATGATGTTCGCCCAACTGCCCCCGCCGTATAACGAGGGACTGTATCGACCGATGACGGTTGATGTCGGCCCGGCCGGCAGCCTCACCAACGCCCAAGAACCGGCACCACATGCGAACTGCACAACCACCCCGTCAGAGTCGATTACGGACGCCGTGCGCATGGCCCTCGAACAGGCCCTGCCTGAGAAGGCGGTGGCGTCCTGGGGGCATTCAAATGGCTTGAACATTGCCGGGCAGGATTACCGCTCGGGCGAAGAATACGTGTCCATGATCCTGGCCACCATTATCAGCGGCGGTGGGGCTTCGCATAAGACGGACGGCTGGCCGGCGGTGGGTCCGCAGTGCTGTTTTGGGGCCCTGACCAGCGGTGATATTGAAATTCTCGAATACCAATATCCGATTATCATTCACCGTTACGGTTTGATGACGGACTCGGGCGGGGCCGGCAAACTGCGCGGCGGCTCGGGCACGCACTGGGAAGTCGAACCACTGCGCGACCCGATGACGGTTGTCATGTTTGGCGAAGGCCGGCGCTACCCGGCCCAGGGCGCGCTCGGCGCGGTCTCGAAGCTGTGTGAGCCCAAGGTGGGACGGGCGCTGTATTACAAGAAAGACGGCAGCGTCGAGGAGATCAAGACCAACCGGATCGCCGAAATCGAGCCGGGCGAACGCTTCGCCAACCAGAACCCCGGCGGCGGTGGCGTGGGAGACCCACGTGAACGCGCCCGCGACAAGGTGCTCGAAGACGTACGCAACGGCTTTGTGTCCGTCCAGGCCGCCAGGGAAGAGTACGGCGTCCACATCGAAGCGGACGAGCCGCGCAAACTTGCGGTCGGCAAATGAGGGACCAAATAAGCGGAAAGAGAAACCCGCAGACATCAGGAAAGGCGTGTTATGTCCGAATACGAAGTCGCCAACCTCGGCCTCCAGCAGGCCGCTCTTGACCTTCAGCAGACCGCTCTTGGCCTCCAGCAGACCGCTCTTGACCTTCAGCGAGCCGGCCTAGACCTTCAGCAGGCCGGCCTCATGGCCACTTACTGGCAGATCGGCATCAGCGCCGGCCTGAGCCTCCTGACCCTGGCCGTCTCGTCCGGTCTTGTCTTCTACGGGTTCCGGCTCATGCGCCGCGGCACGGAGCAGCGCGCGCGGGAAGCCGACCAACGCCACACCGAATCCATGACCGCGCTGCGTGCCCTCATTGAGCGCACCGCGCCCCCGAGCGCGCGCGAGGCCTGACCTGGAGAAAACGACGCCGGACGCCATTCATTCCAAGGCCGCAATCCCCAAAGCACTCGCGTCCCCCTCCGCTGCATACAGGACAAAGTAAGGCACCCATGACACACCAAACCGCACGCCGCGAACACGCCTACCGGCTCGGCATCGACACCGGCGGGACGTTTACCGACTTTATTCTGGCCTCGGCCGGTGAAGGCATCCGCCTGTATAAAACACCGTCTACCCCGCAGGACCCGCCCAGCGCGGTGCGCGCAGGACTTGAGCAGGTCGGGGCTGACCTCGGCTGTAGCGTGGCGGACTTTCTGCGGGACTGCGATCTGGTCATTCTCGGCACGACCGTTGGCGTCAACGCCCTGCTCGAACACAAGGGGGCCAAGACCGGCCTGTTCTGCACCGCCGGTCATGAAGACTCGCTCGAAATTCGTCTCGGCCATAAGGAAGACGGCCACCGGTATGACGCGGACTTTCCCCAGGCGACCATGCTGGTGCCGCGCGCCCTGCGCTGCCCGGTCGAAGAGCGCGTGCTGAGTACGGGTGCGGTGCGTGTCCCGCTCAACGAAGCCGATGTCCGGCGCGGTATCCGTCGCTTTCGAGAAGAGGGGGTCGAAGCGGTGGCCATCTCTCTGGTCTGGTCCTTCCTGCACCCCGAACACGAACGGCGGATTGCCGCGTTGGTCCGAGCCGAAATGCCCGGAACCTATGTCAGCCTGTCGGTCGATCTGCTCCCCCAGATTCGGGAATACACCCGGACGAGCACGACGGTGATGAACGCCTATATCGGGCCGCTCATCCAGCAATATGTCGAACGGATGGAGGCCCTGCTGCGCGCTGTGGGCTACGCCAATCCGGTGCGCTATATGCAGAGCAACGGAGGCCTGACCTCTGGTCGCTTTCTGGCCGACAAGGGTATCTACGCCTTGAACTCGGGGCCAGCCGCGGGGCCGAACGCCGGCCTGTTCTTTCAGGGCGGTACAGAGCACTCTGGAGACGGGCCGCGCGACATCATCACCGTGGATATGGGTGGCACCAGCTTTGACATCAGCCTGAGCAAGGACGGCAAGACAAATATCGTCAAGGATGTTGATTTTCTGCGCTACCGGATCGGCATCCCCATGCTGCAAGTCGAGACCCTCGGGGCCGGCGGTGGCAGCATCGCCTTTGTGAACCGCATGGGGCTATTACAGGTCGGGCCGGAGAGCGCCGGGGCCCAGCCGGGACCGGCCGCCTATGGCCGGGGCGGACAGCGCCCGACCGTGACCGATGCTTTGGTCGTGCTGGGCTATTTGAACCAGGAAGCGCTGTTGGGCGGCCGGCTGCGGATTGATGTCGAGGCGGCCCGCCGCGTGGTCGCAGCCGAGATTGCCGGCCCGCTCAAGCTGGATGTTGAGCGGGCCGCCCAGGGGATTTTCACCCTGGTCAACTCCAATATGGTCAGCGGTATTCGGCGCGTGTCTATCGAACGCGGCTATGACCCGCGCGACTTTATGATGGTGGTGGGCGGTGGAGCCGGTCCGGCCCATGCCGGGCGGCTGGCCAGCGAACTCGGCATTCCGACCATTCTCATTCCCAAGGTGTCCTCTGCTTTCTGTGCGTTTGGTGAAATCCTGGCCGACATGAAGCACAGCTATCTGTCGTCCAGCGCCGTCCGTCTGGACAGTGTGGATTACCCCGCCCTCAACGCCACCTTTGCGGCGATGGAAGCCCGAGGCCGGCACGATCTGGGCAGTGCTGGGGTGGACCCGGCCGCAATAACCATCTCCCGCTCGCTGGACATGCGTTACGTCGATCAGGTCCACGAATGCCAGGTCGATATCCCGCCGGACGATATCTCGGCCAGCAATATCGACACGATTGCCGAGGCGTTTCACACCCGCCACGAAGAACTGTTCACCTATTGCGAGCGAGATAATGCGGTCGAGATTATGAATCTGGAGTCTACCGTTGTGGGCAAAGTCGCCCGGCCTCAACTGCCACCACTCGCCAGCGGAACCCCTGACCCGACCCACGCCCAGACCGGCGGACGCCCGGCCTTCTTTGAAGAACACCACGCCTTTGTAACCACGCCGGTCTACGACGGGGCCAAACTGCTGGTGGGCAACGTGGTTGTTGGACCGGCCATTATTGAGGAAATCACGACCTCTATCGTGGTCTTTCCCGGCTGGCAGGTCCGGCTGGACAACCCTGGGGTGTATGTGATGACGCTGGATGGGGAAGATTCCGAAGAATGACGCCTGTTTTCGTTGGCTTGAACTCTAAGAGGGGGAAACCATGACCGCCGACTTCAAGGAGATCGAGAAAAAATACGATGAGAAGAGGCACGACAAGAAGAAAGTCGTTCAGGAAGCGAACCAAGTCCTCGCCCTCAAGACAATAGTCAACAAGGCTGATACCGATCCACCCCCGCCTGAAGTAGAGCCGCCCTGGATGGCCGGGTTTGGCAAACTGTCCGACCTTTCGAGCGAAAACCGTCGTATCGAGAAGCTGATTGAGGATGAGTTCGAGAAGCTCGAATCGTGATTCGCTCCACGCTACTGCCCCAGCACACCGGCTTGATCGAACAGCCCCAACTCCAGACGGACCAACTCCAGGCGCGCCTCGCGCGCTCGGCGGGCTTGCAGCGCCTCGTGAATCGTGACTTGGTGAAAGCGGATATGACCGCCGGGCGAGGCCTGTGCAATGAGGTCAAGGTCGGCGGTGATGACCGTCCCTATGGTGGTATAGCCGCCGCCCGTCACTGCGTCGTTCAAGAGGACAATGGCCTCCAGTCCGCCCGGAATCTGGATCGAGCCGATGGGGTAGCCCAGGTCAACCACATTGGAGGGGTCGGCGCCGGCCCCAAACGGCTGCTCGCCGGCGTTGAACTCGAATGTCGGACCCTTGAGACGATAGCCAATCCGGTCGGCTTCGGTCGAGACTTCCCAATCCGCGGCTAGAAAGCCCTTCAGGCTGTCCGGGGTCACACGGTGGCTGCACATGCCCATGACCACCCGCACATCGAGCTTTTTTTGTGGCACCGGGATCAGGGCCGAATCAAGGGTACGGCCCAGCATCGCCTCGGGTGGGGTGTCGGGCGTGCCGAGGGGCAGACAGTCACCGGCCTCAAGTTTGCGTCCGTCCAGACCGCCAAAGCGGCCCAGCATATAGGTTGAGCGGCTGCCGAGCCGTTCAGATACCGTAATCCCACCGGCCAGACAGATGTAGGCTCGCGCCCCACAGCGCACTCCGCCCAGGCTCACACGGTCGCCAGGATGCAGGGCGTGAGAGCGCCACTGGGCCGCGGGCTGATTATTGATCGTACACGGAATATCCGCGCCGGTGATCGCGATCAGACCCGCACGTGTCACCTCGAACGACGGGCCGGAGTAGGTCACCTCCAGCCCCGCGGCTTCCTCCGGGTTGCCGACCAGCAGGTTGCCGACCCGAAACGCGAAATTGTCCAGCGCGCCCGAAGGCGGCATCCCGATGTGGTACCAGTGCAGGCGACCGAGGTCCTGGATGGTGGTCAACAGGCCGGGCTCAAGGATACTAAGCATGGGCCGCTTCTTCCCGCAGGTATTTGAGGTAGGGCTCTGGGTCGCGCATGTATTCGCCTGGCCGAAAATCCTGCTCAATAATCCGGTAGCGATAGCTGCCGGCTTCGACCTGGGCGCGGATGTCATGATACTCGTCCATGTCAATGGGGCGGAATTGCCAGCGGTCCCCGGCACTGGCCAGAATATACCGCCCCTGGAGGTCGGGCAGGCGCTCTTCCGGGTCATACACGGGCACGGCAGATATGCCGATCATCTGATACCCGCCCGGTCCCTGCACAGGGTAAATGCACAGAAACACGCCGGCGTGGGCCACAGCGCGCTCAGGGGTGTCCGTGCGCGGGCGGATGTATTTGGGGGCCTGAATGGCCTGCTCAGGCGGACACATGCGATAGCACCAAGCCGTACCGGGCACAAAACCGACCATGGATATCCAGTACGGCCGGTCGCAGTAGGCGGTGATGAATTCCTCCTTTGAGGCATAGCCGTTGACCCGCATCAGGTATTCGAGGTTAGACACCGACGGGTCCTGGTGCCGGTCGGCAAAGCGTTTGGCGCACTCCTGAGTCCAGGGATCGTCGAACAGCACCGGAATATCGACCAGTCGGGAGGTCAGCGTCTCCGCGGACTGAATCTCGCGTTCGAGGTCTTTGAGCATCCGTATCAAGGTGTCGGGATGAGTCTCTTCAGGACGGAAATGGACCAGATAGGAGGCATTGGCCGGACAGACCTCAATGACTCCAGGGATGCGCCGGCGCTCAATCTCACGACAGATGGACAACAGTTTGAAATTCATGCCGAGGTCCATGGCCTCACTGAAGACCACCAGCAGGTATTCATCGCCGCCGTAGTCATAGCGCGTCTCTGACATCGCTCCACCTTATTCCACTTCTTACGAACCGCTACTCCAGATCAGAATCGCCGAGGAGCGCCCCGCCTCAGCGGCTAGGCGCTCGCCCGCTGCCGCAACGGCAGAATGTCGGTACTCTCGGTATGAATCGCGCTCCGAATTTCGATGCCTTCCCGTTGGAGGGCAGCATGTAGCCCGTCAAGGACCTCTGGCGCATTGACCACATCCCCGTGGACGCACACGCTTTCTCCCTCAACGTCGATCACCGCCCCGCTCTCCGCGGTGGTTTGTCCGTCAACGGCAAAGCGCAGCACGAGCTCAACAATCTCTTCCACATCTTCGCTGCCATACGCGCGCTTGACGGTAATCGCTCCAGTCTCGTCGTAGTTGAGACCCGGATAGAATTCCTTGACCACCCGAAACCCCATCTTTTCCGCGGTAGAGACCAGCGGGAAAAAGGGCAGGGCGGGCAGATAGACGGTGAGGTGGGGCGCAACCGCCTGAAAGCCCTCCAGAATGGCGCGGGCGTTGGCCTCGGACTGTATGCCCCACGAATAGAACGCGCCATGAGGCTTGGCGGCCTGTAGCGTGAGGCCGTGCGCTTCGCAAAATGCCTTGAGAGCGCCGGCCTGATACACGACATAATCGGTCGCCTCTTGATGGGTGATGTTCATCAGCCGTCGGCCAAAGCCCAATAAATCGGGAAAGCCAGGGTGGGCCCCCACCGTGACCCCGTACTTTTTCGCCCATTCCACGGTGCGACTCATCCAGCTCGGGTCTCCGGCATGAAAGCCGCAGGCGATATTGGCGTGGGAGATGCGCTGCATGACCGCTTCCGGTCGGCCCAGCACGAAGTTCCCAAACGACTCGCCCATATCGCTATTGAGATCAATCCAATTTCTACGCATGGTGTATCCCTCCGACACGAGATCAAAATGTGGGGAATTATTGCTCCCTCCCGCTGGGCTGTCAACGTTTGGAGGAGACTCTGGGCCCAGGGTCTTTATGCGTCTGCATGGCGCTCGTCCCGCTGAAAAGCCGCAAGAGCCTGGACCACCTCCTCTTGCATGGCCGGGGTCAGCTCCGGGTAGATGGGCAGGGCCAAGCTATGCTGGGCGGCGTATTCACTGTGGGGGAAGGCGCCACGCTGATAGCGCAGAGCCGCAAAACAGGGCTGGAGATGCAGTGGCGTGGGATAATAGATGGCCGCGCCGATACTCTGACGCCGGAGCGTTGCCAACAGGGCGTCCCGGCGCGGACTCTGGACCACAAACTGGTGATAGACGTGGCGCCGTTGCGGCGCTTCGACCGGCAGGCTCAGGGCGTCGAGTCCGTGGGCCGCAAACAGCCGGCGATACGTGGCGGCATTGCGCTGCCGGGCCGCGGTCCAGGTCTCCACATGACGCAGTTTGACGCGCAGCACCGCGGCCTGGAGGGCATCCAAGCGGAAGTTCCCGCCCACCCGTGTATGCTCATACCTGGACTGCTCCCCGTGACTCCGCAACTGTCTGACCCGCCGGGCAAGTGCGGCGTCATTCGTGATGACCATGCCGCCGTCGCCGTATCCGCCGAGATTTTTCGATGGGAAAAAACTCAAACAGCCACACTGCCCCAGCGAGCCGGCCCGTTTGCCCTGGTATTCCGCACCTATTGCCTGCGCCGCGTCTTCGATCAGCACAAGATGCTGACGAGCGGCAATCTCAAGGATGGGGTCCATATCCGCCATCTGGCCAAACAGATGCACCGGGATAATGGCTCGGGTCCGGGGGGTGATGACGGCTTCGAGCTGCGCCGGGTCCAGATTATACGTCAGCGGGTCAATATCAACAAAGACCGGCCGGGCTCCAAGCCGGGCAATACTCCCGACTGAGGAGAAAAAGGTATACGGCGAGGTGATGACCTCATCGCCCGGCTGAATGTCTAGCGCCATCAGGGCGACGAGCAGGGCATCCGTACCGGACGAGACCCCGATTCCGTACTGACAGGCGGCGTAGGCCGCAATCTCTCGCTCACAGGCTTCAACTTCCGGTCCCAAAATGAATTGCTGAGACTCCACAACGCGCTCAACAGCCGCCCGGATTTCCTCCCGGATTGTGGTGTATTGGGCTTTGAGGTCGAGCAGGGGGATGGGCATGGGGTTAGTGGTTAGTTTTTGGTGGTTAGTTTTTAGTTACTAGAAACTGCCTACTAAAAACTAGTGGTTAGGGGTTAGTTCGCTGAGTAGTGCTTCTGGGTGGAATGGTCAAGGGAGGGGAGGGGGCTCCGTTGCACGCTGATCTCGGCACTCCTTTTTGCGTGTGGTGAGAAGGAGTGGTAACCTGAGTGAGAAGAGATATTCGTGCATAAGGAATGCTCTATGCAAGACCTGTGGAAGCGCTCTCGAATCATCATGGTCACCGGACTGTTCCTGTGTGGGCTGGCGGGAGGGCTCTCCAGTTGTACGCAGGAATCACAGAACATGCTGAGTCGCTCCCTCCAAAACTGGACGGGAACCAACGGGGTCTTGGACATTTATGCTGGAGAGAAGCTGGTGCTACGCTTTATCGAGATCGATAAGCTCAGCACTGCGGCAGCCACCAGTGATGGCAGCACCGCCAGACCCTACCGCTTTGGCTATGGCTATGCTGACAAGAACCTGAATTTCCGGGTCGATGAAGGCGAGAAGAAGGTCTATTTTGAGTTTAGCGATTACTCAACCAGCTATGTTTTTTACGAGAACTACACCGAATAAGCCCTCCACCGAGTAAAGAAGGCGTGACAGGATTTTTCGATTTCATCCCGCTTGGCTGGGAGTTTCGCTGGCAAGACGGGATTGACATTGCCTGTATGGCGTTTGTCGTCTACCAGGCCTATATCCGTTTTCGTGGGACGCAGGCCGCACGGATAGGCGCCGGCCTGGCCGGCCTCGGCCTGTTCTATTTCCTTGCCAGCCAGACGGGGCTCCTGTTAACCACCTGGGTGCTGGGCGGTATTTGGGCTGCGGCCTTTATTCTGGTCGTGGTCGTGTTCCAGGCTGAGATTCGTCAGATTCTTGAGCAGGTCAATCCAGTCTTCTCCACCCCCAAGATGTTTCGACGTGTCTCTGCTGAGACCTGGGCTGCTGATTTCCTGCCCACGCTAGCGAACACGTGTTTCAGCTTGGCGCAGCAGCGCCACGGCGCAATCCTCGTTTTTGAGCGCAATGACTCGGTGGAGCCCCTGTTACGGAGCCAGGGCGTGCTGATTGATGCCGAAGTCAGCGACTTGCTCCTGGATAATTTGTTTACGCCGGCCAGCCCGCTGCACGATGGGGCCGTTTATATTCGGGTTGGGCGGGTCTGTCGGGCGGGCTGCATCTTACCGCTTTCGGAATCCCCCTCGCTGCCCTATACGTATGGCACCCGTCATCGGGCGGCGTTGGGGGTGACAGAGCGTTCTGACGCCCTGGCGGTCGTTGTTTCGGAAGAGCGGGGCGAGGTGTCCGTCGTCGACCGGGGCGGTATGGTGACGCTGCCGGGGTCGTCCGAGTTGCTGAATTGGTTGGATGCCCGTCTTTCCGGGGCAAAGCAAAAGCGTCCCCCGTGGCGCTGGTGGGCCCTGCTGGGCACCAATATCCGCCCCAAGCTGGGTGCCCTGGCCGCGGTCTGCATCCTCTGGCTCATCCTGGTTGGCCCGCAAAACACCGAGGTCGGGTTTGCGGTTCCGGTGGTCTACTACAATATCCCAGGGAATTTGGACATGACCGGCAGGAATACGCAGGAGGTCTACCTGCGTATCCGGGGCTCGCGTGAACTCCTGGCCTTGCTTGACCCGCGTGGCCTGCGGGCGCAAATTGACCTTTCCAGCGCGCAGGCCGGCCGGAGTCGTTTTCCCCTGACCGCGCACAATGTCAACATCCCGCTCGGCCTCCAGGTCGCCGGTATGGACCCGTCGAGCGTGAGCGTTCGCCTCAAGCAACGTCCGTCTCCCCCACAACAAAGAGAGCAGAACACCACTACGCGCCAGACATCGTAAGGCCGGCTCTTAGGCCGCTGGCGCGGCTGCCGCCCGTAATAACTCCCACACCCGTGCCACGTGTTCATGCCTGGTGGCGTGGTTGCCGATGGCAACGCGGATAGCATAGCAGTCGTTCAACTTGGTATGCGACAAGAACGCCTGCCCGCTGGCGTTCACCGTGTCGATAAGGGCGGCATTATGCTCGTCCGGGTCAGACCCGCCGGCCGGTAGATGCCGGAAACAGACGGTGGAAAACGGGACGGGCGCCAGTCGCTCCCAGTGCGGAGTGGCGTCGATTTGCTCGGCCAGCCAGCGCGCTTCTCGCATATGGCCGTCGATGAGAGCGGCCAGCCCGGCCCGTCCATAGGCGCGGATGACCATCCACAGTTTGAGCGCTCGAAAGCGTCGGCCCAGAGACAGGCCGTAGTCCATCAAGTTGACCACGTCCTGCTCATCGGTTCTCAGATACTCGGCCACCAGCGAAAAGGCGTGTTTCAGGTCGTCCGGTCGGCGCGTGTACAGCAGGCTGCAATCGATTGGCGTCAGCAGCCACTTGTGCGGGTTGACGACAAACGAGTCGGCGCGCTCACAGCCGGCCAGCATCTCCCGGTGCGAGGGGACCAGGGCGGCGGCTCCACCATAGGCGGCGTCAACGTGCAGCCACACCTGATACCGTTCGCATATATCAGCAAGGGCCGGAACCGGATCAATACTGGTTGACGAGGTTGTGCCGACCGTTGCCACAACGGCGATTGGTTTGACCCCGGCCGCCAGGTCGCTGGTAATGGCCTGCTCCAGGCGGTCCGGTCGCATCCGAAAGGCGTCGTCTGTCTCAATATGCCTGGTCCACCGCCGCCCAATGCCGAGCGCAATCGCGGCTTTGTCAATCGAACTATGCGCCTGGGCGGAGGTGTAGAGGGCCAGTGGTGGCAGGTCGTCCCGACCGGCCATGCCGTGCTCGCGAATATCCAAGCCTGCGGCCTCACGCGCCGCGGCCAGCGCGTATAAAGAGGAGGCTGAGGCCGTATCGGTAATTTCCCCGAACCAGTCGGTCGGCAGGCCGAGCATCGTGGCGACCCAGTGCAAGGTGCGCTGTTCCAGCTCGGTTGCCGCCGGCGAGGTCCGCCACAACATGGCATTGACGTTGAGCGCTGCGGCAATCAGTTCGCCCACAATACCGGGTCCTGACCCGCTAATCCCAAAATAGGCAAAGAAGGCCGGATGATTCCAGTGCGTAATGCCGGGCAGGATGAGACAGTCGACGTCGTTGAGAATGAGTTCCAGCGGCTCGCCGTGTTCGGGTGGACTCTCAGGCAGGGTTGCGGCGATATCGCCTGGCGAGACCCGCGCCTGGACTGGCCGGTCGCCGACATGCTGGACATAGGACGCGACCCAGGCCGCGGCCTCAGACAGGGCGTGTTGGAATTCTTGCGGGCTGGGGCCAATCTGTCGAGTCATGGTGTATCGTCCTGTATACGAGGTCCTGTATGCGAGATTATAGCAGACCTGCGCGCGGTTTTCCGCCGGATGGCACCCTGCTGAGCCGGCTAGGGGGCGACGGCAGGGTCCTGCTGCTGTTGACGACGGAGTTCTTCCGCAAACGGATCAAGCCGGGGATGCTGCCCGAGCTTTTTGAGGCCGGCGGCATTATCCGGGTGCCCAACAAAAACGCTCGCAAAAAAACGATGGGCTCCTGGGGCAACGTATTGATAGTACTCGCGCATGATGTGGGCGGCCTCGTGCCCACGCCAGGCGTCGGGTAAGAGGGCGTTGGGCAGACCAGGGTCGCTGAATAAAAATTTACGATATTCATGAATGAGTTGGAGTTCTTCACAAAAACAGAGTGCATCAGAGCGGGGCTGGTGCTGGTCGAGTTTGCGACGGTACACCTGGATGAAGGCGGCATAGCCCTGCTGGACCGCCGCAAGATTCCAGCACTTGGCAATGAGGCGCTGATGCTCCGCCGGACCACGGTAATGAGCGGTGAAGAAGTCGAGATGGGGCCCAATGTCATACCGCTCGGCAATCTCGATAAGCTGCGGGCGCAGGTCGCGCGGACTGATCCACACGCTGCTGGCAAGCTGGCCAAAGCCAGTCCAACTTAATTCACGTCGCACTTTATCCCGCACGACTTTGCGTTTCTCTGGAATGGTGTAGGTCACGATCAGCCACTCACCATTCCAGGCCAGATTATCGAGTTTATAGATCCGACTTGCGGCCTCAGCCATGCGCCGCTCGCCTTGAGCCGTCAGGCCGTAGAAACTTTTCTTGCCAAGCCGACGATTGCGCAGCCAACCGTCGGCAGTGATGCGTGAAAGCGCGACTCGGACCGCTTGCGGAGCAATATCAAACTCCTGCATGAGGCGGATCAGACTGCCGACCCAGATTTCACCGCCGTAATTGCGAACAAAGTCACCGAACAGGGTGAAGAGGAGGGAACGTGGACGCATGACTCACAGATTATATGTGGAGCAATACAATTTTGCTTGACTTAATATAACAAATTATATATTCTGCACTTAATAAGTGATATATTGATAAGCGAGAGATCAAGAAACTGGAGGGAACAATGGTCCGCATCCTTATGGAGAAGGCCCCGCCCATAGCGCGCATTATCTTTAACCGGCCCGAGGTTGTAAATGCGACGGATGGGCGTTTTATGAAAGAGATGCATACCATAGGCCAGACGCTGGCCGCGGCCAAGGATATCCGGGCGGTTATCGTCACCGGGGCTGGGCGGGGGTTCTGTTCAGGCATTGATCTCAAGGCGGTATCCCAGGCTGAGATTCAGCTGTCCTGGTTCCGAGAGTGGGAAGAGACCTTTCGTCTGTTCGAGACCATGTACGATAAGGTCGTGATCTGTGGCATTCACGGGGCCTGCATCGGTGGAGGGTTACAGTTCTCATTAACCTGCGATATGCGGATTGCCGTAGAGACTGCCTTTTTCAGCCTCACCGCGGTCCGGCATAGCATCATTCCCGGTCTTGGCACGTTCCGTTTGCCCCGCGTGGTGGGGATGGGTCGTGGGCGGCTGCTTGCCTTGGCGACCGCACAGATTCAAGCCCAACAAGCGCTGGAATGGGGACTCGTAGACCAAGTTGTCACAGCCAAAGACCTGGAAAAAACGCTGCATAGCGCCGCGGCCGTGTTTCTCCAAACATCTCCGACCGCCTTTCGAGAATCGAAAAAACTGCTGGCCCAGAGTTAGGATCTGCCGTATGAACAGTTTCTGTCTGCCTATCTGACAGGGCAGCAAACCTGTCTCGCCTCTGCCGACCACGCTGTGACAAGCGCGGCCTATCTGAGCAAGACCCCCGCACAGTCATAAACACTATAAGCCCCATACGCCAAGCACGACTGCTGGCATAGATGCTGCAATGACGTTAGAGTGACGGACCGAGGAGCAAAGACGAGACAGCCCATGAGTACGACCAGACACGGTCATGAACGGGCGCGACACCCTGAGCGGCCAACCGAGCCAGGCTTATCAACCGCACGCAGAATCGAATTCGTGACCCAGCCCGAGTACTATCGACATTGGCAATTGTTCATTGACGGTCGAGTCGCTCGGCTTGTTATGGATGTGCAGGAAGATGCCCCCCTGGTTCCGGGCTATGACCTCAAACTCAATTCCTACGATCTGGGTGTGGACATCGAACTCTACGATGCGGTCCAGCGCCTCCGCTTCGAGCATCCCGAAGTCGCGGCGGTGGTCCTGTGTTCCGCCCAGCCCCAGGTCTTTTGTGCCGGGGCAAACATTCGGATGCTGGCCCAGTCTTCCCACGCGCATAAGGTGAACTTCTGCAAGTTTACGAACGAAACGCGCAACAGCATTGAGGATGCCAGCGCCCACTCCGGGCAAACCTATGTCTGCGCCGTGAATGGGGCGGCCTCAGGCGGTGGCTATGAACTGGCCCTGGCGTGTGAACATATTATGCTCATTGATGACGGGACCAGCACCGTGGCTCTGCCTGAGTTGCCCCTGCTGGCGGTCCTGCCCGGAACCGGCGGCCTGACCCGGCTGGTTGACAAACGGCATGTGCGGCGCGACCGGGCTGACTTCTTCTGCACAACGTCCGAGGGGCTGCGTGGAAAACGGGCCTATGAGTGGAATCTGGTTGACGAAATCGTTCCACGCTCGCGTTTTGAGGCAGTCGTTCACACCCGAGCGTTGGCTTTTGCCGCGCAATCAGACCGTCCCGCGGACGCGGTTGGTATTGCTCTGACGCCCCTGGCCCGCTCCATTCAAGACACGACCCTGAGTTACGAGTATATCACGGTCGAGTTAGACCGGGCGCTCCGGACCGCCTCGTTCACGCTCCACGCGCCGAGCGGGGACCTGCCGCAAACGCTGGAGGCCGTCCACGCTGCCGGGGCGGGCTTCTGGCCGCTGGCGCTTGCGCGTGAATTGGACGACGCCATTCTGCACCTGCGGCTGAATGAAGAAGAGCTGGGGACCTGGGTGTTTCGCACCAGCGGTGAGGCCGCCTTGGTCGAAGCCGCTGACCGCCTCCTCGTCGAGTATGCGGCTGACTGGCTGATCCGCGAGATACGCTTATATCTCAAGCGGACCTTGCAGCGTCTGGACGTGAGCGCGCGCAGCCTGATTGCCCTGATCGAGCCGGGCAGTTGTTTTACCGGCACTTTACTCGAACTTGTGCTGGCCGCCGACCGCTCGTATATGCTGGACGGCAGTTTTGAGGGAAGTGCGCAGCCTCCGGCCACCCTCCGTTTGACACCCATGAACTTTGGTCCGCTGCCCATGAACAACGCTACCACGCGCCTGGCTGGCCGCTTCCCGGCCCAACCGGAGCATATTGCGGAGTTGCAGGCGTATATCGGCCAGGATATCGACGCCGAGACGGCGGACACGCTGGGGCTGGTCACCTTTATCCCAGATGATATCGACTGGGAAGACGAAGTGAGGCTGGCCCTGGAAGAACGGGCCAGTTTCTCGCCCGACGCCCTGACCGGCATGGAGGCCAGCCTGCGCTTTGCCGGTCAGGAAACCCTTCAGACCAAGATATTCGGGCGTCTGAGCGCCTGGCAGAACTGGGTCTTCCAGCGACCGAATGCCGTTGGCGAAGACGGCGCGCTGACGCTGTATGGCACGGGCAAACCGCGCCGTTTTCGGAAACAGAGGGTGTAGAGCATGGCGATTGATTATACTGAGCGTATTCCGAACAATGTGGCCTTGGCCGAGAACCGCCGCCTGCAACGCGCCTTAGAGTCGTGGCAACCGAAGTATTTACGCTGGTGGGATACCTGTGGGCCGGAAGGGACGCAGGCGTATGATGTCTACCTGCGCACGGCTATCAGCGTCGAGTCCGACGGCTGGGCCCATTTTGGCTATGTGAAAATGCCGGACTATCGGTGGGGGATTTTCCTGGCCAAGCCGCAGGAGGCGCGGCAGATCGCCTTTGGCGACCACCGGGGCGAGCCGGTCTGGCAGGAAGTCCCAGGCGAATATCGGAGTCTCTTACGCCGCTTGGTCGTGACCCAGGGCGATACCGAGCCGGCTTCCGTCGAACAGCAGCGCCATCTGGGCCATACCTGCCCTTCGTTATACGATCTGCGCAATCTGTTTCAGATCAATGTGGAAGAGGGGCGGCATCTGTGGGCCATGGTCTATATCCTGCACGCCTATTTTGGTCGGGACGGCCGGGAAGAAGCCGAACTGATGCTGGAGCGTCATTCCGGTGATGGGGACAAACCGCGCATTCTGGGCGCGTTTAACGAGGAGACGCCGCACTGGCTGTCCTATTTCATGTTTACTTTTTTTACCGACCGTGACGGGAAATATCAGCTCGCCGCGCTGGCCGAATCCAGCTTCGATCCCTTAGCCCGGACCTGCCAGTTCATGCTGACGGAGGAGGCACATCACATGTTTGTGGGCGAGACCGGCGTGATGCGGATTATCCAGCGCACCTGCGAGGTCATGAACGCCCTCAAGACCGATGACCCTGAGCGTATCCGGGCGGTGGGGGCCATTGATCTGCCGACCTTGCAGCGCTTCATCAATTTTCATTACAGCGTCTCGCTTGACCTGTTCGGCCAGGAGCGTTCGACCAACGCCGCCGACTATTTTACGACCGGCCTCAAAGGCCGTTATCGTGAAACCCGCATCAATGACGACCATCGTCTCTCGAATCTGACCTGGCCGGTCCAGCGTCCGACCGACGGCGGCATCGTGTGCGAGGACGTGCCGGCCTTGCTGGCCATGAACGAACGCTTACGCGACGATTATATTGCCGACTCGCAGCGGGGGCTGGACCGCTGGAACACGCTGATTGAACGGCAGAGCATTCAGAGCCGGCTCTCCCTGCCCCATCGGGGCTTTCACCGCAAGATTGGCGCTTTTTCCAATACCCGTCTCTCTCCACGGGGAGAGATGCTGACCGCCGAAGAGTGGAATCGTCAGCAGACCGCCTGGCTGCCGACCGAGGACGATCACGCTTTTGTGGCCTCGCTCATGCAGCCGGTTACCGAACCGGGCGCTATGGCAAGCTGGATTGCCCCGCCGCCCCGGGGGATCAACCACCAGCCGCTCGATTTTCCATACGTGCAATGGGCAGAAAAGGCGTAGCCCAAGAGGACCGTCGATATGCCGGCCAATACCGTTACTATTGATCCGACAGATTTCTCCGCCCCCATTCGGTTTGCTCCACGTTTCAATGTGGCCGTGCCGTTTATCGACCGACATCTGGAAGAAGGACGGGCGCAGAAAATTGCGATTCGCACCGTGCACGGCGCGGTGACCTATGGCCAGCTTGCCGCGCAGGTCAACCGGTGTGGCAATGTGTTGCGCTCTCTGAACGTCGGGACGGGCCAACGGCTGCTGATGGTCGTGAAAGACTGTCCTGAATTTTTCTTTCTCTTCTGGGGGGCCATCAAGGCCGGCATCGTGCCGGTGCCGGTCAACACCTTGCTCCGGGCGGCCGATTATCAATACATGATAGACGACTCCGCGTGTGCGCTGGTCGCCTATTCTGCTGAGTACGCGCAGACCGTAGAGCCGGCCCTGGCCGGGGCTGAACATAAACCGCAGTCCCTGTGCGTTGCGGCAGGGAACGCGCCCTTTGCCACGCTGATGCAGTCCGCGTCTGTCGCTTTGGAGCCGGCCCCGGCTGCGGCCAATGACGATTGTTTCTGGCTGTATTCATCAGGGTCAACCGGCCGGCCCAAAGGGGCGGTCCACCGTCAGCGCGATATGGTGATTACCTGTGTGCAGTACGCCCAAGGTGTTTTGGGTATGACCGAAGCGGATGTGTGTTTTTCCGCGGCCAAGCTGTTCTTTGCCTATGGTCTGGGGAACGGTATGACGTTTCCGCTCTGGTGTGGAGCCACCGCCGTCTTGAGCGACCAGCGTCCAACACCGGACATGACGTTTGCCATGATTGAGCGGTTCCGACCAACGCTCTATTTTGGGGTGCCGACCTTGTACGCAGCCCAACTGCTCGCCCTGGAGCAAGCAGCAGCCCACGGTCCGCGCGCCTTCCCGTCCTTACGCGCCTGTGTCTCGGCCGGCGAAGCCCTGCCGGCCGAGGTCTTTCGACGCTGGAAGGAGCGCACCGGCCTGACGATTCTGGACGGGATAGGCTCGACCGAGCTGCTGCATATTTTTATTTCCAACCGTCTGGATGATTACCAGCCGGGCACCAGCGGCCGCGTGGTTCCAGGGTATGAGGCCCAGATTGTGGATGAAAGCGGACAGCCTGTTGCGGCCGGCGAGATGGGCCGCCTCCTGATTCGGGGCCAGTCCGGGGCCGCCTATTACTGGAACAACCCGGAGAAGACCGCGCAAACCATGCTGGGAGACTGGATCAACACCGGAGATACGTATACCCAGGACGAAGAGGGGTATTTTGCCTACTGCGGCCGGGCGGATGATATGCTCAAGGTCTCGGGCCAGTGGGTCTCACCAGCCGAGGTCGAGGGCATCCTGTTTCAACACCCAGCCGTACTGGAGGCCGCGGTTGTCGGCTGGGAGGACGACAACCGCCTGCTCAAACCCAAAGCCTTTGTGGTGCTCAAGGCCGACCAGACCGCCTCCGCAGACTTGGCCCAGGAACTACGCCTTTTTGTCAAAGCCCGCACGCTGCCCCATAAATATCCACGCTGGGTCGAGTTTGTCTCCGAGCTGCCCAAGACCGCGACCGGAAAAATTCAGCGCTATAAGCTGCGCTCTGCCTAAGACGCAGGAAGCCCCCTGATTGGCCTGGCTCTGCTCAGGCCAATCCGCTCTGGTATCCTTTTCAACGTCCCGGTACAGTACACGTCAAGGGATGGCAGAGCACCTGTGAGCGGAACAATCTATGCGATGTCTACACTGCAACACCGATAATCCTGACGGCGCCAAGTTCTGTATTGAATGCGGAACTGCGCTTCAGAATCGCTGTGCAAATTGTGGCGCGGAGAATATCGCCCGCGCAAAATTCTGCATGGAGTGCGGGGCCGCGCTGGCCACGCCGTCCGCGCCTCCTGCCCCAACCCCCGCAACCTATACCCCGCCTCATCTGGCCGAGCGTATCCGTGCTGAGCAGGCCGCGCTCGAAGCCCGCGGCGCGGTTGACGGCGAGCGCAAAACCATTACCGCCCTGTTCGCCGATATCAAGGGCTCGATGGAACTCATTGAGGACCTTGACCCGGAAGAGGCGCGCTCCATTATTGACCCGGCCCTGCAACTGATGATGGCCGCCGTGCATCGCTATGAGGGCTATGTGGCCCAGTCCATGGGCGATGGTATCTTTGCCCTTTTTGGCGCACCGCTCGCCCATGAAGACCACGCCCAGCGCGCCCTGTTTGCCGCCTTACGTATGCAAGAAGAGGGGCGGGCCTGTGCCGAGCGGCTCCGGCATGACAAAGGGATCAATCTCCAGATGCGGGTGGGGGTTAATACGGGCGAGGTCGTCGTGCGCTCCATTCGGAAAAACGACCTGCATACGGACTATGTGCCGGTTGGGCATTCGACCAGCCTGGCGGCCCGCATGGAAGGGCTGGCCACGCCGGGGACAACGGTCGTGAGTGCGTATACCCACCAGCTTGCCGAGGGGTATTTCGCGTTCAAGGATTTGGGAGCGGCCAAGATCAAAGGCGTCAGCGAGCCCTTACAGATTTATGAACTCCTCGGCGTTGGCGTCCTGCGCACCCGGCTTCAGGTGTCAGCCGCGCGTGGCCTGTCCCGTTTTGTTGGCCGGAAGAAAGAACTCGACCACCTCAAACAAGTCCGCGAACAAGCCGCAACCGGCCAGGGGCAGATGGTCGGTGTGGTGGGCGAGCCGGGCGTGGGCAAGTCCCGGCTGTTTTACGAATTCAAGGTGCTGTCTGAGCAGCACTGTCTGGTCCTTGAAACATTTTGTGCCGCCCACGGCAGCGGCTATGCCTACCTGCCCCTGACCGAGTTGCTGCGGCACTACTTCCAGATTCGTCCCCAGGACGACGAACGGGCCCTGCATGAAAAAGTCGCCGGGCGGGTGGTCGCGCTTGACCGGGACCTCGAAGACGGCCTGCCCTATCTGCTGAGCCTCTTGGGCCATACCGAGTTCGCCACGGCGCTTCAGCAGATGGACCCCCATATCCGCCAGCAACGCTCCTTTGACACGATCAAACGCCTCCTGGTGCGAGAGAGCCTCACCCAGCCGGTGGTGTTGATTTTTGAAGACTTACAGTGGCTGGACGAGGGCACGCAGGCTTTTCTCGATAGCCTGAGCGAGAGCCTGGCCACCGCCCCCCTGCTCTTGTTGGTCAACTACCGCCCGGAGTATCGGCACGCCTGGGGCAGCAAGACCTATTACAGTCAGCTCCGACTAGATGCCCTGGGCATGGAGGACGCCAAAGCCCTCTTGGCGGTCCTTCTTGACGAAGCAAACTGGCCGGTCACGGCCACGTCGCTTGAACCGCTCAAACAGCGCATCCTGGACAAAACAGAGGGCACGCCCTTTTTTATGGAGGAAATCGTCCGGGCACTGTTTGACCACGGCGTTCTGGTGCGCAGTATGGGGGGGCTGGCGCTGACCACCCCGCTTGACGACCTCCATATCCCGACGACGGTCCAGGGCGTTCTGGCCGGTCGGATCGATCAATTAGGGGCCGCGGAAAAAGACCTGCTCCAGACCGCCGCGGTGATTGGCCGGGAGTTCTCGCTCAGCCTCCTGACCCAGGTCGCTCAACAAGACGAGCGCGCGCTGCTGCCCGTGCTCTCTCGTTTGCAAACCGCCGAGTTCATCTATGAGCAGCCGGCCTTTCCCGAAGTTGAATATACCTTTAAGCACGCGCTGACCCAGGATGTGGCCTATCACTCGCTCTTATCCGAGCGCCGCCAGAGCGTGCACGCCCGGACGGCCCAGGCGATTGCCGCCCTGTTCCACGCCCAACTGAACGACCGTCGCCTCAGACAACTCGCCTATCATTCCGCCCAGAGCGGAAATACGGAGAAAGCGGTTGGGTATTATCAGCGCGCCGGAGAGCTGGCGCTGAAGAGTTCGGCCTATACTGAGGCCATTCGTGATCTCAACCACGCGCTGGACCTGCTGCCGGCGCTGTCCCCCACCCCGGACTGTCCGCAGCAAGAGTTGACCCTGCTCATCGCGCTCGGCTCCTGCCTGATGGCCACCCAGGGCTATGCCGCGCCCGAAGTGGAGCGCGTGTATACGCGCGCCCGCGAATTGGCGCGGACGCTCGGCGACCTGCCGCAAAAATTTCCCGTCCTGTTTGGTTTATGGCGTTTTCATCTGGTGCGCGGGGAGTATGCCGCGGCAGGAGAAATGACTGAAAAGCTCCGCTGTCTGTCCGAGTGCCTGCCCGGCTCCCAGCAATTTCTCCCGGCCCAGCAGGCGCTGGGGCTGACCGCCTTTCGTCTTGGGGCGTTTGCCGATGCCAGAGCCCATCTGGAACGGGCCGTAGACATGTATGATCCGAGTGTGCACGGCCCGGAGAACGCCCAGGGCATGATGGGTCAGGACCTGGGCGTGACCAGTCTGGCCGTGCTGGCCTGGATGCTGTGGCATCTTGGCTATCCCGATCAAGCCCTCCAGCGCAGCCAGGAAGCCATCGCCCTCGCCCGCGAGATTGCGCATCCCTACAGTTTGGGCTTTGCCCTGCATTTTGGCACGTCGGTGCGTCGTTTTCGACGCGAGGGAGCGCTGGCCCAAACCCAGGCCGAGGGCATGGTCGCGTTGACCAGTGAACAGGGTTTTCCCTATTTTCAGGCCGCCGGGACCTATTTGCGCGGTTGGGCCTTAGCCGAACAAGGGCGGGTGGAAGAGGGGATTGCCGATATGCTAGAGGGCCGGCGCATTTGGCAGGAGTCTGGTATCCGGCAGTTCGGGCAGATCTCTCTGCCGTTGGCAGAAGCCTATGGCAAACTCGCCCGCATCGAAGAGGGGCTCGCCGTGCTGTCCGAGGCAGAAGCCGAGATGAACAAGAGCAATGAAAAATGGTGGCAGGCCGAACTACTACGCACCCGGGGGGACCTCCTCGCCGCCCGAGACGGCGCAGCGCAAAACCGCCAGGAAATCACCGCCTGTTTTGAGGACGCGCTCCGCATCGCTCACAGCCAGCAGGCAAAATCCCTGCAACTCCGCAGCGCCACCCGCTTGGTCGCGTTCCGGCACGCCCACGGACAGCCGGATGAGGCCGACCGCCTCCTGTCGGATATCTACGGCTGGTTTACCGAGGGATTCGACACGCCGGACCTGCGAGCGGCGAAAGCCCTGCTAGACGCGCGGACACCAGTTGCGGTGTAGGAAGGGCGCGAGGGGGTCGGCCAAACTCCTCCACCAGCGTTGTCAAGCTCGGCCCTCCTTCCTATACTCGGCTGCATCATATCTCGGGGAGGTTCTTATGAGCAGCAATAGTCAGAACAACGGGGCGCGTGTCCGCGCTCAGGTATCGCATCCGATTATAGACGCCGACGGCCATTGGCTGGAGTTTGGGCCGCTGGTACGCGAACAGTTGCGGAAGATTGGCGGGGCGCAGGCCGTCGAAGGGTATGCGGTATTCACGCAACTGGTCCAAGAGCACCTGAGCCTGTCGGTGGCCGAACGCCGCCGTCAGCGGACCGCCCAACAAGCCTTTTGGGGGATTCCAACCAAGAATACGCGCGACCGGGCAACGGCGATGCTGCCGCAACTGCTGTATGAACGCTTGGACGAGTTCGGTATCGACTTCACCATCCTGTATCCCACCGCCGGCCTGGGCTTGACCCGCGGCAGCGATACCGCCCTGCGGACAGCCGCCTGCCGGGCGTTCAATATTTTTAGCGCGGACTACTTTCACGCCTATGCCGACCGCATGACCCCAACCGCGGTGATTCCGATGCACACCCCCGAAGAGGCCCTGGAAGAAATCAACTATGTGACCGCGCAGCTCGACATGAAGGTGATTATGCTGGGCAGCATGATCAAACGGTCCATTCCGGCCGCGGTTGAACAGTATCCGGGTGCAGAAGATCTGCTGACGTGGCGCGACGTGCTGGGCTTAGATAGCGAATACGACTACGATCCGGTCTGGGAGATGTGCGTTGAACGGGGCCTGTCGCCGACGTTTCATACCGGCTCGCGCGGGTATGCGCTGCGAATTTCGCCCTCCAATTTTGTGTATAACCATATTGGCCACTTTGCCGCGGCCAACGAGGCCGTGTGCAAAGCCCTCTTTCTCGGAGGCGTGACGCGGCGTTTCCCCACGCTCAAGTTTGCCTTTCTGGAGGGTGGGGTCGGCTGGGCGTGTCAATTATACGCGGACCTGATTGAACACTGGGAGAAGCGCAATAGCGAGGCATTAGCCGAGGTTGATCCGGCCAATCTCGACCAGAAACTACTGAGCGAATTGGCGCGGCAATATGGGAGTGCCGACATGGCTGCGGCGTTCAAGCAGCGCGAGGCGGCCTTGGACGCCGTACTGAGTGTACAAGGTTCGACTGCTGTGGGCGGGATTGAGAATCTGGACGACTTTTCCGCCTGCGCAATCACCCAGGCGTCGGACATTCACGACTTGTTTATCAAGAATTTCTATTTTGGTTGTGAGTCGGATGACAAGATGAACGCCTGGGCCTTCAATCGCCAGTGCAATCCGTTTGGTGCTCAGCTCAACGCCCTCTTCGGTTCGGATATTGGCCACTTTGACGTTGCGAACATGAACCAAGTCGTGCCCGAAGCCTATGAATTGGTTGAAAAGGGTCTGGTCAGTGAGGCTGGGTTTCGTGACTTTATGTGTACCAATCCGATTCGCTTCTGGGGCGAGGCCAACCCGGACTTTTTCAGAGGCACGGTGGTCGAAGAGACGGCCAGCACGATTCTGTCTGAGGGAACAGTTGAAACCGGGCTGAACGGGCACGCGACCAGCCAGTTGTCGAAGTAGGGGCGCTTCCCCTACCGCCTCTAGGTCATTAAGCGGGCGATATCTTCGTCCAGGCCGTTGCGTATCTGCTCGGCCAGCGCGTTGCGGGCGCGTCCCTTGGTGCGCGCGTAGGACGGCAGGTCAAGGGCGGCGAGGCGACGGGCTACGCCCAGCGCTTCGTCTAGCAGAGTATCAGTCGGGCACACCTGATCCAGGAAACCGACCTCAACGGCCTCGGTCGGGTTATACAACCGCGCCTGGATGACTGCATTGGTAAAATGCCGTTTGGACAGCCGTTCGCGCGCGAACATCAGACCAAACTCTGGCAGCGTCATGCCAATAGCGACCTCATTCAGCCCGATTTTGAAATCGCCCTGGACACCCAAACGGGTATCGCTGGCAAGCAGCATAAAGCCACCGGCGGCAATAGCATGGCCGGTGCTGGCGGCAACAACCGGTTGGGGATGGGTGAACAGCTTGAGCAGCATCCGTGCGCCGGCAGTCACAAGGGTGCGGCCGGCCTGTGGACCGGACTGGAGAACAGTCAGATCGAATCCCGAGGAAAAACGACCGGGGCGGCCCGTCAAGACCACGGCCTGGGCTTCCTGTGCCGCCTGGTCCAAAGCGTCGTTCACGCCTTGGACTAGCGCATGGTTGACTGCGTTGGCCTTGCCGTCGTCAAGACGCAGGATGGCAATTGTATCGTTCAATTCGTAGTGGACTGGATGGTCTGACATGGCTGGGCTCCTCTCCAAGCTCAGTGTCCCTTATCTTTTTGCGTCCTGGCTGTATAGGTCAGCCGGACGTGGGTCTCCTGGGCCGTCAGGACAGCCACCGACTGCGTTTGTTCTCCGAGCCGCTCATGCCACAGGCGCAAACCGTACTTGCCGGCGGGGATGTGGCTGATGATGAACCGGCCGGCCGCGTCTGTGACCGCGGTATAGGGATGGTCGGTGACAATGATATAGGCCCGCATCCAGGTATGCAGGACATCACAATCAATCAGTAGACGACCCGGTTGCGTCAAACGGTAGGTTTTCTCGGACCAGTACGGCAGCCCCAGATTGAATATGGTCTCGTAGCCACTTTGACGAGCATGGACATTATGCAGGATGCCGTCGCTGTTGCGGAGTGTGAGCGGTTGCCCGACGGCGACGGTCTGGACGCGGGGAACAAAGGCGCAGTGCTTATTGTCCAGGAGCGCGGGCAGGCTGGGCCGGTTTTTCCCAGCGTGAACGCCGTCCAAGATGACCACAACATTCTTGAGCCCCCCGTGCGTATCAATCAAGAGACTCTCGTCCGGCCGGCTGTCTCCGCAAACCGCTCTGTTTTTATGAACGGGCAGGGCGACCGGCGGGGGCGTCTGACCGTCGAACAGCACCTGTCCGCTGAGACTGCCGCCGTCCTCAACTGTGATTTCCCGGTAAGCGTGTACGCATGGGACAAGGACGAGGGGGAGCAGAAGAATCCACCATTTCATAGCGTTGCGCGTCACCGCTCCCTCATACATGACGAATTGAGAGAGGACGAGTCAAGACGGACCGCCCATCCCCTCCGATTCAGGCTGGTCAGGATTGCGACGCTCTCACGCGATTGATGCCTTGCTCACCGCGCGACAAAAATGCCGTCCGTGAACGCGGCAAAAATTCGTGCCGCCCGACAGCGAGGGCGTCCTTGATGCCAGGGATTCGCATGGTCCTGAGAGATTTTCGTATTCCGGCCTGACCGAGCCGGATCCCCGCCGCAAGCGCTACTCCACCGATATGCCGGCTACCCAATTGCCATGAAAGCCATACGGCACCCGGTGGGGGAGGTGAACGGTGGCGAGTGGCGCGCGCGTCATATTCTCGGCGTCGAGAATGACCAGATCGCTCCGATTTTCCTCTTTGCGGTACACGCCCAAGAGCAGAAAGCCCTCACCCTCGGCTGACTGTGCAGAGCGCGGGACGAAAATCGGTTCCGAGGAATAGCTGTCCGGGCCAAAGGCATGGGTCTGGGAGCGGTCGCTTGCCAAGTCATAGCCAATGACCGTATTAAAAAGCCCTTCCGTGGGAGGAACGGTCCCCTCCCGGCCGGCCGCATAGCCCCGTCGATAGGGCCGGCCAGCATAACGTTCGTCCAGTCGGGGAAACTCGCTGAGCCGGTCGTCCCGTTGGGTCTGGGTGATTGCGCCGGCCGTCAGGTCAAGCGACCAGCGGGTGACAACCGGGATATTGGTCTCCGGGTCTTCGCCGTCAACCTGAAACAGCGGCAGCAGACGGAACTGACACACATCGGCGATGACGGTGTTGCCCTGGTCATACGCATTCATGGCGTGAAACACAAAGCAGGGGTCGGTTGCAAACCAAACGATGTCCGCGCTGCCTCCGTTGCGCGGCATGACCCCGATGCGCGTTCCAAGTTCCGGCTCCCAGCGGACCGGAGAACCGGAGGTCAGATTTTCTGGGCGCAGGGTGGCCGGAAAAACCATGAAGACCACATGCTGCCGAGTGACCATGAAATCGTGCATCATGACCGGCACCGGCAGGGAAATCTCTTCGTTCCGGGTGATAGCCCCAGCCGCGGAGACGACCGTGTAGCGCAGATAGGGCGGAAACGGTCCATAGCCAAAAAAGAGCAGTTCGCCTGTTTCTGGGTCAACCTTGGGGTGCGCGGTCATGGCCCCCTGAAGCTGGCCCCGAAAATCACACACGCCAATGGTTTCGAGGGTTGCCGGGTCGAGCTCGTAGGGCGGGCCGCCTTCCCACAGAGCAAGCAGTCGCCCGGCATGAAAGATGATATTCGTATTGGCAGCATTGGGAAAAACGCCCTGGGCGCGCTCATCCGTATTGCTCAGGTCGCTGAGCCCGGCACCGAGCGCTTCCCCGTACTGACGCTCAAGATTGAACCGCTCGGTGCGGACCCAGCGATTCCGATAATGCGCCTTGCCGTTGCTCAGGGTAAACGCATGGATCATGCCGTCACCGTCAAACCAGTGGTACTGCCCGCGTGGAGCAAACTGCGGGTTTGCGCCGTTGCGGTACAGGGTGCCGTTCAACTCGGCTGGGATTTCGCCGCTGACGACCAGGTCGTGAATCTCGCCCTCCATCGGCCAGGGGGCATAATTCCCCTGGAGAAATGGATCATCAGGAAAAGGTCGGCTCATGGGGTCCTCCAGCGCGGGCCTGCTACCCGCAAATTATTGTTTCTGGGTCACGGGTCTGCATATCGGACTCATAGCACCATTGGTACGCCTTTCAAGCGCCGTTGTCCTTTCAGGGCGCTGACGCTAGGCTGCCCGGACGAAGAGTAAAGACGGCTCGTCCACGGGAGGGAGTATGTCTGCTGCCGAACTCTGCTTTCTCAGCGCAACCGAACTAGCCGCGCGCATCCGTCGGCGTGAGGTGTCATGTCGGGAAGTCATGGCAGCCCACCTGGAACGGATCGAGCGCATCAATCCACGGGTCAACGCGATTGTGACCCTATTAGCCTCGCGTGGTCTGGAGCGGGCGACCCAAGCCGATGTCACGCTTGGCCGAGGGCAGGCCGTCGGTCCGCTGCACGGCCTGCCCATTGCCCACAAGGATTTGGTCCTGACCAAAGGCCTCCGCACGACGCTTGGCTCGCCAATTTTTGCTGACTTTATTCCCGACCAGGACGAGATTATCGTCGAACGCCTCCGCGCCGCCGGCGCGATTGCCATTGGCAAGACGAATACGCCCGAGTTCGGAGCCGGCTCGCAGACGTATAACGAAGTGTTTGGTGAAACGCTCAACCCGTACGAGCTGTCTACCACCTGCGGGGGCAGCAGCGGTGGGGCCGCGGTGGCGCTGGCGACCGGAATGCTGCCCATTGCCGATGGCAGCGACCTGGGCGGCTCGCTGCGTAATCCGGCCAGTTTTTGTAATGTGGTGGGCTTGCGGCCCTCGCCCGGCCGGGTGCCGACCTGGCCGCACCGGGTCGGCTGGTTTCCGCTGGCGGTCGAAGGACCGATGGCCCGCACCGTACAGGATGTCGCGCTGTTGCTGAGCGTCATGGCCGGGCCTGACCCGCGCGCGCCGCTTGCCAATACCGAATCGGGCGAACAATTCCTTCAGCCGCTGGCGCGCTCCTTTGCCGATACGCGGATTGCCTGGAGTCCGACGCTGGGCGGCCTGCCGGTGGACGCCGGTGTGATCGCGGTGCTGGAAAGCCAGCGTGGGGTGTTTACCGACCTGGGCTGCGTTGTCGAGGAGGCGACGCCTGATTTCCAGGACGCCGACGAAGTTTTTCGCGTCTGGCGGGCGTGGTATTTTGATCTGTCTCTGGGCGAGTTGCTGCCCGAACATCGAGACAAAATGAAGGACACGGTCATCTGGAATATCGAAGAAGGGACCAAACTCACCGGCCCACAAATTGGCCGGGCCGAGAAAAAGCGCACGCTGCTCTATCACCGGCTGCGGGAGTTCATGCAGCAGTACGAATTCCTGATTGTGCCTGTCTCTCAGGTGCCGCCGTTTGATGTCAAACAGCGCTATGTGCGGGAGATTAACGGCGTCCAGATGGAGACGTATTTGGACTGGATGCGCTCGTGTTACTACATCAGTGTCACCGGCCTGCCGGCCATCTCAGTGCCGTGCGGTTTCACCCCAGAGGGCTTGCCCGTTGGCGTGCAGATCGTGGGCCGGCACCAGAACGAACTGGGCGTCCTGCAATTGGCCTATGCGTTTGAGCAGGCCACGCGCGTGGGCGAGCAAAGGCCGGGGGTTGGGGAGTAGGGCCGCCAAAACTTCAGAAGAGGAGGACGAGCATATGCAATTTGGTTTTATGGAAGATTTTCGGAACCCGGAGCCTTGGGCGCGCCCGTTTCCCGAGCTGTATAACGCGCTCTTAGACCAAACCATGCGGGCCGAAGAACTCGGCTATGATCACGTCTGGCTAACCGAGCACCATTTTACCGCGGACGGCTATAATCCGTCGCTGCTGCCAACCGCGGCGGCGATTGCCAGCCGCACCAGCACCATTCGGATCGGCACGTTTATTCTACTGCTGCCGTTTCAGCATCCGATTCGGGTAGCGGAAGACGCCACCTGTGTCGATATCTGGTCAAACGGCCGCTTCGACCTGGGGGTCGGGCAGGGCTATTCGTATATGGAATTTGACGCCCTGTGTATGCCGCGCAAAGAACGGTCGGCGCGTTTGCGCGAGGGTGTCGAGCTGATTCAAAAAGTCTGGACTGAGGACGCGGTCACGTTTGACGGGCGCTTTACTCAGGTCAAAGACCTGACCCTGAGCCCCAAGCCGGTGCAGCAGCCCATGCCGCTGTGGATCGGCGCGCGGGCCGAGAAAGCTACCCGCAGCGCGGCCCGGCTGGGCTGTCATCTCATGGCCACCATCGGACCCGACCCGGCCCCGTGGTATATCGACGAACTCAAAAAATGTGGCCGCAACCCGGACGATTTTCATATCGCACAATTACGCTTGGTGTATCTGGCTGACACCGAAGACCAAGCCTGGGAGGACTGCCAGGAGCATTTGTTCAGCATGATGGAGTTCTACGGCCATATTCTGGCTGAGGCGAATGACGCGCCTGGGGATAAAGACGTATGGAAATTCACAAAACCGGAGGAACTCCGCCACTCGGCCTTTGGAGAAGCAGTCATGATCGGCACGCCGGACCAAGTTGCCCGCAAAATGGAACGTTTCAAAAACGCATTCCACTGCACGCATTTCATCATGAGCACCCAACTGGCCGGCATGGACCCCAAGAAATCGACCCGCTCGCTGGAACTGTTCGCCAAGGAGGTGATGCCGGAGTTTCGGGGGTAGGGGAGGGATGGGATTATGGACCTGGAACAAGTCTTGAGGGGCGCAGCAGGTTGTGAAATGGGTGCGTGTCCTTCCATCGGTACGTCTCGAAATCGCGCTGATCTGTGGAAAGAATCCGGCCTTCTCCGAGTTCGGTTGCCGCCACCACAAGTGAGGCGTCCGCCAGGTCCATAGGCAGATTTGCGTAGCGCTCCATCAACTCGCGGATAGCGCCGAGATGTCCCCGCCCGATCTCGTGGATATCCACGTTCTTCCATGCTTGCTCGACGAAGCGTAATTCCGCGCGTACGCCCAAGCGCGAGAGCATAAGATGGCAAGTTTCCGTTACCACCGGCCAAGTGACGACGAGGGTTTCGTCAAGGCCACGACTGGCCTCAATCGCGGCTTCGTGCCAGCGGTCCCGGCTGTTCGCCAGCGCCAGCCAATAACCGGTGTCAGCCAACACCATACTTTTCCTCCAGGTCACGTATGAGGTAACGCTTGTATTGGCTTGCCAAGTCTGCGGGGCCCTCGGCGCAGCCCACGAAGTTGCTACTCAACAAGGCGTCGAGCTTGCCGCGGGACCGCTCAGATTGTTGACTGTGCAAGAGATCAAGGGCGCGCTTGACGATCTCGCTGGTGCTGAGCCGTGTCAGCGATTGAAGTTGCCGCAGCTTCTCTGCCCGCTCGTCATCCAATCGCGCATTGACTCGCATATGACACCCTCTCGTGGAATAGATGCTCACAAGCATAGCGTGTATGACGTCGTCATACAATTCTGCGCCAGCAGCACCCGACAGGCTAAAAACGCAAGCGCATTTAGGATATAGACAGACACTGACAGGAGGCAGTCATGCGGTTTGCAAACATAGGTGTCCTGATTACCGGCGCGGGGAGTGGAATCGGCCGGGCAGCCAGCTTGGCCTTTGCCGAAGAAGGCGCTGCGATTGCCGTAGCCGACCTCCGGCTTGAAGCGGCCCAGGCAACCGCCAGTGCGGTTGAGGAATTAGGCGGGAAGGCCGTGGCCCTCCAGGTCGATGTGACCCAACCGGATTCGGTGCGAGGCATGGTCGAGCAGGCTGGGGCCGGACTCGGATCACTCGATGTGTTAATCAATAGCGCGGGGGTGCGCGAGATCGTCCCATTCCTGGACTTGCCGGCCGAAGAATGGACGCAGGTCATTGGTACGAATCTGACCGGGACGTTTTTGTGCAGTCAAGCCGTTGCCCGGCACCTGATTGCCCAGCATAAAGGCGGAAAAATCATTAACTTGGCGTCGGTCGCCGGTCTTGTGGGCGTACCGAACCGGGCGGCTTATGTGGCCTCCAAGCATGGGGTGGTCGGCCTGACCAAGGAAATGGCGATGGAACTGGCCGATCAGCAGATTCAGGTCAATGCTCTTGCCCCCGGTGTGGTCGAGACCGCCATGACCGCCGGCTATTTTGATCAGCCGCCTATCGTGGCTGCGCTCAAAAAGGCGCACCCGGCCGGCCGCTGGGCGCAGCCGGAAGAAATCGCCCGGCTGATGCTGTTCCTGGCGTCTGAGGACGCAGACTTCATGACGGGTGCGACGATTCCGATTGACGGTGGGTTTGTGGCCGGCAAGGCGCTCTAAGGGAGGACAATATGACTGAATATACACAGATTCTTGAAGGGGTGCGTATTCTTGACCTGACGCAATGGCTGGCCGGACCACAGGCCACCCGGCTGATGGTGGACCTCGGAGCCGAAGTCATCAAGGTGGAACTTCCACCCAAAGGCGAACACAGCCGGCATATCCGTATCGTACCCAAGGACGGGAAGGACGGGGCCACGCCGAGCTATTTCATCATGCACAACCGGGGCAAGAAGAGCCTGTGCGTGGATATCAAAACCCCAGCCGGCCAAGCCGTTATCAAGGATGTGGTGCGACACTGCGACGTGCTGTTCGAGAACTTCACGCCCGGCATTATGGAACGCTACGGCCTGACCTATGAGCGCCTGTCGGCCATTCACCCGAGCCTCGTGATGTGCTCAGTCTCGACCTATGGGCAGACCGGGCCGTACTCCCGTCGCATTGGCAACGATCTGGTCGCCCTGGCCGCCGGCGGACTGCTGCATCTGGTCGGCGAGCCGGACGGCTATCCGGCCTATCCGGCCTCGGCCATTGGCGACCACATGACCGCACTCAACGCCTTTGGCGCAATCATGGCGGCCTTGTTTCATCGTCAGCGCACCGGCGAGGGCCAGCATATCGACCTGGCCCTGGTAGACTGCACCTATAACTCGCACGATTGGGCGCTGGCGGCCTACAGCGTGACCGACGGCGGGGTTGACCCGCAACGCGGTGGCTCGCAGCGGGCCGGGGCGTTTCCCTACGGCGCGTTCAAATCCAAAGACGGCTATATCGCCATTGGCCTGATTACCGAGGACCATTGGGTCACCTTGGTCAAACGCATGGGACACGAAGAATTATTGACCTCGCCCGAGTTCAAAACCAACCGCTGGCGCATTCAGAATGCGGACGCCCTGCGGGTCATTATCGAAGAGTGGTTGCAATCCCTGCCGAGCGACGCAGAGGCGATTCGGATTATGGCCGACGAACTCCGCCTGCCGGTGGCCCCGATTCTGTCCATCGGCCAATTTGCCGAAGACCCACATCTCAGCCAACGCATGGTCGAAACCATGCCCAACCCGGACTATGGCGAACTCAAGCTGCTCCAATCCCCCCATAAATTCTCCAAGACCCCGCCGCGCATCCCCGGACCGGCCTCACGCCTTGGCCAGCACAATACCCAACTCTTGCGGGATCTGTGTGGCTATTCGGACGAACGGTTGCAGCAATTGCAGCAGCAGGGTGTACTGCTCGAACAGGAAGGGACGGAAGATTGAAAGCCAGTGAAAACGTCTCTAGGATAGCCGGCCAAGAGGCTGCCCGCTTGACGCGCCCCATCCGCTACATCCCAACAGGAGCCGTGGTATGAGCATCCCAGAGACGTATCCCTTTTCCGAGCCGCTGACCGAGCCGGATATTTTGAAGAGCATCCAGGAACTGCCCACCGAAGACGATCTGCCGTGTGACGACGGAGAACCTATGGAAACCACCCGGCATCGGGATCAGATGTGGATGCTGATCTACTCATTGCAAACCTACTGGGCCAACCGGACAGACTATTACGCGAGCGGTAATATGTTTATCCACTATGACCCGCAGAACAAACGGCTCTTTCGTGGGCCGGATTTTTTCTGGTGCTGGGTGTGAACAATCGAGAACGCAAAAGCTGGGTCGTGTGGCAGGAGGGTATGCGTTTTCCCGATGTGATTATCGAACTGCTCTCAGACAGCACGCGCGCGGTTGACCTGGGTGAAAAGAAAGACTTGTGCCAGCGGGTCTTTCACACGAGCGAATACTATCTGTACGACCCCTTTTCTCAGAAGTTCATCGCCTATCATCTCAATGGAAGCGGGTATAAAGAACGTGCCCCGGACGAGCAGGGCCGGGTATACTCGCCGGCAACCGGCCTCTCTCTGGCCGTCCGCGACGAGTGGCTGCGGTGGATAACTCCAGATGGGGAGGTGATACCCTCCCCCCAAGAGCTGGCCGACAAAGAACAACGGCGGGCAGACGAAGAACAGCACCGGGCAGAGGAGGAACAACGGCGGGCGGATGAGGAACACCAGCGCGCCGAACAAGCGGAACAACTGCTCAAAGCGTATCGCCGTCGCTTTGGATCAATTGAATAAACAGCCTGAACATCAAAGACTGACACAAGGAGAACGCGTATGCTGCCAGTTGGTTATCTCCCCTGTACTCAAGACCCCCCGTCTGGAGCGAATATGGGACGGGTGATTGATGAAGTAATTGCTGAAGCCCAGGCCGCGGAGGCCAGCGGCTGGGACGGCTGCTTTCTGACCGAACACCACCAGCAAGAAGACGGCTATCTGCCCAACCCGTTACTGCTGGCCGGCCTGATTGGGATGAAGACCGAGCGTATCAAGGTCGGCACGTGCGTGCTGTTGATGCCGCTCCACCATCCCGTCCATGTTGCGGAAGACTGCGCCGTGATTGACCAGGCGACCAAGGGACGTCTCGTGTTGAGTGTCGGGGTGGGATATCAGCCGCAGGATTTCGATGCGTTCGAGATTCCGGTCACTGAGCGGGCCACTCGGACTGAAGAAGCTATCGCTATTCTGCGCAAGAGCTGGACGGGCGAGCGCTTCTCTTTTGCCGGCAAGCATTTTCACTATCAGGACACCCTGATTATGCCCGGTCCACGTCAACAGCCCGGCCCGCCGATTTGGATGGCGTCCTGGACGCCGGTCGGGCTGCGCCGGGCCGGCCGACTGGCGGATGGCTGGATCGCCGACCCGGTGCAGAGCCTTGGGATTATCAAAGACTATGCCACCCGCTATCGGGCAGCCGCGGAAAAGGCCGGGCGGAAGCCGTATATCTGCCTGATGCGCGACGCGGTGCTGGCCGACAGCATGGCCGACGCTGAAGCCGCGAGTGGACCGACGATGTATACCCATCGTTTCTACTTTCAGTACGATGCCTATGTCCCGGATGAACACATCCAGGCCGTCAAGACCCCTGAAGAACTGAGCTTTGGCATAGCCGCCAAGGAACGGCTGATTGTGGGCTCGCCCGCAGACTGCCTGGAACAACTCCAGATGTGGAAGGAAGCGATTCAGCCGGATTATTTAATCATGCGCTTTCGACAGCCGGGCGGGCCGTCGCACGAAAGCACGCTGCAAGCGATCCGCACCTTTGGCGAAAAGGTGATTCCGAGGTTGTAGGGAGCGTTGCTCTTTCAGTGACCCTCACCCCGGCCCTCTCCCAGAGGGAGAGGGGGAAGGCGAGGTATGGAAATTCCGCTGACCCAACATCTGGCCGCGTTCTGTACTCGGCTCGACTATGACAGCCTGCCGGCTGAGGTTGTTGACCGGGCCAAATACTTCTTTCTCGACTATCTGGGCGTTGCGGTGCGCGGTTCACTGTCCGATTCAAGTCAGCCGCTCTACCGCCTGGCAGACCGCCTTGCTTCGGCGGGGACGGGGACCGTCTTAGGTCGGGCAGAGAAGGCGAACTTCCCGTATGCCGCCCTGGTCAACGCTACGTCCGCCCACAGCCTGGAACTGGACGACACCCATCAGGCCGGCTCGATTCATCTGGGCGTGTCGGTCTTTTCCGCGGCCCTGGCCGTGGCAGAGCAGATTGGGGCGAGCGGCAAGGATTTTCTCACCGCGAGTGTGCTCGGCTTCGAGGTCGCGGCCCGGCTGGCTATGGCCCTGAAACCGACCGAGCACTATGGCCGCGGGTTTCACCCCACGGCAACCTGCGGCACCTTTGGCGCCGCGGCCAGCGCCGCCAAGCTGCTGGGGTTGAGCGAGGCCCAACTGCGGTCCGCCCTTGGCATTGCCGGCAGTCAGGCTGCCGGCTCAATGGAGTTCCTGGCCGAGGGAGCCTGGACGAAACGCTTTCATCCGGGCTGGGCCGCGTTCAGCGGCATCCACGCCGCCCTGTTGGCTCAGGAAGGTTTTGTAGGGCCGAGCACGATTCTCGAAGGACGGGACGGCTTTCTCAAAGCCTATGGGCTGCGACCTGAGCCAGGGAAAATCAGCGCCAATTTAGGCGAGGATTTCCAGATTCTCTCCACCGCGGTCAAACCGCACGCCTGCTGCCGTTATACCCAGGCCCCGATTGACGCCCTCCTCAGCCTCGTACACACACACGATGTGAAACCCGAGCAAGTCGAGCGGGTCACTATCGGTATGCTTGAAACCGGGATTCCGGTCATCTGCGAGCCGGCCGAGCGCAAGTATCGTCCCACGAATGTGGTTGAGGCCCAGTTCAGCCTGCCCTTTGGCGCTGCGGTCGCGTTGGCCAAACGGCGGGCCGGGCTGGATGAGTTTTCCGAAGCGCTGTTGGAGAATGCCGCAATCGGAGCCCTGATGGCCAAGGTCGGGTATGAACGTGACCCGGAACTGGAAAAAAACTATCCCCAGGAATGGCCGGCCTGGGCGCGGGTCTCTCTGACCAATGGCCGAGAAGTCTCTGCTCAGGTGCGTTTCCCAAAAGGCGACCCGGAGAACCCGTTATCGTGGGACGAACTGACGGCAAAATATACCGACCTTGCGACCGCGGTCTGGACGGACGCGCGCGCCAGCCAGGTCTGCGCGGCGGTCCGAGCGCTTGAAGCCGCCTCTGACCTGCGCACTGTGACCCAAGGCGGTCATTGAAAGCCAGCGTCGGACGCTCAGCGGGAGGAATGAAAAATGGATTATGGTTATGTGTTTCCTGGCGGGGTACATGTCTATGAAGACGTCATGCTGGCCGAAAAGCGCGGCTATACGCACGCCTGGCTGTATGATTCCCAGATGCTGTTCAGCGATGTGTATGCGTCCCTGGCCCTCTGCGCGGTGCATACCACCAAGATCAAGCTGGGGCCCGGAGTGACCAACCCGGCCTCGCGGATTGCCCCGGTCACAGCCTGCTCGATTGCGTCCATCAACGAGCTGGCACCCGGTCGGACCATACTCGGCATTGGAACCGGGAACACCGCCCGACGGACCCTGGGGATGCCGGCCGCCCGGCTGGCGGATATGCGCGAGCATATCGAGACCTGTCGCGCCCTGTTGTCGGGCAAGACCACGCTCTATCAGGAAGGCGACCGCCGTCGCATGGTCAAGTTCCTCAACCCTAAGGGCGGGTGGATCAATATCAGGAGAAAGGTGCCGATTTATGTTGCGGCAAGCGGGCCGAAGACCCTGGAGCTGGCGGGGGAAATTGCCGACGGCATTATTCTGTTTGGCGCGGTCAGCCCGAGTCTGATCGAATTTGCCATGCAGCATATTCGGACCGGAGCCGAGCGGGCCGGACGCAACCCGAAGCGGATTTATACGCTGTGCATGACCGCTTTCCATCTCACCAAGAAGGGCGAATCGCTCGAAACCTCGAAAGTCCGCCGTGCCGTTGGGCCGTTTGTGTCGTCCTCCAGCAATATCTTTGCTTTTTCCTGTCCCGACCCACAGGACCTGCCGGCTGATGTACGGGACGACCTGATGGCCTTCAAAAATGCCTATCGCGCCCCCGAGGGTTCGATTGAAACCCGTCACCTCAAGCTCTACGCCGATTATCTGCAAGGCTTTAAGAAGGAGCACGAGCCGCTGGTCACAGAAAAGATGATTCGGGCCACCACGCTGACCGGCACCAAGGAAGAAGTGCTGGAATCAGTCCGGGCCATGAAGAAAGCCGGCATCAAGCAGGTCGCCGTCCAGCCGGTCACGGACGCCCGCGCAACCATCGACGATTTCGCCCGGTCGGTGATTCGCAAGATGAAATAGCGGACGGAGAGAGTGGTTAGTGGCTAGTGGCTAGTGGAGAGTATAAGCGCGGGCCGCATTCCCGGGATTTAACCCCTCTCCCTTGGAGGGAGAGGGGGCCACGCACAGGCCGGGCCCCCACAGGGGGGTGCCTCTACTCCGCCCCCGTCCAGTCCGTTATCACAAAGTTCTGTTGGGCTTCCTGCCACTCCAGCGTCACATTCTCGCCCGCCTCCGGGAAGTCCGTGAGCGTATAGGTGCCACTTAGCCCCTCTGCGAACGACTCGCCCAAGGTCGTGACGGTAATGGTCCGTCGGCCAACTTCTTCTCCATCTATGCGGACCACGACTTCATGGGTGCCGTCGCCTAAACGATTCCAGTTGTGCAACAGGCCAAAGCCGTTGTTGGTATCGCCACACACGTCGGCGGTGTCCGGGCGGTCGGTGCCGTAGCCGGCCGCGGTGCGCCACGACTCCCCCGCTTCGGGAAGAAACTCCACTTCGACCATCTCGGCCTCGCAGGCCCAGCCCGACACTAAGCCAATGCCACTCTGAAAGGAACCGACGGGCGGGTTCTCGACCACGTACTCGGGATGCCCGTTGCCGGTGTCTTGGGTCCCGTCCGGGGCCTCGCCACTGATAATGACAAAGTGCTGCCGGGCTTCCTGCCATTGTATGGTGACGCTTTCGCCCGCCCGCGGAAAGTCGGTGAGCACTGCGGTGCGCTCCAGGCCCCGCCGGAACTCTTGTCCCAGGGTGGTGACGGTGATGGTGCGCCGGCTACGGACGACGCCATCAATGCGCACCACGACTTCATGCTCGCCGTCGCCTAAGCGGTTCCAGTTGTAGAGCAGGCCAAAGCCGTTGTTAGTATCGCCACACTCGTCTGCGGTGTCGAGGCGCTCGGTGCCGTAGGCGGCCTCGACTCGCTGGGGTGCGCCCGTCTCGGGAATCAGTTCGATTTCGACCCGCTCGGCGTTGCAGGCCCAACCGGAGAGGAGGCCAACGCTACTCTGAGCGGAGCCGGCCGGGGGCACCCCGAAGAAGGCTGCGTCGCTGTCGGTGCCATCGCTACCGCCACCACCACCACCGCCGCCACCGCCGCCGGTGCCACGCCGGGGGGCGTCATTATCGAGGACGGTCACGGTGACGGTGGCGATAGCGGTCTCATTAAACCCCCCGCCGCGGGCGATATGCGTAATGGTGGCCGTCCACTGGTTGCCGGGGTTGTCGATCGTGTCGTTGATCCCTCGCACGGTCACAGTCTGGGCGGTGTTCCAGTTGTCGGGAGTGAAGAGCACCGTCCTTGGACGGACGGTGACGGGACCGGCAGGCCGAGGAGTCACGGTGACGTTCCCAGTCGGCTGGGCCGCCAATTGAACGGTATAGGGGGCAGTGCCGCTCGCCTCCGATACCGTGAGGACGGAGGGCGCTGCCCCTACGAGGTCTGGCAGCCTGAACTGATGTGGTCGGCTATTCGCGCGCGCTTTCCAGAATTCAGGAACCAGTTCATTTGGATCAAGACCATCCTCCTTCCTTTCATGCCACATCGGATAGTAGATGCTGTCGAGCGGGAACATGAGAGGAAGGTTGGCGGCATTCCAGGCGTTCCACTTGTTCACCAAGTCCTGCATTTCGCTCCGGAGCTCAAGTTTGTGGGCCAAGTTGTTCTGTTCCCCTATATCGGTGGTCAAGTCGAAGTAGGCGAGCTCATCATTGTCTTGGTACAACTTCCTGGTGTTTGAGCGGGCGGCCAGGATCGTTCTTGGGATATCCTCCTGCCACCGCCGCCAGAAGAGCACCTCGTGGGGCACGCCCTCGGCTGTACCAAGCACGAAGGGGTCAAGATTCACACCGTCGAGGGGGAGCTCTGGGTCGGGGGTGATACCGGCCAGGGCCAGCGCGGTTGCCCCAATGTCCAGGCTGATCACCTGGGGCTCATAGGTCGAGCCAACGGGCCAGCGGGCCGGCCATTGGGCGACAAAAGGGACGTGGATCCCGCCCTCAAACAGATTGCCCTTCTGGCCCCGGAACGGCGTATTGTCGGGGACCACGTGCGGGTTGCCGGTACTTCCGCCATTGTCGCTCAGGAAGAAGACCAGCGTATTGTCCCGCTTGCCGATGTCAGTCAGTTTCTGCAAGATATCCCCGACCCCTTGGTCCAGCGCGTCTACCATCGCCACATAGACGCGACGCTTCGGGTCTGGGATATGCGCGTACTTTTGTAGCAGTGCTTCCGGGGCCTGGGCCGGCGTGTGGGGCGTGTTATAGGCCGCGTAGAGGAAGAACGGCTCGGACTCTTCCCGCTGATCTTCTAAGAACTCCTCGACCTTGTCGGTCAACAGGTAGGTCAGGTATTGGCCTTGCACCCAATCTATCTCTCTATTGATTTCGGGTGTCGCTCTGCTATCGGTTTCGCGTAGCTTCAAACGGTACCGGTGACAGCGCCCTTCCTGCCCCGGCCTTAAAGCAAAACGCCTCGTCTTCCTCTCTCTGTGTGTTGAGATCGATAATATAGTCGTGGCCGCCGGGCAGAAATCCAAAGAAGTAGTCGAAGCCCCGGTCTCTGGGCCGCATCCTTGCGCCGGCTCCCTGCTGCCATTTGCCAACCATGCCCGTGTTGTAGCCATTATCCTGTAAGTATTTGGCGAAGGTTTTCTGGGCCTTGGGCCCGTCGGCCGTCACCGTCTGGGGCAGCCCGTTGTACGGGTCATCGGGGGAAAATGACTCGAAGTTGAGGTCCACCCCGAAGCGGGTCGCGTAGCGCGCGGTCAGCAGCCCCGAGCGTGACGGCGTAGACGGGTGCGTTCACCAAGCCGTTTTTGAAGGTCACCCCGTTCGTCGCGATATTGTCGATGTTGGCCGTGGTGAGGTCCGTTGCGCCGTTAAAGCTGACGTCGGCATAGCCCAGGTCGTCGGCGAAGATCACCACGATGTTGGGTCTGGGGGGGTCTTGGGCTAGGGTGGGTGTGGCGTACAGGCAGGCCAGCAGGGTGGCAACGAGGGCCAGAAATGTGGTGCTGGGATTATGCTGGGGGCGGCTTTTCCTTAAGTGACTCAGCATAATGGGACTGTTCCTTGGTTAGTGGTTAGTGGTTAGTGGTTAGTGGTTAGTTCTCCGTTTCTCGGGGTTGGACGGGCTGGACGACGATGGCGGTGCCGGTAATGGCCCGCTCGCCGTGCTCGTTCTCGACGACTAAGTCGCAGTACACGGTCGGCAGGTCGTCTTCCTTGGTTTTCTCGGTAATCATGCCCCAGAGCGCAATGGTGTCGCCGTGGCGGACCGGCGTGCGAAATGTGGTGTTCAGGCTGCGGAGCCGCCAGCCCACAAAAAAGTCTGTGAGCATTTGACATAAATACGTTGCGCTCAAGGGACCAGGCACAATGGGTTTGGTCAAGCCGGCCTGCTCGGCATCCTGCTGATGAAAGAAGAATTTGAGGCCGGTGAGGTGAACGGCATCCGCATAGCGAAGCACGGCCTCCTTTGTGGGGGTTTTCCAGACCGGGCCAATCTCGTCGCCGATCTCTATCGCGTCAAAGGATTTTGGCGGTGGCATGGCTGTTTACCGGAAGGCCGGCATGACTTCGTTGGCAAAAATTTTGAGCGTGGCCAGAAAATCGTCCTGGGCTATATCGCTGAACAGCATGGTGAACAGGGTCACGCCTTTTTTATGCTTCTCCTGTAAGGCGTGGATAGCGTCAGCCGGGTCGCCGCACACGCCGCAGGTGTCGAGATTGGACGTCAGCCGGCCCAAGGTCTTTTTCGCCGTCGGATATTTCTTGTCAAAACTGAGTTTGTCTTTTCCCAGGACCACCAGCGTTTGTTCGGATATCTCAATCTCGTCCGGGTTGCGCCCAATGGTGTTGCAATGGTCGGCAATCACCGCCCACTTGTGCTCGATTTTATGCGCCGCGGCTGCCGGACAGTTCCAGCGGTCGGCGTGTTCGGCCACAATTTTGAGGCCCTTGCGCTCGGCCATCGCGCCGATTGTGATGGGCGGGTAGGGGTGCTGAACCGGTTTGGGGTTACAGTGCGCCTCGGCGATGGTGTAGTGCTTGCCCGTATACGAGGCCGCGTCTTGGGTGAACATTTTCTTCATGATTTCGACGCCCTCTTTGAGCTGATCCGCTCGGGTGCCGCCAGACGGAAAGGGATAGCCGTAGGCCGTGTACTCCTCATTCATCCAGCCGGCTCCCAGGCCGATTTCAAGCCGGCCTTGGCTGATATTGTCCAGGCTGGCGGCCATCTTGGCCACAAAAGCGGGGTTGCGATAGGAGTTGCACAGCACCAGACCGCCGATGCGGAGCGTAGTGGTGACCGTGGCCATAGACGACATGAGCGTCCAGCCTTCCAGGAAATCGACCTGGGTCATGCCGCGCGGCCACATGTGATCGGTGAACCAGATGGAGTGAAAACCATACTCCTCACAGGCCAGGGCGCGTTCCTTGAGCAACGGAAAGGGCAGGCCGATTTGGGGCTGAAACAGACCAAATTGAATGGGGCGGGTCATCGTGCTCTCCTCTCCGTCGTCAGGAGGTGGGGTGGACTCGGGATTGCGTCTCCACGGGGCTGATTATCGTCTCAATCGCGGGCTGTTTGTTGGCATGGTAGCACGGGGATTTACCTTGACAAGCAGGAGGACCACAGCCAAGATGCCAGAAACGTTCCGAGACGCCAAGAAAACGGGTGCCATCGTGTCCGACGGGGCTGGAGTAAGACGGTTATGGATTTTGAACTGACGCCAGAACAGACCATGATCCGCGACTTGTGTCGTGATTTCGCCAAGAAAGAAATTGCGCCATACGCGGACGAGTGGTCGGCCGCGGAGCATTTCCCAACTGAGATTTTTCGCAAGCTGGCCGAGTTGCAGTTCATGGGGCTCCTCATCCCCGAGGAGTATGGGGGCTCCAACGCTGGCACCTTGGGCATGGTCATGGTGATTGAGGAGCTGGGCAAGGTTGACCAGTCGATAGCCACCACCCTCCAGGCCCATCTGACCATTGGCTCGCTGCCGTATCTGCACTTTGGCACCGAAGAACAGAAGAAAAAGTGGCTGACCCCTCTGGCCACAGGGGAGCGCCTGGGGGCTTTTGGCCTGACCGAACCCCAGGCCGGCTCGGATGCCGCCAATATCATGACCACGTCCCGTCTTGCGGGTGATTACTGGGTGGTGAACGGCACCAAGAGTTTTATCTCCAACGCCGGCACGCCGCTGAGTTACGGTCTGGTGGCGCTGACCACGAACGGCACTAGCGCCAACGGCAAAAAACAATACAGCGCGCTGATTATTCCCAAGGGCACGCCCGGCTATACGATTGGGCAGCGCTATAAAAAAATAGGCTGGCATACGGTCGATACCCGCGAGCAGATTTTTGATAATGTTCGTGTGCCGCGTGAAAATCTGCTCGGCGAACAGGGGGCGGGCTTTCGGGCGTTTTTGAAGACGCTCGAATGTGGGCGTATCTCCGTTGCCACGCTTGGCCTGTCGCTGGCCGAAGCCTGCCTGGATTTATCGCTCAGACATGCCCTGGAGCGCAAAACCTTTGGGCAGCCCCTGGCCTCACATCAAGCCATTCAGTTCAAATTGGCCGATATGGCGACCCAGGCCGAGATGGCCCGGCTGATGATCTATCGGGCCGCCACGCTACGCGATGAGGGCAAACCCTACGCCAAAGAGGCGGCCATGGCCAAGCTGGCCTCGTCCGAAATCGCTGTCAAGACGGCCGAGGAAGCCGTCCAGATTCACGGCGGCTATGGCTATATGCGCGAGTCGCCGGTCTCCCGTTTCTATCTGGACTCAAAAATTCTCACCATTGGCGAAGGAACCAGCGAAGTGCAGCGGATGGTGATTGCCCGCCAGTTGGGCTGCTGAGACGCCCAACTCCCCAACCCCTAAAGGACGCGCATGACTGCTTCATATTTTGATTTGTCTGGAAAAACGGCCATTATCACCGGTGGGAGTAAGGGCCTGGGGGAACAAATGGCCTATGCCTTGGCTGAGGCCGGGGCTGCCGTCGCGCTCGTCAGCCGGACCCAGGCCGACCTGGACACGGTATCTGCTGCGATCCGCCACGCCACCGGCCGCCGGGTGATTGGCGTTGCCGCGGATGTGACCCAAGACGCTGAGATTCGGGCTATGGTGCAAACGGTCATGGCGGAGTTCGGCCAGATCGATATCCTGATTAACAACGCCGGTATCGGCGGAACGACTCCGGTGCGCGATCTGAGCGAAGCAGAGTGGGACCGCTTTATGAATCTCAACCTCAAGGGGCCGGTGCTGTGCGCCAAGCACGTTGGGGTGGAGATGGCCAAACGCAAACAGGGCAATATCATTAACGTGTCTTCCCTGTTCTCGAAAATTGTCGCGCGCTATATGGCCGCCTATGGGGCGACCAAAGCGGCCCTGGTCTCTTTTACCCGCACCCTGGCGCTCGAATGGGCGCGGGATCATATCCGGGTGAACGCCCTGTGTCCGGGCTATTTTGACACGCCGATGAACCATGAGTTCTGGGCGACCAAGGGCGGCCAGGGGATTATCGGCAAAATCCCAATGCAGCGGGTCGGCGACCCCAAAGAACTCAAACCGGCGATTATCTTTCTGGCCTCAGACGCCAATACCTTTATGACCGGCACAACCCTCTTCGTCGATGGCGGGCATAGTCTGGTCGGGTAAATAGTCTGGTCGGGTAATAGGAGACCGCAACCGGGAGGAATTCATGCAACCCTGGCAGCATACATATCAGGATAAGCTCATCTCAGCCGAACAGGCCGCCCAGCTCGTCACATCGGACAGTTTAGTCCGGCTGCATATCGGCAAACCGCCTATCCCCATTCTGGACGCCTTGGCCGCCCGCAATGGCGAGCTGGAAAATGTCAGCCTCATCCAGTGTTATCCCTTATACGAGCATCCCATCTGGAACGCCGCGGTCTACGACACGTCGTTTAATCGGATCGTTGACTATGTGGGGGCCGGCTGCCGGGAGGGCATGAAACAGCACTATGTGGATTTCATGCCGCTCGATTATCCTCAGTATGCCAAGCAAGCCGAACCGGGTCGGACCAATACCTGGAACGCTGATATCTTCTTTGGTGTGGTCTCGCCGCCGGATGAAAAGGGCTATTGCAGCTTCGGTAACGCCCTCTGGTATAATAAGGACGTGGCCAGGGCGGCCAGGTGTTTTGTCGCCGAGGTTGACCCGGCCAGCATTCGGACCCACGGCGATAACTGGATTCATGTGTCTGAAATTGATTATCTGGTTGAGGAGACCAAACCGTTTCCGCTGGGGACCCCGCCACCACCGGACGAGGAACAGGGCACTTTAGAGGTTATTGGAGAATTTGCCGCAACCCTGATTCAGGACGGCGACACCGTACAAATGGGCATTGGGGCGATCTCTGAAGCCATTGGCCTGTTTCTGATGGACCGCAACGATCTGGGGATTCATAGCGAAATCATGACTGCCAGCCATGTGGAACTGGTCAAGCGCGGCGTAGCGACCGGCAAATACAAGTCGATGCACAAGGGCAAGGCGGTCGCGGCTATGGTCGTGGGTGGCGCAGATTTGGCATTCGTCGATAATAATCCGGCCTTTGAGTTGTACAGCGTGCTGTATACAAATTCCCTGCTGACTATTGCCGCCCAGAAGAGTCAGGTTGCGGTGAACAGCACCCTGTCCATTGACCTGACCGGGCAGGCCGCGGCCGAGTCGCTCGGCCCGCAAATGTACTCCGGTATTGGCGGGCAGATGACGTTTATGATGGGCGCAATGTACTCAGAGGGGGGACGCTCCATCATGGTGCTGCCGTCCACGGCCCGTAGAGGCACGCTGTCCCGTATTGTGCCTATGCTGGAGCCGGGCAGTACGCTGACCACGCCCCGTCAGTACACGGACTATGTGGTGACCGAGTTTGGCATGGTCAACCTGCAAGGCAAGACGCAGCGCCAGCGGGCCGAGGCCCTGATTAGCATCGCCCATCCCGACTTTCAGCCCGAGCTGCAACGCGCGGCCAAGAAAATGTTCTGGCCCTAGGCCAGATCGCCCCAAAGGAGCAACATTGCGAGTCCGCTGGTTTTCAGCCCTGCCAGATACGAGGGCAGGGGCCGCCCCGTGTGGTGGCCTTTTTCGTTGTCGCGCCCTCGGTCTGGTGGTGTTGATCGTCCTGTTCCTGCCTCTTCCGACATGGCCCCAAACCATTGCTGACCTGCTCTCCGACCCCGCACGGTTCGACCGGCAGGGCGTCAAAGTGACTGGTCAGGTCACAACCCTCAGTAGTGAGGCCGGCGAAAAGCCGTACACCAAGTTTAAGCTGGGCGAGGCGGATCAAACGATTCCAGTCTTTATGCGCGGCGTCCAGGCATTGGTTGAGGGCGAGACGTATGAAGTGGGTGGGGTGTTTCTGGTCAAACCGGCCGACGACGGATCGACGCCAGTCAGCGGGATTGTGGGCCAAACCGTTCTGCCCCTGGAGACAGAACCCCTCTCAGAAGAGCCGCCGGAGTTGGCAGAATCTGAATGGACGGCCGCGGATGACCCCATAGGTCTTGTGGTGGCTGACCTGTTAGAAGACCCGGCTGCGTTTGACCGGCTGGCGATCAGCCTGGCCGGCGAAGTCTCGACCCTGAGAGTCACACAGGGAGACCAGCCTTCCACCAGGTTCAAGCTGCGCGATGTCAGTGGCGAGATTCCGGTCTTTATGCGTGGAGCCAGAGCGCTGACTGAAGGGGAGTCGTATGAGATTGATGGCGTGTTCTTGGTCAAACCGACCAACGATGGAAGCGGTGAGGTCAGCGGCATTGTGGCCAGTACGGTTGAACCGGTCGAACCAGAACCCGCGCCCGTGTCGGTGGTCGAGGTTCCGGCTGACGAGCCGGCGGAAGCCCCCGCGGCCCCCGCTCCCACCTACGCGGTCCGGGATCTGTTCGCCGATCAGGCCCGGTTTGATCGACGCTTGGTGAGTGTGACTGGACGGGTGACGAGCCTGACCACCCGCTATGGGGCACGGACGTATCAGAAGTTCAAGCTCACAGATGAGAGCGGGACGATTCCGGTGTTCATTCCGGGCACTTCCTCGTGTGAGCAGGGTCAGATTTGTAAAGTCACCGGGGTGTTCCTCATTAAAAGAACCCAAGATGGTGAGTCTGAAATCGGTGGGATTAAAGCCGACGCCATTGAAAAGGTCGAAGACGCGCCGTATCTGGAGTGGACCAGCCTCGTATTTCAGGAGCAGTTCGGGGGGCCGGGTGCCAATTCCGGATTCCTAGGTGGCTATGCCCTTCCAGAATGAGGGCGACGGGAACGTCGCCCTGACAGGATATTAGCCAACCAGAATTTCTTTGGCGTGGATCGTATCCAGGTATTCCCGCACGGCTTTGATTTTGCCGTCCGATAATTCAATCAGGAAGTGATACTGATTGTTATAGACCTTACCGTTGGCCAGCTCGCCATACGACTCGGCCTCAACTGCCACTCGGTCGCCGTCAGCCGTAATACCTTTGGGCGTGATTTTCAGGCCATTTGGCATGGCCGCGCCAACGCCTTTGACCAGTTCACCAAACTCCGCTTTGGTCTTGGTGCCGGACAGTTCAAAATTGCCGGCCACCCACCACGTGGCGTCGTCGGTCATCAGGCCCAGGGCCTCCTCAAATTTCCCCGCGGAAAAATTCTCAAAGAACCCTAAGACCACACCTGTATTCGCAGCGCTCATACGCAACCTCCTTTAGCTGTGCATCGTCACATCGATGCCGCCCAGAAAATAAGATGCCCCCTTATAGCCCACCTGATTGAGGCGGCGCAATCCTCCGGTTCGTAGAAACCCATCGGCAGGATATGCGGACGATTCTTGATAGCCGGGGGGATGAAGATTCCCCCTCACCCTAGCCTTCTCCCTCCAGGGGAGAGGGGATAGGAGGACCGTAGAGGAGATTTTCGGCAAGTATCTACTTCAGCAGTCTTCTTATCTTACCGCCCTGTCAAGCTGCGATTTTGGCAAACATACCGGAGTAGTATGGGTCATATCTCAGGGATTCAGATGGTGTTCGACTTGATTGAGGACGAGCGGAATATCTGCGAGCGGGTCGCCACTCAAGTCAGAAGCGCTGACCTCTCGATCCTCATGATGAATGTGATGAGGGAAGTTCGAGAGCCGAGGAAAATGGGGCGCGTTATCCCAGCGGAGAATCGGTCTATTGGTAAAGAACTGGTAGGAATACAAGAGTTCTTTTTCAGTGCTAATCAGTCGAACCTCTAAAAAATCCGTCGATCTGAGAAGCTGGCAGCGAATTTTATGAATTGAACGGCGCGCGGTCTCATCAGTAAGTATGACACGCAATGAGGAAACGAGAGGTGAAGCGGCCAAGAGATCAATGATCTGCTGGAGGCTGAAATCAGTGGGCACTGTTGCGTACATCCCGGAGAGCCTGCTGCCACGCCTCTAACATGACAGCCGCTCCCTTCCACTCCATCCACTCGTCTTCTGCCTGCATGGAGGCCGCCTCTTTCAGCACCTCGGTATGCTGCTCAAGCGTGTGCTGATACCTCTCCTCGAATGTCTGTACTTGGCCCTGATAGGTCAAAATTTTCCGCTCGATAAGTTCAACCGCCACGCCCCTGAGGGCCGCCTCTTCACTTTTGTAAAGACCAGCCGTGACAAGACTATTCGCAATGGATGCCAGTACTGCTTGAGAAGTCATGACCACAGCCTTTCAGGTCGTCCGTCCTGTTCGGAAGTCCCTGCCTGCATTTCTTGTATCAACTATTACCCGGCTGAGTCACCGCGCCCTCGGAGGCGGAGCTGACCTGGGCCGCATACTTGGCGAATACGCCGGCGGTGTAACGCGGGGACGGTGGTTGCCAGGCGGCCAGGCGGGTTTGCAGCTCGGCGTCGCTCAGCTCAACGTTGAGCTGACGCTTCTCAATATCGATTACCACCATGTCGCCTTCTCGGAGCATGGCAATCGGGCCGCCCACCGCGGCTTCCGGCGCAATATGACCGGCCATCAGGCCGCGGGTTGCCCCGCTGAAACGTCCGTCCGTGATTAAGGATACGGAGTCGCCGAGTCCTTCACCCACAATGGCCGCGGTGACGCCCAACATCTCTCGCATCCCCGGCCCGCCTCGCGGACCCTCGTAGCGAATGACCACGACATCGCCGGCCTGGATATGCCGTTGCGTGACCGCAGCCATAGCGTCTTCCTCACACTCGAAGAGCCGGGCCGGCCCGCGGTGATATGGGCGTTCATGCCCGGCGACTTTAATGACACAGCCGTCAGGGGCAAGATTGCCCCGCAGAATGACCAGACCACCCGTGCCCTTGAGCGGCTGCGCCAGCGGCAGAATGACATCCTGGTCGGGTGTTTCAACGGCTTTTGCCGCCTCAACCGCCAGGGTTTGCCCGCTGGCGTTCAGTTGCTGGCCGTCAACCAGGCCGCCGTCAACCAAGCGCTGGGCAATGAGTTGGATGCCGCCGGCTTTGTCCACATCCGTTGCCACATATTTCCCACCGGGTCTGAGGTCGGCAATGAGTGGGGTGCGGCGACTGACTCTATCGAAATCGTCAATATCGAGCGGAATGCCAGCCTCTCGCGCCATTGCCAGTAAATGTAACACCGAGTTGGTTGACCCGCCGGTGGCGGCCACACAGGCAATGGCGTTCTCAAACGCCTGGCGGGTCAGGATGTCCAGCGGGCGGAGGTTTCTGTTGAGCAGGTCCATCACGCGCTGTCCGCACTCGACCGCCACCGCGTCTTTCCGCGCATCGGTTGCCGGCACACTGGCCGTGCCCATAGGAGACAGACCGATGAATTCCATGACCGTGGCCATCGTGTTGGCCGTATACTGTCCGCCACAGGCCCCAGCCCCCGGACAGGCGAAGTCTTCGATACGTTTGAGGTCGGTATCGCTCATGCGTCCCGCGGCATTGGCCCCAATAGCCTCGTACACGTCCTGAATGGTCACGTCTTTATCCTGAAAGCGGCCAGGGGCGATTGAGCCGCCGTACAACAGCAGCCCTGGAACATTGAGGCGGGCCAGGGCGAGCGCCCCAGCGGGAATGGTCTTGTCGCAGGCGACGATAATGACCATAGCGTCGAACATATAGCCCCGCCCGACCAGCTCAATCGAGTCGGCAATGACTTCACGGCTGACCAGGGAGGCTTTCATGCCCTCCGTGCCCATGGTGACACCATCACTGATAGAGATGGTGTTGATTTCCATCGGCGTCCCACCGGCCTCGCGCACGCCCTGCTTGACCTTGTTGGCCAGCCGGCGCTGATTAAAGTTGCACGGCATGGTCTCAATCCAGGTATGGGCTACGCCGACCAGCGGCTTGGCCAGGTCAGCGTCCGTAAAGCCTATAGCCTTGAACATAGAGCGCGCCCCGGCGCGGTCACGGCCCTCGGTAATGATGTGGCTGGAGTGTTTGGGATTGAACGCCATAGTCCTCTCCTTCCTGGTCAAGAACCTCATCAAAAAATAGATAGCAGAGCGAGCATATCTTCTCCCTGCTCTATAGCCTTGTCGGACGCTGGCGCGCAAGCCTGTACTCTTGACAGTCGAGAATCTATGGACTGAACTGGTAAGCGCATCAGGGTGCAAGAAAAGGAGAGCATATGCTTGAAACACTGGCGTCCGGATACGGACTGCTTGAAGGCCCGCGGGTGGATGAGGCGAACAATTTATACTTCAGTGATGTGACCAACGGCGGGGTGTACTGTCGCGCACCAGACGGGGAGGTCTCGACCGTCGTGCCGCGCCGACGCGGGGTTGGCGGGATTGCGCTGCACGCGGCTGGCGGCCTGGTCATCTCCGGCAAGAATGTGTGTCACGTCAAAGACGGCACAACGCGCCTCCTGTTCCAGCGCGCAGATATTCCCGGCTTTAACGACCTCTTTACAGATTCCCAGGGCCGGGTTCTGGTCGGCGCACTGCGCTCTGACCCCTTTACGCTCAAGGTTCAGGTCCCCGGCGAGCTGTGGCGGCTGGCCGGCGAGGACTCGGCGGTTGAATTGTACGGTGATGTGGGCGTGACCAACGGTATTGGCTTCTCGCCGGACGGGAGACGACTCTATCACTCGGACAGTGCGCCCCGACATATTATCCTGCACGATGTGGCGGCTGACGGGTCAATGACAAACCGCCGCGTTCTGGCCAGTCTGCCGGCGGATTGGGTGCCGGATGGTCTCGCGGTTGATGAGGCCGGCTGCGTGTGGGTTGCTGTCTACGGTGGTGGCTGCGCTCTGCGCTATACGCCTGAGGGCAAGGAAGACCGGAAGGTTGAGGTGCCGGCCAAGGCGGTCACGAGTTTATGTTTCGGCGGGGCAGACCGGCGCGAGCTGTATATTGTGACCGCGGATAATACCGATGACCCGGACCGCAAGGGGACGATTTTCCGCACCCGGGTCGAGACTCCCGGTCTGGCGGTGAGGCCGGCCAGCATTTAGCGCGAAGAACCCTCAGCCTGGCCCTCTCCCAGCGGGAGAGGGAATTCCCTAGCGCCGGAAGAACGTGGTACATGAAGGCAGGGTGTGTGTGAGAGCGAGCAAGAAGAAGGAGGATTGCGTATGGAGCCCGTCTGGTGTGGACAACTCGCTGTTTCGGTTTTTTTTGCGGTCGCTTTTTTACAATCAGCAGCCGATAAGTGGATGGATAGCGCGGGGAATATCGAGTTTTTCAGCGGACATTTTGCAAAGAGTCCGCTGGCCAGGATGGTCCCGGCCATGTTCTGGACCATCACCGTCCTTGAATCGCTGGCCGGTGTGCTGAGCGGCCTGGGCGCGCTTATGCTGCTGCTCGGTATGGGAACAAGCCTGGCCGTATGGGGACTGGTGTTCTCAACGGTCTCCTTGCTGTGCCTGTTCTTCGGCCAACGTTTGGCCCAGGATTATGCCGGCGCGGCAGTGATTGCCGCGTATTTTGCCGTAGCCCTGCTGGGCTTTGCCGTCTTGAACGGATAAGGCCCTAGACGGTTGCCTCAGCGGCTTTGCGCTGTATCAGCCGGTCCCGTATCCGCTTGTCGGTCGCCATATCAATGGCTGTCCAGGCCAGGGAGAGGGAACCGTCTATCAGGGCTTTGTCCGCGGCCGGCGTCACACAGTGGGCGGTGAATTCGGGTTGATGATTCACCGCCGGCAACGAGTCAATCCCGATAAACGGGTGGATTGAGGGCAGGGCCAAAGACACATTGCCCATATCGGTTGAACCCGCGGCGCGCTCAACCGCCGGACCCCGCGCTGGAAAGCTGCGTCCGAGCGCTTCCGCGTTGCGTTGGTAGAGCTTGGCGATTTCCATATCGGAGCGGTGCTCCGCATAGGGCTTGTCTCCGCCATCGATTTCAAGCGCGGCCCCGGTTGCCAATGCGCCTGCTTCAAAACAGCGCTGGACTTTGTGTTTGATGCTCTCTAGCTCGTCCACGGTCTTGGCTCGGACAATATATTTGGCCTCGGTATGAGCGGGAATGATGTTCGGCGCATCCCCACCCTGGGTGATGATGCCATGAATGCGGTCGGTTGAGCGAATATGCTGCCGCAGGAGACCAAGGGCCGTTTGGGCGACAGTCAAGGCGTCTGCCGCATTGATCCCGTGTTCGGGAAAGGCCGACGCATGGGCCGCCTTGCCCGTATAGCGCACATGAAACATGGAGCAGGCGATAATAGCCGGATCAACCACGTCCATAGGAGCGGGGTGGACCATCATGGCGGCGTGGGCGTCGGCGAAGGCGTCGCGTTCCAAGAGGAGAATCTTCCCCCCGGCGTCTCCCACTTCTTCAGCCGGGGTGCCGAGGACACTCACGGTCAGGCCCACTTCGTCCGCAATTTTTGCCGCGGCAATCCCTGCGCCGACCGCGGACGCGGCAATGATATTATGACCGCAGGCATGGCCGATGCCGGGCAAGCAGTCGTATTCGGCGCAGATGGTAATATGCAACGGTCCGCTGCCAGCGCGCGCTATAAAAGCAGTTGGCAGGTCACAAATGCCGGTTTCAACGCGAAAACCGGCGTTGCTGAGCATGTCTGCAAGCCAGGCGCAGGCCTGCTCCTCCTCAAAACCAAGCTCGGGATGGGCGTGAATACGATGACTCAGCCCAATCAGGTCCTCTTGCGCTTGCGTGAATCGTTCCTGCGCGCCGGACTTTGCATCCATACGGTCCTCCTTTGTCGTTCCTCAGCCGTATATACTCTTCTGCCATACTCCTGCCGATTGCGTCCAGAGCAGCATCTTTGAATCCGACTTGACTCGGGTTCGGGGTCTGTATTGTATGGGCAGGGGTTCACTATGACCGGCAGGAATGGACTCATGATGGGTGAAATGACAGACCAGGCGGAAACGACTAACAACCCGATTGCGACCCGGATTGGCATTCGCGGTATGCACTGTGCGGCGTGTGTGGCCAAGGTCGAACGGGCTTTGTCTCAAACGCCGGGGGTTGTGCGGGCGAGCGTCAATCTGGCGAGTGAAGACGCTCTAGTGGAATATCTGCCCGGCCAAGTCAGCTTGCCCGGCCTGAACGCAGCGGTTGCCTCAACCGGATTTGAAATGGTCGAGCGCGGAGAGACCAGCCAAGAGGAAGGCGAACGCCAGTATCAGGATGACTTCCGCTTGTTAAAAAGAAAGCTGCTCATCAGTGGCCTGTTGACGGTGCTGATTCTGATGGGAAGCATGACCCCGTTGCTGTCTTTCCTGCCGTTCGGTGTGCCGGTGTGGTTGTTCGCTCTGACCACGCCTGTCCAGTTCTGGGTCGGCGGACAGTTTTACCGAAACGCCTGGGCCAGGGCGCGCCACGGCTCCAGCGATATGAATACCTTGATCGTAGTCGGGACCTCGGCAGCCTATCTCTACAGTACGGTCGCCGTGTTTGCGCCTGGTTTTTTTGTGACAGCCGGTCAGCAGCCCCAGATGTATTTCGATACGGCCGCGGTGATTATGACCCTGATCTTGCTGGGCCGTTTGCTGGAGGCGCGAGCCAAGAGACGCACGACCGAAGCCATTCGGCGCCTGGCCCAGTTGCAACCCAACACGGTGACGCGGCTGCGCGGAGCAGGGGAGCCAGAAACCGTTCCGACTGAGCAGGTCCAGGTTGGCGATCAGGTGCTTGTCCGGCCCGGTGAGTCCATTCCCGTAGACGGTGTTGTTCGGGCCGGCTCGTCTGCGGTTGACGAATCCATGCTGACCGGGGAGAGCCTGCCGGTTGAAAAGCGGCCTGGAGACCGCGTGACGGGGGCAACGCTCAACACAACCGGGGCGCTGACGGTGCTGGCGACCCAGGTTGGCGCAGAGACGGCCCTGGCTCGCATCATTGCTCTCGTCCGCCAGGCCCAGGGCTCAAAAGCGGCGATGCAACGGCTGGCCGATACGGTCGCGGCCTATTTTGTCCCCGCGGTGATGGCGACTGCGGTGGTCACGTTTTGTCTCTGGCTTGTGCTCGGCCCGGACCCGTCTCTCTCCTTTGCCCTGATGACTTTTGTGGCGGTGCTGATTATTGCCTGTCCGTGTGCGCTGGGCTTAGCCACGCCGACCGCCATCATGGTCGGCACTGGACGCGGGGCCGAATATGGCGTGCTCATCAAAGGCGGAGAGATATTGGAGCGGGCGCATACGCTGACGACGGTGGTCTTTGATAAAACCGGGACCCTGACCGCGGGAAAGCCGGCCGTGACTGAGGTCCTGCCGGCTGAGACGCTCCCCGAACGGGCAAAGCTGAGCAGCGAAGAGGTGCTGCGGGTGGCCGCGGGTGCGGAATGGCAAAGCGAGCATCCGCTGGGGCAGGCCGTTGTTCAACAGGCCAAGGCCCAGGGCCTGACGCTCGGGCCGGTCGAGTCGTTTGTGGCCCTGGCCGGCCACGGGGTCGAAGCCCGGATTGAGGGCAAGCTGGTTTTGGTGGGCAGCCAGCGTCTCCTCGCCCAGCGCGGTATCCAGTCTGACGATATGCTGAAACACGGTGAGCGCCTCTCGCGTGAGGGCAAGACGCCGCTGTATGTGGTGGTCAACCGGCGTGTCGTCGGCCTGGTCGCGGTCGCCGATACGCCCAAGCCCCAGGCTGCCGCCCAGGTCCGCCGTCTTCAGCAGATGGGGCTGGCCGTGGTCATGTTGACTGGAGACAATCGCCACACCGCCCAGGCGATTGCCCGTCAGGTTGGCATTGAGCGGGTGCTGGCCGAAGTCTTACCTGGAGATAAGGCGGCCGAGATTGCCCGCCTCCAAGACACCGGCGCTGCCGTCGCCATGGTCGGCGACGGGATCAACGACGCCCCGGCCCTGGCCCAAGCCACGGTGGGCATTGCCGTGGGCACCGGGACGGATGTTGCGCGTGAGGCAGCCGATATTACGCTGCTGCGCGGCGAATTGAGCGGCGTGGCCACAGCCATTGCGCTGTCGCGACGAACGGTCCAGATCATTCGGCAGAATCTATTCTGGGCCTTTGCCTATAATACCGCCGGGATTCCGCTCGCCGCCGGCCTGCTCTATCCGTTCTTTGGGGTGCTGCTTGACCCCATGGTTGCCGCGTCCGCTATGGCCTTGAGCTCGGTCTCGGTGTTGACGAATTCCTTACGCCTGCGGACGATGCGCCTGGGAGCGGTGTGAGCCGGCGGACGCAGGGCCCTATGCGCTATTCTACCACCGTCCGCGGTCAGCGTTTTTCTTTTACCGACCTGCGCGAAGTCTTTGCCAAGGCCAATGAAGATAAGTCGGGGGACCGATTGGCCGGGATTGCGGCAACCTCCGAGCAGGAACGGGTCGCGGCCAAGCTGGTGCTGGCTGACATCCCGCTGTCAGAAATCGTCGCCAACCCCCTGATAGAGCCGACGCAAGATGAAGTGAGCCGGCTTATTCTTGAGACCCATGACCAGGAGGCGTTCCGTCCGCTGGCCCATCTGACAGTCGGCGAGTTTCGTGACTATGTGCTGGACGAGGACCAGCATAGTGCCCGTTTGGAGGCTCTCCACTGGGCGATTATCCCCGAGGTTGCGGCTGCTGTCACCAAGCTGATGAGCAATAAGGACCTGGTCGTGGCTGCCCGTAAAATGCGCACCATTACGCGCTGCCGCAATACCCTGGGTCAGCCCGGCGTCCTGGGCATTCGGGTGCAGCCTAATCATCCGGCTGATGATCTCGGCGGGATTCTGCTGTCGGCCATTGATGGCTTGCTGTTTGGTTGCGGGGATGCGGTCATCGGCGTGAACCCGGCGACCGAGTCGGTGGAAACGGTCAGCCGGATTCTGTGCGGATTGCAGCGTTTGATTGCAGCCTATGGTATCCCCACCCAAGCGTGCTGCCTGGCCCACATCAGCACGCAGCTCGACAGCCTTGAGCGTGGCGCGCCCGTGGACCTGCTGTTTCAGTCGCTTGCCGGGACGGAAGCGGCCAATGCGAGTTTTGGGATCAATCTGAACATTCTGGGCGAGGGCCGCGAGCGTGTCCTTGCCCACCACCGCGGTCGGGAGGTGGCCTGGGTGGGTGAGGAGGTCATGTATTTTGAAACCGGGCAGGGGAGTGCCCTGTCGGCCAACGCCCATCACGGCGTGGATCAACTCACGCTCGAAGCGCGCAGCTACGGCCTGGCGCGCGCGTTTGCGCCCTTTCTGGTCAATAGCGTTGTGGGCTTTATCGGCCCTGAATACTTATATGACGAACGCCAGATCGTTCGCGCCGGTCTGGAAGACCATTTTATGGGGAAGCTGCTCGGGCTGCCCATGGGCTGTGACGTGTGTTACACCAACCACGCTCAGGCTGACCAAAACTCGGCGGATAATCTCTTGCTTCTGCTGACCGCGGCCGGCTGCAATTATTTTATGGGGGTGCCGTGCGCCGATGATGTGATGCTGAGCTATCAGTCCACCAGCTTTCACGACGCCCTCAGTGCCCGCCAGCTTTTTGGCTTACAGCCGGCCCCAGAGTTCCTGGCCTGGCTGGAGCAGATGGACATTTTTCGGAATGGCACCCTCGTGGCCTCGGACAGTCCTGCTCGACAGCGTCTCGAAGCCACAACCAAACTGATTGCAGAGCCGTGAGCATGAATAAGACGCCTGCACCCTCGGACAGTGCCGACCCGTTGGCGACAATCCGCACGCGGACCCCGGCCCGGATATTTGCTGGTCGGTCTGGTCCGTCGTACCGGACCCGAACGCAGCTCAGCCTGCGTATCGATCATGCCGCAGCCAGGGACGCGGTCCAGGCCGATATCGATTGGGAACAGGACCTTGGAGCGGACTTTGTGCGCGCCTGGGCTATATTTGCCGTCTCCAGCCGGGCGCGGAGTAAGGCCGAATATCTGATGCGGCCCGACCTGGGCCGCCGACTCACTGACCAGGCCAAGGCCAAGGCCGCCCGCCGTTGTGCCACTGGTGCGGACCTCCAGGTCGTTATCGGCGATGGGCTCTCGGTCGCCGCGGTGATCAGACAGGTGCCCCGGCTGTTACCCCTGCTCCATAACGGGGCGGAAAAACGTGGTTGGCGCTGTGGCCAGCCCTTTGCCGTCCGCTACTGCCGGGTGGGGGCGCTGAACGATATTGGCGAGTTGCTGACGCCGACCGTTTTGGTGCTGCTCATTGGAGAACGGCCCGGCCTGCTGACCGCCGAGAGTCTGTCGGCGTATATGGCCTATCGTCCCCGTGGCGGCCATACTGATGCCGAGCGCAATTTGATCTCAAATATCCATGCCCAGGGTGTGACGGTTGAGGACGCTGCCGGTCGTATTTTGCGTCTGGCTGAGCGCATGCGACAGGCCCAACTCAGCGGGGTGGCGGTCAAGGAGGAGTTCGGCGGGCTGACGCACAACGCGCCGCCACCTCTTTCTGACGAGTAGCCCTCTTCCGTTGCGGCTTCCGTCCGCTTGTGATTTGAAGGGCTGATCCCACCCTAGGAGGATTGTGTATGGCAACGCCCGGTATGTTGATAATGAGCAATATGGCCCCCGGTTCCTTGGAGCAGTACACCGTCTATGTCAAAAAGGCAGAGGAGCGCCGGCTCCGTAATTTCCTGGTGACGGAATCGTTTACCGACTCTCTCGCCCTGGCTCAGCACCTGGCCGCCGTGACCTCGCATATCCAGGTCGGTACGGGCATTACCAACCTGTATCTGCGTAACCCGCTCATTGCGGCCCTGCACGCCATGACCATCGACCGTCTTGCACCCGGGCGGCTCTTGCTTGGACTCGGCACCAGTCATGTCCCGTTAAACAGCATGTTCGGGATCGATATGGCCAAACCCCTGACCGCCCTGCGGGAATATGTGACCGCGGTTCGGAACATTTTTGACGGAAAAGACGAGGCCGCGGCAGCGTTGGGACTACCGCCGATGCAAGCCGATAATACCATTCCCATTTATCTGGCCGGGATTTCGCCCAAGAGTATTCACCTGACTGGTGAACTGGCCGACGGCAGCCTGCCCTTAAATTACGCGCCGCACGGGCTGCACGAGGTCGTGGAGGGGATTGCGACCGGGGCGCAAGAAGCGGGACGGTCGCCCGCGGATGTCCAAATCGGGCTCATTATGCACTGCTGCGTGTGTGCAGATAAAGCAGTCGCCCTCCGCTCGGTGCGACAAACCTTGTCTTTTTACGGACGCATGCCGTACTACAACCGTCTCTTTGCTCGACAGGGCTTTGAGAAAGAAGCGGCCGGTATTATGGCCGCGGCTGAAAAGAACGACATGGCTGCGGCAGCCGAAGCCGTGTCCGAAGACATGGCCGAGCAGGTGGCCGCCCTGGGCAGCCGGCAGGAGTGTCAGCAAAAGCTCGACGAGTTTGAGCGGGCTGGAGCCTCGTATGTGATCCTGTATCCGACCGCCATTGACGGCGATTATGAGCGGGGCGTCAACGCGGTCCTGGATGCGTTTAGCGGGTAGGGCAATATGAGCCGCAGGGCAAAAAAATCGACCGACTCAGCGCCCGATACGAGGGCGCCGGCGGTCCGGGCCGACCGCTGGCTGTGGGCCGCCCGATTCTATAAGAGTCGCTCGCTGGCGGCTGAAGCCTGCGAGGACGGGAGGGTTGAGGTCAACGGGCAGCGGGCAAAACCGCATAAGCTGGTGCGAGTGAATGATACGCTGGCATTCCCCTATCCGCATGGACTCAAGAAGCTCAGGGTGCTGGCCGTCTCTGAGAAACGCGATCCGGCAAATGCAGCCCGCTTGCTGTATGAAGACCATTCGCCCCAGCCAGACGCGCCCGTTGATTTCCCTGCCCAGCCGTCGTTGCGGTCGCGGGGCGGGGGGCGTCCGACCAAGCGTGAGCGGCGCGAGACCGAATGGTTACGCGGACGATAAAGGACAAGCTGATGATTGATCTGCGCAGCGATACGGTCACGTTGCCAAGCCAAGCCATGCGCGACGCCATTGCGCAGGCCGAGCTGGGCGATGATGTTATGGGGGAAGACCCGACGGTCAACCGGCTGGAAGAACTCGCCGCGGAAAAGATGGGCAAAGAGGCCGGGCTGCTAGTGAGCAGTGGAACGATGGGCAATCTGGTCGCTCTGCTGAGCCATTGTACCCGAGGGCAGGATGTCATTCTTGGCGACCAGTGCCATATTTTCAAATACGAAGCCGGGGGAGCCTCGGCCCTGGGCGGGCTGGCCTTTCACACCGTGCCCACGGGCCGTTTCGGAGAACTGGCCCTGCCGGACATCACGCGGGCCATATATCCGGCTGATATCCACTATGCCCCGCCGGGTCTGATCTGCTTGGAAAACACCCATAATCGTTGCGGGGGGACGGTCCTGTCGGTCGAGTATCTTCGTGCTGTGCGGAGTCTAGCCAATACGGTCGGCGTGCCGGTGCATCTTGACGGCTCGCGTATCTTTAACGCCGCGGTGGCCCTGGGCTGTGAGGTGAACGCGCTGACCCAGGCCGTTGACACGGTACAATTCTGTCTGTCCAAAGGACTGGCCGCTCCGGTCGGCTCTCTCGTATGCGGAAGTCGTGAGTTTATCCAGCAAGCCCGCCGTTATCGGAAAATGGTTGGCGGCGGGATGCGTCAGGCTGGCATTATTGCCGCGGCCGGCCTCGTGGCCTTGAACGATATGGTCGAGCGTCTGGCCGAAGACCACCAGACCGCCCGCCGGCTGGCTGAGGGCTTGGCGGAACTGCCGAGTGTCCACCTTGACCTGGAGACGGTGCAGACCAATCTGGTGATTTTTTCTGTGCCGACCCCTCACGCTAACGGCGGCTCTTTTGCTGAAGTGCTTGGACAGGCCGGCGTCAAAATCGGCGCACTCGGCGGCGAACGCTTCCGCGCCGTGACGCATTACGGCATCTCAGCAGCGGATATAGACAAGGCTTTGCAGAGCATACGCCAGACGTGGCAGCCGGCCGCGGCCTGACCGCTGCTTCTATACATCCTTTTCTGGCTGGGATACAGAAAAACGATCAACATCATACAGGAGGGAATATGATGGCAAAGGTACAAACCGTTCTGGGCGACACGACCGCTGCCGAGTTGGGGTTTACGCTCGTACACGAACATCTGACGGTCGGCTTCCCCGGCTATGAGTGGGACAATACCAGTTTTGATCGCAAGAAAGAGCTTGATGGCGCAGTCGAAAAGCTCAAAGAGATTAAAGAGCTGGGCGTGACTTCATTTGTGGACCCCTGCCCGATGGAACTCGGCCGCGACCCGGAGTTCGCCGCTGAGTGCGCCGAGCGGTCCGGTCTGAATGTCATCATTGCCACGGGCTTGTACAACGAAGCCTTGGGCATCCCGCCCCATTTCCGCAGTCTTGGGGCGGACGATATCGCCGAGGTCTATGTGCGTGAGATTACCGAAGGCATCGGGAAGACCGGGATTAAGGCTGGTATCATTAAAACCGCCACCGGCGGCATTCCGGGTATGACCGAGACCGCCACGAGTATTGGGAAACACGAAGAGACGTGTTTGCGGGCCGCGGCGCGGACGCAGAAGGCCACTGGAGTGCCGATTCTGTGCCACAACGATGAGCTAGGTCCGTTCGGGCGGGAAACCTTGGACGTCTTTGAAGACGAGGGGGTTGATTTTAACCGGGTCATGATCGGGCACGCCTGCGGGGTGGGGGATATGCGCTACTATTTTGACGTGCTTGAGCGGGGGGCGTGGATGGGTTTCGACCGTTTCGGCGTCGAGACTATTGCTTCCGATAAAATGCGCCTGGCCTCCCTCATCGGTCTGCTGGCGGTTGGGTATGACCGGATTATGCTGTCGCACGATGCTGTGCACTGCATGATGGGCCGCCAGAGCGAGGCGTGGGAGCAGTTCATTGAGGCCTGCCCGAACTGGAACTATGCGCATATTCTGAAAAATATCATTCCGCAACTGGGCAGAGCCGGGGTGAGCGAGGGCAGCATCCACACCATGACGGTTGAGAATCCCAAAAATTATTTTGGGGGATAGGGACCGCATTCGTGGGGGTGGTCAGGAGGTCAGCTTGACGAAGGCGACGGTCAGGCTGACGGTCAGACCGACACCACCGGCGGCCATGATCCACACGTGGCGGGAGAGCCGGGATTCTGCGTTTTAACGGCCTTATCCGTGTCACAGGCGAGGGCGGCCGTGGACTGCTTGTTGACGCTTGCGGCTACTCTTTTAATTCAATGGTAATCTGGCTGTAGCGTGTGTCGCCGACGTTGGTCAGGGTGTGGGTCACGCCTTTGACCGGGAGCATAATGACCTGGCCGGCCTCGGGATAATGCGTCCGACGCTCGGGTTCCGGCCCGGCGCTGGTTGCCCTGAGCTTTGAGCCTTCGAGGCAAATCACCACTTCGTCAAACTCATGCGTATGCTGCCTGGTGGACTGGCCAGGCTCCAGTACGAGTTTCCAGACGGCGACGCGCTCATGATTGAGCAGCAAGAGTGGTTTGACCGTGGTGCCGGCGGCGCTCACTGGCGTATAGACCAGGACCGCAAGGCCGGCTCCGAGGCCGCCCAGCGCCAGCATCAGGCCGATACCCAGCCCCAGGAAAAAGCGTGTCATGTCCGGCGTTTTCTCCTGCGGCTGGTTCGGCTTATTTGGCCCGAGAGACATATGCCCCGGTTTCGGTGTCTACCCGAACGGACTCGCCAATGTCGATAAAGCCAGGAACGCGGACGACCAGCCCGGTTTCCATAGTGGCCGGCTTCAACTCGTTGGTGACGGTTGCCCCTTTCATGGCGGGTGGGGTGTCGGTCACGGTGAGATCAACCGTCTTTGGCAGACTAATGCCGACCGGGTCGCCGGCATACAGATTGAGCGTGATCTGCATATTGGGGACAAGATAATGTACCGAGTCGCCCAGCAGGTCTTTCGACAAGGTAATCTGCTCGTAATCCTCGGAGTTCATGAAGCAGTATTCATCACCGGATTCGTACAGATATTCCATGGCCCGCTGTTCGAGCGTGACCCGGTCAACTTTGTCGTTTGAGCTGAATTTATGCTCTGTTTGTAAGCCGCTCCGCAGGTTGCGGAGTTTGGTTTGGACAAAGCCGCGCTTGTTGCCGGGAGTGACGTGTATCAAATCCATGATGCGATGGAGAGCGTTCTGATAGATGATAAGCGCCCCCACGCGCAGCTGAGTCGCTGGTATAAGCATCCGTCCCACATCCTCCTGTTCGTGGCGATTTGCAGTTGTGCTACCCTACCATTCGCCCGGCAGAGCGGGCAAGGCGAGCCGCCCTAATGGAGCTGGTCGGAAGCCGGCGTTGGCGGCGCGAAAATCGGAGAGCCATGATGGTGGACAATGAACCACTGCTTCGCCTGCTTTTCAAACAGGTTCGTTGTCAGAATCCGTGAACGGGAGGTACCGTCCGGTCCGCGCGATTCGAGATTTTCGATCAGGACCACCCAGCCCAGGCTCCCGGACACCTCGACGCGGACATCGGTCAAATCAAACCGCATGGATTGCGTGTTGGCAAAAATCCGCTCCCAACTCGCCATAACCGGCCCCCAGCCGGAGAGGAGCGGCCAGCCCGGATGGACGCATTTGATGTGGCTGGCTTGCCGCCAGACCTTTTCCATCTCTTTGATATCCAGCGTTTCAAAGGCGCGGTAAAAGGCTTGGTTTGCCGCGCTGACCGCGTCGCGTTCTTCCATCTGCCTGTCCTTGTGAGCCGGTTGATATTGGTCTGTGGTCTCCATAGGCATACCACCTTTATGAGAGCGCCAAAAGCCCTGGACGCGAGGGGAAAAGGGTCCTGCTTAACCGCTTGCCGGGTGGATAAAAACTTCTTGTCTCCTCACCCCCTTCTCTGACATACTAAAGGAATGTTTGCCTGATTGTCCGTGGAGGAGGGTGGCGTGGATATTCCGCGATGTCGAAAATGCCCAAAAGGAAGGCTTGTTCCCCTGTCCGATTACGGTCCGCGCGGGTCGGACCTTGACTTCAAAGTCTGGGCGTGTACGAGTCCGACCTGTTGCTTTACGATTCGGATTGACAAAGGGGTTGTGCGCTACAGCCTCGGGGAGGACGAGCTGAGACGTCACCACGAGTATCGTCGTTCATAAGCTCCCAGTCGGCCTCTTCGTGCCTGATTTTTTCTCTTCCGTTTTGTCCGCTTCCTCTTGTGTCCAGGTGCGCCCCCACCCCCTCCAGGCCGCCGGCTTGTTCTGCCCCGTCCCGCCTTGGTATGAGCCTATAAAAAAGAAGGGGAAGATATGAAACAAGCACTCGCCGGCGTCCGTGTCCTGGAATTCACCCAGGTCATGGCCGGACCGTTTTGCGCCATGCTCCTTGGGGACTTGGGAGCCGATGTCATTAAGGTCGAGCCGCCCGGCGGCGATACCACCCGGCGTATGGGGCAACGGCAGGGCATGGAGAGCACCGGCTATTGGGCGGTCAACCGCAATAAGCGCGGCATCGTGCTCAATCTCAAAGACCGCCGCGCCCAGGATATTGTGCGGACACTTGCGCGGCAGGTGGATGTGGTGGTGGAGAATTATCGTCCGGGGGTGATGGCCAGATTCGGACTGGACTATGAGCGCTTAAAAAAGGAACAGCCCAGCCTCATCTATGCCTCGGTATCCGGCTTTGGCGCAACTGGTCCCTATGCGCACAAAGGGGGCTTTGATCTCGTGGCTCAGGGGATGTCCGGCATTATGTCAGTCACGGGTGAGGAAGACCGGCCGCCGGTAAAATGTGGTATTCCGGTCACTGACCTTGGGGCCGGTCTGTTTGCTGAACAAGCCATTCTGGCCGCGTACATCCACCGGCTCAAAACGGGCCAAGGCCCAATATATTGATACCTCGTTGCTGGAAGCGGGTGTTGCCCTGTCGGTCTGGGAATCGACTTAGTATTTTTCGACCGGGAGGATCCCCGCGCCCATGGGCTCGGCCCATCGTATGTCAGCCCCGTATCAGGCGATTCGCTACGCAGACGGCTACATCAATCTGGGGGCGGCCAATACCCGGAACTGGGAGAAGTTTACCCACGCCATCGGACGCCCCGAACTCGGCGACCGGCCCGAATACGCAGACGATGCACTCCGCGTCAAAAACCGCCAGCAACTCACGCAAGACATAGAAGCCGTGACCACCCAACAGCCGCGCGCGCACTGGCTCGCCGTGCTCGAAGCGGTTGGCGTCCCGTGCGGGCCAATATCCAATTATGCCGAGGTTTTTGCCGACCCACATATTCACGCGCGCGGTATGGTGCAGGAGATGAAACACCCGGTTGGAGGAAGCGTACAGGTGCTGGGTGCGGCCGCCAAACTGTCCGAGACGCCAGCCCGGCTGGCTCGTCGTTCGCCGTTATACGGAGAGCATACCGCCGAGGTGTTAGCCGAGCTGGGCTGGACACCGGCTGACATGCGGGAATTGGAAAAAGCCGAAGTCATCGCGACGCGGCCTGACGCCCTTCAATGATGCGTCAGGGTCTGGGCTCCGTAGACAAACAGGACGCCAGCAAGGGTGGCAACCGGGACTTGGCGGGAATGATTGGTGTCATGGGCCGCGGGGAGGAGGCTGCCCGCTCCCAGATAGAGAAAGACTCCGCCAAACCAGGCCAGTAAAAAGGCGAGCAGCGCGGCTTGAAAGGTCACAAACGACTGGACGTAGACACCGGCAAGGGGTGCCAGTGCGGTGAGAACGAGCATGATGCTGGTGGTCCGAGCGGTCTGCCGCGTCCCGAGCATGACGCCGGCAATACTCGCCCCGTCCGCTATTTTATGCAGCGTAATACCCACAGCAAGCGCCCAGCCCACATGCTCGCCGGCGTGAAAGCCCTGGCCTATGGCAAACCCATCAAAAAGACTATGCAGCAGAATACCGGTGGCCCCCCAGAGGCCGGCGTGCGGAGCATGAGCATGATGGGCGGCTCGTTCAGCGGAGGTCTCGCGCTGATGGGCGAGATGCTCAACGAGATAGAAACAGAGAAACCCGAAGGTGCAGGACAATAAGATATGATGATGATGGAAGGTTGAGCTGGTGGTCGAGAGCAATTCCAGCGACTCTGGAATCACCTCCATCAACGCCCCGGCAATCAGGGCGCCGGCACAAAAGGCAAAAACCACACCCCGATAGGCCCGGAGGCGGAAGACGAGCAGCCCACCGCCAAGGGTCAGGACACAAGTCGCACCAGCTACCCAAAATGCTGTCATGATCGCGTTCCGTCGAAAGCCAGGTTTGGCGCGTCCTCCGAGCCGGCTCGGTCAGCCTACCAATTTGGAGCGCGCGGGACTATCCCCTGAGCGTCGCCAATACAAGCCATGCCAGAACTGGCCTGTAGTGTAGTAAAGCTGAGTTCACCCGCGGGGAGACCCATCAGGACGAACTGACAGACGCCTGGGCGGCCTGGGACTCGGCTTCATGCTCCTTGCCGGACAGGCCCTCCAGCCCCTCCTTCACCAGCCAGGGAATCATCAGCAGCGCCGCAACCGGGTCGGCCCACCACCAGCTCAGCGCCGCATTTGCTCCAAGCCCGAGTAACAGGGTCAACGACAGATAGGAGCAGGCCAGCGTCTCTTTGGCCTCAGCCCGCAGGGCCCGACTCCCGACCTCGGTGGCCGCCCGCAACTTTCCGAGCGAGACCAGCGGCATAATAATGAGTGAGGCGGTGGCCAGCAGCAGGCCGATAGGACTCGCGCTCGGCACCTCTCGCTGCCACAGCATCCATGCGGACTGGACCAGGACATAGAGAGCGAGGGCCATAAAAGACAGGCCCACAAAGCGATGGACCCCGAGGTCTGCCTGGGCGACCCGCTCCGCATCCGCCCCGCGCGCCTCAAGGCGGAGCCGCCAGATGAGGACACCCGCGGCTATGAGTTCAAGAACGCTGTTCGAGCCAAATTCAATCAGGACAATACTCGCTGCTTCAACGCCGGCCCACAGCGCAATGACGGCCTCCACCACGTTGTAGAGCATGGTGGTGACAACCAGGATCATTCCCACCCGCAGCCAGTATGAGGAGCCGTGCGCTTTCTCCATCTGTCGTCCTCCTGCTGCCTGATTGAGCCCGATAGGCGCGGAACTATTCACCCGCATATCCTTTCATGGACGGAGAAGAAAGAAAAACACAACCAGCCGGAAAGACGCCTAGCGCTGCCGCATGGCACGAAAGAGCCAGGCCACGGCTAATAGCACGGCGAGGCCGGCGGCGGTCATCTGGCCCGGAGGGTAGTCGTATGTATTGGCGACAATGAAGGCCCAGGCACTCGCCCCGAGCGAGACCAGCGGAGCCAGGATAAACAGGCTGCCGGCCGTCCGGCCCAGGCTCTTGGCAATCAGGGCCGGCAGCACCAGACTCGCAAAAGCAAACACAACGCCGGAAACACGGATGGAAAACCCGACGGTCAGCCCGAGCCAGGTGGAGAGCAGGCCGTTCCACAGCCCGGTTCTCAGACCGACCGCGCGGGCCATGACCGGGTCCAGGGTAATCAGCAGGACAGGGCGGTAATACACAACCAGGACCAAGCCGGTCAGCAGTGTCATCCCGGCAAAAACCCAGACGTCCGTGGCTCGCGCCCCAATGATCGTGCTGGACAACAGGCGGTTGACTTCCTCCATGCCGTGCGGGCTGTGGGCCAGCAGCAGAATGGAAGCGCTGACCGAGAACAGAAAGACCCAGCCCGTGATGGCCTCGTGGGTTTCCTGACCGGCTCGCTGTCCACCGCCGGTGGTGAGAAAGGCGGCCAGCACGGCAAACAGCCCGCCCATAAACGAGTGGACCAAATCGGAGTTCAACCAGGAGTCCGGGCCGAGCCGGCTGCCAGACCAGATGCCTATGGCAATGCCCAAGAGCGACGCTTGCGAGACCGCCGCCCCAATGAATATCTGGTCACGAGCCACCACCAGCACCCCGACCAGCGAAAGCAGAATGCCAATCAGCCAGCCGGACAGATAGGCGTTCTGGAAGAGTGGCCACGAACTCACGAAACTGTCGATCATGGCCGAGCCTAGGAGTGCAGGTCGGAGGAACCTTCTGGTGAGACGTGCAGATGAATACGCTGGCCGCGGCCATAGACGCGGGCCAGATTCGATTCGTTCAGCACCTGGGCTTTGGGGCCACTCATAACGGTTCCCTGGGCGACGAGGGCGATATGAGTGGCGTAGCGTTCGGCAATGCCAAGATTATGGGTGACGAAGAGACAGGTGTTGTGCTCCCGCCGGTGAATATCGGCCAAGGTTTGCAGGAAGTCGCTTTCCGCGGTGAGGTCAAGATTGTTCGTGGGTTCATCCAGGATCAACAGGGCCGGCCGTCTCACCATTGCTCGGGCAACCAGGGCGCGTTGACGCTGGCCGCCTGACAGCGTCCAGTAATTCTTGTGCTTCAGTTGGGCCAGATCAAATGTGCCCAGCGCTCGGCTCAGATACTCCCGTTGAGTGGTGCGGTCCAGGCCAGTACCGACCAGACCCAGGCCAACGAACTCACGAATCGTAATTGGCAGCGTGGGATCGATATCACAACGCTGCGGCACGAACCCCACCTCGTTGGCGACCTGTCGGCAGAGGCGGCCCGTCTGCGGCTTGAGCAGTCCCAGCAGGGTCTGGAGCAGGGTGGTCTTGCCGCTGCCGTTTCGGCCCAGCACGAACCACAATTCGCCAGCCCGGATTGTCAGATTCACGCGCCCAAGAACGACAAAGTTGCCATATCCGACCGACAGATTGGTCGTTTGCAACACAATACCGCTATCCATGGGACCGTACTGTACTAGTCAGCGGTCCGACACTGCAAGCAGGCTTTACATAGATGCCGATTCAGCAGATGCCCGCCGGCCAGCAGCCCGGCCCCAAGGACAACAAGCACGACCTCAGCCGTCTCTTCAGAAGACAAGCGTCCAGCGGCGATGAACAAGATCGCCGCTCCAAGTAGGAGCAAGGTCCGGCGTTGGTGGTGAATGCGAAATCCCCAGCAGAGGCTCCCCACGGCAAGCACCAGTGAAGTGCCGAGCAGCAGGCTTTCCACCGATTCGTCGGCAAGAAAGCCTAGCCCTGCGAACGGCATCAGAGAGAGGAGCAGGGGGGCTGCCATGCAATGAGCAGCGCAGACCAGCGACAGCCCTGCCCCAAATTGGTCAACCCGCAGAGAGGCGGTGCCTTGTTTCTGGGAAAGGGAGACCACGGTATTGGAAAGCATGTATTTCCCCCAGCGGCTCTGCTACGACGTTTGCCCCAACGCCGCCGAGAGCTGCGTCACATTGTAATCAACCATATCGAGGTAATGTGCTGTCCCAGGGCGAGAATTGCCCTGGTTGGCCATGGGGACAATCACGGTGTCGGTATTGTCGGAAACGAACTGGGCATACCGGGGGTCGTAATGGGCTGCTGCCAGCACGGCTTTCACGCCGTTCGCCTTTATGATTTCAATAACCGTATTCAGATGTTTCGTTGTTGGGGGAATGCCTGGCCTGGGTTCGAGATGGGCAATCAGGTTGAACCCAAAGAGGGCCGAGAAGTAAGACCAGAGCCTGTGGTCGGCGACGAGCTTGCTGCCGGCATAGGGCCGCAGGCGGCCGAACCAGCCATCCAGCAGAGACTCCTGTCCCTGGCCCTTGAGAAAATTGTCCAGCCGTCCGTGCTGGGCCAGCACCGCCAGCTTCTCGAAGTCATAGGCGTCGGCCAGGGCCTCGCCGAACAAGGCCACGCCCAAGCGGCGCCGGAAGTCGGCATAGCGCTCGGCGAAATACGGGGCGCTGGCCGGCCGGAGAGTGCTCAGCCGGTCCCGCAGCAGCCGCGCCACGCGCAGGCCGTTCATGGGATCCGTGAGATAATGTGGGTTGCCGGCGGGATGCACATCGCCCATAGAGCGGTCAACCGGCGTGGTGGGAACCTCAAGCGGAGCAATAGCCGTGGACGCATCAATATGGCCCTGGCCGCCCGGAACGATATTGCCGTTGCGGGCGTTTTGCAGCAGGGGTGGCGCCCACCCCACTTCTAGCTCCAGACCGACCTGGACATACGCATCGCAGCTGCTCAGCGCCTTGATGAAGCTCGGTTTGGGGACCACGAAGTGGGGGTTTTCCGTGCCTTTGGCAAACACGGTCAGGGTGACCTGTTCGCCGCCGACTTCCTGGACCAGGCTGCCGAGTTCGGGCACCGTGGCGCAGACTTTAAGCGATTGTGCCTGGACGGATGGAGCCAGCCACAGTCCGACAATCAGATTTGCGAGCAGGACCGCAGAGATGAGAGAACGAAATATCAACATGGGCTATCCTCCTACTGTCCGATTAGAAGCTATGCGCAGGATGCGCGCCGTATAACCACTCGAAGCCGAGCCAGATGGTATGCGCGTCGTTCTTGAGGTGGCTGGCCATATCGTAGTTGTACTGGAGCCGGATGCGTGAGAACTCGGACGGGCGCCAGACCAGCAACGGCGACAGGCGGTGGCGGTCGTCACGGAACGGGTCGTTCTTGCGTCCGCCAACGCTGTGTCCACTCCCGCCGGCGTACTCATAGCGCAGGCCGGCGGCCCATCCGGTCTGAAACCCGTACAGAAGCTGGGTGTACAGGCCCCAGTCCTTGAGCGTGCGGCCCGGCAGGCTGGCGAAATCGCCGGTCTCGGTCTCCTGGGTGTAGCGGGCGACGTGATAGTCACGCTTCATGAGTTCGGTTTGCCAGGTCAGGAACGGGTAGCCGAAATTGCCGCCGGCCGGTTGCCAGCGCCACTTCATGTCCAACCCGTACAGCCAGGTGTCGGCCTCCCGCCCGGTTGAGTTCGGCCCGTAGAGACCGGACAGACCGAACACCGCTGTCACGTCGTCGGTCAAGTCGAATGAGTTTTCCAAACGGGTCAAATAGAGGAAATCTCCAAAGCCGCGCACATCCTGAGCGACAATCGGCCGACCAGCTATGCCGCCGCCTTGAATGCCGCCGGCCGACTCCGCAGCGTGGCCATGTTCGTCGGCGTGGCCGTGCTCGTCGGCATGCTCGTCTTCACCCCCGTGGCCGTGGGCGTCGCCTCCGTGGCTATGGGCTATTTCTCCGCCCAGAAAGCTGGCCATAGTCACACCGCCCGCATTCTGCATACCAAAGTGCAACTCGGAGAACCACGGCGTCGGAGGAAGCCACGAGGCCCGAAAACCGGCCTGCCGCATCCCGTCTCCGCCAAACATGCGGGTGTTGACTACCGGTTGATCGATCCAATCCCAGAAGTGTGGGTGTTGCGGGTTGATCTGACCGAACTCGGTCAGAAAATGGCCGACCTCAAGCTGAAGATCGTAGGGCAGGGCCGACGAGGTGAGAAATGCCTCTTCAAGCTCAAGCGTGGTCTCGCCGGTGCCCGGGTTGACCGAGGTGAGGATATGCGCCTCGCCGGTAAAGTAGGGGTCAACCGCGCCAGACAGGGAAAGTTCGGCCTGACCCAGGGTGAATCCGCGTTGTTTCGGGTCGTGGCTACCGCCCTGTATCGTTGAAATCGCGGCGTCTCGCTCGCTGGAGCCGCCGGCAACGAACAGCACATCGGCCGAAATGTCAATGAGACGTAATTGCGCGCTCCCACCCAGCGGCTGTGACCACAGCGCCTGCCGGTCCGGTGTTGCTGGTGCAAAGTCTGGGACCCCGAGTTCGTCCAGCGCTTGGTCCAGCGGAGAGTCAACCCGGACGGCCATCTGATCAGCCTGTTGTTGCCGAATTGCCTGGACTTGGGCCTCTTGCACCTCGACTTGCTGCTTGAGCGCTTGATCTCGGGCCGTTGAGTCCTTTTGCATTTGCAAAATGGTGTGCTGGAGTTGCTCAACCGTCTGTTGAAGACGGTCAACCTGGCTGCGGAGTGCTTTGACCTCCTGTGGGTCGCCGGTCTGTGCGCTGGCTCCTGGCGGGGACAAGAAGATGAAGGCGGCCGAGATAAGGGCGATCACGAATGTTATGTGCATGGGGCCTCCTTAAACTGCATAACTCTTATTTGCATAGCGCTTATTGCATAACAGTTGTAATAGAAACATTATCAGAGAACGACCGGAGATTGTCAAGCGGACCCGGACTGCCGTGGGGCTAGTGTGGGACGAGACACGCCTCGAACGCAGCAACAAGCGCCGAGCGGTCAAACGCCGCGCCAATAAACACCAGATGGTCTTGGGGTTGTGGGGTCAGGGAGACCTGTCCGATAAAAAACTCTTTTCCAGTGAACTGTAACTCCCACTGTTTCGAGGAGTCGTGAAAGCGAACGAAGCCCTTCGCCCGCCAGACTTCATCGGGCAAGGCTTGCATCACTTCGGCAAAGGGCTCCGGGATAAAGGCGCGCGGGGCGCGATAGGTCAGCGTGTGGAAATGGTCATGCTGGGGGGCGCGAGCGGTGGTCAGGGCCGCCCGAGTCCCCTGCTGACTCAGCACCTCAGCAAAGTCCACCTCGGCGTAGGTGGTCAAGCGAATGATCGCCCGTGCGTTTTTGAGTCGGATGTCTTGCACCATGCTGACGAACTGCATCCAATGGGCGCGGTCACATTGGTTAATCAATACGAAGTCCGCGGTCTCGGTAAATGAATGCAGGCCATAGCCGGCCATCTGTTGGGATGAGCCGCGGGCGTCGATGACGGCAATCATGGCGGCAACAAATGCACGTGACAGCATCTCGATATGCGTCAGTTGATCCAACAGGCGAACAGGGTCGGCCAGCCCGGTTGCTTCGATAAAGATCACGTCGGGCCGCTGGGTCATGAGCGCGGTGAGGGCGGAGTGCAGATCCGGGCGCAGCGTACAGCAAATACAGCCATTGGCAAACGTTTTGGTCGGATAGCCCTGCCCCTGGAGGCGTTCGCTATCGGTGCTCACATCTCCATAGTCGTTAATCAGAACCGCGGGTTTGAGACCCCGTGACGTGGCATAGGCCAGAAGACTCCGCAGGAAGGTGGTCTTGCCACTCCCCAAGAAGCCGGAAATGACGTAAATGGGGATGCTGGGAGCGTGCTCGAAGAGCGTTTTTACAGATAACATCACGCAAGAGCCGGCTGGGCAGGACCAACAAGTGCCCCGGACAGGGTAACAGGAGGGAAACCCTGTCCGGGGACCGGGCAAGGAAGGCCAGCACTCATAGCGCTCTTCTTCTCTGCCCGGAAGGGGATTGAGAGACGGTGAACCCTGGGAAAACCGGGATACAGTCCATCGCGGATTTCTATTATCAAGTATTTGATGTATTTGCAACTATGTTGTAAAAAGATTATGATAATGAAGATTCCACAGAGAGGGACGGGGGTGGAATGGGGATGCCTTCGGCCTCCCATCGTCGGCTGGAAGTGATGAGACTGCGCCCTTTTTTTCTTGTCGGAAGCCACACAGATCGCTACAGTGGGGACGGTATGAAGAAGGAAAAAACTATCCAATCAATCGCAGAACTCCGCACCCTGATTCGGTCCACCGGACTGCGGAGCACGGGCCCCCGGGTTGCCGTTTTGCAGCGACTTCAGCAGGCGGTGACGCCTATGAGTCATGCGGAGATCGCCGAAGCCCTGGAGCCGGCGGGACTGGACCGGGCCACCCTCTATCGGAATCTCATTGACCTGACTGAGGTTGGGCTTCTGTCGCGAACAGATCATGGCGATCACGTCTGGCGTTTTGAACTGCTTGACAATGCGCATGGCCAGACCGAACAGCATCCCCACTTTACCTGCATTGACTGTGGCGAGGTCGAGTGTCTGCCCGATACGAGCATCAAGGTCTCTGCACCGCAGCGGACGCCTCGCGCGATCAGAAATCGCCATTTTGAAGTCCAGCTTACCGGCCGGTGCGATCGGTGTGCGGCCTAGACTCGGACGGTCGCTCCGGCCCGCGCCTCTGAGCGCGGGCCGGAGCCGCTAACCCTAGCGCCCAATCGTATCTGACAGCTTCATCTTCTTCTGAACGGCGGTGACATAGCCACCACCGGCCAACGGTGTGGGAACCTCAAGCTGCTGGACAACTGCTGCCTGGGCCGTGTTGATGACCGAGAGCAGGCCATCTCCACCGTGCGTGACAAATCCCCACTGTCCTTCTGGCGTCAAAGCCGGAAGTCGTAACTGCTGTCCGGCGGCAAAGGGCGATACGTCTGGGTCAAGTGGTTGCTGTAAAGCCGGAAGCTCCACCGTTGCGATGATCTGTGTGAAGGTCGGCGACTGCGGGTCGGCATCAAGCAGGACTGCACGGTCGCCCTGCGGGTCTTGCAGGACGTAGAGGGCGACGGTTTTGGAAAGGGCAAAACGGTGCAGCAAGCCCGAACCGAGGGCAACCCGGGTGACCGTCCCGGTTTCGATGTTGGCGATATAGGCGTCGTTTGACCATTGGGTCCAGTCGGTCGGAGCCGCGGAATCGTCTCGAATAAAGGAAAAAACGGTTCGTTGGTCATCGGCAAGGCGTACATACACCGCACGTCCTCCGCTGCGCTCAGCAGTGTCATAGGGTAGGGTTATACCAGGCGTCAGATCACCGCCCTCAATGTCTGAGCACTCAAGGCCCAAGTCCGTTGCTGAGCAATAGACTTGCAGCTTATGGCTGATCACATCGCCCTGGGGCCGGGAACCTAATGCAACATCGCTGAGGAATGCCTCTTCGTTACTGATGAGGCGACTGAGACGAAAGGCTTCATGAATGCCTTCTTCATGATGTTCGTGCTCGGCCTCGTGCTCGTGCTCGGCCTCGTGCTCGTGCTCGCCTTCATGGTCGTCATGTCCCTCTTCGTGGTCATGCTCACCTTCGTGGTCATGCTCACCTTCGTGGTCATGGCCGTCCTCACCTTCATGCTTCTCGCCATGTCCCTCTTCGTGGTCGTGGTCGCCTTCGTGGTCGTCATGTCCCTCTTCGTGGTCATGCTCACCTTCGTGGTCGTCATGCTCCCCATCGTGTTCCTCGCCGTGTTCCTCGCCGTGCTCCTCGTCATGGCCCTCTTCGTGGTCGCCTTCGTGGTCATGCCCACCTTCGTGGTCGTCCTCACCTCCGTGGTCATGCTCACCTTCATGTCCCTCTTCGTGGTCGCCCTCATGGTCATGCTCGGCCTCGTGGTCATGCTCGGCCTCGTGGTCATGCTCGCCCTCATGGTCGTCATGGCCGTCTTCACCCGCGTGGCCATGACCTTCGTGGTCATCTTCGCTCTCATGGTCGTGGCCGTCCTCACCCTCATGGTCATGACCGTCGTGAGTTTCGGACGCTCCCTTGAGGCCGACAAAGGCGATCTTGTCGGGATTGCCGGAGACATCCCAATGCCGCACGAGGCCGAGGTCGTGGGAATCGAGTTGCAGTACCCTGTCGCCCACAGAGTCAGTGACAAAGACCGCGCCAGGAGCGGTGGCGATATTCGGACGGCCCCAGAAGCCGGTCTCCACTGGCTCCGTCAGGAAGCCGGTCGTTGAGGCCAGCAGGTCGAGGTCTTTGGCGTCGTACATCCGCAGTTCGCCGTCGCTCATCAGCACCAGCAGGGCATAGCCGTCGTGACTGATGGCGACGCTCAGTGGCCGGAGGTCTGCGCTGGCCGGGATGATCTGCGTCATACTTTCTTCTTCCGGCTCTACCACATACAGCCCTGTGCCACCGAGGGCAAAGAAATGCTCCAATCCGTCGTAGCCCCATATGGACCCCAGACGAAAGTCGTCAGGTTCGCCCGCTGGGGGATGTATGAAAACATGTCCATACTCACCGTCGTGGGCCTCGACTGCCAACGCTCCACCGATGCAGCCGAAGACGGCGACATGGCCGTTGCCAGCGTCGCCGTGCAGGCCGTCACAACCACCGGCAGTGTAGAGTACGTTGCCGTCGATGTCGCGGATGTCGGCGCCGACAGGGAGAGGGTAATCAGCGGGGGATGAATCGTAATCCGGGTGCTGGGTCGTGGTGGCTATCAATCCGCCATACAGCGGAACCGCCCCCCCGTGGTGCGGGCCGACATTGAAGACTAGCGGTAAGTAATCATCGCCTTGCTCTGCCAACTCCTGTTCGTTGAGCAGCACGACATTGCCGGAGCCGTCATAAAAGACAGAGGACCACTCGCCGCTGACGTACAGATGCACCGGGCGGTCGCCGGATAAGTCGATGTCCAGCCTCTGCACCGGGTTTCTTATCAAGTCGAAATGGTCGCCGTGATCCTCTTCGTATATGCCGCCGTCAAAGACGTGGACATTGTTGGCCTCGTAGGCGACAGCGATGGCAAAACGCCCATTCTTGGTGGGGTATAAGCGTGCGGCACGCGACCCTATGTCGAAGGCGTCCTGCGCTACCGTACCGTCCCCCAGGTCAATGACCGAAAGGGCGCCCGTCTCTGCGTCGCTGATGAGCAGACGACCGATGAGCGGCTCGTCCTCATGCGCGTGGTCGGCCTCATGGTCATGGTTGCCGAGGCGCTGTAAAAGCATGTCTGGGCTTCGGGCGATGGCTATGCCAGGCGCTTCACTCTCAATATGGTTGGTCGCAATGGTGCTATAGGCCGAAGAAGCCCACCAACGTAAATCAACCACGGAGACAGCCCCTCCGCCTGCGCTGTGGCCGTGCTCATCCTCATGTCCATGCTCATCCTCGTGGCCGTGCTCATCCGGCTCATGGTCGCTATGCTCATCCTCATGGCCGTGCTCATCCTCCTCGTGGTCGCCGTCCTCAGCGTGTACTGCGCCCGCAGCAACCGCGGCAAACTCCATCTTTGGATGCACGGCAATCTGGCCGGCTCCCCCCGTCCAGTCCACGGCTGCGCGGCCAATGATGGCTGGTTTTCCATTGAGATTCATCTTGAGCATGACCATCTCGCCGCTCGGACTGGCCTCGCTGTGGCCGTGCTCATCCTCATGACCGTGCTCGTCATGGGTGTCAGTGTGGCCGGACTCCTCCTCATGGCCATGCCCGTCATCCGCGGCGGCCTCTTCATTGATAAAGATGATCCGTTCTCCCTTGAGGGGAAGAAAGCCTGCCTGTGGAGCCAGCCGTATATTATCGAACTCCGCTTGCAGGGTGAGTGACGGGAGTTCATAGACGTAGAGTTTCTCCGCTGCGGGGTCGGCGACGACAAGCTGCCCGTCGCCTTGGGCAAAAGCCGGCAGCGCCCAGAGGGACAGCAGGAGGAAAGAGAGACTCCAGCGGATGATGAAGCTCTGGAGGGATAGAAGACTCTTAGCGCGCATGATGCTTATTTCCTTTCTCGCTTTCCTTGCACAGGGGAGCTTTTCTCTCTCTTAACGGACGGGCTCTTGATGGACGGGAGTCTCATATCAAGGGTTTAATGTATTTGCAACTGGATTGTAAGAGTGTTGCTTCACATCAGGCTGGATAGGGGCCAAGCCTGCGGGATGGTCCAATCTGATACGTGCAGGGCTGTCCGGCACTTTTCCGGGCAGAGCGGGCTGGTCACAACGACCTATAGGCCGTAGCGGTGGCGAAGAACGGTCGCGGCTTGAGTGATGGCCGCCAGTTTTTGTTCGGCCAGCGTGGCTGACACAATAGGATTATCCGCAAACGTGGCAAAGCCGCAGTCGGGGGTCAGGAGGAGTCGTTCCGCCCCAAAAAGACGAATGGCTTTCTCTGCTTTTGTCACAATCTGGTCTACGGTCTCAAGGCTTTGCGTCTTCTGATTCACCACCCCAACGCCAATCCGCCGGTCGTCTGGCAGGTCGCGTAGCACGGCTTCATCTCCAGCCCGTGGCGTGCAGAACTCCAGCATGAGCGTGCCGACTGCGACGGTCTTCAGCAGGGGCAGCAGGGGTGCATAGTCGCCGGCCAGCGCCACACTTTCATCTGGCGTCCAGTTGCCGCGACAGATATGCAGCGCCAGGCGTTCCTGGGGCAGATTGGCGACCGTCTGATGAATGAGCGATTCGGCAAAGGCCAGTTCCGCGGCGGCCTCACGCTTCTCTCCCAGCGCGCCACACATAAAGGTTCGATTGTTTGACGTGCCGCTGAAGACAACCTCGGTCAGAACCGGCTCGTCCAGTTGAACCAGCGAGACGCCCGCGGCAAGCAAAAAGTGGAGTTCCTCGCGCAACACCCGGACGACATCTACGGCGAGTTCTTCCCGCGTGTCATACGCCCGGTCGGAGATACACTCCATCCACATCGTGCGGGTCAGCAGATAGGGGCCGGGTAGGGCGACCTTGAGCGGCCGGTCGGTCAGGCTGGCAAGAAAGGCTGCCTCGTGAACAGTCAACGAGCGGCTGCGGCCCAGCGGTCCAAACACCGCCGGATGGCGCACCTTGCCAGCCGGGACATCAAGGGCGCGTAACTCGCGCTCGAACTCTTCGGGGTCATCAACATAGGGCAGCAGGTCGGTAATCGGAATCAACTGGCAGTTGTCGAGCAGTCCGCCGACGAAGCTGGCGTAATTATCCCGACGCTGTTCACCATCTGTCAGGACATCCACGCCGGCCCGCTGTTGGGCGGCCACCGCCAGTCGCACGGCATCATCAGCGGTTTGGCCAAACTCTTCAGCCGACAGGCGGCCTTCGAGATGATCGTTGAGAGCGCGCAGCAGCCAGGGCGGGCGCGGCCAACTCCCGACGCCCATGACCGCCAGAGGAGCAATGCTTGGGGCTGGGGCCGGCGGCGGCAGGCGGTCGGGAGTCACGACCTGAGCGATGGGTTGGGTAATGGGCGCGTATTCCTTTTCGCGCGCCGAACGGTGTTTCGTTTTCTTCTTTTTCTGTTTTGAGGGAGTCGTTGGCTCGGATTGCGTGGAACGAAGGTCTGGGGCCGGACCTTTTGAGACCAGAAAACTGTTCTGCCTGCCCCGGCGGATATGGGACACCAAGGCGTTGCCGGTCAGCCGACACCAAGCCGGCAGGTCTTCGACAACCGAGATTTCCGTGGATAGGATTTCGAGCAGTTGGCCTGGGGTAAGAGGGTCAATATGCTTGCGAATCAGCAGTAACAGGCCATTGCCACAGTCGAGGTCTCCACCGTCAAAACTGTCCGCCGGCTGGTATGGGTGTGTCTGAGTATCAGAATCCATGCGTTCTTCTTCCCCTGCGCTGTTTCCCTCTCTCAGAGGGAGCCGGCCAGGGTGGGGCTATGCCCTAATACGACACGCTCGGCGTGCCACCGGCCAGAAACTCGACCAGCTTGGCACCCCCGACAATTTTGGCCCCCGGCACAAGATTATTCTCATCCAGGCCGCGTTTCTTAAAGCAGGGCGAACACACATATATCGAGCCGCCAGCTTCGGCAAAATTGGTCATCAGATCTTTAAGCGGCGCAAAGCCGTCCTCATGAATATCATCGGCATAACCATTGACGGCCAGACGGACGCCCTCGGTGCTGAGGAAGACCAGGGTGTCTTGGTCCGAGCCCACAGCGGCATTGGCAATCACAAAGGCGACGGTGGCCTTGTCGGTATTATCTTTTGCATGAGTCAGTGAGACACAGAATTGTCCTGCCATATCGGGTACCCCTTTGTCGGATAGTGTTATCGAGGCGGCTATCATAGCCAGCAACACTGACCCGGACAATAACGCTTGACCGAGCAGAGGCCGGGCAACCACAGGGGATTGCCCCTACGATACGCATTCCCTCTCCCCTGGAGGGAGAGAGGACCGGCTGCCCGCCGGAGCCGCCCTCCCATACGCCTGACACGCCAAAAAGGGGCAGGCGAGGCGCAGGCCGTGTTATAGCCCTCTGCGCCGGAATGGGCTAAGACTGTATGAGCCACCAAGGAAGAGGAGAATCGCATGGGTGCAAATGATACGAACGAACGCAAATACGGCTTTAATACGCGTCAGTTGCACGCGGGACAAAACCCCGACCCCACCACGGGTAGCCGAGCCGTTCCGATTTATCACACGACGAGTTACCAGTTTAAGAACACCGAACACGCGGCCAATCTGTTCGCGTTGAGCGAGCCCGGCAATATCTATACGCGCATCATGAACCCGACCAATGATGTGTTAGAGCAGCGCGTCGCCGCCCTTGAGGGCGGAGTGGGGGCGTTAGCGGCCAGCAGCGGCCACGCCGCACAGATGATGGCCATCATGGCCTTGTGTAGCCAGGGCGACCATATTGTGACCAGCAGCCGGCTGTACGGTGGCACGTTTAATCAGTTCGCCCATACCTTCCCGCGCATGGGCCTGACCTCGACCTTTGTGGACCCGACCAAGCCGGAAGAACTTGAAAAGGCCATCCAACCCAACACGAAAATCATCTATGGTGAGACCCTCGGCAACCCGGATATTACCGTCTTTCCCTTTGATGAAGTGTCGGCCATTTCTCAGGCCCATAATATCCCAGTGATGATAGACAACACGTTTGCCACGCCGTATCTGTGTCGCCCGTTTGAGTGGGGGGCCCATATTGTGACCCATAGCACGACCAAGTTTCTGAGCGGCCACGGCACAGCTATCGGCGGTGTGATTGTGGATGGCGGGAATTTCGATTGGACCAGCGGCCGCTTTCCGAATTTTACCGAGCCGGACCCCTCGTATCATGGCCTGGTATACGCCGAGCTCGGCGCGCCGGCCATGATACTCAAATCGCGGGTGCAAATCCTGCGTGATGTGGGCGGCTGCCAAGCCCCCTTTGATAGTTTTACGACTCTGCTCGGCATTGAGACCCTGAGCTTACGCATGGAACGGCACATCGCCAACGCCCAACAGGTTGCCGAATTTCTCGATAGCCATTCCAGTGTACATGCTGTGGCCTTTCCTGGCCTGGCCAACAGCCCGGATTATGAAAAAGCCAAGCACTATCTCCCGCTCGGTCCTGGCTCAATCATGGGCTTTCAGATAAAGGGCGGTAGACAAGCGGGCGAGAAGTTCATCAATAGCCTCAAGCTGCACAGTCATGTTGCCAATGTGGGTGATGCCAAAAGCCTGGCCATTCACCCGGCGAGTACGACCCACAGCCAGCTCAACGAAGACGAGTTGGGCAGCGCGGGGGTCACGCCGGACTTTGTCCGGCTGAGCGTTGGCTTGGAAGATGTTGAGGACATTATCTGGGATTTGGAACAGGCCCTGCACGCGGCCACCGGGTAGGCCGGTCGAGGTGGAAGGCGTTCCCCTCCTCGGAGGGGGGTCCCTGGGCGTGATGGAATAGGCCATGAGTATGAAGGGTTCAGTCGGGCTCGTTCAGTCTCAGCAGGTGATTTTCGCTGAGGACGAGCCCTTTCAGTTGGACAGTGGGGCCACCCTTGGTCCGGTGACCGTGGCGTATGAAACCTACGGCCAACTCAACGCCGACCGGACCAATGCCATTCTTATTACACACGCCCTGAGCGGCAGCGCCCATGCGGCTGGCTACCATCAGCCGGACGAGTCCAAAACCGGCTGGTGGGACGACTGCATCGGGCCGGGCAAAGCTTTTGATACCCATAAATTCTTTATCATTTGCAGCAACGTCCTGGGTGGGTGCTACGGCTCAACCGGCCCCGCATCCCCTGACCCGACGACGGGCAAACCGTACGGGATGCGTTTCCCGGTCGTCACCATCGGGGACATGGTGCGCGCCCAGGTCCGGTTGATCGATCATCTGGGCATAGACACCCTGCTGTGTGTGGCCGGCGGCTCCATGGGCGGGATGCAGGCGCTTGGGTGGGCCGCCCATTATCCGCACCGCCTGCACGCGGCCATTCCCATTGCGACAACCGCCCATCACAGCCCGATGCTGATTGCCCTGAGCGAGGTGGGGCGGCAGGCAATTTATGCCGACCCGGCCTGGAATAATGGGGACTATTACGACGCCGGCCTCAAACCCGATGCCGGTCTGGCGGTCGCCCGTATGGTGGGCCATATTACCTATCTGAGCGAAGCGTCCATGCAGCAGAAGTTTGGTCGCCGCCTCCAGGACCAGGTTCGGTACGGCTATGAGTTTCGCTCCGAGTTTCAGGTCGAGAGCTATCTCAAATACAAAGGGCACAATTTCACCCGTCGGTTTGACGCCAACAGCTATCTGTATGTCACCAAAGCGATGGACTATTTTGATCTGAGTGCCCAGACCGGCTCAGTTGCCGCGGCCTTTGCCAACTCGGCCGCCCTGCGCTATCTCGTGCTGAGTTTTACCAGCGATTGGCTCTACCCGAGCTATCACAGCAAGGAGTTGGTCAGCGCACTCACCGCGGCCGGCGCAGACGTGACCTATTTGGATGTGCAAAGCTCCTGGGGTCATGATGCGTTTCTGCTTGAGGTTGAAACCATGACCAAACTGCTCAGCGGTTTTCTTGAGCGCTTGGTTCAATCCGAGCAGGTGGCCCTGCCGTCCGTTTTCCCGTCAGCCACGCCACAAAAAGGGCAGACAAAAGCCGAGGCCGTGGCATGAGCGGTGAGACGGAACCGCCTGCCCCGCCCCGTCCAGAACTGCTGCGCTCAGACCTGCTCGCCATTGCCGACATGGTGCCGGCTGGGTCGCGGGTATTGGACCTGGGCTGTGGGGACGGGGCCCTGCTCGAATACCTGGTGCGCAGCAAGCAGGTGACGGGGCGGGGCGTGGAACGCAGCGAAGACGGGATGCTCGCCTGTGTCCGGCGTGGGCTGAGCGTCCGCCAGGGCAATCTGGAAGAGGGCTTAGCCGATTACCCGGATGCGAGTTTTGACTCGGTGATTTTGAGTCAGACGTTGCCTTTTCTGAACGATCCGGCCATGATCCTGCGCGAGATGCTCCGGGTCAGCAGCCGGGCGATTGTCAGCTTTCCGAACTGGGGTTTTTGGCGTTGCCGGCTCGAATTGCTCATTGCCGGCCGTATGCCGCAGGTGTTTGATCTGGCCGAACGCTGGTACGAAGCGCCACGCTGGCAAGCGTTTACGGTGGCCGACTTTGGCGATTTCTGTCACCATTTGGGCTTCGGCATCCTGGAAGAGATCTATTTATCCCGGAGTCGGCGTTTGAAGAGTCGGCGCTACAAAAACTTACGCGCCACCACCGCGGTCTTCGCCTTGCAGCGCTTTTAGCGCGCTGCGTGATATTTCCCAGCGCACATGGCCGGTCCTCGCCCCTCCCCCCCGGTTCTCCAACACAAGGCATACGACCGGCCCTCGCAGTTTGCCCCGGAGAATCTATTGCGCGAAGCGCGGCGTCAAATGGGTCTGACCGCCGGCCACGTGCCCAGTCTGTGCGTGCTTGACCCGGACGGCGATATTGTCGCCAGCCTGCTGGCCCAAGGCGCAGCCCACGAACACGCCACCTGGGCGTGCTACCACACCACCCTCTATACCTTCGGTCTCAACGGGCTTGAGCTGGGCATTATCCGCCATGTGGTAGGCGCGCCGTTTGCCGTGCTGGTAGCGGAAGAATTATTTGCCTCCGGCTGTCAGTTGCTCATTCACATCACGTCCTCCGGTCAGATAGTCCCCAAAGCCGACCCGCCGTTTTTCATTCTGGTCGAAAAAGCCCTGCGCGACGAAGGCACGAGCTATCATTATCTGCCGCCGTCTGATTTCTCGTCTCTCAAGCCCGACCTGTTGGATCTGTTTACCCGTGCCCTCTCAGACAGCGACCCCCCGGTCTATCGTGGTGCAACCTGGACCACCGACGCCCCGTTTCGAGAAACGCGAGAAGCAATTCAGCATGCGCAGCAGCGTGGGATTCTTGCGGTTGAAATGGAGGCCGCCGGTCTGTACGCCTTTGCCCAGGCGCGCAACAAGGCGGTTGTCTGCTTTGCCCACGTCACCAATCAGATGGGCCAAGTCGAGGGCGACTTTGAAAAAGGCGCAGACGCCGGCAGCCGTGACGCCTTGCGGCTCATTGCGGCCGCAACCCAGGCGTGGAGAGCAGCGAAGAAGGCGGGATGATTCCGCTTCCCTGCCCCCTTACGGAAGCGCTCAGCAGTGGCCGGGGGGGCCGGCTTACGCTCCGCTAACCTGGCCTACGGAACCAGAAACGGCAGAGCGATGGGCAGGGTGTTCTTAATCACGAACAGGAAGTGGATCAGCATGTACATGCCTACGACCCATGCGATATAGGCGACCCACGCTAGTAGACCACGCCTGTACGGATATGCAGTTCCCAGCCCCAGTTTGAAGAACGCTCGTCCCGAGAGGGACATCGCATCTCTGAGGGGTCGCAGTAGCCGTTCCTTCGGTCTTTTCTGATTGTCGAAAAACTGTTCAACCAGGCGAAAACGCAAGACCCGCTGTGGAGTCGGGAAAGGGCTCCGCGTTATCTTCAAGTTCTCACCGTTAGTCTGCCATCGGAAACAAGCGTAGATGCCCATCGTAAAGAAAAACCAGAGAGAGGCAGACACGTAAACCACCCGGTAGATGTCAATTCCGTAGCGAGAAGGGATGTCAAAAAAATCCAAGATGCCCAGTTCTGTCCTACCACCTGTCTCAAGTACCATGCCTCATTCTCTCCCGGTCGGTCATTGGTCTCCCGGAACGACAATTCAATGGTTTTATAGATGTCCTGGATGCCTTCGTTTTTCTCGTGCGACTCATCTGGGTCAGCGCATGAGTATTCTCTGGCTCGGACACCGCGGACACCGCGAATCCGACTTCTTTCCAATGGAGGAGACCGGAGCGGACTTGGGAAAAAATTCTCGGAGTAGCCCAGATGTTCCCTTTCCATGAAAAGTTTGTCGATACGGTTGAATGATAGGCACAGGTTGGCCTGCTCTTTCTGCTTCTCAAACGTCACATCTGTTAGGTCCCACGCCTCGCGGAAGCGATTTCGGACAAAGATGGCATCATTCAAGAATTCGGCACGAAGGAAGTCTACCTCCTTACTCGAAGGTGACGTTCTCGAAAGTAATGTTTCCTCCTTTTCCCAGTTCAGTATCAGAAAAATCTACCAGATCAGAAAAGTGGATATCTTTGATTACAGCTTCCTCAAACGTAGCTTCACGCGCATCAAAGACGCCTGTGACATTCGATGGGCGAGTCTCGCTGGCCCAAGAAAGCTTCGCAATTCCCGATTCTCGGAGGTCGATTCGACCTGTCCAGTTCGCGCTATCAAGTTTAAGATCACCTTCGGCTGTTACGCCGCGAAGACTCATACTCCTACTAAAAGTAGCTCGCGCAAAGGAAACCAACTTGCTGAAATCGGCCCAAGCGAAGTAAGCCTCACCGCCGAAATCGGCCCCCTCGAAGTCAACCTCACCGCCGAAGGTAGCCCCCCAGAAGTCAACCTCACCGCCGAAGGTGGTATACCGGAAGTGAGTCGAACCGCCACTAGGGAACCGGCTGTGGACAAATGAGACTTCTTCTGAGAACTTGATCTCCGCGGCCGAAAATGACGGTCCCAGCGTGACACTTCTCAATTGAATTGGGGCAGTAACCTCGCGCGTTATTTTTCCACCCGCTTCTTTTGTGTGTCCTGCTGTGTGTCCTGCAAATTCCGCGAGATCCACCTGTCCCTCTTTCTTGAATGACCACAAGACGCTGTCTTGAATGCGAAGAGCAGGGCGCGGGCCCTTGATCTCTTTCCACGCCTCCACGTATTCACCGAAATAAATGATGTGATTGATGAGAGGTTCGTCGCTATCCAAGCAGCATTTGATTATCTCCTTTTTTAGTCTAGTGTCTTTGATCCGTCTCATAATGTCTGCATTGTCTTGAATCTCCTCCGGCATTAAGGGCTTACCCGCTCTGTCCGTCTGGATTACAGATTCAGCGCTGCTGTTATCGCAAGGTATTTCCTGTGCCTGAGCGAGCTGGGAGCAGAGAGCGAGGAGGAAGAGCAGGATAATAGAGATATTCGTTCGGAGGGATTGTGTCTGTATCATTTCTTTTTCCCTCATCATCACTCCTCATTTGAGGGTATAAGAGCGGGATAAAAGTCTAAATCCAGGTCGTCAGAAGTACCCGGCAACCGCCTGGGCGTAGTGGGTAATGGCCGTGATGCAGCGCCGCTTTTTCCTGTTCCTCAAGCCAGGTTCCAATAGCTTCGCGGACCAGGACGGTTGCTGGCCGGCCAGAGCGTCTTGCTTCTGCTTTGAGACGAGTATGGATAGCGGTCGAAAGGGGAACGTGCATAGTGTGGAACGACGTTGACATGACCCATGCTATGCCACGAATTGAGGGCTTGCACAAGAAAACTCTCAACTGCATCACCGTGTACAAAGCCAACGGAGGTCGGTCTTTTCCATAATGATAACCTGGGAATTTCTCTCCCCGCGCCACATGACGGCTTTGAAGACGCCACTCCCTGACACTTCCTATTAGATCGTGCTACATCATGCTACATACAGCCGGTAGCCGGAAGAAAAACGAAAGGAGCGTAGATATGGCAGAAGTACGTGAAATAACCTCGGGTCTGGAATTCCCAGAGGGCCCCATCGCAATGGATGATGGCAGCGTCATTCTGACTGAGATCAAGCGCGGAACGCTGACGCGGGTCAAACCCGACGGCAGCAAGGAAATCGTGGCCGAAACGGGGGGCGGGCCGAACGGCGCGGCAATCGGGCCGGACGGTAAAATCTATGTGTGTAATAACGGTGGCTTTGAGTGGATCGAAGCCGGCGGGTTGACTGTGCCGCACGGTATCCCTGACAGCTATACCAACGGGTATATCCAACGGGTGGATATTGATACCGGGGCGGTGGAGACGATCTATACCGAGTGTGACGGCAACAGGCTGTGCGGGCCGAATGACATTGTGTTTGATGCCCAAGGCGGTATGTGGTTCAGCGACTTTGGTAAAATCCGCGACCGCGACCGTGATGTGTGCGGCCTCTATTACGCCAAGACAGATGGCTCGCTTATCAAGGAAGTCGTGTATCCCATCCAGGGACCGAACGGCATTGGCTTGGCCCCTGGCGACGCCACTTTGTATGCGGCCCAGACCTTTGAGGCCCGGGTATGGGGCTGGAATATCACTGGTCCGGGCGAGTTGGAACGGGTGGAAGGGGCAGGGGGTCCGCTCCTGGCCGGTCCGGGCGGTGGCGTCCTGGTGGCTGGTTTGTCCGGCTATCAATTGCTGGATTCTTTGGCGGTTGAGGCCAACGGCAATGTGTGCGTGGCGACCATTCTGAACGGCGGCATTACCGTGTTTGCGCCGGACGGCTCGTCGGTTGAGCATGTCCCGGTGCCGGGCGACCCGGTGGTGACGAATATCTGTTTTGGTGGGCCAGACCTGAAAACGGCCTATATCACCCTGTCGGGCACGGGCAAGCTGGTGGCTATGGACTGGCCGCGGCCGGGCCTGAAGTTGAACTTCACGCGCTAGGCGTAGCCGAGCGCCGGGTCTCTGGAATGCAGGGGGCAGCCGACTGCCCCCGCTGTTCAGTCCAGATGCTCGTGACCGGGCTTTTGATGATGTTCCTCATGCGCCTGTGGGTTTGTCGGTCGCAAGTCCCGGCCTTTCTCCTGGCTCAGAGAGATGCGGCCCAGAAATTTGACATTGGCGCAGGCGTCAATCTCATCCATATGGCACTCGGCAACGTTTGGAATAAAAAAGCGATACGGCCCGCCTTTTTTTTCTGGCAGGGCTGCGTCATGGAAGCGATACGCAACGATTCCCTCTTGCACGGCTTCTAGCGGTACGCTGGCAGAAAATTTTCCGTCAGTAGACTCAAGGGTGATGTAGCGGACGGTTTCTTTGGGCCTGACCTGCTCCAATAGCGCCTGGAGCCGGACCGCACTGCCCTCCCGGCCGGGAATAAGATGGCCCACGTCCTCAATCTGGTCCGAGAGCGAACGTAACGCAGTAAAACCAAAAGCTTGGGGTAACTGCACTTCTCCTCCAATGTGTAACTGTGTCATGTCTCCTCCTTGAGTAAGGGCTAGTGGCAGGCTCGTGTATATGTAGCCAAGGCCGGCGGTTGTGTCGAGCACGCTGGCTGTTGACCCTCTGCGGACGGTGGGGCAAGGTGGCGGCTCAGATGCGGATTATTACCTGTAACCTGAATGGCATTCGGTCGGCGGCGCGCAAAGGATTTTTTGGGTGGCTGGAGCAACAAAACGCCGACATAGTGTGTGTCCAGGAACTCAAGGCTCAGGAAAAGGATGTCATCCCAACCTACCAGGAAGCCGGAGCCCTGACCGGAACGTTTCACTACGCAGAAAAGCCGGGCTATTCCGGGGTTGGCATCTATGCCCGACGGCAACCGGATAGGGTCCGTATTGGCTGGGGCTGGGCGGACGCAGACCGCGAGGGGCGCTATCTGCGGGCGGACTTTGGCCGGCTTGCGGTCATCTCGCTCTACCTGCCGTCCGGGTCGAGTTCTGAGGAGCGCCAGCGCGTCAAATATCAGTTCATGGACCAGCTCTTGCCGGAACTCAAAGCGCTGCGCGCCAGTCGCCGGCATGTGGTGGTGTGTGGGGACTGGAATATCGCCCATACGAAGAAGGACATCAAAAATTGGCGGAGTAATCAGCAGAACTCCGGCTTTCTGCCCGAAGAACGCGCCTGGCTGACGCAGGTGTTTGACGAAATCGGTCTGGTGGATGCGTTTCGGCGGGTTAATCCTGACGCGGAAGCCTATACGTGGTGGTCGTTCCGCGGCCAGGCCTGGGCAAAAAATGTTGGCTGGCGGATCGATTATCAGGTGGTCACCCCTGGGTTGGCTAAACTGGCAACCCAGGCCGTGATTTACACGCAAGAGCGCTTTTCTGACCACGCGCCGCTGCGTACCGATTACGATTATGCGTTTGACAGTCTCCAGCCACGTAAACGCGCCGCTACCGGTTCAAAAAGCGCTCGTCCACAACAAGCTGCCGGAAAGCGGCCTGCCCGGAAGCCTCGGTCGGGCTAACGCAGAGTTATCCGATACTGGACTGAAGAGCCCTCCCCAGAGGAAAGAGGAGCAAAAGGTTGCTCAGGCCATCACTTTTTTGCATTCTGCTGTGACTTGAGCGCAGGCCTCGGCGGTCTCTATGCAGACCGGATGGTGGGTGTGTTTGCGGCACTCCTCCTCGCAGGCTTCATGCACGGCTATGCAGACCGGCATAAAGGCTTTGAGATGGGCGGAGTCGGCCGCGGCGAGTCCGCCTAGCGCTTCACTCACCGCGCTCATTTCCTGAAGGCGCGCAGCACAGGCGGACAGCGAGGTGTCCCCTGTCGCAAAAAGGTTCAGACAATGCTTCAGGCACATCGCTCCGACACCCACGCAGGCTTGCGCCGTCAGGACGAGGGTGCGGTGTCTCGAGGTCTCTGCGGGCTGGGTATGCTCAGCGTGTTCGTGAGGGGCGGCGAGGACTGGAGAGGCCATAAGCCCGGCCAGGGCCGCGCCCGAGACGCCCAGCAGGACATCGCGGCGTTTGATTGAGGCCGACTCAACCGGGGCAGTATTATTCTTCTCGTGTACGTCCATACCCTCACTCCTTTACCCGTCTGTTTTTGACTTCCACGACAGGGTATGAAGTCTATCATACCCTGTCAGTCCGGGAACCATACCATCAGAGCGCGCCAGGCGGAGAACAACACGATGCGAGAACTGTACGCAGGAAGCTGGAGAAGAGGGGTGGTGAGCTTGCTGGCTGTGTGGCTGTCTGTGGCCATGGGAGAACGGCCGAGCTGGGGGCAAGCCCAGGCAGAGACTGCGGACTCTGGAGAAGAACTCACACAAGCGGAGACGGTCGCCCTGGAAGATATGATCGTCGCAGTCGAACGCATTGCCCCCGCCAGCGGAGCGGTGGCATCTGTGGTGACGGCTGAGCAAATCCAGGAAGCTCAGGCCAATGATGTTGCCGAGGTCCTGAAGAGCAGTGTCGCCGGCGTGACCGGCAAGCGCAGCGGTGGCATCAATCTTGACCCGGTTATTCGTGGGCTGCGGGAAGACCGTTTGAGTGTCATGACCAATGGCACAAAGATATGGGGAGGCGGGCCGTTTCGCATGGACCCGCCGACCTCGCTGCTGGATGTGGATGAGCTGGAAGCCATCGAAGTGATCAAGGGGCCGTACTCGGTCACGCGAGGTCCGAGCAGCATCGGCGGAACGATCAATCTGGTCACCAAGAAACCGGAGCTTTCACCCGACTGGGAGGCGCAGGGGTCGGTTGGAGCGGCCTATGCCAGCAATTACAACGGGTTTAGCACCAAGGCGTCGATCAGTGCCGGTGGGCCGACCTTGGCGTTTCGGCTGGCTGGGGGCTACCGCGATTATCAGGACTATGACTCGGGTGACGGAGAGCGGATACAGTCCGGGTTTCAGAGCCAATCGGTCTCCGGTACCCTGCTGTGGCAACCGCACGCCGACCATCGCTTTTCCCTGTCCATCAGCCGGGAATCTGACCGGGATACCCGTTTCGATGCGCTGCCGCTGCACCTGGAAGAAGACGACGCCTATCTTGGCTCCGTGTCCTATACGTTCAGCAATCCATTCCCGCTTGTGGAGAGCCTGCAATTCAGCGGCTACTACAACTACGTGCACCATCGTATGAACAATGAGCATAAGCCTCACCGGGCCGGGAGTGGCGCCGGTGGAGGCTTGCAGGACGGTTCCGGCCCCGGTAGGCAGGATGGCTCTGGGCATCCCGCCGGGCATGGCCACGGACATGAAGATGGGGATAGCCACGATGACATGACCGGGCACGGCCACGACGACACGCTGGATCATGGGCATGGCGGACACGCTCACCCGGTCAGGCGCATTGTCTTTCCGCTGGACGCTCGAACATTCGGTGGACGGGCGCAAGCGAACATCCTGCCGGACTTTGGGGGCCGCTTGTCGCTTGGCGGGGATGTGTACCGACTTGAGCGCGAGGGGACCAATCATCTGTCGTTTCTCAGCGGCGACATGGCCGGCACCACTCGCTATTTCCACGCCTGGCCGGAGACGCACATCGTGGATGGGGGCATTTTTGGAGAATACATCTATCTGCCGGCGCCGCAGTGGCGTCTGACCGTTGGCGCACGGGTCGATTTTGTTGATGCCGGTGCGAATCCGGGCCCGGCCGAGCGTATGCAGTACCATGCCTATTACGGTGACGGTGCCGATGACGTGGACGCTTTTGAGACGAATGTCAGCGCCAACGCTCGGCTGGTCTACTCGCCGGTATCCTGGCTTGACCTGTTTGTCGGGGTGGGCCGCGCTGTGCGCACCGCGGATGCGACCGAGCGGTATTTGGCGCTCGGACCTGGGCCGGGCGGGTTTTATATCGGCAATCCCGGCCCGGACCCGGAAGCGAGCTTTGAGGTCGATACGGGCATCCACACCAGGTGGGGCCGCTTGGCCGTGGACGGGGCCCTCTTCTACAACCGGATCGAAGACTACATTCTGCAATACATTCTGGACCGGGCTTTCCAGTGTCCGCACGGGCCGTGCAATCTGCGCGGATTTCGCAATATCGATCACGCCACCTTGCTGGGCGCAGACCTGAGCCTGAGCTATGTCCTGCGCGAAAACCTGCTGCTACACGGCTCCTTTGCCTATGTGCATGGAGAAAACGAGGAAAATGACCGGGCGCTGTCCGAGATTCCGCCTTTGGAAGGCCGGCTCGGCCTGCGCTACGAGCATCCGCACTGGGGCCTGTGGTTCAACCCCACGCTGCGCCTGGTTCAGAGCCAGCATCGCATTGATACTGCGTTTGGCGAAGACGCGACACAGGGGCATGTGACGGTCGATATCGGGGCTGGCTGGCGATTTCTCGGGCGGCACGAACTCATGGTGCGGGTCGAGAACTTGTTCGACAAAAACTATCACGAGCATATCACCCGCGAGAATCCGTTTACCGGACGAGAAGTCTTTGAGCCCGGCCGGGTGGTGACGGTCGGCTTGCGGATAACGTTCTAGCGCAAGAGCACGGGGGAGGGGTGACGCAGGGGTCGCCCCTCCAGCCCGGCAAACCGGGTGCAATGCAGGCTGGGGTGTAGCCGTCCGTCATTCCCGCATAAGCGGGAATCTGGCTAGTCGGCTTCTTCGAGTCGGGGCAGGGGAATGGCTTCGTCAATCAACATGACCGGGATATCGTCTCGAATGGGGTAGCAATAGCGTTGGTCTTCACGGACCAGGGCGGCGTCCATTGCCGCGGAGACGACCTCGCCGGCCCGGTTTTTGAGGCTGCCGCTTTGAATCTGGACGTTGAGGGTGTCTACCAGCGCGGTCGGGGCCAATGTCACGGGCTGCTTGGTCTCAGGACAGACCAGGATCGCCAGGAGGTCGTGACTAACTGCCATGCGCGTGTCCTCCTCCAGGCTGAGCGTCAAGAGACAGCACGACCTCCAGCAGCACGTGCACGGCATCTCGTAAGGCCGCCAGGGGCATCCGCTCGTTCAGGCCGTGTTACACCCCGGGCCTCTTCGGCGGTGAGCGTTAAGCCGGAAAAGCCGTAACTGGTAATGCCTTTTTCTCTGAAATAATGCGTATCCGTGAAACCGCCCAGGACGCTGGGCAGGACCGGAGCGTGCGGGTCTCGGCGCGCGGCAACAGACCGGATCGCCTCAAAGAGGGGCGTATCCGGGTCCGAGGCAGCAGCAGGAAAGTTGAGCAGCGTTGAGAACTGAATATGCGGGTCGTCCACCAGCCGTTTGAGCGCAGCGATGAATTGGTGCGGGTCTTCCCCCGGCAGGAGGCGACAGTCAAGGTGGGCGGACGCCGAGGCTGGGACGACGTTGGTTTTCGGGCTGCCGTTGAGAACGGTCAGGGAGATGGTATTCCGCACCAGGGCATTATGGCCCGGATTTGCCGTGAATTGCTTGCGAAACGTCTCGTCCTGGAGCGCCTGTTCAAGCGCCCGGTAGTGTTGCGCGGTCTCTGCATCCGCGGAGTCTGCCAGGGCACTGAAATACGTTTGGACCGCCGGCACGACCTTGAAGGCCGTCTCATGGCGACGGATTTTGTCCAAGGCCCGCACCAGGCGATTGACCGCCGTTTCGGGCACCGGACTCGACCCATGTCCTGCTGGTCCGGTCGCTTTGAGTTCTATCCAACACGGGGCCTTTTCCGCCACGGCAACGCGATACGAGCGCTTGCCCTCACGCTGTCGAATGCCGCCTCCTTCGGTCAGGAGAAACTCTGCGTCAGCAATGAGGTCGAAATGCTGGTCAACAAACCAGCCGGCGCCTTTTCTCCCACCGACCTCTTCATCTCCGGTCCCGAGAAAAATAATATCGCGTTCAAATGCCAGGCCACTTTGCTTGAGTAAGGCCAGCGCAAGAAACTGGACGACTGCAACGCCTTTACAATCTATCGCCCCGCGCCCGTGGACATAGCCGTCTTTGATCTCCCCGCCAAACGGGTCGAACGCCCATTCTGCCGGGTCGGCGGGGACGACATCGAGATGGTGCAGGAGGATGAGCGCTTTTTTCTTGCCGCTGCCCTTGAGCCGGCCATAGATAATGCCCCGGCCCGGCTCCGACTCATAGACCTGGGCCTCAATGCCTTCCTGGGTGAGGGTGCGCTGCCAGAATTGGGCCGCGGCCGTCTCGTTCCCCGGCGGGTTGGAGGTGTCAATCTGTACGACCTGACTGAGCAACTCGCCCGCCTCTTTTTCAACCGCCGGCCAGTCGATGTCCGGGAGGGTCTGGGGCTGTGCCGGCAGGGGTCGAACAAAGACGAGCGGTAAGACAAAGAGCAGAGACCACCAAACACGGCGGTCAAGAGCGTACAATTTTTGAGTCCAAGTCTTCATGCTGGTTGTCCTAGCTGGTGTCTGGGCAGAATCCTGGCCGTAGCGCTTCCCACTGACCTGTTCCGCGCTTATGCCACACTCAAACGACTTCTTCAACGCCGCAGGCAGACCCGGCCGGCTGCTTTGCCTTGTTCCATCTGAAGAAGCTCGCTACAAACAGACTCCGAAAAAACGAGAAGAAAAGGATAGGCCATGAGCGGACATAGGCTATTCGATGTCAGCGGCAAGCGAGGGTATGTGACCGGCGGCGGCTCGGGGCTGGGACGCGCCATTGCCCTGGGCCTGGCCGAGGCCGGCGCGGCGGTTGTGGTGAGCGATATCAATCAAGAGGCCGCCCAGAACGTGGCGAACGAGATCCGCGCCCAGCATGGGCAGGCCCGTTCGCTGGCTATGGACGTGTCTCAAAAGGACCAAGTGGAAAAGCTGATCCAGACCACCACTGAAGAATTGGGCGGACTGGATTTTGCCTTTAATAATGCCGGCATCCTCAAACTTGGGAAGCCGGAAGATATCAGCCCAGCCGATTGGCAAGAAGAACTCGATGTTGACCTGACCGGTGTGTTCCTGTGCTGCCAGGCCGCCGGCCGCTATATGATAGACCACGGGGGCGGAAAAATTGTGAATACGGCTTCTATCTCGGGCCTGATTGTCAACTCAGGGCTGACGTATTCGACCGCTAAGGCCGGGGTCATTCAGCTCACCCGGGTGCTGGCCATGCGCTGGGCGAGACACGGCGTGTGTGTCAACTGTTTCAGCCCCGGCTATATTCGCACCGGCATGACAGCACCGCATCTCACCCGACCCGAGGTCGAAAAAGAAATGCTGCGCCAGACCCCGTTGCGTCGTTTGGGCGAGCCGCGCGACTTGGTCGGCACGGCCCTCTTTCTGGCCTCTCCAGCCTCGGATTTTGTGACTGGTCAGAATATCATCGTCGATGGTGGGGTGACATTGACGTAGGGCTCCCGCTCCAGCCGGCAAAAGCCGAGCACTACGAGACCGGGGAGCCATCCAGTCCCTTCCGTCGTTTCTACGCAAGCCGGCATCCAGGCTTCTCCAGGCAAATCTAAAAAATCCGCCATTCGAGGTGAGGGATTTATGGGTTGACGAGCTTCCAGACAAAGGCCCCAAGGGTTGCCAGAATCGCCAGCCCAATACCTGACGTCGGTATAAAGAGCGTCCCACGCTCAGGCCGGTCGTTATCGGGCGACTGATAAATTTCTGAGTGCCCGCGCGGTCAGAGCAATACCGCGTCCGCGCCCTGCTCCTGTTTGGCGGTCTGGGCGGTCCGTTTTCTGGCGCGCCGCTTGCTGGGGATAGCGCTCTTCTTGGAACGGGCTTTTTTCGGTTTGGCCTTGGGTGTTGGCCGCTTTTCGGTAATCTCGATTTCATACTGTTCTATATGAAAGTTGGAGTCAGTCCGAAAAAAGAAGCGCGTCTGGAGTTGGGCCTCAAGGGTATCTAACCATTCTTCTTCCTCGTCATATAAGAAAGCGAGGACATCAGGATGGGCATAGACGGTGGCGGCTTGGGCGTGCGGCTGAAGCGCGACTTCTTTGTGGAGCTGGCGGATGAGATTATAGGTAATAGTGGGCACCGACTGTCTATGACCCCGCCCGTCGCAATAGTCGCAGGGAGCGCAGAGTTGCTGCTGGAGGCTTTCCCGCGTCCGTTTGCGTGTCATCTGCACCAGCCCGAGTTCGCTAATTTTCCGCATATGGCTGCGGGTTTTATCTTTTTTCAGGGCTGCGCGGAGGGCTTCCGTGACCTTGGTGCGGTTGGCCGCACGCTCCATATCAATAAAGTCAACGATAATGAGCCCCCCGATATTGCGCAGGCGGAGCTGTTCGACCACCACCTGGGCGGCTTCCAGGTTGGTGTGCAGCATCGTCTCTTCTTGGTCCCGTTTCCCAACAAAGCGGCCGGTGTTCACGTCAATCGCCGTGAGCGCTTCTGTATGGTCAATCACGATATGACCCCCAGATTTGAGGGGGACCCGTCGGTCGAGCGCTTTGGTAATCTGCTGCTCAATTTTGTAGTGCTCGAATATGGGGGCCTGTTTGTCGTGGAGTTTCACGCGGCCGGTCAAACGCGGCAGGAAGGTCGCAATAAATTCATTAATGCGTTCGTAGTCATTCGCATTATCGATGATGATCTCATTGACATCCGGGGTGAAGACATCCCGAATGATACGCAGGATGACGTCCATATCGTCGTGCACGAGGGTCGGGGCGGCGTGCTGGTCGCGTTTTTTGGTAATCCTGCCCCAGAGTTTGAGCAGGAATTTCATGTCGTCGTGAATTTCTTTTTTGGTCAACCCCTCACAGGCGGTGCGGACAATAAAGCCGCCCTCGGCCGGTCGCAGGCTGGTAACCGCTTGTCTGAGCCGGTTCCGCTCTTTGCTGTCCGCAATCCGCCGGGACACCCCAATATGGCCTATCGTCGGGGTATACACCAACTGCCGTCCGGGCAGGGAGAGGTGGGCGGTGAGTCGGGACCCTTTCGTCCCGATTGGCCCTTTGGCGACTTGGACAAGAATTTCCTGATTCTCTTTCAGTTTCTGTTCGAGTGGAATACGCGGCTCGGAACGGGCGCGGCGGCGACCACGGGCGGGTCTCGGCTCGGCATCCGCGGGAGACTCTTCCTCTTCAAACTCGCTGTCCGAATCGGCCAGGTCAAATGCGTTCAGCAGACCGTCTGGGTCTGGGTCCTGGTCGTCGGTGGCATCCATCATACCGGGAGGCAGGGGCCCGCCAAACACATCCGAAGTATGGATGAAGCCGGCTTTTTCAAGTCCGATATCAACGAACGCGGCCTGCATGCCTGGGAGGACGCGGTTCACACACCCGAGATAGATATTGCCGGCGATATTGCGCTGCTGAGCCCGCTCAATATGGATCTCTACGAGCGTTTCGTTTTCGAGCAGGGCCACACGAGCTTCTTGAGGGGTCGAATTGATAACGATTCTTTGGCGCACGAGATTAGCCTGTTGGGGGACGCTGTTCTTGCTCAGAGTGTTGAGGTGCTTTCTGAGGGCGCGTGTCCGAGCGAAATTGGGTTGCGGTTTTTGTCACCCGTAAAATTTTCACCTCTTGGGGGGACAAGGCGAGGAGGGAGCCAAGAAATTCATGCGGCTTGAGGGTGCCGACCGCGGTCATGGCGACATCGATGCAGAGCGTGCGTGGTGTTGCCAGGGTGAGCGCTGAGATGACCTGCTTGGCATCAAGGGTGCGTTCCCGATGACGGGTCCGTTTGCGGATGGGAAAGGTCTGCGTTTGATGAAACTGATGTAATCGCTCCTGCACGAAGCTCGGCGCACGTTTTGCTGGGGGCAGGCTATCGAGAGCAATCTGGTAGCGCTGGGTGGCAATGCTCACCTCGATACTGGGTCTGTCCAGGTCGATTTGCTGCGCCTGCTGAATCTGAAAGCCGCTCGGCAGCTCGGCATTCAGGCGCTGCTGGACCTCTGCGGCTGGTATCTCTTTGTGCAGGAGAATATCGAGGAACTCTTCTTCGCTCTCCATGCCGACGGGCAGCGCCGGGCCAAAACTCAGACGGGGGAGGGGGTGAAAGCCCTGGCTGTAGGCGAGGGGCAGGTCCGCCCGACGACAGGAGCGGGCAAAGAGTGTCGCGACCTCTTTTGCCCCCAGAAAGCGAGCTAGGCCGAGCTTGCTATACTGCAAGCGAAAACGGACGATGGCCTGCTGCGGATTGCCGGGACTCGCCGCAATAGTATTGGGGTCTCCGGCAAGCCACTCATCGGCATTGCCCGAAATAGGAGGCTGGGGTGCTGCGGCCGGCTGGGGTGCTGCGGCCGGCGCGACACTCGACGAGCTAAGGGAGGGCGCTTGCAGCTTGTCGTCATCCAACCCGCCGTTGTCGCGTCTGCCTCTTGCCGGCTGTTGCTCGGCTTTCTCGTGCTGCATCATCTGCCATTGTCGGGTGCCCCAGACATCCTGGGCCGGCAGGGTCGCCTGTGCCCAGGGATCAACCTCCGGTCCTCTATGGTCCGCGCCTTTCGCGCCGTTCAGATGATAGGTGACATTGCGGACGCGCTTAAAGTCACACGCCCCACAATACGAACAGCGCTCAACGCTACAGTCGGGGGTCAGGCTGCCTGCGAGGGCTTTTGCCAGGTCGCGCTGGAGCCATTGCTTGGTAACGCCGCTATCCAAATGATCCCAGGGCAGCGGTTCATCAAGCAGACGACGGCGGAGATGAAAATTGGGCGCTATACCGTGGGCACGAAATGCCTGCTGCCACAGGTCGAGGCGGAAGTGCTCGGTCCAGCCGTCAAACCGACAGCCGAGTTGATAGGCGGTCAGAAGTGGGGCTCCCAAGCGACGGTCGCCCCGGGCGAACACCCCCTCAAGAAAGGACAGCCGCGCGTCGTGCCATTTGAATTGAATCCCATAGCGCCGCAGTTCGCGCCGCAAGAGCTGCTGCCGCGCCTCGGTTTCCTCCAGGTCAACCTGAGCCGCCCATTGAAACGGCGTATGCGGTTTGGGGATAAAAGTTGAAACACTGGCCGTGACTTGGCGCTGATGCTTGCCGGCCGCAGAGACCTTGCGGCACAAATCAACAATCCCTAGCATATCTTCTTCTGTCTCGGTCGGTTGGCCGAGCATGAAGTATAATTTGACGCTTTTCCAACCCAGATCAAATAAGAGCCGCGCCGCCTCAATCAGTTCTTCTTCCTGATACTCTTTCTGGATCACATCCCGCAGGCGTTGGGAGCCGGCCTCGGGGGCAAGGGTAAAGCCCGTTTTTCGGACCCGACGGATTTCCTCCAGGATATGAGGGGAGAGGGCGTCTACACGGGTTGAGGGCAGAGAGACCGAGACTTTGAGGTCTGAAAAGCGATTCATGATTGACCGCAGGAGCGGGTTCACGCAGCTATAGTCGCCGGTGCTCAAACTGAGCAGCGACACCTCTTCATAGCCACTTTTCTTGACTAACTGGTCTACCTGTTCCTGAAGGGCGCGCGGGTCGCGCTCTCGCAAGGGGCGGTAGATATAGCCGGCCTGGCAGAAGCGGCAGCCGCGCACGCAGCCGCGCATGACTTCCGCGGCAACGCGGTCGTGCACGATATTCACATTGGGCACAACCTGAGTGGTGAGCTGAGGAATCGTATTCAGGTCTTCAACAATGCGCTTTTTCACAACCGTCTGGTCTGCATACCGGGGGCGGATACCACTCAACGTGCCGCTCGGGGTGTAGGCCGGTGTAAAAAAGGCAGGGACGTAGACACCCGGGATGTGGCGCAGGGCTTGGAGGAGGGAGGTTCGGTCTGTCCCGTCCCAGGCCAGATAGGCATCACAGATATCAAAAATCGCCTCCTCACCATCTCCAAGGAGAAAGGCGTCGATAAAGTCAGCAATCGGCTCTGGATGAAATGCGCAGGGTCCACCGGCAATCACCAGGGGGTGAGCGGCGGTGCGGTCCCGCGAGAAGAGCGGAATCCGGCCGAGGTCCAGCATGGCCAGCACGTTGGTATAGGTCAGTTCGTACTGAAGGCTGAAGCCAATAATCTCAAAGGCCGCCAAGGGCCGATAGGTTTCCAGGGAGACGAGCGGCAAATGGTGCTGGCGTAGCTGAGCCTCCATGTCCAGCCACGGCGCATAGACGCGCTCCGCCTGAATATCAGGGCGATTATTGAGGAGATTATACAGAACCTGCAAGCCGAAGTGGGACTGCGCGATTTCGTACACCTCGGGGAAGGCCAGCGCGAAGCGCAGGCGTATATCGGCAGCGTCTTTGATGGTGGTTCCGAGTTCACCGCCGGTATAACGAGCAGGTTGTTCAACTAACGGCAGAATGGTGGCGTATGCCTGCCGGAGGTCGGTCTTCTTCCTCATCCCCGCACCCAATAGATACCTCTCTTCATACCTCTTTATATCGGAAATCCTGATAGCCCCGCAAGGAGAAGACGCTCCCGCTGGACGCCGTGTCAAGCCAGGGCGTGCAATGCTCGTGAAAACCTTGACACACAGAACAGGGCTGGGGTATACGGGTCGCTCTTCTTCGTCAACGGAAAACTCCGTTTTTCTTGAGGAGTTAGGAGCACATGAGCATTCTCAATACCAAGGTGCTCGTTCTCAACCGATCCTATGCGCCGGTGCATATCACATCGGTCCGGCGGGCATTCTCTCTGCTCTATCAGGGGATTGCGAAAGCGGTCGATCAACACTACCGCACGTTTGACTATGAGAGTTGGAGCGCGCTGTCAGCAACGGTCCACGACGAGACCATTGGTCTTATTGGGCGGGCTATCCGGGTGCCGCGCGTTATTCTGCTCGTGTCGTATGACCGCTTCCCCCGCCGCCAGGTGCGGTTCAGCCGGTTTAACGTCTTTGCGCGGGATAGGAATACGTGTCAGTACTGTGGCCGGCGCTTCTCACGCAGCGAACTGAATCTCGACCATGTGATCCCCCGCTCACAGGGCGGTCGCTCGACCTGGACCAATATCGTCTGCTCCTGTTTGCGCTGTAACAGGATCAAAGGGGGCCGCCGGCCTGAAGAAGCCGGGATGCGGTTAATCACGAAGCCGCGGCAACCCGAGTGGACCCCTTTTACGCTTGAGACCTTTACGTTCAAACGCTACCAGGAATGGTTGCCTTTTCTCAACGAAGTCGATGCGGCCTACTGGAATACCGAACTCCTAGAACGGTAGTTTTCCTACTGCCCCTTGAGGCCCTTGGACGCCGGGACCGGCAGCCGGCGGGGGAGATGTGAACCAGAGCCCCCGACAGCTTGCTGGATTTCCTGGTATCCACAAGATATAGTAGCGGCACGGTCCCAGAGCCCTTTCCCTTGGGTGAGTAGCCCGCTCGTGAGCGCTACCCTTGAGAGGCGGAAAGGGGCGGGGGAGGATTTGGAGGCGTTGTGGGGCACATGCGGATCAAACAGCTTGAACTCCTCGGATTTAAGTCCTTTAAGCATAAGACGACGCTCACCTTTCCGAAAGGAATCACTGCGGTCGTCGGTCCCAACGGCTGTGGAAAATCGAACATCGTCGACGCCTTACGCTGGGTCTTAGGGGAACAGAGCGCAAAACATCTCCGTGGCCAGGAAATGAGCGATGTGGTCTTTGCCGGGAATGGCGGGAGTGCACCGCTCGGCATGGCTGATGTTTCCCTCCTTTTGGAAAATGCGCCCTCTCCCGCTCTGTCCGTCAACGGGACGCAGGGTCATAACCGTGCCCATGAAAACGGAACTGGGCCGGACTGGACCGAAGTCATGGTCTCGCGGCGCTATTTTCGGTCTGGAGACTCTGAGTATTTGTTCAACAAAGTCTCTTGTCGTTTGCGTGATATTGTGGAATTCTTTCTTGGGACCGGCGCCGGCACGAAAGCCTATTCCATTATTGAGCAAGGTCGCGTCGAGGCGCTGATTAACGCGAAAGCACAGGAGATCCGGGTATTTGTGGAAGAAGCGGCCGGGGTCAGTCTGTATCGCAGTCGCCGTGTGGCCGCGGAGCGTAAACTCGAACGAACCCGAGAGAATCTGTCTCGCGTCTCTGACCTGCTCCATGAGATGGACCGTCAGGCCGGCACCCTCCGCCGGCAGGCAAAAAAGGCTGACCAATATCGAGTGCTCCAAGACGAGCTGAAAACCATTGACCTGACGCTCCAGAGCCGTGCCTACCAGGTATTGACCGCAGAGGTCCACAGCCTGGACCGCCGGCAGGCCGCGGTTGAACGAGACGCAGCGCAGCTCAACCAAAAGGTGGGCACCCTCCAGGCCGAACGGATGTCCACCGTAGAGCGGGCTGCCGGTGAGGAAGACGCGCTTCGAGCACTTGAGGAGTGCATCCATACACTGGAAAGGCGGCTGCAACAGGCCGAGCAGCAGCAGTCTTTCCGAGCCCAGCAAGCGGAGCAGGTCCATGCCCGTCTCGTCAATGCAGAGCAGGACGCTCGTCTGGTGTCAGAAAAGAAAGCGCAGGCAGAACAAGAATTATCGCAGCGCGTGGCGAGTGCGGCAGAAGTGGCTCAGCAGATACAACACGATGAAGCCGCCCTACAGACGCAAGCGCATACGCTGGTCGCCCTGCAAGACACTGCCCGGCAGCACGAGTCGCAGGTGGAAGAACTCAAGACCGAAATTGTTGATCTGCTCACCAAGGAATCGCAAATCCAAAACGCGCTGGCGTATTCCCGTAAGCGGACTGAGGAGGTCAGCCAGCGGTTGGAGACGCTGGCTGACGAAGCCCAGCAGGTTGGCCAACTCCGGGCAGAACGAGAGCGGGCGCTGAGCGCACTCCAGGAACAATCAGCGGCTCTTCAGCGGCGTATCCAACACGGACAGCAGCAGCGCGAAGAAAAGAATGGCGCGCTCCGGGCGGCTCTCAGCACGGGAGAACACCTTGATACCGCACTCGCTGAGGCGGGAGCCCGGCAAGCCGAATTGCGAGCGCGCTTGACCACCCTGGAAGAGCTCGAACAGGGGTACGACCGCTATGACCAAGGCGTCCAGGCGGTCATGACCGATGGCGACTTTCCGGCGACCATCCTTGGGGTCGTGGCGCAACTGATAGACGTGCCCCAAGCCTATGAGCGGGCGGTTGCCGCGGTGTTACGGGAGAAGCTGGAGTATATGGTGGTCACAGACACTGAGGCCGGTGTCGTTGCGGTAGACTATTTGAACCAGAGGCAGGCTGGGTATGGGCATTTTATTCCACTCCACCTTCAGGGCGACACGCAGACGACAAATCCCACGACTGAGGCTGACCGGCCACTATGGACAACTGTTGGAGAAGGGGTCTCGCCCCTCATCCACCATGTTGATATTCCGTCCGACTATAGACAGATGGTCGAAGCCCTCCTTGGTGATGTCGTGCTGGTTCCCAACCTCCGGGTTGGATTGGATCTGTGGAACCAGAGCGCGGCCACCCGCACCTATGTGACACCCCAGGGAGAGGTCATTTCCGTTCTTGGCGGAGTCAGTGGCGGGAGTGGCGGCGTGGCGGAAGCCGTCTTCCTTGAGCGGCGGCGTGAAATCCGAGGCTTACGCCAAGAACTGTCCCAGCAGGCTAAGACTGTGACCGGTCTGGTTGAGCGGCGGCAAACCCTGAAGCAACGCCAACAGACGCTCGAAGATGCGTTGCGGAGTCTTGACACGCAAACCAGGCAACTGGGCCGAGAAAATGAAGCCCTTCAGCACGAGGTTGGGCAGCTTGAAGGGGAATTGCGACGCTTGCTTGACCGTGGAGAAGGGGTGCGCTACGAGCAGAACGCCCTTGAGCAAGAAAGCCAGTCTTTACAGGCTGATATGCAACAGACGCACACCCAGGAACGCGCCGTGGCGACGCAACGCCAGGAGCGTGAAGACCGGCTGGCCGTTCGGCAGGCAGCGCTGCAAGAAGCCCGGCTCGCGTGTGACCAGCACCGGACGCAGACGGATGAGCTGCGGGTCCGCCTTGCCAAACATCGAGAACGTGCCGAGGGGTTTCAGACCCAGGGGGACCAACTCAGACGACAGATTCAGGAATTGGAAGAACGGATACAGACCGGCCAGGCTGATATCCAGGCGGACAGGCAAGAGGCCGAGCGTCTCCTGTTGGAAAAGGCGACGTTAGAGGAACAGGTGGCCCAGGCGCTCTCTGGTCTTGAGGTGGCGAGAGAAGAACATGGCCGTCGCTATACTGCCTCTGCCCAACTCCGGGCGCTGGCGCAGCAGTCTGAAACGCAGCTCGAAGCGCATCGACAGGCAGCCGCGCAGTTGCAAGAGGAAAAAACGCGGATTGAAGTGAAACTGGCTGAAAAGCGGGTGAGTCAAGCCCACCTTGAGGAGACGGTCCAGGACCGTTATCAGGTGAAGCTGACCGCCATCCTTTCCTCCTATAGTCGTCAAGAGTTTGATCAGGCTGAGGGAGAAGCGCGCCGTCAGGCATTACGGGAGAAGCTGGCCCGAATTGGCGAGGTCAATCCGAACGCGGCGGCTGAGCTTGATGAGGTCCAGGAACGTTGCACCGGTGTTGCATCCCAGAAGTCTGACCTGCTGTGCTCAATTGAGGATCTGCAAAGGACAATCAACACCTTAAACCGTGAGTCGCGAGACCGTTTTCGCGTAACCTTCCAGCGGGTGAATGCGAAGTTTGGCGAGGTGTACCGGCGATTGGTTGACGGTGGGCAGGCACATATGACGCTGACCAATGCCGCGGATGTGGCTGAGAGTGGGGTTGAACTCGAGGTCCAGCCCCCAGGTAAACGCCTGCGCTCTATGCAGCTGCTTTCCGGGGGAGAAAAGGCGCTGGCGGCGCTGAGTTTCACCTTTGCCCTGTTTTTGATCCGGCCGAGTCCGTTCTGCATTCTCGATGAGGTCGATGCGCCACTGGATGACGCCAACGTTGGGCGGTTTAACCAGTTATTACGGGAAATGAGCGAGACGACGCAGATTGTTTTGATTACGCATAATAAGCGCACTATGGAGGTGGCAGATACGCTCTACGGCGTCACCATGCAGGAGCCGGGCGTGTCGACCATGGTGTCGGTGCGTGTATCCTGATGGCTCTCCGGTTTTGGCGGCGAAAAAAGAACGCGCAGCCGGCTGTTGCTCCGGCCGGAGTCGCAGACCCACCTGCTCCTGCCCGGCTGACGAAAGACGCGCGTTGGCGACGTGGCCTCACCCGTTTACGGGACCTCTTGCGCCGGCCTTTTGCTCCCTCGTCGGAGCAGAGCCGGCAGTCGAGAGAAGACTTCTTCTCCGACCTGGAGGAGGTCCTTATCCAAGCCGATGTTGGAGTCGAAACCTCCGTGCAGATTATAGAGCGCCTCCGGGCAGGGACGCATACGGCCCGGACCGGCAACGAAGCCGAGACGCTCCGCACTGCACTCAAGCAAGAGCTGCGCGCCCTGCTTGAGCGAGGGGGCCAGCCGGTTGCCTGGAGTGATGCGGCACGTCCAAGAGTCGTTCTTGTGGTCGGTGTCAATGGGGCGGGGAAGACGACCTCTGTTGCGAAGCTGGCAGCCCGGCTGAAGAAAGAAGAAAAAACAGTCCTTCTGGTCGCTGGGGATACTTTTCGAGCAGCGGCGATTGAACAACTCTCAGTCTGGGCCGAACGCCTGGGTCTTGATATCATTAAGCATCACGATGGTGGCTCGCCCTCAGCCGTCGCCTTTGACGGCGTTCGTGCTGCGGTGGCCCGTGGGGTTGATGTCGTCCTTATTGATACGGCTGGACGGCTCCATACCAAAGCGCCGCTTATGGAGGAACTCAAGAAAATACATCGCGTCCTTGGGCGGGAGGTTCCTGGGGCCCCCCATGAGGTCTTGCTGGTCGTGGATGCCGGCACTGGGCAGAATGCCCTCAGCCAAGCGCGGACTTTTCAGGCCGCTTTCCCGCTGACCGGTGTCATTTTGTCGAAAATGGATGGGTCGGCAAAAGGCGGCGTTGCCTTGGCCGTGGGGAGCCAGCTTGGAGTCCCGATTCAGTATATTGGACTGGGAGAGCAGCTTGAGGATTTAGAGGTCTTCTCCCCGGATGATTTTGTTGCGGCCCTCTTCGACGAGCCTGGGGACACATCTCTCCCTTGACGCCACGTCTAAGAGGCAATAGGATGAACCCTTACTTTACCCTAGGGCAGCTATGGCGCTGGAAAGCCTAAAACTTCTTGAGACGAAACTGAGTGGATTCTTGGAACGCCACGAGCAGGTTCGGAGTGCCAATAGTGCATTGCTGGTTCGTATTGATAAACAAGAGCATGAACAGGCGCTCTTGCGTGAGCGAATCCAGCAATACGAAGCGGAGCGGAACGAGATTCGTAGCCGCTTGGAGAAAATCCTCACTCAATTCAGCCACTTGGGGATTGTCTGGGAGGACGAGGGCTAGGCGATGAAGCGGTTAATGGACGTCCATGTTTTTGGACAAACCTTCACGGTCACGAGTGAGGACGATGAGCAATATGTGCGAGAAATTGTTTCTTTTGTTGACCAGCGCATGCGTCAGATTGCGGAAAGTGCAAAAGAGACCGCCCCGTTTCGTGTCGCGATTATGGCGGCGTTGAATATTGCCGACGAATTGGCCCAGTCCGGCCAGCGGGAATCGAGCCAGCAAGGAACCCAGCTCATCCAGGAAGCCGAGTTGATTTCAAGCCGCCTCCTTGAGCGTTTGGAAAAAATTGAAAACCACGCCAGTGAGGCAGGTTGATACGCCGTTGAACGCACGCGCTGCCGGTTCGGCATCGGCAACTCTCGACTGAGAAGTCAAGAGGCTCTGCCACTCGTAGCCTGAAGGAGAGTGGCCTTGGTTGCACGCCCCCCTTGCGCTCCTTCTGCCCTTGGGTGAAGTAAGGAAGGAAAACAACTGATATATGCGAGTTGTTATCAGAGGGGTCGTTCTTTATTGAACGCGGCCTCCGAGTCCCCGGCGTATTGATCAGAAAGGAAATCTACGAAGCGGATGCGTATAGGGAGTAGTAGCTGCCACAGCGAGGCTACTCGGTCTGAGCGTGGTAAGGAGGGTCATCATGGAACTTTTCTTTGGACTGCTGATAGGTGCAGCGGGTGCCGCTGGACTGGTCTTTCTGCGGCAGAAATGGAACCAGGAAACGATACACAGTGCAGAGGAGGCTGCACAACAGATTCTTGATGAGGCAAAAAAAGAAGGCTCGGTGATTAAACGAGAAGCCCAAGTTCAGGCCAAAGATACGATTTTTCAGGCAAAGAGCGAGGCAGAGCAGGAAATAAACGAAAGACGGAAAGAAGTGCAAAAAGTTGAGCGCCGTCTCCAAGGACGAGATGACGCATTGGAGAAACGCTCCGAGGCCCTGACCGGCCGGGAAGATGACTTGAATCGACGCGAACAGAGTCTCAAGAGCAGAGCAGACAGTCAGCAAAAAAAAGAGCAAGAATACGCGCGCTTACTCGACCAAACGCACCAGAAACTCGAACAAATCGCCGGCCTGAGTCAGGATGAGGCGAAACAAGTGCTGATGGACCAGATGACTGCGGAGGCCCGCCAGGACGCCTCCCGTCGGATTATGGCCGTCGAAGAGGAAGCCCGAGAGGAAGCCACGCGGCGTGCTCGAAAAATTATCAGTATCGCGATTGAACGTCTGTCCGGCGAGTTTGTTTCCGAGCGCACCGCCTCGATGGTTCATCTCCCGAGCGACGATATGAAGGGGCGCATTATTGGCCGTGAGGGACGCAATATCCGGGCCTTTGAGGCGGCGACCGGGGTTGATCTGGTGATTGATGATACGCCGGAAACGGTGTTGGTTTCGAGCCATAGCCCCATTCGACGAGAAATTACGCGCGTGGCGCTTGAGCGCTTGATATCGGATGGGCGGATTAATCCGGGTCGTATCGAGGAGGTCGTCAAAAAAGCGGAGAGCGAGGTTGAAGACTCGGTGTGTGAGGCCGGTCAACGCGCTGTGCTTGAACTTGGGATCCATGGGGTCCATCCTGAGATCGTCAAGCTGATTGGCATGTTGAAGTATCGATATAGCTATGGCCAGAATGTCCTGATGCACTCAATAGAAACGGCGTATATCTGCGGTATTATCGCCGCCGAATTAGGACTCAACGAGAAGCAGGCCAAACGTTCCGGCCTGCTCCACGATATCGGGAAAGCCGTCTCACATGAGATTGAAGGCTCGCACGCCATCATCGGCGGAGAAGTGGCGCGGAAATACGGGGAGTCGGCAAAAATCGTCAACGCTATTGCGGCCCACCACGAAGAAGTGCGGGCGGAAACCGTTCTGGCCCCTATTGTTGATGCTGCGGATGCGTTGTCTGGTGCCCGGCCGGGTGCGCGGCGAGAGGTGCTGGAGAGCTATGTCAAGCGGCTCGAAGATATGGAACGTATCAGCCGTTCATTCGATGGCGTAGAAAAATCGTTTGCGGTGCAAGCGGGACGCGAGGTGCGCATTATGGTGAACCCAGGCTCGGTGTCGGACGGTGACGCCTCAAGTATCGCCCGAAGGGTTGCCAAGCAAATTGAGACGGAGATGACGTATCCTGGTCAGATTAAAGTCACCGTTATCCGCGAATCGCGCTCGACGGAATACGCGCGTTAAAAGGGCCGTGGGGTATGAGCGTGTCAGTTGCCGCACAACTCAAGGAAATCGAACGGGGCGCCGTGGATATTATTCCGCGGGAAGAACTTGAGCACAAGCTTGAGCGCGGAAAACCCCTGCGCGTCAAATGGGGTGCGGATCCGTCCGCCCCGGACTTGCATCTCGGTCACACCGTGGTGTTGAATAAACTCCGCCAGTTTCAAGAATTCGGGCATACGGTCATTTTCTTGATCGGCGACTTTACCGCTATGATCGGAGACCCCACCGGTCGTTCCGAAACGCGGAAAGCCCTGACCCGTGAGCAGGTCAAAGCCAATGCCGACACCTATACGCAGCAGGTCTTCAAGGTGCTTGACCCGACCCGGACCGAACTCCGTTTTAATTCGGAGTGGATTGACGCCCTTTCGCCGGCCGATATGGTCAAACTGTGTGGCCAGTACACGGTGGCCCGGCTGCTTGAACGGGACGATTTTTCCAAACGTCTGAAAACCGGGGTCCCGATTCATGTCCATGAGTTTCTGTACCCGCTGCTCCAGGGCTATGATTCCGTTGCTCTGCGGGCTGACATCGAACTTGGCGGCACAGACCAACGCTTCAACCTCTTGGTTGGTCGAGAGATGCAGCGCGGCTTCGGTCAGGAGCCACAGGTGATTCTGACCACGCCTATTCTCGAGGGCCTTAATGGCACCCAAAAGATGAGCAAATCGCTCGGGAATGCGGTCGGCATCACCGACCCGCCGGACGATATGTACGGCAAGATCATGTCGGTCTCTGACGAACTGATGCTGAGCTATTACGAACTGCTCAGTGCGGTTGACGCCGCCCAGGTGCAAGCGATTGCGGATGGCCACATCCATCCCATGACGGCCAAGAAACAACTGGCGGCTGAGCTGGTGACTCGTTTTCATGATGGCCCGGCGGCCGAGCGCGCGGCTGAAGAATTTTCTCGACGTTTTCAGCACGGCCAGCGTCCAGAAAATATGCCGCTCTACGCCTGGTCTGGCACAGAGTCCCAGGTGTGGGTTTGCCATTTGCTCAAGACCCCGGCCTTGGTGAAATCCACGAGCGAAGCGCGCCGGCTCATCCACCAGGGTGGGGTGAAAATCGATGGGGAGCGGGTCAGTGACGCAGACTTACAGGTCCCCGCCCAAGGAGAGGTGGTCCTCCAGGTCGGAAAACGGCGCATCCTGAAGGTCGTCTTTGGACCAGAGGCCAGGACTTCCGCCTGACGTGCCATGTCCTTTGCGCCTGCTCTGACCCACCGGTGTGGTCTGATTGCGCTGGTCGGCCGTCCTAATGTTGGGAAATCAACGCTGCTCAATAGCCTGGTCGGGGCGCAGGTCGCCATTGTCTCGCCCAAGCCCCAAACCACACGAACGCGCATAACCGGAATCAAAACCCAACCCGAGGCCCAACTCATTTTCGTCGATACCCCCGGGATTCATGACGCTCAGCGGTCTCTGCTCAACCGATATATGGTTGGGACTGCCTTGCGTGTCTTGCAAGAAACCGATGTCACGCTCTTTCTGCTCGACGCGACACATGGGCTGACTCCCGCCGACGCCCAGATTGCCAGGCAGCTGACCCAGCTCAAGACGCCTGTCCTGGTCGGGCTGAACAAAATTGACCTTGTGCAAAAAAGCGCCCTCCTGCCGCTCCTTGAACAGGTGAGCCGCCTGCTGCCCGAGCGCGACGTGATTCCGCTCAGCGCGCTCACCGGGGAGAATACGGCTGAACTGCTGTCTAGCCTGATGGCGGTTCTGCCGGCCGGCCCGGCACTCTACCCGGACGATAATATCACGGATCAGAGCGAGCGGGTGCTTGCCCAGGAGATGGTCCGAGAACAGCTCTTTTTCCACACTCAGCAAGAAATTCCGTATCGCACGGCTGTTATTATTGAGCGGTTTGAAGAGCCGGCCGAGAAGCCGCTGTTACGTATGTACGCCACCATCCACGTTGAGCGGCCCTCCCAGAAGGCGATTGTGATCGGTCAAAAAGGCGTCCGACTCAAGAAAATCGGCCAGGCGGCGCGCCTGCGTATGGAGGCATTTTTTGGCTGCCGCGTCTATCTGGAACTCTTTGTCAAAGTTTCAAAAGGCTGGACGAATAGCCGTGGGATGTTACGCGAACTGGAAGTATTGCGATAAGGCGCTTCGCACCACTGACGCGCGTTGACCGTCCGCCGAACGAGAGGGCATAACGGAGTACGACAATGGGACGCTTGGCCGGCTGGGGCATGAGCCTGACGCGCTGGACGGAGCGCTGGATACCTGACTCGTGGGTCATTGCCGTCATGTTAACGCTGGTGGTGGCTCTCCTGGCTCTCACGGTCGGGGGCGCGTCTCCGGCAACCGCCTTGACCGCCTGGGGGGATGGCTTGTGGGCCCTGCTCAGTCTGACCATGCAGTTTACCGTCATGATGGTCGTGGCCTACGCCTGTGCCGTATCCCCGCCGCTCAAACGGGTATTTTTCTGGCTCGCCTCGCGCCCCAACCCTGACAAGCCCCGCCAGGCCATCATCCTCATGGCGACATTCTCGACCATTGCCGCCTGGTTCAACTGGGCCTTGTGTCTGGTCATTTCCGCAGCCTTTCTGCCTTTTCTCGTGCGGGCTAACCCCCGGGTGGACTTTCGACTGCTCGTCACCTGTGCCTATCTCGGGGTTGGTACCGTGTGGCATACCGGCTTATCCGGTTCGGCGCCACTCATTATTGCCACGCCGGATAATTTCCTCATCCAGGCTGGCGTTTTGTCGGAAACCATTCCGACTACGCAGACCATGTTTGCCACATTTAATATCTGGTACGCGCTGATGGCCGGGCTGGTCGGTATTCTTGTTGCAGCCATCCTCGTCCCGCCGGCAGCGGACGCGGTGACAGCCTCAGCCGAACAGGCTGACCGTCTGGAAGCCTTGAACCAGCCCATACAGAAACCCGCCGTGACGCGCCCGGCAGAGAAAATGGAATGGTGGCCGGGCTGGTCTCTGATTGCCAGTAGCGCCATGCTGCTCTACTTCGGGCTTCAGATGCGCGAAAAAGGTTTTGGCCAGACCTGGACGATAGACAATTATAACCTGTTATTCCTGGCTTTGGGTCTGCTCCTGCACTGGTATCCCAAGTCTTTTTTGCACGCCTGTGAACAAGGGATACGCAACACCTGGGGTATCGTCATCCAATATCCGTTGTACGCCGGAATTTTTGGATTGATGTCGTATACTGCGCTGGGTGAGGTCCTGACCGCTTTTTTCATTGAGGCCAGTGCGCCGCGCACCTTTCCAGCCATTGTCTATCTCTATTCTGGCGTGCTGAACTATTTCGTGCCGTCGGGCGGGTCGAAATGGATCGTTGAAGCCTCCTATCTCATCCCGGCGGGCCAGGCCTTGGGGCTCTCCATCCCAACCGTCACCCTGAGCTATGCGTATGGGGATATGACGACCAATCTGTTGCAACCGTTCTGGGCGATTCCTATTCTCACCGTTGCCGGGCTGCGCTTTGGCGATATTATGGGCTATTGTTTGCTCCTGGCCGGATTTCTGGTCGTGTTTAATCTGGTCGCCTTATTCCTGATTCCGTTGCAGCTCTGACTCAGCGGGAGCCTGACTCTACACCTCCAATCCACCAACCGTCTGTCGCGTCAATAGGCGTGCTGCCAATGTGAGAGCAGGGCTTGCTCAAACGCTTTGGCTCGCTCAGTCCAGGCTACGGCTTCGGGGGGTGTGTAGACCTTCTCGGCATGACGGGCCGCATCAAATGCCGCTCGTCTGGAAAAATCCGTCAGGAGGAAGGCGAAGCCCAACAGGTGTCCCTGGCGTGTTGTCAGGACGCCGGTCAGGCCATCGGCATAGCTCATCGTGCCGGACTTGGCCTGCACCTTTTCCCCGAGTGCAGCCCCCTCTCCCTTCCACTCCGGGTGCGGCAGGAGGTCACCTAAGGAAGGGAGCCTGTCTGGCCGGCCCGGCCCGGTCTGTCCAGATGTGGAGGTCGCTCCATTATGGAGTATTGCGGTCAGATGGCGGGGTGAGTGACGGGACAGGCTGCTCAGGCCTGAGTGGTTCATATTCACAAACCCGGTCCAGTCCGTTTGCGGAAGACGCTGCTGATACCATCTCGTCAACAGTGCCGCCGAGTCAGGAATGGATAACGGCCGGTCGCTCAAGGTGCGTGAGGCGACGAGGCCGATCAGTTCTGCGGACAGATTATTACTGTAGCGCAGCATTCCCTTGAGAATGACCAGTAGGGGCGTGCTGTAATGGGTATAGAGGCGGCGGGCCTTGGCGGGGGCCGGTGCGGCCTGCGGCGGGGGCAGGGTCAGGCCGCGTTGCCGGCAGTAGGTGCGGAACAAAGAGGCGGCGACCTTCCCTGGGGCGCGTCTGACCGGCAGTTCTTTGAAGCCTCGTGCCGGCAGCTGACGCGAGAGCAGCCAGAGGTCCTCGCCCCCGCCGTCAAGGACAAAAGGGACATCCGCTTGTACGCCTCGGGGAATCAGGCCAGTACTGACGCCGGCAACCGGAAGAAGAATGCCGTCAGCCGGCGACCGCAGCAGAGTCTGAAAATTTTTGTCTCCGGGCCGGCCCTTCCAGCGTAACTGCACCCGGTTGTAGTTGAGTGAGAGGGCGCTGACGCCAGGATTATACACAGCCGCGGTAGGCTGTCTGGGATTAATCTCCTGAGTCGTTGTGAGAAAGCTCTCATCAAAAGCAAACCGCCCCTGCACTCGGGTAATGCCGGCGGCTTTCAGGGCGTCAACAAAGCCTTGGAGGTCATTGGTTGATAAGGTTGGGTCTCCACCCCCGACCAGGTACAGGTCTCCGTGGAGGGTGGACCCGTGGACGGTCCCACTGGCGAGCAGGTGGGTCGGAAAGCGATAGTCTCCCCCGAGAATTTCCAGGGCGGCGAAGGCGGTGATGAGTTTCGTGGTCGAAGCCGGGATACGCGGGGTGTCAGCGTTGTAGGTATCAACAACCCGTCCATCCGTCAGATGAAACACGTGGTAGCCAACATCCTGGGGAGCGAACTGATGTTGTTGGAGTAAGCGCTTGAGTGCCTGCGGAGCAGGATGGGCCCGGACATCCTGGGGCAATGCGAGAACCACGGTCCACAGGGCGATACCGGCCAGGGTGAACCTAGGTCCGAAGAAAAAGTGGAACCAGTACGGGAACAAATCCGTGAGAACCGCGGCGCGGCGCAGCCCAGCAGCACGCATATCCTGGGGTTGCTCTTTCAGAATGGGGGCTCTGCTAACGCAATAAGGCCCGCGCAATGACCATACGGTGGACCTCGGACGGTCCTTCTCCAATACGCCGGACTCGGGCCTCACGGTACCAGCGTTCCAGCGGAAACTCTTTTGACACGCCATAGCCGCCATGAATCTGGACGGCGTTATCGACCACCCGGCCTAAGACTTCGCTCGAATACAGTTTGGCAATCGAGGCTTCAACCCGCGCATCTTCCCCGCGGTCCGCTTTCCAGGCACCGTCCCAGATGAGCAAGCGCGTAGCGCGTAATTCTACTTCGGCATCGGCCAGCATCCACTGAATCGCCTGGCGCTGGCTCAGGAGTTCGCCAAACGTTTCCCGCTGCTTGGCGTGTTCAATCGCCATCCGCTGGGCCGCCACGGCAACCCCGAGGTTCGCGGCTGAGTAGGGAAAGCGCGCTTTGGTCAGCAGGTCAAAGCACAGGTACAGTCCTTGGCCTTCTTGCCCGATCATATTTTCGGCCGGCACCCGACAATCTTCAAACGAGACCTCGTTGGGCAGCGAGACGGTTCTGATTGTCCTGAACGGGCGGGCCGTAAAACCAGGGGTGCCTTTGTCAATAATAAAGCAGCTAATACCTTTGCGGCCTTTGTCCGGGTCAGTCCGAACAAAGACCACCCCCCATTCAGCTTCATGGGCGTGCGAGATGAAAATTTTTGAGCCGTTAATCACCCACGAATCCCCGTCACGTACCGCCCGGGTTTGAATGGCCCCAGCCGGGTCTGAACCGCCGCTTGGTTCAGTAATGGCAAAAAAGGTGTACAGACCATTGTTCAGCGTGGGCACGGCATATTTTTGAATTTGCTCCGGGCTGCCAGCATAAATCGGGTTGGGCGGATAGCGCCCAAACGTGCCGCAGCCAGGATTGTATAAGCCCATGCGATGCTGGGCCATCTCTTCCAGGGCGATGGACATGCTAAAGGTATTCAGGCCCCCACCCCCGTACTCCTTGGGAGCGCCGGGGCACCAAAGACCGGCGGCCTTGGTTTTGGCGGACAGACGCGCATAGACGTCGGCGGGCAGGTCGGCCGCATCGGGGTCGATGGCGTGCTCAGCCGGGCTAATCTCATCGCGCACAAAACGACGAATCTGGTCTTGCAGCAGGGTGAGTTCTGCCGGCAGGGTATAGCCTTGGAAGTCGTTCATAGGACGTGCTCGCGGTTGGGGGATCAATCCGCCCGTCTGAATTTGGGTAAGGTCACTTCTGGGGTCACATCGTCAAATACGACCTCAAGCGGCAGGTCGAGCCGCAAATCTGCGTCTGCCACATCGGTCAGCCAACTGAGCATCCGCACGCCTTCTTCGAGTTCCACCACAACCGGGCTGTAGGGTACGAGGTCGGCAAACTGGGGCAGCATGGGCTGCATGGCCGTTGTCCAGGAAAAGAGTTTGCCTCTGCCCGAAGACTTGGCCCACTCCCACCCAAACGAGCCGCACGTGGCGCACATATCGCGGGGCACATGTCGCCACGTACCGCAACGTGTACAACGCTGAAAGCGCAGCTCGTGCTGCTTGCAATAGGCGTAAAACTCGGCCGCAAAGCCGCGCATTTTCGGCACTGGACGCCGATATTCTTGTGTGTCTGACATGACTCGCCTCTCTCCTGTTAGCGGCGCATGATTGCCAGGCTGCCGTCTCCAAAGTCTCCCCAGCCCGTGACCAGACCGAGCTGGGCGTCTTTGACCTGACGCTCACCGGCTTCATGACGGAGTTGATGGGTGGCTTCTACAATGTGGTTCATGCCCCACACATGCGCCTCAGAGTGCAGGCCACCATGCGTATTCAGGGGCAGTTCGCCGTCAAGCGCAAACCGATTTCCCTGCGTGTACTCCCCGACCTCACCCCGTTCGCATAAGCCCAGCGCTTCCATCTGAAGCAGGACAACATAGGTAAAGCAGTCGTAGATTTCAGCAAAGTCGAGGTCTTTGAGGTCAACGTCGGCCATTTGGAGGGCATTTGGCGTGGCAAAGCTGAGCCCGATGGTAAACGGATCAGGCCGGGCCGGAATATCATCCGCGGGGTAGGGGTGGCCCTCGGCAATCCCCGAAATATACACCGGATCGTGTTTGAGGTCGCGCGCCCGTTCCGGCGCGGTCACGACCACTGCCGCGGCGCCATCTGTTTCCAGACAACAGTCAAACAAGCGGAAGGGTTTGGAGACCCAGCGGGCGTTCAGATAGTCCTCCATGTTGAGCGGGCGGCCCTGCATATAGGCTTTATCATTCAGTTGGGCATGGGTACGTGAGGTCACGGCCACGGTACCCATGGCCTCGTCCGGGGTGCCGTACAACTCTTTATGGCGGGTGGCCAGCCAGGCGTACCACTGCACCGGCACGTTGGCCCCATAGGGCAGATAGTATTCGCCAATTGTATTGGCCAGCGCGCCGGGGGCTCCGCCCCCGCCCCCGCCCCCGCCATTGCCTTTACTCTTACTGCCCATGTCGCGCACCCGCATCGTGGAGTAGCCGTTCCAGCCCAACGGCACGAGGATGTTTTTCGCCACCCCACAGGCGACCGCCATGGCCGCGCTTTGGAGCGAAGTGACCGGGCTGGCCCCGCCCATGTGGACCGTGACCGCATAGCGCAGGTCTTCGACCCCAAGGTTGGCGGCAAAATGTTCAGCCGTTGACGGCAGCGGAGGAGGGATAATGCCGTCGATATCATGCGGGCTCAGACCCGCATCGGTCAGGGCGTTCATTGAGGCTTCAAGCATCAGCGCAAGGTCAGTCTTGCCCGACCCTCGAGTATAAGCGGTCTCGCCCACGCCGACGATACAGGCTTGGTCTTTCAGCGCGTTCATATGTCCTCCTTTGCTTGCTGTATAGGTGCCGAATCGTATACCGGGACAAAGCGGCTTGTAAAGGTGAAACGGCAGAACGCTGACGGCGGCCGGTTTTGACTCATTTCGGGTTGCTTGGTAGCATACCAGTACCGCACTGAGCCCATGAAAATCCGAACCCTTTTCGAATCTCATCCGCAGACGTTTTCGTTTGAATTTTTTCCTCCACAGACCGCAGAGGATGGAGCGGTGCTTTTTGAGCGGGCTCGCGCACTGCGGAAGTTGGGGGCCAGCTTTTGCTCGGTGACTTACGGTGCTGGGGGCTCGACCCGTAGGAATACGATTGATCTGGTGTGTCGTTTCCAAGCCGAACTGGGGCTGGTCGGTATGGCCCACCTCACCTGTGTGGGGCACAGCCAAACGGCACTCAGAGAGATTCTGTCTGAACTGAAAAACCGTGGTGTCGAGAACCTCATGTGTCTGCGCGGTGACCCACCCCGCGACGCAACCGCATTTACCCCGGCTCCGGACGGTTTTGCGCACGCCGCCGAGTTGGTGGCCCTGGCCCGACAGAACGGCGACTTTTGTATTGGTGTGGCGGGGTATCCTGAAACGCACCCGGAAAGTGGGGATGCGCTTCAGGACTTACAGCATCTCAAGGCCAAGCTGGACTGTGGGGCCGATTTTGTCACCACCCAGTTGTTTTTTGACGCTCGGGACTATTTTGATTTTGTCGCGCGGGCGAGACAGCTTGGGATTCGGCAGCGCATTATTCCGGGCATCATGCCCATTCTGAACTACCGTCAGATTGTTCGCTTCACCCGGATGTGTGGGGCGTCTATTCCGCTGGCGCTGCAAGAACGCCTGGAGCCGGTCGCCGAGGATGCCAACGCGGTGTTTGCCATTGGGGTTGACTGGGCGTGGCAGCAGTGTGAAACGCTGCTCGCTGGTGGTGCCCCCGGCATTCACTTCTACACCCTGAACCGCTCCCGAGCGACCCAGCTTATTTTTGAGCGACTCCGCCAGAGCCGCGTGCGCACGCTCCTGCCACCGGCGGCATAACGGCCACCCGCAGCTATTCACAAGGCAGGCCGAAGGGTGTATCTGTGGCTCTATGGATGACGCCTCCATTGCCCATGTTCTGCAAGCGGCCGGATTTGAGCCTCAGCAGGCAACTGCTATAGTGCAAGTGCTCAACCTGTCCCAGCAGTCGCCCCCCGGGAGCACGCTCACCAAAGCCGACCTGGAGCACTTAGCCACCAAAGAGGATATCGCGAATGTGAAAACCGATATCGCGAACGTCAGGGCCGATATCTTTCAAAGGCTGTGGCTGTGGGGGTTGGGGATTATCGGTGCAGTGGCGACCTTGCACCGTTTACTCTCTCCTTAAGGGGCTTGTGAGATGACCACACGACGAGCCATGCTGCTATTGACCTATAACCTCGGAGAGCACGTCAATCATGCGGAGTATGAGCAGTGGCTCCGTGACGTGGATAATCCGTTTTTCAACAGCGTTCCGGGTGTCAAGCGCTATGCCAACTGGAAGGTGCTGAATGAAAAACTTGGGAGCGTGCAGTTTACGCACTATGACCTGCTTGAGATTGACGACCTAGAGGCCTGGGAAAAGGTCTGGGGGCATGAGGAACTCCAGAAATTTGCCCAGGGCTGGACGCAGCGCTGGTCCGTGTACGGTCCTGATGAAAAATACGCCGGTCTCAATTATCAGGTCATGCTGTGCGAGGAAATCGCCGCGCCCGATTAAAAGACACGGCTGAGAACGGGACACAATACGAGTGGCGCAATCAACCCAATCGCACGCAGTGGCAGCCTTTCTGGCCAGCCTGTCTCAATACGACGTCGGGCCGCTCTGGAAGGTGCTCGGCAAACAACTCACGCCCACGCCGGAAACGCCGGTCAAACCGCACCTCTGGCGCTGGACAGACCTGCGTCCCCAACTCCTGCGGTCCGGAGAACTCGTGTCCGCGGCTGAAGCGGAACGGCGGGTGCTTATGCTGCTCAACCCAGGACTCGAAGGGCGGGTTGCCACAACGCATACGCTGTATGCCGGGATTCAGCTCATCCTGCCGGGTGAAGTCGCCCGAACTCACCGGCACACGCCCAATGCGCTCCGTTTCATTATGGAAGGACGGGGGGCCTATACGGTTGTTGACGGTGAAAAATTACCCATGGCGCCGGGAGATTTTGTCTTGACCCCGAACTGGACGTGGCACGAGCACGGCAGTGAAGGTACAGAGCCTGTCATGTGGCTCGACGGGCTGGACCTGCCCTTGGCCGGCCTGCTGGCCGGAACATTCTTTGAACCCGGTCCGACCGCATCGCAGGACTTGACCAAGCCGGAGGACAACTCAACGCGCGGTTATAAACGTGGCGGACTCTTGCCCACCTGGCAACGCGCGGTCGGCGGACAGTCGCCGTTGCTCAAATATGCGTGGAGTGAGGCGCGGCCGGCGCTGATGGACCTCGGTCGGGACGCGGACAGTCCGTTTGACGGGACCATGCTGGAATATGTGAACCCGGTGACGGGCGGTCCGTCGCTGGCGACTATGGCGAGTTTTCTGCAACGCCTGCGACCCAGACAAAAAACGCAGGCCCGCAGACAAAGCGTGAGTAAGGTCTATCTCGCGATTGAGGGGAGCGGCCAGACGGTTGTCAACGGCAGAACCCTTGAATGGAGGCCGGGCGATGTCTTTGCCATCCCAACCTGGGCGAGCCATGCGCATGAGAATACATCGGCGTCCGTAGATGCGCTTCTTTTCTCCTTTTCTGACGCGCCCGTCATGCAGGCCCTGGGCTGGTACAGAGAACAGGAACAATAGATGCTGCAAACCATGATTGTCGGGAGCTTACCCCGTCCAACCTGGCTCGTTCCCCCAAACGCGATGTATGTCTCGTGGCAACTGAAAGACGCTATGCTGCGTGAGGGGCAGGACGACGCCGTTCTGCTCGCGCTCGCCGACCAGGAAGCGGCCGGCCTCAATATCGTGACCGACGGCGAACAGCGCCGGCGGCATTATATCTGGGGGTTCGTTGAGGGCCTGACCGGTTTGGACTTCAGCCGCTTGGTTGAGATTGAAACACGGGGGAACCGCTACGGCATCAAGGTCCGGGCCGCCCGGGTGGTTGAGCAACTGCGTCGTCCGCGGTCGGTATTGGTCGAGGCGCTCCGGTTTATGAAACAGCACACGACCAAGCCGGTCAAAGTCACCCTGCCTGGTCCAATGACCATCGCCGATACGGTTGCGGATGAATACTATGGGGACCGCCGCAAGCTGGCGGCTGAACTGGCGCGGCTGGTGAATGAAGAGGCGTGTGAGCTGGCAGAGAACGGATGCGACATCGTACAGTTCGACGAGCCGTGTTTCAATATCTATCTCGATGCGGTGGAAGAGTGGGGTATTCGGGCGCTTGAACAGTGCGCCCAAGGGGTGCCGGCCAAAACCGCGGTCCATATCTGTTATGGATACGGTATTCCTGCGGTCATTGAGTGGAAGCGCCAGAACACGGACTGGGGCCATTACGCGCGCACCCTGCCACTGCTGCGGACCAGTACGATTGATATGATCTCCGTCGAGTGTGCCGCCTCTGGCGTTGACCCGGCAGTCTTGGCCGAGGCCAGGGGCAAAGATTTGATGGTTGGGGTCATCGACGCTTGTACGGAGGAGGTGGAAACGCGAGAGACAGTTGCGGCGCGTATTCGGACAGCCTTACCGTATGTCGCACCTGAGCATCTTTACCCCTGCACAGACTGTGGCATGATCCCGCGCTCGCGCACCGCGGCGCGAGGAAAGATGCAGGCCCTTGCCGATGGTGCCTGGCTGGTCCGAGCGGAACTACAGCAGGGGCATTCTGGCTAGGCGGAGTACGATGGGCGCGCTGTACGAGTTCTTTTCCAACAGTCCGATTCTTGTTGGCGCGGCTCTTGGCGTGATTATCGCGGTTATCGTGATTGCCGTTTCAGAAGGGAAGAAAAGCGCCTAGCGCTGGCCCGGTATGGCTCATATTGCAAAAGAAGAATTTGTCGCCCGGGTGGCAAAAGGGCTGGATATGCCGCCCGCGCTGCTCAACGCCATGACGGACCCCTGTCCATGCAGTTCGGCGACCTGCGAGGGTTGGAAGGTTACGCGCATGCCTGGACTCGATGAAATCAAGCAGTACGGCCTGGAGCAACGTTTTGCCATGTCCGGCTGGCGGACCTCGTTGAGCGCGATTATTGAAGACTGAGCGGTCCCCCGCCAAAGCCCTCAACATGAGCGAACAAAACGCCCCTCAAGCTGGTATCAGGCCGGGTCCCAAGGACCCCTATGAACGCTTTATCTGGGAGAACCGGCAGAAGTTCGGGGCGTTGAGTTGGAGCGGCCTGTTGCGCTATGGCCGCGGCCTTGTGCTCATGGACGCCCGGCAGTGGCCCAATGAGGGCGGCCAGAACCTCAACGAAGCTGCGAACGAGACCGGGCAGAAAGAAGCCCGACTTGGCTACCTGCCCGAGGGGCGGATTGCCGCGCTGTCACACACCGCCCAGAAGAAAGACGCGGTACGCCTGCTGAGGGCGTATAATCCGCGTGAAGAGATTGTCGTCAATGTCCTGCGGGCGGACGGAGGCGGGAGTTTCTTTCAAGTAGCGCTCACAGACTGCCCGCCGCCCGAGGCGTACCGAAAGCTCATAGGCAGGGAGGACTTTCAGCCCACCTGGAAAGAACCGGAACCATAAGAGTACGATAATGTATGAAACTCGCAGCAAGTGCTTACCGCGTGTTGCTCATTCTCCTGCAACGAGACCAAAGTCTCCGGTCCATTCTACTCCAGCATCAAATGCACTTGCCTCACTAGCAATGAAATAAAAGGAATGACTGTATGTATAAGCTATTCGTATTCACTATTTTTTCAGTGCTATTCTCCGGCGTATTACATGCTGAAATTTGCCAAGACTTTGGTCCCCAAACGCCACGGGATTTAACGCAAAGAGACGGCAAAAATCCAGTCAAATTTACCCTTTCTCCCAACCATAAGCAGTTGAATTTGTGTAACATTCACTTTCATAAACATGCTGAACACAAGGCATCTGGTTTTTCACTACCAGCGGGGAGAAATGGTGTTGAGGGGTGGCAATGTAACGAAACTCCATCCTTAACCTCTTCTCAGCTAGGGGCTCCTGCATCCAATCAATCCTGTAAAAACGTTGCACCTGGGGATACCGTAGAAGTTCACTGGGTATACTCAAGCTGTGATGTTAAACCAGGAAAGGGCCTTCAGGCATGCTCTTCAGCATCATGTGCAAATCCACAGCTCAGAGTTGAGACCAAGGTGTTTTTATTAGTGAATGACAACGAAGCCCCAAGTTTTGCTCACTATACAGCGACTACTTCTCAAGATGGATTGCATCAAGTTGCACAGCTACCCGACCGCAGTGACGCTCTGGAGTTTTTAGGTTCCACCACAGGGCCAAATTATACTGAACAAACATGTTCTCCTCTCCAAGTGACCTGGAGTGTGAGTCAAAGCTGTCAGCTATTAGATATTAACTCTTTACATGAATGGTGTGAGAAAAATCCATTTGAAGAGGACCATGCTCACGGCATCAGAACAATAGTGACAACCCCTCAGCTTTTATCTCCAATAAAATAAGAGGGGCGCATTCGATTCGCCGTCGGCATTGAGTGATATTGTACGGTGGACGGATTGCGTTTCAGTCGAAGTGAGGAAAATGGCTGAACGTGGAGGCAGGGCGGCCTGTCTGCCCGCCCCGTTGGTGTCTAATCCAAACCGAGCTTTTCTTTCCCTTCGGGTGAAATCATGGCCGGCGTCCAGGGCGGGTCCCACACCACCTCAACATTGGCGTCTTCAACCCCAGGGAGGCCCTCTATTCGCATCTGTGCGTCCATGGCAATGGCCGGCCCCATGCCGCATCCCTGAGCGGTAAGGGTCATTTTGACATCAACATTGGTCCCACCCTCCGGGCGGTCTTGCACGCTGAGGTCGTACACCAGGCCGAGGTCGACGATGTTCACCGGGATTTCCGGGTCGTAGACATTCTTGAGTTGTGCCCAGACTTGATCCTCAGTGACCTGGCCACTCACACCCGGGGCGACTGCTGGAGGTGGTCCCATACTCTCTTTTCCAATCGCGTCCGCATCCTTATCAGAGACACGGTACAGACCGCCCAGGGTTGGCAACTGGAGGGTATAGGTATCGCCCAGGGCCTGGGTGATGACACCCGGGGTGCCTTTGGGAATAGTGACCTTGATACCCTGTGGAATTTGGATGGCATCGCAGTGCCGGCTGAATTCGATTTCTTCGTAGCTCATGATCTGACTCCTTCACCGGATACTGAATTGGTTGTCCAAGCTAGACGGATAAGGTCCACGTTGTCAATTGGCCCCTGGGTCTTCTCTATCAGCGTTTGTCAATCCATTCTTTGATTTGCTGCCGGACGTCTTCTGGACGGTCTTCAAGGATGTAGTGGCCGCTCCGGGTGACGACTTGTAAATCCGCACTGGGGATGGCCACATCAAGCTCACGGGCAACATCCATGGAGAGAAATTGATCCTGGCCACCCCAGAGGAGCAGGGTTGGCATAGTGAGTGCACTCAGATGAGGAAGGATATCCTCTTCAACGACCCGGTCGAGATCAAATTCGCGGAGAAATTTGTAGAGAGCCGCGCGAGCCCCAGGGTCCTCTTGGAAGGGCTCAAGATACTGTTTGACCATAGCCTCACCCATGACTTGCTTGTCAAACACGCCCTCCTGAAGGATGCGTTTGAGAAACCAGTCTCCGCTCAGCAGGCCACCAATCAAGGGCACCCCGAGCAGGCGGATATTGAGCGGCAGACTTTCATGGGCCGAGATGGGGGCGCTCATCAGAATCAGTTTATGGACGTTGTCCGGGTTCTGGATGGCATAGGCCGCGGCAATGACCGCCCCGAAGTCATGCCCCGCAAGAATAATGTTTTCCAAGTGGAAGTTCTCAATATACGCGCTAAGCTGCGCCAGATAGGTGTCCAGATCATAGGTTTTATCGGGCGGTTTCTCAGACAGTCCAAAACCCATCAAGTCCAGCTCGTAGACCGTATTGCCATAGGTTAGCCCTGGGGTGACATGCCGCCAGATACGGTAATCTTCGAGCAGGCCGTGGAGGAAAATAAGCGGCCGGCCCAGGCCGGTTTGCTGGTAATGCAGCGCAACACCCTCAATTTCTACATAGGTATGCTTTGGGTTCTTGGCTTGAATCTCCTCTCCTGTCAGGCTCGGCGTCGAACCGCCACAGCCGGTCAAGATGAAGGCGACCGCCAGGAGCACACCTCTGCCTGTCTGTGATCGTTGCCGGTTCCGAAGCCCATCCATAACCTGCGTACTCCTTAATCATGTCGGCCCGAGAAGACTGTGGTGTTCCATTTGACACCGAGCGGGCAGACACGCACAATGCCCCTGCATTCCCCATCTCTTGCTTGTGTCACGGACAATGCTGGCCGGCCACTTTAGCCGTGCCGAAGAATTCCGACAAGGGGAGACCCGGGAAAACGCACAGACATCCAGGCGTCAGTCAGGAGGCAGTTCATGGCAGCAGAAGCGGAATTGTTCGACATCATGTTTTCAACCCGGAGTATGCGTCGGCTGAAGACCGACCCGGTCTCAGACGACATGATTTATCGGGTCCTTGACGCTGGTATTCGGGCTGCCAGTGGCGGCAATACCCAGCACTGGCGCTTTCTCGTGGTGAAAGACGCCGCAGTCAAACGAAAAGTCCAGGACATCTATCAAAAAGGCTGGGAACAAGTCCAGACTCTCTATGTTGGTCGGCCAGGGCCGAGCCATATGGAAGAAGGAAAATTCAGACGATTAATGGACGCCGCCAGCTATTTGGCCGACAATCTGGCAGAAGTGCCGGTCCTAATTTTTGCCTGTCTCAAAGAACGGCCCATGCCGCCGGGTGAGGCTGGGGAGCAATTAGCGGCGCAGTTGGCCCGCCTGGCAGGGTCAAGCATCTATCCTGCGGTACAGAATATGTTGCTGGCCTGTCGTGCCTTGGGGCTCGGGGCCACGCTCACCACGGTCTGTTCGTTATACGAGGAAGAACTGCGGCCGGTCCTCAATCTGCCGGATAACATCTCGACCTATGCCCTTCTTCCGATTGGCTACCCTCTGGGCAATTTTGGCCCTGTGCGTCGGATGGCGGTTGAGGAGGTCAGTTGTGCAGATCAGTGGGGGACGCCGTTGAAACGACCCGTATAGAACGCTGGCGATTGCGTTCCCTCTCGCCTGACGGGCGCTACGCATTGTATGACGGGGCGACGGACGGCCCGAAGGCCGGGCAACCACAGGGAGTTGCCCCTACAAGCTGCATTCCCCAAATCAGGTCAAACCACTAGCTCCGCGTTTTTCGGTCGCCCCTTCCCGCCATGCACCGACGGTTCAGCACACCATTTGGCGGCTAGGCGGCGCACGGCGCGGTAGGTGTCTTCGTCAAAGCCCAGCAGGTCGCAGACTACAGAGCGGTCGAGCAAAGCGCGGTTGGGGTCGGCGTCGGCCAAGTAGGCTGGCAATAGCTCTGTCTCCCGAAACTCGTTAAAAATGGCCTCAGCCGCCAACAACTGTTCAGGGCTCAGCGTGCGGAAATCGAGCACGGGCAGGGTTTCGGCGGAGCGGATAGTGATGTCGCCTCTGCCTGCGACTTGACGATTGGAATGCCACCAGTAGGCCAATAGGCCCAAGGTGCTGTTGCTCCATACCGTGAAGGCGTAATCGAATCTTTCATTATCAAAGGTCACATTGGGCCAAGCTCGGCCCCCCAGACTGTCTTGATTGGTGAAAGCTACGGCTAAGGGCTGAGAATTGAAACGAAATCCCCGGCTAAGATGTGCACGACTGGCTGTCGCCCAGACCTCGGCGGCTTTCGCTTCCATCCCTGACCTGACTCGTAACGACGAGTCAGCAACGCACCCCAGCCGTGTCTCGTTTCTGGCATTGTGATTCCACAACGCCGGATAGGTGGCGGTCGGGCTGGCAGCCGTCTTGGTGAATGGTCCGCGTGGGGGCGGGCCAATAACGTCGCGATCAACGAGCCCCAGCTTCCCTACGACGCCCAGCCGTGCGGTTTTCAGTGCGAGCGCGGAAGGGCGACCGGGCAGCCACAACCTGGAATTTGCCAGCGCGTAGGCAGTTTGCGCCAGGGAGTAATCCATGCAGCGGACCGCGCACCATGCCTGTATCGGCTTGGCACGGCGCGGTCAGCATCTCACCGGCGCATTCATTCCCGACCATGACCGGCGTACCGCCATACGGTCCATCCTCAAGCTGCCTGATGGGTTCAGGGTGCATGAGGCCGCTGGCTAGGGCGGCTGCATGGGCAAAGTCCTGTGGCCGGCGCTTCAACGATATGAAATGTCCCCGGCCTTTCGGGAGGGGCGAAACATGTTCTCCCTCTCCCCTGGAGGGAGAGGGCTGGGGTGAGGGGGAGCCCTGGGCGTCTCCCTTGCGGGCCACAATCAGGCATTCGGCCATGCCCGTATCAGAGGAAAAGGACATATCCAGGCCAGTGGCGGCAATGCTCAACACGGCGACATCGGTATAGCGTTGCGCGATGGCTTGACGAAAGCGCTGCCACGACAAACCAGAGGCAGCGGACAGCGGGAGAACCAAGGCCAGGACGCCACCGGGCTTGAGCTTGGCATGACCTAACGCGGCAAAGGCCGAGGCAATGCCGGCGTTGCCGTGATAGCAGGTGTCCTTGCCCAGCGCATTCACCCGCTTGCCCATGTCCGTCTGGTCCGTAGACGTTGCGTCAAACGCGGCAAAAGCCGGGTTGGTCACGTCGGCGTGTGCGCCCTCGTGATTCGTTGCGCGGGTAAACGGCGGGTTCATAATCACCAAGTCGAAGCCTTCGTGAGGAATATCCGCGATAATATGGGCTGCGGTCTCCTCCCCCACGCTGCCGGTCCGTTTCGCCGGCTCGTTGGTGTTGAACATCGCGTCTGTGGCTTGGTGATTGAGCAGTTCCAGCGAGCCGATTTTCACACTCTCATCTGCCTGCCGGCCATAGGGCAAGGTGTACAACCGCGATTTGCCAAAGCTGACCTGCGGCCACATCCCAGACAGCGTTGAGCCGGTAATATGAATCGCCGACGACATCACATCGCCGCCGTATAACACCTCTTCCATCATGGCCGGGTGCAACTGCGCCGGGTCGCCGCCGGTGCGCTCGTGACGGGTCGCTATCTGTTCATACACCGCGGACAGCAGCGCGCCGGTTCCACACGCAAAGTCCCCGACCCGCAGCGTGGCGATAGCGTTGGCATCGGCCCAGTCCACACTGTCCAGCGTGGCGACGGCCAGGCAGGCTAACAAAGCAGCGGACGCCGACAGGGTATAGAACGTCGCCAGATACTTCCGGTCGGCAATCAAACGCTGGAAGATGCGCCCGGTCAGGTCGTGGGCATTGGTGACACCCGTGGTCGTCATATGCTGGGCCGTTTCGCGTAATGTGCCCAGGATGTGGGCGGCGGTGTCGGGGGGCAGTTGCGCCACCATATCGCGGGCAATGGCAAAGATGGCCCAGTAGTTGATGTCCAGAATGCGAGACCAGGCCGCCAGGATTTCCGTCTGTGAGTTGGACACGAGCGGACCGCAGACCAGATGCAGCGGCCTGACCTCCGCGTGCATCCCAGCCAACCGCTCGTGAAACACCAGGGCGTTGGCAATCATGGCGCAAGCCATGCGGCGGGTCTGGGAAACGTCGGCCATGCCCAGCAGGCCGGCGATACGGGTCGCAATGGCCGGGCGGGTGGCGGCCATTGCGTGCAGCATGGTCACGGCGCGGTCAATTCCCTCTTCCAGGGCGGTGGCGGCGGCGTTGACGGCGTGCTGGGGAACGGACGCCAAGCGCAACAGGTCGGCCAGGTCGGACACGCAGCCGGTCAGCCAGCCGGCGACGGGAAAGCGGGTGGGGGCCGCCTCTTGCTGCGACTTTACCCCGCCGGGGCTCCGCTCGGCATGAACGGCATCCCGTTCGCCCTGAGCGTAGCGTGAGCGAAGTCGAAGGGCCTCCTCTTGCTGGGCGAACAGACAATAGGACAGCGGGGTTTCGGTGAGGGCGGTGCGTAAATCAGCGGCGTAACCCAGGTCGCGCGGATAACGCAGGGCAATGGCCGCTTCGATGGGATTGGGTTCGCCCACGACGGGCAAGCCCAGCCGGGCAATGGCTTCGGGTTCCACGCTCTGCGCTGGCAGGTATTCGGCTTCAACGGCGACCGGAGCCCGGTCCGGGGCGGTCAGCAGGGTGTCAAGCTGAAGCCCGGGGCGTCCGTCAATGAGCCGGGTGTGCTCGGCCCGCACCGTACAGCCGGGCAGCATCCCTCTGAGCAGGTCTGCTAAGGCGGTATTGACGCTGGGTTCCGTCTGACGGGCTTGGGGGCGGGCCATTCTGTATTTGTCAGCACCCTTACCCAACCCTCTCTCTGAGAGAGGGCCGTTCTCCCCTCGCCCCTTGGGAGAGGGGCCGGGGGTGAGGGAGTCTTCTATCCAAAAAGCTCGCCATACACGTCGGGGTGAAAGCCGACAACCAGTCTGTTGCCGACGCGCAGGGCCGGGGCGCGGAGGTTGCCGGAAGGGCCAAGGATGGCCGCCAGCAAGCCGTCGGGGAGGGACGGTTCGTTTTTCAGAGAAAAACGAAGAATTTTTTTGCCTTTTATGGCAACCACTTCGCTCATTGGTTGCAGTAATGCCAGGGTCCGGGTGTGGTCAAATCGCTCTTTGCGGGCATTCACCACGCTGGCGGCGGTCACCTCTTTCTGCGCAAGGAACTCTTGCGCTTTTTTGCAGGTCACTCAACTCGGGCGATGGTACTGCCAGTCCAGGCGCACTTTTCTTTTTGGCACGGCGTTGTCTCCTTATACTCTCTTGGCGTGATGTCTTTTCTGACGCGATTTGGCAATAATCCACTCGTACCCGTCCATCAGGGCCATCCAGGCCGATTCGAGTAAGTCGCGCGATTGGCGCATGGTGCTCCACTGCCGTCTACCATCGCTGAACTTCATGATAGACACAACCTCCGCCGCGGTCCCGGCACCGCCACGGTGGGTATACAATTCCACGAGGTCTACGCCGGCAAGAAAGGAGAAGTGCTTCGTCAGGACTTGGCGCAGGGCTTGGTCCAGGGCGTGGACGCCGCCCACCCCTTGCGCGGCGCCAAAATCGTGTTGTTTGTCCACTTCAACCAGGACCACCGCATCAATGGCGCTTTGTCCGTTCCAGACCTCATCAATGACACGCCAACGGATAATGCGAAACGGAGGGAGGTAGTCGGGGTCTTGCCGCCACCGCTCAACTTCTTGCGAGGCTTGCGGCATAGTGGTCTCAGTGAAAAATTTTCCGCTTTGTTCTGGGTGTTGTGTCATACGTGCTCCAAGGCCGGTCGTCGTGAGTCCGGCGACTGTTGTATGGAGAGGCAGGGCAACGATTAGGTGTCTCCCAGTGTCTCCCAGCGGATGTCCCAAAAGTCAGGGAGCGGGGCCGACAGTTCAAAATGACCTCCAAAACACTGAAAACTGGGCTGGTGGGTCAGGCGTTCTTTCAAGTAGTGCAGATGGTCTTCAAAGGCTTGGTTGCGGGGCGTGCCAATGTCCATCCGCTTTTGCTGCCCACATTTTCGACAACTCACATCAACGTACATGCCCACCCCTGGATTTGTGTGGTCAGACCAGATACACAACTGCCTAACATGAGGGTGAAGGAGGCTGCAAGCGCATGCCGTCAGTAACATTTATTAAGCAGGAATTGACCATTGAGGTTGCCAAAGGTGCAAACCTGCGTGAGGTCGCCTTAGAAAACAAGATCGACCTCTATCCCCTCTTTGGTCCTGACCCATTTACCGGGATGCCGTTTCCTGCGAAATTGCTCAACTGTCGAGGCAAAGGTTTTTGTGGGACGTGTCGGGTGAAAGTGAACGACCACAGAGCGCTCTCACCGCTGAGTGTCAAGGAGGAGAAACACGTTGCCTGGGAAGGCAAGTCATACCGTTTGGCCTGCCAGAGCCAAATCCTGGATGACGTTGAGGTGGAAACGAATCCGCGGAAGGTTTCAGGCTGGATGGACCATGCGACCTATCGGAAAATGAAAGAACTGGCCTGATTTGAAAATACGCCGACCCCTATACGCCGACCCCTATATATAGTGTCTCGGGCTCCGGCTTGCGAAAGGGATAGGGGTTTGATAAGGAAAAGCATGGTGGCCACGCCTGTCTGACACGACGAAAAACCCATCTTATCCACGGACGAGATGGGTTTTTTTGTCACTATGAGCCGAGGAATATGCCCATGCTGCCCGCAGAAATCCCCGAAGGTCTGACCTTTGACGACATCCTTCTCCTGCCCGATCAGTCTGATTTTTTGCCCAAAGACGCGGATGTCTCGACCTATGTCACGCGAGCGATTCGCCTCAATACGCCGTTGGTCAGTGCGGCTATGGATACCGTGACTGAGGCCCGGGCCGCAATCGCTATGGCACAAGCCGGCGGCCTCGGCGTGATCCATCGCAACCTCGGTATTCCAGCCCAGGCCGCGGAGGTCGCCAAGGTCAAGAAGCATGAGAGTGGCGTGATTATTGACCCCATTACCATTGCTCCTGACACGACTATCGCCCAGGCGCGGGAGATCATGGACCGTTCCCGTATATCCGGGCTGCCAGTCATCAAAGAGGACAAACTCGTTGGTATTCTCACCAACCGAGACCTCCGCTTTGAAAAACGGCTCGACCGCCTGGTCTCGGAAGTGATGACCAAAGACAATCTCGTGACGGCCTGGCCGGGGATCAGCCGCGAAGAAGCGGAAGATATTCTCCACACCCATCGGATTGAAAAATTGCTGGTTGTTGATGAGGCCATGCACCTGAAAGGGCTCATCACCGTGAAGGATATTGAGAAGACGAGCCAGCATCCCCATGCGTGCAAGGACGAATACGGGCGTCTGCGGGTCGCGGCCGCTATTGGCACGGGCGATGATTGGGAGGCGCGGACGGAAGCCGTGGTTGAAGCGGGTGCGGATGTGGTCGTCCTTGATACGGCTCACGGACACACCACCAGCGTGGTTGAGACGCTCAGAGCGCTGAAACAGCATTTCAGAGGTCTGGAGGTCGTGGCCGGCAATGTCGCCACGGCTGAGGGTGCGCAAGCGCTGATTGAGGCCGGTGCGGACGGAATTAAGGTCGGTATTGGGCCGGCGTCCATCTGTACGACGCGGATGGTCTCGGGGGTTGGGGTGCCGCAGCTGACAGCCGTGATTGACACGGTTCGTATTGCTGAACGCGCCGGCGTCCCGGTGATTTCTGACGGGGGGATTCGTTTTTCCGCGGATATCGTGAAGGCCCTGGCCGCCGGCGCGCAGGCGGTGATGATCGGCAGCCTCTTCGCAGGTACGGAAGAAAGCCCAGGAGAAACCATCCTGTATCAAGGCCGTTCGTATAAACAATACCGAGGCATGGGCTCGCTGGAGGCTATGCGCGAGCGGGAAGGGAGCCGGAACCGGTATTTTCAAGACGAGGAAGCAAGCGCGGGCAAGTTGGTCCCCGAGGGGATTGAAGGCCGCGTGCCATACAAGGGGCCATTATCGGGTGTTGTCGATCAATTAGTTGGGGGCCTGAAAGCCGGCATGGGCTATACAGGCTGCCGTAATCTGGAAGAACTCAGAACCAAGGTTCGATTTGTCCGTGTCTCTCCGGCCGGGTTGCGAGAAAACCACGTCCACGACGTCATTATCACAAAAGAAGCGCCCAATTATCGAGTGGAGTAGCGAAGGGACAGGCTCTGGACGGAGTGCCTATCGCCGCTGAGAAGGTGAGGGCCCCCCCGCCATATCGGACGCCCGTCTGTGAGCGGCAGTTATGATTCTGGTGCTTGACTTCGGTAGTCAGTATACGCAGCTGATCGCCCGCCGTATTCGTGAGGCGCACGTCTACTGCGAAATCCATCCGTACAATATCTCTGGAGAGCGTATTCAGGCCCTCAATCCCGAGGGTATCGTCCTGTCGGGCGGGCCGGCCAGTGTGTATGACGCCGACGCCCCCGGCTTAGCCCCGCCCATCCTCGGGATGCCGGTTCCGTTTTTGGGCATCTGCTATGGCATGGGGGTTCTGCACCAACTGGCTGGGGGGCAGGTCGTTCAGGCCGACCGGCGCGAGTTTGGCCCGGCCCAACTGATTATCGATGATACGACCGACCTGTTCGCCGGTTTTTCGCCTACAGCCTCGACTCAGGTCTGGATGAGCCATGGTGATAAAATGGAATCCCTGCCAACCGGCTGGACGGTCCTGGCCCATTCGGACAATTCACCCATCGCGGCCTGTCGCGATGCTGCGGGTCGGTATTTCGGGGTGCAGTTTCACCCCGAAGTGGTCCATACCGAGCGGGGGAAAGACGTTCTCCACAATTTCCTTTTCCGCATTTGTGGCTGTGCTGCGGACTGGACGATGGAGGGATTTATCGAACGCGAAATCCAGCGTATTCGCGACCAGGTTGGCGACAAACAGGTCGTGTGCGGCCTGAGCGGCGGTGTGGATTCCGCTGTGGTCGCCCTCTTGATCCATCGGGCGATTGGCGAGCGTCTGACCTGTATTTTTGTTGACAACGGCCTCCTGCGTCAGGGCGAGGCGGACAGTGTGGTGCGCGTGTTTTCCCAACTGGGACTGAATATCCGGCCCGTCAACGCCGCGGAGCGTTTTCTTGAACGACTCGCCGGGGTTGACGACCCGGAACGTAAACGGCGCATTATCGGCCACGTTTTTATTGAAATATTCGAAGAAGAAGCGGCCTCCCTGCCAGAGGTGGAATTTCTGGCCCAGGGAACCCTGTATCCTGATGTGATCGAATCCGTTTCCTTTAAGGGGCCGGCGGCCACCATCAAAAGCCACCACAATGTCGGTGGTCTGCCGGAACGGATGCAGCTCCGCTTGGTCGAACCGCTCCGAGAATTATTCAAAGACGAGGTGCGCGGGCTGGGCCGGCTGCTTGGTCTGCCCGAGGATATCGTCGGCCGTCAGCCTTTTCCTGGGCCAGGTCTGGCGATTCGGATACTCGGCCCGGTGCGGGCCGAATTCCTGGACCTGCTGCGCGCCTCGGACGCGATTGTTGAGGAGGAAATCCGGGCCGCGGGCTATTACGCTCGGGTCTGGCAGGCTTTCGCCGTGCTCTTGCCGGTCAAGACAGTGGGTGTCATGGGTGACGCCCGGACGTATGAGTATGTGGTGGCCATCCGGGCCGTTGAGAGCGTGGACGGCATGACCGCGGACTGGGCACGGCTGCCCGGTGAGCTGCTCGGCACGATATCCAACCGGATTATTAACGAAGTCCGCGGTATCAACCGGGTTGTCTACGATATTTCTTCCAAACCACCGGCCACCATTGAATGGGAATAAGAGGAGGAGGTGCTGATGGGGTTTGTACATCTCCATTTGCATACGCAATACAGCTTGCTTGACGGGGCCAATAAAGTCTCACAGCTGATGCCGCGGGTGGCGAAGCACGGCATGTCGGCGGTGGCCATGACCGACCACGGCAATATGTTCGGGGCAATCGACTTCTACCGGACCGCGGCCAGCCACGGTGTGAAACCCATCATCGGCTGCGAAATGTATGTGGCACCCAAGAGCCGCTTTGATAAGCAGCCCGTGGGCGCGCACGACCTGGAGCATGGCGGCAATTTCCATCTCATTCTGCTGGCCATGAACCTGGAGGGCTACCGGAATCTGTGCCGCCTCGTCACCGCCGGCTTTACCGAAGGATTTTATCGGAAACCGCGCGTTGACCGCGAACTGCTGCGCGAGCTCAATGGCGGTATTATCGCCCTGTCCGGCTGTCTGAGCGGAGAGCTGGCCAGGGCCATGCTGCGGGATGATGGCAAACGGGCCCGGGCCGCGGCCGAAGAATACGCCTCGATTTTCGATGAGCGTTTTTATGTCGAGGTTCAGGCCAATCATCTGCCGGAACAGGAAAAGGTCAACCCCGCGCTGATTGAACTTGCCCGAGAGCTTTCCCTGCCGCTGGTTGCCACCAATGACTGTCATTATTTGAAAGCTGAGGACGCTGAAGCGCACGACGTGCTACTGTGCGTCCAGAGCGCCAAGGCGGTGTCCGATGAGAAGCGCTGGCGGTTTGGGACCGACCAGCTCTACGTCAAAACCCCGGCGGAAATGGAAGCCGAGTTTTCCCATTGTCCCGACGCGATTGCCAATACGGTCGAAATCGCAGACCGCTGCAATCTCGGCCTGTCGTTTGGAAACTTCTATTTCCCGAATTACGATGTTCCGCTTGGGGGAACGCTGGAAGACTGTTTAGAACAGACGGCCCGCGCCGGCCTGGAAGAACGCCTCACCCCCCTCCGCGCCGCCCAGGACTGGGACAGCACTCAAGAGCAGGCGTATCGGAACCGCCTGGACTATGAACTCAAAATCATTGGCGAAATGGGCTTTCCGGGCTACTTCCTGATTGTGGCTGACTTCATCGGCTATGCCCGCTCACAGGGGATTCCAGTTGGTCCGGGCCGCGGGTCGGTGGCCGGCAGTCTCGTCGCCTATGCGCTCAAAATTACCGACATTGACCCTATCCGCTACCAGTTGCTGTTTGAGCGGTTTCTGAATCCGGGCCGCAAGAGTATGCCCGATATCGACGTGGACTTCTGCTATGAGCGGCGGGACGAGGTCATCCACTATATCAAAGACAAATATGGTGAGGACAAGGTCGCCCAGATCATTACGTTTGGAACCCTCAAGGGTAAACAAGCGATTAAGGACGTGGGCCGCGCGCTGGAGTTCTCATACGGGGAAACCGACCGCATTGCGAAACTATATCCGGCCCCCAAACAAGGCAAGGATCATCCGCTGGAGACCGCGCTGGATATGGAACCACGCCTGCGCGAGGTCCGCGAACGCGGGGAGCGGGAGCAAAAGCTTTTTACGCACTCACTCAAACTCGAAGGACTATTGCGTCACGCCTCGAAACATGCCGCTGGGATTGTGATTGCGCCGACCCCTCTGGTTGAGCACCTGCCGCTCTATGTTGACAAAGAGAAGAATGTCCTGACCCAGTATGCTGGCCCGGATGTCGATACCATTGGGCTGATCAAGTTCGATTTTCTTGGCCTCAAAACCCTGACGCTGATTCACGACGTGGTACGGCGGATTGCGGAGAGTCGAGACGTTGGCATTGATCTCAGCGCGATTCCAATTGACGACCGGCCGACCTATCGAGCCCTGACCCGGGGGGACACGGTCGGGGTGTTTCAGATGGAGGGCAGCGGCATTCGCAAGCTGATTACGCAGCTCAAGCCGAGTTGCTTTGAGGATATTTTTGCCGTGATTGCGCTGTTTCGCCCCGGACCGCTCGACAGCGGCGCAGCCGAGCAATTTATTAAGCGCAAACATGGTAAGGAAGCCGTGTCCTATCCCCATCCTCTGCTTGAACCCGTGCTCAAAGAAACCTACGGCGTGACAATCTACCAAGAGCAGGTCATGCAGATTGCCCAGACCCTGGCCGGGTACTCCTTGAGCGATGCGGATAATCTGCGCCGCGCTATGGGGAAAAAGAAAAAAGAAGTCATGCAGGCGGAGCGGACGAAATTCTTGAAAGGCGCGTCGGAGAACAAAATTAAGGATAAATTGGCCGGAGAAATTTTTGACGCTATGGAGACCTTTGCTGCGTATGGATTTAATAAATCCCATGCGGCCTCCTATGCCCTGATTTCCTATCAGACCGCCTATTTGAAAACCCACTTCCCGCAAGAGTTCATGGCCGCACTGACCAGCCTAGAAATGGGTGATACCAATAAAACGTATAAAAACATTGCAGAATGCCGGGTGCATAATATCCCGGTGCTTCCCCCCGATGTGAATGAAAGCGGTGAAGATTTTACCGTTCGCGGCCAGACCATTCGCTTTGGGCTGGGGGGGGTGAAGGGTGTTGGGTCGAAGGCGATTGAAGTGATTCAGGAGGCCCGTCAGGATGGACCCTTTACGGATGTCCATGACTTTTGCACGCGGGTGCAGAGTACGCAAGCGAATAAACGGGTGATGGAGAGTTTGATTAAATGCGGAGCGTTTGATTCATTCCAGACACCCCGCGCCCAACTCCTGGCCGGCCTTGAAGCCGTCATGCGCTGGGCCGCCCAGAAGGCGAGCGGTCACAGCAATGCCAATCAGATGGGCTTATTCGCGCATGGTGGAGCGGACCCGGCCCAGCCCGAGCTGCCCCAGACCGAAGAATGGTCAGACATCGAGAAGCTGAATAAAGAACGTGAGACGCTCGGCTTTTTTATTACCGGTCACCCGCTGGATAAATATGTCGGGCGACTGCGCGGCGTGACCTCCCTGACAACGGCCGACCTCAAGGGCCGCAGCCATCAGGAGAAAATCCGACTCGCCGGTGTGGTGCAGTCGCTGAAACTCAAGAATAATAAAAAGGGCGACCGTTACGCGACCTATACGCTGGAGGATAAGGCCGGGGGGGTCGAAGTGATTGTGTGGCCAGAAGCCTATCGGCGTCATGAAGCGGAAGTGCATTCCGAGCAACCCGTGCTCGTGAGTGGAGCGCTCGATATCGACGAAGAGCGGTGTCAGATTATTGCCAGTGAGATTGTGCCGCTCGACTCTGTGGCCAAAGCTGAGGTCAAGCAGGTCCATATCCAAGTGCCGGCGGACAGTACGACCAAAGAAGATATCGTTGAACTCAAGACGGTGCTGACAAAACACCAGGGCCAGTGCCAGACGTTTTTGCATGTCCTCCATTCGGACCACTCTGAAACAATCATCTCCTTGCCGGAACAGCTCAAGGTTGCGCCGACTGCGGAGATGCTGACGGATGTCGAACAGTTATTTGACCGCGGCGTGGCCTCGTTTCAGTAGTGGGCGCACGAGCAAGAAAGAGGAATCCTCTCCTGTGGCTGGCCGCCGACGTCGATACGCATCTGAACGCACCCCGCCGCGGGAGCGCGCTTTTCTTGTTGGTGTTGACCCTGGGAGACCAAACGGGGAGGCTGGGCTCTTCTCAGCGCACGAATCGATTGAGGAACTCGCCCGCCTGAGTGAGACCGCGGGTCTGACGGTCGCCGGTCAGACGCTTCAGCATCTGCGGACAGGGGTCCATCCCGCGTCGTTTATCGGGGCTGGCAAAATGGAGGAAGTGAATGAACTCCGGGAGGACCTTCAGGCCGGGGTTGTGATCTTTGACGAGAGCCTGTCGCCGGCTCAGCAGCGCAATTTAGAGCGCGCCTTATGCTGCAAGGTCATTGACCGCAGCCAGTTGATCCTTGATATCTTTGCCCAACGCGCCCACAGTCAAGCAGGGAAATTACAAGTGGAGCTGGCCCAGCTTGAATACCTGCGCCCCCGTCTTACCCGCCAGTGGAGCCATCTATCACGCCTGGGTGGCGGGGTCGGAACCCGCGGCCCTGGCGAATCGCAGCTTGAGGTGGACCGCCGCCGCATTCGCGAGCGTATTGCGACCGTGCGGCGTAAACTGCGCGAGGTCGAACGCACCCGCGCCCTGCACCGACAGGAACGGGCCCGGGTGCCCTTTCCGTGCGTGGCTTTAGTCGGCTATACCAACGCGGGAAAATCGACCTTGATGAATCGGCTGACCCAGGCCGAGGGCTTTGTCGAGGACAAACTGTTTGCCACGCTGGACCCCACGAGCCGCCGGCTCGACCTGCCCAATGGTCAATCCGTTCTCCTGACTGACACGGTCGGGTTGATCAATAAACTTCCGCACCAACTCGTGGATGCCTTCAAAGGCACGCTGGAAGAGATCCGAACCGCGGATGTGCTGCTGCACGTGATTGATGCGACCCAGCCGCTCTGGGCCGAGCAGCAACGTATTGCCGAACGGGTGCTCGAAGACATGGGCGTACAGAATACCCCGACCATCACCGTTTTCAATAAAATTGACGCGCCGACTCAGACGACGGATGAAAAGGTCCAAGCCGATACCGCATTCGATAGGGATGACTGGTGGGGTTCTTCCCTGGCCCAGGCCACGAACGGACGGGAGGAGGGCCGGGATGGGGTATTTCGTATCTCTGCAAAGCAGGGGATAGGTATCGCCCCGCTCGTAGAGGAAATCGCCCGTCTGTCTTGCCGCGACCACGAGGTCGTTGAGATTGAGGTGCCGCTGGACAGTGGCGCTCTCATGGCTTGGTTGCGGCGTAGTGGAACAGTGATAGAAGAAACGTATACCGAGACCTGTGTGCAGGTGGCAACGCGGGTCTCGGCCAAAGTGGCCGGCCAACTCAAGAAATATCTGGCCCAGACCGGCCAGAGTATGAAGGGCTAGACATCAAAGAAGGGGATTATTTATTCCCGGTGTTCTCCGTACTCAATCTTCCCAACCTGATTACCCTATTACGCATAGGGGCGATTCCGGTCTTTGTGATCCTGCTGGTGGACGAGCGGTACACCGAAGCGCTGCTCGTCTTTATTCTGGCCGGCATTACCGACTCTCTCGATGGTTTGCTGGCGCGCTGGCTGGACGCACGGACGACACTCGGCGCGTTCATTGATCCTCTGGCAGATAAACTGCTCCTGGTGAGTTCCTTTGTCATTCTCGCCTTTTTAGGGGATATTCCGCGCTGGCTGGCGGTCCTGGTGATCATGCGGGACGTGATTATTCTGATCGGCTATAGTGTGCTGTTTTTTGTGACGGGCCATGCCATCGAAGTCCGCCCGACGCTCATTGGAAAAGCCAGCACTTTTTTCCAGTTATTGACAGTCATTATGACCCTGGTCGCCCTGCATAATGCCGAGTGGCAAATCCCACTCCTGCGGAATACCAGCGAGATTCTGGCCGGCGCCACCGTCACGGTCTCGGGGTTACAGTATTTATCGCGCGCGGTTAGATGGTTTAATAAGCAGGAAGAGGAGTTACCCATGACGTAGGCGAGGGGACGCCCGCCCCACGTCTGTCAAAACGTGTGTTCAGGTTGTCCCAAAAGGATACAAGACCGGGACTGATCACAAGGAGGAGAAAATATGCTGCATCTGCTCTATTTTATTACCAGAAAGCCCTCTTTGAGCGATGAGGAGTTTCATCGCTATTGGAAGGACACCCACGGACCGATTGCCGCGCGTATCGCTCAGACGTGGCGCTACGAGCAGAGTCACCGTATCCCGTTAGCGGGAACGAACTCTCCCTATGATGGGGCGGCGGAAGCGTGGATTGAGGACCAGGCGGCAGTGGACGCTTTGCGTACAAGTGCCGAATATGTGAATGGTGCGCTGGCCGACGAACCCAATTTCATTGATATGAACCGGGTGGAATGGCTGGTGACACAAGACCATATCATCAAGGACGGTCCGCAAACCCCACAGCAGGTGAAGGGTATTTTTCATCTCAAACGCAAGCCAGGGATGAGCCTGGCAGACTTTCGGCAATACTGGATTGAGGTTCACGGCCCAATCGTGTGTGCGCTGCCGGGACTCCAGCGCTATGTGCAGTGCCATACCATCGACGCGGCGTATCGCTATGCCGAGCCGAAATGGGACGGGGTGGCCCAGCTCTGGGTCGAAGACTTGGCCGCGTGGGATACGCTGGTCAAGTCAACACAGTTTACCGAGGGTTCGTGGCCGGATGGTGCGAAATTCCTGGATCAGGCGCTCATTACCAACTTCATGGCTCAGGAGCATCAGGTCAAGTGGCCGGAGTAAGCCGAGACTTTTTGTACTCGGTCTGCATTTCGGACTGGAGGCGACCTAAGCGATACGTTTGCCAATTGAGGAAGGTCGCGCTCCGGGCGAGGGTCGGGTGAACTGCGCCGATGAGCCGCCACATCTCCTGGACAATCAAGCGATAGTCCGGGTGGCCCTGCGGCAAGGTGCGGAGTTCACCGATATGAATGGCCTCGCGCAGGTTGAGTTTCATATACCACCGGACCCGATAGGCAAACGGCACGACATATTGAGCTTCGGCTGGAAAATCCGCACGGATTTGCTCGTATACCGCAGCCGCCCGTTCCATGCACTCCGTAAATGGTGCCTGAAATCCGGCCTGCTCGATTTCAGGCGGCGTGTCATAGCCATGTGCGGTGGTGAAATTTTGGCGCTCCTGAGTGAGGATTCTGTGCCGTTGCAGGTCTCGGTAGATGCCCAGATTCCCAATGATATCGAACGTATAATAGGCGTTCTCCAGCGCGCGACCGGGTTTGTCGCGGCGATGCCGGCGCTGTCCAATATAAGCGTCAAAAATATGGGCACGCTGCGCTGTAGGCAGACCTTTCACAACCGCTCGAACCTGACTGAGCGGGAGGACTGCATTCGGATAAAGAATAGCTGCCAGAACCTGCTCCTCAGCGTCTTGGTCGTAATCGACGAGACTGACCGCCCGAGTCGATTGAACGGCCTGTCCGGCCAGAAGTGCCTGCGCCAATGTCTGGGTAGCCGACGCTGTTTGCACCAAGTATTCATGAGGCTGGGCGCGTTTGACAAAAGACGGAATGAGTGCCTCCAGGGCTTTGTGCATAGGCTTGACAATGGCCTGGGCCTCAGCCAGGTCAAGCGAATACAGCTTGTTGAGCAAGTGTTCAAACGCCTGGCCGACCCCGAAAATGCCAACGTTGGTCAGCGTCGCTGCCGGGAGATACGACCGCAGGATGTCACAGGCGTGTGCTCTGACGGTTGAGCGATACGCTCCCTCGGCCCATCTTCTGAGGGTTTCGTCCTTCTGGGCGTCTGTATAGGTGAGAGGGTCGCCCGTTTGGGGATGTTTCCACTCAACAGTGTCGATGGGCAGACTGTCTCGCACAAAGGCGATCATCGGTTCGATTTGAGCGGCATAGGTCTTGAACAAGTGACGCATACAGGTGAGATACGCGGCTTGATGCGACGAGCCCATGAGCGTCGGTTCCTTATAGAAGAGATAGTCGCCGTCAGGACCGGGAGTATCAAAGCGAACATACCGGGTAGATTTCTCCAGCGGAGCGATGCCGACCCGGGCATCTTCAAGAATTTTAGCGGCAACGTTTGAAATCCCCTCATACGCGATGTGCGCGCCACCAAGTTGGGCTACCGAGTCGTCGCCATAGCCGACGAGAACGCGGTCATAGAAGGCGCGTGCCTTTTGGATTGCTCGACTCGCGTTACTTGGAGCAGCTTGGTTGCTAAACAGACTGCCCTGTAAGTCCGCTTGGTCAAGAAATTCGTCCAGAAAAATTTGACGCAGGCTTTTTGCCGACCGGCTGTAGCGAGAGAAGAGGGCACCGGCCACTTCTTGGGGGAGTTTCAGGCCAAAGATGGATTCCGTGAGATTGGTGAAAAAAGGGGCAAGCTTCTGCCTGTCTGCGGGAGAAAAGGCTTCGCTCATACTCACGAATCCTATGGCTCTGCAAGCAGTCACTCATCTAGGAGACGTTTATTCAAGTTCGATGAGCAGTTCTCCAGATTCAACTGCTTGGCCCGCCTCAACGTGCACGGTTTTGACTGTTCCGGCGAGGGGAGCCCGGATTTCATTTTCCATTTTCATGGCTTCGATGATGATGACGCCCTGGTCTTTTTCTACGGAGTCGCCTGCCTGAACCAGGAGCTCGACCACTTTCCCCGGCATCATCGAACAGACATCTTTCTCGCCGGCCCCACCCAGGCTCGCCCCGGCTCCGCCCCGGCGCGCTTTGCGTTCATCAAGCACCCCGACCTGAAAGCTTTTGCCCTCATAGGCGACCGTATACGCCTCGTCTTTTTCCGCCACATCAACAGTAAAGGACTTATTCTCAACAATGAGCGAGTACATATGGCCGGTCAAACGTCGGCCGTCGATGATATGCTCCTCATCGTCGATGACGATTTTATACTGGTGTTCCTCCAATTCGTGGACGCTGATGGTATAGGTCTGGTCGCCGAGTGTTGCTTTATAGGCCATAGAGATACGGTCCTTGCGTGGGTAGAGCTTGTCGTTGGCTAACGGACGCCTTCGCGCCAGCCAGTAGTACGCCAAGCTGAGACGCTTCCAGGACTTCCCTGCGAGCTGGAGACCGACTTGGCGAGGGTCTTGTCCTTGTGATAGGCGGCCAGGGCCGCCGCGGCCAGAATGACTTCATGCCGCAGATGGTCTTCTTCCGGTAACCCTGTATACTCTTGAGGGATAAAGCCCGTATCCAAGTCGCCTGACACAAAGCGGGGATGGGTCAGCGCCCAACGGTGAAAAGGGATATTGGTGATAATCCCTTCGACGGTGTATTCCTGGAGCGCCCGCAACATGCGTTGGATGGCTTCATCTCGGGTACGACCATAGGTACACAGCTTGGAGATCATGGGGTCGTAATGGATCGGGACTTCCCAGCCTTCATACACGCCGCTGTCATCGCGGATGCCATAGCCACCAGGCGTGCGCAAAATTTGTATTTTCCCAGGGGACGGGAAGAAATCTCGCGCTGGGTCCTCGGCATAAATGCGACATTCGACTGCCCAGCCGCGCTGTTGGACCCCGGCTTGTTGTATGGTCAGGGGGGCTCCAGTCGCAATCTCAATCTGGGCTTTGACCAGGTCTACTCCTGTGACGAGTTCGGTAATCGGATGCTCAACCTGGATGCGGGTATTCATCTCCAGAAAGTAGAAGTTCTGCTGGGCATCGACCAAAAACTCTACGGTTCCGGCCCCGACATAATCCACGGCCCTGGCCGCCTCAACCGCAACTTTCCCCATCTGTTCGCGGACGTCTTGACTAATGGCCGTTGAGGGGGACTCCTCAATGACCTTTTGGTGCCGACGTTGCAAGGAGCATTCGCGTTCGTATAAGTGAATGATATTGCCGTGCGTATCGCCCAACACCTGGACCTCAACGTGGCGCGGTTTTTCGACAAATTTCTCCATATACATGCGGTCATCGCCAAACGACGATTTCGCCTCAGAGCGCACCCCGCGCAGGGCGGAGAGCACCTCTTCTTTTTTTTCGACCAGCCGCATGCCCTTGCCGCCGCCACCGGCTGAGGCTTTGAACATGACGGGAAAGCCTATTTTCTCCGCGGCGGCAATCACATCGTCCCCGTCACCCAACACATCGGTGCCGGGCACCACCGGGACGTTTGCGGCTTGCATAATGGCCCGCGCCGTGACCTTATCGCCCATCTGCTCAATCGCCTCGGGCTGCGGTCCGATAAAGGTAATGCCGGCCTCATGACACGCTCGGGAAAACGGCGCGCGTTCAGACAGAAAGCCGTACCCTGGGTGAATCGCATCCACGCCGCTACGCTTGGCCACGTCGAGGATTTTCTCAATAACAAGATAGCTCTCCGAGGACGGGGCCGGGCCAATCGGATAGGCCTGGTCAGCGTATTGGACGTGCAGGGCAGAACGGTCAGCGTCTGAGTAGACGGCAACGGTCTCGATGCCGAGTTCGCGGCAGGCGCGAATGACTCGAACGGCGATTTCTCCCCGATTTGCGATCAGTACACGTTTGAACATAGGTCCTCCCTTGGCGGGATGCGGAACCGGGCGAGCGTTTGCGGACCACCCTTATAAAGGGATATTGCCATGCTTCTTGGGCGGATTTTTCTCCCGTTTGTTTTGCAGCATGGTGAGGGCCTGGATGAGGCGGGGGCGTGTATCCGCGGGCATAATGATTTCATCGATATAGCCTAATTCTGCGGCTTTGAACGGATTGGCAAAGGTCTGGCGGTAATCCTCGACTAATTTGGTCCGCTCGGCGGCCTGGTCTTGGGCGTCTTTGATGGCGTTCCGAAAAATGATGTTCACCGCCCCGTCTGGACCCATGACCGCGACCTCGCCGGTCGGATAGGCGAGGTTGATATCACCACGAATGGCCTTACTCGACATGACGACATAGGCACCGCCATACGCTTTGCGCGTAATGATCGAAATTTTTGGCACGGTGGCTTCGCAGTAGGCGTAGAGCAGTTTCGCGCCGTGACGAATAATCCCGCCATATTCCTGGGATGTTCCTGGGAGAAAACCCGGCACGTCGATAAAGCTGACAATGGGGATATTAAAACAGTCGCAGAAGCGGACGAAGCGGCTTCCTTTGACTGAGGCGTCGATATCGAGCACACCAGCCAGAAAAGCGGGTTGATTGGCGACTATGCCGACCGGTTGCCCGCCGAGCCGGGCAAACCCAATAACGATATTGCGCGCATAGTCTTTCTGGACCTCGAAGAAATGCTGCTCGTCCGCCACCGACCGAATGATTGCGGTGACGTCGTAGGGTCGGTTGGGATTATCCGGGACAATCTGGTTGAGCGCTTCATCTCGCCGATTCGGGTCATCTGTGGTTGGCTGAAACGGAGGGTCTTCCATATTATTGCTGGGGAGATAACTCAGCAACTCGCGAATGGAGTGAAAACACTCATCTTCATCAGGGGAGGCAAAATGAGCGACCCCACTAGTCGCATTATGCGTTGCCGCCCCGCCCAACTCCTGCATGCTGACCTCTTCATGCGTCACTGTCTTAATGACATCCGGGCCGGTGATAAACATATAGCTGGAACTCTCAACCATGAAGATAAAGTCGGTCATAGCTGGAGAATAGACCGCTCCGCCGGCACATGGACCCATGATGGCGGATATTTGGGGGACGACGCCTGAGCTCAGGACATTACGGAGAAATATCTCTCCATAGCCAGCCAGACTCTCTACCCCTTCCTGAATCCGAGCGCCGCCCGAGTCATTCATGCCGACAACCGGGCAGCCCGTTTTCATTGCCAAGTCCATGACTTTGCACACTTTTTCGGAAAAAGCGCTGGAGAGGCTGCCACCAAAGACGGTAAAGTCTTGTGAAAAAACAAAAACCTGCCGCCCATCAACCGTCCCATACCCGGTGACGACGCCATCGCCTGGGATTTTGGTTTGATCCATTGCAAAGTCGGTGCACCGATGGGTTTTCAGCCGATCCAATTCAACAAAACTGCCGGGATCAAGAAAGGCGTCGATCCGTTCCCGCGCGGTTTTTTTGCCGAGTTCGTGTTGGCGTTCAATGCGTTTTGCCCCACCACCCTGGAGGGCTTGCTGGTTGAGGTTTTCAAGTCTGTTGACGGTTTCCTTAAGGCCCATACGCTTTCCCATTCTTCCGTATGCAAAGTTGCGGAACCTTGGCTTTGTATTATGCGGGGCGAAAAATAGCAAGGAAGGGGTGGGCGGCGGCTGTGCTGCTCAGACTCGCCCCGCACCACACACGAGCGGGGCAGGGCGACTGGACGCAAGGTCGGCACAGCCTCTCGATTATTGTTGCTTGGTTCTTTCCTGTTCAACGAGCCTGAGCCATTGACGGGCTTGCTTGGCCGAAGCTCGGTGGGCAGTTGCCTCAGTAAAGGCGGCTTTGCTCTTGTCCAGGTTGCCAGACCGATACTCGGCAACACCCAGGAGCATGAATGCCTTGCCCGTATTGGTCAGGCCGCCTTTTCTCAAACCTTCGGCAACGGAGGTTGCCACTTCCTGCCACTGTTCTAATTGAGCCAGTATCTCGGCACGACGAAGATGAATTTTGCCCGTCTGAGTCCGTCCGGCGAGTTGCTCAAGCACATCCAACGCACGCTGATTCTCCCTCGCGTGGAGCCAGCACGTCACGAGTAATTCACGATTGGGCTCCACATCCTGCACGATCTTTTTTTCCAACCCATCCACCAACAGGTCTGCGGCTTTATAGGGCAGACCGAGATGCAGATAATACTGCACGACCTGGAGGGCCTCCCGCTCATTCAACAGCCCTAATTTGTAGGCCAAGGCCAGGGTGGCAACCGCCCGTTTATGCTTTTCCTCCTGGCTATAGACCTGTGAGAGTTGCTGCCAGTAGATTTTTTTCTGCGGATACTGACCGAGCAGGCTTTGGAGTGCGGAAGCGGCCTGGGAGAACTTCTCCTGCTCAATCTGGATGGCAATCAACATCTGGTACCAGGTTTCGTGGAATTTCGTTGCCGCATCAATTGCCTGCTTGATATTTTGCTCGGCACGCGCGTGTTGCTTGAGTTCAAGATAAGCCTGGGCAAGAAAAACTCGCGCCTGGGGACGAGGGTTCTCCTCGTTGGACAACCAGGTTTCCAGAGTGCGCGCGCCCTCTTCGTAACGCTCGGCGCTCATCAACATCTGGGCCAGATTATACCGGATGATTTGAGTACTATCTGGCGGTAAGGCTCCACCAGACAGGCAACGCTGAAAGGCTTGGATTGCTTGATCGTATTGCTCCAGACCGGCATGAGCATAGCCCAGCGTTTGCTGGACAAGAACGGTTTCATATGGGTTGAGCGAGGTATCGGCTGCGAGTGTTTGTAATTGTGTCAGGGCTTTTTGAGGCTGTTCGTTCTGTATCAGCTCCTGCACCGCCACCAACTGCTCGTGAACAGCCTGTGACAGACGCGGCTCTTCGCCGACAACGATGGTGGGCGAGACCAGGCAAAAAGACACGAGCCCCAGACCGCACAGCACAGGTATCCAAGCGGGAATACGACGCGCTTTCGTGATCTCCATCAGCCTCCTCCCAAGGCAAACTCAATCCGCTGTGACGCCCGCGACTCAACCGCCTGTCCATTTTCCACCCGTGGTTTGAACTTCCATTGGACAATGGCTTGCAGCGCTGCATTATCAAAGACTCGCGGAGGGTCGGATTCGATAATCGTGGGGTCGGCTACGCTGCCATCTTGCGTAATGGTGAACTCAACCGTGACAGAGCCTTCAATCTGAAGACGCGCGGCGCGTCCCGGGTACCGGGGCGGGACTCGGACGACAGGCACCAACTCATGTCCTGACAAGATCGTTTGTCTACTACCGACCGGTGCAGTCAGGGGGGTCATATCGAGCAAAGGACCTGAGGAGAGGGCTGCCGCCGTCTCAACAATTTGTGGTGCCGAAATTTGCGGCTGGTTCGCCGTCTGTAATGTTAAGCTCGGGGTTGGCGGTACTTCAGGCGGAGGGGGTTCCTCGGGGGGTTCGCGTTCATCTCTCGGAGGGGGTTGGATTTCAGGGGGGAGGCGAACAAAATCAACGATAGGGTAGGCATCTGGGTAGGAACGCGCGCCCTGGGAGCGGGCGATCAGCACGTGCATGAGCAAAAAGAGGAGGACGACAACTGTCAGGCCGGCTAGACCTGATACGACGGCTCGCCCGGACATCCTCAGCCCTCCTGTTGTTGGGCGGCAACCGCGATATCGTTCACGCCGGCCAAGCGAACCTGATCCATGACCTGTACCAGCAGACCGGTGTGGGCCGTTTCATCGGCGAGCACCACGACACTGGCTTCCGGGCTCTCAGCGAGCATGCGCTCGACGTTTGCCCGGACGGCCCGAACATCAATCGACCTCCGCTCCATCCAGATTTCACCCGTCTCTGAGAGCGCAATACGGATCGTCCCACGCCCCTGCGTCTGCGCTGTCTGCGCGACGGGGCGGTTGACCTCAATCCCGGCTTCCTTCACGAACGAGGAGGCAACCAGAAAGAAGATCAGGAGGATGAACACCATGTCTATCATCGGAGTCAGGTTGATCTCAGGAGCACTGTCACGTCTGTCCCGGCGACGTCTCATTCGGCACCATCCTTAGGATATCGTCTTATTCTACACGTAAGAGACTCGCGACCTTCTGAGCAGATTGGACCGCTCTCCGGTTTAAGTCGGAGCTAAAATAGAGCCCAGGGACGGCGCATACCAATCCTGCCATCGTTGTCACCAGCGCTTCGGAAATGCCACCGGCCAAACCGTTGGCATTTCCGGTTCCAAATAATTGCATGACGGTAAAGGTGAAAATCATGCCGTTGACTGTTCCCAGGAGTCCCAAGATAGGCAGCACAATGGTCAGGCTCCGAATCAGAAAGAGACCCTTGCGGATCTGAAATTCCACCTGCATGATCTCCATCTTACGAATCTGGAGGGCGTGCCATGACCGATGGTCGCTGCGGGCCTGCCAGCGAGCGATGACTTCATCCTCAAGCGATGGACAGCGTGTCCAAAAGAAGACGAAGCGCTCGATAATGAGTGCCCACAGGGCGGCAGCGACGAAAAAGATAGCCCAGAGCGCTGACCCGCCGGTTGCAAAAAATTGTTGGAGTGGACCAAAAAGACTATAAAGCATTAGGCCAACTCATTCGGCTGCTCGGCTAATAAAGACGAGCGTCCGGCTAACAGGGCGATCATCCCTGCACTCTGTTCTTCTAATGTGTGAATAAGGCGGTCACTCTTGCCGGACAGCAGGGAATGCAACAGGACGATTGGAATCGCCACGCTCAATCCAAGCTGCGTAGTCACGAGCGCTTGCGAAATGCCATCCGACATGACCCGGGGATCACCCGCTCCAAACAGGGTGATGGACTGAAAGGTATCAATCATGCCGATGACTGTGCCGAGCAGTCCGAGCAGCGGGGCAACTGCGGCAAAAATTCCGAGCGTTGCCAGTCCGCGTTCCAGGATTGGAATTTGTTCCAGGATCGCTTCTTCCAAGCGCGCTTCCAAGGTTTCAACATTTTGATCCGTGTCATACTGATATACGAGCATGACACGTCCTAAGGCGTTGTCAGCTTTGAGTTCATCCCTTTGGCGTTGTGCCTGCATGCGATGGTCTTCCCGCCACAGATAGACCGTCCGCTCCACAATCAACCCTGCGGCAATCAACCCGATAGTAAGGATAACGAACCCAATAACCCCCCCTTGCTCAATCCGCTCCCACGCCCCTGGCCTTTGCACGAGAGCCGACAGAATAGCCCCACGGGACGGGTCAACACCAAAGGCCGTGTATCCCTCTGTTGTCTGTTCAAGGTCTTGCGCCGCGCTGATATACTGCCTCTCGGGCTGGCGTGCCAGCTCAGCAAGCTGGCGGGTCTCCGGCACATAGCGGAGATACTGTCCGTCAGAGACACCATTGAACGTCCCGACCCGAACAACTTCTCTCTCCAATGGCGTCCCATCGGGCTCGGTTACGGTTGTCGCGAATTTGACGACCTGTCCGGACTGGGTCATTTCTTCCAGCAGGATGATCCACAACTGCTCAAGCTCTTCTAGGGAGGCGAGTTCCGTGCTTTCGGCCATGGCGTTGAGAAAATCGATGCGTTCGCCAGACTGGACGGAAACGAGCGACCCCTCTATCATCCCGGCCGTATCGCGTGAAATCTGCCGGACGACCCCGAAGAGTTCGCCCAGTGAGGCGGCCCGCTCTTTGAGTTGGCCGCGGAGTTGCACCAGATTGTCTTCGTTTGTCCTGAAGCGCGCCTGTTTCTCTTCGCTCTGCTGCTTGACGCTGGCCAGTTCTCTCTCGGCCTGCCGGAGCATACTTTGACGCTGGTCACGCTCTGCCAGGAAACGAGACTCGCGTTCGCTATGCAGTTCGGAGTCGGCTTGCCGCTCGGCACGAGCCTGGTCAAATAATTCCTGGAGAGATTGGGGGCCTTCTTGCGCAAAAGCATCTGGTTGAGAGGGCCCAACGAGGAAGAGCAACCACACAATACCCCATCGTACGATATTCACTGGGACACCTCGCTTGGAGCTGGAACAGGGAGTAACAGGAGGTTGGGCACGGATTGTTTCGCCGCTATCTGCAACCCCCGATTGATAGCACGTTGATAGCTGCCTGGTAGGGGCTCCCAATCCTGGGTAGTCCGGTTCCAGTGTCCCACCTCTTGGCCGTCCAGACCCTGGTATAGCAGCGCCAGCCGTCCGACTCGCAAAAAGTCAACCGTACGCTCCTGCCCGTCGATAGTAACGGCTCCACGATAGCCCTCAAGCGTCCGGCCATAGTCCGTTTCAATTTGATAGGCTTCCATGATGCTGCGATACTTCTCGGTAATCGTCATATCTGATTGATCAAAGGTGTTCCGCAGACGATTCAACCGCTCCTGGCGTTCTTCCGGTAGAAAAGGAATATCCAGGGCAACGAACTGGACAAGGTGGTCCAGCATACGGACGAGCAAGGGCACAATGTCGCGTTGGGTGACCTCAATTTCTTGCAGTTGAGTCTCGAGGGAGGCGGCTTCCTGCTGTTGGGATTCAAGGAGACGATCCAGCTGCTCCACATAGACGCGCAGACTTTCTGCTTGTCGGATAGCATTCCGATAGGTGCCCAGCATACGCTGGGCTTCGTCTGCAAGTCCATCGATGGTGTCTTGGGAGCGGATGGCTTCCGTGACGGTATCACTTTGCGTTTCTATCAGTTGCTCAACCGGCTGGGCACTGGCGCGTTCCGACCAGCCGCTCACGCAGGCCAACACGAGCAGCCATATACAGTATGTCCTGGGTGTCATAATTTTCCTCTGTCTCCTTCGTGAACGATTGCTACCACAGCACATTGGGGATTCATCATTCAAGTTGCTAATATATCCCACTGAATAAGTCAAATTATCAACAGCGACCCTCCTTTGCTGCGCTTCATATCACTCCGACACGTCACCTTCGACTATTGGGGCATTCAAGTTGCGACGCATCGACGTAGATCAGATATTCTTAATTAAATGGCCCTGCATTTTGAACACATTGGCAAATGGAACGCGGAGTTGACTGGAGTCGTGGCGCGTATAGGTGACAATGCCGTGGCACGCGGTCGCTCCTGCCTTCTCCCAGATATCCAGGACGTCGTGATGAATAGCTTTGATGCTTAAGAGAAATTCGGCCACCGTTTGACGTGCGGCCTCTTTCCCGATGACTGCCTCTTGGTTGGCAAACTTGAAAAGCGCGTCAGGAGTGAGGAAGGTCGCAAAAGTATCGGGGCCATTAGTGTCAATAGAGTGAAATAAACGGCTCATCCATTCTGCGCTTGCCATGACGTTTCCTCCTGACCCCCCTATCTACCGGAGTTTTGAGGCAACCCGTGAGAACTCAACCCGGTCCCTGGCGGCGATGCCATATTGCTGACAGAATCCGCCACTGACTTCAAGCACATATCTGGCCGGATGTTGAGAGGGGATGGGGGCGGTGGAGTAGGGCGTTGTGTTTTCAGCGATATGGACGATAGTGAAGTGCGCATTGATATAGATGATATCCAGCGGCAACGGGGTATTTTTCATCCAGAAACTGAGCCGGCTTTCCTGCGGGAAAATGAAGAGCATCCCGCTGAACGCCGGGAGTGCATTGCGATACATGAGCCCGAGCTGGCGTTTTTTTTGCGTGTCTGCCACCTCGACTGTGACCTGGATGGGGACTCCGCTCTGGGGGTGGATAATGACCTGGGGAGAAGAGGCAGAAATGTCAGGGCAAGCGAAAAGAACAGGAGAGAGGAGAAGGAGGAGCGCTTTCCCCCTGATCCTCTCTCTCTTCGAGAGAGGGAGGCGTTTTTGAAACGGTAGATGAGGCAAGGCTCAATAGCCTTAATGGGTGGTGTCGGCCGCTTCCTCGTCAGTGAGTGATTCGGAGACGAGTTCAACCAGGTCTTTGACTTGCACTTGCTCGTCAAGCTCCTTCCCTTTGACGGCATCGTCCATCATGATCATGCAGTAGGGACAGCCAACCGCAATGGTCTCAGGCTCGGCTTGCATGAGTTGGTCCACGCGGGTGTAGTTAATGCGTGCCCCTTGGGTCTCTTCTTTCCAGACGGAGCCTCCGCCGGCGCCGCAACAGAAGGTGCGGTTTTTCGACTGCTCGACGTCATTGAGCTTGATGCCCGGAATAGCCCGCAATGCCTCCCGAGGCGGTGCATAGCGGCCATTGTGGCGGCTGAGATAGCAGGGGTCGTGGAAGGTCGTGTTGTGTGTATTAAAGACGCGCGGACTGATCTTGTCTCGCTTGACCAACTCCTCAATGTACTCTGAGCTGTGGTAGACTTTGTAGTGCCCGCCCAAGTCTGGATATTCGTTGGCAATCGTATGGAAGCAGTGCGGGCACTGGGTAATCACTTCCTTGACGTTATAGCTATTCATGGTCTGAACATTCTGCTCGGCCAGCAGACTGTAGAGGTATTCGTTGCCTAAACGTCGTGCCGGGTCACCGGTACAGCCTTCCTCTTTGCCCAGAATGGCGAAGCGCACGCCGGCTTTCTGTAAGATGTTGACCATGGCGGTAGAGACTTTCTGATTGCGCTCATCAAACGAACCAGCACAACCAACCCAATAGAGCACCTCGGCTTGGGGGTCTTCGGCCAGCGTCTTGACGCCTAAATCAGCAGCCCAGTCCGCACGCTTATCAAAGCCCAGGTTCCACGGGTTGGAATTGGTTTCCAGACCTTTGAAGACGTTGACCACTTCTTGCGGAAAGCGTGCTTCCATCATCACATCGTAGCGGCGCATGTCCACAATCCGTTGGATATGCTCGATATTGACCGGACAGCCTTCCTCACACCAGCCACACGTCGTACAGCCCCAGATGACCTCCTCAGTTGCCACCTCGGTAATCATATCCGCCCCTTCCCAGACCGGCAGGGCAACCTGTTTGCCGTTGTGCGCGTTTTGCGCTTTGACCGCGGCAAGCTGCAAGAGAAAGGGCGTCTTTTGGATGAGATGCTCGCGCTGAACCATGACGAGTTTTTTAGGGTTCAGTGGCTTCTCCGTATTGACGGTGGGGCAGTTGAGCGTACAGCGTCCGCATTCGAGGCAGGACGCCATGTCGAGCAATTGTTTCCAGTTATACTCTTCAACCTGAGAGACGCCAAAGGTCTCCGCGGTTTCAAAGTCGGTAATCGGCTCCAGCCGGCCACGAGGCTTCAGATTGCTGAAGAAGATATTGACCGGGGCCAGGAAAATATGCCGCATCTTGGTAAACGGCATCAGACCGAAAAATGCGGTGATAATGAGCAGGTGCACCCACCACACGACCTGATGCGTCCCTTCTCCGGCGTCGGTCAGCGCAAAAACCTTGGCAAACGCGATGCCGGCATAGGCCCAGCCCGGATGACTCTCCGAGTTGGTGTGAATGCGGACTCCCTCAAGCATGAGGCCGGTCACACCAATGAGCAAGATGAGCACCAACGGCAGGCCATAGCCGACGCGGTTCTCAAAATTATCAACCATGTGTTCTTCAGCCGGACCGGCGTGAGCCGCCGGCCGTTGGACGTAGCGGCGATACAGAAACAATCCGCAGGCGGCAATGAGCAACACCCCACAGGTGTCAAGCACAAATTTATAGACCTTGTAAAAGGCTCCAAAATAGAAGTGCATGGGCGTGTCATGCTCCAGGGTGACCAACCCGGTCCCAATGAACAGGCCGAAGAAGGCGACAAACAAGGTCAGATGGTAGAGACCGCCCGGCTTTTCCTGCACGACATTGCCTTGCCCAAAGGCTTCGAGGAGGAACAGTTTGGTCCGCTCTGGGATATTATCAATGCGCGTGGTCGGGGTCCCGTGCTTGACCCGATTCCACCATTCATAGGCGAGATAGAGTGGGGCACCAAAGAAGGTCGTGAACAGCAGGATATACATCACCACCTTGCCTGTCAGTGAGATATTCCACAAAATTTCTCTGGTGACCTCTTCCATGCCTGTCCTCCTGTACGGCCTTTTTTGTGTCAGCTTTGAGGCAGCGCTGCAAGGGTGTCTCGCCTGAGGAACGGACAGTAATGATGATGACTATGCCTCTCGCCATAGGCTGACCTCCTGGACGACCTGCCCTGAGTGTGGCATAGCCCGGAGTGGAGAAGCAAATACACACACGGGCTAGCGGTGTATGAGTTGAATTGTCTGAGGGCAAAAGGTAGCCTCAGAGCGCCTGCCGGCGCTGACCGTGACCGAGGGATATCTTTTGTGGAGAGGTGCTATGCCGCCGACTGATCTACCGAGCCCTAGGATGAATAACCCGGAGGAGCCGCTCTATTCCGTGTGGGCGGTTGTCCTGGCCACCTTCCTCGGTTCTCCCCTTGCCGGTGGTGTCTTGCTGTCCATGAATTGCCGGCGACTGTCTCAGCCCCACGCGGTTCGAGACGTTTTTCTCTGGACAGGAATGCTGACGGTCGGCTCGTTGCTCCTCAGCAGAATGATGCCGCAAGAGCAAGGTGTGATGGAGGCCCTCCTGGTTGGTCTCCAAGTGTTTATTATGTATTTCCTGGCGACTCGTCTGCAAGGACGGGCCATTAGCCTGCATGTCCAGCAAGGTGGAGCGCTTGCGTCGTACTGGAGCGCGATTGTGATAGGGATTGTGTGCGGCCTTATGCTGCTCTGGCTCTTGGTCGGATTAGGGCTGGTCGCCACCCCTGAGGGCGTTATGGAGGGGGAGGGGCCACAGGAGTTCTTGTAGGCCGCATAGGCAGACAGCCATTCGCTCTTTCCCTGACTCCCTTGATCGTCGTGGCACGAAAGATATCAAAGCCCCAGACGAAACGTCCGCCCCCGCGCCATCGGTTGACTTTGGATGAAGCCATTGCCCGCTTGGGGCTGTCCGGAGTCACACAGCGCCGGATGTTTGGCGGCCTGTGCTACTACGCCCACGGTACGCCCTTTTCTTTTCTCTTAGGAGAGGACCTGGCCCTGAAACTCCCGGCCATGCAGCTGGTTGCCGCCACTGCCAGTCGGGCTGGGGACCTTTTTCATCCCGGCGGTGGAGAGTTTGTGATGCGAAAATATCTGGCGCTTAGTGCCGAAACATTGGCGGATGAAGACAAGATCGACGAGTTCGTGCAGGCGAGCTATCGCTTCGTCAGTGGTCAGGAAGGTCCGCCACAAGAGCTTGGGCAACGTGATTTATTAGAAGGGCGGAGTGGGTTATATCAAAAGAAGAAACGGCCAGTCCGCCAGAAGGGAAAACCGTAGGCCCCAGTTGTCCCCCATCTCTCCGCCCCGTGCGCTCAGGATCAATATACGTGACCGGCATGACGCAGACCGTTCTCGGCTGGAGCGCCTTTTGGGCCTCGCTCCTCGGCACGCCGATTGAATGGCTCAAGCATGTCTTCCTTTTCCATCCCAGTTCGGTCGTCGAGACCACGCCAGCAGCCCACGGACTTGCCTATGAGGCCGTCCGCTTTGGCGGAGACTCGGGGACGCTCCTGCATGGCTGGTATATCCCCGGCCCGGGAGACAGCATCTTTATCTGGTTTCACGGGAATGGCGGCAATATCCAGCATCGCTTAGAGCACGTCCAACTGATGCGTGCCCACGTTGGCGGCAGCCATCTCCTGTTTGACTACCAGGGCTATGGCCTGAGTCATGGCCAGCCGTCGATTCCGGGCATTGTTGCTGACGGGCGGGCCGCTATCCGACTCGTTCAAGAACAGGGCTGGAGCACCGGAAAGCGCCTCGTCTTTTTTGGCGAATCCCTGGGCTGTGCGGTGGCGATTGCTCTGGCGATGGACCGCACGATAGCAGTCCGACCGGAACGGGTGATCCTGGAAGCGCCGTTTTACTCCCTGCACGCTATGGGGCAGGTCGTGCTGCCGCCTCTCGCCTTCTTAGTGAAAGACGACCTCCACTCCGCTCGGCTTATACCCAAATTGACGGTTCCCCTGCTCATTATTCATGGCACCCAAGACCGCATCGTGCCCTTTCAGCAGGGCCGCGCCCTGTATGATCTGGCCCCTCAACCCAAGCAGTTTTATGAAATCCCTGGCGGGGAGCATGTCGGCCTGTACAGGGTTGCCGGACAACGATATTTCCAGACTCTTCGCGACTTTGTCGCTGACAAACCCGCCACTGGTCCGGCTGAGTAGACGGAAGCATGGCCCAATCTGAGACGGCAACGGCAAAACAACGCGCCCGAATAGGGCGCGCGCTCCGGCGACTGACGCTGAGTCTCCTCGCCCTCGTTTTGAGTGCTGCCCTGGTGGGACTGGTACTCGCCGGCTGGTTCTTAGCCGAACAGCGCTATGTTGCCCTGCTTGAACACGAACTGGAACAGTTCTTACACGCAGAAGTAGAGATTGCATCCAGTACGCTCTCCCTGCGGCAGGGAGTCGGGGTCCAGTTTAAGACGGTCAGTATGCAAGCATATGGCGGGACCGCTCCGTTCATGACGGCTGAACGTATTGATCTCGTGCTTGATCCCAGGGCACTCTTGCGTGGACAACTGCTCTTCCGTCACATCTTCTTCTTGAAGCCGAGCGTCCAGCTGGCGCGACTGACCTCAAAGGCCGAACCGGCCGCGCCACTTGCTCGCCTGTTCTCTCACCAAGCAAATCCATCTGCCCCAGAGGCCGAGCCTGAGGAAACGCCGTCCGCTGCCCCGTTCTGGTTTTCCCCTCAACTGCTGGTCCACCAACTGGTCCTGGAAGACGCAACGCTGGTCTTTGGGCAGACCCCTGCCCGGGCTCCCGTGGTCTTCACCCGGACACAGCTACAGATTGCGTGGGATACGGAGGGCGTATGGGGAGAATTGCGGGCGGACCTGGGGCAGAACGGAGAGGTCGGACATCTGACGCTTCGCTCCCACGCCACCCCCTGGCAGCCGACACTGAACGAGCCGCCGGCAGCCTGGCGTGGCGATATGCACCTGCAAAATGTTGCTGTCCAGGAGTTGGGCGCTTGGTTCGGGGTAGATTGGCCCTTGGCGCGCATAGATTTTTCGGGGCAGTACACCGGCGGGACGCAGGCCAGCCCGACCGTCTCGGGTCGGCTGAGCATCAGAGAGGCACGTCTTTTCCCCCTGACAATTGAGCATGGCCGTCTCAGCCTGACCGCCCTGGGCTGGGAGCCGCCACCGGATGCCTCCTCATGGTCGCTGGTCGGACCGGTCACTGGGCTGCTCAAAGACCTGACCGCAAGTCTGGCGTCGCTCACGTTCAAGGCCGCGCTTGAGGAAGTGCAGGGCCAGCTTGGGAAGACGGGTCTCCCTGTTCGTCTGACCTCGGGACATCTCCATTTGCAGGACGGTCACCTGCACGCCTCGAAGCTGAAGGGCTCATACGGACGGGCCTCGGTGCTCACAGCGCTGAGTGCGGACTGGGGACCGCTGTTCTCAGATGAATTGCCAACGCTCGGACTCAGACTCGCCGCACAGATGAACCTGAGCGATGATTTGGACTCCGTCCTCGCCTTAGTGCCCCGCTCAGAACGCGCTGCGGTCCTGCCGGCGGTGTCTCAGGCGTCAGGACAGGTTGAGCTGCGGCTGAATGCCCAGCTTCCCCCCGGTGAGAACGCCCAGCCCTCATACGCCGCGACGGTGGAATGGCGCTCGGCCGGCATGACCCTGCCGGCGTGGGGGCTGACCCTGGCTGGGGTGAATGGCACGGTCCACCTCACGCCGGCAGAGGCCAGGCTACAGGATATCCGTCTTCGGCTTGGGACCTCGGTTGGGTTTCTAGAGGGCACGGTCGAGCGGCCCTTCACCGCCTCACAGCGAGGACGGGTTGCGCTGTCCATTCCACAGGCGACCGTTCAGGACCTTGTCCCGCTGCTTGACGGGACGGTGGTGGACCTCCAGTCTGGACAGCTCAGTGGCCGGCTGGTCGCCCGGTTCGGTCCGCACTCGCACAGTCTGGCAACCGAGGGGCGGGTGGCGCTGAGTCAGGCCCGGGTTGAGGTGTTGTCGTTTCTTGAACCACTCGACATCGCGCGTGGACACTTCTCCTGGCAGGGACAGCAGGGGCGGTTTGTCATTGAACAGGCCAGCCTGCCCGGCGGGACGGTGGCCGGCACGGGCGAGATACTGAGCCTGGAGCCTCTGGACCTGCGTGCTCACCTGGAGTGCGCTGCGCTGGATTTCGACTCGATTCTGATTCCTGAGGCCGTTCGACCAGCGCAGAAAAAAGAGACCGCAGAAGCGGACAAGGTGCGCGTCGATGTCCACTGCGACCGGGTGCAATACAAGACGTTCAGCGCGGCACCGGTCCGGGCTGCGGTTGAGTGGCATGATCGGCAGGTCGATTTTTGGCTCGAAGAAGTCGGTGTCTCAGCCGGCCAGCTCCGAGGCGCAGGAACGTTCTGGCTTGACTCGTCCGGCCTCTCGTTCGCCCCGCAGGCGAGCCACGTTGATGTGGTCGATTTTTTTGCCGCGCTGGGCCATCCAACCGAGACCCTCTCCGGGACTCTGGACGCCAGCGGTGCTATCGAGGTTGGTCATTGGGAGTTCTGGGATGACCCAGAGGAATGGCAGGGTGAATTGACCTTCTCGGTGTCCGATGGTGTGGCCCGGCAGCTCCCGCTTCTCGTTCGGCTCTGGACGGCCCTCAGTCTGCAAAGCCTCCTGAGTTTCTCGTTGCCACGGTTGCCTCGTGACGGACTTTCCTTTTCGTCCCTGGCCGGCGATGTCGTTGTGAAACACGGGGAGCTGACCACAGACAATCTGTCGCTTATCGGACAGGCCGTTCGCCTGGATGCCCGAGGTCAGGTGCACTTGCGGCAGAAAGTGCTTGATATAACCACAGATGTTATTCCGCTACGCGGTATTACGAGTGTGGTTGAAAAGGTCCCGTTCGCCGGCAAGCTGCTCGCCCAGAGTACCGACCTGCTGACGAGGATTCCATTTCAGGTCCGCGGCCCGTACCACGACCCTCAAGTCAGCCTGCGGTTGCTCAAAAAAGTCGTGCCCTAAGGAAACTTCCACCACAAACCGGCCGACGGTCAGCCGGAGGCCATGTCTGTCTGAAGGAGGAGTGTCCTTAATAATGGATCACCGACCGAATGCTTTTCCCCTCGTGCATAAGAGCAAACGCCGTATTGATCTCATCAAGCGGCATCGTATGCGTAATGAACTCGTCAAGGGGAATCTCACCCGTCATGGCCCGCTCCACAAACCAGGGCAGTTCTGAGCGCCCCTTCACCCCGCCAAATGCGGTCCCGCGCCAGACCCGGCCCGTGACGAGCATGAAGGGGCGCGTCGCAATCTCCTGACCCGCTCCAGCCACACCGATAATCGTCGATTCTCCCCAGCCTTTGTGGCAGCATTCCAGCGCGGCCCGCATGGTATGCACATTCCCGATGCACTCAAACGAATAATCGACGCCGCCGCCGGTCATATCCACAATCACATCCTGAATAGGCGTGTCATGGTCTTGGGGATTAACGACATCGGTTGCCCCGAACTTCCTGGCCAGATCGAACTTGCCCGGATTCACGTCAACGGCAATAATACGTTCGGCCTGGGCCATGCCGGCCCCAACGATGACGGCCAGCCCGATCCCGCCCAGCCCGAAGACCGCAACCGTACTGCCCGGCTCGACTTTCGCGGTGTTCTTGACCGCGCCGATTCCGGTGGTGACGCCGCAGCCGAGTAAACAGACTTTTTCAAGCGGGGCGTCTTTTTGGATCACCGCGGTGCTGATCTCCGGCAGCACGGTATATTCGCTAAAGGTACTCGTGCCCATGTAGTGATAGATGGTTTTTCCGTTGTGCGAAAAACGGCTCGTCTCGTCCGGCATGAGCCCACGGCCTTGGGTCCCCCGTATGGTTTGGCACAGATTGGTCTTGCCCGATTTGATGAACGGGCAATGCGGGTCTTCTGGCGTGTAGAGGGGAATAACATGATCGCCCTCGTTCACACTGGTGACGCCGGCACCAACCTCAACTACAACGCCGCCGCCTTCATGACCGAGAATGGCCGGGAAGACGCCTTCTGGATCGTCTCCTGACAGGGTAAACGCATCGGTATGACAGACACCGGTCGCCTTGATCTGGACTAAGACTTCGCCCTTTTGCGGACCTTGGACTTCGACTTCTTCCAGTTCCAGTGGTTTGCCGGCTTCCCATGCGACTGCGGCGCGTGTTTTCATGCTGCCCCCCTGTATGTGTTGCTCTCGCTCCCCGTACCACAGCCCTCAGGCCCGAACAAGCGGAGCCTGTCCGCATTGCGCAGGATGGGCCAATCTGGTAGGGGGATATCCGGCTTCCCGCCACTTTCCGCCTGTGTAGAGTGCTTGAGATGCGTCATGGCTCGGCAGTTTAATATCCCAGACTTCTATAAAAGCCCGATCATCTCGCGGGTGAAAAAATACCGCCAACTGCAAGACCCCCGCAAGCAGGACTTACTGCCCACCGTCCTGGACTTTGGTCCGGTCCGTTTTATCCTTGCCCGTCATTTTGGTTTCTGTTTTGGCGTGGAGAACGCGGTCGAGATCGCCTATCAGACGCTTCAGGAGAACAGTGATAAGCGTATTTTTTTCCTCAGCGAAATGATCCATAACCCTGCCGTCAATCAAGACCTTCAGGAACGGGGCGTGCGCTTTATCTTCTCGTCTACGGGCGAACACTTGATTGCCTGGGACGAACTCACCGCCGAAGATATTGTGGTCGTGCCAGCCTTTGGGGCGAGTGTAGAAGTCCAGGACGCCCTAGCCCAACGCGGATTAGAGCCGTACACCTATAATACCACCTGTCCGTTTGTGGAACGTGTCTGGAAACGGAGCGCTCAGCTTGGCCGGAATGGCTATACCGTGGTCGTGCATGGCAAAGCGTCCCATGAGGAAACCCGCGCGACCTTCTCGCATAGTATTCAGAATGCGCCGACGGTCGTGGTCCTCAATCTCGAAGAAGCCCATATCTTAGGCGATATTATTCGTGGCCGACTTGCGCCGGCCGTTTTCTTTGCGCGGTTTGGTCATACGTGCTCTCAGGGGTTTGATCCCGAGCGCGATTTGCAGCGGCTGGGCGTCGTCAATCAGACCACGATGTTAGCGTCTGAAACACGCCAGGTTGCTCAGATTTTACGGCAGGCGCTGACCGACCGCTACGGACGAGAGCGGCTGAGTGAGACCTTTGCCGACACGTCCGACACGCTGTGTTATGCGACCAATGAGAACCAACACGCCACCTATGCCTTAATCGAGCATGGAGCCGACCTGGGCCTCGTTGTCGGCGGGTATAATTCCTCAAACACCTCGCATATCGTCGAGCTGTGTCGGGCGGCCATGCCGACGTATTTTGTCCAAGGGGCAAAGGACATCGTCTCTCCGTCCCACATCAATCATTTTGTTTTAGACCGGCAACAGATCGAGATGACGCCGAACTGGCTCCCCGAAAGCCGTCCACTGGATATTGCCCTCACCTGTGGGGCCTCCTGTCCAGATGCCATTGTGGATGAAGTGCTGTTGCGGGTGCTGTCTTTCTTTGACCAGGCGCGCACCATGGAAGCGGTCTTGCAGCCCTATCCCTCCATTGCGCCAATAGCGGGCTGAGACCCGGTTCTGCCAGGACACAGGTATGCAACTCAAAGTAGCAGACTATATCATCCTGATTGTTGATGACCTTGACCGCGCCCTTGATTTTTATACCCAGGTGCTGGGGCTCACACTCGGCCATCGTTCTGGGGACTACGCGCAACTCGACACCGGTCTGACCCGCATTGGATTCTACACCCGTCCGGCTATGGCGGCTGTGGTCGGGTGCACCCTGGAGCCTGCTCGGCAGACCGCTCCTGGTTTCGAGTTAGGCTTCAAGGTGGCCGATGTGGATGCGGCCTATGCAGAAATAGTGGCGGGCGGAGCAACGCCGCTCACCCCGCCGACAACCCGTCCGTGGGGACAACGGACGGCCTATGTGCGTGACCCGGACGGCTATTTGATCGAGTTGGCACAGGGGCTGTAGTAGAACCCACGTTTCCATGTCGCCGCCCGGTGTGTAGCCTGGCGAGGTGCGGAAAGCCTCAAGGATGCACCCTTCTGGGCATGACGGGTCGCCCGTTCGTCTGAAGTCTGTCCATTCACCGCACAAATGCTGCCGGGCCTGCCAGGAATCGGTGGACGCTGGCGCCCACCGCAGGGAGCCGTCAGCCTTGTTTGCGGAGGGCAAAGAACGAGGTGAAATTCCCTCGACGGGCAAGGAGCAGCAGGGTCTCTGCGTCTTTGAGTTCTTTTATGGCCGTCGTGAAATCATGCACCGATTGCACGGCTTGGCGGTTCACCTCTTCAATCACGTCTCCGGGGCGGATACCGGCCAGTTCTGCTGGGCTGCCCGGCTCAACGGCCGTGACAACGACGCCTTTTTGATTGTCTGGCAGGCGGTAGCGTTGGAGATGTTCGTCTGAGATATCGGCGACGGTCAGGCCCCAGCTGGCCTCACTCTCTTCACGGCTGCCGGCTTGGGCAATCTGATCGGTTAATTCTCCCAGCGCGACAGAGATCGTTTGTTCTTTTCCACCACGCAGAATGGTGACTTCGACCTTTTCTCCGACTGGGGTGCGCGCCACCATGGCTGGCAGGTCGTGTGATTTCAGAATTTGTTCGCCTTTGAAGTGGGTAATGATATCGCCCCGCTCAATACCCGCTTTCTCCGCCGGTCCACCCTCTGTGACCTCAGCGACCAGGGCCCCGATGGGCTCTGCCAAGTCAAAGGATTTCGCCAGCTCTGTCGTGACCGTTTGAATGGCGACGCCCAACCAGCCCCGGGTCACTTTTCCCGAGTCTTTGAGTTGGTCAATGATGGACTTCGCCATATCGATAGGAATGGCAAAGCCGATACCGATATTGCCGCCACCCTGACTAAAGATGGCCGAGTTAATGCCCACGACTTCGCCCTGGAGATTCAAAAGGGGACCACCAGAGTTCCCGGGGTTAATCGAGGCATCCGTCTGGATAAAATCGTCATACGGGCCAGCACCGATCACCCGCCCTTTGGCGCTGACGATACCAGCCGTTACGGTTTGTTCGAGTCCGAACGGATTGCCGATGGCCATGACCCAATCGCCAATCTGCAAATCCGACGAGTTCCCGAGGGGCACACTCTGAAAGGACTCCGCTGATTCGATTTTGATCAGGGCCAGATCTGTTTTATCGTCGGTCCCAATAATTTTCGCCTCAAACTCGTCTTCGTCTGAGAGACGGACCGTAATTTTGTCAGCATCCCCAACAACATGCTCATTGGTGACAATATAGCCGTCCGGGCTGATAATGAAGCCAGAGCCTAAACTGCGCTGCTGCCGCGGGGGAGGTCGGTCGCCAAAAAAGCGGCGGAAGAACTCTTCAAATGGGTCTTCCCCACCAAAAGGATTGGGCCCCGGCGGTCTCTGGCGACGCTGGGAGCGTCGGGCTGAGGTCTGGGTGGTTGAGATATTCACGACCGCCGGCATGGTCGCTTTGGCGATATTGGCAAAGTCGGGCAGCTGGCCCACGCTGGTGACCGCGGGGGGACGCGCTGCCGCTTTGCTCTTTTCTTCTTTGTTCTTTGAACCGAATAATTCCAGGGCGTGCAGGGGGAGGCGGTCTACCAGCAGCAATCCTGAAAAGACGAGGATGCCGACGGTCAAAACGCCGTATCGTACCGGTCCGCTCTTACTCATGCCTTTCTTCCCTTTCCAGTCATAATCCAGAGGCAAACAGGCCAGCCACACCCAAGGATTACGGTTGTGCTCCTTTATTGAGCTTTTCTCGAAGCTCGACTTGTTTCACGAACGAGGGGACAACCGGAGCGAATTCCGGCGAGAGGCGGTGCCGGATATCCATCGCGGCGTCAGCCGCAAGCCGCCGTAGCGGGACAGACTCCTCGATACGAGAGAATTCGTCGAGAAAAGTGAGGACATCTTCCGTCCCCACTTCTTTCAGGGCAAACAGGGCGGTGCCCTTGGTCGGCTCATCAAGGTCGCGCCGAAGAAACTCCATAATGGGCATGGCCCCGCGCGGGTCCCCAATTTTGCCGAGCGCAATCAGGACCTTTTTTTTGACTCCGGCATGGACGTCTCGTAGAAACAACTGCTGGGCCAGGGCTGGAGTGGCATCTGTGGCCCGCATATTCCCCAGATACTCAATCGCTTTGACTTTGACTCGAATATCAACATCCGCGGTCGCATTGAGCAGATAGTCTATCGTCTTCGGGTTTTTCATCTCTCCGAGCGACTTCACCGCGCCCATGCGCGTTTCCGGCCGATCATTGCCCAGACGACGGATAATCTCTTCCATCTCCGGTCCTGACCCTCTTTTTTGTTTTTCTTGGCGGAGCCGTGTCCGACTCTCGCGCGTCAGGCGGTTTCCCAAGCGCGTCCCCTGGCCCAGAAATTGTGCCTCAGAGACGCGCGGCAGGGTCCAGTCGAACAGGCTGAAGGCGAGGGCTAGCATGATGCCGAGCGCCAGCCCTGCTCTCTGCCGACAATACCGTTCCATGATGCCTGCGCTCATAGGGTTGCTGCTCTTCGTAATGGCCCGAGAATGCCCGACCCGTAGACTGGATGCAAGGGCGTCAGGTCGAGAATAAAGGGTCTTGCTCTTCACGCCGAAAGACCTGAATCTCCTCCGGGAATAGGCCCCCTTCGGGAATGTCCTTGAGCGGCGTGCCGTCCTTGAGCCGTCCTTCTATCACTTCGCGATACGTACAGACCAGATACCGATGTCCGTCGCGCGGTTTGGTTGGCAGACGAGCTTTTTCGACTCGGGTCTCACCTTTTGCCTCGGGTCCGAGAATCCGTATCACATAGCGTTTCTTCATGAGCCCTTTCAACGCCCGAATCACCGAGGCGCGGGACAGGCCCGTCATCTCACAGATTTCGGCATAGCCGGCCGTAATCAGCGGCGTGCGTCGTAAACCAATAGAGTGCCGCCATAAGGCCCGGTAGGTCTTCCACTCGCGCGGGTCCATGAGTCGATTCAACTCGTCTTCCAGCAAATAGTCAGGCAGACGCGGGGAGGGTTGCCACGGAGGACGGCGCGTCAGGCGAATCCGAACATCAGCTCCCTCTCCTGTGGCCTGCTCGTCCGATAGGGTCGTGGCCTCCTCTTTTTTCGCCATAGCCGAGTCGCTCTATATTTTCCTGGGTATAATACTGATAAATGGAAACGGTGCCAATGGGCGGCACGTGGCCGCAATAGTGCTGGCGCTGGCTCGGCCCGTCCTTGAGCTATGGGAGCACCTATGAAGATTCGGTCCATTACGATAGGGCTTGAGCCTGGCTTTCCGTTGCAGACCGCTCGGGTCGCGCAGGCTGGACGCTTTGCCAAGCAAGTCAAGACGCTGTGCGAGGCAGAGGGGTTTGAGGTGCAGACCCTCCGTTTGGCCACGCCCCCATTTCCGCACTATCTCGCCGGCCGCTCTCTCACTGAAATCCTTCGTTTTGCCCAAGAACTGGAAGCCTGCTGTCTGGCCAATGGGGTGGATTATTGCGCGCTCGGACCAGTAGACTTCAGCCGGCCCGATGCGCAGGGGCTTGTTGATCTGTTGCCAGAGCTGATTGCGACGACTGAAATCGTGTTTGTCAGTGCGTGTCTGGGCAACGGCGACCAAGTACCTACTCGGCCTGTGACCCAAGCGATTGCCGGCATTATGAAGACGGTCGCGGAGACCACGCCAGAGGGATTTGGCAATCTCCGATTTGCGGCCGGCATCCACATCCGCGCCCAGACGCCGTTTTTCCCAGTGGCGTTTCACGCTGGAACGCCGGCGGTCGCCCTTGCGCTTGAAGCGGCTGATGTGGTGGAGGCCGTTGCTCAGCCTGATTGCCGTCCGGTCGAGACGATTGCCCAGATACAACAGGCATTTGAAGACCAGCTTGGTCCGCTTGAACAACGGCTGCAACGCCTCGGACCCACGCCCTTTCGATTTGCCGGCTTTGACCTCTCACCCGCGCCAGGTCCTGGGAGCAGTATTGTCCGGGCGATTGAGAAGATCAGCGCCGCTCCCTTTGGGAGTCCGGGGACGCTGGCCGCGGCCGCTTTGGTCACCGCAGCCCTCAAAAAGACGGCCCTCCAGCACTGTGGCTACTGTGGCCTCATGCTGCCCGTGCTCGAAGACGCTGGGCTGGCGGAACGTAATAATCAGGGGGCAATCGGACTGTCCCAACTGCTGACCTACTCCGCGGTGTGCGGTACCGGGCTTGACACCATCCCGCTCGCCGGCAATGTCTCGCCGCCGCAGCTTATGGGGGTCGTAGCCGATGTTGGTGCTTTAGGCTGGAAATTGCAGAAACCGCTCTCCGTGCGTCTCCTCCCCATCCCGGGCAAGCGGGTCGGTGAGAGGACAACATTCGACTTCCCCTATTTTGTGAATACCAAAATTATGGCGGTTTAGGGGACTGAGGTTGAGGACGCTGTGGAAAGCCGCTGTGGAAAATAGTGGGATGCTGCAAAAGCAGCGCTGGCAAAAGAGAGGAGGGCCTTGGGCCCGACCGCTTCTCATGTGGTCAGCGGTCGTCGGTTATTGCGGGCTGATTTACTTCCTTGCCGACCAACCCGGTCTGCGGCTCCCCCAGGGGCTGCCTTCCTCTGATACGTTGGCCCATGTGGCAGTCTATGCCGGCTTGGGTTGGCTCTGGACGGTGGCGCTCAGCGCAACGTGGTCGGGCTGTACGTCTCTCGCTGCCCTGCTGTCGGCGGTCATCTTTACCCTTGGCTATGGACTCAGCGATGAGTGGCATCAGAGCGTCGTGCCGGGACGTGTGGCCAGCGCCGCGGATGTCGGTGCGGACGTGCTCGGTGGAGGACTGGGCGCAGGCGGGCGTTTGCTGTGGACGACAAGAAGAAGGTCTGGGAAAGACGCCTACTCCCCAAGCCGTCCGCCGCCGCTTTAGGCTTGCCAGGGGAGGGGCAGCGGCTCATTTTCAGCCGTGCACACTCTGACCGGCGCTTGGCCCAGGGCCGCCACGATGAAGAGATCTTCTGTCCCGGTATTGACGATCTGGTGGATGGCATCACGCGGTACTTGGAGGGTTGAGTTTGGGCCAAAATCAGTCTCTTTTCCCTCAACCGTCAAACACCCCGAGCCCCGCAGCACGACGATTGCTTCTTCGCAATCGTGACGGTGGACGGGCGTTCCACTGCCAGGTTGAATGGTCTGCATCCACATCTCCAGGGTTTGCATCCCATGTTCCGGGCCGGCCAGGGTTTGGTGTTCCAAGCCGGGGATGGAAAATTTCTCTACCGCCTCGTTTTGTACAACTGGCATATATCCGTCCTTCTCCAAAAAACGTTGCGAGATCTATACCACAGACGTGCGTGGTCTTCGAGCCGCCCCGCTGCCCTGGGCGAGCAAGGCGGCAGAGAGACGGCCGTAGGGACAAGCTCGACGTGATGGGGTGAGTGTGTCACAATACCCGGACCAGACTCCACACACCCGGCGGTGCCGGCGGTGGAGGGAGGGGTCAGTGAAAGGGCACGCCCGACAATTCATGGCGTCCAACGATGTGGTCGTCTCTCCCGAGACGACTCTCGCCGAGGCGGCACGCCAGCTCGCTCGGTTGGACATCACCGGCCTGCCCGTTACCGATGCGAACGACCGCGTTGTTGGTATTATCACCGAAAGCGACATGCTGAACGCCTTTCTTGCCCAACGCACCAGCGAGGCGCGGGTGGCAATCCTGATGACGGAACATGTCATCACCGTTGACGAGTTCACCCCGGCGGATCAGGTGCTGACCATTTTACGAGAGCAGAAAATTCATCACTTGCCTGTGGTGCGCCAAGGCGTTGTGGTTGGTTTGATCACGCCTCAGAGTGTACTCCACTATATTGTCTCGCATGAAATGTTCTTTCCACCGGACGCGGCCTAGTTGATTTTCGTCTCAGGAAAATATCTCGGCTGTGTTGCTCCATACTGCTCCGTCTGGCCTGTCAAGAGGTGTAGCGTATATGAAAGATGACCCCGCCTCCCACCGGTCCCAGCGTTACTGGCGTGCGAATCTGGTCAGCGTCGGGTCCCTGCTCAGTGTCTGGTTTCTCGTTTCTTTTGGGCTGTCCATTCTGTGGGTTGACGATCTGAATACCATGCGGCTGGGCAACTTCCGGCTCGGTTTTTGGATGGCGCAACAAGGCTCGATGTATGTCTTCGTCCTCCTGATCTTCGTGTACGTCTGGCTGATGAATCGCTTGGACCGGGAATATGGTCTGGAGGAGCAGGGAGTGGGCAGCGAGCGAGGGGGGCGGTGATGGACTTCGTGCCAACAGATCCGGTGAAAACCTGGACCTTCATTATCGTTGGCCTCTCTTTTGCGCTCTATATCGGTATCGCTTGGCGAGCCAAAGCCGAGTCTACGAGTGATTTTTATGTTGCCGGCTCACGGGTCGGGGCGGTTGCGAACGGCATGGCAACCGCCGCCGGGTGGATGAGTGCGGCCTCGTTCATCTCGATGGCCGGCATGATGTCCTTCCTGGGGCGTGATGGGGCAATGTATCTGATGGGCTGGACGGGCGGGTATGTGCTCTTAGCCCTGTTGCTTGCGCCGTACTTGCGGAAGTTCGGGAAATACACCGTGCCAGACTTTGTTGGCGAGCGCTATTATTCGCAGACCGCCCGGGTCGCCGCGCTTGTCTGCGCCATCTTTGTCTCGTTTACCTATGTCGCTGGTCAGATGCGGGGTGTTGGCGTGGTGTTTGCCCGTTTTTTAGCCGTTCCGGTCGAGTGGGGGGTGATCATCGGCATGGCCATCGTCTTTATGTATGCCGTAACCGGTGGACAAAAAGGCATTACCTATACCCAGGTTGCCCAATACTGTGTGCTGATCTTTGCCTATATGCTGCCCACCTTTTTTATCTCCCTGCTGATGACCGATACCTTGCTGCCGCAAATTGGCTTTGGGGCGGACCTGATAACCGAACCAGGCGTGTCTCTGCTGGATAAGCTTGACGGCTTAAGTCAGGAACTTGGTTTTGCGGCCTATACCGGTCGGGGGAGTAAAACGGTTATCGATGTCTTTTTTGTCACGCTTTCCCTGATGGTCGGGACTGCCGGTCTGCCGCATGTCATTACTCGCTTCTTTACGGTCCCAAAAGTGAAGGACGCGCGTCTGTCGGCCGGCTGGGCCCTGTTGTTTATTGTCATCCTGTACGCCACCGCCCCGGCGGTGGCGGCGTTTGCTCGCACCAATCTCTTAACCACTGTTCACAACACCGAATACGCCCAGGTGCCGGGCTGGTTCTCAAAATGGGAGGAAACCGGTCTGATTCGCTTTTCCGATAAGAACCAGGATGGCCGGATTCAGTATTATAATGACCGCAATCCGGCCTTTGCCGAGCGCGCCACGGCCCGAGGCTGGCAGGGGAACGAGTTATACATCGACCGCGATATCATCGTGCTGGCCAATCCAGAAATTGCCCAACTGCCGGCCTGGATCATCGCCTTAGTCGCCGCGGGTGGGCTGGCTGCGGCCTTGTCTACCGCTGCCGGGCTGCTGCTTGTACTGTCCATGTCGGTCTCCCACGACCTCATGAAAAATGTGCTCCGCCCGGACATTACCGAGCAACAAGAACTCCGCTATGCCCGTCTGGCCGCGGCCGGAGCGGTCATAATCGCCGGCTATTTCGGCATTCATCCGCCAGGATTTGTCGCCCAAGTCGTGGCGTTTGCTTTCGGCTTGGCCGCTTCGAGTTTCTTTCCGGTGATTGTCCTGGGGATTTTCTCCAAACGCATGAATCGCGCCGGGGCGATTGCCGGCATGGTCTGCGGTATGAGTTTTACGACCGCCTATATTCTCTATTTCAAATTTATCAGCCCCGAAGCCAATAGCGCCGAGCATTGGCTTCGGGGTATCTCGCCCGAGGGCATTGGCGGGGTTGGGATGCTGCTCAACTTTGGCGTGGCGCTCGTCGTCTCCGCCTTCACCAGCCCACCACCAGCCGCAGTTCAAGAGATGGTTGAGGAAATTCGCGTACCCCGGTAGTAGCGGTTCATTGATGCGAGAGAGGCCAGAAGGCGCACGCCCTATTCCGGGACTGACATGCGTATGGAAATGAAGAGTTCAGAGAAAAGAAGTGTGGGCAGGGGCGGAATCGAACCGTCGACACGAGGATTTTCAGTCCTCTGCTCTACCGACTGAGCTACCTGCCCACATGAGTGGGGCACCCTCTTAGCAGTTAATCCGGTTTCTTGGCAAGACCATTGTGTGATATTGACGTTGTGCGGGGAGGGACGCAGCAATGTCGGGGAGACAAGACACCGGGCCCAATACGCCCCTGATATCGGTCATCCTGCCGACGTTTGACCGAGCCGCTCTGCTGCCGCGAAGTATCTCGGCGGTCCTGGCCCAGACTTTTACGGACTGGGAACTGATCATTATCGACGATGGGAGCACGGATAATACCCCCGAAGTTGTGGCGACGTGGCAGAGCAAGTCCGCCCAGATTCGTTATATCCGACAGGCAAACCAGGGGGTTGGGGCAGCGCGCAACCGGGGCGTTGCGGAAGCCTGGGGAGAGTATATCGCCTGTCTGGATAGTGACGATGAATATCTCCCCACTCATTTGGAGACACGGCTCAAACTATTGCGCCAGCATGACCTTGATTTGATTCAGGGCGGTGTCCAGGTCAACGGGAAGCAATGGGTCGTTGATTTCTTTAATCCGACGCAGCTCATCCGCATATCCGAGTGTGTCATTGGCGGGACGCTGTTCGGAAAGCGTGCGGTTTTTACCGAGCTGGGCGGATTTTGTGACCTGAACTATGGAGAAGACCTCGATCTGTGGGAGCGGGCTCAAAAGGCGTTTCGGGCCAGGACCTTTCGTGAACCAGCGACCTATATCCTCCACGAAACGCCCAATAGTCTACGCATGGCCCGATTTGATGCGTGGACTGCCCAGCAATCTGAATAAGCTGCTGACCAGAGCGCGCCCTCATCCGGCGTGTGCCGGTTCGGCTGCATCGTCTCCCATCGAGACGCGGTCTCTCAGGCAATACACCCCCAGATAGAACAGCGGCGTATCGAGCAGGGCAAAGACGAGCTTGAACGCATACGAGGCGAGCGCCAGCGACAGGAGGGCGCTCATCGAATTTACGTCCGAGCCGAGCGCGCCGGAAGCATACAGAATTGAGGAGATGAGCAGGGTATCAATGATTTGACTGAGCATGGTTGAGCCGTTATTGCGCAGCCACAAATGTCGCCCCTTGGTCAGCCGTTGCCAGAAGTGGAAGAGCTGCACATCAACGGACTGCGCGACCAGATAGGCAATCATAGAAGCGACCACGCCCGGTTTCATAAAAGCGTACACGGCCTCAAACGTGGCGGTGGCGCCTGATACGCCCGAGGCATCCGGCAACACATGGCCAAACCACATGAGGAACAGCATGAAGAAATTCATGCAGAAACCAACCCAGACGAGGGACTGCGCGCGCCGCCGGCCGTAGAGTTCGCTGATCAGGTCGGTGGCCAAAAAGGTAAAGGGATAGGCCAACAGCCCGGCGGGAATCACAAACCAGCCAAGATCGACAAACTTTGTAATCCCGACCACATTCCCCAAGGTGAGCGAGGTCAAAAAAATACCGGCCAGAAAGGAATAGAGGACCTCACGGGTATGCGCCGGCCAAGCCCGGCTCGTCCGCGGGCGAGTATCGTGCGGCATGACGGTTAGGCCCGAGAACGCAGCTGGGCTGCGACCTGCTGCTCGGCAAAGTCAATAACCTGGGCTTCCAGACAGGTCTGGTTGAGCCGATCAATTTCCTGCACCCCGGTCGGGCTGGTGACATTGACCTCGGTCAGGTAGTCGCCAATGATGTCAAGCCCGACAAAATACAACCCGTCTCTTTGGAGAAACGGGGCGACAGTCTGACAGATCTCTCTATCCCGGTCGGTGATATCTGCCTGGACACAGGTGCCGCCCACGTGGATATTGCCCCGATTTTCATCGGCCCGGGGCACCCGCAGGGTACAGCCGATGGGTGTGCCATTCAGGACGATGAGCCGCTTATCTCCCTGACGGACTGCTGGCAGATACTGCTGGGCGATGATGGCCTCACGACCGGCCTGGGTCATGGCTTCGAGGATGGAGTTCAGATTCCGATCATCCCGATGAACATAAAAAATACCGGCCCCCCCGTGCCCGTCTATGGGTTTAATAATCATCTCTCCGCCCTGGTCATCGAGAAATGCCTTGAGGCGCGTGGCGTCGTGGGTGACCGTGGTAGCGGGAATGACGCTGGGAAAATTGAGCGCGTACAGTTTTTCGTTGGCCGCGCGCAGGCCGGCAGGGCGATTGAGGACCACCGCGCCTTCATGCTGGGCAAGGTCGAGCAGTTGGGTCGCGTGAAGATAGGCAATATCAAAGGGCGGATCTTTGCGCATAAAAATCGCGTCAAACTCGCCCAGCGGGCCGGTGCGTTGGGCACCAAAGGTAAAATGGTTGCGGGCCTCTCGACGCAACGTAATCTGCCGCGCCCGGCCCATGGCGTGTGCGCGGTCAATAAATAAGTCCGACATTTCCAGATACCAGACTTCATGACCGCGGGCCTGGGCCTCAATCATAAAAACAAAAGTCGTGTCTTTGTCGATGAGAACCTGCTGAATCGGGTCCATAATAAAGGCAAAACGCAATCGACTCATGCTGGTGGGCCTCCTGTGAGATGGGGCGAACTCGCTCTCGCCGCTCGGTGCGGAATGCTAGGCAGTCGTCCGGCCTAAGGCAAGGGGGGAAATTGGATATCCCGCCACAGGAACTGGCACAGGGCGACCGCGGTCAGACTCGCTGTCTCTGCCCGCAAGACCGTCGCGCCTAAACTGACCGACACAAACCCGGCGGCCTGGGCCTGCTCGATTTCTTCAAGAGAAAAGCCGCCCTCTGGACCAATAAGAATACACAGCGCATCGAATTGCGCAGAGTTGCGGGCAAAGACCCTGAGGTGCAAGGCCTGCTCGTGTTCTGAGAAAATAATTTTGCCTGAACGACTGGGGAGGGCATGCAACAGGTCGGGCAAGGACTGCGGAGGGCACAGCTCGGGGGGCAGATTGCCCGACTGTTTTGCTGCGGCGCGGGTGAGGTGCTGCCAACGGGCGACACGGTCGGCCCATTTGCCCTCAGGAATACGAGCCAGCGTAAAAGTCGAGACAAAAGGCGCAATGGTGTGGACGCCCAGCTCTGTGGCTTTTTCAATCACCAAGTCCATTGTGGGGCCCTTGAGCAGGCTCTGTGCCAGGGTCAGGTGAAAGGCGGGCGGCACGGGTGGTGCGTGGGCCGTAATGGCAACCTCGGCATAGGCGGGTGTGATATGACGAATCTCCCCCTGATACGTCGCCCCTCGTTCATCGTAGAGGCTGACTCGTGCGCCGCGGTTGAGACGGAGGACATGCCGCAGGTGATGAAACTCCGCCCCGCTGATCTGGGCTCGGTCTTGGACGACCGCCTGGGATGAGATAAAGAAGCGTCGCATGTCTGGTCGTTAGGCCCGCCAGAGGACCAGCGTTGCCCAGTCGTCTTTGGAGCGGTGGGCTGCCAGCGTCCAGTCTGGCGGACTGAATGCCTCACATACGGCTCCGGTCTGGTCGTTCTGGATGCCGGATAAGATGGCGTGGCCGGCCCGGGGCACGACCCGAGTGATTGCCGGACATAATGCAATCAGGGTTGAGGAAAAGAGATTGGCCACGACCAACTGGAAAGGCGCTGGCATCTCAACGAGCTGAGCAGCGCTGATATGTAATGCTGTTGTTACGCTGTTTGCCGCGGCGTTCTTCCGCGCTTCTTCGCAGGCCACCGGATCAATATCTGTTGCCCAGACGACAGGAACTCCCAGCTTGGCCAAGGCAATAGCCAGGACACCAGACCCGGTACCCAGGTCCAGGGCGCGCTCTGGCGGACCAGAGGTGGTGCACAGAGATTCAATCGCTTCCAGACAGGTCTGTGTGGTCGGGTGATGACCGGTGCCAAACGCCATGCTGGGATTGATCTCAATAATATGCCGGTCTGATTGCGCCGGCCGTCCCTCCCAGGGGGGAAGGATAAGCAAGTGTTGACCAACGGGCAGGGGAGGGAAGTGGGTTTTCCAGTGCTCCTGCCAGGCGGCATTGGTGATGACCTCACACTGCGGGGTGCTGGTGGCCAGGGCGGGATACTCACCGGCGATACTCCGAAGATGCTGCGTGAGGCTGCCCACCAACGCCACGGCGTCCCGGTCTGTGGAAAAAAATCCCTGGACGAGCGTCCAGGCTGGCGGGGGGGTGTCCGGTTTCCATTCTCCCTCAGCAATGCCGGCCGAGCCGAGCTCGACCAGAAAATGGGAGACGAGCTCGACCGCCTCAGTGGGGACGGACACCGCAACCCGCAGCCATTGCTCTGCGTCCATCATAGGCGCTCACAGGTGTAAACGGCCAATATCTGTACGGCTTTTGGAGGGCACGGTTACGTATTGTGGCCGACAATAACCAGGGTCTGCTCGGCTGGGTTGAGATAAGTATTGGCCACGCGCTGCACATCTGCCTCGGTCACCTGCTGGATATGGTCGAGATAGTGACGCCCATGCGTATGGCCGAGGCCGTACAGTTCGTTGAAGGCCAATTCTTCAGACTGGGCGGTATTTGATTGGAGTGAAATCTCATAACTGCCGGTCATATATTTCTTGGCGCGCTCAAGTTCATCAGACGTGACGTGCTCCTGGCGCAGGTGCGCCAGCTCTGTTTGGGTTGCGCTGACCGCTTCGTCTACGCTGCCTGGGTCGGTGCCTAAATATACGCCAAATACCCCTGGGGCGAGTCCTTCAACACTGAACGCGGTCACAGAATAGGCCAGGGCGCGCTGTTCACGTAACTCATAGAACAGCCGGCCGCCTTGGCGCGACAGAATAGTGTCCAAGACTTTCAGCGCATACCGGTCCGGATTATCGAGCGTGACGCCTTGAAAACCCAATACCACATGAGCCTGTTGTTTCTGTGCGCTTCTGGTTGCGGTCCGAACCCCGCTCGGGCGAGCCTCCGGCTCCGGAGCGGCGAGCGGGGTGACTGCGGGCAGGTTGGATAAACCGGCACTCAGGCGATCAATCAGCTGGGTCGTCTGAACGTCGCCCACCACGCTCAGCACCAGGCGTTCCGGGTTGAGTACGGTGTCATAGTACGCGGCAACGTGCTCCTGCGTCAGGGCGCTGAGGCTGGCTTTGCTGCCCAGGGTGAGCAGGCGATAGGGATGGGTCTCGTACAAGGTCTGGTAAAACAAATCAAAAGCAACCTGGGCGAGATCATCTTCACGATTTTTGAGGGCCAGCAGAATCTCGCGTTGGCGTTTTTCCACTTCATCGGCTGGAAAAGTGGGGTGGAGCAAAGTCTCCAGGAAAATGTCTATCCCTGCATTGGTCTGGGCCGTGAGAAACGAGCCGGCCAAGCCTAAACTATTCCGTCCGGAAAAGCCATTTAAGCCACCAGCCAGAGACTCAACCGCTTCTGCCAGGCTGAAGCGTGAGAACTGCCGGCTGCCACGGGTCAACATACCCGCAATAAAATTGCTGATGCCCGCGTTGTGGTCGTTTTCGAACAGGAGACCTCCGAGGGTGGCCGCCTGGACCGCCATGACTGGGACGCTGTGGTGCTCCTTGACCAGTAGCCGGACGCCATTATCGAGGCGAACCGTGGTTACTGCGCTGCCCTTCGCTCCGTTCGTTCTCGCCGGGGCACCAGTCGTGCTGACCGGATGGTCAGCACGGCGGCATAATTGGGTCAGGTCTTCCGCGGTCGGGAGGGTGGCACCCTGCGTCTTGCCCAGGATGACGGCGTTCAGCCCTGCGGGAGAGAGATAGTGCCGCGCGACGCGCTGAATGTCCTGGGGCGTGACCGCGGCCAAGCCCTTGAGATAGCGTTGCTCGTAGTCGGGGTCCGAGAAGACCGTAAGAAAATAGCCCAATTGGCGGGCCTGGCCCTGGACGGTTTCCCGCCGGTAGACAAAATCACTCGCCAGATTCGTTCGGGCCCGGTCGAGTTCTGCCGGCGTCACGAGCGTATGTTTATACCGGAACAGCAAGGCCAGGCTCTGTTCCAGGGCCGGCTGAATTTTCTCTTGTTCCAGGGCTGCGGCGAGGATGAATAACCCCGAGTCGGCTGGCGTGTAGGCACTGGCGGTGATCCAGTTGACCAGTTCCTGATCCGCTTGGAGTTTTTGGACCAGGGCCGAACTTTCGCCGCCACCCACAATAAAGCTGAGGAGGTCGAGGGCAAAAATATCTTCATGTTCGGCCGGTGGCAGGGGAAAGCCCATATAGAAGTAGAATTCCTCGACAGGCATATCCACGACCGACAGGCGGAGCGCGGTCTGGGCCGGCTCGGGCGGACGGGGCCGGACGGGGAGCTGCACGCAGGGCTTGGGCGCAAACAGACGCTGCACCTCTTGTCGGGCTCGCTCCCGGTCCACGTTCCCAACGATGACCACCGTCATATTATTGGGATGGTACCAGCGTTGGTAGAAGTGCACGACGCGCTCGCGATTAAGCGCCTCAATGGTTGCGCGATAGCCAATAACCGGTCGCCCATACGGGTGCTGTTTATAGGCAACCTCAAACAGTTCGGTTGCCGCGCGGGTGGTGGGTGAATCCTCTCCACGCTTCCATTCTTCCATCACGACTTGGAGTTCCTTGTCCAGTTCGTGTGGATCAAAAGTCGAGTTTTGAATCGCGTCGGTCAGAATGTCGAGACCATCTGAAAAATGGCGGGAGGCCAGGACGATGTGGTAGACGGTATGGTCTGCGGTGGTAAACGCGTTAATGCTACCGCCGGATGACTCGATTTCTGTGGCGATGGCGCCAACCGGACGACTCTGGGTGCCCTTAAAGAGCATATGCTCATGGACATGGGCCGCACCGGCCACATCGGGCGTCTCATCCGCACTGCCGGCCTTGACCCATATCTGGATAGCGACGACGGGTGCAAAATGGTCTTCCTGAATGGCGACGCGCAGGCCATTTTCGAGAGTGAAAAGAAGACGCTCTGGGTTCGGCTTTGGGGCGGTTGGGTGGTGGGAGTCGGTGTTCGGCATGGCCCCCGTGTGTTTCACACTCCCGGAAGGGAGTCAAGGAATAGACGAGTGAGAGGCGTATGGGTAAGAGGACAGACAAGGAGCCCGGCCTGCGAGGAGGGGGACTTGAACCCCCACGGGTGTTACCCCACTAGTCCCTCAAACTAGCGCGTCTACCAGTTCCGCCATCCTCGCGAGAATATGGCGGGGAATAATACCTCACCCTTCCTCGCTGGTCTAGGGGGCACGGGGAGTATCCGTACCCCCTCTGGACCTCAGCCTACGGGCTGCGACGGTGGTGGCAGCGCTGGGATAGCTGGCTGCTCTGATGTATGCTGCCACCAGCGCCAGAACGTCCCTTTGGCCACGCGCCCCATGACGGCTGGGGTAAAGAAGCTGGAGGGTGGCTTAAGCATCTGCAGGACTTCACCAATGTGACGCCTCAGGGTCACGTCTTCGATAGCCGCCATGAAGAGGGCATTCATATAGGGGTCAACAAGACGGTTACCTTTTGGACGTTCGCCTTCCGTTGTCGGCAAGCTGAAGTCGGCCCCGGTTGCGAGCCCCCACGGGGCGGCCTGGACCCGAGCCTGGGCCTTAAAAAAATGCTGGGCCAGGTTCGGATGCGTCGGACCGTATTTTTTGAGGCACTCGTCCAGCACGCCGGCCGAGAGGGTGCCGGTTGTCATACCCTGTCCATACACCGGATTAAACGCGCAGGTGGAATCCCCTACGGCAATAAAGCCGCCCAGGCGCGCTTTCCATTTTTCATACCGGCGGAATCGATTCGCCATTTTCCGATAGGCATAGACTGAAGACAGAGGCTCGGCCAGACGGACGGCATCGGCTAAAACTGGAGAGCGCAATTGCAAGAGCGCCGCGGTAAATTCCTCTTCGTCCTTGGGTGGATAGTGTTTGGAGACGCCTGCCAGCGTGACAATCCAACGGTTGCTTTCGACCGGGAAGAGCACGCCGGCCAGGGGGTGTTCCGGCAGTTTGAGGTCGAGCCAGACACCCTTCCACCACCAGCCCTTGGGAAGTTGGTCTGGCGCGTGATACCAACGTGAGCTATAGCCGGTATGGGCGTCTACAATTGTCTCCGGCGGAGGTGGAATGCCGAGTGCTTGGAGCCAGTCTGGCGCTTTTGACGCCCGCCCACTGGCGTCAACGACCAAGTTCGCCCGCATCGAACCCGGTTTTCCTCCGTCGCGCGGGACGATATGCACCGTATCAATACGTGGCTGGCTGGGGGTGCTCATGCCCAGGCCGGTCACACTCGTCCGGTCTCGGAATTCAACATTGGGCCGCTGACAGCATAACTCACGGACGGTAGATTCAATTAGATGACGGCTGGCAAACAGCGTCAACATGCCAGTCGGCCGACGAGCTTCCCAACCCCAATTGCGGAGCGTGGCAAAGTCGTTGCCAAAGTCAATCTCATGCGCCCCGCGTTCCAGCATCAGGGGGTCAAAGCCAGGGAAGAGCCGGTTGAGTTCGCGCCGTCCGCGTACGAGTAAGGCATGGACGTGACGGCTCTGCGGCACCCCGGCGCGTTCATGCGCGCCGTCCGGACAGGTATCCCGGTCCAGAACAGTCACGCTGTCGAAATGTGAGCTGAGTATGCGGGCGGTGCACAAGCCAGCCATGCTGCCCCCAACGACGACCGCGTGCGTATGAGTCATGCGTTGCTCCTTTGTGCGTGCTGCTGTCAGATTCCATCAGACCGATTCAGGTCCAGACGACTTGGGCCACGTGCGCTCGCCTCAGGCTCTCCGTAGGGCAGGCGCGTTCCTGCCGACGCGGCAAGGCTTAGTTGCTCGGTGTTGCCGCTGGTGCTTCGGCTTGAGGTTCTTCAATGCCGGGTGCCGCCGATTCTGAAGGGGCTTCCTCGCCACGTTCCGTTTCCGCTCCTGCGTCAGTCTCAGTCAACGGCGGGGCGGCGGGTTGAGCGTCTGAGACTTGGCCTCCCGCTGGGTCAGCCGAGGGAGTCTCGTCGGTTCCCTCTTGGGGAATAGCCGGGGCCGGGACATCATCAAACAAACTTTGAGATGTTTGGCGTGCAAGCCCATAGGTCATGACCAGCGAGGTCAACATAAAGAGGATGGCGATACCGGTTGTCAGCTTTGTCAGAAAATTGCCCGCCCCGGAGCTGCCGAACACGGTTTCACTCGACCCGCCGCCGAACACGGCTCCCATATCAGCGCCTTTGCCGGTTTGTAAGAGCACGACTACAATCAGAAAAATACAGGCAAAAACGTGCAGGCCAATCAAGGCAGTATACATCATGGGTTTATATCCTGCTCAAAGTGAACGATACGAGCAAATGAGGCGGCTTGCAAGCTGGCCCCACCGACTAAGGCGCCATCAATATCAGGCTGGGCGAGCAGTCCATCGACGTTGTCCGGCTTGACACTGCCGCCATAGACAATACGGACCGCGTCGGCACTGGATGGACCGGCGAGTTCGGCGAGCGTCCGCCGAATGGCGGCATGCACTGCTTGCGCCTGTTCCGGTGAGGCGGTCTGTCCCGTACCAATGGCCCAGATTGGCTCATAGGCCAGGACGAGGGCGGCACTGGACTGGGCGGCAAGGCCGGCCTGAATCTGACGTGAGATCACCGTCAGGGTGTTGTCGCGTTCGCGCTCGGCTGCGGTTTCTCCCACGCAGACGATGGGCGTCAGACCGTCGCGCTGGGCGGCTTTGACTTTCTGGGCGACCTGTTCGTCGGTTTCTCCACAATACTGGCGGCGTTCCGAATGCCCGATGATCACATACTGACAGCCCACGGCCTTGAGCATCGGCCCGGACACTTCGCCGGTGAACGCGCCGTGCGTCTCGGCGTGAAGGTTCTGGGCTGAGAGACGGATTGGACTCCCGCGTAGCGTCCGGGCCGCGGTCTCCAACGCAGTAAAGGGGGGAGCGACGACAACCTCCCGGTCTGCAAGCGTATCTGGAAGCTGCGCCACCAGGGCTGAGAGCAGAGCATCTGTCTCCGCCGGCGTCTTGTGCATTTTCCAGTTGCCGATAATCAGGGGCCGCCGTATGGGCATGGGGCTATCCGAGCTGGCTGCCGATGAACAGGGTCATATCGCGCATACGATTGGAGAACCCCCATTCATTATCGTACCAGGAGAGGACTTTCACAAAATTGTCGTCCATGACCTTGGTGAGGGCCGAGTCAAAAATCGACGAATGGGGGTTGCCGTTGAAATCAACGGAGACCAACTCTTCCTCGCAGTATTGTAACACGCCCTTGAGCGGACCTGCGGCTGCGGTGCGCATGGCCTGGTTGACCGCGTCTGCCGAGACGGTTTGGCCAAGTTCAGCAACCAGATCAACAACCGAGACATTCGCGGTCGGAACACGGACCGCCATGCCGTCGAGTTTCCCTTTGAGTTCCGGGAGCACTTCGCCCACGGCACGGGCAGCGCCGGTTGAGGTCGGAATCATCGATTGGGCCGCCGCTCTCGCCCGGCGGATGTCCGAGTGGGGCAGGTCCAGGATGCGCTGGTCGTTTGTATAGGCGTGGACCGTCGTCATCAGGCCACGCACGACACCAAAAGACTCGTGCAGGACTTTGGCCACGGGAGAGAGACAATTGGTCGTGCACGACGCATTCGAGATGATGTGATGAGAGGCGGGATCATAGTTCGTATGATTGACGCCGTAGCAGACGGTAATATCAGGGTTTTTTGCCGGCGCGGAGATCAGGACCTTTTTCGCCCCGGCTGACAGGTGTAAGGCGGATTTTTCACGAGCGGTGAACAGGCCGGTTGATTCAAGGGCAATATCGACCCCAAGACTGCCCCAGGGCAGCTTGCCTGGGTCACGCTCCTGGCTGATTTCAATCCTGTTGCCGTTGACGATCAAGGCGTTGTCTGCGGCTACGACCTCAGCCTCAAGCTGACCGTGGACAGAGTCGTAACGTAATAGATGTGCCAGGGTCTGAGCGTCGGTGATGTCGTTGATCGCAACAAACTCAAGTTCCGACTCATTGAGACTGGCACGAAAAACATTGCGTCCAATCCGGCCAAATCCATTGATGCCTACACGTATCGCCATGGGTTCCTCTTCTGCTATGCGGGTTCTGATAGACGGCAGCCGTTCCGCTCCGTTTTCTTTCATATTTTCAGGTCTGGTGAAAGCCCGTCACGGAAAACGATTGACGCGGTTGTCTGCATGTATTAGTCCTGCCACAATAATGATCTGAGGCTTTCCCGGTCACGGGAGGAACCGAAGCGCCCACGGTATGCCAACTGGTGAGTGCGGAGGGTGGGGATTGGATTATGGATGGGTTTCTCGGGCGTTTTGCGGTTCAAGCCGACGTTCCGCTTCGGCAGTCCCACAGCATTATTGATATGGTCACTGGCTCAGGACCGGTGGTCCTGGCCGTCTTGTATCTTCTCTTGGCGTTTTCTATCGTGAGTTGGGGCATCATGCTCTATAAATTCCGTCAACTGTGTCAATCCAAGCGAGAATCTGAGCGCTTTACCGCGATATTCTGGGAGACCAAGAATCTCCCCGCTATTCACACTGCGGCCCTCGAAATGCAGGAGAGCCCGCTCGCTCAGGTTTTTCGCGCCGGCTATCAGGAACTCCTCCGACTCACGCGGACGAGGAAGGCGCCCGAAGCCTCCGCCGAGCCTGTTCCGCTGACGATTCCGGAAGAAGGTGGGATTGAGAATATCGAGCGGGCCATGCGTCGGGCCGCGCGCGAACAGGTGACCCGGTTAGAGCGGGCGCTGACTTTTTTAGCGACAACGGCCAGTACCGCGCCATTTATTGGTCTCTTTGGAACGGTCTGGGGTATTATGAACGCATTCCTGGGCTTAAGTCTCACGCGGACGTCAACCATTCAAGCCGTCGCGCCCGGTATTGCTGAGGCGCTGATTGCGACTGCGATTGGCCTGGCCGCGGCGATTCCCTCGGTGATGGCGTATAATCACTTCAGCCGCAAAGTCCGAGTCCTGGCAACGGACATGGAAAACTTCTCAGCCGAATTTCTCAATATCGCCGAACGTCATTTTCTCTAGGCAAGGAGTGGAGCCGGCTATGGCCTTTGAGCAGGGCGATGAGGGGAGCATTGCACAGATCAACGTGACACCTTTTGTTGACGTCATGTTGGTCCTGCTGGTGATCTTTATGGTGACGGCGCCCATCCTCCAGCAAGGCGTTGACGTCGAGTTGCCGGCTGTCGAGGCTGGGGCCTTGGCCTCTGATACCGAAGAGCAGTTGGTGGTCGCGATAGATGGCGAGGGACGCATCCACTTGAACGATACCCCGCTTGACCTCGTGGCTTTAGGTGAAAAACTGCTCGCAATCGTGAAGCTACAGGCCGACCGAACCGTGTATCTTCGAGCGGATAAAGACGTTGCGTATGGCAAGGTGGTTGCGGTCATGGCGGCCATACGGAGCGCGGGGATAGCAAAGCTCGGCATGGTCACTGAACCCCTCCCGGAAGGGCACTTCACACAACCAAATGAATCTTGAGCTGTGACACAAAAAAATCAAAAAAATCCGCACCCGCCCAACGCTCCACCCCAGGATAAGCGGCTCAGTCGTATGGTGATGCTCTCCGGGCTGCTCCACACCGTGCTCCTGTTGGCACTGGTCTCTGCTGCCGGTCCTTCCCAGCCACAGTCCCGGACACCCCAAAGCTATACCGTCTCTCTGGTTGCTCCGGCAGCCTTGGGGACTGCCCCTGAGCCCCCGCCGGCTCCCCGCCCCAAGAAAGGAGAACCCGCGGCTGCTGCGCCATTACCACAACCCCAGCCGCCGCCGAAAGCCGAGGCTCAGAAACCAAAAACCGAATCCAAAGAACCCAAAAGAGCGCAAGCAGAAAAGAAACCCGAAGCGGCCCAGCCTCAAAAGAAAAAGAGCGTCAACATCGCGTCGAAGAAAGTCTCGCCGCCGAAAAAGCCATCAAGAGAGAAGAAAAAGCCGCCGGAAAAAGCGGCAGTGAAAAAAGCGCCGGCCAAAAAATCCGAGCAGGCAAAAAAACCGCTGCCCTCAGCGCCTCCCAAAGAGCCGGCGGCCCAGGACCTGGGTGCCGAGGACCGCGAGCAGCAGATAGTGGCGGCCTTGGACAAGGTCCGGCGGCGCGTGCAGGCCGGCCCGCCTCAAACCACTCCGAGCCCTTACCCACCCTCGGCGTCCGGGGGGAGCGGCGGGGGGAATACGCTGCGCGGTCTTCCTTTTATTTTATACACCCAACAGGTGAAACAGCGGGTGAAACAAAGTTGGATCGTCGCCGAGACCAAGTCTGGTCTCACGGCGCTGGTGCGGTTTGGTATCCTGGCCACTGGCGAGGTGGTCGGGGTGGAGCTTGTCGAACGGTCCGGGGATATCGTCTTTGATGAATCCGCAATGCGGGCGGTGAGAAAGGCCAGTCCGCTCCCCCCTCCACCGGAGGCCTATCGGAACGAATTTACCCAGCAAAAAATTGAGATCGTTTTTGGTGAGACGCAGTACGGTCAGTCGCAGTAGGTATGGAGCGGGTGAAATGAGTTGGGGAGAACTGACGATGCAGATGACGCGGCGAGGATGGCTGCTGACAACCATCGCTGCCCTTGCGGTATGGGCCACGCCGGCTCCCGCACAAATACGTATTGAAGTGCCGAAGCCCGGGGGAGCCGGCGTGCCAATCGCCATCTCACCCCTGTCGAATCCGGCCTCTCACGCCGAGCGGCAAATCGGGGAAACTTTTGCGAGTACGATTGCCAGGGACCTCATCCTCTCGGGTCTTTTCCGGGTACTTGACCGGCAGGCGTATATTGAGGGGCCCGAAGGGTTTGTGCTGGATCGTATTAATTTCCACAACTGGGCCGTATTGGATGCGTTCGCCTTGGTCAAAGGCGGTTTCTGGCTGACCGGCGACCAATTAACTATCGAGGCGCGCCTGTTTGACGTGACCCAACAGAAGCAGATTGGCGGCCGGCGATATCGCGGACACAAAAGTAATGTCCGCCGCATGGCGCACCGCTTTGCCGACCAGATCATGCTTTTCCTGACCGGTGAAGAAGGGCCTTTTAATTCGCAAATCGCCTTTATCTCGAATCGTGTTGATGGCCGGATCAAGGAAGTCTATGTGACCGACCTGAGTGGAACCGAAGTGCGCCGAGTCACGCAGGACCGGGCGCTGAGCCTCGGACCGAGCTGGAGTCCAACTGGGACAGAACTCTTATTTCTCTCGTACAAGCAGGGGGGGCCCCATCCGTTTACGCTTGATTTGGCGACCGGACGGTCGGCCCGGCTCTACGCCCGGACTGCCTATGGAGCAAGCTGGTCGCCGGACGGCACGCGCGTTGCCGTGAGTATCGATCAGAATGGGAATGCCGATATTTTCCTGCTCTCGCCCCAAGGCGAGTTAATCCGTCGTTTAACCCACCATAGTGGTATCGACGTTTCCCCAGCGTGGTCGCCAGACGGACGCCAGTTGGCATTTTGTTCGAGTCGGAGCGGCAGCCCCCAGATATATGTGATGGACATTGAAACCGGACAGTCCAAACGCATTACGTTTCAGAGTGCCTATAATACCGACCCGGCTTGGTCTCCAAAAGGAGATCGGATCGCCTATACCGCCCGCTCGGGCGGATTTCGTGTGATGTGGGTTGACCCGAACGGCGGAGAAGCCGCGCACATCGCCCGCGGTGAACATCCTTCGTGGTCGCCGGACGGACGCTATCTGGTGGTGACGCGGCGCGGGCGACTCTATCTGGTGAGTCGAGACGGCCAGAGCATACAGCAATTGACCGGAGGCAAGGGAAATGATACCAGTCCGGCATGGTCGCCCCGCCTTCCATAAGCCGGCGTGAGATGAGGAAAAACAGTGTGATAGTGCAGAATATGTAGGATGTGCAGAATGTTTAGTCATAAATTTCGCGGTGGCTGGCTGACCGGTATACTCTTGCTTTCTCTGGGCCTGATCGGATGTCCGAAACAATCTCCACAGCCGATGAGCTATGGAAGCACCCCGAGTACGGGCTCTGATACGTCACGGATGGGGGAAACTGGGATTGGGGAGGACGAACGCATCCAAGAGCGTGTCCAGCAGGGCGGGGCGGGCGGACCTTTACACGACGTCTTCTTTGGCTATGACTCGTTTGAGCTGTCTGAAGAGGCGCGCCAAACCTTGCAAGCCAATGCCACCTGGTTGCAAAACAATGCTGGGGTCAGGGTGGAAATTGAAGGGCATTGTGATGATCGGGGAACGGTCGAATACAATCTTGCCCTTGGCACAAAACGAGCTCGTGCAGCACTGGATTATCTCATGACCCTAGGAGTTCCTGCTGAGCGGCTCTCCGTCATCAGTTATGGGGAAGAACTGCCCCAGTGCATGGACGCGAATGAATCATGTTGGCAGCGAAATCGGCGCGGCCATTTCTCAGTCCTACGCTAGGCAACGGGCGTCAGCGCTGGCTCCACACCCGTGCGGTGGGAGCCAGCCGCTGGTTGCTGTGCCCTGTGCTCCTGCTAGGTCTCTGGCTTGCTGGGTGCGCAACCCAAGCGGACCTGCAACAAGTGCGGAGCGAGCGCACGGCGATACGGACTCAAGTCGCCAATACCGATGCCTCAATCGATGGCCTCCAGCGTCAGGTTCAACAGCTTCAGGGTGCGATTGAAGAACTCCAGCACCGTCTGACCCGTGTTTCCAAACAAGAGAGTGAAACCGTTCCACAACTGCGCAGCCTTGAGCAACGCTTAGTCGCCCTTGAGGGGCAGATGCGTTCGGTGAGACGCCGTCCCGAGTATAGACCGGACGTGCCTGCTCTACCTGGCGCTGATACTCAGCCCAGCCCTCCCTCCCTGCCTTTCGAGGTACCACAACGCACGCCTCCACCCGCACCCTCGGCCAGCCTCCCCTCGACAACGGATACCCCAGAGTGTCAGGACCTCTATCGCGGAGCAGTCCGGCTCTTTCAAGACCAGCAATACAATCCAGCGATTCAGGACTTCCGCACCTTTCAGCGGCGTTGCCCTGAGTCACAAATGGCAGATGACGCCCAGTACTGGATTGGCGAGAGCCATTATGTCCAGAATGACTATAATCGAGCCATCCTTGAGTTTAATGATGTCCTTTCCTATCGACAGGGTGACCGGGTTGCCGCCGCCCTCCTGCGCCAAGCTCAGGCATTTCTTGCGATTGGGGATAAGACGGACGCCCGCCTGATCCTTCAGAAGCTCGTGAGTGACCATCCGTCAGCCGCCCAAACGGCTGAAGCACAGACCATGCTCCAGACGCTTGGGCGTTAGCCGGCCCGCGCCCGGACTGCTTCGGGGCACCGAGTATGAAAATTATCCGATACGCCTCGCACCACCCGCCGTTCCCCCATCCGGTCATTGGTCTGGGAAATTTCGATGGAGTGCACTCAGGTCACCGGATGCTTCTCTCTCGGCTGGTCGAAGAAGCCACCGCGCGCCACGGGACCGCTCTGGCTATGACATTCCACCCGCATCCCCTTTCGATACTGCGGCCTGGAAGTCCAGTGCCATTAATTTTGAGTTTACGTGAGAAGCTCCAGAGGATTGCTGAATTAGGCGTTGATGGGGTCGTCTTACAGCGGTTTGGGCTCGACTTTTCTCATCTCGCCCCCGAAGAGTTTGTGCGTCACTATCTGCTTGACGCCCTTGGTGTCGAAAAAATTTTGGTGGGCCATAATTTCAGTTTTGGCCGAGACCGAGCCGGCAATGCCCGCCTGCTCAGTGCGCTGGGAAAACGGTGGGGATTCGAGGTAGAGGTGATCGGGTCGGTGACAGTGGGGCAGCAAGAAGTCAGCAGTACGGTGGTGCGCTCACTGCTCCAGACTGGCAAACTGCACGAGGCAACCACACTGCTAGGGCAGCCCTATGCGGTCAGTGGCCGGGTCATTCAGGGATTTCAGCGGGGGCGGCACATCGGATTTCCAACTGCGAATATCCGTCCTCAGACCGCCGTCCTGTTGCCGAATGGCGTGTACGCGGTCCGGGCGTGTGTAGACGACGGGGAGTATAATGCCGTCGCAAACATTGGGGTGAATCCCACTTTTGGCGCAAACCGGAGAACAGTTGAAACGAACCTCTTTGACTTTTCCGCTGACCTGTACGGCAAACGTCTTCGGGTGCGCTTTATCAAATACCTCCGAGCAGAGCAGAAGTTCTCGTCGGTCGACGAACTCGTTCAGCAGATAGGAGAGGATGCTGACCGGGCTCGGCGCTTCCTGTCCTCAATTGGAAACACACCTTCGTGACGGTCCAGCATCTTCAGGTTTCGCTCTCCCATGTCGGTCAGCGTTTAGATGTGGTGGTTGCTTCCCTGGCGGAGATCAGCCGGTCGCAAGCAAAGCTGTTAATCACCCGCCATCATGTTCTGGTAGACGGCACGCTTCAAAAGGCGAGCTATCCTGTCCGGCGCGGTGAAATCCTGGAGGTCTCTCCCCCGCTTTCACAACCAATAACGGCCCTGCCTGAGGATATTCCCCTCGATATTTTGTATGAGGACGACAGTCTGGCCGCGATTAATAAACCCCCTGGTATGGTCGTGCATCCTGCCCCTGGCCAGTGGCATGGTACGCTGGTGAACGCCTTGCTGGCATACTGGGGATGGAGGGGAGGGGCGGCCTCGCTTCGTCCGGGGATCGTCCATAGACTTGATAAAGACACGTCCGGCGTCTTGCTCGTCGCCAAGAATCAGGCGACGCTGGAAGCCCTAGCTGGGCAGTTTAAGGCGCGACACGTCCACAAAACCTACCGGGCTGTCGTCGTCGGACGCCTGCCGCAGCCCGAGGGGGAAATTGCTTTTCCTATTGGTCGCCACCCGCACGCCCGGAAGAAAATGTCCATCCACGCCCGGAAGGGCCGTCCGGCGGTCAGTCGGTATGCAGTCCTGAAGTCCTGTCACCGTGTTTCTCTTGTCCATCTTTTTCCCAAGACCGGCCGGACCCACCAATTGCGGGTTCATCTCGCGGCGCTCAACCATCCTATTATTGGCGATGCGCTGTATGGGTCGCGGCGTGCGGAAGCCGTCCTGCCCGCTGAGATTCAGCACTTTCCGCGTCAAGCCTTGCACGCGGAAGCGATTGAATTTACGCACCCCCATGACCATACGGCGATGACAATTCGGGCCCCTTACCCTGCTGATTTTGCCAGGCTGCTGTTGGAGTTGGACTCTGTCTGGGAGTGACGCTTTTCGTTGACAGCGGGGTGGGGATGTATTATGTAAGCCGTGTCGGTCAGAGGATCAATCGTCCTCCGCAGACCGCTCCGAAAAAGAATTTCTCACCGCTTACACCGCTGTTTCTTGATGGTTTTCCCCCAACACGGGCAAGTGACATCCGAGGCGGACGTGCCTTGGCAGGGCATCATACCAAGGAGACATCCTTCCGGTTTACTCCGGCAGACGCAGACAAGGTAGGAGGAAGATATGGGTCGAACGACCACAAAGACTAATAATGCGAATGGACTCCAGGAGGTTCGCGTTAATGGGGACGGCGAAGATGTCGGTCTGAATCTGAAGTCTCTGAAAGCAAAGAAAATCGGCGAGCTGGCAGAAATCGCTCGCAATTTTAATATCGAGGGAGCGTCCAGTCTCCGGAAACAAGACTTGATTTTTTCTATTCTTCAGGCCCAGGCCGAGCAGAGCGGCTTCATCTACGGCGAGGGGGTATTAGAGATTCTCTCTGATGGGTTTGGTTTTCTCCGTTCTCCTGATTACAATTATCTGCCGGGGCCGGATGATATCTATGTCTCCCCGAGCCAGATTCGGCGGTTCAATTTGCGAACCGGAGACGTTGTGGCCGGACAAATCCGTCCGCCCAAGGAAGGAGAGCGCTATTTTGCGCTGCTGAAAGTTGAAGCCACGAACTATGAGGAACCGGAACGCGCCCGAGACAAAATCCTTTTTGACAATTTGACGCCGCTCTACCCAGAAGAGCAACTCAAGCTTGAACACAACCCCGAAGAGTATACCACGCGGACCATTGACCTCTTTACTCCCATAGGCAAAGGTCAGCGCGGCTTAATTGTTGCCGCCCCTCGGACCGGCAAAACGATGATGTTGCAGAATCTGGCGCATGGCATTGTCCATAATCACAAAGAAGTCATTTTGATTGTCCTATTAATCGACGAGCGGCCCGAAGAAGTCACCGATATGCAGCGCTTAGTCCGGGCTGAGGTCGTGAGCTCGACCTTTGATGAACCGGCGACTCGGCACGTGCAGGTGGCGGAGATGGTCTTGGAGAAAGCAAAACGGCTGGTTGAGCATGGCAAGGATGTTGTCGTCTTGCTCGACAGCATTACGCGCTTAGCGCGGGCGAATAACGCCGTTGTCCCACCGAGTGGGAAATTGCTATCCGGTGGAGTGGATGCCAACGCCTTACGGATGCCGAAAAAATTCTTTGGCGCAGCCCGCAATATCGAAGATGGCGGGAGTTTGACCATCATTGGGACGGCCTTAGTCGATACCGGCAGTCGCATGGATGAAGTCATCTTTGAGGAGTTCAAGGGGACCGGGAATATGGAAATCCACTTGGACCGCCGCCTCATGGATAAGCGCATTTTTCCTGCTACGGATATTGTCCGCTCCGGTACGCGCAAGGAAGAGTTATTGCTGGCGCCAAAGATATCGAACCGAGTGCGGCTCCTCAGAACATTATTGGCCGGATTGAACGCGGTTGAAGCCATGGAATTTTTTATGGATAAAATCCAGGGGACCAAGGATAACCAAGAATTTCTTGAATCTATGAATCAATAACGCTCTCTGGGCGCGTTGCAAAGGTTTTTCGCCTTTGATACAAAGCTCCTCCCTGAAATGAGGCATATTCCACGTATCATTGAGAAAGAAAGGTACCCTGTACATGGCTGAAATTACGATCAAGCAACTGCTTGAGGCCGGGGTTCACTTTGGCCACCAGACGAGTCGCTGGAACCCAAAGATGAAGCCGTATATTTTTGGTGCCCGAAACGGCATTCATATCATCGACTTGCAGCAAACTGTGGGGATGTTGCGTGACGCGTGTGGCTTCATTCGCGATCTCGTCGCTGACGGTGGTCAGATTCTCTTTGTCGGGACCAAGAAACAAGCGCAGGAAGTCGTGCGCGAAGCCGCTGAGCACTGTGAGATGTTTTATGTCAATAACCGCTGGCTGGGCGGTATGTTGACGAACTTTCAAACTATTCGGAAGTCTATCGACCGGCTGAAACGAGTCGAAGAAATGCTCGAAACCGCCGCGATTGCCGATTCGCTGACCAAGAAAGAACTCCTAGGAATCAGCCGGGAGCGGGATAAGCTAATGAATGTCTTAGGCGGTATCAAAACGATGCGGAAGCTGCCTGATGCGATATTTGTCGTTGATACGAAGAAGGAAGAAATTGCCGTGCGGGAGGCGAATAAGCTTGGTCTGCCAGTGGTTGCTGCCATTGATTCAAACTGTGACCCGGACCTGATCACCCATAAGATCCCAGGCAATGATGATGCTATTCGCGCCATTCGTCTTTTTGTGTCTGCTATAGCTGACGCCTCCATAGAAGGACGGGCGCTATATCAAGAGCAGCAAGGCGAAGGGGAAGCGCTTGAGCCGGCAGACCAGGCAGAGCCGGAAAAACAGGCGGGACCGGATATGCCGGAGTCGCCTGAGGTACAAGCCGGAGAGACTTCGCCGGCGGCGCTTACTGAGGGAGGGGGTGTCGCGTGAGCGGTATTTCAATGGCCCAGGTCAAAGAACTGCGTGAGCGGACCGGCGCGGGTATTGTTAATTGTAAAAAAGCGCTCGCTGAAAATAATGGCGATATTGAAAAGGCCATTGACTTTCTTCGTGAGAAAGGATTGGCCGCTGCCGCTAAGCGGGCCGGGCGCGCGGCAGAGCAGGGCGTGGTGGGCTCCTATATTCATGGCGGTGGGAAAATCGGCGTGTTGGTTGAAGTGAATTGTGAAACGGACTTTGTGGCGCGGACTGAGGAGTTCCAACAGCTTGTCAAAGATATTGCGATGCAAGTAGCAGCCGCAAATCCGCGTTGCGTGCGTCGAGAAGATATCACTGAGGTCGAGCTTGAGCGGGAGCAGGCGGTCTACCAGACGCAGGCCGAAGCGTCTGGAAAGCCGGCACGGGTGATTGAGAAGATCGTTTCAGGAAAAATCGAGAAGTTTTACCGCGAAGTGTGTCTGCTCGAACAAGCCTATATTCGAGAGCCGAGTAAAAGCGTCCAAGAGATTGTCAATGAGGCGGTGGGTAAGACCGGCGAAAATATCGTCGTCCACCGGTTTGCGCGTTTCCAAATTGGAGAAGCAGAGCCTGCTGAACAGGGCGCTGCGTAGGGTGCATGGCGACCCAGTCTGCTCCATACCAGCGTGTTCTGCTGAAGTTGGGTGGAGAAGCACTTGCTGGCAAACGAGGCTTTGGGATTGACGACACTGTTCTCGCTCGCATTGCCGGAGAGATTCAGGAGATTCACGCGCTGGGATGCGAGATTGCCCTGGTCCTTGGTGGAGGCAATATCCTGCGCGGAGTAGACGCGAGTTCAAGAGGGATTGCCCGGTCAACCGGCGATTATATGGGGATGCTGGCCACGGTCATTAACAGCTTGGCCATGCAGGAAGCTTTGGAGAAAGTAGAGGTCCCGACGCGCGTCATGTCAGCCCTGACCGTATCGCAGGTAGCCGAACCGTACATTCGACGACGCGCCACGCGCCATCTTGAGAAAGGCCGTATCGTTATTTTTGCTTCCGGGACCGGGAATCCCTATTTTACCACGGACACCGCAGCCAGCTTACGCGCGATGGAAATCGGGGCCCAAGCTATTTTCAAAGCAACCAAGGTTGATGGGATATATAGCGCTGACCCGTTGAAAGATACGACGGCCCGGCGGTATCAGAACTTGACCTACCTTGAGGTCTTACAGCAAAACCTCAAGGTCATGGACTCCACGGCGATATCATTATGTATGGATAATCGTCTCCCCATCATTGTGTTCAGTATGCTTGAGCCTGGGAATATCCAGCGCGTGGTGCGTGGAGAGCCCATTGGAACGGTGGTCCATGGGGGGGAGCTATGAGCGCCGAAGTTTTGGCACACATGAAGCAAGAAATGGAGCGCACCCTGGGGTCGCTCCGTGTCGAGTTCTCAAAAGTTCGCACCGGCCGCGCCTCCACGTCGTTAATCGAAGGCGTGATGGTCAAGTATTACGGCTCCCCAACCCCCCTGAATCAACTGGCTTCTCTATCTGCCCCAGAAGCCCGCCTCCTGGTCGTGCAGCCCTACGAAAAAAATATCATCGGCGATGTGGAAAAGGCGATCTATCAGGCTGACCTGGGCCTCACTCCAGTCAACGACGGGAAGGTCATCCGCCTCCCCATACCCGAACTCACCGAAGAGCGGCGCAAGGACTTTGTCCGAAAAATTCGGAAAAGCACAGAGGGCTACCGGATTTCCATGCGGAACCATCGACGCGACGCCAACGACTATCTCAAGGAAATGCAAAAGGATAAAGAAATTACCGAAGACGAATTGCATGCCGCACAAGAGCGCGTACAAAAGATGACCGATGAATATATAGAAAAACTGGACCATGTCCTCAAACTGAAAGAGGAAGAGTTGATGGCGGTATAAGGGATGGTCTTTGCCTGCGGCCCGCCCTACGACTAATCTATTCTCAACCTGCTGTTTACGCGCGTGAGCGTTACCATCGAGAAAGACCAAATGCCCCGTCATGTTGCCATTATTATGGATGGCAACGGACGGTGGGCGCAGCGACGCGGCCTGAGTCGTATTGAAGGCCACAAGCGCGGGAAAGAAGCGGTCCGTAACATCGTTGAGACGAGTCGCGGCCTCGGCCTCTCGTATCTGACTCTGTACGCGTTCTCTTCGGAGAACTGGCAGCGGCCGCCCCGTGAAGTCCGGGCCCTCATGGGGCTGCTCAATCGCTACCTCAGGACCGAACTGCGCCGTATGATGCGATATAATATCCGCCTGCGGGCTATCGGTAATCTGGGCCGCCTTCCAGCGATTGTTCGGAAATCACTGTTTGACGTGATTGCAGCAACACAAGACAACACCGGCCTGACGGTGATCTTAGCCGTGAGCTATAGCGCCCGAGAGGAAATCGTCGCCGCGGTTCAGACCCTGGCGACCGCCGTCCAGGCGGGACAACTGAGACCATTCGAGATCGACCAGCAAGCTATCGAACAATCGCTGTGGACGGCCGATATCCCCGCTCCAGACTTGCTGATTCGGACTAGTGGAGAGTTTCGGGTCAGCAATTTTATGCTCTGGCAATTGGCCTACACGGAACTCTATGTCACCGATACCCTGTGGCCAGACTTCGACCGCGACGCCTTCTTGCAAGCCTTGGCGGATTATCAGCAGCGGGACCGGCGTTTCGGTCGAACGGCCGAGCAACTGATTGAGACCGAGCTCAAACGTGCTGCGCACTAGACTCCTGACCGCCGCGGGCACGCTCCCCCTTCTGTTCTTTCTGATATACCATGCGCCGCAATGGGTCTTTTCGAGTGCCATTCTTGTGCTCACAGGTATCGGCTTATGGGAATACTTTTCACTCACGCGCGCCCAATACACCCATTCTCCGGTCCTTGGCGTCGTGTGGGGCCTGCTTGTCGCCCTCAGCATGGCCTCGGGCGATATGCGGCTTATTGGCGCTGCCTTGACCCTTGGCTTTATCCTGATTTTTATCCTGAGTCTTGGAGACCGTCAGCCCGCGCGAGGCATCCAGACCACCAGCCTCTTCGTGTTTGGTGTGGTGTATATAGGGTTTCTTTTTCCGCACCTGCTCTGGATACACCACGGCCCGCACGGCGCGCAGTGGGTGTTATTTCTCCTGCTGGTCGCCATGCTGGGAGACACCGGAGGCTATGCTGTCGGCCGGCTGTGGGGAAAACGGAAACTGTTACCACATATCAGCCCCGGCAAAACAATAGCGGGGAGCGTCGGCGCGCTAGGCGGGCATTGCGTCGCCGCGCTCATCGCCTGGCCGTCTCTTCTGCCCCATCGAGATGTGCTCGAATTACTGGTGCTGGCGCTTTGTCTGGGCGGACTCGCCCAGTTGGGCGACCTGTGTGAGTCTGGCTTGAAGCGGGCCTGTAACGCCAAGGATTCAGGCTGGCTCTTTCCCGGCCACGGTGGGCTTCTTGATCGTATCGATAGTTTACTTTTCCCAGGTGCCTTTATCTATTACTATAACACGCTGTGGCATTACATCTGGCCCGAAAACTGAGGAGTACGTGGAATGGACCTTTCAACTTTTGATGTTGCGTTACAAGTCGTTATTGTCTTTGGACTCATTATTTTTGTGCACGAATTGGGACACTTCCTGACTGCGAAATGGCTCGGTGTTGGGGTTGAGCGCTTCTCGCTCGGATTTGGCCCGAAACTCATCGGGCGTAAGGTCGGCGAAACGGAGTATTTACTCAGTGCCATTCCCCTGGGCGGCTATGTGAAGATGGTGGGCGAGGAGGTGGGCGAGGAGGTAGACGAGGCCGACTTACACCGCTCCTTCACCCATAAGTCCTTGCCAAAGCGCTTCCTGATTGTCTTTGCCGGACCGTTGGCCAATTTTCTAATGGCCATTGTTGTCTTTAGTCTGGCGTTTGCCCAATTTGGTATGAATGTCCCGGTTGAGCAGCCCACGGTTGGCCGGGTTGTGGCGAATATGCCGGCGGAAGCGGCCGGTTTAGAAGAAGACGACGAGATCATCTCAGTCGATGGGGTGGCGGTCCATACCTGGGAAGCGTTGGCCGAGCAGATTCAGCACAGTAAGGGGAATGAGATCGACCTGGTTATGAAAAAGGCGAACCGGGGCCAGATTATTGCCACAACCATTACCCCCCAACTCCGCGATAACCCCGTCGGCGAACCCGTCTACGTGATTGGTATTGAGCGCGCCTTTACGACCGAACCCGTGACAGTTGGGCGTGCGATGACGCTCGGAGTGGAACAGACGTGGCTGTGGACGCACCTCATTTTGGATAGCGTCGTCAAGCTGGTGAGTGGAGAGGTTTCAACCAAAGAGCTGGGCGGCCCTATTCTCATTGCGCAGGTGGCTGGACAGCAGGCCCGGTTGGGATTGGATTATCTGCTGCGCTTCACGGCTATCGTCAACGTCAACCTGGCTATCTTTAATCTGCTGCCTATCCCGATCCTTGACGGGGGCCATCTGTTGCTGATGCTCATTGAACTCCTCATGGGCCGCCCGTTGAGCAATCGTTCCAAAGAAATGGCGCTGCGGGTCGGCTTTCTGGTGATTGTCTCGCTCATCGTCCTCGTCTTCTATAACGATATTTCACGCCTGGTCAGTTGAGCGCTCGCCATGCGTGTTCTCGGCATTGACGCGGCGACCCCGGTCGCGAGTGTCGGCCTGATACAGGACGGCCGGGTGCTCGCAGAACAGACGGGTGGTGCCGCGGCGAGTCATGCGGAAAATCTTTTACCCTTGATTCAGCGCGTCCTGAATCAGGCCCACCTCAGCTTGCCTGAGGTGGGTGGCATAGGAGTGACCATTGGCCCCGGAACCTTCTCTGGTCTGCGCATTGCACTCAGCACGATAAAAGGCTTTGCCTATGCCCTGTCTCAACCGGTTGCTGGAGTCTCGACGCTCCTCACGCTTGCCCATGCCGTGACAGATTGGACCGGCAGAGTGTGTGTGGTGCTGGACGCTCGCAAACGTGAAGTGTACGCGGCCTCCTTCGTGCGTGACCCGCACGGGCACCTGACCCGTCTGACTGAAGACCTGGTCCTCTCGCCCGAAGAGCTGGCCAACCACATCATTGAGCCCTGCCTCTTGGTTGGAGATGGGGTTGAGCGCTACGGGACAATTATTCGACAACACTGCGGGGCCCATACGGAATTTCTCCCGCTCAGTGCTGTCCCGCTCCGTGGCAGCAGTGTCGCCCGCCTAGCCTGGATGCGATTCAAACAGGGAGACCACGATGACGCCTCGCAGCTCCTTCCGCACTATATCCGTCGCTCCGACGCTGAACGAAACCGGCTCAAACGGCGCGCTGGATAGTCGAGCCTCGACCTGCCCTGGGCGACACCGGCGAGTCTTTCAGCGCCTTCTGGCCTAGACAGGCTATAGGAATTTTGGCATCCTGCCCCACAACCTTGCCGAACAAGCAATATCTCAGCGGATTGAGATGAGGCCAGCCATCCTGACTGTCCTCTTCCCAGACTATTCATCGATGCGAGACCGGAGGAAAGAACATTATGGCTCGGAAGAAAATTGCGCTCATTGGTGCGGGTAATATCGGCGGGACTCTGGCCCACCTGTGCGTGCTCAAGGGACTGGGCGACGTTGTCCTGTTTGATGTGATTGACGGCCTCCCTCAGGGCAAGGCCCTGGACATGCTCGAAGCCGGACCTATTGAAGGCTATGACGCCAACATTACCGGGACGACGAGCTACGCTGATATTGCCGGCGCGGATGTCTGTATTGTCACTGCCGGCGTTGCCCGTAAGCCGGGCATGAGTCGGGACGATCTGCTGGGTATTAACTGCAAGATCATGAGCGATGTATCCAGCAATATCAAGCAATATGCGCCGGATGCGTTGGTGATCGTGATTACCAATCCGCTTGATGCCATGGTGACCCTGACCAAGCGGGTGACCGGCTTTCCCAAGAACAGGGTAGTGGGTCAAGCCGGTGTCCTGGACTCCGCCCGTTATCGGACCTTTATTGCGCAAGAACTCGGCGTGTCTGTCCAGAATGTGACGGCTATGGTTCTTGGCGGTCACGGTGACGACATGGTGCCGGTGCGGAGCTATTGCCAGGTCGGCGGGGTCCCGGTCGAGAAGCTCATCTCCGCGGCGCGCTTGGAAGAAATTGAGCAACGCACCCGCCAGGCCGGCGGCGAGATTGTCGCGTTGCTCAAGACGGGCTCTGCCTTTTATTCTCCAGCTTCGGCTGCGGTGCAGATGGCCGCGGCCTATCTGCAAGACAGAAAACACATCCTGCCCTGTGCCGCCTACCTTGAAGGCGAATATGGGATTGACGGTGTGTACTTTGGCGTCCCGGTGTCTATCGGGGCCGGTGGCGTGGAGCGTGTCATTGAAGTGGACCTGAGCGACAAAGAAAAACACGAGATGCAGGTGTCCGTCGGCCATGTGCGCGAACTGGTGACGGCCATGGACGCCCTCCTGGAGAAGGGCGCGTAGCTCCCCATTACTCAGGGAAGAGGGCCACAGTAAGGGAAGAAGGTATGAACATCCACGAATACCAGGCAAAAGAGATATTGCGGAAAAATGGGGTGGCCGTGTTAGACGGCCGGGTCGCCACCACCCCGGACGAAGCCGAAGCCGCGGCCAGGGAACTGGGCGGCGGGCTGTGTGTCGTCAAGGCCCAGATTCATGCCGGTGGGCGTGGCAAAGCCGGGGGGGTCCAGCTCGCCAAGACGCCGCAGGAGGCCCGCGCCCATGCCACGGCTCTGCTCGGCACCACCCTGGTGACGCACCAAACCGGGCCCGGGGGCAAAGAGGTCCAAAAGGTCTTTATTGAGCAGGGCTGTGATATCGACCAAGAATTCTATCTGGGTATGGTCATTGACCGCACGACCTCGCGGGTCACGGTCATGGCGAGCTCCGAAGGCGGCGTGGAAATTGAGGAGGTGGCCGCGCGCGCGCCCGAGAAAATTCTCCGTGCCAGCATTGACCCTGCCGTCGGCTTTGGAGATTTCCAGGGCCGCCAACTCGCATACGGCCTGGGCCTGCCGAAAGCCGCGGTCAACAAGGCCGTGTCGTTTATGCGCGGTTTATACCACGCGTTTTCCGCGAGTGATGCCTCCATGGCTGAGATCAATCCGCTGGTGCTGACACAGGCCGGCGATCTGGTTGCCTTGGATGCCAAGATGGGTTTTGATGACAACGCCCTGTTCCGTCAGGCTGATATCCGGGCGATGCGGGATGTGACCGAGGAAAACGACAAAGAAGTCGCGGCGTCCAAGTTTGACCTCAACTATATTGCCCTGGACGGCAGCATCGGCTGCATGGTCAATGGTGCCGGGCTGGCAATGGCAACCATGGATATCATCAAACACTACGGGGCTGAGCCGGCAAACTTTCTGGATGTCGGTGGCGGAGCGACCACGGAAAAGGTCACTGAGGCGTTTAAGATTATTCTGTCAGACGAGAAGGTCAAAGGCGTTCTGGTCAACATCTTTGGTGGGATTATGCGCTGCGATGTGGTGGCCAACGGGGTGGTTGAGGCTGCCAAGCAAGTCAATCTGTCGGTCCCCTTGGTCGTGCGCTTGGAAGGGACGAACGTCGAACTGGGGAAAACGATTCTGGCTGAGTCTGGGCTTGATATTATTCCTGCCGACGATTTGGCTGACGGTGCAAAGAAAATCGTTGAGGCGATTGGTGCCGAGTGAGCCGCCCTGGCTCGACCGTTTGTCTCATATATAGGGGAAGAAACCGAGGAGTAGGCTCGTGAGCATTCTTGTGAATACAGACACCAAGGTACTGACGCAGGGTATAACCGGCGCAACCGGCCAACTGCATACGCGCGGCTGTCGAGACTACGGCACCCAGATGGTGGCCGGGGTGACGCCCGGACGTGGTGGTACAGACTTCGAAGGCATTCCTATTTTTAATACGGTTGTGGAGGCGGTCGCGGAAACAGGGGCCAACGCCTCTGTTATTTATGTGCCCCCGCCGTTTGCCGCAGACGCGATTATGGAAGCGGTCGATGCCGAGGTGGAGTTGGTGGTCTGTATTACTGAGGGGATACCCGTGCTTGATATGGTCCGGGTCAAGCGCTACTTGGCCGGCAAAAAGTCTCGCCTGATTGGTCCCAACTGTCCCGGTGTGATTACCCCGGGTGCATGCAAAATTGGAATCATGCCCGGCTATATCCACACCCCCGGCTCCATCGGTGTGGTGTCGCGCAGTGGCACCCTCACGTATGAAGCCGTGCATCAACTCACCCAGTTGGGCATTGGCCAGTCGTCGTGCGTTGGGATCGGTGGCGACCCGGTGAATGGAACCGGCTTCATTGATGTCTTACAGCTCTTCCAGGATGATCCCCAAACCGAAGGGGTGGTGCTGATTGGTGAAATTGGCGGTTCGGCAGAAGAGGAAGCCGCGGCCTTCATTCAAGTCCATATGACGAAACCGGTCGCCGCGTTTATTGCCGGCCAAACCGCCCCCAAAGGCAAACGCATGGGGCACGCCGGGGCGATTATTGCCGGTGGGAAGGGCACCGCGGCTGAGAAGGTCCAAGCCTTCAGGGACGCTGGGGTCGCTATTATTTCCAGCCCGGCCGAGATGGGCAAAACAATGGCGGCTGCCCTGGGCTGAGGGATTTGGGTCGGCGTTTTTCTCCCATTATGTCAAGCCGGCGAGAGGCGGTTCGCAGACTGCCCCGGCGAGTTTCATTGTCAACACGGCCAGACCAGACACCCCACGCCCTGTTTCGGCAGGGCGAACGCGCCCGGCAGAAGAGCCGCTTTGCCGAAGCGCTGGCGCTCTACCGCCAGGCGCGTCAGGCCGCCAAAGCCGCTGGGCTGGAGGAATGCGAACTGGACGCCCACCTCGGTATTGGCGACTGTTTACGTATGCAGGGAAAATTCGGGTTGGCTCAACGCGCCTATGAACGCGCCAGCCGCTTGGCTGGCGACCTGGACGACACAGCAGGCAAGGCGGAGAGTCTGGCCGGCATTGGCCTCAGCGTCCGTGCCCAGGGGAATCCGCAGCGCGCCTTGCCGTATCTGGCCGAAGCCCGCGCCCTTTATCGTCACGCTCACGTCCACGACCGGGAGGGCTTTATTGTCTGGGCCATGGGGGGGACGTATCGATTCTGTGGCGACCTCAAAAAAGCGCTGAGCCATTTCAAACAGACGCTCAGCATCGCCGAACGGGAGGGCGACACCCTTGGCGCCGGATATGCGCTGTGCGGGCTGGGGGGCGTATCGCGTTTAAGGGGCCAATTTGCGGAGACCCAGGAGTATTACGCGGAAGCAAACGAGGTGTTTGAGGTTGAAGACGATGTATACGGCCGGGCCTATTCCTACTGCGGCCTTGGGAATGCCGCCCGGATGCGCCAAGAATTTACCCCGGCCTTGCGGCTCTTTGCCAAAGCCGAACGGTTATATATGCGGATTGGTGATACGGCCAGCTTTGCCTATACGGTCTGGGCGATGGCCACGGTCTTCAAAATGCAGGGCGACCATGCACGCAGCCGGGAGACATTTGGCCGGGCCCAGCGGCTCTTCCGCGCAACCCGTGACATCCGTGGCACGGTCTACTGTCGTCTGGGAACCGGGGAATTAGCGTTTTTACAGGGGAAATACCAACGTGCGCAGGCGGCATTTACGCGCTGCCATGACATGGCCCAGCGTTTTGGCTACCAGGCGGAAGCCTGCCATGCGCAGGCTGGCTTGGCGCTCGTGAGCGAAAGTCCAGACTGGCGGGCGGTGAAACACGCCTATCGTCACTGCGGCTTATATTTCACCCCGCTCCCGCCACCGCTCAATCTGCCCTGAGGGCAGCAACATTGACCCCCGCAGCCGGCCTGGATAGACTCTCTTGCCGGACAAGAAAGGACAGCTATGACCGAACGAACCCTGTCTATTGTCAAGCCCGATGCCGTCAAGAAAAATGTCATCGGTGAAATCCTCTGCCGCTTTGAAGCCGCGGGGCTCACAATCGTAGCGACCAAAATGATTGCCCTGAGCAAAGCCGAAGCGGAGGGCTTTTATGCGGTCCATAAAGCCCGTCCTTTTTTCGGGAGTCTGACCGACTTCATGTCCTCAGGCCCGATTCTCGTCTCCGTGCTTGAGGGGGAAGGGGCCATTCAAGCCCACCGGAAAATTATGGGCGCGACCAACCCGGCTGAGGCGGAGGCCGGGACGATTCGGAAGGATTTTGCGACGAATATCGAGCAGAACGCGGTTCATGGCTCTGATGCGCCCGAAACGGCCCAATGGGAGATTGGTTATTTCTTTAGTGGGCTGGAACTTGCCGCCGTCACGTCCTCCGTGTCTGCGGGGTGAGGCCCGACCTCTCCCCTGTGCGTGCCTGTCTGATTGGTATGGACCTCAAAAATTTTACCCAAGACGAGCTGGCCCGGTGGCTGACCGCGCGTGGACATCGAGCTTTTCGGGCCCAGCAAATTTTGAAATGGGTGCATCAACACCCGCTCTCCGAGTTCAGGCAGATGAGCAATGTGCCAGCGGCCTTACGCGCCGAGTTATCCGAATATTTTGGGCTTGCTCGTCTGGACTGTCACAGACACACCACCGCGGCCGATGGGACGGAAAAATATCTCTTTACCCTGGCCGATGGCCGCCGAATTGAGAGCGTTCTGATTCCAAGTGAGCACCGTCGGACGCTCTGCATCTCTTCCCAGGCCGGCTGTGCCATGGGCTGCCAATTCTGTGCAACCGCCCGGGTGCGGCCTGGGCGCGACCTGACGGCTGGGGAAATCGTCAGCCAAATCGGGGCCGTCCAGCATCGACAGCCCCAACGCGCCGCGGTGACGAACGTCGTCTTCATGGGGATGGGCGAACCGTTGGCGAATTACGAGCAGGTCGTCAAGGCGATCACTATTCTGACGGCAGCCTGGGGGTATGGTCTCTCTCCCCGTCGCATCACGGTCTCGACGGTTGGATTAGTACCGCAAATGCAGCGCCTGTTACGGGACACCCAGGTCAACCTGACCGTCTCCTTAAGCGCCACCACCGATACGGTGCGGAACACCCTCATGCCGGTGAACCGACGCTATCCGCTGGCGACCGTATTGGCGGCCTGCCGGTCTCTGCCAGTGGCCCCGCGGAACCGGATGACCTTTGCGTATACGTTGTTGGCTGGGCTGAACGATAGTCCAGCCGATGCAAAACGCCTGGTGGCCCTCCTGCATGGCATCCGGGCCAAGGTCAACCTGATTCCGTTTAATTCTTTCCCGGGCGCACCCTTTACCCCCTCGTCACGCGAGCGTATTACCCGGTTCCGTCACATTTTGCTCGACCGGGGCCTGTACGCCAGCATCCGTGAAAGCCGCGGTCAGGATGTCCAGGCCGCCTGTGGACAACTGGCCGCCCCCCTGGAGCAGGTGGCTTAGGAAAAGGGACACGTATGATCACGCTGGGTATTATTGGAGGCAGCGGTCTGTATCAGATGGATGGCCTTGAGCACGGCGAGTGGGTCAGCGTTGAGACGCCGTTTGGTGCGCCGTCGGATGAATACTTCGTTGGCGAATTAGACGGCATCCGCGTGGTTTTCCTGCCCCGCCACGGCCGCGGCCACCGGCTCCTGCCCTCCGAGTTGAATTTCCGGGCCAACATCTACGGGATGAAGACGCTCGGCGTGCGCCGCTTGATTGGCGTGGCTGCGGTCGGCAGCTTGCAGCAGGAGATTGCGCCCGGCCATATTGTCATCCCCGACCAATTTATCGACCGGACCCGGGGGCGTATCAGTACGTTCTTTGGCCGCGGCATTGTCGCCCATGTGGCCTTTGCCGACCCCGTGTGTCCGCTCCTCTCCCAGGCTTTGGCCGAAGCCAGCGACCGCTTGGCCATCGCCGTTCACCACGGGGGAACGTATATCTGTATGGAAGGCCCGCAGTTTTCCACCCGGGCCGAGTCTTTTCTCTATCGGAGTTGGGGCGCTGACATCATCGGCATGACGAATCTCCAAGAAGCCAAACTCGCGCGTGAAGCCGAAATCTGTTTTGCCACCTTGGCGATGGCAACCGATTATGACTGCTGGAATACCGAGGCCGGCGATGTGGTGATAGAAGAGGTGCTGGCCATTTTGCATAACAATGTGGCCACGGCCCAGCGTATTGTCCGGGACACCTGCCGGCGGCTGTCTCCCGAGCAGGTATGCGGCTGCGAAACGGCGCTCGCCAATGCGATCATCACCGACCGGAGCCTGATTCCAGAAACGATACAACGCGAACTCGAACCGATTATTGGGAAATACCTCAATGGATAAACGCACAGAGGCTGGCATGAGCGTTGTTGTGGTCGGGTCGGTCGGATTGGACTCTATTGAAACGCCGTCCGGCCGGGCGGATGAAGTCCTCGGTGGCTCGGCAGCCTATTTCGCCGTCGCGGCAAGCTATTTTACGCCGGTCAACCTGGTGGCCGTTATTGGTGAAGACTTTCCCGCAGAGGCGCGGACCACCCTGACCTCGCCGAATATCAACCTGGACGGGCTGGAAGTCGGCGCCGGGCGGACGTTTCGCTGGACCGGCCGCTATCACGAAAATCTCAACATCCGAGATACCTTAGACCTCCAGATGAATGTGGTTGCAGACTTCGCCCCCAAGCTGCCCGAGCAGTACCGACGCACTCCTCTTGTCTTTCTCGGCAATATCGACCCTGGCCTACAGCACCAAGTATTAGACCAGATCGACGGACCCCGCCTGATTGGCTGTGATACGATTAGCCACTGGATTGAGCATGAGCGGGCGGTGCTCGAAGCCGTGCTGAAACGGGTCGATGTGCTGGTCATCAACGATGAAGAGGCGGGGATGCTGAGCGGCGAGTCCAATGTCGTGAAAGCGGCCCGCCGGATTTTAGACATGGGACCCAAGACGCTCCTCATTAAGCGCGGCGAATATGGGGTCTTGCTGTTTGCTCCCCAGTCGGTTTTCGCCGTCCCGGCCTATCCCCTGGAAGATGTGGTTGATCCGACCGGGGCTGGTGACTCCTTTGCCGGCGGATTTCTCGGCTATGTGGCCGAGTCCGGTGACACGTCCGAGGCCGGACTGCGCAAAGCCATTGTCTATGGCAGCGTGGTGGCGTCGTTCACGGTGGAAGATTTCAGCCTGCGGCGTCTGCGCGCCCTGAGCCGAGATGCTATTGAACAACGGTATCGCCAGTTCGTGAGTCTGACCGCATTCTAGCCCGTCAGCGCCGAACCGCTATGGACCTTTCCATCGTCGTACCAATCTATAATGAAGTTGAGAATCTGCGCCCGTTGTGTGAACGGGTCCATGCCGTCCTCGCGCCTATGGACCGGAGTTATGAGCTCATCCTCATCGACGACGGCAGTCAGGACGGGAGTAGCGAGCTGCTGGCCGAACTACACGCCGAAGACGATACGCTCAAGGTTCTGCGTTTCCGACGCAACTTCGGCCAGACCGCGGCGCTGGCCGCGGGGTTTGAATATGCCCAGGGCGACGTCATTGTGTCGCTGGACGGCGACCTTCAGAATGATCCCGTTGATATTCCGTGTTTGCTGGCCAAGCTGGACGAGGGATATGATTTGGTGAACGGCTGGCGCGTCAATCGACAAGACCCGTTTTTACACCGGCGTCTCCCGTCTCAGATTGCGAATCATATGATCTCGCTTACCACGCGGGTCAAACTGCACGACTATGGCTGTACGCTCAAGGCGTTTCGCCGTGAGGTGGCAAAGGGCCTCAAGCTGTACGGAGAAATGCACCGGTTTATCCCTGCCCTGGCCGGAGACATGGGCGCGAGGATTGCCGAGCTGCCGGTGACCCATCATGCGCGGAAGCACGGTACCTCAAAATACGGTCTCACCCGGACCTTGTGGGTCGTGCTGGATTTACTCACCGTGAAATTCCTGTCGAGCTATGCGACCCGCCCGAGTCATCTGTTTGGATTTCTGGGTTTGATTGCCGTACTCGTGGGTGGGGGAATCACGGCCTTTCTGGGGCTCCAACGCCTCCTGTTTGAGGTGCAATTGGCCAACCGACCCATGTTACTCTTGGGCATCCTGCTGCTCGTCACCGGTGTCCAGCTTGTGACCACCGGCCTCATCGCCGAGATGTTGTCCCGCACCTACCACGAGAGTCAGGAAAAGCCCGTCTACTGGATTAAGGATGTGTTAGAGTAGGCGGGTCGTCCGGTTGTCGAGCCTTGCTGCCAGAGCAGGAGTGAAAAGGAGAAGAGTCATCGCACGTATTCTGATCACCGGGGGGGCTGGGTTTATCGGCTCGCATCTGTGTGAACGTTTTTTGGCCGACGGGGATGAGGTGGTGTGTCTGGACAACCTCATTACGGGCGCTATGGCCAATGTGGCCCACCTGTCCGTCAATCCGCGCTTTGCCTTTGTGCATCAGGATGTGACGAATTATATTGACGTGAGTGGCCCTATTGATGCGATTCTCCACTTTGCCTCGCCGGCGAGTCCGATTGATTACCTGGAACTGCCGATTCAGACCCTGAAGGTCGGCTCGCTCGGCACGCATAAAGGACTCGGCTTGGCCCGGGTGAAAGCCGCCCGTTTTCTGCTCGCCTCGACCTCCGAAGTCTATGGCGACCCGCTCGTCCATCCGCAGCCGGAAAATTATTGGGGCAATGTGAATCCAATCGGCCCGCGGGGGGTCTATGACGAGGCCAAACGCTTTGCCGAAGCCCTGACTATGGCCTACCATCGCAGCCACGGCGTGGCGACCCGGATAGTCCGTATTTTTAATACCTATGGTCCACGCATGCGCCTGCGGGACGGCCGGGTTGTGCCCAATTTTATTACTCAGGCGCTGCGCGGAGAAGCATTAACGGTGTATGGAGACGGGAGTCAAACCCGCAGTTTTTGTTTTGTGGACGATTTGGTCGAGGGCATCGTCCGCCTCCTGCGCTCAGAGTGCGCCCATCCCGTGAATCTGGGCAATCCGCACGAATTATCAGTGCGAGCATTTGCCGAGACGATTATCCGGCTGACCGGGAGTGCCAGTCCTATTGCGTTTGAGCCCTTGCCGGTAGACGACCCCAAGGTCCGCCAACCCGATGTGAGCGTTGCGCGCCGGACCTTGGCGTGGGAGCCGCGCGTCTCCCTCGAAGACGGGCTGAGCAAAACTATCGCCTATTTCCAGGAAAAACTGGAGGTCGGGTAGCGGCCCGGCGCTGAGGCAAGGGGAAGACGAGCGGCATTGCTCAGGCTCAGGAGAGGACGCAGGACATGAAGATACTGGTAACCGGGGGTGCGGGTTTTATCGGCTCCCACGTGGCGGAAATTTACCTTGGGGCGGGCCACGAAGTCTGGATTGTGGACGACTTGTCAATCGGCAAGGCGACCAATGTTCCAGCCGACGCGCATTTCGTCCGAGCGGATATCTCCGATAGCGCGGTGCGGCGGCTTCTGATCGACGAACGCATTGCGGTGGTGAACCACCATGCGGCCCAAATGGACGTCCGTCGCTCGGTCGCCGACCCGCTGTTTGATGCCCGGGTCAATATCCTCGGCCTGCTCAATATCCTTGAAGGCGCACGGCAGGCCCACTGCCAGCGCCTGATCTTTGCGTCTTCTGGCGGGACGGTCTACGGGGAACAGGACGCCTTTCCGGCCACCGAAGACCACCCGACCTGTCCGGTCAGCCCGTATGGAGTCAGTAAACTGGCCGGCGAACGCTATCTGTCTTTTTACCAGCGAGAGCATGGCCTGCCGTCGCTGAGCCTGCGCTATGCAAACGTGTATGGACCGCGTCAGGACCCGCATGGCGAGGCCGGCGTAGTGGCTATTTTTACGCAGCGCCTCCTTGCGGGAGAGAAGATTACCATTAACGGCGACGGTCAGCAGACGCGAGACTATGTTTTTGTCGGCGATGTGGCTCAGGCGAACCTGGCCGCCCTGACCACCGACGCGACCGGCGCGCTCAATATCGGTACGGGCCTTGAGACGACAGTGAATACGCTGGCCGCGCATTTACAGCGGATAACCGGCTCACGCGACCGGGCGCGGCACGGGCCGGCCCAGCCAGGCGAACAGCGCCGTAGTGTTTTGTCTTGGAGCCGGGCCGCGGCCACATTGGACTGGAAGCCGCTGGTCTCGCTTGCCAGTGGACTTGAGCACACCGTCGCCGCCCTGCGGACAGCCTATGAATAGTGAACGGATCCGAAACTTCAGCATTATTGCGCATATCGATCATGGAAAATCCACCCTGGCCGATCAACTCCTCTCCCAGACGGGCTCAATCAGCGAGCGTGAAAGTGGCGCCCAGTTCCTGGATACCATGGAGCTTGAACAAGAGCGGGGTATTACGATTAAAGCCCGGACTGTTCGCCTGCGCTATCAGGCTCAGGACGGCGCTGTCTATTATCTGAACCTGATTGATACGCCCGGTCATGTTGATTTTGCCTATGAGGTCTCGCGCAGTTTATCCGCCTGCGAAGGGGCCCTGCTGGTCGTTGACGCCACCCAAGGGGTTGAGGCGCAAACGCTGGCCAACACGTATCTTGCGCTTGACCACCAGCTCGAAATTTTTCCCGTTATCAACAAAATCGACCTGCCCAGCGCCGAGCCCGAGCGTGTCCGGCAGGAGATTGAAGACATCATCGGTCTGGACGGGAGTGAGGCGGTCTTCACCAGCGCAAAAGAGGGCAGAGGGATTGCCGAGGTGCTGGAGGGAATCCTGCGGTTCATGCCCCCGCCTCAGGGGGACCCCCGGGCGCCGGTCAAAGCGCTGCTCTTTGATAGCTGGTTTGATCCCTACCAGGGGGCGGTCGTGCTCGTTCGGGTGTTCGACGGGGTGCTGAGGCCGGGGATGTCCATTCGGCTCATGGCCAGCGGTAAAGAATATGAGGTTGGGCGGGTGGGGATTTTCGCCCCACATGCCCAGGCCGTCAACGCGCTCGGGCCAGGAGAAGTGGGCTTTCTCATGGCTGGGATTAAAGAGGTCCGTGAAGCCCGCGTGGGTGATACGATTACGGACGCCCACCGTCCGACGGCCGTGATGTTGCCGGGCTTTAAGGCCGCCAAGCCCATGGTCTTCAGCGGCCTGTATCCGGTTGAATCGAAACACTACGAAGCGCTCCGCGACGCGGTTGAAAAACTGCGTTTGAACGATGCCGCTTTCTCGTACGAGAAAGAAACCTCGCTGGCCCTTGGGTTTGGTTTTCGCTGCGGTTTCCTGGGTTTGCTGCATATGGAAATTGTCCAGGAGCGCTTGGAACGAGAGTTTAGTCTTGATTTGATCACGACTACGCCGACGGTTGAATATCAGGTGCTGACGCTTGACGGGGACATCCTCCACGTGGAGAATCCGTCCTCTCTCCCGCCGGTACAGGAAATTGAGTCCATCCACGAGCCGTTTATCCTGGCGAGCATTCACGTGCCCGAAGAATATGTCGGCAATGTGATGCGGCTCTGTCAGGAGCGACGCGGAGAACAACGGGGCCTAAAATACCTGGGGACCGCGCGCGTCGCCCTGGAGTATGAGCTGCCGCTCAACGAGGTTGTGGTTGATTTCTATGACCGGATCAAATCGGTCAGCCGTGGCTATGCCTCGTTTGATTACGAATTCTTGGATATGCGTCCGGCCAACTTGGTGCGGATTGATATCCGCATCAATGGAGATATGGTCGATGCCTTATCCCTGATCGTCCACGCCGAGCACGCCTATGCGCGCGGACGCGAACTCGTCCAAAAAATGCGCGCGCTGATTCCACGCCAGATGTTCGAGGTGGCGGTCCAGGCCGCCATCGGGACGCGGGTGATCGCCCGAGAAACCGTGAAGGCTTTACGCAAAAATGTCACCTCCAAATGCTATGGTGGGGATATAACCCGTAAACGAAAGCTGCTAGAGAAACAGAAAGAAGGAAAACGCCGGATGAAACAGGTCGGGCGGGTGGAAATTCCCCAAGATGCCTTCCTGGCCCTGCTTCAGGTGGGCGAGAATGAGACACACCGGCGCGGGTAGAGACGCGGGTATGGCCAGAGAAAAAACATCGGCCCCAGGGCCGGCCGCCTCTGTCGGCTTGGCGAATCAGCCGGCCGGCGGCCGGCTGGTCTCGACGTCAGCGACCCCCAAAAAACAGAAATCGGCCGTTCGTGAATACGCCGAAGCCTTGCTCTTCGCCCTCGTGCTGGCGCTTTTTATCCGGAGTTTTGTGGTGCAGGCGTTCAAAATTCCGTCCGGCTCCATGCTGCCGACGCTCCAGATTGGGGATCATATTCTCGTCAGCAAGTTTACCTACGGGCTGCGTTTGCCCTATCCCTTTGAAACGCTGGTGTTCGAGTGGGCCAGGCCGGAGCCGGGCGACGTCATTGTTTTTGTCTATCCAAAAGACGAAACAAAAGACTTCATTAAGCGAGTCGTTGCCGTGGCCGGTGACGAGATGCGGATTCGCAATAAGCAACTTTTTGTCAATGGCGTGGCGGACGAGAGTCCGTATGCCCATTTTGCCAATCCTGAGCGTATTATTCCCGGTCCGCGTGACAATTATCCGCCGCTCCCTGACCGGTCGGATGAATCCGTTGTCGTGCCCCCCGGCAAATTATTTGTCATGGGGGATAATCGGGACCATAGCCACGACAGCCGCTTCTGGGGCTTTGTTGATGCCCAAGACGTGAGAGGCAAGGCATTTCTGATATATTGGTCGTGGGACGGCCAGGACCGCTGGGTGCGTTGGGAGCGGCTCGGAGCGCTCATTTACTAGCAGAAAAAGAACACGTCCTGCAAAATCTAGGGCAAGGCCGGGCGTATTGACTTTTTCGTCCGTCTGGAGGTCAGCGTGCCAAGGCTCGAAGACATGTTGCTTGAGAGTGGCAAAGTCTCTCAAGATGACCTGCGCCGCATTCAACTCGTCCAACAGGAGCGCGGCGAGACGCTGGAGCGTTTGCTGGTCGAGCTCGGCTTCATGTCTGAGGACGACCTCCTGCCAGTCCTGGCCGAATACTATCAGGCCCCCCTCATGGGCGCGCGGGACTTTCCGCCGCAGCCACCCCCCTTGTCGGAGATGAATACCGATTTCCTGCGCCAAGCCCGGGTCTGTCCCCTAGCGGTCAGCGCTGACGCCCTGACCATTGCCATGGCTGACCCTGGTGATTTCTATGTCATTGAGGCATTGGAAAAGGCGACGAAGCTGCGGCTGACGCCTCGCCTGGCGCGTGAGCGCGATATTCTTGAGAGCTTGAACGCCTATTATGGAGACGGGGTCACCGCGGGTCGGTCCGACGCGCAGGAGGTCGGCACGGTCGAGTACCTGGAAGATGACCAGGAAGATGAAGCCCATCTGCGCGACCTGGCGAGTGAGGCCCCGGTTATTCGGCTGGTGAATATGCTCATCGCCCGGGCCATGGAGCAGCGGGCGTCGGATATCCACATTGAGCCGTTTGAAAAGGCCCTCCGCGTGCGCTACCGCATTGACGGTATTCTCCACGATGTCGAAGCGCCCCCCCGTAAACTGCAAGCGGCTCTGATCTCGCGGGTCAAGCTGATGGCCAAGCTCAATATCGCGGAGCGCCGCCTGCCGCAAGACGGACGTATCAAGCTGCGGATGTTGGGACGTGAGGTAGACCTGCGGGTGTCAACCCTGCCGACCTTGTATGGCGAAAGCGTTGTGCTGCGTATCCTTGACCGTTCGAGTATTGATGTCAGCCTTGAATCGCTCGGTTTTCCCGAGGACACGCTGTCCGCCTTCGGAAACCTCATTTTTCAGCCCCACGGGATGATTCTGGTCACCGGTCCCACCGGGAGTGGCAAAACCACCACCCTGTACGGTGCGCTGGACAAAATCAACTCGCCCGAGAAAAAAATTATTACAATTGAAGACCCGGTTGAGTACCAGCTCAACGGCGTCAACCAGATCCACGTCAAGGCACAAATCGGGCTGACCTTTTCCGCCGGGTTACGCTCTATTGTCCGGCAGGACCCGGATGTGATCATGATCGGTGAGATTCGTGATTATGAGACGGCTGAAATCGCCATTCAGTCCGCCTTGACTGGCCACTTGGTCTTCTCAACCCTGCATACCAATGACGCGGCCGGCGCGATATCGCGTCTCCTGGAAATGGGAGTAGAAGATTATTTACTGGCTTCGTCCTTGCTCGGGGTGATGGCCCAGCGGCTGGTGCGGCAGCTGTGTCCAGCGTGTCGCCGTCTGGAGGCCGAGCAGGACTCGCTCCCCCACTTAGAGTTGCCCGCGAACGGCTATGCGCCCGAGCCTGTGATCTCGTATGAGGCCGGAGGGTGCGAAGCATGTGCCATGACCGGCTATCGGGGCCGAAAGGGCATTTTTGAGCTCATGCCCATTGATGAAGGCTTACGCCAGTTGATTCTGAAGCGTTCATCCGCTGATGACTTAAAGGGGTACGCAGTTGGGAGTGGCATGCGCACCCTCCGGGATGATGGCTGGCGGAAAGTCCGCGCCGGTATGACCACGGTGTCGGAAGTGATGCGTGTCACCCAAGACGAGCCGCCTTCCTCTGAGGAATATGACGCCGGCGTTGAAGAGCCGGCCCAATCCGCCGGAACCCCTTGAGCCCTCTGCGTCTGGTGTTCCGACGCCTATGATTTCTCGTGCTTCTTCTGATTTCGCTGGGACCGCTGGCCCCTGGCCAAGTTCACCTCGGCGACTTCATTTGGACCGGCAGTCCACGTCCGATGGTATTGCCACACGCGCGGGTCATGGCCGGGAATGAGGCGTTCGAGTTCACGGCTCAAGGTTTTGCGAATACGCTCATAGGTAAAGAGCTGATTAAAGGGATTGCCCTGATTATAGCCGGGCGGCCACATCTTCTCGATATTTGAATACCAGTACACGGCATCACCAGCGATGGCGAACAGACCGTTGCGGGTCTGGACCTCAAACCACTGGGTGCCGAAGGTATGGGAATCCTTGGCCAAGCGGGCCGTAATGCCCGGCAAGACTTCAACATCGCCCTCAATCAACGTGGCTCTCTCCTGACTGATGGCTATCGCCACATTATGAATGTCCTGCGGATCAAGCGAGGACAGAATCCAGCTTCTCTCTCCTCCGCCAAAGTCTTTGGGCAGAGACAGGGCACGCAGCCAGCCCATATACTCGTCCAGTTGAATATACAGGTGGGCGTTGGGAAAGGCCGAGAAATTCCCGATATGATCAAAGTGTAAATGCGTCACCAGAATGGTATCTACATCTGCTGGGGTGAGTCCGATTTTGGCCAGTACGCTTGCGGGGTCTTCCCAGCCAAAGAACTGATAGCGCGCCAGCCAATCCTGATTGCCGAACCCGGCATCAACCAGCACCACATGCCGTTCCTGCCCTTGGGCTCCTCCGACGAGTACGGTGTAGAGCATGGGAATCTGGATTGTGCCCTGGTTGCTCATGAGTCCTGAGCCCCCGAAAAAGTCGTATGGCATGTCGGCCTGGCAATAGGCCAAGGTCCAGATCGAGTAATCCGTCACTGGCTTGGCGTCGATGCTGTGGGACGCTGGAACCGTCCGCCTTCTTTTTTTGACCGCTGGCATAGAGGCTTCCCCTCCTGAGCCTTCATACTCATCATGAAGTGTCTCGGCGGACAAGTTGCGGTCAAAATTTCCGTACCCTGCCGAGCGACAGGCGAAAACATGGGTCTGCGGTGATAATTTTTCTGCCGGCTCGTCTTGTCGCTGGTTGGATATTTCGATAGTGTCACCAAAACTTTACGGCTTCGCGCGCGAAGAGCCACGGTAGGCGGAACGTTCCCGAGGTGCACAGTGAGGGCAGGGGGACGCTCTCGGAACTCACCGTATGAATGTCATGCGTAGAAGTCAGACCGAGAAAGGAGTCAGTATGCGCATTGGTATTCAGATGGTGCTTCAGAATCATAAGGAGCACGATGATCGGGTGATGTACAAAAACGAAACCCGCCTGGCGATTGAATCCGAGGCGATGGGGTTCGACGTTGTCTGGCCGGTGGAGCATCACTTTTTTGATTACTCCATTTGCCCAGACAATATGCAGTATCTGAGCTATATCGCCGCTCGGACGGAAAAACTGCAACTGGCCACCGGTGCTATCATCGTGCCGTGGAACAACCCCATGCGGGCGGTGGAAAAAATGGTCCTGCTTGACCATCTGTCGGACGGACGGGCAATTTTGGGGCTCGGACGCGGTCTGGCCCGGCGCGAGTATGCGGGTTTTGGCGTAGACATGAGTGAAGCCCGCGACCGTTTTAACGAGGCGGCCGAGATTATCGTCAAGGGCTTGGAAGACGGCTTTGTCGAAGCGGACACCACCTACTACAAGCAGAGTCGCATTGAGGTGCGCCCCCGGCCGATCAAGAGCTTCAAAGGCCGGCGCTATATGGTGTGCATGTCGCCTGAGTCTTTTGAAGTGGCGGCCCGGCTCGGTCTCGGGGCGATGATGTTCTCTCAGACGACGTGGGATAAAGTTGCCGATGGCATCCACAATTACCGCGATCTGTATCGGCAGTATCATAATGGCGAAGAGGCACCTCCAGTGAACTGTGCCGATTTCGTCGTCTGCTCGCACGACGCCAAGAAGGCCGAAGAGATCGCGCGGGAAAAAATCGTAGGCTATTACTTCAGCGTGATGGAGCACTACGAGATGCTGGGTGACCACTTTGCCCAGACGGGCAAATCCTACGCCCACTATGCCGAAGCGGCCAAGATGATGCGGGAGGCCGGTAACGAGGCCATTCTGGAAGACTTTCTGGCCGCCAATCTGTGGGGCACGCCAGACATGCTCATCGAGAAGCTGGAAACGCGGCGTGGCCAGATCGGTGACTTTGAAGTCAACGGCTGCTTCAGCTTCCAGAGCCAACCGTTTGATCAAGTCGAAGACAGTATGCGGCTCTTTGCCAAAGAAGTCGGTCCGATGATGCACGCCTGGACCCCGCAAGCCAAAGCGCCAGTCGATGTGGCGGTCGCCGAAGACCGGGTTGGCAAGTAAACCTGCTCTCTCAACTCGGCGGGCGGCATGGTACTCCGTCCGCCGAGGAGCCCACCGCCCCACCTCCTCATTCCGGCCAATCACCACGGAGCGAGCGGCTGCTTGGCGTTATGAGGCACAGCAGCCCATGTCCGCCGAGCCACACCCGGTCAAGAGTGCCGCCCGGCAGCCACCGGACGTCGCCATAGCAAACGATGTCCCACCACAGATGACTTGCCAGGCCCACTCCATACCCGGCTACCAGAATGTGCAGGAAGCGCGCCTGCCGCCTGACGAGCAGGACCAGGGCAAAGAAAGACAGACTGCTATGAAAGAGGGGGTTGCGGTGGCCGCCAATACCCAGCAGCCGGATATCCAGGTCTGGGAAGACCGTTCCCAGGTAGCACGGGACAAGGGCTGCGCAAAAGACGCCACTCGCTCGACCGATATTGGCCCGGTTGCCGGCGCCGGCCGCCATATAGCCCAGCAGTAGCAGGATACCGACCAGACTGTGCTCGGCCCGGTCGGCGCTCTCTTGGCCGAAGAAACCGAACCCCAGTTGAGGACGAGGGCCACGCCGCAGGTCATGGCAAGCGTGACAAGCATCCTGATGGTCGGCTTCCCCCAGTCCATTGCCATCTCGTCTATGGAACGATGACCCCATGCCGACTATCCATTTTTTCGTTGTATCCAATACTGCGGATGTTCGGCCGAAAGCAGACGATGGCCGGTGAGGCGACACCAGGCTGGGATATCCGCCGGGGCGCCGGGGTCTTGAGCGATGAGGAGCAGGGCTTGGCCGGGTCGCATGGATGTGAGGCGCAGACGCAGTTTCAACACCAGCTCGCCGCAGGCCATGTCTCCGGCGTCCCAGATGTCGCCTGGGGCGGCTGGTGTGTCGGCTCCCGGAACGCTCAGGGGTGTCTGGGGGAGCGCCGGGGCAACCGGCCAGATACAAGGGGGCTGTTCAATGGGTTGGTTTTCTTGTTGGCTCGCCCACTGCCAACCTCTGCGGTAGCAGGTCTGGCGACGAATATAGTTATAGGCATCTCGCAAGAAATCTGCCGGTGAACGTCCTAAGCCGCTGGCGAGACAGGCGGTGCAGTGCGGCGTTGTTTTGAATCCAGTCACGACGCTCAGGACATATTCGTGGAAGCAAATAGACCGGGCGCAGCGAAAGCAGGCTGGGGCGTGGAGCTGCTTGAGTTCCGTGAGGATTGCCGCGGTGCGCTGCGCTTCTGTGTCCCAATCGTCGTCGATAATAGGGGAGGGAAGCTGCTTGAGTGTCCTCATGTCTGGTGGGCCTTCCATACTTCTGCGCATACTGACCATTTTTAGCCGTGTGGTGCAAGTTGCTCGTGGCAGGAACGACCTTGACCCTGCCACCCAGAGGGCTTATCGTGCCCGCGAAACAGCCTTCGTGTTTCTCTGCGGAGCAGTATGGTGACACAGGGGAAGAAATCTGGCGGTCCGCTGGCCGGTATCCGGGTGATTGAATGTGGCGTTCTCCTGGCCGGACCCTTTTGCGCCCGCCTGCTAGCTGACTTTGGGGCGGAAGTCATTAAGGTCGAGGCCCCCCACAAGGGCGACCCCATGCGCACGGTCGGCCAGTCTCTGGTGGACGGCAAAAGTCTGTGGTGGCCGAGCGTGGCGCGTAATAAGAAATGTATTTCTCTCAACCTGCGTGACCCCGAAGGACAGGCCCTGCTCCGCCGATTAGTCTGTCAGTCCGATGTCCTGGTAGAAAATTTTCGCCCTGGGGTGTTTGAAGAATGGGGCCTCGGCTATGAGGTGCTGCGTGCGCTGAATCCAGGTCTCGTCTTTGCCCGCGTCTCCGGGTATGGACAAACCGGCCCGTATCGAGAAAAACCCGGCTTTGCCGCCGTCGCCGAGGCATTCGGGGGCCTGCGTCACCTGGTCGGCTTTCCGGACCGGCCGCCCTGTCGGGTGGGGATCAGCCTGGGTGACTCCCTGGCCGGTATGTTTGCTGCGCTGGGCACGCTGATGGCCCTCTATAATCGTGATGTCAATGGCGGAACGGCCAGGTGATCGATACGGCCTTATATGAAGCCGTGTTTGCCGTGCTGGAGGCGACCCTGACGGAATACGACACAACCGGCTACCAGCGGACGCGGACCGGAACCGTGCTGCCTGGGTTTGCGCCGTCCAACCTCTACCCGTGTAAACAGGGGCAATGGATTGTGATTGCCGCAAATACTGATGGGCTGTTCACGCGGCTGTGTACGCTCATGAAGCGCGAAGAATTACTCACTGACCCTCGTTTTGAGAACCAAGTCGTGCGGGCTGAAAACCGTGAGGCTATTGACGCCATTGTCGCGGACTGGACGGCGACCTATGAGCTGTCAACATTGCTGCCGCTGGTCGAGGCCGCAACCATTCCCGCCGGTCCGGTGTACAGCATCGCCGATATTGTCCAAGACCCGCATTTTGCGGCCCGCGATATGCTGGTTTCCTTGCACGACCGGGTCCTGGGCGAAATCAGAATGCCCGGCATCGTCCCCAAACTCAGCGAGACTCCCGGCGAGGCGCGCTGGTCGGGACCGGCAATCGGAGAACATAACCACGAGGTCTATTCTGGTTTATTACATTATAGCTCAGATGAACTGGCCGTCCTGACAGCCCGCGGCGTCATTTGAACAAGCAAAGCCTCAACAAAGGAGGACGATGATGGCTGAACAACTCCTGTCAGGGATGCGCGTTGTTGAGTGTGGCAATCTGGTTTCTGCTGCCTATACCGGCAAACTGCTGGCCGACTTCGGTGCAGAGGTGGTCAAAGTCGAAGAGGTGGGCGGTGATGTCTCCCGACAACGTGGTCCCTTTCCCGGCGATACGCCCCACGCCGAAAAGAGCGGTCTGTTTCTGTACTTGAACACCAACAAACAAGGCGTGACGCTGAACCTGCGCCAAGCCAAGGGGCAGGCGGTCTTGCAGAGTTTATGTGCCCAGGCCGATATCCTGCTGCATAATTACGGCCCGCGCGAGATGCCCGCGCTCGGGCTGGATTATGAAAAACTGAGTCAGATCAATCCGGGGCTGATCATGACTTCGATTTCCTATTTCGGTCAGACCGGCCCACACAGCAACTACCACGGCTATGATCTGACGGCGAGTAATGCCGGGGGCTGGGCGTTTATCAGTCCGGGTGCCTCCGATTACCCGGACCTGCCCCCCCTCAAAGCGTTTGGCCATCAGACCGACTTTCAGGGCGGGGTGCACGCCGGCGTCGCAACGCTCGGGGCGTACTACCATAAATGTCTGACGGGCGAAGGCCAGCATCTCGACGTTTCTATCCAGGAATGTATTGCCGCTATCTTGGAAATGAATTTCATGCACTACACCTATAGCGGCCTGGAAACCTCACGGCTGGGCCGGCGGTCCATTTATCCCTGGTGTATGCTCGACTGTCAGGACGGGAAACTCTTTGTGATTTGTGTAGAAGAAGACCAGTGGCAACGCTTTGTCGAGCTGATGGGCAATCCTGAATGGGCAACCCTGGAGATTTTTGCCGACCGGGTCATGCGGGGCCAGAACTATGATGCCCTGATGCCCTTTCTGCAAGAGTTTGCCGCTGAGTGGACGGTGGCCGACCTGTATAAAGCTGGCCAAGAACGCCGTATCTGCATGGCCCCAGTCAACACAATGGCCGACCTGTTGTCCTCAGAACATCTGAAAGCACGGGCATTCTTTACGGCCATCAGTCATCAGGTCGCCGGCACGCTGCACTATCCGGGTGCGCCTTTTCAGGTGGAGGACGTTGGCTACGCTATCCGGTGTCCGGCCCCGCAGCTCGGCGAGCACAATGATAAAATCTACGCCCGAATTGGGCTCTCTCAAGCCGAGATTGATGATCTCAAGCAGGGCGGTATTATCTAGGCGAGCGGACCGCTCTGACCTGAGAACAAGACAAAGGAGAACGTCATGGCACGACGCCCATTAGAAGGCATTCGCGTAACCGATTTCACCTGGGCCTGGGCGGGTCCGTACTGTACGCTCCAAATGGCGCATATGGGCGCGGAAGTGATTCGGATTGAGAGTGAAAAGCGGCCCTGCGTCACCCGCTTGATCCCACCGTTTGCGGATAACGAACCAGGGCCGAACCGAGCCGGCTATTTCAACCAGTACAGTCAGGGCAAGAAAAGCCTCCAACTCGACTTGGCTCGACCCGAGGCCACCGAGATTGTCAAAAAACTCATTGCCAAGAGCGATATTGTCGTGCAGAACTTCTCAACCGGGGCGATTGACCGCATGGGCTTCGGCTATGACACGCTGAAGGCTCTCAAACCCGATATTATTATGATTTCCATTTGTGGCTACGGACAAACTGGTCCTGAACGGAAATATATGGGCTATGGGCCAGCTTCTGTTCCGCTGGCGGGGATTTCCTCCTTGACCGGCTATCCGGGAGTGGGGCCGGCGGAGATTGGCATTTCCTACGGCGACCCGAACGCCGGTATCTTTGGCTCGTTTGCCGCCATGGCTGGCCTGGCCTATCGCCACCGCACCGGCAAGGGGATTCATGTTGACCTGGCCTTATGGGAAGCCCTGCTCGTTCTGATGCCCGAAGGTCTCATGGATTATGTGATGAATCAGACCCAGCCCGAGCGCGACGGCAACCGGGACCGCTGGATGGCCCCCCACGGCTGTTTCAAGTGCAAAGGCGATGCCGAGAAATGGGTCACGATTGTGTGCGGGAGCAACGCGGAATGGCAGGCCCTGTGTCAGGCTATGGGCCAGCCGGAACTGGCTACGGACCAGCGTTTTACTGATGCCGCGGCGCGGAAAGCAAACGAGGACGCCCTCGAAGGACTCATCACCGCCTGGACGAGCGAACGCGACCGCTGGGAGGTCACGGAGGTGCTGCAAAACGCCGGCGTGGCGGCCTATCCGTCTCAGAGCAATAAAGACCTGGCAACCAATCCGCATCTGGAAGAACGTGGCTATCTAGTGCAAAAAGAACACCCCGAGTTCGGCAAACGCATTCACGCCGGTATCCCGTGGCAAATGAGCGGCTCTCCGTGCGCAGTCCAAACTGCGGCCCCGCAGCGTGGGCAACATACGGACTATGTATTACAGGAGATTCTGGGCTATTCCGACGACGAGGTACAAAAGCTACGAGATGGACAGGTGTTGACCTAAGCTCCGCGCGGGGAGGGCCGCCCGATTGTTGCCTTGTGAGTGTCGGGTGGGTGACGCTCAGCCGCCCTTCGCTCCATGGGGGAATCAGAACAGCCCCGCCTTGCACCGAGGGTGGCTTGTAGTTAGTATCCCGACTTTCCTGTAACTGAACCTTCATTCAGCCGGTCTCGGCAGACTCCATGAGAAGAAAGGGGCTTCGTATGGCAGGCGCGTCACGTCAGGGTATGTTAGCTGGCTATAAAGTGCTGGACTTCACGCAGATTGTTGCCGGGCCGACGACAACGCGCCTACTGGCTGAAATGGGAGCCGAGGTCATCAAGGTTGAGCAGGCTCCAAAAGGCGACCCGGCCCGCCTCAACGGGATTCTGAAAAAGGGCCGCAGTGGCTATTTCATTCAGCACAATGTCTGCAAACAAAGCCTGTGTGTGAATCTGAAAACAGAGGAGGGAAGGGACATCATCCGCAGGCTCATTCCGCATATGGACGTCGTGGTTGAGAACTATAGTCCCGGTGCGATCAAACGGCTCGGTTTTGCCTACGAAGAACTGCAAAAGCTGAACCCGCGGATTATCATGTGTTCAATCTCGGCCCTGGGCCAGACCGGCCCGCTATCCCATGTGCCTGGTTATGATTATATCGCCCAGGCGTATTCAGGCTTTAATGAAGTGACTGGCGAACGGGGCCGTGCGCCAGTCATGCCCCAAGCGGCCATTGGTGATGTGAGTACCGGCGTCCATGCCTTTGGCGCGATTGCGTGCGCGCTATTGCACCGCGAGCGGACCGGCGCAGGCCAGTATATCGACGTGTCGCTGCTTGATGCCTATATCCACTCCCATGATTTTACGATCCAGTCGCATAGCGCCTCGGGTGGTAAATTTGTTCCGACCCGGAGTGGGGCCCACCATATGGGGCTGGCCCCGTGCGGTATTTTTCAGGCCAACGACGGCTTTGTGGTCATCGTGGGGGCGCTTGACCACCAATGGCAGGGTGTCGCGCGGACCATCGGCCATCCGGAATTTGTAGAAGACCCGCGCTTTCGTACCAACCGGGACCGGGTCCACCATAAAAAAGAACTCATTCAGGCTATTGAAGACTGGCTGGCTACCATGCCGAATCGGGAAGAGGCGGTTGCCGCTCTGCATCGAGAACGGGTGCCGGCCGCCCCTGTTTTGACGATTCCAGAAGTGGTCAATCATCCCCATTTGCTTGAGCGGGAAGCCATTCGCCCAGTACAGGACGAGGTATTGGGCGATTTTGTACTGCCCGGGTTTCCGTTCCGCTTTTCGAGTCCGGCCAGAACCGACGCCCCATTTGAAGCGCCGGATTTGGGCGAGCATAATGAGTCTATTCTCCGCAATTATCTGGACTATACCGCTGACCAACTGGAGCGGTTCGCGCAAGACGGCATTCTGGTCAGTCGCTCAACGCCTGTCGCAGATGAGTAAGGAAAGAGATTTCATGCACGGTAAACGCGGGCTCCTCTCTGTCGTCTGTCGCGTCCTCGGCGGCCTGCTACTCCTGACGGCCTCGGCCACGGTTTCGCCCTGTTACGGCTATTTCATGGACAAACAGGTCGATGCAGTCGTGAATACCTGGTCTCGCTTTGATCGTTTTCTATCTACCTTTGACCCGGCCGGCCGGTACGTCCGCCAGCCCGTCGAACGCCAGGTCCCGGCTCTGACATTCCGTGGGTTCCTTCGCCAATGGTCCGATATCCAACTCTCGGGCGACCGCCGTGTCGGCCAGCGGCGGAAAGACTTCCGTTTTTCCCAGATGCAAAATCTGTTGGAACTGGAACTCCACTACCAGGTCTCCCCCAATATCGAAATCACCAATATCAATAATTTTCTATACGACGGTGTGTACAACTGGCAGGATTCTGCCGGTCTGTTTGCTCCCCGGACGAGCGAGACCTTGCGAGCCTATCATAACTTCGAGCGCATCGTGCGCGAGTTGTATATCAGCTATCGTACCCACAACCTTGATGTTGTCTTGGGCAAGCAGCAAATCGCCTGGGGCAAAATGGACGGCCAGTATATTGACGTCATCAACGGCATGGACCGGCGCGAGTCTGTCCAGTTAGAGGCGAGTGACTATGAGTGGCGCCGGCTGCCGGCCTGGATGGCCAATGTCACTTATTTCTTTGGGGCAAACTCCCTCAATTTTCTGTGGATTCCAAACTTTGAGCAAGACCGGAATCCGGTTCCCGGCTCGCCGTGGTATTCGCCCCTGGCGCCGCCCAGGGATACCGAGACGAAAGCACTCCTGGACGGCCGGCAAGACGCGACCGGCGATCAGTTCAGAAAAACGAAGCGGCCGTCTCTGGGCGACTTCGGCGACCATCAATACGGTCTGCGTCTTGACGTTTCCATGGAACCGCTCACTTGGGGTCTCATCTATTATTACGCCTGGGATAAAAACCCGACGTCCTTTATTGTCGGACGGACTGGTCTCGACACGGATGCAGATGAAAACCCCGATCTGATTTTTCAGCCGCGTTTTACCCGCTTGCACCATCTCGGCCTCACTGCCGACTATGCTTCCGCGCTCTCGAACATACCGCTGGTCGGCGAACTGCCGATTGTGCTGCGGGTTGAAGGCTTGTGGACCAAAGACGTTCCCTTCGCCGATTTTGACCATCAGCAGCGTGCACGGGATGGCTATCTCAACTCGGGGATCATTCGGCGCGATACCTTGCGGGCCGCGATTGCGCTGGAATTCGCCTTTCCCGGCAACACCTCTGTGATTATGCAACCCTCACTCTTGTATACGTTTGACTGGCGTCGCAATCTCGGCGGTGGCTTTGGCGGAGGGATCGGAGATGAAATGAGCCTCCTGCCGGTGATGTTTATCGGGCGTCCGTTCCGTTTCACCCGCGACCGTTTGCGCTTGGAGCTCACCGTCGTTCCCGTGATCAGTCTGCCGCAGAAGAAGTGGCAGGGCATAAAAACGAAATTTGTTTCGAGCTACCGCTTCTCCCAATTTATTACTGGGCGACTCATCTATACCGCGTTCAGTAGCGGCGACCGGACCGACCTGTACGGTCAATTCAACAAATGGGACAATATCGGCTGGGAGCTGAGTTACGAATTCTGACCGCCCGGCGTGATACGGCAGCGCGGCTCCGTTTGAGAGCACGCTCACCAGACGATCATCTTATGAACAGACGCTTTTCTCCCCTGACCGTATTGGCATTCCTGTTTCTCTCCTGCCTGCTCGTGTCGCCCGCCGGGGCTGAGCAGAACGGGAGCCACCGGAAGACCTGGAAAACCGTAGACGAACTGTCCCAGGCGGAAAAATCGCGCCTTGATTTCCGGGTCGATACCCCCCGAGACACGACGATTCCATACCTGCCGGCAGAAGCCTATCCTTTTCAGCCGCCCTATACCGCGGAAGAGATGGGCTATCGTTCCATGGAATTCCCGCATGTGGCCCGCTGGTCACATGCCATGGCCGATGTGTTCGGTGCCATTACCAGCAACGGCTTTCTGGATGAAGGCATCACACTGGGCTATAGCCATTACGTCCCGGATGAAGACGGGGTGCCTGGCCAGCTCAGCATCCCCCCCGGGGAGGCCTATTTTCGGATGGTTTTCTTTTATACCTATCCACCCGAGAATCAGGGTTTGCAGGACCTGTGGATATTGAGACGGACGGACAAAAAAGCCACGACCAAACTGGACAATTTTATCTATAGCCCAACCTTACGCCGTGTCCGTCGTCAGCCTCAACCCCGCCGAGACGCCCAGTTCCCCAATAATGTTCAGACCTTCGACGATGTGGTCGGGCGCGACGCCTGGGAGTTTTCGTGGCGCCTGCTTGGCACCGATGTGCTGCATGAGACGGTTCGTTTCCCCAATACTCGTCCGACGGTGACGCTGGCCACGCCCGAGGGGAATTTTAACGAGGTCCCGTCGGCTCAGATCACCATGCTGGGTGACTCCTATCTGCATTATACACCGGACGGCGGAGTCGCCTGTTATGTGGTTGAGGCGACCAGAAAAGAAGACTGGCTGCCCCACTACCGCATGAGCCGGCTGATATATTGGCTCGATCAGCACAGTTTCTATCCGCTGCGTATTGAGCAATACGACAATGACAATCAACTACGGGTGATTGAGGTGCGGAATGCCTATCTCGTCAACCCGGCACTGGAAGAACGGGGCTATGCCGGACTCTTTACTGTCTACTATGATCTTCCGCTCGACCTGATGAGCTATAGCGTGCATGATGCCCACTGGGTGAAAGAGTGGGCGCAGGAGGACCAGGAGACGATGTTTGAGCCCGACTTCATGCGCCGCAACTGGCTCAAGTATCCGCTCAAATCTCAATCTCTGGTGTATTCTCCAGAAAAATTCTTCCTCCGTCCGCACTTGTATCCAGAGAAGTTCCCGCACGACCGGAACGTTGCTATCTCCGCAGAGCTAGAGCAGCGCTACCGTTTGCAAGAAGAAGCTGGACATCTCGTCTTCGACAGGCCCTCTCCGCTCACTGAGGTCAAAGCCCAGCAATAATATGGCTCCACTCAAAGAATATCCTTGGGCGTTGCGCTTGCCCTCCTGGGTGCGTCTTATTGCGTCTCGTGAGCCGCTTGCCAGGCGCGGCCCATCGAATCCGCGGCCAGAATAGCATCGGCAACCATATCGGGCTGGACCTCAAACGGCTCGTTATGGATGGTTTCGCCTTCGGCGGTTGCCCGCTCTGCCACTTGTGCAAGCATGTCCTCTGGGAGTTCGGTGAGCCCGATTTCCGCCAAGGTAATGGGCAGGCCGACCGCGGAGGAAAACTCCAGCACCGGATCGATAACCGAGCGTGACTGACCTTCGAGCACCAACTGGGCCATCAGACCGTAGGCGACTTTTTCTCCATGATAGTACGGATGGGTGAGTGGGGCCGCGGTGAGGCCATTATGGATGGCGTGGGCCGCGGCAAGCCCCGAAGACTCGAAACCCAAACCCGACAGCAGGGTGTTGGCTTCTACCAGCCGCTCCAGGGCTGGATTGACCACATGACGTTCCGCGGCCCGTTTGGCGTCTGGGCCGTCTTCAACCAGGATGTTGTAGCAGAGCTCCGCCAGCTTTTCGGCGCTGCGCGTGGAGGCCCCCCCGCGCATATTCTGGACATGACCGGTCACACAGGTTTTGGCCTCAAACCACGTGGCCAGCGCATCTCCCATCCCTGCCACCAGCAGTCTGGCCGGCGCTTGGGCGACAACATAGGTGTCCACCACAACCAAATCTGGATTTTTCCGATAAAAGCGATATTCCTGGAACACCCCTTCGGGGGTATAGATCACCGACAGCGCGCTGCACGGCGCGTCACTTGAGGCAATGCTTGGGCAGTTGACAACGGGCAGGTCAAGGTCGTCTGCCGCGGCCCGGGCCGCGTCCAAGACCTTGCCGCCGCCCGCCCCAATAATGACCTGGACCTTGTGCTCCCGCGCTGTTTCTTTGATACGCTCGATTTCAGGATAGGAGCATTCTCCCCCGAACTGGTGGACAACATGGGTGATGCCAGCATCGTGCAAATGTTGCTGCCAGACTTCTGAGAGCAGTCGAATGGCGCTTCTCCCGGCAACAATACAGGCCGGCCCCTGTAACCCGATGCGCTGCATTTCCGTGCCTAAGGCGGCGGTGGCGTGCTTTCCCTGTACGTAGTGGCTTGGGGCTGAAAAAACCGAGAGCATACGTCCCTCCTTACCGATTGCTGTTCCCTCAGACAAAGCAAACAGTATAAACTGAGACGGGTTGACGCGGCAAGCAGGAGAGAGATGGTGAGACAAGCGGAGCGCTGTTCCGGTTCGGCAGGAAATGCCGCCTCCCTGGGTCGGTTCCAGGGGTATGTGCTTGGTGGTGTTGTCCTGGCCCTCTGGGCCGTAGGCTGCTCCGAGCGACCAAGTGAACCACCGCCGTTAGGCCGATATGCGTATAGCAGTGCCCTCAGCCCAGGGCCGTGTCCGCTCGGAGAGCGGAGGGGTCCGGGCGGGGTGAGCGAGAACGAGCAGACCAAACACGGGATTAAATATATGGTACGGACGCCCGCCAACTACAACCCAGGCACGCTTCACCCGCTCCTCATGGTCTACGCCCCGGCCGGCTCAAGTCGTTTTCGCTCTGAGCGCCTGACAGACCTGACTTTTGAGGCCACGGCGGCCGGCTTCATTGTTGCCTATGCTGACTCACGCCGCCTCTCGCTTGCAGTCATTCCTGAGGTACGGTCCCGCGGCTTATTGCCAAAAAATGGTGCGTTGATGAGCAGCGGGTTTATCTGACCGGCCATTCTGACGGCGGAACCGTTGCCCTCGCGCTGGCCCTTTTGGACGAGACTCGCCATATCCCAACAGCGGTGGCGCCGAGTGCTGCCGGGTTCCGGCGGATTGACCTCGAAACCTTCTCGTGTCCCGAAACATTGTCTGCTCTGATTATGCACAGTGCCAACGATCATCTTTTTCCCGGCTACGGGGCTGAGACGGCTGCCTGGCTGGCTGAGTGTAATCAGTGTCGATCCCGTGCGGTTGAGAAGGACGAAAATGGCTGTCTGGCCTATTTGGGATGTGAGGCAAACAGCAAGACCATATACTGCGAAGGAACTGGTGCCCATCGGCAGTGGCCCACGCTGAATACGTCTCTCCTGTCCTTCTTTATCGATATTGATAGTGCCCTGCACTAAGCAGGGCCCCTGCTGAGCAGTTGTCCCCACTTCCTCATCCTGCTATCTCAAGACCGATTGACTGATGAGACGCACCCGCCGAATCTCTTCTCTTCTCGCTGTTGTAGCGGCGCTTTGCCTGATAGTTCCTGTGTCGTCCTGGGCGCATCGGGACAGAGGGCCCGGAGACCCATGCCGCCGAGAGGTCGGAGTGTCACTTTTGCATATTACCTTCTATCAGACTCAATTTGATCCGGTCACAGAGTACTGTGAAGAAATTCCGCGTGTGGGGAATGCCTTCCTGGTCGTGGACGTGACTCCCGACCTCTGGGACAGGCCAATCGGCGTTGAACTCATTGCTTCAAGTGAGTCCGGGCAGTCGAATACGATTCTGTCCCTGCCTCTACAAGTACACGAACGTGGCGTGGCCAACGCCGAAGTCGTGGTGCAAGCGGGACTACGCTACGAAGTGCGGGTCATGCTTGGGCTTGCCGATGAACCCGAACCGCGCAAATTTTCATTTCCCTTTCAGGTTGCGGCATGGTATAAGGCTCTGGTCGGGCCAGCGCTGATTGTCCTGGGAGTGGTTATCGTTCTTGCAGTCTCGGTGATTCGGTATAAGATCGCTGCTCAACGTAGAGAAGCGCTGGTGGAATAAAGAGAGAAAGTATATAGTCACACCAATTACTACCGAGGAGGGATAGGTATGGCCCAGGCACAAGCAGTACAAAATGCACCGAAAGGTGTTGGTGATGGTTCCATGACAACTGGCAGCTCTGCCAACCCGACTGATTGGTCAGTCGGCTGGCATCCCCTCTTCTGGGGATGCGGGCTTATTATGCTTGCCAATGTCTTTTTCTGGTACTGGAACTACGCCTTTATGTTCACCGCCGGACTGAACTCAGCAAGCGCTGAGTTCGCGATGTATTACTGGACGCTGTTCTGGGGTGAATTGATTGTCTTAGGCATATTCAGCGGAGTGTGGTTGGGCTGGCTCATCCGGAATGGTCGGGCCGTTGAAGGACAAAAATGCTCACCCGCCGAAGAGACGCGCCGGATTGCGATTTTGTGGAGCCTCATTGGCGCGACGAGTCTGGCTATCTATCTGATGGCCAGCTTCTGGCCGAACTGGGATGGGTCGTGGCACCAAACCATGGTTCGTGACACAGCCTTCACTCCGACCCACATCCCGATGTTTTATTTTTTCTTCCCCCTCTCCGTTGTGCTGGCCGTCGGAACCTATATCTACGGGCGGTTCCATATCCCCGCGCTGTACGGAAAAGACAAAGGATTTCCTTGGTCGTTCTTTCTGCTGATCAGTGCCTGTGTACTCGAATGTATGGCCGTTGCTGCCAATGAGTGGGGCCATAGCTTGTGGATCTCTGAAGAAATCTTCTCTGTTCCGTTTCACTGGCCGTTTGTGATTTACGGCTGGCTGGCGGCCGGTATGTTCGCGGTATGGGGCGAGACGCTGGTGCGTATGTTCGAGATAGAAAAGATCGAAGAAGAGACGAACCCGGAAGCCTCGCTTGAGTCGCCGCTCGCCGCCGACTAACAACGGTGGTGTGGGCTGATTCGATAAACGGATCGAAAATCCTCGTGCAGAGAGGAAGTGCGCATGGCGACGGAAACCACAACCGTAACCGACATCGCAGACGCGGCGGAACGGCAACGGCGGCTTGAACTCAAGGCACTGCTCAACAAGAAGTATAAATGGATTGATTGGAAGTGGGACCTCGTCTTTTGGACCACGGCAGTTTTCGTGGTAGCAGGTGCCGCCGATATCACCAAGCAGTTATTTGCCGGTGACTGGGATTTCTGGACAGATTGGAAAGACCCGCAGTGGTGGCCGGTGGTGACCGCCTTTGCCACGATCATTATTCCCTCGACGCTGCAATACATTCAGTGGACGGCGTGGCGTTTTCCGACTGGTGCGACCTATACCGCTTGTTGCTTGTTTTTTGCGGCCTGGGTTGGGCGGTATTTCCAGTGGGACCTTGCGGCGACCTATCCTATGAACTTCGTCTGGCCCGCCTCCGTCGTCTGCGCCGGGATATTAATGGACTGGACCTTAATGAAAACCAAGAGTTTTATCCTCACCTCGCTGATTGGCGCTCACGTGTGGGCAATCGCGGTGTGGGCGTATAATTACGTCCCCTTAGCTGCCTTTCTCCAGCCGGCCTATTTTATGGACCACGTGGTGACGGTCGCCGACGTCCAGGGCATTGCCTACATCCGCTCTCAAACGCCGGAATACCTCCGGCTGATTGAGCGCGGTGCGTTGCGGAGCTTCCTGGGTGAGACGCAATACGTTTCGCTGGCCTTTGCTGGAACGGCAGCTTTTGCTGGCTACTGGATTGGTCAGTTTATTGGCCGGTATCTGGCAGTGTGGCCGATTCGGCGTTATCTGAAAACCGTGTGAGATAAATATGAGGTGCGGTATGTCTTTCGAACCCCGGCAGCCCGCCCGATACGGAAGAGTCTGCTCTGTGCTCATGGCTCTTCTTGCCGGCCTGACTCTATTTCCTGCTCCCGTGTATGCGCACGGTATGAATATCGCTGAAATAGGCCCGCCCGTCATTACCGCTGGCCTCTTAGCCTTTGTGTGTTATTGGCTGGTGTTTTTGTGGCCAGCATCCAAGAGTGCGGAGACGGACGGACGCAGGTTGCCGGAAACGGGTCCGGTCATTCGCATCAAGCGCAAGCCCCGATTGCGTGTCATAGAAACCAAGCCCCAGCTCTCAGACGAGCAGCCTGAAACCAGGAAGGCAGCCGATGGGTAAGCGATTCATGCTTGGCGGTGTTGGCGCACTGTGTGCCATAGTGGCCGTTGTCGTTACTCATACTCCGAACGTCTTTGCTCACGGTGAGGCTGCCGACGAGCCGTTTTTGAAAAACATGACCACGGCTTTCTTCAATGTTCGCATTTCACCGACTGAAATTGAGGTTGGCGAGCCGGTCAAGGTGACGGGGTCGGTCAAAATTCTGGAAACGTGGCCGCATACGCTAGAGACGCCGGAAATCGCTTCCATCATGCCCGTCGTCCCTGGACCAGTCTTTGTACTCAAGGAGCGTTTTGTCAACGGAACGGCGGCTATCGGCTCGTTTTTTGCCCAAAAGGGAGGCATTTACGAGTTTGAAATGGAGCTTGTTGGCAAAGAGCCTGGAAACTGGCATGTGCATCCCGGTATCGCCGTATATGGGACTGGTACGCTGATTGGACCAGGCGAATGGGTGAACGTCAAACCGAGTGATGAACCCTTCTCATTTCCGCTCACCCTGATGTCTGGTGAGACGATTGAACTCAGTACGTATGGCGGTGCATTCGTCTGGTGGTGGTCGTTCGCCGGATTTGTCTTGGGAGTGGCCTGGATACTGTACTGGACGACGAATAAAAGAACGGTGACAAATCTTGCCGTCACCGTCCAGCTCCCAGTAAACGACGATGCTCCAGATATTGGCCTCATTACGCCTCGTGACCATATGTGGATGAATGTCATCGTGGGCGTGACTCTCGTGATGTTGATCGTTGGTTGGACGTATGCCACGTCAAATGCACCGGTCCGGTGGCCGCAGCAAACGGACTGGTTTACACCGGAATTCATTTCTTCCGGTGAGAAGATGGCCGAGGCCCAGGCCAGCGGGGCGACATATGACGAAGCGAGTGAAACGCTTGAAATGAAGGTGCAGGCGACGAATATCACTGAGAGCGCCATCGAACTCAAGCAATTGACTATTGCAATGGCGAATTTTGTGAATGGACCGGAAGCCGAGCAAGCCCAGGCCGGCCCAAGCGATTTTGTTGGTCGCCTCGCAGTACAGCCGGACGGCCCCATTGCTCCGGGCGAAACAAAAGAGCTGACCCTGACTGTTTCAAGTCCAATTTTCGGTACGGAACGTCTCATCCCGACGCAAGCCCCGCAGCAATTTATTGGCGGAGTCTTGCGCTTTGAGAATAGCAACGACGCTCATGAGTTCGTGACGGTCCGTTCGAATGTTGTCCCAACTCAGTTTCGTTCGACCTATCTACCATAAGCTCCCAGAGTGGGGAGCATCCCTCCCGCCTTGGGGCGCAACTGGACTGTATTGTGAAATTCCTTCCCCTTGTTGCCTTGCTCCTCGTCCCAATAGGGGCGTGGGGACACGGGGGGCTCGCTATGGATATGGACCCCTGCATAGAGCGGGCCGGCGTCTATCTGGTCCACTTTTCTGCCTACCAGCCGCAGGAATACGCAGCCGAGGAATTCTGTCGAAGCGTTCCTCGGACTGGGAGTGCGATTCTCGTTTTTGATCTGATTGACCCGGCATTGCGCAAGAAATCGGCTGCGGTTCGTGTGATTGAGGAAACCACGACGGCTGAACCACGCCTGTTGCTTGATATCCCGGCGCGGATATACCCCAGCGGTGTGGTGAACACTGAGGTGAATTTTGATACGCCTGGACAGTATACGGCTTTGATGACACTTGACGGGATTGATGGGTCAGTGCGATTTCCCATTCGAGTCGCCTCACTCTCAAATACCATGCTGGTCTTGATCGCGGGTCTGCTGATTGGCTGTGGCATTGGCTATTACGTTGTGGGTGGTAAACTCGGCTGGCTGCTGTTTTCGGAGAAATAAGCCCGCCCCTCACATTCTCCCAGCCCCCTTTTCCGAACGTCTTATTCGCAGGACATGTTGAACGATGCGACTCCGTAGTCTGCTTTTTTTCCTCATTTTTTGTAGTGGGCTTCTTATCTGCGCGCTTTTTCTCGTTCCGCGGACCTGGCTCCCACGCTCAATACAAGACTTTGCGTATCAATATCTCGGTGAAGAGTCCTACCAAGAGCCACCCCCCAACCGGCCCCTCAACCCTGTCAGTGTCGAGCCCTTCTGTCTGGACAGACATGCAGACTGGCGGAAACCTCAGACCATTGAAGGCGTGGCCATAGCATCGTCACCCGTGTGTGACCCAGACAACCCAGCGGAAATTGCAGCCTTTGTCAAAGGAACGAATAATATCGCTCTGCACACCCTCATGGAGACCCGGCTCACGCCCACTACGGTGGTGAAAGAGAACGACAGAGATGGGGATGGCGACCCTGACGAGATCCACATTCGGCTTGAAATCGTAGAACTGAACGGACACTCGCCGGACGATCCTGAACCGTTCCCCGCCTATGCTATTGCGCCTGGCGTCCAGCCCGGGCTCTGGGTTTTCGCGCCAAAATCACGTGGTATGGCAACTGAAAATTTCGAGAGCGAATGGGCGCACCTGACCTTGCGGGCTCCGTCTCCGGTGATTCGTGTCGAGCAGGGCGATACGCTCCGGGTGACCCTGGAGAATACGCACTATCTGCCGCATACGATCCACTTTCACGGAGTGGACCATCCCTTTGTCGATGCCACCGGCGAGGGAAACGACGGGGTTCCGATTGCGAGCGAAATGCCCGTCACACCAGGGACGAGTCGCACCTATGAAATGACCCCACGTCAAACCGGCACGATGTTTTATCACTGCCACGTCCAACCGCATGTCCATATTCTGATGGGACTCCAGGGGATGTTCGTGGTTGAAGACAACCGGCCGAATAACTGGCTCCAAACGCTCAATATCGGGGCTGGCCGGGTACGTGCTGTCTCCGCCGCAGTCCAAGCGTCCTATGACCGAGAATTCGATCTGCACTACCAGGACATTGACCCAGCGTTGAATAACATTATCCAGACCGCAAGGGATCCGCGCCTAATCGCCGCAGCGACCAATCGCCGCTATGATATTACGGATCAAGACCCGGACTATTTCTTACTCAACGGCCGCTCTTTTCCCTACACGACCCGCGAGTCGCTTGTGGTTGTTGCCCCGAACGAGCACGTGAAACTGCGCGTGCTCAACGGCGGGGCAGAAGGAATCTCTCTGCATACGCATGGGCATAAGGTGAGAATCACCCATTATGACGGCGTTGAACATAATCCGGCTGCACAAATTACCCGTGATGTGGTTTGGATTAGCCCGGCCCAACGGGTGGACCTCCTGCTCAACACCACTAACGACGGCCTGCATAATTATGGACCGGGCGTCTGGCTGCTCCACGACCATAAGGAAAAAGCGATCACCACTGATGGGATCAACCCTGGTGGAAATATCAGCGCTATTGTTTACCAGGAGTATTTGGACGCCTCGGGCCAGCCGAAAACGCAGGGCATGGACTGGGCTCCGTTTTTTACTCAGGCATATTACCAGAAAAAGCTTCCTATCTGGGCTGAGCTAGAGGACTCTGGTCTGTTTGGAGAGGCCAGTGCTCGCTCTCTGCCTTTGAGTTATGCCCTTATCCTTGGAATCGGTATCGGTCTCCTCATCAGTGCGGCCTACGCTCTGACTCGACCCCGCTAAGAGGGGCCTTCCATGTGGATTTTTCTACACAAAAAGAGTCGGGAGAGGCCAGGCGTGTCCGGGAGAGGCCAGCTCTGGAGAACGGTCCCTATCGTGATGGTCTGCACCTTGTCTGTCCTGCTTCTTGGTGCGCTTGGCTCGACTCAACAGCACCAGGCGCACCAGCACCATGCCCATCATGGTATGCAGCTCGACCCCACGGGCATGGTGATGAATGAAAACACAGACCAGCTCCCCCGGGGCTGTCCCCGTCTCTCCGGCGAACACGAGATCACCGTTCGTGCCGGAAAAGAATTTGCTCAACCAGGGACGATGTTTGCGTATGATCGAAACGAATGGCGTTTTGAACCGTGTACGAAACTCACGGTGACGCTCATCAATAAGGACACCGTGCGTCACCAGTGGATGCTGCACGGTCTTCCGCGTTATGTGTATCCTCTGGGCATGTTCACGCTTGAAGTAGCGGGCAACGGGCAGCGGACAAGCACTTTTATTCTCCCGCCTGGAAACAAAACCTATTTGGTCCACTGCGATGTTCCTCAGCACATGGAAAAGGGTATGAAGGCGCAACTGAAAGTTGGCTCTGGAGATGGGGACCTCTCCAGCATTCCCGGCGTGACTGGACCGCGTCTACAGGACCCGTATGCACTCGCCTGGAACGGATGGACGCACGGAGCGGTCGCCCTCTGCGGTCTCGTCGGGGCGCTCCTCGTGGGAAGAAGACTGCGCTTCTTTCCTTAGGCGTGTGAGGTGGCTGTTGTGTCCACTTTCTTGACCTCTGGTCTAAAAATCAGTAGGGTTCGACCACATTTCTCGATTGGAAATCACTCTGAGGAGGCAGTACTCATGCGCGGTTCTTGGTGGCGAATATCCCTGGCAAAAATAGCCCTACTTCTATTCCTCTCTCCCGGCGCACTATACGCTGACGCCCTTCAGCCGGTGACGCACGAGCGATTGCTCAAGAGCATGGCCAACTCGGCTGACTGGCTGATGTACGGGGGGAATTATGCCGGGTGGCGATTTAGTCCACTGAAGGATATTGACCGCCAGAATGTCAAAAAGCTCCAGGCCGCCTGGATTTTCCAAACCGGTGTGCCGGCGCAAATGCAAGCCTCACCCGTGGTTGCTGATGGCGTCATGTATCTCACGGCGGCCTATAACAAGCTGTTTGCCTTAGACGCCGCCACCGGTAAACCGCTCTGGAAATACGACCATGAATTGCCGGACGATATGCGGATTTGCTGTGGGCCGGGTAATCGGGGCGCCGCCCTGGCCGGGGATAAGGTTATTATGGCGACCCTGGATGCGCGGGTTGTCGCACTCGACAGAAAAACCGGCGCGGTCGTGTGGAATACTCAAGCCGATGACTACGCGAACGGTTTCAGCTTTACCCTGGCCCCTCTGATTGTTCGAGAAAACGTCATTGTCGGTATTGCGGGCGGTGAATATGGTATTCGCGGCTATATCGATGCCTATGATCTTGAGACCGGAGAGCGGAAGTGGCGCCGCTATACCGTGCCTGACGAAGGTGAGCCGGGCGTCGATACCTGGGCTGGTGATTCGTATAAACAGGGCGGCGGTCCGGCCTGGGTAACTGGCTCGTACGATGCGGACCTTGACTTGGTGTATTGGGCAACGGGCAACCCGGCCCCGGACTGGAACGGGGATGGGCGTGAGGGTGATAATCTCTACACGAACTCTGTGTTGGCCCTTGATCCAGATAGGGGCGAGGTGAAATGGTACTTCCAATTCACCCCTCACGACGTCTGGGACTATGATGGTAACACCGGTATGTTTCTGCTTGACGTGATGCGGAGCGGACAGTCTGTCAAAGCCTTAGCCCAGCCCAATCGCAATGGATATATGTACGTCCTGAATCGCGGGGACGGGAAGTTTCTGCACGGCTCGCAGTATGTTGAGCAACTGAACTGGGCGAAAGGCTTGGACGAAAGCGGTCGGCCGATTGTTGACCCCAAGTATGTGCCTATGGAGGGGGGCAATCCTGAACTCATCTGCCCTGGGAATGTGGGGGGACAAAATGGCTCCTACGCTGCGGCCTATAGCCCGCTGGCCAACCTCATCTTTGTCCCGACAATCGAAAGTTGCGGGAAAATGGAAAAGGCCCGGTCCATTTTTATCAAAGGTATCCCGTTCTGGGGTGGCGGGCCTGGACAAACGCAGGGCGACCTCGGCACAGCCTACGGTCACGTCACGGCCATAGACCCGACCAGTGGCGAGGTGAAGTGGCGCTATAAGGACGAGTGGCCGATGGTGGGTGGGGCGTTAGCCACAGCCGGTGGACTCGTCTTTACCGGTAACCAGCAGGGATTTGCGCTGGCCTTGGATGACGCAACCGGTAAAGTCCTCTGGAAGTTTCAGACCGGGTCCGCGGTTCGGGGACAACCGATTGCCTACAAGGTTGGGGGCAAACAATATATTGCCGTTCCCAGTGGCGCCGGAGGCTTGGTTGTGGACATCGTCGGCAAGTATCCCCACACGACACCGGGGAGTGCTGTTGCAGTTTTTGCTCTGCCGTAAGGCCAACGCCAGAGTCAGTCTGATACGCAGAGGCACTGCCTCTGCGTTCATATGCGTCCAAGCCCTTAACCTAAAACTCGCTCAATACGCCGGCTGACCTCATCCGGCGCGGCATCGCCACCCACTCGTCTCAGTGTCCCTTGGCGCTCATAAAAAGGGATAATCGGTGCTGTCTCCGAGTGATATTTTTCGAGCCTGGCTCGGCAGGCTTCTTCGGTATCGTCCTGACGCTGTATGACCCGCCCGGCTCTATCCGCCGGCGGTGGTTTGAATTTGATATGGTAAATATCGCCCGTATCGGGGTCCAAGCGCCGTCCGGTAATGCGTTCGACAATCAAATCGTCCGGAACCTCAATTTGCAGCACGACATCTAAGGCCACTCCGGCTTTCTGCAATTCAACATCCAGGGCTTCCGCCTGGGGGCGGGTCCGCGGAAAGCCGTCCAGCATAAATCCTTTTGCACAGTCCGGTTTTCCAATCCGTTCTATCACCATCGCGATGACGAGTTCATCCGGTACCAGACCGCCAGCCTTCATATAGCCGTCCGCCTGTTGGCCTAACTCGGTCCCTTCACTCACCGCGGCGCGGAGCATATCACCGGTTGAGATATGAGAAATCTTGAACCGCTCGGTGAGATGCACGGCCTGTGTCCCTTTGCCTGCTCCCGGTGGTCCGACTAAAATCATCCGCATAGCTGTCCATCCTCCTTCTGGCACGCCAGCTCGCTGTCGCCTGAAATCATGAAGATGGCCTGAATACTATCGAAGGAATCCTGTCACTGCTAGGCGTGCCACGCTACCCGTGATAGGGTCGAGAGCGCTGTATTCAGACAGATAGGGAAGGGGGAATATATGAAAATTGGGGTTTTCGAGTTCTGTATTGATACATCGGTTGATCCCGCGGTCATTGCAAAACGTGCGGAGGAATTGGGCTTTGCCTCCTATTGGGTACCGGAACACGCCATTATTCCGATTCAAACCAGTTCACCCTATCCGGGCGCGGAAGATGGTATCATTCCAGATGAATATGGCCGTATCACTGATCCGTTTGTGTCTTTGGCGCGGGCCTCGGCCGTAACCAAGACGATTGAACTCGGCACCGGAATCTGTTTAATCCCGGAGCGGAATCCGCTTGAATTAGCCAAAGAAGTTGCAACCCTCGATCATTTCTCAGGCGGCCGTTTCATCTTTGGTATTGGTGCCGGCTGGCTGAGAGAAGAGACGGAGATTATGGGAGGTGACTTCGACCACCGCTGGGGACAAACCAAAGACGCCATCCTGGCCATGAAGGAACTCTGGACGCAGGACGAGGCCGAATATCACGGGAAGTACTACGACTTCCCTGCTGTTCGCTCATTCCCGAAACCGGTACAAAAGCCTCATCCGCCGGTGTATATGGGCGGCTCCTCAAAATATGTCTTTCAGCGGGTGGTCGAATGGGGAGACGGCTGGATGCCCGTTCTTTCCTCTGTGGACGATATCAAAGCTGGGCGTCAGCGCCTCAACGAGCTGGCCGAACAGGCTGGCCGCGACCCAAAAGCAATCGCGGTTCTGGCCTTTGGCTGGCCTGGAAAATTTCGGACTAAAGAGGAAATGAGTGAACTGCAATCCGCTGGTGTGGACCATGTTACTCTCTGGCTGACACGGAGCGAAGAGGGCGAGGAGGCTGTTCTCGCCGAACTGGAATCTCTGGCCAAAGAGGTGCTCTAAGGAGAAGTCGTATGATCAAATTTGGCATCATGGTCATGCCCCAACATCCCCGAACGGACTCACCCGTCAAACGCTTTAGGGAAACCGTCGAACTGACCCGATTGGCACGTGATGCTGGCCTTGATTCGATTGCCTGTGGTCAACACTTCCTTGCCCCCCCATACCAGAATATCCAGAGCCTCCCCTTGCTATCCCGGCTGGCAGCCGAGAGTGGTTCGATGTCACTCGTGCTGTCGGTCGTGCTGCTCCCGCTGTATAGCCCGGTCGGTTTGGCTGAAGACGTGGCTTCGCTCGATGTTATTAGCGAAGGACGTGTCGTATTTGGCATTGGGCTCGGCTATCGAGATATCGAGTATCAGGGGTTTAATACGCGCCGCCGTGACCGGATTCCTCGTTTTGAGGAGTCTCTGGAACTCATTCGTCGTTTGTGGACAGAAGAGGAGGTGTCATTCCGGGGTACACACTTCAGTATAGAAAACGCGACTTGTACGATTCGCCCCGTCCAGCAGCCACATCCGTCAATTTGGGTTGCGGCGAACAATGATAGCGCGATTGAGCGCGCCGGCCGGCTGGGGTGTTCCTGGCTGGTCAATCCGCATGCCACTCTACCTACCCTGAAACGGCAGATGCACGTGTATAAAGCCACTCTGGCCGCGTCCGGCCATCAGGCTGTGCCGGAGGTCCCGATTATCAAGGAAATGCATCTCGCCAAGACCCATGACGAATCGCTGGCTATCGCCCAGCCGTATTTGGAGAAAAAATATCAAGCTTATGCCGACTGGGGACAGGATAAGGAGCTTCCCGGCGAGGAATCATTTCGCGTATCGTTTGAGGAACTGGCGAGAGACCGCTTCATTCTGGGCAGCATTGAAGAGGTCACGGAACAAATCGAAGCCCATCATCACCAACTCGGCATTGACCATTTTCTTTTCCGCATCTGGTGGCCGGGTATGGAAGCAGCTCATGCCTATCGGGTAGTGGAACTGCTAGGCGAACACATCGTCCCGTATTTTCGGAAGTGAGCGGAGAGACGCGGCGACACCTTCTCCCCATTTTTCAACTATGATGAACTCGTCTGTAAACGCTCAATCAGTTCCTGGGTAGACAGGACATCGGCAAACATTGATGCTTGGGTAATCAAGGTAGAGCGGTGTAATTCACCATGCGCGATTTTGCCCAGCGTGGGGTGCTCGCCGTCGCGCGTCGCCGTTGCATCATTCAAGAATAAGATACGAAAATCGCGCTGAAACCCCTCGCGCGCGGTCGTGTCGCAGCACATATGGGTCATATATCCTGAAACGACCAGGGTATCGATACCATTCTTTCGGAGCGTTTCTTCCAGGTCAGTTTTGGAAAATGATCCAGGATAATGCTTGACGATACGATGATCTTCAGGTCGAGGTTTGAGGCGAGGATGGAGTGCAAAGCCATGAGTCCCTCGAATGAAAATCCCCCGCTCGGGATTGAGGACTTCGTGTTGAACATAGATGACTTTTGCTCCCGCTTGTTGGCTGCATTCAATCGCGGCTTCGATTTTGTCCAACGCCGCGTTCCCATCCGGGATGGGCCATTTACCATCAAAGTAGTCATTCTGCACGTCTATGACGATGAGCGCCGTCTTTGTGGGATCAAGAGCCATGCGTGTCTCCTTTTTCTCCTTGATTTCTCCTTTTTCTCGTTCGACAGGCATGATCTGTAACGGAAGAGGAGGACAAGGGTCAAGCGTCAGGGGCAGAGATAAACGAACTTGACTTCTGACTCGGGTGGGATAGATGGAATACCGTCCCCTTTATGGAGAAGAGGAGGAGCACTGATGATTTATGAACTGCGAACCTACCAACTCGTCGTTGGCGGTCTCCGTGAATACCTCGAAGTGGCAGAAAAGCTGATCCTGCCCGGTGTAGCAGAGCACGGACTCAAGCCGGCTGGATTCTGGTATAGCGAGGTTGGCCAGTTGAACGAAGTCGTCCACCTCTGGGCCTATAATGACCTGAACGAGCGTCAGGAAAAGTGGGCCGGTTGGGCCAAGGACCCGCGCCGGGCTGAAGTAGTGAAGCGGCTGCGTGGAGTGATCCTCAGCCAGAGCAATAAAATTCTGAGCCCAACACCATTTTCTCCTATGCAATAAGACGCTGGCTCCTTCGTCGCTGTGAAGACATTCAGCATTATTTTGTGCGCGCTCGTTGGGTTGAGTGCGGGCTGTGGCCCGGCGCCCACCCCTGACATACTCTCGGGCGAAGGGACTGTCGAAAAGATCGTAATCCCAGACCGGCGCGTTGTCGTCGCGCACGAAGACATTCCCGGCTTTATGGATGCCATGACTATGAGCTTTGAAGTCAACAAGCCTAGCCTGCTCCACAAACTCAAGCCAGGCGACCGTATCCGCTTTACCTTGGAGCGGACAAAGCTGACCTTGTATCTCGTTGCTGCTGAGAAAATCGTCGTACCATCCGCGGAAGGGAAGGGGCAGGGCAGCTAGGGGTCCGACGGTGCTGTATCCTATTCAACCGTGTTTTCGTCTTTTTGGGGCCAAAAGAAACGCCAGAGCTTGGCAGAGGCGCGTAAAAGTGAAAAGGCATCCGGCTCGTCTTCCTTTTCGAGTTGCTGCTCATACAAACGATCCTCGTACATCTGCTCCCAGGTTGTCCCGTAGTAATCATCCTCCTCTTCTAAGTCATCAGCTTGATGAGGCGATGCTGACCCCCACTTCCACGTTCCCAGGTTGCCCCCCATATCGTCACCGTATGCAGGCTGTGCCAAGATAGGCAGGTTGAGCACCAAGCTGAAATAGACAAAGCTCAAAAGAATAACCCGTAGCATCTCTATCCTCTTACCACAGTCTTCCATCCAGGCCAACGCAAGCACTGACACCGCGGCTGAGACGCAAGAGGCCGAGACATGGCTGACTCCTCTATGCTACGAAGGGAATCCTGGAAGTAAAGGAGAGCGGTGAGTGCCGCAAAATCTCAACGACGTTCGGGCGTTATAGACTATGAGTGAGGGTCTGAAAATTGCCTACTTTGATGCCTTCTCCGGCATCAGCGGTGACATGGTTATCGGGGCACTCCTTGACCTGGGGCTGTCCCTTGACCTGCTGAAGTCCGAATTCTCCAAACTCCCGCTTGATGGTTACACGTTGCGTCGCTCAGAGCGAGTTCAGCATGGCATTCATGCGATCAAGTTCGATATAGGCGTAACTGGAGAACAGCACGAACGCAGCTTTCGTTCCATTGCCGCGATGCTTAATGCAAGCACCCTGAGTGATACGGTCAAAACAACGGCACTCAAGATTTTTACCCGATTGGCTGAAGCTGAGGCTTCCGTTCACAATACCTCGGCTGAGGACGTTCACTTCCACGAGGTCGGTGCGGTTGATTCGATTCTCGACATTGTTGGGACGGCCATCGGCTTTGAGGCATTAGAGATACAGACCCTGTACACGAGTCCGCTTCCTATGGGAAGCGGACTCGTATCCTCCCGCCACGGTATACTGCCCGTACCCAGCCCTGCCACTGCGGAACTCGTAAAAGGACTGCCTGTTCGATTCGAGGACGGACAGTCTGAACTAGTCACGCCTACCGGGGCGGCTATTCTCGCCGCGTTGGCCCAACCGAAGCCTCCCTTGTTTTCCATTGCGGCGGTCGGCTATGGCGCAGGAACACGAACCCTGTCTGATCGACCTAATATCTTACGGGTCTGCCTCGGACACCCGGTGCCTGATGTACGCTACGAACAACTGCTCGTATTAGAGACAAATATCGATGACCTCAATCCAGAGTGGTATGAGCATGTCATGGAGCAGCTCTTTGCTGCAGGTGCCCGGGACGTCCTCCTCTCTCCGGTGCAAATGAAGAAAAATCGACCGGGGGTTTGTCTCTGGGTGTTATGCGCGCACCAGGACCAAGCCCGGCTTTCCGATATCATTTTTAACGAGACGTCGACGCTGGGCATTCGGTCCTATCCGATTGATCGTCTCGCACTCCGGCGGGAGCAGCAAGAAGTGCAAACCCAATACGGCCCGGTCAGCGTCAAAATTTCCTATCAGCCCGACGGGCATATCCACTATGCTCCAGAATATGACGACTGCAAACACCTCGCCCAAGAAAAAGACATTCCGCTCAAGCTCGTGTATGAGGCGGCTCTGCAAGGTGCGAAGGGGGAGGGCGGGCCTTTCTAGCGATATCTAGGGACAATATCTGCCAGCACCTCAGCGGGGTGAACACGGGGATTGACGGAGGTGTACACGCGTTGCACCTGACCCTCTTCGTCAATCAGGTAACTGATCCGACTGGCAAATCCTGCACTGGCGTCCTGACACGCACCATACGCCACGCCAATACTCCGCGTCGTGTCACACAGGAGCGCATACGGAAAGCTGAATTTTCTTGCAAAAGCGGCATTGTCTTCAACCGTATCAAAGCTGATGCCCAAAACCTCAACATTGTGTGATGTGAAGGCTTCAATCTGGTCGCAGAACCCACGACCTTCAATCGTTCAGCCAGGAGTATCGGCTTTTGGAAAACCATAGGAGGACCTTTTTTCCCCGGAGGGCCGATAAGGACAGGTCGTTGCCTGTGTGTGTCTTGGCTGTAAAGTCTGGTGCCGTGTCTCCTATTCGCAACATGATGCGTGTTCTCCCCATAATCAGGCTGGACGCTATCCAACTAGAGCGCGCTTAGCAGATTCCGCTGGTTATATTCAATTTCTGCTCTCTCTTTTAAGTATTTTATGAACGCCTGATAAGCCGCGGTTCTCTTCTTTTGGAGGAGTGACTGACGCAGGGCATCGCGTTGCTCTTCGAGTTGATTTGGGTCGGCAGGAATATACTCTTTCAGAACAGGAATGAAAGCACTCCCTCCCCATGTATAACTCTGGGAGGCAACGGGAGCTTCTGGCGTTAATCGGAATGCCTCGGTTTTCAGCTCCGGCACAACGCCGATCTTTGGAATATAGCCGCCCCGACGCGTAAACGTCCCCGTCTCGTCTACGGTCAGGGCCTCTGCCTTTGCCAGGCTCGCCAAATCCTTTGTCTCCTTGAGTTTCGTGAGGAGTGTGTCGGCCTTCTCTCGGGCGACGCGTTCGGCTTGCTCACTCCGGTATCGTTTCTCAGCCTCTTCTTGCACCGTCGTCAATTCTGGAATCCGAGAAGGGGCCCGTTCCGCGAGCGATACCAGGAACCACGTATCATCAACGTGGACCGGGTCGCTGATTTGTCCTGGTGACTGTCCGAAGGCTGTTTCAACGAGTTGGGGACGCCGACCGAGGCCCGGAATCGTCTCGTTCTGGTTCACAAGCGGCGTTTCCTTGACCTCTCGTCCAACAGATTCGGCAAACTGTTGGAGCGTTGTGCCATCTGCGATGCTCTTCCGATCTTCTCGGGCCCGCTCCTCTGCAAGGGCCAGACTTTTCCGGTCCAACAATTCTTCGGTGACCGTATCGGCGACTTCTTCCAGCGGTTTGAGGTGCTCGGGCTGGACCGCCTCAACCTTGATGATGTGAAAACCGAAGGTTGTTTCTACGAGATCACTGACTTGTCCAACATCCATATTGAAGGCTGCCTCTTCAAATGGCTGGACCATACGGCCCCGACCAAAAAAGCCGAGGTCGCCGCCGTTGCTTGCTGTTCCTGTATCTTGTGAATATTCCTCGGCCAGGGTCGCAAAATCTTCTCCCCCGCGTACTCGTTCGAGAATGCTCTGCGCCAGGCTGCGCGTGTCGGCTTTCCCTTCCTCTGAGATGCTGTCAGCTAGAGAGAAGAGAATATGACGAGCTTGGACCTGTTTCTCCTCCATAAAGCGATCATCTTTATGGGCGTTGTAAAAATCAAGCACCTCCTCTTCAGAGACCGAGGCCGCTGCTGCAAAATCTTCCGGTGCGTACGAGACATAGTGCAGGCGGACACGCTCCGGTATCCGAAAAGACTCGGTGTTCTTGGTGTAGAAATCACGGACCTGTTGTTCGGTAACTGTGACCGTATCAACGAGATCTGCCGAGGCGATTTTGAGGAAAGCGAGATTCACTTGTTCTTGTTCAAAGCGAAATAATTCTTCGACCTCATAGTCTGTAGCCCGGATTGATCCGTCAATGAATTTTTGGAATCTCTCGATAACGAGGCGGTCTCGTTGCTGCTCCTCGAACTCCTGAGGAGTCATCCGTAAATACCGCAATAGCCGACGGTAGCGGTCTGGGCTGAAAGCGCCGAAGCTGTGAAAGGTCGGGGAGGCCGCAATCTCTTGTCGCACGTCTTCATCTGAGGCCCTGAAGCCGACCCGGCGCGCTTCTTTGGCCAACAATTTCGCGTCAACGAGCTGATCGAGCGTCTGTTGTCGTAGATTCATTTGCTGGGCGAGCTCTGGAGTAAAACTTTCCTTATAGATTTCCCGATAATTGGACTCGACGTTCCGATAGGCTCGCTGGAATTCCTGAAGGGTGATAGGCTGATCATCGACCGTTACCAGTATTTGTACTTGTGAGTCCTCTCCAAAGCTCCCAATACCAAAGAAGACGAAGACAAGGGCAATGACCAAAAAGAGTGCCTTGATCCATACTGACTGAGCCCGTTGACGCATAAAGTCAAGCATAAGAACGATCTCCTACCTCGTCATGCCATAGTTGATAGTTGAAGAAAAAGCAACTGTATTATAATGACTTGCCCAAATATGAGGATTCTGCTAGAAACCCTGTTCTATCGGACTTGGCTTAGAGAGACCCGCCTTGAGAGAATGAAGGAAATCAAACATGGTTCTTAACGCGCTGTGGGGAGCACTGTCGGTTGACATGGCAGTTGACCTAGGCACGGCGAACACACTGATCTATGTCAAGGGTCATGGGATAATGTGTAATGAGTCTTCTGTTGTTGCCGTACAACAGGAGGTGACTCGAGGCGCCCGTCGTGTTCTTGCAGTCGGCCTCGAAGCAAAGCGCATGCTCGGCAGAACACCCGGCAATATTGTTGCTATCCGACCACTCAGGGATGGGGTGATTGCGGATTTCGAGACCACCGAGGCCATGCTGCGCTATTTCATTCGGAAAGTCCACAGTCGTCGCGCCCTGATGCGGCCCCGTATTGTTATTTGTATACCCAACGGCAGTACGGCAGTAGAAAAGCGGGCGGTCAAGGAGTCTGCTGAGTCCGCGGGGGCGCGTGAGGTCTACCTGATGGAGGAGCCGATGGCCGCGGCTATCGGCTCTGGGCTTCCGGTTACTGAACCTATTGGCAGCATGATTGTTGACATCGGTGGTGGGACGACAGAAGTGGCGGTGATCTCGCTCGCGGGCATTGTCTTCTCGTGTTCGGTGCGGTCTGGCGGCGATAAAATGGACGAAGCGATTATTCAGTACGTAAAACGGCAATATAATCTCCTGATAGGGGAACGCACCGCCGAATTGATAAAAATTACCATCGGTTCAGCTCATCCGATAGAAGAAGAACTGACGATGGAAATTAAAGGCCGTGATCTGATGACTGGGATACCCAAAACGGTCACGCTCTCTGCTGAAGAGATGCGCGGGCCCTTGGTTGAGCCCATTAGTCAGATTGTCGAGGCCGTACAAGTTGTTCTGGAACGAACGCCGCCCGAACTGGCTTCGGATATCGTTGAGAATGGGATCGTGCTGGCTGGAGGCGGTGCCCTTCTGCGCAACCTTGACGTGTTGTTAAGTGCTGAAACCGGACTGCCGGTGGTTCAGGCCGAAGATCCTTTGACCGCGGTTGTCATGGGCGCAGGAAAAGCGCTCGAAGAACTCTCCTTTCTCAGAGAGGTTGCGGTATCCTGAGTGTGAAGCATGCTTGAGATCTTCTACAGATACCGTCTGCTCTTCTCCTGTGGCTTCTTTCTCTTTGTCGCGTTACTGCTCGCGACCGTCAACGCCCGCTCTCCGTACCGCATTGACCCTGTTGGCGTACTGTTTCTCGAAGTGATGAAACCCCTTCAGGTCGGAACAACAGCCGTGGTGCAAGGCACAGGGAGAATTTTTGATCAATACCGCGACCTGTTCTCCGTCCATCAAACCAATGAAGCGCTCCGTGCCCGGCTTGAAGCGCTTGAGCAGACGCAGGAACGGTTGCTCGAATTAGAGCTGGCGAATCAGCGCTTAGAACTCCTGCTGGACTTACGGGCGCAAAGCTCAGATTCGGCCATTGCCGCCCGTGTGATTGGACGAAATCCTGGGGCGTGGACCCATACGGCGGTGTTAGACAAAGGGGAACAGCACGGAATCCAGAAAGAAATGGCAGTCCTCACCCCGGCAGGTGTTGTGGGAAAAATTGTGTCGGTTAGCCCCCAGGCCGCCCACCTCCTCCTCATCTCTTCCGCCAATAGTGGAATTGATGCCCGCGTTCAGCGTTCACGGGTCTCTGGTATCGTGTCGGGCTCCATTGCTGGGCACTGTCAATTGAAATATGTTCAGCAGGGCAGCGATGTCATGGTTGGAGATGTGGTTATTACCTCTGGGCTAGACGGGGTCTTTCCAAAAGGACAGTTGATTGGGCGCGTGACGCGGGTCGCCTCACGAGATAATGAGATATTCCAAGACATAGAGGTGGCGCTCAGTGCCGAACTCGCAGAGATCGAAGAAGTTTTGGTGGTTGCCCCGGCTGTCGTCCGAGCAGGAGCCGAACGCTTCCGAGACGAATAGAATTTGGACATTTGGACTCCTTGGCCTCTGCGGAGTCGGGCTGGTCCTTATACAAACAACGGCCTTCTCCCGTTTCCTCTATGCCCCTGACCTGTTACTCATCCTGTGTGTGTATCTTGGCATGTACCACGGCGCCCTGGCCGGCGCAGCCGGCGCTTTTTTCTTGGGATATCTGTTGGATAGCTGCTCCGGCAGTCCGGCGGGAATGTGGACTCTTGCCATGAGTCTTGTTTTTACCGCAACAAAACTCCTGTCCCCAAGGCTGTGGATTCAGAATCCTCTCTGCATTCTTGGACTGGTTGCCGGTGCGGTCCTCTTGAAGGCGGTCACTTTTCTTGCCCTGCTCGAGGGGCTCTGGGCCGTCGCGCCCATTTGGTCTTTTCTCACCCAATACGTGTTGTGGGACTTACTCCTGGCTCTCTCACTGACCCCGCTCATCTTTGTCCTCCTGGCAACAGGGGAGCGCGCTATCGCCAGAGCATAAATGGACGAGTCAGAGGTCTTTGCGGCTCAGGAAACGCTGACAGCGTGCTACCGCCGTATCGGTATCATCAGCTTCATCGTTCTGTTTGTTTTTTGCGCGCTGGGCTTTCGCCTGTGGCAGTTGCAGATCGTTGAGGGCGACCGCTTCCGCATGTTGTCGGAAAAAAATCGTATTCGCCTCAAGCGGCTCCCTTCCATACGGGGACTCATGCTGGATCGGACAGGAGTCGTCGTAGCCGGCAATCACCCGTCGTTCGATGTCATGCTCGTGCCAGAAGACGTGCAAGATCGTCGGACAACGCTCCAGACACTCGCGTCGTATGTGCCCGAGGCAGCAGGTTTTTTGGAAGGCAAGGCCCCCCGTAACCCACGGCGGCCCGCATACGAAGGCATCTCTGTCGCCCGTGATATCTCTTGGGATACGCTAGTCGCCATCGAAGCCCACCAGCTCGCCCTGCCTGGTGTGACCGTTGAAGCGAGTCTCAAGCGCTTCTATGCCGCGGGGAGCCTTGCTGCCCACCTCGTTGGCTACATCGGTGAGGTGAATCAGGCGGAAATAGCTGCCTATAAGGGGTACCGGCAGGGCGACCTTGTTGGCAAGGTCGGATTAGAGAAAGCTTGGGAAGCCGTGCTGCGTGGCTATAACGGGGGCCAACAGGTCGAAGTTGATGCAACGGGAAGAAAACTGCGGGTTTTAGACGAAGTTAAGACGCAGCCCGGATATAATGTACACCTCACGCTTGATCTTGAACTGCAAAAACAGGCTGAGCAGGCTCTAGGAGAGGGGGAGGGGTCCGTTGTGGTTCTTGCCGTCGAGACTGGAGAAGTCCTGGCCCTGGCCAACCGCCCTACGTTCGATCCAAATCTCTTTGCACTCAGTATTAAGCCAAACGAATGGCGGGCGCTCGTAGAGGACCCCCTCCGCCCGCTCACCAATCGGGCCCTTCGGGGCCAATATCCCCCGGGCTCTACCTTTAAGCCTTTTATGGCACTGGCGGCGCTGGAGGCAGGGATTATTACGCCTGAGACGCGCCACCATTGTCAGGGCGGTATCCCCTTTGGTGGGCGTACCTTTCACTGTTGGAAGCGGCCTGGACATGGCTGGATCGATTTGAAACAGGCCCTCGCCCAGTCGTGCGATGTCTATTTCTACAGGATTGGACAACGGCTCGGGATACAGAAGATTGCCCAGGCCGCCCGGCGGTTTGGACTCGGCCAAGATTTGGGTCTCCCTCTTAGGGCCTCCTCGGGCCTTATTCCCGACATCGTATGGAAACGGCGTCGTTTTGACGCCCCCTGGTATGATGGTGAGACCTTGTCCGTGGTGATTGGGCAAAGCTATGTGCTGACCACCCCCCTTCAGCTCGCGGTTGCGACCGCGGCACTCGCCAACGGGGGAACCGTTTATCGCCCGTTGTTCGTCACACATGTGAGTGACGCTGATGGAGAGCCCATTCAGACCTATGCTCCAGAGACTATGAAGCAAGCAAACATGCCTGAAGGGTATCTGCGTATCGTGCAGGACGGGATGCGAGAGGTCGTGCATGGCGCGCGAGGGACGGGAAAGAGGGCCTCCCTCCCCGACCGCCCCGATATTGAAGTCGCTGGCAAGACAGGCACCTCTCAGGTGGTGAGTCGCATCATCAGGAAAGGGGAAAAAGTCCCGCGTCACCACCGCGACCACGCCTGGTTTATCGCCTTTGCGCCGGTAGAGACCCCTCAAATTGCGGTTGCCTGTCTGATTGAGCATGCCGGCAGGGGAGGCGGGGCTGCTGCCGCGCCGGTTGTTCGTCAGGTGCTGGAGGCATATTTTCGTATTGTTGGGCAACGGAAGCTGGAGCATGATGGGATTCGACAGACGGCTGGTTGAGCATTTCGACTGGACGTTATTTGGTCTGACGGCCGGGCTGCTGGGTCTTGGCCTGCTCGGACTCTACAGCGCAACGTATGATGGGTCTCCGCAGGCGAGTCCGCAGTTCATCCGGCAACTCAGCTGGGTCGCTGTGGGTTTTTGCGGTATGGGGCTGGCATTTGCCATTGACTATCATCGGCTCGAGCAATGGGCCTATCTCTTATACGGAGCGGCGCTCGGTCTCCTCATCCTCGTCCCGCTTATCGGCTCTTTTGGTGGAGGGGCGCGCCGCTGGATCGATGTTGGTATGTTTTCTCTCCAGCCGGCGGAGTTCATGAAAATTGGCCTGCTCCTGGTGCTGGCCCGCTGGTATCACTACACCGTACCTCCGGGGGGGTATGGTATCAGAGATATTCTCGCCCCAGCCGTATTGGTTGCCGCTCCGGCGGCCCTCGTCCTCTGGCAGCCAAATCTTGGGACGACGATCACGCTGGGACTGCTCTTTCTCACCCTGACTTTTACGGCCGGCCTGCGTTTGCGGGCCTTGTCCGTTCTTGCCCTGGTCGGCGGGAGCATTCTGCCTTTTCTCTGGGCCTATCTCAAACCCTATCAGCAGCAGAGAGTCTTGTCGTTCTTATATCCGGATGTCGATCCTCTCGGTGCCGGCTACCATATCATTCAATCACAGGTGACGGTTGGGTCAGGCATGGTCTGGGGGAAAGGCTTCCTGTTGGGGACGCAGAATCGGCTCGACTTTCTGCCCGAAAAGCATACCGATTTTGTCTTTGCGATCTTTGCTGAAGAGTGGGGATTTGTTGGGGCACTTGGCTTGTTACTCGTGTATTGCCTCCTGTTGGCACGTCTGCTCTTCATTGCCTTCCGGGCGCGAGAACGGTTCGGTTTGCTCCTGTGCGTTGGAGTTGCTGGAATGATATTCTGGCAGATGGTCATCAACGCCGGGATGAATGTCGGGGTGCTCCCTGTCGTCGGCGTTCCCCTGCCTTTTTTGAGCTACGGCGGCTCTTCCTTGCTGACAATGATGGTCGCAATCGGCCTAGCGCTCAATGTGAGCACTAGGCGTCTGCTCTTTTGAATCCTGGCCAACTGCCCTAGACCACGTCGTCTATGGCTTTCACCAAATGCGCTTTCGGAACCGCGCCGACAATTTGCTGCTTGACTTCGCCGCCTTTGAATAAAATAAGATTCGGAATGCCGCGCACCCCGTACTGAGCCGGTGTCTGAGGGTTGTCGTCAACGTTCATTTTTACGATCTTGAGCTTGCCGTCATATTCGCCGGCGAGTTCTTCAACAATCGGCGCAATAGCCCGACAGGGCCCACACCACGGCGCCCAGAAATCGATCAGAACCGGCACGTCCGCCTTCAGGACATCCCCGTCAAAACTGGAATCTGAAACCTGCTGAATATCGGCCATAACCTGCCTCCTCATAAGATTTTTTCTCTCATAGCAGACACAGGCCGGCGAACCTATCCCCTTGACACCTGAGGAGAGGCAATCTACGGGAAGGAGCCATGCCCGTATTGGTCACTGGCGCGTCAGGTTTTGTCGGTGGAGCGGTGGCTCGTGCCCTCGCTCAGGCCGGCTCTCAGGTCCGTGTCCTCATGCGCCAGACGGCAAAGGCGGATTTGGTGAAAGACCTCCCGGTTGATGTTGTCACGGGCGATGTGCGGGATTACCGCAGCGTCCTCCAGGCAACCCGGGGCTGTCACCACGTCTACCATGTGGCCGCGCTCTACAAATTATGGGTCCGGCGGAAGCAAGATATGTATGACTGCAATGTCCTCGGCACGGAGAATGTTTTACGCGCGGCGCGTGAAGCCGGAGTGGAAAAGATCGTATACACGAGTTCCGTAGCGACGCTCGGCCTGCCGGGTGAGGGCCGTCAAGGAACGGAAGACACGCCGGTCAGTCTGTCTGATATGATTGGGCATTACAAACGGAGTAAGTTTCTGGCCGAACAAGTGGCCCTGCAATACGCCCAAGACGCGTTGCCCATTGTGATCGTGAATCCGAGTACTCCTGTTGGTGGGGGTGATATCAAGCCCACTCCCACCGGAAAGTTGATTGTCGATTTCCTGAACGGAAATATGCCGGGCTATGTGGACACTGGGCTGAATATAGTTGACGTTGAGGATGTTGCCCAGGGTCATCTTTTGGCCGCAACCCGTGGGAAAACCGGAGAAAAATATATTCTCGGCCATGAGAACCTGACACTCCGCCAGATTCTCCAACTCCTGGCGGAACTCACCGGCCGTCCAGCGCCTCGCTTGAAGGTTCCGTATGCGCTCGCCCTAGGGGTCGCCTATGGCGATGCCGCACTCGCCCGTCTTATTCCCGGTCGTGAGCCTTTCGCCCCTCCGGTTGGCGTCCGCCTGAGTAAGAAAAAAATGTTTTTCAGTCCGGCCAAGGCCATACGGGAATTAGGCTTACCGCAAACTCCCGTGCGGGAAGCCCTGCGTAAGGCCATTACGTGGTTCCGCGCACACGGCTATGTGAAAGGGTAGAGGGGACGCCCGCAGCCCTCTAGGAGAAAGGTGTGGCACTTTGTCTCGTCCTTGGGGCGCTTGCGCTGCTCATCTGGGTCAGCATCGCACTGCATCCGGCGCGTCCGTGGGATTTTCGTCCGGTTGGAGAGGACTGTGTTTTGCCCCTTGAACCGCGGCACTGGCCGGCAGTCCAGGTTGTAATCCCGGCCAGAAACGAGGCCGCGGTACTGCGCCAGACGCTGCCCTCACTCTTGCAGCAAGACTATCCAGGCCCATTTGCCGTGAGCGTCATTGATGACCGCTCCCACGACCAGACCGCGAGCGTTGCCACCGCAATCGCGGAGCAAGTCAAGGCCACGGACCGTCTGCGGGTTGTTTCCGGGACAAGCCTGCCCGCGGGCTGGGTGGGCAAAGTGTGGGCGCTCCAGCAAGGGGCCGTGGCGTGTGGCTTTGCACCGGACTCGAATAAGCGCCTTCCTGACTACCTTCTTCTGACCGATGCCGACATTTGGCATGCGCCCGATTCGCTCCGACGCTTAGTGACAGAAAGCGAAGCTGGACAGTTGGCGCTCAATAGTCGCATGGCTCGTCTGCGTTGTCTCTCCTTTGCCGAACGCTTGCTTATCCCTCCCTTTGTCTTCTTTTTTATCGTGCTCTATCCCCCGCGTTGGGTAAATGACCCCCGGAAAACAACCGCGGCAGCGGCCGGTGGCTGTGTCTTGCTCTCCTCACCGGCCCTTGTCCGCATTGGTGGATTTCAGGCTTTACGGGACCAGATTATAGATGATGTGGCGCTTGGCCGGCTGGTGCAGGAGGCCGGGCTCCCGATTCGACTCTGCCTCAGCCGCACGGACGTTAAAAGTCTGCGTGTCTACGATACGCTGGGCAGCATCTGGCGTATGGTCCGACGGACTGCCTTTACTGAGCTGAATTATTCCTGGCTGCGGCTGATTGGCACTGTTGCCGGTATGGCCGTCGCGTTTTTCCTCCCCCCGGTTTTTTTTCTGTATGGCCTCGTATTACTCGGCCTGCCCGTAATTGTTGATGTTGAAGCTTCGGCACGGCTGGCCCTGCTTTTCATGCTCAAAGGCGGGGTCGCCTGGGGGCTGATGACGACCGTGTATCTGCCTGGCGTTCGTTTTTTTGATTTGTCCTGGGTCTGGGTCTTCAGCTTGCCGTTGGCTGCAATACTGTATGAAGCGATGACCCTTGATTCGGCATTCCGCCATTTACAGCAAAGACGCGTTGACTGGCGTTAGGTCACGCAATGCGTTTGGACAAGGGGGAGCATGGCGCGACCTATTATTGTCTTTACCGCCCTTGCCTGGGAAAGCGCGGCAGTGCGTTCGGTGTTGCGGCAAGTCCGACGCGAGCGAGAAGGGGTCTGGCGCGGCTCAAGCGGAGGCCATGATGTTCTCGTTGTGACCGGGGGAATAGGTCCGCGTCGGGCTCGTCAGGCGGTTAAAGAATTTACGGACCGCCCGCTTTCAGCCGTGCTCTCTATTGGCTGCGCTGGGGCGTTAATTCCAGGACTCACTACCGGCCAGCTTGTGCTGGCCCCAGCCTTGCATATGTATGCTACTGAAGAGGCGGAAGGGCGGCTCAATACTTTTGGCGTCGATGGTCGCCTGCTCAGCGCTGCTCAGCAGGCTGCCCGACAGGCCGGCGTTGAAACGATGGAAGGGGGAATCGTCACGAGTCCCCGTGTCCTCTTTACTCCGCAGGAAAAAGAACAGTGTGGACGAGAGACGGGTTGTATTGCCGTTGAGATGGAAAGTGGCGTGCATGCGGCCTTTGCCGCGGAGCGTGCGCTGCCGTTTTTCGTCCTGCGCGTTATCCTTGATGCGGTTGATATGGTCATTCCGCCCATGAAGGGAGTCACGACCGCAGAGGGAAAAATTCGACTCTCCAAAGCCCTGGCCCATATCGCGGTCCATCCGCACCATCTGCCGTTTCTCGTCCGGCTCCAACACTGCCGCAAGCAGGCTGCCGCCACGCTCTCGCGCTTATGCCAGGCATTCTTCTCAAAGCTGGACGGGATGGACCTGTCGAGGTGAAGGCAACTGTTCGGTCTCTTACGGTTGCCCTGAAGTCTTTTCCGCTAACAATTTCTTTTGGAGCTCATAGGCTGGCCTGGCCTGTTCGCGCTCCCCGCGGACGAGATAAAACCGAACGGCCTGTCCGAGTGTCTCGATGGCTTTCTCCCGCTGCCCAGTTTTACTGTACGCCACACCGAGCCCATCGTGGGCGGCCGGGTCTCGGGGGTGCTTTTTAATCACCGCTTGGTACGCCTCAATCGCCTGTTCGTACTGCCCTTTTTCTGTATATGCCGCGGCAAGGCGTGTATGGGCGGTACTCTTATCTGGGTCGAGTCGAATCGATTCCTGATATTCTTGTATTGCTCGGTCAAGCTGCCCTTGGCGCGCGAGTTCCTGACCTAACTCAAAATGGGCGGCCGCCGATGAGGCGTTAATCCTGAGGGCCTGTTGGAATGCGGCCTGCGCCTTGTCAAATTGCTGTTCTCGACGAAACGCAATCCCCTCATTCACATAATACCCCTCAAGAAAACTCTTCGCCCCAGGGTGGCCGGGGTTGAGTTGCAGGACGGTTGTATAGGATTGAATGGCGTCTTCTATTGCGCCAACTTTTTCGCGCACAACGCCGAGACGATAGTGGGCCTCCACATGGTTGGGGTCAATTTCGGTGAGAATCCAATGGTATTCGGCCATAGCCTCACCCCAGCGCATCTCGCTCTCAAATTCACGGCCGTTGTCAATATGGTTTTGAGGATTGGCCGCGAGTGTCCCAACCGTGCTGAAGCTGACAACGAGGGCCAATAGACCCGTATACATATGTCTCACAACGCCTCCAATATGCCTGACTCGTATGTCAATCTCACTGACTCTCCATTATCGACAGCATCAGAACTCTTTTCTTTCCTCCGAGTCAAGACCACTGCGTGACGAACAGGGAAACCTGCCTCCTACTAGGCGATACGCAGCGGGTCGGCTATAATGCGCCCTATGGGAACACTCCTCAATGAGGCGGAAGGGACGATGGCACCCTGTGAAAATCTCATACATGCCGAAGAACGGATGCGAGAACTCCTGTGTGTCATCAACGATCACCTCAAATTGTATGATCCAGACGAGGATACCTACGGTTCGCTTTTATCCGTAGCCTACCATATGAATGAAGGGCTACGGGAGCTCAGTTATTTACTTGATCAGGCCGAGGAAAATGGCTCCCAGGGAATAGTCAAAGAAATTGGCCACTAAGCCCGCCTCACCTCAAGAAACCGCTCACACCATGCAGTCTCCAGAAAAGCCATTGCGCAAACAGCCGCGTCTTTTGACGGCAAAAAACGGTTTTGTCTTACACGTCTCCCCGCGGACCAAACCCAAAGAGCTGAAAATGGCAAAGTCTGCGGGTCCGCATCTGATTTATGGCATATCGTATGCCTATCCTATCCCCATGCCGGTTACGCTGAGCAATTAATACCTACTCAGAAAATCGCCCCATTTCTTGCCGCCCAGCGGCTACGAACAGCCGCTGGTTGAACCACAATCCAAGCATTTATAGCAGGAACCATTGCGGATCATGATGGAGCCGCAGTCCGCACAACTTGGCGCGTCGGCTTGGGTCTGCCAAGTTGGACGGGTATAGGCGGGGTCAACAGGTGGGCGTTGGAGAGGCTCATCCATAGCCGCCTGTATCGTCTCTGCGACGGGTGTAACTGAGGCGACAGGCGGTGGAGTGTGAGGCGCAGTCAGGAGAGGGTCAGGCGACGTCTCGGTTAATCCAGCGCCTTGCTTCTGTTCGGTGGACAGGAAGCGGGTGCCCAGAAAACGGAAGATGTAGTCGGTTAAGGATTTCGCAAACGGAATATCGGGGTTCCGCGTGAAGCCAGAGGGCTCGAATCGGACGTGGCTGAATTTAGAGACTAAGGCTTCAAGTGGAACTCCATACTGTAAGGCGACTGAGGTCAGGGTTGCAATCGTGTCCATTAAGCCGGAGATCGTGCTGCCTTCTTTTGCCATTCGGATGAACATTTCGCCTGGGGTTCCGTCTTCATAAAAGCCGATGTGAATATAGCCTTCATGCCCGGCAATCTCGAATTTGTGACAAATGGCGCTCCGGTCTTCTGGTAAATGTCGGCGCACGGGTTTGGGCTCGGCTTCTTGCTCAGCTTCTTGCTTCTGCGTGCCTAATGGCTGTACCCGCTTGCAACCATCCCGATAGATTGCGACGGCCTTGAGGCCGAGTCTCCATGCCTCAATGTAGGCATGGGTGATGTCTTCGACGGTGGCATCGTTGGGCATGTTGATGGTTTTTGAAATGGCCCCGGAGATAAAAGGCTGGACTGCGCCCATCATGCGGAGATGGCCTAGATGATGAATCGCCCGACTTCCATGCGCCGGCTTAAAGGCGCAGTCAAAGACGCTCAGGTGTTCGTCGCGTAAATACGGAGCCCCTTCTATCGTTTCGTGCCCGTCGATGTGGGAGACAATAGACTGTATCTCTTTACTATCGTAGCCGAGTCGTTTGAGAGAGCGGGGGACGGTATTGTTTACGATCTTGAGCATTCCGCCACCGACCAGGCGTTTGTATTTGACGAGGGCGATATCCGGTTCCACGCCGGTGGTGTCACAATCCATCATAAAGGCAATGGTGCCAGTAGGGGCTAAGACAGTCGCTTGCGAATTGCGGTAGCCAACTTCTTTGCCTAAAGACAAAGCCTCATCCCAAACCTTTCTTGACTCAGATAAAAGGTCTAATGAAACAAGAGAGGGCTTTAATTTATGAGCATGAGACCGGTGCTTATCGATGACGTGCAGCATAGGAGTCTTATTTTCCGCATAGCCAGCAAACGGGCCGATCTCTTCGGCGAGACGCGCGGACTGGAGATAGGCTTGACCGGTCATAAGTGCGGTGATGGCTCCGGCATACTGGCGTCCGGCTTCGGAGTCATAGGGCAGACCGAGGGACATCAGAAGGGCACCAAGATTGGCATAGCCGAGACCGAGTTGACGAAATGCCTTGGCGTTAGTGGTGATCTCTTGTGTTGGATAGCTTGAATTATCAACAATAATATCCTGGGCTAAGATAGATATATCGACAGCGTGCTTGAACGCCGGGGTGTCGAAACTCCCGTCGTCTTTGAGAAAGGTGAGCAGGTTAAGAGACGCCAAATTACAGGCGCTGTCATCAAGGTGCATATATTCTGAGCAGGGGTTTGAGGCGTTAATCCGACCGCTATTTGGACAGGTGTGCCAGTCGTTAATGGTGGTGTCGAACTGCATTCCTGGGTCGCCACAATGATGGGTAGCGGATGCAATTCTACGCATAATATCGTGCGCTTGATACGAGGTGCACGGCCCGGCATTTAAGACAAACTGGGTCTGCCACGCATCCTTATTGACCACGGCTTGCATGAATTCATCGGTCGCTCGGACGGAATTATTCGCATTCTGAAAGAAAATAGAGCTATAGGCATCTCCGTCAATGGAACTGTCATACCCGGCTTCAATTAGAGTCCAGGCTTTTTTCTCTTCAGCGGCTTTACATTCAATAAATTCGAGGATGTCTGGATGATCTACATCTAATACGACCATTTTTGCGGCCCGGCGCGTTTTTCCGCCGGATTTAATGACCCCAGCGGAGGCATCGGCGGCTCGCATAAAGGAAACTGGCCCTGAGGCGGTTCCTCCACCATTTAAGTGCTCTTTTGAGGAGCGGATGGCAGAGAGATTGACCCCCGACCCTGAGCCGCCCTTAAAAATTACGCCTTCTTTGCGATACCAATCTAAGATGGAGTCCATGGTATCGTTGACGGATAGGATGAAACAGGCGGAACATTGCGGATGAGGCTCAACGCCGACGTTGAACCAGACGGGGCTGTTAAAGGCCAATTTCTGCTGGACGAGTAAATGGGTAAGCTCGTCTGAAAAAGTCTGGGCGTCGTCTGGGGTCGCAAAATACTGGCCGTGCTCTCCCCAGGTTTTTAAGGTCTTGACGACGCGGCTGATCATTTGGCGGACGCTATATTCACGCCTATCAGTTCCAAGCTGACCACGAAAGTATTTTGAGACGACGACGTTAGTTGCAAGCTGGGACCAGGATTTCGGGATATCGACCGCGTGCTGCTCGAACACGACCTCGCCGTTTTCGCCGGATATTACCGCATTCCGCTGTTCCCATTCGATCACATCAAATGGATCGACATTCGGCTGAGTGAAATACCGGGGGATTGTGAGACCTGTGTTTTTCTGGGTGGCTTGATGTCTAGAGTGTTCTGCCATAGGTTCATCCTCTTCCTGCTCTCTTCTCCGCACCCCCCTCGTTCTTATCGCCATGGCTTCCTCCTCTTCCCATAAAACAGAATGTAACGAACGAGAAGCTGAACTACATACTATATATTGTATTGTCAAGTTCTGATGGCCCAAGAAATTGTAGGTCGCAAAATCTCTTCTGTTTTCGCTGGGTTTCCTCTATCCTGGTCTCAAGATGAGAAGCCAAACCAAGAATGCGCACTGGAGTTCCGTTGCTGGGGTCTTGCGAACAGTTTTTCCTGACAGTGTTGAACCTGAAAAACTGCGGGTGTATCGAGCCTGGGACGTGTGGCCTGAGGTTGTCGGTCCGGCCAACGCAAAAAAGGCGCAGCCGACGAGGTTTCGGCATGGAAAACTTTTCGTGACCGTCTTTCATCCCGCTCTGATGCAAGAATTACAGTTTGTGAAAGAGCGTATCCGCCGCCGACTGAATCACCATATTGGTGCAGAAATTATCACCCACATCTATTTTGGACGGGGGCCACTACGACCGGAGGCCGTCGTGACAAGCTCCCCTCTGCAACGGACCCTGCCACCGTTTCGCGAGGTCTCCCCCCCCTCTATCGAAAACCCTGAGATCAGGGCAGCATTTGCGTCGCTCCTGGCCGCCCGCCGTCGCCGCTTGGAAAAGCCGTCTACAGGTCGCTAAGAGAAAGAATCTTGTCCCTTCACCCCTCAAAAAAATTCGCGGGATCAATCCAGCGCGTCAGCAGGCAGGCGCGGTGATCGGTTATTGCCTGCTCTTGGCACAGCAGGCCGGTTCTAGTATGGATTTGGCGCCGTAACAGGAGGTAAAAGAAATATATGACTATAGTCAAAAAATTTAGTTCCGAGGGATTTTACTAACCATTTGCCTAAAATGGACATTTTCAACGGGGCGAAATACTGAGCGGTTTTCAGTTGAACGGGAGAATCCCGTCGTGGTCGTTCTGGTCCTCTTTTGTACCGCTTTCAACGGGTGGTGACGCGGGTTCCTTCTTCAGCAGCAATTCGGCTTGTGTCTCACTGGTAGGCATATCAAACCCAAACCCCTCGACACTCCAAAGCTGAAATTTTCTCTGGCGCGGAGTTAAGAAGCCCACAATGGTTAACGGCGTTCCAGGGAGAGCCTGGGCTACTTCAGACAGCAGATTCTCTGGGCCAACGATATCGAAATTGAGTTGCCACTTTTTGACAATTTTGAGTAACCGGCGGGGGGTGAGCCGGGGTAAGTCCACGGCTTCAATGGCGACCAGAACAAACGGATACCGTTCGCCATAGCAGGCAATCCCCAAGGTGACGACATCGAGCTCAGGTCGCTGGCTGACCGCCGGCATGTAGCGGAGGAATCCTTCCAGTCTGACCTTATATGGGGAAGCGCGAACTCTCGTCACTTGCGCCCGGCTTCCCCGTCCCCAGCCCTCCAACTCCAGTCCCAATCCCTATGGGATAGACAGAAGCCGGGTAAAGCACGCATAGGGTCACAGCGAAGATAACAGGAATGGGTGATTTGAGGACAGCACATGTTTTCATCGTTAGTCTTCCTCGTTGATGTTGTAGCCAAAATAACGCGGACCCACCAGCGCAATCCCCCCCCATATGATTTGCTCTGCTATTTGAAACCTGTTAGCTGGAGGGTATGAAACCAGCACCATTCAAATATGCGCGCCCCGGCTCTGTTGATGAAGCCCTGGCCCTGCTGCAGGCGGGTGGAGATGAGGCCAAAGTCCTGGCCGGTGGGCAGAGCTTTGTGCCGCTGCTCAACCTGCGCATGGCCGCGGTTGAGGCTATCGTCGATCTGAACCGCCTGGCTGATCTCGCCTATATCCGGCGGGACAAGGACACCCTGTGCATTGGTGCCATGACGCGGCATAGGCAGATTGAGGTGTCCAATGCGATTCGGGCCGCCCAGCCTTTACTCTGTCGGGCTGCGGCCGAGGTCGGCCACTTGGCGATACGAAACCGGGGAACCATTGGGGGGAGTCTGGTCCATGCTGATCCCGCGGCCGAATGGCCGCTCGTTGCCGCGGTGCTCAATGCCCAGCTCATACTCCGTTCCCAGAGCAACTCCCGTACACTCAGCGCGCGTGAGTTTTTTCTTGCCCCCCTCATGACCGCGATTGAGCCCAATGAAATCCTATGCGAGGTCCGTTTCCCGGTCGCTCCTGCTGGAGCGGTCTGGGGCTTCCAGGAATTGTGCCGTCGGCCGGGAGATTTCGCCATCGTGGCTATTGCGTGTCAGTTGACGCTGGACGAGGGCGGAACGTGCTCGGCGGCGTCTGTGGCTGTCGGGGGAGCGCATTCCACCCCCCTCCATGTTGCCGCAGTCGAACCGCTCATCATCGGGAGTCAGGGCGAGGCCGCGGTCATGACTGCCGTTGCCGAGAAAGCCGCGGCCGCGGTCGATCCATCCGGGGACGTCCACGGGTCTGCGGATTATCGACGGAGAATGGTCAAGGTGCTGACACAACGGGCGTTGAAAGAAGCCTGGGACAAGGCCGCACAGAGATAGGGGAGTCAGGGATATGGCAGATACACGATTCACCGAGCACCAGACCATCCGCGTCCGGGTCAACGGCCACGAATACGAACAGGAAGTGCCAGTCCGCCGCCTCTTGGCTGACTTCATCCGCCACGACCTGGACCTGACTGCGACCCATCTCGGCTGCGAACATGGCGTGTGCGGCGCGTGCACTATCATCATGGACGGCGAGAGTGTGCGGTCGTGTTTACTCTTCGCCGTTCAAGCCGACGGGGCAGAACTCCAAACGCTTGAGGGCCTGGCTCACGGAGATGAAATGCATCCGTTGCAGCAAGCCTTTTGGGATAACCATGCGCTGCAATGCGGTTTCTGTACATCCGGGTTCCTCATGAGCGCGGTAGACCTCCTCGCCAAGAACTCGCACCCGAGCGAGGAAGAAATCCGACACGGACTGTCCGGTAATCTGTGCCGCTGTACCGGCTACGCGAACATTGTCAAAGCCGTTCGGGCTGTTGCCGAGCAGTCTCAATCCTAGGACATCGGCATATGGCAGCCTCCCAAGGTGAAAGAAGAGCAAACGTATCCAGCATCTTATCGCGAGGGGAGGACGACACCTTTACTCTTTCCGGCAAGATGGTCGGCGCACAGGTCCGCCGGGTCGAAGACCCACGCGTCTTATTGGGGAAGACCCAATACGTTGATGACCTCGTATTGCCCGATATGCTGGCCGTCGCTTTTGTCCGCAGCCCTTACGCTCATGCCACCATCGCGAAGATTGATGTCCAGGCCGCGCTGGCCACGCCCGGTGTCACCTGTGTCCTGACTGGAACCGACATCCTGGAGACGATCAAGCCCCTCCGGGTCGAGTTTGATCCGCAGAAAGTCCCCTGGCACAAATCCTGTAACTGGCACGTGCTCACACCCGACAAGGCCCGTTTTGTGGGGGACCTGGTGGCGGCTGTGGTGGCAACAGACCGCTACATCGCCGAGGACGCTGCCGAGCTTGTCGAAGTCGCCTACGAGCCGCTGGAGGCCGTGGCCGATATGGAAGGCGCGCTCCTCGCCGATGCCCCCCTGGTCCACGAAGAGTGGGGCGACAACATCATGGAGCGGCTCGAAGCCCAGCTGGGCGAAGTGGGCCAGGCGTTTCAGGCGGCTGACTGTGTTGTGTCCGAACGGTTTGTGAGCGGCCGCCACATGGCTTCACCCCTGGAAACGCGGGGCTGCGTGGCCCAATTTGAGGTCGCAACGGAGGCGCTGACCGTCTGGTCATCCACCCAAGTCCCCCACACGCTGCGGGCCAGCTTGGCGACGCTGCTGGGCTTGGCGGAGCATCGGCTCCGGGTCATTTCTCCAGATGTGGGGGGGGGATTTGGCCTCAAAGCGCATCTTTTTCCTGAAGAGGTCCTGGTCGCCTATCTCGCCAGAGCCCTGCGTAAACCGGTCAAATGGATCGAAGACCGGCGTGAAAATTTGTCGGCCTCTCTCCAGGCCAAGCATCAGATTGTCCATGCGGAACTAGCTCTCAGGAACGACGGCAGGGTGCTGGGGCTCAAGGCGCGCTTCTTGAGCGATGCAGGGGGCTATTCGTCCTATCCCTGGAGTTCGGCCTTTGAGCCCAAACATGCGGCCGGGTCCATAACCGGCCCTTATAAAATCCCAGCTTTTGGTTTTGAAACCTGTACGGTCGCGACCAATAAAGCTTCCATTGGGGTGTATCGGGGCGTGGGTATTCCGATTGCCGCGCTGACAATGGAGCGTCTTCTGGATATGGCCGCCCACAAGCTGGGCCTTGATCCCGCAGAGATTCGGCTGCGAAATATGATCCCGCAGGACGAGCATCCCTATACCACGCTGATGGGGGCAGAGATTGAGAGCGGCAGCCACCAAGAATCTCTCCAAAAGGCGCTGGATATCCTGGGCTATGCAGACTTTCGGGCAGCGCAAAAAAAGGCGCGTGAGCAGGGCCGCTATCTTGGCGTGGGGATAGGCGCGTATGTAGAAGGCACGGCCCATAACTCGGCCGTGTTTGACTCCTTTGGCGTCAAAATTGGTGGCTATGAATCGGCGACGCTGCGTATGGATGAGTCCGGCAAGGTCACGGCCTTTGTTGGAACGCACTCGCACGGCCAGGGTCACCATACGGTCTATGCCCAGCTGATCGCCGACCGGCTGGGCGTTGCGCTCAAAGACGTGGCCGTTGTCCAAGGCGACACCCAGGCCACCCCGCGCGGGTGGGGCACCTGGGCCAGTCGGAGTGCGGTGACGGGTGGGGGGGCTGTGACTTCGGCGGCGCAAAAGCTGGGGGAGAAGCTGCTCCGCATTGCGGCGCGCCTGACGGAAGTGCCCGGAGACGACCTTGAACTGGTCCACGGTGCGGTCCAACGGAAAACTGGCGCGGTGCGCTTACTCTCCATCCCCGAGCTGGCGCACCGGATTATTGCTCAACCGACGGGCCTGCCGGCCGATGAACAACCGGGGCTGGACGCCAGCGTGGCCTACGAACCCCCACCGATTACCCACTCCAATGCGACCCATGTGGCCACGGTTGCGGTTGATATTGAAACCGGTCAGGTCCAGCTCTTGCGCTATATCGTGGTTGAAGACTGCGGTACGATAATCAACCCCACTATCGTGAACGGCCAGATTCAAGGCGGCGTGGCCCAGGGGATAGGCTCAGCGCTATACGAACACGCGCTATACGATGACACGGGTCAATTCCTGACCGGTACATTCATGGACTATCTGATTCCCACTGCTGCGGATGTGCCCCAGGTAGAAATCGCCCATATTGAAACGCCGTCGCCGTATACGCTTGGTGGCATCAAGGGCATGGGTGAAGGCGGGGCAATTGCCCCACCGGCGGCAATTGCCAATGCCGTGGCCGACGCGCTGTCACCGTTTGGGGTGCGGGTCAATGAGGTGCCGCTGACCCCGGAGCGGGTGCTCATCATGCTGGACCGGGCGCAGATGCAGACCGGCGGGGAATGAGGCGGCTGAAGACGCGCAGAGGCGACCTATGAGCACAAGCAAAACACGCGGGATGGTTTCCGATTACCAAGAGACAATAGGCAAGATTGGCAGCCACGACCCACGCCCCTATGGCCTCGGCCTCGCGCACGGCTCGATGTTTACCCTGGTCTACCGTCCGCCCAACCCGGACGACCAGGAACCCCACGACCAGGACGAACTGTATATCCCCATGAACGGGAGCGGGACGCTCATCGTTGACAACGAACGCCACCCGTTCAAGACCGGCGATATGCTGTTTGTGCCGGCCCGGGCCGCGCATCGCTTTGAAAATTGCACTGATGGTCTGATGCTGTGGGCGATTTTCTACGGACCCCAGGGCGGGGAGGAGACGGCCCGTTCGTCCTGAGCGTAGCGACAGCGAAGGAGTAAGAACAGATGGGACGCTACGATTATGATTTCTTTGTGCTGGGAGCCGGCTCCGGCGGGGTGCGGGCGAGTCGGGTCGCGGCCGCGTATGGAGCCAAAACCGCGGTCGTCGAGGAACGCTATCTGGGCGGCACCTGCGTCAACGTGGGCTGTATTCCAAAGAAACTCCTGGTGTACGCTTCCGAGTTTCGGGACCATTTCGAGGATGCTGCCGGCTTTGGCTGGACGGTTGGAGAGCGGACCGTGGATTGGCAAAAGCTGATTCAGAATAAAGACAAGGAAATCAAGCGGCTGAACGGCATTTATCGTACGCTGCTTGAAGGTGCCGGCGCGGAAATTATTGAAGGCACCGCCCGCCTCGTTGATCGCCACACCATCGAGGTCAGCGGGCAGCGGTACACGTCGGAATATATTTTGCTCGCCACCGGAAGCTGGCCGGCTTTTCCCCAAACGCCGGGTATTGAACATGCGATTACCTCCAATGAAGCTTTTTATCTGGAGACACTGCCCAAGCGCGTGATTATTGTGGGCGGCGGCTATATTGCGGTCGAGTTTGCGACCATCTTTCATGGGCTGGGCTCAGCAGTGACCGAACTCTATCGGGGGGACCTGTTTCTGCGCGGCTTTGATACTGATGTCAGGCAAGTCCTGGCTGACGAAATGGGCAAGCGTGGAGTGGACTTGCGCTTTCACGCGGATGTGACGCGGATTGAAAAAACCCCGCACGGCATCAAAGCAAGGCTGAACGACCAGAGTAAGCTTGAGGCCGATATCATCATGTACGCCACCGGTCGCTTGCCCAACTCAAAGGGCCTCGGCCTTGAGGCTGCCGGCATTGAGACGGACGAGAGCGGCGCGGTATGCGTGGACGCCTACTCGCAGACCAACATCCCTCACATCTACGCTGTCGGCGATGTTACCAACAGGCTGAACCTGACGCCCATGGCCATTGCCGAGGGTCAGGCCGTGGCGGAAACCCTCTTTAATCAGAATCCCACCCGGCCGGATCACATGAATGTGGCTACCGCGGTCTTCAGCCATCCGAGCATTGGGACGGTCGGTCTGACGGAAGAGGAGGCGCGTCAGGAATACGGCGCTGTTGACATCTATAAATCTTCCTTCCGGTCCTTAAAGCACACGCTCAGCGGGCGGAATGAGAAGACCTTTATGAAAATTGTTGTTGACCCCAAATCCGACCGGGTGATTGGCTGCCATATGACCGGCCCGGAGGCTGGAGAAATTATTCAGGGGCTGGCCGTCGCCATCAAATGTCACGCGACCAAAGCGCAGTTTGACGCCACCATCGGCATCCATCCGACCTCAGCCGAAGAATTCGTCACCATGCGACAAAAGGCCGCCTGAGCCGCTACGCCGGGTGGACCGGCGGCGAATCTATCCCTCATCCCAGAGGCGGCGAACGCCGTACCGGTCGAAGTGTGATTCGTTTGAATAGCCCCGCTTATATCAAGGACCAGCCCCTCGGCGCTCGGAAGTTTGCCAAGCCGCGCTACCGGCGTGCCGTTGCGGGCAATGATAACTTCCTTGCCGCCCTCGACTTGCGCGAGTAGGCGCGACAAATTGGTCTTTGCTTGATGGATATTCACCGTTGTCATCGTCGGCTCCCTGCCTGAGGTCTCAAGTTAGCCAGGAGTATGACTAATAATAAGGTCGCCTGCATCTCTCCTGATGAGAGGGGAGGGCGGCAGAGCAGAATGGGGTCGCATACTCAGGGCCAGATAATGCGGATTTCTTCGGCCAACAGACCCACTGAATTTTGGAGGTCAATGAAGTTTGGCACATCGCCCTGAATCTGTTCAATCTGCATCTCGTCCGACTGCCAGCCTGTTTCAAACGCGGTCAGATCTGCCCAGGACAGCTCGGCCACACCGTCGAACGCCGGCGTCCCGGTCTCATACGTCTCGGGTGCGACGTGGCATTGGACATAGCGTCGGAGCCCCGGCGTTTTGGGAACGATGGGGGCGTGGACATTCCGCCAGTGCTCTTGAAATTCGGCAACGCTGAGCCCCGGTTTCCGTTTGAGCAGAAAGAGTGATTTGACGCCTGGCGCGTCTTTGGCCAACTCCGGGCCTGGAACGACCACGTTTTCACGGGTCATTAAGAACGACGGGCCGGCGTCCGCAATAAAATTGGGCTCATCCGCATACGCGCCGTTGATATACTCGGGGTTGTGACCCAACCCCTGACCTGTCTCCAGGTCGTCGAACCAAATTTCAGCCATACCTTCGTAGGGACTCGTCGGGACTCCGGGGATGTCTGCTGTCCGATGACTTTGCACATAGCGCCTCAACGCTGTGATGTGTACGGCTAACGGGGCATGGACCTCGCGCCAGTGGCGATGAAACTGCTCATGACTGATGTCTGGCTTCTTCGGTATCAACGCAAATCCTTTAATCATTTTTCGTCCTTTCTAATCGTCGGCTTTATACAAGGTTGGCTTGGGGGCAGCACCCGAGGGCAGGTCGTGAACCGGCACAAAGCGTGAGGCCGCAATAGCCTGAAAGCCACTGGGATTGCCCTGATATTTCTCCACGGCAAAGGCCACTTCGGTCATACTGAGGGTGAGGGCGAAGAGGTTTTGCTCTTTGATTGGCATATTATCGACAGGAAACTGGTCCAGATACACCAGGGCGGCTTCAAGGCGGGGCCGCACCGTTGCGTAAAATGCGCGCAGGTCCTCGGTGGTGCTGGTCCGCCGCTTTTTGGTCCGTTCCCGTTCGGTCGCCAGGCACCAGCCGGCCTGGGCGAGCGGTTCGAGGTCGGCAAATTCTTGCGGTAAAAGGGCCTCGGCCATGCTCGGTCCTCAGCGGAGCCTACGCAAACAGGGAGTCGCGGACCCCATCGCGCCTGGCGCGAATCTCCTGCTCGACTGCCCAATACCCATGCCGGACAAAAAGCTCCTCGTCTTGGAGATACATCTGCTCAATCGCGCCGGTCTCCAGGGCGTCCTGAGTATGTTCATGCGTGGCACCGTCTTCAAGCAAGGCGTCGCGCAGGAGGATTTTATTATATTCCTGCCCAAAACGCTGGCTTGGGGTGGTCGCGTTCGGCATATGAATCTTGAGTTCCCACAGGGCTTCGTTGGCGGAGATGGGCCAGAACTGATGCGTATGCCACACCCCCGGCAGAATCAGGATGTTGAGATTCGGAAAAATATGGACAATATCAAAGCCCCAGTCGTCCGCGTTGGTGACATTGATACCCTGGCCGGTGGGCAGCACAAAATCGTTATCTCTGGAGGTGATGGCGGCCGATTTGCTGAGAGCGATCCCTTCAACTTCTTTGGGCTGAAAATACTTATTTCCGGGCCAATTGCCGACACGATGGCGGTCGTACAGGTCCAGTTCATAGGCATGGCCATAGGGATTGTCCGGGCGGGTAAAGACACCCGGCCAGGAATAACTGTGCAGATAGCGCACGTGATAGATTTCGGACTGCGCGTCCAGCATCAGCTTCCAGTTGGCACGTTGATAGGACTGATAATGAAACTGAAGCGGGACGCGCTGAAACGGAAAATCCTTCATGCGCCGGCCAGCTGCTCCCAGATATTCTTCCAGGGTCTCGGTCGGCTGCGGGTCGAGATTGACGAAGATAAAGCCCTCCCACACCTCGGTGTGAACCGGAATCAGGTTAGCCCGGCCCTCCAGCTGCTCGTAAAAGCGCTCCCCGTCCGGCACGTTTTCCAGATTGCCGGCGGCGTCGTAGACCCAGCCATGAAATTTGCAACTCAGATAGCAGGCGCTTGAGCCTTTATAGTCCCAGACCAGCTTATTGCCCCGATGGCGACAGACATTGTAAAACCCTCGCACGATATGGTCTTTGCCCCGAATGAGAACAATAGATGCCTTGGCAATGGCGATCTCGTGGACAAAATAGTCGCCGGGATTGGGGATAGTATCCACCGTTCCGACGTGGAGCCAGCATTTTTTGTAAATATAGTCGCGTTCAGCCTCAAACCAGGCCTGAGACACCAGGGGCTCAACCGAGACCGGCCCGGTGCCGAGCTTGGGGTATTTCCGGCTCCAGCGATGCACCTCGGCATCAAAGTCTTTCTGCACCGAGATATTCACCCTCTCAGCCGGCTGTATCGGCAGGGCAGCATCCATGCGTGGACTCATTCGATCCTCCTCGGGTATTGGGAAAGCATGACCTCATATCACTGCGACTCTCATTCAAACATGCGTGCAAACCAGGGCAGAATAATGGTCTCGTTGATAGAGTACGGGTAGGCGTGCCCCCACTCCGGCAGCTCGGTAAAGGTGACTGCTGTCAGGCCGTTTTCGACCAGCGTGGCGTGTGCCAGGCGAGCCACCGCCACGGGGAAAATAAAATCCTGGCCCCCGTGGATAATCAGAAAAGGCAAGGCCACGGCCTTTTGCACATCAAGCCAGGGAGGTAAGGTCCCGGCGACCGGAGCAATCGCCCCAAAAAGATGAGGACGACTCGCGCCGAGGGCATATGCAAACGTGCCTCCATCTGACAAGCCGGTGACAAGAATCCGGTCGGGGTCGATAGCGTAGCGTTGGCGCACGGCCATGAGCATGGAGGTAATAGACACGACATCCGGCTCCGGCTTCTCAACTGCCCAGGTCAGGCCGAGAGATTTGGGCGCGAGCACGATATAGCCTTCGCTTTTAGCCGGTCGCAACCACGTCAGCAAGTACTCGTCATTGGCCCCACCCCCACCGTGCAGGGCGATAATCAGCGGCCAGTGTTGCTGCGGATCATAATGCTCAGGCACATAGAGTGAATACGCTCCATGCGTGCTTGTGCTCGGATGATGCGTAATACCAACCGGGTGCGGTCTTGAGGTGGCGGCTGTTTCTAACGTGGGCAGGGTGGTGACGGCCTCCGGCAGCACCCAATATGCCCGTAGGGTCGGCGTGTCGGCTCGGATGGTATACAGCAGATAGCAGGCGCGGGTGAAGGCTGAGCGGCTCTGCATAAACGCGCGGATAAAACCGGACCGCTCGCCGCGGATAAAAATCCCATACGCGGTATTCAGCAGGCCAAGAGCCTCGCGCCAAGTCCGGTGGAAACTCTGCCGCTCCGGCGGGGGTTCCAGGGTCCGCAATTCCGACCGGAGGTGAACGAACAGCGTTCCGACCGTTTGGCTCAGATTGGCCTGTTGCTGAGCCAATTTGGCTGGGTGCAGATGTTCCTGTAAATGTTCAAAGGCGCGGAGAAAACGGAGGACGGCTGTTTCCTGACGCGCGATAACGGAACGGTAATCCTCACCGGCTTTGGTCGGTACGGGACACAGGATGAGGCAACCGCCGGCGAGCAGACAGCCGGCGGCAGCCAGCCAAGGATGCAGCATGTTCAGCGTTCAGAGGAATCCGCAGTCTCCTGACGCACAAGGCTCTCAATGACCGTAGGGCGTGAGGCGATGAGGCGCAGTCTACTGCTTGGCTCTTTTCTTCTTTTTCTTTTTTCGTTTCGCCGGAGTAAGGAGCGACACATAGCTGGTCCCGTCTCTATTATCGGCCGTCACTGGTAAATTGGCGGCTTTCCAGCCGGCATGACCGGCTTCCATGATCGACACGTTTTCATAGCCGGCGGCAGTCAGGCGCTCAACCGCCTGCTGTGCCCGTGGCCCTTTTTCACAGCCGACTATTAACGGGGCCTCCTTCGGGCAGACCTCAGCCATCACCAGCTCAAAGCTTTCATTTTGAAAGACTGCCTGCGTGGTTGGGTGAAAGAAGACAATCGGGACGTTGATGATTTTTCCGGCGTGTCCTTTTGGATGGTCAGTGACGAATTCGGCCACGGTGCGGACATCGACGTAGGTTGTCGCGGTGTCGGTCTCCAGGCGCTCAAAGGCTTGGGCGGGGGTGAGAGAGGTGACATTCATGAACAGGGCTCCTTATGGCGTTGGAAATGCCGGCGGGTCAAATTCACGGACAAAGGGCGGGATGATTCGGCAGCGTTCCCGGCCGGCGGCGGGTGGCGCACCGGTCAGCGTATAGGTAATCTCGCCGTCCGGCTCGCTCGTCCTGACTTCTTCAAGATGATGATGGGCATACTTCCCTGTGGGGGATAAGGCAAAAATACACTCCAGCACTTTTCGCGCCGGGAGGTGACCGAGCTCAGGATGAATCAATGTCTCACGTTTTTTCATGCGGTTCCCTTTCCGCCCTCAAGGACCCTGCGGCCCGGACAAACCCTATTTACTTACGGGGTTTTGGCTTGACAGGCAAACCGTATCAGGCATAGCATAGCGACCGCACAAAAGGAGGGCATTCCTATGCAGGAAACCCGACAAAAAGAACTCGTCAATGGGGAGGTCTGGTATCAGCCCGGAGAGGCCGTCCCGAATGTTCCCACCAAGCTCTTCGCGCTCCAGAACTTGTGTACGGACTGCAAAATGTGTGAAGTGGCGTGCTCGCTGATCCACTCACCGGAGGGAGAACTGAACCCGGTCTGGACGCGCATTAAAATCGACCATGCGCCCCAGGTCTCGCGCGTCTCCACAGACGGCTTCGGGTTTATGCCGGCCATTTGCCACCACTGCGCCAATCCCCCCCCGTGCGCTGAAGTCTGTCCGACGGATGCGTTTTATTATGACCCAGAGACCCGGGCGGCGGTGATTGACCAAGATAAATGTATTCAGTGCATGGAATGTGTGCCTGGCTGTCCGTTTGACACGGTCTTTGTGGCACCAACGGGTGAGTTGCTCAAATGTGACTTATGCGGCGGGGACCCGGCTTGTGTGAAAGCCTGCTCCACGCGGCCCGAGATGCTGAACGCGGGCAAACAATACTCTCGAATGCCGGTGCTCTTTTACGAAGAAAAGGCCGCGTTTGGTCAAATCCTTCGCCAAAAACCTGAAGCGAGAGATGAAGTTGGCATCATGCAGGCCATGTTATCAAAGGGAAAAGTCAGCTCTGCGGCCTAAGCGCAGGCGTTTGAGTGGAAAGACAATAAGGAGGCGCTCTCATGGAAAGCGGACTGTTACGAGTAGACTTGTCAACCGGGACCATTCAACGCGAAATACTCTCGCACTCCATGTTTGAACGCTGGGTCGGTGGCTCAGGGATTAACGACTGGCTGTTGTGGGAGCATTTCCTGAAGCACGACATTATGTGTGACCCGCGTGGACCAGATAACGTGCTGATCTTCGGGGTGGGTCCGCTGGCCGGCGTGGGGTCGGGTATTGGGGTCAAAGGCCGGCTAACGTTCAAAAGCCCGTGTTACGGCTCTTTTGGCGACTCCACCGGCGGGGGCAAGTTTCCCTACGTGGTCCGCTTCAGCGGCTATGACTATATCGTGGTGACTGGGAAAGCCCCCAAGCCGGTCTATATCCACATTTGTAATGGAGAAGTCACCATCTGCGATGCAGGCCACTTATGGGGGAAGAACAGTGCGGAAACGCACAACGCGCTCAGAAAAGAGTTGGGCGATTATCCGTCTGAAGCCTACACTTTGTCCATTGGTCAGGCCGGTGAAAATCAGGTTGGCATCGCCGGCGTGGTCTCAGACGGCTGGCGTATTCATGCCCGCTGCGGTGGTGGCGGGGTTATGGGTGCTAAGAACCTGAAAGCTATTGTCACCCAAGGAACACAGGGCATTAAAGTAGATAACCCGGCCGGTCTGCTCGAATGGGCGGACGGTTTTCGCCAGAAGCTCGACGCAAACGAAGCCGCTTACGGATTCAAGCGGCGGGGAACGATGGGCGCGGTTGAAATGTATCAACGCATCGGGGGCAACTTCTGGCGCAATAACCAGGGGACGCAGTTCCGGGGCGAAGAAGTCCGCTCCGACAACTGGGTCAAAAAATATCACAAATACTCGGAGGTGTGTTCGTCCGACTGTTATATCGCCTGTGATGGACGCTATAAAATCGAAGGACATGAATCAGACAAAGCGCAGAAATATGTGGGGGAGACCTTCCGACATCCTGAATATCTGACGACAGCGAGCAGCGCGGGAGCGCTGGATGTGCGAGACTGGGCTGAGGTCGCGCACTGGGGTAAAATTACGAACGACTACGGGATCGATAACCAGGACTTGTGCTGCTCCATCAGCTTCCTCATGGAACTCAAACAGCGCGAAATTATTTCTGACCGGGACGTGGAGGAGTTGTTTGGCCGGTCCCAGAGCCTGGAATGGGGGCGGATGGAGGATATTGAAACCCTGGTTGAGGATGTGGTCTTCCAGCGGAATCCGTTTGGCTGGCTTTTCCGAGATGGGGCCTATCACGGTGCCCTGCGCTACTCGGAACAACAGGGTCAGAATTTCATGAAGTATGCCATCTATGGCAAAGGCGGGGCGAGCTTCACCGAAGAAATGCGTCCCTTCCCAACCTGGATGAACAATATGGCCGTGGCCTCACGCGGCGCTGACCACCTCAAGGGCATCGGCCTGATTGAGAAATTTCAGCGCAGAGACTTATCCAAGGTGTATTTCAACGGCAGAACCGAAGCTGGCGACCCGACTGTCCCCGAGCTCAAAGGAGCGAGTACGGCGCTGATTGAAAACCAAGTCGCGCTCATTAATTCGTATGGCGTGTGCATGTTCCACTGGATGCTTGATCCTTTGGGCTATGCTCCCGAAAGCTATTACGGGGAAGTGTATACCGACGTCACCGGAATCGATAAGACGAAAGAGGAACGCCTGCGTGACGGTGAGCGTATCTGCAATATTGAAAAAGCCTTCAACTCCCGCTTGGGGATGCGCCGTGAGCACGATACAATCTGCGAGCGCTGGATGCACGAGCCTTGCCCGGAAGGGCCGAATAAGGGCCGGGTAGCTGGTGATATGTTCGACTACGTGCTCGACGAGTATTACGAGTGGCGTGGCTGGGACAAGAAAACGGGTCTGCAAACACGCGAACGGATGGAAGAATTGGGACTGGAAGATGTCGCCGATGTGCTGGCCGCGGACCATGCCTTGGCTGGCGAGCGGCGCGCCGACCGCGCGGTTCACGTGGATATAAAAGTGACGGACGAGCCCGGTATTCCAGACTAGGTGAGAGGGGGCGACCATGATCCTCAAGAGGATGGTATTGACGCTCTCTCTTGTTTTTGCAATGCCTGGAATGCTCCTCGCCGTCTGCCCCTATGACCCAGATTGCCTGAGTAACCCATACGGGGCTGGAAGTCCGTACAAACCGGACGGACTGATGAACCCATATAGTCAGTACGGAAGCCCTTATAGTAACAAGTCATGGACAAACCCCTACGCAACAGACGCGCCGAAAATATACGATGGACACGGCAATTACCGTGGAAAATTCAGCACCAACCCGTATGATCTCGATTCTACTGCGCATCCATATGGAAGATATGGCAGCCCCTATTCGTCTGAGAGTCTCAACAACCCCTATGGAGCGGGGAATCCCCATGCAAATGAAAAATTTTATGTCGTTCCGCCTCGTTAGGGTATCAGATATGAAGGAAGGAATAGGACGTGATTACCATTCAAGCAGAGTATACTGCTCGGTTTAAGGAAATTACACACACGACGGGCGAGACCATCCAACTCGAACAACCCAATATGGCCGAGTTGGCGCAGATGCTGACCAATAAATATGGGCCGCAAATGCAGGCGCTGCTTATCGACCCCAATACGCAGGACCTGAATACGAACGGGACCTTGTTCATTGATTCCAGCGGCCGACGGCTCTTTATCGATGATACCTTGGCGGACGGAGAAACCGTGTCCTTCATGGTCGGCATTGCCGGGGGGTAGACGACCCCTCACCATCGTCCCCTTTGACCCGGCTCGGGATAGGCGATTTCGCCTGGGGAAAGGGAACCCCATCCTTACACCTCAAGTACGTATATGGCTGAATCCATACCGGAAATCGACTGCGATGTTGCCGTCATAGGTGGCGGCATTGCCGGCCTTTCTGCGGCGCTGAGCGCGCTGAATGCAGGCGCTGAGGTCATTCTGCTTGAAAAGGCCCCGAAACTGCAACGGGGCGGCAACTCTGCTATTGCCGATGCGCAAATCCGCTATCCCCACGAAGCGGATGAGTACTGTCCCACCCAACAGACGAAGGAAGATTTCTTTGACGATTTTTTACGGGTTTCGCGTGGGCGGGCGAATACAGACTTGGTGCGCGTCGTGGTGGAGCACGCGGCTGAGGTCGTTGATTGGTTGACGGACATGGGGATTGCGTGGGAAAAGGGCTATCCCCATGTCGCCGGCTATCGACGTCAGCCCGTGGGTGGCGGCTGGCAACTGGTTGACACCCTCTACAAGCATCTGGAGCGGGGTGGGGTGCATGTTGCGTATGAGACCGCGGCGGAAACTCTCCTCACGAACCGCAGTGGCCGCGTGGTTGGCGTCCGCGCGCTCGAACCCGAGGGCTATACCGATATTACCGCTCGTGGCGGGGTCGTCATTGCCTGCGGCGGTTTCGAGGCCAACCCGGAAATGCGGGTCCGCTATCTCGGGCGGCATATGGACGGACTCATTCTACGCGGCAGCCGCTATAATACTGGTGATGGCTTGCGTATGGCCCTCGCCATTGGGGCGCTGCCGGCCGGCCAATGGGGAGATTTCCACTCTGCGGTGCTTGATGCCCGTTCTACGCCCTTCGAGTGTGGGGTGACGGCGATCTATATTTTTCAACTCGGTCTCTTCATTGACGAAGACGGTGAGCGCTTTCTCGATGAAGGTGAAGACTTTCGTGATCAGACCTATGTGAAATTCAGCAAAGCGATTATGGCGCACAAAAGTGGGGTGGCCTTTAACGTCTTTGACAATAAGCCGCGCGCTGAAGACCCGGAAGCCTGGAAACGGGCGATTCGGACAGACGAGGAAGCATTTGAAGCGCAGAACGTGCGGGAGTTGGCTGCACGCCTCGGTGTTCCGGCCGACCGTATGGAGCAAACTATTGAGGAATACAACGCGGCCTGCCAAGCCGGCGTATTTGATCCGCTCATCCGTGACGGCTTGGCGACGCGCGGCTTGGGCGTCAACAAGACCAACTGGGCACGCCGGCTCGACACGCCTCCCTATCTGGCCTATCCCGTGACGGGGGGCATTACGTTCACCTTCGGCGGCCTCAAATCCAATCCAAAAGCCCAAGTGATCCACTCTACGGGCCGCGCGATCCCCGGTCTCTACGTCGCTGGTGAGCCTATGGGCGAGTTGTATTACTACAATTATATGGGCGCGACATCGGTTTTACGCGGCGCGGTGTTTGGGCGTATCGCAGGACGGGAGGCCGCTCGAAATGCCTACTGATAGTCGCCGCCCGGATTAAACCCGGCGTCTCTGGCGAGTACGCCCTTCCCCGGAACGTAATTCACCTCAACCCGGATACCGTCCGGGTCTTCAAATAAGACCGAGTAGTAGCCCGGTGCCCACGGGCCCTCTTGGGGCGGAGTGACGATGGTCGCGTTAATCTCTTTCAGCATTGCATAGACCTGATCGATATCCTGACGAGAGCGGGCGCGAAAACAGAAGTGGTGGAGACCGGTTCGTGTTTGAACGAAGCGCTCGTCTTGATGCTCGGGGGCACAGCGCTGTATGCCAACACCCGTCCGGGCCCCAACGTGGTAGCACATGTCTTCGCCATCAAAGACGAGCTGGAGGCCGAGGAAGGGAAGCAGCTTCGTATAGAACTGCTGGCACTCTTTGAACCGACGAACCGTGAGAATAATATGGGCAATACCGTTCACTTCAATCATGACGAGGTCCTATTTTCTCTCCACGCAGGGGGCCTATCCGAGGCTTCGGACGTGAGGGCGGGTGGAAGGAGCAGGTCTCGAAAAAGTAAACACGTCCAGCCTTCTCTACTGCTCTCTATGGCTTTTGTCGGACGTGCTTACTTTTTGAATATGGAGCCAAACTAGGCGGACTGGGGTGGGGCGTCTCCTGTGAGGCGGAGAGCTTCAAATTGACGCAGGGCGCGTTGAAACTCTCGCGTGGTGACCCGAAAGCGTTGAAACAATCGACGGGCGTCAACGAGGTCATGCGGCTGGCGTAAGAGATGTTGGACTAACTGTTCGGCCGGGTCCTCCAGGGTGCCCGAAGCTGGTAAGGGTTTGTCAGGGTCTGACATATGCTCCTCCTTCTCTCCTGATTTTTTCCTAGTAATGACCGGTTTTGTAAAAAACGGCAAGAGCCCCTGCCACACGCAACGTCCGAGTGTGGCAGGGGCTAACGCCTCGAAGGCTTTGCGCCCCACACCTCGTCCGTATGCTCGCCGAGCCGTGGGGCGCGCGACCGCAGATGTGGTCGCTGCCCGTCAATCGAAAAGGGTAAACCCATCACTTCAAGAGCGGCGCCGGGGGCCTCACGAATCATCTCCAGCGCCTGGGTTTGCGGCTGAGCAATGACTTCAGGAATCGTCAGGATTGGAGCACACGGCACCCCGGCCGCCTCCAAGCGCGTCATCCACGTTTCCTTTGTCTCTTGGGCCATATCAGTGGCGATGCTTTGCATAAGATACTCCCGATGCTCCATCCTGCTGGCATTTGTTTGATACCGGGGATCCGTGACCCATTCGCTACGGCCCAGCGCTTTGGCGAGTTTGAAGAACAGCCGACTGTTGGCGACCCCTAAGACTAATGGCCCGTTCTGCGTTTCAAAGGCCCCAAAGGCAACCTGACGCGGGCTGCCGGTTGCATGGCGAGCCGGCGCTTTCCCGGTCTTTTTATATTGAATCAAGGCCGTGCTGACATAGAAGACCGCGGTCTCAAAAAGCGACGTGGTAATAACGCAGCCGCGACCGGTTTTGTCTCGTTTGCGGAGCGCTGCCAGGGCGGCAATGGTGGTCCACATGCCCGTCCCATAATCGACGACCGAGGTGCCCATGCGCACCGGCGGGCCATTTTCCTGACCGGTCATACTCATCAGCCCGCCGAAGGCTTGCAGCAAGACTTCGTAGCCGGGCTTATCCTTGAGCGGTCCGGTATGACCAAAGGCCGTCACCCCACAATAGACGAGGGTCGGGTTCCGAGACAGCAGGAAGTCTGCTTCCAGTCCAACTTGCGCGGCAACCCCAGGGCGGAGATTGTGGAGAAACACATCCGCTCGTTCGATGAGTTGATACAGGCGTTCCATGTCTGCCGCGTTTTTGAAGTCAACCACGACCGAGCGTTTGTTGCGGTTCATATTATGAAAGGGCAGGGAGGTCTCCTCGACAAAAGGCGGCCCCCAAGCCCTGGCGTCGTCTCCGGTTTCCGGCCGCTCGACCTTGATCACGTCAGCGCCGAGGTCAGCCATAATGGCTCCGGCTAAGGGGCCGGCCAAGTTCAGGCCCACCTCAACGACTCTGACTCCTGAGAGTGGCATCATCATCTCCGTTGCTCTGCGTTTACTACCGCCCCCGAAAACGTGGCGACCGCTTGGCCAGAAACGCGGCCACCCCTTCACGAAAATCCTGACTCATATAGGCGCGGCTAATCAGGTCTTCTCCCAAGATATCCTCACCGACCGCACGTCGGTGGGCCTGCACACGCCGAATAGCCTCTTTTGTCACTTGGAGGGTCAGGGGAGCGTGCTGAGAGATTTCTTCGGCTATGTGGCGCACCCGAGGGCCCAGCTGCGCAGCGTCGAAAATCTCATTGACCAGACCGAGTTGCAGGGCCTCCTGAGCCCGGACGAGTCTGGCACGAAACATCAGCTCCTTGGTCTTTGCCGGCTCTATTGCGTCAAGAATACGAGCATGGATAGCCACGCTCAGACAGTTGCCCAGGGTACGGGCGATGGGAAAGCCTATCTGACTCTCCGGGGTACAATAGCGCAGGTCACTCACCAGAGCTAAAGCCGCCCCAGCCCCAACGGCAACCCCTTGAATAGCGGCAATCACCGGCTTGCGGACGCTTTCGAGGCGACTGATAAGCCGTTCGAGTTTCCGCTCGTATGCAATTGCGTCTGCGTTTTCCTTGAGCGCGGTAAACTGGCTGATGTCCGTACCGGAGACAAAGGCTTTGTCGCCGGCTCCCTGCAAGATAAGCACGGTAATAGCGTCGTCCCGGTCAACGACGTCACACGTTTTCTCCAGCGCCTCGTACATCCGTTTTCTCCAGCGCCTTGTACATCGGCCACGTCAGGGCGTTCCGCGCCTCGGGCCGGTTAAAAGTCACCGTGGCAATAGCGCCATCCGGGCCGGTCTGATTGAAAAGGAGTTCGCTCATAGGGGCGTATCCTTCCTGTGTCGCCGCTCGCGGGCGCGGCGTGCATTATGCCCGTGTTTGAAGAGCCAACTGCTCGCCTTCCCCCTTGGCCATGACGGTCGTGATTGCCAAGTCTCCAGTGACATTCACCGCGGTCCGAAACATATCCAGAATACGATCAACGCCAAGGATCAAGGCGAGCCCCACCGTTGGAATCCCGGTCGAAGTCAGGACAAGGGCCAAGGTAATCATCCCGGCTCCAGGAACCCCGGCCGCACCAATCGAGGCCATAGTTGCGGCCAGCACAATGCTGAGTTGGCTGCCGAACGACAGGTCGGTTTGGAATACTTGGGCAATAAAAATTGCCGCCACGCCTTGGTAGAGCGCGGTCCCGTCCATATTCACGGTAGAGCCGAGGGGGAGGACAAAGCTCGCGACCGGATTACTCACCCCGATATCTTTCTCAGCGCATTCGATGGAAACGGGAAGGGTCGCTGAAGAAGAAGACGTGGAAAAAGCGATGAGTTGAGCCGGACGGACGGCACGCATAAACGAAACCCACGACAGGCGACTGAGCAGACGCACCAAGCCGCCATACACCAGGCCGGCATGAAGGGCCAGACCCAGGACGACCGTGCAGCCATACACGAGGAGGGCTGTCAGCACGCTGACCCCGCTCGTCCCGACCACTTCCGCGATCAGGGCGGCAACGCCATATGGAGCCAAGGCCATCACCCAGCCGATGATGACGATCATGGCATTCTGAAGCTTCTCAAAGAGCGTGACCACGCTCGCGCTTTCCTCAGGACCCAGGGCGGTCATCGCGACCCCGAAGACAATGGCGAAGAAGATAATCTGGAGCATATTCCCGCTGGTGAGCGAATCGATGGGATTGGTTGGGATAATGTCGAGCAGAGTATCGACCATGGAGGGAGAAACGGCCGCGGCGGACATTCGGTCGCCGGCCGCGGTGCCAAACTGGGCGAGCAGCACGGCGCGGTCGGCTGGGTCAATAAACTGACCAGGTTGGACGACGTAGGCACAGACGAGACCAATGGAGACCGCGACTGCGGTTGTTCCCAGGTAGAGACCCAGGGTGCGACTCCCCAGGCGGCCCAGTCTGCGAATATCGCCCAGGCCGGCCACACCGACCAGCAGTGAGGCAAAAACCAGCGGGACCACGACCATCTTGATGAGACGCATGAAGAGCTGCCCGATGGGCCGCAGGACGGTGATGATCTGCTTGCCGAGGCGGCTGATGGGCCGCGGGGAAAACGCAAAGCCGCCGCCCTCAAGCGGGGTCCTGGAAATTTGCAGCCAGCCTTCTACTTGGCCGCCTGGGGAGAGGAGGCCAAGTTGCTGTCGCAGGGAGCCAGCCTGGTCTGCCAGCGCCAGTCTCTGACTGAAAGGAAACCGGACTCTTGCCCAAACGGGTACTTTTCTTTCCTCTCCGAGCAGATCGGCATGTTGCTCGAACCTGGTTTCGAGCAACCTCATCTGAAGCGGGACACCCGCCGGCATCTGGACACGAGAGGCTGCCTCGGTGGGGTTTTGCTGAAAGACGATCTGCGCAGCATCGCGGATGGCATAGACATCGTGGGTCAGGAGGAGGGAATTGGGACCCAGCACAAGGCCCACCACCGCACCCACCACCATCCCGATAAGAATCTTCGTATAGAGCTGCATGACAGGCCCTACGACTCGTTCGCGTCGTCCCAGGTACCCCGCACGGTTGTCTCCGTCTGTTGTTCCAGAGCTTTGATTGTTGCCAGGACGTCTTCCTGCGCAAACCCGCTTGACTGATATCCCTTGAGCAGCTCTTGGGCGGCTGAGGCTATCATCAGGGGAACGTCCAATTCTGCGCCAAGATCGGTGGCAAGCCCCATGTCTTTACAGGCCAGATCAATAGTAAAAGTTGGGGCGAGCCGGTCGCGTAAAATAGCTCTGGTTCCAGACTGCCAGATAAAACTATTCCCGCTGCTGGCTTTGACGATTTTCCACAGGCTATTGGGATCGACACCGGCCTTGGCTCCGAGGATCAGGGCTTCGGCGGCACCCATCATATGAATAAAGGCCAGCATATTGTTCACCAGCTTGGCCACGTTGCCGGCGCCAATGGCTCCAACGTGAAACACATTGCTACCCATACAGTGCAGCATGGGTTCGCACGTCTCGTACACGGCCTTGTCTCCACCGACCATGATGGCCAGCGTCCCTTTGCGTGCGCCGCGCACGCCGCCGCTGACCGGCGCATCAAGAAAATGGACGCCCTGGGCGTTCGCCCGCGCGGCTAATTCTTTGACGACAGTTGGTGAGTTTGTGCTCATGTCGATAATGGTCTTCCCTGGGGCCAGACCGGCCAAGGCCCCTTTGTCAGCCAGGACGACTTCCTCGACATGGGCCGGCATGGGTAAGGAGAGACAGACCGCTTCCGCGCCAGTCGCCGCGGCTTTGGGACTCTCGACCCAGATGGCGCCCTCTGCAATCAGGTTGCTGGCCGCCTCTTGTTTGATGTCATATACCTGAAGGGCATGGCCGGCCTTCAGAAGATTGAGGGCCATAGGGTTGCCCATATTCCCAACACCAATAAATCCCAGTTTCATGCTGTCCTCCTTTCATCGTGCGCAACGGATGCTGTGAGGTCGATATGAATACGCAAATCATCGGCAATACGGTCGAGTTTGTCCCTGAGGGTCGTCTCAGCAACGTCGCTCGGAACAGCCAGAGATATCCGCATATGATAGATGACCGTGCCGTGCCCCGGCTCTGGCTGAGTGGAGGTCTGCATGTGCACGATATTCACCCCTTGCTCGGCTAAGCAGCGAGCCACCCGGGCAACAATGCCGGCTTTATCCACTCCGGTGGCCGCCAGCTCATAGCGGTGCGTCTCGCCGTCGGCCCCAGAGGGGCGGGGCTCTTCTTCAAGCGGACGGAAAAAGACGATCAGCCGTTTTTCCCATTCGAGCCGTTTACAGGCCGTCGAGAGCCGTTGCTGGCAGTCCGAAGCCCGACCCGAAAGGAGCAGGAGCACGGCAAACTCACCACCCAGCCGGGTCATGCTGGAGTCTTCGAGGTTGCAATCGGACTCGAAAATCAGTTCTGCCAAATCGGCGACGATCCCGGGCCGGTCCCGACCAACAGCAGATAATGCGAACCATTGTTTCACTGGCAAGTCCTGGCGTCCACACGGTAAACATTAGGCACGTTGGGCTTTGACGGCCTCAACCAACTGACTCAGGATGGTGGCTGATGAACCACGCAGGCTCAGCGTGCATACGGGGGTTAATTCGCTTTCGTATAAATTCACCTCAATCAGTGTGCCGCCTTGCTGGCTGACGGCAATGGGGAAGCCAGCGGCCGGATACACGGTGGCCGAGGTGCCAGCGACGATCATGCAGTCGCACCGCTGCGTTTCGCGATAACACTGCTCCAGGGCGTCCTGTGGAATGGGTTCGCCAAACGACACGGTGTCACTTTTGAGAATACCCGAACAGTTGGGACATGCCGGGGGCAACTGGTGGAGTGGAATCTCAGCGCCTGGAAAGCGGGCGTGACAGCTCAGGCAGCGCACCAGGGTATAATTGCCGTGGATTTCAATGAGGCGCTGGCTGCCGGCGCGCCGGTGCAGGTTGTCGACGTTCTGCGTAATCATGCTCCGCAAGATGCCCATATTTTCCAGATCAACCAAGGCGGCATGGCCGGCATTCGGCTCTGCCGTGCCCAGGGTCTGCCACATCTCTTTGCTCGGGCCTGAGGGCGATAAGCGCTCCTCCCAGGCTTTCTTCGGATCTTGGAGAAATATGTCGTAGCCATTCATGGGTGGCTCTCCATATTTTGTCCATAACCCCCCCGGCCCACGAAAGGGGGGAATCCCGCTTTCAACCGAGATACCGGCTCCTGTCATCGCCATAACATAGGTGGCCGAAAAAAGGTGCCGCGCCGCTTGCTGTATCATTGCGGGTTCTGCCATAGCGCGCCTCTGGACTGTTCCGGGCTGCCTCTCCTGAGATTGCTGAGCGAACGGACCGCAGGGGGCAGACTTCACTGGCCCTGCCAATGCGGGGCCCGTTTTTCTGCAAAAGCAAGGGCGCCTTCACGGGCGTCTTCGGTCGCTTGCAGTTCGTTATAGAGTGTACGTTCTAATTGCAGTCCCTCCTTGAGGGACACATCCAGGCCGCGTAAGGAAGCTTGCTTGATGTGCTGTACGGCCAGGGGCGCGCTCTTGCAAATCTCTTCGGCAATCTCTTCACACCTGGGCATGAGCTGACGCATGGAGACGAGGTAGTCAACCAGACCGAGGCGATAGGCTTCTTCCGCGGAAATGCGAGCGCCGGTATACAATAACTCCAAGGCCCGTCCCAGAGGAATGATCCGGGGGAGGCGTTGCGTCCCCCCGCCACCCGGCAGCCAGCCTAGGCGAACTTCGCCAAATCCGAATTGGGCATGCTCCGCGGCCACGCGGATATCGCACGCCAGAGCCTGCTCCAGGCCGCCACCATTCGCGTGGCCGTTGATGGCCGCAATGATAGGCTTATACAGGTCGAACAGCGTTGGGAAGAGATTGGTATTTTCGTTTTCCGGACGATTGACATAATTCGCTTTTATATCACTCCCGGCACTAAACGCTCGCTCGCCGGCTCCGGTCAGAATAGCGACGCGTAAGCTCGGGTCGTCTCGAAATTCGATCCAGATGTCGGCCAGCATATGATAGGTTTCAACGTCACACGCGTTGAGGCGTTCCGGCCGGTTAATGGTCACATAGGCAATGCCTCCCTTTTTCTCAAAAAGCACTTTCGACATGGTTTCCCCCTCACCACCGTCAGCTATCAGGTGAGAGGTTGAGGAGGCAAGAGGTGTAGGAGAGGGAAAGCGCATAGATTGTCCGGACAGACATCAATCACGATTCCGGCGCGCTGTGTGGGACTGCGGCTTGCTGAGCTTCTTGTCTGACTTGCTTCTCGGACTTGACCTGAATGGCGGCCGCCTCAGTGACCCGTCTGGCGACCACAATAAAGCCGGTATGCGCGACCATGCGGTGTTCCGGCCGCACGGACCGGTCTTTGACATGCCAGAACCGGACCATGTTTTCCATGACTTCTACGCAGGCAAACCTGGGGTCTGCGTGGAGTGCGTCTACCAGCGCTTTGACTTGCAGCACCGTGGGGAGATAGCCCACGAGCACCCCCCCAGGCCGGATGACTGCTCGGGCATGAGGCACGACCTGCCACGGCTCCGGCAGATCAATCAGGGCGCGGTCAACCTCCCGAATCGGCAACCCCTGATACGCATCGGTTTGGGCGACTATCCAGTTTGGCGGAGCGCCAAAAAAGCGCTTGACGTTGTTGCGTGCCATCTTGCAATGGTCGGTCCGAATATCAACGGTGAGTAAATAGCCTTCTGGTCCTATGGCTCGTAGCAAAGCGATACTCAAAGCCCCCGGGCCTGCTCCTACCTCAAGGACACGGGCGCCGGGGAAGACATCTCCCCAGAGCAGGATAAGACCAATATCCTTGGGATAGATCACTTGGGCTTGGCGCGGCAGGTTGGGAATCAGGCGTGCATACGTTGGCCGGAAGATGCGGAATTTTTCCCCCTGACCGATCTGGACCAAGCTGCCTTCTGCAAGTCCAATAAACTGCTCAGCAGGGATATTCCCACCCCGCAGCGCAATGACACTACCGGGGTGCAGGAGGCGGAGATATTCGCGTTCCTTCTGGTCAATGAAGAGCACACTGTCGTCCGGCTGCAAGAGCACCCGGTCCGATGCGGACGGCAGCGTCATCCCTCCCTCCACAGGGCCTGGGCAGCCCTGCGATGAGAAGACGTAAGTCTCTGATTTCGTGTGATAAATTTGAATTTCACGACGGCAACGATACCATGCGTGGCCTGAACTGACAAGAACCTTTCACCCTTGACAGTTGGGCGAGCAATCGCCTATCCTGGTATAGCAAGCAGATATCTCTGAACATTTCCTTGATTGGATTGTGGAGGAAAGACTATGGCCGGGAAAGCGAAAACCGCCCAAAAAGACAAGAAATTCGACTCACAACAGGCATGTCCGATGTGTGGAGCCCAAAGCCGGGTCGTGCAATTTGCCGGGTTCGGAAAGAAAGGGTTCTATTGGGTCTGCGAAAAGAACATAGAACATGCGGTCACAACAAGCTCCGCCCGGAGTCTGTAAATGCCGCGGGCGAAGCAAGCCGGGAAGGCGCGTGCCCCCAGTCTCTTTGACGAGGAAGAGCAAGGGGAGGACCTCGAAGAAGAGGAGCTGCCAAAAGATGAAGCTGGGCGACGCAAGATAAAAAAGCGCTATGCAGAACTCCTTGGTATTCGGATCTCCAAGCTGCGCGGACGGGTGTTGAATCGGGAGCGGATTAATAAGACCATTGAGGGTATCTATTTTATTTGCGCACGCTGCTCTCAGATATGCCATAGCCTGGATGAGGGGATTGTTGAAGATCCGGATAATATTGAAAATCTGTGTACCGCCTGTTCGACCAGCCCAGCGGACTGAACTCTCGCCGCGCGCCTTACTGTTCCCCTGCATCTTCGCGCCATGCTTCTTATCATTGTCTGACTGTTTCTCTCTTGCCCCTTCCCGTTAGGAAAACCTCAGAATTCCAGGAGGTCGTATGCGACAGCACCAGACTCACCCTCCGTTCTCATGCCGGTCCCGCCCATTGCGGTCTGGTCTTCTCGCCGGCCTGTTCGCTCTTCTTCTGCTCCTGCCTGGTCGCGCCTCTGCCGTGCCTGTCTTCCCTGTCCAGGTTCATCATGTTGGATTTGATCGACACGCGCAGGCTCCTGTGGTGATTCTCGCCGATACTGAGACGGCACGATTCCTCCCTATCTGGGTTGGTCCATTCGAGGCCAGGGCCATTGCGCTGGCCCTGGCCGGAACGCCTTTTCCCCGCCCGCTGACGCATGACTTAATGAAAAACGTCCTGGACCATATGGGTGTCGAGTTTCAAAAAATTGTGGTCAGTGCGCTCAAGAATAATACCTATTTCGCCCAGATTCATCTGCTCCTCACCGACCGGTCGGTTGAGGTCGATAGTCGTCCGAGTGATGCTATTGCGCTTGCTCTCAGGTTCGACCGGCCTATTTTTGTTGCGGAGGAGGTCTTTGCGGAAAGCAGCCAGCGTTTGCCCGGCCCCCTCCAGACCATCAGCGCGACGGTCATGGGGATTGAGGTCCAGAATATGACGGCTGAACTGGCAGAGTATTTTCAGCTTCCGACCGCGGACGGGGTGCTGGTGACAAACGCCGCTCAGGGTCAGGGGACCCTGCAACGCGGCGACATCATTCTGGCCCTGGAGGGCGCACTCATCCGCAGTATCGCAGACTTGCGGCAGAAAACTCTACCAGAGAATCAGTCCGCCCGTCTGCTCGTCCGACGTTCCGGCCAAGACATCACGGTCATCTTTGGGCCGAGATGAACAGATGTGAAAGAGAAAGTGAAAAAGGAGTAGAGCGATGAACGCTTTGGAAGACAAAGAGGCTATTCGCGATTTAATGACACGCTACTGTCTCTCGATTGACGCGGGACGCTATGCGGAGTGGGTCCAATGCTTTACCGCGGATGGCACTTTTAACAGTCCAATTCTGGGTCAATGGCAAGGGGCGGAGAAGCTGCTGGCCTTTACCGCCCGCTATAAAGACTGGACCGGAGACGCCCAGCCTCGTCACTGTGTCATGAACATTCTGATCGACCTCGACGGTGACACGGCTACCGCAGAGAGTTATCTGCTCATGACGCATGCGGCACGGGGAAAAACTGAACTGGTGATTTCTGGGCGTTATGAGGACCAGATTGAGAAAGTTGCCGGGCGGTGGCGTTTTAAGGAACGCAGGGTGTGCCCTGATACCTCACCGACGGGCTGAAGCGAGTGATGCCCGTCACGGTGGCGACCTTCCATCCCCCCTTTCAAAGTCGAAGAAAGCCGTGTAAGACCGGCCACGTGGAGGGATGGCCGAGCGGTTGAAGGCGCCGGTCTTGAAAATCGGTAGAGTCCAAAAGGCTCTCGTGGGTTCGAATCCCACTCCCTCCGCTCTGTCTGTCCAGCATCACAGCACGCCTAAAGGCGGCATGAGGTGAAGCTCATCGGTATGAATACCGGCCGGCTGAGCAATGACGCCCAGCATGGCGTCTGCCACATCGTCCGCAGACAGCATTTTCGCCCGGTCCAGGTCCCCGCCGCTTTTGTCCCACAGGGGAGTATCCACCGCACCGGGAATCACGGCGGTCACTTTTATTCCTTCTGAGCGGACCTCAGCCGCTAAGACCTTCGTCAGACCGAGAGCGCCGAACTTGGAGGCCGTATAGGCTGTTGAGCCAGGCAAGATCATGTGGCTGGCAATAGACAATACGTTGAGGATATGGCCACGCTTTTGGGGCAGCATATGTCCGAGCGCACTTCTACAGCAGAGATACGTCCCGCGCAGATTGACGTTCATGAGCATATCCCAGTCCTCGGTGCGGGATTCCATGATAGGACCAAAGGCCGCACCGCCGGCACTCGTCACCAGAATATCAAGCTGCCCATACGCCTGGACGGCTCTCTCCATCAGGGCGGCAATGGCGTGCTCGTTGGTGACATCGGTGGGAACCGCAAGGGCTGGAGCACCGACCTGACTACATTCCTGGACCACCCCATCCAATGTCGCCTGGGTCCGGGCAGCGAGAACGACCTGGACACCAGCCTGGGCAAGGGCCAGGGCGGTCGCGTGACCTATGCCAGAACTCGCACCAGTGACAACGGCAACTTGGCCATGCAGCTTGGGAGATGACATATTGGATTCCTTACGCGCAAGGCTTACGCGCGTTCTCCGTGATATTCAAAGAAATTCTTCGGGGTCTCCCACAACCCAACCCGCGACAGGTGCGGGCCCAGACGTGGTTCCAGCAGGTTCCAAATAACGTGGACAATGTTTTCTCCCGTGGGATTGAGATTGTGAAACTCCGCTGTCTCACGATTGAGATGTTTATGATCAAAACGCTCAATCACTTCTTCGTGTACGATCTGCATCAGCTTGGCCAGGTCAAAAATCATGCCGGTCTGTGGATCGATAGCGCCGGTGACGGTCACCTCCAGTTCGTAATTATGCCCGTGGCCATGCAGATTATTACATTTGCCAAATATCTCTCTATTCTGCTCGTCGGATAAATGTGGACTATGAAGACGGTGAGCGGCGCTAAAGCTGAAGGATTTTGTGAGGGCGACCATAGCACTTCCCTTTCCACCCGACACATCGGACCAGAGCGTTGGTTCTTCATACAGGCGAACACGAAAGAGCCGGGCTGCCGGCTGCGCTATTCGCAACCGGTCTGCGAGATAGTCCCGCATATAGGTTGCAAGCGTTTCCGTGGTCGGAATGAGATGGCTGAAGGCCGGGTGGTCGAGATTAATGAATTTATGGTCAAACTGGCCAGTGACTTCTTTGAGTAAGCGGTCCAATTCTTTGATATTGATCACCATACCGGTGTGCGGGTCGCTCTCGCCGTGCACGGTCACCCGCAGGACATAATTATGCCCATGGCCGTATGGACTGACACATTTACCAAAGGTGCGCCAATTATCTTCTTCTGAAAAGTCGGGATTCCAATAGCGGTGAGACGCCTCAAATTCAACAAAGCGAGTGAGATGATACATGGTATCCCCGGTGGCGTGACCCTTTGAGGATGCAGTAATGGGTGCAAGGGGTCAAGTAGGACAACCGCGGCGTGTGACGTAGTAAAATGCGGCGGAGCAGGGGGGCGTTCACAGCGCTCCGGCATGTGGCGTGGCCCGACAGGTCAAGAGCGCAATTTCCCGTGGAGTGAAAAGACGGATGCGCTGGCCCGTGACGCCCAGACCTCGATTCACATACAGAGAACAATCCCTGAGCGTATACTGGCCGCGTGGAAAGCGGGTAATAAAGCGGGCCAAATTGAACTGATGGGGCTGGAAGGGCAGGGCAAATTGCCCGCCATGGGTATGGCCCGACAGGGTGAGATCAATACCGAGACTGGCTGCGGCGGGAAAAATATCGGGACGGTGCGATAATAAAATAGTGGGCTCATGGCTCGGGATGTCCGCTCTGAGGCGGGTGAGAGTGGTATCCTCGTCGAGCCCGCGGGCCCAATCTTTCCCGCGGTCGTCCAGACCAATGAGATGGAGCGTTGTGCCTGTCATAGCGAGATGGACAACTTGGTCGCGTAGAAGGGTAATACGGGTATAGTCTGCTAAGCCAGCCGCCACAGCCTGCACGCCTGCATAGCGATCATGATTACCAAGACAGGCAAAGACTCCATACCGGGCGTGGAGCGTGTTCAGATACGGGAAGAAGTCCGGGATATAGGCCGGATTGGAGTCGAGGATATCGCCGGTCAGGAGAATGAGGTCTGGCCGGAGCGCATTGACTCTCTGGACATAGGTTTCGAGTTCTTGCGTCGTGAGATTCGTCCCGATGTGGAGGTCGCTGATATGCGCAATTCTGATAGGCGGACTTGCGGCCGGCCAATGGGTCAGGGGGAGGTCGATCTCGGAGAGGCCGAGCTGACGCTGTCCTCCGAGATAGCCATAGATGAGAAGGCCGGTAATGAGCACGAGACTCACCCCGGCAAAGAGACGAAAGCCGAATGTCAGCACGGGCTGAACAGACAGGTGGAGTTCTGCAACGGGAAAAAAGAAGTCGCCGGCGGTGACAAGAACAGACAAGAGTGTCCATAACACTCCGCACAACACAAGAAACACAAAGCAAAAGACGCTGATGAAAGCCGAGGCAAAATAAATCCGGAGCAGATGACGGAGGGCTGTGGGAAGGGTGGAGAGGCGTCGAGAGAAGCGGAGGAGGGCGAGATTCAAGCAAAAAAGAATGGGAGAGAGGAGAACGGCTAATGTCGCTAACGGCGGCAGAGGCACGGCTAAAAAGACGCTCAAAAACCAGGCCGGTACGCTCCACTGAGACAGGCTGATTGTTATTAACAGAAGGGTGAAGAAGTGCGCAAAGAAAAGACGCGAAATCCACTGCAAAGCTCTCGGTACGAGTGGGTGTGGTGGATTTTGGGTCTGAGTCGTTGACACAACCATGCCCCGTAGGAGGTGGGAGAATGAAATGCAATGCCAGAGGCTAGAGTGGAATAGGGATGAAGTAAAGACCGGCTCGCCAGCGGACTATCAGTCGATAGGGTCGGCCAAGGCTTGCAAGATGCGCATCAGGCGTTGAATTTCCTCAGGTCTAATATCCTCAGGGAGCTCAACGACGGCCCGACGACCTGTGCCGAGTGGGATCTCCTGTCTACAGAGAGAAACGTCAGTCCGTGTCCGAGAAGCAGGGAGAGCGGGCTGAGAAGGGAGGGGAGGAGGAAATGTCTCTTCCAGGGGGGCCCGAGTCGCTTGAGGGGGGAGGGGGGAAGGTGTGGCGTGAGGACGGAAAAGACCCAAGCCGGCGAAACGTGAGGAGTCCAGGAATGCACGAGAAACGACCTCGGCGTTCTTTTTAGTGAATCTGTGTTTGATTATCAGCTGGTTTGTAAGATTGATATCGGAAGGTAAGCCAGTCTGCTCATATTGGGACAGCAGTCTTTGAAAAACCGCTGGACGGCCGAGAGCTTCACGTAAGGCCCGACAGCGCTCCGTCTCTCCTGTCGCATGTTCTATTCTGATGAACAGATCGCTGACCCGCAGATCTTTCCCAATAGCTTCAAGGAGGCCGTACTGGCGTAGGCTGCTGAGTTTTCTGTTAAAAGGGCCAGATTGCGGAGCAAGCGTAATGTGTTCTGCAATCGACTCCCGACTTGTTGCGACTTGGTTTTCAATACGAAAGACCTTGCGCGTATCCTCAAGACATTCCTGGAGACTGTAAGAAGGAGCATTCGGACTTTTTGCCCGAGTGGATTTCCCTTCAAGTGGCAGACTCTCCATATTCAACCTCCTACCCAAGCCATTATCCACAGGAAAAGGCAGATGTGGATACAGTAATATATTATTCTTTGAGTAATATATTACTCTAAATATTAAGTAAATATTACTTAGTAAAACTGTACATTTAGTATATGAAATATGACTCTCATATATTACTGTATATCTAATAAATTTATGGAAAATATCCATCTAATTATTACTTTATTTTTATATAATAAATCTATAAATATCTTTTTATTTCTAAACGAGACAAAATGAAGCCGGACGTATCGACATCTCTCAAGGGCAGGTGGTTTCTTGACCCCCTGAGCGAGAATTCCTATGCTTCGGGTTCGGATAGGGATAATATGGCGAGCCAGGGTCTCAGCAAAGATACAAAAAAGAAGCGACGGTCCAAGCCGGCCGAACATTTAAGTGGAAAAATCTCCATCATCCTTGTTGATGACCACCCGATTTTTCTCTCCGGTCTCCAGGAGCTATTTCGGAAACAGCCTGACTTCGTACTCCTCGGCGTGGCAGAGAGTGTGGCCGATCTTGAGCAGCTCCTCGAAAAGGAAAAGCCTCAGGTCATTCTCATGGACTTTGAGCTGCCCGAGGGGGATGGCATTAGTGCGACGGCTTTTGTTCGCAAACAGTCACCAGAAACGAAAGTGGTCATGCTCACCGGCTATGACAATCCGCCTCTTATCTTTCGTGCCCTGAAGGTTGGGGCTGTTGGATACCTGCTCAAAAACACCCGCTCGAAAGAGATTCTTGAAACCCTGCGCAGGGTCGCAGATGGAGAGGTGTTTTTGAATCCTGACTTAGCCAGTAAATTCTTGCACGAGTTCCAGCGGGATCAAGAAGTTGAAGAACTGAGACGCCTGGTCCAAACTCTCACGAATCGAGAGGAAGAAGTATTACGCTCAGTGGCAACCGGCGCCTCGAATAAAGAAATCAGTCAGCAACTCTTTATTAGTGAACTCACGGTCAAGATGCACCTGGCGAGTATTTTTCGCAAGTTGCAGGTGAACGACCGGACGAAAGCGGCGGTGCTGGCACTGAAAGCCGGTTTGGGATAGGAATGACGCGGCTGACCCTGGCGACGCTGTCCGTGCTCTCTCTAGGTCTGTTTCTCCCAAGAGACGCCGGGGCCGAAGCCGTAGAGACGCCGGTGCAGGAAATCCTGGCCGAGTGTCAAGCGGCCTATCACCGCCTTGTCGATTATCGCGGTATACTACGGCACGAGGTCTGGGAAAAGGGCGGGGTCCATCGGCAGCATGAGATTGCCGTCACCTTTCGGAAGCCCTCTTCCCTGCTCATGCAATGGCAATCGGGCCTATACCGTGGGACCACCCTGCTCACCAGGCCAACCCGGGCTCTGGGAACAATTTTTATCAGACTTGGCGGCTGGTTTGATTATGTCCGGGTCAGTATTCCCTCTACGGAAATTAGTGACCCTTTTGCTCCAGCCCTCAAGGATGTGAACGCGTGGTTATACGCCCTGAGGGCCCTCTCTCAACGGCCCAGCGCTGACCGGAGCCTCCAGCTTGTCGGGCTTCAGCCAGGAGACCCACAAGTGGCCGAAGGGCGCGTGATTCTGTCAGTGCCGGCTTTCCTCATTCCCTTTCGTGACAATACGGTCACGACATATGAATTTGTCATTGAGCGGGGTACAGGCTTGCCGCTCGAACTCTTACTGCGAGGGGCCTCAGGAGAAGTACGCCAGCGCTTGGCGTATATAGACCTCCAGGTCAATACGGGTATTTTACGCCAAGTCTTTGAGCGCGCCTCGCCCACGTCTGGGGACCCGAGCCTGTTCCGGCCGGGGACCGACCTGGATGTCCGCGGATTTACCCAAAACTGGCTGCGCCGTGCAGGCGAAATCCAGGACTATACTGGGGTATGGGTGACTGAAGCGCGTCGCGGGGAGCAACTGAGCCGCCGGACGGCGAGATTCAAGTTTCGGAAACCGTTAGATGTGTATATCGCGTGGCAACAGGAAAGCGGCAGACGCAAGGAAGCACTCTTTCGAGCCGGTTGGAATAGGGGGCGGGTCCGGGTCCGCACCTCGCTGTTCGGTCTCCCGATCATTGGTGACTTGGTCCCGGACGGCTCATGGATGCGACGAGAATTGCACTATTCGCTGCAAGAGTTCGGGTTTGGTCAGGTTGTCGAACGGTTGCAGACACAGCTTTTACAAGGCTGGCTACAGAGCGAATTAGAGGTGCAGTTTCGCGGTATTCAAGAGCACGACGGACGCCCCTGCTACGTCTTGGAGTTTGTCTTCCCCAATAGTCAATGGCGGACCCATCCCTATTATCGGATCGTGCTGCATTGGGACATTGTCCATCGAGTGCCGGTCAAACAAGAAGCCTACGATTGGAACAACCAACTGGAGACCCGGTACGGATTTCAGGACCTCCGTTTTAATGTCTCGCTGAATGCCTCCGACTTTAACTCTGCAAACCTCGAATACGGCTTTCTCCTCTTCCGACGTGTCCCGTGGCTTGATTGGTTTCTGACGGGACGGGAGTGATGAGCGACGAACGAGGGCTCAGGACACTGCAAGCCGGGACGGCCGGCGGCCTGTTCGGTCTCCTGTTTGCAGCGAGTGGTTTCGCCGCCTTTAATCTTGGTTATCTTGATCTGTACCAGGCGTTCGTGCCGCTGCTGTGTATAAGCGTGCTGTTGCGGGTTGAGATGGGACAAGACTGGTTCCTGTCTCTCCTCCTCTTTGTGGTCACGAGTGCGCTGCTGTACACGGTAGGGCTGTTTGCCCTGCCCTTACTCCTCGGCTCAATACTGCTCAGCCTGCCTCTCGCGTATGTGGTGCGATGGTGGGGCGTGGATACCGTGCCCCAGACCGTACGAGAGGATGCCCGTCCAGTCCGACGGATTCTTGAACTGTGCGCGCTGCTGCAAATCTCGCTCTTTTGCCGCTATGTTATCTACCGTTCAAGCGGTGGCCGCATTCCCATTCATATCGGGGAATTTGAAGAACTGGCCCGATTCATACTGAGTGAAGCAGGCGGCTGGGCTGTTTTTGCCCTTGGCTATGGCTTACAGCATCGTGCGCGGTATGGGACCCTGTATACGTCCGGGCTCGATTTTGCCAGCAATTTCCCGACGCTGATGATGGCCGGGCTGTTGCTGGTCACCCCGTATAGCGCGATCATGATTCTTGGCGTCAATACCTTTGGGGGGGCCGGGCTGTATTTGAGCGCCATTCCCGTTGGGGCTGCCCATGTGCTCATGCGGACGCTCACGCTCCGCAAAAAAGAAATTGAGCGGCAAAATACGCAACTTCAGTTGATGAATGTCGATATGGCGAGAAGCGAACGTATGGCGGCAATCGGCCATATGTCGTCGACGATCTCGCACCAAATCCTCCAAAAAATCGGTCTCCTGGGTCTTCAGTGTGACCTCTTGCAAGACACACTCGAGGATACACAGCTGCCTACCCGCGAGACCTTGGACGAGGCGTCCCACCGGGTCAACCAACTCGATGCGGCCATTACAGACTTGAACACCACGCTGTCTGACCTGCTGGTCTTTTCCCGTGACTTTGCCATCCATCGTGAGCCTGGGAGCGTGAGCAAACTCCTGCACGAGGCGGGGCGAGAAATGCACGAGGCGGCCCGGGCGCGAGGAGTGACCCTGCACTATGAGATGGACACGCAGAGCGATGAACCTGGCGTGCCCTTTGATCGCATCAAGCTCAAGCAGGCCATTTTGAACCTTTTGACGAATGCCCTGGAAGCCTCATCTCGGGATGGACGGATTACGATTCGGACGCGGCAGGCACAGGAGCATATGCAGATCACCATTCAAGATACGGGCGTCGGTCTGCCGGAAGGCGTGGGCGAACAGATATTTTCCCCCTTTGTTTCCACCAAGAAAACAGGCTCTGGCTTGGGCCTCGCCTTCGCGCAAAAAATTATCGAACTCCATCATGGGACGATCTCTGTGCAGAATAATAGCGCGGGCGGGGCGACCTTTACGGTTGCCATTCCACTCACGGTACCGGAACGAAAAGGATAACATATGCAGTTGCAGGGTGCTCTCGCGCTGGTGACAGGGGCGGGCCGTCGGATAGGGCGAGATATTGCGGTTGCTGTGGCGCAAGGAGGAGCGGATGTGATCCTGCACGTCCATACGTCGTCAGGAGAGGAGACGCGACAGGCCGTGCAGCAATGTGGCCGCCAGGTATGGATTGTCCGGGGTGATTTGGCAAATCGCCGCGACGTCCACCGTATCGCCCACGAAGCGCTGGAAAAAGCAGGGAAAATCGACATTCTCATCAATAACGCCGCCGTGTTCTTTCCGACTCCTCTGGCGACTTTGCGTGCGCAGGAGTGGCGCACTTTCCGTCAGACGAATATATCAGCGCCCTTCTTCCTCTCGGTACTCATCGGCAGACAGATGTATCAACGGGGGCAGGGGAAGATTGTTTTTCTTGGCGATTGGAGTGGCCAGCGACCGAGTCGAAGCTTGCTGCCCTATTGCGTATCCAAGGCCGGGGTATCTGCGCTGACGCAGGCCCTCGCCAAGGCGTTTGCTCCATATGTTCAGGTCAACGAAGTTGCCCCCGGACCGGTCTTGCTGCCTGAAGACTATGGCCCAGGCCAGCAAGAAAAGCTTCGTGCGCGCACGCCGCTGCAACGCTTGGGGAGCCCGCGCGACATTGCGCGCGCAGTCCGCTTTCTGCTGGAATCGGGGGACTTTATAACCGGTGCCAGCTACGTGGTTGACGGTGGTTGGCTGGCTCGGGGGCCTGATGGAACCGAGACGGCACTATAAGCGGTCTGGCATGGAGCGCCAGGGGCAAAATGATAGATAAATCGCCGCTGTCGAGCAGAATATGCAAGGAGAGTTGAAGAGCAGGTGCCATAGCCGTCAAGGTGGACACACAAGCCGTTGCGCGGGTCTTCCGTGCGCGGGTCAAGCGGCGTGGCGTGGTCTGCCAGGCGCGCCTGGAGGAGGCGAAAAAGCTCGGCGAGAGAAAAAGACCGATCCGGGGTGGCCATTTTTTCGGCCACAGTCTGGAAATGCTGAAAAGAGTGGGCAATTTTGGGACATTCGGGGTCATTGAGATTCATATTGGTCAAGAGATGAACTCCAGGGTCGAGCTGTTGCACGCGAATGGCTTGCCCAACTGGGGAGACGACATAGGCGGTTCGGCTATCAACCAAGAGGAGATTGAAGGGGTTGTAGCGGTCCGCGGGTTGACGCTGAACGGACGTGGCAGCCTGCCGGGCAGACATCGCCTGAAGGGCGTTCAGGCTGAGCAGGCCCCGCGAACGTCGGCGCGGGTCAGCCGGTTGCAGCGTGTGCCGGTTTAACATACCAGCCACCAGTCCATATTCGTTGACGCCCAGCCAGGTTCCTCCGGCAACCAGGTCCTTCCCACCAAAGATCAAAGGGGTGCTCTGAAGTACGACCGGAGCAGTGGAGGGGCGATTCAATGCTTCATCCCGGTTTGCCGCGACCACGAGAGGATAGTCAGGAAAGAGGTGAAAATATAAGGCGAGCGTGCACATCGCGCGAGGCAGTATAGGCCGGGGAACGAGGCGTCGCAAGAGGGAAAGGGGGTTCACATTGTGTTTCAGCTCCCCCTGTGATAAGGTCTGCCAGCATGTCTGCACCGAGGAGGAAGAATGTTCGAATCTGTTGACGACGTTGTTTCGAGACTCTCAGACCAAAAATATATTTGTAGTCGCCAAATCGCGACGGTTGTGTATTTAGCCAGCCAACTCCGTAAGCCAATCTTAGTCGAAGGGCCGGCTGGTGTCGGGAAAACAGAACTCGCCAAAGTCGTGGCTGGGGCGATGGACTGTGAATTATTACGCCTCCAGTGCTACGAAGGGCTGGATGAGGCGAAAGCCCTCTACGAGTGGGAGTATGCCAAACAGCTGCTCTATACGCAGATACTCAAGGACAAAATCAGTGAGGTCTTGGAAGGCACGACAACATTGAAGGAAGCGGTTGAGCGCATCGGTAAGCAGGACAGCGTTTTCTTCTCAGAACGCTTTATTCTGCCCCGTCCCTTGTTGCAGGCGATATCGGCTGACCATCCGCTGGTCTTACTCATTGACGAGATCGATAAATCGGACAGTGAGTTCGAGGCCTTTTTGCTTGAAGTTTTGAGCGATTTTCAGGTGAGTGTGCCCGAGTTGGGAACGATTCAAGCCCAGCATCTCCCGGTGGTGGTCTTGACCAGTAATAATGCGCGTGAGATGTCAGATGCGCTCAAACGGCGCTGCCTGCATCTCTTCATAGACTTCCCGAACCAGGAGCAGGAACTCCAAATTGTCAAGCTCAAGGTCCCGGGGATCGCCACCCAGCTCGCCAATCAGGTGGTGGAAGTCGTCCAGTCGATCCGCAAACTTGACCTGAAAAAGGTGCCCAGTATTAGCGAAACCCTGGACTGGGCAAAAGCGCTGACCTTGCTCAATGTGCATCGGCTTGAAGAGTCTCAGGTGAACGAGACCCTGAATACGATTCTGAAATATGAAGGAGATGTGCGAAAGGCAGAGGCGGAGTTAAAGGAATATATCAGCCGTCAGAAGGCCAAGGTCGAGACACAGGCGACGAACCAGGAACAGGGCGACAAAGACCTCCTGCACTAAATGGGCCCGCGTGAGGCTGTATGGACGACAAAATTATTGAATTCGCCCACTTGCTGCGAGAGAACGGCCTGAAAGTCTCTGCGGCGGAAAACATGGATACCTTTGCTGCTCTGGGGCTGGTTGGGATCCGGGATAAACAATTACTGAAAGATACGTTGCGCGCGACTTTTGTCAAACGCCAGGTCGATATCTCCGTCTATGACGAACTCTTCGACATGTTCTTTACTGGCCTTGGCGAAGTGATCAAGGCCGCGGCCGCCTCCACCATGCAGGCGATGGACATGACCGAGGAAGAGTTTCAAGCTTTCCTCGAACAGCTCGAAGACGCCTTGCAGAACATGGGCCAGGAAATGTCAGACTTAGCCCGCGCCTTGCTGACCAATAATACCGGACAACTTGAAAAAATGCTTCAAGAGGCGGCGCAGCAGGCAAATCTCCAGGACATTCAGCGCTCTTTTCAAGAAGGGCAGTTTGCGAATGCGCTTGCCCAGATGATGGGCTTTGGCAATATCCAGCAGGAATTACAAACCTTCAAGGATGCCTTGCAACAGGCGGGTTTGAGCCCGGAACAAATCGAACAATTGTCCCACTATATTGACCAGCGCCTCCAAGACTTGGCGCATATGATCCGTAGCTATGTCCGGGCTGAGTTGGAGAAAAAAGACTCGGAACTGCGCGATCAGCAAAAGATGCGGAGCTTAGCCGACAAGAGTTTTTATTACCTGTCTGAGGACGAAATCCGCAAAATGAAAGAGGCGGTCACCAAGCTCGCCCAGCGTCTGAAACATATTATTGCCATTCGGCGCAAACGGGCCAAACGGGGGCGGTTAGATTTACAGCGCACCCTCCGAAAAAATCTCCAATACGGCGGCGTGCCATTTCACATCATTCTGGATGTGAAAAAGAAAGAAAAACCACAAGTGGTCATTCTGTGCGATGTGTCCGACTCGGTACGCAATGTGTCACGCTTTATGTTGCAGTTTGTCTACTCCGTGCAGGACCTCTACTCCAAAGTCCGCAGCTTTATTTTTGTGGCGGACATCGGCGATGTGACCAAGCTGTTTGAGGACAACGAAGTCCACCAAGCCATTGATTTGGCCTTACGCGGCAATTTTATTAACATTTACGCCCATTCTGACTTTGGTCGAGCGTTTAAGACGTTTCATCGGGATCATCTCTCGATCATCAACAAGCGGACCACCGTCCTGGTACTGGGCGATGCCCGCAATAATTATAATCTGCCGCACGACTGGGTCATTCGGGACCTGCAACAGAAAGCCAAACAGGTGATCTGGCTGAACCCCGAAAGCCGGCTGACGTGGGGATTTGGAGATAGTGAGATGGACCGCTACGCGCCGTATTGTGACTTGGTTGAAGAGTGTCGGAACCTCAATCAGCTCTACCGCGTCATTGATCACCTGGTGACCGCCTAGCGGTAGGCATGGTGCCTTGAAGGTGGTACGCTTTTTGTGACCGTATGCAAATGGAGGAGGAATGGACCGCGAGGGCTTTATTGAAATGAAAGTCGGCGGGTTGACGCTGGACCCGGTGACCAAGACTCCCATCGTTATCCTGCAAGATGTAGAGAACAAGCTGAACCTGCCGATTTGGATCGGCTTGATGGAAGCAACCTCAATAGCGACCGAGTTGGAAGGCATCAAAATGGCCCGGCCCATGACCCACGATCTTCTCCACAATATGCTCAAAGAGGTCGGTGGCCGGGTGGAGGCGATTGAGGTCACGAGTCTCCAGGATAATACGTATTATTCCGCCATTCGCCTGAAAATTGGGGAACGAGACACGGTGATTGATTCTCGGCCGAGCGATGCGATCTCGCTGGCGCTCCGCACGAAGAGTCCCATCTTTGTTGCGGCCCAGGTGATCGAGTCGTCAAGCCTGTCCCAACAGATGGAAGACAGTGAGGAAGAGGCTGACCTGTCGAGCGTCTCTCGGGATAAATGGGCAGAGATTCTGGAGAAAATGTCTCCAGACGACTTTAAGTACAAAATGTAGTCTGTGGAAGACGACTCGCTCCGGTCCATGGCACGTACTCGTAAACAAGAACTGTCTCCATCCTCATACCCCTCAGCGCGCCTGATCGAATGGCTCCGGCAGCAGTCGGCCGTGATCTCACGCTACAAACAGCAGATTGTCCTGGGGGGTGTTGTCGTCATTGTCTGCGCCATATCAGGCGTTTCTTGGGCGGCCTGGGTGCAGTATCGTCAGAGTCAGGGACTGGAACACTTTCGACTTGGCCTCCTTGCCATCGCCTCGGAGGAGTACGAGGGGGCTGTGACCGAACTCACCCAGGCCGAGGCGGCCCTGAACGGCGAGAGTAGGGGGATTGCCGTTTTGTACCTAGGGGAAGCGTTTGAGAAGCGCCATCAGTTACTGGAGGCGAAGGCTGCCTACGAGCGAGTCGCGGCGTCCCCTGACGCTGGCGCGTATATGAAACAGATTGCGCTCTTACGTTTGGGTCAAGGGGCGGAAGAAGCAGCGGAATTCAATGCTGCGGTCCAGTGGTATCGTGAAGCTTCCCTGCTAGACGGGCCAAGTAAGAGTGAAGCCTTGCTCGCCCTGGGAGAAGTCTTAGCGCGTCAGGAGGGGGAAGGCGTTCCTCAAGCCTATTTCGATTTACTAGAGCAATTCCCGGACTCTCCACTCGCAGACTACGTTCGCACCAAGACGGAGAAGTAAGTTCTTACAGAATATCCATTATGTCCGATAATGGATATTCTGTAAAATTATATACAAGTGCGGGCAATCCCTACTGTCACAATTTCATTGAAAATGGACGGCGCGCTCCCCAGAAAGCGCATGGTAGCTCCGTAGGATTCTCTGCCATCCCCGAAGTGTGTCCGGGTTGATGTCTTGCCATTCCAGGATTTTCTCAGCTCTCGTCAAACGATTGGGCTGGTGGCCGATGTCGGCGAGCACCTAGTTCACGTGCTCGCCGACCCGCCGTTCGGCAAGAAGCCCGTGATCTTTAGCAACGAGGCCGGCGAATAGGTCATCAGGGCCGCCTTGCAGCGTATTATAGGGAAACTACGAAACAAACTAGAATTTATGATTATAGTCAAAATTGTAAATTCCCCTGAAAAAACTTTAGCTCACTGTCTGGTCTAGCAAAAAAATGAGATGCTTTAATTTTGAAAATTAAAGGTTTACCAAATTTAGACTATAGTCTAAATTTTACCGTGAAGAGGGGGGACAGAAAAAAAGGAGCCCGAATTCGGGCTCCTTTTTATTGGTCGGAAAATCCTGAATCAGGACTGGCTGAGCTCCACCGCAAGGCTCGTATCGCTGCCGGCTTCCACGGTGACCTTTTGCATGGTTTCACCTAAGGTTTCATGCCATATCTTTACTTCATACTCGCCAGCAGGCACATCACTCAGGCTGAACTGCCCCGCCCCGTCAGTCACCGCGTAATAGGGATGATCCATAACAACAATCCATCCGGTCATCCAGTTATGGGCATCACAGGTCACTTTTACGTATTCGGGATGGTCGAATTTCTTCTTCAGCTTCTTCTTAAATTTCGGCTGCGCCTGATTAAAGGCCGGGTTCGCCTCGCTGTAGGTGTGAATGTTGTGCAGAATCCCGTCGTTATTGAGAATCTCAAGTTCAGACCCGGCTGGTGTAAGAACGATATGCGGCGTGTAGACACATTCTTTTTGGTCCAAAGGCATGGCCTCGCCAAAATCTTTTCCGGCCGTGATATTCGAGATTGAGATGACCGCGTTCTTTATAGCCTTATTCTCCCCAACGATGAGACTTTCATCATACTTTTGTGTCTGTGCACAGACTTTTGCGTCTTTGGTTGCTTCAATAGGTTTGGCTTCAGGGGCGTCACCGGCAAATGTAATGCTTCCGCTAATACTCCCGCCGTTGCTAACCGCACCGACATCGTACCCAGAAGCGACAGAAGCGATCGAGAGGCTGGCTCCTGCAACAAGAGAGATAACTGTCTTACTATTCATGATACACATACTTCCTCCTCAGGGTTATGAGATTTTGTACCTCGACTGAATCGCAATCTTTTTACATAGTAGTGGTTTCGGTCTCTTCAGTATTTTCTGATTCTCTTTCACCGTCAGCAGACTGAGCCGGCTCCTCTGTCATGGGTTCGGTATCCATGACGGCCTGGGTCGTCTGGGCCGTGGTAGTAGCCGCCGTTCCACTTGCTCCATTCCCACTCTCATACTGGCAAACGGATCGTCGATCCCCAGTAGCATGATATAATCCCGCATAGCCACAATTTGCTTGTCCTCGTCGCCGTCAAAAACATCATCCGGACCGCCAGGATAAAAGGTCGGCATATTCGTCCCTGGCATGAGGGCCTGGGGATCTTGAATCCACTCGACAATCCATTCAGGGTTCAGGCGCTCTTTTGCCAAGGCGAGGTCCGGTGCCCAGCCGGCAGGCGGTCCCTCCGGTTTGCGGTCGCCCTGCTGATGGCAGGAAAAGCACGCGAAGTAGTCCTCTGACATGAGGGCCTCACCCGCGTGAATCATTTCTGGCGAGGTGCGTGAACGGTCAAAATAGTTGTAGGGGATCTCCAATTTGCTCAAGGCGTTGAAATAGTCCACGATGCCGCTCGCCTCGTCATTGGCGAGATGAAAGGTCGGCATCCGCAGTTCGAGCCAGGGACGGATGGGTATGGGCTGTTGGAGAAAGCCGTAGAACCAGTCGGGCTGCACCTTTTTCCCCTGTCCGGTCAGAATGGGCGGGGCAAAGGACGGATTGTCCAAATAGAGCGAGCGAATGTCTCCGCCGCCGCCCTCAATCACATGACAGCCAGTGCAATTGTAGTACTGGACCAGACGCTGTCCCTCGACAATGGCGTCGGTCCAGTCACTGTGGGCGGTGAATTGCTCAGGCACATGATGTCCGGTCTGGCTCTTCAAAAAGACACGGACAGAGAGAATATCCTCGTCTGAGAGACTGAACCACGGCATGAGCTGCTCAATGCGTTCTGTGGCATAGCTCCGCGGGGCATTCACCTTTTCATACGTCCAGTCTTCCCAGGTATGCGGGACATCCGTCCGGTTCCCAAAGAAAAGTTCTTCCAAGCTCTTCTCCCCGAAGGAGGTCAACTCGACCCCAATCCGCGCCTCTCTTTCCATGCCGGGGATATCGTGGCAGCCGTGGCAGCCATATTTTCGGACCAGCCCCTCCCCTTCGAGAAGCAAGTCTGGGTCCTCCAGCTCGGCGCGAATATCTGGCCGTTCAATTTCCGTCTTGAGCGTCAGAAGATAGGACACGATAGCGCGCGCTTCCTCATCACTCAGACGCAGGTCCGGCATGGCCGTATCTGGCGAGTAGGCGCGCGGATTTTTAATCCAATGATAAAGCCAGCGCGCATTCGTCTTTTCCGCAATCCGGGCTAAATTCGGCGCATGATTTTTATTCTGCCCGACCATGGTCGCGGTCTGTTCCGGGATGAACCCATGGCAGGCTCGGCAACCAAGGGAGTTGACAAAATGTTCGCCTTTTTGGACGAGTGCGGCATCCGTCGGATCAATCCCTTCAGGCTCGGGATGAGATTCCAACCAAGCCTGCCCCTCCTCCATGCTCGCCTTCATCAGGTAGGCCGTCACAGCCCGGCCCTGATCTTCGGTAAAAAAGAAGTGCGGCATCCGGGTATGAGGGCGAAATTCATGCGGGTGAGTGACCCATTCAACCATCCAGGCCGGGTCGGACTTGGCGGCGACTCGCCGCAGATAGGGGCCTATTTCCTTGGCCTCGCCGTACCCCTCGACCAAATGACAACCTGTACAGCCGAGCTGCATAAAGAGCTTTTCGCCGCGGGCGATATGCTGGCCAACGGTGGTGTTCTTCGTGGCTATCGTCTGCATATCGGTATGACAACTCAGACAGTTGGCTTCCATCTTGGGGCCGAGCAGCAACGGATGCTCCCAGAATTGTACATAGCCGTGGGCAATATCCACGCTACTGGTTGCAACCCCCTGGCCGTTATGACACGAGGTGCAGCCGAACGACTCCGGGGGATGATTCGCGATCAAGAGGTCATACTGCGGATGGGTTTTGTGCGGGTTCGGCTGATCTTCAAATCCTCGCTTGTCAATACCGACATGGCAGGATTGGCAGCGGTCAACGCGCGCCAGAGGGGTATCAAAATTGCCGTGGTCGAATTCCGGCACGACCACCTGCGTAATAGCGGGAATCGCGGGGAGGACAAGCCCCGGGAGCGGCTGCATGACGTAATTGCCAAGCCTTTGTGTCAGGAAATCCTTTTGCTGGTTCATTTTGCGCAGTGTGTCTTGGGCTTCAATCACACGCGCATTGATCTCATTGATTTCGTTTTCAATCCGGTCCCGCTCCGATTGCTCGGTCAGAAAGACCTTCTCACGCGCGTCCGCCTCGGCCAAGAGCGCATCAAGATGGGATTTCTCGTCTTTTGTCGAGTGTTCCAACTGAATGGCGTGGTCGTATTCGTACCAGGCGGCCTCAATTTCGCTCCGGACGATACGTAAAGCATTCTCCGCATCGCTTGTCCGCATTTCGGCGGCCGCAAGTTCGGTTTGCAGCGTGGCGAGACGCTGCCCCCCTTCCCCTCCCGCAATATCGGTCTGGGCCGATTCTAATGCCGCCATGGCCTCTTGATAGGCCGAGTCTGCGGCCAGACGCTCTTCTTCAGCCTGAATTTCTACCCGCGTTTGGTTGTAGGCGAGCATCGAGAATTCAGCCTGGTATTTCTTCCAGGGCCGGCGCGAAATCGCATCGTCCCAGACCGACCACACTGACCCGATCAGCAGCAGCCCTACTGCGAAGAGAAAGACTCCACTGTACGATTTCTTTTCGTCGTCAACTTCTCTACGTGCCATAATAATCCACTACGAGCCGGTTGCTCGCGTCTCAAGGAAGCGACCGAGATAAAAGACTACTACCCCAATCCCAAGGAGCCACAATTCCTTACTCATGCTTTTTTCTTCAGTCAAACCAACGAATAAAGCATATCCAACGTCTGCAATTCCAAGGGCCTGAAGAATTTTTGCCAGATAAAACATCAGAGGAGATGCTTGGAGACGTTGACCCTTCTTCAGACATTAATCCACGGCGTCACTAAAATATACTTGACATTCAGTATGTGGCGCAGAAGCATCTTAATCACCACGGCAATCATATTCAGGGTGAGAAATGACGTTAAGAAAAATCGAGCCGCCCCCCAGCGCTGCATGAATTCACGCCCCTTGAGCCACACCACCCACCAATACATGGCGGCGGTCCCCAGCACGAAGAAGCCGATGATGAGCGACAGGCCGAAGGCCGCCGCAGTCCAGTAATCTCGGATACCAATCAGATAAGGCAAATCTTGGTTGGTCAAGGCTTCAACCAAGTGAGCGTCCCATACCTCCCAGGGCCAAAACCAATTCCAGCCTGGCCCCCGGACAAAGGTGCCAATAATGATGGTTGAAATCCACAGCACATGGAAACCAAAAATAAAGGTTATGATTTCGTATTTCCGTTCCTTAAACGTGTAATAGCCGTTTCCCTTGGGATTGATATCGATATAGGGAATGACCATCAGTCCCATGATGATAAAGGTGGGGGCGACCACTCCAGCATGCCAGGGGTCGAAAAAGACCAATATTTCTTGCAAGCCGAGGAAGTACCAGGGCGCTTTAGACGGGTTGGGCGTGCGCCCAGGGTCGGCCGGCTCTTCAAGCGGCGCATCGACCAGCAGCGACCACAGGAGCAGGAAGATAATCGTAAACAGGGTGCAGAGGAATTCCGCTCGAACCAGGTTCGGCCAGGTATGGACCTTATCATCGCCAGGGCCGGTCGCCTTTTTGAGCGTCACCTCGACTCGCGGGGCAGCTGAGGCCATTTCCGCCATAAACAGCTTCCTTTTTTACTGGTCTTCCGAAGAAGACGCTTTGGGTTTCGCCACTATGTATAGCAGCCAGCACACAACGCCGACTAAGATAGGAATTGCGAGCACACGCATAGGAAACCTCGACTAGAGGGCTGGCCCCGAGAATCCGTCGCGCCGGATACGCCAAAAATGGACCGCCAGAAATAAACTCGTCACGAGTGGGATAAAGATGCAATGCAAAATATAGAAACGGAGTAAAGTATGGGCCCCAATATCCCCACCACCAAAGAGAAAGGCGCGAGCGTCGTAAATGGGGTTCACCCCGAGCACCTCATTGAAAGGCCCTTCATATCCTAACAAAGGGGTTGCTCGGCCCATATTCGACCCGACCGAAACGGCCCAGATAGCAAGCTGGTCCCACGGCAGGAGGTATCCGGTAAACGAAAGAAGCAAAGTCAAGACTAAGAGCAGGACACCGACGACCCAATTAAACTCGCGCGGGGGCTTATACGAACCCGTCATAAAGACGCGAAACATATGCAGCCACACCGCGATGACCATGCCGTGGGCGGCCCAGCGGTGCATATTGCGCATCAACATGCCGAATGGCATATCAAATTCGAGGTATTTAATGTCGGCGTAGGCATATTCTGCGACAGGGCGGTAGTAGAACATCAGATACACACCGGTGACTACCGTGACCAAATACATCAGAAAGGTAATGCCACCCATACACCAGGTGAAACGTAAACGTGTGGCATGCTTGCGGACTTTCGATGGGTGCAGATGGAGCCAGACATTGCCCGAGACCATCAGAATACGGTTGCGTGGTGTATCTTCGTAGCCGTGGCGGAAAATGGACTGCCAGGCCTGTGACTCCATGACCTGACGTTTGAGTTCGTCAAATTGGCTGCTCATACTCTTTCCTTGCCTTTACACTCGCTCTTCCTCTGGCAACTAAATGCGCAAGATGCTGTCGGGGTGTTGCTTATTGGGGTCAACGCCAGGTTGCATCTTAAAAATTTTGCTCTTATCAACGAGTAACTGCCCATCGTCAGCCAACGACAATTGAAAGCGATCCATGGGTCTGGGCGCTGGCCCTTCAAAATTGTATCCAGTCCGATAGTACCCACTGCCATGACAGGGACATTTATATTTATTCTCCGACGACGACCAGCGCGGAGTACAACCGAGGTGCGTACAATTGGCAAAGATCGCATAGAATCCCTGCGGTTCTCGGACGATCCAGGTGCGTTGGTCTGAGCGGTATTTCTCGCTCACCTCGCCCACCGGGTAGTCCCCAGGAAAGCCAGCCTTAAAGGTTGAGGGCGGAACGAAGAGCACCCGAGGAAAGGCAGAGCGGACAAAGGCGAGGAGACCCACAAGCGAGACCAGCCCAAAGCCGCCCCAGCTGAGCCGGCCAAAAAAATCACGCCGTGACCACAAGCCGCCTCTTTGCGCGCGCTCACGGAGTCGTTTCTCACGCTCAGCCCGTTGCTCAACACGGCGACGCTCCTCGTATTCCTGGAGTTCTTCAGGAGAAGTTGGTTTTTTTGCCATGGAGCTCACTCCTTAGTGATAGTGGTGATGCCTTGTTCTTTATTTCCTTCTGAACATGAGGGCCAGCCACCCCCCTACCCCCATAATTATCGCCAATAACACCATCAGCAGCCCTATTGGGGCAAAAAGCGGGAGGAGAATAATACCAATAAGCAGAAATGGAATGCTCAAAGCAACTGGGCTGAAAGGGGTAGAGGGCTGAGCCGAATCTTCCCTCGCAGGCTCTTCCGTTTGTGTTGTTTCCGTTTCACCCTGTAGCAGGCTGACGGCATAGTCACGCAGTTCTTCCCGTCCGTCCGTCCCGGCTTCGTTGATTAAGCGGGACAGCTCTTTCGTCAGGTCCTCGATAGTGTTTTCGACGTCCTGACCGGGCGCTGGTTTGTGCGCGTCTTCTGCCACAGAGTTTCGCCGTTTTCCTGGGCATGTAGTAACGGGCTGCCCCTCAGTCGTCAACTCCCCCTTCCCTGTCACGAAGCCGGCTGTGTCCCCTAATCGATTTTCTCCTGTCCCCCCATATAGGGGCGGAGGACGTCCGGTATCACCACGCTCCCATCTTCTTGCTGATAGTTCTCAAGAAGGGCGATGACCACCCGTGGGAGAGCGAGGCCGGAGCCGTTCAGGGTATGTACGAACTCCGGTTTGGCACGCGGCTCGGGGCGGTATCGAATTTTCGCTCGACGGGCCTGGAAGTCGCGAAAATTCGAGCATGAACTGACTTCGAGCCATTCTCCGCAGCCCGGAGCCCACATTTCTACATCATATTTACAGGCGGCAACAAAGCTCAGGTCTCCGGTACACATCTGAACGACCCGATGAGGGATATGGAGTTTTCGGCATACGTCCTCCGCATTGTCGAGCAGGGCGAGCAGTTCCGCGTCTGATTGTGACGGCTCAACAAATTTCACCATTTCTACTTTGTCAAACTGGTGGCCGCGTTTAATGCCGCGAACGTCGCGACCCGCAGACATTTTCTCGCGGCGAAAGCACGGCGTATAGGCCACATGATACAATGGGATCTGTCCAGGGTTGATCACTTCCTCCCGATAGAGATTCGTCACCGGCACTTCTGCCGTGGGGATAAACCAAAAATCTTCTTCAATGTCCCGATAGAGATTCTCCCCGAATTTTGGCAGGTTGCCTGTCCCCACTAAACACGCCTGTTTCACCATGACCGGTGGATAGACCTCGGTATAACCGTGTTCATTGACATGCAGGTCCAGCATCCAATTAATCAGTGCGCGCTGGAGTCGAGCGCCCAGCCCTTTGAGGATATAAAAGCGGCTGCCCGAAATTTTTACCCCGCGTTCAAAGTCAATAATGTCCAAGGCTTCGCCCAGTTCCCAGTGCGGCCGAGGAGAGAACGTCAAAGCCGGCGGTTTTCCCTCCGTTCGGAGCACGACATTGTCGTCTTCGTCTTTCCCAACCGGGACGTCTGGATGGGGCAGGTTGGGTAATTCTAAGAGCCGTTGCTGGAAGTCTGCTTCCTCCTGAGCGAGATGTTTCTCCAGGGTACTCACGCGCTCGCCGAGCGCGCGCATAGCCCGGACCGCGGTGTCTCGCTCGGGAGGGTCAGAAATTTTTCGGATTTCTTTTGAACGTTTCGTTCGTTCCGCGCGCACGGCCTCAACCTCGCGAATGCGCGCGCGTCGGGCGCGGTCACTATTGAGCAGGGCGTCAATATGCGCTCCTGGAATCCCCACGGTTGCCAGTCGCTCTTTCACCCTTTCTGGATGGTCTCGGATCAGTTTAATATCAAGCATACCGTTTCTTCACTCTATGCTCCTCAAGTTGGAAATTCAAAGGCCGCTTTGATATGGGTCAGCCGCGCCGCCTCTCCTTCCCCCATGATCCCAATGACGTCAAATCGCATCGCGCGGTCGTGGAGTTGGAAACGCGCGAGATAATGGAGGGCAGTCAGGGCAATTTGGCGCTGCTTTCGCTTATTGACCGAGGCGAGTGGATTGCCGAACTCCTGAGAACGATGCGTCCGGACCTCAACGAATACCAGCGTTCCTTTGTCCTGCGCCACCAGATCAATTTCTCCGCGAGGACATCGTTAGTTTCTCTCAACTATGACATAGCCGAGGTTACGTAAAAACTGCGCGGCGCGTTGCTCGCCGTACTGACCGGACAGGCGTCGCCGGTCGCTTCTTGCCATAGATATTAAGGTAGCTGACACCCCTTAAGTGGATCAAGAGTGTCCTCCAGCCGCGGGCCACTTCCGTTGAATTGCCGGGTGTGGTGTGACACACTGCTCTGCGCCGCCCACGGAGAAAAAAGACCCGCGTGGAAAGAAGAAAAGGGAAACCGCTATGCGCATGACACCGGATGAGGTTCGACACGTTGCCGCACTGGCCCGCCTCTCATTCACCGAGGAAGAACTGGCGCAACTGGCGCAACACTTTGATACGATATTAACCTATGTCGATAAATTGGGCGAATTGCAGACCGACAGTGTTGAGCCAACTGCCCATGCCGTAGCGGTCTCCGCTCCACTCCGAGACGATGTGGTCACCAATACGCCCAGCGCCGCCCAAACCGACACGCTGCTGGCGAATGCCCCGAGCCGGAAAACCCATTTTTTTCGTGTTCCCAGGATTATTGAGTAGATATGTCGCACCACGCCCTGACCATTCACCAAGCCCAGCAGAAACTGCGCACTCAAGAAGTCAGTGCGGTCGAGCTGGCGCAGTCTGTGCTGACCCGCATTCAAGCAACAGATGAACACGTCCATTCCTATCTGACCGTGTGCGCAGAAGCAGCGCTCGCCCAGGCAGAAGCCGCAGATCGGATACTGTCAAATGGGGCCGCCCCCCTACTCTGCGGTATTCCGATTGCGCTCAAGGACGTGATCCTCGCTCAGGGTGTGCGCGCCACCGCGGGTTCCAAAATGCTCGAAGGCTTTATAGCGCCGTATGACGCCACGGTGACGCAGCGCCTCAAAGAGGCGGGTGCGGTGATTATTGGCAAGGTCAACTGTGACGAATTTGCAATGGGCTCGTCAAATGAAAATTCGGCTTTTTTCCCATGTCGCAATCCCTGGGATACAAACCGGGTCCCGGGCGGGTCATCCGGCGGGTCGGCGGCCGCGGTTGCGGCCGACCAAGCCTGCGCAGCTTTAGGAACGGATACCGGTGGCTCCATTCGCCTTCCGGCTGCATTCTGCGGTATTGTTGGGCTGAAACCAACCTATGGGCGGGTCAGCCGCTTTGGCATTGTGGCCTATGCTTCGTCCTTAGATCAAGTCGGCCCGTGCACCAAGGATGTCCGGGACTGCGCTCTCCTGCTGGAGGTGATTGCCGGCTATGATCCTCGTGATTCGACTTCCGTCAACACCCCCACCCCGAGCTATACGGCCTCTCTGGGGCGAGGTGTCGCTGGTCTGCGGATTGGGATCCCGCAAGAATACTTTATTGAAGGGATACAGCCGGAGGTCGAAACCGCGGTCAGAGAGGCGATTGCTCATTTACAAGGATTAGGGGCAGAGATTGTACCAATCTCTCTCCCGCATACCGAGTACGCAGTGGCCACCTATTATCTTATTGCTATGGCAGAGGCGAGTTCCAATCTGGCTCGCTACGATGGGGTTCGCTATGGCTATCGGGCGGCCGAGGTGGCAGACCTGAGAGAGTTGTATCAGACCACCCGTGCCCAGGGATTTGGCCGGGAGGTCAAGCGGCGGATTGCGCTCGGCACCTATGTCTTATCCGCCGGGTATTATGAGGCGTATTATGTGAAGGCGCAGAAGGTACGCACCCTTATTCGGCAGGATTTCCTGAACGCCTTGGAAGCCTGCGATCTGATTGTCACTCCGGTCGCCCCGACAACCGCGTTTCGGCTGGGAGAGAAGCTGGCCGACCCCCTCACCATGTATCTCTCAGATATTTTTACCATCGCGGTCAATCTCGCCGGCTTACCTGGCTTGTCCGTGCCGTGCGGCTTCGACCAGCACGGATTGCCGATTGGACTCCAGTTGATAGGCCGTCCCTTTGAGGAGGCCGTCTTGCTCCAGGCCGGTTACGCCTACGAGCAGGACCATGACTGGTGCACCCGCAAGCCACCGCTCTCACAGCAGGAAATGCACAGAGCATCATTATGAGCTACGAATCCGTTATTGGCCTGGAAGTGCACGCGCAGTTACTCACCGAGTCAAAAATTTTCTGTGGCTGCTCCACTCGCTTCGGTGCCGCGCCCAACCAGCATACCTGTCCGGTCTGCCTGGGCCTGCCCGGAGTCCTGCCTGTGCTCAATAAAAAGGTCGTCGATTTCGCACTCCGCGCCGCACTCGCCACCCACTGCACGGTTACACAGACGAGCCGCTGGGCCCGGAAAAACTATTTTTATCCAGACCTGCCCAAGGGCTATCAAATCAGCATGTATGAGCGGCCCATTGCCGAACACGGCTATGTTGAGGTCGCCACCCTTCGACCAGGCCCTTCGACTCCGCTCAGGACCGGCTCAGGACCGGCCCCAGGACGGACAAAAAAAGTGCGTTTGACCCGCATTCATATGGAGGAGGACGCCGGCAAGAGTATCCATGCTGCCGAGGCCGGCGCGAGCTTGGTTGACCTGAACCGGACCGGGGTACCCTTATTGGAGATTGTCAGCGAGCCGGATATGCGCTCTGCCGCGGAAGCCGGCAGTTATCTGCGCAGTCTGCGCGCCTTACTCCAGTATATCGAGGTCTGTGATGGCAATATGGAAGAAGGCAGCCTGCGCTGTGACGCCAATGTCTCCATACGTCCGCAGGGCGACGCGGAGTTCGGCACCCGAACAGAGATCAAAAACCTCAATTCGTTTCGGGCCGTCGAAAAGGCGATTACGCACGAAATTCAGCGCCAGACCGAGGTCGTCGAATCGGGGGGGCGGGTCGTCCAGGAAACCCGCCTGTGGGATGCCGACCGAGAGGTCACCCGGCCGATGCGGAGCAAGGAATTCGCGCACGATTACCGCTATTTTTCTGACCCGGACCTGCTACCGCTCGTTGTTGACCCGGCCTGGGTTGAGCACATTCGGGCTGCTCTGCCCGAGTTGCCGGCCGCGCGGCGGGAGCGCTTCGTGCACGACTACGACCTACCGGCCTACGATGCCGAGGTGCTGACGGCGCGCAAGGATGTGGCGGACTACTTCGAGGCCAGCGTGCGCGCCTGCCCCGCAGCGCCTAAAGTCGTCAGCAACTGGGTCATGGATAGTGTGCTGCGCTTTGTCAAGGAAGAAAAGCTGGAGGCCGTACTGAAAATCGAGACGTGGCCCTGCCCGCCCGAGCGCCTGGGCGCACTCATTGGATTGATCCAGGACGGCACCATCAGCACAACCATCGCCAAAACTGTGTACGAAGAAATGCGTCGAACCGGACGCAGCCCGGAAGATATCATTGAGGCCCGGGGGCTGCGCCAAGTCAGCGACACTGCCACTTTACAGGCCGCCATTGCTGCGGTCCTGGCCGCCAACCCGGACAAGGTAGACGCCTATCGCAGCGGCAAAGCAAAACTGCTCGGTTTCTTTGTCGGGCAGGTCATGCGCGCCACCCAGGGCAAGGCCAATCCTCAGCTGGTCAATCGCCTCTTGCGCCAAGAACTCTCCCAATAGCGTGGTCAGTAATTCGATTATTCCAGAACAGGAGTTCAGTATGGATTTTCATTTTACCCCGGCCCAGGATGTCTTTCGGCAGGAACTCCGCACCTGGCTCGCGGCCAATGCTCCACAAAAAACTGGCTCGCTCCGCCACCTTCAGCCACAGGCGTCAGCCGCGGACCTGACCTTTCTGAAGGACTGGCAGCGCACCGTCTTTGAGGGCGGCTGGGCCGGGATTTCCTGGCCCAAAGAGTATGGCGGGCGTGGCGCCTCTCTGATTGAACGGATGATTTTTGACGAAGAAATGGCCAACCACAAAGCGCCTGGCCTGCTGAATGTCTTGGGTTTGGAGATCGTTGGGCCGACGATTATTGTCTATGGGACGGAGGAGCAGAAAAGGAAGCACCTCGCGGCTATTTTGAGTGGCGCGGACATCTGGAGCCAGGGCTATTCCGAGCCGAACTCGGGCTCGGACCTGGGCTCGCTCCAGACCCGCGCGGTTGACCAGGGCGACCATTTTTTAGTCAGCGGCCAGAAGGTGTGGACGAGTTTAGCCGGCTATGCCAACTGGTGCTTACTCCTGGTCCGCACCGACCCGGACGCGCCAAAACATCAAGGCCTGTCCGCCCTCCTGGTGAATATGCAGAGTCCGGGCATTACGATTAAGCCGCTCCGGACGATGACCGGCGAGAGCGAGTTTAACGAGGTTTTCTTCGAGAACGTTCCGGTCCCAAAGGCGCAGGTGTTGGGAGAAGTGAACCAGGGCTGGAAGGTCATTATCACCTCGCTCATGTTTGAGCGGCAGGGGCTGGGCTTCCATTTTACCTTCGCCCAGAAACGGACCTATGACGACCTCCGGGCCTGGCTATGCGATGCTGGCTCAGCCCCGGGCCGGACAGACCGTCGGCTCCGCCAGAAAATGGCCCAGGCTTATATGGATTGCGAAGTCTTGAAGTTGAACAATTATCGCGCCTTGACGCGGCTGCTGCGCGGCAACCCGGCCGGGCCGGAAGGCTCAATTGCCAAGCTGCACTGGGCCGAAACCAACCAGCGCATGCAAGACCTCGCTGTCGAGATGCAGGGGGTCGCCGGTCAGCTCTACGATGAAGCCGAAGCAGAGCATTACTGGCAGTACGGCTTTCTCCGCGCCCGCGCCAACACCATTGAGGGCGGCACGTCTGAGATTTTGCGGAACATCATTGCGGAACGGGTCCTCCAATTGCCCAAGGGCCGCTGAACGGAGCGGTGGCTCAGGTTGTATATGCCGAATTAAAGTGGACGTAGCCAGTGGACAGGTCGGAGGTGACGACGTGAGCACGGCCTCGGCCCATATGTAAATGGACGTCTATGGAGAACTCGTCCTGCTGCATGACCTGCGCGGCGCGTCTCTCGTTGCGCGGCCCGGTACTCATACCGTTGCGTCCAATAGGGACATCGCCAACACTGATGGCCAGCCGGTTCTGATCGAGTTGCGCACCGGCATACCCCACCGCACAAGCAATGCGGCCCCAGTTCGGGTCGCCCCCGAAAAAGGCCGTTTTGACCAGCGGTGAATAGGCAATGCTGCGGGCGACCTTTTCCGCGTCCTCAGCACTTTTCGCACCTTTGACGTAGATATCGACCACCTTGGTCGCGCCCTCCCCGTCTTTGACACACATCCGGGCCAGACTGCACAGGACCTCACGCACAGCATCCCGAAAGGCCGGATATCCACGGCCGCGCGGCCTAATCTCTCGATTGCCGGCCTGCCCGTTGGCAAGCAGGACCAGGGTGTCGTTTGTGCTGGTATCGCCATCCACGGAGACCGCATTGAAAGAATCGGCCACGGTCTGGTTGAGCACCTGCTGGAGGGCCGCCCGGCTCACCGCGGCATCGGTGCAGACATAGCACAGCATGGTCGCCATATTCGGGTTAATCATGCCGGCGCCCTTGGCCATGCCAGCGATGGTCAGCGTCCGGCCATTCAGTCCCAGCTGTCGGGTCGCAACCTTGGGAAAGGCATCGGTCGTCATGATACCGGCCACGGCATTCCAGAAACCGCGCGGCGACAGGGCCGCGGCCGCGGCGTGAATGCCGGCCTGCATGTTCTGCCAGTCGGGCAGGACGCCAATCACCCCCGTGGATGACGGCAGCACCAGTTGGGCATCAATGCCCAGCTCGCGACCGACCAGCGTACAGGTGTCCCGGGCCAGCTTGAGTCCGGGCTGGGCAGTCGAAGCATTGGCATTTCCGCTGTTGACAACAATAGCTTGCAAATGCCCAGCCCGAATGACCTCTTCACCAATGACGACCGGCGCGGCCTTGACCTGATTGGTCGTGAAGGCCGCCACCGCCGTGGCCGGCACGGCTGATACCAGCAACGACAGGTCTTTTTTCCCGCTGGGTTTCAGCCCACAGGCCACTCCGGCAAAGCGAAATCCGGGAATAACGATGGGAGATTTTTTGACGCTGATCTTCATAGTGACACTTCTATGCCCCGTGACACTTTTTGTATTTCTTGCCACTGCCGCACGGGCAGGGTTCGTTGCGACCAACCTTGGGCGTATCCCGTATGGCTTGGACAGGTCTTGCCACCGGCTGTCCGTCGTTCGGTTTGCCGAGTGCGGGTTGGGCTGCCGGTTGGGCGGGTTGGAGCGGCGCCTGTCCGCTGTGCAACATCTGCATGGGCCGTTGGGCGGCCTGCCCTTCCTCTATCCGCTGGACATCTTCCTGGCGCGTCACTTGGACGCTATAGAGCTTTTCAATAACATCTTCCTGCATCCGATGGGAAAGATCGTCAAACAGACTAAACGCCTCTTTTTTATACTCTTGCAGAGGATTTTTCTGACCGTAACCGCGCAGCCCAATCCCTTCTTTGAGGTGATCCATGCCAAACAGGTGATCTTTCCACAAGCTGTCCATGGTTTGCAGCATAATCACCTTTTCGAGATAGCGCATCACCGGCGGCGTAAAAGCCTGTTCTCGCTCATTATAGTGTTGGAGCACCCTGTCTCGCACGAGGTCCTGGAGGTCTTCCGTCGTCAGTGTTGCTTGCTGTTCCTCACTCAGGCTCAGACGCATCGTGAATTGACGGAACACGGAGTCGTCCAGCCCTTTCCAATCCCACTCCGCCGGGTCGATGCCTTTATCCGCATAGTTCAGCACGAGCTCGAGCGCCAGCTCTTCAACAATTTCTAATACTTGGCCTTTCAGGTTCTCACCGGCCAGGAATCCGCGGCGCTGCTCATAGATGACCTCGCGCTGCTTGTTGATCACATCATCATATTCCAGCAGATGTTTACGGATATCAAAGTTATGGCCCTCTACGCGCCCTTGGGCGTTTTCAATCGCCCGGGTCACGAGCCCGGCTTCTATAGGCTCGCCCTCTTCCATGCCCAGCCGGTCCATGATTTTTTGTACGCGCTCTGCGCCAAAAATACGCAGCAGGTCATCTTCGAGCGAGAGAAAAAATCTGGATGAGCCAGGGTCCCCCTGACGGCCTGCGCGTCCGCGCAGTTGGTTATCAATCCGCCGTGACTCGTGACGCTCTGTCCCCAGAATATGGACTCCACCCGCGGCGACCACCTTGTCTCGCTCCTCGCGGCACGTTTGCTCGTACTTCTCAAGGATTACCTTGAAATCCTGGCTATACACATCAGGGGCTTTCTCCAGTTGTTCTCGGACTTCTTCTATGACCTGCACGTGCTCCTTGCGCTGCTGTTCGTAGACGCGCTCTGCTTCAGCGACCGCGGCTTCGTATGGTTTCCGCGCTTCTTCGTAGCGTTGGTCAGCATCCTGGTAGGCGTGTTGATTTTCTTCATACGCCCGGCGCGCGGCCTCATAGCCCTCTTGGACGAGGCCGTTTTCACTCAAGGCGATGCCGGCCATCTGGATAAGAGACTGACAGTAGTCTTCTAGCCAGCGTTCGTAACGGCCGCGTGTCAGGCTCAGGCGCTCAGACCCTGCGCCGGCCCTTGTTCCCTCTTCAGTCAATACCGCAATGAAATCAGCCCGTGTCGCTTCATATTCCTGGTGGCGCTCCTCATTCAGCGCCGGTCCGACCACTTTGTCATATTCGGACAATGCAGACTCATAGGCTTCTCGTGCTTGGCTATACGTCTCCAAATGTGCCGCTGAAAGCGAGCCAGGGGTCGCCTCAATCCGCTGCGCCGCCTCGCCATAGTCTGCCCGGGCTTTTTGCAGCGTGGCGTGGAGGTAGGGACGGTAGGTCTCTGTCATGCGTTTCAAGGCCGCATTCCGCTCTCCCTCAAAAGGCGTCCAATGCGGCTCGTATTGTTCCTGGGCCTGGGCAATCGCCGCGTTATACTCCGCCCGGATTTCTTCCAGCCGGTCTTCGTAGCTCTTTTCTGTTGTGCGGGCTGTTTTTGCGCCCTTCTTGGTCCGAGCGGTACTCGCCTTATTGACCCATTTTTTTTCAATCTCAGAACGGGCCAGGAATTCCGGGCTGCCGCCCAGCAAAATATCGGTCCCCCGGCCAGCCATATTCGTGGCAATAGTGACGGCACCGAGACGGCCGGCCTGGGCAATAATGTTTGCCTCGGCCTCATGGTTGACGGCATTCAGCACATTATGCTTGACCTTTTTTCGCTTGAGGAGTCGGCCCAGATGTTCGGACTTTTCTACTGAAATCGTGCCCACTAACACCGGCTGTCCCCGTTGGTGGCAGTCGAGGATATCGGCAATCACGGCCTCGAATTTCTCACCTTGGGTCTTGTATACCACGTCGGGATGGTCCGCCCGGACCATCGGACGGTTGGGGGGAATAACCACCACATCAAGGTCGTAGATTTTCTTGAATTCAACCGCTTCGGTATCCGCGGTTCCGGTCATGCCGCCCAGTTTGCCGTACATGCGAAAGTAATTCTGGATTGTAATGCTCGCAAGGGTTTGATTTTCCTCACGAATTCTTACCCCCTCCTTGGCTTCGACGGCTTGGTGCAGCCCGTCCGACCAGCGTCGGCCGGGCATAAGACGGCCGGTAAATTCATCAACGATGACCACTTCGCCATCCTTCAGTACATAGTCAACATCGCGCTTGAAAATAGCGTGGGCTTTCAGCGCTTGGTTGACATGGTGCAAGGTCCCGATTTCAGACGGGTTGTACAGGTTCCGCACGCCGAGAATACGTTCAACTTTCGCCACCCCCTCTTCCGTGAGCGTGGCGGTTCTGAGTTTTTCGTCAATGGCGTAATCGACCTCACGCTGAAGACGCGGAATGACTCGATTCAGAGAGTAGTATTTCTGAGTGGATTCTTCCGCCGGACCGGAAATAATCAGCGGCGTCCGGGCTTCGTCGATCAAAATGTTATCCACTTCATCAACAATGGAAAAGTGCAACTCGCGCTGGACATAATCTTCGAGATTGAACTTCATGTTATCGCGGAGATAGTCGAAGCCGTATTCGTTATTCGTTCCATAGGTGATATCGGCCGCATAGGCCTCTTTGCGGCTGACCGGACGAAGATTCATATAGCGATAATCTTTGACCACATGGGTCGGGTCAAAGAGAAAACTCGCGTCGTGCACGATAGAGGCAATGGACAGTCCCAGGGCATGATAGATAGGCCCCATCCACTGCACGTCGCGGCGGGCGAGATAGTCGTTGACCGTGACCAGATGCGAGCCGCGCCCGAGCAGGGCGTTCAGATAGAGCGGCAGGGTTGCCACCAGCGTTTTGCCCTCACCCGTTTTCATCTCCGCGATACGTCCTTGGTGGAGGACAATCCCCCCAAGTAGCTGGCTGTCAAAATGCCGCATACCAGTGACCCGACGCGAGACTTCGCGGACCGTCGCATAGGCCGCCGGCAGCAGCGCGTCAAGGATATCGGCTTCAGCCGCCTGGAGTTCTTTCTCCAGGGTCGTGCGTTCTTCCTGGAAGTAGTCCAGCTTCTCCAGCGTCTCTGCGTCAGGCACTCCCTCGGGAGCAAGCTCGGCGGCCTGCTGGGCAATCTCATCCAGTTGCGCGCGCGTCGCCGCGGTGGCCGCTTGGATCCGGTCGCGGAAGACATCCGTTTTTGCTCGGAGTTCTTCCAGGCTGAGCGCTTGCAGCTCAGGTTCAAGCTGGCCAATCTCTTCCACCACTGAGCGCATTCGCTTGAGTTCGCGTTCGTTTTTGCTGCCAAAAATCTTCTGTACCAAACGTGCTAACATGATCGTCTTACCTTTCACGTTCTAGACGCACTGCTGATTCAACTACGTCTCCGAGAAAGCGAGCGCCAACTTTAATGAATTGATCCGGGCTGTCTGTGACGAAAAAGCTGCCCTGCCCGGGTCCATTCGACTGGGTGCGGTGGTGGGCTAAGGTTGCGCTCACGACCCTGGCGGTTTCCTCAGCCGAATCAATGAGAGCGACCTGGTCTCCGAGATACGCCGCAATCGTCTTTTTTAACAGCGGGTAATGCGTGCAGCCTAAAATCAAGGTATCTATCCCACTCTGTTTGAGACTCCTGAGATACAGGGCTACCGTCGAGCGAGCCACCGCGTTCTCTACCCAGCCTTCCTCCACTAAGGGCACAAGCAACGGACACGCGCGGGTATAAATCTCAAGGGAGGAATCTAGGCCACGCAACGCTTGGGTATATGCGCCACTGGCTATGGTTGCCTCAGTCCCTATCACGCCTATTTTTCCGTTTTGACTGGACTGAACGGCTGCTGAAGCCCCGGGCTGTATCACCCCGATAACGGGTATGGAGTAGCGTTCTTGTAAAGCGAGGAGCGCCACTGCCGAGACCGTATTACACGCCACCACCAGCATCTTGATATTGCGTTCAGCCAGAAAGTCACTATTCTCACACGCATAGCGCGTCACAACATCGTGCGATTTTGTTCCATACGGGCAGCGCGCCGTATCTCCGAGATATATCAGATTTTCGGCCGGCAAGAGTCTCGCAATTTGTTGATAGACCGTCAGCCCGCCTATACCAGAGTCGAAAATTCCGATGGCCGCCTCTCCACTCACACCATTCACCCTGATCGTTTTCCTTCATTGACAGCATACCAAAAAATGGGGTTCCACCTGAGTATATTCTCTACTTCAGAGAAAATGCTTGAAAGCATGGATTCTTTCATCCACTCCCTGAGCTGTTTCACACGAAACATTTTTCCTCAGCCCCAGCCATCCCTCTTTCGGTCCGGCCCGCTTTTGTCGTGAGTTACTGACCAAAGGTCTCAACAATGAGCCGGTGATTCTCCCGTACGCGGTCGGCCTTGACCCCAGCCGTGGGTGTATACAGAATCGGCAAGTCCACGACGTCTTTCCATTTCTCAATCTGCTCGCGACATTCTTCAGGTGTCCCAGCAATCGCGATTTGTTCGACCATATCATCGGTCACCGCCGCCGCCATTTTCGGCAGGTTAAAGGTTCTGAAGTGTTCCCATATGGCAAGCTTTTGCGCTTCCCAGCCGTGCAGGTTCAGAATACCCTCATAGGATTTCACCGAGGCATAAAAGGCGATCTGATTTTTTGCGTCGCGGATGGCTTGCTCGCGATCATGACTAATCGCCGTGATCAGCAGCGTTGTCATATCAAGGTCTTTGGGCCTGCGCCCTGCCCGCTTCGCTCCGCCCTCTATATTTGGCCGAATGAATTCGGTGATATACTTGCGGCTGTAGAGCGGATGGCCGACTAAGCCATCCGCAATCTCACCCGTTGTCCGCACCATGCCCTTTTGGACCGCAGCCAGATAGAGAGGAATACGGTCGCGGACGATATAGGGACGCACATACGCCGGGATGTTCAGCCGGTAATAATCACCCGCAAACGTCATCCCCCCGCCGGCGTGCGAGGCCCATATTTTCCTGAGCAGCGCGACACACTCCTTCATTTTTCGTGCAGAGCGCGGTTCAAACTTCTCCCCGTACCATATTTCATTCATGGAACGGGTCCCGCTCCCCAAACCAAGAATCAGACGGCCGTTCGAGAGTTCGTCAATATCCATGGCCCCGGTCGCATTCAGCACCGGGTTCCGCATATACGCATAGGCGATACCGGTCGCAATTTTGGCGTGCTGAGTACAGGTCGCAACCGCGGCTAGGGTGACAAGGCCATTGCGATTAAAAAACTCTCCGTTCCACAGAGAATCAAAGCCGGCCTCATCAGCCCGTTGGGCGATTTCCAGCATGTCGTGGAGCGTCGGCGTAAAAAGAGCGATTCCATATCGCTGCATATCCCCTCCTCAAGTTTGACACAAGAAACATTATCAGTCTCACATCTCGCCAATGCACGATCTTGCAGCCTATTCCAACACCTGCCCACCACACACCAGCATATAGTGGCCGGTGACAAAGCTGCTCAACTCGGACGCAAAAAACAGCGCCGCGTTTGCGGTATCCTCGACCGTTCCTGTTCTGCGCAGAGGCACCTGACTCTCATGTTTTTCCTGAGCCTGCTGGGTCAGCATATTTTTGACTTCCTGAGTGAGAGTCAAGCCGGGAGAGACGATATTGACGGTGATATTATACGGACCACATTCAACCGCCAGATTCCGCGAGAAGCCCAACATGGCTGTTTTTGCCGCAATATACGCATGGTAGTGCCGGCTGGGCTGATGAATACCAATCGTATTGATGCTGATGATCCGCCCCCACCCGCGCATTTTCATTCCAGGTATAACCGCTTGTGCACACAAAAAGGCGGCTTTGAGCGTTGTATCGAGTTGATATTGCCAGTCCGCCCAGGTGGTGTCCAGAAACAGCTTGCGCGGAATACTGCCCGCATAATTGTTCACGAGGATATCAATTTTGCCAAACCGCGCTTCGGTCTGGCGCACCATATCAGCAACTTGGGCGGCATCGGTAATGTCGGCCTTGACAAACAAGGCTTGCCCACCGGCTGACGCAATCTCTTCACGCACCTGTTGAGGCTGGCCTTCCTCTTTGACTTGGTTAAGAACCACCTGGGCCCCTGCACCGGCGAAGACACGGGCAATGCCGGCGCCGGTCCCGCGCACGGACCCCGTAATAAGCGCAACTTTATTTTCGAGCAGCACAGCGTTATCCCCCTGACTTCATCCTGGAGAGAACTACGGGAACAGGCGTGTGGCCTTACGACCCCGCTGGCATCCAGATCGCACGACTAGCCCTTGTCACACGGCCTAGCCTGGCTGCAAACCAAGGCCGCGGACCGCAATGATATTGCGTAGGATATTACTCGTCCCGCCTTGGATCGTGTAGGCCGGAGCATAGAGATATTCTCGGGCCGCACGGCCGGCGAGGCGAGCATGGGCTGAGCCTGGCAGTAGGACCGCGTAATCACCGAGCAGTTCACTCACCACCTTAGCAATACGCTGTTCTATTTCAGTGCAAAAACACTTGGCCATAGCGGCTTCGTAGTTCGGTACAATTTTCTGTGTCAGATACCAGGCGACTTTGTAGACCATGGAGCGGCCTAAATCGAGTTCAATCTGAAGCCGCGCCAGCGTGTCGCGGACAAGCGGGTCTTTGGTCAGCCCCTGTTCCTTGGCATACTGAACAGCGTCCTGAAAAAGAGGATAATTACTCAGCAGCCGCTCAATGCCGCTACGTTCATAGTCAAGCTGAGAGGCAATCTGGTACCAGCCTCGATTTTTCTCACCAATCAGCCGGTTTTTCGGCACCTCAACACTGTCGAAAAAGACCTCATTAAAATGATGTTCACCAGTGGCATCAATGAGGGGCCGCACCTCGATACCTGGGGTGTCCATAGCCACCAGGAATTCACTGATCCCCCTATGCTTGGGGGCATCCGGGTCGGTGCGCGCGACCAGATACGCATAGTCTGCAACATGGGCGAAGCTGGTCCAAATTTTTTGGCCGCTCAAGGTATAGTGATCGCCGTCCTCAGCGGCCCGGGTCTGGAGCGAAGCTAAGTCAGAGCCGGAACCAGGTTCACTCATGCCCAGACAAAAGACGATCTCGCCCGCACAGACTTGCGGGAGTATGTCTTGTTTTTGCTCCTCGCTGCCATACGCCAGCAGGGCTGGCCCAACTTGCCGGTCCCCTAACCAGTGTGCCGCAACCGGCGCGCCGGCGCGGAGCAGTTCTTCGGTGAGGATCAAGCGGTCAAGATACGACTTTTCTTGCCCGCCATATTGCTTGGGCCACGTCAGGCCGATCCAGCCTTGCTGGCCAAGTTTCTGAGAAAATTCGCGCGAGTAGCCGCTAATCCAGCCGTCCTCGACCCGAGCCTCAGCCGGCACCTCGCTCGACAGGAACTCCCGGATTTCTGCACGAAATGCTTCTTGTTCTTTGGTGAGGGCGAAATCCATACCACCTCCTTGCCTGCGTTATGAACACTTGTCCTGAGGTCCTTAGGGCCGCTCCCCCTCTTCCAGCGCCTCATACTCGCCCACTGGGGCGCTTAACACCGCCGAGTCGCGTGAGCAATGCAGGTGCAGGGCTAAGGGGCTGCTGTCATCAAACTGCTGGGCAATAATCCACATCTGTTCGATTTCAGGGCTAACCTGGGGCAAAATGGCCAGCGTCTTTTGGGTGCGCTGAGCGTCAAAAAAGGCGAACGGTTCATCGAGGATAAGACACTCGACGCCACATCCCGAGGAAGTAATCAAGGCTTGCGACAGGGCGAGGCGGATGGCCAGCATGACTTGGTTATAGGCTCCGCCTGAAATTTCGTTCAGATCAACAAAATTGCCCTTCTCACTCGACCAGACCCGGACGTTGAGGTCATTATCGATTTGCATGGTCTCGTAGCGTCCCTCGGTGAGCTTCGGCAGGATTTTACTCACAACATGCCGCATTTCCAGGTTAAATCGGCCCAGCAAACGCCGGTGCGAGCCAGCCAGCAGCTTGTGCGCAATTCGCCGGACTTCAACGCTGCGGGTTTTGCCGTCAATGTCCTTTGCGATGGTCGAGATTTTCTGGTCCAGTTGCCCTGCTTGATTGAGCCGGCGCTCTTCTTCCGTCATAGCCTGCTCCAGACGCTCCAGGTCTGGGTGTATGACAGCTATCTCTACCTCAACCGACCGTATTTCTTCAGTGCTGCGTCTGGTCAGGGCCTCAACTTCCTCCTGGCAGGTCAGATGCGCGGCTTCCAGGGGTGCCAGAAACGCGCTGAGCGCCTCGGCCTCAAGGAGCGCCGCGCCGGGACCCTGAACAAACTGAGTCAGGGCTGCTTTCAGTTGCCCATCATCGCAGCTATCAAGAACCGCCCGCTCAGCGACCAGGGATTGCTGTGGGAGGGCGTCTAAGCTCTGGAGTTGGGCTTTGATGTCGTCTTGGTCCGCTTGGAGACGCGCAGCCTCCTGCCGTGCGGTCAGCATCCGCTCTGTCAGAAGAAACACCACCACGAGCAACACCAGACTCAGCCCACTCGAGACCAGAGCGACAAAGAAAAGCCCACTGTTGTGCGTCAACTGGAGTCGCAGTTCGTTGCTGAGCCACTGTCCGATAGCGTGGTCGGGCATATGGTTCAGAAACCACAGGCCGCCCCCACTCAGAAGAAGCAGCAGCAGCGTGACAAAAAAGCCGAGAATAGGACCGGTTCGCTTCTTGCGCATGTCCTCATCCTGACTGAGGAGCAGCGCCCGCTGGTCGGGTAAAGCGCGTGCGCGCGCCCCCATCTCGGCCGGCCGCTCTCCCTGGCCAATGAGCCAGGCCAGATGTTGGCGATACGCCGCGGCTGCGTTGTGGACTGGGGTAAAAGCCTGAAGGCGGGTGGACAGATCTGCACGCCAAGACCGGAGCGCCCCAGTCAAGCGTGGACCGGAACCGGATTCTATATCCTCACTCGCCGCGTCTATGGATTGTGTGGCGGTCTCAATATCCTCCGCATAATGCCGCCACTGCTCCAGGCTGGTATCAAGAGTGGCCTGCTGCGTCTTTTTCACCTGCTCGGCGACCTGCGTGGCTGCCACGCGCAGGCGGTCAAGCGCCAGGTGACGGGCGGTATTTTCTTTTTTTCGCTCAGCGCTGGCTGTTGTTTGTGCGTTTCGTTCAGCCTGCAAAGTGGGCAATACATCAGCCTGGATATTGAGTTCCGCGCGCTGCCGGCGCGCCTCGGCCAGGTCTCCATGCAGCGGGGCGAGGGCTTCCTGGAGGCCGGCGATGTCGTGCTCACACTCAGTTGCCACGTGCTCAAAGGTTTCGACACCGGCCAGCGCCTTGGCGGTTTGCAGCAGAAGAATAGACGGAGAAGCGATATTGCGCTGGGCTAAATAGAAGGAATCGATAAAACGTTGATAGGTAAAACCGCACAGCTGGGCCACATGCTCGTTCACCGCCGCGGCCCCACGGACAAACGGCTCGGCTTCCCCTTCCCGGCGAAGCTGAGCCAAATGGTTCCCGTCTGCGTCAAAAGAGCGGGTAATCAGATAGCTGTGGCCCCCCTTGGCTAAAAAGCCGACAGTGACGAATGCGCTGAACTCGCCCCATTTGATATTTTTTTGCAGGTCGTCCTCAGGGTGAGAGAACGTGCGGCCAAACAAGGCCAGACAGATAATCTCGGCAATGGTCGTTTTCCCGGATTCATTTGTCCCGCTGATGCCAATCATTCCCCGCCGCGGCAGCGGCGTCAGCCGCAGTTCCGCATAACGGAGCACATTTTTCGCGTGCACACTCGTAATAATCATGAACGCCTCACTGACTCGACTATCGATAGCGACCGAGTTTTCGCAGGACGAGGGAGACCGCTTCGTGGTAGAGGTTCTCGTCAAAATCGGGCGTGTCACTGCTCAGGCGTTCGATTTCTGCCTGGCTATGCTGCTCAAATTCCGCGGCCAGGCTCGTGAGCCGAAATTTTTCTACCAGCGCGGATTTCTTGACGACGGCCTGTTTTGCTACCGGGTCACTGGGCCGTAATGCTCTGACCAGGGCCATATCTTTTTTTGTTGACATTCGCTCCTTGCCTCGTTGCTCGGACTGAATGCGGCCTATTATATACGGACCGGACGATTACAACGACTCCCCCAGGCGTGGAATCATTGGTCCCTGTGTCCGACTTGGCAATGGTCGAGTCCTCAGATACGCTAGTGGGCCAGAACGGCGTGAAGGAGGTACACAGATGAGTGGCTATACAATCATTGACGTTGACACCCACGTAACAGAGACGCCGGACCTGTGGACCAGTCGGGTCCCCGACAAGTTCAAAGACGCGGTCCCCCGCGTTGACCTTGATGCCAAGGGACGCCAATGGTGGTTCCTCGGCGACCGGCGTATCGCCAATCCGGGTCTGACCGCCACCGCCGGAGTCGGCGATATGGCCAACTGGCCCAAGTCGTATGACGAGATGCACCCGGGGGCCTTCGACGCCCAGGAGCGGCTTAAATATATGGATGACATGGGCATATGGGCGATGGTCATGTATCCCAATGTTGGCGGGTTTGGGAGCCAGGAGTTTCTCCGCTTGGAAGACGCCGAGCTGAAGCTCACCTGTGTCAAGGTGTATAACGACTGGCAGACCGAGTGGGCTTCAGCGGATTCACGCCGTCTGCTGCCGATTACCTCCACGCCCTTCTGGGATGTTGCGGCCGCGGTCGAAGAAATCCGGCGCTGCCACGCTATGGGCCATAAGGGCATTCTCTTCACCGGGGACCCTCAATCTCTCGGCCAACCGCTATTGGGCGACCCGCACTGGAATCCCTTATGGGAAGTGGCCTGCGAACTCGATCAGCCCATCAGCTTTCATATCGGCTCCGGCAATATGGACGGGGGACTCCGGCGCGACAAGGTGCGGACCTATGGTAAGATGGCGGCGTTTGCCGAGTTGTCGGTTGACATCTTCATGCGCAACGGCATTCAGTTGAGCGATCTGATCATTTCGGGGGTGCTGGCGCGCTATCCTGATATCAAGTTTGTCTCGGTCGAGAGCGGGATCGGCTGGATTCCATTTGCCCTCGAAGCCCTGGATTATCAATTCCTCGGCAACCGGGTCCCAGAAGAGCGGCCCGACCTCGATATGCTGCCGTCCGAGTATTTTGCACGGAACATCTACGCCTGTTACTGGTTTGAGCAGATTGCCCCGCGGCGTCTGATCGATAAGGTCGGCGCTGACCGGATCATGTTTGAAACCGACTTCCCCCACCCGACTTCGCTCTACGGCGACGAGGTTCATGACCGGATCAGGAGCGGCCTGGATGACTGTGACGAAGAAGTCCGGCGGAAAATCCTGTGGGACAATGGCCAGAAGCTGTATAAAGTCGAAGGGCCGGCCGCAGCCGACGAAGCCAAGTTGGTCTAAAGTCATTTGAGGAGTTAGAGATGAGTCCCTTCCCCCCAAAGGGGGGAGGTTAGGATGGGGGGCCCACCGGCCCACGGCTGCCCGCCCCGTCACCCCACCGGGCAACCACAGGGGGTTGCCCCTACATTACCCGCTACATTTTTACCCGCTCGTTCTCCGGGTCGTATAAGGGACGCAGTGACACTCGCGCCGGAATACGCCGGCCGGCAACCTCGATGTCGTAGCGGCCAGCCTGAATATAGGCGGGTGTCACCCCCTCGGCATGGTTGACGTAGCCCAGGCCAATAGCCGCCCCTATGGTATGGCCGAACATGCCGGAGGTCATAAAGCCGACAATTTCATTTTCCCGCCAGATGGGTTCGTTGTGGTAGAGCAAGGCATCCGGGTCTTCTAATGCGAACTGGACCAACTGCTTTTTGACGCCGGCGCGCTGTTGCTCCAGCAGGACTTCCCGGCCCAGAAAAGGGCCCTTATTCGGCCGCGCAGCAAATCCCAGCCCGGCTTCGAGCGGCGTGTCTTCGTCAGCCACGTCATGCCCCCAGTGGCGGTAGCCTTTTTCTATGCGCAAAGAATTGAGCGCATGATAGCCGCAGTGCTGGAGGGAAAACGCTTTTCCAGCCTGGATGATGGCGTCGTAGATAGGGAGGGCATATTCAGTCGGAATGTGCAGCTCCCAGCCCAGCTCGCCCACGTAAGTAATGCGGAGGGCGCGGAGTCGCGCGTCCGCAAAGTCAATGTCCTGTGCGGTCGTAAACGGGAAGGCTGCATTGGATAAGTCGGCATCGGTCAAGCCACTCAGCAGCCTCCGGGCATTCGGACCCATCACGCTGAGCACCGCATAGGCTGAGGTTACGTCGGTCAGAAAAGCATATTCATCCGGTGTAATATGCGACTGTATATACGAGAAAGTCCTTGTCTGGGTTGCCGCGGCATCCACGATGTAGAAACAGTCTGGGGCGACACGGGTGACGGTCACATCGGCCTCAATTCCCCCCCGCTCATTCAGCATTTGGGTGTAGACAACCTTTCCTGACTTCACGTCAATCTGGTTTCCGCACAGACGATTGAGTACGCGAACAGCGTCCTTGCCCTGGAAGAGAAACTTGCTGAAGGAGGTTTGATCGAACAGCCCGACATTCTCACGCACCGCGCGGTGCTCAGCCGCGGAATGGGCAAACCAGTTTTGTTTGCCATACGAGTATTGATAAACGGGCTCCACACCCGGAGGGGCAAACCAGTTGGCGCGCTCCCAGCCGGCGACTTCCCCGAAGCACGCCCCCTGGTGCACGAGCCGGTCGTGCAATGGCGACAGGCGCACCTTGCGGCTGGTTTGGTACTGTCGAAACGGCCAGTGCATGTCGTATAGGAGGCCCAGGGTTTCTGACACCCGTTTTTCCAAATAGCGCCGGTTGTTCTGAAAGGGGCGGTTGCGTCGAATATCAACGTCCCACAGATCGATGGGCGGGTGGCCGTGCGCAATCCATTCCGCCAGGACCTTCCCAGCCCCGCCGGACGACTGAATACCAATAGAATTAAAGCCGGCGGCAACATAGAAATGCTTGAGCTCAGGCGCTTCCCCGATATGGTAGCGGTCGTCTGGAGTGAAACTTTCCGGACCGTTGAGGAAGAGTTTGATGCCGGCGGTCTCCAGGGCCGGCATCCGATGCAGGGCCTGGTTGAACACCTCCTCAAGATGCTCCCAGTCTTCACCAAACGTCCCAAATGCAAAATCTGCGGGAATCGCTTCGCCTCCCCTGCCCCACGGCTTGGCCTGGGCCTCAAAGAAACCGGCCAGGATACAGCCGACTTCTTCTTTGAAATACGTTGCGCTCCCAGGGTCGCGCAATGTTGGCAAGCCGGAGGCCAGACCGGCAATCGGCTCGGTCACAATGTAAAAATGTTCCGCCGCGTGGAGGGGAACGCTGACACCGGCCAGGCGACCGACTTGCCGCGCCCACATACCAGCACAGTTGACCACATATTCGGCTTGCAGGTCCCCGTGTTCGGTCGTGACTCCGCTGACCCGACCGTCTTTGTGGTGAATACCGGTCACGGCCACATTTTCAAAAATCCGGGCACCGCGCAGGGTGGCCCCCTTGGCATAGGCCCGGGTGGTATCGGTGGGGTTTGTCTGCCCGTCGCCGGGTAAATAGACCGCGCCCACTACGTCTGAGGCATTCATGAGGGGCCAGAGGGCGGCCGCTTCCCGCGGGGTCAGGACTTCGACCTCAAGCCCAAAGCATTTGGCCATGGACGCGCCCCGCTTCAGCTCCTCAAAGCGCTCTGCATTATTCGCAATGGACACCGAGCCGGTCTGCTTAAAGCCGGTCGCTTGTCCGGTTTCGGCTTCGAGTTCTTGCAAAAGCGTGCTCGTATATTGGGCGAGCCTGGTCAAATTCTGGGTCGCGCGCAATTGCCCCACCAAGCCGGCCGCGTGCCAGGTGGTGCCGCTGGTCAGGCGTTTGCGTTCGAGTAAGACCACATCGGTCAGGCCGAGTTTGCAGAGATGGTAGGCCACACTACACCCAATGATACCGCCACCAATAATGACAACCTGCGCATGAGAAGGGAGGTGCATAGTCAGACGTTCCTTTGCCGTGAATCCCTGGGGATTGTCCCATTTAGCCCAGCATAATAATGATTACCCCCAGAATAACCAGGACGATACCGGGGAACTGGCGCCAGACTTCTTGCTCACGCCACACGACGAGGGCGAGCCCGATAGCCACCACCGCTTCAATTTGAGCCACCGCTTTGGCGTACACGACCAGGGTGAGTGAGTAGGACCAAAAGGCACAGATGCTGCCCCCGAAACTGGTCGCCCCAATGAGCCACATGCGACGCCAGTGGGTGGCAATTTTGTATAATTCAGCCCGTTGCCACCACCAGAGTGCGGCCGTGAGCAGAACGACCTCCATCCAGGTCGTATGAAAGACAGCGTGAGCAGCGGCCTCAAAGCGGCTGGGGCCAAAGTGGGGATTCAGGGCGGCAAACTCTGAGGTCGCCTCTTTTAAGAGAAAACTGGCCAGCACCAGAAAGACGGCGCATCCCAGGGCGAGTAAGGCCCCCAGGTCAAAATGCACGGCACGCCGCCAGCCCACCGGGCCGCCCTCTTTGCCCAGGTTCATCAACACCACACCCAGGCTGGAAGCGATAATACCAACCCAACCAAGGGCCGAGGGATGTTCGGCAAAAAACACCGCACCACACAAGGCCGTGAAGAGCACTTCCAATTTGTGCAAGACAATGGTCTGGGCAAAGTTGGCATACTGAAAAGCGGAAACCAGGGCGATGTTGGCGAGAATCTGGGCCACACCAGTCAAAAAACAATACCAATAGAAGGCGAGCGACAACTGTGGGAACCCGCTCACCCCGATCAGCATCAGGACTGCCGGACCCGAGAACGGCAGATTAAACGCAAAACGCGCCCAACTGATAAGGACAGGGGAAACCGTGCCGGACAAGGTCCGTGCCAGCGCGTTCCGCAGGGTCAAGAACACGCCGGCGGCAAGAGAAATTTCAACCCAGGTCACGGTGGAATGCTACTGGATCGTTTGAGGACCTTGATTTCAGGCAAGCCCCCTTCACGGCGTGACCAGATTAGCCCCTCATTGGGCGTCTTCAGCCTCCTCTTCACCCACAATCTCTTCTTCACCCACAATGGCCGTGACCGGAGCGATGATCGCCACGGTTTCAAACAGGTTCATGATATGGCGGGTGTTTGCTCCTAAATCTCCCTTGCCAACCCGCGAGGCAGAACGCGCAAAGAGTCTACTCCGCTCTTCCCCGTCAGCCTCAGCCCAGATGGTGACATCATCTTTGAATTTCATGACTTTGGTTGTCACTACGGCTTCTATTGTCCGGGCTTCGGGTTCAATCGTCCCTAACTCCCAATGGAGCGCCTGGGCCGCCCGGCGGGCCACATCAAACATCAGGGCCGCCGGCGCCGCATAGCTGCGCGGCCGCAGTTCGGGATAGGCGGTGTCGGGCCGTGTTTCAGCCACATTCGTTGAGAGGTAGGTCATGAGCCGAGTGCCCATCCCCGGCGGGTCACGCCACGGCAGATCATTGGCAATCAGACCCGCGGCCAGAAGAGACGCCCACACCACAGCCAGAAAAAACCCAACCTGCAAGAGTCCGCTCAGAAATCGCATAGCCCTCTCCTCCTGTGGCTGCCCTGAGGACGGAGAGCGTCGTCCTCAGGGCTGTGCCGGAGTCAGCAAGGGTTGCAATGCTTCCCAACTGGTCACCGGCAGGGAACAGGCAAAATCATGACAGACATAGACTGTCAGCGTGTTCTCAATCTGCGTCTTGCCTTCGAGAAAACTCGGGACACCCTGCCGGGGTGGCCGTTCAGGGTCGAAACACAAGAGCGTCTTATTCGGAATAAAGCGCCCATGAATATCACCCAGCAGCGCGGTGGTTTCGGCCGCGGCGGGGTCTCCCAAGAGCACGATTTCCTGTGGTCGGCGCAGATAAAAGTCCAACCCGCACAGCATATTGCTCAAGCCGAAGGGCTGGTGTTCCAGGGTGTCGTAGAACAGCCGAAAAATGGTTTCGGCTTTGGTCAGATAGTCTGGCTGCCCGGTTGCGTAATACAGGCGTAGCAGAACCGCAGCGGCCACCGAGTTTCCCGACGGAACCGACCCGTCAAAAGCAGACTTTGAGCGACTGATCAGCGCTTCATGGTCTGCGCTGGTCAAAAAGAAGCCACCCTCCTGTGGGTCCCAAAAACGGTCCAGCAGCACATCGGTCACAGCCACGGCCCGGTCCAGATATTCGGGCCCAAAGGTCGCTTCATACACGTCCAGTAAGGCCGCGCTGAAGCAGGCGTAGTCGTCAAGATAGGCGTTGAATTTGGCCCGCCCGTCTTTATAGCTGCGGAGCAGACGGCCGTGACGATACAGCGCGGTCTGAATAAAATGGATACCCCGCTGGGCGACGGCCAGATAGTCAGGATTGCCCAGCACTTTATACGCCTCGGCAAAGGCCGAAATCATGAGGGCGTTCCAACTGGTGAGCATTTTCTCATCACGGCCGGGTTTCACCCGCTGTTCACGGGCGGTGAAGAGAGTATCTCTGGCCTGACCGATCAACTGTGTGACGTCGTCCACCTCACGCCCAAAGAGCCGAGCCAGCTGTTCCAGTTCCAACGTTGGATGCAGGATGTTCTTGTGCTCAAAATTGCCGACGTCCGTGACATCGTAATAGCGACAGCATATCTCGCCCACCTCGTCGCCCAAGAGTCGCATCACTTCGTCTTGGTCCCAGACAAAGAATTGGCCTTCTCTCCCTTCTGAGTCAGCGTCCTGGGTGGAATAAAATCCCCCTTCCGGGCTGAGCATCTCCCGCTCGACATAGGCCAGGATGTCCTCCGCCACCTGCCGAAAGAAGGCGTCGCCGCTGGCCTGATAGCCTGCAAGATAGAGCCGGGCCAGAAGCGCGTTGTCGTACAGCATTTTCTCAAAATGGGGCACTAGCCAGCGCTCGTCGACCGAATAGCGGTGAAAGCCTCCCCCGAGATGGTCGTATATGCCGCCTTGCGCCATTTTGCGCAGCGTATGCAGGGTCATGTCCAGATAACGCCGATTGCCGGTTGCGTGGGCGGAGCGCAAAAACAGGGAAAAAACGAACGGGTTCGGAAATTTGGGAGCCTGCCCGAGCCCGCCGTGGGTCTCATCATAATGCTGGGCCAGCCCTTCAACCGCTTTCTCCAATACCGCCACATCCAGCGGTCGCGTCGTTGGTTCACGCCGGCTCAGTTGCTCAAGCCGGGACAGAATCTCGGTGGTCGATTTGGTGACCTCTGCGGGTTTTTCCCGGTAGGCTTGGGCAACCCCTTCCAGGACGCGCGGAAACGCGGGGAGATTATGGCGGTCCTGGGGCGGGAAGTAGGTGCCGCCATAAAATGGCTTTGCATCTGGGGCGAGGAAGACCGTCATCGGCCAGCCACCACGACCGGTCAGCATCTGGACCGCATTCATATAGATTTCATCAACATCCGGCCGTTCTTCCCGGTCCACCTTGATATTGACGAACAGCCGGTTCATCCGTGTCGCAATCTCTTCGTTCTCAAAGGATTCGTGGGCCATGACGTGGCACCAGTGACACGCCGAATAGCCGACGCTCAGCAGAATCGGTTTATCTTCCGCCTGGGCTTTGGCAAACGCCTCTTCGCCCCACGGGTACCAGTCCACCGGGTTGTGGGCGTGTTGGAGCAGATACGGGCTCGTCTCTGTGACCAAACGGTTGGTGAATTTTTCCGGCATACCGACCTAGTGCTCTTCATATATGGTAAATGCGCTCGGCTTCCCGTCTGAGGTCGGGCTGAAAATCAGGATGGGCGACCTCCAGGAGGGCGGCGGCGCGCTGCTTGAGAGACTTGCCCTTGAGTTCGGCAATACCAAACTCAGTCACCACATAGTCCACAAAGGTCCGCTGTGCGGTCACGACGCTGCCCGGCTCCAGCATGGGGACAATCCGTGATATACGGCGGCCGTTGACGACGGCGCTCGACGGCGTGACAATGACCGACCGACCCGGATTGCAGTAGGCCGCGGTGATGGTAAAAATTGTCTGCCCACCCGTTCCGGTGTACATGAACGGGCCGAACGACTCGGAGCAGGCCTGTCCGCCCAGGTCTACAGCAAGGGCGTTATTGACGGCAACGTAATGCTCCTGATTGACCAGCAGGCGTAAATCGTCGGTATAGGTGAAGTCATAAAACTCGAATTTCGGGTTGCCATCAATCATCGGTAGTTCGTCCGGGAACAGACCAATAGCGGCGCTGGCAACGACTTTTCCAGGGTTCACGGTTTTGTATTTCCCGGTAATCACGCCTTCTTGCACCAGGCGGGCAATGCCACCGGGAATCACCTCAGAGTGAATACCCAGATCATTCTTCTGACCCAAATACATACCTAATGGGGAAGAAACGCTGCCTAAGCCGATTTGGATGGTATCACCATCGTGAATCAGTTCGTTGGCAATCAGGGTGCAAATGACTTCGGTCATGGCGACTTCTTCTTCGCTGCGGGGCGTCGCCGGCAGTGCGGCCGCGGGTGTCGAGGACTCAACAAAATGGTCAATCTCCGACACATGGATGTAGTTCTCACCGCCGGTGCGGATAAAGTCTTCGTGCACCTCGGCCACCACGGTCCGTGCTGCGGCAGCCATAGTTTTGGACATGAACAAGCCATGCCCAAAACTGCAATAGCCGTGCTTGTCAGGCGTGGACACCGGGGTCATATACACGTCGCAGATAATCCCCGGTGGGAGTTCACCCCGGCGATAATACATCACCGGAATAAAGTCCATATTCTTCTTTCCCATGAGCGGGCGGGTGGTCACGCCCAGGTAGGGGGTCTGAATGGTAAAAGCCTGGTCTGCGCCAGCTTGGTCCCAATCAAAGAGCGGCCCGATAGTGCCAATTTTGACATCGCGCAGCTCTGCTTTTCGTGCCAGTAGCGCCTCGCATAGCGAGAGCGGGGTTGCGTGCAGCCAGTTGAACTGTACGGAGTCGCCAGGCCGTACACACCGGACCGCCTCTTGAGCAGAGACGAGCTTGTCACCACACTGATCGCGCCAATTCATAGTCCCTCCTGCGTAAAAAGTCTCCAATGCCGTCTATGCGGCCAGAGCATAAACCAGGCGTATCAAGAAAGCAAAGTCAGTCAGTCCGCGCCGTGCATTTCGTTGAGCGCGCTTCCCAGGTATGCTAGAGAGCGCCCAGGCAAGGAGACAGGCAAGGAGACAGATATGGATATTCGCATTGAGTATTGCGCCGCGTGAAGCTATGAGCCAGAAGCCGTCAGTTTGACGGAATATCTCTTGACCCGCAACAAACACCACGTGCAGGGCCTGACCCTGGTCCCGTATGACGACGGCCGGTTCGAGGTCATTGTCAACAGGACAAAAATTTACTCCAAGCTCGAAACCGGTGTCTTTCCCGACAATGGGGAAATCCAGGCCAGGCTGGAGAAACAGCCCGCGTAATCGGCCGGCTTCGGAGGAGACCAAAACCCTCCCGCCGGCCTGAGTCTATCTATTGAACACAGGGGGACCTATGGAAATTGGGATGTATGCGACCACGCACGGTCTGGCCTATCGGAACGACCAGAATGTCCTGGCCCGTTCCCTTCCCGCGGACCAACTCCGACCCGTAGCCACCGCCCAACTCGCCGAACGCCTGGGCTTTCATTCCATGTGGTTTCCAGACCATGTGTGTATGCCCATCACCTCGGACAGCGAACATGTTGCCAATGCCTCAGGCAGCCGCGCCTACGAGCCGCGCCATACCATGTTCGACGCTGCCGTGGTGATGGGCGCGGTGGCCCAGACAACGACCCACCTGAAGCTTGGCACGAGCGTCCTCATTTCCCCCTACCGGCATCCCCTCAGCGACGCCCGCCAGTTTGCGACTATCGATCAACTCTCACATGGACGCTTGCTGTTCGGCGTTGGAGCCGGCTGGATGCAGGAGGAGTTTGCGGCAATCGGTATTCCCTATGCCGAACGGGGCCACCGGACGGATGAGTGTATAGAAATCTACAAACGCGCGTGGACAGACGATGTTGTCAGTTATCATGGGCAGTTCTATCAGTTTGCCTCGCTGTCCATGGACCCCAAGCCGAGGCAACAGCCACCCCCGATTATCTATGGCGGCGTGACCCCTGGCGGTGCCCGGCGGGCGGCCCGGTTATGCGACGGCTTTTATCCGATTTTCCTTGACCCCTTTGCCCGGCCGAACCGGTACGCCAAAGAACAGACAGTCATCCGAAAAGAGCTGGACGCCAGCGGTCGCCGGCACGATGACTTTATCATGATGGGCGTGAGTTCGGCCCGCATCACCTCGTCCGCCGCCCCCCTCAGCCAAGAGCGACCCCGCCGTATCTGTACAGGCAGCGCGGAACAAATCCTCGAAGACCTCCACGGTTTTGCCACACAAGGATATGGGCTGGTGGTGTATTTCTTTGACTGTCCGTCCGGCCAGTTGTCTGAGCTTGAAGACCAGATGCAGCAGTTCAGCACCAGCGTCATGCCCGAGGCCAGGAAGCTCCAGCCGCAAGGCGGCTGGAGGACCGACTTCTAATGCCGATTCTTTCGGTTTGAGACAAAATGTCCATTTTTCACTAAATGGCTGGCCTTAAATCTCGGAATAATAAATTTTGACTATAGTCATTTAATTCCCTTTTTTAGCTGTCCTACTTGATAACGACTCAACCCCGCTCCCCTGCCATATCTCAGGCTGTTTTCGCTTGTCCTGAGAGTTGGGGGCTGCCATAATCCCAGCTGCACGGGAGATACCGGATAATATAAAGAAGGAGGGCAGCTATGATCGTTATTGCGGGGACAATCCCGGTCAAGGCCGAACGCTGGAATGACGCGAAGGCACTGGCCGCTCATATGGTGGAGGAGACTCTCAAAGAGCCTGGCTGCATCAGTTATCAATTCCATACCGCGGCAACCGCCGAACATACCTTTTTTCTCTTTGAGGAGTGGGAGTCAGAAGAAGCCCTGGCTGACCACTTTCAGACCGAGCATCTGCAAAATTTTCTCAAAGAAGCCCCTGGTCTGCTGGCGGGGGCCCTGAATGCAAAAAAATATACCGTCGAGAAGTCTGAGGCATTAGCGGTCTAAAAAATGGCAAGCCCCGCAGGAGAACACCTACGGGGCGTCTTCCCTGAGACCGTGAAAATGAGCACATTCGGGCCGCTCTACCCGAGTCGCCGGCCGCGCGGCGGGTTTGCCGTCTCTGTGCGCGGTCAATACATGGGCGGCACGGAACGAAATTCAGCGACCCCTTTACCAGATGGGAGGCGTGCATGAAAAGAAGTGAAAACACAGCAGTGAAGCCCGGTCTCCACCCCGTGACAATGGGTGCCGGGCTTAGCGCCTTTGGCCTGTTGTTCCTGGCCAGCCCCGCGTGGGCAGCCATAGACGAGGAAGCCCAGTTCGTCCTGAACACCTTCTCGTTCCTCATCTGGGGGGCACTGGTCATGTGGATGTGTGCCGGCTTCACCATGCTCGAGTCCGGCTCGGTGCGCACGAAGAACGCGTCTGTCATCTGTCTCAAGAATATCGGACTTTATGCGGTCGCCAGCTTGGCCTATTACTTCATCGGCTATAATCTGATGTACGTTGATGTCGGCTCCTGGGTCGGCTCGGTGACCTTGCTCTACGGCCCTTCAGCCGACGAACTCGCCCTATTGTCCGACCAGGCAGAAGCGCAGGCCGCGGTCGTTCAGAATCAATACGCTACCATGTCGGACTGGTTCTTTCAGATGGTCTTTGTCGCCACGGCGGCCTCAATTGTTTCTGGAACGCTCGCAGAGCGAGTCAATCTGTGGTCTTTTCTCGCATTCACCACCGTTTTGACGGCAATTGTCTATCCTATTGTTGGAGCCTGGACCTGGGGCGGAGGCTGGCTCAATCAAATGGGCTTTCAGGACTTCGCCGGTTCCACCATCGTGCACTCTACCGGAGGCTGGGCCGCGCTGGCCGGCGCCATCATCGTGGGGCCAAGAACAGGAAAATTCCGGTCCGACGGCAGCATCAAGCCCACGCCCCCCTCAAACGTCCCGTTCGTGACCTTAGGCGTGCTCATTCTCTGGTTTGGCTGGCTCGGCTTTAACGGCGGCTCACAGCTCGCCCTGGGCGGTGTCAGTGACGCGGTGGCCATGAGTAATGTGCTGGCGAACACAAATCTCGCCGCAGCCGCGGGGGTTGTCACGTCTCTATTCGTCTCACGTCCCTTGTTCGGACGAATTGACCTCCTGGCCGTCCTCAACGGTGCAATCGCCGGTCTGGTCTCGATTACCGCCGGACCAGATATCGTGGAGACGTATTGGGCGGTCATCATCGGAGCAGTTGGCGGGGCGGTGTGCTTGTGTGGCATGAAGCTGCTGGAAAATATGAAGCTGGACGATGTGGTCGGCGCGATTCCAGCCCACCTGTTTGCCGGTATCTGGGGAACCCTGGCGGTTTGTATCGCCGCCGGCGGCAACTTCGGCGTCCAGCTCCTCGGGGTGCTCGCGGTAGGCGTGTTTGTCTTTGCGACTTCCTGGGGAGTGTGGTTGGTGCTGGAAAAGACCATCGGCGCTCGGGTTTCGTGGAGCGTCGAAGAGGTCGGCCAGGATGCTATGGAGCTCGGGATCGAAGCGTATCCCGAGTTTGTTGTCATGCCTGACCCGGACGATATGAAGGAACTTGGCAACCCCGCCCAGACGTCTTCGTCTCCGGGCAAGTAGTCGTGTGTCTATTTTTCAGCGCCAACCACAAACAAAAGGACAACTAATCCGGCTTGACAAGCATATCGAGAAGCGGCTTGCCATTTTTGACTCGCTCGCAAAATCAGAGGGGGGGCTTTGTATTCCTCATCCTGTTAATAGCCACCGGACCGCAACGACCGCTCCGATGACTCCGGCTATATCCGCAGTCAGTCCGGCGACCAAGGCGTGTCGAATGCGGACCACGCCCACTGCGCCAAAATACACGGCCAGGACGTAGAAAGTCGTTTCCGTGCTCCCTTGCAGTGTGGAAACGAGATAGCCGACCAGACTGTCCGGCCCCTCGGCTTGCAGAATCTCGGCCATAATGGCGTAGGCACCAGAGCCGGATAAGGGCCGCAGGATGGCCATCGGTAGGGCCTCGGCCGGAAATCCGACCAGGCTGAGCATGGGCTGTACGCCGGCGATCAGTACATCCAATAGACCCGAGGCCCGAAACATGCCAGCGGCAACCAGAATGGCGACGAGAAACGGAATGATCCGAATGGCCACCTGAAAGCCCTCTTTTGCCCCGTCGATCATGGCATCATACACGGCCACGCGCTTGGCAAGACCGTACCCCAACATCACCACGATCAGCACGGGCAGCAGCCAGGCCGATACGGCGTTACGCAGCAGCGGCCCAAGCGCCTGACCAGCCGTCAAGCCGGCTTGCAGAAACAAGACAAAGGCCACGCCCAGCGCTCCAACAGACAAGAGGGCCAGCAGACAGCCCGGCTGAGAGGTCGGCTGCTCGGTGCCCAGCCTGGCCTCTTCCGGCAAGTCCACATCGGGAGCGTCTTCTGCCTGCCCAGCAGTGCGGTCGCCCGGACTGAATACGGGCAATCCCTGGAAGAGCTTTGTTGCGAGAATACCAACACAGGTCGAGAATAAGGTGGCCAGAAAAGTGGGCAGCCAAATACCCGCCGCGTTTTCTGATCCTATCGACGCTCTGAGCGCAATGACCCCCAGGGGAGCCAGGGCAACGTTTGAGGTGTTTATGGCCAGGAATAAGACCATGGCGTTGGTCGCCGTGCCTTTGTGGGGATTGAGGCTGTCAAGCTCCTGCATGGCCTTGATCCCAAAGGGGGTGGCCGCGTTGCCCAGCCCCAGCATATTGGAGGCGATATTCATAATCATGGCGCTCAGAGCCGGATGGTCGTCTGGAACGTCGGGAAACAATCGCACCATCAGGGGACGCAGCCAGCGGGCCAGGGTGTGCAGAAAGCCACCGGCTTGCACAATGCGCAACATGCCCAGCCAAAAAGCCATCACCCCGACCAGACCGATGGCCAGCGTGACCGCTGATTTGGCCGAGTCTATTGAAGCGGCAGTGACCTCGGCCATCTTGCCGCTAAAGGCGGCGATCACAACAGAGCCGACAATAAGGCCGAACCAAATCCAGTTCATCGCTGATGTGGGAGCGGCTGCGGAACGTTTGGAGCTATGCTACATACCGAAGAGGAAACATGTCCGCCACAGATACGGAGTACGTTTCCTGTGTCCGTGCGAAAATATAACAGTCTCACACATAAAGGCATATGACCTGACGATGAAGCGGACGAGTTGGGTAGCGCTGGGAGTCATCCTCGCGGTGATGGTGATTGTCGTGTATGCGACATTTCAGATAGGCGGGGTGCGGTGTGAGGTGTGTATCACCTTCCACGGCCAGCGGGTCTGCCGCGAGGTGGACGGCGCAACAGAGCATGAAGCCCAGATGGCGGCCATTACCAATGCCTGCGCCCTGCTCGCCTCGGGCGTGACCGATACTATTGCTTGTCAGAACGCCCCCCGAGACCGCTTAACTTGTAGTCCACAATAGACAGGCATACTGACGCCGGAGGCGGTCGTCCACTAACCACTAAATAATCTGTCCCCATGCCCACGCTCCTGGCCCTTTTGAGACGCCTCGCCCACCACATGCGGAACGAGCATCTGGATGTGGTCCTCCTGATGCTCGTTGCCATCTCCGTCATCGGGATGGTGGGGATTGCGTTTTTTGAGCCGCAGTTGTCGGTGGTGGACGCGCTGTGGTGGACGCTCGTGACGATCACCACGGTCGGCTATGGCGATATCTACCCGACCTCGGTGGGCGGGCGGATAGTTGGTATCTTTCTGATGCTGTTTGGCATTGGATTTCTCGGGATGCTGACGGCCACCTTAGCCAGCACCCTGGTAGAAAACCGGAGGCAGGAGGGAAAAGGGATGAAACCGCTCTCAAGTACGGACCATATTCTCTTATGCGGCTGGAATTATAAGGCCAAAGACATTATTGAGGAGGTCAGGGCTGATGGAAAAGCCCGGTGTCGTTCGATCGTGCTGATCGCCGATTTACCGGAGAACCCTTTGGACGGGAAAGACGTGCAATTTGTCAGCGGCGTCGTCAGTCCGGAAACCCTGGCTCGGGCCAATGCCCAAGCGGCACAGGTCGCCATTGTGCTGGCTGAGGAACGGGGGGAGATCCATACGCGGGATGCCAGGACGATCCTGGATACGCTTACTATCAAGACCACCTACCCTGCGCTGTATACCTGTATTGAGTTGCTTGACCAGAAAAATATCGCCCACGGCCGGCGGGCAAAGGCGGATGAGGTTATTGTCACCGGGGCATTGAGCACCAACCTGCTTGTCCAGGCCGCTTTGAACCGCGGCGTCCCCCTGCTGGTCAACGAACTTGTCAGCAACCGCTTCGGGAGTGCGCTGTACACGATTGCCGTACCGCAAGCCTGCGTTGGCCATGCCTTTGTCGAAGTGCTGCATACCCTCAAAAGCGGGCAGAATCTCCTGCTTGTTGCCGTCGAAAGCCGGGCCCAGGCAAGGTTTCTTGCAAACCCACCGGCCGACTATATAATCCAAGCGGAAGACCAACTCATCGTTATCGGACAAGAGCGTCCCGACCAGGGATAAGTGTGGAGGAAGCGCCGTATGCCGTCAGAGTATTTTGGGAAAGTCAGGGCAATGCTGCTTGATTTAGGCTATGCCATTACGCAACAGGACGAGGAGCAAGAGTTGTTTATCATTGATGACGAAGACAGCGGCATCAATAACCTCATCGTTGACTGTGAGGACCCCCTGCTGGTGTTAGAGCAGGTCATTATGCCCATTCCGCGGGAGCCAGGGAATGTATTCCGGCGTTTGCTACAGATGAATCGGCTGCTGGTTCACGGCGCTTTTGTGCTGGACGAAGAGACCCAGACCATTCTCTTTCGGGATACCCTGCGCATACAGAATCTGGACAGCAATGAATTAGAAGGCTCGATTGAAGCACTCAGCCTGGCCCTGGCCGAAAATGCGGGAGAGTTACTCTCCTATACCACCCACTAATCAATCTGGAGGAGCAGACTATGGCAGGTTTTTTTCAACGCTTATTCAAAATCGGACAATCCGAAGCCCATGCGGTTCTTGACAATATGGAAGACCCTATCCGTATGACCGAGCAAGGTATCCGTGATCTCAAGAACGACCTCCAAGCCAGCATGACCAGTCTGGCCGAGGTCAAGAGTGTGACGATTCGCCTGAGAAAAGACGGGGATAGCAGCAAATCGCTGGCGGCCGAGTATGAGCGCAAAGCCATGTTATTGCTGCAAAAGATGCAGGCTGGCGAGCTAGACCCGGCCGAAGCCGAACGGCTGGCGGCTGAAGCCCTGAAAAAAAAGGAAGAGGCCAGCCAGCGGGCCACCCAGGCCCTGAAAGACTGGGAAAATCAGGACAATATGGCCACCCAGCTTCAGGGCAAAATCGAGAAGCTGAAATCCACGATCACCAAATATGAGAACGACCTGATTACCCTTAAGGCCCGGGCCCGCACCGCGGCCTCAACCAAGAAGATCAATCAGCAGCTCGCCAAGATCGACTCCTCCAGCACTATCGCCATGCTGGAAAAAATGCGCAACAAGGTGGAAGAAGACGAATCCTTAGCCCAGGCGTATGGCCAAGTCGCCGATATTGATAAGAGCGTAGACCACGAGATTGATGCGGCCCTGAGCCAGCGCAATACCACGGCGCATGATTCCCTGGCCGCCCTCAAGGCCAAGATGGGGATTGCGGCGGGTGGTTAGTGGTTGGAAAAAACTGACTACTAAAAACTAAGAACTAGCTACTAACTACTCGCCTAGGAGTCTCTATGTCTCTATGGAAAAAGCTCTTTGGGAAAAAAGACGAGCAAGCAGACCTTGACCCGCTGAGCGATTTAACCCTGTCAAACCTGAAAGTCGGTTATCTGGTCGATTATGACCTCAAGACTTGGCAGGTTAAAAGCCAGAGCCGCTACACCTTTGATGACACCACAACGCAGGAGTGGGAACTCGACGCCGGAGACGATGCGTTCTTTCTCGAACGGGAAGAGGACGATGGGGTCGCATGGAATATCTCACGCAAAATAGATTTTTCGGCCCTGGGTCAAGGCGTGCGGAAACATATCAGGCAGCATGATGACCCGCCGGAGGAAATCGAATATCAAGGCATCCGTTTTCGGTTCGTCGAAAGTGGCGCCGGGTATTATCATCCCAACGGACGTGTTGCCGGCGATGAGATGATTTATTGGGATTATGCCGACGCCTCGGAAGACCAGACCTTGACTATTGAACAGTGGGACGAAAACGAGTTTGAAGCCGCAGTCGGGAAATACGTCAACGAGTACGAGTTTTCCCATATTCTGCCCCGGGAACAGAGGCGAGAGTGGCCGGACGCGCATTGATTCCAGAATTCAGCGAGTCAAACTCAGTTTTTCAATCTTCTCCCGGAGATCATCGAGTTGCTTCGTCCGTTCCCCAATCTCTCTGAGCTTTCCATTGATCTCAGAGAGTTGTTTATATATCTCCAGAAGAGCATCGTTCTGCTGCCCGTTCAGAGCGACGGTGTTGGCTTCGGCCGCCGAGACCCGGCTATCCACAATCCAGTACAAGGCGAGCCAGCCAGCGGCGAACACCGAGAGTGCCGCTATCCGAATGGCATGGGGTGACTTGATCTCTGGTAAATACATGATTCCTCTTTCCTGAACAGGATAACACGTTGTCGTGGCTTGACGATACTGGGGACAACAGTCTCCCAGGTCCTAATACACCTCCCACCTGCCCCGCTGATAATACGCCTGTAAAACGGGCCGGCTCTCCCGATTCACCTCAATTTCCTCCATATCCCGAAAGACGCCCTTCCCAAAATGCACCATAGCAATCATCGCCTCCTGGTTGAGAAAAGATGTCTCAACCCCCTGAAAAGACAGGCGTTGGACCGTTTCTTTCAGCCCGGCAGATTCTAACAGAGCCGCATCCACCCCTAGGACAAACCCCCACTCGCCCAGCGTCGGTATATGGGTGTGGTAGGGCAAGACGCTGAAGCCAGCTTTCGTCATCGTTTTCTGAATGCACACAAAAGCCTGCCGGCTGAAAAACGGGCTGGTTGCCTGTGTGACCAGGGTGCCGCCCCGTTTGAGATGTTTCTTGCACAGGCGGTAGAAGTTGAGCGAATACAGCCGGGCCAGTTCCACGGAGTTGGGGTCGGGTAGGTCAATAATGATGACGTCGAATAAATGCGGCGAGTCCTGGAGAAAAGAGAAGGCATCGGCATTGACCACCGCCACCCGAGGGTCGGCAAAGGCGTGGGCGTTGAGTTGCAGGAAGACCGGATGGGTGGCAGCCAGGGTCGTCATCTCCGGGTCAAGATCAACCAGGGTCACGGATTTTACCTGAGAGTATTTGAGCACTTCCCGCAAGGCCAACCCGTCACCGCCCCCGAGAATCAGCACCTCTGCGCGCTGACCGGCCAGAGCCACAGCCGGATGGACGAGCGGTTCGTGGTAGCGCTCCTCATCGTAACTGCTGAACTGCTGGTTGCCGTTGATATACAGCCAGTAATCGTTCCGCCAGCGCGTCATGACCAGCCGCTGATGGGGCGTTTGCCTGACCAGGACCACCGTGTCTTTATACAGCGCCTGCTCGCCAAACAGGAGGATGGGTTCCGCCAGGACACACAGTCCGACAAGCCCGGCGCCAACCCCGGCCCAGAGGCCGCTCAGCAGGCGCGGCGCCGTCAGCAAAGACCGAAAGCGAAACAGCAGCAACGAGGCGATCCCGAAGTTCACCGCGCCAAGCGCTATCGGCGTATAGGTCAGTCCGAAATACGGCAGCGCGACAAAGGCAAAAAACAGCCCGCCGATAAGCGCACCGTAATAATCCTTTTCCATGACAGAAGAGATATTCACCCGGAGTTCTTCATAGGCAGCATTGACCCGCGCAATGAGCGGGATCTCCATGCCGACCAACAGGCCAATGGCAATGCCCAGCGGGTAGAGCACCACGCCCACCTGATTGAGAAAAGGCGACAGGAGGTAGACGGCGACAGCGGCGCTGGCGCACAGCAGAGACAGCGCGAACTCGAGCACGGTCAAGGTGTCCAGCAGATGCGCACTGCAATAGCGACTCAGATGACTGCCCAGGCCCATGGCGAACAGCATGAAGGACATCATCAGCGTCCATTGCAATACCGCGTTGCCAAGGAAATAGGTCGCCAGCGTGCACAGCACAAACTCGGCCACGATGCCGGCCAAGCCTGTGGCAAACAGGCACAGCTTCAGCAGACTAGAGACACCAAGTGATGAGAAAAGACGCACTAATATAGGAGAACATCTCGATATAGGCAGCCCCGAGATTCGGCTGTTCGTGCTCAACCAGCTCGGCGGTGATCGTCGTTCCCGGTAAGAGCACTTTGTCCGTAGCCCAGCGCACCACCAGTAGCGCCACCAGGCCGACCACAGCCAGGAAGCAGAAAGTCAGCAGATTGTCCTGCCAGGAATAAAAATCGCCACTCACTGCATAGCGCAGGATATTCCCCATACTCAGCAACGCGCCGGCAAAACTGACGCCAACGGCAACATTATCCTTTTCGATCTCGTCATGAATGCTGTAGGGCGTGATCCACTCATACACGAGACCAGTGAGAATCAGGGCCAGTTGGCCCAGCCCCCAAAAGCCGATTGCCGTCCAGACCGTCCCCCCCTCCCCTGAGATAGCGCCAAACAGAATCAGACCGGTGGCCGCGTATACGCCCCCAGCGGTGACACCCGTTCCTGCGTTGTGGTCGTGAATGATCTCCTTGGTGTTGCTGAACTGGAAGAGAATCAACCGGTCGCTGACCAGCGTGGAGATATTCAACAGAAGAATGGCCAATATGCCGTACAGTAAGAGATCGAGCACATCATCGACCAGGCCGCTTGACGGCCCAATAAGGGCTCCGCCAATCGCAAACACCACGCCGAGATAATAACCCACCAGGGCCAGGGCCAGGGCTGAGTTTTTCCGCTCAACCAATTCTTCGCGGACGTGAAAATCGCGGTGCAGGAAATCGAAAACACACTTCCCCAGCCAGAACAGGACGTAGGCAGACAGGAGATAGATGCTGGCCAGGATCAGCGTGTCGAGGGTCATGGGCTATTTCTTGTGCTTATTTGCCAAAGCCAAAGCCCCGCGAGCGCACCGGGACGCTGCTCCGCCCAAAGCGATTATTGAATTTCTGTTGAAAGCGTTGGCGTTGCGCCACATCTCGGGCCCGGCGGCGGGCAAAAAAAGACGGTTTCTGCTGCTGCGTGACCGTGCCGCGCGTCCCGTATTCTTTTCCGGTCCGGCCATAGTACGGCCGTTGCTGGGAGCGCGAGCGTTGATAATCGTCATAGTCGTTGCGGAAGATGGAGCCCCGCCCCAGCCCGAGCAGGTCGCGCATGAGCGCGTATTGGCCGTAAAAGGCCCAGAACGACACGCCGCTGCTATTCGTCTGCCACGAGCCGTAGCGCGGATTGCCCACGTAATCATAACCGGGCGGATGGGGAGTCGTGTTCTCGCCGTCAGGGGTTTTGGAGGCGAGCGTCATGCCGAGAAAATTCTCATTGGCACGATACACGGATTCCGGGACTTGCAGCCAGTCGGTGGTCCAGGAGTTTCCCTCTTGGACCACCTGGTATTGATGAGAATATGAGGAGAAAAACGTGCCCTCCTCACGCATATCGCTCAGAATAATGGCGTATTCGGGCGCAGAGGCGAGCTGGGATTTCAGCCGCTCAAGCGGGTTGGCTGAGGGGCAGGCTGACAGGAGAAAAGCGCAGCCGGCAACGAGGAGCAGGCGACCATTCCAGAGCCAGGGATTCCGGCGGTACGGGAGTGTGCTTGCCATCCATCTCATCGCCGTGTTCTGCTCCTCTCCAGGGGAACAACTGTGAAGTAAGTTTTGCAGGCTGTCAAGCAAGCCCTCCCCGCGCTCAGGGGGTTCAAGAGCGGCCCTGCCCACAGGATTCTCTCTTGCGTGATGCGCCTCTTTTCGCTACGAGGTGGGCAGTCTTATACGCTGGTATTCGTAGTTTAAGGAGGGGATTCATGAAATACGGCTTGCATTTAGCCGGCGGCGCTTCGGTGTGTGACCGCCAGGTCCTCATGGAGGTCGCTCGTATTGCCGAAGAGGAAGGCTGCGACTCGATTCTCATTGGCGACCATATTGTCCTGCCCAAAACCATTGCCTCGCCCTGGCCGTATGAGGAATATAACGACGGCAAACCGAATTACGACATCTATACCAGCATGGAATGGCTGGACCCGTTCGATACTATCGCCTTTCTTGCCGGGATCACGGAAAAGGTCCGGCTCGGCCTGAGCGTCCTGATTGTTCCCTACCGCCACCCCTTTGATATGGCGCGCCGGGTCGCCACCATTGATGTCTTGTCTGGGGGCCGCTTTATTCTCGGCACCGGAGTAGGCTGGCTCGAAGAAGAATTCAATCTGCTGGGCGTTCCCTTTCAGCGTCGCGGCAAGCGGACACGGGAATATATCGAAATGATGAAAGCGTTATGGACCCAAGACAGCCCGCGCTATGCCGGCGAGTTCGTCACCCTGGAAGAAGACGTCAACGTGCTGCCCCGTCCCCTTCAGAAACCCCACCCGCCTATTTGGGTCGGCGGAGAATCGGTGTATGCCCTGAAGCGGGTGGCCCGGTTTGGCGATGGCTGGCATATCGCCCTGCTGACCTTCAACCAGATTCGGCCCATGCTGGAGCAACTGAAACGCCTCATGGACGAGGCCGGACGGAATTATGACGATCTCGAACTGACGGCCATGACTGACCCGACCCGGACTACGCCGGACGATATCAAAACCTATCGTGACCTGGGGGTGAAAGTCCTGTACACCGTTCCGCTCAGCCGCGACCCAGATGGGATCGCTCAGGAAGTCCGCTCGTTTGCCAAGCACGTGCAAGACGTAGCGTAAATCCGCACAGAATATAGCAAGGAAGGAGAACAGTATGCTGACACGAGACGACATGTCGAGCGCCTTCGCCAAATGGGGGGTGGCCTGGAACGCGCACGACCTCGACGGTGTGATGGATTTATTCCATGACGAGATTTACTTCGAGAACTGGAACGGAGGCTGGGTCAGGGGCAAGGAGAATCTGCGTCAGGCCTGGACTCCCTGGTTTGCCAATCATGGCGGGTTCAAGTTTACGGATGAAGAGACCTTTATCGACGAGGTTGAACAAAAAATGCTCTACCGCTGGCAACTCGACTCGCCCTCGTTTGAGCAGGGCCAGCAGGGCAGGCATGAAGCCCGGCGGGGTATCGATGTCCTGCACTTCAAAGACGGCAAGATCATTCAAAAACTCACCTACTCCAAGACGACGATTGAACTGGGTGGGGAGCGGGTGCGCCTGACCCCGTAAGGGCCGTATCAGAACAGCCAAAGGAGGGAACCTGTGGCGACATTTTCTCTGGACCAGGTAGAAATTTTTGGGAAGGGCGTTCTTCAGGCCGAAGGCGTGGTCATTGACAAAGATGGCGTGGCCTATGGCGCGGGGCGCAACGGCATTGTGTACCAGGTGACCCCGGATGGAACCGTCAGTGAAATGGTCCATTTGCCGGAGGGCTCTATGCCCAATGGCGTGACCATGGACCGTGAGGGCAATATCGTCTACTGCGACCTGGCCAAGCAGGCCGTCATGCGCGTTTCCCAGGGCGGTCAGGTTTCGCTTATTGCCGACCAGGTAGGCGATGTGAAGCTCACCATGCCGAATTTTGCGAGCTATGATGCAGAAGGCAATTTATACGTCTCCAATTCGTCAAGCGCGCCGACACTGGAAAAGGCGCTGGACGAGCTGGCCCAGCCGGCCCCGAATGGCGCGCTGGTTCGTATTCGCCCGAACGGCCGCGGCGATGTGGTTGCCACCGGGATTTACCTGGCCAACGGAACGGCTATCGCGCCGGATGAAGACGCGGTTTATGTGCTGGAAAGCACCCGGGACGACTGTCTGCGCATTCAAATCAGAAAAGACGGGACATTTGGCCCACCGGAAATATACGCTCAAGACTTTCCCGCCCTGCCCGACGGCATGGCCTTTGACGTGGACGGCAATCTCTACGTCACCCTGCCAGCCAAGCTCGGCGGTTCACATACGCTCCAGGGGATTACGCATCAGGGCGTCAATATGGCGCCGGCCCATCAGATCATCAGCGTGGATACCAACGGCCAATGGAGCCTGCTGATTGACGACCCAGATGGGCAAAAGCTGCATTTCCCCACCAACTGCGCGTTTGGCGGACCGGATATGCAGGACCTCTATTTTGCGAATCTGGAAGGCCACCACTTCAGCCGGGTGCGGACCAGCGTGCGCGGCCACCCGCTCTATCATCAGCGCTGAGAGGGGAACGAGGCCGGCAGGGGCCATGCGCATGGCCCCTGCCCTTCCGCTCATAAATCCATGGGCAGGCCGAGATGCTCCGCGTAAATAAAATGGCGGTGCTCCATGAGTATCGCCGTTGCCGCGGCAGCCACGTCGGGATGATGATTCTGGTAGAGCGGACGGAAATCTTCGAGCATCGGGCACTCATCGGGCGGCAAGGGCTCAATCAGATGTGAGAAGCCCGCCCAATAAATGTCCAGGGCTGAGAGCGTATGCCCAATAAAATACCGGCTGCCCTGGACCTGCTGCTCTTCAAGCAGACTGCTCAGGGTGTTCAGGATTGCGATCACCCGCCCAGGAGCCGCTTCCGCGACCTCTGGCGAGTAGCCGTATTTTGCGCCAAAGGCTTGGAAAAACGCACGTTGGCCTTCCGGCAGGTCGGGTGTAGACAAACCCTGATGGACCATCATCAAGCGCCGACTCCAGCCAAAGCCGTGCATACCACACAGTTCGTTGGCATAGCCGAACATTTTGATCCGGTCGGCCTGATTAGCCGGAATAAGCGCCGGCTCGGGTTGGATGCGCTCCGCCAAATAGAGCTGCTCGGCCCAGTTTGATTTTGGGAATTCATCATTCCAGGCAATCGCCGGCGCCGAAGCCTGCGCCGTCCAGGCGATGAGGGCGGCGTGGTCGGAGCCAATCTCAAACAGACCGCGCGTGTACGGAATTTTCTTCACATCCAAAATGCCGCGTATTCCTTCCGCCCACGGACCCGGGATGCCTTGACCCAGGACCATCCGCATCCCGGATTGTTGTCTTGCTTGTGCAACACTGACATATTCGGCCATAGCTTTTCTCCTTTTCCTGCTGCGCTTAATTTCCCTGCCCAAGAGGAAGAAGCTGATCCGGCGTCACCCATCCTTCGGGGATACCGTTCACAAATTCCGGCGGTACGGCTCTGACAGGAGTCCCCTCAAATTCGGCCGGCAGTGCTGCCGGCCGACTGGTATAGACATACACAACCCCATAGCCAGGCCGGACCGCCACAACCCCCGGCAATTGTGACAGGGCATGGCCAGCCGTTGCGTAGCGCTTTTCGGCTGCGCGGACCTGAGAGGTTTTATAGGCTTTCAGCGCTCGGCTTGAGACGGCTTGACCGCGCGCGTCCGTGATACCACTCGGGAGTTCGGCTCGCCGCAGGGCAGCAAAGTCACTCTGCGGCCGTTGCACGCACGCACTCAAGAGACCGAGCACGATCAACCAGCCGTAGCGACGGACACCTTTTCTGAGAGCTATTGGTTCTGATTCAGACATACGTCCCTCCGCATTCATATGCTGCACCCCGGAGCAGGGTCAATCGGCCCAAGTCTTTTGACAAGCTGTAATCCCTCTGTGCTGCCACGGGCGACCACGATAGGCAGGGTCGCATGTTGATTATCCGCGTCTATGCTGATCAATCCTGTCGGCGACTCGAATTGCAGGCCGCGCAGCCCCGTCAGTGCCGCTTCGGCGCTGACCTCGCCGCTTTTTTCCCAGGCCGCTTTGAGCGCCTTCACCGCGTTATAATGCGTCAGGGCATGGTAGCCGATGGGGGTATAGCTCCCCTGCTGAGAGCGGACGCGGGCAACGAAATCTGGGACGCCGCCTTCGGGGTCACTCGCCACAAACGGACTCGTGGTCACAATCCGTTCCAGCTCTTCCTGAGTCAGCCCGTCAACCAGGGTGTCGTTAAACCCGATCCAGCCCACGGTGAGTTTCTTCAGCAGCCCAAGCTCGCTGGCTTGACGAAGAAAGGCTTGACCGTGCTTCCGCATCACGCAAAACAACACCGAGGCCGTCTGCGTCTCTTGAATCCAGCGGATGATAGGCCGGAATTGCTGCTCCCCGGTGGCGGTCAGGGCCTGACCATGGACGTGGTGGCCGCGTTGATACAGCGGGAAGCGCAGTTGGCGGAACATCGTGTTTTGCCAACTGGGATACGAGCCTAACATGAAATAATCCGTAATCTGCTCGACCTCGTCCAGATAGCGGACAAGGGCCTGGCCATCCTGGCTCGTGGTCGGGCCCAGAGAGAACAGAATCGGCGAACAAAAATCGCCGGCATGATTGCTGGCGTACACCAGGGGAATGTTGCGCTCGGCCAAAAAACGCGCGGCATACTTGCGACCGGCCGCGGTCCAGGGGCCGATAAGGGCGACCGCCCCCCACTCGTCGATCAATTCCTGGCAACGCTTGGGCAGGACCGCCGGGGTTGTTTCCGAGTCGCGGTAGGCAACCGCGATTTTCTTGCCAAGGACTCCGCCGGTGCCGTTGATCTCGGCGACCGCGGTGTCAATACCAAGACGCATTTGCCGGGCATACGCCTCGGCATCTCCGGTCAGGGGAATGAGGGCTCCAATGCGGACGGTCTGGTCTCTGGCAAATACCGGCAAAACCGAGGGAGAACCCCCCAGGAACGCTGCGGCACCTGAAGCGGCAAGCCATTTCAGCACGTCTCGTCTCTTGATCCGGTTGTCCTGCTGTCGCACCTGTCCTCCTTAATCTCTGCCCGTTTGGACCCGCAACGGCGCTAAGTCCTGAGGCATCAGCCCCATCTCAGTCAGGTCTTCAGGTAAGCACTGATGCACGATCAGGCTGGCCGCGGTCCGGCCCATCGCCGCCGAGGTCTGGATGCCATAGCCGCCCTGTCCAGCTAACCAGAAAAATCCGGCGCGTTCGTTATCCATGCCCACGACGGGGGTTTTATCGCGGACAAAGCTGCGCAATCCAGCCCATCTGCGGTTGATGTGGGCAATGGACAGGGTCGTTGCCTTTTGAATACGGTCTATGGCGAGCGCTACATCGTAGTCATCCGGAAACACATCGCACGGCTCCATCGGGGTTTCGTCCGCGGGAGAGGCAAGAATCCCGCCAGACTCAGGCTTAAAATAGAACTCTTCATCGCTGTCGATGATAACTGGCCAGGCCGCCAGCTCTTGCGGTGGTATCCCAGCCGGGCCGTTGCAGGTAAAGGCCGTGCGGCGTTTCGGCACGAGGCCGACCGGGCGTGCGCCGGCCAACCGGCCAATGACATCGCCCCACGCACCAGCCGCATTCACCACGACCGCGGCTGCGTAATGCTGCTCAGGCGTATGGACTTCCCAGCCCATATCCGTCTGCCGCAGACGCACGACTTCGGCCTGTGTGACCACCCTTCCCGCCCGGTTTCTTAATCCCCGCAAGAATCCCTGATGAATGGCGTGCACGTCCAAGTCCAAGGCGTGGGGTTCCAATATGGCGTAGGCCACATAGCCGGGGCGTAAGGCAGAACAGAGATCAGAGGCCGTTGCGGGCGTAACCGCCCGAATAGTCGGGACCAACCGCTGCGCCTCACCAAGCGTGGCCTCCAGCCCGGCCCGTTGATCCTCGCGTGCTATCCACAGCATTTGGCGGGGGGTGGCCAGCGGATATTCCGTAAACCCGTCGGGGGGATGTTCTAAAAACGGGCGGGTCGCCAGGGTGAGGCGGCGAATAATGGAATTGCCGTAATTCTGGGTTAAGACCGCGGCTGAGCGACCGGTTGAGTGATGACCGGGCACGGCTTCGCGCTCAAGGACAATGACCCGGCCGTGGGCGGCCAGCTCATAGGCAACCGACGCCCCGGCTATGCCGGCTCCGATAATGAGAAAATCGCACGTTTCCATCTGACGGCTCCCTTCGCCTGATATCGGCCTCTCGGACGCCTCATCCGCTGGTCAAGTACAGGGTTGTCTCATTCAGCCCTCCCTTTTGTCAATTGTCTTGCGCTGCTCCAGACGTGGCGCAAGACAGACCGGTGTGGTATGCCTGCGGGGGTCCCCAAGCGAATTTTAGACAGTCAGGAGGAAGTCATGGAGTTTAGCGTTACCGTGGCAACGAATATCGGAGACTGGCAACTCATTAAATTTGCCGAAGACTTGGGCTATGACCGGGCCTGGGTGCCCGATTCCCAGATGATCTGGTCGGACTGCTACGCTACGCTGGCCGTAGCAGCGCAAAACACCTCACGGATTAAACTCGGCACCGGCGTTGCCATCCCCGGGACCCGGATCGCTCCGGTCACGGCCCACTCGATTGCGTCGATCAATCGGATTGCGCCCGGCCGTGCCTTTCTCGGCATTGGGACCGGACATACGGCGATGCGCGTCATGGGGATGAATCCCATGAAAATCCGCGACTTCCGTGAATACTTGCGCGTCCTGCGGACTCTTCTGAGCGGTGAAGAGGTTGAGTACACCTTGAATGACACCACGCGGACCATTCGGTTTTTACACCAGGACCTGAAATTCATCGACCTGGAGCATCCTGTTCCCATTATTGTAGCGGCCAATGGCCCGTTGGCCCTCAAGGCCGCGGGCGAGTTTGGTGATGGGCTGATTTCGGTGCTGAACGAGCAGGAGGCCGTTCTGAATCTCAATATGGACTATGTGGGTCAGGGGGCCGCCCGAGCCGGCCGAGACCTGAGCGACTATCATACCGTCTCCCTCACGTCGGTTGTTGTGCTGGAGCCGGGTGAGGACCTCACCTCGGACCGTGTCATAGACGAATGCGGCTCATGGGTGTCCGCGGTCTTGCATTTTGCGTATGAAATCTACGAGTTCACCGGCAAGGAAGAAATGATTCCCCCGTCCATCCGCGATATTTGGGACGAATACTGCGCGTATGTGAAAAAAATGGAGACCCCCGCGGAGAAACGCTATCTCCAGATTCACAATGGCCACTGTACATTTTTGATGCCCGAGGAGCGGCGCTTTATCACGCCCACAGCCATTGAGGGTTCGTGCATCGTCGGGACGCCGGACGAGGTTATTGACAAGCTGCGCGCCGCAGAGAAAAACGGACTCAAAGAAGTCAGTCTGCTCCCCCCGATGGCCAGCGCTCGCAAAGTGCTGACCGACTTTGCTGACAAGGTTATGGCACGGTATTAGGGGGGGTAGTAGTGAGTTGCTAGTGGTTAGTTCTTAGAGGGAAGGAAGAAGGAGGGCCGCAGGGCTAAGTTGTCAGATCGACCGGGTCACCAACCGACACGAGCCCAGGGGTTTTCACCGTGGCGTAGACTCCGAAATTCTGATTCGCCTCACGCACCAGGGTGCGCATGATTGTGGGGTCTTTGGGCAGGTTGGCGCAGCCGAGGGTGGTCATCACGCAGCGCAGACAGTTCATCGTTACGTCAAGAGTCATATTGCCGATACGGAGTTGTTTGCCCGGCCACGAGGTCTCAACAAAGCCGGTCGCCTGCTCGGTCTCAATCAAAAAATTGGGACGAAAGCGACGGGCGTCAATCTGTGAAGTCGGGCTCAGAGACTGCAAGTGCTGCAACGACGCCTGGGTCACCAACAGCAGCGGAAAGGCGTCGAAATAGGTGCCCGGAGGCGAAGCGTATTGCAGAATCTCTTTTGGAAAGACGGATAAATCTGGCAGGGGTTCGTCCGGCTCTAAACCCAGGACGCTTCTTAACTCTTCTGCCGGATTGCCGTGCGTCGGATTTCCGCGTCGATAGTGCTCCAGGTTTTCGGCCGGCTGTATCGGCCAAATGGAAACCTGACGGTCCAGCGCCTGACTAAGTTGGGCCGCGGCTGCCGGGTCGTTAGACAAGAAGGTCGTGCCGTCTGGAGTCGTAATTTCAGCCGGGACGGTCTGGTCTTTCGTAGGGGCGGCTGGATAGCGTGCCTGACAGTGCATCAGGGTCGGAATTTTTTTGGCGCTCGTAATGCCCCCCCGGACCTCATCCCGCGCGGCCCAGCCCCGGTCGCCCACGACCCCCTGGGGGCTCACCTCGGTCTGCTCCAGCAGTTCGCCCAGCATACTCTTGAACGGATAGCGCCAAATCTGTGTGACCGTGCCGACTCGCATAGTGTTCTCCGTGGTTGTGAGAGCCTCTTGTGTGAACGCCCTATCTACCGGAAAACTCGGGCGGCCGTTTTTCCACAAAATGGGCCACCCCTTCCTTAAAGTCTGCGCTGCTGAAGCTGGCGGTCATCTCGGTCAGACCGGCCTGTAGTGAGGTCGCAAAATCAACGTCCTGGGCCCGAAAGAGCTGAGATTTCATAACCCGCATGGAACGGGGCGACACGAAGTTTGCCAGCTCAAGGGCATAGGAGCGGACTTCCGCCATAAAGGAGTCCGCCGGATAGAGGCGGTTGACGAGGCCCATCTGAAGGGCTTCTTGGGCGGTGATTTTGCGTGCCGAAAGCATCAAGTCCAGGGCATTCGGCAGGCCCACAACCCGCGGCAGAATCCAATCAACCCCGTGTTCGGCAATGAGCCCACGGCGCGAGAAGGCCGTGGTAAAGACCGCCGTGTCCGACGCAAAGCGGATATCCGCGTACAGAGAGAGGATCAACCCCAAGCCGGCGACCGGCCCGTTGATGGCAGCGATAATGGGCTTGGGTACGGTGGGGAAATACGCATACCGATAGGAGAATGCCTGGGGTAGGTCAAGACCGCCTGGGATTGGTCCAGGAAAGGCCGCCGGGCTTTCGGCCACGGCCGCGGTTGCGGACCGCTCTTGAGCGGCGTTCAGCAGGGACATATCTGCGCCGGCGCAAAACCCACGCCCGGCGCCAGTGAGAATCACCACTCGGACAGCCGCATCTGCGGTTGCTTCGGTCATGGCGTGGCGCACTTCCTGCTCCAGCACGTTGGTCCAGGCGTTGAGCTTCTCTGGTCGGTTCAGTGTCAGCGTCGCAATACCATCTTGGGCGTCGTATACAATCTGCTCGTAACTCATACGTATTTCTCCGTTGTCATCTGGCTGGCCGGTCCCCCAACCATCCACCGGCAGCTATTGAAATGAGACGTTCCGGCGTTGGTCGGTCAGACATTCCTCATTGATGAACAGCCCACCATGCAGACGACACGTCTGTTCATCCCGAACGGCCGGGTTCGTATCCGGCATATAGCATTGCTCGTTATAGAGGACGCCGCCTCGGGCCTGGCAGCGGCCGGCCTTGCCCTCGGCTTGCGCCATTTGTTGATCGATACCCTGATTGAACTCGGCAATTTTCTGGTCCCACTTGCGCTCAGCATAGGTGCACGAGGCCGCCCCGCCGGCAACGAAGACCAGCAGGCTGTATACACAGAAGACCCGGAGGGGTCTTCCGACGGATCGTTCATCATGCAGGAACAGCCAGCGGGTTGGACTGCACCACTTCAGCCATTTCATACAGTAAGTCACGCGACTCTTCCCAACCGATACAGGCATCGGTAATGGACACCCCATATTCGAGCGGGGAGCTTTCTTTCCAAGACTGACTGCCGGGTTTCAAATTACTCTCCAAGAGGATGCCCATCACGTCATACTCTTGCTCTTGGCGCAGACGTAACACGTCCCGACAGATCGCCGACTGACGGGTATAGTCCTTGTTTGAATTGCCGTGGGAGCAGTCCACCATAATGGGGCGGGCGATTCCTTCTGCGGCAACCATCTCCGTCACCTGCGCAATATCCTTTTGACGGTAATTGGGCCGCCCGCCCCCGCCCCGTAAAATAATATGCCGGTCGGGATTCCCCAGGGTCTTGATAACCGAGGTCATGCCATCGGCGTTGATACCCAGGAAACTATGCGGGTGGCCAGCCGAAATCATGGCGTTAATCGCCCCGGATACCTCTCCGCCGGTCGTATTCTTAAAACCGACCGGCATGGAGAGTCCACTTGCCATCTCTCTATGCGTTTGGCTCTCGGTTGTCCGCGCGCCTATGGCTGCCCAACTGAGCAGGTCGGCCACGTACTGCGGTGTGACCGGATCTAATAATTCACTCGCACAGGGCACGCCCAGATAGTTGATGTGGAGTAAAATCTCACGGGCCAGCTCCAGACCAGTCGGAATATCGCACGACCCGTCAAGATGCGGATCGTTAATCAACCCTTTCCAGCCTACGGTTGTGCGTGGCTTTTCAAAATAGGTCCGCATCACCACAACGAGCTGCCCGCGTGTTGCGTCAATCACCGGTTTGAGGCACTCGGCGTATTCATAGGCCGCTTGGGGATCATGAATGGAGCATGGACCGGTCACAACGAGCAGACGGTGGCGGTCGCGGCCGTGCAAGATATCACAGATAGCGTGCCGCGTTTGCATGATCAGGTCAGCCGCGCCTTTGGTCAGCGGGAGAGTAGTTTTGATCGTCCGGGGGGACACTAAGGGAGTCATCTCAATGAGGTGGGAATTCTCAATTTTCTCAGGCATGGGGTTTTCCAGTGGAAAGGCGGGCGTACTGCCGGCCTTTCGGTATAGTGGCGTATGCGTTCCAGTCATCTCGAAGAGAGCCGGAGGCCACGGCATACCACGTCTTTTAGCCGAATGCGAGCCCAGCCCTTCCGACTCCGGTCACGCTGAGGACGCCCCAGGGGGCGCAGTCGAAGCAGGCTCAGGCCCGGCCCTTAGCCCACGCGGATGGGCGTCGTCGCCTCCAGGTATGCGGGCGCGTCCTGCCAGCGGCACGACCGGGCCCAGGCAACGTGAGAGTCCGGGAAGCCCACGGTCAGAAACTCGGTGAAGTGGCTTGCTGCCCGCTTCGCACTCGCCTGTGACGGATTCGGGTTAATCAGCTCAGCAGCGACGAAGAGTTCTTCCACCATAGCCGGGTCGAGTTGCACGGCCAGGCGCACTCGCCCGGCTGGGTCTGCGGCCGAGCACAGGCAGATTTCAAAATATCCTTTGAATAAGCGCCGCGCAGAGTCTATGTTCGGCCACAGGGCGGCCAGAATGAGGTCTGGCTCTTCAAGATACAGGGCGGTCAGCACGACTCCTTCGGACGTGAACATCTTCACGTGCCAGGAGACTTCGACCAGGGCAATAGCAAATGGTTGGATACGGCGATTAAACGCTCTTTGTGGGACTTCAACCTCCAGCACCACTCCCATGGATTCCTCCTCCACATACCCCAAATCCGCCACGCGGTGGAGCCATTCCAGGCTTCCACAACCACAGTGTGACCTCACTAGAGGTGTCTTTCATCCTTAGTAGGGGATAACCACTGAAAAGTAAAGCAGCGTCGGGCCACGGAGGGGTTACAAATGGCAAGCTCCCTGCGCGGTCGCGCTTCCCCTTGTTGAAGGGCGGCCTACAGGTCTCGGTCCAAGCCACGCTTGACAATAATTTCCTTCATAATTTCGGCAGACCCGCCGGCAATCGTGGTCTGACGAATATCTCGATAGAACCGCTCAACCGCAAATTCTTTCATATACCCATAGCCGCCGTGCATCTGGACGCATTCATAGGCGACCTTATTGGCCACGTTACAGCCGTACAGCTTCGCCATCGAGACTTCAGTACTACAGTCCCGCCCGCTGGCCAGCACATCGGCTGCATAATAGGTCAACTGCCGGGCGGCTTCCAACTCGGTTGCCATATCCGCCAAGCCATGCGAGATGACCTGATGGTCAAACACGCGCTTGCCAAACGTCTGTCGCTCACGCGTGTATCTGAGCGTATCTTCAAGGGCTTGCTGCGCCGCACTCACAGCCATACTAGCCGCAATCAGGCGCTCGTCCTGAAAGTTCTGCATAATATAATAAAATCCCTTGCCCTCCTCTCCCAAGAGGTTGCGACGCGGAACGCGAACATCTTCAAAGACCAACTCGCCGGTGTCCGAACTGTGGCAGCCCATTTTGTCCAGCTTTTTCGCCAGGCTGAACCCAGGCGTGTCACGCTCAACAATAAACATGGAGATGCCACGCGCCTGAGCATCCTTGTCGGTCTTGGCCGCCACACAAAACACGTCGGCGTGGACGGAGTTGGTAATAAAAATTTTGGAGCCGTTGAGGACATACGCATCGCCATCTTTCACTGCCGTGGTGCGGATGCTGGCAACGTCGGACCCGCCCGAGGGTTCGGTGACGCCAATGGCGCAGACCGCCTCACCCGTAATCATGGGGCGCAGGTATTGTTCTTTCTGTTCTCGCGTTCCATTCCGGGCAATATGGGTTGAGGACATATCGGTATGGACCAGCACACTCGTGGGTAAGCCCAAGGCCCGGCAGCGACATAACTCCTCACAAAAGACGAGGGTCATCCAGATATCCCCGGCACTCCCCCCATACGCTACGGGATGGCGGATGCCCAGAAACCCGAGTTCACCCATGCGCTGATAGAGCGACTTTGGGAAAAGCGCCTCTCCTTCCCATTGGTCAATATGCGGGTGCACTTCTTTGGTCACAAAATTCCGAACCTGTTCGCGGAATATCTCATGGTCTTCAGTAAAAAAGCGCGTGGGTGCAGTAAGCATCGTAATTTCTCACCTCCTGAGCTGCGGTTGACGTGAGCCTAGACGCTGGGTTTCGGAGGGTCAACGCCTTACACCAGATAGCCTCCATTTGGGCTCAGCACTTGGCCAGTCACATAGGCCGCATCGTCTGAGGCCAGGTATAAATGGGCCGCGGCGATGTCTCCGGGCCTCCCCATTTGGCGCATCGGGATGCGACGGATAAAGAAATCCACGACCTGCTCAGCGGCAGGTCCGGTGCCTTGTTTAACCATGGGTGTTTCAATCAATCCGGGGGCCACCGCATTCACGGTAATGCCCGACCGGGCGTACTCCAAGGCTAACGAGCGGGTAAAGCCGATAATGGCGGCCTTGGCAGCGGCATAGTGCGCGTTTTGCGGACCGCCGGTCATACCGGCCACCGAGGCGGTGTTAATCACCCGTCCCCATTGGGCCGCCAGCATGTCGCCAATCACGGCCCGCGTGCACAGAAAGGTGCCCTTCATGTGGACATCAAGCATACGCTGCCACTCCTCAGGCGTGATATCGAGCAGGTCCTTGATCTGGGCTATGCCCGCGTTGTTCACAAGGATATTGACCGGGCCCAATGCGCCCGTGGCCTGTTTGACCAGAGCGTTGACGGCCTGACTGTGGGTCACATCAGCCTGAAGCCCCATTGCCCGAGCAGCATGGGCTTGATTGATCTCAGCGGCGACGGCCTCTGCCCGGTGCTGACTGATATCAGCCACAACAACGCGCGCGCCCTCCTGAGCAAAAAGCTGGGCGGTTGCCCGGCCCAAGCCCGACCCGGCCCCAGTTATCAGTGCGGTTTTTCCTGCCAGTCGCATCTTAACACCACTTCATATACGAGCCGCCGTTCGGGCTGAGAATCTGGCCGGTCACGAATCCGGCTTCTTCCGAGGCCAGATACGCGACCGCATGGGCGATGTCCTCAGCGTGCCCCAGTCTCCGCATGGGAATGGTCTTGGTCATATTCTTGACCCAGCGTTCAGGACTCTGCCGGACCATCGGCGTATCAATCACACCGGGTGCCACCGCATTGACCGTAATGCCGGTCCGTGCCAGCTCGCTTGCCATGGCCACCGTGAGCCCGGCAATACCGGCCTTGGCTGCACAGTAATGGGCCAGACGGACTCCTCCGGTCAAAGCGCCCATAGAGGAAGTACTGATCAAACGGCCCCAGCCAACCGTCTTCATCTCGGGGAGGACCGCCCGAAAGCAGTGGTAAGTCCCGTTGAGATGAACCGCGAACATGCGGTCCCAGTCCTCCTCGGTCATGTCCGCAAACGCGACCTGGGTGCCGATACCGGCGTTGCTGAACAGGATATCAATCGGGCCCAGCTCCCGGCGGGCCTGTGTTGTCGCTGCTTCAACCGCAGGCAGGTCGGAGACATCGACCTGAAGGGCAAGCGCCTGTCGCCCGCATTCTCTGACGGCTTGGGCCGTTTCCTCAGCCCCCGCCAGATTGATATCCGTCACCACAATATCGGCACCGCCGGTGGCCAAGGCCTGCGCGGTCGCCCGCCCGATACCCGACCCGGCCCCGGTTATCAACGCGACTCTGCCTTGTACGCCGGCCACCTCAGGCCTCACTTCCTACGATTTCGACAGACCGGACCGGGGTTTCTTCGGCCAGCATCTCGCCCAAGCGTTTGCGAATCTCGGCCTCGTCTACCTCCCTGAAGACAATGGCTAAATTGCCCTGGGCGTCAACCGAAAATCGGGCGTGTTTCTCGAGTTCCCGGGCCAGGCCGGAGATAATCGTATTGCGGGCCAGAGGGTCCAAGCCGGTCTGCGCGAGCGGGCTCGCGCAGACCCCGAGCAGTTGGTCCACCACGCCTTTGTGTTTTTCGATATGGAACATGAAATGCCCGATGACGCATTGGCCGTACTGGAGCGTGGTATACGTCCGGCCGGCCCGCTCCTCTTCAAATATGCGCTTGGGCGGAGTGGGTAGCGCGTCAATGTGAGCGCGCACCCAGCCATCCTCGGGGTCGGGCTCAGCCTCACAGAACATGAGATTGATGTGCTGCATGCCGTCGGGTTTTGGATAGATTTCGATCAGCATCAGACCTGCTCCCTTGCTTATTACGGGCACCTTCGGGTACGGCTTTGCCGGCATAACCAGCCATAAGATTTTCCCACGTGAGCGGATCGTAATAGTCACTCATGGTTGACGAATCTCCACCACCGATTCATACAATTTGGTACGGCCAGCGGTTCCCCTGCGAACGCTCGAATTCGTGATGCTGTTACCGACGCGGGTAGGCCGAGGCGTGTGAATACCGACTATCTCTAGGTCATGGTGCGACGCGATCTTTGCAAGGAACCTATCAGTGGGTACGTGAACACCTTGCACGATGCTATTGCCGATGACCACAAGGGCAGTTGCCCTCTTCCTCAGACACCATTTTACCCCGGCCATGAAGCGGACGCAGTCGTTGAGATAGGTGGTTATGTAGTTGGCCCATCCTTCACCGCCGTATATACCGCGGTCTGTATGCTGACAGCGAATCTTCTCCAAGGTGCGTGCAATATCACGGTCAGTAATTGATGGGTCCAAGGGAATATGTTGACGCTCTCGTGCACGCTGCCAGTACGTCCCAAAGTTTTGTTCCTCTAGCGGTTTCAAATCTTTCGGTGAATCGCAGAACCCAAGCCAGTACAGGTGTGGTCGGGTATTTCTGTTGTAGTGGTAATTATTCGCATAGGGCGGCAAGGTCACAATCAGGTCAATACTCTGAGCCTCTATCTGTTGGTAGCTATCGAAAAAAGACTGAAGATGAACACAACCATCAGGTCGGGCTCCATAGACACGATGCTGGCGATACCACTGAGCATCCTCAAGCATCTGCGTCAGCTTGTGAGCCACACGGAGCGCAACCGGATGATCTTTTACTTCAGCACGGCCAACCGCGGTACGCCTTCCCAAGCTCGGTTCATAGGAATAATTGGAGTATTCTACCATTGTGGCAGCGAAGGCGAGTCGCAGTGCAGCTACAATCTGTGTATCAGTTTGACGACTAACGAAATCCATCAAGAGCAGCACTTTCCGCTCGACTTCTGGGCTGTAGAAAGGAGACCGTGTCCGAAAGCCGGGAGGTGGAATCGAAGTGGGCATGGTTCCGTTTGCTTCCACTGTCAGTGCATGATGGGAGAGAGCGTCTATGACAGAACGGAGGGCCGTAATAGGCAATCGATAGGCGCTCAGTTTGAGTTGGGCCGCGAAGGCCGCGTATGGATTGATCTCAAAACCAGATCCACTGTGTCCGGCAAGGTCCGCCTCCACCAGCGTAGTGCCCACACCGGCAAACGGGTCCAGTACTGGACAGTACTGGCCCTTCATGTAGGTGCTCAAAGCATCCTCGATGAACTGCTGTGAGAATCCTGCGATCCACGGCACCCATCGATGGATGGGCATATCACGATTTGCGAGGAAAGCGGGGTCGCGAAAGGCTGCTTGCGTCTGAGAAGACGTAGCCATACGCAGCCCCCATGCCCACGCTTCGTTTAGGCTTCCGTCCGCAACTCGACGACATTGCCGTCCGGGTCACGCACAAAGATCACCGGAGCCAGACCCATATTCGGCGGTGGAACAAATTCCTGGAACTTGACCCGCCTTCTCTTGAGCACCCGTTTGGCTTCTTCAAGGTCCTCAACCTGGACCGCAATATGGGTCCCAATACCCGGAATATCCTTATCGGCCATTGCGTTGCGCTGGCCGATAATATGGACCTGGGTTCCGTCCACCTCATACCAGGCCCCAGGGACCCCTTTGATCTTGGGTCGCTCAATCTCGTCAAAGCCGAGAACTTCTCCATAAAATCTCTTGGCCTTTCTCACATCCGAGACGGGCACCCCAGTATGGCGGATCGATTTCGCCTTAATCATTTTCCCCTCCTTTCGGCTTACTCCAATAAAAAATCTGACACTGCTTCGACAAAAGCCTCTTGTTCTTCCAGCATAATCATATGACCCGAATGCGCGAAGTGGACCAACCGCGAACCGGGAATGGCGCGCTGAAACGCCTCTCCATAGACCGGGGGAATGAGTTTGTCGGATGCCCCCCACAGCAACAGCGTTGGCAGTTGCAGCCGGTGGATACGCTTCTTGAGCCCTTTGTCAGGAATCGGCCACAGGAATTTTCCGGTTGAGGCCAGACATTTATACATCTCAAGCTGCGCTTCAGGGGCTTGGAGCTGTGCGGTGAACATCTGGCTCAGGGGACCGCTGGGGTCGTGAAACACATGTTCGACCATCTGCTGCGGGTTGAAGGTAAAGAAATCTGGAATGGGGTCATCCTCAAGCCACAGTCCTGCCGGACAGACCAGCACGAGGCGATTGATCCGGTACGGAGCGAGCGCAGCAATCTCTGCGGCCAACATGCCACCCAGGGAGTGACCCATAATATGCGGACTCTCGATCTGCAACTCGTCAAGAAAATCGTGATAGTACAGGGCGAAGTCAATCACGTCGTCAATATGCTCAATCCCTGTTCCGGCCCCAAAGCCGGGATGGGACGGAGCGTAGACCGTAAAATTCTGCGCCAGCTCCTCAAGAAACGGCGCGCCAGCCATAGGGCCACCCGCACCGTGCAGAAACAGCAGCGGCTCGCCGCTGCCGCCCCACTGCATGGAGGTGGTAAATTTTCCATTCCGAATAGCAACCTTCATGTCTTGCATGCCAAACGATCTCCCTGGCCTATTATAGCGCTGCGACGGGCATACGCTCTTCCGTGTTCAGCGGCCGCGGTGCCCAGCGGTCTTCCCATTCGTTCCACAGCTGCTCGCGCAGAAAGGGTAAAACCTCTGTGGCGTAGAGTTCCGTATTCTTCTGGGTTTGTTCGCGCCCCAGGTTGCCAAAGTGGAGGAGAGAGAAGAGCTGCCCGACATTCATTTCCTTAATGACTTCCACCAGCCGTTCGCGCACCGTCGCTGGAGAGCCGGCAACCACATACCCCTGCTCAACAAAGTCCTTCCATTTGAGGTCGGCCAACTGCTCGAAGCTGAAGGGCGACTTGAGGGATTTGATGGTCTTGAGCGTCAGATAGCCCGGCGCCGCCGCCCAATAGTCGGGCACGTGCAGACAACGGTGGTAGAAATATGAGGCCGCCTCGGCATAGTCCTTTTCCGCTTGTGCGTCGGTCTCAGACACGCCGATGAGTTGCAGATAGCCGGCCCGGTAGGGGTTGCGGTCTCGGCCGGCTCGGTCTATCGCCTCCCAATAGCCCTTCATCACCTGCGTGGCCGGCTCGTAGCCGAAATAACTCAGGAAGGCGTACATATAGTCATGCGCAGCGACCCAGTCCCAGGTCTCGACGCTGCCGCCGCCTGGAATCCACACCGGCGGATGCGGCTTTTGAATCGGGCGGGGCCAGATATTCACATACCGGAGTTGGTTATATTTGCCGTTAAAAGCGAACGGTTCTGGCTCGGTCCAGGCCCTGATAATCAGATCATGGCCTTCCCGATATTTCTCGCGCAGAGTCAGCGGCGTCTGGCCGTATGCAAAATTGGTGTCCATTGACGTGCCGACCGGAAAGCCACCCACAAAGCGCCCACCCGAGATACAGTCCAGCATGGCCATTTCTTCGGCAATCCGAATGGGCGGGTTGTACAGCGCAATCGAGTTGCCCAGCACGATCAGGGCCGCCTTGGAAGTCCGCCGGGCGAGCGCAGCCAGAATCAGATTGGGGGACGGCATCAAGCCGTAGGCGTTGGCGTGATGCTCGTTCACGCAAATACCATCAAACCCCAGGCTGTCAGCAAACTCCAGTTGATCCAGATATTCATTATAGAATTGATGGCCGCGCGCCGGGTCGAATAATTCACTTGAGACATCCACCCACACGCTAGGATGTTTGTCCTTAAAGTCTTCCGGCAGGTCTTGATACGGCATCAAATGGAACCAGTGGCTCTTCATAGCAGGCCCTCCTTGTTGACAGATCGGAACGAACCGCATCCACTTTGGGCTGGATGTCCGGCACGTCCAGAATGCAGAGAGTTGTATCAGTCGGAGATTTGAGCCACAAGAGGAAATTCAGACTCTGGGCAGGGGCAGAAACAGGGTTCTCGCCCGCACGACCAGCATCAAGGCCGCGGCGCACAGCAGACCGATACCGACACCGCTAAACCCAAGCTCATAGCTTCCGGTCGTATCATACAGAAACCCCATCACGGTGGGACCAACAAAGCCGCTCAAGCAGATAATGGTCTGATAGAAACCGTAAATCACGCCGTGCGCTTTCATGCCGAACATACGTCCGGTCACGAGAGCGGTCAGCGGGGTGGTGCCTCCAAAAAAGAGGCCAAAGCAGGCCACAAACCCGGTGACGGCAACCACAGGAGAAGCCCATAAGAGCAGGGCCAGGCCAATGCCGCCTAAGGCATAACAGCTTGCGGCCAGTTGCATTGGATCATAGCGCTCACTCGCCCAGCCAAAACCCAGGCCGCTGATGACGGACGCGCTGAGCAATACGCTCACCAGCAGGGCCGCGTGCTGAGCGGACCAGCCCTGATCTGTCAAATAGGGATACTGATGGATCATCACGGAAAAGAGACAGCCATAGGCCAGAAAATAGATACCGATGAGCGCCCAGAAACGGCCAGTGCGGACCGTAGCCCGAGCGGATAGCCCCTCCCCTGCGCCAGCCTTGTCCGGCGTGTCGTCCGCGGTCCGTCGCCGCTCGCCGTCGGGCAACAAGCCCAGGTCCGCCGGCCTATCCCGCAGCAGCCCACACAACACCGGAATCAGGATCAGCCACAGCAGCCCGCCCAGAATCAGCAGCGTGGGACGCCAGCCAAGCCACTCGACACCAGACGAGACCAAGGGCGTCAGCAGCAGTCCGCCCACCGGAGCACCGATCATAGCCGTCCCCATGGCCCGGCCACGCTTACGTGTAAACCAGCGTGAAATCACGATATTGACCGGCACATGGGCCAGGGCCGTGAACCCGACCCCCACCCCAAGCCGGAGCAGATAGAGTTGCCACAAGGCCGTTATCTGAGACAGCAGCATCAGGCACAGGCCCACCAATACGGCCGCTGGAATCATGATCGCCCGCGGCCCATACGTCCCCACCGCTCGCCCGACAAAGGGGGCGGTGCAGGTAATAGCCAGCATAAAAGCCGAAATCCCGCCAGATACCTGCGCTCGGGTCCAGCCGAACTCGGCACTCAAGGGCTTGAGGAAAACCGGGAAGGACAGATTGCCAACACCACCGGCCATCGCCATGCTCACAAAGCAGGCCACGACCACCCACCAGCCATAAAAAACCGGAGACGCCCCCTCGCTGCGTCCTCCGTCCCTGCCAGTCATGCCGCCACGATAGAGGCCCATCCCCCTAGCGTCCAGGACATCACCAGGAGTGCCGGCGTCTCGCCGGCAGTGGCGGCCCTCCCAGTCGAAACACGTTCAACAAAAACGTGTTTGTTCAGATTGGCTGGAACATCCGTTTTTGACTATACTCAATAATTTTTTGGTGTGGCTTATAGCTCTGATACATGCTCCTGCGTCCCTCGTCTGAGCGGCAAATAATACCGCCCAAACGAGGGCTGGGAAATGAAAATTTACGAAAGCACCATGGGCAGCCCAAGGTACTCGTTATACATGAAGTCTCGATGTTCGATCAGCGCGGGGTCAAGCACCTTTTCAATCGCCGGATTGGGGAACTCAAAGGCGGCGCGTAAGACCGCCATGATGTTGCACTGCTCGGGCGGCAGCGGTTTGACCAGGGCGCAAAACGTGGCCCAATAGAAATCCAGCGCGGTGACGTTTTCACCCATGAGAAAGCGGTGGCCTTTTGCCTGCTCGGCTTTGAGGCGGGCGGACAGCAGGCTCAGCACATCGGTCACCCGTTTGGTTGCCTCCGCTCCGATGCCGGGCCGGTAGCCGTATTTGGCACCAAGATAGTGGCCCATCTCGGCGGGAATGGGATAGTCCACATTCGGGTCTATGGCGGCGTCGCACATCATGAGCCGGGCTGCCCAGCCCAGGCCCATTTCACCACAGATTTCATACGACAGGCCGAACATCAGCGCGCGTTGCTCCGGGTCAGTCGGAATGAGACGGGGTTCGGGCTGGAGACGTTCGAGCAACAACAGAATCTCCGCCCAGCCGGACCGGGGCGCTTCGTCTTCATACATGGCAGACGGCGCACTGTCTTCGCCCGTCCATTCTACCAGGCCCTTATTGGCCGCAGGATCACCCGGCATATAGAGCGTGGCGGTATAGGGAATATCTTTGGTCTTGAGCATCCCCTTGATCGCCTCTCCCCACGGGCTCGGCGCATTGGCCACAAACGTCAGGCGCAAGCCCGCGGCCTGCTTCGCTTCTTCCAGACTGACAAACTGCATACGCTCCTCCTTTGCTTCGTTCTGATCAGGCCGCATTCTAGCCGAATCGTGCGGCCGGCGCGATATATGGAAGCTTGATCTTCATCCCCCCCACGGTTAGGCTTCGAGCCCATGTCCGCCCCGGCCGTTACGCGCACCCCCTTATCCTGGTTTTTGCTGCTCGGCTTGGTCCTGAGCGGATTTTTGATCTGGCTGATTTACTATAAGCCGGCGGCTACGGCAGAGGGCGCGTGGGTCAGCTATCTCCCGGCGGTCAACGCCTGTTTGAATACATTGTGCGCCGGCTGCTTGATCGGTGGGTTTGTCAATATCAAGCGCGGCAACCGAGACCGGCATATGCGCTGCATGTTGGCCGCGCTCGGCTTCTCAGTCCTCTTTCTGGTGAGTTATATCGTCTATCATCATTTTCATGGCGACACCCCTTTTCCCGGTCAGGGACCGGTGCGGGTGCTGTATTTTTTCATTTTGATCAGCCATATCGTCCTCTCTATCGTTGCCCTGCCCCTGGTCTTCACCACGCTCTACCACGCGGCCGGCCAACAGTTTGCGGCCCACAAAAAGATCGCCCGCTATACCTTCCCGATTTGGCTCTATGTCTCAGTCACCGGCGTGTTGGTGTTCTTTTTTCTCAGGGCCTATACCTGAGTGACATTGCTGCCATCCTGGGAACACGGAAGCAACATGGCCAACGCAACGGAGGTTGCCTACAACCTGTCCCTGGCGCGTTTGCTGCGTCATGAGGGGCTGAGCGCGGAAGGAGAGCAACGCCGGGTGTTTGGTGGCTCCCGTGGGCAGGCCGATGTGCTGCTTGACTTCGATGAGTATGCGGTCGTGCTTGAGGCCGAGTTCGGCTCTCCGGCACAGGCAGATGCCGATAAGCGGCTTCCGCAAGACGCTCCGGCCATCGTGAACGGCTTGCCAGTCAGGCTTGTCGTGGCTATCGGCTATCCTGAAGCCCTGGCAGACCTGCCGGAGAGTAAGACAGACGAAAACCTGGCGGCCTGTCCCGACCTGCGTATTGCCTATCGGTATTTTGGGGAGCCGTGGGGCGAAGAAACAACCGGCAGCGTGACCGAGCTTGCCGAGGTCCTGCGGGACTACTGGATACAGAGCGATAGCGGCACTGGAATTGAGGAGACCGTCAGCCGGGCAGACGAGGCGATTAAGGCAGCCAGCGATATGCTGACACGGATAGAATTGCCGGACCGGAGCGAGCAGGACGGCCCGGCCACAAAAGCGCTGATCTGGCTGAACGCCTTGCTCTTTCACGAACTCCTGGCCTTACACCTCAACCCCGCCTTGCTGCCTGAAGAACATCGTGGAAAACGCATCCTCCGTCCCGACCCTGATGCTGGTCCGTCTCATTTGCTTGAGCAATGGCGCGAGATACTGGACATCAACTGGTGGCCGATTTTCCATATTGCCAGAGCAACCTTAAAGACAACGCCCAGCCCCACGAACCAGGAAGCGCTCCGTATTCTCAAACGGGCGGCGGCAGAGATTGCCGAGACCGGAACGATACGCCGCCACGATGTTGCTGGGCGGATATTCCACCGTTTGCTCGATTCCAGAAAGTTTCTGGCGACAAACTACACCACCATCCCCGAGGCTATTCTCCTTGCCGGACTCGCCTTTGACGAGCGTAGTCCGTGCTGGGCTGAGTTTGACTTTACCGCCCCGCAATCGGTGGCCGGGATGCGCATTGTAGACCCGGCCTGTGGGAGCGGGACCTTGCTCATGGCCGCGGTGCAAGAGGTTATCAAACGGGCGCGGCGAGACGGCCTGAGAGGGTCAGACGAGCAGGAGCTGATGCGCGCCACCCTGGAGGACGCGGTATACGGATTTGATGTCGTTCCGGCGGCGATTCATTTGGCCGCCTCCACGCTGTGCATGGCAGAGTCGCGGCAGGTGATTCGCGATATGAATCTGTGGCGGGTGCGTCATGACGTTGCGAACGGCGTTCCCCGGCTCGGCAGCCTCGATTTTCTGCCGTCCTCTCCAAGTCGTGGCAATGCGGCCTGGTTGCCGGTTTTCACGGATGGAGCGTCGCTGCGGGTCACAGGGGCGGGCGAGGTTCCAGACGATGTGACCATGCCGGACCACTGTCACGTCGTCATTGCCAATCCCCCCCTTTACGCGAGCCGGCGGGCCGGGAGACGCAAAGAATACGTTGTGGAATCCGATATTTGGGTCTCTTTTAGACGCTGCTGACGCAAAGGCCATGAACACGGCCTTGCAAAAGACGCTAAAAAAACGCCGGCCAGCCTCTACGCTGGTCTGGGCTCAGCCTTTGTCGTGCTGGCAGACGAGCATTTGTCTTTGGGCGGGCGTTTTGCTTTCGTGCTTCCCGCAACCGTGCTGACCGGAAGCCGGTGGAAAAGCATTCGGACGCTGTTGCTGGAAAAATACTGCCTTGATTGGATCATCGTCAGTCATGACAATCGGACGAGACATGGTGTTCAGGGCTTGCCCGGTCGTCGTTTAGTCTCTTTTTCGGAGTCCACTCGTATTGCCGAGGTCCTCATTGTCGCGACAAAAAGCGGGGAGTTTGCGGCCTCACACAACCACGTGCGGTTTGTCAATTTGGTCAACAATCCTGATGAGCCGGTGCAGGCTATGGCACTGACCCGTAAGCTGCTGGCGATGGATGGGAAAGCCACTCCCTTTGAGCCGCAGGCTATTGCTGTTGGCAAAACGCATTGGGGTAGTGTCACCGTCATTCCACAGAAAGCACTCACGGCTGAGCCGTGGGAATACACCGCGCTTGCCCAGCCCGAACTTATCTTCGTAGCAGAAAAAATACGCGCTGGTGAAAGTGAGGTTGTGGGGACAACCGGCATATCCGAGTTAGGAGATATCGCCCATTTGGGGCCGTACCATATGCAGGTGAAAAACCCGAAGCATGGCCTGTTTACGATTGCTGAGACAGAGGACGTGCTGCGGGCGGGAATCCCGGCCCTGTGGCACCACAAGGCCACACGCAACACCACCCTTGAAGCAAAAGCCGACGCCCGTTTGGAGCGCCGTCGTGATACGGACCGGGCGGCGCAGGATACCATGCTTGCCCGACAGGGAAGATTACATTTGGTCTGCGATCTCGGCATGGCACCCCAACGAGTCGCCGCCGTCCTGACACAAACCCCCATGCTTGCGATTAGCTCATGGATCACCCTGGTATTCAAAGAGCCTGCTCACGGCAAAGAAGAGGCCCTTTGCCTATGGCTCAATTCTACTCCCGGCCTTTTGCTGCGCCTCCTCAACAGCAACCGCCCCTATTTGGGTCGGTCTCGGCTGCCCCATGAACTTGCGCGGGTTTTGCCGGTATTAAATGTGGACACGCTTTCGGAAAGTCAGCTTGAAGCCGCGGTTACGCTCTATCAGGACTTGAAGGCAAAAGAGTTACGCGGGTTCACAGATATTGCCAACGATCCGGTCCGGGCGGAGTTGAATACTCGGCTGTGCCGGGAAGTCTTGGCCGTTGATCCTTCAGCCGTTGACGACTTGACCCCCAAGCTGGCGAACGAGCCAACCCTCCACGCGCGGGCCTAGCTGAGGAGTTGGGTTACGCTTGAGGCTCAGCCGACCTACGGGCCTCTTCCCTCCGCGTCGAGCGCCCGCACGACCGAATCCGGGTCGTGGTCTATCACGGTCAGCAGGACGCGGGCGGCTCGGTCCGGGACCCGGCGGCCCTGTTCCCAATCCTGCACGGCGCGCACATCGAGGCCGAAACGGTCTGCAAATTTCTGCCGGCTCAGTTTCAGACGTTTGCGAAGGGCGACGATCCGTCCAGCGCTGGGGTCGTCCACAATCCGGCAGGAAAGCGCCGTCTCACCGCGCACATGGGCAAGCACCTCGCCCAGGGCTGTTTCAATCTCTTGGCCGATATTGGTGCGTTCCTTCATTTTTCTCGCCTCTCTTTTCTGGGTGCATTGGCTGTCAATTAGGCGGCTTAACGTTAGCGCGCACCATCCCTGGGAGCGCGGGCAGCTTGCCCGCCGGCTTGGCGTGGCAGGCGTGGCCTCACGCCGCTTTGGGTGCGACGGTGAGACGGACCCCGAGCGTTCCAAGAACCTTCATCACCGTACCAATGCGCGGGTCGCGCTCGCCGGATAGTGCTTTGTACAGGCTGGGCCGGCCCAGGTGGCTTGCTTGGGCGACGGCGGTCAGGCCCATAGCGCGTGCCACATTGCCGACCGCCTGAACGAAAAATTCCGGGTCGTTTTCTTCGAGCGCGGCTTTCAAGTATTCGAGTCGGGCGTCGTCATCTCCCAAAAACTCGGTACTGTCCCACGGGGTATACGTTTCTTTTTCCATGTCGCCTCCTTAGAGTGCGTCTACCATGCGTTGCGCGCCGGATGTCCTGTTCTGGCTCGCCTTATCACCACCACACAGCAGGAAAACCACGCTCTTGTCCCGGATCGTGTAATAGACGAGATAGCCCTGGGCCACGTTGATTCGCAGCTCGCTGACCCCCTGGCCTACGCTCCGGTGGTCGCCAAAATTACCGTCTACCACCCGGTCGAGGCGAACAGCAATTGCCTGGGCCTGACGGTCCCGCAGTGCCCTCATCCAGCGGCGGAAGGTCTCGCTCATGACGACCGTGTATGCCATCCTGAAAAGTGTGTCTATTTGGATACAAGCGGTCAAGGCTGGACGCGCTGACCCACTAGAAAGATGGTATCGAAGAGATTGCAACGGCATTGGAGCGCTGAGCAGCCCGCCTTCGGTTATACGTGCAGCCGAATCGGCTCAAGCCCATCGCTCTGGGCCTGGACCGTGCCGATAAGCGCCGCGTCTCGATAGCCCAGCCCTTGCAGTGCCAGGAGACACGCCTGGGCTTGGTCGGCGGGAACGCCGGCCAGGAGTCCGCCGGCGGTCTGCGGGTCAAACAGTAGAGCGTAGTGCGGATGCTGAGCGGCCCGTTCCCCGTCGTGGATGGCCCGCCGCAGCCGAATGTTCTGCGGTTGCAGGGACGAAAAAATGCCCTGCTGAACGACCTCTAACGCGCCAGGCAGGATTGGCAGCCGTTCCAGATTGAGCAGCGCGTCAACCGCCGAGGCCCGGGTCATTTCGACCAGATGCCCCAGCAAACCAAAGCCGGTCACGTCGGTCATGGCTGTTGCGCCGTGCTGACGCAGACAGTCGGCTCCAGCCCGGTTTGACTGCTGCATGGAGGCGAGCGCCGTTTCGACCCAGCGCCCTTTGGCTTGGTAGCGCATATCTGCCGCAAACAGCGCCCCGGTTCCCAGCGCCTTGGTCAGAATCAGAGCCTGTCCCGCTTGTAGGCCGCTTTTTTTCAGGACGGCTGCCTGGCTGGCCAAGCCGTTGATGGCAAATCCCAGCGCCAGTTCGCTGCCCTCGCTGGTATGCCCCCCGACCAGCGCGGTGTGTTCCCGGTTGAGGACATCCAAGGCTCCGGCCATGAGTTGGGTCAGTTGGTCCTGGACCTTGTGTTCCAAGCCATACGGGATGGTGACCAGGGCCAGGGCCGTCTGTGGCTCCGCGCCCATGGCAAAGATATCACCCAGGGCATGGGTAGCGGCGATTTGGCCAAAGACAAACGGGTCTTCAATAAAGGCCCGAAAAAAATCAACGGTCTGCACCAGCGCTTTTCCGGGCGGAACGCTGACCACGGCCGCATCGTCGGGCGCGTGCAGGCCGACAAGGACATCGGAGCGGTCAACCGGCTCAAGACGCGCCAGGGCCCGGTTCAGGACCGTACTGCCGACCTTGGACCCGCAGCCACCGCAGCGCATGGCAAAGGCGGAAATCTCTTTGAGGACCTGAGTGTCGGCCAGTCCTGGCGCTACCTGGGCCGGCGCAGCGTCGGGCAGGTCCGGCAGCGCGTTGTATTTGCGGATAAAACGGCGGTCGATCCAGTCTTTCCACCGCCAGACCCACTTGCCTTCACACGCCCAGCGCGCACGCGAGGCCACCGCGTATTGGTCTCCAGTAGAGATCAGGCTGAGAAACTGCTTTTGGGGTACAAAGGCTTTGCCGGCCTGGCCGCGCAGAAAACGGCGCAGATTCCTGGCCAGCGGTGGTCCCTGGCGCACGGCAAACACCCCGGATTTGGGGCGGGGATGGTTGACGACCGCGGCAATATCTCCGGCAGCAAAAACCTCGGGGTGGGAAACGGACTGCAAGGTGTCCTGGACGGCGATAAAACCCTGTTCATCTGTGGCCAGGCCGGCCTTGCCCGGCCAGTCGGCAGCGCCGGCCGTCGTGACCCACAGGGTCTCATCCAGGGCGAGTTGAGCGCCATCGGCAAAACGCACCCATCCCTCGGCAGCCGCGGTGACAAGGCAATCTGTGCGGACCTCAACCCCGCGTTGCTTGAGAATGCGCCGAAACGCAGCCCGGACGCGCGGGTTGTGGGTGGGCAGAATCTCTGGGGTTGAGCTAATGAGATGAAAAACCAGATGGTCCGCGGACCGCTTTTGCTGGGCGAGCAGATGTTCGAGACGATAGCGGACTGCCAGCAGGAGTTCGACGCTCCCGGCTCCGCCGCCAATGACCCCGATGGTGGTCCGTTCGGTGCGGGCCAGACAGCGCGCGCGGAGTTGTTCCCAATTCCGCCAGAAACCGGCTATGGGTTTGACGGCCACACCGGTGTGGGTTGCACCGGCTATGTGGGCAAGCGTGGGTGTTGCCCCAATGTTAATGGACACAACATCATAGGCCACAGGCGGGCGGGCGCGACACAGAACTTGCTTATTGGCCAAGTCCAGGCCGATTGCTTCGTCATGAAAAAATCGCGCCCCAGCAAACCGGGACAGCGGCCCAAGGTCGATATGGGACTGATCGAAGGTGTAATGTCCGGCGATATAGCCGGGCAACATACCGGAATACGGGGCGTGGGTATCGCGGCAAATCAGCGTCACCCGCACCCCCGGCAGCGGCTTCATCCCAAAGCGCTTGAGCACCGTGACATGGCTGTGGCCGCCGCCGACCAGGACTACATCTTTGACGACCGGAGTTTGTGTCGGCCTCACAACGACATCCTTATGTGGACGGCGATGCTAGTGATGCTGCAAGAGCAGATTGCCGCTCGCGTCATACTGGACTGTCCAGCCGGGCGGGACAACCACCGTGGTATCCGGTTCTTCCACAATGAGCGGACCGCTCCGGGCCTGTTCAAGAGCTGTGCGCTGATAGACCGCGGCCTGGCATTCGCCCACCTGTGGACCGAAATACGCCCTACGCGAGGCTGGTGGCGCAGGAGCGCTCCCGCTCCCGGCTCCGGTCAGCTCGCTCAAGCGCAGATGGCCAGAGGAAGCCAGGGCCCGCAGTCGGACGCTGACCAGATCAATGCTATCGGCTCGGTCGTAGCCGAACGCTTGGCGGTGGGCCTCGGCGAAGCGTTGCGCCAAGCGGTCTTGCATATCCGCTCTCGATACGTCGGGAAAAGGCAGGCTCAACTCCGCCACCTGATAGCCATACTTGAGGTCAACCTGGCGCTCAAAACGAATCTGCTCCGGCGCAACGCCTTCCTCGGCCAACTCAACTCGGGCCTGAGTCTCAAGCTCTTGGTAGTGCTTCAGCACGGCCGGCGGGTCGAGCTGGTCCAAAGCTACGGCCACGCTACGGATATAGTCGTGGCGATAATCGGCCAGCAATAAACCAAGGGCGCTGAATAAGCCGGGGTAGAGCGGAATCTGGACCCGCGTCATACTCAAGTTGTCGGCCAGGGCCGCGGCGTGCATCGGCCCGGCTCCCCCAAAGGCGATCAGGGTAAAGTCGCGTGGGTCGCGCCCGCGTTCGGTTGAGACGGCCCGCAGGGCGCGCATCATGGTCGCGTTCGCCACCTGAATAATGCCATAGGCCGCGGCCAGCACTTCCAGCTTGAGCGGATGGGCGATTTTCTGCGCAATGGCGGTCCAAGCAGCCTGACGGTCAATGGTCAGGGTGGCCCCAGCGATAGCGTCGGGATTCATATAGCCCAGCACGACGTTGGCATCGGTCACGGTCGGCTCGGTTCCACCCCGGCCATAACAGGCCGGGCCAGGGTCAGCACTCGCACTCTGGGGACCAACCCGTAACGCGCCCCCATCGTCTATCCAGGCCATACTGCCGCCGCCGGCGCCAACTTCCACGATGTCGAGCGAAGGGACACGTAGCGCATGGCCTCCGCCGCCGAACAAACGGGTGGTCATGGTGGCACCGCCCCCGACCTCCCCGCCCGGCTTTTCCAGTGGCCTCCCGTTTTCAATCAAACAGGCTTTGGCGGTCGTGCCACCCATATCGAACGATAGGACTTGGGCCTGCTGCGTTTCTTGGGCAAAGCGCGCCGCGGCCAGCACCCCGGCAGCCGGACCCGACTCGATCATATACGCGGGTCGCCGCCGGGCGGCCTGGGCACTCATGATGCCGCCGTTGGACTGCATAATCAGGACGCGCTGGCTATAGGCCGACAGGTGCTGTTCCAGTCGGGTGAGATAGCGGTCAACAACCGGAATCAGCGAGGCATTGATGACGGTCGTACTGGTGCGTTCATACTCGCGAATCTCAGGGTGGATATCGCACGACAGACACACCACCGTCTCTGGTGCCATTTCGGCAATCAGCCGTTCCAACTGCTGTTCGTGCGTAGGATTGAGATACGAGTTCACCAGGCAAACCGCGATGGCCTCCACACCCGCGGTCACAAGCTGGGCGACCGCGGCTCTGGCCTGCGTCAGGTCGAGCGCCCGCTCAATATGACCCGTGCCCAGAATGCGCTCCTGGACTTCTAAACGCAGGGAACGGGGCACGAGAGGGGGGAGACGGTCCCAGTCCGCGTCATAGATATTGGGCCGGCGCTGCCCGCGCATTTCGAGCTCGTCCCGGAAACCTTGGGTAGTCATAAGGCCGGTCCGGGCGGTGGTTTCTTCGATAACGGCATTCGAGGCAATGGTTGTACCGTGCACGAAGCCTTCGACCTGGGCCGGCGTAGCGACCTGAGCCACGCAGCGGACGATATCTTCGCCAACCTGGTCGAGCAGCGAGAGGACCTTGGTTGTCGAGAGGTGGTCGTCGTCCACAACGATCACATCGGTGAACGTGCCGCCGATATCAAAGCCTATACGCATGACTTCATCCGTTCAGCGCACAACAATCGCACTGGCTGGGCATGGCCCGGCCAAGACGGGCGCGGCTGCAACATTCGGCCGGCCGTTAGTCTGCCGCCGCAACCGGTTGCAATCGAGTGGCCCGTAAGGTCTCCGTTCCCGACCTATTCACCGTAGCCGTGGCCGTATCAATCACCACCCCATACTGCGCGCGCGCCTGGGCGACCGATAGCTTTTCGGCCTGCACATCGGCCAGCACGCGGGCGGGGTCGCGCTCCAGGGGGTTGCCGTGGCCGCCCGAGCCGGACACGACGTGGTGAATGCGGTCACCCGGCTGCACATCCATATGCAGATGGGCCTTGCGCGGCAGTTCCCTGTGGTCTGTTGCCGGATTCAGGATATTCTTGGACAGTGAGCCGGACGCGCCACCGGCCAGCCCCCCGGAGGCCCGCCTGAGGCGATTGGTGCGCACCATGACCTTGCCGGGACGCAGAAAGCGCCACTGTTTATAAATAGATACCGAGCCCCGATACTTGCCGGCCCCACCCGTATCCGGCACATAGCCAAACCCGTCCACAACCAGCGGGAACTCACGTTCGAGCATTTCCGCCGGAATGGTGCCGTAGGACCCGAAGGCCATGGGTGCCACGCCATCAATCCCGTCCTTGTGCGGCCGTCCACCCCAACCGCCAAAGAAAATATCCATCACCGCAAATGGGGCTCCGTCGTCTTTCTCGCCTGTAAAATGCAAGACATCCCCGCCCTCTCCAGGGATGGGCACCCGGTCGGGCAGGGCCAGGGCCAGGGCGCGAAACAGCATGTCAAAAACTCGAAAGAATAGCGGGGCCCGGCCCCCAACCGCGGCGGGAAAGCGCGGGTTTACCAGCGTACCGACCGGCGCAACCACCTGTATGGGCCGAATGAAGCCGACATTGGTCAGCACCTCTGGACTGACTATGCTCTTGACCGCACCATATACGCTTGCCTCCGTCATGCTCAGCGGCAGGTTAATCGCGCCGCGCGCCTGCGGACCGGTTCCGGTGAAATCCACGCTCAGGGTTTCGCCCTGGGCGCGCAGGGTGACTTTGAGCGGCAGGGCCACGCCGTCGGAGCCAAAACCGTCGTCCTCAAAGGCGTCCTCATACACATACTCGCCCGGAGGAATATCTTTAAGGGCGGCCCGGGTGGCCTTTTCTGCGTAGTTAATCAAATAGTCACAGCACGAGTTGAAGGTGTCCAGGCCGTATTTTTCGAGCATGGCGGTCAGCTCTTGCTCACCCCGCCAGCAGCCGGCGATTTTTGCCTCTACGTCTCCGAGCCATTCGTCAGACACCCGGACGTTGGCCAGAATCGTTTCCAGGAGGGCTTCGTTGCGCTGCCCGGCCTGGTAGAGTTTGAGCGGCGGCAGGCGGAGGCCCTCTTCAAAGGTCTCCGTACACTGGCTGCTGAACCCGCCCGGAAAGCGCCCACCAATATCGGTGTGGTGCGAATAGGCTAGAGTAAAGGCGACCCGCTGGCCCTGCCAGAATATGGGCGCAATAATCATCACATCCGGCATATGGGTGACGCCGGCATACGGGTCGTTGACCACAATCACATCGCCAGGCGCGAAGGTGTCCCCATATTTTTTGAGGATATGGGGCATGACCGCAATAAAGAACGCCAGTTGAAAGGGGGCTGCATAGCCCTGACCGATGACGCGGCCTTGGCCGTCGCACAGAGCGGTCGCAAAATCTCCGGTTTTGACCATGGCCGAGCGGCCGGTTTTCCACACCGCAATCGCCATTTCTTCGGTAATGGCGGCTAACTCGTTTTTCACTACCTCAACCAGAATAGGATCAAATGCCATAGCTTGCCTCCCGGTCCACGCCTTGGCCGCGGGCCGTCCATGCTCCGGTCAGGCTCCCAGTTCAGACCGCAAGGTCGCCCGGCGTTGCGTTGTCTGCGGCCAGTCAACCTGCTCGGCGCGCTCGTCAATGACGACCCCGTATGCCCGCTCAGCATAGGCGGCAGAGATTTTCTCGTCCAATACATCGTCTAGGACGAGTTGCGGGTCACGCGCGAGCGGGTCGCCATACCCGCCCGCTCCCGGTTGGATATGCAGCAGGGTTTGTCCGGCGTGTACTGCGGTGTCAATCAGCATTTTGTGCGGGAGTTGGGTTTCGACCTCGCCGGAGCGCAGCTTGGCGGCAAACGGGGTGCCGTCCTTGCCACCGGCCAGCCCATACGGAACGGATGTGACCCGACAGGTGCGGAGCATCACCCGGCCGGCCCCCAGAAAGCGCCATTTTCGATACACGGACAGCGCCCCGCGGTATTGTCCAGGGCCGCCGGTGTCCGGCAAAAAGCCGAAGCCTTCCAGCATGACCGGACATTCGCGCTCGATCATTTCCGCGGGAATGCTGCGCATGGCCCCGCCGGCGGCCATAGGCGTGACGCCTTCTACGCCGTCGCTATCGGGCCGCGCACCCCAGCCCGAGGTGTAAATATCCAGCAGCATGGACGGCACACCGGCCTCGACCTGGGGTGTAAACACCAGCAGATTCGCCCCGCCCTCGCCGGCGGCATAGACTTTGTTTGGAATGGCCTGAGCCAGGGCCGCAAATACCATGTCGATAATCCGCCACATCAGCATCCCGCGCGCCCCAACCGCGCCAGGAAACTGCGGGTTGACCACGCAGCCCTCGGGAGCGGTCACCTGAATGGGAGCCATCAGGCCCGAATTTGCCGGCGCGTCTGTCTCAAGAATAGAGCGAAAGGCCACATACACACAGGCGCGGGTCAGATTAAAGGGGACATTAATCGCGCTACGGACCTGTGGGCCAGTGCCGTCAAAGTCCACCCGGACAGACTCGCCGGTCACGGTCACCACGAGACGCAAGGTGACGCCCTCCCCGCCCAGACCGTCATCTTCAAAGAGGTCCGTACACACATAGGAGCCATCCGGGATGGCCGCAATGCAAGCCCGCATGGCGCGTTCGCTGTACTGACGCAATTGTTCATTACAGGCTGAAAATTGCGCCAGACCGTGTCGGTCGAGCAGGTCCTGCACGCCTTGGGCACCACGCCGACAGGCCGCAGCCTGGGCATCGAGGTCGCCACGGACATCCTCAGGTGCCCGAACGTTGGCGGCAAGCATGTCAACCAAGTCGTGATTCAGCTTGCCTTTGCTGAAGAGCTTGACCCCTGGAATGCAGACCCCTTCTTCATAGATTTCGGCACAGGCGATACCCATGCCGCCGGGGAAGCGCCCGCCAATATCGGTATGGTGTTCCACGATGGCCGCAAAGCCGACCAGGTGTTCCTGCCAGAAAATGGGCATGACCAGCACGATGTCCGGGAAGTGTGACACCCCGCCATAGGGGTCGTTTGAGACAATCACATCGCCGGGGTGGAGGTCGCCGCCGAATTTTTTCAGCACCCACGGCATGACCCCCATGATATAGCCCAGGTGAACGCCGATGGTCAGACCCTGGGCGATCAAACGGCCCTGGGCGTCAACCAGCGCAGTCGAAAAATCAGAGCCTTCCTTGGCCCCCAACGAGCGCGCCGTCCGCTTCATGGTAATGCCCATTTCTTCGGCAACCGCGGTCAGCTCGTTTTTCATGACTTCAATCAGAATGGGGTCAAATGCACCGGCCATGAGCGTATCCTCATTTATGCGTCTTTGCTGAGTACGATATTCCCATACGCATCGACACTCCCGTCCCATCCCGGCGGGACCACCACCGTGGTGTCGAACTCTTCGACAATCACAGGCCCGGCCACGGCCTGTTCGACCAGAGCCCCGCGGCTCAGAATCCGGGTATCACGCTCGCCCTGTTGCGGCCCGAAATAGGCGCGGCGAGAGTCTGGCTGGGCGGTCTTTTTTACCGAGGGCCGGAAATACGCGCCCAATTCGCTGAAGGACAGGCTGTGCGTCCGAACGGTGGCTTTCAGGCGCAGGCTGACAATGGCGATAGTGTCGTCTTCGCGGCGATATCCATACGTTTGTTCATGCGCGGCATGAAAGCGTTCGGCCAGTACGTGCCGCAGGTCAGCCGCCGCCACCTGAGCCGGCAGCGGCAGGGTCAGTTCCGACGACTGACGCATATAGCGCAAATCAATCAGCCGTTCATAGCTGAGGCCAGTCTGGGCGCGCTGCTCGTGCCGGGCCTCCTGCTCGGCGCGGGCGGTCAGCGTATCAAATTCCCGGAGCAGGGCCGCGGGGTCGGCTGCATCTAACTCTTGCGGCACGCTCTGCACATAGTCCGCGCGCAGGTCGGCCACCAACAGGCCCAGCGCGCTGAACACCCCAGGAAAAAGCGGGATATACACCCGTGACATGCCCAGATTGTCGGCCAGTGTGGCCGCATGGACCGGGCCTGAACCGCCAAAGGCGATCAGCGTAAACTCACGGGGGTCGCGGCCCCGCTCGGTGGTCACCGCCCGTATGGCCCGCGTCATGGTCGCGTCGGCGACCTGATGAATACCGAAGGCCAGCTCGTGGACCGACAAACCGAGTCGTGCGCTCAGCCGCGTGTCGATGGCAGCTCGGGCGGCCGCGGCATCAATGGGAACCGTGCCACCGGCGATGCTGGCCGGGTTCATATATCCCAGCGCCACGTTGGCATCGGTGATAGTCGGCTCGGTTCCGCCCCGGCCGTAGCAAGCCGGGCCGGGCACGGCAGCAGCGCTGCGCGGACCGACCCGGAGCGCGCCGCCAGCGTCTATCCAGGCCAGACTTCCCCCGCCGGCGCCGACCTCGACAATATCATACGCGGGAACGCGCACCGCATAGCCGGCCCCCTTGCTCAGGCGTCCAGCCCGGTTGAGGCCGGCTCCCACCTCGCCTTCCGCGGTTTCAATTGGTTGCCCGTTTTCTATAAGGCAGCCTTTGGCGGTTGTCCCGCCCATATCAAACGCCACGGCCTGAGTCAGGCCGATTTCTCGCGCTAGGCCGGCCGCGGCCAAGACCCCAGCCGCGGGGCCGGATTCTATCATATGCACCGGCCGGCGACGGGCGTGGGCGGCGCTCATGACGCCCCCGTTGGACTGCATGATTTGCAGGGCTGGCGGATAGGCTCGGAGCTGCGTTTCCAACTGGTCCAGATATTGTCCGACTACGGGCATGAGGGAGGCGTTCAAGGCCGTGGTGGAGGTGCGTTCGTACTCACGAATCTCGGGCAGGATGTCGGCTGAGGAGCAGACCATCACCTCCGGCAAGAGTTCACGGATGAGCGCGACGGCCTGTTGCTCATGGCTGGGGTTGATATAGGAATGCAGGAAGGCCACGGCAATGGCCTCAACGCCCTGGCGTTTGAGTGCATGAATAGCCTGGCGCACGTCTGCGGTATTGAGAGGGGTTTCCACCTCGCCGTGAACGGTCATGCGCTCGCTGACTTCAAGCCGGCGGCGGCGCGGAATCAGGGGCGGTGTCCGCTGCCAGAACACATTGTACACGCCGGGTCGTCCCAGACGGCGGATTTCCAATTCGTCCCGAAAGCCTGTGGTGGTCAGCAGCCCGGTCCGTGCGCCCTGTTCTTCCAGGACCGCGTTAGAGGCGATGGTTGTCCCGTGGACGAGGCTGGTAATGGCGCTCTCCGGGTGCTGGCGTTCGGCGTCGGCAATACAGCGTCCCACGTCTGCGCCCACAGAATCGGGCAGGGTCAAAATTTTATAGGTCAGGAGTTGACCGTCCGCTCCAGCGATGACGACATCGGTGAAGGTTCCGCCAATGTCAAAGGCAACGCGCAGGCTGACCGGGGGAGACATGTTGAGTGATGCCGGGCTCAGGGCAATGAGAAATGGAGACACACAGCGAGGACGGGCTTACGCCTTGAGCAGGGCAATCGCCTCAATCTCAATGAGCAGGTTTTCAAGCGCCAGCGCCTGGACACCAATAAGCGTGCTGGCCGGCGCTTTTTCCTGGGGGAGATAGTGGCTGCGCACCTCACGGATCACATCGATCATGGCCGGCGTATACTCAACAATATAGGTATTGGTCTTCAGCACATCATCAAACGTGGCTCCAACCGCGGCCAGGGCGTGCTTGAGGTTTTCAAAGGTTTGGACGGCTTGGGCGCGCAGGTCGCCCCGGCCCACCAACTCGTTGTTCGCGTTCAAGGCGACTTGGCCCGAGATAAAAACAATTTTTCCCTCGGTCGCGGTCACAACCTGAGAAAAGCCCGGCAGAACGGGGAGACCGGCGGGATTCAGGAATTCCTTTTGCATACGTTTCTCCTAACTTAGGGGCAACCCCCTGTGGTTGCCCGGCCCCGTGGGGGAAAAGGCTGGAGTGCGGGATGCTCACATAACTACATCCCGCTAATCAGTTCGAGAATGCTTCCGTCCGGGTCTTTGAAACAGACCACTCCAATCTCCGCGCCCCCCGGTCCTTCTATTTTTTTGAGTGGGGCTAAAAATTCAACCTGCATTTCCTGAAGGTCGGCATAGGTTTGGTCGATATCGTCCACGCTGAAGGCGATGCGGCAGATTCCGATGTTATTGAGCGACGGATAGGGCTGGCCCTGTGGGGGCGGGTCCATGAACTGTACCAGGTCCAGGACCGGCGCGTTCTCATCGTCGCCAAGGCGCATGAACACCCCGCGCAGCTTGCGGGCGTCGAGGCCGAGCGCCTCGCCGACGGTCGGGTCTTCGAGCGTAAAGTCGTTGACCTTGTTAAAGCCGAGTCGTTCATAAAAACTGATGGACCGCTCCATATCGCGGACACAGATATTGACGTGAAATAAACGGGTCAGCATATTCCCCTCCTCATAATAGCATTGATAAACGACTTTCTTGCTTACTGGTCCTGAACTCACGGAGTCGAGAAGGCCGGGCCTTTCATGACCGTGGGGCAGTCCGTTCAATCAGCGCTCGCAAGGCCAGCATGTTCTCTTCATGTTGCTGGTCACGATGGCGGGCGCTCTGGCGCATAAGCCACAGGCCACCCGCAATCAGGAGGGCCTGCACTCCGCTCATACAGACCTGCGCCCATTGGACAGTGAGCGTTGCTGTTTCAAACTCGTCCATGCTTTTGTTTTCTCCTCTATACAGCCCCCTCACCCCTACATTCTCCCTCAAGGGGAGAGGGAGAATGTAGGGGCAAACCCCCTGTGGTTGCCCTTGCCCCGTGGGGGAGCAGGAAAAGACTAGACCTGCCCCGAACGCAACACCTGGCCCGGCATGGCACCCGTGTGTTTGCCGTCGTCGAACAGCACCTCGCCGTTCACTATCGTGTACTGGACGCCCTGGGCCGGCATGACTAAGCGCCGCCCGCCGCCGGGCAGGTCGGTTCGCATTTCGCCGCGGCGGGCCGAGCCAACCGTGTTGTAGTCAAAAATTGCAAAATCGGCCGCCATGCCTTTTGCGATCTGGCCCCGGGTGGTCATGCCGTAGAACGCGGCCGGCTCGGAGGTAATCCGCTTGACCGCATGTTCAAGCGTCATGGCCTGCCGGTCCCGCACCCAGGTGCCGAGCAGATAGGTGCAGTAGCCAGCGTCGCACAGCATATCCACATGGGCTCCGCCGTCTGACAGGCCGACCATGACCTGATCGTGGGTAATCAGTTCGGGGATGCGGTCTTCGTCGGCGTTGAATAGCTCATAGGTATACTGAAGTTGTAAATCATCTTCGATGCACAGGTCCAGGAATGTATCGAGCCCGTCTTTGCCACGCTGTGCGGCAATCTCGGCCACGCTCTTGCCGACCAGGGCTTGCAGGGCGGGATTGCCGACTTCATGGACGATGGCGCGTTCCCATTTGCCGGTGAACACCTTGGGCGACTCCATCTCTTTGCGGAATGCGGCCCGGAATGATTCATCTCGGTAAAACGCCTGCTGCTTCTCAATCGACTGATCGAAGGCCGGCTGCCAACACGGCAGATTGGCAAAGATGAACGGTTTGCGCAGGTCAATCTGAATAATGAGCGGTCGGCAGGTCACCTGCGGAATAGCGCCCTTCTCGAACAGCGGCTCAATTGTGCGCAGGGTATTCATGGCCGCGTCCGGCTGATCGTCCCGGTTCAGCAGCGCCAGCCAGGTGACCTTGCGCCCGCTTTCGGTCAGCAGCATGTCCAATAAGGCATGTTCGGTTTCGTCAACAATAGAGACATTATTGGTCAGGGCGAGCTCGATGCTGCCCTTGCCGAGTTCTTTGAGTGCGTTGCAATATGCCTTGAGTTCATCCCAACTGGCGTTACGGCAGGCAATCGGACGGCCTTTATAGCCGATATGCTGGGCGACATTTGTGGTCGAAAAGCCAAAGGCCCCGGCGGCCACGGCCTCTTTAATCAGGGCCTTGATCTGTGCGGTTTCCTCTGGTGTTGCGCCCCGCTCCATTGACTCTTCGCCCATCACAAAGTGGCGAAACGGTGTGAGGGCAGCCATAAAGCCGATATTGATGCCGCTCCCCCGCTGTTCAGCCGCATTCATATATTCGGGGAAAGTGACCCAATCCCAGGTCACGCCTTTGCCCAGCACGTCAAACGGGATGGCTTCCACGTTGACCAAATCCCAGGCCGCGATTTCATGCACCTCCGGTTTGCACGGAGCCAGGCCGACCCCACAATTGCCCATGACCAGACTCGTGACCCCGTGCCAGGACGAGGACGTAATCAGCGGGTCCCAGCAAATCTGGGCGTCATAGTGGGTATGCGGATCGACAAAACCGGGTGCCACAATCAGGTCGGAGGCGTCCACGACCTTCTTGGCACCGTCCGAGACTTTGCCAATGTCCGCAATTTTTCCGTTGGCGACCGCAATATCGGCCCGGTAGCGTTCCGCACCGGTTCCATCCACCACGGTTCCGTTCTTGATGATGAGATCGTACGACATGACACACCCTCCTCTTGTTTGAGTTAAATCACTCCTTGGTCCTGAAACGCGTCTATTTCTGCCTGGCTCAAGCCGAGCAGTTTTTTATAGACATATTCATTATCTTCCGCATAGCAGGGCGCGGCACGTGCGGTTGGTCCGCCCTGGCTGACCAGCCCGTTGGTAAAATGAAACGGAATATCCTTGATCGGCCACGTGCCGACCTCGGTATGCTCCAGAGGCAGCAGCCAGTTCAGATGTTTGAGCTGCGGGTCGCGCTCAATCCGGTCCTGGGCGGTCTGACACACGCCGGCCGGAACGCCGGCGGCCTGTAAACGCTCTTGCAGGCCAAAGGGCTCCTGCGTCTGCGTCCAGGTGCTCACCAGCCGGTCCAGTTCGTCCTGGTGCTGCACCCGCTCGGTCAGTGAGGCAAAGCGGTCCTGTTGCGTCCAATCCGGGTGGCCCATTGCGCGGACCAAGGCTTGCCACTCGTCTTCGGAGGTCACGGCGATGGCAATCCAGCGGTCCTTCTCAGCACAGGGGTAGGCCCCGTGCGGTGCGGCCGGCTTATAGGGCGAACGATTGCCCGTGCGCTGATAGTGGCGTCCATTCACCGCATGATCCAGCACCGCGGTTCCAGTCATACCAATACCGGGCTCTACCTGCGAGCAATCGAGATACTGGCCCTTGCCGGTCCGTTTTTTATAGTACAGGGCCATCAGAATGGTCATGGCGCAATAATACGCGCCACTCCAGTCCATATACGAAAAGCCCCAGCCAGCCGGCGGATGGGGCGCGGGCAAACCAGACTGCTCGGTCAGGCCACTCACGGCCTGAGCAATCGGTCCGTAGGAAGCATATTTGACGTAGGGACCTTTATAGCCCCAACCGGGCTGCTGCATATAGATAATATCCGGCTTAATGGCTTTGAGGGTGTCATAGCCGAGTCCCCATTTTTGCATGGTCTCGGCCGTAAAAGCTTCCACCACCACATCACTGACCGCGACCAGCTTTTTGAACAGCGCGCGGCCCTGGGGCGCTTTCATATTCAGACTGATCCCGTATTTGCCGGCGTTGATGTCGTTGAAGTAACCGCCGCGATTGACGCTCTGGACCTTGCCGGTCTCCAGGCCGGTCAGGTCCATGGCGCCGGCCTTTTCCTGTTGCTCTTCCGAACGGGAGGCAAACGGCGGCATATAGCGCAGAAAATCCAGCCGGTCGCGCCACTCAATCCGAATGACTTCCGCTCCAAGGCTGGCTAATAAACGCGGCCCGCCGGCCCCGGCCAGCAGCCAGGTCAGGTCGGCAATCCGCACGCCCTCAAGTGGTCTCTTTTTTTTCATACCCACCCTACACGACGCCTTGGGCCTGTAGGTCCGCCAACTCTTCGGCGCTCAGCCCGAGTTGCTCACAAAAGACGGCATGGTTGTGCTCACCAATCAGCGGTGCGCGCGGGCCTTGCCGCCAGCCGCATTCGTGGGGCAGCATGGGCGCGCCCGTATACGTATAGGACTCGCCCAGCTCGGGATGTTCAACCTGAGAGAACGTGGCCCGGGTTTGCCACTGCACATCGTTGGGGTTTTCTTCCGGCCGGCGAATCGGGGACCAGGGAATGCCCAGTTCCTGGGCTTCATGCCAGATTGCTTCCATATCAAAGTTGGCGACACACTCGGCCTGGACAGCCGCAAAATGCTCGGCAAAGGCGCGCCCACGGCGATTCTTGGGTTCTTGATATTTTTCCTGGTTGAGGTCACCAGCTTTGCCCTTGCTCTCCAGAAATCCGACCAGGGTTTCATATCCACCCGGAAACGGATTGGGCAAAACAATGGAGTAGCGACCGTCTTTGGTTGGGAACTGTACCTCAGGCCCAATGGCCGGTTGGGCATGACGCCCGGTCTGGCGGTAGCACGGCGTCTGGCCATAAATCCAGTGTGGCACGTCAATCTCGGTACAAACGCTGACGGCCTGATGAATGGGCACCTCAATCCGCTCTCCGACTTCGGTCATCTCGCGCCCGATGAGCGCGCCAACCGTCGCAATAAATGCCTGATTGCCAGCAATGTGATAGGCATGCCACATCTGCGGCGCAATCGGGGGGGTGTCATAGCTGCCGTCTTCTGTGGGGCTGTAGCCGCAACACATCATCTGCCCGCCCAGCGCCAGATGGACCAAGTCGGTGGCCTTATAGTCACGCCACGGACCACTACTCCCAAACGGGGGCAGGACAACCGCAATCAGCCGCGGGTTGATGGTCTGTAGGGCCTTCCAATCCAGCCCGAGCTTTTCGAGCGTCCCCAGCGGCAGGGTGTCAATCAGGACATCCACATCGGCAAGGAGCCGCTTGAGCAGGGCGGTTCCCGGCGGCGACTCAATATCGAGCGTGAGGCCCCGCTTGCCAAAGTTATAGTGCCAGAAATACAGACTGCGCTCGGGGTGGGTGTGGTCGTGATAAAAGGGACCGAGCTCCCGCGTGGCTTGCCCGCCGGGCGGCTCGATTTTGAGGACATCCGCGCCCGCCCCGGCCAGCAACTTCCCGCAGAACTCTCCTTTTTCATCGGCGAGTTCCAGGACTTTGACATCAAACAGAAATCCATCCATACCGCTGCCCCCAGGAAGGAGGGCTAATGCCCCCCCTCCTTTAGTCCCAGGGTTCCCCGAAGTCTCCGTGCAGCCTGGCACGAAGGGTATCAGGAAAAGCTGTCGCGTGGCCCTGGAATTCGCGGCACCGCATAGGCTCTCAGCTCGCCATCTCTCGTGAGAGGCCGAACGCCTTGTCAGGCTGGGCCGCGACCAGGGCCGGTAGGTGTCGGGAATCACTCTCAAGAATCCCCACGACAATCGACTTGAGTGGTTCTAAATAGTCATCGAGCTTGGCAAAACTGCTGAGCGCCCAATGCCGCACCGCCCAGGATTGGGCCAGCACTAATAAACAGTGGGCCTTGAGGTGGGTGTTCCCCGGTGGAAATGCCCCCTGGGTGATCCCATAGTCAATGACTTCCTCAAAAAAATGCTGAATCCGCTCTTCGCCCTCCAGGAAGCGCTTGCGCTCCGCCAGCGTCAGCGATTTTGTTTCCTGATAGGCCAAGACCGTATTACGCCGCAGTTCGTCAGTCAGCACCGCGTACTGCTCGTAGGCCCGCAGAAACAGCTCGCGCGGACTGGCTCCATTCTGCTTGAGCCGTTCAAACTCGGCGCGCTGTTTTTGAAAACCGGCCTCAGCCCGGACCTGGCCAAAAGAGAGCAGAAAGAAGAGGACCGCTTCCTTACTGGTAAAATAATTAAAAACCGAGCCTACGCTGAGCCCGGCTTTTTGGGCAATCTCACGCACGCTGGTATTGTGATAGCCGTTCTGGAGAAAAAGATTCAGCGCCGCGGCGGCAATGCGTTCCTGCCCTTCTTGCAGCCGCTTTTCGTCGGTCACCTGGGACGAGGGTTTGCGTTTTTTGCGTAAGACTTGAGACTTCACCCGTGAGAACCTTTCTGGAGCCGCCGGGCTGCACAAACTGAGTGAGTGTTCATTCCAAGCTCATACGATACGCTCGAGTCTTTTGTCAAGCAGGAAGAAACTCGCTAGAGTAGCCCCCACGTGGAGACGACGCATGAGACTCATTGGGGTTGACGTAGGCGGGACGTTCACCGACGCGGTTTTTGCCGACACTGAGACGGGTCGGCTGGCCGTCCATAAGATGCCCACTTCCTCGGACGATCCGTCCATTGGGGTCATGGGCGCGATTACGACGCTGTGCCAGCAGCAGACCATTCCGCTCGAGACCATTGACCTCATCTACCACGGCACGACAATCGCGACCAATGCCTTGTTGGAATATAAGGGCGCGACGGCTGGCCTGCTCACCACCCAGGGCTACCGCGACATTCTCCACATTGGTCGCCACCAGCGCCCCCATCACTACTCTATCCAGCAGGAGATTCCCTGGCAAGCGCGCCCCCTGGTCCGCCGCCGGTATCGCAAGGGTATCCCTGAACGGCTCATTCCGCCCCACGGCGAGGTCCTGATGCCGCTCGATGAAGAGGCGGTCCGCACCGCGGCCCGGGAGTTCAAAAACGCCGGGGTGGCCTCGGTCGCGGTCTGCTTTTTGTTCTCCTACTTAAACGCCAGGCACGAAGAGCGCGCGCGTGAGATTATTCTCGAAGAATACCCAGAGGTCTTTGTCACCACTTCCGCTGCGCTCTCTCCCCAGTTCCGAGAGTTTGAACGGTTCACCACGACCGCCATTAACGCCTTTATCGGACCCAAGGTCCAGGGCTATATTGTGCAATTGGCCCAGCGCTTACGCGCCACAGGGCTGAGGGCAGGGCTGCGGATTATGCGCTCCAACGGCGGGCTGGCCACGCCACGCCTGGTTGCCCAGAAGCCGGCCCTGACCCTGCTGTCCGGCCCGGCCGCGGGCGTGCTGGGCGGAGCCTGGACGGGCGAGCGGTCGCAGCGCAGCCGGCTCATTACCTTCGATGTGGGCGGCACGAGTGCGGATGTCGGCGTGGTCACAGACGGGCAGTTCAGCGAAGCCACGGCTCGCGACACCTGGATAGCCGGCTATCCGGTGTTGATCCCGATGATCGACATCCATACCATTGGCGCCGGCGGCGGGAGCATCGCCCATATTGACCCCGGTGGCGGCTTTCGGGTTGGACCCCAGAGCGCAGGCTCCCAGCCGGGTCCAGCCGCGTATGGCCGTGGGGGAACGCAACCGACGGTCACCGACGCGAATGTCCTCCTGGGTCGGCTGGACACCCACAACTTTCTCGGCGGTGCGCTGGCACTCAATGCGGAAGCCGCCAGACAGGCGATTCACGCTCTGGCCGACCAGCTTGCCCTGTCTGACCTGGAAGCCGCCGAAGGGATAGTCACCATTCTGAACAGTAATATGGCCAATGCCATCCGCTCGCGGACCGTGCAAAAGGGCATTGATCCGCGCGCGTATACGCTGGTTGCCTTTGGTGGGGCCGGACCCCTCCACGGGGCAGAGGTCGCCGGCCTGCTGGGCATTCCTGAGTGTCTTATTCCACCCTACCCCGGCATTACGTCGGCTGTCGGTCTGCTCACCTCGGACGTGAAGTACGACGCGGTCCAGACCGCGTTTCAGGTCTCGACCGATTTTGATGTGTCCTGGCTCAATACGGCTTTTAGGGACATGCAGGCCGCCTTGCGGCGGCAGTTTGCAGCTGATGGCACGGCCCGGTCTCAGGTCCGCTTTGAGCGTTTTGCGGATGTCCGCTACGTCGGCCAGGGGTATGAGCTGCGGGTCCCTGTTCCCGAAGGCCCCCTCGATAGCCCGGCCCTCAACCGCGTCGTCGCCGGCTTTCATCGCCAACACGAGGTGGAGTATGGCCATTTTTTTGCGGACAGTCCGCTTGAAATCGTCACCATACGCCTGGTCGGTATCGGTCATGCCCAGAACATCCAGGCCGCGCCGGTATCTGGCTCAGGCTCGCTCCGGGCCGCGCTGGTCAAAACCCAGCCGTCCGTGTTTCGGGTTCAGCATGAGCTGCGCAGTCTGGACACGGCTTTCTACTGGCGTGAACGGCTCCCTGTCGACGAGGAGGTCACTGGCCCGGCGGTCATCTTACAGCTCGACTCGACCACCGTGGTGCCACCAGATTGTCGTTTTCGGCTCGACCCCCACGGCAATCTGCTCATTCAGATAGGAGGAGCGGCATGAGCGCACCAGCGGTCAGTGGGCAGCCGGCAGCGGGTGACACAGGAGGCGAGCGGCCCGGCGTTGATCCGATTACGGCCAGTGTCATCCTGGGCGCGCTGGAGAATATCGCGGTGGAGATGGGCTATAAGCTCATGCGCATGTCGTATTCGAGTATCATTCGGGAGTCTGAGGATTTCGGCACGGCCCTGGTCAATGCGCGCGGCGAACAATTATGCGAATCAAAACAGAGTACGCCCCTCCAGTCCGGCCCTATTCCCGGCTATGTACGGGGCATACTCGACGCGCTCGCCAAGCGGGGCGAATCCATCCTGCCCGGCGATGTCCTCATGCACAACGACCCCTATGGCGGCGCCAGCCACGGCCCGGACGTGGGGTTTTGTGTACCGGTTTTTTACCACAATAACTTGGTCGGTTTCTCTGTCACCACGGCCCACCATCTTGATATTGGCTGTCAGACACCGGGCAGCACCGGCATTGTTGAGGCGTTTGATGCCTATGCCGAGGGCTTGCAGTTCAAGGCCATCAAGGTGTTTGAGCAGGGACAACGGAATGCGGCGGTCTGGCACCTGCTGCGCGATAATATCCGTATCTCGGCTCTGGTGGTGGGGGATATGGAAGCCCAGATAGCGGCCTGTCGTATCGGCGCTGAACGCTATATCGCACTGATTGAGCGCTACGGGCTTCATACGGTCGAAGCCGCCTGTGCCGCCCTGTTTGATTATTCCGAGCGCTTAATGCGGCAGGCTATCGAACAGATTCCAGACGGCAGCTATACCGCCACCGGCCATATGGATGGCTATAGTGATGACCCTGACCCGAGCCGACGCAACCTGCCCATTTGTGTGACTCTGACGGTCAGCGGCTCTGCACTGCGCGTAGACCTGACTGGCACCGCCCCGCAGGTGTCGGACCGGCCCATCAATATGCCGCTGGTCGGCACGGTTGATGTGGCCATTTGGCTGGTGCTGCGCTCGGTCCTGCTCGACATGGCACTATACGGCGACCTGCCGCAAAATGCCGGCCTCTATCGCCCCATTCAGATTATTGCGCCCCGTGGCACCTTAGCCAACCCTATTTTCCCAGCCCCGACTATCGCCCGTTTTGTCACCGGCAATGTTTTGAGTGATACGGTCATGAAGGCCCTGGCCCAAGCCGTTCCCCGCCAAGTCAGTGCGGGGATAGGCAATCTCAAGGCCATTGCCTCAAGCGGGATACGCCGGAATAACAGCCCCTGGGTCCATCTGGAAATTTTTGAAGGCAGCTATGGTGGGCGGTACGGTCACGACGGCCTGGATACGGTCGATACGCTGTACGCCAACACCCGCAACAATCCGATTGAAGATGTTGAGTCACACGTGCCCCTGCGGGTTGAACGCTACGAGCTCCGCGAGGATGCGTGCGCGCCCGGACAGTGGCGTGGCGGCATGGGCTCGATTAAGGAGTTGCACTATCTGAGTGACGGTGGCACGTCGGTCGAAGCCGATGGCTTTGTCTATGGGGCCTGGGGGTTTGCCGGGGGCGGCTCAGGCATCCCCGGCACCCTGACCTTAAAAACCCTCGATAACGAAGCCGTCGCCCTGCCCTCAAAAGTCCCCTATCGTAGCGTCAAAGCCGGGGAGCGTTTAATTACCGTGGGTGCTACGGGCGGGGGCTATGGCGACCCCTATCTCCGCGACCCGCAGCAGGTGTTGGAAGATGTGTTGGATGAGTACTACACCCGAGACACTGCCCGGCGGGAATATGGCGTCGTGATTACCGAAGAGGGGCACTTGGACCGTGCAGCCACGGAGAAACTGCGGCGCGAACGGGAGAGGTGACGAGGAGACGCCTATGCAACTCAACCACGCTCGTCTGCTGAACAGCCTCACCCAACTTGCCCAGTTTGGCAAAGCTGGCACCGGGGTGCATCGCCTGTCCTTTACACCCGAAGACCGAGCCGCGCGGCAGTGGCTGGTCGAACAAATGCGCGCGGCCGGCCTCGAGGCCGAGATAGACGGTATTGGGAATGTGTACGGGCGGACCCCAGGGGTGGACACCGCTGTGCTGCTGGGCTCGCATACCGATTCTGTGCCAAAAGGCGGATGGCTGGATGGCGCGCTGGGAGTGCTATACGGCCTGGAGGTCGCTCGGGCACGCAATGAATCGACCCCGCGGTCCGGCCTCGGCGTTGACGTGATTTCCTTTGCCGATGAGGAGGGGACGTATCGGGCGCTGGCCGGCAGCTTGTCCTTTTGCGGCGAGTTGTCGGACGCGGATATTGCAACCGCGCAGAATACGCACGGCGTCTCCCTCACCCGCGCCCTGACCGAAGCCGGCTATGCCGGCCAACCCCGCGCCCGACTCGACCCGCGTCGGCACGTGGCCTATTTTGAGGGCCATATTGAACAGGGGCCACGGCTTGAGGTTGAGGGACACCGCATCGGTCTGGTCACGACTATCGTCGGCATTCGGCGCAGCCGTATCACCTGTACTGGTCAGGCCGACCATGCCGGCACCACGCCTATGCACTTGCGCCGGGACGCGGGCGCGGTCCTGATTCGGCTGTGCGCCGAGTTGCTCAAGCGGTTTGCGCGGGCTGGCAGCGCGCTGAGCGTATGGAATCTGGGTCATATTGTTTTTGAACCGGGGGCCGGCAATGTCGTGCCAAGCGCAGCCCAGGTCCTGGTCGAGTTCCGCGACCCCCGGTCGGAGGTATTGGAGCGCCTGGAAGCAGAAATCAACGCAACCGTTGCCGCGTTTCAGGGGCAACAGGGCGTCGCCGCTGAGGTCGCACATCTGCTGAGCATCGCCCCGGCCGATATGGATGCGGCCCTGGTCGATACGATTGAGACCGCCACCCGGCAGCGGGCGGTCCCTGGCCTGCGTATGCCCAGCGGAGCTGGACATGATGCCATGGTCCTGAGTCGGCACATCGCAACCGCCATGCTGTTTATTCCCAGCATTGGCGGGCGGAGCCACGATGTTGCAGAGGATACCAGCCCGGCAGATATTTGTCTGGGCGCAGATGTGCTGGCTGACACGGTTGAGTTATTGGCGCAGAAGTTATTGGCGCAGAAGAGAGCACTGGCATGAAAATTAAGATCATCAACCCCAATACGTCCGAGGCCATGACCCGCGCAATCGGCGCGGCCGGCGAGTCAGTCGCCCGGCCGGGCACCCATATTATAGCGGTCAGCCCCCGGTTCGGGCCGGCCTCCATCGAGTCCTATTACGACGACTACCTGAGCATTCCCGGTCTGCTTGAAGAGATCCACACCGGAGAAACGGAACAGTGCGACGCCTATATTATCGCGTGTTACGGCGACCCGGGGTTGCACGCGGCCCGCGAATTAACCACGCGCCCGGTGGTTGGTATCGCCGAAGCCTCATTGTCTCTGGCGTCTTTGCTGGCCGCGCGTTTCTCCATTGTGACGGTGCTGCCGCGGACCCGGACCATGCTCGAAGAAATGGTTGCCGGCTATGGCTTTCGGGAGAAAGTCGTGAGTATCCGCACCTCTCCCCTCTCGGTGCTTGATGTCGAGCGAGACCCGGCCCGGGCGCTCGAAAAGCTCCGTATCGAAGCACGCCACGCCCGGGATAAGGACGATGCCGAGGCCATTTTACTCGGCTGCGCTGGCTTTACCCAGTTTGCGGCGGCGTTGGAGCAGGAGCTGGCCATACCCGTCCTTGACGGCGTGGTCTGCGCAGTGAAGCTGGCCGAGTCTCTGGTCGAATTGGGCAAAACCACCAGCAAGTATAAGACCTACCGTCCGCCGGAGCGCAAAGCCTACAGCGGCATTTTCGAGTCCTTCGGCTGGTCACAGGACGAATGAGCGGCGCAAAGCAAAGCCCAACGGCGCACCCCGGACGGGTCAGGCGGGGCGGAGCAGCGCGCCAGGCAGACCGCCCTGGTGAGTGTTGTCCGAAAAGACAATATGCCCACCAACAATAGTATGCTGGACTCCGGCCGCATATTCGATCAGCCGTGGCTTGGCACCCGGTAAGTCATGCACCCATTCGGGTGGCCGCGGACCAATGGTGTCTGGATCAAAAACCACCAGGTCGGCATCACAGCCCGGCGCGAGGCGGCCCTTCTTGGGTTGATTGAGAAAGGTGGCCGGCTCTGCGGTCAAGCGCCGCACGCCTTCTTCAAGCGTCATGGCCTGACGCTTTCTGACCCACTCTCCGAGCAGATAGGTCGGCACCCCGGCGTCGCAATGCTGGTCTACATGCGCCCCGGCATCGGACAGCCCGATGAGACAGTCGGGGTGGGTAATCAACTCCCGCACTTCGTCAGGGTTTGTGTTGATGACCGACAGCGTAATGCCCATTTCCAGGTTTTCATCAATGGCTAAATCCAGCAGCGTATCAATCGGGTCGCGGTGGGTTTCCGCGGCAATATCGGCAATACTTTTATTCAGATACCGCGTGTTGTGGTCTTTCGTCACCTTGACGACATGGACCTGATGCCACTGATTAGTAAAAATCGCGCCACCAATTTCCAAGTCCTGGCGAAAGGCGGCTCGGAACGCCGGCTTCTGGTAGAGCGCGGTTTGTTCCGCAAGCGGGCGGTTGAACGCCTCTTTCCACGACGGCAGACTGGCAAAGAGAAAGGGGACTTTAAGGGTGTAGTACTGCTGGATGGGGCGCGGGGTGACTTGGGGCGGAATCCGCAGCCCTGTGTCGAAAAAGGGTTGCAGGCGGTCCAGGGCCGAGCGGTAGACCCCGGGTTTATCCGACCGGCCCAGGAGGGCCAGCCAGGTGACGGGGCGCTGGCTGGCTGCGGCTATGGCCAGCAACAGGGCCAATTCTTCGTCGGTCAGCACGCTGACGCTCCGGGTCAGCGCGATTTCGATGACACCCCGGCCCAGGTCTTGCATCACCTGACCGAGCGCGCAGAGTTCTTTTTGGGTGGCCATCCGACTCGCCAGGGGTTTGCCCTGATAGCCGATATGCTGGTCAAGCAGGCTCAGCGAATAGCCATAGGCCCCGGCCTGCATGGCCTCTCGAAACAGCGTGGTCATACGGGCGAGTTCGGCGTCAGTTGCCTCTCGCTCACAGGCTTCAGCGCCCATGACAAAATAGCGAAAACTCGACAGTGGCACCAGAAAACCCACGTTGAGCGCCGTTCCGCGTTGTCCAATGGCCTGCATATATTGCGGAAAACTCTCCCACTCATCCCAGCGGACCCCGTTGAGCAACACGTCCTGCGGCATGGCCTCCACATTGACCAAATCCCACGAGACAATATCTTTCTCTTGGGGACGACAGGGCGCAACCCCCACCCCGCAGTTGCCCATGAGCACACTGGTCACCCCGTGCCAGCCCGAACAGGTCAGCAGCGGGTCCCAGGAGACTTGGGCGTCGTAGTGGGTATGGATATCAATAAAGCCCGGCGCGACCACACAGCCGTCGGCGTGGATGGTCCGCGTTGCCGTTCCGGAGACCGAACCAATATCGGTAATAATGCCGTCCTTGACGCCGACCGCGCCATGAAAGCGCGCCGCGCCCGTGCCGTCACAAATCTGAGCATCCGTAATGAGCAGATCGTAGGTCATGCGTCCCCCCTTTGCCCGAGCGACTCTTATCCGGCCGGCTTGGCCGCCGGAGTGTCGTCGCTCCCCAGCCCGGCCTGCTCTTTGACATAGAGCGCAATCTGTTCGTGGGTGGCAAACCAGACGCCGGGTTTGCTCTTCATATAGGTGATGAGCTTATCGAGCATCTGCATCCGGTAGCGATGGCCGATGACTTGGGGGTGCATAGTCAGAATATACATCGTCCTTTCTTCATAGGCCCCGTCAAACTCGTCCTTCCAGATTGAGTACACATCGTCGGCATTGCGGATGCTGACGTGCCGACTCGGCCAACTGATTTGAAATAACGGCCAATCGTCGAGTATCCATTCGACCGGGAGTTCAATCAGGCCGGTTTCTTCTCCGTTGGCAAGCAGGCTGTAGGGCCGGTCGTCCGCCATCATGCTGCTCTCGTATAAAAAGCCCATTTCTTTGACGATCCGAATCGTTGCCGGCGTCAGGTCCCAGGCCGCGGACCGAAAGCCGGCCGGTCGTTTTCCCACTCTTTCGACAAAAATTTTCATGGCCTTCTCATACACGGCGCGCTCTTCGGCCTCACTCAGCGTCAGCGGGTTTTCGTGCACATAGGAGTGAAACCCGATTTCGTAGGCAGGGTTTTTTTTGATGTCCTCAATCACCTGCGGATGCAGGACCATAGAAATAGCGGGGATAAAAAAGGAGGCCGGGATGTCGTGTTTTTCCAATAAGGCCAAGATACGTGGCATCCCGGCACGCGCCCCATACTCGCCGCGCGACATATATGAGGGGCTTTGCTGGCCCTGAAACCCCATCCAAACCGGCTCGGTGTCAAAGTCAAACGAAAAACTCACCGCAACCCGGGCCCCATCCGGCCAGGACTTGGGCGTCAGGTCTTGACCGCTACGGACCGTGGCCACATGCTGTTGAAACTGCTCCGGCTCCCACTGCCAGAGCGGGACTTCGCCCTCGTCTGGACCGTGCCCGTAGGTGACCGAGGCTGGCCCTGCTAATACTCCAAGACTCACGAGGACAACAAAGCTCTTCGTCCAGTCCAATCGCAGTTGTTTCATGGCATCTTCTCCTGGCAAAGGGATTTGTGTTCCATACCAGATTTGAACGGCTTTGGTAGAGGCATCAATTTGTGCCCTCCTCCTCGTCAAGCGATATCCCGGCAGAGAGGGGTATGATATTTCCCCTGAGCGGTTTGTCGATATGGGGGAGATATAGTGCGGTTTTTTGAAGCAATTTTCGAGAACGACGTTTCTACCTGCTTCGCCTTAATCATTAGCTTTGTTTTCGTTTTGGCGATTCTCTCTCAATTCATAGGACGGTTGCGGCGTTTTGAGGGATTATATCGTTCTGGTTCCACTCTCCTCCCCACCTTGGGCGTACTCGGCACCTTCGTTGGTATTGCCCTGGGGCTACTCGACTTTGACGTCAGCAATATCGACGCAAGCGTTCCTCCGTTATTGGAAGGGCTCAAAGTCGCCTTCATGACCAGTATCATCGGTCTTGGTTCAGCCCTCCTCCTGAGAGCGGTCCAAATCGCGACACCGAGGCCAGAGACGGAAGGAACAGAGGTGACACCTGAGGTCATTCATACCGCTTTGACCGCCGTTAAAGAAGGAATCGACACAGCAGCCGCGCAGCAACAAGAGTCGCTGGAAAATTTACGAAAGTCGATTTCCTCCGACGGCGACAGTAGCCTGCTGACGCAAGTTCAAAAGTTGAGAACGGATTTCAAAGACGGCCAAAGCGAACTGATAAAGGAGTTTCGGCAATTTGCAGAAACACTGGCCGAAAACAACTCGAAGGCTCTCATTCAGGCTCTTGAACAAGTCATTCGTGACTTCAACACCCAACTCAATGAACAATTCGGTGAGAACTTCAGACAGCTTAACGAAGCAGTCGGCGCACTCCTGAGCTGGCAGGAAAATTATCGCGCGCACGTCGAGGCGTTAGAGAGCCGACTGGAAGGAGCAGTCCAGGCAGTCGAAGCCTCTGAACAGGCACTCAAAAAAATTGTAAGTCACACAGAGCAGATTCCCGAGACCCTACACAACCTCCGGGACATCCTGAGAGGACTCGACGAACACCTGATAACCGTTGCCGGGCTGAGGGACAAAACTCTTGAAGCGTTTCCCGTGATTGAGGCCAACCTTACGAAACTCACAACCGAACTGACGGAAGCGGTCGGACAGGCCATACAGCGCTCCGAAAATGCCCTTCAGCATCAAAGATGCGCACGAGAAGCTTCATCAAGGATTCGACGACCTCTTAAGAAGTGCTCAGCACTCGCAGGATAATTTTGACAAAGCCTTAAGCGACGCTTTGACAAAAACTACCGAAGGGATTGAACGTCAGTTTAAGAGACTCAACGGGGAAATGGGGCAAACACTCCACCGAAGCATTGAGGAGATGGGAGGACACTTAGCCTCACTGTCAGAAAAATTTGTGGCAGACTACGAGCCTCTGACGAAGCGTCTTCGTGATGTGGTTCAAATCGCGTCAAAGATCAGAAACTCATGACACTGGAAAAGCTGTTTGGCCGGAGCGCCTTATCCGAAGACGAGCACTGGCTGTCGGTTTCGGACCTGATGGCCGGTCTCATGGTCATTTTTCTGTTTATTGCGATTACCTATATCCGGCCTATTGTCGAAATCCAGTCCAAGATTCGGAATATTGTCGTGGCCTGGAAAGATTCCGAAGTGGAAATCTACGATGCGCTTCAGAAAGAATTCAAAGATGACCTGCCTAGGTGGCGCGCGGAACTGGACCGGACCACCCTAGCGCTCCGTTTCAAAGCTCCTGACGTTTTGTTTGATTCTGCAACAGCAGTGCTGAAACCCGAGTTCAGACGTATCCTGGACGCCTTCTTTCCCCGCTACCTCGACGTACTATACCAGTTCAAGGATGCGATTGCGGAGGTTCGTATCGAAGGGCATACCTCGTCCGAGTGGGAGGGAGCCATCACAAAAGATGTGGCGTACTTCATGAACATGGAGCTTTCACAAGCCAGGACGCGGGCGGTTTTAGAATACTCCCTCGGACTTCCAGCGGTTGACCCATACCGGGAATGGGCACGCAAGCTGATTACGGCGAACGGGCTTTCTTCCAGCCGTCTTATTCTTTAAGATTCCAGAGAAGATAGGATCAGGTCCCGGCGTGTTGAATTCAGAGTTCGTACCAATACCAAGGAACAGATCGTCAGGGTTCTGGAGACGATAGAGCAGTGAATTTTTCCAAACTCCAGAAACTTGCGACCCGCATGGGCGCACGTTCTTCAACTTGGCGGCTCCCGCCTTATGAAACAAGACAGGGACGCAGAGAAAGGGAGGAACTGAGACGTGAACTTCAACGGGGCAAGGAGATACCCGCCCTTGGTGAAGTTGAATCGAGGGGTGGACTACTTACACATAAAGGCGAGCAAGTCGCCTTATACATTAAGGACACTCGTCAGGGTAAATATATCCTTTTGCACTATCCCGAAGAGGCCAGGAGGTTTCACGTCGCTGAATGCCAGACCATAAGGGAAATGCGCTCGAAGGGGCGCTTCGAGCGATACGTCGTAACAACCAGACAGGACGGGAAGTTTTTTGTTGAAGCCATAGATTCAGACAAGGAATTTGAGGCTCTGCTCCACGTCTGTAAGAACTGCCTCACGCATCTGGATTGGAAAGGATACGCGAGGTCAAGGAGCGACAAATCGTGGAGAGGCTTCTCACTCCAGGACTTCTTCGCCGAATTTACAACTTTCTTTTCTTCAAAACCCCGGTATACGGACCGGACAGCGCCCCCGGGAGGCTATACTAGGGAATGGCCCCGTCGAGCGAATGCAGTCAAGCGGGAACGTAGCTGGTGTTGTGACGAGTGTGGGGTGAATCTTTCCAAGCATCGAAGCTGGCTACACGGTCATCACAAGAATGGTGTTCTCTCGGATAATAGCCGGGAGAATATCGCTGTTCTGTGCCTGCTATGCCATTCGGAGCAGCCGTATCATGGCCGGGTAAAATCCACCAAGGAACAACGTCAGCTCATTGAGCCGTTGAGGGGTTAATATACTGCCGAGGACCGTTGTCCCATACGGTTGCGGGGCGGCCATATAGGCTCCCCGGACCGGCCCGTTCGCTACGAGCGCGCAAATATCTGCACCATATTGCCCGCGGGATCACGGACAGTGAAGTATTTGCCATGCGCGCCCATATCGACGATCTTGCTGAGCGGGATATCGGCGACAGAGAGCTTTTCGCGCATCGCAACCAAGTCATCTACCTCCAAGACAACAGTCGCCCCCCCTCCAGATGGGGCCGCGCTTTCGCTGGGGTCGGCCAGTGCCACCCCGACCCCATTCAGGTCAAACTGCGTCCAGCGGTTCCCATCCCGAAATTTCAGCGACAGGCCGAGCATGTCCTGGTAGAAGCTCACGGCTTTGTCCATGTCTTTGACCACATAGTAGGCACTGGAAAACTTTTTCACTGCCATATCTGACGACCCTCCTTATGCTTGGCGTTCAGCTATCAATTTTTGAGAAGAGAAGCTATAGACTGTGAGGCTCGAAAAAAGTCAACAGTTGCGAAGCCGCAGGTCTGAAAGTCGATGCCAGAACTCCCGGAAGTTGAGACCATTGTCCGCAAGCTCGCCCGTGGAGAACCCGCAGAGGATGGGCTGCCGGCCCACCCGTCTCTTATCGGAGCGGTCATAACACACGCCTGGGGGAATTGGAAGAATTCCATCCGCCCATCCATTCGAGCCGTCACCCGCACCCTGCCCGGCCACCGTATCAAAGCCCTGGGGCGGCGCGGCAAATATATTGTCTTCACTTTACAGGCAGGTGCCGACGCGGCGGTCCGCTATCTCGTCATTCACCTCAAAATGAGCGGGCGGATTTCAATCCTCAAAACTGGCGCTCCACGTCATAAGCATGTGCATTTCACCTGCCGCTTTGAGAGTGGCTATAGCCTGCATTTTCAGGACGCGCGCAAGTTTGGGCGGGTCTATTGCGTGGACGACCTCGAAGCCGTCACCGGCCATCTCGGTCCGGAACCCTTAGCCCCGACCTTTACCCTGCGTCGCTTTCGTCCCCTCATTGCGAAAAAAACCGGCCGGCTCAAAGCCCTGCTGCTGAATCAGTCTTTTATTGCCGGGGTGGGCAATATCTATGCCGACGAAGCCCTGTGGCGAGCCAGGCTCCACCCGTGTTCCCGCGCCGCTGATCTTGATAGCCACCAGGTGGCAGCCTTGCATAAAGCAATTCGAGCGGCACTGAACGACGGGATTCACCACAACGGCGCGGCCATTGATTGGGTGTATCCTGATGGCAATTACCAGCATTTCTTTCGCGTCTACGGACGAACCGGCAAGCCCTGCCGGCGATGTCGGACCCCGATAGAACGCACGCTGGTCGGACAACGCAGCACGCATTTTTGCCCGCACTGTCAGCGGAGGGCGTGAGCGTGGTCCAGTATGATCCAACAGGACGAGACCTAGAAAATGGTGATCCACAGCGAGTACAGCGCAAAGCTGCCGTAGACCACCGAGGCGATGAGCATCATGATAATCGATACCGGTCCTGGTCGGGCCGACACGGGCAGATAGCGCAGATTCATATACAGCATCAAGGGCACGTACAGGGCCATGGTCAGACCGCCGAGCAGGGCGGCATTAAACAGAAAGCCCAGCCCGGTGACGGCGAAGCGCTCAAAAAACCAAGTGCTGACCGTACCGGCAACCATAAAGAGGACGGCAAAGGGAACGTATAGTTTGGCTTGGTCGATCCTGGCCCCAAACGGGAAGGTGGTACGGACAATATAGGACCAGACACGGGCGTTGCCATCAACGCTGACCAATTGGGTGCTGAAGAGCGTGGCCATGCCGATGGCCAGAAACAGATAATGCCCCACCGCGCCCATGGAGTTTTCCAGAATCAGCGCCATATCCCAGATAATCCGTCCCTCAGCCGGAACGACGCCGCTGGGGCGCAGGACGCACAACACCCCAAACATGAACAGGAACATGGTGAAGCTGTTCAGCCCCCAAAAGAACAGACACTGGTCCAGGCGTATCCAGCGAAACCAGTCTTTGAAGGCGCGCTGATTGGCCTCCGTCTCTGGATAGAGGTAGCCGGTGGCCTCTTCCTCGTTTGACCCGCCCCGGAGCGGGTTTTGGAGTCGAGGCATCCGCGCCCCCATCCCGATGTTTTTGTCGCGCAAGTAAAAAGCGTACCACAGATTGGCCGCCCCACCGGCGCCAGCGAACACCACCGCCCCAAAGAAACGACTGAAGGGGAAATCTTCTGTCAATTCGATATGTCCAAAGTTGACCAGCCCGCGCGCCATCTCAGACACATGTTCGATGGTGCCGACCTGGAAAGCCACAAAAATCAGCCCCAGCGTAATGAAGACGACCAAGCCGATGACAATGCGTTCCATGGCCTGATACATGATTTTGGGGCCAAAGAGCATGGCGGCGATCAACACAAAGGTCAGGCCGGTCCACATCCAGTCCGCTCCGGGGCCGTCCGGCCCGAAAATCAGGCCCTTCAGGGCCGCGCCAGAAACCCGCGCCCAGCCAGGCAGAAACAGACCGGCAAAAGTCAGAAACAATAAGAGATGAATAAATCCCATCCAGACCCGGGCAAAACCAGGATACGGCGCTTCGCCGGTCACGATGGTCCAGCGACCAATCTCAAGGTTGACCCAGAGCTGCAGAAAGACCCCCAGCGCCGCGGCCCAGACCATGCTGGCACCGAACTTGGCCGTAATCCACGGCCACATCACCAGTTCGCCAGCGCCGATGGACAGACCGACCAGGACCGCTCCCGGCCCGGCCAATTGCCAGAACGAGCGGGTCCGGGGTGGCAGGTCCGCAGTTTTGAGTGGCGCAATATGTGAGGCCAGGTCGCCCTCCTTATCGTCGGGGGGATTGTAGGAGGGATGGACGAGAAGGACAAGCGCGGAAAGTCCCGTGCTGCTCCTCACGCCGATAGATCTCTGCTAGGAAGAGGAAGCCTATTTTCTTCCGGCAGAGTGAAGGGGACAGTGCAATGCGTTTTGGCACCTATTATTTTCTTCAGGCTCCCCCAGGCAGTTCTCACCCAGAGGTTATTCACCGGGAGTTTGCTCAGACCCTGCTCAGTGAAGAACTCGGCTACGATAGTGTCTGGCTGACCGAGCACCACTTTATTGAGTATGGCATTTCCACCAGCCCGCTGGCGCTGGCCGCGGCGATTGCCGCGCGGACGACCCGGATCGCTATCGGGCTGGCCGCGGTGATTCTGCCCTTTCATGACCCCATTCGTGTCGCCGAAGAGATCGCCTTTATTGATATTCTCAGCCGCGGACGTTTGCGGGTCGGGGTCGGTCGGGGCAATCGGCCCATTGAGTTTGTTGGCTACCGGGTGCCACAGCTAGAGAACCGTGAGCGATTCAGCGAAACCCTGGCCGTGATGATTCAGGCCTGGACCCAGGAGCGCGTCTCCTATCGCGGCCAGTTTTTTACCCTGGACGACATCCCGGTCATTCCCAAGCCGTACCAGAAACCGCACCCCCCGCTGTCGCTCGTCTGTGTCAGTCCCGACACCATCCAACTGGCTGCCAGGAGCGGCTGGTCCATGTTGAATTCCATTCTGTTCGGTCCGTTCAGCCAGATTGAGCACAATCGGGACATCTATGTGGCCGCCCTGGCTGAAGTCGGACATTCCGAGGCCGCGATACAAACAGCGCTCCAGTCGTGGGGAGTATCGCGCCATATCTACGTTGCGCCAACAGACGCCCAGGCCCTGCGCGAGGCACAGGCGGCCGAGTTATGGTATCAACAAGCCCTGGCCCGTTTTCTCGTCCCTGAGCATATTGAGGCCGCTCCCCCTGCCCTTCAGCCACAGTTTCTTGCGCTGGCCGAGCGTTTAGCGACCATCACCTGGGAGCAGCTTATAGAAGAAACCGTGCTGTTCGGCTCGCCGGAGCGGATTGTGGACCGGGTGCGTGAGATGGAAGCCGCCGGGGTGGGAGAACTCTTGTGCTGGATGAATTTCGGGGGGCTGCCGCAGGACCGGGTTGAACGCTCAATGCGTCTGTTTGCCGAGAGAGTGATACCTCATTTTCGTTAAAGGCTCCACAGCCTCACCGCGTCTCAACCTTGACACCCTGCGCCGGTAAGCCATATACACATCCACAGCCTCGCTGTGTCCTGAACACCAAACCGAACGAGAAGACAATCATGTGTGGCATCGTCGGATTTCTAGACAAAAGCGGCAACCGCCAAGCGGCGGTGGGGCAGACCTTACTCGCCATGTTGTCGGCCCTTGACCGCCGTGGCCCGGATTCAAGTGGCGTTGCCGTCTATGCCGACCGGGGTGCAGACGCCTGTGTCCTGCGGGTTGAGCTGGGCGAGCAGGGGCCGTTTGAACCCCTGGCCGACAGGGTTATCGAGCAGGTCAACAGCCGCGTTGCCGTGTCCACGGTGGACCTCCGGGGCCCGTCGCTGCGTTTGGTCATCACGCCTCCGGAGCATCCGGGCGGTCTGGAACAAGCCATTGAAGCAGTGGACAGCGGCGTTGAAGTCGTCAGCCTGGGCAGCCGCCTTGAACTGGTCAAACAAGTCGGCTCTCCGGCCAATCTTGACGCGACCTATGCGGTCTCGTCCTATATTGGCACGCATGGCATTGGCCATACCCGGATGTCTACCGAGAGTCGGGTTGACCTCAGCCATTCGCAGCCCTTTTGGGCGCATGGCCGGGCCGATGTTGCCGTTGTCCATAACGGGCATATCACGAATTACCACAAGATGCGGCGCATCTATGAGCAGCAGGGCCATCGTTTTTACACCGGGAACGACTCGGAAATTATCGGCCTGTATCTCGCCGACCGCCTGGCGCAGGGCGACAGCTTTGCCGACGCCCTGCGGGCCTCGCTGGCCGACTTTGACGGGGCGTTCAGCTATCTGGCCGCAACCGCGGACAGTCTGGGCTACGTTAAAGACCCGTTTGCCTTCAAACCTTTGGTGGTGACGGACACGCCGGCCTATGTCGCCCTGGCCACCGAAGAGCGGGCGCTGCGCTCGGCCTTGGGCGATGACTTTCCGGTGTGGGAGCCGGGGGTGAATACAGTCGAGACCTGGACCATAGCCCCTGAAGTCGGCTCATAAGGACGTAGCGTGCAAGACATCGACTGTACGGGCAAAACATCCCGAGCGATCAATCAAGAAATCCGTCACCATATTCAGGCCGGCGAGACCGAGATACGCGTCCATCATCCCCAGGCCCGCCATAATCTTGGCGTGGCGGTCCTCCAAGCCGTCAAGCTGACCCTGACCGGGAGTGTGGGGTATTACTGTGGGGGGCTTATTGACGGGCCACGTATTGAGGTGCACGGGAGCTGCGGCTGGGGCGTGGCGGAAAGCATGTTGAGCGGCACGGTCATTGTGCAGCAGAACGCCGGCAATAGCGCCGCGGCGTCCATTCGAGGCGGAACGGTTGTAGTCCGGGGGAGTGCGAGTTCACGCGCTGGTATTGCCATGAAGGGCGGGACGCTGATTGTGCAGGGAAATAGTGGCTATATGACTGGTTTCATGCTGCAAAAGGGCACGATCATTGTCTGCGGCGATACGGCCGCAGCGCTGGGCGATTCCATGTATGAGGGCCGTATCTTTGTGGGGGGCCGCATCTCAGACCTGGGCAATGATGCCGTCATTGAGGAGGTCATGGACCAGGACCGCCTCTTTTTGGCAACGACCCTGGCCGAGTACGATATTGCAGCGCCGGCCTCCTTTCAGAAGGTCGTCTCCGGCAGACGCTTATGGCAGTTTGACAAAAAAGACTTTGACACCTGGCGGGAGGCCCTGTGAGTGAGCACAGAACGAGCGCGCGGCCGGTTATCCGACCCAGCACCACCTGGAAACCCGAGACCATAGAAGACATCCAGGCCAAAGCCGACCTGGGCCGCTATCGTATTCGGGGCTTTAGCGCCTTGCGCGCCCGCCCGCTGCCCTGCCTTGACGATCTGACGTTTGTGCCCTGCACCCTGACCCGTGTGCCCCTCGAAGGCTATCGTGAAAAATGTTCGACCAAGACCGTACTCGGGACGCGGTTTGCCAAAAAGCCGATTGAGATCGACATCCCCATTATGGTGACGGGCATGAGTTATGGCGCGCTGTCCTATAATGCCAAAGTGGCTTTGGCCAAAGCCGCGGCGCGCGCCGGAACGTCCACAACAACCGGCGATGGCGGCATGTTGGCCGCCGAGCGCGAGCATTCGGATATTCTGGTCTATGAAGTCTTACCCAGCCGCTACGGCATCAATGTACATCATCTGCGACAGGCCGACGCGATTGAGCTGACGGTCGGACAGGGGGCCAAGCCCGGCACCGGCGGGCTGCTGCTTGAGTCCAAGGTCTCGGACGGAATCGCCGAGATGCGCGACCTGCCTCCTGGCGTTGACCAGCGCAGTCCATGCCGGCATCCAGACTGGCTCGGCCCAGACGATATGCTGACAAAAATTGAGGAGTTGCGCGAGGCAACCGATTGGCAGGTCCCGATTTTTGTCAAAATGGGCGCAGCCCGGGTGTACGACGATGTGAAGCTGGCGGCCAAAGCCGGAGCCGACGTAGTGGTGGTCGATGGCATGGAAGGGGGCACAGGTGCCTCGCCGGACATCCTGCTGGACCATACCGGGATTCCGACCCTGGCCGCGGTGTGCGAGGCACGGGTGGCCCTGGAAGAATGCGGGCTGTACGGCACGGTCCAGCTTATTATTGCCGGCGGCATACATAGTGGCACCGCCGCGGCCAAAGCGCTGGCGCTCGGGGCCGATGCCGTTTATATGGGCACCGCGGCCTTAATTGCCCTGAACTGTAACAAGCCGCTGTACGTGGACGATTATCAGGCCCTCGGTGCCGAGCCCTACGCCTGCCATCACTGCCATACTGGCCGCTGTCCAGTCGGTATTACGACCCAGGACCCGGAACTGATGAAACGGCTGGATATCGACGCCGGTGCCGAACGGGTGGGCAATTTTTTTAACGCCGCCACCCTGGAAATCCAAATGCTCGCCCGCTCCTGCGGGAAGTCGGATGTCCATGCTTTGGAGCCCGAAGACCTGCGCGCCTTAACGCTGGAGTCCTCCATGATCACTGGCATTCCTCTGGTCGGGACCAACGTGGTCTTTGCTGGCGGGCCGGGCTGGAAACCGTCGTCCGAACGGTAGTCCCCATGTCGTTTCTTCTGGCCTGCCCTCATTGTGGCGAGCGGAGCGTGTATGAGTTTCGCGCAGGCGGGGAGTTTCGGCAACGCCCGCCTGTGTCGGTTTCGTCACACGAGTGGGCGCGCTACCTGTATCTCCGCAAAAATGAGGCGGGCGAGACAACTGAATGGTGGTATCATCGGTTGGGCTGTCGGCGCTGGTTTTTAGCCGTGCGCGACACGCGCACGAACCGGGTCAAAGAAACATATGAGCGCGACTAGACTCCCGCCCCACCCCACCCAGGTCGTCAACCACGCGCACCCCCTGAGCTTCACCTTTGCCGGGGAAAGCATCCAGGCCCAGGCGGGCGATACCATTGCCTCGGCGCTCTATGCCGCCGGCCATCGGACCTTCAGCCGCAGCTTCAAATATCACCGCCCGCGCGGCCTGTTGTGCGGCGCGGGGCAGTGTCCGAACTGTCTCATGAATGTGGATGGCACGCCCAGTGTGCGCGCCTGCACCCAACCCGTCCGGCAGGGTATGCGCGTCCAGCCCCAGAATGCCTGGCCCTCACTCAAGCACGACCTGCTGTCCATTATCGACCGCTGCGCCGGGCTGCTGCCGATTGGCTTCTATTATAAGACTTTTATCCGCCCGCGTTTTGTCTGGCCCCTGGCAGAAAGGCTGCTTCGCCGGGTGGCCGGCTTAGGAGAAATCAATACCCAGGCTAAGCCCAAGGGGGGCTACGACCACGAGTACCGCCACACCGATATTACGGTCATCGGCGGTGGCCCGGCCGGTCTGACGGCCGCGTATGAAGCAGCCAGCCTCGGCTGTCAGGTCACGCTGATTGACGACCAGCCCGAACTCGGGGGACACTTACGGTTTCAGACCAGGACCTACGCTGACATCGGCGCGCAGAGCGGCCTGACCGGCTACGATTTCGCCCACTCATTGCGGGAGCAGGTCGCCGCCCAGCCAAACATTGCTGTTCTGTCGTCGGCCACAGTCTTTGGTGGCTATGAGGGCGGGCTGCTGGGCGTGATGCAGGCCAAGCGGCTGATCCATCTGCGCACCCAAGGCGTGATTATTGCCACCGGCAGCCACGACTATCCCGCCGTTTTTGAGAACAATGATCTCCCCGGCGTCATGCTCGGCAGCGGTGTCCGGCGTCTGCTGCACCTGTATGGGGTGCAGCCCGGTACGCGAGCCGTTGTGGTCTGCCATGAGGACACGGGTTGGCGTCTGGCCGCCGAGTTGCTCACTGCCGGTATTCAGGTCGCGGCGCTTGTCGATTCTCGCTACCGGCCGCCGGACACACCGGACTCCGCCCAACATCTCCAGCGCAGTGGCGTCGAGGTCCTGACCTCCTATGCTATTCGAGCCGCCCGTGGCACAAATCGAGTTGAAGGGGCGGTGCTGGTTCCCCTTGATGCCCAGCAGCGGCCGTTTCCTCATGCCGGCCGTTTCATCCCGTGCGACTTGATTTGTCTTTCGACCGACCAAGCGCCGGCGGCGGCTCTGGTGGCGCAGAGTGGGGGTGAACTCCGCTATGATGAAGCGCTGGGGCAGACCATTCCGCAGCAGCTCCCCCCCCAGGTCTTCTGTGCCGGCGACGTGACCGGCATTCACCATTTGCCGGCCACGCTTCTCCAGGGGCGCGTGGCCGGGCTCAAGGCGGCCCACAGTCTGCGCGCTTCAGAAACGGCTGGCCCGGCGGCCCAGGTGCCGGCATTACAACACACTCTCGATAGCCTGGAGCGGGAATATCGGCACCACTATGAGCCCTACCCGCAGCTCAGCCATGTCTGGACCAACACCAAGCAGTTTGTCTGCGTCTGCGAGGACGTGACCCATAAGGACATGGCTCAGGGGGTGGCCGAGGGCTTTGACGAGGTTGAAACCCTCAAGCGCTATAGCACGTTTTCAATGGGGCCGTGTCAGGGCCGCATGTGCGCGACGGCAGCGGCGCGGCTGTGTGCTCGATACGCGGACACACCCTTGACAATGCGGACGACCACGGCCCGTCCACCCGTCACGCCGGTTCCCCTCGGCCTGCTGGCCGGTCGCAAGCATCAGCCGGAAAAGCAGACGCCCCTGCATCATCGTCATAGCGCGCTGGGTGCGGAGATGATGTTGCTGGGCGGTTGGCAGCGACCGTTTGTCTATACCTCAGTCGAAGAGGAATATCAGGCGGTTCGCCAACGGGTCGGCCTCATCGACGTCAGCACCTTGGGGAAACTTGAGGTCAAAGGGAGCGACGCCGCCCAACTGCTGGATAAAGTCTACACGCATACCTTTTCGACGCTCCGGGTCGGACGTATCCGGTATGGGATGATGTGCGACGACAGCGGGGTCATTATTGATGACGGCACGGTTTCCCGTCTGGCCGACGATCATTTCTTTTTGACGACCACAACCGGCAATGTCGAATTCGTTGAGCAATGGCTCAAATGGTGGACGGCCGGTACGGACCTGTGCGCGCATGTGACCCCGATGACCGGCGGGCTGGCAGCCATGAATATCGCCGGACCGAATGCCAGACAGGTCCTCAGCCAGCTTACGGATGTTGACCTGTCTGCGGAAGCGTTTCCCTATATGGCCTGTCAGCGTGCCACCGTGGCCGGGGTTCCGGCGCTCTTGCTGCGCATTGGCTTTGTCGGAGAGACCGGCTGGGAAGTTCATGTGCCGGCGGAATGCGGGGAGCAGGTCTGGGACGCCATGATGACGGCTGGAGCAGAATTCCAGATTATCCCGTTTGGCGTTGGGGCGCAGCGCCTTTTACGTTTGGAGAAAAAACATGTCATTGTCGGCCAGGATACGGACGCGCTGTCCAATCCTTTGGAAGCCGATATGGAATGGGTGGTCAAATTCAACAAAGACGACTTTATTGGCAAACGGAGCCTCCAGGCTATACAGGAACGCGGCCCGCGTCATAAACTGGTGGGCTTTGCGCTCCGCGACGCTGGTATGGCCGCCGGCGGTCACTCCGTGGTCGTGGATGGGCAACCGGCCGGCAGAGTTGCCAGCGCAGCCTTCAGTCCGACCGTTGGCAAATGTGTCGGCCTGGCCTGGGTCCCGGTTGAGGTGGCGAGCGGGACGAGCCCACTTCAGATTCGCATCAACGCAACGCTGGCCCAGGCCGATATTATTGATGACGCCTTTTACGACCCTCAAGGAAAGCGCCTCAGGAGCTAGGCTATGGCAGCAACCCTCATCCGACGCTCGGCGCTCCATGCTCTTCATCTCGCGGCTGGTGCCAGCATGACTGAGGAGGCTGGCTGGCAATGTGTCGATTCCTACGGCTCGGTTGAGGCCGAAGTACAGGCAGTCCGGGAACAGGTCGGGCTCAGTGATATCAGTCCGCTGGCCAAGCTCGATATGCAAGGTAAGGACGTGTTCGCCGCGCTCGGACAACATCTCTGGCCGGGACTCTCGCTTGAGACCGTCCCGGGCGGGCGGGTCGTGCGCGTCCCTGCCCAAGCTCTTCAACTTGACACGCAGGCGGGTGGTCTGCTGTGTTCTCTGGCCAAGAACCACGCCCGGCTCATTGCGCCGCCTGGAACCGCCAACGCAGTCCAGGCCCGGCTTGAATCGGTCAGGTGGACGCCGGCGGAAGCCGGGGTCCACCTGACCGATGTCACCTCAAATTTCACCGCCCTCCAGCTTGCCGGCCCGCACAGCCGGGACTTGTTACAGAAGCTCACCGCTCTGGACCTCAGGCCAGCCCAGTTCCCGGATATGTCCTGCGCACAAGGCAGCCTGGCGCATATCCAGGCCCTGGTCCTGCGCGCCGACATTCAGGAACATCTGGCCTACCAGGTCTATTCTGGACGAGAGTTTGGTGCCTATGTGTGGGACGCGCTGCTGGACGCGGGACAGGAATTCGGTGCACGCCCGTTTGGCCTGGCCGCCCAGCACCAGTTATCCGCTCAAGGATGAGTCATGTTGCAGCTCTTTCGCACCCAACGGATGTGGCGCCGACACGACCTGAAAGACCAGTATGATGTGGTGATTATCGGGGCCGGCGTCCACGGCCTGGCGACCGCCTATTATCTGGGCAAGCAGGGGATAAAAAACGTCGCGGTGCTTGACCGTGGCTATCTTGGTGGAGGCAATAGTGGCCGCAATACCGCTATTCTGCGCGCGAATTATCGCACCGCCGAAGCCATTCCTTTTTATGATGAGAGCCTGCGGCTGTATCAGGAATTGTCCCAAGAAGTCGATTTTAACGTTCTTTTCTCCCAGGTTGGTCATCTGACGCTGGCGCATACGGATACCGGGGTTGATGGCTTGCGTGTCCGGGCCGAGGCCAATGCCCTGCTTGGCGTCAACAGCCGGCTCATTTTTCCCAAGGAGATCAAGCGCCTTGTGCCGGCCATGGATGTCAGCCCAGCGGCCCATGCCCCTATCCAGGCGGCCCTGTATCATCCGCCGGGCGGGATCATTCGGCACGATGCCGTGGTCTGGGGCTATGCACGCGGCGCGGACCGGATGGGCATAGAGATTCATCCGCATACCGAAGTCCAGGCTATCGATACCGACAACGGTCAGGTGAGCGCGGTCCATACGAGTCGCGGGCGCATTGCCACCAACACCGTCGTCAATGCCACCTCGGGCTGGTGTTCGACCATTGCCCGCATGGTGGACGTGGACTTGCCCATTGTCTCGCATCCTCTCCAGGCCTGCGTTACTGAGCCCCTCAAGCCCTTTCTGGACAAGGTCATCGTCTCCGCCACGCTACACGTCTATGTGAACCAGACCGACCGGGGAGAAGTGGTCATTGGCGCGGAGATTGACCCCTACGCCTCGTATAATAGCGCCTCCACGCTGCCCACCCTGGAGATGATGGCGGCCCATGCCCTGGATCTGTTTCCGATATTGGAAGAGGCTCGAGTTTTACGTCAGTGGAGCGGTATCTGTGATATGACACCAGACTTCAGCCCCATCATCAGCACCGTGCCGGAGGTCAGAGGATTTATCCTCAACGTCGGGTGGGGCACCTATGGTTTCAAGGCCGGGCCGGCCGGCGGAAAGACCGTCGCCGAACTGATTGTGACGCATAAGACGCCCAGCCTGATTGAGCCGTTTGCCCTGTCGCGGTTTGACGAAGATCGCCTAGTAGGGGAGAAAGCCGCGGCCGCGGTGTCGCATTAGGCACCACCCGTTCGATACGAATCCCGTTCAACACGAATGAAGGAGGGACGCATGACAACCGTGCAAGACGTGGAAAAAATGGTTCAGGACAACAGCCTCGAGTTCTTTCTGTGCTCCTTTGTGGAGATGAGCGGAGCGCCCAAGGCCAAGGTCGTGCCGGCCGCTCATCTCCACGATATGGCCGGCGGCAGCGCCGGCTTTGCCGGCTTTGCCGCCGGCCATATGGGTCAGGGCCCCCACGATACCGATATGCTGGCCCTGCCGGACTTTCAGAGTCTGACCATTCTCCCCTGGCGTCCCAACGTGGCCTGGGTCGCCAGTGATATCACCGTTGATGACCAGCCCTGGCCCTACTGTCCGCGCACGATTCTCCAGCGTCAATTAGCCACGGCCGGCGAGCACGGCTACACCTTAAAAACCGGGGTCGAGCCAGAATTTCTCCTGACCCGGCGCACCGAGCAGGGTGGCTTTGAGCCATTTGATGCGCTGGACACGCTGAGCAAGCCCTGTTACGACCTGCGCGCCCTGAACCGCAACCTGGATTTCACCACCACCCTGCTGAGCTATATGCAGGGGCTGGGCTGGGACCCGTACGCCAACGACCACGAGGACGCCAACTGTCAGTTCGAGATCAACTGGACCTATTCCGACTGTCTGACCACCGCGGACCGGCACACCTTCTTTCGATGGATGGTGCGCACTCTGGCCGAGGAGCGGGGCAGCATCGCCACCTTTATGCCCAAACCGTTTTCCCACCTGACCGGCAACGGCTGCCATTTTCACACCAGCCTGTGGGACGCGGAGGGCAAGGTCAATCTGTTTCTTGATGAGTCGGACGAAAATGGCCTGTCCGAGCTGGCCTATCATTTCATCGGCGGCCTCAAGCACCACGCCGGCGCGATTGCCGCGGTGACTGCGCCCATCGTGAACTCCTATAAACGCTTGATTCGCGGTGCCCCCCTCTCGGGGGCAACCTGGGCACCGGTCTATGTGACCTATGGGGCTTCAAACCGGACCCAGATGATTCGGATTCCTGGGCCGGGCCGGATTGAAAACCGGACCGTGGACGGCGCGGCCAACCCCTATTTGGCCCCAACCGTCATGCTGGCCGCCGGCCTTGACGGCATTGCGCACAAAATGGCCGCGGGGAAGCGCAACGACCGCAATCTATATGAAGTCCCTGAAGCGGAGTTGAAAGCCGAGGGCATTGGCTTTCTGCCCACGACGTTGAGCGAAGCGCTTGACGAGCTTGAGCAGGACACGGTCATCAAAGCCGCGCTCGGGCAGGAGTATGCCGCGTATTATATTCAGGTCAAGCGCGACGAGTGGAAGCGCTATCACGACTCCGTCTCGCCGTGGGAGGTGGAGCATTATCTGGGCTTGTACTGACTCGTGCCTCACCTCGCATTCCGCCACCCACCCCACACCAGGGCGGCACAACCGGCGAGAACGGTTACCCCGGCAAAGCTCCAGGCGAATCCCTGGGCAATCAGCAGTGGCGCAAACGATACCAACCCGACCTCCAGCGGCGCCACGAACAGATAGGCGCGGGCGAACGGGTCCAGAATCTCTGACTCGTCGCGCGGGTCAGCCACGCGCAGCAGCGCCAGGGCGAGGGCCATCACGCCAGTGACCCAGCCCCAGGTGAACAGGGCCTTTTCAAACCACAGGTCGTGGAATATGCGAGGGCCACCCACAGAGAACACTGCCCAGCACAACGCCAGACCAAAGACAAACAGCGCCAGCAGCGGGAGGGCGTGACCGGCCACGACTTCGAGGTTGAGCGCGGCAATGCCGCATACGACCAGCACATCGGTCAGCGCGCCACTCAGCCGCAGCATGACCGTGCGGTCAATCGTGTCGGCGAACCGCAGGCGGGCACTCAGATGCTTGAGACCAAAGCCGCACCCAAAGGCCAGGCAGAAGCTCGGCGGTCGATATGCCCCCAGATACGCGCCGCTCAAACCAGTGAGCAGATAGCCGCCAAAAGCCGCTGTCACGACGAGCGCCACATGGAAGATCAAGGGGTCAAGGGCCAGGGGCGAGAGGGTCTCAAAGCCGAGCGGGCTGCGCCGGGTGTCGGGGACACGACCGGTGCGCAGTTCGTCGGGCAGGTCGTCAAATCGGGCCAGGAACCGGGTCGTGCCGTTTCGGGCCGCCCACTGTACCCACAGCATACCGCCGACCACCGCGCTCAGAATGCCGACGGTTGCCGAGGTCATGGCTAAGGCACCGGCCTCTGGCCAGCTTTGCTCACCCAGACTGTTAAAGGCCGTACCCAGGGCCGCGGCCGTGCCGTGTCCGCCCACAAACCCGCTGGCGAGTATGGTTCCGAAGCCGGACGGTAAATCCGGCCAGACGAAGGACAACACGGTCAGGCTGAACAGCACTCCCAGCCCCCATTGCAGCAGGATGATAGCGGCCGAATAGGCCCCCATCTCAACCGCCCGGCGTGAGCCGCTGTCCGGCCTGAAAGACCGTGCAGTAAACGGCAGAGCAGCAAACACCAGTGTGATCAAGACGCTGGGGTATTGGGGCAATAGAGTCGAGAACGGCAGAAGATCAAGGCCGTTTGGCCCGCCCACCAGACCGCCACAGCCGGCAATGATGCTGACGGGAAGAAACAGCCGCTGCGCCCACACGAACGCAGTCCGCAGGGCAAATCCAATTAAGAGCAGGACTGAGACACAGCCCAAGTCCGTAAACACGCTCCAGGCGTCAATGGGAGATAGAGACATTGTTGATACGGCACTTTATTTCTCCCTGATAAGGGGGACACACAGGGTTTCGGCGTCAATGGGAGGCATAGACATTGTTGATACGGCACGGCCGCTGCACTCTGGTGCTTGGCCTTTGCTTCATCACTCCATATTATCACGGGCCGAAGACCGCGCCCACGGCGGGCAATCTGCCTATGCGACACATCATCTTTGTCCCAGGTTTTTACGGCACGCGACTCGTCCGGCCTGGTGATAAAAAAATCGTCTGGCTCTCAGCCTGGCAGGCGTTGTTTGGTTCACAAACAGCGGCCCGCACCGGCTTAGGGGTGCCTGGGGCAAGAGCGCTGGTTCCCGGCACGGTGCTGGACCATATTCCCGTCATACCTGGCCTCTATGCCAAAGATGTGTACGCCGCATTTCTCGGCGCCCTCCGGGCTCGACTCGGAACAGGCGGGTCGCCTCTCCGTATCCACCTCTTCGCCTACGATTGGCGCGAGGACTATTTTACGGCGGTGCAGCAACTGGCCCGTCTCGTCTCTGCACTGCACCACCAAGGCGCGACCGCCATTGCCATTATCGCCCATAGTCTGGGCGGACTGATTACCAGCTATTACTTGCGCTATGGGAGCCAAGCTCCCGCAAAGGCCGTCGAAACTTGGGAAGGGGCAAGTCATATAGACAAAGTTGTGCTGGCCACAGTGCCCTTCCAAGGCTCCATGACCGCCTTGCATCATATCCAATACGGCGCTCGCTTTGGCCTCAACACCACGCTGATGAAGGCCCAGGCATTTGCGACTTTTCCATCGGTCTACGAGATGCTGCCCACGTATGCGCCGGTTCTGCTCGATGGCGACCTCAACCCCCTCCCCTATACGCTGCATGAGAGTGATTTGTGGCAGCGTTATGGCTGGGGTTTCTTGAGTCCGGTCCTGTCCATGTCGGCACCCACCAGGCAAAAGAGATTGGCCGTAGTGACAACGGCCCTACACACCGGCCGGCAACTGTCCGAACGGTTGCACGCACCGCTCGAACGCTCACCGAAACTCGTCACCCAAATGCTGTCTATCTTTGCCAGGTCACACCCGACGCTTGCCCGGGCCGTACTGCTTAAGGCCGAGCCCGGTCCGGCCTTACTCTTCCATAGAGACGAGTTTGCCAAACACTTGCCACACCAGCCCTACCGAGCACTCTTTGAGGATGGAGATGAAACGGTCAGTCTCCAATCGGCCCAATTGCCCGCGGCCTATACACACGCGATGGCGGCAGTGACGACATGTGACAGTCGAGCCGCCCATTCTCAGGTTTTCAATGACCGCGCTCTCAGGGACCGCATCTTCGCGTTTTTGAACGCCTGAAGGCCGGAGATATCTCCCTCACTCCGGGGTTCCAAACGCAATGGTTTTCCAGGCGTCAAACAGGTGTCGAGCGGATTGGGTCAGGAGTGGGAGATGGCGCGTGGTTTCGGCTTCCAGCCGCGCCAGCCCCTGTGGACCAAGCGTTTTTTCCAGAGCAGCGCGATAGGCGGGAATGCTGGCCCATTCGGAAACCGTCACGCCAGATATTTCCGTATGGTACTGCGTGCTGAGCGCTTTGGCACCAAACGACAAAGCCTGAATGGCACACGCGGCATTGGTCGCCACCACACAGGCCCCGCGGGGAGGCTGCTGCACTTCGGCCGCGTGCCACTGAAAGCAGCGCATCGTAGCCGGCAGCCCCAACAGAAACGGACTCTTTTTCCCGGCCGCGGTTTTTTCAACTTCAGAGATTCCAACCTCCGAGACAGCGGCCGGCCCCACCCGACCGCCGAGCGCGTCAGCCAGCAGTTGGTGGCCGAGGCAGATTCCCAGAAAAGGCATCTGTCGGTCTACCACGGCCTCGCGGATGGCCGCCTTCTCCGCCTTCAGCCAGGGGTACTGCTCTTCTTCCCAGACATCCATCGGTCCGCCCATCACCCACAGTCCATCGTAGTCGCTCAAGTCGGGGATGGGCTCGCCCTGGTCGAGTTCGACCGCCTGCCATTCGATCCCGTCTTCCTGCATGAAATCTCGGAATACACCGGGATGTTCGACATTGAGGTGTTGAAAGACGAGTAACCGCGGCGTCTTCCGAGTCATGACCGCCCCTCCAAGACGGCACGCAGAAAATCCGCGTTTTCAGCTTCCAATGCGGCACAGGCCAACAGCACGGCCTGGGCCTGGATATCGTCTCCCGTCGCCGCAAAATGCTCCCAGGTTTTTTTCCCGGCCCGCTCGCCCCGACGCTGGATTTCCCACTGCTCTTCGAGCGGCCGGCCGGCGTAGACCGCCAGGACTTGCTCCTCCAGGTCGGGCCGCTCAGCCAAGAGGTGGTGCTGGACCGTGGCCGCGTCAGGGTCCAGGGCTTCAATCCGGGCCGCGATATCTTCCTCCCGGGCCGCGCAGCCGAGGAAACCGGCCCGCTCCGGGTCACGGACTTGCTCGGCCCAGCTATGATACATCTTCGCCGCTTGGCGTTCGGCCCAGGCAATGAGCAATTGCTGCTGCTGGCGCGGAAGGCCGGCGACCACCGGGGCGAGGACACCGGCTATGCTGGGCAGGCCGTCTGCGTGCGTGTTGTGCTGGCCGCGGCTCATGCCGCCCCCTCGGAGACGCGCTCAATCTGACACGGCACAAAGCGGTGATGGGGACAGCCGGTAAAGGGGTCGCGGGCGGCCGTATCCGTGTAGACATTCATATTGACGCCGTTCCGGGCCGCGTTCGCGCCATTCCCCTCAGTCGGGTACATCATGCCAAAACCGTTCGGCATCCAGACATGGCCATCCATCAGCTTTTTGTCCACAACGGCCGGCAGCTCGACCTGCCCCCGTCGGGTCCGGAGCCGAATCGTATCGCCGTCCATCACCCCCATGCGGTGGGCATCTCCGGGAGAGAGGTTCAGGGCGCAGTGCGGACCGCGCCCCTTGCGCCAGCTCGGGTCGCGCTGAATAGTATTGGCGGTCCAACGGGTGCGCAGGCCAGAGGCCAACACAAAGGGATAGGCCGGGTCTTCAGCCGGTTTGGTTGCCACGGCGCGGCCGAGCTCAGTGACAATGGCTTCGGGCAGCAGCCGGACTTTTCCGTCTGCGAAGCCAATCCGTTCGTCCAGGTTGGCGTCCACATCAAGCTCGGCCACCTCAATGCCTTCGGGATGAGCCAGAAGCCGCCGGAACAGTTCGAGGCCAACGGCAAAAGCGTCCTTGTCCTGCCAGGCCGGTCCAAGGACGCGCGCCACTGCGTCCCGGCGGACAAGCCCGTTCATCATCGCCTGAAACCAGACGCTGGATAACACCGGCGAATCGAGCTGGGGCCCCAGGGTCCGATAGGCCCAATACAGGGGAGCCGAAAACTGCGCCGCCTTTGCCGCGGTCTGGAGCGTCTTCAGATAAGCCGCGGCCCCCACGGGTTCATGCGCGTTTTCCGCCAGCGCGTAGAGTTCCTGGGGTGGCTCGGGCACCAGGCCCATAGCCTCGGCCAGACGATTATAGATTTCTCCTTCGGGCAGGGCCGTCCCCGGCGCTGGCAGGATGGGTGGGCGCAACTGCGTCTGAACGCGCGGATAACCGCGCGGAAAGCTGGCCATTTCCCATTTTTCGTAACCGGTCGGCGTCGGCAGAATATAGTCGGCCACCAGGGCCGTCTCGGTCATGGTCGGCTCAATGACGACGAGCAGGTCGAGTTGTTCGCGCGCCTCCAGCCAGCGCTGCGTATCGGGAAAGGACAAGAGCGGGTTGGAGCCTTCCACAATCAAGGCTCGCAGCCGTTCGGGATGATCGTGCAGGATTTCTTCGGGCACCAGCACCGGCGAAAAGATACCCAGCCGGGTCAGGGCCGATATCGCACTAATACCGGAAGCCAGGGCGCGTTCGGGCTCAGCGTGCCGCCGCGGGTCCGGCGTTGGCGGGTTCAGATTCGAGGTGAAGACATTGCCGCCCCGGCGGCCCATATTACCAGTCAGGGCAACCAGCAGATGAATCAGATACGAGTTCAGCGTTGAGAACAGCGTCATCTCGACCCCGAGGTCCCATAAGAGCGCGGCCGTCTTGGCGGTGGCGTATTCCGTGGCGGTGGCCACGACGTCGGCCACTTCAAGACCGCAGCGCTGGGCCATATCGGCGATGTCGATATCCGCCAGTTGGGTTTTGAGTGCTTCGTAGCCGACCGTTTTGGTGGCGATAAACTCGGCATCAGCCAAGTCTTGCTCAAGAATGACCTTGACCAGGGCCAGCAGCAGATAGACATCTGTGCCGGGCCGGACTCTGAGGTGGCGGTCGGCCTGGCGGCTGGTTTCGGTAATGCGCGGGTCAACCACCACCATCGTGCGGTTTTTATCGCGGGCCAGACTCTTCAGCGCATCGGTCGGATTATGGCCCCGATTACTGATGTGCGGGTTGGTGCCCATGACCAGCAGAAAGTCGGCCTGGTCGTGGTCAGGGTGCAGCATGGTGCCGGATGAGCTGTCCAGCATCCATTGTTCGACCAGCCAGTGCTGGCTCTTCTCTTGGGCCAAGGAGTTAAAAAAGCGACGCGATTTCATCAAAGACAGAAAGGTGACACCATACGGGGCGTCCAGGTGGTTGGCCTGGCCGCCAATCCCCACCAGGCCACAGGCGCGCGGGGAATGCTGCGTCATAATAGCGGTGAGCCGCTCGGCTATTTCGGGAATCGCCTGGTCCCAGCTCACCTGTTCAAAGCCGCCGTCCGGCTTGCGTTTGAGCGGGGTGCTGAGCCGCTGGGCATGGTTGACATAGTGGTCCACGCTGAAGCCCTTATTACAGATATAGCCGTGCGAGACCGGGCTGGAGGCATCGGCCCGAATGTTCTCGATATGCCCCTCGTTGATATCAACGGTCAGGCCGCAGTTGTGACTGCACAGGACACAGACGGTCGTCTGGTCCTTGGCATTGGTTTCAATCGGCAGCTTGGAAATGGATGGGTCAACCGGTATTGCAGACATAGCGTAGGTCTCCTTGTATTCCTGTCAGCCGTCCTTGGGGTAGCGTATCTTTTCAAATGTGAGTGGCGGGGTCTAGGTCTCCCAGTGGGAGACGCTGAATTCTCGACTTGTGACAGAGGCAGAGCAGTATGTTAGGCTCTCGTCTGGATTGACCTGCCAGCCAAAGGAGGGGGCCTATGCATACGGTCTATACGATCAGTGCGGACGATCAGGACGTGGTCGAAGAATTCAACGCCAAGCCGATTGGTCACCACAGTCCCGCTTTACAGCGCGTGTTGAACGTCATTCGCGGCCAACCGGTTCGGGATAAATATGTGCTCATCTGCACCAAACCACATCAGGAGTGGACGCTTGGTCAGCTCACTGGTGAACGGGGCAGGCCGGTCAGGATGCTCACAGACCACGTCTTCACCTCCGTGGCAGAGGCGGAGCGGGAAGTATTTCGGCGGCGCTGGAAGCGGCATACCGACATGCAGGGATAAGCGGACAAAAAACGCCCAAGCAAAGAGAAGACGTATGAAAATTACTGGTTATGCCGACAAAATCAGCGCCCGTCCCGGTGAAACGCTTCAGTTCATGGTCAACTGCGAACGCCCCCACTATCGGGCCGACATTGTTCGTCTGGTCTGCGGCGATATGAATCCTGAGGGGCCGGGGGTCAGGGAACACGTCGTGCCAACGCCGGCCAATGGTTCGTATAGCGGCCGCCCCCAGACCATCGAATCCGGCTCGTATGTGAAAATTCCAAACAGTCCGCTGCTGCAAGACCTGACCAGCTTTACGGTCCAGGCTATGTTGTGGCCGACTACGCCGGACAGAGGCACCCAGGCCATTATGTCAAAGTGGCAGGCTGAGGAGCAGTCGGGCTTTGCGCTGGTGATTCAGGCCGGGCGGCTGGCCCTGCAATTGGGCGACGGCCACGGGACGGTCGAGGTCGTGAGCACCCCCAGCCAACTCCTCGCCCGGCAGTGGTATTTTGTGGCGGCCAGCTATGACGCGGAAACCCGGCGAGTCGGGCTGTATCAAGAACCCCAGGTCGATTATCCCACGGTCTCGGACACGGCCGGCGTCCAGCAAGAAGTACAGATCGCCCGAATGGGTACCAATCAGGCCGCCCTGATGTTCGGCGCCCTGCGGACGGGCTCGGGTCAGGGCCGGCTTGACCAGAAATTCAACGGAAAAATCGAGAGCCCGCGCCTGGCCAACCGCGTCCTGGAGCGGACCGATATGGAAAGGATCAAGAGCGGCGTCCCGGCCTCTCTCCAGGACAGCCTGGTCGGTGCCTGGGATTTTTCCCAGGATATCAGTTCGACAACGGTGACTGATGTGTCTCCCAATCGGCTGCACGGGGAGACCGTCAATATGCCGGCGCGAGGCATGAAGGGCCACAACTGGAGCGGCGAGAGCATGGACTGGCAACAGGCCCCGGCTCACTATGGGGCGATTCATTTCCACGATGACGATGTGTATGACGCCGGCTGGGAGGTCGATTTTTCGCTGACTATTGCCGCCGACCTCAAGAGCGGCCTGTACGCCGCCCGGCTGCGTTCGGAAGACGAAGAGGACTATATTCCCTTTGCCGTCAAGCCGGCCAAAGGCAAAGAAAACAAGCTGGCCTTTCTGCTCCCCACCGCCAGCTATATGGCCTATGCCAACGAGCATATGGCCACCAACGCGGCCCTGATTGAGCTGCTCAGCGGTCGCCTGGTCCCGCTCGACAAGAATAGTCTGTTTCTCAACGAACACCGCGAGTATGGCGGCTCGTGCTATGACTCCCACTCGGACGGCTCGGGCGTGTGTTATTCGTCCCGCCTGCGGCCCATTCTGAATATGCGACCCAAGCATATCTCTGCGCTGGGCGGGGATGGCTCCTCCCTGTGGCAGTTTAATGCCGACACGCATATTACGGACTGGCTGGAGGCCAAAGGCTATGACTTTGACGTGATTACCGATGAAGATCTGCACTATGAAGGGCTCGCCCTGCTGAAGCCCTACCAGGTCATTCTGTCCGGCACCCACCCTGAATACCATTCCCTCCAGATGTGGGACGCGATGAAAGCCTACCAGAATCAGGGGGGACGGCTGATGTATATGGGGGCCAACGGCTGGTATTGGCGGGTGGCCTTTCATCCCGACTGTCCCGGTCTCCTGGAAGTGCGGCGTAACGAGGGCGGCATTCGGACCTGGGCCGCGGAGCCGGGCGAGTACTACCACAGCTTTACGGGCGAATACGGCGGCCTGTGGCGCAACCAGGGCCGGGCTCCCCAGGTCATGCTGGGTACGGGGTTTAGTGCCCAGGGCTTTGATATTTCGGCCCCCTATCATCGCTTACCGGACAGTTTTCAGGCGCGCGCAGCGTTTATTTTTGAAGGGATAGGCAAAGACGAGGTGATTGGCGATTTCGGTCTGATCGGTGGCGGAGCCGCCGGCCTGGAAATCGACCGGGCGGACGAGAGGCTGGGCACGCCTCCGCACGCGCTCGTGCTGGCAACTTCCAAGGGCGGACACACGGATGTGTATCTGGTTGTGTGCGAGGAATTACTGGCCACCGTGCCAGGCTTGGGCGGGACCGAGAACGAACTGGTCCGGGCCGACATGGTATTCTATGAAACCCCCCACGGCGGGGCGGTCTGGTCGTCGAGTTCGATTGCCTGGGCCGGCAGTTTGTCCCACAATCAGTACGACAATAATGTGTCGCGTATTACCCACAATGTGCTGGAGCGCTTTCTTGATCCAGCACCGTTTGTGCGGTGAGCCGAGGAGAGCGCTTGCGCCTATCGGGATGACCGGGTAAGCAGAGGGTATTCCCTGAGAGTAAGGATTCATCATGGCACGCATCACATTTTCTCAGAATCCTGAGACTCCCTCTCTCGTGGAGTTGGGAGGGAAGCCGGCGGCAATGGCCTTACTGGTCATGGATGAACAAACAAAGCAGGCGCTCATCAATCTGGTGAATGAGAGACGGCAAATTTTACGCGAGCGGGTCCCGAGTCATGTTTCGGTCGTCGGAGATGTGGAGAGCGTTGAGGAGGCGTTGTTAGATATGCTCGGAGGGATCGGCGCAGCGGGAGGCGCGGCGTGGTTCTATCGGAATTTTGGGTCTGATTCCGCTCAAGAGTCGTCGGATGCCGGGCGTGCTCTGTCGGTGAAAGAGTAGTGGGTCATGGCGGACGGTAAGACCAAAGTGGAAGTGGGCATTCCGGGATTAAAGATCACTCATACCTCGTCCTCGACAACACAGTATTATAAGTATCTTTGCGAGGTCGCGTTTGATTCCGAAAGTGATGCCAAGCATCTGAGAACGTTGGTGGAGGATGCGGTTGCTCAGAGAGGAGGAAAAATGGTGCAGTCTTCTTTCGAGACGGTTGAAACGAATAAATAATTTCTCTCGTGCTGTACTCTGAACCTGGTTTGATATAGCCGCTCTCTTTGAGCCGGGCGATATTCTCAAACGGAAAGCTGCCCTCGCGGTCGTGCCGTTCGGCCCGTGCGGCAAACTCGGCCGCAAGCTCCTTGGCAATGTTGATAATGCGCTCCTGGTCAGCCGTGAGGTCGAGAAACATGGGAGTCTCCTGTGTTCTGGTATCCGCGCGGCCCGTGGTTCGCCGTCCATGCCGCCATCAAGAACAATCACGGCGTCGTTTGCAGTCATAGTTTGTGCGTTCGCTGAAATCGCTCAACCAGAATGCGATCACTAAGCCAAAAAATACTACGCCCGTGCTAATCCCATACATTTTCCCATTTGCCAGATTCGGCTGAACGGTAGATCGCCTGTGCGGTTCTGAACTCTCCCAATGAGTACTCTCCCGTTGCAGCCAATGGACGGTCGCGGAGTACGTGTTCGGCGAAGTCTTGAATCTCATAGCCATAGGCGTTGGCATTGCAGTCTTCGGCCACAACGATTGTTTCACCGGCGCGATGTTCAGCGGTATATGCGACTAACTTGCGATCCCGTGCGCGTTGGACTAGCAGCTCTCCTTTAGTCCCGGTAATGCGAAAGTCGTTTATTGGGCCCACCATGTTGTTGCTTTTGAGACATTCGAGATGCGCAATCACACCTGACTCGAATTTCAAAATCGCATGAGATAGCGTGTCGCCTTCGTGATTCTCAATGTGCGACTGAGTTGCGGCAAACGACACTTTCGATTTCACCCAACATCATGCGCATCGGACGAATCCAGTGGGCTCCCCCGTCTATTGTGACACCGCCACCCGAACGCGCAATGTGAAAGCGCCTAAGGAATGGGATCGCCTGGTATAGCGCGGAAAAAGTCGAAAAAGCAGGCGCGTGCAGTCAAGATATCGCCGATGTAACCATCTCGGATGAGTGTACTTGCCTTGACAATGCCTTGCCAATACTGTGCTTGTTCGGCAACCATAAATTTGGTGGGCGCGTGCTTCGCCAGCTTGAGGATTCGCATCGCACTTTCCAGATTGTGCGCGAGCGGTTTTTCAAGCAGGACATGCTTGTTCGCTACGAAGCACTTCCTCGCCGCATTCTCATGTAGATCATGGGGCAACATCAGATCAACTGCGTCGAATTCACCTTCCGCGAGTGCTGCGTCAAGTGAGGCAAATGGCTGGCCTCCAGTTCTTTGTGCAAAAGCGCGAGCGCGTTCAATATCAGTATCTACACAGGCGGTTACCTTGACATCTTTCGCATGTCGTTGAATTCCGATCCAATGTGCATTGGCAATCAAGCCACAGCCAACCAAGGCTAAATTCAACACTTCATAATCTCCATCGTGCGGCCTAGTTTTTGCGGTCTGAGCGTTCTCGTTTCCCTTCGACCAACCATTTGGTATCAGCGGCTCACCGTTTTACTGCTGAGCCAGTATCTCTTGATGTATCAGTTCGAGCGAGACTGCACGCTCAGAGTTTCTTGGATGGGTCTTGTACCAAAGAAACTTGTTTGGCCAGACTGCCAAACTCGCCACTCTTTTTCATAGCTTCCCCCGCTGCTCCCGCCCCCCGCTCGGACAGCGGCCGCCGGGCCTCAGGCGGCCGAGGCTGGGGCTTTCAGTCTGGTTTTGAGCGCTTTGCGGAATTTTCGCATCTTGGGATGAATGACCATCATGCAGTACGGCTGGTAGGGATTCTGCTGATAAAAGTTCTGGTGATAGTCTTCCGCGGGATAGAACGTGGTCAGCGGGGCAATCTCAGTGACGACCGGGTTGATCCACAGGTCAGCGGCATCGGTTTCTTTTTTCGACTGCTCGGCGATGTGCCGCTGCGCTTCATCATGGTAGAAAATGGCCGAGCGGTATTGCGTCCCGACATCGTTGCCCTGTCGATTGAGCGTTGTCGGGTCGTGGGTCTGCCAAAAAATTTCCAGGATTTCCGCAAACGAGATCAGCTCGGGATCAAAGACGATCTGAGCGACCTCGGCGTGTCCAGTTGTCCCCGAGCAGACCGCCTCGTAGCTTGGATGGGCGACCGAGCCGCCCGTATAGCCGGACACGACGCTCTCGACGCCCTCAACCTCCAAATATACGGCCTCAATACACCAGAAACAGCCTGCTCCCAGGGTTGCGGTTTCTCGCCGATTCGCCATCATGCCCTCCTATTCCTGACGTGTTCCGGGCTACGCCTCAATGTCAGGCCGGAATGTACCATTTTCAGCGCCAAGCGCTCAAGACAGGAGGGGCACTGAGGGCGTCAGGGTCAGAGTGGATCGACGTCCACGGCCTCCCAGTATTCGTCGCCATAGCTGTAAAAAATTTCCTCGCCCGGCCGGATGCTGCGCAGGCTGGCGATTCGGGCGGTCTTCCAGCGCGTTGAAACGATCAGTTGCGCGTTGGGCGTAGCACTATGATTGATATAGCGGGTGTAGTTCGAGCGGGGACCAACGCCGTTAATCCAATGGTTTTTGCAGACCCACAGCAGATAGAGCGACGAGCGATAGGGTTCCCGGTTCGCGTGCCAGTCTCGAATGACATCGCCGGTGTAATAGCCGATGGTCTCGCCTTTCTTGATACGAACTTTGGCGAACAGGCCCTTGCCGCGGCCCGGAGAGTCTTTGATCTCAAAGCTGTCCGCGGTATGCACGACCTTCTTTTTTCGCATACGCCCTCGACGCGCGACGCAAGCGTATTCAGGGATAGACTGGCGTCCCGTGCCGCCCGGACTGGCGCAACTGCCAGTACAGTCGGTCAAGTTTCTGCGTCACAGGGCCGGGCACTGCCCCCGGCACGGGACGCCCGGCCACTTCTCGCACGGCTAAGGCCCCGCCGGCCGTGCTACAGGTAAACACTTCGTCCGCTGAGTAGAGATCAAAGGCGGTGATATCGGCCTCAACCGCCGGGATACCGGCCTCTTGGGCTAGATCGAGAAACGTCTGCCGGGTGATGCCGCGCAACACCTGCCGGCCTGGGGTATAGAGCGTCCCTTGTCGGAGCATAAAGATATTCGAGGCTGGCCCCTCGCTCACATAGCCGTCAGTGGAAAGCCAGATCACATCGTCATAGCCGGCTTCCAGGGCCTCAATTTTGGCAAGCTGAAAATGCAGGCGATCCAGACATTTGTAGCGCGGGTCAAGCGTATCAGGCGGAAAGCTGCGTAAATGGCTGATGAACAGGCGGATACCGGTCTGTCGTTTTTCCTCGTTGGCCAAGAAAATATACGGCGCCGCCCAGATAATAATGGTCGGCTCGTAATCGCGCGGGTCGGCGACTACCTGTTTGGCAATCCCGCGGGTCACAATAAAGCGGATAGTCGCATCCCGCAGTTGGTTCCGACGCAGCGTGTCAATAATGGCCTGGCGCCACTCGTCTCGTGTCATGGCGGTCGTCAGCCGGGCGGCCTGAAGCGACTGAAAAAACCGGTCGAGATGTTGGTCGAGTTTGAAGAGAGCACCCTGCCAGGCCGAGACCACATCAAACACGCCGTCGCCCAGCAGAAAGCCCTGGTCAAGCACAGAGATGCTGGCCTGACTCAGGGGTTTATACGCGCCGTTGATATACACTACAGGTTCGTGTGTCATGCCTATCCTTCTGAGTCGCGTTGCCTGGACGCGAGCGCGGTTCCGACCGCTTCACCAACGGCCCACAGGCCGACGGCGAGGGCCGCACCGACCGGGCCGGCGGTCAGCGCCCCTATCCCAGCCGAGGTGCCGGCCCCAACCGTCTGGCCGGCGCGTTTCGCTTCGTTCTTGTCTCGGCCGAGTGCGCTCGCCGTGGATTCGGCAAGCAGTTGGGCCGCATCCGCGGCCATCAGCCAGGGCGTCGTTGCGACCCGGCCGGCGGCTTTGGTCGAAAACCTGGACGAAGCCGTGAGCGCCAGTCTGGCCGCGCCCGTGGCAACGAGGCTAGCGGCCACTTTTGTGACCACTTCGGAGGCGGTCTGCATGAAACGGTCGGCCTGCTGACTCTCGCGTTTGCCGCTGCGGCACCACGTGACGAAATGCTCACAGTTATTCCACAGAATGTGATAGTCGCGCTCGCCAACGCAGCTCAGCGCCCGGAGTACGACCTCCTGGGCCGCATACGAGGCCGGAGAAGCAACGACCTCAATCGGCCGGCCTTTGGAGAAGGTTTCATACGAGCTGACCTGGACCGTTGCACCCACGCCCTCCGACACCCCGCGGCCGTATTGCACGACATAGCCGTCTCCGAGATCAATCGCGTGGTGGGTATACCAGCCGCGCCACACGCTGAGATGGTCGCCCTGTGCCATATCCTAATGTTGCTCTGTTCGGGCAGAACCGTTGCGGGGCTGCTTATAAATCGTGACCGCGCAGGGCCGCCCGACGACCTCGCCTTTCTCGTTGAACTCGCCATACTCGGCTTGGAACACATCCAGGCCCCATTCTCGGGGCTGGGTGTCAAACCAGAGCTGGGTATGCCCGCAGTAATACAGGACGTCTTTTTGGTGGAAACTCCACGGCTGGGGCTGCTTTGTCACCCCCAGGGCCGTGGGATGGCGCGCCGAGGTTGCGGCCTTGCCTTCCTGGAGCATCCGCCCCCCGCTGGGGCAGTAGTGCAGGAAAAATCGAAACTTCTCTTCGTCTTCTTCGCAGGTAAAATCGTAGCCGTGCGAACGCAGGAACATGGCATAGGTTGCGGCCAGCATAGCCGGGTCTTTGTCCCGATGGGCCTCCAGCACCGGCCGCCAGAGTTTTTCGCCCACAGAGCGCCAGGCGTCTTCCACCGCGTCCTCGCCCAGTTTTTCTTGGATGTAGTCGAGGAAAACCGCGGCCATATCGCCGTACAGGTCGTGAATCGGCCGGCCCTCGTCCCAGATGGCGTCAACCGCGTTCAGCGCGTCTTGGGTGCGACCGGCCTGAATGGCGGCTTTGGCTCGGTCGCGGGCGGTTTGCATAAAGTCGTGGCGGATGCGTTTCATGGCCTGGTCCTCTTCCGTCAGCGCCGGCCTCACACGAAAATATCGAGCGGCAAAAAGGCCGAGACCACAACATTTGGAACATCGACCAGTTCGCTGACTTTCAGGTCTACCGCCACACTGCAAATGGCATATGCCTGTTGGCGCGTATACCCGCGCTCGCTGACCAGGTGGTCAATCATATTGAGCAGGGCGTTGCGCGCTGCCAGGGTGGTATCCTCGGAGTGGGCCACCCCAGCGCGGGTATACGACTGGCCGGTGGTCGCAAAGAAGCGTTGGGGAACGGCCATCTCCGGCGCCGTATCATAGTCTTCGCGGTAGAACTGCACCTCGCGGATAGTGTGCCGAGCGGCCCAGCCTTTGAGGACCTTGAAAGAACAGTAACAGGTGGCCCCCATCTCGACCGCGGTTCCGCAGGCTTCGCCGTCCCCTTGGGCGAAATGGGCATCGCCAACCGAGAATAAGCCACCCGGCGTAGAGACCGGGAAGCGGATGGTCGTCCCTTTGGTCAGTTGCTTGATATCAAGATTCCCGCCGGTCTCATGCGGAGCAATGGTGCGCATGGCGGTGGAGGCAATGCCGGCCTGCGCAGGCACCGCGTCGGTGGCGTCTGGCAGCAGGACCGCACCGCCACGTTCGGCGAGGTCGGCTTCGCGCTGGTTGATCTGGTGCAGCAAATCGTGCGAAGGCGCCAGGCCGATGACTCCCATAAACGGCGCGCCGGGAAGGCGCACTCCGGGCAGGTCGGCGGAGGTGGCAAAGCCGTGCTCAATCGTCCAGCGCACAATATACGGCTCGGGAAAGTCGTTGCGTAAAAACCCGAAGCCCGGCACCTGAACGGTAAAGCCAAAGGGTTGAGGCGCGATTTCAATCAGGCTGACTTCCAGGATATCGCCGGGTTGCGCGCCTTTGACATAGACTGGTCCGGTCAGCGGATGCACCACCCCCAGGTTGGCGTTTTGCAAATCAGCCGCGGTGGTGGCTGGGCTGATACAGCCGTCAAAGGCGTCCCGCGTTTCCAGCCCGACGACTTGGCCGGGCTCGACTTCGGCGACCGGCTCAATATCGGGATGCCAGCGGTTGTGCCCCCAGGCCGGTTCCTCCTGGAGGGTCTTGGAGCGGTCAATCGCAATATAGGCGTCAGTCTTCATACGCACAGCCTTTCGTCTCCCCTCACTCATCTGGGGGCGCGGACATCCGGCCCGCGGTCCTCACGGACACGTTTACTCATCAGGCAACGGTTTCTTGGCCCAGCCTTCCGCATACGGGCTCAGCAATTTGAGGGTGAGGGCCACGCGGGTAAACTTCCACGTCCCGTCGGCCTGTTTGGCCAGCTCGCTCTCATAGGTGCCGCCAATCCAAAAGGCGTCGTCTTCCCCGCTCTCCCGGTTGGGCATATTGGCCGTTTCCCACAAATACCAGAACGCGCGGGCCGTCTGACCGCCGGGCGCTACGTCTATTGCCGGCGAGACCATATAGTGCAGCGTCCAGCCGATAAACGCGCCCGACTCGGCCAGAAACCGGCGAATCGCCTCCTTGCCGGTGTAGACCCCAAAGCGCTCCCCGCCATCCCAGACTCCAGTGTCGGCAAACAGGGGGAGCATCATATCGGGATCATTGCCCCGGTCTGCGCCCTGGGCGTAGCGCACGACCAGGATTTTGATCGCCTCGATGTCTTCCAGGCGTTGGACGCGGGCGGCAAGCTGCCGGACGTCAACCTCTTCCATTAGTCCTCTCCATCAGGGCAGGCGGTCGGCGTGGACCGCTATAAAACGGGACTCGTCAAAGCTGTTGGGCACCCGCGGCTCACCCTGATAACACTCCACAAATGGGGCAATCTCGGCAAATGACAGGCTGAGATAGAAGAGCCGCCGGGCGTCCGCCGGCAGCGTATCCAGTTCGTATTGATTCAAGTATGCCAGCATGGCATCGAGCCGTGGCAGCAAGACCTGGTAGAGGGTCGTCAGTTCTCCGGCGGTGCTGGCAGCGCGGTGCTGCTCTCGCTCACGCTGGGTCGCCAGCGACCAGTCCGCCACAAAGACTTCGAGGTCAGCAAACGGTTGGGGGAGAGTTGAGGTCATAGCGTATCTCTAGGCGTTTCCGTTGGCAGCGTAAAAGCCAATATAGTCTTCGAGCACTTTATAGCTGTGGCGGATCAGGATTTCCTGCTCTTGTAGATGGAAGTGGGTTTTCACCCCGGAAGAGAGCGCCTCCTGGGTTGCTTCCATGGTTCCCGTGTCTTCGAGCCAGGCGTTTCGCAGCACGGTATTATTAAACTCCTGGGCAAAGCGTTCGCCCGGCGTTGTGGCGGGCGGCCAGTAGGCGCGGCCTTCCCACAGCGTCCGGTCCACGTCGAGCGGCCAGAATTGATGCGTAAACCACATACCCGGCAGCACGTGCAAAATCAGGTTGGGAAAGATCACATCCAGGTCAAAGCCAAATTCCGCACTGCGGGTGGGATTGACCTCGGGCGGGAGCTGGTCTTGGGCCACGGAGCGTTTGGTCACGGTTTCGCCAAACCGATAGGCCACGGCCGCGGCTGGGCTCGGCTGGTGGTTGGGGTTGCCGTACACAATGCAGGAGCGGTGCGGGCCGTAAAAGCGCACCTCGGGGAGATGACACATGGGGTTGTTCTTGCCGGTAAACGTGTCTGGGTAGGACTGACCGTGGATCACATTCACGTGATAGCCCTCAGAGAAGGCGTCCAGGGCGACTTTCCAGTTGCACCGAATCTCGGTGTGATAGGCGTAGCGCGCCGTCAGCGCGGCATACGGAAAGCTGCCCAGGCGTTGGCCCAGCGCGCCCAGATAGTCTTCCAGCGACTGCGCCGGCTGGGGGTCCATATGAACAAACAGAAACCTTTGCCATAGCGCAGTCGCCACCGGCACCAGGCCATTGGCGGCTTTGTCCAGGTGGTGAAAAAACCCTTCGTCTGGCACGCCGACCAACTGGCCGTGGGTATCATAGACCCAGCCGTGGAATTTGCACCCAAAGTTTCGACAGCTTCCCCGCTCCTCCCAGGCCAGCTTATTGCCGCGATGGGAGCAGATATTGTGAAAGCCGCGGATGGTGCCGTCGTGGCCGCGGACAAAAATCACCGAGGTCCGACAGACTTTGAGATCACGCACCATATAGTCGCCGGGAGTGGGGATTTCTTCCTCACGGCCCACGTACAGCCAGACTTTGCGGAACACCCGGTCGCGCTCCAACCCAAAATAGGCGGGGGAGATACAGGGCTCGGTTGGCACCGGCTCGGTTCCCAACTCGGGATACTCTTCCGACCAACGCTTGTTGAGATCAAAAATAGCGGTTGTCATATCCCTCCCCAAGGCTTTCAGGCGGGAGCCGAGCCCAACTCCTTCTCGACTTCGGCCTGCATCATGGGCATGACTTTTTTGGCGAATACATCCTGGGTTCTCAGCGCCCGGTCTTTGTCAATGCCGCCATAGTGACTGATGATAATTATTTCGTCGAACCGAAACTCTTTCCACAGCGCCAGCAGTTGTTTGCCCACCGTGTCCGGCGATCCGACACAGACGATGCCGGCCGCAACAAGTTCCTCATACGAGAGATTGCGTAAGTTGGGGAAATCGTCCGCGGCATAAAACGCATAGCCGGCGTCAATCAGGCGTTGTTTTTCTGCCGGCGTGCTGCGGGCCAACGCATCCAGGGGCGACACATTGAAATCAATAAAATTACGCACGGGCTGTTCGGCCTCGCGCAGGGCCGTTTGGTCGTCCTCGGCAATATAAATCGCCTTGACCCAGCCCAGGTAGGAGGGTTTTCCCGCCCGCTGGCAGGCCTGACGATACAGCCGAGCCGGTTCCCGAAACACCGCGGTTGGGGCCGGACCCCCAATACACACCCCCCACTCTCTTTGGGCCGCCAGGCTGAACCATTTGGCGCTGGTGCCGACCTGAAAAATCTGGGGGTGCGGTTTCTGATAGGGTTTGGGCACCACCGACAGGTCCTTCACCTGATAATACTGACCGTCATACGAGAAGCGCTCCTCGGTCCAGGCCCTAATCAGAATATCGAGCGCCTCAATATAGCGCGCCTGATTCTCTTCCAGCACGATATTGGCCGGTTCGTTCAACCAGGCGTGCCCCCGCCCTACCCCGCACTCAATCCGGCCCTTGGTCAGAATATCTGCTTCCGCTATTTCGCCAGCCAGAATCATGGGATTATGCAGCGGAAGCGTGTGGCACAGCGTGCGGAAGCGAATCTGGGTGGTCCGCTCGGCCAGGGTACAATACAGGGCCAAGGGGTTGGGGTTAATGGCGAACTGCTCAAAGAACGGGTGTTCGAGCGTTGTGAAAACAGAAAATCCGTTCTGGTCGGCATGAACACCGAGGGCGATTACCTCTTCGATCAACTGGGCGTGGTCCTTACCGGGGGGGCATTGGAATTCGACATAGGTCCCGAAGCGCAAGGGGCGTGACATGCGGCTATCCTTCTTTTGACAACTCTGCGTGTTCTTACATACTGAATATAGGCCGGCCCTGACAAGACCGGGCCATGTAGGGGCACCCCCTCACTAACGCCAGAGTGTCGGTCTGCTGCAAGCGACAAGACCGGACCGTGTAGGGGCACCCCCCTGTGGGTGCCCGGCCTCGACACAGCGGTCAGGCTTGAGGTAGGCTACGCGGGAGCGCAATCCAAAGGAGGGATATGCAACGTGATGGAGCGGTATACTCGGCCAAGGCCGAACGGACAGAAGAGGAAGCGCCTGGCTGCCCTGACGACCGGGGTCCTGGGGCTCGCGCTGGTGTGTGGCACTCCGGGCGTCCTGTACGCCCAGGCGCAAGCAGAGCCGGCCCCGGCTGAACAGGCACAAGAACCGGCGCAGGCCGGCGAGCCGGTTCAAGAGCTAGAGGAAGTGGTGACGTTCGGGGAGCGACGGCATCGGTCTGTCTCGGACGAGGCGTCCAGCGTCAGCCTGTTGACGTCCGAGGACATTCAGAACCTGGCCGGGCCGGACGAGATACGAACCATCCTCAAGCTGACCCCGAATGTCCAGGTCGAGAACGGCAGTGACCGGGGCCCGACCTTTCGTGGCTATGACTCTACGGGCGTGTTCTTAAGTATCGACGCCCTGAGCAGTGGGGCCCGGCCACGGGCCACCGCGATAGAGGATGGCCGGGCGATGAGTTTCAGCGAGTATATTTTTGGGCCGCTGTCACTCTGGGATGTGGACACCGTAGAGGTCTTTCAGGGACCGCAGACCACGACCCGTGGGCCGAACACGATTGCTGGAGCCGTGGTGGTCAAGACCAAGGACCCGACCTATGACTATAAGGCCGCGGTGCGTGGGCTGGGCGGGAATTACGATACATATCAGGGCTCGGCTATGGTGTCGGGGCCGATAATCGCTGACCAACTGGCGGTGCGGGCGACCGTCGATTATCAGGACACCGATACCTTTATGAAACTCACCAATAAGCCCAATGTTGGTGCAGACCTGGAGGAGGACGGGCATCTGCAAGTACGGACGAAGCTGTTGTTCGAGCCCAAGGCGATCCCGAATTTCAAGGCCAAGATGACCTACTCCCGTAACAGTACGACCCGGCCCGTGGCCGAGGTGGTGGACCGCCCGTTTGTCAGCCGGAGACGGAACTATGGGGGGGGAGAATCCGATCTTCTCCATACGCCTGAAGACCCATACGACCATTGCCGACTTGGAATATGCAGTGAACGGGTTTACCCTCTCCCACCGGTTTGCTTACACCGACCTGATGCTCAAGCATTGGGCCCTCGATAACGACCCGGCCCGGTTCCAGCACCAAGCCGACGAGTTTACGAATGAAACCCTGCTGCGCTTTGACCGCGATGACCTGCCCATTTCGGGCCTGGTCGGGGTCTACACCCAGTTCTGGGACCAGCAAGAGATCGTCAACGCCTCGGAATTCCCCGGCGGGGTCCATCCCGCCTTCGGCCCCTTCACCATGGGCTGGGACCGGACGGACCTGAAGGACCGGAAATGGGGGCTGGGCCTGTTCGGCGAGGCGACCTGGGCTATCACGGAGCGGCTGCATCTGACCGCCGGCATCCGCTATCAAAAAGACGGGCAGCGGCGCTCCGGCCTGCTTAATGCCTGTCCGAATTTTGCGGCCCTGCCTCCGGGGGTCCCCACCGATTCCCTGTGCCGGCCCATCCCGGCCCACTACAAGGGGACCTTCAGCGGCATCCTGCCCAAAGCCGGGCTGGCCTATGACATCACCGACAATCTGCGGGTGGGGGTGCAGGCCTCGCGCGGATTTCATCCCGGCGGGTCGTCCACCTACTCGTTTCCGTCCTCAGACGCTTTTCAAGGCATGGGCAGCGGTTACTCAGACGAAGAGCTGTGGAACTACGAGATATTCATGCGCTCGTCCTGGCTGGACCGGCGGCTGTTCCTGGACGCCAACGTGTTTGTGACCGACTTTGACGACGCCCAGCGCAACCTGTGGTCCTATCGCGTCGTGGGCGGAGAGGAGACCTTCCCCTACCCCGACATCCCCCGGGAGCCGGTCCAGCTCGAGGTCCAGACCCCCCTGGCCGGCGGCACCCGCTTGGTCAATGTCGGCGACGCCCTGTCGTATGGGGCCGAGCTTCAGGCGACCTATACGCCCGTGGATGCGGTGTCCGTGTATATCGGGCTCGGGCTGTTGGACACGGAGATTCAGGACGACGCGACCTATGGCGTCGTCGTTGGCAATCGCCTGGAGACCCGTTCGCTCAAAGGCAAGGAGTTCAGCCGAGCCCCGACGGTCAGTCTGAGTTTTGGGCTGACGGTCGAACCCATGACCGGTCTCGTGCTGAGCATCTAGGGCCGGTTCACCGACAAGTACTACAGTGATGATGGCAACCTGGAGAACGAGGAGATTGACTCGTTCTTCTTTACCGACGCCCAACTCTCGTACACCTTTCGCAATCCGCTTCTGTCCCAGAGTGAGGTCCGGCTATTTGCCTTTGCCACCAACCTGTTCAATAATTTCTACGAACGCCAGACCTGGCGTTTTCCGACTATACAAACTTCTGCCGCGGCTCAGTCCCGTAGCGCCTACGCCTATGTCAGCGACCCGCGCGAGTATGGCGTCGGCATGGAGATCCGCTACTAAGGGCTTAGGCCCCCTCACCCCAACCCTCTCCCTTGGAGGGAGAGGGAGCCTATCCTGGGAACGCGGGCATCCTGCCCGCCACTAACCACTAGCCACTAATCACTTCCCGCCCCCCTGATAAGGGGGGAATGGGAAGTTGCCCCTCTCGCGGACACAGGCAAACCCCCTGTATCCCCCCTAACAGGGGAAAACTACACCCCCACAGGACGCGGGTTACTAAAAACTGCCTACTAAAAACTGGCACCGGGAACCCCACGCCCCCACAGGACGCGGCCTGGGAGCGCGGGCATCCTGCCCGCCTCTTGTCTCTCACCCCAAGGGGGAGGGCTAGGGAAGGGGGTAGGCTTATGGTCTTGCCTCCCACGCCGTTTTCCCTTACCTATGTCCGCTTCCCCCCCTGTTAAGGGGGGCGGGGGGGATTCTTCTTTGCCGGGAGCGCAGGCCTCTGGCCCGCCCAGGCGTCCCCCCTTGACAGTATAAAGGAGAGACTATGATGGACTTCGGACGAGGTGCGGGCATGAGCCGGCTACGGTCCGTACTCGGGGCCCTGTGTCTCATGCTGCCCCTGCTCGGGCTGAGCGTGCCCGAGGCTGCGGCCCAGACCTCCCCCAGCTTTTGCTCAGCGGTGGAGCTACAAAACCAAGCCTACGCCCTGGGCGTCTCCGTCACTGACCGCGTCCTGCCCCGAGCCACCGGCGGCACCGGCAAAATCACCTACAGCCTCAGTCAGGCCCTGCCGACCGGCCTGACCTTCGACGATGACGCCGACGCCGACGACCCCATCCCCACCCTCAGCGGCACCCCCAGGGCCATCCAGGCCGCCACCACCTACACCTACACCGCCACCGACGCGACCCCCGCCACCGCCAGCTTCACCTTTACCCTGGCCGTCCAACCCGTTGCCTTTCCCCGCCCCTTCTCGAACAATACGGCCGACGCCCAGCTCACCCAGGTCTACGCCCAGAACGTTGACATCGACGATCTCGTCCTGCCAGCCGCCGGCACCGGCACGGTCACCTACACCCTGGAGGGTCCCAACGCCACCGACGACAAACTGCCCACCGACCCCGACTACGACCCCAACCTGCCGGCCGGCCTGACCTTCGACCCCACCACCCGCACCCTCAGCGGCACGCCCACCACCGAGCAGACCGCCACCACTTACACCCTGACCGCCACCGACGGTGACGGCAATACCGACAGCCTTGACCTGACCATCGCGGTCGAGCCGGTAGTCTTCCGGCAGCCCGTCGCCAATCAGATTTATGTCCAAGGTACAACCATCTCCACCCGCCTGCCCGCCGCCACCGCCGCCGGCACGACTACCTACAGCATCGACCCGGCCGAGCCGGCCGGCCTGAAGTTCGACCCCGCCACCCGCACCCTCAGCGGTACACCCACAGCCACCGAGAAAGACATCAAGCTGACCGCCACCAGCGGGGGCAAGAGCACCACCCTCACCTTCGACATCACCGTGGAGGCCGATGCTGCGACCGCCGACAAGACCGCCCTGCTCGCCCTCTACGACGACACCGACGGGGACTCCTGCTGGGTAGACGCCACCGGATGGGACACCACTGCCGCCCTCAGTACCTGGGAGGGCGTCACGACCGACTCCAATGACCGCGTGACCGGGCTCGACCTTGCTTATAATCAGTTGGCCGGCGCGCTGCCGGGTGAGGTGGGCAGCTTGAGCGAACTGAGGGAGCTCACTCTCCAAGGCAACCAGTTGAGCGGCCTCCCCGCCCAGTTGGGCAGCTTGACCAACCTGATATGGCTCTCTCTCCACACTAACGAGTTGAGCGGCGCAATCCCCCCCCGCCTTGGACAGCCTGGACAACCTGATATGGCTCTCTCTTCACACCAACCAGTTGAGCGGCGCAATCCCCGCCGACTTGCTCGAATTGAGCAACTTGAGGTATCTCTATCTCCATCGCAACCAGTTGAGCGGCCTCCCCGCCCAGTTGGGCGAGTTGGGCCGGAGCAGCCTGAGTCAGCTCTAGCTCCACGACAACGAGTTGAGCGGCACTATCCCCGCCTGGTTGGGCGACCTGGGCAGCCTGCGAGCTCTCTATCTCCATCGCAACCAGTTGAGCGGCCCCATCCCCACCGATTTGAGCGACTTGGACAGCCTGATTCGTATCGGCCTGGACTACAACAAGGACACGTTCTGCCTGCCGCAAACGCTGCGTACTTGGTACAACGGCATCACCGGGCATTTTGGGACCGCGTCCCTATGCGGCACTATCGCCCCCGGTGAGTTGACCGTCACGCCCACGTCCGGCGTCTGGGGAGGGCTGACGGTCAGTTGGACCGTGCCGAGCAACTCGGACTTCACCATTAACGGGTATCACGTCGAATACAGCCTGGACGCCGGAACGACCTGGACCGGCCGGCAAACCGCGAGCAGCACCAGCACCACGTTCACCGCCCTGCCAGCGGGGTCCTATCTCGTGCGGGCGCGGGCCGTGGGCGAAAGTCCCGACGACTCCAACGCTGTGACCGACCACCTCGGCACCTTGTGGAAACCGACCCCTACCGGCCACACCCCTGGGTCTCCCTTTAGTACGACCGTGGCCGCTCAGACCTATCTCCTGAACTCGAAGATCGACGACCTCATCCTGCCCGCCGCCACCGGCACCGGCACAGTCACCTACACCCTGGAAGGTCCCAATGCCACCGCCGACAAACGGCCCACCGACCCTGACTACGACCCCGACCTGCCGGCCGGCCTGACCTTCACCTGCACCACCCGCACCCTGAGCGGCAGGCCCGATACTCTCCAGACCGCCACCCCCTACACCTATACCGCCACTGACGACAGAGGCACGACGGACACCACCGACGACGAGACCGCCTCCCTGGTCTTTACCATCGCCGTCGTCCCTCCCCAGACGAGGCTGCCGCTGACCGTCCTGACCGTGGCGGAGGCAAGCGGCACCGCCACCTACACCATCGCCTTGACGGCCCAGCCCACCGGCGACGTGACCGTGACCCTCGCCGTCAGCGGCGATATCAGCGCCGTCCGCGTCCAACCGAGGGCCTTGACCTTCACCCCCAGGAACTGGAACACCACCCAGTCCGTGACCATCACCGGCGTCAACGACGATATCGACAACCGCAACAACCGGCGGACGGCCACCATTACGCATATCGCCCGCGGCGGAGGGTATCGCAGGGCCCCCCAGGCACCCGTCACCGTCACCGTCACCGATGATGATAACCCACCGGCCCCGCCAACGGACCCGGCCCCGCCAACGGACCCGGGCTCAGACCCGACCCCTAGCACCGACAGCGACGCAGCCTTCTTCGGGGTGCCCCCGGCCGGCTCCGCTCAGAGTAGCGTTGGCCTCCTCTCCGGTTGGGCCTGCAACGCCGAGCGGGTCGAAATCGAACTGATTCCCGAGACGGGCGCACCCCAGCGAGTCGAGGCCGCCTACGGCACCGAGCGCCTCGACACCGCAGACGAGTGTGGCGATACTAACAACGGCTTTGGCCTGCTCTACAACTGGAACCGCTTAGGCGACGGCGAGCATGAAGTCGTGGTGCGCATTGATGGCGTCGTCCGTAGCCGGCGCACCATCACCGTCACCACCCTGGGACAAGAGTTCCGGCGGGGCCTGGAGCGCACCGCAGTGCTCACCGACTTTCCGCGGGCGGGCGAAAGCGTCACCATACAATGGCAGGAAGCCCGGCAGCACTTTGTCATTATCAGTGGCGAGGCCCCGGACGGGACCCAAGACACCGGCAACGGGCATCCCGAGTACGTGGTCGAGAACCCGCCCGTCGGTTCCTTTCAGAGTGGCATTGGCTTAGTGTCGGGCTGGGCCTGCGAGGCCGAGATGGTCGAAGTGGAGTTTCTTCCCGAAGCGGGGGAGTCGTGGCGCACCGCGGCCGGCTACGGCACCGACCGCCCGGACACCGCCGACGTGTGTGGCGATACCAACAACGGCTTTGGCCTGTTGCACAACTGGAATCGTTTAGGCGACGGCACCCATGAAGTCGTGGTCCGCATAGATGGAGAAGAAGTTGGCCGACGGACCATTACCGTCACGACCTTGGGCGAGTCGTTCGCAGAGGGGCTAAGTGGCACCTATACGCTCACGGACTTCCCGGAGGCGGGCGAGAATGTGACGCTGGAGTGGCAGGAAGCCCAACAGAACTTTGTGATAACGGACTGGACGGGGGCGGAGTAGAGGCACCCCCCTGTGGGGGCCCGGCCTGTGCGTGGCCCCCTCTCCCTCCCCCTTCGACACGCTCAGAACAGGCTCTCCCTCCAGGGGAGGGGGAGGAAGTCTTGGGAGCGCGGGCATCCTGCCCGCATCACGGAGAGATGTTGGAGACCCGTCCCCCGTGTGGACGGAGGCAATTTTCAGCCCCCCTTATCAGGGGGGAATGGGGGGTCCTGCCCCCCGCGCGGACACAGGCAACCCCCTGTGTCCCCCTTGACAGGGGGAATACTACGCCCCTACAGGGCGCGGCCTGCGCCTAACCACTAACTAGTAGCTAGTAGCCACTTCCCACGCTCCAAGAGATTCAGCCGAAAGGGCTCGGGCCGCTGCTGCCAATACGGCCGGGGGGCAGGTTGATGCCGCACCCCGTGTAAGCGAATGCGGTCGGTCGCATTGAGTAACAGCGGCATGACATCCGCCCCACGGATATGACCCAGCCCGCCCCGCAGCACTGCTCTTTCGTGAAAGGTGGTCACTTGGTCAGACAGGATGTTGGGGCCGCCGGCAAGCAGGATGGGGACGGCCTCGCCCGAATGGATGAGCGGCCCGCTGCTCGGCGTGGCGTGGTCGCCGGTCACTCCAACCAACAGGTCGGCGCGCTTGGCAACCCGCTCGACAAGCGGGCCGAGCGCCACATCCAGCGCCTCAATGGCCCGCAGTTTGCCCAGCGGGTCTTTACGATGGGCGGCTACGTCCGGGGCCTTGGAATGGACGTGTACGAACTCATAGCCCTGGGCAAAAAGGGAGTCCGCGGTTTGTAGTTTCTGTCTGAAGTCCGTTGTCGGGTCGGTGGTCGGCGGAGTGGCAATCGGCGTCATGCCACACACGAGGGCAATCCCAACGTATAGTGGATAATGTTCAATGCTGGCGGCGCGCAGGCCGTTCTGCTCCTGAAACGGCGCAATATCGGGCCGCACCGCGGCCCACTTGGTCAGGAGAAAATTGATGGGCTGGCTGCCGCGCGCTTGGCGTGCGCGGTTGAGGGGGTGCTGACTGAGTTGGTGATGCACCCAACTGAGATAGGCGTTGACTGCGGTGGCGGTACGCTGGGCCTTGTGGGGGTGTCGGGATTCCGCCAGGGGTTGAGCCTGGGCGATATAGGCATGGTTATAGAATGGATCGACATCGGTAATGTCTCGGCTCGGCTGGCCGTGCAGTGTGAGTATGGCTTCGCAACGACCGCAGGAGGTCAGCGCACATTGCAGCCCGTGGGTTTCGTACGCGGCGATAGCCTCACATAGCCGGTCACACTCCTCCTCATCCGTGGCCTGCCGTTTTTCCCAGAGCAAGGCGTCCCGCCGGAGCTTGCCGTCTATGACTGTTGTCTCGGCAAAACTGGCCAGCAGCACAACGGACTCGGGCGGCACCGCAATGCCCCGACCAATGGCCTCAAATGCGGCTCGGCCAGGAAATTGCTCCAATCCATAGCCAAATAGAATAAAATGCGATGTTTCGCTCTCCAGGGGAATACCGGGAGCGAGCGGCGTGAGGAGGCCGGTCGTGCCGAGGGCGGCCAGTTGATCCAAGTGGGGGGTATGGGCGGCCTCAAGCGGGGTTTTTCCATTCAGGACCGGCTGTGGCCGGTCGGCCAGTCCGTCGAGAATAATGAAAAGGATGGGTAAGGCCGGCATGGGCAGCGCCTAAACGGGGGTGTGTCGGGCCAGTCGTTGGGGAGCCTGAATCTGCTTCAGGACTGCGCCCACACCACGCGGCACGAGTTGTTCCCAGCCGTGCCCTTGGCGTAAGTAGCGGCGGACCGTAGCGCCACTTTCCTGCTTGGTCGCCCCAGGGTCAAGGACCTCGACCTGCCACCCGGCCGCCCGGAGGCGGGCGACTTTCTCCCGCCCCCACTCCGAGAACACGCGGATAAACTGCACCGTCTCCTTGGGACAATAATAGGCCCAGCGCTCGGGCGCATGAATGGGAAAAGGCACGAGAGAGACCCGCCTCAGCTCAACCGCCTCCTCAACCAGGGCAGCCCGAATCATCCATTGTCGCTCAAAAAAGGTGAAGGGATTGGCTTCCGGTGTATGGCGGTGCGTATCCGCGGCTTCCGCCTGCGTTTCAGCCGGGTCAGGGTTGGTAATGCCGATAATCAGATGCCGGCTGCGCCTGAGCGCCTCCAGGGTGTAGCGCAGATGACCACAATGAAAGGGCTGAAAGCGACCGTGGACCATGCCGTAGCGCGCGCGCATGGTTCTTGCCTATCCCAGGCAGCGCGCGAGGGCAAGGAATTAGCTGCCGTCAAAGACTAAACGCCCGGCAGCGTTCTGGGCTTCAATCCGGGCAGCCATATCAGGCGGCAGATTGATCGGACGCTCGTGCGGGAATTTATCGGCTTCTACTGCCGGACGCAGGAAGTATTCATCGGGATGGGAGACGGCCGCTTGGGTCTTGATTGAGGTATCAAGATACCACTGGCGGCGCATGAAGTCGGGGCTGAAAAAGACGGTGGCTTCTTCCGGTTTCCAATCCATGAGCCGGTGGCTGTCATTGACCAGATAGGACATGATGTCTGTACGCAGGTCCCAATGGGAAATAAACAGCGTGCCGTACCCCAGTTCTCCGCGGGCCGGATTGAAAAGTTCGGCCAGCCTGACCTCAATATGGTCCAACTCCCCGTCCTGTCCGTATTGCTCACCGCGCAACGGAAAAAATGAGGACTTTTCCAGCCAATAGAGGAGCCGGGGCATGTAATAATCGGGCAACCATTCGGGGCGCGCAATAGCTTCGACCACATAGCATTCAACCCCCCCATCCAGCGTATAGTGCGGAAAGACCTCACCCATCAGTTTGATACTCGCGGTCTGGACGGTCCGGGACTGTCCGGTTTCTCCGTTCCGGAGGATCATGGTCGGGCGCGTGTTCGGAAAGCGGACGGTCTGGTACAGCACGTCCGTGCCGAGCAGCCGCCAGGAAAACTCCCAGGCGTCCCGCCCCCAGGCATCGTCCGGGGTCAGCGCCATATTGGGAAAATTGCTCTGACGACGGAACGGGGCCTGGTGGCGCACCCGTCGCAGGGAAGACGAGTAGGCGAAGCGCTCCTCTTTGATGATTTTTTCTTTGTCCGTCCGATACCGAATCGCCAGCCACTGGCCGCCCTCGGCAGCCGGAGGGGCAATGGCCTGACTCAGCGAGCGATAGACCTCTTCACCAGGTGCGGCAGACAGGACTTTGCGCACCCCGCTTATTGCGGGATCATAGCTGACAAAGGTGATGGAGGTGCCGGGATTGAGAAGCACACCTTGCGACGCAATAGACGCCCATGAGTTGGCCACCACGGATGACCAGCGGGTACGAGGCGTAAACTCCATAGCCCGGTAGCCCATTTCCTCGGCCGTATACGGGGGGACAAACGGATAGGCTTCGGCCGGCAGATATGGCACATGGGCGTGGCGTGGAGTATCACCCTCAAGTTGGACGTGAGCCAACTCTTCTGCTGACATCTCTTCGACGGTTTTCCAGGTGCGCTGGGTTAATGCGGCCTGCGCTTTGCCCGCGCTGTCCGGTTCAACTCCCAAGACAAAATGGGGCAGTGTGAGGCCACCACAGATAAGCAGAACACAGCAGGCTATACGGCTACGGGACATGAATACCACCCTACCCCAACATCGGTGTTGCAGCACTATAGAGTCTGGGCAGTCGTTCAGCAATAAAGGCCGGCCGGGTTGCGCGGACCTGGACGGCCCTTACCCTGGGGCCAGCAGCTCGAGTGCTCTGCGGGTTGCGACCAGGCGGTCTTCGTTCACCGGACTAACGGCCAGAACCGGCATGGCGGCCCCGGCTGCGTGGAAGGCCGCCAGCTGCTCGCGGCACTGGCTGGGGGGACCAAATACACACACCTGATCGACCATCTGTTCAGACACGCAGGCGGCCGCGGCCCGACGGTTGCCGCTTTTCCAGGCTGCTTGTATGGCGGTGACTTCATCCCGAAAGCCGCAGCGTCGCCATTGTTTGCGATAGAAAGGCAGGTTCCCGAAAAACGCCAGATTATAGCGCGCCGCGGAGCGGGCCTGCTCAATATCGTCTGAAATAAACGTCGGGATGCTCACAATACAGCCCACATGGTCCGGGTCGCGTCCCGCGCGCTGGGCCGCGGCTTGGGCCGCTTCCACGAGCTGCGTCAAATAGGGCCGGGCCGGCAGAAACGGCATAATCCCATCGGCCAGCTCACCACCGATTTCAGCGCTTTCCGCAGTTACCGCCCCGACATAGACCGGCACGCGATAGTTGCTCTGCTGCGGACGGTGAAAGGCGCTCAGCGACTCCCCGCGAAACAAGGTATTCAGCGCCGTCACATACGCGCGCATATACTGCCGCGGCTGCTGCATGGCGATGCCCAGGGATTCGAGCAGCGGACGATGGCTCATGCCCAGTCCGAGTATCATGCGCCCCTGCGAGAGTTCCGATATCGTGGTGGCGGTCATGCCGGCCAGAAACGGATGACGGAAATAGATATTGGCGATATTCGTTCCGACCTTGATGCGAGACGTACTCAGCGCTATCGCTTCGGCGCACGCCAGGGCGTCTCCCCGCCCTTCGTTGACAAAAACAGCCGCAAAGCCCTGGTCTTCGGCAATCCGGCCGATTTCGATAAACTCCTGGGGGGGTGCGGCGGTTGCCGTCGAGAGGACAAGACCTAATGGATACATACGTTCTTCCTGATATGATTCACTCCCACGCCCAGCATGACAGGCGTCTTTACTCAACGGGCAGGGGCGAGTTGGCCCGCGAACGGACTTCGACCGACGTTCCACCGGCCTGTCCGGTGATCGTATCAAAAATAATCACCGTCCCCTCTATCGCAGATTGGGCCGGCACAACATGATACCGCCCAGCCTGCGGAGGAGGATAGAGGATCATATAGGCTAACAGGGCAACGATACAAAACATTTGGAAGGTCAGCAGCCGAAGAAACTTATCAACCCGTTTCATGACGACGAGCGTCTCATCTGTCGCGCGAGCATCTCTGGGCGGCATGATCTCTCCTTTCTCTTCTCATCTCTCCTCACATATTCCGAGCCGTTCTTTTATAGGATGTCCGCGACCGTTTCTCAATTTCCTGCCCCCGAGACCGCTGCTTGGGCTGCTCGCAGCGCGTGTTGTACGGCCTCTTGCGGCGTTTGTGCGACAGACACGCCGTGAATATGGGACCAGGCGCGGAGGGCGACCACGGTTTTTCCCAGCGTCAGGGCCAGGGCGATTTCGGACAGGGTTCCGGTCGCACCCGGCAGGGCAATCACCGCATCGCCCGAAGCGGCCACCAGCATATTGCGGGCATGACCGAGCCCGCTGGGGATGACGACCGCAATACCGGGCGCGGCACTCGCCGCCTCGTATGTGGGCAGAATCCCGACGCTGAGGCCATTATTTTGCGCTGCCCCGCGTGCCGCCGCAGCCATCACGCCGCCAAGTCCGCCGCACACCACGACGGCGTCGTGCTGGGCAATCAGCCGGCCCACCTCCTCTGCCCAGCCGGCGACCTGTGCCGAGGGCTGGCTGTCGCCAATAACAGCGATTTGGATCGGACGTGGCATAGGCGGTCGGGCAGAGGTTCGTATGCGCGCACTTCCTATGAAAAACGATACCACTAGCGGGGGTCAACAATACCTATGAACAATGCCTATGAGAGCAGGAGCGATGCCAACTCCGGAATGGCTCGAATCGTATAGTGGGGGTGTGGACAGTCCGCGGGGAGGGCGGCTCCAGAGGCGTTGACCCAGGCGATATCCATCCCGGCTTGTCGCGCCCCAGTCACATCGTCATGGGGAGAATCGCCAACAAACAGGGCCGATTGGGACGGCACCTGTAGTTGGGCGAGCGTGTCGTGAAATATCTTGGTGTGGGGTTTACGCCAGCCATGCTCCGCAGAGATGACTGTACAGCGAAAGCAGTCGGCGACCCGACCTTCTTGGATGACTCGGCGCGCGGTTGGGGCGTGATCAAAATTTGAGACCAAGGCAGTCGGGTAGCGCTCGCTCACGCGCACGACGAACCGGGTATGCGCGGCAGGGACCTCGGTCGCGCGGGCGAGCAGGTCCATATGGGCCAGAGAGAGGGACGCCCCGGCACGAGCGGTTTCAGGGGTGTCGTCCAGACCGGCGTGGACCAGGGTGCGGCGAAATCGCTCCGCAGAGCTGATTTCGCGCATTTCCGCGGAACGGATAGCGCCAAGTTCCTGGTTCACTGCGCCCAGGGACTGATAGAACCGCTCAAAAGACAGCGACGGAACCACCTCCGTCACCACATCACGCAGCCGACCCAGCGTGGAGCGGGTCGGCTGCCCCTTCCACTCAAAAACCGGCAGTTTTTCTGGCTGAAACAGGGCAATGGTCCCAAAGAGGTCAAACAGCACAGCGTCGTAATGTTTCACACCAGTCCTTTACCGAGGCGCTGAAGGCTTCTCAGCTTCCACGGCTGAGTCCAATCAGAATGGGGAGTGCCGAAGTTTGTAGCCGGAGTTTCCCACTTGTGCAAGCAGAGACCATGTATTATGGTTTTGGACAGTCTGAGTGTGTAGTGGGAACACTATGGGAGGAGACCTATGGCAGAGAGCAAGGTCGGAGCAGGAGAAGAACTCACGGAACAGCGAGTGGTGGGGTTTGAAGAAGACCTGAGTGATGTCGAACTTCCTCAACACCTCCCGGTCCTGCCCTTGCGGGGTGTGGTCATCTTTCCGTCCGCCATCGTCCCCCTCCTGATTTCACGCGCGTCCTCCCTCAAGCTGGTTGAAGACTGCCGAAAAGGCGACAGCCTCCTGGGCTTAGCCGCCCAGAAAAACCCGGAAGATGAATCCCCTGACCCGCAGGCTCTTTTTTCGCGTGGGAGTGCCGGTCGCATCCTGAAAATGCTGAAATACCCGGACGACAGCGTCCGGATTCTGGTCCAGGGGCTGAAGCGGATTGATATTCGAGAATACACGCAAATCGAACCCTATTATCAGGCCCAGGTCATACCCCTGGAGAGCGAAACAGTCGCCTCCCGAGATGTGGACGCGCGTCAAGCCCATCTCGTCAGTCAGTTTGCCAAATTCGTCTCTATGGTGCCGTACCTGCCGGATGAACTCCAGGGCGTGGTCATGAATATCAAAGACCCGGCCAAGGTGACGGACCTGATCGCGTCCAACCTCAATATCTCGGTTGATGAAAAGCAAGACCTCTTGAATACGCTGAGTGTCCGCACCCGCTTGGAGAAGCTGTCCGCTATTCTGAATCGTGAAGTCGAACTGGTTGAGTTGGGGAATAAAATCCAGTCCCAGGTGCAGAATGAGCTGAATAAAAACCAGAAAGAATTCTATTTGCGCCAGCAGATGCGGGCGATCCAAAAAGAACTGGGCGAAGGCGACTCCCGTTCCAACGAGATTGATGACCTCCGCCAGAAAATAGACGACGCCAATATGCCCGAGGAGGCGCTCAAAGCGGCCAACAATGAATTCGAGCGCCTCAAAATTATTCCCCCTGAGTCGGCCGAACACTCGATGGTGCGGACCTATCTCGAATGGCTCATCCACCTCCCCTGGGAGATCAAGACAGAGGACAACCTCGATATTCCGCACGCCCGTCAGGTTCTGGACGAAGACCATTACGACCTGGAGAAAATTAAGGACCGTATCCTTGAGTATTTAGCCGTCCGTAAGCTCAAGCAGGACTCGAAGGGCCCTATTCTCTGTTTCGTCGGCCCTCCGGGAGTCGGCAAAACATCGCTGGGGCGCTCTATTGCGCGGGCCATGGGACGCAAGTTTGTGCGCCTCTCCCTTGGCGGCGTCAGAGACGAGGCGGAAATCCGTGGGCATCGTCGGACATATATCGGCTCTCTGCCGGGTCGTATCATTCAGTCCCTGCGATCCGCCGGGTCCCATAACCCACTGTTCATGTTGGACGAAATCGACAAGCTGGGCATGGATTTTCGTGGGGACCCAGCCTCGGCCCTGCTGGAAGTCTTAGACCCCGAACAGAATTTCTCGTTCTCCGACCACTACCTGGACGTTCCCTTCGACTTGTCCAAGGTCATGTTTATTACGACCGCCAACTATTTGGAGCCGGTTCCACCGGCCCTCAAGGACCGTATGGAGGTCATTGAATTGGCCGGCTATACGGAAGAGGAAAAGCTCGAAATTGCCAAGCGTCACATTATTCCCAAGCAGGTCGTTGAGCATGGTCTGACCGACGAACAGATTGAGTTCAGCGATGAGGCCGTGCTGAGTATTGCGGGTGGATATACCCACGAGGCCGGCGTTCGGAACCTGGAACGCGAGATTGGGGCGGTGTGTCGCAAAGTCGCCCGAGGCGTCACTGAAGGCAATACGGAAAAGACGACAGTCACTCAGGAGAAAGTCTCGGACCTACTGGGACCGATTAAATTTTTCCCGGAAGTGGCAGAGCGGACCCAACGGCCTGGCGTCGCAATCGGGCTGGCCTGGACTCCAAATGGGGGGGATATTCTCTTTATTGAGGCGACCCGCATGGTTGGGAAAAAGGGCCTCACCCTGACCGGCCACCTCGGCGACGTGATGAAAGAGTCGGCCCAAACTGCCCTGTCCTATGTGCGCTCCCAAGCCGACCACTTACATATTCCTGCCGACTTTTATGACAACTGCGATATCCATATCCATGTTCCCTCGGGCGCGATTCCCAAGGACGGCCCCTCTGCCGGCATTACGATGGTGACGGCCCTGGCTTCCCTGCTGACCGGACGCAAGGTTCGTCAGGATGTGGCTATGACCGGCGAAATTACCCTGCGGGGAAAAGTGATGCCTATTGGCGGGGTCAAAGAAAAAGTATTGGCGGCCCGGCGCGCTGGCGTCACGACGGTCATCTTGCCCAAACGGAATGAGAAAGACCTGGAAGATGTCCCGCCTCAGGTGCGGGAGGAAATGCAGTTTCGCTTTGTTGAGTTTATCGATGAAGTGCTTGAGCATGCGCTGGAAGCGACCACGGTTGATGTCACCGCCACCCAGACGGGATTTCAGCCCGAGGTCCCGCCCTCGTAAGGGTCGCCGGGTCCCAGGCGTCACGCATGGCACTCAAAACCATTGACCAGCTCTCTCTGGCCCACAGGTGCGTTCTGATCCGCGTTGATTTTAACGTACCGCTGACACCGAAATACCAAGTCGGCGACGCAACGCGAGTGCGGGCAGCACTGCCCACCATACAGCACGCCCTCGCTCAGGGCGCGACCGTCCTGCTCGCCTCTCACCTGGGTCGTCCGCGGGGCACAGTCACGCCGGCGCTTAGTCTCAAACCCGCGGCAGCGCTGCTCCAGGACCTGTTGGGTCGCCCGGTGAGCCTCGCTCCAGATTGTGTGGGGCCGACGGTTCAGCGGCAGATTGACCAGCTTCCGGCTGGGTCAGTGGTCGTACTTGAGAACCTGCGCTTCCATGCTGAAGAAGAAGCCAATGACCCGACGTTCAGTCGTGCGCTTGCTGACCTGGCCGATGTCTACGTGAATGATGCGTTTGGCTCGTCTCACCGCTCTCATGCCTCGGTTGTCGGCGCGGTGCAACATTTCGAGGACAAGGGGGTCGGGTTTCTTGTGCGCAAGGAAGTCGAGGCGCTGTCCTCCCTATTGTCCGCACCGGACCGTCCTTTTGTGGCTCTCCTCGGTGGAGCGAAAGTGTCGGACAAAATCGGACTGATACACAGCCTGCTGTCACGCACCGACGCGATCATCATCGGTGGGGCCATGGCCTATACCCTCTTGCGGGCGCAAGGGGTGAGCACCGGCCGCTCTCTGGTCGAGCCAGAGAAAATTGACGAGGCAAAAGCCCTGCTGCAAGCGGCTCAGCAGCAGGGTGTCCCCATTCACCTCCCCCACGACCATATTGTGACAGCACAGCTTGCAGACGGAGCCGGTTCGAGCGCGACAACCGGATCCGATATTCCCGCTACGCAGCTCGGAGCAGACATCGGGCCACGTAGTATTACCGCGTTTCAGTCGGTTGTACGGTCTGCTAGGACGGTGCTCTGGAACGGCCCAATGGGTGTTTTTGAAATGCCTCCGTACGACCGGGGCACCCGCGCTATTGCCGCCGCGGTGGCCGGCCTCTCAGCTTGTTTCAGCGTTGCCGGTGGCGGAGATACGGTTGCCGCCTTGAGCCAGGCCACGCTTGCCGACCGGATCAGCCATATCTCAACCGGGGGCGGGGCGTCCTTAGCCTTTCTCGAATCGGGCGACCTGCCTGGCCTGGCGGCACTCCGCTCGTAGTCCTCAGCGGCTGCGCGTGTTTGGATATCTGTGTTGTGATCTTGTCGGAACGCCGGCTTTCTGTTATGGGTCCGTGGAACTGATATTCTCGTTCGGAGGAGTTCTTCCCTGGACGGACATGCAGGAAAGGAAGGAGGTCAGGAAATGATTCGATGGAGGAGAGGCTTTCATTATATTTGGGCTATGGCCCTTCTCTTTCTGGTGACAGGCTGCGCAACGGAAAGACATAAGCGTGCACTCTACGGCGCGACATTCGGCGCTGCTATTGGAGCCGCGGCCGGTACAGGAGTCAGTGATGATACGGATGCGGGGCTTGGGGCTGGGGCTGGCATTGGGGCTCTGGTCGGCGCGGTCTTAGGCTATTATTCCGCGGACGACCCACCGCCACCACCGCCACCACCGCCACCACCGCCACCACCGCCACCACCGCCACCACCGCCACCACCGCCACCACCGCCGGAACCCAAGGAAATCATCCTGCGCGGCATTACCTTCGGCTTTGACAAGTCGGACGTGGAGCCTGAGTTCGAGCCGGTCCTTGATGAAGCGGTCCATATTCTTCAGGAGAATCCAGACCGCGCAGTCCTGATCGAAGGGCATACGGATTCGCTAGGCTCCGAGTCCTATAACCAGAGCTTATCGGAAGAGCGCGCCGCGGCAGTCAAGGCGTACTTGGTCGATAGAGGCATAGACGCCGGTCGTCTTGAAACCGTCGGGCGTGGGGAAAACGACCCGGTCGCCCCGAATATGAATGACGACGGGACGGACAACCGGGAAGGCCGGTCCATGAACCGACGGGCTGAATTGATCGTTCACACGCACTCTGCCGGTGAATGATCCGTCTCAGCATGAACAAGGGCGGGGCCTGGTTCGAGTCACCAGCCCCGCCCTTTTCACATCCTACCCGTATGCTGCCATTCACATACCTTTTCCACAGTTGCGCTTCAGGGCTGCTGATACTTGTCTTCTGCTGTGCGGCCACGGCCGGGGAAACCCCTCCTCAGCAAAGCCCTTCGTCGTCTCAGAGGGGAGAGGCCCAAGCGAGGCACAGCTCAGCAGAAGAGGCGGAAGACCGAGTACGGGCGAGCTTTGATGTCTTTACCCGTAAGTGGATGCAGAAGCTGGCAGCAACCGAAGACTTTCAAAAAAAAGAGCGGATGCACATCAGGCAAACACCGGACGGGTTCGTCGCCGAATATATCGGCTATCTTCCTCATCGCTACACCACGATCAAACTCACCCGGTCACAGGCAACGCCCTTTGTCGGCATTCTGAGGTATTACAAAAAGACCATGCGCAGCATAGGCAAGACAAAAAAACAGGCGATCAACGGCCTGTTTACGCCGGCCGAGACCAGCCAAGTCTCCGAGATCTTTCGCTACACCAAAGGAGAATGGGTCTATTAAACAGGCGCGCCTCTTGTCTTGAGCGCCCCTTCGTTCCGTGTCGCCCTCCCCTTGCAAACCGGTCTGGCGTTCGCAACTATGCGCGGTATGGTTACACGGCGTCAACTGGTGAGATATCTTCCCGCGCTCGTCTGCGTCCTCGTCCTCCTGCTTGGTTTTCGGTCCGGCCATAGCCAAGCTCTTGACACAGACGGCTGGCAGGTCACACAACACGTTCTCAATAACGGCCTGACCGTTATCATATTGGAAGACCATCGCGCGCCGGTCGCCACCCTGCAAGTCTGGTATAAGGTCGGCTCGCGCAATGAGCGACCGGGCATTACGGGTATTTCGCATCTGCTTGAGCATCTCATGTTCAGGGGAACGCCGACCTACGGCAAAGGCGAATTTTCTCGGTTGATTCAGGAGCGCGGGGGGCGGCTCAATGCGTTCACCTCTGCCGACCAGACTGTCTATTTTGAAAGCGCCGCCGTACAGCATCTCGACCTCTTTCTGACACTCGAAGCCGACCGCATGGCCCATGTCATGCTGGACGAGGAAGGCTTTTTGTCAGAGCAGAAAATTGTCATGGAAGAACGCCGGCTGCGGACCGCGGACGAGCCCAGCTCCGACTTGTGGGAACAGGTCAGTGCCGCCGCGTTTACGGCCCATCCCTATGGCTGGCCCATCGTCGGCTGGATGCACGACCTGGAAACGGTCAGCCTCGCAGAGGTCAAAGCCTATCATCAGACCTATTATGTTCCTGGCAATGCCATCCTGGTGATCGCCGGGGATGTGACCCCAGAGCGCCTCCTGCCGCGCATCCACCAGACGTTTGGCCAGCTTCCAGCCGGGCCGGCAATTCCTGAGGTCACCTCAGTGGAGCCGTCACAGCGGGGCGAACGGCGCGTTTTTCTTAAGCGCCCGGCCTCGCTGCCCCTGTATATTGCCAGCTATCACGTCCCGAATTTTAAGAACGACGAGAGTTTTGCGCTCTCAATCGCAGCCACGATTCTTGGGGGCGGGCGCAGTGCCCGCTTGCAACGCTCGCTGGTTGAAGACCAGCAGCTTGCCCTGAGTGCGAGCGCCGGTTATGACCGGACTGCACTTGACCCGACACTGTTTACCTTGTCCATGCGGATCGCTCCGGGGAAAACCTGGCAAGCCGCAGAACAGGCACTGTCTGAAGAGATCACCCGGATCAAGACCACCCTGGTGACGAAAAAAGAGTTGGAACGGGCCAAGAATCTGATTGAATCGCGTTTTACCTATGCCCAGGACTCGTTCTTCTATCGTGCGCTGCAACTTGGGCAATATGCTGCGCTTGGCGACTGGAGCCTCCTCCTCAAAGTCATTCCTGGCCTCAGAGCCGTCACCGCGCAACAGGTCCAGCAGGTGGCCCAGAAGTATCTGATCGATACGAACCGGACCGTCGGCATCCTGGAACCTGATGGGACCCCCGTTCGGGAGTCAGCCCAGGGAGGGCCGGGACGCCGGGGGGCGCATTGACCCTCTTCCTGCTCGCTCCGTCCTCTCGTTTATGAAGGAAGCCTGCCATGACACGACGTCTTCTGATCGGCCTGATATGCAGCCTCGGCTTTGTTTCGTCCCTCTCAGCCGCACCGCTGGGAACGCGGACCGTGCTCGACAACAACGCAACCTTGCTCGTTGCCGAGCGGCCCGGCCTGCCTATGGTCGTGATGAACATGATCCTCAAAACAGGCGCCGCGGTTGACCCGCCAGGCAAACAGGGCTTGGCAAATCTGACCGCCGAGTTGCTCACCCGTGGGACCGTGAGTTATTCCGCTCAGGCGCTCGCCGAAGAGTTCGACTTCTTGGGAACGTCGTTATCAGTTGAAGCTGGCAATGATGCGACGACCATCAGTATGACGACGTTGACCAAGAATCTTGACCGGTCTTGGGCTCTTCTGGCCGAAGTCATCCTGTCCCCCACCTTCCCGCAGGATGAATTCGAGCGCATCCGCAAGGAGATTGAGGGACGGCTGCAATCCAATCAAGAAAACCCTGGCTGGATTGCCGGCAAAGCCTTCAAAGAACATCTCTACCCTCAGCATCCTTATGGACGGCTGATTTCGGGCCAAGCCGAGACGCTGGCACGGATGACGCCGGCTGATATCAAGCAGTTCCATGCCACCTATTATCGGCCCAATAACACTATTATCGCCGTCGCTGGAGAAATCACTCAGGACCAGATCATCTCCCTCCTCGCTTCCCATTTTGCCGACTGGAAAGCGGCCGCCCTGCCCGACTTCTCGTGGCCGGACCCACCCGCTCGGCAGGCTCAACAGGTCAACCTGAATAAGGAGGTTACCCAGGCCAATATCATGATCGGCCATGCGGGGATCGCCCGCTCGCACCCTGATTATTATGCCGCTCTGGTCATGAATCATATTCTTGGGGGCGGAGGGTTTGGCTCGCGGCTCATGGACCGCATTCGAGAGGAGCAAGGCTATGCCTACTCCGTCGGGAGCTATTTTTCGGCTCGCAAGCATCCAGGGCCTTTCACCGTTGTCTTGCAAACCAAAAATGAAAGCGCCGGCCAAGCCATTGCTGAAACCCTGGCTGTCATTCGGCACTTCAGGGAAGAGGGGGCAAGCGCGGAAGAAGTCGAAGCAGCAAAAGCCTATCTGATAAACAGTTTTCCGCTCCGGCTCATTTCCAACGCGGATGTCGCCGGGATGCTTCCGCTGCTTGAGTTCTACGCACTCGGGCTCGATTACCCGGACCGCTACCCAGACATTATTGGTTCGGTGACTCTTGAGCAGGTGAGAGCCGCGGCCAAGCAACACCTCCACCCGGATCAATTCCTCCAGGTCGTGGTTGCCGACCTGGAAAAGGCAGACCCGGAACAGGGCAAGCGCCCTCCCGAGGCAGCCGCTGGAGAGACAGCAACAGTCGCAACCGAAGAACCCGACCCTGCCGCGCCACTGGCGGAGTGAGACGTCGCCCGACACGCGGAGCGAGCATAGATGCTTCTCCCAGGCAAACTTCCAGCCGATTTTCTCAAAACCTGTATCCAACACACCGGAACGGAGGACCCGCGTGTGCTCATCGGCCCACGGTTTGGTGAAGACTGCGCCGTTCTCGATATGGGCGAGCAGTGTCTTGTGGTCAAAACCGACCCGGTCACATTTACGGCCGAAGACGTGGGCTGGTACGCCGTGCATATCAACGCCAACGATGTCGCGACTATGGGGGCAAAGCCAGCCTGGTTTCAAGCCTTCCTCCTCTTCCCGCCTGATACGTCAGAGCACAGTGTCAGACAGGTCTTTACCCAGATTGCGGCCACCTGTCTGGATTTGGGCATTGCCGTGACTGGCGGCCACACCGAAGTCACCCCCTCAGTCACTCAGCCCATCGTTGTCGGGAATATGGCGGGCGTCGTCGCCAAGGACCGATTGGTGACGACGCAGGGAGTCCGGGCCGGGGATATCGTGGTCATGACAAAGACGACCGGTCTTGAGGGGACCAGTATTGTATTTGCCGAGAAGCGTCAGGAGCTGGAGAAAATCCTCTCACCAGAGCTGCAACACGAGGCCCAACACCTTCGCCAAAGCTGGGGAATCTCCATCGTCCCCGAAGCCCTGTCAGCCGCCCAACACGGCGCGACCGCCATGCACGACCCGACAGAGGGCGGCGTAGCGATGGGGCTGTATGAGATGACCGTTGTCAGCGGTCTGGGTATGCAGATTGACCTCGACGCTATTCCCACCCTCCCCTCCACCCGCGCCATCTGTGAACATTTCAATATCGACCCACTCGGGTTGATCAGTTCAGGCAGCCTGCTCCTGACCATCAGTGCGGATCAATGGCCCCGTCTCGAAGGGATTTTTCAGTCAGCCCATATTCCCGCGCGGAGCATTGGAACCGTCACCCCAGAGGCCGGTATCCGGGCGTGGCGCAACGGCCGGGAGGTGCGGTTTGTCTACAGCGAAAGAGATGAGGTGCTGAAGGTCCTTTAGGAAGGAGGTGATCTCTCGTCGCAGCGGGGCCTCCCCTTGGGAGGGAATAGATTGATGATGCCTCTTCAGAGCATCCTGACTCGAATATGACGAAGAACAAGGAGGTCGAAATGGATTATGGAGTGATTTTTCTTTCTCATGTTGACACCTATAAGGACGTCGTGATTGCCGAGGACAAGGGCTATACCCATGCCTGGTTCGGGGATTCTCAGATGGTCTGGAGCGACGTTTACCAGTGCATGGCGCTGTGTGCGACCCATACCAAGACGATCAAACTCGGCACCAATGTGACCAACCCCAGCTCGCGGATTGCCCCAGTCACCGCCTGTAGCTTTGGCACCCTGAATGTGCTCGCTCCGGGCCGGGTCATCATGGGTATCGGGACGGGCAATACCGCCCGGCGGACGCTCGGGATGCCGGCGGCCCGGCTGGCGGACATGCGCGCCAATGTGGAAGTATGTCGCGGGCTACTCAAGGGGGAGACCGTTCCCTATCAAGAGGGGGAACGCAAGCGTCAGATCCGATTTCTCAATCCCAACAGCCAGTTCGTCAATCTCAAGAACCCCATCCCGATTCACGTCGCCGGCAGCGGACCCAAGACGCTGGAGTTGGCCGGGGAAATCGGGGACGGCGTGATCCTCTTCGGCACGGTCGGAGACAGTTTGCTCAAATACACGCTGGACCATATTCAACGCGGGGCCGAACGTGCCGGCAAGCGCCTGGAAGACCTCTATATCACCGTCACCACGGCTTTCCACCTGAGACAACCCGGAGAGACCCTGGAAGACCTTCAGCAGGCGGTCGGCCCCCTGGTGTCTTCGGAGTGCAATATCTTCGCCCTGTCGGTGAAGGACCCCTTTCAGTTGCCGGGAGACATCCGGGATGATCTTATGGCCTTTAAGCACGCCTATCGTACCCCGGACGCCCCGGTCGAGACCCGACATCTGGACCTCTATACAGACTATTGCGCCGCGTTCAAGCCGGAACACGCCCCGCTGGTCACTGAGAAGATGATTAAGGAAACCACGTTGACCGGCACGCCCGAAGAACTGCGGGAGCGGGTGGGCAGAATGAAGGAATTGGGCATCAGCCAGGTCTGCATCACCGGCGGAGAGGCAGAGATGACCGACTTCGCCACCCACGTCATGCAGGAGGTGGAGTAGACTGAGAGGGGCGTGAGCTGACTCAATCACGCGGTGTCATGAGCGAGACGGGCGCTCACCAGCCGGTTCAGACTCACCCCCTCCTCCGCTGCCCGTATGGCGAGGGCGCGGTGTGTTTCCGGGGGTACGCGGACCATAAACTTTCCGCTATAGGTCCGGTCGGCCAGTGGCGTTGGCGGCGTTTCTCCGGTGGCTTGCATATCGGCGATGCAAGTCCGCACCAGCCGCTGGATACCAGCCAAAGCCGTCGCCGGAGTAGATGCCAGCCAGCTTAACGGAGGAAATTCTGCACACAGGCAAACGTGGGCGCTGTCTTCGGCGGACCAAGTAATACGGTAGGTATAGTGCGTTGTCATTTCATTCCCTCCAATTTCTCAATCGCTTTGACGACTTGGCGAACCTGATAGGGCTTTGCCCTCCCTTTGACGTTCTGAATATTCACTCTTGGGTCATTCGGCCAAGGAGAGTGCGGTAGAGGCGATGGCTTGTACCTTTCTGAAGCGGACCTTTGGGATTGTTGCGGAACGCCTTGAGGAGTATCGCAGTGTCAGCCACCTGAGAGAGAGTATCAATAGCGATATTACACAGCAAGGATAATCAGGCGGCCTGCACTCACAAGCTTGACGCTGGGAGCGTTCGTTTCTATAGTCCCCCTGTTCAGTCGTCCCCCTCAACACGACACCTTTTTGAGACCGCCATGCGCCAACCGTTTCGCCTACGCTCGTCCGGCTTCACTGGCCTCGCTCTTCTCCTCGTTCTTGTTTTCACGCCGGCGTTGGTGTTGGCCGCACCCCAGGCCGCCCCGGTTATGCAAGCCCAAACCTGGCAGGCCGGCCGAGACATCCGGGGCTGGTGGATGAGCGAGAAGCTGGACGGAGTGCGCGGCTATTGGACGGGCGAACAACTGGTTTCTCGGTCGGGTCACCCTTTTGCTGCACCAGCCTGGTTTACTGAGAATTTTCCGTCTACGCCCTTGGACGGGGAGTTATGGGTCGGGCGGCAGCGCTTCGCTGAGACCGTCAGCATCGTTCGTCGCAAAACACCCCACGACGGCTGGAAGTCGGTCCGCTATATGGTTTTTGACGCGCCCCAGGCCGAGGGTGGCTTTGAGCAACGCCTGGCCTTTGCCCGCGAGTGGTTTCGGCAGCATCCCAACCCCGCTGTGTCCGTCATCGAACACGAAGTCTACCGGGACGAACAGCATCTCCAGGAAAAATTAGCCGCGGTCAAAGCCCTGGGCGGAGAGGGGTTGATCTTGCGCCAGCCCGAATCAGCCTATCGGGTTGGGCGCTCGGCTACGCTTTTGAAAGTCAAAACCTTTCAGGAAGCCCAGGCCGTTGTACTTGAACATCTCCCCGGCTCGGGGCGGAATGTGGGGCGGATGGGCTCGCTCCGAGTAGAGTTGTCCAACGGTGTCCGGTTTGCCATTGGCTCAGGCTTCTCCGATGCGGAGCGCGACAACCCGCCGCCGGTTGGCAGCACGGTGCGTTTCAAGCACCAAGGGTATACCAAAGCCGGGGTTCCTCGGTTCGCCTCGTTCGTGCGGGTCGAGGAAAATTTCTGAAGACTCACACCGGTCTCGTGCGCGGCTCAGGGGCGACCTTCTCGAAATAGGTCATATGGGGATTCGTCATGGCCTCGCCCAACTTGGAATCGAGCCGGTGCTGCACGGCCTGCGTGGCCCATTTGCCTATGGCAACAACTTGGTCCAGGTCCACCCCGGTCTCAATCCCCAGGCCGTTCAGCATATAGACCAGATCTTCCGAGGACAGATTTCCGGTTGCACCCGGAGCGTTTGGGCAGCCACCCAGCCCGCCGCAGGCACTCTCCAGAATGGACACTCCCATTTCCAGGGCGGCATAGCAATTGGCCAGGGCCATGCCGCAGGTGTTGTGAAAATGCGCGGTCAGGGCAGAGGCCGGAACCCCGTGGTCTTCGCAGGCCCGGATAATAGCTTGGATTGACCGCGGCGTACCCACTCCAATGCTGTCGCCCAGAGCAATTTCATAACAGCCCAGGGTGTAAAATCGTTTGACCAGCCGGCCGACGGTTTGCGGATCAACATCTCCGGCATACGGACAGCCGGCCACGCACGAGACCGCGCCGCGGACTTTGACGTGCTGTGCTGTGGCCGCGGCCACAACCCGCTCAAAGCGCGCAAAGCTTTCTTCAATCGTGCAATTGATATTGGCTTGGCTGAACTGTTCCGTAGCCGCACCAAAAATCGTAATGACCCGCACCCCGGCTTTGAGCGCGTCATGCAAGCCCCGCATATTCGGCACCAGCGCGCTATACTCCACCCCGGGTTTGGGCGTGATCTGTTGGGCCACCTGATCCGAGCCCTGCATGGCCGGAATGACCTTGGGGCTCACGAATTCGCCCACCTCAATGGAAGGAAATCCCGCGGCCGAGAGCCGGTTGACCAGCTCAACCCGAAAGTCTACCGGGACGAGGTGCTTCAGGCCTTCTAAGCCATCTCTGGCGGTCAGATCGACAATTTTGACGCTGTTTGGGAGGGTCATGCGGGTTTCCTTTCTGCGTTGCAGCTCCTACGCACTATGTTTCCAGGCGTGATAGGAGCTGCGTACCAGCGGGCCGGATTCGACATGGCGAAAACCAAGCCTGAGCGCCTCTTCGCGTAAGGCTTTGAATTCATCTGGATGGACATAGCGTTCAACTGGCAGATGGGCTTGCGACGGTTGCAGATATTGCCCGAGCGTCAGGATGTCGCACCCCACCGCGCGCAGGTCGCCGAAGACGTCCAGGAGTTCTGCATAGGTTTCACCCAGCCCGAGCATAAGGCCGGTCTTGGTCTTCAGGTCCGAGCGAACGGTTTTCGCCTTCTCCAGGACACGTAAAGAGCGCGCATACTTCGCCCCTGGGCGCACCCGCTTATACAAGCGTGGCACACTCTCGGTATTGTGGTTGAAGACATGAACCGGCGAGGCGGCAACGGTGGCAACAGCGCTCTCATTGCCCTGAAAATCGGGGGTCAGCACCTCGACCGTACAGGCCGGATTCAGGTCTTTGAGCGCATACACGGTCTCGGCAAAGTGTTGAGCGCCCCCGTCCGGCAGGTCATCTCGGTTGACCGAGGTGACGACAATATGTGAGAGGCGCATTTTGAGGGCGGCCTCAGCCACGCGCCGGGGTTCTCCGGGGTCAAGGGCCACCATGCGGCCGTGATTGACCGCACAGAACCGGCAGTTCCGAGTGCACACATCGCCCATGAGCATGAACGTCGCCGTCCCATGTCCCCAGCACTCACCGATATTGGGACACTGCGCTTCCTGGCACACCGTGTTGAGCTTGAACGTCGAAACAATGGCCTTGGTCTGGGTATAGCCCGGACCACTGGGCATACGGACTTTAATCCAGTCCGGGTGGCGACGCTTTACCAAACGGTTGCCAGATGTTCCGGCTTGAGAACGGCTGTCGGCCGGCTCGTGTTCCATATAATCTCCTGGTGGCCCAGTGTCCGCGCAAAGCTTCGGACAAGCGTTGCTTGTACCCTATCGAGCGGGAGGGCGGTCTTCAATAATTCCTGCATGGACGTCATCCGCACCCCCGGCAGTCCGCACGGGACAATGGCAGAAAAATACGACAGATCGGGATTGACGTTCAAGGCAAAGCCATGAAACGTCACCCAGCGACGAACGCCAATGCCAATGGAAGCGATTTTATCCGTTCCGACCCACACCCCGGTCAGGCCGTCTCTCCGGGTGGCAGTGATATTCCACGCCGCAAGCGAGGATAATAACACCTCCTCCAGCAGACGCAGATAGCGATGGACATCTTTGCCGTGTTGTTTCAGGTCCAGAATGGGATAGCCGACCAACTGGCCCGGCCCGTGAAACGTGACCTCCCCGCCCCGCCCGACCCGATGGACCGGCACCTGTCCGGGGGTGAGCAGGTATTTCTGGTCGCCCCCCCGGCCCAGGGTAAAGACGGGCGGATGCTCAAGCAGGACAAGAGCGTCGGGTATCTCGCCCGCAATCCGCTGGGCAACCAGCGTCTGCTGCCAGGCCAAGGCGGTAGCGTAATCCATCCGGCCGGGGGTGAGACACGCGAGTTGCATTGGGCTTGCTCGGACTCGGCGGTCTTAAAAATTGATGCCGCGCCCTTCGGCGTCTAATGCGGCTTCCAGAATCGCCTCAGATAACGTCGGATGGGCGTGCACGGTTTCGCTCAGCTCAGCCGTGGTTGCTTCCAGCGTCCGGGCGAGACCGACCTCGGCAATAAGGTCGGTCGCCCCACGCCCGACGATATGACAGCCAAGGATCTCACCGTATGCCGTATCAACGACCAGCTTGACCATCCCTTCGTCATGGCCGGCGGCCAGCGCCTTCCCCAGGGCGCGGAACGGGAAACGCCCGACTTTGACGTCGTGGCCCTGGGCCTGGGCCTGCTCTTCGCTCAGCCCGAAGACGGCGACTTGTGGCTGGCAATAAATGCAGGCCGGAATACGGGACGCATCCAGCCCTTTCTCCCGCGCGCCAGTCATGAATTCAACCGCGGCAATCCCCTCTTCTGAAGCCGCATGGGCCAGGAGTGGCGGCCCGTTGATATCCCCAATCGCATAGATGGCGGTATTGGCGGTTTGCATGTGGGCATTGACCTGCACATAGCCACGCTCCAACCCGACACCGGCTTCTTCCAGACCAAGACCAGCGCTGAGCGGAGCCCGACCGACCGCCACCAGAACCTTATTCGCGGTGCGTTGCTTGAGGGTGCCGGCGTTATCCAGGTTAACCTCGACTCGACCCGGATATTTTTCCAGACTCTGAAACGTGGTCCGGGTCAGGACCTCGATCCCCTTTTTCTTAAACGCGCGTTCTAGCTCTGTGGCGATTTCGTCATCAATCCCTGGCAGGAGCTGTTTCTCCATTTCAACAATCGTCACCCGGCTGCCGAACGTGCTATAGATATAGGCGAACTCGACCCCAATCGCCCCGCCGCCGATGATGACCAGGGAGTCGGGGATGGCTTGCTCCGTCAACGCCTCATAACTGGTGACGACCTGCTTGCCATCGATCTCAAGGCCGGGCAGTGTCCGCTCGCGTGAACCGGTGGCCACCAGAATACGCTCGGCTCCAACCTGCTGCCGCTCCTGGCCCTCGATGACCACCCGGGTGTTGCCTTCCAGGCGGCCGGCCCCTTTGAGGAGTGGCACCCGGTTTTTTTTGAGCAGGTATTCCACGCCTTTGGCCAGGCGGCCGGCCACTTGGCGGGAACGCTTGATGACCTGGGGATAATCAAAAGAGAGGCCGCTTACCTTGATGCCATAGCGCTCCCCGTGTTTCAGGTCCTCATACATCTCTGCCGAGGTCAGAATGGCTTTGGACGGAATACAGCCCCAGTTCAGGCAGACCCCACCGGGCTGGTCTTTCTCCACAACCGCGACATTCAGGCCAAGCTGGGCGGCCCGAATCGCGGCGACATAGCCTCCAGGCCCTGCTCCAATGACCACCAAATCATAGTGTTCCATGATATGCCCTTACACCATTAAGCCGACGGGATTTTCGAGAAGATTCTTCAGTGCTTCGAGAAATTGGGCACCAGTCGCCCCGTCCAATACCCGATGATCGCACGAGAGCGTTGCCATCATGGTCCGCGCGATCACCACCTGCCCGTCTCTGACCGTCGGGCGCTCTTTGATGGCACTCGTCGCCAGAATAGCGGCCTGGGGCGGATTAATCACCGCGGTAAAGTGTTCCACAGGATACATGCCTAAATTGGAAATGGTAAAGGTTCCGCCAGACAGGTCTTGCGGCGTCGGCTTGCCCGTCCGCGCCCGTTCCACCACCGCATGGGCTTGGGCGGCAATGTCCAGGAGCGACAGCGCCTGGCAGTTGTGCAGCACTGGCACGATCAAACCATCATCAAGGGCAACCGCAATACCGATATTGATCTCCGCCTTGAGTACCCGTCCGTCACCGCTAAAAGACGCATTCAGCCGGGGATGTTGCCCCAGCGCAACCGCGACCGCCTTGACCAATAAATGGGTATAAGTCACCTCGGCGTTGACCCGCTCACTGAGCTTGAGCGAGGTCCGCAGGCGAACCGCCTCGGACATATCAATCTCAGTCGTGACATAAAAATGCGGCGCCTCCCGCATACTATCGGCCATGCGTTTGGCAATCGTGGCCCGCATCCGAGAGAACGGCTCGGCCTTTCCGGGGGGCGTGGTGGCTATCGGCGCGGCGGGTTGCGGGGTCTCCAATTCAAGCGCGCCCGGCCTGGCCTCGACGTGTTCAAGGTCCTGCTTGATGATCCGTCCGCCCGGCCCACTGCCCTGCACCGTGGCGAGTTCAATACCACGCTCTGCGGCTATTTTTCTGACAATGGGCGAGGCGAGAATCCGTTTATCCTTTTTTCGGGCCGGCGATTTCTTTGGCCCGGCCTCACGGATTTTACGCACCTTCTTGGCCGCCGGCGGGCCGGCTTTGGCTTCCGCCTTTTTCTCGGCCGGCGGAGACGGGGCTGGGGCCACGCCCACCTCAGCCGCGTCTCCCAATAGGGCAATCACCGCGCCAACCGGGACAGACTCGCCCGCCTGGGCGCGCAGCTCGGTCAGGAAGCCGTCGTCCAAGGCTTCCATTTCCATATCGGCCTTATCGGTTTCCACCTCGGCGATAATATCGCCGACCTCAACTCGGTCCCCAACTTTTTTGAGCCACTTGAGTATCTTTCCCTCCTCCATCGTGTCGCTCATCCGCGGCATGATTACTTCAGTCGCCATACGCTCCTCCTGCTCCTAGTATAGCCACCAAGAGCGGCTCGTTGAAAGTGAACCCAAGGACTACGAGAGCAGCCGAAATGAACGTCTATGAGCCGGGCACGGTCCGTAGGCACGCAGGGCCGCACGATGGGCAACCGTGCCGTATCCCCGATGGCGGGCAAATCCGTATTGGGGATAGTGGCGGTCCAGTTCAAGCATGAGTCGGTCACGGTACGTTTTCGCAATAATCGAGGCCGCGGCAATGGAGTAAATATCCCGGTCCCCCTTCTGAAAATTGGCCTGGGGTATGGGATAGTCGGGCAGAGTGCGGCCATCTATCAATACGTGTTCGGGTTGGGTGGGGAGGTGGTCAAGGGCCAAACGCATGGCTTTCAAGCCGGCCTGATAGATATTGATTCGATCAATCTCCTCAACCGCAACCAGTCCAATGCCAATGCCCGTTGCGCTCTTACGGATCTCTACCTCAAGACGTTCCCGAGCCTGGGGGGTCAAAGTCTTGGAGTCGCGCACGCCCACTGGAAAGGACTCCGGTAAGCGCTCCTCCGACAATTTCTGGGGAAAAACGACCGCAGCCGCCACGACCGGGCCAGCGAGCGGCCCCATGCCCACCTCGTCAACGCCAGCAACAGTGCGCAGCCCAGCTCGCCACAAGTCTTGCTCAACCACCAGCTTTGGATATATCAGGCGGGCAGCCACAAAATTGTCTATCCTCCGCCCGCCGCGTCCGGGGCGGTTTGCTTGCGCGCGGAAACGGCAAACAGGGGATCAGAGCCACCCGGATTGGGGCTCCAGTCTTCGCAGACCGCGGCCTCGTATCCGCCCGCCTGCTGGAAATAGGCGGTAATCAACTCGGCCCGGCCCTGGTCTCTCAACATCTGCCACAGGCGGATGGCTTTGGTTGGAAACATCCGGTTGGAGTAGAGCACCAGAAAGGGACAGCCTGGCTTCAATATCCGATTCACTTCAGCAAAAACTTCAATCGGTCGGATCATGTATTGAATCGAGACAGTGACAACCACCCCATCAAAGGAGGCAGTGCGCAAGGGGAGCTGCGGGTCTGTGTTGAGATTATGGACGATATAGTCATCCAGGTCCGAGTTATCCGCCATCTCCTCGGCATTCAGCCCGAGTCCCAGGCATTTTTGCTTCACAAATCCTGCGGGCAGATGCGTGCGCCAACTGCTCATGAGGTCCAGGAGGACGCCGCCCGGGGCAAACGTTTGGGCCATGCAGCGGCCGGCAGCAGCAATCGCCCCCTCATCGATATGGACCAGCTTGCGCGGCAGGGTATAAAAGAGCGCGTCATCGTTTTCGTCGAGCCGCTCAAACATATCCGGGGTCAAACGCTGATCCATGACGTGTCGGCAGGGCCGAGCCTTACTGGAAAAACGCGCTGAGGTGCCGCACGGTTTCTTCCGGTTTCTCAAACGGTGGCGCGTGGCCGCAGTCGGCAATCAGGACTAATTCTGCCCCTTCAATCCCTTCATGATAGGCCCGCCCGTGGGCGAGCGGGATCAACCGGTCGGATTCGCCCCAAACAATGAGGGTGGGAACGGTTATCCGGTACAGCCGGCGACGCAGCTTTGGATTACACAGATAGGGATTCCAGCCGACCCGGGCCGTGGCTTCGCGGGCACGGAGGGCGTTTTCCAGCACGTCTTGAGGGGGGTCATCCGGGATAAAACTTCTGGCCAGGGCGGACTCTGGGGCATGGAAGACCAAACGGCGCGTTTCCTGTGGGTCTGCCGCAAAAATATCGGCCAGGGGCGAGCCGGGCACGCGGAGCCCGACCGGGTTGATCAGGGCCAGCTTTTTCAGGCGGTTGCTATAACGCGTCGCCAGCTCAGCGGCCAGCCAGCCCCCGAGTGACAGACCAGCCACATAGGGCTGGTCAAGCCCGATATGGTCCATCAAGTCCGTATAGTGAAAAACGAGGTCTTCTATGCTGTCTATTTGCTCCAAGCCTTCAGACCGGCTGAAGCCTGGATGGCCGGGGACATATACGGTGTAGTGTTGCGCCAGTTGTTCAAAAAAAGGCAGCCAGGTCACCTCTCCGCCCGCACTGTGGAGATACAGCAGCGGGTCTCCAGCACCCCCGCTGAGCATTTGGGTATGCTTGCCGCGGATATCAAGAAACTCTTCCCGGAAGGCCATACACTCTCCTTTTCTCAGCAGTAGTCCTTGTGGTTCAGGTGCTCCCCCGTGTACCACACCCCTGGCAGTTTGCCTAGCGATTGTGCGCCGGACGCATGACCGCCAGGGCCTGAGGAATCGCCCGCAACGTGACCGGCAGCGCGCCCAGGCGTTCGCCATCCGCGTAAATATCTCCTGGGGTTTCCGAACGGATACGCAGGGCTCTCCCGTGCACCCGCTCGATTCCGGTCAGGTAGACGTGGGTACCACGAAAGACGCGCGGGAACGCTCGCAGCAGGAGTTCCCCCTTGCCCATCCCATACACGACACAGGCGTCCAGGAGGCCGTCGTCAACCCGGGCGCCGGGCACGAGTTGCATGCCCCGTCCCGAACTCCACGAGTTGCCGACCGCAATCAGCCAGCTATAGCAGCGCTGCTCATGGCCATCGCAGCAAATCGTGAACGTCTGGGGCGTGGAGAGAAAGACCGACAGCACAGTCAAGGCCGAATATATGGCGGGAAAGCGCCAGCGACCCAGCTGATTGGAGCGACGGTTAATGTCCGCGGCCAAGCCGACCAACGCCACCGACAAGAAATAGCGCTCGTGCGCCTGCCCAACATCAATACGAGAGACAGGCCGGGAAGAGTGGGGGTCATATTGAGCGATCAACTCACACGCCTCGGTCAGGCCGAGCGGGATGCCCAGGCCGCGCGCAATGTCGTTGCCGCGCCCGGCCGGAATAATGCCCAGCGTCGCCGGCGTCCCGACCAGGCGGTTTGCCACGGCATGAACCAAGCCGTCGCCACCCACGCCAACGACGAGGGAGCAACCATCAGTGACGGCCTGATGGGCCAATACCCCTGGGTCGGTCGGCGAGCGACTATACAGGACTTGGTGTTGCAGTCCACGCCGTTGCAGTTCCAGGCTGGCTTGGCGGGCGAGCGGCGCGCCCCGTCCTCCCCCCGAGGTTGGGTTGACAATCAGGCGGGCGAGCGGCATCGGTTTGCTCGTCTTTACTCGCTCGCCCGCAGCCCGCCGCGCTCAAGGTGAGCTTGCAGGAAATTCCGGCTCCCATCCGCGGCCATACTCGCCGAGGCCGAGAGTTCGAGGCATAGCGCGGTTGCCGCAATGATTTGGGCGAACCGATACACCTTGCCCTCGCCCCAACAGTCCAGCAGTTGGAGATACGCGCGCGCACACGGCAGACTCGTTCCTCCGCCGAGCGTGCCCACTTCTAAGCCGGCAAACCGAATGGACAAGTGCAGTCCGGCACTGACCGGACTGACCGTCACCTGGGCCATACTGCTCGTGCCGACCATGCCCAAGTCCTGGCCGGTGGCGGCAAAAATAGCGGCAATGGCTGAGGCTGGAGTAAAGGCAAAAGACTGCATACCGCTTGCGTGCGCGCCATGCAGGCCGGCATGTTCCAGACCAAGCATGTCCGCCGCCCCAACGCGCAGGACGCGCCGCAGGACCGCATTGGGCAGGGTGACTTCGGCATGGACTACTTTGCCGTGCCCCGGAAACTGAAAAAAAGCATGACTCGGTTTCTTATCGCCCCCCATATTGGCTTCGAGAAATATACGCAGCGGTCTGATGCCGGACTCGGCGGCGAAGCGTTCGCAAATATACGCATGGTTGAGCGCATAGGCGTTGCGCGTCATCATATTAGGCCCACAGGCGTCGCCGGTCGTGAACCGGTATAAAACGTGGCACATCGGCCCAACCACATGGGTCTGGACCTCATGCAGCAGCGCGTGCCGGCTGAGTACATGGCCGGGGGGCGCGGAGGGGGCGGCGTCTCTGAGCCAGGCCGCCATATCCGCGCTATGCGCGGCAACCCACTCAGCCAAACTGAGGGCCTCCTGCGTGGAAGAGAACACAAAGCACGAGTCGCGGGTCATCCGGTCGGCCAGCACATACGTGCGGACGCCACCGGCAAGCGCCACGGCAGTCATGCCGCGTTGAATCGAGGCGGACAGCCCGCCTTCGGTATGGACGAGGGGCACAAAGACCTGGTCGTCTTGGCGGCTGCGCTCGTGCAGTTGTCCGTGGCGGTCAAGGGCGTATTGCCCCCAGTTCAACCTCAGCGGCCCGACCACCCCAACCGGGAGCGTCATCTGGCCGGTCACACATTCTTGGAAAGGGGTCAGCGTGTCGAGGGGGCCGTTGAGTACGTGCTGGTATTCCTCTCCCCAGTGGGCCAGGGTCCGCAGGCGCGCCTGGCGTTGGGCAATCCATTGGGGCGTATTGCCCCGCGGCCAACGGGGGAGGCGCGCCGCGGAGGGATGTTTAGCGGGCGAGGTCGGCCGGCTCATGCTTCTCGCGGGCTTTCTGCTTCAGGGAGGCCCAGGCGCCGGGCTTTGTTCTCAATGTCTCGCTGGACTCCACTGAACAAGGTCTGCCCATCAATGCCGATCAGCAGCGCTTCGGCTTTCAGGGCCGCATACATGGCCTCCATTAACCGGAGCAATTCGTCGCGCATCTTGAGAAAGACCGGACCGAACTGCGGTTCTCGTTCCAAAACAGCGCGGAGATAGAGCTCGGCAAAGGCCAAGTGGCGCGCCTCGTCGCGCAGGATACGGTTGGCAATCGTCGCAAAGAGAGAGCTAGGGTGGGCCTTGGCCAAGATGCTGTAGAAATGGCGGGCCAGAATATCGCTGAGCAGTATCCCCCACAGCCATTCAACCCGGTCGCGCGATTTGAACAGGCGCGCCTGATAGCGAAACATATCTTTGAGCTGACGGACTTCGAGCGGGCGCTGCTTCAGGGTATGATAGAAGCGGGTCAGGGTCTCGAAATGGCGGGCTTCATCCAAAAGAAACGTGGCAAGATAGAGCTGCGCTTCGGTCTCATGAGCGGCAAAACACTGCGGGATGGTCGAGCTGGCACCGACCATTGCGGTTTGCTCACCCAGATAGATCGGGGTCAGCACCCTGGCCAGAGCACGCTGTTCATAGCGGTCGAGAGCCAGCGGCTGCGTCCAATCAATTTCGGCGGCTGACCATTGCCCCTCAACGCCCTTCCGAAACAGGTTCATGAGCTTGGCGTTCTCAATGCGGGGGAATACCCGGATCACTTGCCCCAACCCCTCCCTTGCCCAAAGTCAGGCAGCACCATAGCAACCCCTCCCCGACTACTCAAGTAAATATCGTGCAGCCCAGCCGCTTCGAGTCCGCGGCCACGCACTCGGCAAACACGGCCTCAGCCGCGGCTTCTCCACTGCGCACACAGTCGGCCAGACCCACCCCGCGATAGGCGTTCCCGGCCAGCGCCAGACCCGGATGTCCGGCCACCTGTCTTTCGATTTCGTCAACCCGTTGCAGATGACCGACGCGGTACTGTGGCATGGAGCGCGGATAGCGGGCAATACGGGTCAGGAGGGGCGCGGCCTCAATCCCGAGCAACTGCTGTAACTCACTGCGGACCAGAGCCCGGATTTCAGCGTCATCCCGCTCAAACAGCTCGGCCTGAAGCGCACCCCCAACAAAGGTGCGTAACAGGGCATGAGCACTCGGCGCGCGGCCGGCATATTTGATGCTCGAAAAGGTCCCGGCAAGAATCGAACGCTGCTCCACCCGTGGCACTACAAAACCAAACCCGTTCAGCGGATGGGGAATCTGAGCGCGCCGATAGGCCATATTCACCGTTGCCGTGGAACTGTAGGGGATAGCGGATAGGTGCTGACTCAAAGCGCGGTTAAACCCACGGACAAGCCGCGCCGTGGCAAAGGCCGGCGTTGCCAGCACAAGACCATCCGCGGAAAAGCGGGAGCCGTTGGCGCAGCGAATCGTCCAACGGGTCTCGGCTGGGCTTGTCGGCTGATAGTGGACGCTCAACACAGGACAGCTCTGCCGCAGCGTTCCGAGGCTGAGGCGTTCGGTCAGAGCGGCAACAAGGCGTTGCATACCGGTTTGCAGGGTCACAAACAAACTCCAACGGGCCCCGCTCGTTCCCTGGACCGTTTGGGGGTGACGGCGAGCCGCTCGCCAGAGCGCATAGATGACACTCCGGGAGTCACGCTCCATTTGCAGAAAGCGCGGCATGGTCGCTGCCAGGCTGAGTTGGTCGGGGTCTGCGGTATAGATGCCACCAATAAGCGGTTGGGCAATGCGTTCGAGCACTTCTCGCCCGAGCCGTCGGCGGACAAACGAGCCCAGGCTCTCATCGGCTTGGTCCTTGGCTCGGGGCAGCACCAAATCAAGGGCCATCCGCAACTTCCCCGGCCAGGAGAAAAGAGGCGAGCGCATCAGGGGACCAAACTGAGTGGGGGCCAGCAACATAAATCCTTGAGGCAGGGGCTCAAGCTTCCCTTGGTGCACGACAAAGGTGGCCCGGTGCGCGTCGTTCGTGCCCAAGAGTTCGGGCTCAAGACCAAGACGACGACACAGGGCTAAGGCCCAGGGTTTTTCTGAGATAAATGAGTCCGGCCCAAGTTCGAGCAGAAAATCGTCTCGCTGTTCCGTGGCAATCACGCCGCCGAGCCGGTCGCTGGATTCAAGCAGGGTAAAGCGCAACGGCTGCTCGCGCTCTCGGCTCAACTCTTCGAGTCTATAGGCCGCGGCCAGACCGGTCATACCCCCACCGACGATAACGATATGGGGCAGGGATGCTGATGGGTAGGAAGCATGGGCCTGCTCATCAGGGCCTGATGGTTCCTTGTATCACCTCAGCCATCATCCGAATGAAAAGCGGATGGTCATTGACGGTCTGGGCACGGACCATATTGAGTCCGTGCCGTGCGGCAATCCCCCTCGCCTCCGTATCCAAATCGTACCGGACCTCGATGTGGTCACACACAAAACCGATGGGCACGACAACCGCATCGCGCGCGCCCTGAGCGGCAAGGTCCTTGAGCACCACGCCGATATCCGGCTCCAGCCACGGGACGTGGGGTGGACCACTCCGGCTTTGATAGGCAACCGACCAGTTTTCATGTCCAAGGCGCTCGGCGACCAGGCGCGCGCCCTCTTCAACTTGGCGGACGTATTCCTGCGTGCTCGGCAGGGCAGCCGGGACACTATGAGCGGTATAGACCAGCGGAACTGTCTTCCGGCGGTCCGCGGGAAGAGACGCACATGCCTGTTGGGTCAGGTCTGCCACCGCTTGGATAAACAAGGGGTGATTATGCCAACCAGAGGTGAAGCGTACCTGGGGCGCAAGCGGCCCCAGCCTTGCGCTGGCCTGTGCCACGTTGGTCTGATACCGCTCCCAGCCGGCCTCGCTGTGCTGAGCGGAGAGAATAAAGCCAACCGCGTTTTTCACCCCGTCCCGCCCCATCTGCTCCAGGGTCTCGGCAATATAGGGATGCCAGTTCCGCATCCCGATATAGGCTGAACGTTGGGTTCCTGCTTGGGTGAACAGGTGTTGGAGGGCCTGGGCCTGACGCCGGGTGATCTCGTTCAGAGGCGAGCGACCGTCAAAAAGCTCGTAGTGGCGGACGACTTCTTCCAGACGGGCCGCAGGCACGGGACGACCGCGCAGGACATTCGCCAAAAAGGGGCGTACATCCTCCATTTTTTCCGGTCCGCCAAAGGCAATCAAAAGAACGGCATCGTATTGCATAAGCGTAGGCCGTGCGTTGCATTTTGCTGCTGCGGTGACGTATCAGCTTTGCTGGCTCGAGACTTCATGCACCATATCAACCAGCGCAATGACATTATCAACCGGCGTTTGCGGTAAAATCCCGTGTCCCAGGTTAAAAATATGTCCGGCCCGGCCCTTAGTCTGCTCCAGAATCCCTTGGACGTGCTGGTGTAATGTATCGAGCGGCGCAAAAAGAGCCAGGGGGTCGAGATTGCCCTGCACTGCCCGGTCTGGACCAATCCGCTGCCAGGCCGCCTCAATATCGATGCGCCAGTCCACCCCAATCACATCCCCGCCCGCTGCGGCCAGCAGCTCCAGCAGGCCGGCCGTTCCCGTCCCAAAATGAATAATCGGGACACTCGGCGTGATCCCTTGAAAGAGTGCCTGCATATGCGGCAATAAAAAGATGCGGTAGTCCTCGGGAGCCAGACAGCCGACCCAGGAATCAAAGAGCTGAATCGCCTGTGCCCCAGCCGCAATCTGGGCGTTCACATAGGCGGTGACCGTCCGCACCAAATGCGCCATCAGCGCGTTCCAGGCCCCGGAGTCCTGATACATGAGACGCTTGGTCTCCAGATACTGCCGCGACGCTCCGCCTTCAATGATATACGACGCCAGGGTAAAGGGCGCGCCTGAGAAACCGATCAGGGGGATATGGCTGGGCAGGCCACGGCAAATCGTGCGGACTGCTTCAAAGACAAAAGGGACGGATTCTTGGGGCGGCACCTCACGGAGGGCGTCAATATCTGGTCCAGAGCGCACCGGGCGGTGGATAACCGGGCCATCCCCTTTGGAAAATTCCAGCCCAACGCCCAGGGGTTCAACAATGAGCAGGATATCCGAAAAGAGAATGGCCGCATCCACGCCAAGGCGTTCAGCCGCTTCAAGCGTCACCTGCGCGGCCAAGTCGGGCGTCTTGCACAATTCAAGAAAGGCCACCCGTTCACGTAAGGCTCGATATTCGGCCATATACCGTCCGGCCTGGCGCATGAGCCAGACCGGGGTGTACGGAGTCGGCTCCCTCCGACAGGCGCGTAGAAAAACCGGCGTCTCCATGATCTGTCAGGGTACCACACGGAGCGGGCAGCAGCAGCCCCACTCCTCTTGCTGTCCACTCCAGGCTTCGGATACAAAGCAGGAGCAAAAGGAGGACGCTCTATGGCAGACGCAGGCACCCATCATATGGCAACAGTCAACGGATTTCGGATGCACTATGTCGTGGCTGGCTCGGGCTACCCCCTGGTGTTTATCCACGGCTGGCCGCAGAGTTGTTATGAGTGGCACAAAATCATCGGGCCGTTGTCTGAGCAGTTTACCGTGATCACGCCCGACCTGCGCGGCTTGGGAGATTCCGAACGCCCGCTGAGCGGCTATGACAAACGCACCCTGGCCTCGGACGTGTACGCGCTTGTCACCTCGCTCGGCTTTGAGAAAATCGGCCTGACCGGCCATGACTGGGGGGGCGCGGTGGCGTATTATCTGGCCTACGACCACCCGGAACTGGTTGAGCGGCTGATGATCCTGGATATGGTGCCGGGTCTGGGCCGGAAGGGCGAGAAAATGGACCTGGCCGTGGCCCAGCGGTTGTGGCACGTCTTCTTTCACGCAGGGATGCCCGACTTGGCCGAAAAGCTGGTGAGTAATAATGTCGAGACCTATTTGCGGCATTTCTATAATTCGACCGTGTATAACTACAGCCCCAAGGTCTTCAGCGACGAAGATGTCGCCGAATACGTGCGGGTCTATTCCGCCCCCGGGGCGCTCCGCGCCGGGTTTCAGTATTACCGCACAGGCATTAACGAAGACCTGGAGAACCTGAGCGCGTGTACGGAAAAACTCACCATGCCGGTCCGCGCCTGGGGCGGCCATTTTATGGGGGATATTGTTTCCATTTGGCAGAATGTGGCAGAGAACGTCACCGGCGGCCAAGTGGCAGAGTGCGGGCATTTTATTGCAGAAGAGAAGCCGAATTTTGTGATTGACCAGGCCCGGGAGTTTTTTGGTCCCTTGCAAGAATAAACCTCGGGAGCATGTTTAGCCCCCTGATAAGGGGGGTTGGGGGGCTCATCGGGAACGTGGCCGCTCCCGCGGTCGTTGGCCCCAGTCTTGACGGCACTGATAATCCGGGTGGTGGAGGTGGATGTATGAAGAAAGCGGCGGTGGCGGAACAGATCCTGACCACAGACCTCGGGGCTGAAGCGGAAGCGCGCTATCTGAACTACGCCCTGAGTGTGATTACCTCACGGGCCCTGCCCGACATCCGCGACGGTCTCAAGCCAGTGCAGCGCCGGCTGCTGTACGCCATGCACCAAAACCTGCGGCTCGGGGGCGATGCCCGACCCCGAAAGTCCGCGGCCGTCGTGGGAGAAGTCCTGGGGAAATATCATCCGCATGGAGACCAGGCCGCCTACGAGGCCATGGTGCGGTTGGCGCAGCCGTTCTCGTTACGCTATCCGTTGGTGCAGGGAGAAGGGAATTTCGGCTCACTCGATGGCGACGGCGCGGCGGCCATGCGCTACACCGAGGCCAAGCTCACGCCCCTCTCTGAAGAGCTGTTCCGCGACCTGCGTGGCCCAACCATCCCCTATCGCCCCAACTATGACGCGACCCTGGACGAGCCGGTCGTCCTGCCATCCGCTATCCCTCAGCTCTTGCTCAATGGCGCCAGCGGTATTGCGGTTGGCATGGCCACCAGCATTCCACCCCATAATTTCAGGGAAGTCATCAACGCCCTGCTGGCCCTGATTGCTGACCCGACGCTGACGACCGCGCGTTTGCTGACCCACATCAAAGGCCCGGATTTTCCGACCGGAGGGGAAATCCTGACCAATAAGAGTGCGTTGCGCGAGATGTATGAAAAGGGCCAGGGAACGCTCAAACTGCGCGGAGAGTGGACGGTCGAGACCCGGCCACGCGGCGAGCGTCAGGTGGTCATCACCTCCCTGCCGTATGCCGTCAACAAGGCCCAACTCGTGGAAAAGATCGCCAAGTTGGTCAGGAGTCGCAAAATCCCGCAGGTCGTCGATGTCCGGGATGAATCGACTGACGATATTCGCATTGTCCTTGATCTCAAAGGCAATACCCCGGCTGAACTGGCCATGGCGTATTTATGTCGGCATACGCCCCTCCAAACCTCCTTTTCGATAAACCTGACCTGCCTGGTTCCCACCACCAACCCGGAGGTCGGCCAACCGCTGCGCGCCAGCCTGTCCGACCTGTGTCAGCACTTCCTGGACTTCCGTTTTGCGGTAGTCACCAAACGCTTTGGGCATGAGTTAGCCGAGCTGGAAACCCGCCTGCATATTCTTGCTGGTCTGGCCTTGATTGCCGGCCAACTCGATAGCGTCATTCGCCTCATTCGGCAGGCGGCCTCTCGCCGGGAGGCCGGCGAAAAACTTCGGCACAATTTTCAATTGACCGAGGTCCAGGCCAACGCCATTCTCGATATGCGCCTTTACCAGCTGGCTCGCTTGGAAGTCGAAAAAATTCGGACCGAACGCGCCGAGAAAGAAGCCCGCGCGCAGGAATTGCGCCGGCTGTTGAACAGTCCAAGCCAGCGCTGGACAGTCGTCCGGGACGAACTGGCGGCCCTAGGCAAGCAGTACAGCGACCGACGCCGGACGGCCCTGCGCGCGGGCGAACCGCTCAATTACGACCCCGACGCCTATATTGTCCAGGAGGAAGCCACGGTCGTCCTCAGCCGTGAGGGCTGGATTAAGCGCGTCAGAGAGCTCAAGGAGCCAACGAGTACCCGACTGCGGGAAGGCGACGCGATCAAAGCCGTTCTTCAGGGGACAACCCGCGACCGCCTGGCCGTTTTTACCAATCGGGGGATGCTCTACGTCCTGCGGATTCACACCGTTCCGGCGACCGCTGGCTATGGCGAGCCCATCCAGACCCTGTTCAATTTTCAGGATGGCGAACAGGTGGTCAGCGTGGATATGATCCCAGACCGCCCCGCGGAAGACGCGCCTCGGCAGCCTGGGACGGGGGCGGCCACGCCAAGCCAGACCGCCCTGTTTCCCCCCGCTTCTTCCGCCCAGGCTGCCGGCGAGCGGGGACCCGCCCTGCTCCTGGCGACGGCCAAGGGCCAGGGATTTCGTTTTACGCCGCATATGGAAGAAACCACCCGCAGCGGCAGAAGAATCGCCCGTTTGTCCGAAGATGACGCAGTGATCAGCATCCAGCCGGTCAGGGGTGGGCAGACGGTGTGTGCCACCGCGGCGGGCTATATATTGGCTTTTCCCACCGGGGAGATTCCCGAATTGTCCGGGGCTGGACGTGGGGTTATGCTCATGCGTCTGGAGAAAGACGACCATGTGGTTGGGGCGGTCACAAGCGAGCCTGGCGCGGGTGTGACGGTTCTGAATAAAGACGGCAAAGAGCGGAAAATTCCAGCGCGGGAGATTCCGTTCGGCAAACGGGCCGGCAAGGGCCAGCGTGTAGTCAAACGACCGCTGCTGATTGGGGTGCTGGGCAACGGCACTCGGCACGGCACGAAGCGTTTGTCCTGAGCCGGTCGCGGGATGGAGTGGAGGAGGCGGAGGTACCTATGGCAGCGCGCAAGCAAGCTTACACGGCAAAAGATATTACCGTTCTTGAGGGGCTTGATCCCGTTCGGAAACGGCCCGGCATGTACATCGGGGGGGTGGATAGCACCGGCCTCCATCACCTCGTCTGGGAACTGCTCGATAATGCGGTGGATGAAGCCATGAACGGTCATACCAGTCGGATTGAGGTGACCCTGCATCAAGACAGTGCAACCGTCACCGTCAGCGACAACGGACGGGGGATTCCGGTAGACATCCATCCCCAGTTCAAGAAGCCGGCGCTCGAGTTGATTCTGACCACCCTCCACGCCGGCGGGAAATTCGGCGATCAGAATTATGCGCACTCTGGCGGTCTCCACGGCGTGGGGGCTTCCGTCGTCAATGCGCTGGCCGACCACCTGCTGGCCCGTATCCGCCGGGATGGCGTCGAGTGGGAGCAGCGCTTCAGCCGGGGCAAGGCAACCACCGAACTCAAACAGATTGGTGAGGCGCGCGGACACGGTACCACCCTCACCTTTCACCCCGACCCCGATATTTTCCCGTCCATTACCTGCAAACCGGAACGCATTGCCGAAAGACTGGAAGCCAAAGCCTATCTGCACAAAGGGCTGACCCTCGTCTTTCGGAACGAGGTCAGCCGGCAAACCCAGCAATTCTTGTATAAAGACGGCCTCAAAGCCTATCTCCACAAGCTGCTCGCCGATAGCGATAAACAGGCGGTTATTCAGGATATCTTTCACCTTGAACGCGCCACCTCGCCTCCCCTGGAATGTGTCCTGACCTGGACGGAGTCGCCGGAAGAGCGCGTCCACTCGTTTGTGAACGGCATCCCCACTCCCTTTGGCGGCACGCATGAAACCGGCTTAAAAAGCGCCATCGTGAAGGCCGTTCGCAATTACATGAACGTCAACAATCTAACGCCCAAAGGGGTATCCATTACGGCCGACGACACGCGCGAAGGGCTGGTCGCCCTCCTCAGCTTGTATCTCAAACACCCTCAGTTCCAGGGGCAGACCAAAGAAAAACTCGGCAACCCAGAAGCCACCGCGCAAATTGACAACCTGGTCCGCACCGCCCTGGAGAATTTTCTGCTCCAGAATCGCTCCCAGGCAGAAACGATCGCCCAGCGGGTGCTCCTGGCAGCCCGCGCACGCGCCGCCTCACGCGCCGCCTTGGAAACCGTGCGGAGTAAGGGGGCCGTCTCCCATCGTCTGAACCTGCCCGGCAAGCTGGCCGACTGTTCCTCAACCAGTCCGGCGCGCAGCGAACTTTTTATTGTTGAGGGAGATTCTGCCGGCGGTTCAGCCAAGCAGGGCCGCGACCGGGGCTTTCAGGCCATCCTGCCGCTCCGCGGCAAGGTGTTGAATACGGAACAGGCCCCACTCAATAAAATCCTGACCAATAAAGAATTAAACGATATTGTGTCAGCCCTGGGGTGTGGCGTGGGCCAGGCGTTTAACCTGTCCAAGCTCCGCTACCATAAAGTCTGTCTGCTGATGGACGCCGATTCCGACGGCAACCATATCTGCACGCTCCTGTTGACCTTTTTCTACCGCCACCTGCCCGAGCTGATTCGCGCCGGCTGTATCTATATTGCCAAGCCACCGCTGTATAAAATCGAGGTCGGCAAGAAAGTCCTTTGGGCCGACGATGACGCCACCAAGGAACGCCTGCTGGCCCAGCAAAACGGACAGGCCAGTCAGGCCCAGGTCCAGCGCTTTAAGGGCTTAGGTGAGATGAATCCGCCCACCCTCAAGGAAACAACGCTGGACCCCCGCACGCGCACCTTGCTCCAGGTTGCTATTCAGGATGCCGAGCGAACCGAAAAGGCCATCCAGACCTTGATGGGAAAAGAGGTTCAGCCGCGCTTCCGCTTTATCATGGAGCGAGCGCCTCGAGTCGAAGACGTGGATGTGTAGGGATGAACGTAAACCCATTGCACGATGGGCACGAATTCCGCAAACTAACAGCAATCCATCAGAGAACCATGAGAGCGAGTCCAATCACAGCAATACTAAGGAGGGCAGCATATGGAGTTCTTACACACCATGATTCGGGTCAACGACCTGGACGAGTCACTCAAATTCTACTGCGACGGGCTGGGTATGAAGCTGCTACGCAAGCAGGACTATCCGGGCGGTGAGTTTACGCTGGCCTTTGTGGGCTACGGTGACGAAAAGAATAACACCGTGGTTGAGTTGACGCATAACTGGGGCACGTCGAGCTATGACCAGGGAAACGCCTTTGGGCATTTGGCGATTGGCGTGGATGATATCTATCAGACCTGCGACGAACTCAAAGGGAAAGGCATCAATGTGGTGCGCGAGCCCGGCCCGATGGCGCACGGCGGCGCGGTTATCGCTTTTATTGAAGACCCGAATGGCTACAAGGTCGAACTGATTGATCTCAAAGGCGCTCGCGGATAGCAGACCACAAAAAGGAGGGCGCAGTGCTACAACCCGCAAAAGACTCCATTGACGTTGGGATTTTTGTCAAAGACATCAGCACCATGCTCGATTTTTACCAGGGCACGCTGGGCCTGGAGAAGACCGAAGAAGTGCCGACCGCCTTTGGCACCATCCATCGCTTCCGGCACGGGACGAGCGACATCAAGCTCATGGACCCCAAAGAAGTCCCGCCGGCCGCCCCGAACGGTTTTGGCAAACGCTTGGGTATCGGCTATCTCACCTTTGTCATCAAAGACCTGAGCCGGCTGTGCGCGGCCCTCAAGGACAAGGGCGCGGCATTCACCATCCCGGAAACCGAAATTCGGCCCGGCACCCGCATCGCCATGATTGAGGACCCCGAAGGCAATATCCTGGAGTTTGTCGAGCGCGGCTAGAACGGGGCCAGAGCAACCAAGTAAAGGAAACTTACGCGCTCTGTCGCCGCCGGCCGCCTGGCCTGAAGTGTCGGATGGCACCACTGGCAATGCGGGCTCCACGCGAGGTTGCTGGTTTCGCAAACCGGCGGACGGTGAAATGCGTCGGTTCAAAACCCTTAATCATCTTGCGGGGAATCCCTTTGCCTAACAGACTTTCAATAGCGCGCACGGCTTCGACCTCATCGGACGAGGCAAAGGTGAGCGCGTCCCCGGTCGCCATAGCTCGGGCGGTCCGGCCAATGCGGTGGACATAATCTTCCGGCCGGTTGGGAACGTCAAAATTCACCACATGGGAAATGCCCTCAACGTCCAGACCGCGCGCGGCAACATCGGTTGCGACCAGGACATCCACCTGTCCGCTCTTAAAATTATTGAGCACCTGGGTGCGAACGCGCTGAGTCTTATCGCCATGCAGGGCGGCAACCCGGCGATTCGTCTGAGACAGGCGTTTGGACAGCCGTTCCGCACGGACCTTGGTCCGCGTGAAGATGAGCACGTGCCTGAGACTGCCATGTTGGAGGAGGTAAGACAGCAGATCGTTTTTCCGGTCAGCTTCCACCAGATAGAGCACATGACGCAACGTCGCGACCGGCGTGGCCCGACGCCCGACATCAATCACCTCGGGCTCGCTCAGCGTGTCTTGGGCCAGGCGCTCAATCTCCGACGGCATAGTTGCAGAAAACAACAGCGTTTGGCGCGCTTCAGGCAGAGTAGCCAGAATACGGCGGACATCGGGGAGAAAGCCCATATCCAGCATACGGTCGGCTTCGTCCAGGACGAGCACCTCAACGTCAGCGAGCCGGACGTTGCCTCGATTCAGATGATCGAGCAGGCGTCCAGGGGTGGCGATCAGCAGTTCCACCCCACGCCGGAGCCGGTCGGCTTGTGGCACGAGCCCGACCCCACCGTAGGCCACGGTTGAGCGGACTGGCACATATTTTCCGTAGGTTTGGGCACTTTCTCCTATTTGGACGGCAAGTTCACGAGTCGGCGTCAGCACTAAAGCCCGGACTGTTTTCGACGTTGCGGGGGTGAAACGTTGCAGAATGGGCAGGAGAAATCCGGCAGTCTTGCCCGTCCCGGTCTGAGCACAGGCGAGCATATCTTTCCCGCTCAGGGCAATCGGAATGGCCTGGGCCTGAACCGGGGTTGGGGTTGCGTATTGCGCGTCTTCCAGGGCGCGTAAAAGCTCGGGGATCAACCCAAGCTCGGAAAAGTCAGAACAATCTGTTGTCAAAGGACCATCTCTTTCTCCGCGCTGCCCAGCGGCGCGGGCGGATAGGGGCGCGGGCAAGGCAGCGGCGCGCCGTATGATGAGAGAGAACCTGGGAAACGTGGAACTCGGGCCTGAGCAACCTGAGACCCGCTTCTGAGCGGGATTTCTTACAAAGGGAAAGAGACCTGCTCGCGGTTCGTTTTCGTGTGATACCAGGCCAGCATACCTGACAAAGAGTGAGAATACTAGTCGAAGCTGCGTGTTCGCTCCAGTCTGGTCGGTCCCTACGTGAGGTCGGTCTTGCGCTTCGTCAGGATAAGCGCTGAGCCGAGAGAGACGCCAATCCCAACAGCGGAGTAGAGAAGATAGAAGAGACCCACCTGCTCCGCTTGGCCCCCGCGGTACATAAAGAGCAGCAGGTTCAAAATGACATACAGCGCATACGCATGCGCCAGGCCCACAACAAACCGTTTCAGATGCCAGATGCCATAGGCATAGACGAGTAAATAGAGACCGGCCACGATGCCGGCTATGGCATTTGACATCCCGGACAGCCGAGAGCCAAACAGGACAAAGCCGGCCGATTCAGTCAGTTGGAGGGGTTTCAGCAAATTTGATATCGCCAGGATAGCAAACAGGACCGCAAAGACCGTGAGTACGTGACCGCGTTCAGCTTAAGCCATAGAGCCTCCTTGTGCGCTGGGACCCAACGTTACACCACCACCTCCGGCCCGAGCAAGCGCCAGCCCGGTAGCAATACCCGCAGAGTTCCGATACCAGAGCCAGAGTCGAACATACGCGACCACCTGAGACAAAGGAGAAAGTCATGACGATACGGTTACGACAGATATGTTTCGTGGCGGAGACACTCGCCCCTGTGGTTGATGATCTCAAATCCATCTTCGGCTTGGAGGTGTGTTTTGTTGATGAAGGGGTGGGCGTTTTCGGCTTAGAGAACTCTTTGTTTCCGGTCGGCGCAAACTTTTTTGAAGTGGTCGCACCAACCCAGGACAACACCGCGGCCGGCCGCTTTCTGCAACGTCGTAACGGCAATGGCGGCTATATGGTCATCTGCCAATGCGACAGCCGCGAAACACAACAGGCCGGCAAGGCCCGGGCGCAGCAACGCGGGGTACGCATTGCCTGGGAGCAAGATATTCACGGCTTTCAGTGTATGCAGTTGCACCCTGGCGACACGGGGGGCGCCTTCTTTGAACTCGACTGGGACCCGAGGAATGAGCCCCAAGGGCATTGGGAACCGGCTGGTGGGGCCGGCTGGGACACGGCCCGGCGGACTGAGGTAATCAGGGGCTACTCCGCCGTCGAATTGCAGTCCCATGACCCGCAATCCATGGCCCAGAGGTGGGCAGACATTGCCGGCGTTCCATTCCAGCAGGACAGTCAAGGTCGCCGGTTCTTTCCGCTGGAGAATGCTGAGGTCCGGTTTGTTGAGGCCACGGATGGGCGCGGAGATGGTTTGGGCGGGGTTGATCTCGTTGTTGCCGATGTCCCAGGGCTCCTGACACGGGCAGAGCAACGCGGGTGTCGGGTATCGGACGAGCAGGTACAGGTCTGTGGCGTCCGTTTTTATCTCAAAGACCTTTAGGGCGTTTTACGGCCTAGACGGAGCCGGACCGTATTTTTTATTGATAAAATCCGCAATGGCCTCTGGGGGGACGCCTGCTTCAAATAAAGTCTGCGCATCCTGCGCTTCGTGTAAACAGTGCATTCAGCCGGCGGCGTGATCGTCCACAAAGCAATCCAGGAGGTTGCCGTGCCCCATGGACCGGTCACAGCCACAGTAGCAGTGCAGTCCGGCCAATACGTCCGGGATGGTTTGAGCGATGGTGTACCCCTCTCTGACTGCTCCGCTGAACAGCTCCGGCGATAAGGTGGCCGGCTGGCTGGCATGGGTGGAGAGCGGTATTGCGGAGTGTTGCTTTTCTGACCCCGGTGAGGTTTCGGGAGCCGGGTTCGTCTCAGCCCAGGCCAGAGCAGGCGAGAACTCGGGGGCGGGCAGCAGAAAACCAAGCCCTACGGCAAGCATGAACGCAGATAGCAGCGGGATGAGCATAGGTCGAATATCCTTTCGGCACGCGAAGAGACCGAGCTGACTCTCAGCCTACCACATATCACGCCCCAGCCCAATGAGTTCCGGGTAGGCTGTACGGCGACAACACATGTAGCTGCGTGGGCCGGCGCTGAGAGAACGAATAGAGTTGAGCCGGTCGGTGCGCGCCCCGCCTTGTTTTCGGGAGAGGCTTGAGCAAACCGGAACTGAGGAGCTTGCGCCGAAAATTTCGGCGGTCCAACCGACGGTCGAGAATAATTTCGTAGACCCCCCTGCAACTCTGCAACGGTAAATTCCTGCGGCAGGAGACTGTAGACGATATTCGCATAGCCCAATTTGCTCTGGAGCCGTTGCAGCGCATAGGCCGCGATGGCGTTATGGTCATGGGCAAGCTCAGGCAGGTCGTGCACAGGGAACCAGGCAATGTCGACGTATTTTTTCCCGAGGTGGGGTGTCTGCACAAGCGGCGGGATGAGGGCAAAATACGCGACCGACACGGTCCGGGCAGCCGAGTCTCGGGTCACACTCCCAAACGTATACAATTGTTCCAGGTAGAGGTCCTGCACCCCTGTTTTCTCATACAGCTCGCGCTGGGCCGCTGCATTGAGTGATTCGTCCAACTGGACCAGACCACCAGGAAAAGCCCAGCGACCGGCGAACCCGCCTTGCTTGATTTTTACCAGCAGCGTGCGCAGGGCCCCTTGGGTAATCGTAAAGAGGACCGCATCAACGGCGACGCGCGGATGAATGTGTTTTGCGCTCGGCTGGCTCCCGTTTGCTCTGCCCACAGCAGCATACTATGGATGAAGAGCGAGCATACGGTCAAGCGCACGCTGGGCCCCGAGGCGCGTCGCTTCTGGGAGCGTAATCTCAAAACGTCTGTCACGCAGAGAGTTCCGTACTCCTTCGAGCGTAATCATCTTCATATAGGCGCACAGCTTACAGCTCTTGTAAAATTTCTTCTCCGGCACTTCCAACAACAAACGGTCTGACAGGCCGCACTCCGTCACGATCAGAAACTCCTGGGCCGGGCTTTCTTTGGCGTAGCGCATCATCGCGCTGGTTGAAAGGACAGCGTCTGCCAGGGCGAGCACATCTTCCCGGCACTCAGGATGGATGAGCACCTTGACCTGCGGGAGTTTGTCCCGCACCGCCTGAATCTGCTCGGGTGTGATCTGATGATGGACATAGCAGTTGCCCTGCCAGGCAATGATATTCTTGCGGGTTTCGTTCTGAACATAGCCGGCCAGATTCTCGTCGGGCACGAAAAGGATGTTCTGCGTATCAAGCGCTTCCACCACCTGGACTGCGTTCGACGAGGTGCAACACACATCAGACTCGGCTTTGACATCCGCGGTCGTATTGACGTAGCACACCACCTGGAGGTCGGGATATATGTGACGCAGTTCTTCTTTCCGGTCGGCCAGGGCCTCCCCGGTGATACTCTCGGCCAGCGAACAGCCGGCCTGGAGGGCAGGCAGGAGCACCGTTCGCTCGGGATTCACGATCTTGGCCGTTTCTGCCATGAAATGCACCCCACAAAAGACAACAAGGTCAGACGCAACCTGTTGTGACTGGCGGGCCAATTCGAGCGAATCGCCTATCACGTCAGCGACTTCAAATATCTCTGGGCGTTGGTAGTTATGCGCCAGTATGACGGCATTATGCCGGCGCTTCATCTCATGAATCTCGTGAATCCAGGCGGCGTATTGGGTGCAGGTGTCCAAGGTATAAGCGCTGTCGAGTTGAGCCAAGTGCGCGTAGAGTTGGTCAGGAGTCTTTTCTTCAGGGCCAGTCGATCCGTTGTGCATCATCCCTCTTCCGTTGGCAGGCTTTAGTTTGCGTAAGATGGACACATACTATGGCACCATTGCGAGGCAAAACCGAGCGGGCTGTCAACGGGAGTGAGAACATCAGGCCGGCAGGGCGTCAACACCAGCCGGATGATTCTCACCCTGGGAGAGCGGCCGCTGGTTGCGATAGGCCAAGAACCGGCCAACCAGATCGTCATAGTGCTGCCGACTCCTGAGTTCTTTCATGGCTAAACGCAGCGGCCGACAGGGCCCAAAACCTTTCGCATACCAGTCGATGGTCTTCCTGAATTGGGTACAGGCCCGCTGCTCTCCACGCTGCTGGACCATGCGTTCAAAATGGCGCGTCATAAAGGCCACGCGGATTGCTAATGCGGGCGCGGGCGGGGCTGGACGCCCCAGCAAACCAGCCCGAATATGCTGGAAGACCCAGGGGTTGGTCAGTGCCCCGCGGCCGACCACCAGCCCCGCACAGCCCGTTTCTTCCAGCATACGTTTCGCTGTTGCGATATCACCCACATCGCCGTTGCCAAAAACGGGCATGGTCTGTACGGATTCCACGACCGCACGAATTCCAGCCAGGTCCACTGAGCCACGGAAGGCTTCGGCACGGGTGCGGCCGTGAATTGTCAGGGCGGCAACGCCGGCATCTTCAAGAATGGGCGCCAGCACTGGCGCATCCAGGCGCGTCTGGTCCCAGCCCAGGCGCGTCTTTACGGTCACCGGGATTTTGACCGCCCGCGTCACGGTTTGGACGAATTTTCCCGTTCCTTTCGGGTCTTTTAACATGGCTGCGCCGGCGCCGATTTTCACCACCTTTTCAACCGGGCAGCCCATATTGATATCAATGACATCCGCCCCCTGCTCCTCAAGCCAGACCGCGGCATCCCGGACTTCTTCGGCCACCGGTCCAAAGAGCTGGACGCTGAGCGGGCTATCTTCCGGGCGCGTTTCAATCAACTCAAATGCGCGCCGGTTTTTTTCAAGCAATGACCGGGCATGGACCAGCTCCGTGGTCGCCAGCCCAAAGCCGCCAACCTCGCGCATACCCCACCGAAACGGGAGGGTCGTGTAACCCGCAAGCGGGGCGAGGAGTAAATTGGTCGGAAGCGAAAATTTTCCTATGCGCAACGGGTTCATCATGCAGGGAGACCGCTATGGAATATCTACGGCAACAAAGGATTCACCCATTTCAGGTCTGAGAAACGGGCGAAATCACCATCCGCTGAGTAGAGCGTTAAACCGTGTTCCATTGCAAGGGCCGCGAGATGTGCATCTGGAACGAGATTGGGCCGTTGGACCTGTTCAAGCAGCCTCCCCAGTATAGCCTGGTGATGTCTGGTCGGCTGCGGAATCCAGACCGGTTCAAGCGAGAGCCACTGCGCAACCTGGCTCCACGCCTCCAAAAGGGGCTCTGGTCGCTCAAAGATACGAGGATTCGATACGAGACGCACAAAGGCGAGTAAACTCGGCCAGGGGAGACCCACAGGAGTTACACTGTTCAGTTGAGTATCCAACCATATCCGGGCGCTGGCATGTTGCGGCAGATCCCCGACATGCGCATAGACGAGGAGGTTCGCATCAATGAGGATCAACGGAATTGCTCCCCCTCACCCACGGCCAGCGCTTCGGTAATATCGTCCAGACTGCCTATCAGACATTTGCCTAAAGAAACGGGCTGGGTGCTGTACGGGGTTGAACACTGGTCAGGCTTCGTCATCTGGCTGAGTCCTAGCCGGAGTGCTTCGTTGACGACATCCTTCAGCTTCCCTTTTTTTCCGTCCCATACCTGCTGTAAAAGAGCTGCAACGTCATCATCGAGAGTTAGGGTTGTCCTCATACATCGAAGCATAAAGGGGATGATGTTTTGATACAATATCTGCGCCCTCGCCGCTTACAGGCCGACCAGCCGGACGCATCATCAGCGCCGGTCAAACTGGCGTTCGAGTTGGCGCACCGCATAGCGGACCAGCGTTGGCCGGCCGTGCGGACAGGTGAAGGGCGAGGTACACGCCAAAAGCGCTTGCACCAGGGCGTGCATGGCCTCCCCGGTCAAGGTCTGACCGGCTTTGATGGATTTCACCTTACAGGCGATACGCGCCGCTAAGTCTTCTTGCTTGGCTGTAATAGAATTATCCGAGCGCCCTTCTGCCCTGGCCTCGGCCAGCTCGCTCAGCAGCCCTGGAATATCAGCCGGTCGGAAATAGGCCGGCGTCGCCTGTACCTGAAACGTTTTCCCTCCAAAGGGCTGAATATCAAAGCCGATGAGGGCCAGAGAGTCGTGGAGTTCCTCGAATACACTGCACGCGGCAGGTGAGAGATCAAACGTCACTGGTAACAGGAGCGGCTGCACATCCCGATGGTTTTGCTGCAAGCTGGTCAGCACCTGTTCGTATATAATCCGCTCATGCGCGGCGTGCTGATCCACAATCCAGAGTTCGCCCTCTACTTCAACCACGATAAACAACTCATGGCTCTGCCCAACAATACGGAATTCGGCTCCATCAGGCCGTTGCCACAAGGGCGTTTGTGAGGGGGCTGGACTCAGTGGGGCGGCCTCCGATTTTTGGACCCGCGGATTTTTCAACATGCGTCCGCCGAGCGCGGACTGCCCTCCATACGAGTCAGCGGAAGAGGGTTTGCGCTGTTTTTGGGGTCTTGGGTAATCGGCCGGGTCGGGTCTCGGGACCGAGCGGTCCAAGGCCCGGCTCTCGCCCCGGCCCGGCTCCCCCGCACCGGACACGCCCGTGGCTCGGCGATGAGGCGGTCGATTGACACGTGGTCGAGAGACGGGAAGATCAATTTTTTTGAATAGATTTGCCCGGTCAAGGACCTTTCTCACGGTCTGGACGATCATCTGGAGGAGTGCCCGTTCCTCTTTGAACTTCACTTCGCGCTTTGTGGGATGGACGTTGACGTCAACCTGGTCAGTCGGGACCGTCACATAGAGTATGCCCAAGGGGAAGCGGCCAGCCGGCAGCAGTTCCCCATAGCCGCGACGCAGGGCAGAGGACACCGGCTGGCTTTTCACCGGCCGCCCGTTCACGAAGAAGTATTGTCCGGTCCGGGTATTGCGGCTGCGACTAGGCGGGCTGATGAGGCCAGTTACCCCAACCCCCTCTTCGGCCAGGGTTGCTTCCGCACTCGGCAGCGGGAGGAATTCCTGGGCCCATTCTTTTCCCATAACCGCCCGCGCCCGCAGGGCCAAGTCCGCCTGAGGCGGCGCATGAAACACCTCGCGGCCGTCCGACTGCAAGCGAAAGTGAATGGACGGACGCGACAATGCCAGGGCGATCAACACCTCATGCACCTGATGGCTTTCGGCGGTCGGAGATTTGAGGAAGGCCCGCCGCGGTGGGGTATTAAAAAACAAATGGCGCGTGGTGACCGTCGTGCCCTGTGGACAACCGGCCGGGGTTGTCTCTATCGGCCCACTGCCACCCGCCCGCACGCGCACGCCTTCGATGGCCTGGGCTGTCCGGGAGAGTAATTCGACCTGCGTGACCGCCGCAATGCTGGCCAGCGCCTCGCCGCGGAAGCCTAGGCTGGTGAGGAGGAAGAGGTCGTTGCTGGATTGGATTTTACTGGTCGCGTGCCGCTGGAATGCGAGCGGCGCATCTTCTGGCGTCAGGCCGCTGCCGTCATCCTGAACAACGATTTCATCAATGCCGCCTTTGGTCATCGCCACGCTGATTGAGCGGGCGCCGGCGTCAATCGCATTCTCGACCAACTCTTTGACAATTGAGGCCGGCCGCTCAATCACTTCTCCCGCCCGGAGCTGCTCAATCGTGTCCGAATCCAGCAGACGAATGCGGTCCATACTACGACTCACCCGCGTGTCCAAAGAGACCCAGCTGAGGCGGCCGGTCTGGTCCCCTGGTCGGGGTTTTCCTCTTCCTGCCCCGGTCCCGTTTTGTGGCTGGTCGGACCAGCCATGCAGACCCTTCGAGGTCTCGGAGTATGTCTTCCGCTCGTTCGGTCACCGCTCGTGGCAGCCCCGCCAGCTTGGCCACATGGATACCGTAAGACTGATCCGCAGCCCCCTCAATCACCTGATAGAGAAAAACAACCTCATCCTGCCATTCCCGAACGGCAAAGGTATAATTCACCAGACCGGGCAGCAGCGGTTGCAAGTCGGTAAGTTCGTGGAAATGCGTGGCAAACAGGGTTCGGGGTCGTGGCCCTTCGCTCGCCACCAGAAACTCAATAATCGCTCTGGCAATGGACAGGCCGTCTGACGTTGAGGTTCCCCGTCCAATCTCATCCAGCAGCAAGAGACTCCGTTCCGTGGCCGCGTTCAGAATCTGGGCGGTTTCAATCATTTCGACGGCAAACGTACTTTCCCCCAAGGCGAGATTATCGGAGGCTCCGATACGTGTAAAAATCCGATCGACAATGCCAATCCGGGCCTGCTTGGCCGGCACGAAAGCACCGCTCTGGGCCAGGAGTACAATCAGCGCAGCTTGGCGTAAATACACGGATTTCCCGCTCATATTGGGGGCGGTCACAAGCAGGAGCTGCTGATCCGAGCGGTTGAGTTGGATATCGTTCTCGACAAAAGCGCTCCGTCCCAGCAGCGACTCCACAACCGGATGTCGTCCGCCAACAATCGACAGTTCGGCCGCCTCTGACATATCAGGTCGGACGTAGTGCTGCGTGACGGCCACCCAGGCAAAGCCGGCTAAGACGTCAAGCTGGGCGCAGGCCTGCGCGATAGCTTGAATCGGTGTCATATACTGGAGGACCAGCGCGCATAATTCGGCAAAGAGTTCCTGCTCCAGGGCGACCGCGCGGTCCTGGGCGTTGAGAATATGCTCCTCGTATTCTTTCAGCTCCGGTGTGACGAATCGCTCCGCATTCGCCAGGGTTTGTTTGCGCATATATGCGTCAGGGACTTTATTCAGATGGGCCTTGGAGACTTCCAGATAGTAGCCAAAGACTCGGTGATAGCCAATTCTGAGCGAGGGAATCCCCGTGCGCTCACTTTCCCTGGCCTGGAGCGTGGCCAGCCATTGCTTGGCATCCGAGGCCAGCCCGTGCAAGCGGTCCAGCTCGGCATGATAGCCGGGCGCAAAAACGCCCCCTTCTCGGAGGTGCACCGGCGGCACCTCGACGAGGGCGCGTGTCAGGGTGTCTGGCAGTGGGCCAAGGTCAGCGTGCAGTTGTTCGCGCTGTTGCCTCAGCAGCGGACTCTGGACCGCTGCGAGGGCTTGACTCACACCAGGGATGTGGGCCAGCGAGTCTCGCAGCGCGGCGCTGTCTTTGGGATTGGCCACTTGACAACTAAAACGGGCCACCAAGCGTTCCAGGTCACGAATGGGGGCGAGCGCGGCGCGTACCGCTTCCAATATGGCCGGCGTATTAACGTACTCCGCCACCCCGGCGTGCCGGGCTTCAATGGCAGACACGGACAAGAGCGGGTTCCTCAGCCAGTGCTGTAACAGCCGCCGGCCCATAGGCGTGACCGCAGCATCCACGACATCGATCAACGCCTTGCCCCGCATGTCGGGATTTGCCGGGCGAAAGAGTTCAAGACTCCGCTCGACGACCGGACCCAGCAGCATGGTTTCGCCGCTGTGGAGCCGTTTTGGCAGGCCGATATGCGGCAGGCTGCCCGGCATATGCTGCTGGAGAAAACGGAGGACCAGGGCAACCGCGCTGGTGGTTTCCGAGTCCAGTTCCAAGGCGCGTATAGAGTCCAGCCCGAAAAAAGACTGGATACAGGCAACGCTATCATCGCCGGCCGCCTGCCAGTCTTCCAGCGTGGTCAGGGCAACCCCAGCCGGCCCGCTCCTATAGGCCGCCAGAGCGGGATGCCCGGCCATGCCCTTGGTGGTAACAATCTCACGCGGCGCGAGATGAGCCAGGGTGTCAGCCAGGCCCGATTCCGTCTCATTCCAGAATTGGAACGTTCCGGTCGTGGGTTCGAGCAGCGCCAGCCCCCACTGGCGTCCCTGAGCAAACAGTCCCAGCAAGGCCGGGCTTGTTTCGTCGGCCTCGTTTTCGACATACGTAGAAGGGGTCACTACGCGCGTCACGGCGCGCTTGACCAACCCCTTTGCGGTTTTCGGGTCTTCCACCTGGTCATACAGGGCCACTTTCTTGCCGGCCTTGACCAGCCGGGCGATATAGCCCTGGATGGCATGATAGGGCACGCCGCACATGGGAATCTTGCCGCCCCCGCCGTCGCGGGCGGTCAGGGTCAGGTCAAGCAGGTTTGCGACCAGCGGCGCATCATCGAAAAATATCTCGTAGAAGTCCCCCAGGCGACACAGCACAATCGCGTCCTGATGCTGTTGCTTGACCGAGAGATATTGCTGCATCAAGGGGGTGAGAGCCATGCTGTTCTTCGCCGTTGCTGTTGTTTTTTCTTCATTATACGCTTTCCCTGTGTCCAGCCAGTCCGCCGGGCGCTCAGCCCGGCTGATTCTCTCTTGATCTCAAGGGATAAAGCTGGAGAATACACCCTAGACTCGGCAGAAAGGATACCCATCATGCCTGCGCTCGATACAGAACAACAACAAATCCTGTCCACGCTCAACCGTTTCGTGGAGCGTGAGGTCAAGCCGGTCGCCAGCGAGATGGAGCATCGTGACGAATACCCCCACGCCCTGGTTGAGCGCATGAAGGAGCTTGGTTTATTCGGAGCGATCATCCCCACCGAGTATGGCGGCCTGGGGTTGTCCTTTACCACCTATGCCCTGATGATTGAGGAAATCTGTCGTGGCTGGATGAGCCTGACCGGTGTCCTGAACTCCCACCTGCTGTTCGCGCATATCCTGGTATTGTTCGGCACCGAAGAACAAAAGCAGCGTCTCCTGCCAGTTATGGCCAGCGGGGAGAAACGCGGCGGCCTCGCCCTCACCGAACCCCATGCCGGGAGCGATGTGCAGCGCATTCGGACCACGGCCAAAAAGCAGGGCGACCGCTATCTGCTCAACGGCTCGAAAATGTTTATTACCAACGCCCGGCACGGCAATATCCTGGCGGTCGCCGCCAAGACTGACCCCAACGCCGAGCCGGCCTATACCGGCATCAGCCTGTTTGCCGCCGAGAAAGGCGCTCCGGGACTCACCGTCAGTCGAGACATCAAGAAGCTGGGCTATAAAGGGCTGGATACGTGTGAACTCGCCTTTGAGGACTTTGCGACGCCGGCGGCCTCGCTAATCGGCGGCGCAGAGGGGGTGGGGTTCAAGCAGGTGATGGGCGGTTTGGAAGTCGGGCGGATCAATGTGGCGGCCCGGGCGGTCGGCGTGGCCCAGGCCGCCTTTGAGGAAGCCATCCGCTATTCCCAGCAGCGCGAAACCTTTGGCAAGCCTATCTGTGAACATCAGGCCATTCAGCTCAAGCTGGCTGACATGGCCACCAAGGTCGAAGCCTCTCGCTTGCTGGTCCGGCAGGCGGCCGAGAAGAAAGACCGGGGCGAGCGGTGTGACCTGGAGGCCGGGATGGCCAAACTGTTTGCGTCCGAGGCGTGTGAAGAAGTCGCCCTGGAAGCGATGCGGGTGCTGGGCGGGTATGGCTACACCCAGGAGTTTCCGGTCGAACGGTTTTATCGGGACGCCCCCCTCATGATTATTGGAGAAGGCACGAGCGAAATTCAGAAACTGGTGATCGCTCGCAACCTCCTGAAAAAATATCGCGTATAGAGGCCCGGCGAGAAAGCCTCGATTTTCTCACCTTTTCGTCACCTAGGGGCCATTCCTGGCCGGTCTTTTGGCTTGGAATGTCGGCGTATTTTGTGTATGGTGAGGAAAACAATCGGTTATTCACCTTGTTCGCTATGGTTCTCTACCAACACCGGTCGGGTTTACCCCCCGCCCCGTCCCTCTAATCGAACGCTACATTGTTGTGTTGAATTGAGCAGACTTCTCGGAGCCGTATCCCGAGTCGGGAGAAGCATATGTCTACCACGCTGGAAAAAACTCGAAACATCGGCATCGTTGCTCACGTTGATAGTGGCAAGACCACGGTAAGCGAACGGGTCCTGTACTATACCGGGCTCTCCCACAAAATCGGCGAGGTGCACGAAGGGACGGCGATTACCGACTGGATGCCTCAGGAACGAGAGCGGGGAATCACCATTACGGCCGCGGCCATTACCTGCGACTGGAACAACCATCAGATCAATATCATTGATACGCCCGGCCATGTGGATTTTACCACCGAGGTGGAACGCAGCCTGCGCGTGTTGGACGGCGCCATTGTCGTCTTCTGTGGCGTCGGCGGGGTCGAACCCCAGTCGGAGACCGTGTGGCGGCAGGCGGATAAATACGGCGTCCCCCGCATTGTCTTTGTCAATAAGCTGGACCGTATCGGCGCGGACTTTCAGGCCGTGGTCGATCAGATTACGAACCGATTGGACGCGAATCCGTTGATTCTGCAACTCCCGATTGGCACCGAAGAGACCATGACCGGCGTGATTGATCTGATTCGGCAGCGGGCCCTCGTCTGGGAGGAGGATACGCTGGGAGCGCGCTTCCACGAAGAGGAGATTCCATCAGCCCTCCAAGCGGAGGCGGCCAAATTCTCCGAACTGCTGGTCGAAAGCGTCGCCGATGCCGATGACGCCTTATTGGAGAAGTATCTGAGCGGGGAAGCGCTCACGCCGGACGAAATCACCACCGCGGTGCGCCTCAAGACGCAGTCGCTCGACGTCTTTCCGGTCCTGTGCGGAACCGCGCTGCGCAACAAGGGTATTCAGCCGCTCTTGGATGCCGTGGTCAATTATCTCCCACCGCCGGTCCGCCCCGTAGCCGGCCAGACCCTCGCCGGGAAAGAACGCAGTTGGCAGGTCTCGGATGACATCCTGGCCGGCCTGGCTTTCAAAACCATGCACGACCCCTATTCCGGCCAACTCACGTTTGTCCGCCTGTACAGTGGCACCTTAAAGACTGGCGCTTCGATTTTTAACCCACGCAGCGAACGCAGCGAACGCATTGGCCGCCTGGTGCGTATGCACGCCAATAAGAAAGAAGACCTGGAGCGTGCCTCGGCTGGAGACATCATCGCTATTGTGGGCCTCAAGAACTTTACGACCGGCGACACCATCGCGACCAAACAGCAGCCGGTCTTGCTCGAATCGATTTCCTTCAAAGAGCCGGTCATCTCGGTCGCGATTGAGCCCAAGACCAAGCTCGATTCCGAAAAGCTGGGCCTGGCCCTCCAGCGCCTCTCCTCCGAGGACCCTACCCTGGTGATTCAAACCAACGCCGAGACCGGTCAGACTATTCTGTCTGGCATGGGAGAACTGCACCTTGAGGTGATTTTAGACCGACTCGTGCGTGAGTTTAAGGTCGAAGTCAACACCGGCGCTCCGCAGGTCTCCTATCGCGAAACCATTACCCGAGGCGCACAGGCCGAAGGCCGCTATGTCCGCCAGACCGGCGGGCGGGGGCAGTTTGGCCACGTCTTTCTCAAGATTGAGCCCAATGACAACAAGGGCCTGGTTTTTGTCAACGAAATCAAGGGCGGCGCCATCCCCCGCGAGTATATCACCTCAGTCGAAAAAGGCGTGCGGGAAGCCGCGGAGAACGGCGTCACCTACGGCTATCCCCTCCTCAATACGACCGTCACCTTGTACGACGGCAACTACCACGAGGTGGACTCCTCAGAGTTGGCCTTCTATATGGCGGGCTCCATGGGGTTCAAAGCCGCGGTCAATAAAGCCAAGCCCGTCTTATTGGAGCCCATGATGGCCGTCGAAGTGGTCGTGCCCGAGAGCTATATGGGAACGGCCATGGGCGACCTCCAATCCCGCCGTGGCAAAGTGACCGAGCTTGGCGAGCGGGGCGGCGGCCAGCGCACAGTCACCGCTCACGTCCCGCTGGCAGCGATGTTCGGCTACGCCACCACCATTCGGTCACTCACCCAGGGACGGGCAACCTATACTATGGAGTTCGCTCATTACGATAAGGTTCCTGCCAGCGTCCTGGACGAGGCGCTGGGTCGCAACAAGGAACTGGAGGTTGGATAAGTGATGCGCCATGTCGCCGGAGGGGCAGTTTATGAATGGTTCCGGCGGCGGCGGGCAAGATGCCCGCGCTCCCAGGGAGAGGTTCTGTCTCCACAGTGTTGCGGGGTTCTCATCCGTCGCCTACAATCTGCCCACATGCCGGAGTGGTGGAACTGGTAGACACATGGGACTTAAAATCCCATGGGGATTTGCCCCGTGCGGGTTCGAGCCCCGCCTCCGGCATGGCAACAACAACGGCACATCCTTCCGTTTAATATCTCGCGATGACCTGTTCGGCAAAATCCTTATAGACTTCGCGGCTTGTTTTGAGCGGCGGCAGAAGGGAAATCTCGCGGAGGCCGGCCTGCTCGGCCTGGCGGATGGCCGCGATCAGTTCAGCAGGTTCCCCGACCATGCACGCCCCTTTGATCGTCTTCGGTGTAATGAATTTCCGCTCCTCAGGCACATGATAGGTGCAGTGCCCGTCGTGAATCTGAAGGTAGCGTTTGGCCTGGGGCGTTTCCATATGCTCGACCTGCTCCCGATACTCCTCCCACACGTCCTGGAACGCCTCGGGCACCGTACTCTCATCTCCGGTTTGTTCGTAAATTTCATACACAAAATGCAGAGCACAGGTGACCCAGGAGCCGCACGCTTCAATCACCCGGTCCGCGGTCAGGTCTTCGCCCGGCTTTAAGACGACCGCCGTGGTCAGGGCTGTGGTATGAAAATTCTCGGGTAAGGTCCGCCCGGCTCGCTCAGCCCCGGCCTGTACCCGGCTGACGTTGGCCTGCAAGACCTCGCTCTGTTCGTTAAACAGGGACACCAGGCCATCGCCAAATTCTCCCGCGGTGCGGAGAGCCAGCGGTCCATTGGCCGCAACATAGATGGGAATCGGCTGTTCCAGGTCAATGAATTTCAGATCCTGGTGCAAGAATTTGATCGTCCGCGTCGTTCCGTTCAGGCTATACTCGACCTCCTCCCCGCGTAGCAGGGTGCGGACCACGCGCAGGTATTCGCGAAAATCTCTGATTTTCATCGGCTGCATACCCATGACCCGCATGGCCGTATGACCGGTCCCAACCCCGAGGAAAGTCCGGCCAGGGGCGAGGCGGTTAATCGAAGCAATGGAGTGCGCCGTCACCGGGGCAAGGCGCGTCCCCGGAATAGCGACCCCGGTCCCAATACGAAGGCGCGAGGTGTGCTGGGCGGCCAGCGCCAGAGTGGCGTAACAGTCCGACCAGATCATCTGGGAGTCCGGCACCCAGGCCGCGTCAAAGCCTAAGTTCTCAACATAGGGAAAAACGTCCCAGTTATCGATCTTGGTATGGGTCGTAATACTGAATTGCATATGTGTCCTCCTCGTCAGTCTGTCACTGCTTGTCTGTATCATTCGCCCCGGACAACCGCAATTTCTGCGGCCTGCCCTGTGCCCGTCGCCGTTCGCTGCTCCCCTCCGCCTTTGACTCGCCTCGCTTCCCACTTTAAGCTGAGCCTGCGCCTGTGGGTGGTCAGCCACATCCGCCTAGATGGAACGACGAGGGCCATGCGTTATCCTGACACGACCGGAGCGTTTTCTGTCAGCCCGATTTTCTGGCTCTCCCTGGTCGGGGTCAGTCTGCTCCTCAGCGGTTGTCAGGCCAAGCGGCCCGCCCCGCTCAGCGGCCAGGAGCCGGCCCGCGCCGCTGTTCAGTCTGAGCCCCCGCCGGCACCCCACAAGAAAGCCGAGCACGAGGCAGGAGACGACCCAGAGGCAGAACTGGCCTGGGACTTTTTAGCCCGTGTCGACGAGACCGGTGTCATCCCTGCGCACCCTCCGGCGCCCGAGTCGGCTCCGCCCGAACTGCCGCCGGCTGAGCCGGCGGAACCCCTGCCGCCCCTGCCGGAGCTCGGTCCTCCCCAAGCAGGAGCCTCCTCGGGTTGGCTCGCGTGGATGCCGGGCCTGTCTCCCGACGAGACCGGTCCACAGGGCAATGCGCCGTATCGGACCGAACAAGACCTCCTCAGAGTTGTCACCGAGTTTCAGCGCGTGGCAACAAAAGACACCTACCGTTTTCCGCTCCCCAAAGATGTGACCGGGGCCAATGTTCATAAGGCCACCCTCACCCGCATTAACGACTATGAAACCAAGCATCCGGGTACCTATCCGGCCATTATCGCCTTCACTCGGGGGCGGGCGTATGAGGGGCTGCACGCCTATGAACAGGCCCTGGCCGAGTATCAACGGGTCGCCCAGGGCAAGAGCCGGCTCAAACAAGAGGCCCTGCAAGCAGTTGAAGCGCTGACCGACTTTCAGACGCTCGCCCAGCAGGCACCGACCGCCACGACCGCGGTCGAGTATGTGCAGGCGCTCGACGAACAGGCACGCCAGTGGAGCGACTTAGCCCAGCAGTATCACGACACGGCCTACGGCGCCCTGGCCCGGGAAGAAGAAGAACGGCTGGACCAGGCGAAAGTGGCGTTCTTTGTCCTCAACCGCTACCGCATCGAGGACGGCAATGAGAGCGTGATCTTGGCCTACCAGCAGTTACTTGATAAACACCGGGAGAGTAAACACCGCTATCGGTATCGGCTGGAGTTGGGCGATTTCTACGTCACCCTTGCCCATGACTATACGGCCCAGAACGACCCTGAAAGTTTACGTTTTGATCCGACTATCTTTGAAGCCCTCGGTCAGTCAGCGCTCCAGCACTACGCCACCGTTGCCCAACAGGACGGCATCATGGAAAAACTTGAAGCCAAGGGCAAACTCGAAGCGCTGGAAGCCTATATGGCCAAGGTTGGACGTTTAGGACGTTAAGTCGCCCGCAAAGAAAACGCCATGTGGTATCGTATCCTGCCGCTGCTCCTGTATTGCCAATTCGTATCCGCGGCGACCCTTCACGCTCGGGATTTCGCAGACCCCCTGGCCCAGCGGGTGACGGAATTTTTGCCAACCTATAACCCCTTTGTGCCCCCCCTTCCTCCCGCGCGCTATTTTCCAGATGAGGTCGGCGAACACGTGGCCGACGCGATTATCGACGGCTACCTGCACGACCCGTCGGCAGTACGCGGCCATATCGGACAACTGGTCCAGCACGACACCCGGCTCGAAGCGCAAGGAGAGGAGGCAACCGGCCTGACCCCCCTGGTCTATGCTTTGCTATACCGGTCCGTGGAGCAGGACGGTCAGGAGGAACTCCCGCTTATTGAACTGAACGCCACGCCGGATGCGCTGCTCTCCCAGGCCGACCAGCTCTACGCCTCGGAAAAGCGGCACCGGGTGGCCCGGCTGTTCAATTGGGTGCTCTCGACCTTTGACGTGGCCCGGTTGTTTCTTGGTGCGCCGGCCAGCCCCAGTCCTTACGCCGCGCAAGGCGTCGTCTCTTCAGTTGGCCGCCACTCAGGGCCCAGGCCGGGCGAGCGCAAGGCTCTGGCCCTGTATCGGCGCTTCCTCGAAGAAGCGCCCAATGACCCACGGGTCCCGGAAGTCCAAGCCAAGATGGACGCCCTGGATACGAAACGAAAAAAGGCCGTGGTGGACGCTGAGTTAGCCCGGGCCGAACACGCCTTTGCCGCGGAAGATTATTGGCAGGCCAATTTTCATTATCAGCTCGCCCTGCTGGTTGACGAAAACACGGAAAAGGCTAAGGCCGGGGTCCAGCGGGTCGAGTCCCGACTGCAACACTATGATGCCCTGAGCCAGTACGACCCGGAGACTCCCCAGGACCCGCTGGCCGGCGTGAAACAGGCCGAGTGGGAGCATAGCAAAGAGACCTTGACCTATATGCTGCCGGGGAGCGGTTTTGTCAAAGACAATGTTGTTGTCGCCGGCCTCCAGCTCGGCACGGAAGGGCTGGTTGGCGCGGCGACCTTTGGCGGGCTGACCATGATCCAGACCTTGGGGAAACTGTGGAAGGTCATGACCGGACGAGCCGTATCCCAGCAAGGCATTATTACCGCCGGCGAGGAATACTTGCAGCAGACCCCCCCGGAGGAACGCTCCCCCGAGATCTATCCCCTCCTCGCCAGAGCCTATGCCAAGGAAGGCCGGGTTGAGAAAGCGATTGAGTATTACACCCTGGCCGGCATGGAAGAAGAGATTCCCCAGCTCCAGGAAAACGCGGCCACCGCCCTGCTCGAACAGGCCAAAGCCAGTCCGCATCAAACCGAGACGCACGCCTATCTGCGGCGCCTGCTGGAGAACTATCCCAAGACGGAGGTGGCAAAAGAAGCCGCGGAAGAGTTCCAGCAAGTCAGTCGGCCTGAAAACCAGGGGTTGCGGCTCAGTAAAATGTTCCTGCGTGACAACCCGGACCTGTTCGGCGCTCAGGGTCTCGGCCTCAAACGAGAGCTGTATGATGGCGATTGGCGGAATGTTGAACTCACGGACGACGGCATCATCCTCTCTCAGCACGGCGACTTGACCCTGCTGTTGGAAAGCGACACCGGCCCGCGCACCAAAGTATACGGGGTCCCTGCCGCGTCGTGGCAGCAGTTTTGGCGCAAGTTCCGGGAAAAGGGCTATGAAGACGCCGTGTATCGTGGGGACCAGGGCATTGCCAAATTGGTCCGAGGGGCGGAGCCGGCGGATATCACGCTCAAGAGTCAGTCTGAAAAAAATGACGCAGACGGCTGGCGCGTGCTGCCCTATCTGACTGGGAGCCTGGGGGAAGGATTTGACGTCCGGGGGACGCTGCCGAGAGATATCCTCGGAACCCGGCTGGCGTTTGGCCGAGATCAGTTCAGCAGCTATGTCGGCCTTGACGTGCCCATGCCGCTGGTGCCAGTGGACTTTCTCCTCCTGGGCCGCGACGGCCTGCCCTCACTCTACCCGCGTATTCGTCTGCCTGATCACACGGTCGAACATGAGGAGTTGTACCGCTAGGATTCAGGCGCCGCGGTATGGCCCGTTTCGACCCTACGCGCTCGCGGCGTAGAAGAGAAACTCTACGTCTCCGATACGGACCTGCATCCCGTCTCTGAGCAGATTTTCGGTCACCTTTTTGCCATTGAGGTAGAGGCCGTTTCTGCTCTGCAAATCAAGCACCACATAGCCCTGTTTGACTTTTTTGATGCGGGCGTGTTCGCGCGATATCGAGGAATGGAGAATAATCGCCTCGCATTCCTCGCCCCGGCCAATCGTCATCTCCTCGCGAGAAAGAACAATTTCGCGTGGCGCTTCCTCAAACGGGCTTTGGCGCACGAGTCGAGCGTAGGGCGTGGAGGTCTTCGGCACAACCGGAGCAGGGACGGCATTTTGGCCGGGGGCCGCGGGTCGGCGCGTTGCCGCCTTGACCAGACTCAGCACTTCAGCCGGAATCTCATTCATGCGGACGCGCGCCAGCAGGAGCAATCCGCCGGCGGCTAAGAGGGGCACCACCATATTCCACATGCCATAGGTAATAGCAGTTTGCGGCTGTGTGGAGCCCGGTCCTGAGCGGCTGGGGACGGCTATCGCCCCGCCAATCCCACGCACCTGATAGGAGATACGCGCCTCCCCTTCCCCGTTCGGATGCTGAAGGCGCAGCACGACTTCGCGTTCTACCCCGTCCTCGACCGGACGGGGGCTGGTATAGGTCAGAAAATACTGCGAGGCGAGCGAGCGACCGATCTCGCTGATCAGCTCGGGGAAGCGTTCTCCCTCACTGACGATATTATAATGGCGTCCGGCGCTCTCCTTTGCGATTCGATGCAGGTCGGGAGCCATAAAGGGCGGTGGAGCAATAGCATAGACGTTCAGATTCGCCTTTTTGATTTCTGCCAGGACTTCTGCACCAGACAGTTGCGTTACCTCTCGACCGTAGGGATTATTTTTTTCCGAGCCGTCCCCCCGGGTATGATTGGGGGCGTCGGTAATCAAGATGAGGACCGCCTGCGCATCGGGCCGAAACGGAAAGCGGCTGGCCAGCAAGAGCGCATCCAGCGAGTTCTCTGGGATATCCCCCCCTCCCGCCGGGCGGAGGGCGCCAACCCAGCTTTTGAACTCACGGGCGCTCCGGGTGAACGCTCGCTCATCTCGAATCACGTAATCCTCAAACGTGACCAAACCCAAGCGATAGTCCCGGTTGGCCTTGGCCAGGCGGTCGGCAAAAGCAATGGCCGCTTCTTTCATGCCGTCAATAAACGGCCCCATGCTTTCCGTGACATCGAAGACGACCACGATATCGACCGGCCGGCCCTGTTCTTCGCCCCGAAAATCAACAATCTGCGTGTCCTGTCCATCCTCCTGCACGCTCACATGCTCCGGCGTGAGCTGTCCAATCGGCTGTCCGCGCAGGTCGGTCGCATTAAAATACAGCCCGACCGCCCCGCCATTGGTAAAATTCTCCAGTTGAGGGTTGGTGACAGAAACAACCACCGCATCTGCCATAGAGATGCACGGGAGCAGAAACAAACAGCCGGCAAGGCCATAGAAGATACGCAACGCTTGGGCCGGGCTCTGCCGAGCGGGATGGGCTTGCAATCTCATACAATTCTCCGCCTCATACGGTTCTGCGGTCTGCCTGCTCTTTGCCGGCACGCTCTCGAAAGAGGAGCAAGGTGCCACCGACCTCTACCCGGTCCCCATTTTTCAGTTGGACGGGCTGCGTCACCGGGGTCCGGTTGACGCTGACTTGGCCTTCGCCTTTGGCCAGCCGAAAGGTGTTTTGGTGCTTTTCGATCACGGCATGCCGGTTGGCGATAGACCGGTCGCCAAACAGGCCAACATCACTTTCTTCGGCTCGACCGATTGTGGTTTTCGGCTTGGTCAGGTGGTATTCACGGCCCTCACGGGCATTGCGGCTTTGTGAGCGAATGACCATCAACCAGCCACGCTTCAATATCTCGCTGACCAGACCGATCCAGAGGCCGATCATGGCACCCAGGATAGCCAGGGCAACCCCGCGGCCGGCGGTCTGCGAAAGGAGGGCGGTGACGCTCTGAAAGAGCGCACCGCCAAGCGCGCCGCCAATGCAGCCACCAAGCGCGCCATTGCGTAAACGGACGAACGATTGGCCGACCCAGCCGGCGCCCAGTCCGACGGCCAGCCCAAAAATTCCCCAGCCGATAACACGCCCGCCCAGACCGCCAAACAGGCCGAACACCAGCTCTCCCATGAGGAGGCCAATCGCTCCGCCCACCAGACCGGCCAGCCCGCCCAGCTTCACGCCCTGCCACGTCTTGTTCTTATGCCCGGCGCTCAGCCCCTCAATAGCCCCGATAAACGCGCCAACCCAAATACCCATCACCCCACCCAGGGCCGTGGCCCGGAGCTCGACATTCCCCACCGCGGCCAACGGGTCAGCCACGGCCCAGCCAGCCAGACCACCCAGGAGACCGGCCCCGCTATACAGGACAAGGCGTTCACGTGAAAGTTCCATATTCTTCCGCTCACGAACTGCTCACGACCTCACGTTGCTGCCAACAGCCATCATGATGATCCGACCTAGAGTTGCAGCGACCAGTGTCCACTCACATTGTCGGACGACCCGACCCGATAGGTTCCGCTGAGCCGACTTTCTTCACGCCAGCCCTGGAAATGATAGACGCGATTGCCAACCTGACTGGCAAACTCAATATGGTTGCCCTGTGTTGTTCCTTCCAGAGAGACCGCCCCAAAGCCACGCGCGTGAATCACCAGGCGGCCGCGTAGGGCCCCATTACTGTGCGGTTGAAAATGCGCCTCAAGCAGGGCCTCACGCTCGGGGCCGAGTCCGAGTATGCTTCCCTGGTGCGAGTTGAGGATGGACGCCAAGTCCCGGTCGTCCATCACCTTGAATTTTCTGGACGAGAGCGGATAGCCGTTGACATAAAATTCAACTCGGTAGTCACCCGGGAGAAAGGCGCTCGCATTGGCATTGCCGATTCTGGCCGTAAACGTAACCTTCTGTGTTTTATCGGAAACTTCTTTTCCGTCTTCGACTGTCCCAAGAATCTGCCCATTAGGGGCAAAATAAGTTGCTGTCACGCGATGATAAGAGGACAACAAGTCATGCAGCTGGTTCTGAAAATCCGCCTCCCAGGCGACGAACCGCAGTTGGGATGCGCCAAACGAGGTCGCCGGCTTGGATAAAGGATTGCCGTTTTTTGCCGTGTTAGTGAAGCGGACGGAGAGCAGGGAAAGCGGCTCCTTGCTCCGTTCCTGGATGAGGGCCTGCCGTTTTTCCTCTGCGGCACGCCGTGCGCTCTCTTCTTCCGGGGTCGGGCCGCTCGCGACCGGAGCATCATCTCCACCAGCGACACCGCTTTCCTTTTCTGCTGCCACGGCGGCTACACTCTGGGCCGGGTCGGGTGCAATCTGGACGGTTTGACTGGCCAGCTTCCCCGCTCCGAGATACAGCTCAAGCAGATATTCACCGGTCGCCCGCTCTTTCAGCCCCTCAAGCAAGGTCACGCCCCGCAGTTCAAGCTGCTCTTCTTCGGGCCGGACAAACCGACCGGCTTCGCTTTTCCCGGCCAATCCGCCTTCAGGATCGAAAAAGCGGCCCTCCAGCCGATGATTGCCCCCTTCAACCTCGAACAGCCTGTTTTTCAGTACAACTTCCCAGGTCAGATATTGCACCTCACTCAGCGTATAGCGGTCCTTGACCTCTGACAGGGGCGTGCCATCGCGCGAGGTATTCACCAAGTTGAGAGAAACCAGTTCAAGCGGCTCGGCCCGGAGCGCGCGCAGGCGTTTCTCCCGCTCCCAGGGGAGATCCGCCACAAACGCCCGGAACCTTGCCCGCTGGGATTCTGGCAGCCAGGTTTCCATCTGCTGCCACGGAATTTTTTCCCCCACGCGCGCGATGGGATTGCCGTGCAGCAACTCAGGGTCGGTAAGCAGCCCATACGCCCCGCCAGTCAGCAACAGCAAAAAAAGCACGGCCAGGCCCATCCGCCCCCAGCGCCGTTTTTTTTGCCGCGGCTCGACGGTGAGGGGCTCTGTCACCACCTCCGGCAAGGGTTCCAGGATTTGGGTCGCCGCCTGGAGCGAGCTGGGCGGAGGAGCCGCGCTCAGGCCGCGCCCATACAGAAACATGTCCTTAAACGCTGCCGCACTCTTGGGCCGCTCTTCAGCTTTATACGCCAAGGCGTGGTCAATCGCCTGGGCGAGGAAGGGCGAGGTGTCGGGTTTCTCCGAGAGCACCGGCGGACAGGAGAACGGCGGGTGTTGCTCCGGGTCACGACCGGTCAGGATATAGTGCAGGGTTGCGGCCAAGCCATAAATATCGGACCGTTCATCAACTTGGCCGGAGTATTGCTCAGGCGGGGCAAATCCGGGCGTACCAATCAGGGTCGCTTTGCCCTGGGGGGAGAAAATTCTGGCGATGCCAAAGTCGATCAGCGTGATGCGTCCGTCCGGTCGCACGATCACATTGCCCGGCTTCATGTCCCGATAGATAATCGGCGGAGAAAAGCTATGCAGATAGGTCAGTACGTCGCACAGTTCGCGGCCAATCTCGATGACCCGGCTCTCGGGGAGTTGGCCGCCGAGTCCGGCGATCTCCTGCTCCAGGTTGGTCCCTTCGATGAAATCCATCACCAAATAATGGCAATTCCCCTCGCCGAAACGGTCGAAAATAGCGGGAATAGCCGGATGGGTCAGCTGGGACAAGGTGTCGGCTTCTCGATGAAAATACTCAATGGCTTGGGCGCGCTCTTCGGGATTCGTAAACCGGTCGAAAATTTCTTTGATGGCGACCCGCCGCTCAGCGAGGCGCTGATCCTGGGCAATATACACGACGCCCATCCCGCCCCCGGCAAGAAAGCGCTCAATCTGATACCGACCCGCCAGGACCGTTCCGGGTTCGAGTTGACCGCTTTCATTCCGTGCCATCGCCGTCTGCCTCGCTACTCGTGAAAGACCACGACCACTGAGGTATTGTCGCTCCCGCCGGCGGTATTGGCCGCAACCGTCAGTTCCAAGGCGGCCTCGTGCGGCGTCCGGTGGCGGCTGATAATATCGGCCAACGCCGGGTCACGGACATGGCTCGTCAGCCCGTCGCTGCACAGGAGGAGGCGCACGCCCCGCTTCAGAGGTCGCGAGAGCGTGTCAACTTGCACGTGTTCCTTACTGCCCAGAGACCGAATCAGGACGTTGCGGTGCTCGTGGGTCAGGGCCTCCTCTTCCGTCAATTGGCCGATTTCGACCAGACGCGCGACCAGAGAATGATCCCGCGAGAGCTGGCGTAATAGCCCGTTTTCCAGCAGATAGCCCCGACTGTCCCCGACCCAGGCCAGCACGAGTTGGCCGGCCTGAATCAACGCCACCACGACCGTCGCTCCCAGGCCAGCCGCCTCGGGATGCTCGTTTCCGTATTGGACAATCCGGGTATTGGCCGCCTCAACCGCCTCACGCAGGCAGCCCTCCCAGGCCGCGGCAGCAACACGCCCTTTCGCCGTAGTCTCGGTCCAGGCGGCCTCAACTTGGCGCGCAATCGTCTGGATGGCAATCTGGCTCGCCATCTCACCGGCTTCGGCTCCACCCATTCCGTCTGACACAATATAGAATCCACAAAAACTCTCGCCGGCGAGACTGTCTTGCCCGACCTCTTTGACCAGAACGGCATCTTCGTTATGGTCGCGCACCTGTCCAACGTCGGTCCGCCAGGCCGAACGGATATGCACCGACTGACTCAGCGCCAGCAAATCGTGTTTCAGCGCGGGCAGGTCCGCATAGCGCTCCGCAGGCTCAAGGGCCAAGGCTTTGCGTAAGACGCGCTCACACGCAGGGGTCAGGACTTTCTCCGGATAGAATACGGGCGGCTCAGGCTGAACCGCCCAACCCTCAACGGGTAAACGCCGGCCCACCAGAACGGCATATAAGCAAGCACCGAGCGCAAACACATCTGCGGCTTCGTTTAAGACCTGGGGCTTGTAGGTTTCAGGCGCAGCATAGCCATCCGTCAATACGGGGCGCTCCTCAAGCGTGTCTTTGAGACAAACCGTGTCGAATTGGGTCAGGTGCAGACGGCCCGTCTTGTCGAGCAGGATATGCTCCGGAGGCAGTTCAACACATAAGAGGCCATGCCGGTGCAGAACATGCACGGCCTGACATAACTGAACGCCCCAGCCGGCCGCCTCGCGCTCCGATGTCCGGCCAATGCGCCGACTCAGCGGCAGACCGGCCTGAGTCGGCGTGATGAGGTAGACCCGACCGTCACGTTCACAACGCTCATCGGGGAGCGTCAGGGCCGGATGGTGAATCTGGGCAAGCTGCTCGAACAAGCGAAACGTGCCCCCCCAATAGACATCGGCCTGGTCGCTTGCCCGTTCTGCTATGAGGTAGGTGCGGCCATCGTCTGTCTGACGAATCGCCTGGTAACGATTTTCCTGTCCAGTCGAGAGGAGGGCGGTCAGACGGTAGGTCTCAGCCAAAATGGTGCCGATTGGCAGCGGTGTAAGGGAGGGGACGGACGCCCCCTCGCCATCTTCTTCAAGCGCTACGCCACAGGCAATGCAGAATATTTCGCCACTGGCATTGGTCTGTCCGCACTCAACACAAACACAGCACTCATCAGCGTCTCTCTGCTCGGTCATCAGCGGCGCGGAAGCCATGCGTCACCAGTCCACGGCAGGGGCTCAGTTTCGCCAGTTCCAGAACAGCCAGCCTGACTTCACTGCGCGCACGCTACCTTAAAAAAGGTTTTCCCGACGATGATCTCGTCCCCGTCTTTGAGCGGAACGGGCGTGCCCGGCTCAAGGCGCTGTCCCCGGTTGACAAACGTCCCGTTCAGGCTCCCGATATCTTCAATCGTCAGCCCGGTCCCGAACTTTATCAGCGCGTGTTTGCGGGAGATGCGCGCTTCTGGATCATCGTTTTCCATATCAACTTCGGGGAAAGAGCCAGAATCCGGGTCCCAGCGACCAATCAGATTGTCTCCAGCTTGGAGGTCAAAGACTTTCCCCACAGTGCCGCCGCGGGTGATGGTCAGCGTCGCACTACCGCCGGCCGCCTGGGTGTCGCTGGGGGCAACAACGGCAGGGGCCTCTTCAGCCCCCTCCGTACTCCCCTCGTCCTCTGCTTCAGCCGACTCTCCCGTGGCTTCTGCTGCGCCGGTCTGCGTATCTGCGTCAACTGTGGCCGGTACTTCCTCCGCGGCTGGGCTGTCGGCAGCCTCAGCGGCCTCCACGGTCTCGGCTTCCATTGGCAGGTCTACGAGTTTCGCTCCACAGCTATCGCAGTACTCCAGGCCATCCATGTTTTCTTCGTTGCATTCCGCACACCAAATCATTCTCCTATCTCCTTCATTGACCGCGCCTGTGGTCCAGCCTAATCTCGGAGCGCATCTTTGATGCTCTCGGGGTCAAGCTGCTGCGTTTTGCGGAGGGTGGCCTGAGCGTTGAGCAGCTGGGTTTTGGCGGCCCCGGTCGCAAGGCTCTGGGTTTTTTTCAACTCACTCTGGAGCCCCTCAAGCGCCTGGGTGGCTTTCGTATTCCCCAGGCGTTGCGTGCCGGCTATGGCATTGCCCAACAATTGCGTGGCTTTGTCTGTCTTGCCGGCAGCCATAGCCGCCTCGGCCTGGATATGCATCTTGGCGACACTGACTTGATCGACCAGATTCATCACATAGCCGTTCGCTTGGCCCAGGGCCGAGCGCTCAAGCGTATAATTGACCACCACGTCCACGCTTTCGTGTTGGCTCTTGGCCTCGGGCGTATCGTAGTACAGGTCCGCTCGCGCCAGCCGCACTCGGCCGGGGCGGCGCGGTGGTAAGACTAATACGGCCAGGGCTGAACTTGGCGTCCCGGCTTCAATATCTCCTAACGGCAGGGACAGCGTCCGGTTGGCATCAGGCGCAAGCTCTTTTATCGGATAAATCTGCGGGCTGGCGCGAAAGGCTTCCTTCACCTGCACCCCGGCGCTGAGTTGCAGCTCGATACGCGCATTCGTCAAGGCGACATTGCGCAGTCCCTGGAGCTCACTGGAGAAGATATTCGGAATGGAGGCCGGGGCATCAATAAAGTGATAATTGGCGCCACTCTCCTCGGCCATTTCCATCAGTAATTTTTCATTGAACTCAATCCCCACCCCAAGCGTGCTGCACGCAATGCGCTCGCGGTGTTGACGGGCGAGGTCGAGGCATTTGCGCTCCTCATAGGTCTGACCGTCGGTGAGGAGCAAGAGCCGGTTCAGCCGGCTCGGCGAATACGACTTCTCCACCTCGGCCAGGGCGGCTTCCATGCCCAGCGCCATTTGCGTCCCGCCGCCAATCTCCAGGAGATCAAGATCATCAATGGCCCGTTTGACCCCGGCGGCATCCGTAGCGACCCGGTCGGCTGTTGCCGCGACTTCTGCCCGGTCGGCAAACGCGACCACCGCCACCTTGTCATCAGGACCAAGATTATCGATCAGGTATTTGATGGCCTCAATGACATAATCGAGCCGCTGTTCATCGTACATTGAGCCGCTCCGGTCAAGAACAATGCCAAGATTGAGCGGCAGGCGCACGCCCTCACCCTGCGGCTTGGTCTCCATCAGCAGGTAGAGGATGAAATTTTCTGCGCTGCTCAGGACAGCATTACGGCTTGTCAGCGCTTGGAATCCGACCGCACCGGACACGAAAGCCTCCTTATTGACAAGGAATTTATTGGATTTTTATCTCACGTTTTTTGTCAAGGGGCAAGAGAACTCCCTGGCGGGATTAGTGCTCCGGCTGGCGAAACTGGTCGTGGCAGTCCTTACATGTCCCGAACACTTTTTGCATATGTTCTTTGACTGCGGTGGCATTCCCTTCTCCCGCGGCGACGGCCAATGCGTCCGCTTGGGTACGCAGTTCTGTGGCGGAGGCGAGAAAAGCGTCCCAACTCTGCCAGATTTCTTCTTTCGCCCGAGAGGCATCCCCGCTGCTGCCCTCGGGAAAGAGCGCGGCGATGCGGCTGGAATGCAGGGCAATAGCAGCGGCATTCATTTTTGCTTCTGCCAGCTGGCCGGCATCGATCTTGCCCTTCATCTCCTTGGCATTGGCCCCGATATTCTCCATCAGATAGGTGCGAAACGCCACTGTCTGCTGCGGGTCCGGCATGTGGATGGGGTGGTTTTCATGCCCGAAACTCAGCCCCCCCATACCATGCAGACCGCCTGCTATGACACTCACGCCGACCGCAACTCCACGAACGATATGATGGATCACTCTCTTTCTCATTGCGCGTCCTCCTCTGACATATGACCCAAGACCCACGCTATTCCGGTGCTCCCTGGCTCCGAGGAGGCACCGATTTCAGATATTGAGCGACCGCGTGGGCGTCTTCATCGGTCATATCTTTGTACCCGCCCCCAGGGACACCATCAATCACCACCGCCATCAGCCCTTGCACCGTATCGAAATTGGGGAGAAATCCGGTGCGCAGCAGGGAAACAATCTCCGCGTCACTCCACTGCCCAATCCCCGTCTCCTCATCCGGGGTGATATTCGGTGCCACCTCGCCGTCAATACCAGCCGGGTTCCCAGCTAAATCGCGCGTCCGGTCAAGCGTGCCAAAGCTGGTCCGCGGCGTATGGCATTCCTGGCAATGGGCCAGATGTTCGCTGATATAACGGCCGCGGGCAATCGCGTCTGCCCAGACCGGCGCCCGGGTTTCAACCGGTTCAAAAAACAGCCAGCGCCAGACGCGCATGGCCGGCCCGGAAAACGGCAGGCTCACCTCGTGCGGAAAATTTTCTTGCGCAACAGGCTCACGGCTGCGCAGGAAAGCGACCAGGGCCGTGGCATCTTCATCCGTCATGCCGTTCAAGGCCGGATATGGCATGACCGGACTCATGACCGTCCCGTCGGGCTTCACTCCCAGCCGGATCGCGTCAATGATTTCCTGGTCCGTCCAGGTCCCAATCCCGTGGACCGGGTCGGGCGTGATATTCGTCCCATAGAAGCGCCCATACGGGGTTTCTATGGGCCGCCCGCCCGCGTTGGTGGGTCCGTTGTCCGCGGTATGACAGCCACACCCACCGGCTAAGGCAAAGATATACTGTCCCTGGGCGATGCGGGCCGCGTTATCGGCCCAAACATTGTGGAGCTGACCGAACAAAAGGCCGTGAAGGAGAAACACGCAAAAAATTCGCACCGCGCGCGGTGTACCGGCTTTTTTCATCCCCCCTTGTAAAGCATTGTCGGCCATGAGCATACGTGAGGGTCTTGGGCGATACAAAGTGGTCTGCTAGGCTGCGGGGCTATGCACCGGATCGGTCTCAGCGTCGTGAGTTTCCTGATTCTGGGAACCGCAAGCGCATTCTACCTGTTCTCCTCGCTCGGAGAAACCGTGTTCTATAACGCCTGGGGGTATACTATCTATGCGGACTTTGAAAGTGCCACCGGCCTGGGACCCGGGACGCCGGTCGAGATCGCTGGCGTGCGCGTAGGCCGAGTTGATACGGTCCAGCTGACGGGTACGCGGGCGAGAGTCCGCTTCACCATAGACCGTGATATTGAGATTCAGGAAGACGCGTTCGCGTCCGTGCACACCAAGGGTTTGCTCGGCGGTCCCTATGTCCTGATCTCGCTTGGCGGGTCGGACACGATTATCCCCCCCGGCGGCGTGCTCAGAGAAACAGAGTCGCCGGTTGACCTGCCGGGACTCATGGCCGCCTATGTTGCCGGCCGCAAGGATGGGGACGAGGGGCCTGCTGCTCCCTGAGGTGTTCAGCCGTTGCTTTATTCAGCCGGCTCCCGGCGTTGACGCCGACGGTATGCGGCGGGTTTCATGCGGACTTTGCCACACTGAGGACAGCACCATTTTTCCTGTTTGTGGGGCCGGTGCGCCTTTACTTTCATTTTTATGTGGCAGCGCGGACACATCATGATGCCCTCCGTCCATACCATATCGCCGGCGCACAGCCCGTTATTATCCGCCGGCCTTAAATCGGGACTTGCCTGTTCTCGCCAAGGGAGCTATGGGGAAGACCGTATAGAGGTATAGAGGATGAACAATCTCCGCAATTGCGCTCCGCAATTGTGAGTGTGGGAGTCGCCGAATGCTCAACCCTTACCGAGTCCTTGACCTGACAACAGAACGTGGATTGCTGTGTGGCCAAATCCTGGCCGATCTTGGCGCGGATGTGATTAAAATCGAACCGCCCGGAGGATCGTCAGCCCGGAAGCTGGGGCCCTTCTATCAGGATCGAGAAGCGGCCGAAAACTCGCTGTACTGGTGGGCCTATAACCGCAATAAACGGGGAACGACTCTCGATATTACGCGGCCTGAAGGACAGCAGCTTTTTCGGCGTCTGGCCCAGGACGCGAAATTCCTGATCGAATCGGACAATCCCGGCACCCTGGCCCAATACGGCCTGAGCTATGACGAGTTAGCCGCGGAGAATCCGGGGCTGATCTATGTGTCGATTACCCCGTTTGGACAAGACGGCCCAAAGGCCAGCTATGCGGATAGCGATTTGGTTATTCTGGCAAGCAGCGGACCGCTTGTCATTACCGGAGACGAAGACCGTCCCCCTGTGCGCCTGAGCGTTCCCCAGGGCTATCTGCACGCCAGCGCCGCGGCCGCGCCGGCCGCGCTGATTGCCCTGTACGAATCCCATCGCTCGCACCGCGGCCAGCATATTGATATTTCCGCTCAGCAGGCCGCGGCCCAGGCAACCCAATCGACCATTCTCTCCGCTCCGCTCAACGACGCGGAAACCCGCCGCATGGCCGGCGGAGCCAAAATGGGGCCGTTGGAAATCCGCCTGCTCTGGCCGGCGAAGGACGGCCATGTGTCGATTGCCTATTTGTTTGGCTCGGCGTTTGCCCATTTCACCAAGCGTCTGATGGACTGGATCTATGAGGAAGGATTTTGTGACAAAGCGGTCCAACAGATGGACTGGGTTGGGATGGGTGGGCTTCTCTTTGGTGGCGACCCCAAAACCGTGGCAGACTATGAACGCCTGAAACAGATCGTTGAGGACTTCACGAAAACCAAAACCAAGGCAGAGCTATTCCAGAATGCGCTGGACCGGGGTCTGCTTGTCGCCCCGGTCACCACGATTGACGAGGTCGTCGAGAGCCAGCAGCTTGAGTCCCGTCAATACTGGACGACGGTTGACCATGAGGAGATCGGTCAAGCGTTTGCCTATCCCGGTCCGTTTGCCAAATTCAGCGCGCAGCCGATTGCCTATACACGTCGTCCACCGAAAATTGGCGAGCACAATGCTGAGGTCTACGGCGCACTGGGCCTTGATTCCCAAGCGTTAGCGGAATTACAGCACAAGGGGATAATCTAACCGAGACTCAATCAGGAGGGGTGACCATGGCAGAGGGACAGCAGACCAGCAGTGAAAACAATCAAGCCCTGGCTGGGGTCAAAGTGCTCGATTTCATGTGGGCGATGGCCGGCCCTGGTTCAACTCGTATTTTGGCCGACTACGGAGCGACCGTTGTGCGGGTTGAATCCACCACCCGCTTTGACGCGGTACGTATGGTCGGTCCCTTTCAAAACAAGCAGCCCGGCCCGAACAACTCCGGTTTGTTCAATAATATGAATACCGGCAAACTGCCGGTCACCCTCAATCTGTCCAAGCCAGAGTCGCGCGAGGTCATTTTTGACCTAGTGCGCTGGGCAGACGTGGTGACCGAGTCCTTTTCGCCCAAGGCTATGCGCGAATGGGGCTTTGATTACGAGTCCCTCAAGAAGATCAAGCCTGATATCATCATGCTCAGCACCTGCTTGATGGGGCAGACCGGCCCCCACTCGCACTTTGCCGGATTCGGCAATCTGGCGGCGGCGGTCTCAGGCTTTTTTGATCCCACCGGCTGGCCCGACCGCGCACCCGCCGGGCCATTCGGGGCCTATACCGACTATATTGCCCCCTGGTATAACGCCGCCGCCGTCCTGGCGGCCCTCGAACACAAGCACCAGACCGGCACAGGCCAACACATCGACTTGGCGCAAGCTGAAGCCTCGCTCCATTTTCTGGCCCCGTTTCTTTTGGACCAGACTGTCAACGGGCGGACCCAGACCCGCATGGGCAACCGGGACATGAACTTCGCTCCGCACGGGGTGTATCAGTCCGCGGGAGAGGATCGCTGGGTCGCGATTGGCGTGGAAACTGACGACCAGTGGCGCGCACTGTGCGAGACCATGCACCGCCCGGACCTCGGGAGCAACGAGCGTCTTGCCACCGTCAAAGGCCGGCTGGCCCATCAGGACGAACTTGACCAGGCCATCAATGCCTGGAGCAGCCAGCTCAGCCCGCATGAAGCCGAAGCCCAGCTCCAGGCCAAAGGCGTCCCAGCCAGTGCGGTAGAAACGATCAACGAGCTGTACGAGGACAAGCAGCTCCAGCACCGTGAGCACTTTGTCAACCTGGATCATCCCGACTTTGGCACGACCACGGTCGAAGGCTCGCGCTTCACGTTCTCCCGCACCCCGGCCCAGATCACCCCGGCGGCCCCAACCCTGGGACGTGAGAACCAGAACGTGCTGGAGAATATCCTGGGCTATAACGAAGAGAAAATTACCGAGTTAGTAATTGCCGAGGTGCTGGAGTAGCCGCCCCTCGGCAGGTATCGGCACTGGGAGGGGCGCACGGCGGTGCGCCCTTCTTGTTTGTGCGTTTGGCCTCAGAAGTCCCAGTTGAGCATCACTGATCCGAACTTAGATTGCCAATGACATCTGAGGTATTGCCGGCACAGTGCAAGGCCGGCTCCTCGTCAGTCGGTGTCAAGCGCAGAATTGATTGTCCTTCGCAGATCAACTCCAATACGCTTGAAGCCGAGCAGGCGTCCGATCTCGCGTACCATTTCGGGACGGTCCATCTGTCCACATTCTCTCTTCAACATTGTCGCAGCGGCTCTCACTTCCATTGGGGGCAGCGCTGCCGCCTGTAAAGTCGGTCCGGATTCCCCAGAGCGGTCTCGCACGGGAACATGCTTGCTCTGTGCAATCGTGAACCAGAAATCTCCACTGCATTGGAGAGGCTCTTCGCTGTGATGGTTGGCCTGAGCAACGGGTAACGCCTGTCGGACTGCTGCGGATATTCGCGCCCCCATACGCTTTTTGCCCAGCACCGTTGCCAGCCGACGCGCCACCTCATCGACATGCACAGGCCCTTCAATTTTCACAATTCTCTGGACAATCTCTCCCAATTCTTTCGGAGGCATCTCGTGCGGTTCGAGGAAGGTTGAAACCGTAAAATTAGCCCTCTCATAGGCCGGCGCGGTGATTTCCGGTCGAGCGGGAGTCTGTTTCAGGCGGACATCCACGACCGGCATATTCTCACCAGAATTTTCCGCTGCTGCCCGCGTGCCCTCTTCGTCATTGGCGCCGGGAACGGGAATCCCAACGGTTACCCGCTGGTAGGCGGCTTCAAGGGCACTCCTCAGACGCGCTACTTCCTGGGGACGGCGATGAAACCAGTCGGTGCTCCAGATGCGATGGAACGTCCAGCCTAGTCCTTCCAGGACATCTTGCCGTTGGCGGTCGCGCTCGCGGGCGCTCAATGCGCTATGATAGGTAGCCCCGTCGCACTCCACAGCGAGAATATATTGTCCGGGTCTGTCGGGATGTCGAACCCCTACGTCAATCCGAAATCCTGCGCTGCCCACCTGATGGTCCGTCAGGTATCCGAGTGATGTGATGACCTGTGCCACGTCTTCCTCAAAGGGGCTGTCTGGGCCACCGTCCGTTGTCGTGCCGGCGTTCATCTGCCCCGTCTGGGCGAACTCCAGAAAACGTTTGAGAACGCGTGGGCCGTCGCGGCTTGTTTTTGTCAGGTCCATATCGCCGGGGTCGAAGGAGGCAAACACCTGACAGCGGGCTCGCGCGCGGGTAAACAAGACATTCAACCGTCGCTCACCACCCTCGCCATTGATCGGCCCAAAGTTCATACTGGCAAGCCGGCCGTCGGCCTCATGCGGACCATAGCCAGCACTGATCAGAATAACGTCACGCTCGTCACCCTGCACGTTTTCGATATTTTTTACAAAGACATCTTCGACATGAGTCTCACTCAGAAATTCATCCAGCACCCGGTCCTGGCGACGCGCATATTCCAGTACCTCAGTCACCATGTCGCTTTGCGCTTTGGAAAACGTCACAACGCCCAGCGACAACCCAGGGCAAGTACGGGCGTGGTGTGCGACCACAGCGGCTATCTGCTCGGCCTCAATCCGATTCGTCCCAGCGCGTCCTCCGCCCCGGCTCTTGCTGGAATAGACCCCAGGCACCTTATGGAAACTGAGGCCGTAATGTTCGTCCAATTCCAGGGGTGACGGAGGCAGCACCAGCCGGTTTTCATAGAACTCTAAGTTCGAAACACGGATAAGAGACGGATCTTTAGAGCGGTAGTGCCATTCCAGCATGCGCCGACCAAGGCCCCATGCTTCACAGAGAGTCAGAATACTCTCCATGTCTGTCGCCCGGGTCGTTGGGAGTGACGCCTCTTCCTCTTCGTCGCTATCATTGCCGCTGAGTCGATCAAAAAAGGATGTTGGCGGCAGTTGTTTCTGGTCACCCACCACAACGATTTGTCGTGTCCGGGCGATGGCCCCAAAGGCGTCCTCTGGACGTACCTGACTGGCCTCATCCACGACCAATAGGTCAAATGTCAGCGACCCAGGCGGAAGAAACTGCGCAATGGAAATCGGACTCATCAGCAATACCGGCTTGATCCGCTGCACCATCGTGCCAGCCTTGACCATCAGCCGGCGAATCGGCAGGTGCTTTCTCTTGCGCCCTATCTCACCGCGAATGACTCCCATCTCTCCGGCTGCCCCTTGTGGCAACTGGTCCAGATGTTGCGAATGGATCAGGGCTTGCACCTCTGTCAGCCGCGTTGACTCTAGCCTACGGAATGCCTTCACCATCCCATGCCGCTCCAGATGGGAGAGGGTCGCAAGCTCGGGAACTCGCTCTTGGGCAAACCGCCAGCGGGCCTCGGCACAGGCATAGCGGAATGCGTCAGCGGCAGAGGCCGGGTCCAGCGCACCCGTGTCAATGGCGGTTATCAGTTCACCAAGCCCCTGCCTCCGAATCGCTTCGGTCAGATTCTCCAGTTGTGCCCACTCACCGTACCGGTCAAGCTCGGGGTGTATACTCGCCAAGCGTTTTCGCAGGGCGGCTAAGGGGAGCGTTGCCAGTGCCTCCGTCAATCCGATTACTTCAAGATCAAGTCGTAAACGTGCCACGACTTTCTGAAGCGTATTCGTGGTTTCCTCGGCAAGGGAGGACAGTGCTGACGATATTGACAGCAATTAGGAAACGGCTCGCAACAAATGTGCAAGACCATCCGGTGTCAAGATCAGCCCGGTCGCTTCCACTTCACCCAGCCAGTCGGCCACCCGGGCAAGGCCGACGAAATCGGTACGCTCCCCCCGCCAGACATCGCCCAGCACGTCCTTTAGCCGCCTCTGCTCTTCGTCCAGCGGTTGGTACTGGCTTTGTACGTGGTCATATTTGCGCTGCGCATGGTCTAATGCGCTTTGTGCCTGAGCAAGTTTGTTTTGTATCTGGGTCAGTTGATCCAGCAGCGCGAGTTGTTCCTCAGCATCCTTTGGCAAATCGCTTTGAACCAGTTGAGCCAGGGTATTGCTGGCGGCTCGGTAACGCTGACTGAGGAGCCTCTTCAAGAATGGCAGGATTCCTCTACCAGTGCCGCGTTTGATGGCCCCGCGTAGATGCGCAACCGGCGTCGTCCAGGCATGCTCGTCAAACAGATTGCTTTGTTTCGCGGCAACACGTTCCTACTCCGCGGCAAGCCACTGCTGCTTTGCGGCCTGACACTCTTGCTCCGCGGCAGCAAGGTCACGCTTCGATGCAATCCAGGTCGGACCGGCCTTCAAGCTCTCCGCTAACCGTCCGCCAGGATCGTTGCCAAACATCAGCCGGCCAAACTCCACGGCACGTTCCGGCGGATTCTTCAGCAAGTCCAGAAGGTGTTGTTTCGCGGCGTCTGACCCTGGCGGATTCTTCAGCAAGTCCAGGATGCGGCCGTCGCTATCCAGGTCTTTGAGGCACCGGGTGCTGGGGAGACCCAGGGTCGAAAACAGCGTGGCGTTGTTGCTCAAGGCAGTGTCGATAGCCGAGGTCGCTGCGCTCAATTCCCCGTCAAGACGCTGGATATCAGGGGGCTGTAGATCGAGCGCCCGGGTCCCAGCAAAAGGATGGGTGGCACGGCTTCCCGATTTCTCCAGTACCTTGGCCAGTGTACGGAGCGTCAGGTCAAGCGCTTGGCGTTTCTCGTTCGTCAGGCGGTCAAGACCTTCACAAGGCAGGCTGGGTGGCGGTTGGCCCCGGCCTATGAAACCAATAATTTCTGCCATGGCCTCGAACGGGGAAAAGTCGCACCCCTCAATGTTCGAGTGCAACAGATCGGCAATCCGGTTCAACGAATCGCGTTTTGCTCGAAGTTCGTCAGGCGGTGGCGGCATTTGTGCGGAATCACCCGCGGCGTTCAGTGTTCGCCCCAATTCCTGCACTACAGCCTTCTTGTTGGCTTTGCGGGAATGCAGTTCCAGGCATAAGTCACCCAGCCCGACCTTTTCCAGGCGCTTGTGAACCACGGACAGGGCAGCCATTTTCTCTGCCATGAACAGCACGGTTTTGCCGTCATGGACCGCCGCAGCAATGATATTGGTGATGGTTTGAGACTTCCCAGTCCCAGGCGGTCCCTGCACGACGAGATTGCGCCCTTTCCGCACTTCCTCAATCACCTTGGTCTGGGACACATCAGCGTCAACTACCTGAACGATATCTGCGGGTTCCAGCCGTCTATCCAGCTTTTCGTCTGGTCTGAACAGCGGATCTGTGGGCTCAAACCCATTCAGCAAGGGGTTCTGCATAGTTTCGCTCTCGCCCAGGGAACCTGCCGGCCAGTTGGCCTGCTCCAGGTCATGCTGCATTAGCTGCTTGGCGAAGAGAGAAAAAGCCGAGTTGCACCCCATTATCGTCAATCTGCCAGCGTGGCTTGGCCGTACAGACATCCCGCACCTGCTCGAAGTAGTCTGACGGAGTACAATCTTCTCCTCCCTTAATCTCTGGCAGAATCATACCAAAGTCGTTTTTTATCCGCTCCTGAAAAGGCAGGTTGGTGACAATATCGTCATCGCGCGCTTGTAGATCATAGGTGGAAGAACGCTGGTTGCGAACGAGGTCAACAGGGAGGAGAATGAGCGGTGCTTCCCGGGGTGTGTGAGTTCTCGTCTTCGTACCACGTGAGAAAACCCAATGCTAAGTAAAGGATGTTGATTCCCTGCTCCTCTTCCGCGGTCTTTGCATCCCGGGCCAGTTGCAGCAGGCGCTTCTGCAGAGCATCTACCCCCAAGCGTGTATCAAGCAGTCGGTCTGTAAAACGCGACTCGTCCACTGTTTCTTCTGGGGACAGAGCTACCTCTTGAAAAAGCACCTCATCGGCAGTCTTTGTATCGGAATCGCTGTCAGCGTCCATCGTATCCGAGGCATGAAACTTCATTTTTCGGCCCTGGATCCGCAGGATATCAAAGACATCATCGGAGCGTTCGTTGACGATGTTCAGAAATTTACCAGTCTTGCGACTGCGATTCACATGGATCAGACGATTGCGCGTACCCGTGTCTACCAGTCTGCGTCGGGCGTCTTCAATCATCTCTGCAATGTGCAGATTGTCTGACATAGCAGTTCGTCACTATGGAGAGGGAATGGAGGCGGCGGGAATCGAACCCGCGTCCGAAAGTAGTCCACTCAAGGCATCTACACTGCGTAGCTCGTATTTTCATCTCATCCTCGGGCCTCCTACGAGCAGGATGCCCTCAGACCAGCCAAAGTAACGTTTTGGGCGCGTACCCCTCGGCACGATGCGCGCCCTAGCCCGATTTGTGTCGCCCTAGCCAACCCTACGGGCGCGGGTCAGTAGGACGCAAGCTGCACTAGGCAGCAAGAGCGTAGTCAAGATCGTCTGCAGTTATATTTGCAGCCTGTCCGTTTTACGGGCGGGACAGAATCCCGGCATGCAGCCCTGGCTTTCTAGCCCCCGTCGAAACCAGATCGCCCCCTTATCGGCATTGCGTCTCTCGTACCAGAGACAAACGCCAGGAGAAACGGCACTCCTAGCCTGTTCGTCTATGCAGGGCCCGTTGGACATCGCGCTTCATCTCGCGTTCGCGAATAGCAGCCCGCTTGTCATACGTCCGTTTGCCCTTGGCCAAAGCCAACTCAACCTTGGCTCGACCGTCCTTAAAATACAGCCGTAGCGGAACCAGGGTCAATCCCTGTTCCTTTGTCTTGCCCATCAGGCGCAGGATTTCTCTTTTATGGAGAAGGAGCTTACGCCTGCGGTTGGGGTCCGCGTTAAAATAATGGGCCGGTTTGTAGTCGCTGATATGCACGTTCAATAAAAACGCCTCGCCCTTGTCGATCCGGCCATAGCTGTCCTTGAGGTTGGCCCGACCGTCCCGGAGCGATTTGACCTCTCCGCCGTTCAGCACAATCCCGGCTTCGATAGTTTCGTTGATGATATAGTCGTGCCGGGCCTTGCGATTGACGCAGATTGCTTTCTCGTTCGGTTTCTGTTTGGCCATACACGAGCCCTGAGCCTATTGGAGCAGGCAGTTATCAATCAGCCGGACAGCGCCAACCCAGACGGCAACGGCCAACAAGGTAGGAGCGGATATCCGCTCAACCTCTTCGAGCGTTTCAGGGTGACACAGGGCGGCATACTCAACCCGCACCTCGGCGTTGCGCGTTAATATCTGCCGCACGGCCTGAAGAATAACGGCCGAAGAGGACTGGCCGCTGGAGACCAATGCCTGGGCGGCGCTGAGCGCACGCGACACACACAGACTCGTCTCTCTTTCCGCCGCGCTCAGCCGGTCATTCCGGGAACTCATGGCCAAGCCATCGTCTTCACGCACCGTCGGCAGCGTTACAATATCGATATCAAAATTCAGGTCCCGGACCATGCGCTTGATGACCACACACTGCTGAAAGTCCTTTTCGCCAAACAGGGCCGAATGCGGCTTGACCATATTGAACAGCTTGGCCACCACGGTTGTCACCCCCCGAAAATGGCCGGGACGAAAGGCTCCGCACAGGGGTTGGCTGACTTTCTCGACCTCAACCGCAGTCTGGTAGCCAGCGGGATAGATTTCAGCCGGCGGAGGCATGAATAGGACATCCGTGCCTAATGCCTCCAGGGCCCGTTCATCCTGTTCCTCGTTACGCGGGTATTGGTCAAAATCAGACGCCTGATTGAATTGCATGGGATTGACGAAAATGGAGACCACGACCACATCGCCTCGATTTTTCGCCTCGCGCACGAGGCTGAGATGGCCCTCGTGCAGAAATCCCATGGTAGGGACAAAGGCTACGGCCTGACGCTCCAGGCGTTGCTCTTCTGACCAACGCTGCATCTCCCGAACGGTCTGGATAATCTGCACGGCTGTATTTCCGGGTCTTCAGGCGACGCGCTAGTGGAATGAGTGCTCATCCCGGGGGAAGGCCTGCTCCCGGACATCGCTGATATAGGCCTGCACCGCGTCGGCCACCACCTGCTCCAGATTGGCGTAGCGCTTGACGAATTTGGGCGTAAAATCACCGGACATGCCCAGCAAGTCGTGCATCACCAGAATCTGGCCGTCGCAGTGCGGACCGGCTCCAATACCAATGGTTGGAATGGGCAGCAGGTCCGTTATCTCGGCGGCCAAGTCCAGAGGAACGCCCTCCAGAACCACGGCAAAGGCACCGGCATTGGTCACGGCTTCTGCGTCTTCGATGAGCCGCTCCCGCGCACCGGGCTGGCGGCCCGATTGCTTGCCCTGGACCTTATAGCCACCCATGCGATGCACCGACTGCGGCGTCAAACCAATATGGCCCATCACGGGGATATCCACATTCACAATGGCCTTGATAACCCGTGCGATATTCACCCCCCCTTCCAGTTTGACCGCCTCGGCCCCGCCCTCTTTGAGTAAACGGCCGGCATTGGCAATCGCGTCACAGATGCCGGCCTGGTAGGAGAGAAACGGCATATCGCCCACAATAAGGGCGCGCGGGCGGGCTCGATTGACCAGCCTGAGGTGATAGACCATATCGTCCATCGTCACCGGCAGGGTCGTATCCCCCCCCTGCACGGTCGTGCCTAGGGAATCGCCCACGAGCAGAAAGTCGATTCCACACTCGTCCAGGATGCGGGCGAATGGATAGTCGTAGGCGGTCAGGGACGTAATTTTTTGCCCCGAGGCTTTCAGCCGGTGCAGTTCAGGAACCGAAATCTTTGCGGATTGCATGTCGTCCCTCCTTTACAGCTTCTCTCTGGACCGTAGTCGGAGGGTGCCGAGACAGGGAGGGGTTGAGGTGAGGGCTCCACGGACTTTTACCGGAGCCGCACGCGGTCGCTTTTCCCTGTCGTAGAGCTTTTCTACCGTCCGTCTCGGTCCGTCCCACTGGATCCAAGCGGTCTGCCTGCCCCTACTTTCTGCCCCTCTGGGGCCATGTGGGTCAACCAGTTTGTCGCCCGGCGGCTCCCCTTTCCGAGGCAAAGCAATAGAGTCTGGGCGTGCTGATAGCATATTTGTCTCAAGATTGTCTAGGTGGTGCCGGCTTTTCTTTTCTCGTATCCGTCTTCTTGTTAAAATGGGGTTATGAGCACGCAGCCTTTTCCAGACAACATGGGGCTCTGCCTGATGGTTGGCATTCCCCAGCCAACCCTTGATGCGGAGACGCGCCAGATACTTGCGGACTTACAGCCGGGGGGCATCATCCTTTTTCAACGCAATTATACGCACCCGGACACGCTCCGGGCCTTGTGTGCGGATATACATGCCCTGACCCCCGAGCGCCCCCCCCTGATTGGGCTGGACGCCGAAGGCGGGCGCGTCCATCGTCTATCGCCGCCCTTCACGCATTTTCCCCCGGCTTTGCAGGTCGGCCAGACCGGCTCTCCGCAACTCGCCCATGCGGTCGGCCTCGCCCTGGGGCAGGAACTCCGCAGCGTGGGGATAGATATTGACTTTGCGCCCGTACTGGATGTGTACAGCAACCCGGACAACACCGTTATTGGCGACCGCGCGTTCGGCTCTGACCCGCAACGGGTGGCCGAGTGTGGCTGTGCCCTGGCCGCGGGATTGCGCGCGGCCGGCGTGCTGCCGTGCGGCAAACATTTTCCTGGGCATGGCGCGACCATCATCGATTCACACGACGACCTGCCCTACGATGAACGGGACAGCCCGACCCTGGAGGCGCTTGACTTCATCCCTTTTCAGGCCGCTATTGCCCAAGAAATCGAGCTGCTGATGACCGCTCACGTTGTCTATCCAGCGCTGGACCCGCAGCGGCCGGCCTCGCTCTCCTCAATCATTATGAACGATCTGCTGCGGAAACGGCTCGGATTCCAGGGCGTCATTGTCTCGGACGATCTGGAGATGGGCGCTATTGTCCGGCATACATCGGTGGCAGACGCAGCGGTTCAGGCCCTCAGCGCCGGGGCTGACCTCTTATTGGTCTGCCACAGCCTTGAGCACGCTCTCAGTACTCGGGATGCGTGTCGGCGGGCGGTGCAACAAGGCGTTTTGACTGAGGAGCGGGTCAGCGCAGCGCAGCGCCGGATTCGACGGATTCAACACCGTATTGCAGACCGGCCACCTCTCCCACTGCCGCCAATCGGCGCACCGGAACACGCCCGGCTGGTCAATGCAATCGTGGGGCAGAACAGTTCGGCGGAGCGATGAAATCCAGATAATTCCCCGGATGAACGACCTGGAACGCGCTGCCGGGATAGGCGTGTCGCCAACCGCGGGGGACGCGGGCCGTAGCTCGGGGGGACCACTTGATTTCGGCGGCGTGCAAACGCCCGCCCCACCTTACCAGGCGCGACCAAGCGCGTGAGTCGGGTCAGTTGCGCTTGGGGTATATAGGAGTAAGCCATACAACTCACTGAATTTTCGTTAATTCAGTGAGTTGTCAAGTCTTAATGAAGTGTCTCAGCGTTTTCTTTTCACAAATTTCGGCAAGGACTGCTTATAGGGACCGCGGGCGATTCCCTTTTCGGTGATGATCGCGCTGACCAAGCGGTGTGGGGTCACGTCGAAAGCCGGATGGGCGACGCTGATACCGTCCGGGGCAAGCTGGCGGCCCTGGATGTGAGTGACTTCCTGGGCTGAGCGCTCCTCAATCGGAATCTTCTGGCCCGAGGGACAATCCAGGTCAATCGACGTGGTTGGGGCGGCCACATAGAACGGCACGTTGTGGCGTCCGGCCAGCACCGCGGACGTGTAGGTGCCGATTTTATTGGCCACGTCGCCATTGGCCGCGGTGCGGTCGGTGCCGACAATCACACAATCAATCGCGCCCTGTTGCATGAAGTGGCCGATCATATTGTCGGTCATCAGGGTTGCGGGAATCCCTTCGCGCACGAGTTCCCAGGCGGTTAAACGCGCGCCCTGTAAATACGGCCGGGTTTCCGGCACAAAAACGGAGATATTTTTGTCCTGCTCCCAGGCGGCTCGTATCACCCCCAGAGCGGTTCCATACCCGGCCGTTGCCAACGCCCCGGCGTTACAATGGGTTAAAATCGTGGCCCCTTGCGGAATCAATGCTGCGCCGTAGCGGCCCAGACGCCGATTGGCGCTTATGTCTTCCTGATAGATTTTCAGGGCCTCCTGCTCCAGAGCGGCAATCAGCGCGTCACGGCCTGCGGCCCGCGCTTTCTCATACCGGCGTTGCATCCGCTCAATGGCCCAGAACAGGTTGACCGCGGTCGGTCGGGTGGCCGCAAAGACCTGACAAATACGCGCAAACACCTCGGGTTGCCCGCTCCGCTTGAGCTGCCGCACGCCAAGCGCAATGCCCATAGCCGCGGCCACGCCTATCGCGGGCGCGCCGCGAATCACCATAGCGGTAATGGCGCGCGCAACGCTGCGGTAGTTCGTATAGGTCCGATAGATTTCTCGGGTGGGTAAGGCGCGTTGGTCAAGCATCACCACGGCACCGTCCCGCCAGTCTATAGTAAAAAAAGCCGTGGACTTCATGCCTGTCTTGCGCCTCATATTCCTGTTCTGCTGGGTTACGATTCGGCCCCTTGCTCGACGAGTCGGACGCCCGCGTCGGGTGTCCAGACGGCCACAAGCGTGTCGTCTTCCGCTCTTTTGAGCGTCACCGTTTCGACTCCATCTCCTGGCGCAAAGACGGCCAGGTCCTGGCTGTTCTTTTGCCAGATCGTCGCCACCAGCTCGACGACGGTGGCGCGTTGGTCCGGTGTCAGATTGGCCCATTCTTGAGAGACGGAGACGGACACCACCCGCCCGGCGTCGCTGGCTTCCATGCCATAATACACATCTGACCAGCGGCTTTCGGACAGCTGGGTATCGGTCCGGTAGACACAGGTCCAAAAGGCCGGGCTGATATGGGCCGGCAGGTCCGCCGGGGGCGGCGGCTCTTCGTGGGCGCTCGAATTTTCGGGGTGTTGTTCCGAGGGCTGTTCCTCGTCCGGCGAGCGAAAAATAATAAAAATTCCGATCAGCACCAGGACAAAGGTGGTCGGGATTTTCCGCAGTCCGGCACCAATGGCACTCAGCAGGGTCTGGGCCGGGGTTTTTTTCGCTTCCTGCCGAGACGTAGGGGATTGAGGATGTCTGGCCATGCGGTCAATATCACAGGCTGCGCGCAGCACATTCTGAAACGCGGTCAATGAGTTCCCGCGCATTCACCATGCATCGTTTACCCTGCCCCTCCCCATAAGCGCTGCGAGGCGAGGCGCGCCCCTTCGGCACACGCCCGCAGCTTGGCCCACACCACCCCCTCGGACACCATCTCCCAGCCGGCAAACGTCCCAAAGCCGCAATCCGAACCGGCAATGACCCGACTCCGGTCGCCGATAGCGTCCACCACCTGACACAGGCGGTCAGCAACGATTTCCGGGTGCTCAATATAATTGGTGGTGGAATCAATCACGCCCGGAATGAGCAGCATGGAGTCGGGTAAGGGGTGCTGCCGGAAGGCTTTATATTCGTGCTGATGGCGGGGGTTGGCCAGCTCGATGGACAGGGCCCCAACCTTGGCCTGATAGAGAACGGGCAGAATATCGGCCAGCGCCACATCGTAATTGTGGGGACCGTCATAATTCCCCCAGCAGATATGCAGCCGGATACGCTCGGCCGGGATATTCTCGGTGGCACGGTTGACGGCTTCGATATGGGTCTCGATGGTCTGCTGAAATTCGGTCAGGGTCTGTTCCTGAAAGAGGAAGGTCCGCTCCATGGCCAAGTCGGGGGCGTCGAGTTGCAACAGCAGGCCCTGGGCGTGGATGTATTCATACTCTTTCTGCATCTGCTCAGCCACGGCCAGCACATAGGCCGCGTGCGAGTCGTAATAGGCGTTCAGCATGGTAGTCGCAATAATGCCGGGCGAGGCCGCGGTCATGAAGCGTTCGGTGAACGCCTGGGCTGTCTGCTCCGTACAGCGCAGAAACAAGGCGCATTCGTCCTGCACCGCGGACAGATCGTCGTAGGCGAGCTCGGCAATGGCCTGCGGGGCGTTGAAGACCTTGGCCCGCATCATATTGCGCCGCTGCATCATGGCCATGAAATCCGGGAATTCGGCCATGTCCTGCGGGGTGGGGCGTTTGCTCGCTCCGCCAAAGCCGCGCATACGCTGCGGCACATAGGTCTGGAAACCGATGCGCGGCTGTTCGCCGTCGTTGATGATATCCACACCGGCTTGGAGCTGTTCATCAATCACGTGTTGGACGGCGATTTCGGATTGACGGGCCAGGGCCGCGGCCTCTATGGGCTTACCCTGCTCCTGGTCAATCAGCAGATCGGTCAGCGCAGGATTACGCGGCAGGCTGCCGACGTGGGTGGTCAGAATCCGTTCGTCGCTCTTTTGCATGGACAGGCTCCGTATGGTGAGCGCTAATGATACGTTTAGCGTTGGTGGTAGAGGGGATGTCCCCGCACTGGGGTTCGGACCTTATTCATATGCTCCCCTTCCAGATTAGCAATAAAGAGGTCCTGCATATCAGGGCCGCCAAACGCGCAGTTGGTGGGAAAAGCCAGCGCTGTCCCGTCCGGGTCGTGGATGAAGTCTGTCCAGTTGCCGTTCGGATCGACCTTGATCACGCGGTTTCTCGGCTCCAGCTTACCGTTGTCGGGCACGCCGGGCAGCGTGATATACAGATTACGGTCTACGTCAAAGGCCATGCCGTCCGGCAGGGCCGGAAAGTCTTTGGCGTAGATTTCAGGCCGCCCAAAGCTGCCGTCTTTCTTGATCTGAATACGGACGCAATCGTTGCGCGAACTCTCCAGGACGTAGACGGCATCCTCGTTGGGATCGATGGCCGTCCCATTGGCAAAATAAATGCCGGTGGCGACGACTTCGCCCCGGCCGTCGGGGCGGATGCGCACAACCGCGCCGTTGGGCTGGGGATGCACAAACTCCGTAAACACCTCGCGGCCCGGCTGGGAGCTGGAGTTCGAGACGTAGAGATTGCCCTCAGCGTCATAGCTGGCAAAGTTCGGAATCGAAATCGGAAAGTCTCCGACATGGTCGGCCACCAGGGAAACTGTCCCGTCTTGTGAGAGCCGGATCACCGCTTTATGTCTGAGGTCGCAGTAAATAAAATTGCCTTCCCGGTCCAGGGTGACGCCGTTGGGAATGGCCCGGTCCGGCAACTGGGCGACCTCGTGAACGACCCCATCAGGACTCACCTTATACACCATACCGTTGCGCCCTCCCCCCCAGGCATAGCCTTCTGTATCAATGACCACCCCTTCAGCCCTGAGCACACCGGCGCCAAAAATTTCCACCTGTTCAACGGGAATCATCGCTGCCATCTCTTCTCCCTGTCTTGTCTCTTGACGGACAATGAGAGACCGACCAGCGTCGCCGGGTCGGTCCGGCATACGCTAACGGTCTTCTGCATACAGCACTCCTTTCTCTTGGAGTGTGGCGATAGTTTGGCTGCTATAGCTGAGTTGATCCCGCAGTACTTCAGCGCTGTGCTGGCCTAAGAGCGGCGCTTGGATATCTGGGAGCTGGGGGAACGAGGAGTATTTGAGCGGAAAGCCTGGAATGGTGACTTCGCCCAGAATGGGGTCGGGCACCGTCCGAACCATCTCCCGCGCCTTAAAGTACGGATGGGCTAAAATATCGGTGATGGACATGACGGGAGCAGAAGGAACCCGATGCTCTTCAAAAATTTGCAGGACGGCCTCATCACTCGGCTGGGTCTGCATCCACGCTTCAATCATCGGAATGAGTGCGGCCTGGTTCTCCCCCCGCGCGGCATTGGTCGCAAAGCGCGCGTCTTCAATCAGCTCCGGCCGGCCCATGGCCCTGCACATATTGGCCCACTGTCGGTCTAAGACGAGGACGACGATCCAGCCCTCAGGCCCTTTGAACACGCCACACGGGCACACCAGGGGATGGTGGGACCCCATCCGAAGCGGCACAAACTCCCCCTTGCTCATGGTGTGGCCCTGCACGTTGACCTCGTGCATATGGAACATGGCATCAACCATGGACAGATCGATATATTGCCCGACGCCAGTGCGTTCTCGGTGGTATAAGGCATAGCCCAGGGCCGCAAAGGCGTGAACGCCGCTACTGACATCGGCAATACCCAGCCCGACAAACTGTGGCGGTCCATCTGGACTGCCAGTCATGTGCATGATGCCGGAGAAGGCTTGGGCAATAAAGTCGTACCCCACCTTGTGAGACAGCGGACTGTTTCGTCCAAAGGCCGAAATCGACACCATGATCACTTGGGGGTTGATGCCCTTGAGCGACGCATAGTCAAGATGCCGTTTTTCCATCACGCCTGGTCCAAAATTCTCAACCACCACATCCACGGTCGGAATCAAGGCACGCAGAATGTCAAGGGATTCGGGCTGGTCGAAATCGAGGCAGAGACTTTTTTTGCCACGATTCTGCTGGACAAAATACGCGCTGCGCTCATCCTGAATAAACGGCAGCAAGCGCGCCGGGTCGCCCATGGGTGCCTGTTCGACCTTAATAATGTTGGCCCCCATTTCCGCCATGAGACGGGTCACGGTCGGTCCGGCCAAGTATTGAGTAAAATCCAGAACGGTCACGCCAGAAAGCATATATTGCTGGTCATTGATCTGCTGCATGTCGTCCCTCCGCTGCATCCGTGCCGGTACGACGGCTGTGTAACATGGGTCCCCTGAAAAAGCGAGGCTGACGAGGAGACTGGATATTCGAGCCTCGCTCATGTGGAGAGATGAGCGAAGCCGTACTGCCTACGGCGGTCCGGCAGGTCGTCCCTATCTGCCGGACGCGCATAGAGCGCAAAGAGAATCATTCAGGCAGGGCAGAACAATGGAGATGTCGGGTGCAGAGGTAATGACTAAACTTCCTCTAATCGGTCATCCCCTGACGACGGGACTGGAGCAGGGTATTTCCAGGTCAACGACAGCAACGTATCGCCACCGGGGAGCGGCGTGGATTCTGACTCGGGCACAACATCAGCCGGGACTTCTGGATGGCGGTTGCGCGTCTCGGCAATCGCCATCTGCACGAGGTCTGGCTGCGCTGAGGGGGCCTCACCATTCAGCGCGTCTTGCAGTTCGGAGGCCAGGAGCTTGACGGTCACGGTCACCTGCATGGCTGCCGAGCTGCGGGGTGGCGGGGCGGGTGGCTCACTGGCCTCAGCGTCAACTTCAAGTTCGGTTGGGGCTTCAACCGCGTCCGGCTCCACGGCTATCACCTGGACCTCCGGCTCTGGGGCAGGAGGCGTTTCACTGGGTTCAGCATCAGGAGGGGGCGCGGCTTCTCGTGGAGAGACAGGAGCCGTATCCTTTTCCTGCCGCGTCTCTTCAGCGCGGGCCTGCTCGTCTCGTCTTCTCCGCCCCCGGCCTTGCATTCCACGCCGCCGGCCGCTCCGTTCGTTTACGTCGGTCCCGCTCGATTCTTCCCGCCGGCGCTGCACACGCTGACGACCGGGCACAAGTCCAAGGGCCAGATATTGACAGGTCTCTGTCGAAATATACTCAAAGGCATCGTTCGCAAAGTTGAGCGCTTTTTCTTCGGTGTAGGCGTCAACATCACAGTCAACAAACACCATGCAGTACGCATTGTTCGCTGTTGACGGAGCGCTTGGGCCGGCACTCAGTTCGTGCTCGTGGTAACGGACACGTTGATGAGAGAAGGACGCGAAAAGCGATGAAGCCGCCTCTTGGATCTCCTCGGTTGAAGAACCACTGGCTTCAAAAACGGCTAAAGCATGAAAATTGAGCATATCTCGCAGAGTCTATAGAGCGCGGCGCATATCCGCAAGAGCCGTCAGCAGAGAAAAAGGACAGTCACAGACTGTGCGCTCTCCTGTGGACACTGGACCTTTGGGCCATTTGGGCGTAAGTTGCAGGCAATTTTTCGGTCGGGCTGACACAGCCCGTCTCGTTGCTGTCCCTATAATACGGTAGGACAGAGCGGACCGAGCCTCGGGCCGGTAGCGGCGACCGGTTCCTGGCTGAGCGGATTCTGGGCCCGCGCTGGGTGCGCCGAGAAAGGAGGTGGTCTAGTGCAGTTATCAACGACGGTGATCAGTGAGGTGGTGGCCTCCTAGGCCGACCTATCCCAATCGGGTGGTCGCTTGGGAGGACCAGGCACCACCGTAACCCCGGCAGCCCGTGTTCATCACCCACGGGACGTCCCTGCGGACGTAGCATTGCCGGGGTTTTTTCTGAGAATCAACAGCGAATTTGTCTGTCACCGTTGAGGCTTCCCGGTAACGGCCATGCTCCCGCAGACGTCCAAGACAAAGGCGTCGAACAAGAGGCGGGGCGAGGTCGGGCTCGATTTGAGGGCGAGGTCGAGCTGCGAAGCGTGGCGCAGGATACGCCGCAGATCCGTCTTTGAAAAGACACGACCCTGCTCCACCGCAGCCCGCAGCCGCTGGCCACGCAGGCCGACCGCCCGTTCAATCTGACTGCTCGGGGCCTTCGCATCGGATAAATCCTTGACCTGCCACAGACGGCGGAAGTGACTGACCAGCGCATGTAAGGCTGGGAGCGCCCGCTTCTCATCGCTCAATACTTCCTGGACCAAGCGGACCGCCCGTTTGCGGTTACGCCGCCCCAAAGCCTCGGCCAGATCAAAAGCCGAGTGCTGATGCACCTCCCCCGTACATTGCCTAACCACCGTCGGCTCTATTGTCGTTGCTGGGAAAACAAAGGCCACCAGCTTATCGATTTCAGTGGACAGGGCCAGCAGGTCCGTTCCAATATGATCGGCCAAATACGTGGCTGCTTCGGCGCTGAGCCGGACCCCCCGTTCCCGAGCAAAACGCTGCGCCCAGCCAGGAATCTGGTTGATAAAAGGCGGACGGAATTCGCCCACAAAGCCCCGCTTGGCACACACAGAAAAGAATTTCTGGCTGAGATTGGCCCGGCCCTGCACACAGACCACCAGGGGCTGAGTGTCATCCCGGAGGGCGGCTTCGCCGGCCAGCCGCTCGCGGTCTTCGGACGACAGTTGACCCGCGTTTTTGAGCACGACGAGTTGACGGGCGGCAAACAGTGAGGCAGTGCCCCAGGCATCAAGCACCTGCTCAAGCGGGTCTTCTCCCGCATAGAACGTATGGACTGCCGGGTTTTCACCCAGACGTGCCCGGACCTGGGCAATGGCACGATTGATGAAATATGCTTCCTCACCGTGAAAGAGGTAGAGCGGGGAGAGCGGCTCTTTGGTCAGGAGCGCAAATATCTCATCGGGCTGACGAAACGGCTTTCTCGTCGGCATCGAAAGGGGGACGCTATGACCTGATGCTGACTTCGAGTTGACGCGAAACGGAGGCGGTCGAAACGATATGCCGCTGGAGTTCCATTTCTTTCTCGTCGAAGCCCAAGGCCAGTCCCAGGAGCTGCGGGAGATGGATAATCGGCATCCCGATCTCAGTCCCGGCCTGTTTCTCGGCCGTCGGCTGGTTGGCGTCAAGATTCAGATGGCACAGGGGACAAGGCGTCACCATGCAGTCTGCCCCTTTCGTCTTCGCGTCACCGGTATGATCGCTTACCATCCGCATTGAATTCTCTTCGTTGACCGTCAGAATCGGAAACCCGCAGCATTTGGACTTTCCGCTCGAATCCACGGACTCGGCACCAAGAAGGTCAAGTAGCTCTTCTATATATGTTTTTCGCCCTGACAAGCCTTTGGGCGCAATAATGGAGGTCGGACGCCGGATATAGCAGCCGTAGAACGGCGCGACCTTGAGCCCGGTCAGTTTCCGCTTAATGTACGGTTTCAGATTCTCTACCCCATAGTCCTCCATCAGCACCCATAAAAGATGCTTGACCTCCACCGTCCCCTTATATTCCAGCCCTTCCTCGGCCAGGTATTCGGTATTAATTTTCTGGCGATACTCAGGCTCGTTTTTGAAGCGGTGGTTGGCCTGGGTGAAGACCCCCTGACAGGTACTACAGATCGTCATGAGGGAGGACAGCCCCATGGCTTCCACCTTGGCCAAGGTCCGTGCGTTGATGGGGTCGGACAGGTCACGGCTCAACACCCCGGCCCCGGTACAGCCGACATCGGTCACCTCTTCGATTTCGATCCCGAGTTTTTCCGCGACCTTGACCGAAGCGGGATACAGCTCGGGACAGGCCCCACGCGATACACAGCCTGGATAAAATGCGTACTTCATGCTTCGCTCCTCTGGGCTTTGTCGATGATGCGCCGAATCGCTTGGGCGCCCGGTCGCTTGGGATGGAGATACGGCATTGGGGCCTTGCCCTTGGGAATGGCCCGGAGCACCGTGGGCAGGAGTTTGGCCAAGCCAGCGATATTGGTCAGGCCCTCGCTCTCGATGGCCAGCCGGCCTTCATCCAGCCAGCCGCTACGCTTGACCGAATTTAGGAAGCTGTCGTAATGCCGCTGGACCTTGGGGTTCTTGGTGCCGGAGCGAATGCCTTGTCGAATCGCCTCGTCACGTACCTCAAACAGCCGGTCCGTCGGTTCCAGGCCCAGGGGGCAGTGCCCGTTGGCTTCAAAACAGTGGGTACAGTCCCAGACCCCGTTGGGCTCGCTGACCAGGGTGAGGCGCTCGTTGTGCTGTCCATCACGCGGGTCAAAAACAGCGCGATGCGCCTTGGTGAGGGCGGCCGGGCCAACAAAGTCCTTGTCGATCTTAATTACCGCGCAGCCCTCATCACACAGGCCGCACATGATACAGCTCATTGACTTGCGGACTTCGGCCAGCTGCTCCTCGGCCACGATGTATTCACCCGCGGGTTCCGGCTCGCGGGGCGTAATCCAGGGCTGGACCGATTTGATTTTCTTCCACAGGAAGTCCTCAAGGTCATACACCAAGTCTTTCAGCACCGGGATATTCCGAATAGGCTCAACGGTCACAACGCCCTTCTTGACCGTTTTGGCAATTTTCAGGGTACAGCCCAGCCGACCTTTTTTGTTTATGCGAAGCGCACAGTCGCCACACGACCCCCGCTCACACGAGGCCCGAAACGCCAAGCTGGGGTCCTGCTCATCCCGAATATGCCTGAGCCCATCCATCACGGTGGCCGAATCCGGCAGGTCCACTTGGTAGGTCGCAAAATCTGGTTTGCTCCCGTTTTCGGGGTCGAAACGGTAGACCTTAAATGTTGTTTCCATAGGTCAGCCCTCCATTCCTCTGCCTTAATAGCTTCCCGTCACGCCGACTGCCCGGCATTGACCGGACTGGTGGTCAGGACTGGTCCCTCAGGGCCACACCGCACCAGCGAGTGATGCTGGCCCGCCGCCTCGTTCGGGGCCGGAAAGTCTCGCCGCTGGTGGACTCCACGGCTTTCCTGCCGGCCCTGAGCCGCAGCCACAATGGCTCCGGCAACGTCGAGCAGCGTTCCCAGCTCATAAAAGGTCAGCAATTCATGGTTATACATTTTTCCGTGGTGTCGGAGCCCAACTTGGTCATAGCGCCCCTTCAGGTCGATGACACGGCGAGCAGCCTCCTGCAATCCGGCTTCGTCCCGGACAAGCCCAACGTGCTCGGCCATTGTGCTTGCCAGCGCCCGCTGCATTGCAACCACGCTCTCCCCGGCCGTTGGTCGGGAAAAAGCCGCGGCCAGTGCGTGTCGAGCGTCCTGCAGAAAAGAGTCCGCAATCGCCTGAGAAGAGGTATGCGACACATGGGCAGCCGCGGCCCTGCCGGCCCGCCGACCAAAGACCATGCTGGCGGTCAGCGCATTCCCAACCAGAGTGTTGGCCCCATGCACCCCAGGGGAGGCGCATTCCCCGGCGGCAAATAGACCGGAAAGAGCGGTTGCTCCGTGGGTATCGGTCTGGATGCCACCCAGAACACGGTGCATACGCGGCATGACCGGCAGGGGCGCGCGCTCCAGACTGATACCAGCTATTTCAGTAGCCGCTCGCTCCAAATAGAGGAAGCGAGCGCGAATACGCTCTGGGCCCAGCGAGCGGAGGTCGAGCGTGACCCCATCCCCGGCGGAAGCGAGCGAGCGACACAGCGCGTCTCGTAACGGGAGACCGTTGGTCTGAGGGATGGGCTGTCCGTCCGGGTCACACAGCACCCCGCCCTCGCCCAAGGCCCCTTCAGAGGCAAAGGCGGCCCGTTCACAAAAACCGAGCGGATGGTATTGCACCATCTCCATATCTCTGAGGCTCAACCCAGCCCGATAAGCCAAGCTCATGCCGTCACCACAGCACGAATGCGAGGCCGTGCTCGGGGCATAGACGCGCCCGGCACCGCCAGTGGCCAGCACAACCGCGGACGCGCTGAACGCCTCAAGGGTGCCGGCTCTCAACTCCAGGGCGAGCGCCCCGCAACAGCGTCCATCCTCAACAACCAGCGAGGTCACGAGCCACTCTTCATGACTGGGAATATCTTCCCGCATACATTGCTCATGCAGCGAGTTCAGCACGGCATGGCCGGTCATATCAGCAGAAAACGCCGTGCGCGGATTCGTATGCCCACCGAGGGCCCAGCGGTCGAGTTTGCCCTCAGCATTGCGGTTAAACGGCACGCCAATATGGTCGAGACGAATAATGTCGTCTGGCGCGGCGCGGCACATCTCTTCAACCGCCGCCTGATCGCACAGACCCGCCCCGGCCCGGCTCGTATCCTGGGCGTGCTGCTGCCAGGAGTCGTCGGCTCCACAGGCGGCATTCAAGCCGTCAGAAGATGTCGCGGAATGGCTGCGCAGCGGGTGGGTCTTGCTCAGCAGGGCAACCTGCGCTCCGGCCTGCTTGGCTGCAAGGGCGGCTTGAAGTCCGGCCACTCCGCCCCCAACAATAAGAACATCGTATTTTGGCATGAACCTTCTCTAGCGCCGGATACTATAGCCGAAACGGGGCAAAGAGAGCAAATCCAACCGGCTGCCAGCCGGTTCTTGCCGCTCTCCGGGCGCTCGTCTAGGCATCCTTGCCCAGCCTGGTCTGGCCACAGGTAATCAGGCGCTTTTCAGTCACAACATAATCCACACGCTCGTCGTGCGGATCAACCGGGAGGTGGGGAACGACCTGACAGTCATGGGCCAGACCAATATGCAGCGCCCCTGCTAATTTGCCGCTTAAAGCTCGGTCATAATAGCCTCGGCCGCGTCCAAGCCGGTGGCCGGCCGGGTCAAAACCAACGCCGGGGAGCAGCACGATATCCGTCTGAGTGACACTCGTGAGCAGGTCTGCTCCGGGCGGCACCAGGATATCAAACACCCCCGGAATCAAAGCCTCGGTGTTGGTGCGCCTGACAAACTCAAGCGCCTGCTTATCTGCCGTGACCCTCGGATAGTAGACCGCTCGGCCGCGCTGACGGGCTTCCTGCCACAGGCTCTCGGTGTCCACCTCATTGTCATCAGGACTATAGAGAAGAAGCTGTCGGGCCTGGTGAAACATCGTCAGAGTGCATAAACGGGCCGCAATCCACTGACTGTTTTTCTTGACGGTCTGGGCTGAAAGCGCCCGCCGTCGCTGACGCAGCAGGGTGCGCAGGCGTTGTTTTTCAGCCAGTCTACCCACCACCCGACCCTACACACCCTCTACCCCCGTTGGGGCAGGGTAAAGGTCGCCTCGCCAGTCAGAATTTTCTCCCCTTTTTGATTCTGCTGCCAGATTTCACAATCGACCCTGGGCTCGTCCTGGGCCTGATACGTTCGCGTCACCACTCCGCCGCAGGTCAGACGATCACCCGGAAAAACATTGGCGGCAAAACGCAGCCTGGTTTTTCGCAGGTCCCAAGGACGGTGGAGCCAATCGGTCAGAAAACGATACAGAAAGGTCTCGTTGAGGGGACCTTGTTGCACAACGTCGGGCAGCCCGCGTTCCCGCGCGTAGACGCGGTCAAGGTGGAGCGGATTGGTATCGCGCAAAATGATGGCGACCGGGATATAGGCCAAGCGATCCATCGGACCATAGGTCGCCTGGGGGAGCGGCATCCCTGCATACGCTTCGTCAAAAAATATCTTCGGTCGGGTGTCCATGAGCTATTTGAACAGAATATACGACTGCGCCCCCTGCAGGGCGACCGCTTCAGAGGCGTCCGTCGCCGTAAAACGGACCTGGAGCACGTCAAACGCGCGTTTCCCCTTTTTCTCGTACACATCCGCAACTTCGGACCGAACGGTCAGCGTTTCTCCAACATACAGGGGCCGCAGATATGCCAGCTCCTGCTCGCCGAACATGGCGGTTCCGGTCCGATAGTTGAACAGAAAATCCCGCTCCCAATCAAACGCCCGCAGCAAGGCGAGGACGGCAACAAACGGGGCAAACGAGGGGGGAATAACCCGGCGTTCGTAGCCCGCGGCTTGGGCTTGTTCGTCACTCAGAAAGGCGGCCTGTTCCTCACCCGAAACCGGCAGATAGTCCTGGATATCGTCCGCACGGATCGTGTAGGTGACAGGCTCAAGGACCTTGCCAATCAGACTTGTCCGGTCAACAGCCATACGAGGGGTGTGTGGGATGACGCGGCACGCAACCGGCCCCCGTGTCTGAGCGACCGTTACTTGCCAAAGACCTCGTTGACCAGGTCGGTATCCAGGTATTCCATGACCTGTTGCACTTTGCCGTTTTCCAGTCGAAAAACCTGGGCATAGGTGTTGTTATACGCTTGGCCGGACTTGGTCATGGACTCGCCGCGGCCCTGCATGACCACATTATCCCCTTCGGCAATCAGATTCTCCACGTGCATGGTCAGCCCGTTTTCAAGCTGGGCTCCAAGGGGGGCCAGGACTTTTTCAACGAATTCCGCCTTGCCCTTGAACGCCCCCGAGAATTTGGTTGAGCCGATCAGGGTGAAATTCACGTCGTCCGCCAGGGTACTCAAAAAGGCGTCTGCGTTCCCTTTCGAGAGTTCAGCAAACATATTTCTGATGATTTCCTTATTCTCCGTTGCACTCATGATTCCCTCCTATGAAATGTTCTTCAGCGGGGAAACTGTACGCCGGATGACAAAAGGGTGTCAAGATCAGAGGGCCGTGCACCGTTTGCACTCGCAGCCGTCTGCCCCTAGCGTCCGGGGAACCGCGCTCGCAGCCAGTCAACAATCACCTGCATCGTTGCGTCGCGGCCACCCTGATTGGGCTTCGAGGCAAGCGAGAACCCAAAGTGGTCGGCGTCTACATGCGCGAGGTGTTTGTCGTCCGCCGGCGAATGATGATAGACAGCCTCTGACTCCTGCGGATAAATGGCGTGGTCTCCGGTGTGATTCACGACCAGAGTCGGCAGGCGGAGGTGGGCCACATTGTCGAGCACGGCCGCTCGCGAGGATTGGCCCGACCACGTGCTCAGCCAGGCGCGTGGCGTCTGGTATTTGGCAAAGCCAGCCTCAAGATAGTTAAACAGGTCCGGGCGCGGCGACCAGAGCGAGCCATAGTCCCGTGCCGAGGGGTGAATCGACGGGTCCGTATAGGCCAGATTGGCCTCAGTGCGATGAATCTCCATATAGCGCCCGACAAGGGCCCGCCGACTGAGAAAAGTTTTGCGCTCAAGCGACTGGGTGTCAAAATCCGGCTGTCGAATCTGTTCCTGAAAATAGCGCTGCTCGTCAACATAGCGACGGGCAATCGCGTCAATGCGCTGCACCCGCCGCACCTGAGCGGCCCGGTAGCGCTCGACAAACTCGGCGCTATACGAGCTGGGTCTCGGCGGCTCACAAAAGCCGTTCGCCGGATGATACATATCCAGACTCGGGTCACAGGAGAGCGGGTCGTCCTCATCCGTCAGAGAGGGGTCGATAGCGCCTTCCAGGAATTTCCCTTCCCCAAGGTGGGCCGCCAGAAACACCAGCCCATCCGCGCCTGGCAGTTGAAAGCGATTCAGATCATACGGGTCGCCGGCCGGGGTCGTTGTCAGCCGGTTCGGCGGCACGGCCGCGGCTTGGGCCAAATAAAAGGCGTATAAAGAACCGCCGCCACTATTGCCGATCAGCACGATAGACGCAAAGCCCCGTTCTTCTCTGAGGTACCGCAGGCTGGCGGCGATATCCAGCAGCAGCATTTCGTGGATACAGGCAATATCGTTGCTGGGCCAGCGGCCTTCCTGACCAAACGCGGCATACCCGCCGTCCAGCAGATAGGGGATGGCATAGTGGCGGCTCATATCGGCCCGCGGGTGCATCAGGCATACCACCGTTTTCTCCCCGCCACGGGTGTACAGCACGCCTTTTGATTCGCCCCGGTCCTGTGCGGTAAACGGAATAATTTCAGCGTTCGTGGGTGACGAAAGCGTCTCAAATGAAATCAGGCTGAGGCCCTGAGCCGAATAGCGCGGAATGCGGGCGAGTGCCATAAGCGTGGAATCCTTGGAATTTTAGCCGAAAAGATATGAATGCGTGCCAGTTCTAATGAGTCGTATTTCTTCTTCATCCTCGGCCCAGATGAGGAGCCAGTCAGATTCGATATGACATTCCCAATTCGGGGCGAGCGGGCCACTCAAGCGGTGACGATTATTGTGAGGCTCAAGGGCGATACCGCTCTGAATTTTCCTGATGATCTCTTCCAGTTTCGTCATATCCTTCCTCCGCCGCCTGACTCTTTTAATATCTTTTTGGAACCGAGCGGTAGGCCGGAGCTTACGCATCGTCGAGATCAGCCATCATGTCTTCAACGCTATCGTAACTCGCCAATCCCTTTCTGGTGCGAGCCTGCTCAATGGCTTCTCGTGTCTCGGCATTAGGGATGCGTACTTCCTTGCTCCGATCAAGAGAGGATCTGTCAGCGGCTGCTCCGTGAACGCCGCCGGCGCTGAATCCATCGGAAGTTTTCAATTTATCGTTCTCCATACGCTCCCTCCGTTCAGGGGTGTAGTGGGAAGTTCTTCTCCTGGCGGAGGTATTATGCCCACCTGCATCATACATCGTCCAAGGCTGTCAACCATATTGAGGCTGGACCAGCACCCGTGCCTCGCTCCGGCACGGAGCCCCATTGCATTGTCCTAACGGTCTTGTGAAAAGAGTATCCAAGGCAGTATACAAGAGAAAAATTAAGCACCCAGAAGAGAGGTTTGTATGGCGACACCGGCACGTGAACGTTTCACCGCCCTGGTCTCAGGACCTGAAGCCGAACTGGACCTTGCCGAAGCCGCCCTGCTGATTGCGCAGGAAGAACAGCCCGACCTTGACGTTGCCCATTACTTGCAGCGTCTTGACCAACTCGCGGACGCGGTGCGCGCCAAGCTGCCGGCCTCCCCTACCCCGCAAGACCGGATTCAGGCCCTCAACACCCAACTCTTTTTTGAGGAGGGCCTGAGAGGCAATGCCAGCGAGTATTATGACCCGCGCAATAGCTTTCTGAACGAAGTCCTGGAGCGCAAGACCGGTATCCCGATCACCCTGTCGGTGCTGTATATGGAGGTAGGCCGGCGTTTGGGCCTCTCCTTGGCTGGTGTTGGATTTCCGGGTCATTTTTTAGTCAAATATACCGGCCCGGATGAAGAGCAGATTCTCGACCCGTTTACTGGCGGGACAGCCCTGACCGAAGAACAGCTCGCCGCCAAGCTCAAGAGCATGTACGGAGACAATAATCCCTTTGTGGCCCAAATCCCGCAGTTGCTCAGCCTAGCCACAAAAAAAGAAATCCTCATCCGTATGCTCCGCAACTTAAAAGGCGTCTATCTGCAAAAGGGCGATTTTCCCCGCGCCTTGAGTATTATCGACCGGATTCTTTTGCTGGCGCCAGATTTTGCCCTAGAAGTCCGCGACCGCGGTGCGGTGCAGCAACGCTTAGGCCGTATGCAGGGCGCAGTCCGCGACTTTAAGAAATACCTGCAACTCGCGCCCAATGCCAAAGACGCGGCAAACATCCGCGCCCTTATCCAGCGCTCGGTTGCCCAGCTCAACTAGAAGGCGGTGCCCTCTCCCCCGGAAGGAGAGGACCGGAGTGAGGGGGAATGTCCACTGCCGTTCGACCCGTTCGCGTCTCAGCCGGTCTTGTGACCCGCTCTGGCCAGCTGCTCATTTGTCAGCGGCGTAGAGACACGTTGCACGCCCTGAAATGGGAATTCCCCGGCGGGAAAGTCAACAACGGCGAAGATGAGGCGGCCTGTCTATTGCGCGAATTGGAAGAAGAACTCGGGATTCAGGCCACAGTAGGCGAAGCACTCCACCAGACCAGCCATAGCTACCAGAACGGCCGGCATGTAGCCCTGACTTTTTTCCATATTCCCGCCTACCGGGGCGCTGTGGTCAACCGTGTTTTTGAGACCCTGGATTGGGTGGAGCCGACCCAACTCCTCAACTACGACTTTCTTGAGGGGAATATCGCCTTTGTGACCGCTCTGGCACACGGGCAGTGGAGTCATCTCTTCTTCTCCGGCCAAACCGGCTGAGCACGGCCCCGCCCCTCATACCTTGAACCGGAAGTGCACCACATCGCCGTCCTGCATCAGGTATTCTTTCCCTTCGATCCGCATTTTTCCTGCTTCCCGGCAGCCGGCCTCGCCGCGGTGTTCGATATACGCCTCGTAGGCAATCACCTCGGCTCGAATAAAGCCGCGTTCTATGTCTGAATGGATTTTCCCCGCGGCTTTAAGCGCCAACAGGCCGCGTTCTATGGTCCAGGCGCGGGCTTCCATCGGTCCTGCGGTGAAAAAGCTCATAAGGTTCAGCATCTGATACGCATACTGAATGAAGCGGTCCCGGGCTGACTCTTCAACGCCAAGGTCGGCCAGGAAGAGGCCACGTTCGTCTTCTTCCAGTTCGGCGATTTCCATCTCGACCTTGCCGCAGATAGGCACCGCGGTAAGTCCCTGTTCCGCAATATAGGTCACGACTTCCTGCGGCATCTCAGCCGGCATCTCTGCTTCCGCTCGGTTATAAACAATCAGCAGGGGTTTTTGACTCAGAAAGGCAAAACCGGACAGGAGCAGGGCTTCTTCGGGTAGAAAGGTTTCGTTCCGCAAGGGCTGCTCTGCGTCGAGCACGGCCTGGCATTTTTCCAGCAGCTCGCGCTCGCGTTCCTTGCCCTTTTCCTTCCGCAGGCGTTCCAACCGCTTCTCGACGACCCCCATGTCAGCCAGGATCAATTCTGACTGAAAGTCACGTAAGGCTCGGAGCGGGTCGGCCGGCGCAGTTGCCAGCGGGTCGTCAAAGGCGCGCACCACTTGGGTCAGGGCTTCAACCTCGCGCATCTGGGCCAGGGAGCGCGTATCAAGAGCGGCTTTGCGTTCGGCTGAGGGCGGAAAGTCGAGAAACGTCACTTCCGCGTATTTTTTTCGGTCCGGCTGAACGATCTCGGCCAGCGCGTCAACACGAGGGTCGGGCACTTTGACTACGGCAATCGCCGCATCGCGTTTGGTTTCAAAGCTCCCGACCGCGGCGCTCATACCGGTCAGGGCGTTAAAAATGGTGGTTTTTCCCGAACGAGCAAATCCAACTAAGCCGACTTTCATGGCTCGGAGTCTAGCAGCTTCAGCCGGCCAGATCATCCGGCCCGCGTTAGCGACGGAACTCTTGAATGGACGTCGCCGGCCGGCCGTCTTTGAGGACAATCGGGCGGGTCACGGAGCGGGTCATGGCTCCGAACGTGGGCAGCCAGCACGAATGGCGGCCCGGACCACCGACGACGATAATCATGAGCCGTTCCGGCTTACGAATCAGCGGGATGGCGTCGTCATCAGGAAAGGCGTCATCCGGGGTAAAGCCCATGCCAATCATACCGCCCGCCTCCCATTGTGCGCGCGGCACCCGGGCCTGCTCAAAAACATAGGCGCGGATGGCGTCTTTTGATAGGCCGTCTCGGGCCAAGATAGCCGCGTGCTCCGGTCCGAGGGCGAGAATCGGTTCACCGAACGCATAGGCATTATTCGAGCCCATACCGGCCATAGTGCTGGCAATGGTCGTCAGAATCCCCGGCGCGGCACTGCTGATATGGTCATTGATATTATGCGGCCCTTCCGCCCCGCATACCGTGACCGTGCTGGTCTGGGCTGCAAAGCCCCGTTCGACGTGCAGCGGCCCCCAAGGGTTTTCCTCTTCATTCTCGGCAATACAATAGCTGTACTTTGCGGGCTGGCCCTGGGTGGAGCGGTCCAGCATCCCCGGCGTTCCCCCGCCGACATTCAGCAGGGCCAGGCGAATCGCTCGGCCAATTGTGGCGTTGGGCCGCCAGCCCTGGCCAAAGGCGTTGTAGCGCGAGTTGACGCCGATTTCCGCGGCAATCGGACCATTGAGAATCAGCAGCGGCGCGCACGGGTGGGTTGTACTCTGGACGCCGTACAGATTGAACCGCCCTTCGAGCAGCGCCTCAAGCGCGGCAATAATGACCGGGAAGTATTCGGGTACGCAACCGGCCATGACCGCGTTCACGGCTATTTTCTCCAGGCTGGCCAAGCCGTATTTGGGCGGGATGGGCCCGAGTACATCCTGGGGGGCACGGTCCGTCCAGGCCAGCATCTTTTCCACCCGCTCTTGTGTCGGCGGGATGATCGGCAGGCCGTCTGTCCAGCCTTGGTCGTAAAACCAGTCGTTGACGGCTTCGAGGGAATCGTTCAGTGCAATGCGGTCTGATTGGAAGTCCATTACGCAATTTTTTTCTGCATGGGCTTGAGGAAGCGTTCACGATAGGCGTCGGCCAACTGTTCCGCCGGCTGGGTCAGAATAGCCAGAATTTCCTCCACCACGGCCGCGGCTTTGGTGTGTACGACCTGGGGGGTATTACCGGCCAGGGGATGGGGAATCACCGCAATGGGCACCCCGCCCATCCCCAGAGTGCGGGACTCGGCCCGCCCGAGTGGAGCAAACTCGTCGCTGCAAATGATAGCGGTCGGAACGCCCTGTTTTTCCAGTTCAATGGTGTCGTGGAGACCCCACGACGTACACGAGCCTCAATCGCCGATGGCCGCGACAACCGCATCGCAGGTTGACAGGCGGGCCAGGACTTCTTTGGGGGCCCCGAGCGAGGCATTTTTTTCTCCGTTGATAACGGCGAAATCTCCGCAGCGTTCGTGCAGCAGCGCTTCCACCTGTTTGAGCAGCAGGCCAGCGTTGGCCTTGCGGTTATTCAGAAATCCGATGGTTTTCCCGCTCAGATTCCCGTCTCTTCGGGCAAGCGGCAGGTCACTGACGTGGGCTTCTCCAACCGGACTGAGGACTTCAATCTGTCCCATACGCACCTCCCTTTGCTCTTCGCTATATAGTCCAACCCTCTTGCCCGCGCAATGGAACGCCGGATACAGTTTCGGCCACCAGGAACGCAGCCATGACGAACGTCAAAGTCCCAGTCTACTACGATTATGCCTCTTCCCTCAGCTACATCGCCAAGCGTGTGATGGAACAGCTCGGTGGTCAACTTGCAGTCGAACTGTTGTGGAAAGGCGTCAGCATTGCGCGTCGGCATCAGGGCTGGAAAAACGGCGAGATGATCGGAGACGACGCAAAGGGCAAAATTGTTCGTATCTCGCGTGAAACCGGCGTTCCGCTACGTATTCCAGCAACATGGCTGGACTCGGCCTACGCCTTGGAAGCGGCTGAATTCGCCAAAGACCGCAACCTGTTTCCCGCCTACCATGAAGCGGTCTTCGTGGCCGCGTTTGAGGAAGAGCAGGATATTGGCGCACTGTCTGTTTTGCTTGGCCTGGCTGAACAGGTTGGTTTGCCCGGAGATGAATTGGAGCGGGCTTTACAATCTGGCGCACTGACCCAGCGGGTCCAGGCAACCGAGCAAGAGGCCGCCAAGTTTGGCATAGTCGGCTATCCCACCTTTCTGCTCGGCGAGTTCCCGTTGATTGGTATTCAGCCGGCGGAAACCATGCGGCTGCTGATTCAGCGTTATGTTGATAAAGCACGCGAGCAGATGGGGCATTAGGGCCTATGTTGTCATCACTGCCTATGCCCTGACGGAGGAGTGATGATCTGCGAGTTCTGACGAACAGACGAGAAGAGGCGGTTGACCGGCATCTTTCAGCCGACCACGAAGTCAAAGAACGCCTTGACGTTGAGGTAGTCAGTTTGTCACCGTCCCTCAGTTAGAATTGCACCGAAAACCCCTCGCGTTCGTCGTTCTCTTTGTCAATTACGGAAGTGCGGGCGGAAGAGTAGTTGCCGGCTGGATAATAGAGAAAGCCGGACGCACTCTGGCCGGGCTCAAGCGTCATGTCCTGGAGTGCGCTCCCTCCACCCGGTGAGGTGACCGGGGCCACTCGTCCGCCCCCTTCGGGCACCAGAAAAATTTTGCTGGCCTCAATCGCATAGGGCCGGGGCGTGTTGTTCAGGACGGTTACCCGCACGGGTAAAATTCCGCTTGCCTGCATATCACTGCCCAGGACATTCTGGGATTCAAAACTGTTGAGCGGCACAATGGTCAGTTGAAGGGTGCCGGTTTCGGGGTTGGCGGTCTGGTACTCCTCACGCTGTTGAACCATTTGATAGGTCATAGGGAAGCTGTTCACAAAATGGTGCGGACGCTCAGCCGCACCGATGAGCGACGGGACATTCACGGCATTCCGGGCGTCGATGGTCGCGCTGCTCTCGGTACACGTAATCGTGACCACGCCATCGGTCGCGCCCTCCTTGGTGGCCGAGATGCGGCCCACCTGCCCCGGCCGCGCCAAGTTGTACTCGGCGATGGTGTAGCCCATAGTCTGGACGGCTTTGTAGACGAGACGATTGGCCTCTTCACAGGAGGTTGCCGTCAGCTTGGGCTTCTCGAGTACCACCCGAGGCGGCGTCTTGGAGGCGGCGCAACCGACGATCAAGAGCGCAACAGCCCCTATAGTCAGGTAAGCAGGACGGACGGTTATCTTCATGGATATGACTCCTTGCAGTCTTGTCTGGCCGGCAGACATCCTACCATAGCGTCGGGGGAAGATCGACCGAAAGCGTGTCTATGCCTCCCCTTCCAGCGGGTCAGAAAAGTCTATACACTCCGGCCTACTCTGCGTTGCGTACAACGCAGCCGACCTTTCGGAGGATAGAGCGTGGAATTCAAAGAAGTTGTTGGTCGCCGGCGCTCAATTCGGTATTTCCTGCCTTGGCGGCCGGTCGAACGGGACAAAGTGCAGACGATTCTTGAGGCGGCGCGCCTGGCGAGCCGAGCCGGAAATGCCGATTTTGCGCGGGCCATCGTGGTTGAGCGGGACACCCTGTCAAAGGCCGACCTTGCCTCGCTGACACTGCCGGTGAATGCCGGCATGATCGAAATGGCCCCCATCCATATCTACTGGTGGGGCGACCTCAAAGCCTTTGCCCGCGACATGCCCTCCCGGGCCGCGGAGCAGGTCGATATGGGCATCCTCAATATCAGCCACGGCTGGACGCATAGTTTCGTCAACGAAGTCGCCTACCCCCAGGTCGTCCAGGCGTTCAGTTCTGACGAGGTATTATGCGCCAAGGTGACAGGCTGTGAAGCGGGGCTGGCCATCGCCCAGGCCCTCCTTGCCGCGGTGGATGAGGGACTCGGCACCATGCTGTGTACCTATCCTGAAGAACCCGCCCGCCAGGTGCTAGGCGTACCGGATTCCTGGACCTCGTTATGGGTCCAGTTTGTCGGTTATCCGGCGGAGAGTTGGGAAGCCGGCGGCCAACGCCCCCGTCCCCCACTCGGTGAATTATTCCATGAGGGGAAATATGGCCAGCCGTTCCGGGGCACCGAGGAAGGCGCGGCCCGGCTGCGGGCCGAGAAAATGATTCAAGACCCGGCCCCTTTCTCGTGGCGGAAAGAGGAGGTTCGGGCGGTGAGCCGGATGCTGGGCTTGCCGGAAGAATAGAGTAGACTATGGCAGTCGATATCGAGAATACGAAAACGGTTCAGACCTGGCTGAAGGGCCTGGAAGACCAGTCCGGGGTATCCCGTGCTGAGGGATTACAGCGCGTGGCGGTCTTACAAGATTTCTGTGCCCAGGTGGACAAGGGGCCGGACCAGATTATTGCCGAGTGCTTGCGCGAGGTCGAGGGCGGGAAAAAAATTCGGGCGAAGGGCCGGCGTTTTTACGCGGACCGAATCACCGAATTTGAATCAAGCATCGGCGGGGGCGCGGGCGAAAAGCGCCAAAAAGGGAATTATATCCGCAGCTTTTTGATCCATAACGGCATCTTATTACAAACGAGCCCGCTGTCATAAGCCGGCATACGAAGTCAGGAGAACCGCAGGGCTTTTCTCGAAGTTCAGGCGTCGGTCGCACCGGTGGCAGTCTGGAGCGACTCCTTCAATTCCTTGAGGTCGCGTAGCGCCGCAACAATGTCGCCCAACGAGTAACGCGCATTCCGCGGGCTCGTCGATGGCACCGCAAACACATGCGCCCCACCAAAGCGGTAGTCCCGGTCTCCCAGCCCGGCATTTTTCCCGCAACAGATACGGTAGCCGGTCAGACCGTTAAAGCACACAATACGCGGTGCATAGTGAATAATTTTTTCGCGGAGCGCTTTTGCGCCGCGACGAAACTCAGCCGGTGAGACCTCATGAATGCCCCGGGTCGGGCGCTTGACGATATCGGTCAGCCCAATGCCCCAGCCCAGGAGTCGGGCGTCATCTTCCGGCCCGACCGGGTCAGGCACCAGGCCGGAAGCAGACAGTGCCTCCCAGAAACGGTTGACCTTGTTGGCAAAATAGTGGCCAACTTCGGCCGAGTAGAGGCCAGGATTGAGACCCACAAACACGATATCTAAATTTTTTCGTAAATAGTCGGGCAAGGTTCGTCCCTGCCACTCTCCGCGCCGTCTGTGCGCGGAGGTTGTCTGTGTTCCTTTTTCCATCAGTTCAGACCCTGACTCGAAAGGCCAAGAGCCTGGTAGTGGCGTGTCAGCGCCCGATTTGACCAGACCGTCACCAGAGTGCCGAGGAGGAGGCCATAGAGGCGGGGCCGTGGAATTTTCACCCGGACGACCGGGTCGAGCAGGTCCGCTTCACGCAGCCGGCGGACGGTGGCGGCACCAATGAGTAAAGGCCAGGCGCAGGCCAGGCGCAGTTGCCACTCGCGTCTGGGTATGGCCTGGGTATAGTTCCAGCCTGCTTGATAGTGGCTCAGGGCGGTCGCCAGCAACTCGTTCAGCAGCGGCTGGACCTTCTGCATGGTTGCCAGCCGGTCTACTCCGCGCAGATGTTCGGGTTCTACCCCGACGGCAAGCAGGTCGGTCCGGGGGAGATAGCAGCGTCCAATCCGCAGGTCGTGGGCGAGGTCGCGCAGGATATTGGTGAGTTGCAACCCTTTGCCAAATCGGACTGCCCGCGCCAGCATGTCCTCGGCCTTCCAGTCTTGCAGCGAGGCGACATGCGCCAGAGAAATTTTCGTCCAGAATTCGCCGACACAGCCGGCCACAAAATAAGTGTAGCGGTCCAGGTCGGCCCGCGTTTCAAGCACGCCAACCCGTCCTTCCTCTTCGGATGGGAAAACCGTCAGATCCATCTGCATCCCCTGAGTCAGAGTTAAGACCAGCGTGCGGATATGGGCTTGGTCGTGCGGGTCAAGCGCGTCCAGACACGAAAAGCACGGCCCGAGGCTGGAAAGCAAAAGACGCTCGGCAGGATTGTCTTGGCGCGGCCCAAGCTCGGTCTCCAAAGTCTGACAAATCGCCAGGTTCTGCTCGGCAAAGGCCGCGCGATAGTCCTGTAGACGTTCCAAGCGGCTGGCGGGTGGAACGAGGCGGGTATCTGCTATGGTGTCCGCGGCCCGGCAGAACAAATAGGCCAGACCAATCGGCCGTTGGAGCGCTTTGGGAAGAATACGGACACTCAAGGAAAAGGAGCGACTCACCTGCGGCAGGAGGTCGAACAGCAGCCTGTTTTCAACGGAGCGCCTGCCCACCATACGCGTCAGACTCTTGCAGGTCAACGCCTCAGCCGGCCAGCAAACCCGAGGCGCGGAATGCCTCAAGCGCTTTGCGCCGCATAGAGAAGCGATCTTTTTCCGCCGCACTCATTTCGGCAAAGCTGAGATCACTCGTTGCTGGCTGAAAAATCGCATCCCAGCCAAAACCCGCCGTGCCCTGCGGATGATCGAGAATCGCGCCCTGCACTGTTCCGGCAAAGGTGCGCAGGCTGGCACCATCACAATAGCCAAACAGCGTGGTGGCCGTTGCCGCCCGATTCGTTTCCGCCCGCATCAGCCGGCACAGGCCCTCGGTGCCCAGGCTGCTGAGGAACCATTTGATTAGGGCGCCGGGCAGTCCATTCCAGGCAGCAAAGGCCAGACTCGTGTCTTCAACGAGAACAGGACGGTGAAGCGCGGCGTAGGCCAGACGGGCTTTGTGCTTGACGACTGGCAGGGGGTCAATAGACTGAATTTCGTCGAGCGGTAACGACTCATACGCCAGCGTCGCACCGAGCAGACGTTCGCATTCCCTGACTTTATGTGTATTGCCGGAGATAAAGGTCAACATGACGACACCCCGCGGCCGACTAGCGTCTGCGGCGAGGGAGGCGGGGCGAGGTGTGGGACGCGCCCCCAGAGCGGAAGGCGTGCACGCGGTGTCCCTTCACTTGCAAGGACCGCAATCTCAGAAACTCGTCCTGGTCAATCAGCACGACGCCCTGCTGCAAGGCCGCCACCTGTACCTGGGGTGGCGATTTGTGCGGACTCAGGACCATGACCTGGTTACAGTCGGTTTTTTTCAATGTCTCACGGGCCGCGTCAATCACCGCTTCATCCACGGGCCCATCTTCAACCAGACACCAGACCCGTTCGTCGCCTCTGACAAGCTGGAGATAGGTTGCCGAGTCATCGGACACGGGCAGTATCTGCGCTTCATATCCTTGCGACTGGAGAACACCAAGGGCCTGTTCCAAGAACTCCACGCCCTCCATCTGCTCACGCTCAACCAGCCGGAACACTTCGGCCTGGCGGGAGCGTTCAACCGCACTGGGCCGCCGCCGCGTAAAAGCGCTGATGAGCAACCAGACCCCAATACCACCCGCCAGCCACAGAACGGCACCCGGCCCAAAGAACCGCAGCAGGGTGGTCGTGCCGAAAATAATCAGCAGGAGCCGCGCCGTTCCCTTGATCAGATTGTCTCGTGAACGCTTCGCTCGGCGAAGCTTTTGCACGTCAACTGGACGAGAAGGTTCTTGCATAATTTGCTCCCCTGTTGGTGTAGCTGATCGGCGACTCTCCCTGCAAGCACCTGTGCGTCCCCGTGTCTTTTGAAGCATCGGTGACGCCGACTCACTGCTTTGTCGTGAGCACGACGCCACCGATCACGCAGGCAGTGCCGATGATCTGTACCCAGGTGATCTGTTCTCCCAGAAAAATGACGGACGAGATCATCACAATAATCGGGATGAGGTTCATAAACACCGCGGCCCGGTGGGGACTCACTCTGGTCAGGGCCTGGTAGTAGAGGAGATTCGTCAGCGGCGACAGCACCGAGAGATAGCCAAGGGCGATCAGGGTGAGGGGAGAAAAATGAAAGCCGGCGCTGAACGGCGCTTCGATGAAACAGAGCGGGACCAGGATAAAGGTCCCAGCGATATACGAACTCGCCGTTGCCGCGGCTGCCGAACGATGGGCCAGCGCGACCCGACTATAGACGGTATACGACGACCAGCTGAGTTGACCGAGCAGGATATATAAATCTCCCCAATTCAAAGACATCTCAAAAAGGATAGCCAGCGAGCCCTGACACATAATGGCAACAAGGCCGGCAAAGGACAGCAGGATGCCCGAGACATTGGTGAGGGAAAGCTGCTCCTTTAAGAAGGCCCAGGAAAAAAGAGCGACCCACATGGGAGTGGAGGCCGCAATAATACCCGCATTCGAGGCGGATGTCGTCTTCAGGCCGATGTAAAAAAGCGTGCCAGCTCCAATCACGCCGGTGAGCGTCATCACGGCCGTACTTTTCAGGTCTTTTCGGAGTTCAGCCCACCAGTCGGGCTGCGACTTCCAGCCCATGAGCGTCAAGAGCACCGCCCCGACAACCGTGCGGATAGCGATCAAGGTCAGCGGGCCAATCGCACCCAGCATGAACTTCCCGGCCGGGAAGTTCGTTGCCCATAAACACACCACACCAAAAAGGAGACCATAGGCTGCCACGTAGGCATTATCCTTTCAGCACAGCTCGGGGGGGTGGCGGCTGCGGGCGCACCGCTGACCGGAGCGCTCATGCTCCGTCATATTGAATCAATGAAAAGACCGCATGGGGGGCGAGGCGCTCTCGACCACCCAGAAAGGACAGCTCTATCAGGAAGGCGGTTTCGACACTGCCGGCGTGGAGTTGTTCCACCAGCGACACCGCGGCTTGGGCGGTGCCACCGGTTGCTAAGAGATCGTCGAGCAGCAAGACGCGACTGTGTGGCGGAAAGGCGTCCTGATGAATCTCTACCGCGTCTGTTCCATACTCAAGTTCATAGCCGGCCGCAAAGGTTGCTGCCGGCAGCTTGCCGGATTTCCGCACCAAGGTATGGCCACAGCCCAAGGCGTAGGCCAGAGCCGCACTCAAAACAAACCCACGCGATTCAATCCCCAGGACCACATCAATTTTGTTGCGATACCGGGCGACGAGTTGGTCTATGGCCTGCTGCCAGGCCGGCCCATGGCTGAGTAAGGGCGTAATATCTTTAAAGAGGATGCCCGGTTTTGGAAAATCCGGGACCTCACGAATAAACGTTTTCAAGTCCAGCATACATGTCTCCTCAATCGCGCGTGTGTCTTCGTCCGGTCTTATTTTCGCTGCGTCGCGTGGCGCACAGGATGCAAATAGTGGAGCGGGTTGCGGGCATTTTTACCACTGCGGACCTCAAAGTGTAAGCTCGGGCCCGTGACCCGGCCGGTTTCTCCAACTTCGCCGATAATATCGCCGCGCTGGACGGCTTGGCCATCTTGCACCAGATTACGGCGATGGTGAGCGTAGACCGTGGTAAAGCCGTTGGCGTGCTTCACAATCACCACATTGCCATAGCCGCGTAAGGCGTCGCTAAAGATGACCCGCCCGGCCGCGGCTGCCCGGACCGGGGTGCCGGCTGGGGCGGCAATGTCGATACCATCGTGGAAGCTCCCATTACGCGGGCCGAAATGGGAGGTCAATCGGCCGTTGAGCGGCCAACTGAAAAGCTTGTCCGTATCTTTGGGAATAGGCAGGGAACCCGGAGGTGAGGACGGGCTCTGAGCCGGCCTCTTGTCCGGCCCGGAGCGAGACGACCGGGCCGTTGCTGCTCTGGCCTTGTTGTATCTGGCCCCGTGTGGCATACGCAGGCGCTGTCCAGCCGCGATGCGGTCAGGATTGCCAATCCCATTCAGCGCCGCCAACTCCTGATACGGAATGCGATACGCATACCCGATCTCGGACAGCGTCTCACCGGGCCGAACGACGTGATATCTGTACTGGGTGCGGGAACAGGCTGAAAGACTGACCAGTACACAGAGGAAGACGCCGAGGACCACTCCACCCCACCGCCACACTGCTTCTTCCCTTTCCTGGAGAACACTATTTCCTGTCGAACACTACTCACGCCCATACAAGCGCGCTATAGACCATTGTCAGACGCCCGCCCCGCTTTGTCAAGAAAAAAGAAGGCCAGTAAAAAATTGGCTCACCGTATCGGAGCGGTGTGGTTCTTGAGTCGGTCCAGGCCCAGCGTTGTGCCCGCGCCAAGAGCGATCAACCCCAGCGCAAGGCCGAGTTGCCCAGCGCTGGGCGGAAACAACCGGACTGGCCAGTCTTCGACCTCAATCTGAGATAGTGTTTCTAGGGTGACCACCTGACCGCGTATCCGCTCTCCTAGCTGAGGGGAGACGCTGGCCTGAAAGGGCCACAGGCCAATAAGCGCGCCGAGTACCAAGCCCATCAGGGCACCCAGCGTGGCCGTGCGATAGTGTTCCAGCAACCAGCGGATGAGGTTGCTGACCCCAACTATACCGGCCACTACGCCAAAGCCGACCGGTATGACAACCCATAACGCCTCGTGAACCAGGGGCCAATGCACCCCGGCCTGTTCACCGGCTCCAAACAGGCCCAGACGCAGTTTTTCTATACTGCTGAGGATGGGCACATATTGGCCGAGGAGGAGGAGGAGATAGCCGCCCGATACGCCAGGGAGCACCATCGCACTGGCTCCGGCCAGGCCGGCCAGAAAGAGCGCCCCGAGCGCTTCGTCTCCTGCTTCCGGCGGCGTTCCAAGGGCGAGCAGGACCATCAACCCAAACGTGACGCCGGCACTGATGAAGAAGGCCCGCGACACCGGCCAGGCAAGATGCCACAGGAGCGGCACACTCCCCAGCGTGAGACCGATGAACAGGCTGTACATGATCCAGCGGTGCGCCATCACCAGTGTTTTGACAGGGCCGGCCAGGAACAGAATGGCCAGGGCCGCGGCTCCGCCTATCGTCCCCAGCAGCAGCACAGACGGCCAACGCCAGCGCAGGGTCGTGACTTCAGCGATGGCCCCAATAAAGCCAGGATACACGCCAGTAATCAGCAGCATGGTGCCGCCACTGATACCCGGCACGAGATTGGCCAGCCCCATCAACGCTCCGCCAATGACGGCGTGGACGAGGGATCTCGATTGTTCGGCCATATCAGTTGGTATCTTTTTGCAGCTTGAACTCCATGCTGTCCACCAGCGCCTGCCAGCTTGCCTCTATGACATTATGCGATACACCGACGGTGCCCCACCGGTCGGTTTCATCACCGGATTCAATCAGGACGCGCACCGTGGCGCTGGTCCCCTCGCCTGCGCCCAGAACCCGGACTTTATAGTCGTGCAGTTCGACCGATTCGAGCTGCGGGTAGAACTGAGTCAGCGCTTTACGCAAGGCTTGGTCCAGCGCATTGACCGGCCCGTTGCCCTGGGCCGCGGTATGTTCTATCTGGCCGTCCGGCCCTTCCAGCATGATGGTGGCTTCAGACAGCGGCGGCTCCTCTTCTTGCCGTTTTTCGTCGATCACCCGAAACCCGATCAGGCGAAAATGACGGACCGTGCCGTTCAGGGCTTTGCGCATGAGGAGCTCAAATGAGGCCTCGGCCCCTTCGTATTGAAAGCCGGAGTGCTCAAGCTGCTTGACCTCGTTCAGAATGCGCTTGACCGCCGGGTCGGCGCTCTTTATATCCAGGCCGAACTCCTTGGCTTTGTACAGTACATTACTCCGCCCGGACAGGTCGGAGACCAGCACACGTTGCGTGTTGCCTATCAGGTCCGGGTCCAGGTGTTCATAGGTTTCACGATTTTTCTGGACCGCGGCCACATGCAGGCCGCCCTTGTGCGCAAAGGCACTCGCGCCGACATAGGCTTGGCGTTTATTCGGCTCGATATTGGCCAGTTCGTACACCAGACGAGACAATTGAGGGAGTTGCTTGAGCTGCTGAGGACCGACACAGCGATAGCCCAGCTTGAGTTGCAGGTTGGGAATGACGGAACACAGGTTGGCGTTGCCACACCGCTCGCCAAAGCCGTTAATCGTTCCCTGGACCTGGACAGCCCCACTTTCCACCCCAGCGAGCGAGTTGGCCACGGCCAATTCACAGTCATTATGACAGTGAATACCAAGTTGCGTCTCAACCATTTGAAAGGCGGCTTGCATACCGGCCCGGATGTCGTGCGGCATACTCCCGCCGCGGGTATCGCATAATACCAGCACGTCCGCGCCGGCCTGGGCCGCGGCGGTGAGGCATTCCAGCGCATAGCTGGGGTTGGCCTTGAAGCCGTCAAAGAAGTGTTCGGCATCAAAAATCACTTCATCGACCCGCTGTTTCAGATAGGCGATAGAATCACCTATGACTTCGATATTGGCCGCTTGTGAGATGCGCAAGTCGTCCCGCACGTGGAGGTCCCAGGTCTTGCCCACAATGGTCACCACCGGACTCGCCGCCTGGATGAGCAAGCGGATATTCAGGTCGTCCGCGGCGGTGCTATTGACCCGCCGGGTAGACCCAAAGGCCGCAATCCTGGCCTGCTTGAGACCGAGCTTTTTAGCCGCCTCGAAAAATTCTTCGTCGCGCGGGTTCGAGCCCGGCCAGCCACCCTCAATATAGTGGACCCCGAAGGCGTCCAGTTCTTCGGCAATGCGCAATTTGTCATCCAGCGTGAGCGAAACATCCTCTGACTGACACCCGTCCCGTAAGGTTGTGTCGTATAGTGTGATCGTGGGCGTCTTGTTCATAACCCTCTCCCCTCTTTTCCCGACCGTCTTGAGTCTCTACCGCGTTGGCGGGGCTGAGGAGATAAAGGCGTCGTGCAGGACCCGGACGGCTAACTCGGCATACTTGGCAGCAATCACAATAGAGATCTTAATCTCCGAGGTTGAAATCATCTGAATGTTGATCCCTTCTGCGGCCAACACCTCAAACATGCGGGCGGCAACCCCAGCATGGCTGCGCATACCGAGCCCGACAATCGAGACCTTGACGACTTCGGTGTCGGAGACCACATCCTCTGCCCCAATCTCCGCGGCCACATTTCTGACCCGCTCAAGCGCCTTATGCACATCCCCGCGCGGGACCGTAAAGGTGACATCCGTCTTTTCCTCTGCGCTGGCATTCTGGATAATCATGTCCACAACGATATTGTCCTGCGCAATGGGCGTGAATAGCTTGGCGGCTAAGCCTGGCCGGTCAGGCACACGGAGCAGGGTAATTTTCGCCTGATCCAGATCGGACGTGACCCCCGAGACTGTCACCTCTTCCATACCGTGATCCTCCGGCACCAACCATGTCCCTTCGTCCGGCGAAAAGCTTGAGCGGACATGCACCGGGACTTGATAGCGCTTGGCAAATTCTACTGAGCGGATTTGGAGCACTTTCGCGCCTAAACTGGCGAGTTCAAGCATCTCATCATAAGAGATACGCTCCAGCTTATGGGCCTGGGAGCAGATGCGTGGGTCGGCACTATACACACCGTCAACATCGGTATAAATCTCGCACACATCCGCCTGTACTGCTGCGGCAATCGCCACCGCGGTCGTGTCCGACCCCCCCCGTCCCAGGGTGGTGATATCCTGCTGGGCGTTCACGCCCTGGAAGCCGGCAGTCACAATGATATGGCCGTCCTTGAGCGCGTTTGACAGGCGTCGTGTCCGAACCTGCTTAATCCGTGCCCGCCCATAGGCCGCATCGGTTTCGATTGGGACCTGATGACCCAGGAACGACACCGCCGGAGCCCCTTTCTCTTTGAGTGCCATGGCAAGCAGGGCAATCGCCACCTGTTCTCCCGTGGAAACAAGCACGTCGCTCTCCCGCGCATCGGGCTGCTCGGTAATCTGGCCTGCCAGGGCGAGCAGGCGGTTTGTTTCACCGCTCATCGCCGACAGCACGACGATGACCTGATGGCCAGCGTTACGCGTCGCCGCCACCCGTTCAGCCACGTCCTGGATGCGGTCCATCGAGCCGACCGACGTGCCACCGTATTTCTGAACAATCAACATCTATGCTTCTCTGGGCGTAGAGCTTCTAGCTGGGTCAGCAGCCAGTCGTACCGTTTGCCATAGGGAGTCAGGACCAAAGTGCGCGCGTCTCCCGACCCGCACTCAATCGCAATCAGCAGATATTCTTCTATCTCCTCACGCACGCCACGCGGCAGAAACGGAAACCACTCAATGACCGCAACACCTTGCCCAAAGAGATACTCCTCATAGCCGCCCTCGTCGTCTTCCAGCCCTTCAAGCCGGTAGAGGTCAATATGGTACAACGGCACCCTTCCCCTATAATGCTCAGCCACAAGAGTAAAGGTCGGGCTGGTAATGGTTTCAGGGGCAATCCCAAGTCCAGCCGCTATGCCTTTCACCAGGCAGGTCTTGCCCGCGCCCAAGTCGCCGCACAGCCCGAGGACCATACCAGGGGTCAGGCCACGTCCAAGCTGATACCCAACGGACACGGTCTCTTCAGCCGAGAATGTCTGCATCATATGCGTCATGCGCATTGGCCTGGCTGGCCCGCGAGAGGGCCTGGCGTGTATCTGGCAGGTTGTCAATCACATCGCGGGCCAGCATCCCGGCCTGGCCGTGCTGGTCGGCAAAGAGGTCGGCGGCAGCGCCGTGCAAAAACACACCAAGGTAACATGCCTCATCGGGCCTGTAGCCTTGGGCGAGCAGGCCGCCGATAATGCCGGCCAAGACATCCCCCATGCCACCACTGGCCATCCCTGGATTTCCGGTCGGATTGATCCAGGCCCGACCGTCCGGGGCAGCAATAACGCTCCGGGCACCCTTGAGCACGAGATAGCAGCCGTACTGCATCGCAAACTGGCGAGCGACCTCCAGCCGCCGGGCTTGGATGTCTGGGGTGGACAGGGCGGCCAGCCGAGACATTTCTCCAGGGTGGGGGGTGAGCACGACCGGCACCTTGGCCGTTTTCAGCATGTCCACCCGAGACGCCACACAGTTCAGCCCGTCGGCATCGATAAGAAGAGGGACAGGGCTGTTTTTGAGGAGCCAGCGCGTTATACGCTGCGTTTCTCCAGACACGCCAATACCAGGTCCAAACGCAACGGCACTCTTCCCATGCAGGGATTGGCTGAGGAGGCGGGCGTTCAGTTTCAGACTCCCATCGGCCCGCTCGGGCTGAGGAGCAGTCATGGCTTCGAGCAAGACAGAGGAGAATATCGGTATGAGTCCTTGCGGGCCAGCTAGAGTGACCAGCCCGGTTCCGGTCCGTAGGGCGGCAGAGGCGCTTAACACTGCTGCTCCGCTTTTCCCGCGCGCGCCGGCAAGGACGAGCAAGTGACCAAAATCGCCCTTATGCGATTCGGGAGGACGGGCAGGGAGCTGCTGACCCACTTCACCGCGGGTCAGGACGTGCAGTTGAGGCGCAACCTCGGTCAGTGCTTGCGGATCAATCCCGATAGGCACACAGGCGAGTTGTCCGACGTGGGCCGTCCCAGGAGAGAGGACCTGGCCGAGCTTGGGATAGCCAAATGTCACGGTCAGCGTCGCCTCAATGGCACAACCAACGGGCTGCCCGGAATCGGCTGGCAAACCAGACGGCATATCAACCGACACAATGGGCACCCCGCGGGCATTCATACAGGCGATAAGCGCCGCCTGAAGCCCTCGCACCGCGGTGTTCAGTCCGGTCCCGAGGAGGGCATCAACGATCACGTCGCATTGTCCGAGCCGTTGCTCGGCCGCGGACAACTGCTCCGCTGAGACGATTTCTTCGACGCGCCCTTTGAGACGCAAGAACGCCTGTAAATTGCGCCTGGCGTCCCCACTTACCTCTTGCTTTTTGGCCGCAAGGAGCACCTCACACGCAATGCCCTGCTTTTTCAGCAGGCGGGCCATGACAAAGCCGTCGCCCCCGTTATTGCCTTTGCCGGCGACCACGACCACGCGCTGGGGCCGCTCCTCAAAAAAGTTGAGCAACACCTGCGTCGCTCCGCTACCGGCCCGTTCCATCAGGATATGGCCGGGGGTGCCATATTTCTCGATGGTCAGCCGATCAAGCTCACGCATCTGAGCGGCAGAGACAAGATACATGCGACGATACGTTCAGGCAGCTTCACCCGCTCCCAGATGGGCGCGTACGGCGTCAGCGACTTCCTCACCATAGGTGCGGACAAGGCTTTCGTCTTCCCCCTCAACCATGACCCGCAGCAGCGATTCAGTCCCCGAATAGCGGACAAAGAGCCGTCCGTTGTCGCCCAATTGATCGGTGACCTGCTGAATGACGTGTGACACCGGCCCAACAGTCCGTAAATCCTGTCGTTCTCGGACACGCACGTTAATCAGGGTCTGGGGATAGCGTCGGACGATTTGGCGAAGCTGTGAGAGGGGCTGTTGTTGCTGGACGAGAATTGCCAGCAGCGTAAGAGCGGTCACAAGACCATCACCGGTGGTGTTCCTGTCCAAGAAGATAATATGTCCCGATTGTTCGCCACCGATGTGGTAGCCTCCGCGCCGCATCGCCTCGACAACATACCGATCACCAACCGGGGTCCGAACCAGGGTGGCACCCATCTGACGCAACGCAATCTCAAGGCCCAGATTGCTCATCATGGTCGCCACTATTGTCTTGTGGGGCAGCGTCCCCTTCTGGAGGCGGTCTTGGGCGGTAATAGCCAGTATGGCATCACCGTCAACAATTTCTCCGGTCTCGTCAACCAGGATAGCCCGGTCAGCATCACCGTCCAAGGTGATCCCTATCTGGGCTCCGTGCTCGCAGACAAGCTGTTGCACTCGCTGTGGATATAAGGCCCCGCAGTCGAGGTTGATATTTATGCCATTCGGGGTGGTCCCTATTGGAATCACCTCAGCGCCAAGCGCAGTCAACACCGCTGGCGCTATGCGAGAGGCGGCCCCATTGGCACAGTCAAGCACGATTTTTATGCCGTCCAGCCTGAGATGACGTGGAAAGGTGTGTGTGACAAACCCCTGGTAGCGGCCACGGGCATCGTCAAGACGGACGACTGTTCCGATGGACTCGGCGGTAGGACGCTCGTTATCGAGCGTCGCACTTAATACCAATGCGGCTATCTCATCTTCCAGCGTGTCAGACAGCTTGAATCCGTCGCGTGAGAATATCTTGATACCATTGTCCTGGGATGGATTGTGCGAGGCAGAGATGACCACGCCGGCAGCGGCCCGTAAGCTCCGGGTGAGAAAGGCGATGCCGGGGGTTGGCATGAGGCCCACGAGGAGGGCATTGCCCCCCATAGAACACACCCCGGCCGCGAGCGCGGCCTCCAGCATAGCACCCGACCTCCGCGTATCTGTGCCGATAACGATCTGGTGCGTATGGGGGCGGTTCTGGAAAACGGCCGTCAGGGCACGGCCAACGCGGAGGACGGTATCCGGCGTCATCGGCTCAATGTTGGCGACTCCGCGAATCCCGTCCGTGCCGAATAACCGCGTGCTCGGCGCTCCGTCAAGCGACATTCCGGTCATCCTCCTCCACCACGCTGGCACACAGGGGGGCCGCAAGCAAAAAAGAGGCGGGTGCAAAACCGTGGAATCCTGCTTGCACCCGCCCTTCATGCCCCCATCCATCGGTCACGCTCGAATGCGGAAGAGCCAAGACCTGCCTACGCCCCTGTCGGCTCCGGGTCAACTTCAATGTTGAATTGTTTCAGGATGCCGTCGATCTCAGGTCCGTCCAGGGCTTCTTTTTCCAGCAGGACTTCCGCCATCTTGTGCAAAATTTCAATATGCGTCTGGAGGAGGTCGTGCGCCCGGTTAAAGGCGTCCTTGATAATCGTGCGCACCTCAGTATCGATCTCAATAGCCGTCTTTTCAGAGTAGTCTTTGGTCTGAGTAATATCCCGGCCCAGGAAGATCTGTTCTTCCTTTTTCCCAAAGGTCATGGGACCCAGGCGCTCGCTCATACCCCACTCACACACCATGCGACGGGCGAGGTCAGTCGCTTTTTCGAGATCGTCTCCCGCCCCGGTTGTGGTGTGGCCGAGGACCAGCTCTTCAGCCACACGGCCACCGAACATAATGGCCAGGCGTTTCAGAATATAGTCTTTGGAAAAGGTGTGGCGATCATCGACGGGCAACTGCTGAGTCACGCCCAGAGCCATGCCGCGCGGAATGATCGTGACCTTATGAACCGGGTCCGTCCCCGGGGTCAGCCGGGCAACCAGGGCGTGGCCGGCCTCATGGTAGGCCGTGTTGCGGCGCTCATCAAGGCTGAGAATCATACTCCGCCGCTCGGCACCCATCAGGACCTTGTCTTTGGACAACTCAAAGTCGTCCATTTCGACTTTGTCTTTATCCTTGCGCGCCGCCAGAAGGGCGGCCTCATTGACCAGGTTTTCCAGGTCGGCCCCGGAAAACCCCGGGGTGCCCCGGGCGAGTCGAGAGACATCAACCTTGTCATCCAGAGGCACTCGGCGCGTATGCACGTTGAGGATTTCCTCTCGACCGCGGACGTCCGGTGACGGGACCACAACCCGCCGGTCAAACCGGCCGGGGCGCAGCAGTGCCGGGTCCAGAACGTCCGGGCGGTTGGTCGCCGCAATCAGAATGACGCCCTCGTTGGCCTCAAAGCCATCCATCTCTACCAGGAGTTGGTTTAAGGTCTGCTCGCGCTCATCATGCCCCCCCCCAAGGCCGGCTCCGCGATGGCGTCCGACCGCGTCAATCTCATCAATGAAGATAATGCACGGCGCTTGCTTTTTTCCCTGAATGAAAAGGTCGCGCACCCGCGAGGCCCCGACCCCAACAAACATCTCAACAAAGTCAGAGCCGCTGATCGAGAAGAACGGCACCCCGGCTTCTCCGGCAATCGCCCGGGCAAGCAAGGTTTTTCCCGTGCCGGGAGACCCAACCAGCAAGACGCCTTTGGGGATCCGTCCTCCCAGACGGGTAAACTTTTTCGGGTCTTTCAGAAAGGCAATGATTTCTTCCAACTCCTGTTTGGGTTCTTCTACGCCGGCAACATCGCTGAACGTCACGCGTTGCTGATTTTCCGTCAGCAGTTTGGCCCGGCTCTTGCCAAAAGACATGGCCTTGCCGCCACCCATCTGCATCTGACGCATGAAGAATATCCAGACGCCGATGAGCAGCAGCATGGGAAACCACTGAATCAGGATGGTGATATACCAGGGGTCGCCCTCTTCCGGGCGCGCGGCCACCCTGACCCCTCGGTCGCGCAGGGTCCGCATGAGGTCGGGGTCGTCGGTGGGGACATAGGTCTTAAAGCGGTCATCATTGCGGAATTTCCCACGAATGATCTGCCCCTGAATGACGACCTCGGAAACCTCACCTTTTTCGACGGCCGTAAAAAAATCACTAAAGACAACTTCAGGTTCTCTCGGTTGTTGGCGATTGAACAGGTTGAACATGAACAGGAAGATCACCCCGAGGACCAACCACAGTGCGAGATTAGAAGAAACCTTATTCACTCCGTCACCTTTCGTATACGCGTCCCTAGCCTACCATAGTTCTTTATCGACCAGCAACGGGTTGACCTGCATTCGATAGACTTGCCGCGTCGCCTCCGTCACCAGGGCCCCCTGCCCTCTGCGACAGCCTGGGACCCAGACAATCTCACCGTTCACTTCAATCACCGGAAATCCCGCCCGGAGCGCTCTCGGTATCTTGGCATCAGCCAAGACAGCCTGAACCTTCTTATGGCCGGACATGCCCAAAGGGCGCATACGGTCCCCGGTCCGCACGTTGCGCACAATCCACGTCCCCGCAGGGCCGGACAGGTCGCAATCAAAGAGGGCCAACCACCGGTCCGTCCCCCGCGCCGTCCTTGGGTCGCCCTGCCATTCGAGAGCAGAAGAAACACGCAGGTCCCAGCGTGAAGCGACTCGCTGGCGCTGTCCAGCCTGCAAGACATAGGCATAGTCTCGCGCCGGGACAGATGGGCGCTGAGCTTGGAGCATCAGCCGCCGGCCGTGGCGAACGACCGCCTGCCGGCCCGGCAATTCCACCCTGCCCCGGATTTTTCCTTCACTCAGGTCCCTCAGGTGGAGCAGATGGACAGTTTTGATATCGTGGGCATACCCTTCAACCCATTGGCGGAGGATGCGCAGCCGTAAGGCCGGCGGCTCCTTCTCCAAGGCGGAGAGAGACACGCTATTGTCATGGCCGAGGATGCGCGGGCGGGCATTCGTCGCCAGTTCTTCGAGCCAGTCCTCCTCTTCCCGGGTTGTTTCCGCCAGAGAAGCCAGATGACGACGGATTTGTGGAGAAAATTCCTGCTCTAAAAAAGGCAGGAGGGTGAGTCTGACCTTATTCCGGGTAAAGCCCACATCGGCATTACTCGGGTCGGTGACATAGGACAGATTTTTTTCTTTTGTGTACGCCTCGATTTCCTGCCGCGAGCAGTGCAGGAAGGGCCGAATCAACCAGTGGTCTCTTACGGGCGGAATCCCGGCGAGGCCACGCCGGGCGCTTCCGCGCATGGCGTGCAAGAGCACCGTCTCGGCCTGGTCATCCTGCGTATGGGCCGTGGCGATATAGTCGAGCGCCGCCGCGGCGAGACCCTCCTGAAAGAACGCATAGCGCGCCTCCCGCGCCCAGGCTTCGATGCCTCGCAGACTAGGCGGAGGCTGGAGCTTTGTGACCGAGAGCGGGACCTGCCATTGCTGACACAGGCTCTGCACCAAGTCCTGTTCCTGGTCTGACTCAGACCGCAGGCCATGATTGACGTGGAGCACCCGCAGCCGATAGCTCCGCAACGGAGCCAGCGTCAGCAGGGCCGAGAGCAAGGCGACAGAATCGGGACCGCCGGAACAGGCCACGCCAAGACGCAGGCCGGACGTGTCCGGTAGCAAGGTCTTGAGAGAGGCCCACAGTTTGTGCTCAAGGGGCAGCATGCGCCTAAAAGAAAAAAGGCGCTTCTGTAGGACGCCTCTCAGGTGCTGGTCTCCGGGTCACCGTTGCGCCGGTTGACCTTGATCTCTATCCGTCATCTCTATCCGTCGCCCTTTGCATTGTGCAGCCCGACGGCAACGGCAGAAACCAGCGTACAGAGCACGGCGATTCCGGCCAGAACCAGTATAAATATCGCGAGTGGATCCATGGCATCCTCCTTCATGGGACGGCCGTGTGGGCCGCGACCGTGGGAGCGCGTCAGCGTAGCGGCGGGCGGACTTGAACCGCCGACCTAGGGATTATGAGACCCTCGCTCTAGCCACCTGAGCTACGCCGCCACGGGGTGTTAAATCCGGCAGTTCGGGGAAAGTCAAGAGGAGGGAGCGGGTCTTTCCTCTTCGACCTGTCATGGAACCCCACCACGGGACTCGCCCGGAGCACTCCGTCACCTTGCAGGGCTTCGCCCTCATTCCCAACACGCCTGCACATCAGTCATGATGACCTGTTGGCTGCCCCGTTCGACCTGGAAGAGCTTTTTCTGGGTGATGTCCAGACAGGTCAATTTTCCGCCATAGACGAGACCAGTATCAATGCCGATTTTATAGGGCAGGTGAAAACCCACTTCTCGTTGGGGGGTATGTCCAAAAACCACGGTGTACGGCAGAGCGTGCGGATACGCAAAAAAATCCTCGCGAATCCAGAGCAGGTCTTCCGCTACCTGCCCCTCCAGACTATAGCGTGGATTGATCCCGGCATGGACGCACAGCGTATCGTCGGCTGGCAGATAGAGTTGAAGATTCAGAAAAAACTCTCGATGGGCAGCCGGCATGAGGGCCGCAACCGCGCGGCCCGGGGTCCGTGGGCCGCACTGATAGCTGGCCAGGGTTTCGTATCCACCGTTCATCAGGAAAGAGTCGCCGTACAAGCCGTCATAGCCCAAAAAGTCGAGGAACATGTCTTCGTGATTGCCCTTGAGAAACGTACAGCGACACACCCCGGTCGTCTGTATCTCCACGAGCAGATCAACAACCGATTTGGCGTCAGGCCCGCGGTCAATATAGTCGCCCAGACAAACCAAGTGATCTTCTGGCTGTAATGACAGCGCTACGAAAAGGCGCTCAAGCTCCGCCGGACAGGCATGGATATCACCAATAATACACAATCGGCCGGATTGCTCTGCCACAGCGCCCCCTTATCGTCCCGTGTAGACCGGGTCGCGTTTCTCCCGAAACGCGCGTATCCCTTCTTTGACATCTTCGGTCTGGAGCAGTTTTCTCTGCTCGGTCATTTCCGCGCTCAGCACGTCCCCCAACCCAGGGCCCAAAGCGTTATGGATGGACGCCTTGATGGTCGCGAGTGCCAGGGGCGCGTTCTTGGCCAGACGAGCGGCATAGACGGCAACCTGCGCGCGGAAATCGTCTCCGGTGAGAACACGGTTGACTAAGCCCATATTGGCCGCTTCCGTTGCCTCAACCATCTCGCCGGTGAGCGCCATCTCCATGCCGCGCAGGCCGGCCAGACGGGGCAGAAAATAGCTGGCGCCCCCGTCAATCGTCAGCCCCCGCTTCACAAAAATCAGGGAAAACCGGGCCGACGGTGAAGCCAAACGGATATCCGCCGCCAGCGCCAACGAGCAGCCGTAGCCGGTCGCAACCCCGTCAACAGCGGCAATCACCGGTTTGGGGAGATTCCAGATCATCCGAATCACGGCGTTAAAGCCGTCCTCAGTCAGCTCTTCTCCGGGAGTCGTCGGCTGTGAGGGAGCGGCCAGCAAGTCTGCCCCAGAGGAAAACGCACCACCCGCCCCAGCTAACACCACCAGACGGGTTCCCGTATCACGCGCGCTTTCGCTCAACGCCGCCTTCAGGGCATAAATCGTATCGCGATCAAGTGCGTTGCGACGCGCGGGCCGATTCAGCGTCAGCCACCGAACAGCGTCTTGTTTCTCATTCAGGAGACTCTCCATCTCACACCCCCTCTATATGCGCTTCAAAAATCGAGGCAACATTCTCAATAACCGCCCACTCAACAGCGGAAACAGTAATGGGGAGAACGCTCTCCTGTTGTAAACTGGTCACTCCCCTATCGGCAAGGCCACAGGCCACGATGTCGGCAAACGGCTGGAGGTCGAGAGCAACGTTGAGCGCAAAGCCGTGCAGAGACACACGCTTACGGACCGCAATACCGACCGCCCCGATTTTTTTCTCACCCACCCAGACCCCGGGATATCCAGACTGGCGGCTGGTGTGGACGCCAAAGCGGAGACAGGTCTGGCGCATAACCTCCTCAAGCTGCGTAATAAAACGTCGGGGGCCATAGTGCTGGAACAGGGAAGAAAAGATCGGATACACAACCAGCTGGCCTGGGGCGTGATAGGTCGCTCCTCCACCTCGCTCTGCATACACGACGCTCAGCCCTTTTGCGCGTAGCTGGGCGGCCGAAAGCTTGATCTGCTCCCACGGACGTCGATAGCCGAGGGTAATCACGGGCCGGTGTTGCGTCAGCAGGAGCGCGTTTGTCCGCCGCGTAACACACCGGGCGTGCCAGCGTCTCTGGGCCTGAAGCGCCTCGCCATAGGCAGTCAGACCCAGCCGCACGCATTGAATCATGCCCTGCGGCGTTGTGCCTCTTCGCGTCTGACAGTTGGCCATACGGACACCTTTCTCCGGGCTTCGACACCCCGCGTGCCGCAGCGGTCCGTGTCCGAAGCGCGGCTCTTGACCGTCTTTTCCTCAGGTGGTAGCGTCAGGGTATCCATGATGCGTACGCTCTCCGCGTTGTTGCGCAATACCTTTTTCGTGGCCGGTATCATCCTGGTTACGCTTGGTCTGGGCAACACGCTGGTCGCCCACTTCAAAGTCCGGGAGTATCAGAGCGCCTTGGCCCGGACACCCCCTCCCGTTGCGGCCGAGCACCCATTCGGGAAGAATGCCAGGCGGCACCACTTGCCGACTGGAGCCTGGAGCCGGCACTCCCTCAATCGAGCCAAGCTGGACTTCTACCACGTGCTGCACAACGTCGGCTGGCTCATCCTGTGCAGCGGAGCGCTGTGTACGATTATGGCGGTTCGCCGCCAGCGCTATCGGCAGCCAAGCTGGGCGTCCTCCCCGGCGGCCCGCGAGTAGGGCCTTGCTTCTCCCCGTCGCCCGGCCCTCTGCCCATATCACTGAAAAGTGATATTTCCTCAACCCCCCAGTTGACATTCCCCCCCCGCTCTACTAGTGTCGCAAGGCCATTTCAGCATGGGGGATATCGGGTGCAATCTCACATTTCGGTGATATTAGACAAAGCGCTCTCGGATACCGCTTTGCCCGCTGAGGACGGATACCATCTCATCAATTGTTCCGCGGAAGACTTTCCGGCCCTCCTGGAAGCGGCGGGAGCCTTGCGCGACCGTCACAAAGGCCGGACGGTGACCTATTCCCGGAAAGTCTTTCTGCCCGTCACCAATCTGTGTCGGGACCGGTGCTCGTACTGTACTTTTCGCAAGGACCCACGCGACCCGGACGCCTGGACCATGAGTCCAGAGGACATTCGGAGCTGGTTGGCGCGCGCCAAACAGCAGGGCTGCAAAGAGGCCCTCATGTGTTTGGGAGATAAGCCGGAAAAAGCCTTTCGGAGCTATCGAGAAACTCTAGCCGGCTTTGGCCACGCCACGACAACCGCCTACGTCTATCAGGCCTGCAAAATCGCCCTGTCCTACGGCATCCTGCCCCACACCAATGCCGGCGTGCTGAGCTATGACGAGATGAAATGGCTCAAAGATGTCAACGTCAGCCTGGGCCTCATGTTGGAAAATATCAGCCCCCGGCTCTGCGAGCGCGGCATGGCGCACTTTTCTGCGCCCGACAAGCGGCCCGAAGTCCGCGTCAAAATGATTCGCGAGGCCGGTGAACTGGAGATTCCGTTCACGACTGGCATTCTCATTGGTATCGGAGAAACGCACGAAGAAGTGGTCGATAGTTTGCTCGCGATTCGCGCCCTGCACGAGGAGTACGGCCATATTCAAGAAGTGATCGTCCAGAACTTTCGTGCCAAGCCGAATACGCGCATGGCCACCGCCCCTGAGCCGGAAAGCTATGAAATGGCCCGAACGGTGGCGGTGGCGCGGCTCCTGTTGGGCGGACAGATGAATGTGCAGGCTCCGCCCAACCTCAGTCCGTACGACCACCAGATGCTGTTACGTTCGGGGATTAACGACTGGGGCGGTATTTCGCCAGTTTCGATAGATTACGTCAATCCAGAGGCCGCTTGGCCGCACCTCAATTTATTAGCCCAGACGTGCGCGGACGCCGGTTTTACCTTACGGGAGCGTCTGGCCATCTATGAAGAATATATAGACCGTCCGGGCTTCCTCTTGCCGGCCCTACAGCCGCGTACACGCGAGTTACAAGCCGAAGTGATGGCATAATTTTCGAACTTGAGGGCACCCTACCCCCTCAAGTCTTCGAGCGTAAGGAGACTCAGCCGTGGCAACCGATCACATGGCCGGCATTCTCAATCACGTTGACCCACAGATTCGCACCATCCTGTATCGTGCTCTGGAGGATGAAGAACTCTCCTGGCAAGACGGGCTCCATCTCTGCCAGACCACTGGCGTTGATTTTCACGCCGTCTGTCTGGTCGCCGACGAAATGCGTCGCCGTCAGGTCGGTGAGGTGGTGACCTATGTGGTCAACCGCAATATCAACTTCACCAATGTGTGCATTAAGCACTGCACGTTCTGCGCGTTCAGCCGGGAGTACCGCGAGGAAGAAGGCTATTTCCTCCCCGAAGAGGAGATCATCCGGCGAGCCCAGGAAGCAGTGGACATGGGCGCAACCGAAGTCTGTATGCAGGCCGGCCTGCCACCCAAAATGAACGGCAGCCTCTATATTGACCTGACCCGAGCCGTCAAGAGGGCGTTTCCAGACCTCCATATCCACGCGTTTTCGCCCGAAGAAGTCCTGTACGGAGCGCTGCGGTCGGGGGTCTCTATTCTCGAATATGTACGAGAACTCAAAAACGCGGGTTTAGATACGCTCCCCGGTACCTCAGCAGAAATTCTGGACCAGGATATCCGCGATATTATCGCCCCAGGGCGTATTTCGACCAAGCAGTGGATCGAGGTCATTACCTCGGCGCATAGTCTCGGTATCCCGACCACCTCAACCATTATGTACGGCCATATCGAGACCCAAGAACATTGGGTCAAACATATGAACCTGCTCCGCGACATTCAAAAGGAGACCGGTGGGTTTACCGAATTTGTCCCGCTGTCGCTCATCCACCAGGAAGCCCCCATGTATCAGCGCAAACTCGTCAAAGGCGTCCGCGAGGGCGCAACCGGTGTGGAAGTCATCAAGATGCACGCGGTTGCCCGGCTGATGCTCGGTCCCACCTTTCGCAATATCCAATCCTCCTGGGTCAAAGAGGGGCCGAAGCTGTCACAATATCTGCTGACGGTGGGCGCGAACGATCTTGGCGGAACGTTAATCAACGAGAGTATTTCCACCTCGGCCGGCGCGCAGTACGGCCAGTTGGTGCCCCCCAAAGAATTACGACGCTTAATTCGCGACGTGGGCCGCACCCCGGCCGAGCGTTCCACCACGTATAAGCTGCGGACAGTCTTTAACGGCACCGATGATAAAGTCAGTCCCTTGGATATGGTCGAAAATGCCGACGAGCAATTCGGTTCCTATCGGAAGCTCGCCGCCTCAGAGCAGTTCCGTTACGTTCATCCATTCGAGCGGGACAAACGCGAAACCGCCCACTAATCTGGCAGCGGAGGACCGTCCTCCGCCCGTTTGCCCGTGTCTCGCCTGACTCCCTCACGTATTACCGCCCTGGCCGGCGGTGTGGGTGCCGCCCGCTTCTTGCGTGGGGTCGTGCGGGTTGTATCCGCGACAAATCTGAGGGTCATCGTCAATACTGGCGATGACGAAGAATTCTTTGGCCTGTCCGTTTCTCCCGACCTCGACACGGTGACTTATACCCTGGCCAATGTCGTTGACCCCGAAAAAGGCTGGGGCCTCCCCCAGGAAACCCACCGCTGCCTTGCCGCGCTCGGGCGCTATTACCCCGAGACTTGGTTTGGCTTGGGGGATGCCGACCTGGCAACCCATCTGTTTCGGACCCAGGCCCTGCGCCAGGGGCAGACCCTCAGCCAAGTCACCGCGGCCATTGCTCGGCGGTGGGGTATTGAAGCCAGCGTGCTGCCCATGAGCGATGAGCCGGTTCAGACCGTTGTGCATACCGAGGCCGGCGGCCTGCCCTTTCAGGAGTATTTCGTAAAACAGCGCAGTGAGGGGCGTGTCTCGAAAGTTGAATTCAGCGGGCTGGAAACGGCCCAGGCCGCCCCTGGTGTCATTGAGGCCATTCACAGCGCCGACCTGGTGATTCTCCCGCCGAGCAACCCCATTGTCAGTATTGGCCCCATTCTTTCCTTACCAGGCGTGCGCGAGGCCCTGCGCGTCACCCCCGCCCCCGTGGCCGCCATCGGCCCTCTGGTCGCTGGGAAGCCCATCAAGGGACCAGCCGACCGGATGCTTGCCGGTCTCGGGGTCGAAGTCTCGTCGGTTGGGGTTGCCACGCTGTATCAAGATTTTGTGGATACGTTTGTCCTCGATCAGCAGGACATCGAACACGACCCATCAGCACGCAAACGCCTGGAAAAAATGGGGCTGGCTGTTATGGTCACCGATACCGTCATGAGCACTATGGACAAGTCGGTTGCTCTGGCGCGAACGGTTATCGAGTTTGCCCATCAGAAACAGCCCAAATCTCTGCCATAAGTCGCGCGGCGGACTGTGAGGACCTCGCATGAGTACGATTGCCATTATCCCCATTCCCGGTGTTCCTCAGATCAAGCCCGGTGATGATCTGCCCGCCCTCTTGCTCACCGCCATTGATAAGGCCAAAGTCGGCCTCAAGAATGGAGACATTTTGGTCCTGTGCCAAAAGATTGTCTCCAAAGCCGAGGGGGCCGTCGTTGACCTGCGGACGGTCACGCCATCGCCGTTTGCCACCCAGATTGCGGACATGTGGGAGAAAGACCCGCGCATGGTTGAGGTCGTGCTGACCGAGAGCAGCCGCATTGTCCGCATGAAAAACGGCGTCGTTATCACCGAGAGTAAACACGGCTGGGTGTGTGCGAACTCCGGCGTTGACGCCTCCAACACCCTTGCCGATGACGTTGTTATTCTGCTGCCCAAAGACCCGGACGCCTCAGCCCGGAACCTGCGTCTGGCTATTGAGCGGCAGCGTCATATTGCTGTGGGCGTGATTATTACCGACACGTTTGGTCGGCCGTGGCGTGACGGTCTGGTCGAATTCGCGCTCGGTGTTTCTGGTCTTGACCCGCTCGACGACCAGCGCGGAGAGGAAGACCTCCAGGGGCGTGAGCTGCACCATACGGTCATTGCCGTGGCTGACGAACTCGCCGCGGCCGCCGGCCTGCTCATGGAAAAAAGCGCCGCCATGCCAGCCGTTCTGATCCGTGGTTATCGCTTCAAACCAGCCGACGTCGGGAGCGAATCCCTGAAACGCCCGGCCGACGCCGACTTGTTTCGTTAGCCCGTTTCACGAAGCGGGTGTGCGTGTTTCCCTTGATTATTCGGTCGCATTGAACCATCATTCTGACGATGATTTGCGAACTCTGACAGAAAGGGTAGTATTATCAGGATGGCGTCACGTGATTTGTCCGAAGCGCAGCAGAGCCAGGACGGCGACTTGGCAGCCTCGCTTTCTGAGCGCTACGAGACTGACACGCAGTTTTTCGACGAGACTTTTGAGTCCGCAGGGCAGCCGCGCGCGCACTACCGACTCCTCATCGATGAAATGGAGCGGATGTCCAAAGAGGAGGTCACGCGCCTTCAGGAACGGGTGACCCGCTCATTTCTCCACGAGGGCATCACTTTCACCGTATACGGCGACGAGGAGTCGATTGAGCGAGTCATCCCCATTGATTGCGTCCCCCGCCTCGTACTTGCCCGAGAGTGGCAGCATATCGAGCGGGGGCTCACGCAGCGCATCCAGGCGCTGAATCTCTTTCTTGCCGATGTCTACGGCAAGGGACATATTCTTCGCGACGGGACCGTCCCGCGCGACCTCGTGCAGGGCTGCCCGAACTACCGCCCCGAAATGGAAGGGGTCCAGGTACCGCTCGGAGCCTATGTGTCGGTATGCGGGAGTGACATCGTTCGGACCGCAGACGGCTTCATGGTGCTGGAGGACAATCTGCGAGTCCCGTCCGGGGTGTCGTATATGCTCGCCTGTCGGGAGGCAATCCGCCGCTCCTTCCCGCGAGTTTTTCGCCGGTACCGCGTCCGGGCGGTCGATCACTACGGCCAGGAACTCCTCCGCGTCTTACGGGCCCTTTCGCCTCGGAGCGGAGAAGAACCGAGCATCGCCCTGCTCACGCCGGGTGTCTATAACTCGACGTACTACGAACATGCCTTTCTGGCCCGAGAAATGGGGATTGAACTCGTCACGGGCGCCGACCTCCTCGTGCGGGGGACACGCCTGTATATGCGCACTGTCCAGGGATTGCGACCCGTCGACGTCCTCTACCGGCGCATCGACGATGACTTTATCGACCCCCACGCCTTCCGCCCAGATTCCTGCCTGGGCGTCCCGGGACTATTTGAGGTCTATCGGGCCGGCAATCTTGCTCTCGCCAATGCGCCCGGCACAGGGGTTGCAGACGATAAGGCGGTCTATGCGTATGTGCCCCGCATGATCCGCTATTACCTCGACCAGGAACCGATTCTCGCCAACGTCGAAACCTTGCTCTGCCGGGAACCCGAGGGGCTGGCCTACACGCTTGCCCATCTTGACAACCTGGTGGTCAAGGCGGTGGGCGAGTCTGGCGGGTACGGCATGTTGGTGGGACCCCACGCCAGCCGGGAAGAGCGGGAAGCCTTTGCCACCACGATCCGAGCCCGGCCCGAGAATTATATCTCTCAGCCCGTCCTAGCCTTATCGCGCGCCCCGTGCCTCATTGACGGGCAACTTGAGGCACGTCACGTTGACCTCAGACCCTTCGTGTGGTCAATCTGACCGCCGACGGAGAAGGCTGGTATGATCTGGCCGATCTCGTTATATTATGCCGGAATCTTCATCAGGCCCTAGAGCAAACCTATGTCTCTTATCCTACAGAAGCCTAGGCGGCTTCCAGAGTGTCCACCAGACGGACCGCACGTTTCATGGTGAAGCCCATGCCATCCCGAGAACCCCAACCGAGCGGTCAGATAATGGAGGTCTCCCTCGCCTCCGACCTGTCCGCCCTGTCTATGCTCGCCCAGGCTATCCAGGAATTCGGGGCTGCCCACGCGCTCAGCCCGGATTTTCAGAGTCGCCTCAACCTCGTCCTGGACGAACTGGTGACGAACAGCGTCAACTATGCTCTCCCGGCGCTTTCCGAACCCGAGCTTCGACTCCGGCTGTTCGTTGATCAGGGGACCGTCGTGGCTCAACTCGAAGACAACGGCGAGGCATACAACCCGCTTGAGGAGGCCCCAGAGCCGGATACCAGTCTGGGGATTGCGGAGCGTCCCATCGGCGGTCTCGGCATCTTTTTTGTGAAAGAGATGACTGACAGCAGTACGTATGAGCGTATAGACGGACGCAATCGGATTACGCTGAAACAAGTCATTGGAGAGCAAGCCCGTCATGAATAAACAGACGCTGTCGGTGCAAACCGAACGCCGTGAACAGGCCGTGATCGTCTGCCCGGTGGGACGAGTTGACGGGAATACCGTCGGGGTCCTGGAAAACGCTATTCGGGACCAGCTCGATGCCGGCGAGAAAACGCTTGTCTTTGATTTTACAGCGCTGAACTACATCAGCAGCGCCGGCTTGCGTGTATTGCTCGTCACGGCCCGACGGCTACAGGCATAGAGAGGGAAAACGCTGTTCTGCGGGCTGGCCGAACACATCGCCCATGTCTTTGATATCAGCGGGTTTACGAACCTCCTGACGATCTGCCAGAGCCGGAGCGATGCCCTGGCGACCCTGTAGACACCGGAAGAGAGGGACCAGACCTTGGCAAAATCACCCGTCCGACTCCTTGTGGTAGACGACGAAGAAGACCTTGAACTGTTGATCCGCCAGAAATTCCGTCGCCGTATCCGCAAGGGCGAATTCGAATTCGTCTTTGCCCGTAATGGCCAGGAAGCGCTCGAAAAGCTGGCTGAGAACCCGGACATTCATCTGGTCCTGTCGGATATCAACATGCCCGTGATGGACGGACTCGCCCTGCTGAGCAACCTCGAAAACACCCCGGATGTCCAGGCGGTCATCGTTTCCGCCTACGGCGATATGGAGAATATCCGGACCGCCATGAACCGGGGCGCCTTCGACTTTGTGACCAAACCGATCAATTTTAACGACCTCGAAATTACGATTGAAAAGACGCTCAACCATATCCGCGCCCTGGAAACCGCCCAGGAAGCGCGGGACCGGCTCGTCGTCCTCAAGCGGGAACTCGATGTGGCCCAAGAGGTCCAAATGTCTGCCCTGCCCAAGGAACTCCCGCGTAGCGAGACCCACGATGTCCAGGCCCTGATGATCCCAGCCCGAGAGGTCGGCGGGGACTTCTACGACTTTTTCCCCCTCGGAGATGCCCGGCTCGGTCTGGTTATTGCCGATGTCTCGGGCAAAGGGATTCCAGCGGCGCTGTTTACCCTCATGACGCGGACCCTGCTCAAAGGGACGGGCAGAGATTCCTCGTCACCTGCCGACTGCCTGAGCAGAGTCAACGACCTCCTGGCTGAGGATAACGAAACCTGTATCTTCATCACCCTTTTTTATGGGGTATTTGATCTGCGGGACGGCGTCTTCCGTTACAGTAATGGTGGGCATAACCCGCCCCGTTTGGTCCGCAGCGATACCCGGGTCGAGGAGCTACCGGTCACGCAGAATCTGGTTCTCGGGGTCGCTCCTGGGCACGAATATCGCAACGCTGAGGTCCGGCTGGCCCCTGGAGATACCCTTTTCCTTTACACAGACGGCGTGACCGAGGCCCAGAACGCTCAGGAAGAGGAGTTTGGGGAAGAGCGCCTTGATGCAAAACTCGCCAGCCTTGGGCAGAGCACCGCCCGTGAAATCGTGACCACGGTCGTCGATGAGGTGCGCGCTTTTGCCGGAGAGGCGCCGCAGTCTGATGATATTACCTGTCTCGTAGTGCGCTTCACCGCCCCTCTTTCTTCCCCAACTGTTGCCAGCACATGACGCACGCACCCTCACCCCTTTTTCGCCTGACCCTGGGTCTTGCTGTCTGGGTCGGCGTGTTGTTGCAGACCGTGCAGACGGTCGGTGCCGAAGCCATTGTTTTCGGCCAGTCGGCAGCCCTGAGCGGCCCGGCCCGAGCCTTGGGCCAGGGGATGCGTACCGGCCTGCTTGCCGCCTTCGAGGCCGCCAACCAGCAAGGCGGGGTACACGGTCGGCGCATCGTCCTGGACTCCCTGGACGATGCCTATGAACCCGAAGCGGCCATCGCCAATACCCGAGAACTCATCCGGCGTCGCGTTTTCGCCCTGGTCGGTGCGGTTGGGACCCCGACCTCTCTCGCCGCCCAGCCGATTGCCACCGAGGCTGATGTTCCCTATATCGCGCCTTTTACCGGGGCGGAGTTCCTGCGCGACGCCCGACTCCGGCCCAATGTGCTCAATATACGGGCCTCGTACTATCAGGAAACCACGGAGATGGTTGCCCGTCTGACCACCGACCTGGGCGTTCAGCGAATCGGCATTCTCTACCAGAACGATTCCTACGGACGTGCGGGCCTGGCCGGCGTCCGGCGTGCCGCCACCCGTCTTGACCTGCCCCTCGTCGCGGAAGCGGACTATCCGCGCAATACCGAGGCAGTCAAAGTTGCGCTGCTCGACCTGCGCCGCTCCCGGCCCGAGGCGATTATCATCATCGGTGCCTACAAACCCGCGGCCGCCCTGATCCGTTGGGCGAGGCGGCTCAACTTCAACCCATATTTTATCAATATCTCTTTTGTGGGCAGTTCCGCCCTGGCGAGAGAACTCGGTCCCGACGGAGCCGGGGTGTATATCACCCAGGTCGTCCCCCTCCCGACTGACACCAGCCTCTCGGTCGTCGCTCACTATCAGCAAGCCCTGGCTGCGGTAGACCCGGAGAGTACGCCGAGTTTTGTGTCGCTGGAGGGCTATCTGGCCGGGCGACTGGTGGTTGAGGGCCTTCGTTTGGCCGGGCCGAATCCCACCAGGGCCGGCTTCCTGGAGGCCCTGCGGAAGGCTGAGACCATTGACCTTGACGGCTTCCGGCTGCGATATGGCCCGGCTGACAATCAAGGCTCTGACCAAGTCTATCTGACCAGCATCGACAGTCAGGGGCGTTTTCGGTCTGTGCAGAAAATGGTAGCACCATGAGCCAAGATGACCCCTCGGCCACCGACCCTGGAAAAGCGCTGGCCCTGCGCCCTTCCGCCTTGACCCAGGGAACGGAACCGGAAGAAGGACGTGGGTTCCGGCTCGGAATCGGGCCACAGATCTATATCGGTCTGCTGGGTGGCGTCCTGCTGACCCTGAGCGCCAGCCTAGTGGCCTATTTCTCCTTTCATCAGATTATTCAGCATGGGTCCCATCTATCGGAGTCCAGCATCCCCAACCTGAGTAGTGCGGTAGACGCGGCGCGCCAGAGTTCGGTTATGGTCAACGGGGCGCTCCGACTCATCTCCACTTCTTCGCTCCAGGAACACAGCACCGTGGCAAAAGAGTTGGCCAAAGAACAGTCGGCCCTCAGCACCCTCATTCAGGCCCTCGCCTCCCAGACCGCCTTTGATGACCGGACCCGGTTGATCGAAAACCACCTCGCCGAACTGAGCGTCCATCTGGAACTCATCCAGCAATCAGCCGCCCGCCGGCTTGTCATCGCTCAGACGCTGGAGGACCTCAAGCTGGAACTTGATGAGACAAACCGACGCATTGAGCAACACATCGTGACCTTGATCGACGATCAGGAATTCTATCTGGTAGAGGGGCTACGCCAGCTGCAAGACCAGCCCAGCCCGATCAATGAGCGCGCCTCCGAAGCTGAGCTGACCTATTCTCGAGACTTGACGACCCTGAACCACCAGGCCAACCTCGCCGTCCTCCTGTTGGGCAATGCCCTCGCCTTGTCCGACCGCGGGCTGCTGCCGCCCCTGCGCGAGCGCTTCCATAGCGCTGAGCAAAACTTCCGGCACGCTTATGAGCAGATGTCGGCCCGGGTCTCGGACAGCGTTCTCGGGACCGACCTGGAGCGCCTGGCACAAATAGGGGAATCCAAGGACGGCATTCTGCCCCTGCGCGAAGAAACCCTCATTCGCCTGGAGCAGGAACAGGAAGCGCTGGCAAAAGGCCGCGCCGCGTCTGCCATGCTTCTCACCGAGGTGAATACCCTGGTAGAAGAAATCAACGCTGAAGCCGTGGCCTCCAGTAGTGCGGCCCAGTCTGCCGCCCAGACCGGGCGGTTGATCCTCGGCGTCCTCAACATCCTGACCATCTCGGGCGCCTTTCTCCTCGGCTGGTTATTTGTGGGACGCTATATGATCCGCCGCCTGGTCGGGCTGGCCACAGCCATGCGCTCCATGGCCGGCGGCGACCTGGAGGTGCCAGTCGATATCAGGGGCAATGACGAAGTGACAGATATGGCCAACGCCCTGGAAGTGTTCCGACGCTATGCCCTGGAAGTGCAGCGACTGAACTTGGTCGAGAAGCTGGCTGAAGAGCTGGATGCGAAGAATCGTACCCTTGAGCAGGCCTTGGAGCATCTCGAGCAGGCGCAGGAACAGATTGTTGCCGAGCAGAAACTCGCCTCGCTCGGTCAGCTCACGGCCGGTGTGGCCCATGAGATCAAGAATCCGCTGAACTTTGTGAGTAATTTTTCCGAGGTGTCTGTCGAACTCGTTGACGAGATTGAGGAGGTGATGGAGGAAGCGAAAGACGGAGAGGTCGATTTGTCTGAAGAAATCCCCCCCATCCTCTCGGACATCAGGCTGAATCTCCAGAAGGTCAAGGAGCATAGCTCACGCGCCGACGGTATTGTGCGGAGCATGCTCGAACATTCCCGTGGGGGACCGGGAGATTGGCGGGAGACCGACCTGAACGCCCTGCTGAAACAATATGTGGACCTGTCCTATCACGCGGTGCGCGCCCACAATACGGATTTCAATATGAAGCTGACCCAGGACCTTGATCCGGAAATGGGCATGCTGATGGTTATTCCCCAGGATATCGGCCGGGTGTTCCTCAATCTTGTCACCAATGCCTGCCAGGCCCTTGATGAAAAACGCAAGAACACAGACGGGGGCTACGAACCGGAACTGCGCATCGCAAGCCGCCGTCTGGAAGATCACGTCGAGTTCGACATCCGCGACAACGGCCCCGGTATTCCGGAGGAACTGCGCGAACGGATATTCGAGCCCTTTGTCACCACCAAGAAGCCGGGCGAAGGGACCGGACTTGGCCTGTCGCTGATTACAGACATTCTCACCCGCCACGGTGGTTCCATCCAGATCGACACCGAGGAGGGCGTCTTCACCGAGATGCGGGTACTCCTGCCACTCGAATCGTCCCAGGACATAGACCCCGAAACCACCGAGGAAGCCGAGTGACCCCCGGCTTCCCGCTGCTGCCCTGACCTGCCTCCGCCTTTGCGCTCCGGCGACGGTCTGTGATAGTCACAGGCGCATACTCATCTCGCAAGGGGAAACCATATGAAGTTCTGGATGTTTCATCTCATGCCGTGGCCACACTTGCCTGAGAATTTTACCGAGCAATACGATACGGCCTGGGTCACGTGTTCAAACAGCCTGTTTGATCCCGAGCGTGGCCCGGAGGTCTATCAGCAGTATATCGACCAGCTCGTCTATGCCGATACGCTGGGCTTTGACGGGGTGGTCATCAATGAGCATCACCAGAATGCCTATGGCCTGATGCCTTCTCCCAATTTGGTCGCCGCGGCGCTCTCGCAGCGCATCACACAGGCCCGCGTCATGGTGCTGGGCAACGGCCTGCCGCTCTACGATGTCCCGCTCAAGATCGCCGAAGAATTTGCCATGCTCGACAATATGTTCCGGGGCAAATTTGACTGCGGCTTTGTTGTGGGCGGTGGCCCTGAATACTATTCATACAGCAAGAACCCGACCTATGCCCGCGAACGATTCCGCGAAGCGACCGAACTCATTCTCAAAGCCTGGACCGACCCCGGCCCGTTTTCATGGGAAGGCAAACATTTTCCGCTCCAATACGTCAATACTTGGCCCCGGCCGGTGCAGACGCCGCACCCGCCGGTGTGGATCCCCGGTGTGGGCAGTATTGAGACCATGGAGTTCGTCGCCCAAAAAGGGCTTATTTACGCCGCCCTGACCTATTCGCACGTTGAGGCGTTTCGGCGGAACGCGGCCTTCTTTCAAGAGACCGTGGCGCGGGTGGGCCGCTCGCCCTATCACCCGGAAATGCTGGGCTGGCTGGTGCCCATGTATGTGGCGGAAACTGACCACAAGGCGCGTGAAGAAGCAGAGGAGCATATCTGGTATTTTATTGATAAGCTGCTCAAAGGGTTTGCCGGGAAAGGACGGACCTGGATGCCCCCGGGCTATACCTCGCTCCAGTCGCTCCAGCGCTTGCAGGAACTAAACGATCCGGGGAGCGGCCACGCCTCGGCGCGCAACTGGCAACTCGGCCAGGCCAAGAATTGGGATGATATCGAAGCCGGCGGTTCGGTCCTGATTGGCAGTCCGCAGACCGTGCGGGAACAACTCCTCAAATACGTAGCAGAGTTTCAGGTCGGCCATATCCTGGCCCTGCCGCAGTTCGGCAGTCTGCCCGATCATCTGACCCGCAAGAATATGGAACTGCTGGCCGGCGAAGTCTTTCCCTATGTGCGGAAACATATTGGAGCGGAGTTTGCGCCGGCTCCCGCACTTGAGGTCCAGCCGGCTCCCGCTTCGGCCTGAACGAGACCGGGAGTCCGTTCATTCTGGCTTCCCGGCCATGCTGGCCCGCACTCGCTCCAGACCAACAGGACAGATACTATGCCACTTCGTTCAGAAATGTTGACCATCCGTCACCAAAAGCTCCATCTGCTGCAAGGCGGCTCTGGCCCGCCCCTCCTCTACTTGCACGGCCTGGTTGCGGACATTCATAGCCTGCCGGCCGACAGTGGGCTGACGGCCTTCCACGACACGCTCGCCCAGTCATTCAGCGTCTACGCGCCGGCCCTGCCCGGCTATGCGGAGACCGAAGGCTATGACGAGCTGGAAACGGTTGAGGATATGGTCTTCTTCTGCCTCGACGTACTGGACAGCCTGCAACTCGACCGGGTGTCCTTGGTCGGCACCTCCCTGGGAGGCTGGGTCGCAACCGAGCTGGCCACCCGTCATGCGCACCGCTTACACAAACTCGTGCTTATTAACCCACTCGGCATCTCCACACCGGCAGCCCGTATCGGCAATTTCTTCTATGCGGTGACACCCAAGGCCGAGGGCGGCCATCATGAAGTCCGAGCCTTGATCTTCTCGGATCAGCATTCGGAATTGGCCAGGCGGGCGCTCCCGGATGACATGTCGCCCGATTCCCAGTTTTTATTCTATAAGGCGCAGATGGTTTCGGCCCGCATCGGCTGGACCCCCCCGTCGCTCTACAACCCCCGGCTGAAAGATCGGCTCTTCCGCGTCACGACTCCGACGCTCCTGATCTCTGCGACGGGAGACCGGCTGGTGCCACCCCCGGTGACCGAGGTCTATCAGGCCGGCCTGCCTGAGGCTGAGGTCGTTCATGTGGCGGACGCCGCCCATGCCGTCTGGCTGGAACAGCCGCAACACACGGCTGAAATCGTCACCCGATTTTTGGGCTAAGGCCCACGCGGCTATGGGTGCCAAGCACGCCCTGCTCTCCCTGGTCTATCTCGTTGGGGTCGCCCTCTTTTTCAGTCTTGCGCGGGCCGCGTTTTGGCAGGCGCAGACGCTCGACACCGACCGCGAACACCACTCCACCGTTCTTGAATCGTCCGTGATTTAGCCGGGCGCGCCGGCCTGTGCGCCGGCAACAGCCCCGACTTTGGCGCTTCCCGTTTTCCTATGATAGGAAAGCCTGTGATAGGAAAAGAAGCACGCCGGCCCAGACCATGCAGAGCGGAGTAAGGAGGGGGGTATGTCCACCGAGAGGATCACCTTAACTCGTCATATTTTGATGCAACAACAGCAAAATCCGGGGGCCACCGGAGAATTCCCTCTGCTCTTGTCCCAGATTGCCCTGGCCGCAAAGAGCATTGCCCGCCGGCTGCGGGTAGCCGGGCTAACCGGAGCGCTCGGAGCAAAAGACGAGATCAATGTGCAAGGCGAAATCGTGCAAAAATTGGACGAAATCTCGAATGACGCCTTCCTCGAATCCTTTGCCTATGGCGAACTCGTATCGGACATGGTGTCTGAAGAGATGGATCAACCGGCCCAAATCCTGGGCAACGCCGACAAGGGGAAGTATGTGGTCTTTGTCGATCCGCTGGATGGCTCATCCAATATCGACGTCGATGTCACAATCGGCTCTATTTTCTCCATCCATCGTCGGCCGGCCGGCAGCGGGCAGGCTCTCACAAAGGCGCTGCACCTCAAAGGCAGAGACCAAGTTGCGGCCGGCTATGCCCTGTATGGGCCGAGCACCATGCTGGTCTACACCGCGGGGGCCGGCGTCCACGGTTTTACCCTTGACCCCGGTATTGGTGATTTTTTTCTTTCGCACGAGCATATTCATATTCCGAGCCGTGGCTCGACGTATAGCATCAACGAAGGGCGTCGCAACGACTGGTTTCCCGAAACCCGCAACTACATCGAGCACTTGCAGCAGAAAGATACAGACTCCGGGCGACCCTATTCCGGGCGCTACGTGGGTTCCTTTGTCGCCGATTTTCACCGCACCCTGCTCAAAGGCGGCGTCTTTCTGTATCCAGCCGATCCAAAGAATGCCAATGGCAAACTCCGGCTGATGTACGAAGCCGCGCCAATGGCCTTTATTATCGAACACGCCGGCGGCCAGGCCAGCAACGGTCGGCAGCCGATTCTGGACCTCGTTCCTGAGACGCTGCACCAACGCACCCCCCTCCTGATTGGCAGCCCTGAGGATGTGGACATGGCGGAGTCTTTTTATGTCTGAGCTGAACGATATGGATACATCTCAAGAGCGTCCGTGAGGAGGTAGGAGCATGACACAGCGCGTACAAGAAATCCTGAGTTGGTATAATGGTGACAATCCTGGCACGCGGATGAATATCGCCCGCCTGCTCAATCATGGCCGCCTCGGCGGCACCGGCAAGCTGGTCATCCTGCCGGTCGATCAAGGCTTTGAGCACGGCCCGGCCCGGAGCTTTGCGCCGAATCCCGCCGGCTATGACCCGGACTACCACTTCCAGCTTGCCCTCGACACGGGCTGTAATGCCTATGCCGCACCCCTGGGCTTTCTCGAAGCCGGCGCCGATACCTTCCTCGACCGCCTGCCCCTCATTCTCAAGCTCAACAATCACGATGTGCTGCACGATGAAAAAGACCCGCTCTCGTCCGTTACCAGCAGCGTTGACGACGCCCTCCGGCTCGGCTGTGTTGCGGTCGGGTTCACTATCTATCCAGGTTCCTCTGCGGCCCAGACCATGTATGAGCAGCTGCGAGCAATCACCCAAGAAGCCAAGTCCAAAGGGCTGGCGGTCGTGGTGTGGTCCTATCCGCGCGGCTCAGACCTGAGTAAGGCTGGGGAGACGGCGATTGATGTCGTGGCCTATGCGGCCCAGATCGCCGCCCAGATGGGGGCGCATATTATTAAAGTCAAGCTGCCCAGCAATCATATCGAACTGGCTGAGTCCCACAAGGCATATCAGAAACATCACGTCCCGATTGAGACCCAGGCCGAGCGCGTCCGCCACGTTGTACAGAGCGCGTTCAATAACAAGCGGATTGTGATCTTTTCGGGCGGCGCGGCCAAAGGCGACGCGGAATTCTTCGACGAAGTCCGCGCGATTCGGGACGGCGGAGGGTTTGGGTCAATTATTGGGCGAAACTCGTTTCAGCGCCAGAAAGAAGACGCGCATACCTTCCTGGATACCGTGATGGGGATTTACGAAGGATCGGTCCAATAGCGGCCCGGTCCGTTTCCCGCGCCCATCGTGGGTGAATCACTGGCCCTAGCGCGTGTCCGCATAAAACATCTTGAGTGCGGCCGGCGAAACGCCAAAGAAATGGCATAGCCGCAGGCCCCACATGAGCAGAATGGTTTTTGCGACGCCGTGCTGCTGCCAGCGGCGGGCCGAGGTTTTCACCTGCGCCCGTAAGCAGGCGATTTTTCCGGCCCGCTTGAGCTGACGGCTGAATTCTAGGTCTTCCATAATGTCCCACTCCGGGTAGCCGCCCATCTCTTCAAATATCGCCCGCCGCACGAAAATCCCCTGGTCGCCGGTGGCAATGCCGGTCAGACGAGAGCGGATATTCATCAGACTGCCGATCATCCGAAAGGGCCAGCCCGGCGCGTCTATACAGACGTCAAACCGGCCACCCACAACCTCAGGGTCAGTCAGGGCATTGGCGATCAGCTCTGCAAACTGGGCCGGGGGAAGCGTATCGGCATGGAGGAAGAGCAGGGTTTCCCCGTTGGCCGCTCGGGCTCCGAGATTCATCTGACGAGCGCGGCCCCGCGGTGCTGAAACAAGTTGGTCCGCATAGGGCCGCGCGCATTCCGCAGTACCATCGTCGCTGCCGCCGTCCACAACAACGATCTCGCAGGCACTCGCCTGCCGAACCCGGCGGAGCGTCCCCGCAATGCTGCCGGCCTCGTTCAGGGTGGGAATGACAACGCTAATGCGCATCAGCCGCCTACCCGTAGAAAGGCCAGCGTCAGTTGGTGCTTAAAGCGGGCTTGGTCCGCTCCGCTGACGCTTGTATACGTCACCTGCAAGAGCGTCCGCTGAATCAGGATGGAGCGACTGAACGGGCTGTGCTTCGGTTCGAGCGGATGCACGACCAACTCAAGCCTCCCCTGGCCGAGTGTCGTCCGGTAGTACCGGTCAGCGTCTCTGTCTTCCTGAGTATATGTATAGTCATACTGCTGAAACAGGTTTTCGAGACGCGGAATAACTTCGGCCCGGGCAAAAGCGACATTCCATTCCATTGTGGCGTCTCTCATCCGGCTCACCTCGCGTATCGAAAGACCGTCCACAGAATTTTCCAGCCGGCTAATACCGTGCCTTTGACCGTGCCGCTCACTTTTGAGGTCCCAATACGCTGACGATAGCGGACCGGCACTTCGGTGATGCGCAGCCCGTGGCGGATGGCTTTAATCTGCATTTCGACTGTCCAGCCATAGGTTTTGTCCTGCATCTCGATAGCTAGGAGTTGGGGAAAGCGGATGGCGCGAAACGGCCCCAGGTCGGTATAGGAAAAACCATACAGCCGGCGAATGAGCCACGTGGCCAGCGCATTGCCCAAGCGCGCATGAGACAGCAGCGCGCCGGCGCCGGCGCGCTGTGGCCGGGAGCCGATGACCATATCATAGCCCTGCTCAAGAATGGGCCGGACCACCTCGCCGAGTTCGTCGGGATAATCGCTGTAGTCGCCATCGAGAAAAACGAGAATATCGGGGGGCTTGTCCCTGAGATAGGCAATGCCAGCCAGACAGGCCCAGCCATAGCCGCGCCGTGGTTCGCTGAGCACCGTCGCACCACCGGTTTGGGCCACGCTTGCGGTCTGGTCTGACGAGCCATTATCGACAACCACGACTTCTGCCAGCCGCTCCCACGGCAAGTCTCCAAGCACCTTGGGCAAAGACGCCTCTTCGTTGAGGGCAGGAATAACCACCGCAATACGCGGCTGTTGGGCGGGGTCTGTCTTCATACCCTATGGCAGCAACGCAAAAGTGACCCGCACTGGAGTCCGGTCGGGCGGCAATATCTCCGTGTTGGCTCGGAATCGCCCAGGCTGGGACATATAGTCGGCGATACTCAGGGATCCGTTGCTGAGCTTGCCACTCGGACAACTGTATAAACACACCAGACAGCCCGGACGCGGGGCAAACGGCACCAAGTTAAACCACCGGCCTCGGTTGCCTTCAAACGTCCAGGCCGGGAGCTGAGGACCGGCAGGCGGCGGATGGAAAATACGCTGAAGCGGCAGGTCAGGCTGGCCAGGCCAGGAGAGAAAAACAGCAAAACGGCTGCCCTGGGCTTTTTGCCGAGGGGCCGGATGGGTCGGGTCAGTCCGCTGCGTCCAGGCCGCCATGGGCAGCGTATTGCCCGGCTGGCCCCCAATTGTGACCAGCGCGTCGTGGAAGGCGAGATCATCAACCGGTGTGACAATAAGGGCATTTTGGGAGTGACCGCCCTTCCAGGTCAACAGATGGTAGTGCGCCTCGTCTGTCTCGGCCCGATTAAAGCGGTCAGGATAGATATGGCCATAGATGACGACCTGTTTTGCCTCTGAAGCAATGACGAGCGGTGTCTCAGGCGTCGCCGGCTGAATAGCCGAAACTCCCGCCAAGCCGTCCCCCAAGAGGCAGACGACAATCAGGCAGGTCGCAGGAATTTTCCAAACTCCGGTATCGTTCTTCATACCAGCCCCGGTCTCCCTTGCCTCATCCGCCAGGCTTCCCACCCCAATACGGCATAAAAAGGCAGATATTCCACCCACACTACCCAGCGAAAGGTGTCCGGCTCACCCTGATAGAGAAAATAAAACGCAGTGTAATACAGTCCCAGGAGACCAGACAAGAGCAGCCAGGAGGCGCGCGGAAAAAGGCAGACGAACGGCATCACCCACAGAAAATACCACGGATTGCCGACCGGGCTGAGCAAGAGTAAGGCTCCCATCACAAAGAAACAGCCCCGCAAGAACCGGTCGTCATTTCCGCCGCGGTTCCGGCTCAAGGCCAGACCCACCGCGCCGGCCAGACCGACCGCCACCAGGCCGTTCGCCAGCCAGCGGTCGGCGCTCATCTGATGGAATACCGGAAAGAGCAGGCTATTGGTTTGCCAGTGTTCAGCAAATGTGACCAAGCCCAGCCACAACCGACTCCCCGCAGCCGCAAACGGAGCATAGCCACCAATGATGACCAGAGCGGTCAGCGCGAGTCCGCCCCACGCTCTTCTGAGGCCATACCGCCGCCAGATATGAGACAGAAAAAGGGGCAGCAGGACAACGGGAAAAAATTTCCCCAATATGGCTCCGCCCAGGCTGAGAAACCCAACTGCAAGCCGCCCGGTGATACACGCCAGCAAGGCCAGCATCAGCAGCAAGGTCGGCCCAACATCATAATGCGCCGAGTTGATCGTTTCTTTCATGACCAGCGGAGACCAAGCGTAGATCAACACCCACAGCGGAGAACGCCCCAGGTGACATAATAAGCGGACAATGACCCCACACAGCGCCAAGTCCAAGCAGAGAAAGATGAGACGGAGGGTCAGCAAACTGCCCGGTGCAATCAGGGCGGCAAGCCCAAACATGGCTTGTGCAGCCGGGGGATAGAGGGTCGGCACGTCAGGGTGGTTGATCCGCGACAACAGTAACGCCATACGCGCATCGGTTGCAGCCAGGTCCCGGTAGGGTTGGAGTGGTCCTTCTTTGTCGGTGTCCGTTTGCACCTCCCGCGGTGCGAATTGGTAGGGATTCAGACCGCTGGCCACCACCTGGCCGTCCCACAGATAGCGATAGAAATCATCTTCCTGAATGGGCGCGGAAAAGAGCAATACCAGCCGGAAGAGCGCGGCAAAGAGCAATACCAGGCCAAGCGGAACCGCGGTGAGCGGGGCAAACGTGGTGGTCTGTCGTTTGACCTGCCAGACCGCCGCGGCATAGACAAGAAACGCCGCGCCGTACATCCCCACAAAGCTCAGGATTGGCCGTTCCTGATGCCCCTGACCATAGCTGAACGACTGGCTCAACCAGGCAATAGCCGCATAGACCAAGAGTAACAGGACCCCCAGAGGGGTCAGCCGGAGGGGCAGGCGACGGTCAGGCATAGAGGACGACTGCTCGGTTGGGTTCTCGGCTCGGTTCTGTCACACACCGCAATGAACTCCCCGGCGTGTATGGGGAGTCTCTATACCTGAGACCAGCCGTCAAAGCATGGTGCGGCTACCAGACACACCCGGATATCCTCGCGGGTCAGGTCGGGAAAATCGGCCAGGATTTCAGCCTCGGTCATCCCGGATGCCAGATACTCCAGGATGTCATAAACCGTAATGCGAAGACCACGAATGCAAGGTTTCCCACCGCGCTTGCCCGGCTCAAGCGTGATGATTCCAGTATAGTCCGGTTGCATAAACCCCTCTCAATGTCACGTGATAAAAGGAGATAAGACCAGTGAAGAGCCAAGTGCCCCTAACAACGATTGCGCTGCTTTCCGAAAATCGAGGATGAACTACTGATGCTCAATATATTGAACGAACCGCTATTTGAACTCTTTTGGACAAAAAAGAAAAAAGGAGAACACGGAGAAATTTATCATCCCTTGCTCTTCCATACCTTGACGTTGGAATCGTTGCACGGGAATTGTGGCAATCTGGACTCCACAGCGCAATTCGCCGCTTCTTCATGGACGAATTGCGTCTTTCTGAGCCGGAAACAATGGCGTGGCTCAGCTTCTTGGCAGCACTCCACGATACCGGGAAGGCATCCCCGGCTTTTATTCGACAAGATCAAAAAGCTCGGGAAGCACTCCAGGAACGTGGATTTACGTTCCGTCGCGTCAATGAGAAATGCCCACACGGGGTCATTACTGCTTACGTTCTCCATGATCTATTGCAGGCTGTTTCAGGAGACAACAACTTTCCTCGGGAGTTTGGGAGCGCGTTGGGGATAGCTGTTGGGGGCCATCACGGGACCTTCAGCGGAGATAGAGTAGGGCCTAGCCAAAGAGGAGGAGCAGAATGGAAAGATGCACGTCGAGGTCTTGTTGAGGAGTTGTCTCGGCTTTTTCGAGTACCATTAGCCAGTCTCCCTCGCAGTCAAAACCACGCTTTTTACGTCTTACTGGCCGGGCTGACATGTGTCGCCGACTGGATTGGCTCAAACGAGGAACATTTTCGGTACGCACCACCGGGAACTACGCCGGAGCAATACACGGCTCTTGCCGAAAGGCGGGCTCGTGAAGCAGTGCAGGCCGTAGGCTGGGCGAGTTGGAAACCTCCCGCATCGGTCACAACATTTGCAGAGCTTTTCCCTGCCATACAATCTCCCTGGCCTTGTCAAAAGCAGGCCGAGACATTGGCCCCACAACTGACAGGTTCCGCTTCGCTGGTACTCATTGAAGCGCCAATGGGAGAGGGCAAGACCGAAGCAGCAATGTTCCTGGCCGATTATTGGATAGCCAAGCTCCAGCAACAGGGCTGTTATTTCGCCCTTCCGACGCAGGCCACAAGCAATCAGATGTTTGGACGGGTGAGAGACTTTTTACAGGAGCGCTACTCTGATCGAAAAGTCAATCTTCAACTCGTACATGGGGCAAGCCTCCTATCTGAGCAATTCACGGCGCTCCGCTTTCGCACGTATCCAGAGGAAGATGGGTCGCTCAACGAGGCGCGCGGCAGCATAACGGTCGAAGACTGGTTTTTGCCCCAAAAGCGCTCGCTACTCGCGCCGTTCGGCGTTGGAACAATTGACCAGGCATTGATGGCTGTCCTCCAGACTCGTCACTTCTTCGTCCGCCTCTTTGGGCTGGCTCATAAGACCATCATTATTGACGAGGTTCACGCCTATGACACGTATATGTCCGTACTGCTCGAACGGCTGCTCGCTTGGCTTCACGCGCTCGGCTGTTCGGTCGTGATGCTGTCTGCCATCCTGCCCGCTCAGAAAAGACAGCAGATCCTACGGACCTACCTGCCCGCTCAGAAAAGACAGCAGATCCTACGGGCCTACGGTGGACAAGTCGCTGTTCAGAACGCCGGCTATCCACAGATAACATGGGTTTCGGGTGGACAGTCTGGGGCGGTGCATTTCCCCGCCGTACAGCATCGACAGATAGCGGTCCGTCGGCTCAGCGCTTCGACCACCGAGCTTATCGGGAATCTGCGCGAAGCGATGGAAGCCGGCGGCTGCGTCGCCATTGTCTGCAATACCGGCGGACGCGCCCAGACAGTCTATCGGGCTCTACAACAGCAGCGGCTTGTCGAGCCGGAGAACCTTCAGCTTTTGCATAGCCGCTTTCCCTTTGATGAGCGGGAAAAACGGGAACGCAGCGCGCTTCAATCCTTCGGGAAGGATGGGCCGCGCCCACAAGCGGCAATCCTTGTTTCTACGCAGATCATCGAGCAGAGTCTTGACCTTGACTTTGACCTGATGATTACCGACCTCGCGCCGGCTGACCTTGTTTTACAGAGAGCGGGTCGCCTGCACCGCCATGAGAATGCGCGGCCTGCTCAACTGACGAAGCCTGCCCTGTGGCTCCGTATGCCAGACTTCGGAGTTGATAACGTTCCGAACTTCGGAGTGTCACAAAAAATCTATGACCTGTATATTCTCCTGCGTTCATATATTGCCTTCAAAGACCGAAACACGCTCTACCTGCCCAAAGCCCTGCCGACCATTGTCGAAGAAGTCTACGGCCCTGAAGAAACTTGGCCCACACCAGAGTTGCAACAGGCGGCAGGCAGGGCTCGGGAGGACATGCAAGAGGCCATGAGGGAAGAGGAGTTCACTGCAAAAGGGAATCTTATACGGCCTCCGAACGATCCGGCTGAACCAGATGAATTCTTAAAGAAGTTCTCCAAGGGTCTTGAGGAAGACAATCCCGACATTCATCAATCCTTGCAAGCCCTGACCCGGCTTACGGAGCCGTCTGTTCAAGTCGTTTGTCTCTCGGAATCAGAAAGTGATGATCTGAGTGTGAAACCGTCCCTGGCTCAGATTCGGGCCTTTCTGCTACGCACGATGGCAATTACCGATAAACGTGTTGTCTTCACGCTTCAAGAACAGCCGGTTCCTTCCGGTTGGAAGAAAACCCTGGCACTTCGTCATCACCGTCCGCTCGTATTCTCTGAAGGCAGGACAAACGTAGGGAGGTATACCCTCCGACTTGATTCGGAATTAGGCTTGCTGATTGACCAGTTGCCCGCAGCAAACGGAGAGAACGCATGACGTACAGTTTCAATCTCATTGACCAGCCGTGGATACCCTGCACCATGCCAGATGGAAGCCACGCAGAATTGAGTCTCCAGGATACGCTGCTTCAGGCGCATGAAATTCGTGAAATTTTCGATCAGTCGCCCTTAGTCACCGCTGCGTTACACCGGCTGTTGCTCGCCGTACTTCACCGAAACTTTGGCCCGGCTTCCCGTTCGGAATGGCAAACCCTTTGGCAGGTGGGACAGTTCGATAGCGCCCGGCTCAATTCATACTTTTCCGAGTGGCATAGCCGGTTCGACCTGTTCGATGATTTGTACCCATTCTATCAAGATGGAGGCATAAAGGTGGAAAGGGGAAGGATTAAAGAAGTCGAAGCCAACGACCTTCTTCCTGAGTTGGCCAGAGGGAATACCTCCACCCTGTTCGATCATACCACTGACTCGACAAGTCCTGCGCTGAGTCCGCCGGAAGCGGCGAGGATGCTTGTGATGACACAGATGTACAGGGTGGCAGGGGGGAAACTCGTAGGGAAAGAGTATTCTTATGACGCTCCTATAGCTCGTAAAGTGATCTTTCTTGTGAAAGGTAACGCCCTTTTCGAGACATTACTGTTGAATATGGTCCCGTATCATGGAGATGAGCCGATTCCCGTAGTCGGCAATGATCTCCCAGCATGGGAACAAGAACAACCAAACACATCTGCGATCCCGCACGGATATACTGATTACCTGACGTGGCAGACACTAAAGCTACGCTTAGTTCCATCACAGACGGCACTCGAAGGAGGCGAGGTAAGGAGGGTCCGAATTGGGGTAGGGCGTAAATTCGATAACAAGACTCCATTTCCTGATCCTGGCTGTTCATACACGAAGAATCCCAAAGCCAAACCTGACCAAGACCCTTGTCGTACTATACGCTACGAGCGAGGCCGAGCGTTGTGGCGGGACAGTGCCTCGCTTTTTCGTTTCATAGAAAATGAACCCATCTCAGCATTGGGATGGGCGTCTATCCTCATTGGTGACGGCGTACTTGATGTGTCTATGCCCTATCAATTGGAAGCATACGGGCAATGTGCACCTCAAAGAGACATCTTCTTTTGGCGGCTCGAACACTTGCCACTTCCAGCGCAATACCTCACGGATGAAGACCTCGTTGAGGCCCTGGAAATCGCCCTCAAGAATACTGAGCAGGTTGCGTCGTGTTTAACATCGGCAATGGAGAAATTTGCTCGGTGTGTTTTGTATCCGTCGCTGGACGAGGAAAAAGACCTCAAGAAAGCGCAGAAGGCCGAAGTTAATCATTTCGCGGCTCATCTTCACGTGACCGAAGCATATTGGTCGGCCTTAGAAATTCCCTTTCTGGATTTCATGCGCGATTTGCCGGCTAACCCTGACCCCGTGCTTGAAGACTGGAATAAATGTGTTCAGCAGGTCGCACACCAAGCCTTCAATGAGGCGACGAACGACCTGGACCAATCCGCACGAGTGTTGCGGGCTATCGCAGAGGGGCAGAGACACCTTGCCCAAAGCCTGCACCAGGCCCTCTCACAAAACCCCTGAAAGAAATGACAGATTTGTGGAAAGCTCAGACTGGAAAGAAAATTTCATCAGACACCTGGAGCGGCTGCGAGATCAAGAAGACCGCCGGGCGCTTGCCATTCTGCGACGCGGAGCCAATCGTCAGCCGGGGGCGGCGCTGGACATGTTTTCGCTGGTGATTCCTTGGGTGCCGGAGAATCGCCATGCAGAGGACAGCGCTTTTCTGGTTGCGGCCCTTTTTGCTCTTCACCCCGCCCCCAAAGGACAAGGGACGTTGGGGAGTGTGTTTGCCAAAATTAGCGAAGAGAGTGACAGTATTGAGCTACGTGTTAATGCTTTGCTGAATTGTCACCGCGACGACTTGCCGTACCACTTGCGTCAAGCCGTCAGTTTGCTGCGGAGTAAGGATGTCCCGGTCAATTGGAGGCAGCTCCTCCGGGATGTCTTGGGCTGGGAGCATGACGACCGGTATGTCCAACGAGCTTGGGCGCGGGACTTCTGGAGCGCGTAGAACTTTTCGTCAACCCATAACCACCGTATTTCCAAGATAAGGAGACACCATGCACGTTGAACTGCACCTGCTACAAAACGTCGCCCCGTCCAATCTGAACCGAGACGACACCAATACTCCCAAAGATTGCGAGTTTGGCGGACACCGCCGGGCGCGTATTTCTTCTCAGGCGTTCAAGCGAGCGATACGCCTCTCACCGGTTTTCAAGGACACTTTCCAAAACAAGTTGGGCATTCGGACAAAGGCGTTGGTGTCTCGTCTCGCTGCCTGCCTCATAGAAAAAGGGAAGAAGCCAGAAGAAGAGGCTCAGGCGATTGCCGTAGGTTTTGTTGAAGCGGCTCTGAGCAAGGGTGAGATAGATAAAACTACCGGAGTGCATAAAACCAAAGTACTGCTCTATTTGGGTCAGGACGAAATAAAGTGTATGGGAGGCGTTGTGCTGAAGAAGTACGACGAACTGCTAGAGGCAAAAAAGAAGCAAGACGCCGAAGCAAAGGCAGGGGACCAGGAGGGAAAGAAGAAATCCAAAAATGACAAAGGCCCTTTTCAGGACGCCTGCAAGGACGCCGCGAAGGAATTTAAGAGCAACACAAAAGCCGTGGACATTGCGTTGTTCGGGCGGATGATGGCTGAGCATCCGGGGGCGAGTATCGACGCTGCGTGCCAAGTTGCACACGCTATCTCTACCAACAAGGTGTCGATGGAGATGGATTACTATACCGCAGTGGACGACCTCTCACCCGAGGAAGAGACCGGCGCGGGAATGTTAGGCTTCACCGGGTTTAATTCCTCCTGCTTTTACCGTTACGCCACAATTGATCTCGGCCAACTCAAGAACAACCTCTCTGGCGATACCGACCTCGCAAACAAGGCGGTTGAGACGTTTCTGCGGGCCTCAGTCAGCGCGCTGCCAACCGGCAAACAAAACTCAATGGCGGCCCACAACTGACCCGACGCAGTTTTTGCAGTGGTGCGTCAAAGCGGCACTCCGGTTTCGCTTGCCAATGCGTTCTGCAAGCCTGTCCGTCCCGGTTACGACTCGGACCTGATGACGGCATCAATCACAGCGCTGGACACGTATTGGGGCAAGCTGACAAAAGTCTATGGCGCTGAGGGAGTATCCGCAAAGACGATGTGTACGACACCGGATGTCGAGTTGAAGAGCTTAGCGGACGCTCAGAAGGAGTCTTTTAACGAGGTAGTCCAATCTGTGATGGGCGCCCTCAAAAATGCCTCTGACGGGGAAGCCGCGTGAGCACACTCCTCTTGCAACTGGTTGGCCCAATGCAGTCATGGGGAACCCAGAGCCGGTTTTCTGTTCGGGACACCGGACTCGAACCCTCTAAAAGCGGCGTAGTTGGTTTACTCGCCTCAGCGCTAGGACGGCCCCGGAGTGCTGAGATTACCGATCTTGCCGGCCTTCGGCTTGGTATTCGGGTAGATCGTGAGGGACGTGTGGAGAAGGATTTTCACACAACGGGAGGGTTTCGGCAGGACGCACCCGAAGCGGCAAGGGTCAGGGTGCTGAAAGCCGCTGGTACACACCCACCCGCCGAAAGCTCAGCCGTCCTTTCGACTCGGTTCTATCTCTCCGACGCGGCTTTTCTTGTCGGACTCGAAGGAAGCCTTGATGTGCTGCGTTCTCTATACCAAGGCTTAGCCGCTCCTGTCTGGCCGCTGTTTTTAGGCCGTAAAGCGTTCCCTCCAAGTGTCCCCGTCTGGTTGCCTGACGGCTTGTGTGAAACGCAGGATTTGGAAGAAGCGCTCCGAGCCTATCCACGTCTTGCCCCATCCAGGGGCAGAGACCAAGTGGAGATCAGGCTGGTGCTCGAAGACCCGGCCGGAGAGGCGGTCCGTGTCGATCAGCCCATTTCCTTTGCGGCTCGTCGCTTCGCCCAACGGCGAGTGAAAACGGCTTGGATTCCGAGCGCCGCTATTTCTGAGAGAGAGGAGCGCTAATGTATCTTTCCAAGCTCATGCTTAACCCGACTTCCCGCCGGGTCAGAACGGAAATCGGTCGCCCCTATGAACTCCACCGTACCCTGATGCAAGCATTCCCTGCGGCTGAAGAGGGGCCGGGGCGAGTCCTTTTCCGTCCCGACATCAGTAAAGAATCAAACTCGATAGTTCTTCTCGTCCAATCCGAAAAAGAGCCCGATTGGAGGCCATTAGAGGACGAGCGGAATTTTCTCTTGGGACAGGCGCAATCCAAACTTTTCGCCCCTGTTTTCCGCAGCGGCCAGCCGTGCCGTTTTCGCCTCCGGGCCAACCCGACCGTGAAGCGACAAGGGAAACGCTTTGGCATTGTCAAAGAAGACGAGCAACTCACCTGGCTCCACCGTAAAGGCACAGTTGGCGGCTTCGAGCCGATGTCGGTGGTGGTCAGCCCCGAACGGAAGGTGCGGGACAAAATGACGGACCGGGCTCAAACGCCTCACGCTCTGACTCTGGTTGCCGTGCGTTTCGACGGATTCCTGCAAGTAAAAGACCCGGAGATATTTCATACGACCCTGGCTCACGGGTTGGCAGCGGGAAAGGCTTTGGATTTGGTCTGCTGTCGGTCGCACCGGTGGAGTGACATATGCGCACGCTATATGAACTGCCCCGGTTTCGAGATCGGTGGAGCTATATCTATCTGGAAAAAGGCAGGATGGAGGTTGATGGGACCGGCCTTAAATTCCATCAAAAAGGACAAGATGGAGTTGTGCCCATTCCAATTGACCAACTCGCCGTGGTGATGCTCGGACCGGGCACGACCATCACCCATGCGGCAGTCAAGGCACTAGCCCAGAATAACAGTCTGCTGGCGTGGACTGGCGAGCAGGGAGTTCGGCTGTATGCGGCGAATACGGGGGGAACGTTCAGTGCAAGACGCCTAATTCGTCAGGCTGCTTTGGTGAGTGATGCGCAAACACGCCTGGAAGTCGCAAGGCGGATGTACCGGTTTCGCTTTCAAGAAAGGCTGCCTGACAACGCCTCTATTGAAGCTATCAGAGGGATGGAAGGTATCCGTGTACGCAGGGCATACGCAGAAGCCGCCTTAGCATACGGCGTAGAGTGGAAGGGGCGGAACTACGATCAGAACGACTGGTTCCAGGCCGACCCTATCAATCGGGCACTTTCTACAGCTACCGCTTGTCTCTACGGTGTTTGTCATGCCGCTATTCTCTCGGCTGGCTATTCTCCTGCTTTAGGGTTTATCCACACCGGGAAGATGCTCAGCTTTGTTTACGATATTGCCGACCTATATAAGACCGAGGTCATTGTTCCTCTGGCTTTCCGCGTTGTGAGTGAGGGCACTGAAAATTTAGAGCGTACAGTGAGACTTGCCTGCCGGGACGCCTTTGCTGCTTCACGGATTATGAGTCGTATACTGCCAGACATTGCCGAGGTGCTGAATGCTCGTGATGCTAGTCGAGAGAGTCCCGACGAGCTTGAGGAACGCGCTGTCACGCTGGCTCATTGAGCCGAGCACAGGTGTCTTTATCGGGAATCCCAGCGCTCGGGTACGTGACGAGTTATGGGAAAAGGCGCTTACGGCTGCGCCCGAAGGGACGACGCTGCAAATCTGGTCGGCAAAGACGCCACAGGGTTTCTCATACCGTCAGTATAATACGAAAGATCGGGAATTTGTAGATTTGGAAGGACTCAGCCTCATTCGAGTCCTTCCAAAGTCATCGCAACGCTTCCACAAGAAATAGTTTTGGCCCGAAGAAATTAGAACACTAGTTTACATTTCTAGGGTCTTCCCCACGCATGTGGGGGTGAACCGGAACAGGACGGAGCCCTTCAGCTTGACTTCTAGTCTTCCCCACGCATGTGGGGGTGAACCGACGCAATCCGACTCTGGTCGGCCCACGCAAAAGTCTTCCCCACGCATGTGGGGGTGAGCCGCAGCTACTCTCTTGTATTGGCAGGACGAGGAATTGCTTCTCAAAGGCGCGCCCGGGGTGACTCGAACACCCAACCTACGGGTTCGAAGCCCGGTGCTCTATCCAATTGAGCTACGGGCGCGTGGTGCGAAAACAGGGGCCATGAGTCTATGGCGCAGCCTGTGAAAGCGCAAGTCCGGGTGGCGCGGTGCGTTGTCCTAGGCGCTCCGACTTTCTCCAGTGCGGTATAGACGACACGACGTGGCCTTAATCACCAAGAAGACTTCGCTCCCAACCCGGAGACCCAACTCAACAAACGACTTCTCAGTTACCTCAATGGTCAGCGATGGCAGGGCCGGGCTGAGCTCGGCCGTGGCTAACCCGACGTGGCCGACGGAACGGAGTTGGGTAATACGAGCCGGCAGGACATTGCGAGCAGACAGCCCTTCTGGCCGCTGCGTGGCCAGCATAATATCGTGCGCAGGAATACCAGCCAGCAGGGCCTCGCCCGGTCGCGCCTCGGAGGGGACGGTGACCAGCTCAACCGGAGCGTGTTCACTGTCCCCTCCTTCGCCCAAACGCACCTGCCCTGTGCTGCCACTGCCCCCCACCACATAGCAGGGCAGGATATTCTCGAAGCCGTGCTGTTCGGCCAGGGGGAAGATAGGGGTGGCCGTGAGCACGCTGCGCGGGTCGCCGTGCAAGATGTTCCTGCCGTCTCGGAGCACAATCAGCTCGTCACACAGGGCCTGCACTTCGAGCGGGTCGTGCGATACGAACAGCATGGGAATCTGAAACTCGGCCCGCACCAGCCGGAGAAAAGGCAGGAGTTTTCGTCTCAGGGCAACGTCCAAGGAGGCAAACGGCTCGTCAAGCAGGAGTAAACGCGGCCCAGAACACAGGGCCCGGCCCAGGGCGACCCGCTGCCGTTCGCCCCCAGACAAGGTCTGCACCCGGCGTTCAAGGAGCGGACTCAGCTCTAACATGTGGACCACAGTGTCAAATGTTTGCTGGACCGGGTGGCCCCGCCGCAGGCCGCGTTTCTTGCCGGCCAGGAGATTGTGCCGGACGTTCTTATGCGGGAAGAGTAAACCGTCCTGGGGAACATACCCAATATGACGCTGCCACGGCTTGACAAAAATCCCTCGGCCACTGTCCAGCCAGGTCTCTGCTCCCAGCGTAATGCGGCCGCGTGCCTGCCGCCGAACGCCACAGATCGTTTCCAGCAGACTGGTTTTCCCCGCCCCGGAAACACCAAAAATCCCGGTCACGTGTTTTTCGGTCTGCAAATCTATATTGAGATCAAAACGGTCCAGTGGGAGGCGGACCTGTACGGTCAGGCCCTCTCGCGGACCGGGCGGTAGACAGTCGGAGGCGGACGGGACGCTCGGCATTATGGACGGGCCAGACTAGACAGGGCACGACCGCGCCCCAGGAGTTCGGCACTCAGAATAGCCAGAAAGCCTAGGACGAGGGCGACCAGCATGAAAAAATCGGCCCTGGCCTGCGCCCCGACTTGCTGGGCGCTGAAAATAGCCGCGGCCATGGTTTGCGTGCGGCCGGGGATATTGCCGGCAATGGTGACGGTTGCCCCGAACTCGCCCATGGCGCGGGTAAAACCGAGAATGACAGCCCCGAGTAAGCCATGCCGAGCCATGGGTAGGCTGTACTGAAAAAAAGCGGCCAGCCGGCTGTGACCTAAGGTGAGGGCCATCAATTCAAGCCGAGGATTGATGCCTTCAAACGTGGCCCGGGCCGTGCGGGCAACGAGCGGCAGGGACATGGTCGCCGTCGCAATCACCGCTCCTTTCCAGGTGAGCAGAATGTGCAGATCAAACCCGAGCGTCTCCCGCCCCAACGGTCCGTCAACGGCAAACAGCCGCAACAGGAGAAAGCCGACCGCGGTCGGCGGCAGCACGAGCGGTAAGCCGACCAGCGCAGACAGCACGTTCTTGCCGGTAAACTCGTAGCGGGCCAGGACATAACCCAGAACCGTGGCCGGCAGCAGTACAATCAGGGTTGAGACCCCTGCGACCTGGAGCGTCAGCAGGATAACCGGCACGACTTCGGGACTCATGGCAATGACGACCGCGGCTGCGTTTCCTCTTCGTCTACAATAAACCCGTGCGTGGTGTAAATTGCGACGGCTTCGGGGCTGTGCAAGAAGTCGAGAAATTGGGCCGTGAGTGTGGGCCGCGGACGCGCCTTGAGGGCCACAGCACAGTAGACGACCGGGGGATGCAGCCCGGGGGGCACCTCATAAACGACCTGCACTTGGTCTGAATGCAGGGCGTCTGTTCGATACACAATGCCCATGATGGTGGGATCAGACTCTACCAGGCCAAGGGCGGCCCGGACATCGGCAGTGGGAACGATGATGTATTTGACGGCTTCCCAGACCGAGCGGTCTGTTGTTTCAACCGCTTGCAAGAAGGTCTTGGCATAGCGGCCGGCCGGCACCGCCTCAGGGTTGGCCAGCGCCAGGAAGCTGAGTGGGAGCGCCGGCAACAGGCCGGGCGCTGGCAAGTGGAACTCCGCGTCCTTGCGACTGATGAGGACCAGACGATTCGACACAAAATTGCGGCGCGAGGCCGGCAAGACCAGCCCTGCTCGGTCAAGCATCTCAACCCAATCCGGGTTGGCCGATAAAAAAACATCCGCCACCGGAGCGGCGCGCAACTGCTGGGCCAGGGTATTGGAGCCGGCAAAATTATAGACCAGGTTCACTTGATGCGCCTCGGCAAAACGCGCCCCAATGGCCTGGACAACCTCGCGCAGGCTGGCCGCGGCAAAGACCACGACCGCCGGCTGCTCGTGTTCGGACGATCCGTTGGGACCACATCCCACCAGCAGCAGGCTCAGACAGAGTACGCTCAGCGTCACACCAAGAGCGCGCGCTTTTGCCTGGGTCGGCACTGGCCCGGGGGGAGCGCCTCTTGGGACAATGGTGGATGGAGCGTTACCGGGGGTCGGGCACGACATGGCTCTCAGCGGTCGTTACTTCACCGTCCACGTCGTCCCCGTTGGGCCGTCTTTGAGCAGAACACCTTGCTCGGCAAGCTGAGCGCGAATTGCGTCCGCGCGTTGAAAATTTTTCTCTTTTCGCGCCCAGGCCCGCTCGGCTATCAGCGCCTCAATGGCCTCGGGCGTGAGACTGGCTTCAGCCAGACCGGTCTGCTTGTGATGCGCCAGAAATTGCGCGGGAGGCTCTTGCAGCAGACCCAGGACCGCTCCAATCTTTGCGATTTCAGACCGGAGGGTGGCTGCCGCGGTCATCCGGCCGGCGTCCAACTCACGATTCATCTGGCGCACAACATCGAAGATCACGCCCAGGGCACGGGGCGTATTGCAATCATCGTCCATGGCCTCCCGGAAGCGGTTGACGCAGGACGAATCAGCCGGCACCTCCCCAGGACCCTGCCCAATCGCGGCCTCAGCCCGGGCAAGCGTTTCATAGATGCGCACCAGTCCTTTTTCTGCCTCGGCGAGTTTTTGGGTCGAGAAATCAAGCGCCATCCGGTAGTGAGACGAGAGCAAGACCTGACGCAGGACTTCCGGCGTAGAGACTTGGCTCAGCGCGGCCTCGATAGTCAGGAAGTTGCCCAAGGATTTCGACATTTTCTCCTGCTCAACCGTGACCATCCCGTTATGCAGCCAGTAGCGGGCCAGGGCACAGCCCCGGGCCCCTTCGGACTGGGCGATCTCGTTTTCATGATGGGGAAAAATCAGGTCGGCCCCGCCGCCGTGAATATCAAAGGGCTGGCCCAGATATTTGCTGCTCATGGCTGAGCACTCGATATGCCAACCAGGGCGGCCCTTCCCCCAGGGGCTGTCCCAGGCCGGCTCTCCGGGCTTACTCGCCTTCCACAGGGCAAAGTCCATGGGGTGACGCTTGCGTGTGTCCACCTCTATGCGCGCTCCGGCCGCCATGTCTTCCAAACGCCGGTGGGCCAGCTTGCCGTATGCGGCAAAACGGTCCACCGCAAAATACACATCCCCATCCACCGCATAGGCGAGATGTTTGGCTTCAAGCTCCTGGATAAGGGTCAGCATGTCCGGGATGTGTTGGGTGGCCCGGGGTTCATGCGTGGGCGGCAGGCAGCGCAACGCCTGCATATCGGTGTTGAAATCCTGGATATAGAGGTCGGTCAGCTCTTCGGTGGTCATGCCCCGCTCGTTGGCCCGGTTAATAATTTTATCATCGACGTCTGTAAAATTACGGACGAACGTCACCGCATAGCCAGAGAATTGGAGATACCGATACAGGACATCAAAGGCGACCAGGGCGCGGGCATGACCGATGTGGGAGCGGTCGTAGACCGTGACTCCACAGACATACATACGGGCTTCGCCGGCCCGGAGCGGGACAAACGCTTCTGTTTTTCCTGTCAGGGTATTGTGCAAACGCAGAGCCATACGGTTTTGCTCACCCGTGTTTAGAGCCGTCCCTCGACTAATTGATAAACCACCGACGGGTCGGCCAGGGTTGATGTGTCGCCGAGCTGATCGAGCGCACCCTCGCCGATTTTCCGCAGGATGCGCCGCATGATTTTGCCACTCCGCGTCTTCGGCAACCCGTCGGTAAACTGGACTTTATCCGGGGTGGCATGTGGACCAATCTCTCGGCGGACCGTGTGATTCAGCTCTTTCAGCATGTCCGCAGAGGATTGCTGTCCGGTCTTGAGCGTCACAAAGGCATAGATACCCTGCCCTTTGAGATCGTGCGGCATCCCGACGACCGCGGCCTCGGCGACCGCGGGATGCTTGCCCAAGGCACCTTCAATCTCGGCGGTGCCCAAGCGGTGACCGGACACATTAATCACGTCGTCCACCCGTCCGGTAATCCAGTAGTAGCCGTCTTCATCCCGCCGGCAGCCATCGCCCGAAAAATACTTGCCTGGGTAGCTGGAGAAATAGGTCTGGACAAAGCGTTCGTGGTCGCCGTACACCGTGCGCATGATGCCTGGCCAGGGGAACTTGAGGCATAAGTTCCCAGAGACGCCGTTGCCTTCAATCTCCAGGCCCTGATCGTCTACCAGACAGGGCTGGACACCAAAAAAGGGCCGCGTGGCCGAGCCGGGCTTGGTTCTGGTCGCTCCCGGCAGGGGCGTAATCAGAATCCCACCCGTTTCGGTCTGCCACCAGGTATCGACAATCGGGCAGCGTTCGTGGCCGATGGTTTGGAAATACCAGTGCCATTCGGGGCTCTTGATCGGCTCGCCGACCGTGCCGAGAATACGCAGGCTCGACAGATCGTACTTGGCCGGCCAGGCGTCGCCTTCTTTCATCAGCGCGCGCAGTGCGGTCGGCGCGGTATAGAAGATATTGACCTGATGCTGCTCGACAATCTGCCAGAAACGACCAAAATCTGGGTAATTCGGCACGCCCTCGAACATCATGGTCGTCGCCCGGTTCGCCATTGGGCCGTAGACGATATAGCTATGTCCGGTTACCCAGCCAATATCCGCGGTACACCAGTAGATATCCCCCGGCCGATAGTCGAACACATAGCGGTGGGTCATGGAGGCGTAGACCAGATAGCCGCCTGTCGTATGGAGCACCCCTTTCGGCTTGCCGGTTGAGCCGGAGGTGTACAGGATGAATAAGGGGTCTTCCGCATCCATGTGGGCCGGCTCGCACGTCGTCGGCTGGGTTGCCACTTGCTTGTGCCACCAAACGTCGCGGCCGGCCTGCATGGGGACCTCGCGGCCGGTGCGCCGGACAACAACAACGTGCTCAATAGACGGGCATTCGGCCACCGCGGTATCGGCGTTGGCCTTCATCGGGATATCGTTCTTGGCCCCACGCAGTCCCGTATCTTGGGTAATCAGGAGCTTGCAGGCAGAGTCCTGAATACGGTCACGCAGAGAGTCTGGAGAAAATGCGCCAAACACAATGGAATGGACCGCCCCAATCCGCGTACAGGCCAACATGGCGACTGGCAGTTCAGGGATCATCTGCATATAGATACACACGCGATCCCCTTTTTGTACGCCGAGCGTGGTAAGCGCATTGGCAAACTGGCAGACCTGGTCCAGAAGCTCAGCGTATGAAACTTTTTTGCTTTCGTCTTGATGATTGCCCTGCCAGATGAGAGCGGTCTGGTCGCCGGCGCCGGCGTTGACATGCCGGTCCAGGCAATTATACGAGACGTTGAGCCGGCCGCCCAGAAACCATTTGATATCAGCTTTGTGAAAGTCCCACTCCAGGACCTTGTCCCATTTTTGAAACCAGTCCACCTGTTTTTCAGCCTGTTCCGCCCAGAACGCTTCCGGCGCACGGACTGAGCGCTCATACATCTGCTGATACGTCTGTGGGTCAATGGCGGTCTGCCCCTGGACCGCGGCAGGAATGTCATACGTCAGATCACCGCTTTGTTTGTCTGCCATGCTGGCCTCCTGTATTCAATCGGGCGTCAAGCTCTGTTTCGCCGCAGGGGGAGCCGGCCCTTCTCCTCGGATGATTCCCGCTCACCGCAGAATGCCGCAATGGAGCAAGCGCGGAGAGGCGATTGGGCGTTTATTCTTTGATCCCAATCGCCCGGAAGAAGCGCTCCTGCACAACGCTACACGTCATTTCGTAGAGCATATTCCGATTGGGCGATTGGGCCAGGAAACCCAGCGGAATCTGAAAGCCCCCCTTGTCCTTGATGTTTCCACCCCCGTAGTACGACTTTCGGTCTTCGTCAAAGCCAAAAAGCTTTTTCAAAAACGCATCAGGGTTGACGGTATCGCTCCGTGTGCGGAGCGAGCCATCAACCGCCTTGCCGTCCACAATGCCGAACACCAGGGCCGAATCGGTTCCCTCTCGCTGGAGTAAGAATTCCGCCACCTGGGGAATGCCGTCGCGGTGTTCGCTCCGCACAAATCCGACATCGGTAAACACAAAAGAATCGAATACCTGCTTCCGCTCCAGGGCCTTTTGAATCATATCCATGACAATCGGCGGGAGGGATTTTTCCGAAATCGCCTTGAGGAGGGGCTGGTCCACACACGGCCACAGATACGCCGCGGCCTCAAACTCCAGGCGGCTGGCCTCAAGCAGCGCCATCGTATCGGAACGGATGCCATGCATGAGCGCGGTTGCCAGCCGCACCTGGTCCGTCTCGCCAGGGTTGAGTCCATCGGGATATTGCGCCCGGATATATTCGGAGTAGATGGCACACGTTGACGCGGCGTCTTCCCGGATATCCACAAATTCCGCCAGTGGAGTCCCAAGCCGACGGTGGTGGTCGATAAAAGACAGGAAGGTCTGGCCGCTCAGTTGATCTGAAATCGGCGTGTCTGGATTCTGGGTATCAACCAGTGCGTAGGCAGCGTATGGCGTGAGGTCGAATTCCTCGTCATAGAGTTGCAGGTCAATCTCCAGGCGCTTTACCAGCGCCCGGTTTTCATGGTGGCTGACCTCATGAAAACACAGCAGGGTGGTTTCGATGTCGAACTCTTTGGCCAAAAACTGATGCGCCAGCCCGGAGGCGATGTTGTCGGGGTCAGGATAGCCCACCAGGATAATCAGGATTTTTTCCCCGTGGTGGCGGGCCAATATCTCACGGAATTTTTTCCACTGCTTTTTGGACGACTCTTTGGCAGCAACAGCGTCTTCAACAACCCGGAGCGGGGGTTCTTCCACAGGTGATACTCCAACCGCGTTTGCCATAGTGTTTCCTCCAGGTGCTGTAGACAATAACTGGGGACCATATCCCTCTTTTGGTCTGTCTGACAAGAGGACCGTGCCGCCCTTTGCGGCCCTCCCGGGTGCGAGACTCCCTTGAGTAAACAGCCCGCCTATGGTAGGGGACAGGGCGTCGTTGGAAAGGCTTCAGTCCCAAGGCGGTCCCAGCAGACCCGCTCGTTACCCGCTCCATGTCGTCAGTCTCCAGACTATCATGAGAAAGGAAGAGGAGTGCTCCGCTTTGTATGCTCGTGTGGGCGTCTGACCCTCTACACCCTGCGCGAAATGGGTCGCATGGGGCTCTTTCTTGGCACAACTCTGCTGGATATCTTTCGCCTGCCGCTGCAAGGCGGTCAGCTCGTCCGCCGGATTTACTTTATTGGCAGCCGCTCCCTCTTGCTCATCGTCTTTACGGGTGCCTTTACCGGAATGGTCGTTGCCCTGCAAGGGTATATTGCCCTGCGGCGCTTTGGTGGTGAGGAGGCGCTGGGCCCGATGGTCGGCCTGAGTCTGATTCGCGAGCTTGGCCCGGTGCTTTCGGCCCTCATGATTACGGCCCGGGCCGGCTCGGCCCTGACCGCGGAACTCGGGATTATGCGGATTACCGAACAAATAGACGCGCTCGAAGTCATGGCCCTCAACCCCATCAAGTATCTGGTGGTGCCCATTTTTCTGGCGGCCTGTATTACCTTTCCCCTTTTGAACAGCGTGTTTGTGACGGTTGGGATTTATGGCGGTTATCTTGTCGGCGTTGAGTTGCTGGGCGGCAGTTCGGGGGCGTATTTTACGCAGATGAGCAGTGCCGCGGATTCCAGCGATATCTGGATGGGCGTGTATAAATCGCTCTCGTTTGGCCTGATTGTTGCCTGGGTCAGTTGTTTTAAGGGCTTCTACGCGGCGCATGGCGCCGAAGGAGTCAGTCATGCCACCACGCAATCGGTGGTGATGTGTGCGGTCTTGATCCTGGTGTGGGATTATTTTATTGGTTCCGTCCTGGTGTAGCCGCCTGAAGCCGTGTTCGAGCAGTGCCGCATGATCCGCCTCGTGAATGTCTGGAAATCCTTTGGCAGCCAAACGGTCTTGTCCGGGGTGAATCTTGATATCCCCGACCGAGCGGTGTACGTCGTCGTCGGGGTCAGCGGAGCCGGGAAAACCTGTTTACTCAAGCATCTGATCGGCTTAATGCGTCCCGATTCCGGGCAGGTGTGGATAGACGATATCGAGCTGAGCCGCTTGGGCCGACGCGCCCTCAATCGGGTGCGGAATCGGTTTGGTATGCTCTTCCAGGGCGGGGCGCTGTTCGATTCCATGTCTGTGTACGATAACGTGGCCTTTCCCCTGCGGGAAAAGACCCGGAAAAGCGAAGCGGAAATTCGGGAGAAAGTCCACGAACGCCTCTTCCAGGTCGGACTCGCCGGGGTCGATGCCAAATTCCCGTCCGAGCTGTCAGGCGGGATGCGCAAACGCGCCGCCCTGGCCCGCTCGCTCGTCTCTGACCCTGAGATTCTCTTATTTGATGAACCGACGACCGGCCTGGACCCCATCCGGGTCAATGCCATCCATCGCCTGATTCTTGACCTCCACCAGCTGCTGGGCTTTACCGCGGTGATCGTCAGCCACGAAATTCCAGCGGTCTTTTCTCTCGCCACCCATATCGCTATGCTGCATCAAGGGGTGATTGTTGAATCTGGCCCGTCCAAAGCCCTCCAGGCATCGGACAATCCGATAGTACGGCAATTTATGAGCGGCCAGCTTGAAGGGCCTATTGATGTGTACTAAAACCCGAGCGGCGTATGAAGGCTGACCCAGAACTGCTGTGTGGCACGCTTCTGCTTGGCCTCTGCGGCGTGCTGGGCTATCTGTCCCTCCAGCTTGGCCAAGTTGAATTGGGCGGTGACAGGTATCCGCTGTATGCGGATTTTATCACCGCGGGTGGCCTGCAAGACGGGGCAGTCATCGAACTCGCCGGAGTAGAAATCGGCCGGGTTGAGCGCGTGCAGTTAGCTGATTACAAAGCCCGCGTCACCCTGAAAATTCGGGACGATATTGCCTTACAGGCAGATGCCCAGGCCGCAATCAAAACCAAGGGCCTGATTGGCGAGCGCTATGTCGTCATCACCCCAGGCTATTCTTCGGCCACCATTCCGCCGGGAGGGATTATTGACAAGACGCTGGAGCCGGTCGACATTCAGCAATTGATAGGAGAGTTCATCTTCGGCAATATAGGGAATAATCAGGCTCCAGAGCAGACACCGGAAAACGGCCCGGAGCGCCAGACCGGCGAGGAGAGTACGGACCTGTTTTCACTCGGTCTTGATTGAGTTCTGATGCGCCTGTCCAGGGGGGGAAGGGATGCTGAAAAAACCGGTACTGATAGTCAGCATAGTGGTGCTAGTCCTGTCTGGCCTCTCGCTGACCGAGGCCCCGGCGCGAATGGGGAATGCGGACCAGGACGAGGTCGCCCCTCAACCCATTGCCGACCCGTTTGAGCCCTTTAACCAGGCCATGCTCAGCTTGAACTTAAAGCTGGACGAGTATCTGCTCCACCCAGTTGCCACCGGCTATGCCGCCATCCTGCCGCTCGGTGCGCGGCAAGGAGTGGGACGCTTTTTTCACAACATCAATATCGCCCCCCGTCTTGGCAATAAATTACTGCAAATGAAACTGGTGGGAGCCGGCAAGGAATTCAGCCGTTTTGTCATCAATACCACGCTCGGCGGTCTTGGGTTTTTTGACGTTGCCGGCAGGTGGTTCGGCCTGGAAGCCAGCCATGCCGACTTTGGACAAACGCTGGCCCAGTACGGTATCGCCCCCGGTCCGTATCTGGTTTTGCCCTTCTTCGGTCCCTCAACCGTTCGCCATGCGGTCGGCCTCAGTGTTGACGGCGCGCTGCAACCCATGAACTACCTTTTACCAACCTATCCCGAGACCATCACCGCGCGGAGTGGCTGGATGATGGGCAACGCGGTCAATTTCCGTTCGCTCAATCTTGAACTGTTTGAGAATGTTGACCGGTTTTCGGTTGATTTATACGGCGCCGTTCAAGACGGCTACCTCCAACAACGCGAGCAGATTATTCGGGAAGCCCTCTCGGAGGAATAGGAATCCGGGCCATGACACTGCCACGATTCTCCTTGCTGCTGATGCTGGGCGGCCTTGCGATCTTTTTCCTGCCGCTGCGCGGACTGACAACAGACTCCCCGCTGGAAGCCGTCCGCTCCACCACCAACCGGGTTGTCCTGGTGCTCAAGGCTCCAGAGAATCAAGGTCCGCACCTGCGGGAGCAGCGCATCAAGCAAGTCAGCGAGATTGTGCGCCCCTTGTTTGACAGACGAGAGGTTGCCCGGCGCACCCTGGGCGTCTACTGGCGTGACCGGACGGAAGAGCAGCGCGAAGAATTCATCGAAATTTTTACCGAGCTGGTCGAAAAATCCTATGGCGAGACCTTTGACAAGCAGGCCGAGAAATATCTGGACCAGGTGGAGTTTCTGTACGATCACGAGACGATTGACGGGAATTTTGCCGAAGTCAATACGCGCATTTTCGTCCCCTCTCAGAAGAAGCATTTTTCGATCAATTACCGTTTGCATCAGGTTGAGGGCCAATGGCTGATCTATGACGTGGTCGTAGAGAATATCAGCATGGTCCGCAACTTTCGCACCCAATTCTATCGCATTATTGGGAAGAGTTCGTATGAGGAATTGGTGCGGAAGCTCCAGGAAAAACTCAGACAAATGGCCGTCACTCCCTCTGCTTCATAGGCCGGCGACAGACCCCAGACGAACCGCCGGCCCGGTGTCGCGTCCCGCACCCCACCTATCAGCCATGCCTGTGACGATCTCAACCACAGATTTTGACGCGGTGCTGTTCGACCTCGATGGGGTGGTGACGCAAACCGAAAAATTACACACTATTGCGTGGAAAGCGCTCTTTGATGAGTTTCTCAGCCGGTTCGCACAGCGGACCGGAACGGCGTTCATACCGTTTGATGCCGAAACGGACTATTTGCAGTATGTGGACGGCAAACAACGCTATGACGGTGTGACCAGCTTTCTTGCCGCGCGGGATATTACGCTCCCGTATGGCGACCCGCAGGACGACAGTAGCCGCGAAACGGTCTGCGGGCTGGGCAACAAGAAGAATGCCGCTTTTCTGACCTGTCTGGCAGAAAAAGGCGTTGAGGTTTTTGCCTCGACTATCGTCCTCATCAAAGCGCTGCGGCACAAAGGGCTCAAAACAGCAATCGTTTCGTCGAGTAAGAACTGCAAAATTGTGCTGGCCCAGGCCGGACTGACGGACCTGTTTGACACCCGGGTCGATGGCGTCGAGAGTGCGACCTATCATCTGCCGGGCAAGCCGGCCCCGGACACGTATCTGGAGGCCGCCCGCCGGCTGCACGTCAGGCCGGAGCGCGCAGCGATTATTGAGGATGCCAATTCAGGGGTTGAGGCTGGGCAGAGAGGCGGCTTTGGGCTTGTGCTGGGCGTTGCCAGACAGGACAACCAGGCCGCTCTGAAACAGCATGGAGCCGATGCCGTTGTCTCCGACCTGGAGAGCGTACAGGTCAGCCCGAGGCCAGAGCAGCCTCGTATCCGCAACGTCCTGAACCTGCCGTCTGCCCTTGACCATCTCCCGGTTTTTCTCCACCGCCTTCAGGGGAAGCGCCCGGTGGTTTTTCTCGATTACGATGGCACCCTGACCCCGATTGTCAGCCGTCCCGAACTCGCCACCTTAGGCCCTGATATGCGGCAGACCCTGGCCACCCTGGCCGAACAGTGTCCCGTTGCCATCGTGAGTGGCCGGGACCGGGCCGACATTCAGGCCCGCGTGGGGCTCGAATCCGTCTACTATGCCGGCAGTCATGGCTTTGACATTGCGGGTCCTCACCAAGTCCGCATGCAACACGCCCAAGGTCTTGCGTTCCGCCCGCTGCTGGATGAAATCGAAACCCGGCTCCAACACCAGCTCGGCGACATTCCTGGCGTACTGGTCGAGCGCAAGCAGTTCACCATCGCGGTCCATTTTCGGAATGTTCAGCCCGAACAGGCTGCGCCTATTGAGTCGCTGGTTGACGCGATACTGAGGCAGTATCCGCAATTCCGTAAGGGTCTGGGGAAAAAAGTCTTCGAGCTTCAACCCCGGCTCGATTGGCACAAGGGCAAGGCCGTGCTGTGGCTGCTTGACACCCTCTCCCTCCAGCCCCCGGACGTCGTTCCCATCTATATCGGCGATGATGTCACTGACGAGGATGCGTTTCACACCTTGGCCGGCCACGGGCTTACCATAGCCGTAGCCGATACGCCGCGCCGGACAGCCGCCGGCTATGCGCTTCAGCATCCTGCTCAAGTCCGGCCCCTGCTCCACAGACTCGCCACGTCGTTGTCCCGCTCACGCCTGCTGACCGATCATGGCCGAACAGACTGACTGGCTCGTCCGATTCGATGGCTTTAACCCGAAACAGGAGCGGCTGCGGGAGACCTTGTGTACGCTCGGCAACGGCTATTTTGCCACTCGTGGAGCGGCAGAAGAGACCGCGGCCGACACTATCCACTATCCGGGCACCTATCTCGCCGGGGGCTATAATCGCCGGAAAACGGAAATCGCTGGACGGACGGTTGAAAATGAAGATTTCGTGAATCTGCCGAATTGGCTCAGCCTGACCTTCAGGCCAGAAGATGGCCAGTGGTTTCATCCGAACGTCTACGACATTCTCACCTGGACACGAGAGCTGGACCTCAAACGCGGGGTCCTGAGGCGGACGCTGCACGTGCGTGACCCCCAGGGCCGAGAGACACGCCTGTGCTTTCGGCGCTTTGTCAGTCTGGCTGACCCGCATCTTGCCGGCCTCAGTCTCAGCCTGACCCCTGAGAACTGGGCCGGTGCCTTGCACCTGCGCTCCGCGCTGGATGGACGGGTGCGCAACACCGGGGTGCAACGCTACCAACAGTTACGCAACGACCATCTGGACGCCCTCCTCAGCCAGCCCAGCGGCGAGGAGGGGATGGTGCTGCTGGTCCGTACCAACCAATCCCGGCTGACCATCGCGCAAGCCGCCCGGACTCAGGTCTTCTGGCCTGCGCCAGGGGCCGCTCCTGCGCGCACGACCCAGACCGCACCCGGTTATATTGCTCAGGACATGCCGGTCACGCTGGCACCGGGAGCAACCGTTACGGTTGAGAAAATCGTGGCCCTCTTCACCTCCCGTGACCGGGCGATTAGCGAGTGCCGCTCGGCCGCGCAACAGGCGGTCTGGCGCGCCGAGCGGTTCACGCCCCTTGTGGAGCACCATGCCCAGGCGTGGCAGCGCACCTGGCAGCAGTACGATAGTGGCGTCGCCGAGCAGCCACGGATACAGCAGATATTACGCCTGCACGCTTTCCATCTGCTCCAAACCGCCTCAGTTCATACCTGCGACCTCGATGTCAGCATCCCGGCGCGCGGCCTCCACGGCGAGGCATATCGGGGGCATATTTTTTGGGACGAACTCTTTATCTTCCCGTTCTTCACCTTCCGCCTGCCGGCACTGACCCGCGCTCTGTTACTCTATCGCTACCGCCGTCTGCCCCAGGCGCGGCAGGCCGCGCGGCAGGCCGGCTATCAAGGGGCGATGTACCCCTGGCAGAGTGGCAGTGACGGGCGCGAAGAAAGCCAGGTCGTCCATCTCAACCCCAGTTCGGGGCGCTGGATTCCCGACCATAGTGCGCTGCAACGCCACGTGAACATCGCGATTGCCTATAATGTCTGGCAGTATTACCAGGCCACCCTGGATACCGACTTTTTATCGCGCTATGGCGCAGAGATGCTCTTGGAAATCGCCCGGTTCTGGGCCAGCGCGACCACCTACAATCCAGACCGCGTACGCTATGAAATCCGGGGCGTGATGGGACCCGACGAATACCATGCCGGCTATCCTGGCTCCGGGACACCCGGTCTGAACAATAACACCTATACCAATGTCATGGCGGTCTGGACCCTTCAGCGCGCCCTTGATGTCCTCAACCTCTTGCCAACGGAGAGGCGCAAGGTCCTCCAAGCCCAACTGGAGTTGAGTGAGCAGACCCGGACACGCTGGGCGGATATTACCAGAAAGATGCGGGTGGTCTTCCACGCTGACGGTATTCTGAGTCAGTTCGAGGGTTTTGAAACCTTGCGGGAGTTTGACTGGGACGGCTATCGGGCGCAATACGGCGACATTCATCGGCTCGACCGCATCCTTGAGGCCGAGCACGACAGCCCGGACCGCTATCAGGTAACCAAGCAGGCCGACACCGTGATGTTGTTCTACCTGCTGCCGGAAGAGGAAGTGCTGCGTCTCCTCGGGCAGCTTGGCTATCCCCTGACCCCCGCCACCTTACGCGCGACCCTCGACTATTATACGCAGCGGACCTCGCACGGCTCGACCTTGAGCCGAGTCGTCCACGCCTGGGTTTTGGCCCGTATCGACCCGCAGCGCTCGTGGCAGTTGTTTCTTGAGGCGCTGGAGAGCGACATCAACGATATTCAGGGCGGGACAACGGCCGAGGGCATTCACGCTGGCGTGATGGCCGGCACGATAGACCTGCTCCAGCGCTGTTATATGGGTCTGGAAACACGGGGAGAGACCGTCTGGTTTCGACCGTGTCTGCCCGCGGCCCTGTCGGCCGGCCTGGCCTTTCGCTTTCAACACCGCGGCAATTGGCTGTCTGTCAGCGCGACCCAACACACCCTGCGGGTGACATATGACTCCGGCTGGCATCCTCCGGCTCGTATTGGCATAGCCGGCCAGACCTTTGCGCTCAGACCGGGGGAGACGCGGGTGTTTGCCCTGGAGTAAGGTCCTGCCACGCTGTGCTTGCCCGTCCCTGTTGTGCACCGCGGCTTGTCCACCGGCCACACAAAGCGGTATGGACTGGAGAGCACGGGTAGCGCCCATGACCTCATGCCCTGACACTCCGTTTCGCCTTGTTGAAGACAGCAGCCTGGCCTGGACCGCGCCGACTCTGCCGCTTGGACCGGCCTTTTTCGATAATCGGATTATTTTTGGCGATAATTTGCCCGCGCTCAAGGCGTTGTCGGAGGAATATGCCAACCGCGTCCAGTGCATTTATCTCGACCCGCCCTATAATACCGGCACTGCCAGGCCCCTCTACTCGGATGGGAGCGACCATCAGCAATGGCTTGCCAGGCTCAAGCCCCGCCTCGAACTCCTGTGGGCCTTGCTGCGCGAAGAGGGCTTTCTTGCCATCCAGATTGATGACCATGAATTTGCCCGTCTCTATCTGCTGTTGGCCGACATGGTGGGCGAGCGCAACCTGAAGACGATCTGTGTCAAAATGGCCGAGCCAACCGGCTTTAAGATGGTGCACGTCATGACCCAGGGCAGTCTGCCGCGGCTCAAGGAATATATTATCCTGGTCGGGAGGTCGGGCATTCGTCAGCTGCACCCCGAACGCATTGCCAAGTCGAGTTGGGACGCAGAGTATCGCTGGGTCGTCTGCCAGACTTCCCGGCCGGCTGTCCGCCGGCTCAAGGCGATTGTGGCCAATCCGGACCGGACCCCAGACGATATTCAGCAGGCCGACACGCTCTGTCAGCCCTTTTCCCTGGAACCCGTGACCAGCGTCTGCCAGCGGGAAGGCCGCTCCCGTCCAACCCAGGAATGGCTGGCTGAGAATGCCTGGCGGATCGTCCGTACCTGTTCAATCAGCGCCACGGCAAAACAACGCGCGGACCAGAAACGCGCCTCCCTCCCCCCTCACACCGGGGCATTCAGTGTCGAAACCGTTCAAGGCCGGCTCTATATTGTCACGGCCCACTACAATATGCACAGCACGCAGCCGCGTATGCGTCTCTTATTCGCCGATGACTACCTCACCCTTCATCCGGGCGACTTCTGGGCCGATATCAAAACCACCGGCCTGGGAGAGGAGGGAGGCGTGACGTTCATCAAGGGCAAGAAACCAGAAGCGCTGCTCAAACGGATTATCGGCATGACGACCCAGCCCGGCGACTGGGTCCTGGATGCCTATGCCGGGTCTGGGACGACTGGGGCGGTCGCCCACAAAATGGGCCGCCAGTGGCTGCTGATTGAGAACGGACCCCAGTGCAATACCCACATCCTGCCTCGTCTCCGCCGGGTGATCGATGGGACGGACCAGACCGGTGTCAGCAAGCGCCTCCGCTGGCAAGGCGGCGGCGGTCTGCGGTATTTTCGGCTGACGCCGAGCACCTAGACAGCAGAGGACTCCGATGCAAGCCATGGCCGTTGTTGCTCCCGGACCGATCGAGACTCACCCCCTCCACTTGCTGGACCTCCCGACTCCCGAGCCGGCGCACGGGGAAGTCCTCATTCGGGTTGACGTCTGCGGGGTGTGTCGAACCGACCTGCACGTTGCTGAAGGCGACCTGCCGCCCCGGCGGAATCCTATCATCCCCGGCCATGAAATCGTCGGAACCGTGCTGCGCCGTGGAGCCGGGGTCAGCCGTCTTCAGGAGGGCGACCGGGTTGGCGTGGCGTGGCTGTACGCTGCCTGTCGGCAGTGCCCCTATTGTCGGCGCGGAGACGAAAATCTGTGCCACCAGCCGCAGTTTACCGGCTATACCAAACACGGCGGCTATGCCGAGTATGTCGTCGCCCCAGAGGCATTTGTCTATCCGCTGCCGGCTGGTCTCTCCTCAGTGGAAGCCGCGCCTTTTCTGGGTGCGGGTATCATCGGCTACCGCGCCTTACAGCGCTGCGGCGTCCGGCCCACACAACGCCTGGGCTTGTATGGCTTTGGCGGGTCAGCCCATATTGTCCTCCAGATTGCCCGGTATTGGGACTGCGAGGTCTATGTGGTGACGCGCGGCCAGACCCACCGCGCCCTGGCGACCCAGTTGGGCGCAACCTGGGTGGGAGGGCTGACCGACCCCATACCAGAGAAGCTCCATGCGGCGATTATTTTTGCCCCAGCCGGCAGCTTGGTCCCAGCCGCCCTGACCGCCCTGGACCGAGGGGGCACCCTGGCCTTGGCCGGTGTCCATATGAGCCAGATTCCGCCACTCAGTTATGCCGATACCCTCTTTTATGAGCGCACCATTTGCAGCGTGACCGCCAATACCCGCCAGGACGGGCGGACCTTGCTCCACCTGGCCCACAGCATTCCGCTCCATACGCAGACCGAAGCCTATCCCCTGGCGCAGGCCAACACCGCCTTAAGGCGGATGAAAAGCGGACAACTCAACGGGGCCGCCGTCCTGCGGATATAGGCTTCCGAAGGTGGCCTGCATAGTCTGACTCAAGACCGGGGCAGGTCCCTGCGTAGAGGGTCCATGTATGCGGAGACGGCTTTGCTTGACACGCCCCCGTGGCCGCTCTACGCTCCTGGCCCAGCAGTGGACAGCCGCAGGGCACGCTATGGCAGACACACGAGCAGTTTTCTTTGATTTCGGCGGGACCCTGTTTGATTATGAAACCACCGCGTCGGGAGAACGCGCCAGCTTAATCGAGCTGGCCCAGGCCGCGGGGATTCCGGCAGCAGCCCAGGACATTCGGGCTGCCTACCGGACCGCCCTGAAGCGCGTCTTTTACCAATACCTGCCCCGCCCGTATTATCTCCACCGCGATATGTTCCAGGACGCCTTGCAGGCCACCGCAGCCCAGTTTGGCACCAGCTTTACTCAGGAACAGCTCGCCGGCTACCGGGTCGCTCAACATCAGCGTCGGGAGCAGGATTTTCAGCTGCGGGCGGGGGTCACTGAGACCGTGGCCACGTTGCGCCAGCGAGGTCTCCACCTGGGCATTGTCAGCAACGCGGACAACGACCAATTTTCGCACCTCCTGCAACTCTCTCGACTCGGCCCCTGCTTTGACTCCCTGCTCAGCAGTGAAGACGTGCAGTCCTGCAAGCCGGACCCGGCCATTTTTTCGCGCGCCCTGGCCCAGGCCGGCTGTGGCCCGGATCAAGCCTATTTTGTTGGCGATTCCCTCCAGCAGGATATTGCCGGCGCCAATAGGGCCGGGATGCACTCGGTTTTAATCTGGTCGCGGCCAGACACCCCTCCCCCGGACAGCCCGACTCCACCCCGGCATATTATCCGCAGCATTCCTGAAATTTTGGATATCGTATAGGGTCCAGGTATCATGCGCACGCTGGTGATTATTGGCGCGGTTCTGCTTGTTGTGGTCGGCCTGCTCGCCTTTGCCCTCATCAACCTCAACAACCTGATTGCCAGCAACAAAGACCGGATTCTGCACCAAGTTGCCCAGACGCTGGGGCGAGAGGTTGAGGTCCAGGACATCGGGGTGAGCGTGTGGGGCGGAATAGGTGCCCGCCTGACACAGTTTCGTATTGCCGACGATCCGGCCTTTTCGACGGAAGCCTTTGTCCAGGCCGAGGACCTTCAGGTCAATGTTGCGCTGTGGCCGCTCTTGTCTCAGGAAATCCAGGTCAGCCGTCTGATCCTCAACCGCCCACAGATTCAGATGATCCGCGATGCGCACGGGCAGTTTAATTTTACCAGCCTGACCTCTACCCCAGCGCCGAGCGCCGCGCCAGCAACCCCGCCCGAGGCAGCCCCAGAGCGTGACGAAACCGCGGCCCCGCCCCTGCTGTTCCTGATCGCCTTTCTCGATATCCACAATGGCGAGGTCCGCTATCTGGACCAACAGGCCGAAACGGATTTTCGGGTGAGCCAGCTCGACCTGCGAGCGCACGACGTGAGTCTTGACCAGCCGGTTCGGCTCGAATTTGACGCCGCCGTCCTCTCAGACCAACAGAATATCAGCCTGGACGTGCAGGCCGGGCCGGTCGGCCAAGGGCTGGAGAGTGTCAACACCCTGCCGCTCGACGGGCGCGTCACAATCAGTCAACTCGACCTGAACAGCCTGCAACACGCCTTACCGGCTCTTGCCCCACACCTCCCGTCAGGGCTGGGCATTGCCGGCCCGCTCAGTCTGGACACCGATGTTTCCGGTCGGGTTGGAGCCCTGCAATTTTCCAATATCGACCTGCAAGCGGCCCTCTTCGATTCCAGTGCCCCCAATCTCCAGGTCGCAGGCAGCTTCGGTCCGCTTGGTGCCGACATCCCAGACCCGCTGGCCGAGAGCATCCTGGACGCCGCCGTGACGCTGGGACCGCTCGGCCTGGAGCGCGTTCGACAATTTGCTCCCGTGGGTGCACACCTGCCCCCAGACCTCAGCCTTGAGGGACCCGTCTCCGTGACCGTCCAGGCGAGCGGCCAACCCAACAATATGGCGCTCACGGGTCAGGTCGAAGCAACCGACAGCGCCCTCCGTTTTGGCGAGCGCTTGCACAAGCCGTCCGGTCATGTCTTCGCCCTCTCGACTCAGGCCCGACTGACACCACAGACCGTCGCCCTCCAGGAACTCAAACTCAATCTGCATACGCTGGTCCTGACCGTCAGCGGACAGGTTGACTTTGCCGACCCGCCCACCCTTGACCTGACGATTGCCTCGAATCGGGCCGATTTGGCCCAGATGTCCGAGTTGCTGCCTCCCCTCCAGGACTATGGGGCCGCGGGCAGCTTTGAGACGCAGATACGGGTAGCCGGGCCACTGGCAACGGCACAGCTGCCCCAACTCACGGGCACGCTACGCATACAGGATGGACGCGCCGCGCCCAAACAGTTGGTCACGCCGCTGACGGATGTTCAGGCAGCGCTTACCCTGACGGGTCAGGGGGCCGAGCTGACCAAGGCAACCGCCCGCCTCGGACAATCAGCCCTCCAGCTTGAGGCCCAGATTGAGCAATTGCAACCGCTGCAAGCTACCTATGCGATGCAGGCGGAGGTACTGAATATGGCAGACCTGCAAGCCCAAGTCTCGGAGGACCGACTCGAAGCGGTGTCGGCCACGGGCCGGGTCTGGCTTCACGGCGAGGAGTTCCGTCACGCGGGCCAACTGTCATCAGCACAGGGCCGGGTGGCCCAGATGCCCTATACCGACTTGCAGCTTGACTCCACACTCGCCAACCACGTCGCAACGCTCAAGGGCTTCAGGCTGCACGCCTTTGAGGGCCGGCTTGCTGGCAGCGGGCAGTATGATTTTGGGGCAGCGCCCCCGCACCTGGCTGTCACCGCTCGGGTAGATAGTGTCAATCTCACGGAATTCTTTCGTTCAGGACTGGCCCTCACAGACCCCCCAATTCAGGGGACGGCCTCGCTCGATTTTACGCTCTCGGGCAGCGGCCACACCTGGGACACGCTCAAGCCGGCCCTGCACGGACAGGGACAGGCCGCCATTACGGAGGGAGCCCTCCGAGAGTTCAATCTGGCCGAAGGCGTCCTGTCCGGCCTGACCGGCATTCCGGGCGTATCGCTCTTCTTGCCGCAACAGCTCCAAGAGAAGTATCCAGCAATTTTCGCCTCGCCCCACACGGAGTTTGAGGAATGCACGAGTCAGTTCTCGCTCAGTCAGGGAAAAATCAATCTCGACCACCTCCGCATTGCGGCCCGCGACTTTCGGACAGAGGCCCAAGGCTGGATGGACTTTGCCCAACGGGTCGAGGCGACCGCTTCGCTGACGCTTTCTGAGGCCCTCTCCTCCGACCTCATACGCGTGACCAAAGAACTGCAATATATTGCGAATGCTGAGGACCGGGTAGAAATTCCGTTTGCGCTTGCCGGCGTTTTCCCGTCTGTGACCCCTGTGCTGAACGCGCAGCAGATCAGCGCCCTGCTCCAGAGGGCCGCCGCCCACGCCCTCCAAGAGGCCGTTCAGGAAAAAGTCCTGGACAAAATCCTGCCTTCCAAGCGGAAACCACCGTCTGAAGAGTCGGAAACCCCACCTAGCCTGGAAGAAGAATTGCTTCACAAAGGGCTCGACGCCTTGTTTGGCCGCTAATCTCAGGACAATGCGGAGAAGACGCCGCCCCGTGCGCCTGACCTTTTTTGTCAGCGGGCAAAGTGATATGGCAGCGGTATCCTAGTCCATGAGGGGAGAGAGCGAATGCTGAATTGGGTACGGGCCGGCTTTTTTGTACTGCTGACCGTCTGCTGCGGGTCTTCGAGCGTTCTGGCTGATGAGGACATGGATGCGCTCAAATCGGCTTTCACCACGCAAATTGAAGCGCTCAATAACCGAGAGACGAACACTGTGGTCGCCACGGTTCATGACGATATTGTTCTGTACGGGATTTTTTCTCCGTTTCCGGTCCAGGGTAAAGCGGATTTTCAGAAAGCGGTGCAGGCATATTTTGGCCAGTATGAAGAAGCCGAACTCTCCCCGGTCACCCCACAGTTCCGCATTGTCGGGACCACTGCCCTGGCGTGGGGCCATTACCAACTCGCCGCCACCCCCCAGGGCGGCAAGCTGACCTATGCGCATGGCCGCTATATCTTCACCTACACCAAGACCGACGGGAAATGGGTCATTCTTGGCATGGACTACTCTCCCTTGGAGTCGTATAAATTCGCCCCATAAGACGGCAGTCAGGACTGCGGGCAGCCGGCCCCCGGTGTGATATCACTGGCCTGCTTTTGGTCCACACGTTTCCAGAGCAGCCGGCCGGGCTGAGTTCTTGCCTGCTCCATTTTTTCTTGTATTTCTCTCCGACTCGGTGCTAAGGAGGTCCTGAGAACATTTTCATGTCTTTTGCATGTTGAAGGAGGGAAACGTATGGCACAGGTCAAAGCCTCACACCAAGTTCATGCGGACGCCTATCCCGGCGAGGGCCTCGTGGAGGAAGAGCAGACCATAACGGAGCGCGTCTCCGAACCGAGAAGACGGCTGGATGAGAGCCTGTTGAACGAGCCGGTCAGCCTGCTGCCGTATGTCCCGCCGTTGGTTGTGCCTTCCAGCACGACGGTCAGAGAGGCCATTCGGCGGATGCGAGAGCATAAAATTGGCGGGGTGCTGGTCCAACAAGAGCATTCCATTACTGGCATCTTTACTGAGCGGGACCTGCTGAACCGGGTGCTCGGCCCTCAACTGGACCTGGCTCAGACCGAGGTTGGGAGCGTCATGACTCCTGACCCGGAAACGCTATCGGTTGATGCGCCTATCGCCTTTGCCCTCAATCTTATGGGCGAAGGGGCCTTTCGACGCCTGCCGCTTGTTGATGAGAGCGGGCAACCCGTCGGCATATTATCCGTGAAGCATATTGTTCAGTACCTCGCCGAATTCTTTTCCGAGGAAATCCTCACCCTCCCGCCTCGCCCCAATCTGTTACATCCGGGACAGCGAGAGGGAGCCTGACCGAGACGCGCTCTCTTCCACATATCCCAGGTTTCGGTCTGACGTGGAGTCCGACGAAGAGCATGAGCACCGCGCGCAAATCCACAGCCACGCTAGAGCAGGAAATAGCGACGTTGCGCCACCGGGTGACACAGCTTGAAGCCATTGACACCGAACGCCAACAGACGGCAGCCGCCTTGCGCGAGAGTGAAGCGCGCCAGCGGGTCATTAACGAATCGGCTTTTGATTACGCATTTTCCTTTCGCGTCAACGACCAGGGGAGTCTCATCCTGGACTGGCTGACTGAGGGTTTCACTCGGATCACCGGCTACGCCACTGAGACGCTTATCGGCAGACCCAATCCCTCGCAGCAATACATTCACCCAGATGATCTGCCACAGGTGACACACACCCTTCGGTCTCTCCCCTCTGAGCAGCCAACCGAATATGAATTCCGCATCGTCACCCAGGACGGCAGCATTCGATGGCTCCGTTCACGCGCCCGCGCCCGCGTCAGACAGGACGGCCAGCCCATACGCATTGATGGCGCAACCCAGGATATTACCGAACGCAAACATATCGAAGAAGCGCTCCAGCAAAGCGAAGAACGCTTGTCGCTCTTCCTCCACCACCTGCCCGGTGTCGCCTTTATCAAAACCTGGAGGGGCGCTATCTCTACGCGAATGAAACCCTGGTGCAGCTGTGGAAGGCCCTGTTCCCGGACAAAGCCCTCACCTGGCGGGGACAGAGCGACTTCGCCCTGCTCCCGCCGGAGGTTGCCGAGCAGGTCCGGGAAAACGATCAGCGCATCCTCTCCAGCCGGCAGAGCGAACAACTGACCGAGACGGTGCCCCACCCTGACGGTCCGCAGCAATGGCTGGTCAACAAATTCCCGATTGTTGACCCCTGGGGTATCCCGGTCATGCTGGGCGGGATTGGCATCGACATCACAAAACAACGCTGATTCTGTCCGTCACCTCAACTCGTCCAGCGGATCACCTCAAGCAGGTTGGAGAAATCGTCGCTCCAGGCGCGTCCGCCCGGCGGCGCTTCAAGCGGCCGCCAGACCTCGCTCAGCGCCAGCCCATCAAGCGTTGCCGGCTGGCGCGCGACCAGCACCCAGTGCGACGGGCTGCCAGTGGGGTCGGCGTCCTGGTCAATCTCGTCCTTCTTGAGAAAGGCCACCTGGGCTGCGTAGCCGAGCTGCTCGACTATGCGGGCGACGACTGGAGCCAGCTCGAGAAAGCGGTTCGAGATATGTATCACCAGGACCCCGTCCTCGGCCAGCTTGTCCAGGTAGAGCGCCACGGCTTCATGGGTCAGGAGATGTATCGGAATGGCATCGGATGAGAACGCATCAATGACCAGCACTTCCAAGTGTCCGTCGGGCTCTTCGGCCAGGGTCAGCCGCGCATCGCCGAGCATAATGGGCACGGCCTCGGAGACGGGCTCGGCACAGCGCGTCATCAGTTCAAAATAGCCGCTCTCGACCGCTATCCAGACCATCAGCGGGTCAATCTCGAAGAAGCGCCACACGTCGCCAGCACGTCGGTAGCAGGCCAGCGCCCCACTCCCCAGACCGACCACGCCAACACGTTGGCCAACATTCCGCCCTTGTGTGGAGGTCAGGACCTCAGCGATTGGGCTTGAAGCCGTGTAATAGGCGGTCGGACCAATATCCCCGTTGTCGGCCCTGAGTTGGCCGCCGTGGTTGGTCGTGCCGTGGACCAGGCTGCGGGTGGGCGGATTGCCGGACTCGGAGATACGGTAGACACCAAAGAAGCTGCGTCCCCGCCACAGCACCTCGCTGCTCATCAGGGCATACGAACTACTGGCCAAAAGCACCCCCACGCACAGCGCAAAGCCGAACGGACGGGTTTGACGGGCGAAAACGATCAAGGCGAACACCATGCAGATACCGGGAACCACGAACGTGTGGGGCTGCCAGTCGAGCCCACCGACCACCATTTTCCCGCCCACCAACACGGCCAGAATCAGCAGCGCCAGGATGACATCCCCCCGGTTGGCCCGTGGGGCGGCGCTGGGCAATAACGCCGCGGCCAGCATCAGGCTCAGCGAATACTCGAGGACGGTGTTGAATAGGACTGGTGCGCACAGGGCAATAAACGCGCCGCCAATGACGCCACCGAGCGAGAGGAACAGATAGAACTCGGTCAGGGCTTCCACGCCAGGGCGACGCTGCACCAACTCGCCGTGGCACATGAGCGCAATAACGAAGAACACCAGCAGATGCAGCGGCAGGAAAAGGCCAATAGGTTCACGAAAGACAAACAGCGCCACCAGAATCGTCAACGCCAGGGGCATGGCCCGCACCGCCAGCCAGTGCGGGATCAACGGCCGCCGGGCAAAGGCAATGGCAAAGGTGAGCAGATAGAGCGTCAGTGGTATCACCCACAGCAGCGGGGCCGCGGCAATGTCCGTGCTGATATGGGTGGTGACCCCAAGCAGCAGAGCAGAGGGCACTGCGGCGTAGACTATCCAGGTCGTGCGCTGACGCCAGTGCGGGCGCGCCGGAGCGTGTGGCCAGGGTGGGCTGCTCGCCGCGTCGGTCCGTCGCCACACCACAGCCCCGCAACCAAGAATACACACCATCAAGCCCCCGAAACCAATACTCCAGACAAGACTCTGGGCCTGGCTGCTGAGTGTGGGCTCCAAAACGAACGGAAACGCCAACAGGGCGAGCACGCTGCCAAGATTACTCGCGCTATACAGGAAATACGGGTCGTGCGCATGGGGATGGCCGGTCCGCGCAAACCAGCGCTGGATGAGCGGGGCGGTAGCGGAAACGGCAAAGAATGGCGCGCCGACCGAAACGGTGAGCAGGCCCAGCAGCCAGAGGGCAGGCGACGTTCCGGCGTGGGGTCGCCAGCCTGAGGCCACCCCGATGGGCAACACCAGAGCCGCCAGAGCCAGCACACAGAGATGCACAATAATCTGGTTGCGCTGACCGAGCCGGCGCATGAGCCAGTGCGCATATCCATACCCGGCCAATAAGATGGTCTGGAAGAAAACCATTGCCGTATTCCAGACCGAGGGTGAGCCGCCAAGCAGGGGCAAGACCATCTTTGCGAACAACGGCTGCACCAGGAACAGGAGCGTCGCCCCGATAAAGATCGTGACCGTAAACAACCAGAGTTGTAGGCCGTTGCCCGGAGCGGTGGCGTCCAAGACAGCCAGACTCTCCCTCTCCTCCATATGGTTATTCTCCCTTTTGCTGTAAGGCGGCGAGTTGCTGTTCCAGTTTCCGTACCCGGCGGAGCAATTCCGGGAGCTTGGGCAGAGCGGCAGAAGTCCGCCGCCAGGAAAGAACATTCACCGCGGGATAGCCCCCAATCACACTCTGGGCTGGGACGTCGTTGGGAATGCCGCTCTGGGCCACGACCCTGGTGTTCTTCCCGACCGTGAGATGCCCAGCCACCCCCACCTGCCCGCCAAGTTGGACCCGGTCCTCCAGGGTCGTACTGCCGGCCAGGCCAGCCTGAGCACAGATAAAAGCGTACTCGCCAACATCCGAGCCGTGGCCGATTTGCACCAGATTGTCAATTTTGGTTCCTTTCCGCACCCGCGTTGTCCCCACGGTGGCCCGATCAATCGTCGTGTTTGCGCCCAGTTCGACTTCGTCCTGCAACTCGACAATACCGGCCTGCGGCTTGGGCAGAATGGACCCGTCGGGCAGCGGGACGTAGCCGAATCCGTCTCCGCCAACAATGACACCGCTCTGCAAGACCACGCGATTGCCAATCATCACGCGCTCACGCACGACCGCTCCGGCATGAGCCGTAAAGTGATGGCCAATGCGGACTTCGGGGTAAATCACCACATGCGCAAAGATACGCGCATATTCGCCGATCTCCACCCCATCACCAATCACCGCATAGGGGCCGACGAAGGCGTGTTGGCCGATGCTGGCAGAGGCAGAGATGACCGCCGTGGGATGGACCCCCTCGGGCGGTTCATACCCCGGGTACAGCCAGCCCAGCACCTGGGCGACAGCCAGGTCAGGATTGTCGGTCCGGAGCGAGGGCAGGGAAACGGCTGGCGCGTCGGCCGGGAGAATAACCGCCGCGGCCCGGGTGGTCGGTAATTGGGCAAAGTATTTTTTATTGCTGACAAAGGTGAGGTCGTGGGGACCAGCTTCGTCTATGGGCTTGAGGTCGGTAATCATCGGGTCGGTGTTCCCGTGCAGTGGACAGTGCAGACGTTTCGCAATCTCAGACAGCTTCATAGGCAGCATCTCCCGCTGAACCGCTTGGGGTGCGGGTCAGACATATTCCACTCGTCGCCGGGCCATATGTAGCAAAGACGCAGGAGAACGCCTATTGCCGTGCTGTTCGCTCCGCCCACGCCACGAGCGCTTTTCCGCCAGCGCTGGCCGCGGGCTTTACTTGCGGCAGGTGGTTGCTTGTGGTAGGAGGGCCGGGCAAGAAGTCGAGAGACTTGCGTCGGCCCAGGACGGGTCCTGTCAATCGGAGCGGGTCAGTCTGTCAGACGCCGCACGAAAATCCACACACCACAGGCTGAGTAAAAGAGACGATATGGAAATTTTGAGGCTTGGACTTCCCAAAGGAAGTCTGGAGGCAACGACGATTGAACTCTTCAAGAAGTCGGGCTGGAAAGTATCGACCAGCTCACGCAGCTATTTCCCCAGCATTGATGACCCGACCTTGCGTTGCGCGCTGGTTCGGGCCCAGGAAATGGCCCGCTATGTCGAGTCCGGTACTCTGGATGCCGGGATCACCGGCAAAGACTGGGTCATGGAGAACGGCGCGGATGTCGAACCGATTATCGACCTGGTGTACTCCAAAGCCAGCTTTCAGCCCACGCGCTGGGTGCTCGCTATTCCTCAGGAATCGCCTATTCAAGATATTGGCGATCTGAACGGCAAAAAAATTGCGACCGAACTGGTCCGGTATACCAAGCGCTATTTTGACGAACGGGGCATTCGGGTTGAGGTCGAATTTTCCTGGGGAGCAACCGAGGCCAAGGCCGCCGACGGCCTGGTTGACGCCATTGTTGAAGTGACCGAATCCGGTTCAACCATTCGCGCCCACGGGCTTAAAATTATTCACGAACTGTTTCGCTCCAACCCGCAGATCATTGCCAATAAACAGGCTTTACAGGACACGAAAAAACGGGAGAAGATCGATCAGATTGCCCTGCTGTTGAAGGGCGCGCTGAGCGCAGAGGCGAAAGTCGGCCTCAAGATGAACGTGCCCAAGGCGCGTCTTGACCGGATTGTCAAAATGCTGCCGAGCCTGACCGCTCCAACTGTCTCGCCTCTTTATGAATCCGAGTGGTTCGCCGTGGAAAGCGTGATTGACGAGGGGGTTGTGCGTGAGCTGATTCCGCAGCTCATTCAGCATGGGGCGGTCGGTATTATCGAGTACCCGCTCAACAAAATTATTTAGCGGCTCCCGTTAGCGGTTCCGCGCCTGTCTGATGAGACCGTAGGCCCTGGAAAACTCTTGGGTCCGTTGTGTTGCAAATTTCAGCATCTCCTCGGGCAGCCCTTTCGATTCCAGCACGTCTGGGTGATAGTCTTTCATAAGGGTGTGATATGCCCGTTTCACTTCGGCATCCGAGGTGTTCGGACTGACCCCTAGCACCTTAATAGGCATCTTCAAGATTCGACCCATCCGACTGATGTGAGTTCCCTTCCGCCCTCAGCCCGAATCTCAGCTTCAATCTCATCAATTTTTTTGAGACTGAAATTGATTTTGAATGCGATATCCTGCACGATTTTCTTCTCTCTCGCGTCCATACGCTCATCGGCATACGCGACGTGCAGCAATATCCATATGAAAAAATTCAACATGTCCGGGTCGTCAGAGTATTCAAGACGAAATTGCTTCAGGACATCGTTCAGCGAGGCGTCAAGAAACTGCTCTTCTCGAAAGAGGTTTTTCCCCTCTCGAAAGAGCCTCTTCGCAAATTCTCGCTCTTCCGATCAGATTCTCCAAAAACACAAAAGGGAGCCGCACGGCTCCTTTGTTATCGTACTTTATCTTTTTATGAAGGGAGAGCAGGTCCGCGGGCAGGTCATGAATTGACCGGGTTCGACCTCCTCCGATGGAGGTCAGGAAGGGCTCTTTACTCTATGCCTGACTCTCCCTGTTGAGCTAGGCGGTTGACTCTTCGAGTTCGACCCCGATGGAGGTCAGGAAGGGCTCTTTTTCCCTGGTCGGCATAATATAGATACCTTCCCAGCCACACACTTCCTCACACAGCTTACAGCCCACGCAGGTCCTCTCTTCGACCTGCACCCGGCCGAGGTATTGTGGGCCGTTGTCGGCTGAGGGAGAGATACAGTCAAACGGACAGACATCAATACACACCCCGCAACCGTTGCAGTTATCCTGGTGGACAACCGCGATTGGGCGGTCAACCCGCTTCAGGACCTGGGTCAGATTGCCATATGTGTCAAGGATGGCGTCGTCGGGACAGATGACCCCGCACGCACCGCAGTCAATGCACATCGTCGGCTCAATCAGATAGGCTTTTTTGGGATCGCCGCTGATGGCTTTGGTTGGACAGCGTTGTTCACATGCGCTGCACCCGGTGCAGTTCTCGGCGATGATGGTAAACGGCATGTCGCCCGCCTCCTTACTTCTGCATCTCTCGTAATATCTCGTCGGCGCGGCCTTCTTCGATCAGTTGATCGTTCTTGCGCGCCTCGCGAAACGCCAGCCAAGTAAAGTAGAAGATCAAGAACATTAAGCCCACGATGGGGATATTATCGGGCTTCAAAATGATTTCTAAAAACTGATCCCAGCCTGTTTTGTGTACCATTGAGGGAGAAGTATCGAGTCCGTTGGGCGTTGTCAATATCGAAACGCGGCGGCTGTCGGCTGGCTTTTTCCCGTCGCCGACCCGCCCCACCGGGCCGACTATTCCGTCTGCAATTCCAAGTCTTCAGCCCCGCAGCCCTCCCCTTGCGGTCGCCCGGCTTTCCGGTATAAAGGGGAACGATTCTTCAACACATAAGGGGCTGAGAAATCTCATGATGCAATGGCTTCCGGAGGATGTCTCCCCATACGGGGGAAGCATCGATGCGCTCTTTTACTTTATTTATTACATTACCGCGGCGGCCTTCATTCTGGTCACGGCGTTGATGATTATCTTCCTCTACCAGTATCGACGCAACGACAGCCGACGGGCCGTCTACACGCATGGCCACTCCGGCCTGGAACTCGTCTGGACCATTATTCCCGCCCTGGTTTTTATTGGTCTCGGACTCGCCAGCAAGAACATCTGGGAGGAGGTCAAACTCAACGTTCCGGAAACGGACGTCGAAATCCGCGTGACCGGAAAACAGTTCAACTGGGAAGTGCTCTATCCGGGGCCTGACGGAGAATTTGAAACCGACGACGATTATCAGGTTGATAATGACATCCATGTCCCGGTGGGTCAGCCGGTGCGCGTCTTTTTGGGCTCGAAAGATGTGATTCATAGTCTCTTTATGCCCAACCTGCGCTTCAAGCAGGATACGATGCCCGGCCGGCTCATCGAAGCCTGGTTTCAGGCGGATAAGGCCGGCACGTATGAAGTCCCCTGTGCGGAGTTGTGCGGATTCGGTCATTCCGGGATGAAGGGCACCCTCTACGTCGATACGCCGGAAGACTACGCGGCCTGGTACAACAAGCGCTGGCCTCCTGCCGAAACGAACGGCACTGACTCCAGAGCGGCAGAAACAACCGAAGAAGTCTTGGCCGGCGGCGCGGCTATGGACGCCGCGCCCATGTCCGAGCCAGAGGCGGAACCGACGGCAACGGAGCAAGAAGAAGCCGAGAGTGCCCCGGAAGGGGCGGCTGACACTGCCGCTCAAAAATAACTGAGTGATTGAGCCCGAACGGTGGGAGCACCCACAGCATCCAGCCAAGAGCAAGACAGGAGAAAGTCAATGAGTGAAGCAGGAGCAGCTGCCGCGCACGATGCCCATGCAGAGCATCATGAGCTTGGGTTTATTCGCACCTATATTTTCTCGACCGACCATAAGATGATTGGCCGTCAGTTTATGTTCGCCAGCATCCTCATGCTCGTGGTCGGCGGCCTCTTGGCCATGATGATTCGCTGGCAACTCGCCTGGCCGGAGACGGCGGTGCCTTTTACCAGTTGGATTTCTGAGCCTTTTATGTATCCGGCGGACGAAGACAGTGCGGCCGGCGCGGTTGAGGGCCTGAGCGAATACGTTGACCCCTATCCGGGTGCAAACTTTGCCAAGTCACTCGGCTCCGTGGGCGGAGCCCATATGGACCCGGCCTTCTACAACTCTGTCTTTACCATGCACGCGACAATTATGATCTTTTTTGTCGTCATGCCCTTCATGGTCGGTGGGTTTGGGAATTTCCTCATTCCGCTGATGATTGGTGCCGGTGATATGGCCTTTCCGGTGCTGAATATGCTGTCTTTTTGGACGGCGGTCCCAGCGACGATCATGATCGCGTACAGTTTCTTTGTGGAAGGTGGGGCCGCGGCCGGCGGCTGGACCATGTATGCCACCCTCTCGGCAGACCCAACCCTGAGCGGAGTCGATACGGGCGCTGACCTGTGGGTTATCAGCCTGCTGATCCTGGGTGTTTCTTCTCTCATGGGGTCAATCAATTACATCACCACTGTCGTGAATATGCGCGCGCCAGGCATGACGTGGTTTCGTATGCCGCTGGTGATCTGGTCGTTGTTTATCACCGCCATTCTGCTGCTGCTGGCCTTGCCTGTTCTCACGGCCGCCCTGGGGATGCTGCTGTTTGACCGGACAATGGGCACGAGCTTCTTTATGCCGGGCGGTGGAGGCGAGCCCATCTTGTGGCAGCATTTGTTCTGGTTCTTCGGGCATCCCGAGGTATATATTCTGGTGCTGCCGGCCATGGGTGTCACGTCCGATATCCTGTCCACCTTTTCCCGCAAACCCATCTTCGGCTATAAAGCCATGGCCTTTTCCATGATTGCCCTGGCCTTCTTGTCCTGGATCGTCTGGGGACACCATATGTTTGTGAGCGGCATGAACCCTGTCCTGGGGACGGCCTTTATGCTGACCACGATGGTCATTGCCGTTCCCTCCGCTATTAAAACATTTAATTGGCTGGGGACCCTGTGGGGCGGCAATATCCGTTTCACTAGTCCGATGCTCTTCGCCCTGGGCTTTGTGTCCAACTTTGTCATCGGCGGTTTAAGCGGCATTTACATGGCCTCGACACCGGTCGATATTTTTATCCACGACACCTATTTCATTGTGGCCCACTTCCACTATGTGGTGGCCGGCATCATCTTTGGCATGTTTGCCGCCCTGTACTATTGGTTCCCCAAGATATTTGGTCGCATGATGAACGAAACCTTGGGGAAAGTGCATTTTGCCCTGACCTATATCTTCTTCAACTGCGCCTTTTTCCCCATGCACTTCCTGGGTGTCGCTGGCCATATGCGGCGTATCTATAATCCGCTGCAATACGAATTTCTGTACGATATGCAGTGGTGGAATGTGTTCATCACCATGAGCGCTTTCTGTCTGGGCCTTTCTCAGCTGATCTTTTTTGGAAACTTTATTTGGAGCCTGATTGCCGGGAAGAGAGCAGACAAGAACCCGTGGGAAGCCAATACGCTCGAATGGACGGCGCCCTCGCCGCCGGGCCACGGCAACTTCGAGACAACGCCCACGGTCTATCGCGGTCCGTATGAATATAGTTCGCCCCTGGTCAAAGAAGACTGGTTACCGCAGGACCGGAAGCTCAGACCCGAAGCCGTCACGGCCTCACGCTAGTGCCGTGAGGCTATGCCGGCGCTATGCCCGGCCGCTTCTCCCCGAGAGGATGGCCGGGTTCGAGTGACAGCACCCGTTCCGTCCCTCGTCGGTGTTCATACAGGAGACTGTCTTGGCTGCCCTTGATCGCGACGCTGTTTGGTCTCACCGGATCGCCGTTCTGACAGCGGCCATGACCCTCCCGCTGTTGTTTTTTGGCGGTCTGGTCACGAGCCTCAAGGTCGGTATGGTGGTGCCTGATTGGCCGACGACCTTTGGCCATAATATGTTCCTCTACCCGTGGTCAAAGATGGTCGGCGGTATCTTCTACGAACATAGCCATCGCCTGCTGGGTTCGGCGGTTGGCTTGCTCACCATCGTGCTGGCGATTGTCCTGTGGTTCACAGAGCAGCGTCAGTGGCTTCGCCGGCTGGGTCTTCTTGCCTTGGTCGTGGTGATGATCCAAGGCGTCCTGGGGGGACTGCGTGTGGTGCTGATTGAACAGAAAATCGCCATTATTCACGCCTGCCTGGCCCAGGCGTTCTTTGCGCTTATTGCCTGCATCAGCCTGTTTACTTCTGCGGAATGGCGGACGGGCCAGCCAGAGCCGTCCGCCGGCCACGCAAGAAGAGTCCAGCAGCTTGGCCTCCTCACATCCGGCTTGATCTACGTCCAGTTAATTCTGGGTGCGCTCTTTCGTCATACCGGAACTGGCCTGAGCCTGCATATCCTGGGAGCCATTGCCGTCTTTATCGTGACTTTTCTCCTCGTGGACCATGTCCAGCTCTATCACGCTATCCAGCGTCCTCTATTGCGCTCAGGAATCCTCTTGCGTCGCCTGCTCCTCCTCCAGGTCGGGCTGGGTCTCTTGACCTATGTCATGAAGTATTTGGTCCCGGGTGGCCTCCTGACTCCGCAGTCAGTCCTCCTCGCAACCAGTCATGTCATCGTGGGAGCATTCATGCTGGCCACCAGTGTCCGGTTCACCCTCCGGGCTTACCGTATCGGGCGTAGTCCCAATGAGGCATCGTCACCTATTTTTTCGGAGCAGGCCACCGTATGATACAGCGAACACAGACCGTCGTCTTTGATCTGCCGCGCCTGCGGCGGCTTTCCGCCTTTGTCGAACTGACCAAACCCCGCTTGGTCAGTATGATCCTGGTGACCACAACCGTGGGCTTTTATCTGGGCTCCTGGCTCGTCCTTGATTATACGCTGCTCTTGCATACGCTGATTGGGACCGCCCTGGCTGGCGGCGGCACACTGGCACTGAATCAACTTATGGAATGTGAGGCCGACGCCCTGATGGAACGGACCATGACCCGCCCGTTGCCTGACGGTCGGCTGCAACCTCTGGAGGCTTTAGTCTTTGGCGCCGCACTCACCATGGTCGGCCTCCTCTATCTCATGCTGCGCGTGAATCCGTTGAGTGCCCTGGTCACGGCCTTTATCACTATTAGTTATTTGTTTGCCTACACCCCCCTGAAGAAGAAGACCTCCTTGTCTGGTATTGTTGGGGCCGTCCCTGGGGCCCTCCCCCCGGTCGTTGGCTGGGCTGCGGTCAATGACACGCTGGGAATCGAAGCCGGGATTCTGTTTACCATCATGTTTTTGTGGCAAATGCCCCACTCACTCGCTATTGCGTGGCTCTATCGGGAAGATTATACCCGGGCCGGCTTTCAGCTTTTACCCGTGATTGAGCCGGATGGGAGAAGTACAGGCCGTCAGGTCGTGCTCAACTGTCTGGCCCTACTGGCTGTTTGTCTTCTCCCGACCTTGGTCGGGATGACCGGCCCGCGCTATTTTATCATTGCCTTCGGGCTGGGATGCCTGTTTCTGTGGTATGGTATTCGTCTGGCCCGCAGCCGTTCGCGGGCCTCTGCCCGGCAGCTCATGTTTGCTTCACTCGTCTATTTACCGGTCTTGCTGACGGCCATGGCGCTCGATAAACTCCCTCTCTAAGCAAACTCTCAGCTAGGTATCAGCCTTCATCTCAAAGTGAGAACGCCAATGCCCTTAGTGACGCGAGCCGAGCGACAGGAAGAAAATTTTTCGCTCGGCAAGAAGCTCGCATTTTTTATTGTGCTGTACACGGCTGCGGCAACGTGTTTTATTATCTTTGCCTAGCCTGTTCCTGGAGAGCCAGCGCGTATGCCACGTGGATCAGCCGCCGCAGCCGGCCTGCCGGCTTCTCAAGCAGCGACACCCGAAACCCCAGAGGCGCTGGTGGCCGTACCGGGTTATGGCGGTGGGCCACCCCCGCCCAGTATCCCCCGCCCGCCGGTCAGTAATGCCCGCCTGGGCATGTTAATGCTCATCGGAGCGGAAACTATGTTTTTTGCCGGACTGATCGGCGCCTACGTAGTCTTTCGTTTTGGGAGTCCGGTGTGGCCGTCAGGTCATTTATATCTTCCGGTGGGTATCACCTGGGTGAATACTGGCTTTCTCCTGTTTAGCTGTTACACCATGCGGAAGGCCCTGGGCTGCATTCACGCCGGCCAACAGCAACCATTTGTGCGCTGGCTCGCGGTTACGGCCTGTCTCGGGAGTATTTTTCTTGGTGTGCAAGGCTTTGAGTGGGTGCAGCTCGTCCACGACGGTCTCACCATTGCAACCGGCATGTATGGCGCGACCTTTTATACCCTGATCGGCTGCCACGGCCTGCATGTCCTGGCCGCCGTCCTCTGGCTCGGCATCGTGCTGCTTCAAGCCCGGCGCGGGAAATTCTCTCCGCAGCACGCGGTCGGGGTCGAAATATGTGGCATGTATTGGTATTACGTTGGCGCGGTCTGGGTAGTCCTTTTCCCTTTAGTGTATTTGAATTAAACGCCTATGCGTACTCGACTTTTCTCTGGTGTCTCGCGTCTATACAACGTTGCAGGGCTGACCTTGCTGGCAGCCGGCTGCGTGGCTGGTCCACCTCAGGAGGCCCTAGCGCAAGGCTGCGCAATGTGCCAGACTCTCCTATCCGGCGCGAATGAGCAGGTGACGCAGGGGATGTTACGTAGCGCCTTTTTCTTGATGACCATGCCCTTCGTTGTTTTTGGCTCTATCGGCGGCTGGATTTTCTACCGCTATTGGAAAATGAATCGCTCGCATCAAGCACAGGGGACGCTATCATCCCTTCAAGGCGTATCGACCCCAGAGGAGGAACAACCTTGAGTGAAGCTGTTGTTGATTCTCACGACCCCGTCCAGCAGCCGGCAGAGTCACCCGTCACCCCGGAGAGTTGGGGCAAACTCGGTATGTGGGTCTTTCTGGCGGGTGATGCCATGTCTTTTGGGGGGCTCTTAGCGGGGTATGGAGCGATACGCGCCAGCAGCCCGGACTGGCCCAATCCACTCGAAGTCCTCGGTATCGAGCTGACCGCCTTTATGACCTTTCTGCTGATTGTCAGCAGCTTCACCATGGTCAAAGCCTTGTCCGCGGCCAAACACAGCGACCTGCCCAACTTTCGGAAATACCTCCTCCTGACCATTATTGGTGGGACGATATTTTTAGGGATTCAGGCCTACGAATGGACCCACCTGACCCAGGTCGGTATGACCATGAGTAGCAACCCGTGGGGCGCACCGCTCTTTAGTACGACTTTCTATATTCTCACCGGCTTTCACGGCTGCCATGTCTTCGGCGGTGTGGTGTATCTGACTTGCATACTCTTGGGTGGCATGAATGGGAAATTCTCAGGCGAAAACTCCAGCCCGGTGGAAATTGTCGGCCTCTACTGGCACTTTGTGGACCTGGTCTGGATATTGGTCTTTACTTTTGTATACCTGCTGTAGAGGGAGACACGATGGCAAACGCATCTGCCGCACATGCGGACCACGTTGAACCAAACTATTTCGCCATTATGGTAGTCCTCACCATTTTGACCATTCTTGAGGTCATGGTGCCGCCGCTGGTCTCCGCCAAACTCACCGCCGGCTCCCTGCTTGTCATCCTGGCGGTTGCCAAAGCGCTGCTGGTCGCGCTGTATTTCATGCACCTCCGCTTTGAGCGCACCACGCTCAGCGTGATTGCCCTGACACCTATGGTTATTTGTGTCTTTTTAATCATCATGCTCCTGCCAGACCTGACCTCAACCACCAGGACGTATACCCCAGTTGAGCCAACCGCGGCGAGCGAAGCGGCTGACCACTAGTCTCCGGTGCCTGACGGCCTTACAAGCACTCCCCCAGAACGCCTTCCACAGCGCCTCATCTGGGGCGCGTTGGGTCTTGTTCTGGCCTTTGTTGTCGGGTATGGCACCCTCTCTCTTTTCTCAGACCGCTCTCGGCCGGCCCCGCCTGGGCAGCTTCCCATCTTGGGAATAATCCCCCCCTTTTCGCTGATTGAGCGGACGCAACAACCCTTTGGTCACACCGACCTGACCGGGTCCATGTGGGTCGCCAACTTCATCTTTACCCACTGTCCGGGCAGGTGCCCACTCCTCAGCCAACGGATGGCTCGCTTGCAAACGGTCCTGCGTACCAAGCCGGTCCGCTTTCTTTCCTTGAGTGTCGATCCAGAACGCGATACCCCCGAGGTATTGCAGGTCTACGCGCAGCGCTACCGCGCGGACGACCAGCGCTGGCTCTTCCTGACGGGCGAACGCTCAGTGATGTATGATCTCATCCGCAACGGCTTTCGGCTTGGCGTGGAAGTCCTCGCCCCACATGACCCCCGCCTGACGACCCACGAGCCCATCGTGCACAGCAACCGTTTCGTGCTGATTGACCCGCAGCGACGCATCCGCGGCTATTATCGGGGAGATGACACGGAATCTATAGCCCAGCTTCTCCAAGACGTTGAAATACTGGTGGCAACAGTCTCAGAGCGAGTCGGTTGACGCCTCCCTCTGGCCTGTCCCTCTCCCCTGCCGGCCCCCGCCTCTCTTGACCCGACCGTCAGGAATGGCCTAGTTTTGGGAAACCTGAGTCAAGCCTATGCGATTTATAGCCATCCCCCTGCTCGGCCTCATTATCGTCCTGTTTTTCCGCACAACGGACCAGCAAACGGTGAAGCCCGAACAAAAACCCGCGTTCAGGACCTCAGCCCCCTTCCTCTCCCAAACCTTTCACACCGCCCGTGTGGCCGCGGATGAAAAATATCGGGATAAAATCATTCAGGTATCGGGCCAAATCACGAGGATTGAACAAGACGATTCGGGACAGGTGGCGCTCATTTTGCAAGGAGACCCGGCGCGCCTGAGTGGGGTTGAGTGTCTCATTCATCGATCCCAGATTCAGCACATCCAACAAATCCAGTCTGGTCAGCGCGTGATTGTCAAAGGCTATGGCGCGGGGAAGAAGGTCCATGTCCGGCTGAAAGGTTGCCTCCTGGTTCACGCCTCCCCGGCGTCCACGGTCGAGACCTCTGCGTCTCGGTTCTCCGCGGGACGTGTCGCCCTTCACCCTGGCCAGAACGTCATACGGAGGATTCTGATATGAAGACATGGGTCAGTGCGCTTACGCTCCTGCTCTTCTTGGCGTCGAACGGATGGTCTCAGTCCCTCTATTCAGTTCGCCCTGACTCGTCAGGTTCGCTCTTGAGTGAAGACTTTGGGTTGGAAGGGAGCGACGAAGAAGCGGAGAACACCGCCGACAGCGTAGACGAGAGTCTGGAACTCCGGCTGCGCTACCCCGAGTTGTACGGAGGGAATCTGGCGGCCGGCAGCGATGCCGGGAATGAGGCGGAGGAAACCCCAATCGGTGCAGACGAGAGCCTGGAAACGCAGGCGCGCTATCCCGAATTATACCTCGACAACCGGCTGTACGATGAAGACGCAGTGTTGACCATCGAGAGAGGAGAACCGTAGCCTCCACTCTCGGGCCTTGCACCCGCCGTCGGAGACCACCTGCCGCACTGCGTCCCATGTCCGGTGCGCGGAATCAGTCCCCCAAAACATTGCTTCTCTTCTGGTATGTGATAGGGTACAGACCGTGCCCCCGTGGTGAAATGGATATCACACAGGTCTCCGGAACCTGGGGTCTGGGTTCGATTCCCGGCGGGGGTAGTCCTTTCCACTCATCACCTTCCACAAAAAGCGCAGACCAATTTGTAATCTGGAGTAAAGTGGGCTAGAAGCGGAGCAAATTCTACACTTGTGCAAGGAGGGACGCGCAATGCAGCTTGGAAGAATTGTTGACGCCGATGGTCATATTTTAGAGCCGCCCAATCTGTGGAAGGAGAACCTGGAGTCAAAATACAAAGAGCGCGCCTTGCATATTGCCAAAGACGCCGAAGGCTGGGAGTCGCTGGTCATTGACGGCAAAATTTCTCCGACGATCAGGGGGATGGGGGTGGCCTCCGGTTTTGGCAAGCCCGGCGAACTCGTCTTCTCTAAAGACCAGTTGTATATGGATGGTCCCAAGGGGGCCTATGATCCGCATGAGCGAATCAAGCAATTGGACGCTGATGGTATTGATGCGGCCGTGCTCTTTCCCACAATCGGCCTACTGTGGGAAGGTGAAGTGCATGACCCTGGTCTGGCTCTGGCCTATAACCGCGTCTACAATGACTGGATCGCCGATTTCTGTCGCCACTACCCCAACCGCCTCTACGGGGTCGCGCACATCTCCCTCATGGATCCTGAGGCCGCTATTGGTGAGCTGAAGCGCGCCGCCAAGTTAGGCTTGAAGGCCGTTATGCTGACCCCCTATCCGGCAAACGGCAAAGCCTATGGCGACACAACCTACGATCCGTTCTGGGCGGTCGCACAGGATATTCAGATGCCGGTTGGCCTGCACGTGATTGCGCGGCCCGACTTTCACGGCAGCACCTGGTATAACCATCCCACCTTTCACGGCTCGCCGTTCTATTTTCTGTCAGTCACCCTGGGCTTTGATATCCAGGCGTCCTTTGTCAGCATGTTTGAGGGTGGCACCCTGGAACGCTTTCCAAATCTCAAACTGCTGGTACTGGAAGTGGGGGCTGGCTGGGTCCCGCATTTTGTCGAGCGGATGGATAGCAAGTGGGAACACAGTGGCTTTATGACCGCCTGTAAGCGCCCACCCAGCGAGTATTTCCGCCGTCAGGTCTGGGTTGGCTGCGATGTGGATGAAAGCATGATTCCCCCGGCCGCGGCTCGTTGGGGGTCGGACAAGTTCTTCTGGTCCACCGACTTCCCCCATTTTGACGGTTTCCCGGATGCCCTCAACACCTTGCAGAATGGGATTAAAGAACTCCCACCACCCGACCGGCAGAACATCCTGGGCGATAACGCGGCCCGGGCGTATGATCTATAGCAAACCGCGGGCAGACACAGGGCAGCCACACGGCTGCCCTCTTTTTTTGCCGGGAGTCGGCCGGCCCCTCACCCGGAGACCAATTTCTTGAGACCAGTAGAGAACGGCTCGCAATAGCCGGCCTCGGCCGGATAGACAGCCCGGCTGAGCACAGCGTGCAAGCGGGGCAGATGATAGAAGGGCACCGAGGGATACAGGTGGTGCTCCAGGTGGTAGTTCACCTGCTTGGGCGCAAAGAAAAAACGCAGGACCGCGGGCATGAAATAGGTTCGCGTCTGCTGGTAGGCGTTCTCAGGGGCGGGCACATTGCCATGCTCAATCGCCCCTCGGATACGAAAAAAAACCTGTGTCAGGGTGCAGTACGGGACGAGCCAGTACAACACCAGATATTGCCCAAACGCCCAGCCCCACACGACACACCCAGCGCTGCCCACCACGGCCCAAAAGGTCGTGAACAGGCCCATGTCAGCAATCTGACGATAGCGGCCGGCGCGTTCCTCACCCAGAAACTTCCGATTAAACGCGCGCGTCACAAAGGGCAGATCAATAAAATACTTCAGCGTCGAGATAACGTTCAGACCACATATATCTCGGACCAGCAGCCGCCAGAACGGCCCGCTCCCCAGGGGATAACGAGCATAAATGGCCCGGTCCGGGTCCTCCTTGGTATGCGTATACTGGTGATGATAGAGGTGGATGAAGCGCCATTTCGAGAGCGAGATAAAGATCGGAAACGCCGCGGCTACACGAGTCAGCGTGTCGTTGACCCACATCAGGCGCGAGACCCGTTTATGAATCGCCTCGTGCACGAGGACCATCAGGGCGTGCTGCCGGGCGGCAATCACAACGACTGCGCCCATATAAACACACGCTCCCCAGATGCCTGTGGATGGCGGCAAGACCCAGCCACTCAGCCAGACCGCCAGCCCGATCACACTCCAGACTTCAGCCAGATGGTAGACGGACCGCAACGTCGATATCTGGGACAGTTCCTTCACGGTCTGGCGGACAGCCGCCGGCTCGGAAACAGCCGTTTGCATAGGCTATGGACCTATACCAAACTGCATGAAGCGGCAAAGAGCCGGCTCTCCCTGGTTTGCGCTTCTCCCCACAACTGGATAAGACGTTCACACAAAAGGAGGAAGAGTATGTCATACGCACAGGTGAATGGGATCAATCTGCACTATACGATTCAGGGCCAGGGGCAACCGCTGCTGCTCATCATGGGGCTGGGCGGGCCGGCCGCGGCCTGGGATCAGGAGTTTGTTCAACGCATGGCCGACAATTATCAGGTCATCACCTATGATAACCGTGGCACCGGGCAGTCGGATAAACCGGACGAGCCGTATTCCATTGCCCTGTTCGCTAGCGATGCCGTGGGCTTGCTCAATGCGCTCGACATCCCGCGCGCGCATATTTTCGGCATTTCCATGGGCGGCATGATTGCCCAGGAAATCGGCATCCACCACCAGCAATACCTCGCCAGTTTAACCCTGGGCTGTACCACTCCAGGCGGCAAACACTCCGTCCCGGCCCCACCGGAATCTATGCAGGCGCTCAAAGGTCGGCCTGGACAGACGCCAGAAGAAGCCATTCGGGAGGGCTGGAAATTGTCCTACTCCCAAGACTATATCGCCACCCATCGGGATAAACTCGAAGCCACCCTGCGCCGCGTCCTGGAACACTCCACCCCTTTCTTTGCTTACAAGCGCCACTTAGACGCGACCATGACCCTGCGGGTCTACAAACAGCTCAAGGAAGTCACCGCTCCCACCCTGGTCGCCACCGGGCGGGACGATGTGCTGATTCCGGCGGCCAATTCAGAGATTCTGGCCCGCGAAATTCCGCACGCCCAACTGGCTATTTTCGATAACGCCGGCCACGGTTTTGTATCCTCGGCCCGCGAGCCGTTTCTGAGCGTCTTCAAGGAATTCCTGTCACAACACCCGCTGTAAGCGGCGCATATGTCCCAACCCGAACACCTCGAAACCATCGAACGCCGACTCTGGCGCGCAGCCGACACCCTGCGCGCCAACTCCGAGTATGCCAGCAATGAATACTTCCTGCCCGTCATGGGACTGGTCTTCCTGCGCCATGCCTACAGCCGCTATCTGACGGTCAAGGCAGCGATTGAACCCAGCCTGCCAAGCCGAGGCGGCAAGAGGCGCGCCCTCACCAAGGAAGATTTCTCGCAGCGGAGCGCAATCTTCCTGACCCCTGAAGCGCAGTTCGATTTCCTCGTGGCGCTGCCCGACAGCGCGGACCGCGCCAAGGCCCTCGTGGACGCCATGGAATCCATTGAGGCGCACTATGGCAGCCTGCGCGGTGTCCTGCCCAAGAACGAGTATCAAAATCTGGACAACGACACCCTCGGCGATATCCTGCGTCTCCTCAACCCGGACGAGTTGAAACAGGTGTCCGATGATGTCTTTGGCCGCATCTACGAGTATTTTCTGACCCGCTTCGCCGACCAGAAGGCCCACGACAACGGCGAGTTCTTCACCCCCGTCTCCCTGGTAGCGCTCATCGCTCAAGTGCTTGACCCGGCCTGTGGCTCGGGCGGCATGTTTGTCCAGAGCGCGCGCACGGTTGAAGCACACGGCCAGAGCCCGACCGAGCAGTTGACCTTTCGCGGTCTGGAGAAGAACGCCACTACCATCCGGCTGGCCAAGATGAACCTGGCCGTCCACGGTCTCGAAGGCGACGTTCAGCAGGCCATTACCTATTATCAGGACCCGCACGAGCTGGTCGGCAAGGCCGATTACGTCATGGCCAATCCGCCCTTCAACGTGGACGAGATTGACGCGGCCAAGGTCAGGACCGACCCGCGCCTGCCCTTTGGCCTGCCGAGTGTGAACAAAAAAGAGAAAGTCTCCAACGGCAACTACGTCTGGATCAGCTATTTCTACCGTTATCTCAACGAGGGAGGGCGGGCTGGCTTTGTTATGTCCTCACAGGCATCAAGCGCCGGTGGCGGTGAGGCCAAGGTCCGCCGCAAGCTGGTCGAGACCGGCGACGTGGACATCATGATCGCCATTCGCTCCAATTTCTTCTACACCCGCACCGTTCCCTGCGAGCTCTGGTTTCTGAACCGGGCCAAGCCCGAGGAACACCGCGACAAAGTGCTGATGATTGACGCCCGCACGGTGTACCGCAAGGTCACGCGCAAGATATACGACTTCAGCCCCGAGCAGCAGCACAACCTCCTCGCCATTGTCTGGCTGTATCGCGGCCAGACCGACAAGTTTCTCAACCTGGTAGCCGACTACTGCCGCCACGCCCGTGACTCCGCCGCCGCCTGTTTCACCACGCAAACTCAGAACGGCCAAACGCCACCGGCCTGCCTCGACTTCGCCGCTGCCCTCGACGCACTCAACGCGGCCCTGCACCCTCTCCTCAACAGCCTGAGCGAGGACGCAGCCCTCGGCGGTCTTCAAAAAGAACTGCACGCTGCGCTCACCGCATGGCACACCGATGTCCAGGCATTTCAACGCGCCAGCGACGCCTTGGCGGGTGAAGCACCACCCGTCAGCACCCCTCGGCTCACGGTCGAACGCCTCGCCCCGCTGGCCGAATCCAGCCGCGACCTGGCCCGGCAAACCGACCTGATTTACAAGCTGGCCTCCCGTCTGAGTGAAGCCGGCGAAAACGCGGCTGACGCCAAGTCGCGCCATGCCCTCAGCCGCGCCCGCAAAGCCGTGGATGGGGCGCGCCAGCGTGCGGTCGCACAGATCCAGCAGGTGCGTTATTTCTGGCGGCAGGCCCACTGGCTGACCGAGCGTTTCCCCGACGCCAAGCTGTGCGACGTAGACGGCTTGGTCAAGCTGGTGGACCGGGCTGAGATCGCCGCCAACGACTGGAGCCTGACCCCCGGTCGCTATGTCGGCGTCGCGCCCGAAGCAGACGACGAGGATTTCGATTTCAGCGCAGCCCTGCGCGAGCTTCACACCGAACTGGAAGACCTCAACGCCGAGGCGGTGGGTCTGGCTGCGACCATCAAGAAGAATTTTGAGACGTTAGGGCTATAATCACGGTATTTGGCACCCCTGGGGGAAATGCGATGACGGAAGAAGTGCGCTGGCACTACCGATTCAGGAACTTTTCCCGCGCGTTCAGCCTGTTGCGCGAAGCGTTGAGAGAAGAACCCAGCCGGTTGAACCAACTGGAGCGCGAGGGGGTTATACAGCGCTTTGAATATACCTTTGAGTTGGCCTGGAATCTCCTCAAGGACCGTCTGGAGCACGATGGCGTTTCCCTCTCGACCGTGACACCCCGACAGGTCATACGCCAATCTTTTCAATCCAAACTCATTCAGGACGGCGATACCTGGGTCGATATGCTGACCGACCGCAATCTCATGTCGCACACCTACGACCTTGCGACGTTTGATCTTGTCATTGACCGAATCCAGCGGCGCTACCTCACCATTCTCGGAGAACTGCATGAACGTCTGCGCCGGGAGGCGATGAACCTATGAGAGCGCCGGACCTCCCTCCGCCCGTCATGGCCAAGCTGACCCACATCTTCGTTACCTATCCCGAACTCACAGAGGTGAGGCTTTTCGGCTCACGCGCGACCGGTAAGGCCAAGCGGTATTCCGACATTGACCTGGCCACGCGCGGCATTGTGGACGACAGGCGTCTCGGGCGACTGGCTCTTGATCTGGAAGACCTCGACATTCCACAGACCTGCGACCTCACGGCCTACGAAAGCATCAAGTCCGCCCTGTTCAAGCGACATATAGACATCTTCGGCATGGTTATTTACTCCAAGCAGGGTTGAAAGATACATCCGATTCTGAGGTGTTTAATGAAGAGAAAGGAGTTGAGCCAATGAAGGTCACTATGAGCCTCACCGAACGAGATGTAAAAAATACGGAGAAGTTGACTGAACGGCTGCATTCCAGGAGCAAGGCGGCAACGGTGAGCACGGCCTTGTCGGTGACGGCTGAGCTTGCCGACATCATTAGGGATGGAGGCACGTTGATGGTCCGCAACCGGGATGGTTCGATGCAAGGGCTGGCCATTATAGGACTGACGAATGAATCCTGAGCCGAACGATTGGGGCTCCTCAGAGGGTGAAGGGGCTCCTGCTGTTCAGCGTTCAGGTCCAGCCTATGAAGTTGTTGAAAGATACATCCAATGCGAGGTGGCGTGATGACAAAGACGCTGACAGCCATTATTGAACGGGACGGTGAGGGCTATGTGGCCCTGTGCCCCGAACTCGATATAGCCAGCCAGGGAGCCACCGTCAGGGAGGCGCGTGAGAATGTGACAGAGGCGCTTGAGTTGTTCTTCGAGTGCGCCTCAACCGAAGAGATAGCAGAGCGGCTGCACTCAGAAGTCTATGTCACCAACGTGGAGATTACGGTTGGGTAGGCTGAAAGTCTATTCTGGTCGGGAAGTCTGCCGGATACTAGAACGTCACCACTTTACTGAGGTGCGCCGGAGAAGCAGCCATATCGTTATGCAGCGGCGCACGACAGACGGCACGACTACGGTTTTAGTTCCCAACCACCGGGAAATTCGCCGTGGCACGCTTAGTTCCATCATCCGACAGTCACGTCTGTCTCGCCAAGAGTTTGAGGAGTCGGGAGGATGAGTTGGCACAGAATAGCGCTTGGCGATGCAATTTATGTGAAGCACGGTTTCGCATTCAAGAGTCAGTACTTTTCTGACAGTGGCGAATTTATTGTCCTCACACCCGGCAACTTCAATGAAGAGGGCGGATTCCGGTTGCGGCTGAATAAGGATCGATTCTATACGGGCGGCATTCCAGAGGACTACGTGTTGGATGAGGGGGACCTGATCGTTGCAATGACGGAACAGGGGCCTGGTCTTCTTGGGAGTTCTCCGTTGATTCCCGAAGGAGGAAAGTACCTCCACAACCAACGTCTGGGCTTAATTCAAGAGATAGACGACAAGGCTCTGGATAAACGTTTTCTCTATTACCTCCTCAACACCAGACCAGTTCGCGGGCAAATAGGGGTAGCGCGACTGGCACAAAAGTTAGACACACGGCTCCCGAACGTATTTATCGGGTCAAGGTGACCGTTCCTACAGATGTCAATCAACAACGTCGCATTGCCTCCATCCTCTCCGCCTACGACGACCTGATTGAAAACAACCGGCGGCGGATTCAGTTGCTAGAACAGGCAGCGCGGCTGCTCTACAAGGAGTGGTTCGTGCGGCTTCGGTTTCCTGGGCATGAGCACGTCAAGGTTAAGGACGGGGTGCCGGAGGGGTGGGAGAGACGGAAACTCGTGGAAATCGCAGACATAACTATGGGTCAAAGCCCCAAGTCAACTTTTTACAACAAAGAAGGTAGTGGACTTCCATTCCATCAGGGGGTAGCGAATTTCGGAGCTAGATTTCCAACACATCAGACATACTGCACCGTTCAGAACAGGATAGCCCGAAGTGGTGATATTCTGTTCAGTGTTCGTGCGCCGGTCGGAAAGATCAATCTTACACTTGATAAGATTGTCATTGGACGGGGCATTGCAGCTATCCGATCAAATCAAAATCAGCAGAACCTTCTCTTCTACGCTCTGAAGAGTCGGTTTTTCAAAGAAGACATAATCGGCGGGGGCACTATCTTTGCCGCAGTCACAAAGAAAGACCTCTACGACGTTGAACTGCTCCAACCGGCAAAACGTGTCGGCGAGTCGTTCATGGAGTATGTACGTCCCATTGACCATCAAATTGAGGGGCTACATCGAGCGATTGATCGACTGAGCCAAGCCCGTGACCTCCTTCTACCACGACTGATGAGTGGGGAGATTAAAGTAGGGTGACGAACCCTAACCGAACGAAGTGGAACCTGCCAGCCGCTCCATCAGACGGGCAAGAGGGGTGAGGGAACATGAGAACGACACTGAACATTGATGACCAATTGTTGGTAGAAGCCCAGCGCCTTACCGGTATTGCAGAGAAGGCGAAGCTGGTACGCGAGGGTTTACAAGCTACTCATCGAACGGGAAAGTGCCCGGCGCTTGGCGAAGCTGGGCGGAAGCGAGCGGCTGGAGCCGTACCGGAAGCCGAAGACCAAACGGAAACTCGGGGCGCTGAAGGGCCAAATCTGGATTGCCCCAGACTTTGACGAGACGCCCCAGGAGTTTATCGACGCGTTCTACAACTCAAAGATATTCCCGGATGAAGACGAATAATGGAACGTTTCCTGCTGGATACCTAAGCAGCGATGAAATCGACAGCCTACACCGAAGACGCGCTCGTGCAGCAAACGACCGCGAGTTATCTGGAACACCAACTCGGTTGGGAGTCGGTCTATGCCCATAACCGCGAGGACTTCGGACCGGACAGCCTGCTAGGCCGTACATCTGACGGCGAGGTGGTGCTGACCCGCCGGCTTCGTGAGCGGCTGAAAGCCCTGAATCCGGGTCTGCCCGAGGCCGCTTACGCTGATGCCGTTCGCCAGCTCACGACCACGCTGATTGCCCAAACCCTGGTCGCCGCCAACCGTGAACAATACGCCCTTATCCGTGACGGCGTGCCAGTCTCCTTTCGCAACCATAAAAATGCACTGGTGCGGGAACGCCTGCGGGTGTTCGACTTTGACAAGCCGGAGAACAACCACTTTCTGTGTGTCCGTGAACTGTGGGTGCGGGGCGACCTGTATCGCCGGCGGGCCGATATTGTCGGCTTTGTCAACGGCCTGCCGCTGCTGTTTATCGAGTGCAAGAACATCCACCGCAACCTTCAGACCGCGTTTGAGCAGAACTACTCCGACTACCGAGACACTATTCCGCGCCTGTTCCACCACAATGCTCTGGTCGTATTTGGCAACGGTGAGAAGGCCAAGCTCGGTTCCCTTACCAGCAAGTGGGAGCATTTCCACGAGTGGAAGCGGCTCGACGAGGCGGAACCCAGCGTGGTGGACATGGAGACGCTGCTGAAAGGCGTCTGTGACAAGCGCAACTTTATGGACCTGGTGGAGAATTTCATTCTCTTTGATGAATCCTCGGGCGAGCCAAGGAAAATCCTGGCCCGCAATCATCAGTTCCTGGGGGTCAACCGGGCGATTGAGGCGGTGCGTACCCGTGAGGCCCACCAGCGCCGGCTGGGCGTTTTCTGGCATACCCAGGGGGCCGGGAAGAGCTACTCAATGGTAATGTTCGCCCGGAAGGTCCACCGCACCCTTGGCGGCAACTTCACCTTTCTGGTGTTGACCGACCGCGACGACCTCGACACCCAGATTTACTAGACCTTTGCCGGCTGCGGAGTCGTCGATCACGATACAGACCCCTGCCGGCCGGCCAGCGGCGCAGACGTGCGCGACTTGCTGACCCACCATAAGACATATGTCTTCTCGCTGATCCAGAAATTTCATCAGGACGGAGGGCCGGGCGAGCGTTATACCAATCGTGACGACATTATCGTCATCACCGACGAGGCCCACCGCACTCAGTACGGCACGCTGGCCCTCAACCTGCGTCATGCCCTGCCCAACGCCAGCTATATCGGCTTCACCGGCACGCCCCTGTTCAAAGATGATGAAATCACGCGGCAGGTCTTTGGCGACTATGTTTCAACCTACGATTTTCAGCGAGCCGTGGAGGATCAAGCGACCGTGCCGCTTTACTACGACGCTCGGGGCGACACGCTGGGCGTGGCCATTGGCGACCTGAACGAGCGGATGGCCGACACGCTGGAGGACCTGGAAATTGACGACATCAATACCGCCCAGCGGCTGGAACAGGAGATGAAGCGCGCCTCCCACCTCCTCACCGCGGATAAGCGGCTCGACCAGGTAGCCCGAGACTTCGTGCAGCACTACTCAACCGCCTGGGAGACGGGCAAGGCCATGCTGGTCTGTCTCGATAAAATGACCTGCGTGCGGATGCACCGGCTGATTGCGTTCTACTGGCAGGAGCGCATTCAGGCATTGGCGGCGGCGCAGTCGGAGGCGAGCGACGAGCAGGAGAAGGGCTATCTGACGCGGCAAATGAACTGGATGCGGGAAACCCGCCTGGCGGTCGTGGTGAGCGAGGAGCAGGGTGAGGTGGACAGGTTTCGCCAATGGGACTTGGACATCGCTCCACACCGTCGCCTCATCAAGCAGGGTATGGAATTGCCCGAAGCCATGCGCAGCCAGCCACGCTTTCGCACTATGCAGCGCATGGCCCTGGACGAAGCCTTCAAAGCGGAAGAGCATCCCTTTCGGATTGCCATTGTCTGCGCCATGTGGTTGACCGGTTTCGACGTACCGAGCCTGTCCACGCTGTATCTTGACAAACCGCTCAAAGCCCACACCCTGATGCAGGCCATTGCCCGCGCCAACCGCGTCAACGCCGGCAAAAACAACGGCCTGATCGTGGACTACTGCGGCATCCTGACACAGCTGCGTAAGGCCCTGGCGACCTTCGCTGCTACGCGGACGGACGATAGGGCAATCGACCCGGCCAGACCCAACGACGAGTTGCTGGCTGACCTGGCCGAGGCGATTGCCCTGGTACGGACCTTTCTCAATGAGCGGGGGGCCGGCCTGGACGACGTGATCGAACGGTCCGGTTTTCAGCGGAACGCCGCCATTGTCGCTTGCAAGGAGGCGGCGAATGAGAACGACGAAACCCGGAAGCGCTTCGAGGTTTTCTGCCGTGAGGTGTTCAAGAAGTTCCGGGCCAGCCTGAATGTGCCAGGCGTGCAGGTCTACAGAAACGAACGCGAGGCCATCAACATTATCTACAAGAGCCTGCAACAGGATCGCGAGCGGGCTGACATCAGCGCTATCATCCGTAGCCTGCATATGGTGGTAGACCAGGCCATTGAGGTGCGGCCCGACGCGGTAATCGAAAAACAGGAGCCCTATGACATCAGCCGGATTGATTTCGAGCGCCTGAAACACGAGTTTGAGCGGAGCCCAACCAAGAACAGCACCGTCCAGAACCTGCGCCACAGCGTGGAAAACCGGCTGCGGCGGTTATTGCAACAGAACCCGCTACGGACCGATTTTCAGCGACACTACGAAGAAGTCGTTGCGCAATATAACCGTGAGAAGGACCGCGTGACGATTGAGCAAACCTTTGAGGCGCTGCTCAAGCTGGCGCAAGAGTTGGATGCAGAACAGCGCCGAGCGGCCCGTGAGGGCCTAGATGAAGAAGCGTTGGCTGTCTTTGACTTGCTCAAGAAACCACACCTGAGCAAATCCGACATCCAGCGCGTGAAGACCGTTGCCGTTGAGCTGCTCACCACGATTAAGGCCGAGAAGCTGCGCGTCGATCAGTGGCGCGATAAGCAGGCCACCCGCGCCGCGGTGCGCGTTGTCATCAAGAACGTTCTGTGGCACGACCAAACCGGTTTGCCGCAAAGCTACGAGAATCAGGAAGTAGAAAAGCGCTCGAATGAGGTGTTTCAGCACGTCTTCCAAGTCTACCCCACCCTCCCCTCGCCGTATTACGAAACGGCCGCCTCAGCCTGACCGATTGGCCTCTGTCCCGCCGCGGGCCTGTGTCTTGTAGAGGCAACCCCTGCGGTTGCCCGGTCGGCTCTCAATCCACACAATCCAGTCAGCAGCTCTCCCCCCTGATAAGGGGGGCCAGGGGGGTTCAGTGGTTGCCCGGCCGGCTTTCAGTCCGCAGCATCCAGAGGCTTTGCACCGAGGTCTGCAACCGGGTACTATAGGCCCGGAAACGGAGCCGACCAGATACCCACAACATTCCAATCAGCCGGTGGTGACGTATGGCCCGAGTGGCAATCAACAAACCGGAGCATATTGACGACCCGATCATCCAGGGAATTTTCAGTTGGGTCACTGACATGGAAGGCGCGGTGCCCAACCACTTCTATGTTGAATTGAACTGTCCCGAGTTGCTCAAGGCCAAGCTCGGCACCACCAAGGTCCTCTGGCAACTGGGCGAGCTTTCCATGCCGGAAATTCAGCACGTCGGCATTGCCGTTTCCAAGGCCAACGGCTGCCCCTACTGCACGGCTGCTTTTTGTACGATTCTGCACTACGGCCTGCGGACCGACGAAGCCTACACCAAACAGTTTCTGGCTGAGGGTCCAGCGGCGATTGCTGACCCCCGCCTGAAAACGATTGTAGAGTTTGCCCTGCAAGTAAACCGCAGCCCGCAGGATGTGACGGATGAGGATATTGCCCACCTGCGCGAGGTCGGCCTGACTGATGCCGGCGTGGTGCAGTTGATCCATCTCGTCAGTGATTTTGCCTCGTACAACCGGCTCAACTTGGCGCTCAAGACCGACTACGATTATCGTGACCTGTGGCGACAGATTGGTTTTGACTGGCAGCCACAACCCGGAGAGCCAGCCGGCGATAATACGCGCGGCGTTCGGTAACACCATTCCAGCCAAGGGAGACCCCATGCAGCAGGACAAAAGCGAAATCAAAGGGTTCCACGCCCATGTGTATTATGATGAGTCCACCCGGGCGATTGCCGCGGACATCGGTGAAGCCATCAGCGCTCAATTCGAGGTTAAAATGGGCCGTTGGCGTGATAAGCCCGTGGGGCCTCATCCGCAATCCATGTATCAGGTCGCCTTTCAGCCGGACCAGTTTGAGACCCTGGTTCCCTGGCTGATGTTGAACCATTCCAGTCTCAATGTCCTGATTCACCCCCGGACTGGCGATGACGTCGCCGACCACTCGCACCGTGCCCTGTGGCTGGGGGAGAAACTTGAGTTGAACATCCAGTTCCTGCGCGACCTGGAGAAAAAGGAAAAGCTATAGGGCGTCTCACCCTCGACCTTGATGCTATCGTGCCGCGGGCGGACGACGGGCTAGGGTTGCCACGCCGGGTTCGCTGCCCCTCTCATCCTCCGTCCGGGCGGACCAAGTCCGGCTCAAGTCAGGGCCCGTGTTGACTAGGAGCGTCACTATGAAAACCCCCATTTGCGAGATGTTTGACATTGAGTTTCCCCTGATTGCGTTTACCCACTGCCGCGATGTTGTGGTGGCGGTCTCCAAGGCCGGTGGCCTGGGGGTGTTTGGCGCGGTCGCCCATCCGCCGGACCGCCTGGAAGAAGAATTGCGCTGGATTGATGCACACATTGAGGGCAAGCCGTATGGTATCGATCTGATTGTGCCCAATAAAATGGCCGAGGTGAGTGTTGGCGGACTCAATCGCAACAAGGTCGAGACCGCTATTCCTCAGGAGTATTTTCAGTTTGCGGCTGGGATTCTGGCCCAGCACGATATCTCAGCCGAGGGACTGTATAGCTTTCGCGACGAGACGTTTCGGGCCAGCCAGAATATGCAGGCCAGCGGGGCGGCCGAAACCCTGGAGGTGGCCTTTTCGCATCCAATCAAGCTCGTAGCCAATGCCCTCGGGGTTCCACCCCCCATCATGCTGGAGATGGGTAAACAGCATGACGTGCGGGTCGCTGCCCTGGTCGGCGCAAAAAAGCACGCCCTGCGCCAAGTGCAGGCCGGGGTTGACGTGCTGATTGCTGCCGGCGGGGAGGCCGGTGGCCATTGCGGCGAGGTCTCAACCCTGGTGCTGATTCCTGAAATTCACGCCGCGATTCAGCCGTATGGCAATATCCCGATTCTGGCCGCGGGCGGCATTGTGACCGGCCGTCAAATGGCGGCCTGCATGGCTATGGGCGCCGCGGGGGTGTGGACGGGCTCAGTGTGGCTGACGACGAGTGAGGCCGAAACCAATCCGGTTGTCAAGGAAAAAATGCTGCACGCCTCATCCCGCGATACCGTCAGATCAAAAGCCCGCACCGGCAAGTATTCGCGCCAACTCCGGTCCCCGTGGACCGATGCCTGGGAGGCTGAGGACAGCCCGGCTCCGCTCCCCATGCCCCTGCAATCGCTCGTGACCGAGCCGGCCCTGGGCCGAGTGGATAAGCTCTCTCAGGGGGGACACCCGGGGGCCAAGGAACTGGCAACTTATTGGGTCGGCCAGGGGGTTGGGCTGATGAATCGCCAGATGTCAGCCGCAGCCGTGGTCCAGGAATTCAAAGAAGATTTTTTTCACGCCTTCGTGCGTTTGTCGGACGCGTTCGAAGCAGAGTAAAGAGCGCTCGTCAGGAGAATGCGATGAACCTTTTATACGTACTCCTTATTACGCTGGGCCTCTGCCTGGCTGGGCTTCTTCCGGGCATGGTCCGGGCGGTGGACGCGCTTGATGCGCAGACCATCGCTCAGCTCAACGAAGCCAAAGAGATCTATCTTTCCACCAAGCGCAAAAGCGGAGCATGGGGCAGCGCGGCCCCGGTCTGGTTCTGGTATGCCGACGACGTGCTCTATCTCACCGCCTCACCCACCTCGTATAAAGCCAAACGTATTACAGACGGGCGCAACGTGGTGCGTATTGCCGTCGGCGGCAAAGACGGCCCCACCTTTACCGGCACGGCCGAGATTATTACGGACGCGGCTCTCGTCGAACGTATGGGTGCAGCCTATACCAAGAAATACTGGCTGGCCTGGTTGGGCTTTGCGCGGCCACGGGTCAGCCGGGTGGAGTCGGGCAAGACCGTGGCCCTCAAAGTCACGCCGGATGCTCACTAAGGAAAGGGAAAGTCATGCAGCAGATTGATACCGTCCTCAGTCAAGCGGTGGAGTCCGGGGATATTCCGGGGCTGGTCGCCACCGTCGCCACGGAATCAGGCCCGGTGTACGAGGGGGTGTTTGGGACGCGCAAGCTGGGTGTCGGCCCGGCCATGACAACCGATAGCGTCTTTCGTATCGCCTCCATGACCAAAGCGGTGGTCTCGGTCGCCGCCATGCAGCTCTACGAGCAGGGAAAATTCGGACTGGACCAGCCCGTGGGCGAACTCCTGCCGGCCCTGGCCCAGCTTGAGGTGCTGGACGGGTTTGATGCCGCCGGACAGCCGCAACTCCGTCCGGCCACACGGCCTGTCACCGCACGTCAGCTTCTGACCCATACGGCCGGCTTTGGGTATGAGATATGGAACCCTGGGCTCGGTCAGTACCAGACGGCCAGCGGCAAACCGGGCATTGCCAGCGGCAAAAAAGCCGCGCTCCATATGCCCCTAGTGTGTGAGCCGGGAGCACGCTGGGAGTACGGTATTAACACCGATTGGGTCGGCCAACTGGTTGAGGCGGTCAGCGGTCAAACCCTGGGCGATTATCTGACCCGGCAGGTCTTCGAGCCCCTGGGCATGGTTGATACGGGCTTTACCCGTTCCGCCGAACACAATGAACGCACCGTCTGTGTCCACCAGCGCGGTGCAGATGGCGTTCTGGCCCCCCTTGATATTGAGATCATTCCGCCTGACGCTGATTTCCAGAGCGGGGGCGCCGGCCTCAACTCCACCGCAAAAGACTACCTGGCCTTTGTGCAGATGATCCTTGCAGGCGGCAGCTATCAGGGCGCGCAGATTCTCAAGCCCGAGACCGTTGCCCTGATGTCAGAGAATCATATTGGCGACCTCACCGCCGGAGACATGACCACCGCCGTCCCGCCACTCTCCAACGATGTGAAGTTCTCCCCCGGCGTCGTGCATAAACACGGTCTGGGGTTCTTGATCAACACCAGCCGGCTGCCCGGCGCCCGCGCGGCCGGCAGCCTGAGCTGGGCCGGCATTTTTAACTCGTATTACTGGATTGACCCGACCAAACGGGTCGCCGGCGTCCTCATGATGCAGATTCTCCCCTTTTTTGATGTCAAGGCCATTCCCGTGTATGAGCGCTTTGAACGCGCGACCTATCAGGCATTAGACTTGCTCGATACCTGACCCCGGAGATGCCCCGGAGATGCCCCAGAGGTGAAAGGCGCGCATTGAGACCCAGCCGAGAGTCCGCTATGGTCTGCTGACCGTGTTTGACTGTCTGGTGTTGTCCCACCGAGCGGAAACGGCCGCCTGACCAAGAGGGGCTGGCCGCTCCGCTCGGCAACTGGAGGAAAGAGTATGGAACGCCCGTTACGTTTTGGTATTTTTATGGCTCCGTTTCACCCTTCGGGCCAGAACCCCACCCTGGCTCTTGAGCGGGACTTGGAACTGATCGTGCGCCTAGATGAGTTGGGCTATGACGAAGCCTGGATCGGTGAACACCATTCCGCCGGCTTGGAAATCATTGCTTCGCCCGAGGTATTTATTGCCGCGGCAGCCCAGCGGACGAATCACATTCGTTTAGGCACCGGCGTCAGCTCCCTGCCCTACCATCATCCCTTGATCCTGGCCGACCGCATTGTTCAGCTTGACCATATGACGCGCGGGCGGACCATGTTCGGCGTTGGTCCGGGGGCCCTGCCCTCGGACGCCTATATGATGGGCATACCACCTGACACGCAACGCATCCGCATGGAAGAATCGCTCGGGGCTATTATGCAGCTTTTGACCTCGGACGAACCGGTCACACTGGAAACCGACTGGTTCACCCTGAAAGAGGCCCGTCTCCAGCTCCGTCCGTACACCTATCCGCATTTTGAAATTGCGGTCGCGGCGACCGTCTCCCCGGCCGGTCCTCGCACCGCCGGCCGCTATGGCGCCGGCCTGCTCTCGCTGGGGGCGACCAGCATGGGCGGCTTTGCCGTGCTGGGCGACCACTGGAAAGTCTGGAACGATCAAGCCACGCAATACGGCCATACGGTTGACCGGTCCGCCTGGCGTTTGGTCGGTCCGATGCACATCGCGCCCACCCGCGAACAGGCTTTCAAAGAGGTGGAGTACGGCATTTATGACTGGATTGATTACTTCCGCAACGTCGTGGCCTTGCCCCTCGCCCCGGAAGAACCAGACCCACGCAAATGGCCTCACGCCCTGGTGGAGTCTGGAACCGCAGTCATTGGTACGCCGGACGATGCCGTTGCTCAACTCGAACGGCTGACCAAACAGTCGGGTGGTTTTGGCTGTTATATGCTGATGGCCAATGACTGGGCCGACCGTCGGGCCTGCCTCAACTCCTATGAGCTGTTAGCCAAGGAAGTCTTTCCTCACGTGCAGCGTTCTGCCGACCGAGCCGTCGCGTCCAGGGAGTGGTGCAGAACAGACCACGACACCCTGATTGGTGGAGCCATGAATGCCGTGGCAAAAGAAATCGAGCGGTACGAAAAAGACACCGGCTATCGTCTGGCTATCGCCGATGCGGCCCAAGGACAGCCCAACGCGAAGTAGAAGGCAGGCAGAGCCCATACGGGACCCGAAAACGGCTCGGACGGGGAGGAGGACAGTTCGCATGAGTGCGTCCCTGCAAGACCGGAACTTTCAGACAATCACAACCAATGGCGTTCGTCTGCGCACGGTTGTTGAAGGCGAGGGACCCCTCGTCATTCTCCTCCACGGTTTTCCGCAGTGCTGGTATTTGTGGCGACATCAAATTGACCCTCTGGTCGCAGCCGGTTTTCAGGTGGCCGTTCCTGACCAGCGTGGCTACGGCGGCAGCGACCGTCCAGAAGCCATAGACGCCTATAATATCGTTGACCTCAGCAATGATGTCGCCGGCCTGGCCACTGCCCTGGGCCATGAGCAATTCCTGGTGGTCGGCCACGATTGGGGGGCACCCGTTGCCTGGCATACGGCCTTGCTCCACGCGGAGCGGGTCAGAGCCGTTGCCGGCCTGAGCGTGCCCTATGTGCGCGGCCAAGCCGGCGTGATGACCAAGCAGGAGAACTTTGGGGATAATTTTTGGTATATCGTCTACTTCCAGACGCCGGGGGTAGCGGAAGCAGAGTGTGAAGCCGATATTCGGAAGACCTTACGCCTGACCTATTACGCTGTGTCGGGTGATGCCCCGGGCGATGCCATGCAAATCCGCAAGCCGGCGAGCGCACAATTCTTAGATGGCATGGTTGACCCGGAAACGCTCCCCGCCTGGCTGACGGAAGCAGACCTGGACTACTATGTTGCCCAATACGAGCGGAGCGGCTTTCGTGGCCCGCTGAATTGGTATCGCAATATCGACCGGAACCTCGCCCTGACGCCACAGTTGGCGGACGCCACAATCAAACAGCCGGCCCTCTTTATTGCTGGGAAAAAAGACCCGGTCCTGTCCTTTGGCGGGGGCGGCTGGGTTGATCTGATGGACCATTTTGTCACGGACTTACGGGGCAAAGTCTATATCGAGGGCGCCGGTCATTGGGTGCAGATGGAACGCCCCACTGAGGTGACTGAGGCGCTTGTCAACTTTTTGACGCCGTTTGCCTGAGCAGAGCACCCACCACCACGCGGGTCTTGCTGACCAGACACAGCGCCCTGCCGGCTCACTCCCGGCCGTTGAGATAGTCAGGCAGCCGCGCGGCCCGATACGTCTTGGCCGACTCAAGCTGTGCCCTGGTCAGTCCCTGCACCCCGCTTAAATCGGCCCCGGCCAGAGTCGCCCCGGCCAAGTCAGCCTCGTGCAAATCCGCTCGTTGCAGCAAACTGTCGGTCAGGTTGGCATCGGTCAGGATGGCATAGCGCAGGATGGCGCCACTCAGATCAGCCCCGTGCAGGTCAGCCCCTTCCAAGGTCACGCCAGCCAGGGCAGCATCACGCAAATTCGCGCCGGCCAGGCGGGTCACTTTGCCCTTCTCGTTGACAATATCCCAGACCAGCCGCCATTTTTCGTCCAGTTGGGTATCGGCGTCGATTTCCGCGCCAGACAACTCAGCCCCGGCCAGAGTCGCTCCGGTCAGGTTCGCCCCACGCAGGTCGGCTCCGCTGAAGTCGGCCCGCTTTAATTCCGCCCCGCTGAGGTCAGCCCCGTTGAGGCTGGCCCCCACCAGATTGGTTTGAAACAAGTCTGCGCCACTCAGCCTGGCCTGGGCCAGATTGGTTTGAAAGAGCTGCGCCTTGTGCAGGTTCGCGGCCTTCAGATTGGCGCCGGCCAGATTGGCGCCGCGCAGCTTGGCCTCAATCAGGTCGGCCTCTTCCAGGTCAGCCCCGTGCAGGTCGGCCTGTATGAGACCGGCGCCAATGAGATCAACCCCGACCAGCACGGCGCCGGGCAGCTTGATCTCTTCGAGCTTTGCGCCGCGCAGGTCAGCGCCGTACAGATTTGCCCCGGTCAGATTCGCCCCGGTCAGATTGGTCCGGTTCAGCCGCGTCCATTGCAGATTGACGTGGCCGAGATTCACGCCCGGCAACTCCGCATCTGACAGGTTCGCATTCTCCAAGTCGGCCTGCATGAGCTGGGCATCCAAAAAATTGGCATAGCGCAGGCCCGCCCCAACCAGGCGCGCCCCGGTCAGGTTCGCCCCACGCAGGTCGGCTTCGCTCAAATCCGCTGCGGACAGGTCGGCTCCCTGTAAGTCGCTCCCACGCAAATCGGCTTGGGCCAAACGCGCCCCTCTCAGACCCATCCCCTGGAGATTGAGCCCGCTCAGAGACAGGCCCTGACAGACCGCCTCTTCACATGAAGCAAAGAAACGTCCGGCCCAGTCCTCAAGAATGCGCGCGTTCGGCCGTGCGGTTTCAGCAGCCGGCCACAGTACATTCACAAAGCCGGGCGGCGACCGGACCTCCAGCCGGCGCACCCGGTCAAACATCTGCATCCCGGTTTCAAGCGCGCCGGTATTCCCCGCGCCAACCAGCGCAAAAAACGTGACTTGGTGCAGGGCGGCGCGCTGGACGGCCCGCTCGTGGCGGGTCAGCAGCAGGGCATAGCCCCCTGTGTATACGGCGCTCAGCACGAGCAAACACAGGAGGCTGCGAGCCAGGATTTTCACCCGGATCGTCCTCGCAAAGGCGCAGCTCCCGTTCAGTTCAGCACACCCAGGAAATCGACCGTTCGCTCAAACGCCGTGGCGTCGGCATGAAAGACAAAGGCGCACAGGTCGGTGACCCCAATATCTTCCAGGCGTTTGATCTCGTCTCTGATGACGCTCGTGTCACCGGCCAGAATCATATCAACCGGAGCCTGGGCCCCCCCTCGGTCCAGCATATCCCGATAGGCCGGCAGTTGGCCGTAAATGGCGAACGCCTCGGCCGCGACCGCAAGGGCGTTTTGTCGATCATCGGTCACAGCCATAGGCACACCGGCAATGACGCGCGGCGGCGGCGCGCCGGCCGCTCGGGCCGCGGCGGTGATCCGCGGCACCACATGGTCTTTGAGCGCCTTATGGCCGGCCATCCAGGTAACAGTGCCCTGGGCTTCCCGCCCACACAGGTCAAGCATTTTGGGTCCGAGTGCGGCCAGCACAAGCGGGACCGGGTCGGCCCCGTGGACCGCGACCTCAAGATGGGCGCGATATTCTTCGCCCTGGTACTGCACCGCTTCGCCGCGCAGTACCGGCTTCAGCACATGCAGATAGTCGCGCATATGGGCCATATGGCGCGTATACGACAGGCCAAACATGCCCTCAATCACCATCTGATGCGACAGGCCGATACCCAGCGTAAAACGGCCCTGACACGCGGCCTGAGTCGTCAGGGCGGCCTGACCCATCACTACGGGATGGCGCGGATACGTTGGCACGACAGCCGTTCCCAGTTCAATGCGTGAGGTCTCCCGGCCCACGAGGGCGAGCAGATTAATCGCATCGTGTGAAAAAATCTGCGCCAGCCAAGCGCTATCAAGCCCGACGGCCTCAGCCCGCTGGGCCCGCCGAATAACTTCGTCCATGCTGGGCGACTCGCCCGCCCCTTCGCCGATCATCATCCCAATACGCATCCGTGTATCCTTTCTGCCTTTATACGAGTTCATACTGCCAGCCGCTTTGACGCATCCATAGCCGGTGCCGCCTGCCCGGTGTATCGACATTCGAGGATTCGTATCCGGCATCGCCGCGGTATAGCGAGCAATAGCTGTCCTGGACCTTCTCCAGCTTGGGGAAAAAGATGTCCGTCTCACGGCCACGTACATACGCCAGCGCGTCTGTGACCGTTCCAAAAGCCGAGAGCTTGGTCAGCGAGACAAAGGTTGGCGGCGGCAACTCAAGCTCGCCAGCCTGCCGCGCGGCCAGGGCTTGGCGCGGGCGCAGCCAGGCATGGGCCTTGATTTCCGCGCCATCGACCTGAACGGCCTCCTGACCGGCTTGCGCAACAAAGAACCAGGTTGAAAAACGCCTTGGTCGAACCAGCGGTGTGGTCCAGTGTGAAAAGTAGAGCAAGTCCGCTTTCGAGAGGTTGAGGCCGGCTTCTTCCTGGGCCTCGCGCACCGCAGCCTGCCGGGCAGCCGCCAGCATATCGTCCGGCGCATCTGGGTCATGATCTTCGGGATCAATATGACCGCCGGGGAACACCCAGGCCCCGCCATGAAAGGCAGTTTTTACGTTCCGGCGTAATAACAGGACTTCTATGCCTTGTGGCTCGCCGCCGGCATCGCGGAGCACGATAACGGTGGCGGCCGGCAATGCGGTGGGTGAGCTGGTTTCGGTTGCTGACATGGACACGATGTATCCGAGAGTTGGGCTGAGGGGGAGCGATCTCGTGGTCAGCGCGCTGCCGACCCAAAGGCAGCACCCAGGGTTCGTCCGTCAGCACTCTAGGCGCTGATGACTGACCCACGGCTCGGCAGCACCGCCGTCTAAGCGGCTTTCTTCTTTGTCGCCCGCTTGCTGGCGGTCGCGCGCTTTTTCGAGCTGGGTTTTTTCTGCGCCGTGGCTTTCTTCTGAGACGCTTCATGGGCCTGCTGCATACGCCGAATCTCTTCCCAACCAAGATAGCCGGTAAATTCGTCCTCGCCAAAGAAGATGACCGGGCCGTCACACATGAACAGGTATTCCGTATCTTCCAATGCCGTGGTGGCTCCGTGGACCATGCCGTTGGCCTCATGGACATAATCGCCGGCATTAAACGTGCCACCCCGGACTTTGAGTTTGCCCGAAAGAATATAGGTATGCGCCGCACTCAGATGTTTGTGCGGAGGGGCTACATAGCCCTTCAGCCACCGGAAGAGCACCATCCAGCGGCCACTCTCTTCTCCGGTCCAGAGTACTTTCATGAAGGCGCGTTCCGGGTCGTCCGGGTTCGGAATCCAGTCCGTCTCGGATGACTGCGTGATTGCGTCCATCAATTCGCTGTTAATCGGACGAATATCTTGCGGTAAGGCCATAAAACTCCTTCCTTATTAGAGTCGTGCCTTCTTACATGCCTGTCCCCGCGTCGAGATGCAAGCCGCTCGTGTCCTCCCCGGCCCTTTCTCAACCGGGTCACACTCGTTACAGTAGCCGAGCTTTTTGACCGGCAAGCAATTTTCAGTAGAAGGACAGTTGACAATGAATGCAATCGATTTCAGCCAGAAAACGGTTCTGGTCATTGGCGGGTCGAGCGGGATAGGAAACGGCATAGCTCGGAGTTTTCACGACCACGGCGCACAGGTTTTTGTCTCCGGCACTCGTGCAAGCGCAGCAGATTATGCGGACGAGGAAGGTTCCGAGCTAGACGGCCTGCACTATTTCCAATGGGATGTCTCCAGCGACCGTAACGTCGCCTCCCTGTCCCCGCCCTTTGACTCACTCGATGTGTTGGTCGCCTCACAGGGTATTGTCGAGTATAAGCGGGCCGAGTTTCAGATGCCCACCTTCAGGCGCGTGCTGGATGTCAACCTCATGAGCGTCATGAGTAGCTGCACCAAGTTCCAGCCTATGCTGGCCAAAACACAGGGGAGCATTATCCTGCTTGGCTCGGGCGCGAGCTTTTTCTCTGTGCTGGGGAACCCCGCCTATAGTGCCAGCAAGGGCGCGCTCGTGACCCTGACCAAAACTCTGGCCGAGGCGTGGGCCGAGGAGGGCATTCGGGTGAACGGGATTGCTCCAGGCTTGATTGCTACCAAAATTACCAAAGTGACCTGGGGTCATCCGCGTCGGTATCAGGATTCGCTTGACGCTATTCCCATGAAACGCTGGGGTACCCCAGCCGACATGGGCGGTATCGCCTTGTTTCTGGCCTCGCCGCTGGCGGCCTATCTGACCGGCCAGATGTTGATTGCTGACGGAGGCATGAGCCTGGGCTTGTAAGCCTGCCAGCGCGTACCGTCTATGGAATGGTATGGTTCGCCTCTCGCCCTCCTCCCGCCGCTGGTCACTATTGGCCTGGCCATTATCACTCAACGGGTCCATCTCGCATTGAGCGTCGGCCTGGGGGTCGCCGCCCTTCTCGCCACCCAACTCAACCCCCTGGCCGCAACAACACTGACCGCCGGCTTCCTCTTCCAGGTGGCCCTTGATGCCGACAATCTCCTGATTACGAGTTTTTCCCTGCTCGTTGCCAGCCTGGTCGCCGTTATTGAGCGCAATGGTGGAACGAGCGCGCTGGTCCGCAAGGCGGAGCGGCTCGTGCGTGGCCCACGGAGCGCTATGGCAGCCAGTTGGTTGGCCGGTCTGTCTATCTTTTTTGACGATTATGCCAACTGCCTTATGGTCGGCTCCACCTTTCGGCCGCTCTACGACCGACATAAGCTTTCCCCTGCCAAGCTGGCGTATATTGTGGATTCGACTGCGGCTCCGGTCGCCTCGTTTGCCCTGATCTCAACCTGGATCGGCTATGAGCTGGGGTTGCTCGCCGATGCGCTCGACGGTGTTCCGCTCGCTGGTGGTCTTCTGGTTTTCTTTGTGAGCACCTTACCGTTTCGTTTTTACAGTATTTACTCTGTGGCTTTTGTTGGTGCGGTTGTCCTGTCGGGCCGAGACTTTGGTCCCATGGCTCGTCTGGAGCACAAAACGCGGGCCGCGCCGTTTATTTCCGAGCAGCCGGCGACACCCGGGCCGGCGCAGTCCGCCTGGTTGGCGGCCGGCCCGATGCTGAGTCTGCTGCTCGTGACCTTGGTCTGTTTATATCTGGATGGACGAGCCCGTGCAGAAGCGAGTGGCCTGGCCAATCCCCCGCTCCTCTCGATTATGGGGGCGGTCGAGCCCTATCGGCCTATGGCACTGGGGGCCGGCGCTGCTTTTGCCCTCGCCGTCGGGCTGTCCTTATCCAGCCGGGCCCTCACTCTGCCCGGAGTGCTCCTGGCGAGCTGGCAAGGCATGCGGCGTATTCTCGGAGCGCTGGTGATTCTGTATCTGGCCTGGGGCCTGGGGACGGCGCTCGAAACCATAGGGACGGCTCACGCGCTGACTCATATGCTGACCGATAGTGTGAGCGCGTGGAGCCTGCCCGCGCTCACGTTTCTGGTGGCAGCCACGGTCGCTTTTGCCACGGGCAGCTCATTCAGTACGATGGCCATTCTCATTCCGCTTGTCGTCCCTCTGGCCGTCACCCTGGCGGGTGGGACGGCTGGCCCCCCGGTCCTGGCCACCGTGGGGGCGGTCCTCGCCGGCGCCTGTTTTGGCGACCATATCTCACCGATTTCAGATACGACGATATTGTCCGCTACCGCCAGCGGCGTCGAGGTCATCACTCATGTGCGGACGCAGTTGCCGTATGCACTCACGGTTGGGGCCGTCTCGCTGGGTCTGGGCTACCTGCCAGCCGGTTTTGACATTTCCCCCGTTATGGTACTCCCGCTGGGAGTTGGGCTGTGTGGCGCATTGGTATGGGGCGTGGGACGACGGACAGAGGCGTCCAATTCATAGCCGGACTAGCCATTCGGCTGGACGGGTGGTGTCGTCTCGCTCAGCTTTTCAGTCACGTCCTTATCCGACATCGAATAGATCACTTCTTGGCCCGGCGGGAACTGCATCGGGGGGTGATCCAAATCAACCTCGGGGTTTTGTACCGCGCCCCCTTGGGACGTGAACGCCGGCGGATTTTTATACTGTTCTAACTCTTTCAGACTGATATCGTTGAGTTTCACCACTTCGGGGTCGATCCAGGATTCGGCATCAATCGCTTCGCCCTCGGAGGTCGAGAATTCAAGCATCATCCCCTCTGGTCCGGCGAAATAAATGGACTTGCAAAAACCATGATCCAGCGGTCCCATGACCCAGTGTCCGTGGGAGCGGACGCGGTCCCGCATGGTCAGCAAATCTTCTTCCGTCTCGACATTGAGGGCCAAATGCTGCATAGCCCCAGGTGCGACCAGGCCAGCGGTCCAGCTCGCATGGGAGACCCCGGTTTGGGGTTGAATCTCGCCGCTCTCCGGGCCTTGGACAAAAGCAATGGATGAGCTGTCGCCCAGGCGAACAAAGCCGTGATAGGTATTCTTCACCCCGTGCATCCAGTACAGCGCCACCAGTTCCATCCCGACGACTTGGGTAAAAAACTCAATCTGCTCCTTCATATTCTTGGTGCAGAGCGCCAAGTGATGCACGCCATTCGGTAAGCCCATAGTCTTCCCTCCCTGTGGGGTAGTATCAGTTCGCTACCATTTCACCTGCACCTATGAGAGTCAAGGTTCCATTCTCCATTTTTATGCTAAGGTAGGGATTGAGGCAGGGACAGGAGTCGCGAGGAGACGCGTAAGATGCTTGGTTTTCAACCCGACGACGAACAACAATTGATTCGAGACACGGTTGCGGAATTTGCCCGCGAGCAGCTCCGCCCCATTGCCCACGATGCAGACGAGAGTGGACTCTGCCCCCCCGCCGTGGTTCAGCGGGCCTGGGAACTCGGCCTGGTGCAAAGCACAATTCCCGAAGCGTACGGCGGTGTCGGAGCCGGGTCTTCGGCGGTCACCGGAGCACTCATCTGCGAAGAGCTGGCCTGGGGCGATCTCTCTCTGGCGCTCCATATTCTCTGCCCCCAACTGGTCACCTATCCGGTCCTGACGCTGGGGACAGACGCGCAAAAGGCGCAGATTCTCCGTTGTTATGTCGGGCCGCATTTCACAGCCGGTACGGCCGCAGTCATGGAGCCGCGCTTCGGCTTTGACCTGAACGCACTCACCACAACAGCCGAGCGCACCAACGACGGGTTCGTGCTGAACGGTGCCAAGTGTTTTGTGCCGCTGGCCGCCGAGGCAGCCTCTCTCCTGGTCTATGCCAGGGGAGACCACGGGATCGCAGCCTTTCTTATCCCTCAGGCCACGCCGGGCCTGAGTATAGGCGAACGCGAGAAAAATATGGGACTCAAAGCGGTCGCCACGTATGAGCTGTCTTTGGACCAGTGCTGCGTTCCGGCGTCCTCACAACTACCCGGCGATATCCAGCCGGTGTTGAATCGCTCGCGAGTCGCCCTCTCGGCCATGGCGGTTGGGGTCGCCAGAGCCGCCTATGAGTATGCGCGGGAGTATGCCAAGGAACGCAAAGCCTTTGGCACGGCGATTGCCCAGAAACAGGCCATCGCTTTTATGTTGGCCGAGATGGCCACCGAAATTGACGCCGCCCGTCTCCTCGTCTGGGAGGCGGCCTGGAAGCTTGACCAGGGCGCAGAGGCGACGCGCGAAGCCTGTTTAGCCAAGCATTACGCCGCGACTATGGTCCTCACCGTGACGGATAATGCCGTCCAGACCCTGGGCGGTCATGGCTATATTCGGGACCATCCGGTTGAGCGCTGGCTCCGCAACGGACGCGGCTTTGCGACGTTCGAGGGACTCGCCATGCTCTAACGACCCAATAGACCGACCCCCATTGGAGGCAGACCATGATTGACTTCTCTCTTTCTCCGGCAATTGAAAAAAATCGAGACTTGGTTCACGCCGTTGCAGACGGGACCATGCGGCCCATCTCGCGTGAGTACGACGAGCGCGAGCACGAAAAGCCGACGGAATGGTTGCACACGATGTGGGGTGCCGCCAAAAACATGGTCAGCTTCGGGGAGGGCAAGCAGAAGAAGGCGGCCAACGGGCAGGCGGCACCCGTCGAACGACACCCTTCAGAGCGCAACATTCGCTCGGCTGTCCTGGTTGAAGAATTATCGTGGGGTGACGTTGGACTGTATCTCAGTATTCCGCATCCGGGACTTGGCGGCGCTGCGGTGGCGGCGGCTGGTACGCCCGAACAGAAAGCGCGCTTTCTGTCTCGCTTCCGTGACGGGGAACCAAAATGGGGCGCAATGGCGATTACCGAGCCGGGCTGTGGCTCGGACTCGGCCGCGCTCACCACCACCGCGGTGCAGGATGGGGATCAGTGGGTCATCAATGGCACCAAGATATTCTGCACCAGCGGACTGATGGCCGCCGAAAAATCGGAAGGCTTTGTGGTTGTCTGGGCCACGGTGGACAAGTCGGCCGGCCGCGCGGGGATCAAAGCCTTTGTGGTGGAGCATCACACCCCGGGCATGACGGTCGCCAAAGTGGAAGATAAGATGGGCATCCGTGCCTCAGATACGGCCATGCTCGTCCTTGAAGACTGCCGGATTCCGCTCGATAACATTCTCGGTCAGGCACAGGTCAAACAATCGACCACCGGGTTTAAGGGAGTCATGGCCACATTTGACGCCACCCGCCCCCTGGTTGCGGCAAGCGCGCTTGGTGTGGCGCGAGCCGCGGTAGATTATGTTCGCCAGACCTTCGAGGCCGCCGGAATCACTCTTCGTTACACCAGCCCGCCCACCCAGATGACCGCCCTGGAGCGAGACTTTATGGAGATGGAAGCCAATCTCCAGGCGGCGCGGCTGTTGACTTGGCGCGCGGCCTGGATGCTTGACCGGGGTATCCAGAATAGTCTCGAAGCCTCTATGGCCAAGGCGAAAGCCGGGAGCATGGTCACCCAGGTCACGCAGAAGGCGGTCGAACTGCTCGGCCCGTTGGGGTATTCGCGAAAAACCCTGCTCGAAAAATGGATGCGGGACGCCAAGATCAGCGATATTTATGAAGGCACCCAGCAGATCAACCTGCTCATTATTGCGCGGCGTATTTTGGGCTATTCGAGTCAGGAGTTGAATTAACCCACGGGGAGCGGCGGTTTGTCTGCCCAGCGGCTTTTCTCATGCAAGTGATTGGACATCGCGGGGCCGCGGCGCTGGCCCCGGAGAACACCTGGGCCAGCTTTGACCGGGCGCTCTCAATCGGCGTGGACGCAATCGAGACGGATGTGCATTCCACCAGTGACGGCGAGCTGGTCCTGATTCATGATAAAAACCTGAGCCGGACGACCGACGGGTCGGGAGTTGTCCACGAGACCCCCTGGTCCGTCGTGCAAGCGCTCGATGCCGGCTGCTGGTTCAGCCAAGACTATGCCGGCGCGCGCGTCCCCCTGCTCCGGCAGACGCTGGCGCGCTACGGGAAACGGACCCACCTCGTGCTCGAAGTCAAGCAGCGCGGCATAGAGTTCCGGGTACTCGATATGGTCTGCGACATGGGTTTGCTGGCCCAGGTCACGTTCTCGTCATTCTTCTTTTCCATTGCCCACAATCTCAAGGCCCGCGCCCCCGCGGCGAAAGTCGGCCTGCTGACCATCGATGCCAAACTGGAAACCACCCAGCGCGTGCTGGACGCCGGGGTTGATCAAATCTGCCCGCCGGCCCCGTTTCTTTCCCGCGAGTTGGTCACGGCCTGGAAGGCTGCCGGCCTCGAGGTCCGGGCGTGGGGCATCAAAGACCCGGCTCTGATGCAGACGGCCATTGACGCCGGGGTTGATGGCATGACCGTGGATTTCCCCCATCTCCTCTTAGCCGCGGTTGGTAGACCGGCAAACGTCTGACCGCCCGGTCGGGAAAAACCCGCTCCCGGTCCGCCAGAGACACGCGCGAGGGGGAGGTATCGTTACGCCAGCGGGGTCCCGTTCCGGCTGGCTGCGCCGAGCTTCCTGGCCGAACGGTTTTCCGGGGCAACCCCGTTCTTCAGGTTTTCGGCCAACACCACGGTAAACAAGGACATCGGGTGGGTTTTATACCGTTTCTCAATACGGATAGGCACATCGTCAAAGGCTTGTTTCAAGCGCAGAGAGGCACTCCACCCCAGGCGGCGCGTGAGTGGGTCAAGCGCGCCAATCAGGGGACCAATCAGCGGCTTGGTTGAGCGGAAATGATTGATGATGGCGATTTTTCCGCCGGGCTTACAGACCCGGTGAATTTCACGCATCATCCGCACCGGGTCAGGCACGACGCTGATGACGTGAAACGAGGTCACATAGTCAAAAGAGTTGTCAGGAAAATCAAGGCTCATGGCGTCCATGGTCAGTAAGCGAAAGTGACGCCACTGGTTCTCGTCCGCCCGCTGCTGGGCACGCTCTAACATGTCGGGAGCCAGGTCTACCCCGGTCACCTGACAATGGGACGGGTAGGCTTCCATGGACAGGCCGGTTCCGACCCCCACTTCGAGTACGCTTGCACTGGGCTGAATGTCGAGGCCCTGGATGACCGCAGAGATGCGGTCGGTAAAAAAACGCGCGAAGATTTTATCGTACAGGTGGGAAAACTCGGAGTATATTTTGCTCTCGTGAGCGTGCCGAGTATCCCGCTCATTGTGTGTAGCCAGCACCCGCTATCCTCCCTCAAAGTCTAGGCGGCTTCCTGCTTGTGTTGCTGTTTCTTCAAAAGCGTGAGGTCGTGCTGACGAAGCCGCCATTACCTCCCTCGCTTGACACCTGGGAGGCTGTTCGTCCGGGCAAGTGCGTTGACCGTATCCGGGCTCGACTCAAGCAGGGCGGCTCCCTGTCAGCTCTTGAGCAGCCCTGCTTCCTTCTCTTCCACAACCCTGTATTTCCCCTCAATTCGGATTGGTGGCTGGGGTATACCACACCCCCCTTTAATCGTCAATGTCCGTGGAATTTCGCAGGGTTAGTGCATTTTCAGATCATGCAGGCGAAGCTGGAGACTCGCCTGCCCATTCCAGACGTTCCGCATTGGGGTGTAGAGCACATCAACCCGCTGGCGGGGGACAAGCGGCCGGTCGCCCATGCCAAACCCGATAGCGTCAACCGGGCGTCCACCCTGGCCAGAGCGCAGCACGAGTTTGAGGTGTCCGACTTTTCCGTGGGACTGGTCGCCGACGATGCGGGTGCTGACTACTTCAACCTGCGAGGCGCGAAAGACTGGCTCCGGGTTGCCCCGTCCGCAGGGCTGAAGACGATGCAGTTCGTCGAGCAATTCCGGTCCGACTAGTCCGATATCAATCTCAGCGTCAAACGCAAGAGTGGGAACAAGCTCGTCAAGCGTCAGTTGCTGACGCACGGCTGCCTCAAACTGGTCGGCAAAGGTCGGGATAGATGCGACCTGAATCGACAGCCCCGCGGCTTGGCGATGGCCGCCATAACCGGCCAAATGCGCCGCACACGCCTGCAAGCCTTTATAGAGGTGGAACGCTACGGGGCTGCGGCCCGACCCTTTCCCCATATCGCCGTCAGTGGCAATCAGGATGGTCGGCCGTCCAAAGCGCTCAACCAAGCGGGACGCCACAATACCAATCACCCCAGGGTGCCATGCCGGGGACGCCAGGACAAAACTATAGCACGGGCCCTGGGCAAGCTGGGCCTGCGCCAAGGTAAGCGCCTGTTGCAAAATGTCTTCTTCAAGGGCTTTGCGGGCCACGTTTTCCTGGTCCAGCTCCGCAGCCAGCAACCGGGCGCGTTCGGTATCCGTTGTCGTGAGCAGTTCAACCGCCTTCTGCGCCTCGGCCAACCGCCCACCGGCATTGATACGCGGTCCGAGACGAAAGCCGATATAGCTTGCCGTCACATCGTCATGACCACTCACCGCCCGGAGGGCCCGAATACCGGGGCGTTGGCTGTTGGCGATGTGTCGCAGGCCGTGGGTCACAAGTACACGATTTTCTTCAATCAAGGGGACAAGATCGGCCACCGTCCCCAGACAGACCAAATCCAAATAGCGCCGCAGGTCAGGAACGGGCTGCTCTCCTTGCTCACGCAGCCGCATCCGCAGCCCCATCAGCAAATAAAACGCAACGCCGGCCCCGGACAAGCCTGAGAAGGAGAAGGGACAGCCGGCTTCCATAGGGTTCAGTACCGCATAGGCCGGCAGTTTTTCCTCTGGAACGTGGTGGTGGTCGCACACAATCACATCGGTCCCGAGCTGCTGCGCCCGCGCAATCTCCCGGTGGTTGCTTGCTCCGCAGTCGGCCGTCACCAGGACCCGCGTGCCGGCACCGGCCAGTTGCTCAATGGCTGACGTATTCAGTCCATAGCCTTCACGGGTCCGGTGAGGAATATACAGCCGTGGGTCCATGCCGATTTCCCGCAAGAACAGGATGAGCTGGGCGCTACCGGTCACACCGTCCACGTCGTAATCTCCCCAAATACACACGCCCTCGCCACGCTGGCGGGCGTGGAGCAAACGGTCTGTCGCCCGTCGCATATCAGGGAAGAGCAGGGGCGAGCGCAGGCCCGTGCGCAGGGTGGGGGATAAGAAGGTCGCCGCTTTTTGCGCGGTATCAATACCGCGATTGACCAGCAGCCGCGCTGTGACGGGCGAGAGGGGTTCGGAATGCGGTGCGGCGATCAGGTCCTGAATCCGCCTCGGGTCGGCCGGGCACAGGTGCCAGCGTTTTTCGAGCCGCGCGCCTGCCCCATTCACTGCCGGGTGGCCCTCTTTTCCCACAGCAGGACCACCGGGCTGGCAACATAGATGGACGAATACGTTCCGACCGTCATCCCGACCAGGAGCACGAGCGCAAAGGCATGAATCACCGAGCCGCCTAAAAAGAAGAGCGCGAGAATGACCATGAGGACCGTCCCGGTCGTAATCACGGTGCGACTCAGGGTTTCGTTAATGCTGCGGTTGATAATCGTCCGCATGGTCTCCCGACGCAGCTTGCGCATATTTTCTCGCACCCGGTCACACACAATGACCGTATCGTTGACCGAATAGCCAATGACGGTCAACAGCGCGGCCACAACGGTCAGGTCGAACTCCACATCGGCGACGAGCAATACGGTCGTCGTCACCAGGACATCGTGGATCAGGGCGACACCCGCGCCGACCCCAAACCGGGGCTCAAACCGGAAGGCGATATAGCCACCCATCATAAAGGTGGCGAACACCACGGCAAGAATGCCTTTCCGCCGCAGGTCTCGGCCGACTTTTGGGCCGACGCTTTCGACCCGTCGGACATCGAACGCCTCAGTCCCGTAGCCATCGGCCAGGCTGTCACGAATTCGATTCGAGAAATTCTCTGCGCCCGTTTCCGACTTAGGAATACGAATCAGGAACTCATCTCCGTTCTGCCCAAAATCCTGGACCGTGATGTCCGAAATATCCGTGTGGGAGACAACAGCGCGGATGCCGGCCGCGTCGGTCTGTTGGCTGAATTTGACATGGACGATGGTCCCGCCGGCAAAATCGACCCCATAATTCAAACCGCCCCGATACCAAAAAGCGGAGAGGCCGAGCAGAATGAGCGTCGCGGAAAACAGATACGCACCTTTGGCGTAATGCAGAAAATCAATTGTTGTACCGGCTTTAATCAATTCCATGATCTTGCAGCCTCTCCGCCCGCCTTAGACGCTCAGGGTGTTGAGCCGCCGCCGGACCAGAAAATAATCATAGACGGCCCGCGTGCAAAACACCGTGGTGAACACCGTGCTCATAATCCCGATACACAGGGTAACGGCAAAGCCTTTGATCGGGCCAGAGCCAAATTGAAACAGGATCAGGCCCGATAAAAACGTGGTGATATTCGAGTCAAAAATCGCCGGCAAGGCCCGCTCATAGCCGGAGTCTACCGCGGCCCGCGGCCCTTTGCCGAGTCGCACTTCTTCTCTCATGCGTTCGTTGATCAATACATTGGCGTCCACCGCCATGCCTACGGTGAGGACAATGCCGGCAATGCCCGGCAGGGTCAGGGTGGCATCAAACATGGCCAGAGCGGCCAGGAGCAGCAGGATATTCAGCGCCAGGGCGAGGTCTGCCAGCAGGCCGGCCAAGTGGTAATACACGACCATGAAGACCACCACGATGACCCCACCAATAATAAAGGACCTGGTTCCCTGCTCAATCGAGTCCCGCCCGAGAGACGGCCCAACCGTCCGTTCTTCGGCGATGGTGACAGGGGCGGGCAGCGCACCCGCGCGTAAGACAATGGCGAGGTCACGGGCTTCCCGCATATCAAATCCACCCGTAATGGAGGCGTGTCCGCCGCCGATCCGGTCGCGAATCACGGGAGCCGAATACACGGTATTGTCCAGCACGATAGCCAAACGGCGACCCACATTGGCCCCGGTGATGTCTTCAAAAGTCTCGGCCCCGCGATTGTTCAGAATCAGCTCGACATACGGCCCTTCAATATCGACGCTGGGCCGCACGCGAGCATCAGCCACCCCATCACCAGAGAGCAGGGTCTGTTTTTCCAGGGTGTACGTGGTCCGAATCGGCTCCCCGCTCAACGGGTCGCGGTCTTGGCCGTTCAGGGTCTCGGTTTCGCGCGTGCTGCCCTCCTCTGCGACGAGCTTGAATTCCAATACCGCGGTTCTACCAATCAATTCCTTGGCGCGTTCCGGATCTTGGATGCCGGGCAGTTGGACCAGAATATCCCGGTCGCCCTGACGTTGGATGACGGGTTCGGCCACCCCGAATTGGTCAATCCGGTTGCGAATGGTTTCCAGGGATTGATCGACTGCATACTGTTGAAGCGCTTCAACCTGGCGGCTGTCGAGGTCAACCACAATATCCGAGCCTGCGCCGGTGCTGATCCGGGGTTCGAGAATGGGGAAGCGGTCCGCCAGAATCTCCCGCACTTTCGTCCGGTCTGATTCGGAGGTGGAGGAAAAACGTAAGGTATTGCCGGCGCGCCAAATATCGACGTTGCCGGCCTCGGCCTCACTCAGCGCCCGCCGAAACTCTTCGGCATACTGGTCCAGGCTGTTTTCAACCGCCTTCTCCAGGTCAACCGTCAATAACAAATACGTGCCGCCCCGCAGATCAAGCCCCAGACGAATCTGGTGAGAGGGCAGAAAGGACGGCCACCAACTCGGCAACGCGGGACTGAAAGATGGAATCAGATAGAGACTGCCCCACAGCGCAAGACCGACAATCAAAAGGATACGATACCGCAGACCCCGGGACATTATTTATCCTTTCCCGCCTTCTTGTCTCCACTCGCTTTCTTGCTGCTCCCTTCCGCGGCCAGGGCCTCTATCTTGGAGCGTTCGACACGAATACGAACGTTTTGTGCCAGTTCGAGGGTCACAATTTTTTCCCCCAGTTCCAGGATGCGTCCGTACAATCCACCCACCGTTATGACTTCATCATTGCGTTTGAGTTCGCTGAGCATGGTCCGGTGCGCCTTGGCCTTTTGCTGTTGCGGACGAATCAGCAAGAAATAGAACACAATAAAAATCAGAACCAGCGGAAAAAACTGGACCAGCATCCCAGGACCTTCCGGGGCGGCTCCGCTTTGAGCAAAGGCAAGACTCATACGACACTCTCCTGTGTTGACTGCGCCCGCTCAGCCGGATCGGTCTTCAGGAACGGTCGGGCAAAGGCGGCAAAGCGGCTCGCAGCCAGGGCTTCACGCATGGTGCGCATCAAGCGTTGGTAAAAATACAAATTATGTACGGTGTTCAGCCGGGCGGACAGGATTTCGCCAGCCACGGCCAAATGGCGTAAATACGCCCGGGAAAAATGCCGACAGGTATAGCACCCGCAGTCCTCTTCGATCGGTCGAAAGTCCGCCGTGTACTCGGCCCGACGGATGTTGAGTCTCCCCTGCCAGGTAAAGAGGGTGCCATTGCGGGCATTGCGCGTGGGCATCACGCAGTCAAACAGGTCAAACCCGAGGGCCACATAGCGGACGAGCTGCTCCGGCGTCCCTACCCCCATCAAATACCGCGGGCAACTCTCGGGCAGGAAGCCAATCGTATAGGCGGCCAACTCGTGCGTCAGGGCCGGCGACTCGCCAACGCTCAGGCCGCCTACCGCATAGCCAGGGAAGTCCAGGGCAACAAGCGCGCGCGCGTTCTCTTCGCGCAGGGCCGGAAACATTCCGCCCTGAACAATGGCAAAGACGGCTTGGTCGTCTCGCTGCTTGGCCGCCAGCGAACGCTCGGCCCACCGGACAGTCAAATGGGCTGCACGTTCCGCCTCAACCACCTCCACCGGCGCCGGCACACACTCGTCCAAGACCATGGCGATATCGACCCCAAGACGTTCTTGGGCGCGTATCACGCTTTCAGGTGTCAGTTGATGACGCGAGCCATCCAAATGCGAACGAAACTCCACCCCTTCTTCCGTGACCGTGGACAGCGATTTCAGGCTGAATACCTGATAGCCGCCGCTGTCGGTGAGAATCGGTCCATCCCAGCCCATGAAGGCGTGCAGCCCGCCCGCTTGCTCGACCAACTCGACACCGGGGCGCAGATACAAATGATAGGCATTGGCCAGGATCATCTCCGCGCCTATGGTGCGGAGTTCCTGGGGGGTCATGGACTTCACCGTCCCCTGGGTTGCCACCGGCATAAACGCCGGCGTAGCCACGCTGCCATGCGCAGTTTGCAAACTGCCAAGGCGGGCCTGAGTCGCCGAATCTGTCTGGAGCGTCGTGAACTGCAACATGAACGGGGATAGCACGAAGGGGCGAATTGTTCTTTGGGTCTGTCGGGTCGTTTTATGCGTTTTTTCGGGGGCTGGCAACTGCACAAGAACCCATACCTACAGACTCGGAACAACCGCTCTCCTGCCTACACAATCACCATCGCATCCCCGTAGCTGTAAAACCGATAGCGCCGCTGCGCCGCTTCCGCATAGGCGTGCAGTATGCGCTCGCGGCCGGCAAAGGCCGATACCAGCAAAAGCAAGGTCGAACGCGGCAGATGAAAATTGGTAATCAAGCCGTCTATCACCTGAAATCTATAGCCAGGATAGATAAATAAATCGGACTGATTCGGTCCGGGCTGGACGCGGCCTGTCTGTTGGGCTGACGATTCGAGCGCTCGTGTTGTGGTTGTCCCGACCGCAATAATTTTTCTGCCGGCAGCTTTGGCCGTGTTGAGGCATTCTGCGGCTGCCGCGTCGATTTCGTAAGACTCGGTTCCCATGGTATGCGTCTCAACCCGCTCCACCCGGATAGGCTGAAACGTGCCCAGACCAATATGCAGGGTGACAAAGCATAACTGAACGCCATTCTGGACCAGCTCGTCGAGCAAGGCCGGCGTAAAATGCAGCCCGGCAGTCGGAGCGGCGACCGCGCCAGGTTGCTGAGCATACACCGTTTGGTAGCGCTCCCGGTCGCCGGCCAGCCGACCGGGCGCACGCCGAATATAGGGCGGAAGTGGGACTTCTCCGTGTTGTTCGACGAGCCGCTGAAAATTTTTCTCCGGGAAAAAGCGCATCCTCCCCTGACCGGCGCTCGGCGCTTCTACCCACTTGCCCCAAAAGTTATGGGTAAAATTAATCCGTCCACCGGCTTTCTGGTTCTGGCCGCCTTTACATAAGACCTGCCAGACCTCTCCCTCAGTAGCGGTGCGTCGCACCAGGAGAAGTTCGACTTTGCCGCCGGTCGTCTTCTTCCCGCGCAGGCGGGCCGGGATGACCCGGGTGTTGTTGCAGACCAGCACGCAGTCCTTGGGCAACAGGCCGGGCAGGTCCGCAAAGCGATGGTGCGAGAGAGAAGCAGCACCGCGCCCCAGGTGCAGGAGGCGAGACTGATCGCGTTGTTTCGCTGGCTCTTGGGCAATCAGTTCGGGCGGAAGTGCGTAGTCAAAGTCGGCCAGGTCCATTGATGTGCTTATGAGGTGCTTGCGCTGTCTGCCGGTGTCCCACCCCCACGCAAGAAAGGCTGTAAGAGATCAATGGGAACGGGGAAAAGCGTGGTTGAATTATTCTCGGTGGCCACTTCAGACAGTGTTTGCAGATAGCGCAGTTGGAGCGCAACCGGATGTTGTTCAATAATCTCCGAGGCCTCCGCCAGCCGCTGGGCGGCCTGGAATTCTCCCTCGGCGTTAATGATTTTGGCCCGGCGTTCCCGCTCGGCCTCGGCTTGTTTGGCCAGCGCCCGCTGCATCTCCTGGGGCAGGTCAATATGTTTCACCTCAACCAACGAGACCTTAATCCCCCACGGGTCCGTCTGGGTGTCAACGATCTCTTGCAGATGGGTATTGATCTTATCCCGCTCGGAGAGCAGTTCGTCCAGTTCGGCTTGGCCGCAGACACTCCGCAGCGTCGTTTGGGCCAGTTGCGAGGTGGCAAACAGATAATTCTCGATTTCAATCGTGGCTTTATTCGGCTCCAGGACGCGAAAATAGAGGACGGCATTCACTTTGATCGAGACGTTATCCTTGGTAATCACGTCTTGGGGCGGAACGTCCAGGGTAATCGTCCGCATATCTAATCGGACCATGCGTTCAATCACGGGGATCACATAGATCAGACCGGGCCCGCGGTGCTTGACCAAGCGTCCGAGTCGAAAAATAACCCCGCGCTCATATTCGGGGAGAATCTTGATACCACTCGCCAGGAGTACCAGGCCGATAATCAAAAACGTTGATGCCGGACCGAAATCAAACATGGAGTGTCCTCCTATTCCTCATGAATTTACTGCACGACGTACCCGTAGGACCATATGGTCAACCTCAACGATCTGGACCTTTTGGCCAACTTCAATCTCTTCGTCACTCTGCGCTGTCCAATACTCGCCGTGTATCCAGACTCTTCCCTGTGGGGCGAGCGGGGTGCGCACCTCACCGATTTCTCCCCGCAGTCCTTCCAGACCTGACGCGACCGGACGACGCCACGCCCGCACAGCGAGTGAGCCAACAATGAACATAAAAGTTCCCACGGCAAGCGAGGCGGCAAAAATAATGCCACGGTTCACCGCGAGTTCGGCGTCCGGCGTATCAAATAAGAACAACGAGCCCAACACAAAGGCCGCAATGCCGCTCACGCCCAAAATACCGAAACTCGGGAGAAACATCTCGGCTATGAGCAGCGCCATGCCCAGGCCGATTAAGACCAGACCCGTGTAATTGATGGGTAAGACCTGAAAGGCCGTCAGGGCGAGAAGCAGACAAATGCCGCCGGCCAGACCGGGAAGCAGCAGGCCGGGGTTCGAGAATTCAAGATACAGACCCAGCATACCAGCCATCATGAGCAGGTAGGCGATATTGGGGTCGGCCAGGATATTCAGCACCTTATGCTTGAGGCGCATCTCGACCGTAACAATATGAAAACGGTCTTCACTCAGTCGGGCGGCGCTGAAATCCAGGGTGATATTTTCCGTACCCACCTCAACGGTCCGCCCGCTGGCCTGGATCAGCAAATCGTGGACATCCGTCGCAATAAAATCAACGACGTTCTTCTCCAGCGCCTCAACCTCGGTGATCGAAACGCTCTCACGGACCGCCCGCGCAGCCCACTCAACATTGCGTCCCCGCCGCTGCGCAATCGATTCAATAAAGGACACCGTAAAATTCTCGATCTTTTCCCGCATATCGCCTTCGATATTTTGCCCGCCGCTGGCGACCGGATGGGCCGCGCCGATGGTTGTGCCCGGAGCCATGGCCGCAATATGACCGGCCAAAGTAATAAACACGCCGGCCGAGCCGGCTCCCGCCCCGCTCGGAGAGACGTACAGCAGAACGGGCAACGGAGCGCCCAACATGTCCTTGACAATGCTCTTGGTTGAGTTCAGCAATCCGCCGGGGGTATCGAGCTGAATAATCAGCGCCAGGGCCCCATCTTGGGCCGACTGATCGATATTCTCGTGAATAAAGTCACCCACCGCCGGATTGATTGAGGCATTGATGACAATCCGGTTGATATGGGCGGACTGACTGCCGGCCGGCATATCCAGGAGCAGGCCCAGACCCGTCAGCAGACAGACGCAAGAAAGGAGGCGGATGAGCCGCCTGGTCCGACAACGCTTTCGCACGCTAAAGACGTCCTATTTCTCGGAGTACGGCTTTAATATCTTCCCACACCAAACGCTTATCTTTGGGGTTGCGCAGCAAGTAGGCCGGATGCAGAGTCGGCATCAGTTTGATGCCGTGATAGGATTGCCACTGACCACGCAGGCGGGTGATGGGAGTCGGGTCTTTCAGCAGCGTCTGAGCGGCAAATTTTCCGAGGGCAATAATAATTTTGGGCCGAATGAGCGCGAGCTGTCTGACGAGAAAAGGCTCACACGCCATAATTTCATCAGGTTCGGGGTTCCGATTCTCAGGCGGACGGCATTTGACGACATTGGCAATATAGACCTCCGAGCGCTGCATTTTCATGCCTTTGGTAATGATCTGCGTCAGTAACTGCCCGGCCCGCCCAACAAACGGTTCGCCTTGTCTGTCCTCCTCATAGCCCGGCCCTTCGCCAATAAACACGATCTCTGCGTGAGGATTGCCCGCACCAAAGACGAGAGTCTTGCGTTTTTCACACAAGCGACAGCGCTGGCAATCACCTATTTCAGCCCGGAGGGCGGTCAGCGTGTGGACAGCAGCCAGAGCGGATTCCTCAACGCGAGCCGGTGGGACAACTATGTCCGGGGACGCATCCAGAGAAGCCGCGGGCGGTGCGAGCGCGTCAGCCGGCCGAGGCTGGCGTGTATCCGCCGGACTTTCTGGGCTGTGTCTTGGAGAGGGCGCGTCAGCCGCTGTCGTTGAAGAAGACGAAGCAACAGGGAAGCCCTCAACTCCGCCAGCCTGCAACTCCTTTGCATACGCATACAGGGAGTGAGTAATCTGGGCCAGTCGTGCGTGTGGCGAGTCAGCGGCCATTACCGGTTAAGGATATGCCTAGGCAGTCCGATTGACAAGCTGGGATACAAAAAAAGTCAGACCGTCGGAATAGAGGGACGGCGGCAGCACTTCCAAAGCCTTCAGGGTCTGTTCGCCGTAGGCGTGGGCCATACACGTGGCTTCGTCGAGCACTCCAGAGCGACGAATCTGCTCGAGTGCGCCGTCAATTTCCTGCTGACTCGGCGACCGTTTCTCAAAGACCCGTTTGACCTCAGGCGCCCGGGCAAAGGCCAGCACAAGCGGGAGAGACGGATTCCCCTCTCTGAGGTCCGCCCCGGTGGGCTTCCCCGTCCGGTTGCCGTCGCCGGCCACGTCCAGCACATCATCAACGATCTGGAAGGCCATACCCAGGCAATAGCCGGACTCGGCCAGCCCCTCCACCACCTCCGGCGAAGCCCCGGCAAGATGCGCCCCCATACGCGCCCCCTGAGCAAACAGCGCGGCCGTTTTCCGCTCGATAATCTCCAGATAATCGCCCTGCGTCACACTCGAGTCGTGGCGTAAGCGGTCTTGCAAGACTTCTCCCTCGGTCAGGCTGATACAGGCATCGGTCGCCCAGGTAATGACCTTTTCCTCAAAGCGACCGCACAGCGCAAAGGCCCGCCCAAATAAAAAATCACCCGCGATTAAGGTCTCCGCCAGTCCAAAGCGATGCAGGGCCGACTCTTTCCCGCGGCGTGTCTCCGCTTCATCAATAATATCGTCGTGGAGGAGAGAGGCGGAGTGAATGAGTTCCAGGGCCGCGGCGACATCAACGATGTCATGCACGTTTTTTCCCCCGCAGGCGCGAAACACCATGAGGGCCACGGTTGGTCGGGCGCGTTTCCCGCCGGCCCCAACAAGATAATGCCCGATGTCGCTCAGCAGTTGTTCGCGAGAGTGGAGAAGCCCCGCCAGCCGTTCTTCAACTTGCTCAAGCTCGGCAGCGACACAGTCTTGGGGAGCAAAGAAATCTACGCGCGAGAGGCTGGCTTTGACAGACACAGTACACTCAAATCGTTCAGCATTTCGTTTAACATTTCGTTCAGCATTTCGTTTAACATTTCGTTTAACATTTCGTTTAACATCCTCAGCGCCGGCCTGAGGCTTCTCTCATAATGCCAAAGGCAGGAAAAACGTCAAGAAGACTCTCTCGTTTATGGGCTGAAATAGACAGGATGAAGCACTGAGGAAGAGGGGGTCCGGGCCTCAAGACCTTGCCTCCCTCTCCTTTTCCCTCGTATGATGCAGCCCTTGCATCCCAGTCAAACAGGGGAGGAAGCGGAGGGCTTGGCTATCATCATGGTCCTACACAAGAAAAACATCCTGCTTGGGGTCAGCGGCGGCATTGCCGCCTATAAGGCGGCCGCCCTCGTCCGCCTCTTGGTCAAGGCAGAGGCCACGGTGCGCGTGGTGATGACCAAAAACGCCCAGGAGTTCGTGACGCCGCTCACCCTGCAATCGCTGTCCGGCAATCCCGTGTCAACCGACACCTTTGACCTGACGCAAGAATCCGAAATCGGCCATATCCGACTAGCAGATACGGCTGACCTGGTGCTCCTTGCACCAGCAACCGCCAACCTCCTGGCCAAGCTTGCGCACGGGATTGCTGACGATCTGCTTTCCACCCTGCTCTTGGTCACGCGGGCTCCGGTCGTCATTGCGCCGGCCATGAATGTCCATATGTATGCCCACCCGGCAACGCAGGCCAACCTCAAGACCTTACAGCGCTTTGGCTACTCCATTATTGAGCCGGCGGCAGGAGAACTGGCCTGTGGCTATGAAGGCACAGGCCGTTTGGCCGAGCCCGAACAGATCGTCGAATGCGTGGCAGCCACCCTCACCAACAAGGATATGCAGGGCGAGCATGTCATTGTCACGGCTGGTCCAAACTGTGAACCTATTGATCCCGTTCGCTTTATCACTAATCGCTCAACCGGGAAAATGGGCTTTGCCATGGCCCGCATTGCCCAGCAGCGCGGAGCGGAAGTGACCTTAGTCAGTGGGCCGACCGCACTGGCCGCCCCGTTCGGGGTGCGGCTGTGTTCGGTCCGCACCGCCCTTGAAATGCAGCAGGCCGTCCTCGCTCACTACCCACGGGCCACCATCGTGGTCTCCGCCGCGGCGATTGCCGACTATCGACCGGCCCAGACGGCCACGCAGAAGATCAAGAAAAAGGACGGGGATTTTTCTATTCCGCTCACGCGCAATCCAGATATTCTGGCCGGACTCGGCCAAGACAAAGGCAGCCGGCTCCTGGTCGGCTTTGCCACAGAAACGGAAGATGTCCTCCACAATGCCGAGCGCAAACTGTACGCGAAAAACCTTGACATGATCGTGGCCAACGATGTGACGCAAGAAGGGGCGGGATTTGCCGGCGATACCAACATCGTGACCCTATTGGACCGAACCGGTCAGCAAGCCCCGCTCCCGCTGATGTCCAAAGACGCGGTCGCCCATGCCGTCTATGATCGCCTCCTCGCTCTGAAGCAAGCCTCACCCTCGTAGGGCCCCGGCAGACTGTTATGGGCGTTCCGAGCCTGCCCCAGCCCGTGAAATTATTGATCGGTCTGCTGAGTGCAGATAGGGCGCTCTTGGCCCAGGCGGCAGCGCGGCTGGAAGCGGCCTATGGGCGGATTGACTTGGAAAGCCCGGTTTTTCCCTGGGAGACCACGGACTATTACCGCGCAGAGATGGGGGAGCATCTGCTGCGGCGCTTTGTGACCTTTGAGCAGCTCATCATGCCGGAAGACTTGGTCCGGCTCAAACTCGAAGCCAACGAGCTGGAGTACGCCTTTGCCACTCCACCGGGTCCGGCTTCGCCGCGGCGCATCAATCTCGACCCCGGCTATCTTGATACAACAAAGCTCGTCCTGGCCTCGACCAAAGCCCAGGCCCATCGGCTCTCCCTGTCGCAGGGCATCTACGCCGAGGTGACGCTACTCTATCACCACGCCGCCTACCATCCTTTTGTGTACACCTACGCCGACTATCGCTGGCCAGAGACGCATGCCTTCCTGAAACAAGCCCGCAGGCAATATCTGAGACAGATCCGGGAGCGGAACGCGGCCTAGCGTCAGACTCCGACAACCGCCCCTCAAGTCCGCCGGTGCAACACCGCCCGTAATGCACCGGGCAGCCGTTGCACCCGGCCAGCGTCGTCAACACAGGCGTGCTGCGTCGTCCCTTCGGCGATCAAGAGATCGTCGGCCGGGCGCACAATCCGATAGCCGAATCGAAGGCTCGCCCCACCGACCGCTTGTATTGTTGTTGTCATACTGAGCACATCATCGAACAGCGCAACCGCCCGATAGCGACACTGGACTTCTCGAACCGGAAAGTGCATCCCCTCGGCTTCCAGCACGCGGTACGGCTTGCCCAGTGCGCGCAGGAGCGCGACGCGCCCCTCTTCAAACCACGGCAGATAGGCGGCATGGTGGGCCATCCCGGCCTGGTCGGTCTCAGCGTAGCGGACACGCAGGGTATGGATATGAGACGGGCCGGAGCGGGAACTGGGCGTTGAGGACCAGGGCGCTCTCTTTGCCATCACTCCCGCCTCCCCACTCCGGTCTCTCTACCTCCCCTGCCAGTTGGGTTTCCGTTTTTCGGCAAAGGCCCGGGGCCCTTCAACCACGTCTTCGGAGTTCATCATCTGCTTGAGCGCCGGATAGGACCGGGCAAAGGCTTCGTCCAAGGTCAGTCCCGCCCCCATCATGGCGCATTGTTTGGTCGCACGGACCGAGAGGGGAGCGCATTCCTGGATTTCATCCGTCCAGCGCTTGACCGTGGCCTTGAGGTCAGCCAGGGGAACGACTTCATTCACCACCCCCCAGCGATGCGCTTCTTGGGCAGTCATATGCTTGCCGGTCAGCATATAGCCCAGCGCAATTTTGAGCGGCATTTGGCGTGGCAAGCGGTGGACCCCGCCGGCGGCGGCGGCCAGGCCAACCCGCGGTTCAGGCAAGCCGAGCCGCGCATGGTCGGCGGCCACGATGATGTCACACGCCAGCGCCATCTCAAACCCGCCCCCCAGGGCAAAACCGTTCACCGCCGCAATCGTGGGTTTCCAGATATCGGTGCGGTCGGTTAAGCCCCCAAAGCCGCCCTTGACTCGCTTTTTCGGGAAGCCGTGCTCTGCCGTGTATTTGAGGTCGTTCCCGGCTGAAAACGCTTTGTTCCCAGCGCCAGTCAAGACAATCACCCAGGTATTATCATCGGCGAGCGCGTCATCCCAGATTGCGGACAATTCCTCGGCAGCCGGTGGATGCACGGCATTCAGCCGCTCCGGGCGATTCATCGTGATGGTGGCCACATGGCCGTCTTTTTCGTATCGTGCATACTCGTATGCCATAGTTCCTCCCTCGTCGTGTGTCTTTCTTGACCAACCGTGTTTGGCCCAGCCAAAAGCGGATTGGATACTACCGTTCCGTCATGGTAAAAGCAACAAAATGGCGGCTCCCCCCTTCCCTCTCTCAGAACAGGTGGCCCTGATTACCGGGGCGGGCCGCGGCATCGGCAGGGCCATCGCTCTCAGGCTCGCGCAGGCAGGGGCGCAAACGGTTCTCGCCGCCCGAACCGCACCGGAACTCCAGGAAACGGCACGCAGCATTCACGACAAGGGGGGCGCGGCCCTCCCGATTCCGACGGACTTACAGCAGGATGAACAAGTCGCGACGCTCGTGAAAACAACGCTGGCGCGCTACAAACGTATTGACATTCTGGTCAATAATGCCGGTGGCGGGCCGCCACGCACGTCCATCGTGAAATCGCGCCTCACCGACTGGGAAGCCGTCTTACGGGTAAATTTATTCGCCGCCATGTCTCTGACCAAATACGTCCTCCCGGCCATGATTGAACGCCGGCACGGCACCATCATTATGCTCGGGTCCACCGCCAGTTTGAGTGGGCGGGCCGGCGAGGCCGCCTATGCGGCCAGCAAGTTTGGCCTGCGCGGGTTTACGCAAGCCCTTTTTGCAGAGGTGCGGCGGTACGGCCTCAAGGTCTCGTTGCTCTGTCCAGGCTCAGTTGACACTGCGCTTATTCCGCACAATAAGCGGCTGAATCGCGACAAACTCCTCAGTCCGAGCGACATCGCCGAGGCCGCCTACCAGATTGTCACCGCCTCGCCGCGCGCCTGTCCGGCTGAGGTGATCCTCCAACCCCAATTTGAGCCGTTTACGTAACCCGGTATTCTTCTCCTATGGACCTGAGCGGCAAAATTGCCCTTGTCACCGGTGGAGCAAAGCGGGTGGGGAAAGCCATTGTCTTTGCGCTTGCCCAAAGGGGCTGTCAACTCGTGGTCCACTACCACACTGCTCAGACCGAGGCGCACGCCACCGTTCGGGAACTCCAGAACGACGGTCATGCAGCGCTCGCCCTTCAGGCTGACATTCGCCGCGAAACAGACGTTGACCGCATGATTGAGCAGGCGATTGGGCATTACGGTCGCATCGACGTGTTAGTCAATAATGCGGCGCTCTTTTACCGGACCCCGATTGATACGGTGACGTTTGATGACTGGGAACAGATTATGGACGTCAACCTGGACGGCACCTTCTATTGCGCGCATAAGATCGGCCTGCGCATGCAAGAATGGGGCTGGGGTCATGTTATTAACCTGGCCGATGTCGCCGGGCAGCGCCCCTGGGCTGACTACATACCCTACTCTGTCTCAAAAGCCTGCGTGCTGGCCTTCAGCCAGGGGCTGGCAATGGAACTCGCTCCTGAAGTCATGGTCAACGCGGTCATCCCAGGGCCGGTCCTGTTCCAGGATGATACGCCGCAGGAGGTTCAGCGCCGCGAAATCGCCAAGACCCTGGTCAAACGTGCCGGGACCCCGCAAGAAGTCGCCCAACTCGTGGTCTTTGTCGCCGAGTCCGATTTCAGTACGGGCGCAGTCTTTGCGGTTGATGGGGGACGGGGGTTGGGGTGAGGGGGTCCTACTCATGACTACTGAATGGCTTCAGGTCGAAAGGGAACCGTTCACACACGTCAAAGTTGCGCCGGTCCTGAGAACCGAAGAGGCAGCAGAACTCCTCAGTTCATTAGAGCGAATGGATTGGCAAAGAAGGAAGCAGTCTTTCTACGAGTTTGATGTTGTGGCCAATCTGTGCTCCCAAGAGAGTCTGCAAGGACGGTTGATTCGTTCCCGAACAATTGGCCAAGTTCGCGGCTGGCTTGAGCAATATCTGTATACTCGGTTAGTCCCCAATGCAGTCGTTGACCTACAACGGTACTCCCCCGAGACAGGGATCGGCGTTCACACGGACAGGCCAACAGCAGAAGCGCGGTTCGTCCTTAACCTCAACCGTTCCTGGCAGCCTAACCAGGGAGGAATATGGGTATTATCTGCGCGCTCCGACCTCAAGCCTCCAGTTAATTTTCTCCCTCCGCTCCATAATACAGGATTTGGTTTCCTGACGAGTGAGGTATCGTTCCACGCGCTATCGGAACGATTGTTTTCCATCGCCTATGCTGTTGTGTTCCGATTCGCTGTCAGGAGTCTCGGAGATTAGAGCGGGTGGTGGAGAGCACCTGTTTTCTTTTTATCCACCTACTACTATTGAGGCATCTGCTTCCGGGTCGGATTCGAGGGTCTGGATGGGAATCACCCGTTCATCACGCGTTCGGATGAGTACAGTCAAGTCTCCTGCCATAATATCGTGCTCTAGGGAAATTTGGTGCCGAAGCAGAGCCGTGATAGAAGCTTCGTCGTTACTTTTCATGAGAGAGTTCTCCTGTGACTATTCTGAATCGAATACGGGGAAATCCTGAGGCCCTTGCGATCCTTGCCGTCGCCATCCTAGCATTCATTCTTGCTCTCATACTAGTAATGCCAGGATTTGACAAAGAAATGGTGAAAGGGGCATTCGCAGGGGCACTCCTCGGTGCGGCAGTTTCTGCTCTACTGTCTCTGATCATTCGCTTTCTTGCAGAACCGGATCTCCGCGGAGTTCCACGAAGCTTCCTTGAAGCGGTGAGACGAGAGGTACATGATACCGGCTATTATTGCCGTGATTCGAGGTTTACGATTGAGGTACAAGAAAAGGGACAACTGATCTTTAGCTACTCTTCTACCATTGTCCCGGTAGGAAGAGGCTCTCAGATGTATCGGCCAAAAGTTGAAGACCCTGAAGGCTTAGAGCGCCTTAGGCCGGTAGAGTACAAGCATAATGATTTTCCGAAGCCTGGGGATGCCCCTATTCCGTTAGACGGGAACACGAGAGAAAATTGCGAAGTCGTCTACGATATTAAAAACGATTGTCAGTATCCGATTAAAGACGAGCACCGCTGGCGGTGTCCTGTAGAAGGCTTTCAATTGACAGTAAAGCTCCCCTCATCAGAAGAGGTACGAAATTAAAGCCTTTACTCTGAGAGGGGATCATCGAGAAACCCTAAACGAGGTTACTTCCTATACGAGTGGGGAGCGCATATTTGTCCAACGCAAAGCCTTATTTTCTCACCAAGGATTTCAGTGGGAGATAGGGAAGAAGACAGAGAGTTTTGGTTGACCTTACTCTTTCGTCCCCGCCATGAACCCCGCCTCCCCCAAGCCGGCCCTGCCGTCTCCCCCCGCCTGGGAGGAGATATTCGGGAACACCCATCCCGTTGAAGTCGAAATCGGCCCTGGGAAAGGCGCTTTTCTCTTGGCCGCAGCCCACCGTACACCGGAGCATAATTTCTTTGGGGTCGAGTTCTCCAGACGGCGGGTGTATCGCATCCAACAGTTGATTGAACGCGAACAGCCGGGCAATGTGCTCGCCATTGCCGCGGATATCAGATGTGTACTCGACACCCTGATTCGGCCCGAATCCGTGTCCACCTTTCATCTCTATTTCCCGGACCCGTGGTGGAAGCGACGGCATCACCGCCGGCGGGTGTTTCAAGGCGACTTCTGCGTTGCACTTACCCGCGCGCTCGTTCCGGGCGGCAAGATATTGATCGCCACCGATGTCCAGACGTATTTTGTCGCAATGGTCAGGCAGCTAGACACCGTCGCTGAACTGACGCAATTTCCCTGGCGCCGGGACCAGCGGAATCGGAACGGCAAGTTGATCCTGACCGACTTTGAGCGACAGTTTATGGAGAAGGGCACCCCCATCCATTACGCCGGCTTCTGCAAGAACGTCTAGGCGTTCTGGTCTGACGCGGCCCGTGTGTTAGCCAATTCACGCGGCGGTGTGGCCGCCCGTCATTCCTGCGCAAGCGGAAATCTCGCCTGCCCCGAACCTGAGCCGGAGTCCGGCCCAACGCGAGGGGAACGGAACGACTATAGCCGCGCGTGCACCGTGCTAGGCCACCAGCTTTTTGACCTGGGCGACAATATGCTGGGCGCTGATGCCAAAGGCGTCCAGCAATTCTGCCGGCGCGCCAGAGCGAGGAACGCCATTTACTGCGAGCTTGTGCACCTTGGTCCCATGCACCGCAAGCGCGTTCAGCACCGCGTCACCCAGGCCACCGTCATAATAGTGGTCTTCAACAACCAGCACGGTGTCATTCGTGTGTCTTGCGGCGGCCAGGATGCCTTGGACATCAATGGGCTTCACGGAATAGGCGTCAATCAGGCGGATAGCCAAGCCCTCGCTTTTCAGCGTCTCGCTGGCCGCAAGCGCCTCGTGCAGCGTCACCCCGGCGGCAACCACCGTCAGCACATCGTTATCGCTGGACCGCAGCAGCTTGCTGCCGCCAATGGGAAACGCCTCAGTATTGGGATAGAGCACCGGTGTTGCCGGACGGGTCGTGCGCAGATAGGTCGTGCCGGGCAGGTCGGACATGGCGCCGACCAGACGTTCGGTTGCCACCGCATCGCTGGGGTAGAGTACGACCGAGTTGGGAATGGCTCGCATCATGGCCACATCTTCTAATCCCATCTGAGACGGTCCGTCCTCCCCAATTGAGACCCCACAATGCGAGCCGGCATATTTGATGCACACCCCGGAGATGGCGGCCATACGAATATGGTCAAAGGCACGGGTGAGAAAGGCCGCAAACGTCGACGCAAACGGAATTTTGCCGCACGCCGCCAGCCCAACCGCGGCCCCGACCATGTTTTGCTCCGCAATATAACTCTCAAAATACCGCTCCGGGTGCGCCTTGGAAAAAGTTTCGGCAAATGTCGAATTCTTGGTGTCACCGTCGAGGGCGACCACTCGGGGGTCCACGGCTCCAAGCTTGGCCAGCGCGGTTCCGTAGGCCACACGGGTCGCGACCTTCTCCCCTCTAGCATAGGCCGGGGCAGGGATGCTTGCGCGGGTGCCAGCCGGGGAGAATCCATTTGTTTGCGGCCGTGTCACAGCCGGCACCTCTACGCTTGTGCTGCGTGTCAGCTCCCCCAAGGCTTTGTCCAGAGCGTCCCCCTTGAGCGGCTTTCCGTGCCAGCCTGGTTTATCCTCCAGAAAAGAGACGCCTTTGCCTTTGAACGTCTTGGCCACTAGCATGATTGGTTGGTTTTTCGTGGCGTGGGCCTGGTCAAGCGCGGCCATGACCGCTCCAATGTCATGGCCATCAACCACCAGTGCATTCCAGCCAAACGCGGCAAAACGGCGCTGATAGGTTTCCACGTCAAAATGGTACATGGTCCGCTCGCTCTGCCCCATGCCATTGACATCGACAATCCCGATCAGATTGTCGAGCTGATAGTATGACGCCATAGCCGCTGCTTCCCAGACGCCACCTTCTGCCACTTCTCCGTCGCCCAGCAGGACATACACCCGGTAGTCGAGCTTGTCCAAGCGTTTCCCATTCAGCGCCATACCCACACCGACAGAGAGCCCCTGTCCGAGCGAGCCGGTTGCGGCTCCCACCCAGGGGATACGCGGTGTGGGGTGGCCTTCCAGGTCGCTGGAGAACTTGCGGAGTGAAGCCAACTGCTCCACCGGCAGGGCCCCGGCCTCGGCCAGAGCCGCATACAGGACGGGAGCGGCGTGTCCTTTTGACAGCACAAACCGGTCGTTGCCCGGATGGGCCGGATTGGCAGGGTCAAAACGCATATCAGCAAAAAACACGGCTGCCATGATGTCAGCCGCAGACAGGCATGACGTCGGATGGCCCGAGCCGGCTGCGGCGGTGGTACGCAGTGAATGAATACGCAGTGTATCCGCGGTCGCCCGTAAAGCGTTGAGATCAGCCCTCACGATTCGTCCCTCCCCCAAGCATTAAAAAAAGGGGCACGGTCTACCGTGCCCCTTCCCACTCTCATCTCCCGGCATGTGCCCTTCTTATCCGTGCCTACTCACCCACCCCGCCGGCAAGCGGCGGAAAGATGCTGAGTTCCAGTCCGTCTTCAAGGACCGTCCCCACTTCAACATAGCTGTCACCCACCACAAGCATACCCGCCTGCTCGCGCGGCAGGTTGAGCATATCGACCGCATCCTGGACCGTGGCCCCAACCGGCAGGCAGAGCGAGATTCCATCCCCGCTCCCCTGGGGGGTGTATTTTTTCAGCGCGGCAAAGAGCTTGACGCTTATGGTGACGGAATCGGCCATAGACAGCAGTGCTGAGACAGGCCCCTTTGGGCTAGGCGGCGTTGACCGGGCGCAAACCACAGAACTCTTCATAATCAATCAGGTGTGTGATTTTCGGATTTTCGCTGCACACCAGGCAGTCTGGATCTTTGCGGAGTTTTAGCACCCGAATTTCCGAGCTAAGAGTATCAAAGTGCATCATCCGTCCGACCAGCGGCTTACCCGCGCCGAGAATGACTTTAATCACTTCAAGTGCCTGCACACAACCGACGAGTCCGGGCAGCACCCCGAGGACGCCGGCTTCGGCACAGCTCGGGGCTGCGCCTGGAGGGGGGGGCTCGGGAAACAGGCAGCGATAGCACGGCCCGTCGGTCGGGTCGACAACCGTGACCTGTCCTTCAAACTGGAAGATTGAACCATCGACGAGCGTCTTCTTGGCCATGATGCAGGCATCGTTAATGAGATAGCGGGTCGGGAAGTTGTCACAGCCGTTCACCACAATATCGAAGTCGTCGATAATACGCATGACGTTCTCGGAAGATAAGCGCTCTTTGAACTGAACGATATGCACATCGGGGTTGAGCGCGTTCAGGGTCAACTGCGCCGACTCCACCTTGGGCATCCCGACCCGGTCATTGGTATGCAGAATCTGGCGCTGGAGATTGCTCATATCAACCGTGTCATGGTCGGCAATGCCTATCGTACCGACCCCAGCCGCGGCCAGATATAAGGCCACCGGCGACCCGAGGCCGCCGGCCCCAACGCACAGCACCTTGGCGTCAAGTAGTTTGGCCTGGCCGGCTTCCCCGACTTCCGGCAGGGTAAAATGACGCGCATAGCGCTTAATCTGCTCTTGGGTGAACTGCCGGTCCGCAACCCATTGATAGCCCGCATTTTTCCAGGCCGTGTAGCCGCCGGACATGGACGTGACCTTTTCATAGCCCATTTCTTTGAGCGTCCGCGCGGCGATGAGCGAGCGCACCCCGCCGGCACAATACGCCACAATGGGAGCGCTTTTATCCGGTACGGCCTCTTCGATGCGCATTTCGAGAAAGCCACGCGGAAGCGGGACTGCGCCTTCGAGATGGCCCTCCCGATACTCCTCGCGTTCGCGGACATCGAGGAGGGTTGGCCGCGCGCCGTTTTCCATCTGGGCCTTAACGTCGTCAATCGTGACTTCCGGTACGGTGTCTCGGGCCTCAGCCATGAGTTCCTGATAGGTCTTTGCCATGTTCTGCCTCCGCGAGAGCGCCTCAGGCTCCAGGAGCACCAATCTCCCGGGCCACTCGCTGCTCGGCTTCCTGATAGCTTTCCAGCATCTCAGCCATGATGGAATCCCGTCCACCCGTTGCCAGGGTTCGGGAGCGATTCATAAGGACTTCTTTTGACTCGATAAAATCCTGGCGGGCATAGCCCCAGATACGCGGATGCACAAAAGTATCCATCCGAATCGCGTCACACGGACAGGCTTCCACGCACATCCCACAGTAAATGCAGCGCAGGGTATCGATTTCATAGCGCAACGGGAATTTTTCCACCTCGGGGTCAGGGTGTTCTCCGGCCTCGATATGAATGCAATTGGCCGGGCAGGCCGTTGCGCACAGAAAGCACGAGGTGCAGCGCACCGAGCCGTCTTCTTTGAGCGTCAAACGGTGACTGCCCCGATAGACGTCCGGGTACTGCTTGCGCTCTTCAGGATATTGCACCGTATAGGCAGCCCGCCTGTCTTTGGCAAAACCGAGCGCGTGCAGGATATGCAGGCTCAGATTCCGCCAGAAGTGGGACATGGTGACCAGAAGACCCCGCACGACTTCCGGGATATACAGTCGCTCCCACCACGTCATCTCTTCTTTCCGCTTCATAGGCTCCTAGCGACCTCCGTATCATAGTAGCGAACCTGCCCTGACACCGCCTCTACTCGCCCTTCACTATTATGAGGGGACCGGTGTTTGTCAAGGCAGTTTCTAGTGGAGACGGTCTTTTCTCCCGCTCCCACCTTCTGGCAAGCGGCTCTCTGACAACTTGAAGTCAAGAATATCCCGCAGGCAGGCCGCCCGCTCGGCGAGCGTTGCGGCATCGAGCAGACTTTGTTTCTCGATAGGCAGCAGGTCGAGTTGAAAGGCAAAGAAATTAATGAAGAGTTCGTCGTTGATATCAGGGTCTGCCAGGAACTTCTGCACAATCTCGTCCTTCTGCAAATAGGACGCTAACAGGCGGCCGAGGGCCTCACGTTGTGGGGGCTCAAGCGCCTGATTTCTCTGCGGCAGCCATTCCACCCGTGCCTGACGATAGCTCTTGTCGTGAAACTCTTCCTGAATACGATATTCCCGGAGCCCCTGCAGGAGGATATTAAACCGTCCGTTCGGGAGCGGCACGGTCTTGACCATCTTCCCCACGCAGCCGATGGGGAACACGTGGGGATTCCCTTCGTACTGCTCTTGCCAGTCCCCCCGGAGCAAGGTCATGCCAATCAGCGGCGTGTCTGCCTGCATGGCATCACGCACCATAGCGCGGTAGCGCGGCTCAAAGATATGCAGGGGCAGATGAACGCGCGGGAACAGGACGACGTTCGGCAGTGGAAAAACGGGAATAATATCAGGGAGTTCAGACACAGCAAGCTCGCTTTTCTGGCTGAGGACAGACTAGGCCATATTGAGTTCCTTCAACAGACCTCCGACGCACGGACGCTGGGATAAGCGTTTAATCCACCCAGCAAGGTGTCTGAGCCGCGACGGGAGCTCAACACCAAGCGGCGACAGCATCAACAGCCGTGGGGTAAACGCCAGGTCGGCTAACGAAAATTCGTCCACCAGATAGTCTTTGCCGGTCAGATGCCGGTCAAGAAATTCGAGCACCCGAATGAGGTCGCCCCGATAGTGCTGCACGCGCTCGTGGTCGATTTGCTCTTCGGGTTTGCGCAGTTCGGCAGACAGCAGCAGGCACTGCGCGGTAAAGGACGTGTCGGAAAAATCTTCAAACATCCGTACCCGGGCGCGGTCCCCGGAAGGCTCGGGGCGCAGTGGCGGGTGCGGGTATTCATCATCAAGATATTCGTTAATAAACGTCGAGTCGTAAATGACTTCTTCTTCATCGACCAGGACCGGAACCTTACCGTACGGATTAAGCCGGAGAAATTCAGGGCTGCGCTGTTCGTTCTTGGTCAGATCAACAAAGACCTTATCGTACGATAACTCTTTTTCAGCCAGTACGAGGCGAACTTTTTGGCAGTAGGGGCTGAGGGGGAAGTCGTACAATTTCATAGTGCTCCTCTCCTATCTCACGCCGGGGTAGTGTAGTGAAAAATGCAGGAGCCCGCAAACCACAAACACCGCTCCCGCAGCTTCTTCTCCAGCCCGGTCTCAACTTCTGCTCAGTAACGGTATACCCTGCCCCTCATGAACCACAGCCCTCCCCTCCTCTCTGCGCACTTGGCAGGCGTTCCGGTCGGCGACACGCTGCCGGTCCGGATTATGGCCGTTCTGAACGTCAGCCCTGAGTCCTTCTACCCAGGCTCAGTCCAGACCAATGGTGAGCAGATAGCGGAAACGGCACATGCACTGGCAGGTGAAGGAGCTGATATCATTGATATTGGGGCGATGTCCACCGCCCCATACTTACACACGGATATTTCCGTGGCAGAGGAAACCCAGCGTTTAGCCCAGGCGGTTGAAGCCACGGCCGCGGCTGTTTCGATTCCCATATCGGCCGATACCCAGCGCGCCCAGCCAGCCCAGGCCGCTCTGCGGGCGGGCGCGCGGATTCTCAACGATGTCAGTGGCTTGAAGCATGACCCGGCTATGGCTGCGCTGGTCGCCCGGACTGGCGCCGGCGCGATTCTGATGGCGCATGAACCGCGTCCCCACAGCGGACCCCCTCTGGAGCGTATCCAGCAGGCCCTGCGGGACAGTCTGGCACGCGCGGAGCACGCCGGCATCTCACCCCAGCAAATCGTGCTTGACCCTGGAATTGGATTTTTTCGCCAGCCTGGGATGGCCTGGGATGAGTGGGACTGTCTGGTCCTGCGGACGCTCGCCGACCTGCGAGCCCTAGGATTTCCCCTCCTCGTCGGGGCCTCGCGCAAGTCCTTTATCGGCAAAATTCTGGCCCAGCCCAGGGTCCAGGACCGTCTCATTGGCTCGCTGACCTGTGCCGCCATTGCGGTCGCCAACGGAGCCCACATCATCCGCGCCCATGATGTCAAAGAGACCGTTGCCGCGGTCCGCATGGCCGAACGGCTACGCCGGCCGTTCGGCGGCTAACGCCGGCCCGACAGCAAGCCGCTGGAGCGCTGGGACCGTTTCCACCACAAACGTGGGGGGACAGGTGTCGAAACCCGCGCGTCCAAACCCCCACGTGACCCCACAGGTGGCAATACCCGCGGCCTGGCCCGTGCGCATATCAATCTCCGAGTCGCCAATCAGCAGCGTCTCAGTCAGCGCATGGCCAACCGCTTGCTGCAAGACAAAGACCCCGCCTGGGTCGGGTTTTCGCTTCGAGAGGGTGTCGCCCCCAATGATCGCCCGAAAATACTCCAGCAGGCCCAGGCCGGCCAGAATCGTCCGGCTTGGCTGTTCCGGTTTATTCGTCAACACCGATAAGCTCAGCCCCCGAGCACGGGCAGCCCTCAGCAGCGTTTCCACGCCGGGATAGGGCCGGGTCTGCTCAAGCAGATGGGCGTGATAATAGTCCATGAAGAGCGCAAAGCCGTCTGCAACCAGAGCAGCCCGCTCTGGGCCCAGCGCTCGTTCGATCAATACCCGCGCGCCCAGCCCGATGAAGCCTTCAACTTGGGCAACGGACAAGGGCGGAAGATGCAGCGCCTGCAACATATGGTTGGTTGCCGCGGCCAGGTCGGCTTTGGTATCCACCAGGGTCCCATCCAGATCGAAAATGAGATGCGCAAAGCGGGGCATACAAAGCAAAAGGGCCTGGAGAGTTCCAGGCCCTGCAATATCTTTTCAGGTGGGAAAGAGAGGCTTAGACGGCGAACGACGAGCCGCAGCCGCAGGTCCGGGTCGCATTCGGGTTGACGAACTTAAAGCCGGCCCCGTGCAGCCCATTGACATAATCAAGCATGGTCCCATGCACGTATTGGTGGCTGATGGGGTCAACGAACAGCTTGACCCCCCCCTGCTCAACCACAATATCATCCTCCCGCGCAGTGGCATCAAGACCAAGGCTGTACTGGAAGCCGGAGCAGCCCCCGCCCACCACCGAGATCCGCAGCCCGCCCTCTGCCAGGCCCTCTTTGCGCATAGTCTCTTTCACTTTTTCTACTGCCAAATCAGACAACGACAGGGCCGGCCCATCAGCTATGGGAGCGGTCTCTTGCGGATTGGATTGGAGTTGTGTCTCTTGATTGTCCATACCGGCCTCCTCACAGGAGAGAGATACGGGCTCTCTTGGCCGGCGTCAATCCCTCTGCCCGTTTTGGCTCGGGTGCGGGTATGGTAACCTGAATCCGTGTCTCTCGAAAACGCCATCCAGACTCATGCGGCCACACTTGGTTTTACCCTGTGTGGTTTCGCCCGCCTGTCGGTGCTGCCGCGCGCCGCGTTTTTCAACAACTGGCTGGCTCAGGGCTTTGCCGGCGAGATGCACTATCTGGCCCGGCAACCCCAACGCCGGATTGATCCGCATATCCCCTTTCCAGAAGCCCGGAGTGTCATCTGCCTGGGCTTCCCCTACGCTCCGCCGGTCCTGCCCCCAATCAACACGCAGCATTGGCAACGCGCCCTGCGGGGTCGTATCGCCGCCTATGCGGCTGGGGCGGACTATCATGATGTCATCACAAAAAAGCTGAAACAGCTTATCGCCTTTCTGAAAGATCGGCAGCCTGGGATATGGGCCGAGCCGTATGTGGACACCGGCCCGGTGTTGGAGCGCGACTGGGCCTATCGCAGCGGCCTGGGCTGGTTCGGCAAAAACACCATGCTGCTGCATAAAGCCATGGGATCGTGGTTTTTTCTGGCCGAGATTCTGGTCAGCCTCGACCTTGAGGGCGACGGCCCGCCGAGTGCCCATTGCGGCAGCTGCACGCGCTGCCTCGATGATTGTCCGACCCACGCCCTGGCCGCCGGCTATGTCCTCAAATCGCCCCTGTGTATTTCTTACTTGACAATTGAACAGCGCGGTCCGATTCCGCACGCCCTGCGCCCCAAGCTCGACAACTGGATTTTTGGCTGCGATGTCTGCCAGGACGTCTGTCCGTGGAATACCAAGTTCGGCCAGCCCCGCCACGACTTGGTGGAGGCGTTGTCTCCGTCCCTGCCCGAGCTATTACGGCTGGACGAAGACGGCTTTCGGGCCCGCTTCCGACGCTCCGCGGTCTGGCGCACCAAGCGCCGCGGTCTGCTGCGCAACGTCGCCGTTGCGCTGGGCAATAGCGGCAATCCAGCCGCGGTCAAGCCGCTCCAAGCCGGCCTCCACGACCCCGAACCCCTGATTCGCGGTCACGCGGCCTGGGCCCTGGGCCGCCTGGCCCAAACGGCGAGTCTCAAGCACGCCCTGGACCGCGAACAAGACGCCTATGTCCGCCAGGAACTGCTCACCGCTCTCGGCGAGCAACCAGCCCCGACGCTTTGAGACTCGGCGGTCGGCGACCAGGGAGCGCGCCTACAGGAGGTCAAGAATCGTCCAACTTGCGTCGATGTTCTTGTCGGCAAAAGCCTTGATTTCGATAATATCGTCGATCTTGTCCAGGACTTTTTGGAAAGCATTCCGACTATCAAAGCACCCCTCAATATCATCATCAGCGACGAGAGGCACATCAATCGTGGCCACAACGCACCCTCGCCCGCCGGATTCAACCGAAAAAATAAAGTCGATATCGCCAAGGGGCAGGTCTATAGAGCCGCGACACTTCGCTCCCGGCTTCACGGTTAAGCCAGCAACGCACTCTCCAAGATCAACAGGCGGGAAGCGCTCAATGGTCCAACTCCCATCCTCATTCCTGATGACAGAAAACCCGATCCTCTCCACAACGCTCGGCAGGCGGTCCGAATAGCAATAATTGAGTGCCGGCAGACCGCTGATGCTGATGCACCCCCGGCCCTCAGCCTCAACCGTAAAAGCAAAGCCGGTGCTGACCTCACCCAAACGAGAAGTCTCAAGCTCAAGAAAAATAGAGCCCTGGCACGTCTCTCCCGGATTCACCGTGAGCGTCTCTCTACAGACCGGTTCCCGCGAGACCGCTTCCAGATGCTGCGTCGCCTGATTCCACTCAAAGGTCGTGGTCTCACCCGCATCAGGAAAGCCTGGGATACTGACCTGAGCACTCGCTCCGGTCAGAAACGCCGTCCCGAAAGTCCCCACCGTGAACGTACTCCGGGCAAACTCCTCGTTACTGTCGTAGGCAATCGCGGTATAGCTCCCATCGCTGAGATTGCCCCAGTTCCAGAGGGCGACAAAGCCGACCGTGGCACTGTCACACGCGCCGGCGTTCTGGACATCGGGCCGCTCAGACCCATAGACCAGAGAGACCGGGTTGTCCACGGCCATCATATCCGTATCGAAAAAGCTGACGGTCAGCGGCCCGTTGGCCTCACACTTCCAGCCCGAAATGACTCCGATGCCCGAATAGGCTGCCCCCTGACCCGGATTCTCCAGTGTGGCGGCCTGGGCCAGAGCCGGAAGCGTAACCGCAAGCCCAAGGCAGAGGCGGAGCAGCACAGACATCAACATCTCCTCAGAGCAGGGCGCATCATCCGGGCCCGTTGTACCGCTTCGATAGGGGAGACACAAGCTGGACGCGCCCACGGCCTTACGCGGTCAGAAACGCGAGCCCAGTCCAGCACAGGGCCGCCAAGCCAACGGCCACCGAGGCTTGTGGAATCTGGGTCTTCACGTGGTCCATCAGGTCGCAGCCGGTACACATGGAACTCAGCACGGTCGTATCCGAGATGGGCGAGCACTGGTCGCCATACACGCTGCCGTCCATCACCGCGGCAAAGCACAGCGTCATGAATAGCTCGGGATGGGCCAGGCCGTGCGCACCGGCAATCGCCCAGGCGAGCGGCATGGCCAGCGGAAACGCGACCGCATAGGTCCCCCAGCTTGTTCCGGTGGAAAAGGCAATCGTCATAGTCAGGATTTGAAGCAGGACGGGCAGGAGAAAATAGGGAATATGCGCACCGAGTTGGTCCACCAAAAAGACCGCGCCCCCGGTCTGCGTATTGACGCCGCCAATCGTGATGGCCAGCAGCAAAATCACCGAGCCGAGCACCACCCCTCGGATACCATCGTGAAACCCGGCCATGAGTTCCTTGAGCGCCAGGCCCTTGGCCAGCGCCAGGCCCACGGCCAGGAGCAGGGCCGCGCCAAACGCCCAGTGCACATTGGGCGAGCCGGAGGCCAGAAAGGTCCCGACCGCCAGGCCAATCAGCGCGCCCAGCGGCAGAAAGAACTCCAGCACGTGCGGCGTATAGCCGGCCGGCACATGACTGGCCTGCAATTCCTTGGCGCTCAGCGGTTCAGCCCCGTCCGCGTCGAGTTGGCCAGTCGTGCGCGAGCGGTCTATGGCCGCGGCCAGTCGCTTGCCCAAGAACAGCGGCTTTTCTATGCCCAGCAAAAACGTACCCAGCACCGCGAAAATGGCATAGAAACAAAACGGTACACTCTGGAAGAAAAAGCTGATGCGGTCGGCTTCGGTCGCCAGAAAACTGACCCCGGAAACAAAAATGAACGCCTGCACATAGCCCGGCCAGGCGTTGAAGGCCAGCTGTGAGGCAATCGGCGAGGCCGTGGAATCGACGATATAGGCCAGTTCTTCATGGCTCACGTTTTCCCGGTCGGCAATCGGCTTGACCGTCGTCCCGACCAGGACCGTGCTCATCGTTCCGCCCTGAAAAAAGATGACGCCCAGCAGCCAGGCCACCAGCTTGGCGGTCTTGGGGCCACGCACGAAACGCACCGTCATAAACTCGGCAAACGCCTGGGCCGCACCAGTCCGCGACCAGATGCCCATGAGCCCACCCAGCAGCCACAAATAGAGCACCAGAATCCCGGCCGCATTGGTCGTCGCCAGGGCCGGAATCAATACTTGGCCGGTCAGGTCGTACTGGCCCAGCAGCAGCGCCCCGGATACGATACCACCCAGCAGGGCCGGCACAGGTTCTCTCGTCACCCAGCACAAGAGCACCGCCACCACCGCTGGCAGCAAGGACCAATAGCCCCAGTGATGCTGGGCGATCAGCCGATAATAGACCGGGGTGCCTTGTCCATCCCGTGTGACGCTGGCCACCACAAATTCCTCCGTCACCGCTGGCGCGACGTTCGAGCCATCGACCCGCGCGGGGTTGAGGGCGGCGTCCGCAAGGGGAACCGGGTCGAAATGCACCGGCTTGCCCCGAGCGATGTAATACACCCGCCCGTCGCTGTCCGTGTGAGCGTCCAACACGGTCTGGTTCACCGTCCAAGTGGGCGGCACGACTGCGCCGACAACCCAGGAGAGAATGAGGGCCCCAGAAAAAATACAAAAATTGATCAGATGCGCCGGCATATATTTCCTCCTCTCGGCTTGTCGCTTGGGGGAGCCGCGGATGCAGCGGTGTCAGTCGCCATATCAGGGCCTCTCTCACCGCGCTATGCGCTGTCTATCATAACCCCTGCCGCAAGAGGAGTAGCCGGCAGCCCCGGTTGCAATCCTCTGTGCCGTCACCGGACCCTCATCTGACCGAGCCCGAACACCGTCCCTTTTCCGATATGAATCCATTCCAGGGCGGCCAATAAAGGCAGGAGCGGGCCCACGCCCTCGGGCAATTCCAGCCGCCCGGCCACCCCGTGCAGGGCCAATTCGGCCTGCTGGCGTCCCGACCAGCGGACCATATCCAGCCGCTGCCCGCGCCAGGGTCGAGCCGGCCGGCTGCCGGCACTCTCGAGCGTTGGCCCCCACAGCCGGCGCAGGCTGGTCTGGGTCTGTTCCAGCACCAGCACGCGCAGCCGGCGCAAGCCGCCCAGCACAATGTCCGTGAGCGTGGGCGTCGTGACCAGCCGCCCGGCACGAATCAAACGCAACGGCGCATCAAAACACACCCCACACGGCTCCTGGGCGGCACCCGGCGCTAAGGACGGCGCACTGGCAGCCCGGTCAAGCGTCCAATCGAGCGACGCTTCTTCAGGACCCGCCCCTCCGCGAGCGGGAGACAGCCCCTCTATCGACTTGATGAAAAAACGGCGGCGCTCCGGGCCTAAGCCCATGCCCGAGGCAACATCCCAGGCGCGGAGCAGGACCGCATCAGACCCGAGTGCGGGGCCAAACCGACCCATTCAATTGCCGGCGCGGTTTCGGGGTCTGACGGCGCGGGCCGCAGGACATAGCCGGGGGTGCGCAACGACCCTGTCCCGCGTCCCTCAAACACAGTTTGCCACACCTCGCTATCCAGACCGTGCAGGGCAGCCCCCCACACCCCGCGCAGCATCGGCACAGTCGCCGCCACTCCCGGAGTCTCCAGCCGCAACCGCCGCGGCCTGATAACCACCTGTGACAAGACTGCTTCAAGGCCGGTAGCGATATCGGTATCAGCCATACGATTTTCCATGCGCTCATCCTGTGGGACATCACTTCCCCCTGATTAAGGGGGACAGAGGGGGTTTTCTTGGGCAATTCCCTTTTCAGCGGGGCTAAGGCTGCGTCCGCGTTTTCCGTGGGCGGGACATAGAATTGGACCGAATCAAGTTTCAATCCCCTTTTCAGCGGGGCTAAGGCTGCGTCTTCAGGAAAAAGATGCGCTTTGAGGCCAAATCCCCCCCCGTTTCAATCCCCTTTTCAGCGGGGCTAAGGCTGCGTCCGCCTCTCAACGACACCCTGGACTAGATATAAACACTGAAGGGTTTCAATCCCCTTTTCAGCGGGGCTAAGGCTGCGTCCTCCGCCGGCCGCCCGGCCGTGAAGCCTTTCCGGGTGACGTATTCTGTTTCAATCCCCTTTTCAGCGGGGCTAAGGCTGCGTCCGTCCCCTTGAAAAAACGCCTGATATCAAGGCGTTACAAGCGGCCTGATCGTAACCTCTTCGTCTGTCACCGGAGAACCCTCTCATCGACGCAGCCTCATAGACAACCGTAACCACCAAAACCATCGCAAAAACACAGAGTTACGCAACTTTCGTCACCTCCCCCCAGCTTGTGCCGCCCACACGGTTACGATCCCGTAGCCGCGCTAGGCAATAAAGACCTTTTCGCCGCCGATGTTCCGGCCCTCGGCTAAGCCGAGATTGACGCGCCGGCCCTCACAGCCAGCGCACAAAGCATAGGCGGCTACACTGTCCTCGCCAGGCTCTATCAGCCCGGCCAACTCCGATATACATCTGTCAAGGAGCCGTGCGTCGAGAACGGCCTCAAACACGCTCTCCTGCACGCGGTCTCCATACGCCTCCAGACACTCGGCCACCTTCCGACGGCGCTGGTCGCTGGCAATATCGTAACACACCACAACACGGGACATCAGCACCTCTCCTCATGCCGGACCCAGCAAGAGCGGGCGGTACGGCGGGTGCCCGCGTACAGAGTCGGCCAGGCGGTCGGCCTGACGCCGGAGCAGGTCTTCCGGGGACAATTCCTCCCCTATCCCCGGCAACGGCGCATCCATAAATGCCTCCCAGGTCCGAAAGAAGGTCCGCAGCCCCTCACGGGTGAGACGCACCCCACCCCGCTCGGCGTCTGCCTCAGAATGTTCGGGGCGCAGTTGGCGCAGATTGCAGACCCGGAGCACAAAGCGATCAACCACCGGGTGACGCAGTTCCTCTAGCAGGTCAAGCGCCAGGCTGGGCCGCCCGGACCGGACCGTGTGCATAAAACCCAGATAGGGGTCAAAACCGCGCGCCTCCAGCAAGCTGGCCAGCGCATTCGCCAGCAACACATAGCCAAAAGACAACAGCGCATTGGCCGGGTCGGGCGGGGGCCGGCGCGCACGCCCGCTAAAACCGATATCGCCCGTAAACCCCAGCCGCAGCCCGCCAAAATAGCGCCGCGCCGCATCGCCCTCAAAGCCCATCAGCACGTCCCGGCTGGACGCCTGGGTCACGGTCTCCTTCAGCGTCTTGAGTTCCCCAATGGTCCGCCCCAGAGCCGGCGTGCCGCGCCGGTTGGAGCGCAGCGCGGTCAAGACCTCGGCCGCGTTGTGGAGCTTGGCCCCAATAAACGTCTGGGCCAGCGGAAGCGCCTGCTGCTCATCCGCAACCATCCGAAACTGCGCCAGACGCAGGTCCGCGGTGCGTGACAGCTCGGGCACCAGGCGACCCACAAAGTCGCCATTGGAGCGAAACCAGGCCACGGCGATGCCCTGCTCCAGGCAGAGCTGCGTGGCGTCCGAGGTCATATGCACCCGCCCCACGAGGGCAATCAGCTCCAGCCGGTGCGGTTCGACCTCAATCAGCCGCCGGCGGCGTTCGGGCAACGGCCCAGACCCGTCGGGGTCTTCCGTGAGGGTCACAACAATAGAACCGGCTGAACGCCGGACAACAGAACCCGGCTGGGTCACGTACAGGGTTGGCACTGGATACGGCCTTTCTACTGGTTGGGATAGCACAAACTGGTGCCAATGGTGCAGAGCAGGGTGTGTCTAGGCATGGGATTTCGCTCCTTCCAAACCAACCGCAAACGTTGCGTGCGCGTCCGTATCAATCCCATGTTGCAGCACGCCTATGACGTGGGCCATATCACCGGTCTGCTGTCAGAGGATTTGGATGCTCGCTATCGCCTTCTCCTAGATTGCCTTTTCGGTGGTGGAGGGGACGCCCGTTTGAACGCCATTTCTTTTGCTGACACAGAGGCGACCGTCAACTCTACACGCTGGCCCGGCTGGGCGTCTTCCGGCACCTTCTGAGAGTCTTGTATCGGACCTTGGAGTCCGCTGTCGATGTGTTTGGCTTTCCAGCCGCCTTTTTTAGTTTTTTCCTCCAAGAGTTCAGCACTAACGCGATCAGTGGCTTTAGGACCGGTCTGTTGTGGGCGCGACCTGGAGGGCGAGGGGCTGTGGCTGCCGCGCCGGTCCGGGCGTCGAGTGCGGGCCTGTCCGCGACCTCTTTGGTTATTTGTACGCTGGGCTTGCTGTTGCAACTGCTGGTGTGCCGAGCCACAAAGTTTCTGGAGCGTCTGCTTACTCGTTTCCACATTGGGGAGCCGGGCAGCGGGGAATGCAATCAGGCGGATGAGCAGCCTCCCGGTGTCACTCGTTGAAAGACTCCAGAGCGCTGGGGAAGCCTGACGCTCAAGCTCATCGGATAATTCTTTGTCAAGCCGATCATCAAAACGTGGTAGGCCGAGGGCGATACGGTCCTTCTTGTCAGCAAGTTTCTGCTTAGCGAACAAGAGCCGTGCCGATTTGGTCAAGCGCATACCAAGGGTCTGTCCACTGCGTGAGGACCCCTCCATGATAAGGGCTTTTTCTAAGGCGGGTGTTTTGACGGATTGTCGCGTTAATGACGGCAGGTCACAGGCGGTGCGGAATCCTTGCGCCGCTGCAATGCAGTCGTCAATAGAGTTGATGCCCTCCATCTCAAGGCCGTCGAATGAGCCAAAGCCCTTGCGCGCCCGCGAGCCGGCACCACCAAACCTCGCTAGTAGCCACAAGGAGGCGTTGACCTGTTCCATAAGAAGATTCGGTTGCAGAGGATCACGGATATTTTGATCCTTGTGAAAGTCACCACGCCGCGCCGTTAGGGTTATGCGCCAGCACGACCCAGCCGGCCGGAACCAGCGATTCTCCTTCTCTGGATCGTCGGCCATACCGTAAGAGGCGTAGAATAAGCCTTGCGTAATCCGCTGCCTGCGCTGCGGTCTCGGTAAGTTCTGAAGCTGCTGATCTGTCTTATCGTACCGTTGCGCCCCTCCGCCTTTCAGGAAATCCACGGCAATCCGCACCGGGCTGCCGGACTGTGCATCGCCCCAGACTGCGGTTTCCAATTGTGCAAGCGTTTTACGGTCCAAGTGGGCCGCGTGCATGGTTCGCCACCACCAGCGCAGCAGGCCGCGCAGGGTGGCCGGGCGCAGGTCGCAATCGTCTTTTTGCTGGTTCGCGCCGGCGAGAAAGGCAGGCGTGACCAACCGCAGTTCATAGGTCGCGCTGGTCAGCTTTTCCGGGATTGACTCCAGCATTGGCGCTTGTGCCTCCCCGACCGGCTTGAAACGCCCGTAGCCGGCTGCGGTCTTGGCTCCCGCCCCTTCAGAGGTCAGGGCGTCCCTGAGCCAGCCGCAAGTGGTTTCCAGCAGGTCGTCATTGGCTGGCCTCCGGTCGGAAATGGCGAACTCGAACTGCTCACCTGCCCCGATAGCCAAAAAATAGACCAGGGTCGGCTCCTCCCAGTCCCCCGGGTCATCTTCTCCCTGGTAATACTTCGTATGATGATTGTTGATGACATCAAGAATCAGCCGGGGCCAAGACACCGGCCAGGCATCGTGAAAAACGAATCGACCAGCGGAAGCATCATTATTTTTTCGACTCCAGCCGAATGCTTGCTCTATCTTTTTCTGCGCCTGGTCTTGATCCGATTGGGCAGGTTTCTACACGGTTTCGGCCCAGGCACGGGTCAGACCTTTGATGCCGCTGCCCGGCAGGTAGACAAAGCCGTACACCGGGTGGAGCGCAATGCCGGCGTTTTCCAGCGCGCCAGACCGAGACAGGTGCAAGGTCAACGTTCCCCGCGTGGTCATCGGAAACCGCTTCGCGTCAAGCGAAGTAAGCGTGGCATTACGGCGAGCGCATAGCGTCGCATAGCGTTTGGAATAATTCTTGACCGCCACTCGTTTGCGTCACCTCTTCCAGGGCGTTCTTCTGATCCTCTTGCTTAGCGGCGAAAGACAACTTGTCGAGTTGCAGGCCCGTGTGGCGTTTGCCGAGCGGAATTTCTTTGATCAACTCGCGTGTAGGTTGGGGTAGAATCGGCCCCGCAAGGTCCTCAGTCGCCATTGTCCGTCTCCTCCCCGGTGCCGAATTCCGCTTCACTGAACCGGGTCAGCCATTGCAAGTATAATAGGGACTCTTCGGTGGCGCGGCGCAAGAAGTCGGCATTCTTGTCGATGATGGCCTGGATGAGAGAGCTTTGGTTGACTGCACCTGGGCAGGGCGCGAGTTTGCGCTGTATAAGAAGCCAGTCTCCGAGTTGGACAAGCAAAATGTTACGAACATCCTCGCCCTTGGCCTTCTCGCCCTTGGCCTTTGCACGAAGAAAAGCGAGCGCCTGTCCAAGGCCAGCAGTCTTGATGCGAACAGGGAGCCGCTTGGCTTCGCGGGCAAATTCCTTCTCTTTTTCCTTCTTTTTGTTTTTGGCGCGCTCTACGGCCTGCCAGGCGTGTTGGGCGCGGCGTTGGTCAAGGGTCGGTCAGCTGGCGCTCATGTTGATCCTCCTCGCGAAAATGGACTGCGCACAAGCCTTTCCCACAACGGTTTCGCCCCCACCGATTTGGAGAGTCGTGGGCGCATGGTCGCGGAGCCATTGCAGAATCTTGGAGGCACTGGAGATCTGCGAGCCGGGCCGACGGCTGTTGCTGCACAGCACCAGCGAGTAGAAGAGCGTTTCGGCTGGCAGATATTCCTCGTAGAACAGCGCTCCTTTTCGTACCGTCTTCCGCTCATAGTCAAGCCCGACCCGAGCGACGACTTCGGTGGCGTTACGGACAAAGTGGTTGAAGGCGTCATCGTGCAGAACAGCGAGATGCGTGCGCAGTCTGTCCTGGGTGCCCTTGTCCTGTACGGCATGGGCTGCAATCCAAGAGGCCATTTTTCTCACGTCCCCCTTATCCAGGCAGGAGAACTCGAACTCCTCCAGCATCAGGCGGCCGGCGGCATCGGCAATCAGCGGGCTGTCGGCAGCACAAGCGGCCTCGTCTTTCTCTACTGTGGGGACTTCAGGGAGTTTGTCCCCTCCGACAAGTTTCAGGTCGCGCTTCAAGCGGTCCAACACCGCCTTGCACGTGACCCAGGCAAACACGCCGGTCAGCGAGCGAACCGGAAAGGCCAGAATACGCGCGTCCGAAAAAGCGACCGCGCCGGCATGGCCAGGGGCGTCGCTGGTCTCTGGGTCACCAAATACGGCCAGCACGTTGTCTCCGTCGTTCCTCGGCTCGCATTCGGCCCGCATGACACCCTTGAGCGACGAGCCGGGAATGGTCGGCTAATCGGTATGACGTTCACGCTGAACAGGGAGATCAACCACGCCGAGCGCTGTGCCACTGCCGGGATGGAGCCCGGTCAGGGCGTGAATAAACAACAAGGTTTTGTCAGACATCATTCCAATTTCCCTCCAAAAAGCTTCCCCAGCCTGTTTTCGCGTCTTCACTCTCAACTAATTCAGGGGGTATCTGGACGCCCGGCGACAGGAAATACATCGCCCCGGCTGGAACCATGAAACGGTTGGGCTTGGGGCCCCCCTTGGCCAAATCCCAGCCTGAAACGGCCTGATGGCTGCTGACCGCCGCCGCTATCGGATTGAGCCTCGGCGGCTTCCAGCCGTTGAAGTAGGCAGGTGCGGTCAGGAGCACCAATCTTCCTTTGCTCTCTATCGGCGCGACCTGCGGCCAGTCTGCGCCACGGTCAGCCGTGCGGACAGCAACGTGTCGGCCTTCACCGCCGAATTTCATCAGCAGGGACTCAGCTTCGAGCGGAGCGACGGTGGCTTGCGGGCCGCTCAGCTCAGCGTAGAAACCGGCTTTCGGTTTGAGAACCAACATCCGTATGCCATAGATGTGTCCTTCCTGAGCCGTGTTCTTTGCGGAATCGACATCGATGCCGGTCCGGTCATCGAATTCGTACAGGGCGCTTGTCGGCACGAAATCCTCCGGCTCTGGGATATTGCCTTCCAGGAAACAACGCAGGCCAGACGGCTTGAGGAAGTTGTCCGCGGCTTCGACGGTCTCCCGGCCATATCGCCACAGGGGCAGCATCCCCGGCAGTTCAGGCCGCCAGCCCGGCGGTGGAGATTTGAGCGGGTCGAGCCGGAACACGCGGCGGGTGTCCTTTTTGGGGTCCGCCAGTTCTTTCTTCTCACGTCTGAGGCTAGTAGGAGTTGGCACCAGCACCTCACCGTTCAGGGTAAACCAGGGGCCGCGCACTTGGACCTCGGCTACGGCGGCGGCTTCGGGTCCAAACTCGGTCAGCGCTTGGGCAAACGATACCCCTTGTCTGATGTTCTCTGTCAACCGGCCGAAATCTACCCCGTGCCGCTCCAGCAGCAAACTCCGCACTGCACCGGCAGGGGTTTGGGGCATGGGCAGACCCGAGGCCGCCCGGCTAGCGGCCTCAAACGGCCGGGCATCGCGGAAGAACAAACTCTCAATTGGTTGCAGTTCCAGCCGAAGCAAAGTATTGCGATTAGCCATCATGCCCTCGCGCTACGAAAGAGGCTCCCCGACACAACAAAGTAAACGCCTCCAAACGGTCTGCTGTGGGAGGGGGCGTGGATTGCTTCTCCTCAGCCTGCTGATAAACGGCCCACCATTGTTCTGCGTCTTTGCCGAACGGGCTCTCCGAATCGGACGACTTGTCAACAGTCCGGTTGACGAGTCGGCGTATCTCGGCGCGTATCGCTACGTCAGGCAGGCCGCTCGCCTGCAAGGCCGGTAGTTCTGCGCGGAGCCGGTAGGCCCAGCGGTCCGTCGCCCCTTTGGCGAATATCTGAACCAACTTCTGGAACCACGCTGCGCATTGCCACGGCAGGCCGGCTTTTGCGTGCTCGCCAGAACGCCGCATAAAGTGCAGCTCCAGGCGGTTTCGACCGGCATTCTTGGCCGCTTTCTCTGCCTTACGCGAGCCTCAAGGGCAAGACGCAGGTCCTCTTTGTGATGCACAAAAGCGATACCCGCGGACAGGGTGGCCCGGTTGCCCATTGTGAGATAGCTCTCATTCCAGCCGGGAATATCTCCGCCTTCCCCGCGGAAGGCGCACCTCAATTCGTCAGCGCAGTTCATAGCCCGACGGACCGGCAGCAGGGCGAGAACGTCGTCACCGCCTGAGTAGATCATGGTGCCCTGGTATTTTTTTACGATGCTGGGAGCGATATGGCTGGCAAAATTGTTGAGGGCTTCGCTGATGGCGGCGTGCAGGGCTGGTCCAACGGGACGCCTGGCATTGAGACCGGCCGTAGCCTTATTGCCAAGCCGCTCGTCAAGCCGCTCGTAGTAATTGACCATCTTCGGGTGCAGGACTTCGTGGACTTGCGGCGCGTGGTCGCCCTTGAGCCACTGGCCCATGTTGTCGGCGTCCATCATGAGAATAGCGTAATAGGTCGGTGGCGGATTCTTCTGACGTGCCGCCCTGATCTGTTCCCAAACCGCCTTCGGAGGCGGGGCGTCGCCTTCCCCCACATCGTTACGATTTTTCTGGTGCAGCCAGCGCCCGTTCCATTCCGGCTCCTCATCCGGTTTTATACCCGCTTCGGCCAGCCATCTCGCGGCGGCAACGGTGGCGGTGTCGGGAAAGCGCAGGTCGTCCGGTTTGAGGTGGAGTTCGTGGGCGAGGGTTGCCGGAGCGGCAAACCGCTTACACAGCGCAATGGCAGAAAATCGTTCGTGGCGACGCAGGCGAACGCCGTGGAGGCGGAGCGTGTCTACGGCCTTGTCCCAAAATTGGCGAGACTCCTTGAGGTCGGACGGTCCCATTTGCTCGTAAGAGCCGAGCAGGCTGCACTTGGGTGGCGCGTTTTCGTCTGCCGTGCTCGGTGGAGTTGCTGGCACGTGGCGGATAGACCGCTGGGCTTCCATCAGTCGGGCTGAGGCTTCGAGCTGGGCCTGCCAGCGGCCGGCCGAGTGCTGATCATAGCCAGGGCGCTCGGCTGACGGAATCGCGTTGGCGAGTGCGCGAACCTTGTCGGCTTCGGGCCATACTTTGCCAAACGAATCCGTGTTGCCGAGCAAGCCGGCAAGCGTCTCATCCCTCATCTCGCGTATAGGCAGCACCGCTGTCCTGACCTCGAAAAAGCTGTCCACCTGTTGTTGCCAGTGACGTGCCCAGTCGGGGTTGATTGCTTTCATCTCAGGATTGAGGCAAGCGTGTACGTCATCTCCTAAACGACGGCACGCTTGCTTCACGGCTTGGGCGCAAGTGCCGGCCAGCAATGTGGCCTCAGCACCGCCCGAGCCCCAGGGTACGAGGGCGACAAAGCGATTGGGAAGAGAGGGAGAGCGACGTGACGCTTCTTGTGGAAGCAGTCCGCGGCTCTTCAGACCAGCGTGGTCATGGAGCCACAGGTCCATTAACGGATTTCCCCGCAAGGCCGGATAGACGAGCGCGGTCGGGCCGAGGGTGTCAAGCACTGGACAGAGCCCTTGGAACGTCAGCCACGACAGGACCGCGCTGCCCGTCCACAGGTCGCGCACGCTGCGCGCGACCTCAATAAACTTTTGGACCGGACCGAGCAAGACGGAGAGATAGGCCCTTCCGTGCGCGCCTGCGCTACTAGCCCAGATGCCGCTGGTGATGTCCGCGTGCTGAATCAGGGTGTGGTCAGGAACGCGGGTGTCGGCGGGCAGCCGAGCGATATTCGGGTCTAGCTGTTCCGGCAATAATCGCCAGAGCGCCAGAAAACGCGAACGTGGGTCAGGCAGGCCATCAACGACGCGGCCAATGGCTTCGACCACATCTTCTTCATTGAGGGTCAGCCCGCTTAATTCGGCGGCTTGAGCGCTGACCGGATGGCGTATTGCAATCCGACCGTCTTCAGGACCGACAGCGCGCTCGCCGTTTGCTCCAGCGGTCGGCATGGGAATGCGCTCGGCGATTGCGGCAAGCTGGTCGGCTAGAGATGCCGAACCTTTGATCTCATTGCGAGTCACCTCCCAGTCAAGGGCACGGGAAGCATACCGGGCCGCCCGAGATTCATGTCCTCGAATGTCCAGGGCTTTATCCACCGGGTCGTGCAGATAGACCCGCAACAGTTCATCCCAATCAACCGCTGTCGGTTTGATGCTCTTTTTGTGATTTGTCTCAGCCATGCTCTTGCTCTTTGTAGGGTTCAACACATTGTACGGGGTCTGCGGGTTGGCTCATCTCTCAGCCGCCGCCATATTTCAGGACTCCCTTTTCACCGTCAACAGCCGGTTGATGTCGTTCTCCAAGGCAGTCCGCAGTTGCGTCTGGTCCCTGAGCGGGCGTTTATGGCTGTCCTTGCGAGGCTGGGTTCCGTGGACCAGTGCATTTCTGAGGGCATTGAGGTTGTCGTAGGCGTCGAATTGCTGGCCGCCCAATGTCCCGGCTTTCCTCAGTTCGTTGACGACTTCCTCACGGTCTTGACGCTGGTCAGGGTTCCGTCCGCGTGTTTCACATTCTTGCGTTACAAAGGCTTCCAGACCAAAAATGACCGCCCGGACAAAGTCCGCCCGTTCCAGGTGCTTCATTGCCAGATGTCCCTGACGTTCGGCTCGCGTTGGCTTCTTCGTCCATTCGAGTCGGCCCTGGAGTATCTCCTGAAACAAGCCCGACGCGCCTTGGAGTGCGGTATTCAGCACCGGTAGAAAGGTGTCCAGCTTACGTTTGGCGTCTCGATCATTCGAGAGACGCTCATAGGAAAGCGGCCTCTTCCAAACACCCCGCCTTGTCTCCCGGTACACCGTCTTCAATCAACAGCGGCGCAAACACGCCATAATCGCCGGTGGCGTCGAATTGCGCCAGGGCATCCACCCAGCGCTGCACCCGCGTGAGGCCGTCGAGCGTGAGGACCGGCGTGATACCGGCGTCTGTCATGTCGAGTGCGCCGTACCATAGGTGGGCGATCTGCAAGTTGCGCATCCGCTCCAGCATAAAAGCCGCCTGAAAGCCGACCATCCCCAGGTGGCGGAAGCCGTGCGTGACGTCGAAGTTGACAGTGCCGTCAGGCGCCGCGGCGGCCACCATGTTGAGAATCCGATACTGCTCGTCGGCATTCTTCCCGAATGGGATCAGGCGCGGCAATACGGTGCGACCCGCCGCGCTGCTCATTACCTCCGCTAAGTCGTTCAGCATCGTCTGGTCAACTGCGGCGGTCGCTTCCGCCTCCATAAGGCGAAGAATCCTCTCTTCTTCCTGGCCTTCTCCTGCGAGGTTTTCGACCGGGACGCCCCATTGACTGCTACTCGTGCCCAGGATGACCAGGGTGTCTACGTTCAGATGATTTGCCAGCGCAAGGCCGAAGAACGGGGTTTCTCGCTCCGAGCCGTCGGGAAATCGGTAGGTCGCCGTTCGGTAGCCGGTGCTCTTATCGTACTGCCCCTTGCCGAGAAATGTTACCAGGGTGTTCATCACCGTATCCTTCCTTTCCCTACGTTCGTGTTCCTTCATAACCCATAGCATTCACCACTGGCGTCCCGCTTATCCGGCAAGCTTGCGGCCCCCCTGAATCATCACTCGAATGGCGCGCTGTCCGTGATGTGTATGGCTTCGGGCGGCAGTGTCAGACCGAACCGCCGATAGTTAGTATTGGGTAGGCGTTCGAGCTTGGTAATAAGATAGGGGGCCGCGCGCCGCCGGCCAAGATGCTTTTCTAACGCGGTTTTGATGTGGCGTTTGTTAGGATCGACGTTCTCGCCGGTCAGCCCATGCGCAAATGCTTTTTCAGCCCGTTCGTATGGTCCAGAATAGGGATTGCCCACGCGCCTGTAGTACCCCAGCAATTCGGTGGCAACCCCCTCTTCGCTCCAGTGCAGGCCAGGACGGCCCTGACGGGCACGTTCCGCCAGCATCCAGTAAAAGGCGAACAGGCTCGGCTTTATGGCAAAGGACTCGCCACCGGCCTCCACCGTACAATTCGCCAAGTTCAGTTCCAGATGTACGGGCGGAATCGCGCGCTGCGCGTCGGCCACCACAGAGGAAAAGCTGGCCTTGCCATTCAGCAGGTTCTCATCCAGGCCATCGCGTAAGCGCACAAACGGAATGGACGCCAGCTTGACCTGGGCGTCACGGGTGTCAAAGGGACGTTCATCCGGCCCGCGCGTATAGATGACCTGACTCTGGGGAGTGGGGTAGAAGAACTGGGGATGCGATTCGTAGGGCGCGTTCACCAGGACGTGCGAGAGCCGGTTCTGTTCGCGCCCGTACAGCGATAGCGCATAGCCGGTGTAAAAGCCCATGGTTTTTCTGCCGCCGGCGATGGAGACGTGCAGGGCGCAGGAGTCGTCTTGCGTCAACTCACGCACCACGGACGTAATGCAGTCTGCCGCGTTGGTGTTATCCACCGGCTCGCGGATGTCGCTCAAGGGCTGGCCGTCAGCGTCCTCTATAATGTGTATATGGTCGGCGCTGAAAGTGATGGGCGGTAGATCATAATCCCTCCGTAGACGGTGAAACCAGCCGCTGTCAGCGTGCAGGAGTTGCAGTTGCGCGCGCTTTGCGCCCTCCGTGGTCGTGATAAGCCGGACTTCCGTAGGCGGAAACGCGGGCTGTCCCACGACCGCCAGGGCATAGATGGTCTCGGTCACGACCTGGGGCGACAGGCCGGTCGCGGCAAGCACAATACGGCGCGGATATTCGTGGGGCTGCGGGGAGGCGTCATGTTTGAGCTTCGACATGAACGCCAGGATAGTCCATTCTTCCTGTCCAGTCAGACCCGGCAAGCTTGCGATTATGGACCGGTCCAGCCTTGGTTGAAAGCCGTCTCGGTCACAACCACAGTTCGTCACGGCCAGAGTATATGCGGATCAGGTTAGGGATTGCTGACTCTCCGCCCAATCTCTGCTACACTCCTTCCGGTACTCACCCCCATGAGGGACACATGTCATACGCTGAAATTTTCGAGACCCTCCCACCTGAGTTGCAACAGCCAATAACTCGCTTGGTTGATACGCTCCGGGCCGACTTGGAGATCAAGAGGACTGAGTTTGAAGACCTGAAAGCCGCTGTCCATGGACTCGCTCAAGCTCAGGCCCGGACCGAAACCCGCCTCGGAGAACTCGCCCAAGCTCAGGCCCGCACCGAGGCCCGCCTCGAAGAACTCGCCCAAGCTCAGGCCCGCACCGAGACCCGCCTCGATAAGCTCGAATGTACAGTGGGAGACTTGGCCACAGCCCAGCAGCAATTCTCCCATATTTTTACCTCTCAGATCGGGGGCTTGGGGGCACGTTGGGGACTCCAGACAGAAGAGGCTTTTCGGGAGGGAATGCGGAACATCTTACAAGAGGTTGGGTTTACCGCCGAACGTTTTCTGACCCATGACCATGAAGGCGTCGTCTTTGGCCAGCCTGATCAGGTCGAACTCGATGTCGTCATCCAAAATGGCAAGCTCATAGTGATTGAGATCAAGTCCTCGGTTGACTATGGCCATGTCCACCTGTTTGACCGCAAGGTTCGGTTTTATGCCCAGCAGACCGGCCGCCAAGTCAGCCGCAAAATGATGATTACGCCCCATGTCCAAGGCCGAGCCCAGGATGTCGCCCTGCGCTTAGGGGTAGAAATCTGTACGGATCCCGAAACGTTGGACTAAACGCAGGCCAGACTCCCACGACGTTGCGGGAATGGCCGCCGGACCGGGGCGCAGATGGGAATCGACTAGCCCACCTTGAGCTTATCCCCGCCAGCCTCCCCCCCGCCGCTGGCGACCTGCTGGCGCATTTTGGAGCCGTGCTCGTAGAAACGGGTGGCCCAAATGCCGCTGAAGGGTTCGTCTTCACCCGGCATACGCCAAGTCATGACCTTGGCCGACTCCAGACTGAGGCCGACCAGGGCGCGGGGTTGGTCGTGGGTCTCAGTCAGATAATAATCGCCCGATTCCTCATCCACATAGCGCAGGGTAATGCGGCGGTAGATGTCGCGCCATTCAGCGTCGTGGCCGAGCGGATACAGAATCTCGGCCTTGCCTTCGACCAGCACTTTGCGGTATAGCCCGGATTCTTCGTCAATCGTAATGGCAATGCGCGCGTCGTTCTGGATGTTGGCCCAGAAGGCCGAGTATTTTCGGGGGGTGATGATGATTTTGCCGTCCTCGTACACAAACCAGACTGGCACCACGCTGGGGCTGCCGTCTGCCTGAAGGGTGGCAATCCGAGCCAGGTGGCCGCGCTCCTGGAGAAATGCGTCGCGTTCGGCAATTGAGAGTTTGGGCATGGCGTCTCCTTTTTCCGAGAGTATAGATAGCCTAAAAGAATGCGTTTTCTCTTCCGCCGTCAACCGCTCTCCCCTCCCTGCTCGCGTCTCTCCGCTATCCACTATCCACTATCCACTATCCACTATCCACTATCCACTATCCACTATTGCCCCAAATGGTATGCTGACACACACGCAATGGAAGCCGTCCCTGACATCCCGGTGCAATCCGTCTTGCCCGAACGCCTGCCGGTCGTCGCCCTCGTCGGACGCCCGAACGTGGGCAAGTCCACGCTGTTTAATCGCCTGAGCCGCCGGCGCAAGGCCGTGGTAGACAATACGCCGGGGGTCACGCGGGACCGGAATTTCGCCTCAGTGCACTGGCAGGGTCGCCCGTTTTTGCTGGTCGATACCGGCGGGATTGATCTCAGCGAAAAGGACAGGCTGGTTGGACGGGTGCAGCAACAGACGCGCCTGGCCATTGAGGAAGCCGACCGGGTGGTTTTTCTGTTTGATGGCAAAGAAGGCGTCAATCCGACTGATGCACAGGCGGTTGACCTGCTGTGGCACAGTGACACCCCGGTTTTTTTTGCGGTCAATAAGATCGATGGCGACAAGCAGGACCTGGCCGTAAACGAGTTCTACAGCCTGGGCCTCTCCTCCGTCTTTCCCATTTCCGCGGCCCACGGGCGGGGCGTGGCCGCTCTGCTGGAGGCGGTGGTCAAGACCTTTGCGGCACAGGAAGAGCCCCCCGCCCCCGCCGCTCGTGACGGCGTAGCGCCGGCCGCCAGACCGGACCTCAGACTGGCCATTATCGGACGGCCCAATGTGGGCAAATCCTCCCTGCTCAACCGCCTGGTGGACGAAGAGCGCTCCATTGTTGACGCCACTCCGGGGACGACGCGGGATGCGATTGATAGCTGGCTGGTCTGGCAGGACCAGCGCCTGCTCGTGGTCGATACGGCCGGCGTGCGCCGGCGCACCCGTATTCATGAGCCTATTGAGCAGGCCAGTGCGCTGGTCGCCCTGAAAGCCCTGGAGCGGGCAGAAATTGGCCTGTTGGTCTTTGATGCACAGGAGGGCCTGACCGACCAGGACGCCCGGCTCATTCGCTACGCCTGGGAGCGCGGCCGCGGCCTCGTGCTGGTCGTCAATAAATGGGACCTGATTCCCTCAGACCGAAAAAACCAGCCCCAGTTCATCCGGGCGCTGCACGAGGAATTCCCAGTGACCCAGCCACTGCCGGTTGTGTTTCTGTCCGCCCTGACCGGCTCGCGCGTCAAACATTTGCTGCCCAGCGTTGAGCGTGTGGCCCAGGCGTATCGCACCGAGATTCCGACACCGGTCCTGAATCAGGCGTTTGCCGAGTGGACCACCCGCCACCCGGCGCCCATCTACCACCGCAAGCCGGTGCGTTTTTATTATGCCACCCAGGTGGAAACCCGGCCGCCGAAAATTGCCGTGTACACCAGCGCGCCGGAGGGCGTCCCAGCCCACTACGCGCGCTATGTGGAGAATCAACTCCGAGGCACGTTTGGCCTCGAAGGTACGCCGGTCCGGCTCGATTTTCGCGCCCGCCGGCCGCTGCGCTATGGGAAGAAAAAGCGGTGAAATATGACGGGCAATCCAGAGCGGCCAAATGCGCTGGCTCTTCTGGCTGCCCGATATGTTTAATACACCCCGGCCGGCAGCTTGGTATGATCCCAGCTTGAGGTTTTGACCGGGGTAATTTTGAGCACGGCGCGTTTCTTGGCGCGCTCTTTGAGTGCCGCGTCTTCCGTTGGGGTCACCGTTGTCCCCTGGAAGTCGCGCACCTCTTTCATGATCTGCCAGACGGCCTCTGGCTCGTCGATGACTGCACACTCGCCCCGGATCAAGACGCCCTTGAGTTCGCTATACGCATGGCCGGATTCGACCATGACCGCGACCTTGGGATTCCTTTTGGCGTTGACGACTTTTTGGGCCTTCTTGAACGAGGTCATATAAATCAGGCCATCCTTGACCATATACGACATGGCCACCACGTGCGGGTAGCCGTCCTTGCCGATGGTGCACAGGGACATATTCCGGGCTGCACTCAGGTAGGCGGAGAGTTCCTGCGCGGTCATGGCAATCTGATTTCGTCGGTTCATGCGTTCTCCCTTCTCCCTTACTGGGCAAACCAGCCGCCGTCGATAATAAGCTCGGTCCCGGTGGTATAGGCGGCTTCATCGGAGCATAGATAGAGCGAGCCAAAGGCGATTTCTTCCGGGCGACCCAGCCGCCCCATGGGAGTGGCGGCCTTGATCTGGGCGTTCTGTTCTGGGGTCAGTCCGGCCAGAATCGGCGTATCGATCTGACCGGGATGAATAGAGTTGACCCGTATCCCCTGCTGTACATACTCCAAGGCCGCGGCCTTGGTCATGAGGCGGACCGCGCCCTTTGAGGCGTGGTAGGCGATGGAGCCGGGGCTGCCGATCAGACCGTATAATGATGAGATATTCACGATGGCGGCGTTGCCAGATTCACGCAGCGCTGGCAGGGCAGTTTTCATGCCCAACCAGACGCCGGTCTGGTTGATGTCGATCATCTTCTGCCATTGGTCTCGGGTTTCCGCTTCAACTCCAGCCGGCCAATACACACCAGCGTTGTTTATCAGCGTGGTCAGCCGGCCGAACCGCGCCACCGCGGCGTGCACGGCCTGCTGCCAGTCCTTTTCGCTGCTGACGTCCAAACGGACCCATACCGCCTCGCCCCCCTGCTGCGTGACCGCGGCCGCAACCTGCTGACCGGCGGCTTCCTGAATATCGCCAATCACAATCTGCGCCCCTTCGGCGGCAAACACCCGTGCGTGGGCCGCGCCAATACCGCTTGCTCCGCCTGAGATAAGCGCCACTTTTCCGTCTAATCGTCCGGCCATGTCGTCCTCCTGATTCCTGCCCTGTGCGGCCGTGCTGACGGCCACCTCGGTCCGTACCCTATCTGGGCGCGTTTTTTCACGCAAGGAAGCTGGCAGCGACCTCAAGCACGCTGGGGAAGCGGGGAGGAATTGGCAGGCCGTCAGTCAAATGGTAGAGATGGGGCACGCAGGAGGACAGTCGTATGGATTTCCAGTTGACAGAGGAACAGGCAGAGATTCGCAAACAGGTCCGGGCACTGTGTTCGCGTTTTCCCGACGAATACTGGCGCGAGCGGGATGACAGCGGGGAGTTTCCCTGGGCGTTTTACCAGGCCATTGCCGACGGCGGCTGGCTGGGCATTACCATCCCCAAGGAATACGGCGGGGCCGGTCTGGGCATTACCGAAGCGGCTCTTGTCATGCAGACGGTGGCCGAGTGTGGCGGCGGCACCCAGGCCTGCTCGGCGATTCATCTGGGCATCTTCGGTCTGGAGCCGCTCATCAAATACGGCACTCAGGCCGCTAAGGACAAATATCTCGCCCCCATTCTCAGGGGAGATATTCATGTGTCGTTTGCCGTCACCGAGCCGGACGCCGGCACAAATACGACCCAGATCAGCACCTTTGCCACCCGGAGCGGGGACGGCTATCTCATCAATGGCCAAAAGGTCTTTATTACCAAGGCCCAAGAATCCAAGAAAATGCTGCTGCTGACGCGGACCACCCCGTTTGAGCAGGTCGAAAAGAAAACGCTGGGGATGAGTCTCTTTTTTGCCGATATCGACCCCGCCGCGGTGGAAATCCAGGAACTCCACAAACTCGGCCGGAAGGCGGTCGATACCAATATGCTGTTTATCGATAACCTGTACGTGGCCAAGGACGATTTGATTGGCGAAGAAGGCCGGGGCTTTTATTATATTCTGGACGGCATTAACCCAGAGCGCATTCTGATTGCGGCCGAGTGTATCGGCATGGGCAAACGGGCCATCGAAAAAGCGGTGCAGTACGCCAAGGAACGCGAAGTCTTTGGGCGTCCGATAGGCCAGAATCAGGGCATTCAATTCCCGCTGGCCGAATCCTTTGCCAAGCTGGAAACCGCTGAACTCATGGTGCAAAAGGCGGCCTGTCTCTACGACCAGGGTCAGCCCTGCGGCAAAGAAGCCAATATCTCGAAGTATATGGCAGCGGAGGCCGCCTGCGAAGCCGCGGACCGGGCAATCCAGGCCCACGGTGGCTACGGCTATATCAAAGAGTACGACGTGGAACGCTATTGGCGCGAGGCGCGGCTGTTTCGTATCGCGCCTATCTCACAGGAAATGGTGCTGAATTACGTGGGCGAACACGTCCTCGGGTTGCCGAAATCGTACTAGCCCCTGACACCGGAGCGGCATCGGAACCAGTGGTCATGACGAGGAGACACCAGACCTATGAAAATCGGTTATATGCCAGACACCCACGGCGGGCCGTATAATCAGCCCGAACCCTCGCCCGAGGCCGCCGCGCAATTCTGCGACCAGTTGCTGCATGAAGGCATAGAGGCCGAACGGGCCGGCTTTGACGGCCTCTTTCTGCCTGAGCGGCATCACCGCACCGAGACCATGTTCCCGCCGCCGCTGATCCTGCTGGCCGGCTATGCCGCCCGCACCGAGCGGGTTGACCTTGGCACCTTTGTGCTCCAGACGCCGTATTACAATCCCATGCACTTAGCGGAAGATGTCGCCATGCTTGACCTGATGTCTAAGGGCCGGGTCGTATTGGGCGTCGGGCTGGGCTATCACCCCGACTATTTTCGGCTGTTCAACGAGCCCTACAAGCAGCGCTTCTCTCGCTTTGAAGAAAGCCTCGATATCCTGCGGCTGGCCTGGAGCAGCCACACGCCATTCTCCTATCACGGCAAGCGCTTTCAGTTTGACCAAGTGATGCTGACGCCCAAACCCTATCAGGCCGGCGGGCCGCCGCTGTGGATTGGGGCCGCGTATCCCGAGGCCATCAAACGCGCCGGCCGGCTGGGGGACGCCTGGGGGATTCTGCCCTTCTGGGACCCCATCCCGCATTTGCGGGCCCAGGCCGCCCAATATCGTGAGAGTGCCGCCCAGCACGGGCGCTCGCCCAAAGTGGTCCTCATGCGAGACGGCTGGGTGGCACCGACCCGCAAGGAGGCTGAAGCCACGTTTGGCCCGCTGTGGGTAGAAGAAATGCTGTTCTACTGGCGCTGGAAACTGCTCTCTCCAAACGAAGAATTTACCTCGGAAGCCGACTTCACGATTGACAAGCTGCGCAAATACCTGGTCATGGGCTCGCCCAGCGAGTGCATAGAACAGTTGGCGATGTGGCAGGAGGTGGTCGGGGCGGATTATATTATTATGCGCTTCCGCCTGCCGCTGGGTCCAACCCCAGAGCGGGTGATCGCCTGCATCCGCCAATTCGGAGCGGAAGTCATTCCGCACTTCAAGGCGGCCCATGCCGGCTGAAGCAAGCCCGCCCCGGCTCATCCTGGCTTCGGCCTCGCCGCGGCGGCGCGAGTTGTTGCAAAAAACGCAACTCCGTTTCCGCATCGTCCCCAGCCACACCGATGAAACCCCGCACGGTGGAGAAACGCCCCAGACCTATGTCGCGCGGATTGCCGCGGCCAAGGCGCGTGCAGTTGCTGAGCGCTATCCCGGCTTCTGGGTCTTGGCCGCGGATACCATCGTCGCCTTGGAAGGCCAGATTTTCGGCAAGCCGACCAGTCTGGACAATGCGCGGCAGATGCTCACCAGCCTCTCGGGGCGTGCACATCAAGTCCTGACGGCGTTTGTCTTGAGAGATACCACCGGCACGACGACCAGCGCTGAAGTGGTGGTCAGTCAGGTCACCTTTAAGCAACTGTCAGGGTCGGTGGTTGCCGCCTATCTGGCGACCGGAGAATTCTTGGACAAGGCCGGCGCCTATGCCATTCAGGGCAAGGGGCGCGACCTCATTGCTCAGGTGGGTGGCTCACACACCAATGTGGTCGGCTTGCCCATGGACGAGGTGACCACTGCCCTGCGGACGGCCGGCCTGTTATCGGCGGCCCGCCCGGACCGGGAAAAAGGCGATGACTGACATAGCCAGTAATTATACCCGCGTGGCCGAGCAGGTCGCGCGGGCGGCCGAGCGCGCGGGGCGACGCGCAGACGAGGTGACCCTGGTATGTGCGGCCAAGACCCAAGGACCCGAGCGCGTGCGGGCCGCCTTACAAGCTGGGGCAACCGATATTGGAGAGAATTATGTCCAGGAGGCGCAACACAAGGTGTCCGCCCTTCCAGAGTCCGCCCGCTGGCATCTCATCGGCCATCTTCAGCGCAACAAGGCCAAGCTCGCCGTCTCGCTTTTTCGTCTCATTCACTCCCTTGATAGCCTGCCGCTGGCCACAGAACTGGACCGCCAGGGTGCAAAACAGGCGAGCCTCGTGCACGCCTTGATTGAGGTCAATCTGGCGGCAGAGGAGACCAAGGCCGGCGTCCGCCCCGAGGCGCTGGACCACTTGCTTGAAGGGGTCAGCGCCTTGTCTCATCTCCAAATTGACGGCTTGATGGCTATTCCTCCAGCAGCTTCGGACCCGAACCAAGCCCGGCCCTATTTTCGGACCTTGGCGCGGCTGCGGGAGCGCTATGCTAGACTGGGAGTCGCGCGGCTGCCGCTGCGGGAGCTCTCAATGGGGATGACACAGGATTTCAGGGTTGCCATTGAGGAAGGGGCGACTATCGTCCGGGTGGGACGCGCGATTTTTGGCGAGCGGTGACACCGCCTCCCGCCCGCAACGACAGGAGGACGAACCGGGATGAAAAAAGTTGGGTTTATTGGCGCGGGGAATATGGCTGGGGCGCTGATGAAGGGCCTCATTAACGCCCAGCTCTACTCTCCGCAAGAGATGATCGTCAGCGATGCCCTGCCCGCCCAGTTGCGCAAAATCAAACGCCGCTATCAGGTTGAGGGCAGCCGGGAGAACCGCGCGGTTGTACAGCAAGCCCAGACCGTCGTGCTGGCGGTGAAACCTCAGATTATTGATCAGGTCCTGGCCGAGATTCAGCCCGTGGTGACAGCGAAACAACGCTTTATTTCCATTGCCGCCGGCGTTACCCTGACCCGTTTGGAAAAGGGTCTGGGCGAGAAGGCTCGGGTGATTCGGGTCATGCCGAATACACCGGCCTTGCTGGGCAAGAGTATGACGGTGGTTGTGCGCGGGACAAAAGCGAAGCCGGCGGACGAAAAACTGGCGCTGCGGTTTTTTCGGGGGGTGGGCGAGGCATTAGCCGTACAGGACGAGCGGCTGCTCGACCCGGTCACGGGCCTGAGCGGCAGTGGGCCAGCCTATGTGTATCTCTTTGCCGAAGCGCTGATTGCCGGAGGTATCCAAGCCGGGCTCAGCAAGGCGGTCGCCGAACGCCTCACCTTCCAAACCCTGGAGGGTGCGGTCGCTATGCTCCGGGAAACAAAACAGAGCCCCGCAGAGCTACGCGCCATGGTCTCCTCGCCGGGTGGCACAACGCTGGCCGGTCTCAAACGCCTCGAGGCCGGCGATTTCTCCGAAACTGTCAGGGCCGCGGTTGACGCGGCCATGCGCCGGGCGCGCGAACTCGGACAAGGGTGAGAACAGGAAAGAGAAGCCTATGTTTATTCTTGGGAATCTTTTACAGGCAGTGGCCAGCATTCTCGGCTCTTTACTCTGGCTCTATTTCTGGATTTTAGTCATTCGGATTGTGCTGTCTTGGGTCAACGCTGACCCCTATAATCCCATCGTGCGCTTTCTCTTTTCGGTCACCGACCCTGTCCTCTACTCTTTGCGGCGTCTTCTCCCGTTTCCAACGGTCATCGGTATGGTTGATCTGACGCCGCTGCTGCTCATGCTCCTTATCCAGTTTTTCCAGATTTTTCTCGTCCAAAGCCTGGTCGATCTGTCTCTTGCGCTGCGCTGAGTCAGGGACCGTCCACCGCCTTGACAATCGCTAGGGGGATGATTAGCGTTCCGGGATAGGAAAATCCCTTGAGGATGGGGAGGCCTGGGGTCATGCCGATCTACGAATACGCCTGTAAAAGATGTGATGGGGAGTTTGAGGTCTCGCAGCGTATTACCGACGAGCCGCTCAAACGCTATCTGTGCCCGCACTGCGACAAGAAGGTGGTTGTCACCAAACTGATCTCCCGATCTTCCTTTCATCTTAAAGGCAGCGGCTGGTATGCGACCGATTATGGCAAGAACGGCGCGAAATCGTCCAGTTCGGATGAGACGAAGAATGCGGAATCCAAAAGCAGTGAGACCAAGAGTGACACCAAGCGTCCCGGCTCCTCTTCGGCCAGTGAGGGAGCGTCCCAATCGGCGAGTTCTTCCGCCTCCTGATATCGCCCCCCCTCTTACACAAGTCTCATTGTCGTGCTAGGGAGTTTGCTCAGGGTCGCATAGCTCAGCAGGCTAGAGCGCTTGCCTCACATGCAAGAGGTCCGGTGTTCGAGTCACCGTGCGACCATACAAGAGCCCGCCTGAGTGCGGGCTTTTTCTGTGGAACGTTCCGCCCCTCCAGTTATTCCCATTGCTGGCCTGACTCTCGCCCTGAACCACACTGAGAATGATATCTCTCACAGTGCGTGCTCTTGCTGCCTCTTTTGCCTGACTCCCATAAGTATGTTACATGTGGCGACGTATTTTGTGAGCAGGCTCAGGGAGGTCAGACAGCATGGCTGATAGAAGTTTCGGGCGCGTGATCGAAGGCCGCCGCCGTGAATTGGGCCTGACACAGGAGCGGGTTGCAAGAAAAGTCGGGGTGCGAGCGAATTACATCGGGTACTTGGAGCGCGGTATGCGCCACCCGAGTCAGCGCGTTGTCGAAAAATTATCAACCGTCCTGAAACTCAATGCCCAAGACCTCTACCTGTTGGCCAACCCGCGCGTGCGCTCCCTGCTGGGCAAGGCAAAACCACCGCCGCCGAGCGTCTCGTCCTGGCAGCAGTTCATCCGTAGCGCTGCTCTCCAGCAGAAAAACGGGCTGAGCAAAGCCGAACGCGACGCCCTGGCACAGATTGCCAGAGCGGAAAAGGCGACCAGCATGGCTGGGGTTCTCAAGGCGGTCCGGGCCCTGCGCAAGGGGTTCAGTGCTGAGCGCTCAGGTCAGCGCGCCTGACGGTAAATTTCCGCGCCTCCCTGGCGAAATTCTTCTGCCTTCTCTTGCAGACCCGTCTCTAGCGCGGCCTGCTCGTCTACATTCTTGCGGGCCGCATAGTCCCGCACGTCTTGCGTAATTTTCATAGAACAGAAATGCGGGCCGCACATGGAGCAAAAGTGGGCGACTTTGGCCCCGGTGGCGGGGAGCGTCTCATCGTGAAACTGTTGGGCCGTTTCGGGATCAAGGGACAGGTGGAACTGGTCTTCCCAGCGAAACTCGAAGCGGGCCTGCGAGAGCGCGTTATCGCGGGCTTGCGCCCCCGGATGGCCTTTGGCCAGGTCGGCCACATGGGCCGCGATCTTATAGGCAATCACGCCCGCTTTGACATCTTCCCGGTCCGGGAGGCCGAGATGTTCCTTGGGCGTCACGTAGCACAGCATGGCACAGCCGAACCAGCCGATCATGGCCGCACCAATACCGGACGTAATATGGTCATAGCCGGGAGCAATATCGGTCGTCAGCGGCCCGAGCGTATAGAACGGTGCCTCACGGCAGGTCGCAAGCTGTTTTTCCATATTGGCCTGGATGAGGTGCATGGGCACATGCCCTGGACCTTCGATCATGGTCTGGACATCGTGTTGCCAGGCAAGCGTGGTCAACTCGCCCAAGGTTTCCAATTCGCCGAATTGCGCCTCATCGTTCGCATCGGCAATAGAGCCGGGCCGCAGGCCGTCACCGAGGCTGAATGAGACATCATAGGCTTTCATAATCTCGCAGATCTCTTCAAAGTGGGTATACAGGAAATTTTCCTGGTGATGGGCGAGGCACCACTTGGCCAGAATCGATCCGCCGCGCGAGACAATGCCGGTCAGGCGCTTGGCCGTCAGCGGGACATAGCGCAGCAATACCCCGGCGTGGATCGTGAAGTAGTCAACACCCTGCTCAGCCTGTTCGATCAGCGTGTCACGATAGATTTCCCAGCTGAGTTCCTCTGCCTTGCCGTCCACTTTTTCCAGCGCTTGGTAAATGGGGACCGTCCCAATCGGAACCGGGGCGTTGCGGAGAATCCATTCGCGCGTCTCGTGGATGTTTTTGCCGGTAGACAAATCCATAACCGTATCCGACCCCCAACGAATCGCCCAGATCATTTTCTCGACTTCCTCATCAATTGAGGACGCCACCGCCGAGTTGCCGATATTGGCGTTGATCTTGACCAGAAAATTCCGGCCAATAATCATCGGCTCCAACTCGGGGTGATTGATATTGGCCGGGATAATCGCGCGGCCACGGGCGACCTCGTCGCGTACAAATTCAGGGGTGATCGTCTGGGGAATGCTGGCCCCCCAGGTCTGGCCCGGATGCTGATACGCGCCGGCGCTACGGCCAGTGCCGTTCGCCCCGGTCTGCTCACCTAGTTGTTCGCGGGCCTGGTTTTCGCGGATAGCAATATATTCCATCTCCGGTGTCACAATGCCTCTGCGCGCATAGTGCATCTGGGACACGTTCCGACCGGCCAACGCGCGCCGCGGACGCCTCAGGCGCGGGAAGCGCACCGCGGCAAGAGTACGGTCGGCCGCACGGAAGCGGCCGTAGTCTGAGGAACTGCCCTCAAGTTCTTCCGAGTCCCCCCGGGCGGCTATCCACGCCTGTCGCACCGGCGCAAGCCCCTGGCGGATGTCAATCGAGACGGCCGGGTCGGTATAGGCACCGGACGTGTCATACACCGTGAGACTTCTCGGGCTGGTGTCCGGGGCGGGTTCGGGGCGGTGGTCCTGAGAGGCCGGCGGCGGGGTTAAGCTGATTGCCCGCATGGGAACCCGCACGCCGGCCTGCGTCCCTTCAATATAGACCTTGCGCGAAGCCGGGAGGGGCGTTGTCGAGAGGCGGTCGCGCGGGGCAGACTCAGTGTGATGGGTGCCGTTCAGAGACTCCTGTTTCATATTCCGCTCCTTCCCTATCGTTGGGCCAACCCGGGGCAGCAGACAGCAATGCGGGCTGCCCCGTATGAGCAACGCTGATGGCACTGGAGATGTTGAGACGTTATGCTCCCTTCGCTGGCATTACCCAGATCAGGTTCTCGGGGTCGATACACTGTCCAAGGCCGTGTATCCTCTCAGCCGAATCCTCAGCTCCCCCAACACCTTAGGCTTGATGTCGGATCATGTTACGCCGCCCGTCTCGGGCTGTCAACGAGCGCCGGTCCGGCGGCTAACCCGGCAAATACTCTCCCCCGTTTACATGGAGAGTCTGACCGGTGATAAAGGCCGCCTCGTCAGAGAAGAGAAAGGCCACCGTCGCCGCGATTTCTTCGGGCCGACCAGGACGACCAACCGGGATATTCTTGCGCATCTTCTCCCATGTTTCATCAGGGAACACACCCCTCAGCCCCTCATGCCAAATGAGGCCCGGAGCCAGCACATTGACGGTAATCCCATGAGGCGCAAGATCGCGTGCAGTCGAGCGAGTGTAGCCGGTAATGCCGGCTTTCGCCGCGGCGTATGGCGCTTCTGCTTCGCCCGGATGATAGGCGTATAAGGAAGCAAGATTCACGATACGCCCAAAGCCCCGCTCTTTCATGGCGGCGCTAAACGCGCGGGTCATATAAAACGTCCCGTATAAGTTGACCCGGAGCACAATTTCCCAAATCCGCGACTCCAAGGCCCAGACCGCACCAGCCCCATTCACGCCGGCATTATTCGCCACATACGCGATATGAACACCCTGGTCCTGTAACATCCGCGCCAGCTCGTTCACCTGTTCTTCCTTGGTGACATCAAGGGGGTAGAACGCGACGCGGCCACGCTGTTCGGCCGGCAGGTTCCCGAGCCAGTCGTCAGCCAGCCCAGCACGGCGGTCACAGGCCACTACGGCATAGCCGTCGGCCACGAGTCGCCGCACCATCGCGCTTCCCAGCCCACCCAGCGCCCCGGTGACTAACGCATGTCCATGTGCCATGTCGCTTCCTCCTGTAGCCCGCTTCACTCTTGGTCGGCCTCATCCGCTCGCTTCGTATCCAGACGGCCGTACTCAAATATTTTTTCTGCCGGGGTATGCTTGAGTTGGCTCTCTGCCCACATCCAGTCTATGGCTTGGTCGGTGTGGTCCCGCTCGCGGGCCAGGTAGTCGCTGACCGCTTCGTGTAAACGCGGAGCGGTCAAATAGTGCATACTCACCGTCGGTTGGGGATCAAAGCCGCGCAAGCGCTTGAAGTCCCCCCCCGCGCCGGGTTCAAATCGAATAAAACCCTGCTCAATGCAGTGTCGAATGGCAGCATAGTAACTCACGTTGAAGTGCATATGCCGCTGCTCACGCAACACGCCCCAATAGCGCCCATACAACACGCCGCTCTTCTGCACGTTAAAGGTCCCGGCGATGATCTCCCCATGCTGCCGGGCCAGCACAAAACACAGGTGACGCTTAAAGCGTTGCGCCAGGAGATCAAAAAACTCGGGCAGGAGGTATTGGCGACCCCAGTACAGATTGTTGACCGTGGATTGATACAGATTGAACATGACCGGGAACATCGCATCTGGAATATCCTCGCCGCTCAGCACTTCGATCTCTATGCCGCGCTTGTCCATCTCGCGGATTTCACGCTTGATCTGGTTGCGGCGTTTACTGCGGAAATGCCCCAGATAGTCATCAAACGTCTGATAGTCATGATTGAGCCATTGATACTGAATACCCAGGCGTTTGAGATAGCCGATCTGAGACAGGGCTTCGGCTTCGTCCGGTAAGCAAAAATTGACATGCACCGAGGACAACTGATTGCGTGCACATACCTCGCGCAGGGTTCTGCCCAGGATGTGAATTAACCCGGTCCGGTCGGCATCTGCGGCGGTCAGGAAGCGCACGCCGGTGGCCGGCGAGAAGGGGGAGGCCACTAATATCTTGGGGTAATACTTGATCCCGGCTCGATGGGCGGCCTCAGCCCAGGCGTGGTCAAAGACAAACTCGCCCATGCTGTGCCCCTTGAGGTACATCGGACAGGCCGCAATCAGGCGCGTGCCGTCATAGACCGCCACATGCTGCGGCTGCCAGCCGGTTTTGGCGTGGACGCAGCGGGACTCTTCCAAACACGCCAGCCAGTCCCATTCCAGAAACGGCGAGCCCCGTCCGAGCAGGCTGTCCCACTCCTCCTGCCCGACCTCCTGCATGGTGTTGAGTATTTTGACTTTCAGCTCAGCCATGATGAATCGATCAATACGGAAGCGATGCGTCCAGACGTTTCTGCGCCCTGCTCAGGTCCGGCCACTATAGCGGAGAATGCGGGACCCAACACCCCTGCCCGAGAGACGCATATCCGTTCGGGCTTATGCCGCGTCAACGAGGAGAGGTGGCCGCACGGTTTGAAAGCCGGCGGCATTCCGATGTCCCCCCCCGCCGTAGCGCGTGGCGACCGCACTGACATCGAAGTCACCCACCGAGCGGAGACTCCACTCGCGGCGGTCCTCGGCCGTATCTCGATAGCTGGCGCTGAAGGCCGCCTCGGGAAACACCTCGCATAATCGATGGCCCAGCTCGGAGGCGTTCCCGGTGGCATTGACAACGGGGACTCGGTAGCCACCCAGCTCCATCCACATAACGGCGGCCAGCAGGGACTGTATGTCGTGGGCCTGTTTCCGCAGGATCGCCTCGCCGTCTGCCCGCAGCTGCGCCAGCCCCTCTGCCGCGGCTAATTTTTCCGTCCAGACGGTAAAATCGTGCGGATAGCTGCGAATGGCCGCATTGATCGCCTGACTGCCGGGCAAGGCGTGCTGCCAGAGGTCCCGGTCTTTAATATAGCGCAGGAGGTCCGGGCAATCCGTCTCGGGATGAAAATACCGCCACGTCAGGGTTGCCCCGGACTCCTCCAGGTCAAACAGGGCAAACAGACCTGGTGGGGTCTGGTCAGGCGCAAAGCGCGGCGGTTGCTCCCGGATGTCTGCCAGCGCGGCTTGCGCGGATTGATGATGGTCCAGGATCGTGATGTGGGGGACGTTTTTCCGCAGTCGTCCGAGTTGTTCTCCCGGATAGGCAAAATCAACCAGGAAGAGACGGGCGCAATCCGGGAGGGGCGGCGGCGGTACGCCGTGACGAACCGGCACATAGGTGGCCGTCTCGCCCAGTCGTTTCCAGGCGGCCCAGGCCGCCCCAAAGCCGTCTGGGCAATGGGCATGATAGAGAACATAATCGCGCATCAACTCCTCCCGCGTCATCAGAATAATACCCAAGCGTTCAGGCAGTATAACAGTTCAGACCGCAGGCCGACATCAGGGGCCCGCCCGCGGCCGGCTCTCTTTGAGACCGCCCTTTCCGCCGCGTCTGAGGGTATTTCTCTGGTCCATCCAAACAGATATGTAAGACGCTTGGTTCAGCACTCGGCACCCGCGCCTGACGATAGTACGAGACAGCAGAAGATTGAAACCCTCATGCAGCCCGGCTCCGTTGTTGTGTATCGTGAACGTGGGCAGCTTGCGCTCGGCGTTGTGCAAAAAATCGGCACCTCAAGGAAAGGCAGCCTGGAACTCCTCGGGGAAAGTGACAAAAAACTGTCTGTTTCAAGGGACCGGATTTTTTTCGATTGTCGCGCGTCGTTGCCCCTTGACCTGTCTCCTGCCGACCGCAAAAGACGCCTGGCCGAATTGCGCGAGACCATACGCCACCACGCCCAGACAACAGACCTCAAAGAGCTGTGGGAGCTGTTAGAAGCAGACCAGACGACCGTCTTCACCTGGCAAGAATTAGCGGAATTCCTTGTTTCTGGAGAGGCACCGTTGGCCAGGGCCGGGGTCCTTGAAGCCCTCTGGAGCCAGTCTCTGTATTTTAAGGAAAAACAAGCCGGCTGCTTTGCTCCACGCACCGTGCAGAGCGTGGAAGAGCGTCTGCTTCAGCAGCAACGACAACACGAAAAAGCCCAGGAGCAGCTCGCCTGCCTCACCTGGATAGAAGGGCGGCTACAGGGACGGGCTGAGCAGGAGCCGCCCCCGGGCCATACGCAATTTCTGTCACTGATTCAGGGGCTGGCCCTGTATGGCGAGGGATACGACAAACGCCCCCAAGCCCTGCAACTCTTGAAGGCTATCGGCTTTCAGGGCAAGGGACCACCCTGGGACGCGGCGTTTCAGTTGCTCGTCCGCATCGGCATCTGGCAACCGGACGAAGAACTCTGCCTGCTGCGCTATCACATTCCGACGCATTTTTCTGAGGAAGCCCTCCAGGCGGCACAGGCGCTCCCGGCCTTTTCGGTGGACACGGCCGGCCACGCTGAGCAGGACGCTCTGGAAGACCTGACCGCTTTAGCAACGGTCACGATTGACGACGCCGATACCAATGAGATCGACGACGCGCTCAGCCTGACCGAGCAAGATGGGAAGCTCCTCATCGGCATCCATATTGCCGATGCGAGCGCCTATGCTCCCCCGCGGAGTATCCTCGACAAATCGGCCCTGGCGCGCGGGACGACCATTTATCTGCCGAGCGGCAAATTCCCCATGCTGCCGCCGGTCATCAGCGAAGAGAAGGCCAGCCTTGTTGCGCAAACGGAGAGACGAGCGCTCAGCTTTTTTGTCCACATTGATGAGACCGGGCAACTCCAGCCCGCACGCATTACCCGCAGTATCGTGCGGGTAGCTCATCGTCTGTCCTATACTGAAGCCGATGCGGCCCTCGTCGAAGGCAGCACCGCCCCCTATGCCTCCACCCTGCGTCAACTCGCCCAACTCGCCCAGCGGCGCAAGGCCCAACGTATCGCCCAGGGAGCCATTGTGATTGATGGAGCCGAGGTCAAGGTCAAGGTCAGAGCTGGGGCGGTTACAACGACCGTGCTCAGCCATGACTCAGCGGCCCGTGGCCTCGTGAGCGAATGTATGATCATGGCCAATGAAACAGCGGCCCGCTATTGCCACGCCAACCGCCTCCCCGCGCTCTATATCGGCCAGCCGCCCCCGGACGACACCATTCCAGACCGCTCCGAGTTCCCCACCCGGCAAACCTATGTCCATGCGGCCAGACGCCTGATGCCCCCCTCTCAGATTGGGACTCAGCCCGAGGTCCATACCGCTTTGGGGCTGCCGTTATATACTCAGGCGACCTCCCCGCTCCGGCGCTATACGGACCTCCAGATGCACCACCAGATCAAGCATCATTTGCGATATGGGACCCCCTTGTTCCAGGAAGGCCAGCTTCAGGTGGTCGCGGCGAGTACCCAGGCTGCTATTGGAGATGCCCGCCGCTGCGAACGCGAGAGCACCCGTTTCTGGTTACTGCGGTTGCTTGAGGAGAAGCAAGGGGAGGTCGTCAGCGGCCAAGTCGTGCGTGCCCAGCACCGGCGGCTCTTCATTGAGTTGGACGAGACACTGCTGTTCGTCTCCATTAACAACGCACCCCCGCTCCCTCTGGGCACTCCGGTCCGAGTCAGCATCAATTACGTCAATGCCAGACGGGATACGTTGAGCGTCAAGCTAATTGATAGCCGGCACTAGCCTCGGTCGGCGCGGTCTCGCAGAGCGTCCGCTAGGACGGCTGTTTGCGGAGGCGGCGTTATCGGAGGAGGAAGAGGTCTGTCAGTCTCACCACATGACCACACCACCGTCGATATTGAGGGACTGGCCGGTAATATACGACGCCTCGGGCGTACACAGATAGGCCAGGAATTTTCCAATCTCCGTATCAGAACCAGGCCGGTTCAGGGGGATCAAGTGCTGAATCGTTTTGTTCCAGGTCTCATCCCGGCCGAGGTCGTCCATACGCGCGGTATCAATCACACCCGGACAGACCGCGTTGACCCGGATATTATGCGTGGCCAATTCCAGGGCCAAGGCTTGCGTGAAGCCCTGAATCCCGAAGTTCGACGTACAATAGGCCGCCATATTCGGGTTGCCCTTTTTGCCGGCAATGGACGAGATATTCAGGATGCTGCCGCCCTGGCCCTGCTGTATCATGGTTGGAATCACGGCCCGACTCATCAAAAAACTCCCGGTGAGCTTGATATCGAGCACTTTCCGCCACACGTCTTCGGAGAGTTCGGTCAGCGGCACCCGGTCTGGTCCACGGGCAAAGGCCGAATTGTTAATCAGCATATCAATCCGGCCGAACGCTTTGAGCGTGGCCTGAACCGTGTCTTGGACCGCCGCACTGTCGGTGACATTGGCCACCAGCGGCACACACCGCCGCCCCACCTCCCGCACCTGTTCGGCCGTGCTCTCAATATCTCGCCAGCCGGCGGCTTGTTCATCTGCCGGATAGTGCTGCGGGTCGCGCCCGGTTCCGGTGACAACAAGGTCGGCTCCCAGTTCGGCCAGGGCCAGGGCCGCGGCCCGCCCGATTCCGCGTAAGCGTCCTGCCCCGGTCACAATGGCGACTTTTCCATCAAGGCTGCCCATCACCCTCTCCCTTCCCTTTTTTCCAGAGACTTTTCCTGCAAATAAAAGGGCGCACCAGCGTGCGCCCTTGCTCCCATAAAGAAGGCTCCCACAAAAAAGCGGTCAACAAATAGTCCGGGCAAGCGGCAGGTTACGCCCCGAGTTGTTCAGCAAACAGGGCTTTGACCCGTTCCCAGGCGTCGGTCGCCGCGGCTTTATGATACGACCCACGCTGGTCGCAGAAAAACCCGTGGTCAGCCTCGGGATAGACCACCACTTCGTGCGGAACGTCGTTGGATTCAAGCGCACCCCGAATCGTATCCACCTCGCTCATCGGGATGTGGGCATCCTTACCCCCAAACAGACACAGCATCCGGCCTTCAATTTGCCCGGTCCGACCGACGGTTGACGGCTGACCCCCAAAGCCCTGCTCCCCGGCAATCCCACCCCCATAAAAGCTGGCCGCCGCGGCCACATCGGTTTCACACGCCGTTAAATAGGTCATATGTCCGCCCACACAAAACCCCATGGCCCCAATTTTATTCCCAATCACAAAATTCTTGCGTTTGAGAAAAGACACGGCCGCCAACGCATCCGCGGCCATTTCGTCCGCCTTGAGCTGGCCCAGGAGAGTAATGCCGGCTGCCATACCGGCTTCGTCATAGCCGTATTCTACCCCAGGGCCGGTGCGATGAAAAAAGTCCGGCGCCAGCGCGACATAGCCCTCTTTTGCGACCCGTTCGGTCACCTCCCGAATATGGGAATTCACGCCAAAAATTTCCATAAAGACCAGTACCGCCGGGCGGGGCGTTGAGTCCGCCGGGCGGACCATATAGCCGTCCATAGTTTGCGCGTTCACATCAATGTGAATACGCTCAGTCGTGATTTCCATCCGGTCCTCCTTCATTTGTGCTTTATCCATGCTTTGCGGCGCGACGCCGGGCAAACACCGGCAGTCCGGCCTGCTTGCGTTTTTCTTTTTCTCACATACCCGTACACCCTCGTCAAGGCGTTGGGAGTGTGATATAATGGGACCCTGAGAATCATGCTCTATAAGGAAGGGAGGGCTTTATGCCGCATGTGCACCGCGATGGCGTGAATGTGTATTATGAGAGCTATGGGTCGGGAACCCCGATTGTGTTTCTGCATCCGTTTTCGACCAACGGCTATATTTGGTATTTTCAGACCTTTTCGTTTGCCCGGGATTATCAGTGCATTACGGTCGATCATCGCGGCCACGGCCGCTCGGATAAGCCCGAGTCCGGCTATGCCATTCCCGAGATGGCCGCGGACGTTGCGGCTATTCTTGATGCCACCGGCAACGAGCAGGCCGTCCTGGTCGGCAATTCTATTGGCGGCATGATTGCCATGCAGTTCAACCTCGACTTTCCCGACCGTGTCCTGGGCACGGCCATTGTCAGCAGCGGCACCAATCTCGGAGCCGGAATGCCGCCGGAGGCCATGCAGGCCTTTCAGCAAGACCTTGGCGGAGCGTTCGGCGGCCTGATGGAAGGCGCGGTCTCAGCAAAAACCAAACAGGACAAACCGGAAATTCTGGACTTGATGAAGGCATGTTTCGCGGTAGATGACAATTTTACCGAGCAGGTCTTTTTTGCCAACGCGACCGACCCGCATGGGGTCTTTCAGTGGAATATCTCGGATCAACTCAAGCACATCACCAAGCCGACTATCATCTTTGCCGGTGAAGAGGATCAGGCCACGCCAGTCGAAGCCAATCAATTCCTGGCCGATCATATCCCCAATGCCCAGATTAAAATCCTGAAAGACATCGGCCATTTTTATCAGTTGGAAAGCCCGGCGGCTTTCAACGCCGACCTGGCCCAGTTCCTGAAACAGGTCGTGGCCTGACACGGGGTTCCGCCGGGCTGAACTCTTCGGGAGCGGGCATAGAAACATGAGCGACACATCACTGGCCAGCATGATTCTTGACCGGGCTGCGCAGTACGGCTCCCGCCGTGTTTTTCTGCGGAAACGCGGCACCTCCTGGGAAGACATCTCCTGGCAACAGTTTGGTGCCCAGATTGTCCATGCCGCCGGCGGGCTGGCGGCTCTTGGTTTTCAGCCGGGCGACCGGCTGGCTATCCTGGCCGACAACCGCCCCGAATGGCCGCTGATTGATCTGGCCTGTCTCTATCTGGGCGGGGTAGACGTCCCGCTCTATCTGACCAGCCCGCCGGATGACTTGGCCTATATCCTCAACGACGCCGGGGCGAGCGTACTGGCCGTGGCCGGCGATGACCAACGGCAGAAAATTGCCCAGATTGCGGCTGAGGTGCCAAGCCTCGAACACCTGATCCATCTCGACCCGGAGGCCGCGCCGGACATCGGCTTACCGGACTCTCTGACCGCGCTCAGCCTGACTGACCTGCTGGCCAGTGGCGAACACGGCACCGCACCTGCTCAGCCGGTATCCGACCCCGGTCAGGCAACCATCATCTACACCTCGGGCACGACCGGTCGGCCCAAAGGCGTCATGCTGAGTCATACCAATATGCTGGCCAATGCCGAGAGTGCGACCGCGGTCCTGCCAATGGGCGAAGACGACCTGACCCTCTCCTTTCTGCCTCTGTCGCACGGGTTTGAGCGCACCGGCGGGCTCTACTCCAGTTTGCGAGTGGGCGGCACCATCGCCTACGGCGGCGGCATCGCCAGCCTGACCGATGACCTGGCCACGGTTCGGCCAACCGTACTAGGCTGTGTCCCACGGGTGCTGGAGCGGGTCTATCAGCACTTGCTGGGCGCACGAGAGAGCGCGTCTTTTGGAAAACGGAAAATGCTGGACTGGGCGCTGGAGGTGGGCCGCGCCGCAGGCCGGGTGCGGACAGCCCACACCGCCGGCACGGCCACCCTGCCCTTTCCGCTCAACCTGCAACATCGTCTGGCCGACCGGCTCGTGTTCCGCAGGCTGCGTCACGTACTCGGCGGACGGGTTCGCTTCCTGGTGTCCGGGGGCGCTCCGCTCAACGTGGACTTGGCCTACTTCTTTCACGGGGCGGGTCTCCCCGTCTATGAGGGATACGGCCTGACCGAGGCTGGACCAGGCGTGACCTGCAATACACCGGACCAGCATCGGGTCGGGAGCGTGGGCAGGCCCCTGCCCCAGGTCTCGGTGCGTATCGCCGACGACGGAGAGGTGTGCGTGCGCGGCCCGAGCATCATGGCCGGCTATTACAACCGGCCCGAGGAGACAGCCGCGGCCCTGGACGCTGAGGGCTGGCTGCACACCGGCGACATAGGCGAGTTGGACGCCCAGGGGTTTCTCACGATCACGGACCGTAAGAAAAACCTGCTCATCACCTCGCAGGGCGAGAATATCGCTCCCCAGCCTATTGAAGGCCGCTTTCGCCAAGAGCCGCTCATCGAAGAGGCGTGTCTGCTCGGAGACCAGCGCCCTTATCTGACCGTGCTGCTCGTCCCCGACCGCGAGTTCGTGGAGACCGCCGCGGCGCGCAAGCACGGGCTGAGTGGAGCATGGCCGGACCTACTGGATCAGCCCGCTATCCGGGCCCTGTTTGAGCAGTGCTTCAAGGCAGTGAACAGCGGTCTGCCGCGGCACGCCCAGCCCCGCAAGTTCGCCCTGCTGGCCGAGCCGTTCTCTCAAGAAGGCAACGAACTCACGCCGACCCTCAAGGTCAAACGCCGGGTCGTGTTACAAACGCGACGGGCTGAGATCGACCGCATGTACCCGGACGCGCAGTCATAGCCTGCCCCGTGTCATGAGCCTGGAAACCGTCGACGACATTGATCTGCTGCTGGACGTTTTTCCGCCGGTGCTGCGTCAGGCCGTGTTGCAGGAAAGCGCCTTGCACGAATTGCTGGAAGTCATCCTCGACCTGGGTCGTCCGCCCGAGGCGCGCTATGTCGCCAAGACCACTGCACTGACCTCAGAGCCGGTCAACGCTGCGACGCTCGCCTTTGTGGTGGAACGCCTCGGCGCGTTCAGTCACGACAACCGGGCCGGCATTCCGCGCACCCTGCACCGTATCTCCGCGCTGCGCAACCGCACCGGCGGCATCATCGGTCTGACCTGCCGGGTTGGCCGGGCCGTGTTTGGGACGCTCGATATTGTGCAGGATTTGGTGCACCAGCCGGACAAGAGCATTCTGCTCTTAGGCCCACCCGGTGTTGGCAAAACCACCTTGCTGCGCGAGGCGGCCCGCGTGTTAGCCGATGAGGACGGCAAACGGGTCGTTATCGTAGACACCTCAAACGAAATTGCCGGCGACGGCGATATCCCCCATGCTGCTATTGGGCGGGCCCGTCGGATGCATGTGCCCTCCCCAGACCGGCAGCACCGGATCATGATTGAAGCGGTTGAAAATCACATGCCCGAGGTCATTGTCGTGGATGAGATCGGGACAGAAGCTGAGGCCGAAGCGGCCCGCACGATTGCCGAGCGCGGCGTGCGGCTGATTGCCACGGCGCATGGGGGAACGCTGGAGAACCTTGTCCTGAATCCAACCCTGGCCGACCTCATTGGTGGGGTGCAGTCAGTGACTCTGGGCGATGACGAAGCCCGACGGCGGCGTAGCCAAAAGACCGTACAAGAGCGGAAGGCACCCCCAACCTTTGATGTACTGATTGAAATCCATACGCGGCACCGCTTTGCTGTCCACCCCGACGTGGCAGCCGCGGTTGACGGCTTGTTACGGGGCTGGAGTTCCAGCCTGGAGATCCGCACCCGCCAGGAGGACGGCAGCATTACCACCGAGCGGTTGACGGAGACCGGGTCCGCAGCCCACGACCAGCCCCCCACTCCTTCCCAGGGGACGCGCCCCCGGGTGCTGCGGATTTATCCCTATGGCATTAACCGCCAGCGGCTTGAACACGCCATCCACGCCCTTGATGTCCCGGCTCGGGTTGTCGAGCAGCCCACCTACGCCGACGCCATTCTCACCGTCAAAGGCCAGACCAAACGGCAACCAAAGGCACTCCGTTTGCTGGTCGAACGCGGGATGCCGCTCTACGCTTTGCGGAGTGATACGGCCTCGCAAATGGAGAAGTTTCTGCGCGATCATCTCAGCGAGGAGTTTCCTGAAGATCGGGCCGCACTGGCGGAAGTAGAAGCCGGCGTGCAGCGGGTGATTGCTCAGAACGAGCAGTGTGAGCTTGCGCCGCAACGCGCCCGGCTGCGGCGCTTACAGCATCAGGTGGTAAAGAGCTATGGCCTGATTTCCCACAGCGAGGGGGAAGAGCCGTTTCGGCGGCTGATTGTCTATCCGGTCGGTCGCTCCTCTCGGTACGGGTGAGGCGTAGTGTGTCGATTGCCCCTCAAGCCCTTCGACTTCGCTCCGCTACGCTCAGAGTGAACGGGACAAGGCTGCACAGAGCAAGCCCTTCGACTTCGCTCCGCTCAGGGTGAACGGAACAAGGCCGCACAGAGATAGGGGAGTCAGGCTTCGCTCCGCTCGGGGTAAGCGGAAAAGCTGCCGTTCGTCCTGAGCGGAGCCCTGGAAGGGCGAAGTCGAAGGACACACTGGGACCCAGCCGCTATTACGCCTCCGGCTAACCCGACCTACGGGACTGTGTTTTCTTGGCGCGGGTGTGCTTCATCGCCTGCGCTCTTTCGGCCCGGATGCGGTCCAGAAGCACCGAGGCCGGTTCGTCGTGCGGGTCCTGCGGAACGAGGTGGCCGGAGAAGGCTTTTTTGAGAATGGCTTGGCGGAGCGCATTGGCCTTTTGTAGTTCCTGGCTAATGTCCGATTCTGTTCCGTCAACGAATGATAGCGTCTTCTCAAGAATACTGGCGATTTCGCGCTGTTCTTCAATCGAACAAATTGGAAAGGGTAATGGCTCGACATTCTTATTGTTGATCTGAAGGACATTCGAGCCGTCGTAAATTTTTGCAAGGTCAAGAGATTGAAACCAGTGCCAAAGATACTCTGTTGAAATACTCGCGAGGCTGTTGATTACTCCCATCGTGTTGAGGTCAAAGCAAGAGGAGCGAGACAAAAGACGTTTTTTATTGGTCAGAATTGCGCCGCCTCGTTTGGGGAAAATTACCGTACCTTGAGGATGAGCTGAGAGTCCCAGTTCGTTTTTTTTGATTCGGATAGACAAATCGTAGCAGTATCCATCCTTATTTCATTTCCGGGCGTGTTCATATCTGAGACCTTGTAAAAAGGAATGTCGCCTCCTTTGGTCCGTTCCAATCCCTTTGGCGTTGCACCGCTAACGACATCAAACACTGCCCCAATCGTTGCCCACCCCCACCCATCCGGTAGCCTCGGCAACTCCGCCAGCTCCGCTTCTGTCAATGGTGGCAGATCCTTCGGCTTCTTCGGCTTAGCCGGCCTCTTGCCAGATTTACCGCCGGCCTCCCATTCTTTGACAGCGGCCTTCCAGTCCGTGTGTTGCTGTTCGTAACGTGCTTCCCGCTCTTGCTTGATACGAGCAAGCAACTGCGCGGGCGTCTCAAGTGTGGCTTTGTTTTCTGCGCGCCATTGGGCCGTGAGCTTGCCTGCAAAAGCGTGCTTGAGCACGGCTTGGCGGTAGACTTTGAGTTGGGCCTGCGCGGTTTTCAGGCTTTCAACGCCTTTGTCTAGGGCGGAGAAGAGTGCTTCGAGCTTGGCAACGATGCGGTGTTGTTCGGGGAGCGGTGGAAGATCAACCACGAGGTCATAAGCGTCATCCCTGTTGAGGCCGGGAATCGCGGTGGATCGGTCGAACTGATTCAGACGGAGACTTGTGAGAAGGTAGAAGGAAAACCGAATATCGATGTACGCGCTAGCGCGTACATAGTATGTCGTATCAATGGGCCAGCAGGGCTTCGCGGAGAACGACACGGCACCCGCCGCGCCTTTATCGGCCAACAATAAGTACCGGCCCCTCGACTAGGAAAGTGTCGTGGCGACCGACGATACCGTTTGAGCCGTATACCGCATAATCGCCGAGAGTGTTTCGAGCCACCTTGGGCAGGCTTTTTCCATACGTCAACTCGTAGAGCGCGCCGAAGCGAGTCCTAACCCAGCCTGAAGGCAGTTTAAGATCGCGCCGCTGAGCGTCTATTGCAGTCTGACTCACGCCGCCGTTGTACTTCCTGGGAGCGCGGGCATCTTGCCCGCCTGCTTATCCTCTTGCGGGCTGGAAGCCCGCGCTCCCAGGGATGATCTGCGCTACGAGCCAATGACCATAGCGACACTGGTCGTGCCCGAGCCACCGATATTCAGGGTCGCGATTTTTTTGGCACCGTCAATCTGGTAGTCCCCAGCCGCTTCCGTGACCTGACGAAAGGCGTCCAGTGCCTGCCGCGTCCCGGTTGCGCCAACCGGATGTCCGCAGCCAATCAATCCCCCGCTGGCGTTGACCGGCAGTTTGCTCCCGAATTCAATCACCCCGTCCTCGATGGCCTGCCACGACTCACCCGGATTGGTCAGGCCGAAATGATCGATAGCCATATACTCGGAGGTCGTAAAACAATCGTGGGTCTCAATGCCCTGCACCTGCCACACATCGGACAGCCCGGCCCGTTGGAAAGCGTCCACAATCGCCTGCCGGGTGTGGGGCAGGACATAGGGGTTGCCGGCACTCTGGGCGATTTTGGTGTCAAACTTAATGGGCGCGGTGTGGTGCCCCCAGCCGAGAATCTTGGGCAGGTCGGCCACAGCCAGCCCTCTGCGTTCGGCGTATTTTTTGGCAAAGGACTCGGAGGCTAAGAAAATCGACGTGGCACCATCCGTGACTTGGGAACAGTCGCGCACCCGCAGCCGGCCGGCCACCGGATTCCCATACTTTCCAGAGTCCAGATTCTGCGATTCGTCCGAAAACCAGCCCCGAGTTTGCGCTCTCGGGTTGCGGCGGGCGTTGGCGTAGTTCACCTCGGCAATCCGGGTGAGATGTTCTTCCCGTAGCCCATAGCGCTCTTCATACACATCGCCGAGCTGGCCAAACAGCTTGGGAAAGGCAAACTCCACCCCTTTGGCCTCTTGGTCGTACCAGGCCGCGGTGCCGAGAAAATCTCCGCCCGTGGCCGGGTCTACGGTCTTCATCTGCTCGACCCCAACGACCAAGGCGAGGTCATACCGGCCGGCTTCGATTTCCGCCGAGGCCATCAGCATGGAAATACTGCCTGACGCGCAGGCGGCTTCGTGCCGCGCCGTGGGAATCCCTGACAGGGCCGGGTCGATTTCGGCCAGAAAGGCCCCAAGATGCCCCTGCTTGCAGTAGAGTTCCGCGGCAAAATTGCCGACATGGGCGACATCGACTTCCTGTGGGTCAATCGCCGTTGCTGAGAAGCCGTCGGCGACCGCTTCTTTGAGCATATCGACAATATCGTTCCCCTCTTTCATCCAGTTCCGGGCAAAATCGGTCTGATGCCCACCAAGTACATATACGGGTGCCGCCATACTCTTCCTCCTTATCGGCGAGACGTTTTCGTGTTTGAGACAACGAGGGCCGGCGCGCTCCGCCCCGACGAGAGTCGTCCTATCCTGCTCATGAGGCGGGGTCAATCCGCAAGAGGCCGCGGAGAGTCAGACATCGCTCAGCGCCGGCTGTGCATCCACCTGCTCAACTGGTGGCGAGGTTCCGCCGGCGGCCTCCAGCAGCTCAATTACTCTGGTTTTGCTGTTTTTCTTGGCAAAATAGAGCGCGGTCTGGCCGTAGTCATCTTCGGCGTTGACCTCAGCGCCGTGCGCAAGCAGCGCTTCGACAATGGCAACATGGCCAAACCGGGCCGCAACAATGAGCGCCGTCGGACCGCCGAAGGGGGCATGGACGTTGATGTCTACGCCTTGCTCCAGCATCTCCAGCAGGGTTTCTATATCGCCCGAGCCGGCCGCCCCAATAAACGTGTCCCGCTGCATGACTTCCGGCGGGACATCCGAGGAGGGCCCGGAACGGAGCCATTCCAGAGAAACAACAATCACCACAATTAAGAGTCCGACTCCAATCAGGGTACTCTTATCCATAGGCAAGGTCTCCTTTTTTAACAGAGAGCTAGTTTAGCGTTGAAACGGAACGGCTGTAAACCATCGGGAGGGTCTCACGCCTGGGTGAGAGACCGCCCCAGCCGCGGCACTAGTCACGACCAGGGGTGGCGCGTAACAGCACTTTGCGTGTCCCACGCCGGGCGGCGTGGTTGAGCGCCTGGAGACCCGCGGCCAGCGGATAGGCCGCCTCAATCAGGCCGGCAACCGGAATCCGGCTGTGGGCCAAGGCGTCCAGGGCTGGGGGGAACAGGCCGCAGCGCGAGCCAACCACCGTAACCTCGTTTATGACGAGTGGGGCCAGCGAGAGGGTATGGTTCTCGGCCAGCGTGCTTTTCAGTACGAGGCGTTCCACGGGGACGAACGGCAGTCAGAGCGCGCTGTAAACCCGCGGCTGAGCCATTTGCCTCAACCACCAAGTCCACGGCCTGGGATTGCCAGTCGGAGAGAGGCACCGCTCTGATGCCAGCCTGCTTTGCCAAGGCGAGTTTTGTGTCATGCCGGCCAACGACTGTCACTGCCGCGCCAGCCTGGTGCAGCACAAACGCACATAACAAACCCAGCTTGCCATCGCCGAGCACCACCGCCTGGACCCCAGCTTGGACAGGGACTTGTTCCAGAATTTCAAACGCGGCGGCAAGCGGTTCGGTAAAAACCGCGGCTTCGTCGGAAACGGAATCAGGAACGGGATGCAGATTGGCAAGCGGCACGGACACATATTCGGCAAAGCTGCCGTCCGCGCCCAGGATGCCCATGACTTGGCGGGTTGGACAGTGGCGTTGCAGACCACCCGCGCACGCCTCACAGCGGCCACAGCCGAAGTTGATCTCGGCTACGACGCGCTGACCCATCCATTCGGTCGGTCCTTCATAGACCTCCCCCACAAACTCATGCCCCGGCACCCCCCGGAAGTCCATATAGCCTTTGAGTATTTGCAAATCGGTCGAACACACCCCGGCCAGCCGGACGCGCACCAGCGCCCGCTCAGCGCTCGCCTGCGGGACAGGATGCTGCTCCTGCACCCGCAGAGTCTGTCCGTCCCAGTGCAGCGCGCGCATAATGAAGGGGAGGAAAACGACCCGTGGCTACGACTCCAGGGTCACTTTCTGGGCGAAATCCTCCATAAACCCCAGGCAGGTTTCCAGTTTGTCGCTCCATAACGGCAGCGGGGCCAGAAACGAATCATAGCCCAAGTCCTGATAGCGTTTGGCCTCTTCAATGAAGGTGTCAACCGAGGCGGTATAGGCTGGAGCAACCAGGATCTGGATGCTGCTCATGTCCCGTCCGGCTTTGTCCGCGGCAACTCGGATCATCTCGACTCCCTCTTTGAAGCCGTCGTAACTTCTGGCGACCGCAACCCAGCCGTCACCGTGTTCGACGACCCGACGCATGGCGCGGGCGGAATGCCCGCCAATCCACACCGGCAACGGGTTCTGGACCGGCTTGGGTTCGCATTTGATATCGCTGAACTGGCAGAACTCGCCCGCAAACTGCGGGTCGGGGTTGGTCCACAGTTCACGCATGGCTTGCAGATACTCATCGCTCAGCTTGCCACGCTTGTTGAACGGCGCGCCGAGCAGGCTGATCTCTTCTTCCATCCAGCCAATACCGGCCCCGAGCATCATGCGGCCCCGCGACAGCACGTCCAGGGTGGCGAACATCTTGGCCGTGACAATCGGGTTGCGGTGCGGCAACACCAGCACCCAGGTCCCCAGCCGGACTCGTGTGGTCGCGCCGGCCAGATAGCCCAGCAGCGACAGCGGTTCCAGAAAACCGTCGGCCGGATTGGCCGGGAACTCGCCGGTGTCGTTATACGGGTAGCGGGATTTGATGTGCAGCGGCATGACCACATGGTCGGCCACCCACAGGGCGTCATACCCCAGTGCTTCCGCCTGCATGGCAATGGTCGTGACCACATCAACCGAGCCGGGGCCGGTGGCTAAGGGTCCAAGATTGGGAACGAGTAAGCCGACTTTCATAAGGTGCTCCTTTGTTGGGCGTGGGCTGAAATTTTCTCTACCAGGAACCAGGGCTCTTTCCTATAACGGCACAACCGATTCGACAAGCGCATGTCCCGGCTGGCCCTTCGCTCAGGCTCAGCTTTCCGCTATACAGTCGCTTAGCCCAGTCGCTCAGCAACAGGGCGACCATACAGGAGAACGGCTATGGCAGACACACCACCATCCATGCTGGCCGGCACGACCGTGCTCGACTTCACCCAATACCTGGCCGGTCCGACGGCAACCCGGCTCATGGCCGAACTCGGCGCGCATGTCATCAAAGTCGAGCAGGCCACGGGCGGCGACCCGGCACGCTCCCTGCCCTTTGTGCAAGACAACCGCAGCATTTACTTCATTCAGCAAAACCGTGGCAAGAAAAGCTTGTGTATCGATTTCAAACGACCGGAAGGCGTTGCGTTGCTCCGGGCGCTCATCCCCCATGTTGATGTTGTTATTGAAAACTATGGGCCTGGGGTGATGGAACGACGCGGCCTGGATTACCAAGCGCTCAAGGCGCTGCACCCCGGTCTGGTCATGTGTTCTATCTCGGCCTTTGGTCGGAAGAGTCCGCTGTCTCATTTGACCGGCTACGATTATATCGCCCAGGGCTTTTCCGGCATTATGCACATGACGGGCGACCCGGACGGGCCGCCGCGTTTTGTTGGCGTGGCCATTGCCGACGGCATAGCCGGGGTCAGTGCCTTTGGCGCCCTCGGCTATGCCTTGCTGCACCGGGAGCGGACCGGCCAGGGCCAGCATGTTGATATTTCTATGGTTGATGCCCTGTACCATATGCAGTCGGTTGAAGTGCAGGCCTTTGCCGCCAGTCAGGGCCAATACAAGCCCATGCGTTTTGGCACCCATCATTATGCCTCTTGTCCGCTCGGCGTGTTCAAGAGCGCGCAGGGCTATTGCGTGATTCTCGCCCTGAATCGTCAGTGGCCGAATGTGGCCAAGGCCCTGGGCAAGCCAGAACTCGTGAACGACCCGCGTTTTGCCACCGCCAAAGCACGTGGCCAGAATCAAAAGGAACTGATCGCGATGATTGAGGCTTGGCTGCAAGCGTTTCCGAGCGACGAGGCCGCGCTCAAGGCCCTGGCTGACCACCGTGTTCCAGCCGGCCCGGTATTATCGATTGAAGAGACCGTCTCCCATCCCTATTTTCTGGCCCGCAAAATGGTCCGGCAGGTGCCGGACCAAGTTCTGGGCGAGGTCACTATTCCGGGTTTTCCGTTCAAGTATTCGGCCTTCCCGGACGAACTCGACCTCCAGGCTCCTCTGCTGGGTCAGCACAACGACGAAATACTGAGCCAATATCTCGGCCGCTCTTCGGATACGATTACCACCCTGCACGCTCAGGGCGTGTTGTATCAGGGAGAGCGGTAACGACACGACCTTAGGCCGGCCGCGAGTCGTCCCAGCGCCGACACCAGCGCTGGCGCTCCTTGTCCGAGAGCGCGAACAGGCGCTCGGATTCGAGCCGGGGCAGCAGGGTGCACCGATTGCGTGAGAGTTTTGCAATCAAGGTGTCCAGGAGTTCGTCCCCCTGACTCGGGTCACTCAGCCGGTCGCGTTGAGCATCCGGCTTGCTCCGAGACGCGGCAATAGAGTAGCGGGCAGCGTCTGCATCGTCCCGGTACGAGGCCATGCTTATCGTCGGCGCGGACTCACCTGGGGCGTCCGTTTCTGATGGTCCGAGCAGGCGCGTCATCTGAAACCCGAAGACGTTCATGCCCAGGTCGTAACGCCCAGGGAAAGCCGGGTTTTCCCCAACGTCCGCGTGCCGCGGCTCAACGCGAGCAGCCATGCCCCCGACCAAATCAAAAATCCACGGCCCGTGCGTATACTGCCCGCCGAAGCCCACCATATAATCGGTATGGTCGGCCAGCGTGGGCTTGAGCGCGTCGTCCTTGATGGCCCACGGTTCATGCGAGAATCCGACCCCGAGCATGAAGTTTTCGGACACTTGATAGGTGAGTCCCGCACCCAGCCGCCAGCGGTCCTTGGCCCGGGCCACCGCGGGTTGATTCAGCAGCGTGTTCTTCTCGAACCGGACACGCGAATCCTCGAACACGGACAAATGGCTCCAGCGCGCCTGACCGGCGAACGTCAGGCGGTCGGTGACCCGATACGCAAAGCCGAACTTCACATTCTGGGGGATATTGAAATAGACCGAGGCGTCGTCTCCTCTCCCCCCGACGCGCGCGTTGCCGAGCATCCAGATTTTGCCGGGCGTCTTATAGGTCAACCCCAGGTTGAGCCGGTCCGTGGGTTGGTACATCACCCCGACGGACCCGAACACCCCCGGCCCGCGTACATCCAGATCAAGCCGCCCGGCCGGGGTGGGCGATTTGGTCTTCATCCGCCCATAGGTCGGGTTGATGCTGGCCCCAATATGCAGGTTTGACGCCAACGAATACGACAGGGAGGGTGCCAGCGATACCGATACCATCTCAGTAAAGAAGTTATTAGGAACCCCGTGTTCGGGGCCGGCATGATGATTAAAAGCGAAACCCAACGAGCCATACATACCAATGCCGAAAGCGAAGGGCGCAAAACGGTCGGTCCGATAGCCGAAGTTCGGTGCTATGGGGAATTCGCGGCTCGTGCTGTCGTAATGTTCGTGGCGGGTGGCGTCAGGACGAAATCCCAATGCGCCCCGGGCTGGCTCTGGAAGTTGGTTGAAAATGCCGTGCCGGTTCTCATAGGACGGATGAAACATAATGTTGAACGTACCGGTGGAGAAGGAGTTGGGCAGCAGGCTGAGTTGGGCCGGATTGTGGAATAGCGCGGTCGCCGCGTTGAAGGGGTAGGCCACGGCGTTACCGACCACGAGGCCGTCGCTGGCGGCCAGCCCTGGTATGGTCAGCTGGCTGGCCTGCACGAGGGAGCCGGTCCAGAGCCCAGCGCTCAGGACGAGTGTCCCTATGCCCCACTGCAAGCGGCCCCTCAGAAGCTGTACCTTGCTCATCTCTGCTCCTCTCTTGCTGCCCGAGCAGCCTATAGCCTACGTGAACGCCGGGGTCTACAAAAGGGGGGGGAAGCCAGATGAGGGCTCCCACTGGAACACGGAGAGGAGACACAGTATGAACCCACACTTTGAGCGCATACGGACCACCTGTCCGCGCGACTGCTACGATGGCTGCGGCATCGTGGTCGAACGAAGGAACAGCGCCATCAGCCGCGTGCTGGGAGACCCGGACCATCCGGTTTCGCGGGGTGCGCTGTGCGGCAAATGCGCCACCGCCTATAACGGCGTCTGGCAGGATGAGCAGGCCCGCTTGTTGTATCCGCTCAAACGGACCGGCCCCAAGGGACACGGCCAGCGCAAACGGATCAGCTGGGACGAGGCCCTCACCACCATTGCCTCAAAACTCCAGAACATTGTCCGCACGACCGGCCCCGAAGCCATTATTCACACCCATTACACCGGCACCCTGTCGCTGTTGGCCTATATGTTTCCCCTGCGCTTCTTTCACCGCCTGGGCGCCACCGAGGTCGAGCCCGACACCATCTGCAATATGGCCGGCCATATTGCCTGGGGGCTGTTGTTCGGGAGTTCGTCTGTAGGCTTTGACCCCCGTACTGCCGTGCACTCACGCTGTATTCTAGTCTGGGGCGCGAACCCGGCCCATTCCGCTCCGCACGCCCACACGCACTGGTTGCCCGAATCTCCCGCTCAGAAGATCGTGGTTGATCCCATCCAGACGGAGACCGCAGCCCAGGCCGACCTCCATCTCCAGCCCTGGCCTGGGACTGATGCGGCCCTGGCCTTCAGTCTGCTGCACGTCCTGCACCGGGACGGATTTTTTCAGGCTGACTTCATCGCCAACCACACCAGGGGCTATGACGAACTGCTGCTGTTATTGGCCCCCTGTACCCCGGTTTGGGGCGAGCGGACAACCGGCGTTCCGGCCGGCCTGATTGAGCGCGCCGCCCATCTATACGGACCCGGCCCGTCCCTGCTGTGGGTCGGACAGGGGCTGCAAAGACAAACCACCGGCGGCAACATCATGCGCGCCTGCGGGCTGCTGCCGGCCCTGACCGGGAATATCGGCAAACCCGGCGCCGGTTTTTACTATCTGAACATCACCCCCGACATTGCCGGCCTGGACTTTGAGGCGCTGGCCGGCAGTGCGTTGGCACAGGGCCGCCCGGCGCGTATCAGCCATATGGATTTTGCCACGCGGCTCGAAGACGCACGCGCCTCACAGGCCCTGATGTGTTGGAATACCAATCCCGCGGCGTCCGCCCCGCAGCAGCAGCGCTTACACGCCGCCCTGAAACGAGAAGACTTGTTCACGGTGGCAGTCGATTGTTTTCCTACCGACACCACGGATTTTGCCGATATTGTGCTGCCGGCGGCAAGCTTCCTCGAATTTGACGACCTGACCTTCAGCTATTTTCATCTCAACATTGGCGCGCAGTCCAAAGCGCGTGAACCGCTGGGCGAATCTCTACCCAATCAGGAAATTTTTCGCCGGCTGGCCGCGGCTATGGGATTTGAAGAGCCGGCGCTTTTTGAATCGGACCAGGCGCTTATCAGTCAAATGCTCGCCGAGATGCAGACCGGCTGTGATTTCCGCACCCTCCAACAGACCGGCTGGCGTTCGGTCAGCCAAGCGCCACTCGTTTTCTACGCAGACCTGAAGTTCAACACCCCCAGCGGCAAAATTGAAATCGCCTCAGACAAGGCCGAACAAAAGGGCCTGCCGCGCCTGCCCCAACCCTGGGCAGACCCACCGCCGACGGGCAACCGCTTCCGCCTGCTGAGCCCGGCCTCGCGCTGGCGGCTCAACGATTCGTATGCCAACGATACCAACATTCAGCGCCGCGCCGGTCCGGCCAGCGTCACCCTGCACCCGGACGATGCCGCACAGCTTGGGGTAACGGACGGAATGCGCGTGCGGCTCAAAAATGAAACCGGCCAGCTTGAGCTGACCGCGGCGCTTGACGCCAGCGTACCCCGCGGCGTGGCGCTGACGCATAAAGGCCGCTGGCCCAAGCTCGAAGCCGGTCGTCACAATGTGAACACCCTGAATCCGGGGACACGGTCCGATATGGGCAAAAGTTCCAGCGTGCACAGTATCGAGGTGACTATTCACCCGTGCTAGACAATGAGTATCGGACGCTTACGCCGTCAGAGTACGGACCCCGTAGCGTTGGATATGACGGTCTCTGGTCACGAGAATCAGCCCTTCGGCCTGGGCCTGGGCGACCAAGAGCCGATCAAAAGGGTCGCGGTGGTGCATGGGCAGCAGCCCAGCCTGCTCAGCATGAAAGAACGTCATATCAAGAGACAGCACGGAGGGGACATCGACAGATGGGGAGCAAGCGACTACGCTGGCGACGCCTCGGCAAGCACAACGACCACGGTATAAACGGGATAAGGAGGAGCGTATGTCCTGGGGTTTTGAAACAGAGCCGGAATTCCAAAAAGAACTGGACTGGATTACGGAATTTGTCCGTGAGGAGGTCGAACCCTTAGATCACATTTTAGGCAATCCGTACGATATTCAGAATCCGCGCCACAGAAAAATCGTGCCCACCCTCCAGGAACGGGTCAGGCAGCGTGGCCTGTGGGCCTGTCACCTGGGCCCGGAACTGGGCGGCCCCGGCTATGGCCAACTCAAGCTCGCCCTCATGAACGAGATACTGGGCCGCTCCCGCTTTGCGCCCATCGTCTTTGGCTGTCAGGCCCCGGATACGGGCAACAGCGAAATACTGGCGCACTACGGCACCCCGGAACTCAAGGAGCGCTTTCTCACGCCGTTGCTCAACAACGATATTGTGTCGTGCTTTTCCATGACCGAACCACACGCCGGGGCTGACCCCAAGATGTTCAAATGCAAGGCTGAACGGGACGGGGACCAGTGGGTTATCAACGGGCAGAAGTGGTTTTCCTCAAACGCGCGCTGGGCCAGCTTTCTGATTGTCATGGCCGTGACCGACCCGGACGCCGCCCCGTATCAGAGCATGTCCATGTTCGTTGTGCCGGCAGACACGCCGGGCATTCACATCATTCGGAATGTCGGGATTGGCGAAGAGGCCGAAGACGAGGGCGACCACGCCTATATCAGTTATGAAGACGTGCGGATTCCCGCGGATCATATTCTGGGCGGCCCTGGGCAGGGCTTTGAGGTCGCCCAGACGCGCTTGGGTGGCGGGCGGATTCACCACGCCATGCGGACCATCGGTCAGGTCAAGAAATCGTTCGACCTGATGTGCGAGCGGGTGTTGTCGCGCGAAACCCAGGGCGAAATCCTGGCCAATAAACAGATGGTTCAGGAAAAAATCGCCGACTCCTGGATCGAGATTGAGCAGTTCCGGCTGCTGGTATTGCAAACGGCCTGGCGCATAGACAAATACCAGGACTACCGCAAGGTGCGTAAAGACATTGCCGCGGTCAAAGCCCAGATGCCCACAGTCTTTCACGATGTGGCCTGCCGGGCGCTGTATCTGCACGGTTCGCTGGGCGTGTCCAACGAGATGCCGTTTTCCAAGCAGATTACCGAGTCCTTTGTCATGGGCCTGGCCGACGGCCCGACCGAGGTGCACAAAGTCACCGTCTCCCGCCAAGTGCTGCGCGAGTACGAGGGCACCAAGGGCCTGTTCCCCACCGGCCATTTACCGGCGTTGCGCGAGCAGGCGATTCAGAAATACGGGCAGATGCTGGAGTTGGAAGTGGGGAATCTGTAGGTTCGTTCGGTTGGGACAACAGAGTACGGATGAAAGTCAGGGAAATCATCAAAATACTGGAAAAAGACGGCTGGGAATTAGCGCGCACAAGGGGGAGCCACCGGCAATACAAGCATAGAGCTAAACCAGGGAGCGTCACGGTTTCCGGGAAGCCGGGCGACGATCTGGCACCAGGTACGCAGAACAATATATGCAAACAGGCGGGGCTGAAAAAATGAAATATCTCATTGTGGTTGAAAAGACGGGCACCGGCTATTCTGCATACTCGCCGGACATTGACGGCTGTGTTGCGACCGGTTCGACCAAGGACGAAGTGGAAAAGAACATGAAAGAGGCGATTGAATTTCACCTGGAGGGATTGAAACTGGAAGAGCAAGAAATACCCAGACCACACAGTTATTCAGACTATCTTGAAGTCTCCGCCTGAGTGGCTGTTTGTCCTGGCAGACCGCCAAGTCTTTCGTCGTGGAAAGGCTGGCGGGACCTTGATGCGACGGTCGCCGATGGGCTGGATTGAGGGCAAGCCTTTCCCCAAGGAGCCGGGGTCCCTAATCTAAGTGGCAAGTTCTCGAATGATTTGCTCAACTTCAGCCCTGAGCCTATCGTTTCCAGCTTTTCTCGCCAAATCCAGTGCAACCTTGAAATGAGTCCGGGCCTTATCTAAGTGACCAAGATGCTGATTCGCAACACCCATACTGAAGTAGGCGTCGGCAAAATCCGGCTTGAGACGAGCCGCTTGGTCGAAGTCGGCGAGCGCGGCCTCATGTTGCCCCAGCCTACCCCTCGTAACGCCGCGACTGTAGTAGATTTCAATGTAATCTGGCTTGAGCCGGATCGCCTGGTCGAAGTCGGCAAGCGCGGATTCATACTGCCCTAGGCTACCTTTCGCTATACCTCGATTCCCATAAGCGGCGGCGTAGTCCGGCTTGAGCCGAATCGCTTGGTCGAAGTCAGCAAGCGCGGCCTCATGTTGCTCTAGGCCACCCTTTGCAATGGCCCGGTCGTGGTAAGCTTTCGCGTAGTCTGGCTTAAGATGAATCGCTCGGTCAAACGCGGCAATTGATTCTTGGATTTTATTGGTCTCCAGCATCTTCCTCACCTTTCTTATACCAGCATCTTCCTCACCTTTCTTATATAAGAGAGAACCAACGGAAAGCCACGCATGGGCCGCAAGGTCATTATCGATACCTTCCATGACCTTGGCAATGGAATGCCATTTCTCTATGGCCTCATCTATTCTCCCCGCTTGCTGCAATGAGTAGGCATCAGCTATGGCTCGGTCTATCGGGGATGCTTCTGGATTCTGTCGGACTTCTCGCACAGCCTCTTCAGCCTCTCGGGCTGCATCAGAGTCGGGTTCACGCTGGACCCGGACGGAAAGGGGCATATCGTCACGCGCTACCCCTCCTGGACCAGTCGGTGAAGGATACTGTCGTTCAGCATCATGGCCGACGGCCGTCCTCGTGATGCTCCTGCTGTCTTCTTCGGCTTGCCTTTTCAGTTTATTGATCTCTTCGACACCCTTCCGTGCTTCCTCAGCGTACCTCTTTGCTTCAGCTTCAATTTCCTGAAACCTACGGAATCCAATGTAACCGCCAAGAACGACCACAATCCCAAAGAGTGTAAGGAATATGGCAGTAGTAGCCAGCCACCAGTTGATCGTATCCGCCCTATCGTCTAGGAGTTCGCTCCTGAGGTTATTGAAGCGGCGCTGGATTTCGACCTCATTGGCGGTGTTGTTCAGAACTTGTGTGTCTTCAACCGGGAGCAACGCCTCCGGCGCGGGAGTTTCTTGAGATGATGTTGAAGGGGCAAGAGTCTGCGTGGATGGGGTTGGTTCACCTGCCACGCCCATCGTGGCAGACGCCAATAAAACCACGACCGTCCAGTACCCTATTTGGGAGAGGTCTCTCCTTTCAAAGAAGAACAAACCCACAACCCCAGCCCTCTTGGCCTTGGGAACCGCCCAGGTCAGGAGTCGGACCGACGGGAGGTGGGCAGGCGGTCGCTCTCCGAAAAGAATTCCACGAAGTTGCCCTCGTGGTCGTAGATAACAGGCACAAGGTGGGGCAGACCGCGCTCTTCTTCGATGATTTCAACCTCGTGCTTGGCGGCGATGGCGGCCAGTTGGTCGAAGGATTTGTCGGTCGTAAACGCGATATGTCCGAAGTGGTGGTCCTGCCCGGCGGTGCGGTCGGTGAACTCGCCCTTGGCCCAGTGTTTGTCCAGCGGCCAGAATTCCAGAATGTCGTTCAGCCGGCCGGGCTGCCAGTCGCCGAACACGACCGTGCGCACACCAATGCTGTTCAACTGTGGTCCCGAACCGACGACCTTGCCGCCGAGCAGGTCGGCGTATAGCTCGGCTGAGCGTTGCGGGTCGCTTACCCGAAACGACATATGCAGTAGTGTGGACATGGGAAACCTCCTTTTCTGCTTGGGTCCGTCTGACGCAACCGCTTAGCCAATACGCGCGCTCTGGCCGCCGTCTACGGGCAGCAACACACCAGTAATAAACTTTGCTTCGTCTGAGGCCAGAAAGAGCGAAGCATGGGCAATATCCCAGCCCGTCCCCATTTTCGCCCCTAAAGGCACGGCGGCGTCCCGTTCCTGACGCAACTGCGCTTTGGAGATGCCGCGGGCCTTTGAAATGCCCTCAATTGCCATAGGCGTATCCATCAGACCGGGCATAATGCAATTCACCCGAATACCGTGTTTGGCGTTGCCCAGGGCCATTTGATGCGTAATGGCGTTCACGCCGGCCTTTGAAGTCTTATACGCCAGAATCCCCACCGCGCAGACCGCGGCAATGGAGGAGATATTGATAATCGCCCCGCTGCGCTGGCCGCGCATAATGGGAATAACGCATTTGCTCGGCATGATGACGCTCTTCATGTTGACGCGGAGAATACGGTCCCAGTTTTCTTCCTGCATAGTGGTCACACCCGAGTCGCCGTCGCCAATGCCAACATTATTGTGCAGGATATCAATGCGGCCATAGCGCTCGACGCCGGCTTCTACCATTTTCTTGCAGTCGGCCTCATCCGTCGCGTCCGCGGCACAAGCAGACGCCGTTCCGCCTTCTTGCTCAATCAGAGCCTGCGTGTCCTGGGCGGACTCCAGCCGGCGGTCCACCAGCAGCACCTTGGCTCCCTCACGGGCATAGACAAGGGCCGTGGCCCGACCGTTGCCGATGGTCTCGCCCGGCGTCTGTCCAGCCCCGACCACAATGGCCACCTTCCCCCGCAGTCGATCTCCCATATGCGCTCCTTCGCCCGTCAAACCTTCGCCTATCAAAAAAGCAGCGGCCGATTTCCCTCAGAACCCCTCCAGGCCGTCATCCAACTGTACGCCCAAGGTATTCAGCGCCATCGACACCAAGTTGTACTGCCCCACAGCAAAGACCACATCCATCCGCTGCTTTGTATCAAAATGCTGGCATAACCCGTTCCAAGTCGTATCGGTGATAAACGCATCTTTCCGTAGTTCATCCGTGGCTTGCAGCAACAGCTTATCCGCCTCGCTCCAGCCGCGCGCATTCGGACCGGCTTTGATACGGTCAATTTCCTCAGCGGTCAGTCCGGCTTCTTTGCCAATCAACACATGCTGGGCCCACTCATACTCGGCCTCACACAGCCAGCCGATACGCAGGATGACCAACTCTCTCTGACGCGGCGGCAGGGTGGATTTGAACAACACATGATTGCCAAAGACGAGCCAGCGCCGAAACAGGTCAGGATGGTGCGACAGGGTTTTGAAGATATTGAAAACCGTGCCCTTTTCGACATTGGGCTGCAACATTGTCTTGATCTCAGCGCTCCAGTCTTCGGGTTGAATGGGCTCCAAACGGGGGGTGTCAAGCTTCATATCGGTCTCCTTTCCTCATCACTGTTTGAGTGCCGGGAACCATAGCCTGTTCGCTATTCCTTTGGAAGATCGCAGGAAAAATGATAGAGTGGAAACTCTATGAAACTCTACGAGCACCCGGAATCCGGCAATAGCCATAAGGTCCGTCTCCTGCTGTCCTTTCTCGGCCTTGAATATGAGTCCGTTATTATCGATCTCATGACCGATGAGCAGCACCAAGCGCCGTTTCTGGCCGTGAATCCGCGCGGTGAGGTGCCGGTTCTGGTCGATGATGAGGTGCGCTTGCGGGACTCCATGGCTATCCTGGTCTATCTGGCGACCCAGTACGATGAGCGCCGTCAATGGCTCCCGGCCGATACCGCCGCCACAGCCTCGGTCATGGAATGGTTGGCTTTTGCGGCCAGTTGGATTCAGTTTGGGGTGTTTACGGCCCGCGCCCTGGTGTCGTTCGGGATTGCCGGGAACGGCCTGCCGCATACGTTCAGCGGCAACCTTGAGGAAGCCCGCCTCCGTAGCACAAGGTCGTTGACGATTCTGGAGCAGCAGTTGTCCGGGCAATCGTGGCTGTGCGGAGACAGGCCCACGATTGCCGATGTGGCCTGCTTTCCGTATATCGCGCTCGCGCCAATGGGAGACATTGCCCTGGAGCCCTACCCTGCGGTCCAAGCCTGGATTGCCTGGTTCAAACAACTCCCCGGCTATCTCCCCATGCCGGGGTTGGAGAACCCGGACTATCGAAAGGGGTGATCGGACTCCTCCCGCCTGATTGCCTTCGACGTGCATTGCGTCTACCGGAGTCCTTGAACGCCGGGGCAAAGAACCCTAGGCTGAATCGGGAGCAAAAAAGGAGCACTGGCGTATGAGCATAAAAAAAAGGAGTCTGCCACCCCTCCCTGTCTGGTCCCTTATGCTGCTGAGCGTGTGGCTCGCCCCCCAGACTGCCAGCGCCCATAGTGTCGCCCACGAGCAGGACTCGAACAACGATAGAGTCATGGCCATGCAGAAGTACGGCGGGGTCCGTAAGAGCACCGGGGAAGTGACCGTCACCTATTACGGGCATATGGCGTTCAAGATCACCTCGCCGCGCGGGGTCGAACTGCTGATTGACCCGTGGCGCAATGATCCGACGCATATGTACGGCATGTGGTATCAGATGCACCTGCCCAAGCAGCGGACCGACATCGCCCTCGTCACCCATGCCCACTTCGATCATGACGCAACCGAACGGGTTGACGCGACCATGATCTTGGACCGTATGGCCGGGACGTTTACACTGGGTGATGTCAAAATTCTCGGCATTGCTGAGAAGCATATGTGCGAAGCTCAGGGAAAGTATCCCTTTCGGAGCGCGGTCATTGCCGCCACCGGCAAGGACCCCTGCCCGCCCAACGAAAGCACCCAGTGGAACAACACCATGTATGTGATTGAAACCGGCGGACTGCGGCTTCTGCACTGGGGCGACAACCGACAGAATCCGCCTGAACACATTTGGGAGATGATCGGCGACATCGACGTGGCGTTTTTATCGGTCAGCGACGACGGGCATATCCTGACACCCAAGTGGGCCGATGTGGTCATGAAAAAGCTCGGTGCCAAAATCGTCATTCCGTCTCATTACTATGTCCACGGGATCGGCGTGCCGCACGCCGGCGGCCTGGAGCCCGCGTTGGAGTGGACCAAGACGCACGAACACACCCTGCTCAACAGCCCGACGCTTGTGCTCACGCCGGAGAAGGTCAAACCCTATCACCAACATGTGATGTATTTTGGCGACCACGTCCCCTTTGCCGTCACCGGCACGCCACCGGCCCCGCAGCCGGACATCCCTCCGGTTCCAGAACCGGCCAGAGCCTGGGAGCGTTTTGCCCATTAGCCCGAATTCGTCCAGGAACTCGCAATCATCCCCTGCAAGGAGAAGCCTATGAAATTAGTGACCTTTACCCAGGCCGGCTCAACCCGTATCGGCGTGCTGGACGGAGCAGGCGTGATTGACCTGTCTGCCGCCGCCCCGGACCTTCCCACCGAGATGGGTGCCTTCCTGGCCGCCGGCACCCAGGCCCTGGCAAGCGCACGGCAGGCAGTTGAACACGACACCCCCCGGATTGCGCTGGCCGCGGTGACCCTGGAGGCACCCATTCTCCGCCCGCCAAAAATTCTGGCGGTCGGCCTCAACTACCGAGATCATATTGAAGAAACCGGTATGAAGACGCCGGAAATTCCCATGATCTTTAATAAGCAATCGACCGCGGTGACCGGACCGGGCAAGGGCATCCATATTCCACGCGCCTCGGACCAAGTGGACTACGAAGGCGAACTAGGGGTGGTCATTGGTCGCTATTGCCGCCACGTGCCCAAGAACCGTGCCGCCGAGGTGGTTGCCGGCTACACTATCGCCCACGACGTCAGCGTACGGGATTGGCAAATTCGTGTGCCCACCTTCACCATGGGCAAATCGTTCGACACCCACTGCCCGTTGGGCCCCTATCTGGTGACACCGGATGAAGTGGGCGACCCGCATAACCTGGACCTCAAAACCTGGGTGAACGGGGAGCTGCGACAAAGCTCGAATACCTGTCAGTTGCTGTTCGACTGCTTTGAGCTGATTGAGCACCTGTCAACCAGCTTCACCCTGGAGCCGGGCGATGTCATTTCCACGGGGACACCGAGCGGTGTGGGGTTCGCCATGAAACCGCCGCACTATCTCAAGCCGGGCTATACGGTCAGAATTGCTATCGACAAGCTGGGTGAGTTGGAAAACCCAGTGGTTGCCGAGCCCGAGAACACGGTCAGGATGTAGACATTCTCTGCCATGCCCAGGGGCGTAAAAATGAACGAAGCTTTGGCATGAAGCTCAGAGCCCCCTCTCCAGGGGGAGAGGGCTGGGGTGAGGGGAAAGTCCCCTGAGACCCGACCGAGGAATGTGGAGGTGGAGTATGCGGTGGAGGACAAACGGGTATCAGTACGGCCTGTACATCATGCTCAGCGTGGCGCTCGGGCTGACCAGCCTGAGCGGCTGTGCGTCGTATGAAAAGCGGAGCATGATTGTGACGGCCTACTCGTCCGACAAAATCAGTACGAATTGGCGGCGAGGCCGGATATTTTTCTGGCGGGCGTATGTCGCCAGTGGGCCGAACAAGGGGAAACGAAAAATTGTTGGGCTGACCGCCAGTGGGACCAAGGCCAAGTACGGCACCATTGCCGCGGACACGCGCTATTATCCGTATGGAACGGTCATGAAAATTCCCGGTTATGGCAAGGGTGTTGTCGAAGATATCGGCAGTGCGATTAAGGGCCCCAATCGCTTGGACGTGTATTTTTCCACTCGGAAAAAAGCGCTCAAGTGGGGGCGGCAGAAACTGGTGGTGAAAGTCCGGCAAGATTGACCGGACTTTCGATGATTGTGGTTCTGCTGTGGGAGGCGTGGCCCCGGTTTCAGACCAACGCCGCCTCACCCGCGTCCTTCCACCTCCGGCTGCCTGGTATGCCATTCGGTTGCCTGTTCGTAGGCGGAGGCCGCCTGCATGATCGTGCCTTCCTCTCCGTGCCGACCAACGAGCTGGACGCCGAGGGGCAAGCCGCCATCCGTAAATCCACACGGCAGAGTGACCGTCGGACTGCCGCTGAAATCCATAGGCGCGGTGAAGGCCAGCAAGGAAGGGATGTTGTCGGGCGGGAGCACCGCTTGCGGCGAGAAGTCTTGAAGCGCCATGGGCGGGGTGGCCATGGCCGGGCATAGCAGCATATCGACCTTTTGCAAGGTCTCGTCAATCAGCCGCCGCGTGTGCTGGCGGGCAATATGCGCTTTGACGTAATGCGCGCCGGTGACTTTGCTCCCGTCTTCCAGGAAGGCCCGGAACGTGGGCCCGTATTCATCCGCCCGAGACGGAAACGTCTCGGCGTGCGCCGCCGCGGCCTCTGCCGCGCACATGGCATACCAGAGGGGCGTAGCATCGTTGATCTGGGCTATGTCTACCTCGTGAATCTCGGCTCCCAAGTCTCGAAAAACCTCAACGGTGGCCAGCACCGCATTGCGCACGACCGGGTCAACGCCGGTGGTGCAGTAGGCTTCATCGACCCCGATCCGCACCCCCTGGGCCCCGTTGTAGACGGTAGCCATATAATCGCCCACCGTTTCGCGCCGGGTGGTCGGATCGTTGGGATCAAAGCCGGCAATTGTGCGTAAGATCGCAGCAGCATCGGCCACGCTCCGTGTCATCGGACCAACATGGTCCAGGCTTTCTCCCAGGGGAAACATCCCATAGCGGCTGACTTTGCCATACGTGGGTTTGACGCCCACAATACCGCAGGCCGCAGAGGGGAAGCGGATTGAACCGCCGGTGTCCGAGCCTAATGAGCCAAAACACAGGCCGGCTGCGGTCGCCACCCCCGAACCGCTTGACGACGCCCCTGGCCAGTGCGCCGCGCTCCACGGGTTGACGGGCGGCTGCATGGACGGATGGTAGCCGGACAGGGCAAACTCGGTCATGGCCAGTTTGCCCAGCATGACAGCGCCGGCTTCATAAAACTTCTCCACCACGGTCGCGTTAAAATCCGGCCGGAAATCGGCATACATCGGCGAGGCCGCGGTGGTAGGAATGCCCGTGGTATAACATAGGTCTTTGACCGCAATCGGCACCCCGTGCATCAGCCCACGATACGTTCCACTCTGGATTTCTTGTTCCGCGGCTTTGGCCTGTTCCAGGGCCAGGTCGGCCGTGACCGTAATATAGCTGTGGAGCCGGCCGTCGAGAGCGTGAATGCGGGCGAGCATGGCCTGGGTCAACTCGACCGGCGAGACCTCTTTTTTCCTGATGAGCCCGGCAACCTCAGTCAACGTTTTTGTACACAGTTCTGCAACGTCTGCCATAGCACGGCCCTCCTTATATTTTTCACGGGCGATGTTTCTCCCGAGCCCTTCTTTCGCTCGGCACTTTCTCTTATCAGCGGAAAAGCTACAATACTTGCCCATGACATACCACCCTGCCCTGCTCAGGGCAGCCAAGGATTTTAATTCCGGTCGCTATTTTGAGGCCCATGAGCATTTAGAAGACGCGCTGGATGACGTAGAAGACGATGACAACACCTGGACCATGTTCGTCGGTCTGATTCAAATCGCGGTCGGTTATCATAAATACATCTCTGGCTATCCGGGCGGAGTCACCATGCTGGGCAAGGGCTTGCAGAAAGTGTCCTCGCTCCCAGAGGAATGCGCCGGGGTCCGATTGGAGTCGCTCCGGCAGCGCGTTCGGCACGACCTGGAGAACCAGAACAATATCCGAGTGTCTGCGCCGAGAATGCAATTCGTGCGGACCTAGACTCGGGCTGAAAGGAGTTTTCATGGAACGCGGAACGCCTGTTTGCATCCCCACAAATGCCAAGGTCTGGCTCATGACAACGCTCATCGTCACGGGCTTCGGTTTCCAGCCCTTCCCTGCGTATGGAGACCAGCCGGCGACGGCAGAGAGCGGGGAGGCGCAGTCTCCCTCACTGGCCGCCCCGCTTGATCTGACCGTTGTCGATACCTTAACTGACGACTACCCGCACGGTGCGGAGACGGCTCGACCTGACGCGCCCGGTTGAACCGGAGCTTGTTGAGGAAGTCATAGACATCGCTCTCCAGGCACCGAGCGGCAGCAACCAATAGAATTGGCGTTTTATGGTCGTGACCGACCCGGACAAGAAAAAAATCGTCGCCGACCTGTACCAGCAAAGTTTTGAGAGCTATGCCGGCCCACGTCCCACCGGAACCCCGACAACCTCGGGTCAGCGCATTGCCGTCTCGGCGTGGCATTTGTCCGACCATATGCACGAGGTGCCCGTGCTGATTATCGGCTGCATAGAGGGCCGACCGACCCGAGCCCGGCGGCACAAGCCGGTTTGTACGGCTCAATCCTGCCCTCGGCCTAGTCGCTGATGTTGGCCCTGCGCGCTCGCGGGCTGGGTTCCGCCTGGACCACGCTGCACTTGGTTGAAGAACGCAAGGTTGCCGAAGCCCTCGGCCTCCCCGACTCCGTTACCCAGGCCGTCCTGCTGCCGGTTGCCTACTACACGGGAGAAGACTTCAAGCCGGCGAAGCGACGACCGGGCAAAGAAGTGACCTACTGGAATACCTGGGGAGAAGGCCGCAACTAGAGGGGTTCGGGATACTGCAATCCAGACGGACGAATCAGCGAGAGCTAATGGTAGTGCAGCTTGCTTATGCCCCGCTCCGCTACTGACTTGTTTTCATGGCGGTTCCTCATCGCAGAGCCGTAAGGCTTCGGAGTGGAGAGCCGGAGTTAAGCGAAAATTCGCTTTCTCCAGGGCAGTGAGTAAAGGAGCTATTGCCGGAATCACGCCTTTTCGCTTTGCGTCTATCAGTACACCAATAGTCCCCATTACTTTGAGCCCTAGTTGCCGTGCGACCCGTCGAGCTTTTTTTTCATCAAGAACCAGCAAGGCATTCTCCAGTTCCAGGGCGAGGGCAATGGCTTGGGCTTCACCGTCATCAAGCTGAGTTTTTAGAGCCTCAACGACCACGCTATTCTTAACCGGCTGAACAGTCAGCCAGTTGATTGGATCGCCAAATTCAGATTGGACTCCAGGTGGAGCAATGATGGTGGGGAATATCCGGGGGATAAGAGCGAGTTGGTCAATACGTTCCAACGCAACGAGACAGGTGCTGTCTACGATAACGTGGTCAGTCACAACGTCCCTTCCGCTTCCAATTCTTCAGCCGGCTGGTCAAACACCGCTACCCCCGATTTCCCCAATATCTCCATAAACACACGCTTCGAATGTCCAGACAGTCGGGCCGCTTGTCCCAGGGACAGACGGCCGGTCTCGAACAGTTTTATCATGAGAAGCAGTCGGGCCTCTTCTATGGGGACCTCTGGCGGCAGTGTTACTTTTAGTTCGTTCAACATAGCGATTCACTCCTGAGTTCAGAAATCCCTAGTGAAACTTTCGCTCTCTATCCATTTAAGATAGTGGAGTATAATCTGATAACTACGAAAGAGAGGAACGCGGATGGATTATGAAATTAGCGATATTGCTTGTAGATTCCTCGAGCACCGACGGCGATGATACACATTTCGCAGTTAAAGCAACAGTTGAGAATCAATCGGGTGATGAGAAAGTCCATGTTGAACTCCAGGGCGTGCCACTGAGGGTTTTGAAGTAACGACGGTCACATTGAGTAGTCTTATTCCAGTCGGTACAACAAAAATATTAACCAAGAAAGACTAGGTTGAGACTTCTCTTTACAAACAAATTACTCACTGGCAGCTTCAGGATGTCTGGTAAACCGTAGGGATGATGCAGGCGTCACCCCTGCATCACAGCCACAAAATAGCTCCGTGGTCTTCGAGCCGCCGCTGGAGTTTTTTCACCTCTAGGGCCTTTGGGCCGAGGCCGTTTTGCACGGCCAGAGCAGCCGCGGTCCCTGCGGCTTCGCCGGTGGCCATGCAGGGCGGGATTTCTTTGGTGGCATGATGGACGCGGTGATCGACCGAGATGCAGCGACCGGCCACCAGCAGGTTTGAGAACTCCTTGGGCAGGAGGGAGCGGTACGGAATATAATAGAGGCTTTCGTATTTGGTCCAATGGCCGGTAATGGCAATCACGTCCTCGCAGGGGACATCCATCTCTTCTCGGCTGAGCATATACTCGCCGACTAAGCGCCGACTTTCCGTGATCCCGAGTTGGTCGGCAATATGACACACATAGGCATTCCGAAAGCCGGGGGCTTCTTTGCGCAGACGGTCAACCTCGGCCATGACCTGCTTGCGGCATTCCAACTCGGCATAGGTTAGATCGTCGGGGTCGGTCGCGTCAATTTTTCTGGAGACCTTGTCCGTCGCCCCCCAGGGCAATAAGACCTGGTCCTTGCCGATGGTGTGGAAAAACCAGCCGCCAGCCCGAATGGCCTCAGCCGGGTTTTCTACTCCGCCCATAGAGAACCACAACCAGGGCAGCACTTTTTCTTTTTCATACGCGGACCCGGCTGAGACAAAAATATCGCCGTCCCCGCTGGCGTCGATAATCACATCGGCCAGGAGGGCAAAACGGCCGGCTTTACTCTGAAACGTCACGCCGCTAATGCGGTCGCCCTCGACCAGAGCCTCACAGGCGTGGGTGTGCAGCAGCAGTTGGACCCGGCTGTCTTCAACCATGCCGTTCAGGGCAAACTTCAGCTCTTCGGGATCGTAGGCGACCGAATAGCGCACGCGGTGCGGGCCATGCCCCCAGACCAGTCCCCAGGACTGGGCGCGTTGTACCAGCGCTTCATCCGTGCGGCCCCATTCGTCTGGTGATGGAAATCGGGCCGCACCGCGCTGGTGCAAGCGCTCGGTCACTTCCTGGCATAAGCCGCCGACGACCTGCCGCCCTCGCCCGTCATCCAGCGTCAGCAGCAGAATAATCATGCCGCCGGTCGCCAGACCACCAAGATAGCCAAGGCGCTCAACCAGAATCACCTCAGCCCCCTGACGGGCCGCGGCAACCGCCGCGGAGACACCGGCCGAGCCACCGCCAATCACGAGGACTTGGGTTTCGGCCTTCACAGGCGTTGCGCGTGCCGGCTCTTCAATGCAACGGAGCGGCTGTGGCATTGGGCCCTCACCCCGAATCCCCGCTACCACATCTGCCGGAGCAGACCGAGCAGCGCTTCCTCTCCGCCCTGTTGGTTATGCCACAGCGCACTCTCCTTAATGACTTCCTCAGCAACAATAGGCAGATCGTCTTCTATAGCCCCCACATCACGCAGGCGAGTCGGCACGTCGAGCGATCGGATAAAGGCTTCCACCGTGTCCGCGGCTTCGGCCGCCACGTCTTCAGGGCTGCGCCCCGTGGTCTGAATGCCCAGGGCCTCGGCGATCATGCCTTGCTGGGTTAAGGTTTGGGGGGCCAGAAAACGCATACAGTGGGGGATAGTGATGCACGAGGTCACCCCGTGCGGCACGTCCCAGCGCGCACCGATCTGATGCCCAAAAATATGACTTAAGCGTACCCCGACATTGGTCAAGCCGAAGATGGACAGCCAGGCGGCGACCTGACATTCGCCCCGCGCTTCCAGGTTGTCAGGCTCCGCAACCGAGAGGGGCAGACAACGATGCAGTTTACGAATGGCCTCCATAGCCAGCGCGTCCGTCACCGGTTGGGGGTTGACCGACCAGATGGCCTCAATGGCATGGTCCAGGGCTTTCATGCCGGTGGCAGTCCAAAGCAGTGTGGGGGTGGGCAGGGTGACTTCAGGATCGAGGATCACCGTCTTGGGACAAATACGCGGGTCCGTCCGCAGTCCTTTGACCCGCGTGTTTTCGTCGGTAATGCCGGCGAACGGGGTGAATTCACCCGCGGACAGGGTTGTAGAAATCGCAATCTGGGGCAGGGCCTCCTGGGGTTGCCCCTCCTGGAGTAATTCCAGGGCCACAATTTTCGCGGCATCAATCGGGCTGCCACCCCCAAACGCAATAATGGCGTCGGCCCGGACTGCTCGGGCCTGGTCAACCGCGGCGGCAACGGTCTGACTCGGGACATGTTGGCGAATGCCACTATTCGTTCCAGCCCAGCGCTCGCCGAGCCGGCTTTCCAGTTTTTTCACCAGGTCGGTCTTGGTCGAAAGGCTGTGGCCGGTCAGGATGAGCGCGCGTTTTTTGCCGAAACGGTCCAGCTCTTCCGTGACTTTTTCCAGTGCGCCAATCCCAAAAATCACTTTTTCAAGCATAGGAAATGTATATTCACGAATCATGCTGTCTCCTTTTCACACACAGGCAGGATAGCTTGAGGTTGACATTTGGGAAAGAGTCCTGTTCCAGAGAGGCACGCCCATCTGGAGGAGGACGCGCTATGAAACGATCCTTGACATTGAAACAAGCCTTGACATTGTTTGTCCTATTGGGTCTGTGGCTGATGAGTCGGCCAGGACTGGCCCTCGACGAAAGCAAAATTATTGACCTGACCTACCCCTACGATGAACACACCATCTCGTGGCCCACGGCCAAGCCGTATGCACTCGAAGTTGTGGCCGCCCACAAAACGGACGCAGGCTATTGGTATGCGGCCAATAATATCTGTCTGGCCGAGCATAGCGGTACGCATATGGACGCCCCGATTCATTTTGCGGAAGGCAAACGGGCCGCGAGTGAGGTGCCAGTCGGGCAGCTTATCGGCCCGGCGGTGGTGATTGACGTCAGCGCCAAGGCCGCCCAGGATGCCGATTACCGCCTCAGCGTGGCAGATATTCGGGCCTGGGAGTCCACTCATGGTGAGATTCCCCCAGGGGCACTCGTGCTCATGTTCAGCGGCTGGGGCCAATACTGGCCGGATAAAAAACGCTACTTGGGCACCGACCAGCCGGGAGATGTGGCCAATCTCCACTTTCCGGGCTTTTCCCAAGAGGCGGCCGAGTTCCTTGTTTCGCACCGAGACATCGATGCGGTTGGCGTGGATACACCCAGCCTCGACTACGGCCAGTCACAGGATTTTATTGCCCACCAGATTTTGAATGGGGCCAATAAGCCGGGTTTGGAAAATATCGCCAATCTGGACCAGTTGCCGCCCCACGGGGCAACGCTGATTGCGCTGCCCATGAAGATCGCCCACGGCTCGGGCGCGCCCGTTCGGATTATTGCGGTGTTACCGTGAGGAAGATGAGGATGTCCGCGCCAGGCGCGCATACGCCATATCAAGTTGCGCCCGAATCCGGTCGAGCTTGGTTTCGAGCCTGTCATGCTTTTCGCGGGCTTTGGACAGTCTGCCCCTGAGGTCAGCCCGGCGGGCCGGGTCGTCTTGAGGCTTCTCCCACAGCCGGCGTTCCAACTCGTCCATGTCCCGTCCGAGGCGGATGACGGCCACCCGCCAAGTGCGGTATTCCGATTCGAGTTCGTCGAGCTGTTGGCGATCCTGCGCCAATTGGGAATTATCATCCATAATCAGGGCTCGTGAAAAACGCGGTGAGATACGACACAAAGTGTAACATTCCGCCCACAGAGAGCAAGCTCGGAAGCGCACAACGTGCCGTTCCCGCGTCCGGCGCTTTCTGGTATAGTCTCCGCCAATTTTCACGAGAACAGGGAGCATACACATGGGCGGGACGAAAATAGGGATTGGCTTTGGGCTGTGGGGGCTGGGCTTACCGAGTCCGGCCACCATCTGTGACTACGCAGAGCGGGCCGAGGACCAGGGGATCGACTCTATCTGGCTGTCGGATCATATTGTGGCCCGGAATCCGTCGTTTGATACGGCCTGCATTATGGCCATGTGGGCCGGCCGCACGAAGCGCATCAAAATGGGCCCGAGCGTGTTGACCATGCCGGCCCGCGACCCCGTTCAAGTCGCCAAAACCTATGCCACCCTGGATTATCTGTCGGGCAGTTGCAACCGAGTCATTATGGCGGTCGGCCTGGGAAGTGACCCCAAAGACTGTCAAGCCTGCGGCGTGCCACTGAAAAACCGGGGCAAACGCATGGCAGAAGCCGTTACCGTCATGCGCAAGCTATGGGCCGGCCCCAACGTGACCCATCAGGGCGAGTTCTATCAGTTTGAAGACGTGAGCATTGAACCCCGCCCGGCCAAAGGCGCGCTTGATGTTTGGATTGGGGGCGGCAGCGATTTGGCCATCAAGCGCACGGCGCGCTATGGTGACGGCTGGTTTCCATCCCTCGTCACGCCCCAGGAATATGCGACGGGGTTGGAGAAGCTGATCGCCTACGGCAAACAGTATAACCGCGCGGTCGACCCGGACGAGACCGGGGTGCTGATTTTTACCCACATCAATGAGAATCAAAAAAAGGCCGACGAGATTGCGCGGGCGTTTTTATCTGATTTTCCTACCATGTCCGCCGAGCCGCTGATTGCCCGCTCGGCGATTGGTCCGGCAGAAAACTGCCTGGAGAAAGTCCAGGCATATATTGACGAAGGCTGCTCCAAGTTCGTGCTCTGGCCCATTGCCCCCCCGGAGCAGTTAGTCGGCCAAGTCGAGACCTTTGGACAGAAAATTGTGCCTCACTTCGTGTCGTGAGGGGTGTGGCGCGGTACGGGAAAACAGATAGGGGAGAGTAATGTGGATGACCATGTTTTTGCGCCGAGTTCCAGCCGTTCTGGCAATACTTGTCACAGGGACCCTATCCCCCGCTCAGGCTGGTGACTGCGGACGACTATGTGACGATGAATTCTGGAGGTGGGCCACACCAGCGGGCGTACAGGCCGAGCTTGCCAAAGGCGCGGACCTTCAAGCCCGGACTACGTACTACGGCTGGACTCCCCTCCATGCGGCGGCAGTGAACACGAAGACCCCAGTGGTTGTCACCACACTCTTGGACGCCGGCGCGGACCTCAACGCCCGGGATAAGGATGGCTGGTCCCCGCTCCATGCGGCGGCAGCTCGCAATAAGAACCTAGCGGTTGTGCGGGCATTGCTCACCGCTGGCGCTAACCCCAAGGCCCGGACTAAGGACGGCAGGACCCCGCTCCATGCGGCAGCAATTGTCAATGAGCATCCCATGGTCGTCACCACCTTGCTGCAAGCCGGCGCCGACCTTAACGCACAGGATAAAGATGGCTGGTCCCCGCTCCATGCGGCAGCAATGGTCAATGAGCATCCCACGGTTGTCACCACACTCTTGGACGCCGGCGCGAACCTTAACGCACAGGATAAGGACGGCGCGACCCCACTCCATGTGGCGGCTGAGTTCAATGAGCATCCCACGGTTGTCACCACACTCTTGGACGCCGGCGCCGACCCCAAGGCCGAGATGAGAGGCGGGCAGACTGCGTGGGACCTGATGCAGCAGAATGACAAGATGAAAGGCACGGACGCCTATTGGCGGCTGAACGATTTGCAATTTGAATAAGGGCTGTTGGTTAGCCCGTTTGTTTGATTATGGAACGCATTGAAAGCAAGATCAAAACACACGCGCCCGAGTTTCAGGACAACACGGCCCATATGACCGCGTTGGTGGACACGCTCAAAAAAGAGCTGGCCACGGCCCGGCTGGGTGGCCCGGAAGCGTCGCGCAAACGACATCAGGCCCGAGGAAAGCTCCTGGCCCGCGAACGGATTGAGGCCCTGCTTGACCCGAATACGCCGTTTCTGGAACTGTCTCCCCTGGCTGCTCACGGGATGTATGACCATCCGCCCTCGGCCGGCATTGTCACCGGCGTGGGGCTGATTCAGGGCCGTGAGACGGTCATTGTTTCTAATGACGCCACGGTCAAGGGTGGCACGTATTACCCCATGACCGTTAAAAAGCACCTGCGCGCCCAGGAAATCGGTCAGGAGAACAACCTGCCGTGTGTGTATCTGGTAGATTCTGGCGGCGCCAACCTGCCCTTTCAGGCTGATATTTTCCCGGACCGCGAACACTTTGGGCGGATTTTCTACAACGAAGCCCGTATGTCGGCTCAGGGTATTCCGCAGGTCGCCGTTGTCATGGGCTCGTGCACCGCCGGAGGGGCGTATGTGCCGGCCATGGCAGATGAGAACGTGATTGTCAAAGGTCAGGGCACCATTTTTCTGGGGGGTCCACCCCTGGTCAAGGCGGCGACGGGTGAGGAGGTGACAGCGGAAGAACTCGGCGGCGGCGATGTGCATACGCGCGTGTCCGGCGTATCGGACCACTTGGCTGAGGATGATGCCCACGCCTTGGAAATCACCCGCTCGATTTTCGGCAACTTACCCCGCCCCCAGAAATTCCCGCTCGACCGGGAAACACCGGAAGACCCGGCCTATGACCCCGCCGAGCTGTACGGCGTGATTCCGCACGATACCCGCGTTCCGTATGATGTGCATGAGGTCATCGCGCGTCTGGTCGATGGGAGCCGTTTGCACGAGTTCAAGCCGCGCTACAGCCCAACGGTCGTCACCGGATTTGCCCGCTTGCACGGCTATCTGGTCGGGATTGTCGCGAATAATGGCGTGCTGTTCTCCGAGTCGGCCCTCAAGGCCACGCATTTTATTGAGCTGTGCAGTCAGCGGAAAATTCCGTTGCTGTTCCTCCAGAACATCACCGGCTTTATGGTCGGCAAGCAGTATGAGCAAGGCGGCATTGCCAAGGATGGGGCGAAAATGGTCCACGCCGTAGCCAGCGCCCAAGTGCCCAAATTCAGTGTGCTCATTGGGGCTTCTCACGGGGCCGGCAACTATGGCATGTGCGGGCGGGCGTATTCGCCGCGTTTCCTTTTTATGTGGCCCAATTCCCGGGTTTCGGTCATGGGCGGCGAGCAGGCCGCGTCGGTGCTGCTGACGGTCAAGCTCCAGCAACTCGCGGCCAGAGGAGAGACGCTGAGCGCGGAGGAACAGCAGGCATTTACCGCGCCAACGCTGGCGAAATATGAGGAAGAGGGCAGCCCCTACTACTCAACCGCGCGTCTGTGGGATGACGGCATTCTTGACCCCACCGAGACCCGGGACGTCCTTGGGCTCAGCATTGCCCTGTCACTCAACGCGCCCATTCCCGACCATCGGGTCGGGGTCTTTCGCATGTGACGTGGGCAGAACCCCGCTTATCCAGACGGTCCAGATTCGCTATAGTGTTGCCTTCTTCCTCTTGGCAATGACGGGATTGCAGTAAGGAGCAGTATATTGGCATGGATTCGCAACGCGCCCTATACAATGAGATGCACGCAGACTTAGACTCTCAGACAGCGCCGGACGACTCACCAGACGGGATTGAGGACTACGTTCGGAAAATTATCCAACACATGGGAGAGAACCCGGACCGGGAGGGTCTGCTCAAGACCCCGTATCGGGTGGCCCGTTCATTTGCCTACCTCACCAAAGGCTATCAACAGGACCCGAAAGAAGTCATTAACAACGCCATTTTTACCGAGGAAGACTACTCGGAAATGATCGTCGTCAAGGATATCGACTTCTTTTCCATGTGTGAGCACCATATCCTGCCCTTTTTTGGCCGGGCCAATGTGGCCTATATTCCGAACAAGCGGATTGTGGGAATCAGCAAGGTTGCCCGCTTGGTTGACGTGTATGCCCGGCGCTTGCAGGTTCAGGAACGGATCACCACCCAAGTCGCCAACACCCTCATGGAAGAGCTGCAACCGCTCGGCGTTGGCGTGATTATCACCGCCGAACACCTGTGTATGCGGATGCGGGGAGTGGAAAAGCAGAACTCCATTGTCACGACCAGCGCCACCTTAGGCGCTTTTCGGACCCATCAGGAGACACGCGAAGAGTTTATTACCCTGGTCAATGGGCGTCAGCGTTGAGGCAGATAATCTTGGGCGAAGATACCAATGGTGTTGTCGAGGTTCAGTAAGGCGATCTGGTAGGTATAGGTCTGATCGATGAGCTGCGTCCGCACCTGGTTGAGCGTATTCAAGGCGGTATTGACGTCGAGGCTGGTCGAGAGCCCAACCCGGTATTGTTTCGACGTCATCTCATAATTCTCACGCGCCAGGGCGACCTCTTTGTTCAAGGTCTCCAGCATGGCGTGTAAGGTTTCCACGCTTAAGAGCGCCTCCCGGACCTCAACCCGAATCTGTTTCTCCAGTTCCGTCACGCGCAATTTTGTCTGAGAGAGCGTCTCGTTTGCCTCCAGCAGGTCAAGTTCTCGATTGCCCCCATCAAAAAGCGGCCAGCGGAGATTCACAAACAAGGTCCAGAATTCATCCCGGTTGGCAAAGGTCTCTGGATCAAGCCGGGGATAGGAAAACTGCGCATCGACCTGCGGAAAGTAACGGGTCAGGACCAGGTTTTTGCGCTCGTGGGCGACACGGACGGCGAGATTCTGAGCGCGCAGGTCCTGGCGATGGGCATACGCCTGGTCAAGCAGGCTGGTATAGTTGCTCTCAACGGCCGGCGGTGGAGTCGGCTCCAGCACGCCGACCGTTTCCGACAGGCCCACGGTGCGGGCGAGCACCGTACCAGCGAGTTTCAGGCGGTTCCGGTCAACGATCAAGGCGCGCCCGGCACGTTCGACGGCAACCTCGGTGCGCAAGATATCGGTCTTCGTCACCTCCCCAACCCGAAATCGGACATGCGCCCGTTTCAGTTCTTCTTGGGCAAGACTCAGCGTATCCTGCGCGACCTTGACTTGGGCCTCATACCGCAACACTTCGTAGTAGGCTTGGGCCACACCAAACAGCACGCTGCGGATGGTGAACTCATAGCGCTCCTCTTCCTCGCGAATCGCGTCTTTGCCCAGACGCCACGACGGAAAAAATGAGGGTTCAATCAGCGGCTGGGTCACTTGAAACGTGCTCAGCCAGTTATTCCGTGGACGGATGACCGAGGAGCCCCCAAAAAGAGCCTGCGATTCAGGCGGCGCATTAAAGGCGATCTCATCCTTGTTGCGGGAATAGGCCGCGCCGATCTCTCCGCGTGGTGCCATCAACGCCACCGCTCGCCAGGGCAGCAGTTTCGCTTTTGCCAGTTCACGCGCCGCAATGGCGACCTGCTCCTCGTTGCTCACAGCAAGCAGGTATGCCTCTTCCAAGGAAACCACCTGACTCGGACGCTCGGCAGGAGGGTAGATGGTCGCGGTCGCTCTTGGTGGGGCTGATTCAGCTTCCGCCTCCTCGGCCGGCAACGTCTCAACCGCGGCTGGGGTAGCCATATCCGGCGGCTGCGCTCTCGATTCTACGGCTGAGGGAGCGGGAGGCGGCCTGTCCTCTTCGACACGCACGCCGACCTGTGTGGCCTCAGCCGGAGCGCCAGCCCGAGGGGTTGCGTCCGTGGCAGGACCAACTGCAATCTGCAAACCGGGCGGGTCAGATACGCGTGTCGCCTGACACGACCGTGCGGAAGCCAAGTCCAGCACAACCCGGACCGTATCGGCTCGAAACTGGGCCGCTCGGACCTGAAGAATCGCTGCCGAGTTGACCGTCACATAGCGTTGCGCCTGCCGGTCAAGTATGGCAGGCGTCAGGTCTACATAGCAGCGCTCTTTGAGGTTACGCTGGACATCTCCGGGCAGAGTCGTTTGACTGAAGGACACGGCCTCTGACAGCGCAATCGTCACGTGGTCTGTCGCGGCGGTTATTGACCGAACGGGATAGGCAGAGGCGGCTGCCAGCGGGACAAACAGGAGCAGGGACACCCCGACCCAGCCTCCTGTCCACCATACGGCGGCAGGTCTGAAAAGAACATGCGGCTGGAAAACGTGGGTCATTGAGTCAAATCAGGGGCGGCGTATGACACCCACTGGAATGCTGGGCTGTATCGAGGAACGGTGCGTTCAGCACTCTCAGCGACTATCCGAAATGCCTGTCTGGTGCAATGGGATGGCTTACCAGCCCAGCCGACCAGTGTCCGCAGAGCCCGACTCTTGGCTGTTCTCCTGGAGCAAATAGAGGCCGCGGGGTGCCAACTGAAGCGCCTTTGCATCAATCGCCTGCCGGCTGAAAAGACGTGATTGAGGAATGGCCCCTTTGGGTGTGTGTTGATCGAGCAGGCTTAATGGCGAGGGGGTCCCCTCGGGCGTCTGCGGATCGAACAGACTGATGGCTTGTGCCGGTTGGGTTTCGGATGAAAACGGCGTGCGGAGGTCCAGATACTCGGGCACTCCAGCGGTCTGGGGTTCAGCCGTCGGCTCTGGTTGAGCGACTGGGGCTGGCTGGGGTTCGGGTCTGGGCAGCTGCCGGAACACCTGGAGTGGGGGTTCGGCTGGGAGGGAGCGTGCGTCGGCCGTATTGGCCGGCGGCGTCGAACGGCCAACTCTAATCTGGAGTCGGTCCGGGTTCACCGCTTGCGTGACCTGACAGGGCTGAGCGGTCAGGAGGTCAAGAACAACGCGCACCGTCTGGGGCTGAAACTGCGCCACGCGGACCTGTTGGATATTGTGCGCATCTCCAGCATACCGACGCTGCGCCTGTTGACCCAATACGCCGGACACATCAACATAGCAGCGGTCGGCCCGCCCATGCCGCGCGTCCTTGGGTAAGGCCGCCTGAGTATAGACGGCAGCGGCTGACAGATGGATCGTGACTTGTGCGGACGTGACCGCTATGGACTGCACGGTCGCCCGGCTCCGGTCGTCCGCGGCAGCAATCTCGGTCTGCCCCACGGCCAGGAAAACGGTCCCCCACAGCAATAACGCTAGTCGAGAAAACGGCATTGAGGACGAGTCCTCTATCGTAAAGCGGTCTGCACAGTTCCTACCCCATTACACGCCCCGCTATAAAAAAGGGGAGGAGATCGATAAGCCGGATTCTGTCCCCTTCCCTAATAAGAAAGGTAACGGTCATTCCTCTAGGCGTATCGTTACCGATACGCTCAAGCAATCGAACCCAGAGGGAGAGTGGGGCGACTCTTACCCATCATAGGGGCTCCTCTTATTTGATCTTGCTCCGGGTGGGGTTTACCCAGCGTCCTTGATCTCTCAAGGAATTGGTGAGCCCTTACCTCACCTTTTCACCCTTACCGGCGAATGAGGCCGGCGGTCTCTTTTCTGTGGCACTTTCCCTGCCTTCCGGCAGGCTGTCATTAGCAGCCACCCTGCCCCACGGAGTCCGGACTTTCCTCGCTCCTGCCATGCAGGACCGCGACCGTTTGATCTCCTCCCACACTGTATTAGGCGTCGGACACGCCGTCTGCCTCGACCCGTATGTAGACAATCCGTCCACAGTAGGGGTGCGGACAGTGGAATATCTCCCGGCTGCCCTGCATCTGGCTACTCTGAATTTGATTACACATATGGGGTGGGATACGCATATAGCAGCCCTGACAGGTTCCGTCGCGGACTTCCACGACCGCCAGCGCGCTCCGGTTCCCAAAAATGCGCTCATAGCGCGCACATAGACTCGCGTCCAAATGGGCCACTATTTGTTCCCGTTGTCTGCGGGCGGTCTGGGCCTCCTCTTTCAGGTGCGTTATTTGGGTTTCGACCTGAACCGCCTCCTCGGCAAGTTGCGCGTGAAGTTCGTCGAGGCGGGTGTGGACCGCGGCGAGTTGTTGATGCTCCGCTTCGAGTTGCTCCAGTATACTTAAGATACTTTCTTCAAGCTGGCCGTTCGCCTCTTTCATCAATTCAATTTCACGCTGGAGGGCAAGCTGTTCACGTTCATTCCGCACCCGGTTCAGCCGGACCCGCTTCTCTTTGATCTTTTCTTCTTCCAGCTTGAGTTGTCCATCTGCCTGGCGCTGTTGGCTTTCCAGTTCGTCGATACGCTGTTGCCGCTCTTCGGCCTCACGCTGCTGCATCTCCTGCTCAGACCTCACCGCGGCAATCTGCTGATGGAGGTCTTCGAGTTGCTGCTCTTTCCGCTGAAGGTGCTGATCAAGCTCCTGTAGGCTGACCAACTGGGCGATCTGCGTGGTCAATGCGAACCTCCTTTCACATCTGGCTGTCGTGGAGAGGCACCCCCCTCCGTCGTGTATGGGCCCACCAGGACTCGAACCTGGGACCAACCGGTTATGAGCCGGTCGCTCTAACCAACTGAGCTATGGGCCCATCTGTCCGCCTCAGCGGCCTTCTGTATACCATGCTCCTCGTTGTTTTCCTACGACCTCCGTAAGGCGCGCAAGGCTTCGAGCCGGCGGCGCACGGCCTCGTCATCTCCGCGCAACTCCGCCTCCCGAATTTCTCGCTGAAGCTGGACTCGCTTGGACTTGTGCTGCGCCTGCTGGATTTTCTCCATGCAGTCCCGCATCAGCTGCTCCTGCGTTGCCGCGTGCGCTTCAGACCGGTCTTCCTCCAGCATTTTTGAAACATGGTCAGCCACTCTTTTCGGTAAACGGGCGAGAAACGCCCCAATGTCGATGCTGGTCCGACTGCTTGGCCGAGCCGGGTCGGCCTCTTGCTGCCAGGCTTGGGCGATATCTGCGGCGACTTCTCGCCACTCTTGAAAGGCGGGAATCAGGTTGCGCTCACAGACCTGCGCGGCGACCTGCCGGTCCACGAGCATGAGTTGGACTAATTCCAATTCCGCCGAAGCCGGGGGGCTGTCCGGCCTGGGCCGCGGCCGCTCGGCAGACGGGCGGGCCGGCTGGTGAGTCCGGTCCGGTCGAAGCTGGCGGAGTGCTTCTTCGCTGACCCCGAAGCGTTGCGCCACTTGCGTCAACAGCGCTCCCCGGGCCAGGGTATCAGTCATGGGCGACAAGACGGCTACGGCGGCTTTCGCCGCTTGGGCCCGCTGAAAAGCCGAGGCCCCAGGGGGCGGGACGTGTTGCGTAAAATAGAACTCTTCTAATGGCGGGGCTGTCTCGATCAGTTCTTCGAGCCCCGCCCGCCCGTGCGCTTGTCCAAACGAGTCCGGGTCCTCGCCCTGGGGCAGGAAAACCCCGCGGCCGGTCAGTCCGGCTTCAACACAGAGCGGAAAGGCACGGGTCGCGGCCCGACGGCCGGCCTCATCTCCATCAAAAAAAATATAAATGTCCGTCGAGAAGCGCTTGAGCAGGCGTAATTGTTCCGGGGTCAGAGCGGTTCCGAGCACGGCGACAGTCTCATGCAAGCCGCGTTGGACGAGCGCAATGAGGTCGGTATAGCCTTCAACCACAAGCACCCGGCCGGTCTCTCGCATCGGCTCTTTGGCCTGGAAGAGGCCGTACAGCAGCGACCCTTTCTTATACAGAGCCGACTCGGGCGAGTTGAGATATTTGGGCTGGGGCCGCTGTCTGCCGGCGTCTCGCTGCGGGGCAGGCAGCAGACGGCCACCAAATCCGACTGGCCGCCCGGTCACATCGGTGATGGGAAACATGAGGCGGTGGCGGAATTTATCGTACCACTGCGGGGCCCCCGCTGTGCGCCGTTCGTCCCGTCCGGGGCGTTCGCCAATCAGTCCCAATGCCGCCGCCTTGTCCATAGGCGCGCGCCGGTTGGCAAGAAAGCGAACGAGGCCGGTCCAGCCGTTGGGCGCATAGCCGAGATGGAAGCGCTCGGCCACGTCCGCAGGGATACCACGCTCGGCCAGATAGCGTTGGGCCGCGGCTCCGGTCTTGTCCAGGAGACAGCGCCGGAAGTAGGTTTTGGCCACACTCGTCAGCCGGTAGAGACGCGCCTGTTCCCGCGCCTGGGGGTCGTCGGGTGCCTGGGGGAGCGTGACCCCGGCTTTCGCCGCCAGCCGTTTCACCGCTTCCGGAAAGGAGATGCCTTCGAGCCGGCATAAAAAGGTAAACGCATTCCCGCCTTCCCCACAGCCAAAACAGTGAAAAAATCCGCGCTCGTCGTTCACACTCAACGAGGGCGTCTTTTCCTCATGGAATGGACACAAACCAGTATAGCTCTTCCCCGTTTTGCTCAGCGCGACATAGACGGAAATCACCTCGACGATACTGATGCGGGAGCGAATCTCAGTCAGAATCTCTTCGGGGATTTTCTGGGCCATAACGGTCTGGATAAGGGCTGGGGCTGAAAAGAAAACACCCACCTTATTCAAGTGGGTGTTTTGTAGTCCGGTCTCTCTCAAGCACTGCGACACAGCGTCTTCATATATCGTCTTAATACATGGATCGATTTGCGCGGCGTAACGCACGTTTTCGTGCGGCAATGGCCTTGCGCTTGCGACGGACACTCGGCTTCTCGTAGTGTTCGCGTTTTTTCAACTCTTGCAGAATACCCGCCTTTTCACACTGCTTCTTAAAACGGCGAATGGCACTTTCAATAGGCTCGTTCTCTTTCACTCGTACACCTGCCATGCGGCTGTCTCACCCCCTCACTGTCTCACTCCCTCCTGACTGGGGACGCTTCGCTTGCGTATGGCCGCCCAGCTTAGGGATTTCCCTCGGAAAGTCAAGGGATTGGGGGACTTACGACCTTGACAGGTAAACTCCCCCTACGCTAAGGAAGCCCAGAGGCATGCTGAAGGAGGTTTGTTTCATGGAGTTCAAAGAAATTATTGGCCGGCGTCGCTCTATTCGCTACTTCCTCCCCTACCGTCCGGTTGAACGGGAAAAAATTCAAATCATTATGGAGGCGACGCGGCTCGCCTCCTGTGCGGTCAATGCTTCGTTTCTCCGGGCCATCGTTGTGGAACGCGATAAACTCTCTCCTGACGACCTCGAATCGCTCAAGGTGCCGACCACCACCCTCCAGCTCGATATGGCTCCGGTCCATATCTATTTTTACGGCAATCTCAACGCGATTCAGGAGAGCCACGGGCAGACCCTCAAAGAACTCTTTGATGTCGGGGCCCTCAACCCCACCCACGGTTGGAGCCATAAATTCATTGAGGAGACCGTATGGCCGCAGATTTTAGACCCGATTTCAAAGGACCCGGCGATTAACCCCATTGCGGTGTCCATGGATAGTGGAGTCGCGATGAATCAAGCCCTGCTGACCGCGTTTGATGAGGGCCTGGGCGCGCTGCTGACCGCGTTTAACGCGGAAAAGGCCAAAGCCATCTTTAAGGTCCCAGACCACTTTATGCCGCTCTACGCCATGCTGCTTGGCTATCCGGCCGAATCCTGGGAAGCCGGCGGACAACGGCCACGCCCCGCGTTTGAAAGTCTGTACTTTGAGGGAGAATATGGGGTCCCGATGAAACGTGACCCAGCCGTCGTCGAACAACTCAAACAGGATAAGATGATACAGGAACCAGCCCCGCTTCCGTGGCGGAAGGATGAGGTGCGGGCGCTCTCCCGTATGTTTGGTCTGCCTGAGTGAGGGCGGCCTCCAGGCCGGTCAGACCAGGCCTCCGTCCTCGGACTCCCAAGAAAGAGGTATCGTACGCCAACTCCACGCCTTTCTCTCCCCGCTCATATCCGCCAGCAGCTTAATCGTATTCAACCGTTTTCTCTTATGGTCCAGGCCTGCGCCGTCGGCATTATCACCGGCGGTGGCGCTATTGTGTACGATGCGCTGATTCATCTGGTCCAGGGGATTGCGCTGGGTGCGGACACCCATCCGCTCCACGCGCTGCCCGAGTTGCCCTGGTATCGCATTCTGCTTGTTCCCACCCTCGGCGGCCTGGCCGTCGGGCTGGTCGCCGTTCTTCGTCCGCGAGATGCCCAGGGACACGGTGTCCCAGAGGTCATTGAATCGGTGGCTTTAGGGAACGGGAAGTTTCGCTGGCAGACGGCCCTGGTCAAATCCGCCTCTTCCGCCCTCACTATTGGTTCTGGCGGCTCAGTCGGACGCGAGGGTCCCATCGTCCATATCGGGGCCTCGCTGGGCTCCGTTCTTGGCCAAGTGCTCAAAGTCCCGCCCAATCGGCTCCCGACCCTGGCCGGCTGTGGTGTCGCCGGTGGTATTGCGGCGGCCTTTAATTCCCCTATTGCCGGGGCCTTTTTTGCGCTTGAGGTCGTGATTGGCAATTTCGCGATGCCGGCCTTTGGCCCCGTGATATTGTCTTCTGTCCTGGCCACGGTTGTGAGCCGGGCCTATTTTGGCGACCATCCGGCCTTTGTCGTCCCGGCCTATACGCTGCTGAATACCTGGGAGCTGCCGTTCTATCTCGGACTCGGCATTGTCTGTGGCCTTGGGGGCCTGGTCTTTATGTCTCTCCTGGATCGTCTGGAAAAAGAGGCCAAAAGAATTCCCCTGCCCGAGACGCTTAAGCCGGCGCTGGGCGGCTTCCTGGTCGGCGGCCTGATTCTTATTGCCCCGCATGTGTACGGCACGGGCCACGGCACCATGGATATCATTCTGCGGGGGGGCCTGGACTGGTCCTATTTACTGCTGCTCTTCCCCATCAAAATAGCGGCGACCAGCCTGACCCTGGCCTCGGGTGGCTCAGGCGGACTGTTTTTTCCGGCGCTCTACCTGGGGGCCGTCTTAGGCAGTCTGTGTGGGATGGTCGTCGGGGCGGCCTTTCCGGCCATTGCCGGCCCGAGCGGCGGTTATGCACTGGTCGGCATGGCCGCTTTCCTGGCCAGCTTGGTCCACTGTCCGCTCACCGCCTTCCTGCTGCTGTTCGAGATTACCGCTGACTATCACATTATCTTGCCCCTGATGGTCAGTTGTACGGTGAGCACAGTAGTTGCCAAACTTTTTCGGGAAGAGTCGATTTACACCTTACAGATCCTCCGGCGGGGCATTGACATCAGGCGGCGCGAACAAACCCTGATGCAGGGGTTTACCGTAGGGCAGGTGATGCGCCCGGAGCCACCGACCTTTCAAGAGGGGGCCCCGTTTTCCGAGGTCATGGACCACTTCCTGGCCAGTACGCTGCCCCTGAGCTTTGTGGTTGATCGCGACCACCGCCTTCTTGGGACCATCTCCATTCACGACGTCAAGGCCACCTTTCAGGATGACAGTATGGCCCCGCTCGTCGTCGCGGTTGACTTGATTCGACCGCCGGACGCGGTCACCACGGCCCAAGAAACCTTGGCGCGCTGTCTCGAAAAATTCAGTTTACATGACCAGGAGTATTTGCCGGTGCTTTCGGCTGCCCAAAAATTGGAAGGGATTGTCTCGCGGTCTGATGTGCTGGCGCTGTATAATCGAGAGGTCTTACGCAACGAATACCTCGGGGTCAGTCTCCGCTCCGAAGCACTCACCGAGATGGTCCACCAACAGGTGCATCTGCCGCATGAATATATCGTCGAAATCGTGCCCGTCCCGCCGTCGCTCATTGGGCAAACGCTGGGCGATTCACAGATGCGCAGTCGGTTTAATGTGACTGCTATCGCCATCCGCCGTGGCGGCTTCCACAGTCCAGATGAACTCCCCGACCCCGATACGCCCTTGCGCCAGGATGACTCGCTGGTCCTTGTTGGGCGGACAGAACACCTGCGTCAATTCACCGCGCTGACAGAAGAGACCCCGCCAGCCCGAGGAGCACAGGCTGGCTCTCCGGTCCCATGATGTGTACAAAGAACACGCGCCAAAGCCGTTCTCGCCGATATCAGAACTATGCGTAGCGCCTGGTACACCTCGCTGACCGACCTTCTCCACACCAGTCGAGAGGGACTTACCATTGCCCTGGCCTGTGGTGTCGGTCTGCTGGTCGGCGGGGCGGCTATTGCCTTTCACGAACTGCTCCATTTGGTTCAACGCATCGCCCTTGGCGGCGATTCCCCCCTCGCCATGCTCCCGACCCTGCCGTGGTATTGGAAAGTGGGAATCCCCGCTCTTGGTGGGGCCCTGGTTGCGCCAATCGTGTATAAATGGGCGGTTGAGGCCAAAGGGCATGGCGTCCCTGAGGTAATGGAAGCCGTGGCGCTACGGGGCGGGGTGATGCGCGCCCGGGTGGCTTTTGCCAAGGCGCTTGCCTCCGCGGTGACCATTGGTACGGGCGGCTCGACCGGCAGAGAAGGGCCGGTTATCCAAATTGGGGCGGCCTTAGGTTCGACGTGCGGCCAAGTCCTCCATCTCACCCCGGAACGCATCCGCACCTTGGTCGGCTGTGGGGCCGCGGGCGGAATCGCGGCGACTTTTAACGCGCCTATTGCCGGGGCGTTTTTCGCCCTCGAGGTTATTTTGGGGAATTTCGCCATTCCGACCTTCGCCCCGATTGTCCTCTCCTCGGTGTTAGCCACGGTCGTCGCGCGGGCCTATCTCGGCGATGCCCCCGCCTTTGTCGTCCCGGATTACACCCTGGTCCACTACGGGGAAGTCCCGCTGTATGCCGCTCTCGGCATGTTGATGGGTTTGGTGGCCGTGGTGTTTATCTGGGCGTTGTATAAAAGCGAAGATGTGTTTGAACGCAGCCGGCTGCCGCCTTTCTCCAGAACGGTCGTGGGTGGTCTGTGCGTGGGGGGACTCCTGCTGATCGCCCCGGAGGTCTACGGGACGGGCTTTGAGGCTATGTCTCGTCTCCTGCATGAGACCCCCGAATGGCGGATTTTGATCTTTCTCTTTTTGCTGAAGCTCCTCGCCACCTGCACAACGTTGGGGTCGGGCGCTTCGGGGGGAATTTTCTCTCCGTCGCTCTTTCTTGGCGTGCTTGCCGGCGGCCTCTTCGGGCACCTGGTGCACGCCATCTTTCCAGACATTACCGCCACGCCTGAAGCCTATGCCATGATTGGCATGGGCGCAGTCGTGGCCGGGACCACCCATGCGCCGGTGACGGCTATCCTGATGCTGTTTGAGCTGACCGAAGGATACCAGATTATTCTTCCGGTCATGATTGCGTGTACGCTGAGCACAGTCACGGCTCGTTATCTCCACCCCCATTCGATTTATACGCGCAAACTCGCTCGCCGGGGCGTTTCTCTCTCATTGGGCCGAGAAGAAACCGTAATGCGCTCCTTTCACGTTGCGGATGTCATGCACGCCCCGGCTCCGACGCTGCCGGACGATACGACATTTCAACAGGTCGTGAGCTGCGTTCTCGACTCACCCGACCCCTACTACTATACCGTCAGCTCCGACGCCCACCTGACCGGCGTGATTGCGTTGCACGACATTAAAACCTTGCTCAACGAAAGGGGGCTTGACGGTATCGTCGTGGCGCGTGACGTGGCGCGTCCGGTCCACACCGTCGCCCATCTGCACGAGCCCCTGACCGAGTGCTTACGCAAATTCCGTGAGACGCAACTCGATTGTTTGCCGGTCACAGCAGACGCGACCAGTAGCCAGGTGATTGGCGTGGTCACCCAAACCGACCTGCTTGAGGTCTACGACCGAGAAGTCCTGCGCAAAGAATTTCTCGGGGCGCTGCCGGACCCGACCGCCCAAGACCACGGAACGCTGGCCATGCCGTCCCAATATACGATTCTGGCCCTGCCGGTTCCGGCTCCTTTTCGGGAGAAAACCCTACAGGAACTCAACCTGCGTGTCCGCTATGGCATCACGGTCCTGGCCATCCGCAATCAGACTGCGGCTGGCTATGAAGATCGTCTCCCCCAGCCGGACCAACCACTCCACGCAGACGAAACGCTGATCCTGGCCGGTCCGAGGGAGGAGATGACCCGACTCCGGCAGGATGCGCAGGGGGCCGCACGCTCCCAGGAGTAACCCGAAGTTTCCTGAGGGGCATACGTTACAGGGCGGAGACGCTGACCACGGTCAGGGGACGCCAGGCCGTGGCAGGGTCGTGGCCAACTGCTTCGCAAAGAGACCTGGGTCAGCCGTGGGCAGAGAACAGACGTGCCGTTCACACACATAGGCCGTGACTTTGCCTTTGATCGCCCGCTTCGCCTCAAGCCACGGAACAACCTGTTGGTGGGCGGCGAGTTCATCTCCCTGCGTCACAATAGTCAGGACCCGATGCGGCAGGAAGCGCTGGCGCAGGCGGGCTAAGAAGGGCTCCACAAGATCGTCCGGTGACGCTTTGACAATCGCAATCTCTTTCGGCTGGTCCAGAAAAAAATCGAGCGCGCTGAGCATCCGCGGCATACTGGTCGGGCGCTGCCTCAGCGCTGAAGCAAATGCCTGGAGACAGCGTTGCGCGCGCTGGCGATAGCCGGCGTTCATGGTCCATTCCGCCAGCCGCAGGAGATTGTGCGTCGCCACCGCATTGCCAGACGGCTCCGCACCGTCATACGCCGGCTTTTCACGGGCGAGGAGCTGCTCGGCATCATCCGCGGTCAGGAAATAGCCCCCGTTTTTGTGATCCCAGAAGTGCGCGTCCTGTATCGCTTGCAGAGCGATGGCTTCCTGCATCCAGCGCAACTCGAATGTGGCCTCGTAGAGGTCAAGCAGACCAGCAATGAGACAGGCATAATCGTTGAGATATGCCTCTCCCCCGAGCAGGGTCCCCAGCGCGCCCCGTCGCAGCCGTCCGTCTCGTTTCATGTGTGTCAGGAGAAACGTCGCCGCGCGCTTTGCTCGGGTTGCATAGTCGGGAACATTCAGAATATGCGCCCCCTTGGCAAAAGCCGAAATGGCGAGGCCGTTCCACGCAACAAGCACCTTGGTATCGGTATGGAGCGCGCGACGCTGCTGTCTCGCTCGGTAGAGCAGCGTGCGGACCTCTTGGCGCTCACGCCGCGCCTGGTCCAGCGTGAGCCCCAGGGACTTTGCCACCGCCTCAAGCGGATGGGCAATATGGAGGATATTTGCACCCTCAAAATTGCCCTGGAGCGTGACGCCATAATGGGCCTGGACCAGCCGGATCTGTTCTTGACTCAGGAGTTGAGCGAGTTCGGGCAGCGTCCAGGTAAAGAATTTTCCCTCTTTGCCTCCACTTTCGGCATCCGTAGCCGAGTAAAACCCCCCGCCGGGTGCGCTCATCTCGCGGTCGAGATACTCCAGGGTTTCCTGGGCGATACGGGCGAAGTCCTCTCGCCCCGCGGCTTGATACCCTTCAAGATAGGCAACGGCGAGCAGCGCGTTGTCGTACAGCATTTTTTCAAAATGCGGCACCCGCCATTTTTGATCTGTGGCATAGCGGTGAAACCCACCGCCGACCTGATCGTATATCCCACCGTTCGCCATGGCTTCGAGGGTCTGCACCACCATATTCTGTCCCTTGGGGTCATTGGTCCGGCGCTGGTAGCGCAGGAGGAACTCTAAGGTGACACTGCGCGGAAATTTTGGCGCCGGGCCAAAGCCCCCGTACTGCGCGTCAAACCGTGCGGTGAAATGGGCAGCGGCCTGGGTCAAAACGGTCTGGGCCGGCTGCTCGGCTGACGCCGGCGGGACAAGACCAGCCTGAATGTTCTGTGTCAGCTTCTTCGCCACCGTGGCGACGTGGTTCGGCTCGTGGTGATAGGCCGTTTGCAAGCGGCTCAGCAGGGTGAGCAAGCCGACCTGCTGCCCACGCATACCATCATGCGGCGGAAAGTAGGTGCCACCATAAAAAGGCTGGCGCTCAGGGGTGAGCCATACGCTCAGGGGCCAGCCCCCCCGTCCAGTCAGCATATGTACCGCGGCCATATACACGCCATCCACATCCGGTCGTTGTTCGCGGTCAACTTTAATCGCGATATAGTGGCGGTTCAGGTATGCGGCAATCGCGCTATCCTCAAAAGATTCCCGCTCCATCACGTGGCACCAGTGGCAGGTCGAATAGCCGATAGACAGAAAGACGGGTTTCTTCTCTTTTTTCGCGCGGACAAAGGCTTCCTCGCCCCACGGGTACCAATTGACCGGATTATGGGCATGTTGCAGCAGATAGGGGCTCGGTTCCAGGATGAGTCGGTTCGTATACTGTGGACGCCCATCGGCATGAAGATGTCGGGTGCGGGGCGTATACCCGTCGCCTTGGGCTTGGAGTGCCCGGTCAAGCTGCCGCTGCACTGCGGCCGGAAATGGCTCCAGGCTGGGCAACGCTTTGGGCGCGACCCCGGCCAGGGCGTAGGTCAAGAGGAAGAGGCTTCCCCCAATGACCGCAAAGTGTAGCATCCGCATGGCAATCCTCGTGCTCATGGCTCCCGCCCAGCAGAGCTCCCGGCTATACCCTTTTCGCCTTCTTCCGTCTTTTCGTTTTTGAGGCCGCTGTGACGCACCGCCGGAAAATCCAGTGCCAATTAGTCACTGTTCCGAACTGCTGTATGTACGACTCAAGGCCAAGGAGTGCCCGAACCAAGAAGAGCCTGTGCCCAGGGGTCTTGAACATCCGATGCTGGAGACTGATATTGGCCACCTCTCTGGCCCGTTCGACCGCGTGAAAATCGCCGGGATCATAGGGGCGGTCTTCCAGGACGGGCTCAAAAAGAAGATACATAATCCGAAAAAATGGCTCGGGCGCATCGCCGGGATCAAGATAGCCCAGCTCAAGAAAACAGCGCGCCATACTGCTTTCGTCTCGCGCTAAGATGGCTTGTGCCAACCGCCGATAGCCGTCTCGAACCTCATCCGGGAAGAAGCGCACACTGCCAAAGTCCAATATGGCAATTTTAGGATGGTAGGTAATCAGATAATTCCCAGGATGTGGATCAGTATGAAGCACGCCAAAAGCGCAAATCTGCTGCCAGGTCATCTCAAAATACTTGACCGCCACCCAGTCCTTCAGCGTTCGCTCAACGCCGGGAGCGAGCACATCGTTGAGTTTATACCCCTCGATAAACTCCAGGGTTAAGACGCGCCGCGAGGAAAAATCTGGATAGACCCGGGGAATAAGAACCTCGTCGTCCTTCGCGAAGAGACGCTGAAAAATTGTCATATTGTTGGCTTCATTGATATAGTCGAGCTCTTCCCGAAGTCGCGCCGCGGTTTCCTGGTAGAGCTCGGCCGCATCGAAGTTCTGGCGCATCACATCGCGCAGCATCCGGGTCAAAGCGCTCAGTAGCGCTTCCAGGTTTTTCAGGTCCTGCTCCACTGTCTCCTCAACCCCAGGATATTGGACCTTCACAACCACCTCCGCGCCACTCCAGAGTTGGGCCCGGTGGACCTGTCCAAGCGAGGCCGCGGCAAAGGCTGTTTTGTCAAAACGCCGAAAGAGTTGGTCCGGGTCTTTTCCAAGCTCATCTTTGACTTGAGCGCGGATGATGGCGTAATCCATCGGCGGGACGGACGACTGGACGCTCGCGAGAATGTCGAGGACCTCGGTCGGAAACAGGTCGCCGCGCATACTCAGCATTTGAATCAGCTTCACGAATGCGCCGCGGAGTTCATAGGAGCCTTGCACAATTTTCAAGGCGTTTGTGAGATGCAGATCAAAGAGCTCTTGCGCCTTTTCATCCGCGGACTGGAAGGGCTGTTTCAGGGCGTTCCAGGCATAGCTCCCGCTGACCGAGGTCGCGAGCGAACCAACGTGCAGGGCACGTTTGACCCGCCCCTGGGTTAAGGCGTTGGAGGATTTCTTGGCCGACATGGACGAGAGCCTGTCTAGTGTCGTTGCGGAATGAAGAGCGTTAGCGGCGAAGCTCGCTCAATAGCTCGGCGCGATGCTCGTCGAGCTCAGGCGGTCCGCGGTGAATCGCTGGAGACACGCCATTGATCCGCAGGGGTGAGGCGAAAGTCCGGGTGGTTGTGCCGTTGGGGAGCGTTAGCGGTTGGACCCAGCCCAGCTCGACAACCTGCGCGTCTGACAACGCTTCCGCATACGTGTTGGTGGGGCTGCACGGCACCCCCCGAGCTTCAAAAACTGCAAGCCAGTCGGCCACAGGGCGGGTAATGAACACCTTTTCGAGGATTTCTTTTAGCACAGTCTGGTTGGCCGCCCGGTCGCTCGTCGTCAGAAACCGTGGATCAACCGCAAGGGCCGGCTGACCGACCTCCTGGCAGACGCTCTGCCATAGCTTGTTATTGCCAGCGGCAAGCACAAAATGGCCGTCCTTGGCCCGAAACAGGTCGTAGGGCGCATTCCGGGGATGCGCGGCGCCGAGTTTTTGAGGATTTTTTCCAGTTCCAAAAAACTCACTGGTTTGGAGGGCGGCAATGGCGAGGCTCACGCCCATCATCGGGACGTCGATATGGCCGCCAGGCCCACCCGCCCGGACACGGGCCAGCAAGGACGAAACGGAAAAGGCAGCATACAGGCCAGCGGCAAAGTCGGCTACCGGGACCCCGCATTTGACGGGCGCTCTCTCCGGCTCTCCGGTCACACTCATGATCCCCGCTATCGCCTGTATGGTGACATCGAAGCCACCCTGCTGGGCACGGGGGCCACATTGACCAAAGGCCGACAGCGAGCAGTAGACCAGCTTGGGGTGGGTCTCAGCGAAGTTCTCGTAGCCGAGCCCGAGACGCCCCATGACCCCAGGCCGGTTGTTCTCGATCACCACGTCCGCCCCCCGGATCAAGCGGCCCGCCACGTCATTATCGACCTCGTCTTTCAAATTCAACGCGATAGAGCGCTTATTGCGATTGAGTGCGGCAAAGTTCTCACTAAACCCGTCCGTTATCGGCGGCCATTGACGCAGCGTGTCGCCGTGCCGGGGCTCAACCTTCACCACGTCCGCACCAAAATCTGCGAACAGCAGGCCGCAAAAAGGGCCGGCCGCGACATTGCAAAACTCAATCACTCTGACACCCGCCAGGGGCGGCATTGATCCTGCCGTGCGCTTCATACCCTCCTCTTTTCTCCACTGCACCTGAGCCGTAGCGAGAGAGATGCAGGCTTCACGTTCTCCGTGCCGCCTCCGAGCAGCGGCGCTGTTCAGCCCCACCCTGCGGCAGGGCTTGGCGCAAGCCGGCTTGCTGCATAAGGGGGAGCACCGCGGCGATAAAGTAGTCAAGGTCTGGTCCGAAGTCGAAGAAATTGACCTGCACCCCGTCCACGCCAGCCCGCCGCAGGCGGACGAACCACTCCACGATCATGTCCGGTGTCCCCACAAGATGCAGATTACCGCCCACCGCCCACTCAAGCGCGCTATGCTGACGCCACGAAGACTGGTCTCCGCCCATAAAAGCGTTGAAGAAGTTGGCGACTGCCACCGCATCCCGTTCATCCCGAATCCGCTGATACCAGGCTTGCGCCTCGTGCTCGGTTGGACGACAAATCACATGCGGATTGACGAGAATTTTGACCGCACGGCCCTTTTTCCGGGCTTGCGCCTTGATCGCTCCGAGGCGCTGGGGCAAAGACGCACAGGCCCTGGCCGGGGCCGCTCCCGTGGGCGCAGTCGCAAAGATGATATCCGCGTGACTGGTCGCATAGTCCATCCCCGCCGGCGACGAGCCGGCGCTGACCAGGACGGGCAGGCCATTCACGGGTTTGGGGGCAACAAAAGCGCCGGCGGTCTGATACCACTCACCGGCGTAATCGAGGTTTTCATCCTCAGTCCACAGGCGCTTCATCACGGTCGTGAATTCATCCGCCATGGCGTAGCGTTGCTCGTGGGGGAATGCGGCCTGGCCAAACATAGCGGCCTCGTCCGACCGATAGCCGGTCACAACGTTCAGGCCCCAGCGGCCCTGACTGATATGGTCAATGACGGCTCCATATTTCGCAATATGGAGAGGATGCCAGCCGTAGAGGACGTGCAGGGTTGAGATCAGCAGGACGTTGTGGGTCAGCGGTGCGAGGGCGGCGCTCGTGATAAAGGGATCAATGGAGTGCTCCCGAAAATGAATGTCCCCCCCATAGCCGCCTTTGCCGAGCCAAGTGGCCAGGGCAAAGAGGAGGTCAAAGCCGGCCTCATCAACGCGGACTGCGAGTTCGGCGTTGTACGGAAAGGTCCACGAGGTCTTCCGGGGCGCTTTCGATGGGGTCCAAGCGCCCTGCTGATGGGGCATGAACAGCCCAAGCATCAGAGGTTGGCGGACCGCTCGCTCAAATGAGGTCAGGCCATCGAGCGGTTGCAGACAGGGGGCGGAACTGATGCGTGTCATAGGCTTGCTCAGCCGGCGAGCAGGGCACGGGCTGCGGTGGTGTCTCAGTCGTGCTGGTCGGCGCGCTCAGTGTTGGACCGATTGATCAAGGTCGCCGCGGCCGCGGCACCAAATCCGTTATCGATATTCACCACCGTTACCCCGGCGGCACAGGAGTTGAGCATCGCCAGGAGTGCGGCGACCCCCCCGAAACTGGCCCCATAGCCGATACTCGTTGGGACCGCGATGATGGGCCGGTCTACCAACCCGCCAATCACACTCGGCAGCGCCCCTTCCATACCAGCCACGACAATCAAGACGGACGCGGCTCTAAGGCGGTCCAGATGCGCAAACAGGCGATGCAGACCAGCCACGCCGACGTCGTATAAACGCTCGACCGTATTGCCGAGCCACTCGGCCGAGATGACGGCCTCTTCGGCAACCGGAATATCCGCAGTTCCAGCCGCGACTACCAGAAGGGGCACGCGCGTCCTGGGGGTCGGTTGTTCGCCCAGGGCTCCGAGGCGGGCCGCCGGGTAGTAGACCAGGGCCGGCAAGGCAGTACGGACCTCCTGGGCCTGCTTTTCATCGAGCCGGGTAATCAGCGCCGGCTGCCCCTGCTCAACCAGACGGGCGGCAATGGCGGCAATCTGCTGACTCGTTTTTCCTGGGCCCCAAATGACCTCGGGAAAGCCCTTGCGCAGCGTCCGGTGGTGGTCAACACGGGCGAAGCCAAGGTCTTCAAAAGGGAGCTGCTTCAGCCGGTCAAGCGCCTGCTCGACCGGCAACACGCCCTGTTGCACTTGGGCCAGCATGGCAGCCAGACGGTCTGGTGTCATGGCCGGTCCTGCGCGAAATGGTTAAAGCCGGTAAACGCGCTCGCGGGGCGCGACCCGTCCGGTAATCTGACGGTCACTCCGTCGGCCTGGGGCAGCAGGGAGCCGATGCGGGTAATCGCACAGCCGCTGTGGGCGGCGACGGCCTGTATGCTGGGCCGTGCCGTAACCGACGCACTAAAGAGCAACTCGTAATCCTCGCCACCAGCCAGGGCCGGCGCCCAATCCTGGGCGCCCAGGCAGGTCCGATACCCCGCGGACAGCGGGACCGCTTGGGCGTCAACAACCGCCCCGACCTGGCTCGCTTCACACAGATGGCCCAAATCCTGGAGCAGTCCGTCACTGACATCAATCATCGCCGTTGCCAGGTGGTGGGCGGCCAGTTCTTTTCCGACCGAGACACGCGCAGTCGGGCGTAAGAAGCGCTGTTTCAGGTGGTGGACCGCGGCGCTGTCGGCCTCTCCAGACAGTTGCCCAGTGAGGAGGCGTAGGCCTAAGGCGGCATCGCCCGGCGTTCCTGTCACATACACTTCGTCCCCAACCTGCGCTCCAGAGCGGGCGACCGGCCTGTGGGGTGTCTGCCCGAGCAGGCAGACGGAAATCATCAAAACCGGCGCGGTGCTCATATTGCCGCCGATGAGGGTGGTCTGCATCTGCTGAGCAGCAGCAATGAAGCCGTCAAAAAAGGCGTCGAGGTCTGCCACTGCGAAGTCTTGGGGAACACCCAAACTGAGGAGGGCGAAGGCCGGCTCAGCGCCCATTGCGGCCACGTCGCTTGCATTGACGGCAAAGGCTTTCTGCCCCAGGACAGAAAAAGGGGCCCACTCACACCGAAAGTGGACACCGGCAATCATGGCGTCGGTTGTCAACACGGTGAGTCCTGGGAGTGACAGGGCGGCGCAGTCATCGCCAACGCCGAGCCGAACCCGAGGGTCGAGGCTGGGGGGCGGTAAGCGCTCACGCAGGCGGCGCAAAAAGGGAAACTCGCCGAGGTCCCGTATTTTCATACCCGCCTATCCAAACAGTTCTTTGACCTTATCGAAAAATCCTTTAGAGATGGGATGCGCCTCCCCCCCGTTGAGCCGAGCAAACTCTTCCAATAATTCTTTCTGCTTGGCCCCAAGATCAGTCGGGGTTTCCACCACCACGCGGACGAGCTGGTCGCCGCGCCCACCACCCCGCAAATCGACGATGCCCTTTCCCCGGAGTCGAAAGATACTCCCCGATTGCGTGCCGGCCGGCACCTTCATTTTGATCTTGCCCTCAAGCGTGGGGGCCTCGATATCAGCACCAAGAGCCGCCTGCGGGAAGCTGATAGGCAACTCGCAGAGCACCTCATTATTTTGCCGCTCAAAAAGAAGATGCTCGCCCACCTGAATGGTGACATACAGGTCGCCGGCAATACCACCGGCCGGGCCGGCTTCGCCTTCTCCACGCAGCTTGAGCCGAGAACCGGAGTCCACTCCACCAGGGATTTTCACCTGCAAGTTCGATGTTTTCCGCACCGCTCCGGCCCCCTGGCACTCCGGGCAGGGGTCGCTCACCACCGCCCCCTGTCCGCCGCACCGATTGCAGGTTCGGGCCACTGTAAAGAACCCTTGTTGAAAACGCATCTGGCCGCTGCCACGACAGCTACCACACGTCTGGGGCCGCGTGCCTGGTTTCGCGCCAGTCCCCTGACAGGGCGCACACGTCGCCCGGCGCTGAATGGACACGGTTTTTTCCGTCCCAAAGGCGGCCTCCTCAAAGGAGACCGCCAGGCTATAACTGAGGTCTTGCCCACGCGCCTGACGCCCGGTCCGGCCGCCACCGCCGAAGAAATCTCCAAAAATATCCCCAAAGATGTCTTCAAAATTCGTTGAAAAGTCGAACCCGCCGCCAAATCCTCCCGCCCCTTGCTCAAATGCGGCATGTCCAAAACGATCATACTGGGCGCGTTTCTCCGGGTCACTGAGCACTTGATAGGCTTCCGAAAGCTCTTTGAATTTCTCTTCGGCGGCCTTGTCTCCAGGATTGCGGTCCGGGTGGTAGCGGAGCGCGGCTTTGCGATATGCCTTTTTCAGATCTTCTGCGCCTATGTCTCGCTTCACACCCAGTAGTTCGTAATAATCGGCTTTGCTTGCCATAGCGACCTCTATTCCCTGATACGGAAGACCCTCACTTCTCTTCCAACTGTAGGAGAAGCGGGGGTCTTATGACAAGGGTATCGAGAGACAGCGAGACCCTTACTTGACCTCTTCAAAGTCCGCATCAACAACGTCGTCGTTCTTTTTTGCCTGGGTGTCACGCCCATCGGCCCCTGCCGGCCCAGCCTCGGGAGCGGCTTGGGCCCCTTGCGCCTCCGCTTGCTCCTGGGCGGCTTTGGCATACATGGCTTCCGCCAGTTTATGAGAGGCCTGGGTCAGTGCTTCCGTTGCCGCCTGCATAGCTTCGGTGTCATCTCCCTCCAGGGCTTTTTTGGCTTGCTCTAAGGCGGCCTCGATATTCCCAACCGTTGCGGCATCGGTTGCGTCTTTATGCTCGGCCAGAGACTTCTCGATGGAATAGATCAGCGCATCAAGCTGATTATGCGCCTCAATGCGGGCCTTTTTCTTCTGGTCTTCTTCGGCATGAGACTCGGCATCCCGCACCATATCCTGGATTTCTGCCTCGGACAGGCCGCTGGAGGCCGTAATTTGAATCGATTGCTCTTTTCCGGTCCCGAGGTCCTTGGCGTTCACGTGGACAATACCGTTCGCGTCAATATCAAAGGTCACTTCGATTTGAGGGACACCGCGCGGCGCCGGCGGAATCCCGCCAAGATTAAACTGGCCCAATAGCTTATTGTCCGACGCCATTTCGCGCTCGCCCTGATGCACCCGAATCGTCACCTCCGGTTGGCTGTCGGCCGCGGTTGAAAAGACTTGGCTCTTTTTGGTGGGAATCGTCGTGTTTTTCTCAATCAGCCGGGTAAAAACACCCCCGAGCGTTTCAATGCCCAAGGAGAGCGGCGTCACGTCTAACAGAAGCACATCTTTCACATCGCCGGTCAGGACTGCGCCCTGAATGGCTGCCCCGACCGCGACCACTTCGTCAGGATTCACCCCTTTATGCGGCTCTTTCCCAAAAATTTTGGCGGCCCGCGCCTGTACCGCCGGCATACGTGTCATACCACCCACCAGGACGATCTCATCGATCTGCTGGGCGGAGAGGCCCGCGTCTTTCAGGGCCGTGAGGCAGGGCGGGTCAAGACGGTCCAGCAAATCAGCGCACAACGCTTCCAGCTTGGCCCGGGTGAGTTTCATGGTGAGATGTTTCGGCCCAGTCTGGTCCGCGGTAATAAAGGGCAGGTTGATTTCGGTCTCTACCGAAGACGACAGCTCGCACTTGGCCTTCTCGCCGGCCTCTTTCAAGCGCTGGAGGGCCATTCGGTCGGTGCGCAGATCAACCCCCTGATCCTTTTGAAATTCATCAGCAAGATAATCGATGATACCTTGGTCGAAATCATCGCCCCCCAGGAAGGTGTCCCCGTTCGTTGCCTTGACCTCAAACACGCCGTCTCCAACTTCGAGGATGGAGATGTCAAAGGTTCCCCCACCCAGGTCGAACACCGCGATCTTTTCATCCTTTTTTTTGTCGAGCCCATACGCCAGCGACGCCGCGGTCGGCTCATTGATAATCCGCTGCACATTCAAGCCAGCGATGCGGCCGGCGTCTTTGGTGGCCTGCCGCTGAGAGTCGTTGAAATACGCTGGCACGGTAATCACCGCGTCAGAGACCGGCTCGCCAAGATAATCCTCGGCTGTTTGTTTCATCTTCTGTAAGGTGAATGCTGAAATCTCGGGTGGGCTGTATTGTTTGCCACGACTCTCAACCCAGGCATCTCCGCTCTCGGCTTTGACCACTTGGTAGGGCAGCAGATGTTTCGCTTTGTCCACCTCTTTGTCTTCATAGCGATGGCCAATGAGGCGTTTAATCGAAAAAATCGTATTCTCCGGGTTGGTCACGGCTTGACGCCGGGCAATCTGCCCAACAAGCCGCTCCCCACTCTCAGAGAAAGCGACAACAGAGGGGGTCGTTCGATTGCCCTCAGCGTTCGTGACCACCGTGGGCTCGCCACCTTCCATGACGGATACCACGGAGTTTGTTGTTCCCAAATCAATCCCAATCACCTTTGCCATGCCTATTCTCCTTATAGTGAGCGCCTTGTCGGGCGACTCCCGTTGTACAGCATTTGCTAATCATCACCTGGTCCGTTGAACCGTTACGACGCTGATTTTTCCTCTCCTGCTTTCTGGGCCGGCTGGGCCTGTGGCAGTGCTTTGGAAACGCTCACCATGGCTGGACGCAATAAGCGGTCATGCAGCTGATATCCGGCCTGATGTTCGTCCAGCACCGTATTTGGCGCAAGCTCGGTATTTTCCACTTGCGCCACTGCTTCATGCAAACTCGGATTAAACGCCTCTCCCTTTGCTTGCACCCGACTCACGCCGTGCCGACCTATGGTGTCCAGCAGCGACCGTAAGACTAATTCCACGCCCTCAATCAGCGCCTGACTGCCTTCGCTCTCCTTGGCGTGGGCGACTGCGCGCTCCAGATTGTCAATAACGAGCACAATATCGCGCAGCAGTGGCTCGCTCGCAAAACGCAGCGATTCACTTTTCTCCCGCTGCATCCGCCGTTTGAAATTTTCCAGTTCAGCCCGTTCCCGGAGCAATAGCTCGGAGTGCTCCTTGACGAGCGCTTCTTGCGCGACGAGTTGTTCCCGCACGCGGCTCAGTTCATCGGGCGTATCGTGGTCGGCCGGCTCCTCGTGTTCCGCGGCCTCGCCTCCCTCTGCTGCTGCATTTTCTTGTCCTTCCCACCCCTCCTGATTGCCTGCTTGCTCTGGGTCGGCCGCCTTCCCATCCGCAGTCTCTGAGGCCCCCGCAAACGTCCGGTCGGAGCCGTGGTCAGGCGTCTTCTCCGGTTCTTGTGGCTGACTATCTTCCTGTTTTTCCATACCTTCCCTCATGCTCCTGGCTCTTCCGCCGGCCTCTGCTCACCGTTCGTATTTGTTCGCTTTTTCATATGTTTATGGTAGGTAAAGAAGAAAAGTTGAAGGAAATGTAAGAATCACCCCCTGGACTGTCAAGCTGCAAATGCAAGAAGAACGGACCCTCGCTATTGTTCTGCGTACACGCGCCCACGGAGAGTCGGACAAGATCGTGACCTGCCTCACCCAGGACTGGGGGAAGGTCACCGGGATTGCAAAAGGGGCAAAACGCTCACGACGCCGTTTTGTCAACGTTCTTGAACTCTTCACCCATATGCGTCTCAGATTTCGGCCAAGTCGCGCTAATGATCTGGTTTTTATCCTGGGCTGCGAGCTGGTCCAGGCATTTCGCCGGCCGAGTCAAGACCTCCAGCGTTTTGCGCTCGCGAGTTATATGGTCGAGCTGACCGACGTCATGGTCGCTGGGCGGGAGGCCGGACGGGAAATCTACGCGCTCCTCCTGTCGGCTTTAGTGCAACTTGAAGCATCATCTCCGCTCCCGGCTCTGTCTCTGCCGGCTTTTGAGTTACGACTCCTCGTTGAGGTTGGCTATGCCCCAAACCTGAGTACCTGTTGTGTCTGCGGGACCTCCCTCATACCGTACCCGACGGACGGGCCGGCCCCCCTTTTCTCTCCAAGTCTCAGCGGCCTGTTGTGTCCTCGATGCGCTACGCAGGGAGGCGCGACGTTTCGCCTCTCTCTTGAAACGCTCAGCCTGCTCCAGACCTGGCTCAGCAGTGCCAGCCTGCCCGAGGCGCACCCTGAGCCCAGGTCTCTCCGTCTCTGCCAGGAAACACGCTCCCTGGTGGCGCGGCTTTTGGCGCAGCATTTACCCCGGCCCCTCAAATCACGCACCTTTCTTGAGCAAGTCGAGGTGTCAGGCGTCTCCCCTGCCTCTGCTCCCCCGTCTTGCATTGACGACCCGGAGAGTGGGTGATAGGGCTCGCCTACACTCAGGCCAGACACCTTTCCGTTGGGACAGAGAGCTATTGTGGCCAGACAGCCGGCATAATGAGCGCAACGCATGAATACCAAAGCACAAAACGGGCTCCAAAAACGACCGCAACGATCACGGCGCAAACGCTACGTCTACTCTTTCGGCGCTGGCCAAGCCGATGGGCGGGCGAATCTCAATTGGCTCCTCGGCGGGAAGGGCGCCAATCTGGCAGAAATGGCCGGCCTGGGTCTGCCCGTTCCCCCTGGTATGACCATCACAACCGAAGTCTGCAACTACTACTATACGTATGGCCATACCTATCCCCCGGAACTCTCGCAGCAGGTGCGGACGGGCTTGCGGCGGATCGAAAAAATCATGGGCCGCCGCTTTGGCAACGCGACAAATCCCCTGCTCTTATCGGTCCGGTCGGGCGCCCGGGTGTCCATGCCTGGCATGATGGACACGGTGCTGAATCTCGGCCTGAACGATAAGACCGTCCACGGGCTCATTCAGCAGTCCGACAACCCCCGTTTTGCCTATGATTGCTATCGCCGCTTTGTGCAGATGTACGGGGATGTCGTGCTCGGCCTCAAGCCACAATCCAAGACGGAACGAGACCCTTTTGAGCGTATTATTGAGGAGAAAAAAGCCGCCCGCGAGATAGAGCATGACACCCAATTCACGGCGGAAGACCTGCAAGCCCTGGTTTCCGCATTCAAGGGGCTCATTCATGAGCGGTCGGGCGTCCCGTTTCCCGACGATCCCCACGACCAGCTCTGGGGCGCGGTCGGTGCGGTGTTCCGTTCGTGGAATAATACCCGAGCGGCCACGTATCGGCGGCTGGAAAACATCCCGGACGAATGGGGGACCGCGGTCACAGTCCAGGCCATGGTGTTCGGGAACCTGGGAGAAGATTGCGCCACCGGCGTCGCCTTTACCCGTGACCTGTCTACCGGAGCAAACGAACTGAATGGCGACTTTCTTATTAACGCTCAAGGAGAAGATGTTGTTGCCGGTATCCGCACGCCTCAACAAATCACCCTCTCAGCGTCCCGCCAGCGCGCCCAACGCGAAGGGCGTTCGGAAGACGAGCGGAAAGAACGCTACCCCGCCCTGGAAGAGCAGATGCCGGACTGCTTTGCGCAATTGCAGACGGTCGCCCGGACGCTCGAAGCGCACTACAGCGATGTCCAGGATATTGAATTCACCTCAGAGCATACCACGTTGTGGATGCTCCAAACACGAACGGCCAAACGGACGGCCGCCGCGGCCGTACAGATCGCCGTGGATATGGTGTACGAAGGGCTCATTGATGAGGAGCAAGCCATCCTGCGGGTCGCCCCCGCCCAACTCGATCAGTTGCTCCATCCTATTCTTGACCCCGAGGCCCCAAAGGAGGCTATCGCCCGTGGCCTGCCGGCGTCGCCTGGGGCGGTGAGTGGCGAAGTGGTGTTCTCGGCTGAGGATGCCGAAGCGGCAACCCGTGCCGGACGGCAGGTCATCCTGGTTCGGATTGAAACCTCACCAGAAGACATCAATGGCATGAATGCCGCAGAAGGGATCCTGACCACCCGGGGTGGGGCCAGCTCACACGCCGCCCTGGTGAGTCGCGGCATGGGCAAGTGTGCCGTTGTTGGGTGTGAGGCGCTGGAAATCGATTACGCGCAGCAAGCGTTTCGCGTGCGTGGCACCGACTTGGTTATCCGGTCTGGGGACCTCATTACCTTGGAGGGCTCAACCGGCGAAGTCTTCCAGGGTCACGTCCCAACCAGTGCCCCCAAGATGGAAAGTCCGGCCTTCAAAGCCCTGATGACGTGGGCCGACCGCTTGCGCCGGCTGCGTGTCCGCGCCAATGCCGATACCCCCCATGATGCGCAAGTCGCCCGCTCCTTTGGGGCAGAAGGGATCGGCCTGTGTCGGACAGAACATATGTTTTTTGAGGGCGACCGCATTGATGCGGTCCGAGAAATGATCCTGGCCGATAACACAATCGGACGGATTCGGGCTCTCGAGAAAATTGTTCCCATGCAGAAGGCGGACTTTATCGGGATTTTGCGCGCGATGGAGGGCCTGCCGGTGACCATCCGCCTCTTTGACCCCCCGCTGCATGAGTTTCTGCCCCAGACGGATAAGGACTTGGCGGAGCTCGCCGCCAAGCTCAACGTGCCGGCCGAACGCCTGCGCACCAAACGGAACGTATTGCACGAACTGAATCCGATGTTAGGCCATCGGGGCTGTCGTCTGGGCATTACCTTTCCAGAAATTTATGAAGCCCAAGTCACGGCGATTATGGAAGCGACCTGTGAGCTGACACGGGCCGGGCTCACGGTCCTCCCCGAGATCATGGTCCCCCTGGTGGGCCATAAGCGCGAACTTGAAATCCTGCGCAAGCGGATTGCCCATGTGTGCGCTGAAGTCATTGCCGCTCAGGGCGCGACCCCGCATTATTTGATCGGCACGATGATCGAAGTTCCTCGCGCCGCCTTGCGAGCCGATGATATTGCTGCCGCGGCCGACTTCTTTTCATTTGGCACAAACGACCTGACGCAAATGACGCTCGGGCTGAGCCGGGATGACTCCGGGAAATTTCTCCCCGACTACGTTTCGCAAGGTATTTTCCCCCAAGACCCGTTTGGCTCACTCGACCTTGAGGGTGTTGGCCAGCTTATTGCCCTCGCCGTCCAAAAGGGGCGCGCCGTCAGAGAGCGATTAAAAATGGGGATCTGTGGCGAACATGGCGGAGACCCCGCCTCGGTTGAGTTCTGCCATACTATCGGCTTGGATTATGTCTCCTGTTCGCCCTATCGCGTCCCGATTGCGCGGCTCGCCGCAGCCCACGCGGTCCTCAAGGAGCAGCGGGCAAACGAGCCGCGGACGACGCGGAAGAAATCAGGCTGGCCCGCCAGTCCTGTCCTGGCCTCAGGCGCACCCCCCCAAGGGTAGGACAGCAGGGGGCAGACGCTCACACCTCTCGGGCTCTTCTCGGATGGCGACCTTGAGCGTACATGGAAAAACCCAGGTCATTGGGATTTTCGGCGACCCCATTGACCACACCCGCTCGCCAGCCATGCAGAATGCCGCCTTCCGAGCACTGGGATTACCGTATATTTATATTCCCTTCTGTGTCTCTGCGGCTGCGCTCGGGCAAGCCACTGCCAGTATTCGGGCGCTGAATCTTGTCGGGGTCAATGTGACCGTTCCCCACAAGGAAAAAATTCTTGGCTATCTGGATGAACTGAGTCCAACCGCCAGCCAGTACCGAGCGGTCAATACCGTCATCAATCGGCACGGCCTCCTCTATGGAGAGAACACCGATGGACAGGGATTTTTACGCTCGCTGGCGGAACGGAAACGTTCGGTCCGAGACCGCGAGGTTGTGCTGATTGGGGCCGGCGGAGCAGCCCGAGCGGTTTTGGTGGCCCTCATTCGGGCCGGCAGCGCGCAGATTACCCTTGTCAATCGAACCCAAGCCCATGCGGAACGGCTGATACGCGCCTCTCAATCGCTCGGCTCGACGCAACTCGTGTCTGCGCCTCTGGCCGCCCTCCAAGATGCGGCCTTGATGAAACGCGCCGCGCTCATTGTGAACAGTATTCCGCTCGGCCTCCATACTGATACCTTTCCGGCGCTCGACTACGCAGCAACGCCGCGCAGATGTCTCTTTTATGATTTAGTCTATAGTCCTCAGCCAACCGTCTTTTTGCGGCGCGCGCTCCAGGTCGAGCGCCCGACCCTGGACGGTCGCCGGATGCTGTTGCATCAGGGCGCACTCGCCTTTGAGCTCTGGACCGGCCACCCCGCTCCACTCCGGGTCATGGCGCGGGCGCTCTCCAGGTCGCTCTCCGGCTCTGCGTAAGGGCTCGGCCTTCAGGCCCGCGGCCTGAGCCGTCCTCGCTGACCCAGACGGCCCGCCCCGAGGTTGGACGCCGCTTCACATCTGCGCTACGATTCTTTCGCCATCACGCTTCGGGCAGTATTCTTTTTCTGGAGCGCACGCAGCAACGCATTATGGCCATCTTTCGCTGGCAGGGAGTCGGACCGCACGGGGAAACCGTCAAAGGCGAAATGGAGGCTCCAGACGCCTCCGCGGTTGCGGCGCGTCTGCGTGTTCAGCGTATCCGGCCACTCCCGACCCGCATCCGCGCGAAAGGCAGCGGCCTTCATAGAGAGATTACCATTCCCGGCTTCGGGGAGAAGGTCAAACAAAAGGACGTTGTCGTTTTTACCCGTCAGCTTGCGACTATGGTTGATGCCGGCCTGCCCATCGTGCAGGCGCTCGATCTTTTGGCTCGGCAAACGGACAATACGACCTTTTCTGGGGTGCTTGCCACTGTCAAACACGAAGTCGAAAGTGGGTCAGCATTCGCCGAGTCCCTGACTAAGCATCCCAAGGTCTTTGACGAACTCTATATCAATATGGTCTCAGCCGGTGAGGTTGGCGGCAGGCTCGATACCATTCTTGCCCGCCTGGCCGCCTATATGGAAAAAGCGGCCAAACTGAAGACAACCATCGCAAGCGCCATGATTTATCCCCTCAGCATTATCAGTGTCGCCGTGTTGGTGACCGCCCTGCTCCTGATTTATGTCATCCCCATATTTGGGGCGATGTTTACCAGCTTCGGCGAGGAACTTCCGCTCCCCACCCAAATCGCGATCAATCTGAGTGAGGCGGCAATCGCCTATTTCTGGTATATCGTTGCCGGGCTTATTGGGATCATTTTTGGGAGCCGCCTGTATCACAAAACAGAGCGTGGCCGGCACGCTGTTGATAGGCTGTTGCTCACGCTGCCCATCTTTGGCGATATTTTTCGCAAAGCCGCAGTCGCTCGGTTTACGCGCACCCTCAGCACTGTCGTCGCGTCCGGGGTCCCCATTCTGGACTCGCTCGCCATCACCGGCAAGACCGCCGGGAATAAGGTCGTTGAACAGGCTGTTTTTGCCGCCCGCCAGAGCATCAGTGAGGGCAAGACGCTGACCGTCCCACTTATCGAAAGTCGCGCTTTCCCTCCCATGGTCTGTCAAATGATCAATGTCGGGGAAACGACGGGCGCGTTGGACACCATGCTGGCTAAAATCGCCGACTTTTACGAAGATGAGGTCGATACCGCGGTCTTGAATATGACGGCGCTCATGGAGCCCCTGGTCGTTCTGTTTCTCGGTGTCGTGATTGGAGGTCTCGTCGTCTCTATGTATCTGCCGATATTCCAGCTTGGTTCGATTCTCAACTAGCGCTCCTGCCGGCTTAAAATTCGCCCTCCTTCTTGATACAGATGGGCAGGACACGCAGACCCGCTTGCATTCAGGCCATAATGAGAGCCACAGAACTGGGACAGCATCTTCAGCCGACAAAGCGAGAAACCCAAGAGTAAGGAGGAGTTTTCATGGACCCACAAGAAAAAGGCAGAACGCCACACACAGGCACGGGGAGCTGGGGTGCGTCTCCATCCCACACGGCGATAGCACGGAAGAATATCATGCGCCAAAGGAATGACACCGGGTTTACACTGATTGAACTCTTAGTCGTCGTGGCTATTGTCGGTATCCTGGCGGCGATTGCCATTCCCCAATTCACTTCATATCGGGCCCAGGCTTTTTGTGTGCGGGTGGAATCAGATGTGAGAAATACGGTCACGGCCCAAGGAGCAACGTATGCGGATACGCAAGCCTACGATGATGCTATTAAAGTTGAGAGTGACGACGTCACGATTACCGTTACGAATAACACCACCGACGTTGATGTGACGGGCACCCACGCGGCCTGCACGAAAGGAACATTCTCTTTCAGCGGCGGGAGCGGCGAATATACGTGGACTCCCTGAAGTCCCCTCCAGGGTGCTCAAAGACAGGCAGTGACGACACGGGAGAGCGTGCGAGGCGGAGAGAGCAAAGCCAGTCGGCTAACTTTGTGCGTCAGCCAAGAGCGCCCGCGCCTCGTCTGGCTCAAAGACGTACTGCTCGGCACAGAATTCACAGGCGGCCGAGATGCGGCCCTCTTGCTCAAGGAGGGCTTCTACTTCTTCAGGGCCAAGGGCGACGAGAATCCCTTGCACGCGCTCGCGTGAACAGCGACACGCAAAGCGCACCGGCATTTCGTCGAGGAGGGTTGGCGAAAAATCCGACAGCACCTGCCTCAGCATCTCCCACGCAGCCAGCCCGGCACGTACCATTTGGCTGACTGGTCTCGCCTGGGCCACGGCCTCTTCGATACGAGCCAGCGTTGCGTCGTCTGCGTCTGGCATGGCTTGAATAATGAAACCACCGGCAGCAGCAACAGCTTCGTCAGGCCGGACAAAGACGCCTAAGCTCACCGCGGAGGGAATTTGTTCAGAAGTCAGCAGATAGTTGGCAATATCCTGACCAATCTCTCCTGACACAATCGGCAGGACGGAACGATAGGGTTCTTTATCCCACTGCTGCCGGCGCACAACGGCCATGGTCCCTTTGCCAACCACGCCGCCAACATCCAATTTGCCGTTTTTGATGGGGAGGTGGGCCCGGGGCTGATAGACAAATCCACGGACTTCGCCTTTGGCATTCGCATCAATCACCACCCCTTGGAGCGACCCATTGCCCATGAACTGGATCGAGAGTTGTTCCTCCTCTTTCATCATACTGCCCATGAGCAGCCCCGCGGTCATGACCCGTCCGAGGGCGGCAGTCGCTGTGGGCGCAGTTTGATGGCGGCTGCGGGCTTCTTCCGCAACGCCAGTGGTCACCACCGCCAGGGCCCGGATGGTGTTGCTGGCCGCGGTTGCCCTGACTAACACATCGGCGGGAGTTGAACGGTTCATGCTGGGGTCAGACACCCACGTCTGAGGCAGGTCTTTTCTTCTTGGCAGCAGACGGCTGACGAGGATGCAGGTCTAATGGCACGGTTTCGAAGACCTCTAGTCCGTATCCCGGCAGGCTCACTAAACGGCGCGCAGAGTTTGTCAACAGTCGCATCTTGCGGACGCCCAGGTCACGGAGAATCTGGGCACCAATGCCATAGTCCCGAAAATCTCGCAACTGAGAGCCCGGATTCGTACTCGCCTGCTCTGCGCCCGTGTTGGCGTGTTTATCCGCTCGGCTCGTATCACGAAAGAGTTGCTCGCCTTGGCCCCCTTGCCGCAAATAGAGGATCACGCCCTTCCCGGCTGCGGAGATCATGGCCATAGACTGTTGCAGGAGTGCGCTCGTATTCCCAAAGGTATAGCCAAACACATCTCCCGGCACATACTCGGCGTGCGGTCGAACCAGCACCGCTTCGTCCGGGCTGATTTCACCCTTGACCAGCACAAAATGCTCGGCCTCATCGACATCGCTGGTATAAACATGGGCGGTGAATTCTCCTCCATACTGGGTTGGCAGACGGGCCTCGGCAACATGATGGACTAAGGAATCGTGCTCAAGACGATAATGGATCAGGTCGGCAATCGTGGCGATTTTCAGGCCGTACTCAACGGCAAATTCTTCCAGGTCGGGCAGACGGGCCATCGTCCCGTCCTCTCGCATGATCTCACAAATGATCCCGGACGGGTCGAGACCGGCCAAACGGGACAGGTCAACCGAGCCCTCGGTCTGCCCGGTGCGAACCAGGACGCCCCCCCTGCGGGCGCGCAGCGGGAATACATGACCAGGGACGACGAAATCTTCAGGCCGCGCATCCTTCCGGGTCGCCGTCAGGATCGTGGTGGCCCGGTCCTCGGCTGAGACCCCCCGCTTCACCCCCTTACGGGCGTCAAAAGACATGGTGAATGCTGTCCCAAGCGGAGCCGTATTCTTGGCCACCATCATGGGGAGCCCGAGGGTGTCAATCCGCTCCTCGGCCATGGGCATACAAATCAACCCCCGGCCGAGTTTTGCCATAAAATTAATGGCGTCGGGCGTCACTTTTTCCGCGGCCATGCACAGGTCGCCTTCGTTCTCTCGATCTTCATCATCCATGAGGATAATCATGCGTCCCGCCCGAATTTCTTCAATCGCTTCCTGGATTGAGGCGATATACGGGCTCTTATGATCGGGGGCACGCGAAGTGACCGAAAACATAGTGCTGCTCTCTATCTCATAGATTTCGACGCTCTCACACGAGCTTATAATGGTGTCCTGACAATCTGTAAAGTAGCCGCCTGCGCCCCGTCTGACCCGTCAGACTTGACCGCCTGACAAGCGACAGATACATAGCACCCGTGGAGGGGGAAGCACTAAGGCAGTGTAGAGCGGACTCTGGAACACGCGGCGAGCAGGGGAAGCGTGCTCCTAGACAGCACGTCAGCATGAAGGAGAGGGATTATGCCAAACGTAACGATCCAAGGACCGATTGACCTACGTCAGATCATTATTCGTCGGCCAGAGATGTTTCTCCGCGACCCGGATGGCATTAAACGTGTCAGCGAATACTATATTAATACCGAATGCACCAAGCTGCTTCTTGAAGCGCTCGTCATAGAGCCAGAAAAAAAACAACAGTTTTTCATCCAGGTGTGTAAAAAAAGCAATGGGGCTATGGTTCGCCTTGAGCCGACTTCCCCAGTAGAAAAAACGGTCGGCGTCAAGCGTCTGATGGGGCAAGTCGCGTTTGCCATCCGCTCACTTTTTCCAGGTTCGCACTATGCGAAGACGAACATCGCGGATCATCTCCCGGATCATGATGGAGTGAAGCATTCTTCCCGAGGTGGGAAGAAGCTCCGCGCCGTGGCCTGAATCCGTCCTCAGGGCACGTCTGAACGGGGGGCCTTCAGCCGGACTCGCGCCTGCGGCCCGCCTCCCCTTCTTGTCTCTCTATAAGGGAAACCCGAGCGTCAGCCTAAGGCAAAACACACACGCTCCGCCCCCAGGCGGTGAAGGCGAGGCCCACCTTGAATGGGGTCGGCAGAGTCACCCGACGTTGGAACACCTTGAACTGCTGCCGCGCAATTCTTTTGAGCAATTCGTGATAAATGAGCCGCATCGCTTCGGCGGCCACAAGAGAGCGCCGGTCGTGACGGTTCAGTAAGCTGACCGCCCGGCTATAATACTCCTGAGCGCGTTGGCTCTCGAACGTCATCAGCTCGAGAAATGCCATATTATACTCATGGCTCAGGAGTTCCTGCTCCGAGTAGGCAAACCGGTCCAGGTCTGCAAGCGGCAGGTAAATCCGGCCCCGGTCGGCGTCTTCGCCCACATCGCGCAGGATATTCGTCAGTTGAAAGGCAATGCCCAGGTGAGTGGCATAGTCCCGTGCCCGCGGCGATTGGTAGCCAAAAATTTCTATGCAGACGAGGCCGACCAAGGAGGCAACCCGGTAACAGTACTCATATAATTCTGAGAATGTCTGGTAGCGAGTCCGACCGAGATCCATAGCCACGCCGTCGATAATACCGGCCAAGTGTTCCTGCCGAATGGGAAAACGCCGCACCGCATCAGCCAGGGCGCGCGAAATAGGATGGCGCGGAATCCCCTCATAGCAGCAGACGAGTTCTTCTCGCCACATGTCCAGCAGCTGGGCCAGGCGCTCTTTTCGGTTTTGCGGCAGCTTGCCGTCAACCGGGGCAGGATTCTGGTCCGCAATATCATCCACGAATCGACAAAAGGCGTACAGCGCGCACAGGGCATTGTGCCGCTCTCGGGTCAGGAGCCGGAAAGCATGATAAAAGTTGGACGAGCTACGCTGGGTCATATCACGACAATAGGCGTACGCCTCCGCGAGCGAGCCAGACCCCGGCGCCGGCACTGTCGCAGACCGCTCCTGAAACATGCCGACTTCCTCACTCATCTTATTTTTCCGCCGCTCAGTCCCTTTGCCTCTGCTTAGGCCGCCACGGTCTGTTCGGAGAGGCCGGCCAGCTTTTTCGCCTGGGTGCGTGCCCACCCATCGGCCTCAAGCACACTCTCCAGGTCTTTCACCGGCTGGCCGTCATGGGCAGCGAGGACCTGCTTATTGAGGGCGGCAATATCAGGAAAGGCGAGCCGCCCGGCCAGAAAAGACATCACCGCGACTTCGTTCGCGGCGTTGAGCACCGCGGGGCAGGTGCCCCCCCTCTCCAGCGCCGTATAGGCTAAACCCAGGCAGGGGAACTTGTCATAGTCCGGCTCGATAAACTCGAGCCGGGCGGCCTCGGCCAGGTCTAACTGCGGCAGATGGGTCAGCGCTAAGCGATCTGGATAGGCAAGAATATAGGAGATTGGTACCCGCATATCAGGAATGCCCAATTGAGCCAGCACAGAGCCGTCCACATATTCCACCAGGGAGTGCACAATGCTTTGGGGATGCACGATCACGGCGACTTGGGCCGGAGACAGGTCAAAAAGCCAGCGGGTCTCAATGACTTCCAGCCCTTTGTTCATCAGCGTTGCCGAGTCAATCGTAATTTTATTGCCCATCTTCCAGGTCGGGTGCTGGAGTGCCTCTTCTCTGCGTATGGTCTGAAAGTCCTCCGCCGGGCGGTGTAAAAACGGCCCACCAGAGGCGGTCAGAATAATTTTCTTGACCTGCTCCCGTTTGTGTCCATGCAGGGCCTGAAAGATCGCATTATGTTCACTGTCAACCGGCAAGAGCCGCACTCCGTGCTGGGCCGCCTCACGGGTCATGAGTTCACCGGACACGACCAAGGCTTCTTTATTGGCTAAGGCGACGTTTTTACCCGCCCGTATGGCCGCCAGGGTCGGGGGGAGTCCAATCGCCCCAACCAGGGCCGCCATGACCATATCCACGGCTTCATGCGTCGCGGTCGCGTGCAGGCCGTCTGCCCCCCAGACGATATCGCCTCTGAAATCGGGCAGTTCCTGTCGCAGTTTTTTTGCATCTTCTTCTTGGGAGAGGGAGACCAACAGCGGCTGGAAACATTTGATTTGCTCAATGAGCCGCGTCAGGTTTTTGCCGGCCGCAAGGGCCACAACGCGGAATTTCTCGGGGAAGCGGTGGACAATATCGAGGGTGGACACCCCGATGGAGCCGGTCGAACCGAGTATGGCAATACGCTTCATCTTCTCCCCTTTTCTCTCCCTATACTCCAGAGTTCTCCCCGCCATAACACCATGCTTTTTGTCATGACCAGCATTCGTACCGAACGGGACGCAGAGCCGTCAAGTTCAGCCTGTTGATACACCCAGCCTTTCCCCTGGCTCGTTGCCCTTCTCACCAGCTCTGCTATCGTGGTCGTGGGCCGGAGCACTCATGACTGCACGCTGCCATGTTTCTCTTTCCTTTCTTCTGACGCTTGCTCTTGTCTTGGTACCCCCGCCGGGTCTGAGCGCGGCGCCAGCGGTGAATCGGATTGCCTATATCGACCGCGCTGGCGATCTGTATACCATTCGTCCAGACGGGACTGGTCGCCAAAAAATGGCTTCCGGCGAAATGCTCCAGCGGACCGGCTTCGCCCCCCGCTCCGTTCAGCGCCGGCAGGATTTTTATAGCTGGCCAGTCTGGTCTCCCGACGGACAGCGCTTGGCCAGCTTTCGCGTCGAACGCAATGGTGGTCAACTCACGGATGGCCTGTATATCTTTGACGGGATCAGCGCACAAATCCTCCACTCCTATAAAGCGCCTGGGCTGCAACCCATTTATGCCTATTGGTCGCCCACCGGTCAGCAATTGGGCCTCCTTTTGGGCGGACGGGGGCCTTTTTCATTGAACCTCTGGCCAACGTTGCCTGGCCAGCGTCCTCAAAGGATTGCCCAAGGCGCGCCCTTTTATTTTCATTGGCGCGCTGATGGCCAAGCTGTGCTTACCCATACCGGAGGCAGTCGGAGAAGAGGGGCCGGCCCTGCCATTAGCGTTGTCACCATTCCCACCGGCGAACACCACCTGCTCTCGCGTTCACCCTCGATCTTTGGACCACCGTCCTGGTCTTTTGATGGGAAATGGCTTGCCTATGGCAATGCCGTCGCCGGCCAGGAAAAAGCGGCCCTGATGATCGCTGCCGGCGATGGCAGCCGGCCGGAATCCGTCGCGCTTATGCCACCCCGTATGGCCCTGTCATGGTCTCCGACGCAAGCCCTCTTGGCGGTTGCGACCACGTCCTTTATCAGAGCGCCCCTCTTTGGGGAGGTGCGCCTCTTCGACATGGCAACGGGCACGCTACAGCCGCTGATTCAAGAACCGCTTGCCGCCTTTTTCTGGTCTCCAGATGGGACTCGTATCCTGTATGCCAGCCGCAGGCCGGACCGCCCCCACTGGACCTGGGTGGTGGTGGATATCCAGAGCCGGACATCCATTCCTGTGACCAATTTCATTCCATCTCGTCCCCAGGGGCTGGTTTTCCAGTATTTCGATCAGTATGCGCTTTCGCATCGGCTCTGGTCTCCAGACAGCCAGTTTTTTACGTTTAGCGGGCAGACAGACCTCCATCCTGGCCGTGGCGCTCAGGGCCCGTCCGTCTATGTCGTCCCAGTCACGAAAGATGCCACACCGCAACGGCTCTCAGACGGCCATATCGCCTTCTGGTCTCCCCAATAGCGACCGCCCTCCGGCAGCCGTGTCCGTTCCATGCCCCAAGCTGACAAAAAAATAGGCGTTGCTTAAAATCCAGTCAGCAGCAGCGTGGTCCCCGGCCCTTTCCAGCCAAAAAAGATAAATATATCAAACACTTCCTTGTTGGCATTCTTTTTGCCTCTGTTCTGTTTACTGAGGACCCCGTAAAGACATCCCGTCTTCTGTTGCTCCTCCGGGGCAATCCACGGCGGTCCCAGACGTTCTTTGGACGTAAGGGAAGGAGGAATGCACAAATGAAATTCTTTCAAAGGATGCAGCAATCCGCCTGGTGCGGGTGGGGACCACTCGCACTCGGCTTACTCAGTCTGCTCGGGCTGGCCGGGCCAGTCTGGGCCGAGGAAACCGCGACGCTTGATAGCGGAGATACGGCCTGGATGATTACGGCCACCGCCCTGGTGCTGTTCATGACCCTGCCGGGTTTGGCACTGTTCTACGGTGGTCTGGTCAGGACCAAGAATATCCTGTCCGTCCTGGGTCAATGCCTGGCCATGGCCGGAGTCATGACCCTGCTGTGGATTATCTACGGCTACAGCTTTGCCGCCACCGAGGGGAACGCCATCATCGGAGACGCCTCCAAGCTCTTTCTCAAGGACCTGCGGGTCGATTCCCTGAGTGGCACCATACCCGAGTCAGTCTTCCTGACTTTTCAGATGACCTTTGCGATCATCACCCCGGCGCTCATCGTGGGGGCCTTTGCCGAGCGGATGAAGTTCAGCGCGATGCTGATCTTCATGATTATCTGGTTCACCTTCAGCTATGTCCCGATCTGGCATATGGCCTGGGGTGGGGGCCTGTTTGCTGGCTGGGGGGTGCTGGACTTTGCCGGGGGGACGGTCGTGCATATCAATGCCGGGATTGCCGCGCTGGTCGTCTGCGTCATGATCGGCTCCCGGACCGGCTACCCCACCGAGCCCATGCGCCCGCATAGCCTCGTCCTGACCGTTGTCGGCACCGGGATGCTGTGGGTGGGCTGGTTTGGTTTCAATGCCGGCAGCGAGCTGGCCGCCGACGGGACGGCCGGCATGGCCCTGCTCGTTACCCAGATATCCACGGCCACGGCAGTGGTCGTCTGGATGCTGATTGAGTGGTTTCAGCATGGCAAGCCGAGCATTCTCGGCATGGCCACCGCGGCGGTGGCCGGCTTGGTTGCCATTACGCCGGCCAGCGGCACGGCCGGCCCGATGGGCGCGATGTTGATCGGCGCGGCCTCGGCTTTCCTGTGCTATCTGGCTGCCACCAAACTGAAACGCGCCTTTGGCTATGACGACAGCCTCGACGTCTTTGGCGTGCACGGCGTGGGGGGCATTGTCGGCGCGATCCTGACCGGGCTGTGCGCCGCCGAGTTTATGGGCGGAGCCGGTCTTGAAGCCGCGTCTACCATGGCCCAAATCCTTGAGCAGATAAAGAGTGTTATTGTCACCATCATCTGGAGTGGTGTGGTGTCTATGATCGCCTATTTTGTTGCCAATGCCCTGACCGGAGGGGCGCGCATCAGCGAAGAGGGTGAAATGATGGGCCTTGACCTGACCGACCACGACGAGAGCGGCTATATCGCCTGAGACGGCTTCGCAGCTCCGGGTCGGTTGCACTGGCCCGGATTGCTGTGGGCCCCGCTCCTGGATTTTCAGCCCCGTTCATAGGCGTGTTTAGACAATTGCACATCTTTTAACCGTGTGTTCCTTAAAGCGAGCGCCCATTGTCGACTTTCGCCCATTCTCTTGCAGGCAGACCTCCGTCCGTTTCAGTTCACCAAGTTGACTATCACTGACAATCCTATAAAGGATGCAAAGAAAACGTACTCCTTGTTGCTAGTGTCAAGCTTTGGAATCCTCCAGGTCAAGATTACGAATACCACCAACGGAATAACAAATGGCGAAAATATATTGGCTTTAATTGCCTCCTCGATATTCAACCTCGTAAACTGATGTACACCTTCGGTCATACCGCTAAAGAGGCTTTTTATACTGAAGAATTTTTCCAGGGGTGCGGGGGACAAGCCCAGCTTGGCTTCCAGCTTAACCAGAGGGTTGTTATCGATAGAAGCCAAGCCAAGCAACAATAGCACAAGAATAATCCTCACTATTACATGAGGCTTCTACCTGATGATGGTTTTACTCATCCCGTCTTGGTTTTCTTACAATTAGGTAGACTGGGATGGCGACGATGCATATACAGAAAGTGAATATCCCCCAGCCGAGGCCATTCATTCCTCGCTCATTTGCATCTACTGCGATTATTCCGCCGACTACACCGGGCAATTATTAGACCGATTAATGTGGGTATGTATTCTTCCATTTCTCTCTTACACCAGTTATCGCGGATGCAGATCACGAGGAGCGATACAGAAAGTGGTAATGCCTGTCAAGGAGTTAGAGCAGTTTCCACTGCTGTGTAGCGTCCGAGGAATGTGGACAGTCCGCCTCTTCGGTCTCCTCTACTTGCTATGTTTGCTAAAAACCTCAGGCTCTGTGGTGACCATCTCGCTCCGCCTCTCCGAGAACTGCTCTAGCCCGGTCGCCCTCCTCTTTTGGACCGCCCCCACCCTCTCTCCTTCAGTGCAGCCGTACCGGTCTGTTTACCCGTTTCGGGGGCGAAACTTGGCCAGGGTCACTTCGTCGGTCACATCCTCGAAGACCACTTCCACCGGCATCCCGATGGTAATGTCCTCGTTTGCGACTTCGACCAGATTGGTCAGCAGACGAGGGCCTTCCTCCAATTCGACCTCGGCAACGGAGTACGGGATGTCCTGCTTGAACGACGAGAAATAGGCTTGATGAAAAACGACCCAGGAGTTCACCACCCCCCGACCACTGACCGCCTGCCAGCGGAAGTCAGGCGACCAGCAGTCCGGGCAAAATGGAGTCGGCGGATACCAGGCCGTGTCACACGCCTCGCAGTGGGGCAGCACCATCTGCCCTTGTTTCAGGCCCTCCCAGTACGGTTGGTTGAGGGTCGTCACTGCCGGCAGCGGTTTTGTATACTCGGCCATGTCCTCTCCTTTTTTCAGCCGGCGCGATTTTTCAGCCGGCGCGATAGATGAGCGCGTCTCCGTAGGCGTTGGCCCATTGGATGAGTTGGGCCTGCGGAATCTGTCGCTTACCGCACTCCCCTCGTAATTGGCGCACAATCTCGACCTGATGATTCCAGCCCATGATATGGCCCTCGGACATCAACCCGCCATTGGTGTTCATGGGCAGCTCCCCGCCTAGCTCAATGCGCCCGTCTTGGGTAAATGCCGCGGCCTCACCCTGCCCACAGAATCCAAAACGCTCCAGTGCGGTCCAGGCCAGAATCGAGAAGGCGTCATAGGTGAACAAGGCGTCCACATCCCTGAGCGACACGTCTGCCATTTCATATACCGACTGCCGGCCGGGCACATAATCACAGGCGGTTTGTTGAGCGGTTCCAAAGCCGGGATAGGTCCAGATGAATTCTTCCCGTCCCGCCGGCAATGCCTGCATACCGCTGATGCACACCGGCCGTTTGACCATATCGCGCGCGCGTTCCTCTGTCGTGACCAGGACGCAGGCCGCGCCATCGTTAATCAGACAATAGTCCAGCAGGTGCAGCGGCTCGCACACAAACCGCGAATTCTGGTGATCTGCAACGCTGACCGGGGTCTGCATGACGGCGTTCGGATTCAGGGCCGCGTGCTTCCGAAACGCCACCGCTATCGCGGCCAACTGTTCACTCGTGGCACCAAAGCGCTCAAAATACTTGCGAGCGACCAGGGCAGCCCCGGCCCCAGGCGAAGTCATGCCGAACACCGGGTCTTCGCCATGCCCACCGCCGGCTTCCCGCCCGCCCTCAGTGTCTCCAGCCCCGCCCATCATGGGTTTGCGAAAACCCGAGAAACTGATTGACGCCATACAGGCCACCACATTGGCCAGCCCGGCGCTGACCATCATGGCCGCCCACTGTATGCTGCTGGCCGTAAACCGGCCATGCGCCCAGGTTTGATTATACGCGCGCAGCTTTAAGCCCAAGGCATAGGCCAGGGTGTCCGCGTCCGCCCCAATCGGCGTTCCAAAACTGACAATGAGTCCGTCCAGATCGTCCCGCCCCAGCCCGGCGTCATCAAGGGCGTTGCGGATGGCTTCACCAGCAAGATCAATCTGACTTCGGTTCATTTTTCGACCATAGGCCGTATGGCCCACCCCACACACCGCCGCAACATCTTTGAGATTCCCCGCAGGCATAGCTTGCCCTCCTTTGGCCAGCGTTCTCGGATCATAGGCAGAGCCACGAGAGGGGTCAAGGAAAACTGCCCGCCCCGGCGTCTTCTGCTTGACGCTCCACCACAGACACGCCACAATCGTTCATGGTAGGGGCAGCCCCCTGGGGCTGCCCTTTTTTCTTGTGATGTCCCTCACCGATATACTCCTCATTAGCCTCAGTGGTCTGGTCGCCGGTTTTCTCAACGCGGTTTCCGGCGGAGGGGCCATGCTGACCGTGCCGGCCCTCATCCTGATCGGCCTGCCGCCCGGAGTGGCCAACGGCACGAATCGTTTGGCCGTGGTCCTGCAAAGCCTGACGGCCCTGGCTGCGTATACAAAACTGAAGCAAACCGACTCCGGCCTGGCCCTGGCGCTCACCCTCCCGGCCATGCTGGGCTCGGTGTGCGGGGCGCTGGTCTCGGTCCGTCTGGATGATGCCGTCTTCCAAACCCTGCTGGCCGTCACGATGATGGTCCTGCTCGTTCCGATAGTGTGTGAGCCGGTCCTCAATACCAAGCTCCTGGCCATCAGCGGGACGCGCCGGGGGCGACAACTGCTCCGCGTCGTCTTTTTTGGCATCGGCCTCTACGGGGGCTTACTCCAGATTGGGGCCGGTATTTTTATACTGGTGACGCTGCATACTCTGGCCGGCTTGAATCTCACGCTGGCAAACGGCGTGAAAGTCGTTATTGTCCTGGGCCTGACTGGTATCGCCGGCTGCGTCTTTGCGCTCAACGGGAAAATCGACTGGCAGGTGGGACTGCTCCTGTCCATAGCAACGAGTATCGGCGCATGGTTTGGGGCGCACTGGGGGGTCAGCCAGGGCGAGGGCTGGATTCGGCTCGTGTTGGCTGGGACAATAGTCGTGATGGCACTCCAGCTGCTCGGGGTGTGGGAAGGGCTCCAGGCGTTGTGGGCCGGCTCGTAACGCCTGCGTCTGTCCGCGGTTGCCGTAGACGAGATACCGCATGAGCACGCTGACCTATAAAGACCAGTCCGCGGCCGAGCTCCGGCTGCACGTCCTCGCCGACCGGCTGGATTTTCAGCCCTTCAGGCCACTGGCCACGGCGCGTCTGGAACAGCCCCAATTCCAGGTACAGGCGAGTATTATCGGGACCAGCCACCTCGTCCACATTGCGTATGACCAGACGCAGCACGTTTGCGAAATCCTGGCCTGCACAGATATGCCCCCTGCGCTTCGACCGGCGTTCTCAGACTGGATTATGAATCGGGCGCGCCCGGTTGACCTCCAGCTCACACCCGGCCTGCACTACCATTTTACCGCGAGCCGAACGGACAGCCAGCGTGGGCAGCCGGCTTTTCAGGCCCTGGCCCAGCGCATTGTCCAGGCCAGTGCAGACACGGCCCTCTCATCAAGCGCAGGGCTTGACTATGCTTTTCCGGCCACGCCCCGAGGTCCGGCTCCCCAAACCCTGGTCTGGGTCCGGCTCGACGCACCCAGCCAGCGGGTGACAATCCAGACCGCCCACAGTTATCCCAATGAAGAGACGATTCTCTTTTCAGATACCCACGTCACCTGGCTGGGCAACCGCGAACGGTAGGGGCACCAAGAAGGGCTTGCCACTCCCATGCCTCAGCAGCGCAACCGTGAAGAAGTCATCAACACGCAACTGGCGGTGCTCATCTCCACGCTCGGCGTGACCGCGGACGCGGAAACGATTCACCTGCACGGCCGGCACCGGCCCGATGTCTTGTTTCAGTTGCGTGGTCTGCGGGTCGTCATCGAAGGCAAGTTTGCCGACGTACCGAATGCGGCCCAGATCGTCCTGGACGACGCCCGCCAGCGTGTCCGGGCCGGCATTGCCCATATTGCCGCCGCCACGGTGTATCCAGAGCCGCTTCGCACCACGTCCACGGCGAAGATGCTGACTGCCCTCGCCGAAGCGCGCTTGCGCTACTGCATTCTGACCGAAACCTCCGAGGGCGAGGAATGGTTCGAGGGCAATCCCGCGGCCCTGATGGAGGCCCTACGCCGAGCGCAAGAGGCGCTGAGCCAGGATGATATCGTTGAGCGCACAGCCAAAGCGCTGCATGGCCGCTTGGTTAGCGTGACGCACCTCTGGCTGGGCCAAACCGGAGCGTGTGACCGGCTGTCAAGAATTCTGGGCCTCACCCCGCCCAAAGGGGAGACACCAGACAAAGCCCAAGGCCGGCGCGAAACCGCGGCCAAGGTCTCGGCCCTGGTGCTGGCCAACGCGCTGATTTTTCAAGAACAGTTGGCCCTGACGGATGGCCGGGTCAGCCCGCTGCGTAAAATTGAAAAAGAAGTGGACCTTGTTGGCGCTCTTGCCCAACATTGGCGCTGGATATGGGAAAACATCAACTATATGCCGATTTTCCAGCTCGGCGAGCGCGTGCTGGATGAACTCCCGAGTGCGCTCAGCACCACGCGGGCCGTCACCGCCGTGCTCTCACAAGCCAAAGCCATTTGCGCCCAACAGGCGGCCTTACGACACGACCTGATGGGCCGCATCTATCACTGGCTGCTGCACGAGGCAAAATATCTCGGCACCTATTACACCTCGGTGCCGGCCGCGACCCTGCTGCTGAAACTGACCCTGGCCGCGCCCTGGAAACAAGACCTGGGCGACCCCGCAGCGTTAGCCGACTTCAAGGTGGCCGATCTGGCCTGCGGAACAGGCACGCTGCTGATGGCCGCAGCCCAGGCATTTTCCGACGCGTACATCAGAACCCGTGCGGCCTCAGACCGGCCGCTGGGCCAACCGGAACTTTCGACCCTCCACCGGACGCTGATGGAGAATATATTGCACGGCTATGACGTGCTGCCCTCAGCCGTGCATCTGACCGCCTCAACCCTGGCTCTGCTCGCCCCGGATATCGCCTTTGTGCGGATGAATCTATTTGTCATGCCGCTTGGCGTTGACCAGGGGCGGGCGCGTTTGGGCAGCCTGGATTTTCTTGGCAATCGAGCACTCAAAACCCAGATGGCGCTTGATTATTCACAGATTGAGACCATCCGCACCGGCGCGTCCATGTCACGGGCAACGAACGCCACCCTGCCCACTTTGCATCTATGCGTGATGAATCCGCCCTTTGTCCGCAGCGTGGGCGGTAACCTGCTCTTCGGTTCTCTGCCGGATGAACGCGGCGTGCTGCAAAAAGACCTCAAGAAGCGACTCAAGCACCTGCCGGCCAGTGCGACCGCCGGCCTGGGCAGCGTCTTTGTGGCCCTGGCTGACAAGCACCTGGAAGTTGGCGGACGGCTCGCCTTCGTCTTGCCGGCGGCGCTGGCTTCGGGCGAAGCCTGGGGGCCGACGCGCCACCTGCTCGCCGAACGCTACCACCTGGAAACCGTAGTTTCGAGCCACGACGCTGAGCGGCCCAATTTTTCAGAGAATACCGACCTGTCCGAACTGTTGTTCATTGCCCGCAAGCTCGGCAGCAAGGAGAAGCCGGGCAGAACGACCTATATCAGCCTGTGGCGCAACCCGCGCTCAATTCATGAGGCCCTGCACCTGGCGAACGCGATTGAGCAGGTCGGTGCGGTGGTTGGGATTGAAGAGGCTGGCCTCACCGGAGCCACATCAGGGGCGCGCAAACTGGCCGAACTGATGACACTTCCTGCCGCGTCGCCGGATGATATTTGGCTCGGCGCGCTCTTTGCCCAAGTGGAATTGCTGCGTATCGCTTGGCACCTTCAGCGGGGCAGGCTGAGGGTGCCGGGCTCAACGGAAAAAACTCCGCTTCCCCTGTGTCCACTCCACGACCTCGGCCCGCTCGGACCCGACCGGAAACGGATACATGAGGGCTTCAAAGTCACAAAAGCCGATTGGACACCCTTTCCCGGCTTCTGGGGCCACAAATCGAACGAAGTGGTGACAATCGCTCAGACACCCAACTGCAACCTGCTGGAGTGGAAAGATTCCCCGCGTGGTCCGCATTACGGGTCTCATCTCTGGCAGCGAGCAGGTAATATCCTGCTCGTGGAACGAATGCGCACCAATACACAGCGTATCATTGCTGCGCTCTTCCCGGAAAAAGTTCTCGGGAACACATGGTGGGCACTTAATACCAAGCAGCTTGACGAGCCAATGCAAAAGGCTCTCGTCTTGTGGCTGAACAGTTCGTTGTGTGTTCTTTCCTTCCTTCTCGCGTCGGGTTACGACTGAGGGAGCATTTGTTCAGATGAAGCAGCCGGCCTGGGCATCTATGCCGGTCCTTGATGTACGGAGTCTTACGCCAGACCAACTCACCACGCTTGTCCACGCCTATGACGAGGTGGCCTCAACGTCGCTCGCTCCCCTGGCGCAGTTGGACGCCGACCCGGTGCGTCTCCGTATTGACGAAGCCCTGTGTACGGTTCTCGGCCTGCCCTCACTCGCCCCGGTCCGCGCCCTGCTCGCCCGTGAGCCGGGCCTGACGGGACGGAGGGTTGGGCTTTGAGTTGGGCATAACTCTGGTCAGTGCGCAGCCCGTGTAGTAGACTTTCGCCGAGCATGACACCACGACAACGAGAAAGCGCGGCCAAATTCCTCTACGATTTAGCAAAAGGCGTAGCGCTGTTGACTGTCGTCAACCCGTGGATCAGAGGTCAGGAATCCTGGCTGGTATTGATCTTCGGCGTAGTAGGCACCCTGGGACTCTTTCTGTGGGCCTCTTGGCTAGAAGGGAAACTGGAGGAGGATAAAAAATGACAATGTTCGAGTGGACACTACTAGTGATTGCGATTATTGCCTGGACCGGGGCTTTGGTGACATACACCCGCAACCGGTCGCATAAATAGCCCCCTCTCCCTAGCCCTCTCCCGCCAGGGGAGAGGGGATAAGACAAGAGGAGACAATCCAGACCGCCCACAGTTATCCCAATGAAGAGACGATTCTCTTTTCAGCTACCCGCGTCACCTGGACGGGCAACCGCTAGCGGTAGGGGCACCCGATCAGCATCAACTTCCTCAGCCCCTATCCTGTACAAACGGCTTAGTTGCTTATACATAAGCAAAACTCTTCAGGTGGACGTAGCTGGAGACCAGTGTGGCTGCACCTCAGATACAACAAGCCGGTTTCGGTCTTCCGTCCGGCAGGGCCTCCCCTATTGTTTCTTCTGAGTATCAATCCCGCTTCCTTTTATACCGCGATACCAAGACCTCCTCCCCTCTGTTCCTCCTGGGTAACGCAGAAACGGTGCTCAAAGCCCTTCCCGCTGAAACGATTGACTGCTGTATGACCAGTCCGCCGTACTGGGGACAACGGACCTATCAGAATGGAGGGATAGGGACCGAAGCAGGTTATCAAGATTTCATCACTCGCTTATGCCAGGTCTTCGGCGAAGTACAACGGGTTCTGAAGCCCACAGGCTCGTTCTGGCTGAATATCGGGGATACGTATCAAAAAAAGGGGTTAGTGGGGATTCCCTGGAGGTTGGCTTTCGCCCTGTCGGATCAGCAGGGCTGGATTATCCGCAACAGCGTCATATGGAACAAGGTCAAAGGCGGTCCCGACAATGCCTTGGACAAGCTGCGCAACGTGTATGAAAACGTCTTTCATTTTGTGAAGAGTCCAAAGGGCTATTACTACGATGTGGACGCTATCCGGTCTCATCCGAAAAAAGCGAAGATCATGAAAGGGGCGGTGGTTTCGGCGACAGGCGTTTCCGGGGTTCGCTACAAGCGTCAGATTAAACTCTCAACGGCCTTGAGTGAAGAAGAGAAACGGGCTGCTTTTGCCCAGCTTGAAGGGATGCTGCAAGCGATTGAGAAAGGCGAGATGGCGGACTTCCGTATGATCATTCGCGGACAACAGCGGACAACCCATTCCAATTCCGAGCGTGTTTCCGGCAAAGCGAAAGAGCTGAGGGAAAAAGGCTTCTACTTTCTGAAGTATCATCCCAAAGGCAGCAAACCGGCGGATGTGTGGGATGTCATTCCTGAAGACACCCAGAAGCGTCGTTTGCACTTCGCCCCTTACCCCGAAGACCTGTGTAAAATCCCTATCCTTGCGACGTGCCCCTCGGATGGGGTCGTACTCGATCCCTTCTGTGGGACTGGCACGACGATGCTCGTAGCGAGAAATCTGAATCGCAAGTCGGTCGGGGTCGATATTTCCAGAGCGTATCTGGAGCTTGCGCAAGAAAGGTGTTCTTCACTTCTATGAGCAAAGTCCTTGAACTGTTCGGCGTCTCAACGTCGGACCAGGAGATTGATTGGAGAGAAAGAATCGACCGTCAAATACATCCAAAAAAAGATTCGGCATGAATTGGAAGATGACCGCTAAGACCATCCTCGTTCAACTCCACCACAAAATTGGGACTTTTGAAGCGATGAACAAGCATCTTGTTCTGGTTATTCAAAACGTTCTTCTCGACTATATGAGAAGAGAATTTCACTTTGAGCATCTGAGTGCGGCCCGGCTCGGAGAGCCCATGCACCTCCATACCTACACAGCGATGAGGCAGCCAGAGCAGCCTTTACGAATTGAACTTGATTCGCGGTGGAGTACCGACACGGCGGGTATTGCCGCCTGTTTGGGATTACAGGCTGAAGCGAGCCTCAGCCTTCGGCAGATCATCCAGATTCTGGAAACGAAAATTTCTCATAAAACTATTCTTGCGTTGCAGTAAACCTCCACTGTTGCGAGCGGATTCCGCTGTTCGTCTTGCAATCAGGCCTGCACGTCGGCTCGCCAGAGAGCCGGGCCTGACGGGCCGGAGGGTTGGGGGGTAGGCAGAAAATCAAATGGGGTCGTTGGAGAAAGGTTTATGAGGCTGTCCGAAGAATGGTCATAAGGCACTAATGAGTGCAAAAGCGAGCGCCACGACGGCTGCATGTCTTCTCTTCCCACTCTTCCCAGACTCTCATACGATCCCATAAGGCCATATCGGCAGATCCATAATAGCTATCGGCTTTCACCACTAGGCCGGTAGGGTCAGCGGATTTATCTTTCTCCCCCCAATATCGAGTAAGTCACACACCTCTGAGGGGTCACTTGTTTCCCCGCGAACCCAGACGCGATTCGGAACGAGAGTGTAGTTTTTCGGAAAATGTTCGGGGATCGTCTGAGGAGAGACAGTACTGTCAGGGGGGAGTACGACCACAAAACAATTCATTGGATCTCCGACCTTTCGCAGTGCCAGTCCGAAAGAGGAATACGGTTTCCCGGCGCGAATCTTCGTTCTCCTGTCCCTCATGCCATAGCCTGACGTACTAGACAAGGGACACTCTCAATCATCTCCCCGCTATTGTTTTCCTCCACGAGTCAGATGAAAGAACTCGGGAGGCCGGAAGAATGAGCACTTATGAAGTCATTGGATTTGCCGGACTCCTTTCCGAGCCGGCCCCCTCTCCCTAGCCCTCTCCCTCCAGGGGAGAGGGGATGAGACAGGAGAACCCGATTTCTCCAACTCCCCTGCCCGGTATAGCCATAACTCAACGATTTGCTACCCTGTCTCCGAGTTCATATCCATCACGGAGGGAGTGTGACGCAGTTACGACAACTACGGCTCGGCGCGTTCATGCGACCGGTCAGCATTCATACCGCGGCCTGGCGCTATCCGGGGGCGTTTCCAGACGCCAACTTCAATTTTGCGCACTACCAGCGCTTTGTGCGCACCCTGGAACGGGGGCGCTTTGACGCCTTTTTCATGGCCGACCACCTGGCCGTGCTCAATATGCCGATGGCGGCGCTCAAACGCAGCGCGACGGTCACTTCCTTTGACCCGCTGACCCTGCTCCCGGCCCTGGCCACGGTCACCACCCATCTGGGCCTGATTGCCACGGCCTCCACCACCTATAACGACCCCTACCACGTGGCGCGGAAGTTTGCCTCGCTCGATCATATCAGCGGCGGGCGGGCCGGCTGGAATGTCGTGACCTCGGCCAACCCGGACGAGGCATTAAATTTCGGGCGCACGGCCCATATGGAGCATGACGCGCGGTATCGGCTGGCGCGTGAATTCTACGATGTGGTCACCGGCCTGTGGGACAGTTGGGCGGATGATGCTTTTATCCGCGATGTCGAGACCGGCGTGTATTTCGACCCCGACAAGCTGCACGTGCTAAACCATACCGGTTCGCATCTGTCCGTGCGCGGTCCGCTGAATATCGCCCGGCCCATTCAGGGCTGGCCGGTCATCGTCCAGGCCGGCGCATCAGAGGCCGGTCGGCAGCTCGCCGCCGAGACCGCCGAGGTCGTGTTTTCTGGAGCCAATAATCTGCAAGACGCCCAGTCCTATTACGCAGATGTCAAAGGCCGGATGGAGACCTGCGGGCGCTGTCGGGATCATCTCAAAATCCTCCCCGGTGCCTTTGTGGTCGTGGACGATACTCTGGCCGAAGCGCGGGCAAAGAAGGTTAAGCTCGACAGCCTGGTCCACCCGGACAGCGGCCTGGCCACGCTCGGCGTCCTGCTGGGCCACGACGTGTCGGGCTATGACCTGGACGGTCCGCTGCCCGACATCCCGGAAAGCAACGCTAGCCGGTCCGGGCGGCAGAAACTGGTCGATATGGCCCGCCAGGACAATATGACCGTCAGACAGCTTGCCCAATATGTGGGTGGGAGTTTCAGCACTCTGGAATTCATTGGCACGCCGAGCACGGTCGCCGACCGCATGGAGGAATGGCTCATGACCGAAGGGGCGGACGGCTTTAACGTCATGTTCCCCTATCTGCCGGGCGGGCTGGACGATTTTGTGGATCGGGTCGTGCCCGAGCTGCAACACCGCGGCCTGTTTCGGCGTGAATATGAGGGCGCGACCCTGCGCGAAAACCTGGGCCTGCCCCGGCCGGAGAATCGCTTTTTTCAGGCCCAATAGCCGGTGGTGCCGGCGAGGAGACAGCGGAATGGCCAACACACAGTCGTCTCACGAGGCCGCCAGGTTTTTATGGCAGGAACGCCAGGCCGGCCGCCCTTTTGTCCCTATCCCGGAGCCGCATACGCCTCACCACCTTGACGACGCCTACGCCGTTCAGGCCGAGCTTCAGCAACTCTTGACACAGACCTGCGGCCCTCTCGCCGGGTATAAAATTGCCCTGACCACAGCGGTGATGCAAAAAATGGTCGGCTTTGACGCCCCGATTGCCGGCGGCATCCTGGAAAAAACCATCCACCACACCCCGGCTCGGGTACGCCTGAGCGACTACGGCCGCTTGGGAGTCGAGTGTGAAATTGCCGTGCAGATTGGGCAGGATTTGCCGGCCGCACAGGCACCCCATACGCGCGCCAGCGTTGCCGGGGCAGTCGGGGCGGTTATGCCGGCCTTTGAACTCGTGGACGACCGCCACGCCGACTATACCAAAATTGCCGACCATATATTGACGCTGCTCGCCGATAACGCCTGGAACGGTGGCATTGTCCTGGGTTCGCCGCTGACAGACTGGCAGTCGCTCGACCTGGCAGCCGTCCACGGCACTATGCGCATCAACGGCACAGTCGTTGGAGAAGGTGACGGGCGGGATGTGCTGGGCCATCCGCTCGATGCTCTGGCCTGGTTGGCGAGTACGCTGGCCAGCCAGGGCAAGACCTTGACCCAAGGTATGGTCGTCATGACCGGCAGCGTGGTGGCGACCAAGTTTGTCAGTCGGGGCGACCAGGTACAGTTGGCGATGGACGGGCTGGGTGAAGTGGAGCTACGTATTGAATAAACGGACAAGGGGCGGGCGAGTCCCGACTTACTTCTCCATTTTTTCGTCCAGGAATGCGCCGACCTGCTCAATCCCGATGCGTTCCTGCTCCAGGGTGTCGCGGTCACGCACGGTCACGGTCTGGTCTTCAAGCGTGTCACCGTCAATCGTAAAGCAGTACGGCGTACCGGCCTCGTCCATGCGCGCATAGCGTTTGCCGATGTTCTGCTTCACATCAAGCTGGACCGCGTATTTCGGGCGTAACGCCTGGTAGAGTTTCTCAGCCACCTCGGGCATGCCGCTTTTATTAACTAGGGGGAACACCGCGGCCTTGATCGGTGCCAGCCGGGGGTGGAACTGCATATAGACCTTGCTCGGCCGGCTCTCGTCGGGCGTATAGGCTTCGCACAGCGCGGCCAAGGTCCCACGGTCAGCACCGGCGCTCGGCTCAATGACGTGCGGGAAATAGCGCTCGCCCCGCTGGTCATCAAAATAGCGCAGCTTATCCCCCTGGCCGCAATGGACGGCGTGCTGGCGTAGATCATAGTCGGCCCGGTGGGCGATGCCTTCCAATTCCCCATAGCCAGGCGCGGTAAACGGAAAACGATATTCCACATCGCTCGTGCCGGCCCCCTCTTTGGCATAGTGGGCCAGTTCGTCCTGGTCGTGTTCACGCAGCGTCAGGTTCTCGCCGGCCAGCCCAATAGACTGCCACCAGCGAAAACGAGTATCGCGCCAGTACTGATACCACTCCGCGGCCTCCTCGGGATGAATGAAGAACTCGAGTTCCATCTGCTCGAACTCACGCGACCGGAAGGTAAAATTCCGCGGCGTGACCTCGTTGCGGAAGGCTTTGCCAATCTGGGCAATGCCAAACGGCACCCGCACCCGATTGGTATCCCGCACATTCCAGAACTGGGTAAAAATGCCCTGGGCCGTCTCCGGGCGCAGATAGGTCACCGCGGACGGATCTTCGACCGCCCCGGTTGTCGTCTTGAACATCAGATTAAAAGGCCGCGGCTCGGTAATCTCCCCGCCACAAAACGGGCATGGGGGCAACTCTCTAGCCCCACCCTGCTCGGTGGCAAGCTGCCCAACTAATTGGTCCAGCCCAAGGTTAAGCGACGCCCCTTCCTGCTCCAGCCCCTCAGTCAGGCGCGTCAGCGTTTCCTCGGGCTTACGGACAAGAGCGCAGTGCGGCGCGATCTTTTTTGCGACCTTTTCTCCCCAGCGCTTCACGCTTTTGAGGGTCATATTCCCCGCTTCGTGCAACTCTTGCAGCGAGGCGTACCAGTCGCTCTCGTGGATCATCTCCCAGATGTGGTCGTACCGCACGAGCTTTTTGCAGTGCCGACAGGTGCTCATCAAATCGGAGAACCCACCCACGTGGCCCGAGGCTTCCCAGACTTTCGGGTTCATAATAATGGTTGCATCAACCGGAACGATCTCAATGGGCCGACCGTCCGGGCCAGGGGCCGGGCAGCGGACCACATCCTGCCACCAGGCTTCCTTGAGGTTCCGTTTCAATTCAGCGCCAAGCGGGCCGTAGTCCCAAAATCCGTTAATGCCGCCGTACAATTCGGACGACTGAAAGATAAACCCACGGCGGCGGCAGAGCGAGACAATGGGGTCCATTGATTGTGTGACAGGTGCAGTCTGGGCGCTCATACGGCTGGTCTCATCTTGGGTGGACTACTCTGCCGGTCGGGACGCACGGGCGGCCAACCGGACGTGAGCGGCGTGCATGATATTGGATGGTCCTGGCCTCGGCAAGGGAGCGGCCCCGCGCCCCTCTTTGCGTCAGGAGTCCAGACACGGTACAAGTAAGCGCAAAGCCGCCCTGGCTCCCGCTCCCCTGGAGGGAGAGGGTTGGGGTGAGGGGGGATATTCAGCCTACGTCTGGCAAGGAGCAAATCATGGGCAAAGCTTTGGACGGTATCCGTGTTCTTGACATGACTCACGTCCAGATGGGGCCTTCTTGTACCCAGATTCTGGCGTGGCTCGGCGCGGACGTTATCAAAGTGGAATTGCCGGGCCGGGGCGACATCACCCGCCAGCAGCTACGGGACCTGCCGGCGGTCGATAGCCTGTATTTCACCATGCTCAACTGTAATAAGCGCAGCATCACTATCAATACCAAGACCCCGAAGGGACAGGATATTTTCCGCAAGCTGATTGAGGTGTGTGATGTGCTGGTCGAAAACTTTGCGCCCGGCGCGCTGGACCGCCAGGGATTCAGTTGGGAGGTGATCCGGCAGATCAACCCACGCCTGATTTATGCCTCCGGTAAGGGCTTCGGCCCTGGTCCGTTTGCAGACTGCAAGGCATATGAGACCGTCGCCCAGGCTATGGGAGGGGCCATGAGTACAACGGGCTGGGATGACGGCCCACCAACCAGCACCGGGGCCCAGATTGGAGATTCCGGCACGGGTATACATTTGGTCGCCGCGATTCTGGCGGCGCTCTTTCAGCGGGAGAAAATCGGGGCCGGGCAGCGGGTTGAGGTCGCCATGCAGGACGCGGTGCTGAACCTGTGCCGGGTCAAGCTGCGCGACCAGCAGCGGCTCGCCCACGGGCCGTTGAAGGAATACCCGCAATATCCTCATACACCCTTTGGCCCAGCCGTGCCGCGTTCTGGCAACGCCTCTGGGGGCGGCCATCCGGGGGTGGCCCTCAAATGCAAACCGGGCGGCCCAAATGACTATATTTATGTGGTTGTCCAGGCCCAGGTCTGGCAGCCGCTGATGCGACTGATTGGCCGGGCAGACCTCATCGACCATCCAGACTATGCCACGCCGGAGGCCCGTCTCTCTCACCTGGATGACTGCTTCGCGGTGATTGAAGCCTGGACCCAGAAACACACTAAATATGAAGCCATGCAACGCCTCAACACGGCTAATGTGCCCTGCGGTCCGATCCTGGACATGCACGAGCTGATAGAAGACGAGTCGCTGGCCGCGCGGGATATTATCGCCGAAGTTGAGCACCCGGAGCGGGGCCGGTTCAAGACCGTCGGTTGTCCGCTCAAGCTGTCGGACTCACCGGTTGAGATCACGCCTTCGCCCCGCCTCGGCGAGCATACCGAGGAAATCCTGCGCGAGTTGGTCGGGTACGGCACCGAAGAAGTTGAGGCGGCCCAGGCCGAGGGCGCGGTCTGACACCGCTCAGCACCCACGCTCGCCATGTCACTCATTACGTGGTCGTGGATTTTTCTGCTCTTGTATATCGGCGGTATGCTGGCCATCGGCGTGTTTGCCCAACGACGGGTCAAGCAGGCTGACGACTTTGCCACGGCGCGTGGCGCGTACGGACCGCTCTTTCTGGCGTTTGCCTTTGCCGCGACCACGGCCAGCGGCGCTACCTTTCTCGGCAGCTCAGGTCTGGGCTACGAGTGGGGGCTGCCAACGGTATGGGGCTGCTTTTTGTACCCGGCCGGGATGTATGTCGGCGTGTTGGTCGCCATGCGCCTGGTGACGACCGCCGGCCATCGGTTCGGCAACCGCTCCATACCAGAATACCTCGGCGACCGCTATCAATCCGAGGGCATTCGGATACTCATCTCGGTCTTTTCCCTGGTGTTGTTTTTCTATCTGGCCGGGCAGCTCGTGTCCGGGCTGGTGATGTTCGAGATCATGCTGGGCATGTCGCCCCTGTGGGCGCTGCTCATCACCACGGCCGTATTATTGGTTTATGTTGTGCTCGGCGGCGCCCATGCCGACATTCTGACTGACGGGGTGCAGGGCTTCATGATGCTGCTGGTCGCCCTGATGGTGATTATCCTGTTTCTGACCGGCTTTGGGATAGAGAGCGAAAGAGCCGGCGTGCTGGGCGTCATTGACCGCCTGACCGAGCAGGATGCCCACCTGGTCGGCGCGCTCAATACCGAGACCGCGCTCTACCATTCCTGGTGGTCGGTTGTTGCCATTTTTGTTGCGCACATCCCGCTCGGCTTGCTCCCTCATCTCGGGAATAAACTCTGGGCCTTACGCAGCCTGGGTCAACAGCAAACGTTTATCAAGCTGGCCTTCACCTTTGGCCTGACGCTGGGTATGCTCGGCTTGGGCGGCCTCCTCGCCCGCGCGCTCTTGGGCGACGCCCTGTACGCCGAGGGCGCAAATCCGAATCAGGCCCTGCCCCTCCTCTTCATAGAGTTGTTCCCAACCTGGCTCGCCGCCCTGATTGGGGTGGGTGTGTTGGCAGCGATCATGTCCACCGCGGATGGGCTGGTCATCTCCTCATCCCAAGTGATTGCCAACGACCTCTACCGGCGGACCATCGTGCCGCGCCTCAAGCAGCCTCCGAGTGCTGAGCAACTGGACCAACGGGTTTTGTCCATCAGTCGGGTGGCGACGGTTATCGTGCTGCTGCTGTGTACGGCCCTGGCCTGGGCCTTGGTCGAGACCAATATCGCCCTCATTGTCTGGATCGGGAACGGCGGCATGATGGCGGCCTTTGCCGGTCCTTTAGTCGTCGGCGCGCTCTGGCGGGGCGTCACCTGTAAAGGAGCCTATGCGGGTTTGGTCAGCGGCTTCGTGACCTTCCTCGTACTGCATACCCAAATGATTGACCCGGCCTGGTTTGCGCCCGGCTGGCTGCACACCGCCGCGACTTGGCTGTATACCGAGGGCCCGAGTCCGTTTTCCTGCGCAACAATAGGGGAACTCATGTCGGTCGCCTGTACCTATATCGTATCCAAAGCTACGCAACCGCTGCCTGAGTCACATGTGAAGACCTTGTTTGACGGGACGTAGGCGGTGGACAGCCTCTTTGCAGTACAGGTTGCCTAACTCAGCGAACCGTGTAGTAAGTAGGACAATCACCAAGCCGGCCAAGAGGAGGGTTGAGTATGGCCATGTCGGAACTGGAACAGCGCATCACCCGGCTCGAAGACATTGAGGCGATCAAACAGCTCAAAGCGCGTTACTGCGAAATCTGCGACGATATGCACAACCCCAACAGGGTCACGTCGGTATTCGTTGAAGACGCCATCTGGGAGAGTGCCGATTTCGGCAAGGCTGAGGGCCATGCGGCTATTCGTGAATTATTTCGCAGATTCCAAAAAATGTTCAGCTTTTCGCAGCACAACATCATGAACCCCATCATTGAGGTCAACGGCGACCGCGCTACGGGCGTCTGGTATATCATGGGGCCGTGGACGTATGCTGAAAACGACGCTGAAAAATGGCTGGCCCTGCGCTATGACGACGACTATGTAAAAGTCAACGGGGAGTGGAAGTACCAACATTTGCGGGTCGTCCTGCGGATGACGGCCGACCGATAGAGTCCACCCTCACGAGACCGGGGCAAGCGCAACGAAAGCACCGGTGCGGGCGGCATCGCTCAGCCGGGTACGCCGAAGAGCGGCCGCAGACAGTGGACAAGCCAAGGATGCACCAACTTTGTAAAAAAACCGGGTGGGGGTTCGGAGTCTTCTTTTGCCTGCTGTTCTCTCCGCCCGGTACGCTGGCCGTCGAGCCAGCCCCCCGGTTGACAGACCGGGAGATTATTGAACGCCTGACCCGCCTGGAAGAAGGTCAGAAAACTCTTGCCAGACAGCTTGAGGCTTCGGAACAGCACGTCAACCAGCGCATTGACAGCCTGGAACAGCACGTCAACCAGCGCATTGACAGCCTGGAACAGCACGTCAACCAGCGCATTGATAGCCTTGGGCAGGAGATTGCAAAGCTGCGTCAGTTGCTGCTGTGGGGATTCGGGGTCATGTTCACCGGGATGTTTGCCTTGACCGGCTTTGTGATTTGGGACCGACGGACGGCACTTGCGCCGGCCGTAAACCGGGTGGAAGCCCTGGAGAAGCGCGAGCGGTTGCTTGAGGAGGTGCTCCGAAATTATGCGCTGAAGGTGCCTGACTTGGCAGAGGAATTGCGCAAGGCGCGACTCTTCTAGGCATGGACTCTTCACCCCCAGCGTGGTCTCTGCCCACCGTCCAGCATGCATCACTATTCGTGAACACCATGCACGCAGTCACAAACTACCGCCAGGGAAAAAGCCGGAATCCGTACCTATGACACTCATTACGTGGTCGTGGTTCTTTCTCGTCATCTATATCGGTGGCATGATAACCATTGGGGTGCTGGCCCAGCGACGGGTCAAACATGCCGACGACTTTGCCACGGCGCGGGCCGCCTATGGACCCCTGTTTCTCGCCCTGGCGTTTTCGGCCACCACTGTGAGCGGGGCCACCTTTCTGGGTATGCCAGGGTTGAGCTATACCTGGGGGCTGACCACGCTGTGGGGCGTCTTTCTGGGTCCCGCCGGCCTGTGTCTGGGCATGTTGCTCACCATGCGCCTGATTACCAACTCCGGTCACCGGTTCGGCAACCGCTCCATCCCCGAATATCTCGGCGACCGTTATCAATCCGAAGGCATTCGGGTGCTGGTGTCGCTATTTTCCCTGTTGTTGTGTTTCTATCTGGCCGGCCAGCTCGTGTCGGGCTTGGTCATGTTCGAGATTCTGCTGGGTGTACCGCCGCTCTGGGCGCTGCTCATCACCACGACCGTGTTGCTGATTTACGTGGTCCTGGGTGGGGCCCATGCCGACATTATCGCCGACGGAATCCAGGCCTGTCTGATGCTGCTGGTCGCCGTGGTGGTCGCCGTGCTCTTCCTCATCGGCTTTGGGCTGGACGTGGGCGAAGCGGGACGAGGCGGCTTCTTGGGGTTGGTCGATAATCTGGCTGCTCAGGATGCGTACCTGGTGAGCCCGCTCAACTCGAAAACCCCGCTCTACCATTCCTGGTGGTCCATTGTCTCGCTGGTGATTGCGTTCATTCCGCTGGGTGTCCTGCCGCACCTGGGTAATAAGCTCTGGGCCTTAAAACACAGTATGCACCAGAACCGCTTTCTTACCCTCACGACCATATTCATTATCATCCTGGCCCTGCTGACCTTGGGCGGGCTGTTGGCGCGGGCGCTGCTGGGCAACGCCCTGTTCGCCGAGGGCGCGACCTCGAATCATGCCCTGCCAACGCTCTTCATCGAGCTATTTCCCACTTGGTTAGCGGCCTTGGTCGGGGTCGGCATCCTGGCCGCCATCATGTCCACCGCGGACGGACTCGTGGTGTCCTCTTCCCAGATTATCGCCAACGACCTCTACCGGCGGAGTATCGTCCCACGCTTGAAGCATCAGCCAACCCCGGCCCAGCTCGACCGCCAGGTTTTATACATCAGCCGGGTGGCGACCGTTGCCGTGCTGGTCATTTGCGCCGCTATCGCCTGGTCGTGGGTCGAAACCAACGTCATGTTAATTGTCTGGATTGGCACCGGCTGCGTCATGTCGGCCCTGGCCGGTTCCCTGGTATTCGGGGCGCTCTGGCGGGGGGTCACGCTGGCAGGAGCCTACGCCGGTCTGGTCAGCGGCTTTGTCAGCTTTCTGGTTCTGCACGCCCAACTGCTCAACCCGGCCTGGTTTGCGCCTGGCCTGCTGCACTCCGTCGTTTCCTGGCTCTATATCGAGGGCGTCAACCCATTCTCCTGCTCGTCCCTCGCCAGCCTCACCTCGGTCTTTTTCACCATTGTCGTCTCCAAAGTGACCCGCCCATTGCCCGAGGCGCATGTCCGGGAATTGTTCGAGAGCGTTTGAGCTTTGAGGCGTTGTGACAATACCGTCAGGACAAGAGCCGCCCCGCTTTGCCACGGGGGGTACACTCAGACGCATTGACATTTATGGTGAGAGAGACAAAAAAAGAGGCAACCGCAGAGACGGATACGCTGGTTTGACTAAAGGAGGACACACGCGATGATCACCATCTACGGGACGACCCTGAGCAATTACTACAGCACGGCCAAGGCTGCGCTGGTCGAAAAAGGACTCGACTTCGAGGAGGTCTCGATCATGCCGGGTCAGACCCATGAAGTCCTGGCCAAAAGCCCGATGGGCAAGGTGCCCTATATTGAGATTGCGGGTACGACGCTGACCGAGACGAACGTGATCTTCGACTATCTCGAAGATACCCAGCCGCAACCGGCATTGTATCCCAGCGACCCCTGGGCCAGGGCCAAAACTAAAGAAATCATCCGTTGTGTCGAGCTCTATCTTGATACGCCGGCACGGCGTCATCTGCCCAGCGTGTACTTTGGTGCGCCGGTTGACCAGGCTGTGTATGATGCCGTCCGGCCCTTGCTGGAAAACGGACTCCGGGCACTCAAGCAACTCGCCCGCTTCGCGCCCTATATCGCCGGCGACACGTTTACCTTCGCCGACCTGACCGCCTATTTCGAGCTGCGCTTCACCAATCTGCATACCACGCAGATATACGATTGGGATATTACGGATGACCTGCCCGGCCTGGGCGAGTATCTGCACCTGGTCGGCGAACGACCAGCGGTCAATGCGGTCGATGCCGTCATGCAGCGGGATTTTGCCGCCTTCAAGAATAAGAGCTAGTCCGCAGTATCGAGCCATGAGCAACGAGACCACCCCGACGATTCACTATCGACCGATGACCACCGCCGACCTTGGGACGGTGCCTATCGGCCATCAGGGCGACGAGCAGGAGGTCCATGCGCGTATCCAGGACCTGGGTTCAAGTGCGATATTGGCGTTTGACGGCACCCAGCACGTTGGCCAACTCCAGTTTCGGCGCTATGCCGCGGACACCCGCTCGCCCCAGGGGCTGTGGGATCCGCTGTATTGGGGAGAGTTCGGCAACGCCGCGCCGGCGTTGCCTGACCGCAGCCTGTCCATTTACTGCTACCACGTCGGCCAACTCGACGACACCGACGACCGAGACGCCCGCTATCAGGGGCGGGGCATTGGCCTGCGTCTCTTGGATCATTTTTTGAACTGGGCCAAGCAGGTCGGGTTCGCAGCGGTGACAGCCAAGGCCACCCCTGCCCCGCGGGCGGTCATGGCCTTCATGGGCGGGCAACCACCCAAAGTCTATCAGGAACGTGGATTTGAAGTCTTTGCGAGTGTGGTTGATACCGAGCTGCGCGACATCGTGAAGGACAAACAACTCGTGCCGGCCGATGCGGATTACGACAGCGCCGCGCGTATCAGCTATTGCGTGAAGTTTTTCTAGGGCTCCGCGTTTTCGCCATAGCACAAACGCGCCATCGTCCCCTAGTCAAACTCCACCGCAATTGGTATTCTGGCCGGACACCGCACACAAAGGAGGCCAGGGATGAAAGTATCCATGTTTCACCTGATGCCCTACCGGGATCTGCCGGACGATTTTGAGCAAAAATATCACTCGGTCTGGGTTGACCCACCCTGGACGGAACTAGGCGACGCCAAGAAAGTCGGCCAATACTATAACTGGACCCTTGACGAACTGATTCATGCGGCAAAGGCCGGGGTGGATGGGGTCTGCGTCAATGAGCATCACCAGAACGCCTATGGTTTCATGCCCAACCCCAACCTGATGGGATCGGTCCTGGCCCGGGCCACCAATGGTATGGACGTGGCCGTGGTGCAGATGGGCTCAACCCTGCCAACGACCAACCCGCCCACGCGCGTGGCCGAAGAGTACGGCATGTTGGATACCATGAGCGGCGGCCGCCTCGTCGCCGGGATGCCGCTGGGAACGGCCATGGATGCCACCTTGTGTGCGGGTATCACCCCGATTGAGCAGCGCGAGCGCTATTACGAGGCCCACGATCTGATCCTCAAAGCCTGGACTGCGGGTGACATCTTCGCCTGGAACGGCAAATACTATCAGTTGCCCAAGGTCAACGTCTGGCCGCGCCCAATCCAGCAGCCCCATCCGCCCGTCTGGATTCCTGGCCTCGGCAGCCTCAGCACCTGGGAGTTTGCCGCTCAGCACAACCATTGCTACTGCTTTCTCAGCTATTACGGCCCCAAGGCCGGCAAAAACGTGATGGACGGGTTCTGGCAGTTTATCGGTGAGCGCGGTATTGAACCCAATCCTTACCGCGCCGGCTTTTTGCAGCTCGTGGCGGTGGCCGAAACCGACGCCAAGGCCGAAGCCTTGTATGAGAAGCATATCCAATACTTTTATAACAAATCCCTGCATATCCCGCCCGAATACTTCTTCCCGCCGGGCCACCAGGACTATCGCAGCCTGGAGAACAATATCCGCAAAGGCATCTTCAAGAGCTATTTTGATAAACTCGACGCGATCCCCAACTGGAAGTTCAAAGACTTTGTAGACGAAGGCTTTGTGATTGCCGGCAGCCCATCCACTGTTCGCGACCTGCTGACCGAGGCGGTCAACGATCTGCGGATTGGCAATTTGATGGTCCTACTGCATATTGGCTCCATGCCGCATGACCTCACGCTCAAAAACATCGATATGTTTACCAGCGAAGTCATGCCCCACATTCACGATATGTGGGACCACCAGTGGGAGAACCACTGGTGGCCGGAAAGGCTGCGGACCAAGCGTCAGGCATCTATTGCGGCCTTGTAAGCACCCACCCGAAGGGAATAATAGATGGTCGCAGTCCAAGAACAAACCGTCAGTGTGTGGAAAAACCAGATTAACCCGACCGTCCACGTCGCCGGCAGCGGGCCGGCAGTGGTGTTTTTACACGGTGCGTATGGTCTGACCTGGGACCCCTTTCTGGATAGTCTGGCGGAGCAGTGTACCGTGTACGCCCCCGAGCACCCCGGTACGACCCTCGGCGACCCGGACGGCGTGAAGGCCCTGGACGATTTATGGGACCTGGTCCTGTATTACGATGAGCTGTTTACCCAGCTCGGCTTACACAGCCCAACCGTCATCGGCCATTCGTTTGGCGGCATGGTCGCCTCGGAAATCGCCGCCTGCTATCCGCAGCGCGTCGGCAAACTCGTGCTGATGAATCCGATTGGCCTCTGGCGCGATGATGCGCCGGTAAAAAACTGGATGATCCTGCCTGTGGAAGAGGTGGTCAAAGCCGTCTTCTCCGACCCAAACGGTCCGCTGGCTCAGCAGATGCTGAGCGTGCCGGAGGACGAAAAAGAGGCTCAAGACCTGCAAATCCTTGTCACGTGGTCGCTCGCCTGCACCGGCAAGTTTATCTGGCCCATTCCAGACAAAGGACTCAAGAAGCGTATCCATCGGATTGTCGCGCCAACTCTGATTGTCTGGGGCACTGAGGACAAGCTCGTCCCGCCGGTGTATGCAGAGGAGTTCGGCAGCCGGATTGCCGGCTCCCGGATCGAAATGGTTGAGCAGGCGGCTCATGTGCCGCAGCTAGAGCAACTCGGGCGGGTCTCCGGCCTGGTACGAGGTTTTATGCAGTCGTAACCCTGTTACCCAACAAATAAGGAGGTAGAAGCATGATTAGTTATGTCACAATCGGGACGAATGATATGGACCGCGCGGCCAAGTATTATGACGAACTGCTGGCCGAAGTTGGGGCCAAGCGCATGATGGAAAGTGATCGCCTTATTTTATGGGGCACGGGTGCAGGGGCGATGCTGGCGGTGTGCAAGCCGTTTGACGAAAGTGCCGCCTCGGTTGGCAACGGCGTCATGGTCGCCCTCGCCGCGAGCAGCGTGGAACAGGTGGCCGCCATCCATGCGAAAGCGCTGGAGCTGGGCGGGACGGATGAAGGAGCGCCCGGACCGCGTGGTGACACCGGCATGACCATCGGGTATTTCCGTGACCTGGACGGCAACAAGCTCAACGCCTTCCACATGGGATAAATCCGCAGGTCCCGATTCGTTCACTCACGGTGGGTCGCTTGACCCACCATATTTTCTCCCCTGCCCCGTATCCATGCCAGCATGATGAGGCCCACCAAGGTCTGGATTTGCGGCTATGGCTCATTACCCTGAAACCCTGGGCTTGCTTTTGACAAGCGGTCAGGAATTCGATGAGTCCATCCCTCATATATCGCCCGGAGATTGACGGATTACGCGCTATTGCCGTCGTGGCCGTCATCATTTTCCACCTGAATGCGACTTGGCTGAGAGGCGGATTCCTTGGCGTTGATGTTTTCTTCGTCCTTTCGGGGTTTCTCATCACCTCAATTATTTATACCGGCTTACACGAGAAAAATTTCTCACTCGTCCACTTCTGGATGCGTCGGATACAGCGCATTTTCCCCGCCCTCATGGTCATGGTGGCGGCTGTCGCTATTGTGGGCAATTTTGTCCTCATTAGCCCGGAACGGACGGATTTAATCCTCCAAGCTCGGGGCCGTCGCTTCTTTTTCCAATATCCTGCTGTGGAGAACAACCGGCGGCTACTGGGCGTCCAGTTCAGACAACATAGCCCTCTTACACACCTGGTCTCTGTCGCTGGAGGAACAGTTCTACGTCTTTTTCCCGGTCTTTCTGCTGATACTGCACAAATACGCGCAAAAGCGGCTTTTTCTCCTGGTCTTTGTGGTTGCCGTTGTCAGTATCAGCTTGAGTATCTACGCCACACCAGACTATAGAAGCGCTTCCTTTTACCTCTTACCCACACGGATGTGGGAGCTTCTAATAGGCAGTCTCTTCAGTCTCTTTCATTTGAGTCACCCAAACGCTCTGGACAAAACGCCTGGACGCTCCCTCCTCACGATTCTCGGTCTGTGTCTCATTACGGCATCTTTCATTTTTATTGAGAATGATGAACGTTTTCCCGGCCCGTATCCGCTTATCCCGTGCGTCGGAACGGCCCTTGTTTTGATGTTTGGCCAGTCCGAACGGATAAGCTACCGCTTTCTCACGCTGGGATTTCTCCGCTATCTTGGAAAAATATCGTACTCCTTATACTTGTGGCATTGGCCAGTCATCGTTTTTTCTCGGTATCTGTCGCCGCACGAAAACACTCTCGGCTTGATTGTTCTCACGCTGGGCTTAGGCTCCTTGAGTTATCATTGCATTGAAGCACCGTTTCGCCGAGGCTTTACCGGTTCGCTGCACTTGCTGTCGGCAATCCCCGTCTTGATTGGCCTGTGTCTCCTTCCCATATATTACATGCCGACCAGTCCTGGAGTTCCGACCGGCTTGGCAGATATCGAATCCAAACAATCACGGACACGGGCTTGGGAGTATGAGTCAACCGATTCCATTCGGAATGAACAAGGAGGGATTGTTGTCGGCGATTTGTCCCAATCTTCCGTGATTGTTTTGGTTGGTGACTCACACGCGCGTGTCCTCAGTCCTCCGTTCGCTGCATTCGCACAAGCAACAGAGCATTCGGCCGTAATTATGGCTACTTCAGGAATCGGTATCACGACGCTCTCCCATCCAGCCCGGCCTGATGCGACCCTCATCAATGCTTTACGATTTGAGCAGCTTCAGACGCTGACCCCCTCGATGACTTTTGTTGCTGGCATGTGGTCAACTATGACACTCTCTCACCACCGCAAGCTGTTCCGTGAAAGATTGCAGATGTTATCGGATATTTCGGACCGTGTTGTTGTACTCTCACAAGTCCCTATGTTTTCCTTACCAGACCCATATGAGGGGGCTTTTCGTAAATATCTGCTGGCAATGGGTCGGACCCATTCCGCGTTCAAGGCAGAGCCTGCCCAGGCCGTTGCAAAAGCCAATGCGGCGATGCAATCGTTTCTTGTGGAGTTGGCCCTTCCCAATGTCGTGTACCTGGACATATATAGTGACCTCATTACGAAAAGCGGCTCCATCCTTTTCCGCCGAGATGGACTGCTGCTTTATTCCGACCACCATCACCTGAACGACAGAGGCTCACATTATATTTTCGAGCGTTCCATTAAGCCTCTGCTCTCTCAACTCTGATGCCGAGACTCGCTCCGGCTCACCTTTATTCATTCCTGGAAGTGGCCTTTTCACGCTGGGTATGATTCGTTTGTCCGGCCAGACGAGCGACAGCATAGAGAGGAGCCGCCAATGTTGCAGCAAGCCTTAGATTTCCGGGAGGAGAGCGAAGCGGTCTTCGCCCTGCTGAACGGCGTGGACGAGCAGGACTGGGAAAAGAAAACGCAGTTCAAGGCGTGGACGCTCAACGATATCGTGGCCCATCTGCATATGGGCGATTATGCGGCTGCGCTTGCATTGCGGGATACGAACGCCTTTCTGGACCTGGTGAAAGAATTCGCCGCCGGCCGTAAGCAGTACGGCAGTCTGGCCTTTAGCCATGTCTGGCTTGACGGGCTGCGGGGCCGAGCCCTGTTACAGCGCTGGCGTGCTTTCTCTCTGGAGATGGCGGACCGCTTTGCGGTCGCAGACCCGAAAAAACGGGTGCAATGGTTTGGCCCGGACATGAGCGTGCGCTCCAGTATTACGGCGCGTCTCATGGAAACCTGGGCGCACAGCCAGGCCATTTACGATCTGCTGGGCCAAACGCGGACCGACACTGATCGCATCAAAAATGTGGTCGTCATGGGGGTCAATACCTTCGGCTGGACCTTCACGAACCGGAAGCTCGCCGTACCGCCGGATATCCCCTACCTGCGACTCAGCGCACCCTCAGGAGAGATATGGGAGTGGCCGCAACCGCATCAGGCAAACCGAATTGAGGGCAGTGCGGTCGAGTTCTGTCAGGTGGTCACGCAGGTGCGGAATATCGCAGATACCGCCCTTCGGGTGAGGGGTGAGACGGCGCACCGATGGATGGCTATCGCGCAGTGCTTTGCCGGCCCGCCGGAAGAGCCGCCCGCGCCGGGCAGCCGCTTCCGACAAGTCTCGGAGTGACGTGCTGTCTGCCTCGGACGTTCTCAGAATTTTTCCTTGAACGGCCGGACATCAATCTCGGCCGTCCAGCAGCTACGGTCCTGATGGGCCATATACCAATACGTTTCAGCAATGGCTTCAGGCTTGAGCAGATCGTCCGCGGTCATATTGCGATACTTGCGGCCAGGGATAGCAATGACACCATCGATATTGATCCAACCGACATGGATACCCTTGGGTCCAAGGTCACGCGCCATTGATTGTGCTAAGCCACGCAGGGCGAATTTGGCCGGACCAAAGGCCACCGAGCGGGGGCCGGGTTTGACGCCGGCGGTCGCACCGGTAAACAGCATGGTGCCACGCCCACGTTCAAGCATGTCCGGCACGACTTGCTTCGCGCTCAGAAACGCGCCATAGGCGTTGACCCGCCAGGCCTCCTCATACTGTTCTGGGGTGATAGTAGAGATTGATCCCAAGTCCCAGTTCCCGGCGTTATAGATCAGGATTTCGGGCGGGCCGAGCTGTTCACGGATCGTCTTGAAGAGCGCTTCAACCTGGGCTCGGTCGCTCAGGTCGGCTGGTGCCTCGCAGACCTGCCCTCCTTCGGCGCGGATTTCCTCTGCCAGCGAGGCGAGATATTCCGCCCGGCGGGCGTTGATCGCCACCGCATACTCTTGAGCGAACCGATGGGCCAGCGCGGCCCCCAAGCCCGGACCAACGCCAAGCACTGCGACAACGGGTTTTTCTGCCATACGAGTATCCTTTCGTTCAGAAAAATTGTAGCGCCTATCCTACCGAGAGCGGGGAAAGGGCACAAGCATTTGCAGCCAGCACCTATCTGAGATACCTATCGGCCTCTGTCAGAGACCACGGCGGAAGGCAGAGGAGAGACGTATGCACGCTGTCAAGTGTGGTGTGTTCTTACCCGCCGGCGGCTTTGCCCCGGCCAAGCAGGTTATGCCCACGTTGGTGTCCCCCTAGTGTGAGGAGCCCCCCCATGCCACATATTGGCCGGCTGAATACGCTCCGGGTGGTCAGGGCAACAGACACCGGCGTTGCGCTCGACGCGGGAGAACTCGGCGAGGTCGAACTCCTGCATCCCGATGGACCCGTTCCGTGTCGGACGAACGAACGTCTGACCGTTTTTCTCTATACCGATTCCGAGGATCGTCCGGTTGCCACCACCCAATCGCCCTTGGCCGTGGTCGGCGACTTTGCTCGGCTCACAGTTGTTGCCGAGACCCCGGTCGGCGCTTTTCTCGACTGGGGCCTGCCCAAGGACCTGTTGGTTCCCTTTCGAGAGCAGACCACGCCCATGAGAAAGGGACACGCCTATATTGTCAGGGTCTATCTGGATGAGCGGACTCAGCGTGTCGTCGCCTCGGCAAAACTCGACCGCTTTCTGTCCTATACCGCGACCGGTCTTCACCTTGGTCAGGAAATTGAACTCTTCATCTGTACCCAGACGACGCTGGGTCGCAAGGTCATTATCAATCGTACCCACTGGGGGCTGTTGCACGCCAGCGACATCTTTCAGCCACTTCACACCGGACAACGGCGGACCGGATTTGTCAAAACCGTCCGGGCGGACAGAAAAATTGATGTCTGCCTGCACAAGCCGGGGTATGCGAAAGTTCAGGATATCAGCACCGCCATTCTGGACGCTCTCGAACAACACGGCGGGCAGATTCCTGTCACCGACCGGAGTACACCCGCGTGTATCCGTCAGTGGTTCGGCGTGAGCAAAAAGACCTATAAGAAGGCCCTGGGAGCGCTGTATAAGAGAAGAGTCGTCAGTCTGACAGATACCCAGGTCAGCCTGAACCGGCACAGCCGGACACAGGCCAAGGAGACGCCAGCCCCGGAAAGATGCCTTTTCCCCGCCTAGACGCGCTGCCGCGCAATCCGCTTGTACAGCTTGTCCATATAGGGCTGGACATCCGGCGCGAACGCCTCGTGCTCGGACAGCGTGGTAAAATGGGCCAGCGCTCGCGGATATGCGGCTTCCCCAGCGGCATGGAATATCGGCTCGAACCCGTTGTCGGCCAACCGCTCTGCCTGGGCCTTTTCGTTGGAGAAGAGAGCAATTTCCGCTACAAAGCAGATATCCGCCAGCGTGACCGTCTCGCCCACAAGATAGGCTCGGTTCGGGGCCAGTCCGCGTTCAATGCCAGCAAGATACACCTCAAAAGCGTTCTTTGCCCTGGCATGAATGTCCGCCGTCAGCTGACCGCCGATGAGGGCCAGGAGATACATCTGCGCGTCGCGCGCAAAGACGAGGCTGGCGTCCAGAAAGCTGTCAATACGGGCCGCCGCATACGCATCTGTGCCATACACCGGATAGGTCTCTTGCCCCAGACGCCCAACTGCGCGCATGATACTGTTCGACTCGAAAATCCCGGTCTGGCCGTCAGGGCTGAACGCGGCGGGAACCGTCCCAAACGGGTGGGCTTCGAGAAAGGCGTCCGTCTTGAACAACCGGCCTCGAAAACCGGCGCGGGCCGGCCGTTCCGTTTCCTGGGGAGCGGTCTTTTCTTCTGCGGTCAGCGGGCGCGCCTCAAAATCCCACAGCCAGTGCGGCAAGTCGGTCATGGTACTGCCTCGGATATCAATGCTGATGTCGCACAGGCGGGCCGCAATAGTGGCCTTCCAAATGCGCGGGTTGGGCAGGTAGGAAAAAATGCGGAGATCAAAGTCGGGCATGGTGACTATCCTTTCCGAACAGCATATATCTCAGGCAAGAGAGCATACCAAAAGAGCTGGGTTGAGGACATGACGACACACACGCACCCAGAAAAATCCGCCTACGGTGTCGGTGACGCCTCCTTTCAGGCCGCCGGCGGTGAGGCCGGGATTCAGCAGTTAGTCGATGACTTTTACGAGGTGATGGAGCGGTTGCCCGAGGCCCGAGAAATTCGCGCCATGCACCCCGCTGACCTCACTCAGTCCCGAGACAAACTGGCCCGGTTTTTATGTGGCTGGTTAGGCGGGCCGAAGCGGTATCACGAAAAATATGGCCCAATCAGGATTCCGCGTGCACATGCCCATCTGCCCATCGGGACGAAACAGCGCGACACCTGGCTGGCGTGTATGCAAAAAGCGCTCGCACAACAGCCCTACCCTGCACGCTTCAAGGTATATCTGATCGCACAGTTGGCTATTCCCGCAGAACGGTGTCGCACCCGGGATTAGGCCGTGGAGTCCTCGTCCCAGGGTTGGCCGAGTCGCTCGATAACCGCTCGGGGGGAATACGGAGACGAGTAGCAACCGACCTTATAGCTCGACCCGGTCGCCACATCACTCCGTTGCAGTTCGACCAGCACCATGTCGGCGGACGACACGTCTTGGCTTGGCAGGCTGTGGTCGAGCCGAGGAGCCTGGTCCGTATAAAACCGATGGACCCCAATATCCAAAGGCCACTGGAGCGTCTCAAAAGGCCGCTCATAGGCCGGCCGGCCACCCACGACACACGGCCGATTTTGCTGTTGGATAAACCACACTTTGGCCATAGGCTCAGCTTTCCTTATGTGAGGATGGGCAGGACTGCCGTTTGGACCGGGTCGCCGGTGACAATCGCTTCATGCTCGGTGATATAGACGTCAACCTCACTGCGCACCCCAAAGTCCCCGGCCAGATAAATCCCCGGTTCGACGGAGAAGCAGGTATGGGGCAGCACCCGCCGCGTATCGCGGGTCTCGACGCCGTCCATATTCGCGCCATTGCCGTGGACTTTCGTGCCAATGGAGTGGCCGGTGCGATGAAAAAACTGGTCGCCATAACCAGCCTTGGCAATGACGCTGCGGGCCGCCGCATCCACTTCGTGACCAAAAAACGCCTGGCCGCTTGCCACGCGGCCTTTCACAAAGGAGAGGGCGGCATCGCGCGCCTCACGAACGATCTGAAATATCTTCTGATAGCGCTCGGGGACAACCGCGCCCATAAAGCCCGTCCAGGTAATATCGGCATACACCCCGTCCGGTTCTTTGGCCCAGAGGTCAATCAACACAAAGTCACCGGCCTGAATCAGCCCCGTCTGTTCCGCCGTTGGCGTGTAGTGCGGGTCGGCGCTATGGGCGTTGGTCGCCACGATGGGCGGATGGTAGGTCGTGAGCCCATGCTGGGCGAAACAGTCCAAGATGAATTGCTGGGCCTGATATTCAGACACCGGCGGGTTGTCTTTCAAATAGCCAAAGGCGGCCTCAACCGTCTGGCGGACTATGCTGGCCGCGCGGCGATGACTGTGCCATTGCTCCTGGGTCCAGACCGCCTCAAAACGCTGCACCAAGTCCGCAGACGAGACCACCTCAACCCCAAGCTGGCGGATTGTTTCAATAGTGCCGGCGTCAACCCGCGAGATGTACGGGATGGCATTCCCCGGCGAATACTGCATGGCAATGCGCCGCCGATTGCGCAGCAGCTCGGTGAGGCGGGCTGCGTGCTGCTGCCAGGTAAAAAACGGCTGCTTTGGTCCGGGCAGGCTGTCCAGACGATACGGCTCAATGCTGGAAACGAGCCCGACCGGCACGCCCTCAGCCGGAATGAAGTAATACCAGCGGCGCGTTGACATCTCGGCTTCATTCAGCCCGAGAATCCGGTAGGCAAGCGGGTCGCTGCCCCGGAAATCATAAAACAGCCACCCGTCGAGCGTCTCTGCTTGCAATGCGCGCTGAATCTCGCGTAAACGGTCTGCGTCCATGCCTTCCTCGCTTGAGGTCCCGCCTCGCTTGAGTTGCGGCCCATCTGACGAAGTGGTAATACTAGCCGCTGGAGGTTGAGAATGAAAGCAGGAATTCATCCACAAGCATATCGGGAGGTCGTCTTTCAGGACCCCTCGGCGGACTTTGCCTTTCTCACGCGGGCGTGCGTCGAGACGAACGACACGATTGAATGGGAAGACGGGAAGACCTATCCGTTGTACAAACTCGATATTTCGAGCGCGTCCCACCCGTTCTACACCGGGAAACAGCGCATTGTTGATACAGCGGGACGAGTGGAACGCTTCCGCCGGCGATACGGCTTGCAAGACCCATCCGAGAAAAAAGAAACTGTCTAGCCCGCGTCGGACGCACAGCAAACCAATGAGCGGAGGGGCGGTTTTCTACCGCCCCTCAGTGTATGTCTCTCCTGCCCTGCTCTGGCCCTTGGTTGTCATTATGAGTGAAGCCGTTGCGTTATGAGTGAAGCCGTTGCGTTGCGTCAAAAGCTCTCCGAGGTTGAGAAGCGTTACGAAGAAGTGGAACGCACGCTGGGCCGCCCCGAGGTCGTCAGCGACACCAAGGAATATGCCAAGCTGGCCAGGGAACATGCCGCCCTGGAAGAGGTCGTGACGTGTTTTCGAGAATGGCGCACAGTCCAGGCAGACCTCGAAGAGTGGCGCACAGTCCTGCTTGAGGATAGCGACCCGGAGGTGCGCGCCCTGGCACAGGAAGAGGTCGAGGGGCTGAGCCAGCGGTCAACGCAGCTTGAGGACCACCTCCACTTCCTGCTGCTCCCCAAAGACCCGCTTGACGAGAAAAACGTGATCCTTGAAATCCGGGCCGGTACTGGCGGCGAGGAAGCCAGCTTGTTTGCTGCCGACCTGTTTCGGATGTATTCGCATTATGCCGAACAGCGTCACTGGCGTATGGAAGTGCTGAGTTCGAGTCCGACCGGTCTGGGTGGATTTAAGGAAATCATCAGCATGGTCACGGGCAAGAATGCCTACAGCCGTCTCAAATTCGAGGGGGGAGTACATCGCGTTCAACGGGTCCCCGAGACAGAAGCATCCGGGCGCATTCATACCTCAGCCGTCACCGTCGCGGTCCTGCCGGAAGCGGATGAGGTCGATATCGCCATTGACGAAAAAGAGCTGCGGATCGATGTTTTTCGGTCCTCCGGCCCAGGCGGCCAAAGCGTGAATACCACGGATTCGGCCGTCCGCATTACCCATCTCCCGACCAACCTCGTGGTCTCCTGCCAGGATGAGAAGTCGCAGCACAAAAACAAAACCAAGGCGCTCAAAATTCTGCGCTCCCGACTGCTCGAACGGGCCCAAGCCGAGCAACATGCGGAAATCACGGCGTCCCGACGCAGCATGGTCGGCTCGGGAGACCGCTCCGAGCGGATCCGCACCTATAATTTCCCCCAATCGCGGCTGACGGACCACCGGATCAATATGACGCTCCACACGCTTGAGCGTATTCTCGATGGCGAGCTTGACCCCATCGTTGATGCGCTCGTCACTTCGCACCAAGCCGAAATGCTCCAAGCCGAAGCCGGTGCAGTCCGGTCCGACGGGTTTACGCTCCGGTGAAGCACGCCCAGACGCTCCAGACTTGGCTCGCCAGCCCCCCGCGTTTCCAGCCGGCGGCGTGGTCTCGTGTTGAAACGCTTGCCCAGCTTGTGACCTGGGCCGAAAATATACTCGGGAGGTACGAGATTGACACGCCTCGCCTGGACGCGGAAGTCCTGCTGGCACATACCCTCCAGGTCAGCCGGTCTTGCCTGTACCGTCGCCTTCAGGATGTTGTTTCCACTCCCCAGAAACAGGCATTTCAGCACTGCGTGGTCCGTCGCACCCAGCGTGAGCCGGTGGCCTATATCACCGGCCACCAGGAATTCTGGTCGCTGGATTTTCAGGTCAACCCCTGGGTGCTGATTCCACGCCCAGATACGGAGGTCGTTGTTGAAACATCTCTCCGCCTGCTGGCCTCGTCTGGGATACCCGCGCCGCGCCTCCTCGATATTGGCACGGGCAGCGGCTGTATTGCCGTTGCCCTGGCGACGGAGCTACCACAGGCCCATATGTGGGCGGTCGATAGGACACCGGCAATTCTGTCTATTGCCCAAAAGAACGCCCACGCGCATCAGGTCGGCCACCGCCTCACCTTTGTCTGCGGCGACCTGCTCACGCCTGTGCCGCTTGGCGCACCGCTCTTTGACCTGCTCGTGACCAATCCCCCGTATATTGACTCGCAGGTGCTTTACACACTTCAGCCCGAGGTCCGCACCTGGGAGCCTCGGAGCGCCTTGGACGGCGGCGGGGATGGTCTCGATTTTTACCGCCGCCTGTTGTACCACAGTCCAGACTACATACGGCCTGGCGGCTGGCTCGTCACAGAAATTGGGGATACGCAAAAAGACGCGGTTGTGCAGCTCGGGCATCAGCAGCGTCGCCTGCGTTTCCAAACGTGCCGGCAAGACTACGCCGGCCGGGACCGGGTTGTCGTCTTTCAGAAAACTGCGGGTTGAGCAGTTGTTCGTGGTGAGGGAGCGGGACGAATACTCATGTATGGCGTACAGACTTTCTTCGGATCTCTCTAAATGGACACGATTCTCATCCAGGGCGGTACTCCTCTGCGCGGTGAGGTCACGGTCAGCGGAGCGAAAAACGCGGCCTTACCGCTGCTCTTCGCCTCTCTTCTGACCCCCGAAGAGTGCATCCTGCGTGGCGTGCCGCGTCTGGTGGATGTCCAGACCGCCCTCGGCGTGCTGACCGAACTCGGCGTGCAGGCCGATTGGCTGAGCACAAATGCGGTGGCGCTCAACGCCGAGCGGGTCAGTCAATTTGAGGCCCCGTATGATTTGGTCAAAACCATGCGCGCCTCGTTTCTGGTGCTTGGGCCGCTGTTGGCACGCTTTGGCACAGCCCGCATCTCAACCCCGGGCGGCTGTGCCATTGGGGCCCGGCCGGTCAATATCCACCTGGCCGGCCTCCAGCAGCTCGGCGCATCCATACGGATTCGGCAAGGCTATGTCGAAGCGCGGGCCAGCCGCTTGACCGGAGCACGGGTCACGCTCGATTTTCCCTCTGTCGGGGCGACAGAGAACCTCATGATGGCGGCTACCTTGGCCACAGGCACGACCGTCCTGGACAATGCTGCGCGTGAACCCGAAATTGTAGACTTGGCCGCCATGCTGACGGCAATGGGCGCGCGTATTCATGGGGCGGGGAGCCGGACCATTGTGATTGAGGGTGTTGAGGTCCTGCACGGCGTCAGCCACCACGTTATTCCCGACCGCGTCGAAGCCGGGACTTTTCTTATTGCCGGAGCAATCACCTCGGGCAATGTGCTGGTTCAGGGTGCCCGCCCCGACCACCTCACCAGTTTTTTGGACGCCCTGCAACGCGTCGGCGTCAGCATTAGCCACGAGCCGGCAGGGATTCGGGTCCGGGGTAATGGGAGGCCGACCGGCGTCCAACTTGACACCCAGCCCTACCCTGGCTTTCCGACCGACCTGCAAGCCCAGATGATGGCACTCCTGACCCTCGGTGAGCAGCAGAGCAGCATCACCGAAACAATTTTCGAGAATCGCTTTATGCACGCCCAAGAACTCGTCCGTTTAGGCGCAGACGTGCATGTCCAGGGCCATACCGCGACCATCCACGGCGTTGCGTTTTTAAGTGGCGCGCCAGTCATGGCGACGGACTTGCGGGCCAGCGTATCGCTGATTCTGGCTGGTCTGGCCGCCCGCGGGGAGACACAGGTCTCTCGTATTTACCACCTTGATCGTGGCTATGAGCACATCGAAGCCAAGCTGTCGCAGCTTGGGGCGAACATCCACCGTCAGACAAGTCGGCCCGTCTCATGACCCGCTCTACAACAAAAGCGCTGATTCCGCTGCTCGCCACAACAGATGCGGCCTGCCAGCGGCACCTGGACAAACTCCTGTCGCGGGGCGAGAGCGCAAGTACTCAGGTTGAAGCCGCGGTCCGCTCTATTCTGCACGAGGTGCAGACACACGGCGACCGGGCATTGCTCGCCCTGACCAAAAAATTCGATCAGGTGTCCCTCTCCTCCCAAGAACTGGGGGCGACTCAGGAAGAGCTGGAGCAGGCCCTGAAGCGCGTGGCGGCCCCCATCAGAAAGGCGCTCCGCACCGCGGCCCAACGCATCCGCCGCTTTCACCGCCAGCAGCGTCAGTCCTCGTGGACCTATCGAGATGAGCTTGGCGTCACCCTGGGTCAAAAAATAGCAGCCCTCGAACGAGTCGGGGTGTATGTCCCCGGCGGCACCGCGGCCTATCCGTCTTCGGTGCTCATGAATGTGATTCCGGCAAAAGTTGCTGGGGTCAAAGAAGTCATCGTGGTCTCGCCCCCGTCTCCCACAGGAGATAATCCGGCCCTGCTGGCCGCGGCGCGCCTTGCCGGAGCGGATGCCTTTTTTCGGGTCGGCGGGGCCCAGGCCGTGGCCGCCCTGGCCTACGGCACCCAAACGATTCCGCGCGTCGATAAAATCGTTGGACCGGGCAATATCTATGTTGCTACCGCCAAACGGCTCGTCTTTGGCCGGGTTGATATCGATATGATTGCCGGGCCGAGCGAGATTCTGGTCATCGCCGACCAGACCGCCCGGCCCGACTATATTGCGGCCGACCTGCTCTCCCAAGCGGAACACGACACCCTGGCCGCTCCGTTATGTCTCACCACGTCTCGAAGCCTGGGACAGGCGGTCATCCAGGAACTCACCGAACAGCTCGCCCAGCTTCCCCGGCGGGCCATCGCCTCGGCCGCCCTACGTCGCTTTGGTGCCGTCATTATCGCCCAGCATCGTCAGGAACTCGTAGAACTGGCCAATGCGATTGCCCCTGAACATCTGGAATTGGCCGTCAAAAACCCACAGACCTGGCTCAAGGATATTCGTCACGCCGGCGCGATATTTCTGGGCCATCTTTCAACCGAACCGTTTGGGGATTATATGGCCGGGCCGAACCACGTCCTGCCAACAGGCGGGACGGCGCGGTTTTCCTCGCCCTTGGGGGTCTATGACTTCTTGAAACGCACCAGCGTGATACGGGCGTCGTCGCCGGCCCTGTCCCGCTTGGGTCCTGAAGTGGTGCGGCTGGCTGAGCTTGAGGGACTTGAGGCCCACGCCCGGGCCGTACAATATCGTTTAGACGGAGGCAGGCATGGCCGCACGCAAGGCTGACGTCCAGCGCAAGACCAATGAAACCGATATCCACCTGAGCATCCAGATTGAGGGCAAAGGGCAGTACGAGGTCTCGACCGGGGTCCCTTTTCTTGACCATATGCTGGAACTGTTCACTCGACACGGATTCTTTAATCTCAGCCTGCAAGCGAGCGGTGATACTGCGGTGGACGATCATCACACGGTGGAAGACGTCGGTCTGGCGCTCGGCCAAGCGCTTCGGGAAGCCCTGGGTGACAAACACGGCATCCGCCGCTTCGGCGAGGCCAGCGTCCCGCTCGACGAAGCCCTGGTCTCGTGCGTGGTTGACCTGAGTGGGCGGCCGTTTCTGGCTTATAATCTGGAGATTCAACAGGATCGGGTAGGAAATTTCTCAACGGAACTGATCCACGACTTTTTTCTGGCCCTGACCAATCAGGTCGGCATGAACCTGCACCTGAACATGACCCAGGGCCGCAACCCCCACCACATTATCGAAGCCGGTTTCAAGGCTTTTGCCCGGTCGCTGAGCAGCGCAGTGGAATATGATCCGCGGGTTCAGGGCGTCTTATCGACAAAGGGGACGCTGTAAGTTCAAACAGGAGCCAAGTCTTTCGTGGAAGTGGGCTCTCAATTGTCTTGGACAAACTGTTTGAGCTTTGCTTTCAACCTTAAGGAAGGAAAATAACAATGGCTAATGATAATGGACAAGCACTTAAATGGATTCCCTTATCTGGCAACTGGTCGTTTCAGGGAACAAACGCGCAATACAAGGGTCCATCTGATTCTCAGTTACCGGCGGGGGTAGCACTTGATCCTCAGTTACCGGCGGGGGTAGCACTCTCCTCCACACGAATTCGGAATGGCCGTATATCCACGAACATACGACTCAACGCGCCTGAGCAGGGCAATGTGGGACGTATACTGCTTGGGTACAATGCCACAACGGAGAATTATTACTCCGTAGGGCTAGGTGGGTATGAGTGTGCCTACTTGATCGACAAATTCACGGATGGACGACGCTGGCAGGCTGTGAGGACTAAAGGAATGGCATCTCATCTTGAAGGAGAGAGTCTGTACAAAGTGGAGGTGAGTATTAGAGGCCAGATGTTATCTCTTTCTGTGGACGGCATTGAAGTTATTGCCCAGCAATTACCTCACCCGTTAGAAGGGGGTCAGGTCGGATTATTCGCCCGGGGACCCGGACCCGTTGATTTTGAGGGCTTCGCATGTTCGGTCTCTGAAGACGACCGCCCCAGAGCTTTTGTCGTCATGGAGTTTGATGACCGATATGACAGCCTCTACTCAGAGGTTATCAAACCCGTTTGTCAAGAGCATGGATTCGAGGCATATCGAGCCGATGATGTTTACCGTCCTGGCATCATTCTTCAAGACATCATATCCGGCCTGAAGGAGTCTGATATGATTATCGCCGAGATTTCTCCAGCAAATCCCAATGTCTTTTACGAACTTGGATATGCCCACGCTATCGAGAAGCCGACAGTCCTTCTGGCCCGTCGTGGAGGAGAGCTCCCCTTCGACATCAGCGGCTACCGAGTCATTTTCTACGATGACACGATCGGCGGTAAATCGGCAGTCGAAAAAGACCTGAAGAATCATCTTTCCAATATATTTCCAATATAATAGATTCAACTAGGTAGCTATCGACAGGAGAGAAGACGAACAGGGGCCGGCGTGAAACCGGCCCCCATTATGGGCTAGGCGCTTTAAGACGGCGCGGTGCTGGAGCACTCAACCCCTTCGACAGCCGCCTGCCAATATAGCGGACGAGGCTCTTCCTTAGCCGGCCGGTCTATCAAAATCGCTGGCGCTATGCCGCTCAATGAGCCGTTCTTCCTCTGGTCCCCAGGCCTTATTCACACGTCGCCCGCGCTGAACCGCCGGCCGGGCTTCAATCTCTTTCGTCCACCGGAGCACATGCGTATACGATTGGACATCAAGAAACTCGGCGGCTTCATAGATATTCTGTCCGACTAAAGCCCCATACCAGGCGTAGTTCGCTATATCCGCGATGGTGTATTCATCACCGCACAAATACTGCCGGTCGCTGAGGTCGCGATTCAACACATCCAAGAGGCGCTTCGCCTCCATGGCGAAGCGATTGATGGGATACTCGAATTTTTCCGGGGCATAGGCGTAAAAATGCCCAAACCCGCCGCCGATGTAGGGAGCGCTCCCCATCTGAAAGAACAACCACGACAGGCATTCTGCCCGGGCTGACGGCTCGGTCGGCAGGAAAGCCCCAAACTTTTCTGCCAGATAGACAAGAATGGCCCCGGACTCAAAGACGCGGGTCGGGGGGGTGGTGCCACGGTCAAGCAGGGCCGGGATTTTGGAGTTGGGGTTGATAGCCACAAAGCCACTGCCGAATTGATCGCCCTCACCAATGTTGATGAGGTAGGCATCGTACTCGGCCGCCTTGATGCCGAGTTCAAGGAGTTCTTCCAGCAGAACGGTCACCTTGACGCCATTGGGCGTGGCCAGCGAATAGAGTTGCAAATCGTGCTCGCCGACAGGCAGTTCTTTGTCGTGGGTCGCGCCGGCAATAGGTCGGTTGATGTTTGCAAAGCGCCCCCCACTTTCTTTGTCCCACTGCCAAACTTTCGGTGGTGTGTAGGTACTGTTTTCTGCCATATCTTCTCCTTTTTTTGGAACGGTTTTCCAGAGTATGCGCCAGGGGGCTCAGCAGCGTGCGACCGTGGGCGACCAGTTATAGATACGAGCGAGGCTGCCACCCATGAGCGCGGCTCGCTCGGCGCCGGACAACTGAGCGGTGACCCGGAACGCCTCAACCCCTTGCTCGTAGGTCAGCAATCCGACGGCCCGGGTCCAGTCCGTGCCCCACAGGCAGCGCTCAAAGCCGTAGGCTGCAAAGATCTGTCCCAGGGGCTCCCAAATATCGACATAGGGGAAGGGCTCGCGCGACAGGGTGCAGGCCCCGGAAATTTTGATGGCGACATTATCATGCTCGGCCAGGGCGAGGACCTTGTCGAGGTCGGCGAAGGGCTCTGGCAGAGCAGGAGGCTGAAAGGGTTGCCGCAGACCCACATGATCCACAACAATCTGGGTGTTCCGGTTCCTGCCTGCCAGTTCACCTAAGAGCGGCAGTTTTCCCCAGCACAGCGCGTTCACCGGGAGACCGTGCCGCGCGCCAGCCGCCAATATCCGATTCAGCCCCGGATCGTCGGCGGGCGTATCATCTATCAGCATGAGGCGCGCCCCAACCACGCCCGGCGTTGCCGCCCATTCGGCAATCTCGTCACTGACAGTTTCTAGCCGGGGATCGAACGGTTTAATCAGGCCGAACCGGCCGGGATGCCTGGCATACACTTCACGCGCATAACTCGCATCGAAGCGGTACAGGGTCCACGGTGAGACCAACAGGGCCCCGTCAACGCCAACGGCATCCATCGCCGCCACCATATCATCGCCGGTGACCTCGGGCGGGCCGGGCAAGGTCCTCCTCCACGTCCGCTCCGGGCGGTCACGTTCATAGGCATGGACCTGCGAGTCAATCGTCGGGGTCGGGTCAGTAGGCATCAGCTACACGTCTGCGAAGTGGGGCAGCACTTCTTCAACCAGCATGCGCTGTGAGTTTTCCCAGGCTTCGTTGTTTTCTGATTGATCGAAGGTCAGGGCCAGCAGGCAACCAAAGCCACCGGTTTGTTCGTACATATCGCCCAGCTTGTGGGTCACCGTTTGTGGTGAGCCAACCAGCCATACATAGTCTGCCAGGTATTCCAGCGTCACGTCTGAGTCTGGGACTTCGGGATGATGCTTGAACAAGCTCATCATCTCGAACGACTTGAAGAGCGGCAGCAGATACTCGCCCCACACCCGGCCCAGCATCCCGTTCAGGGCTTGCTCGCGCGCCTCCTGATCGGTCTCGGCGATATAGACCTCGCGCGAGATACGCCAGTCACTCCGAGAGGGCGTGACGCCGGAGCGCTCAGCGCCTTCGACTACGGCCTGCCAATGGGTGTTGAGATAGCTATTGCTCAGCGCGATGCTGAGGGGCAGAAATCCGTTCTCGCCGGCGAATTTCAGCGTGTCCGAGCCGGGGGTCAGGCCGGCGATGCCGATGGGGGGGTAGGGTTTTTGGAAAGGCTTGAGGTGAAACTTGAGGGTATCAAGCATAGTGTCAATGCGGTTGAACGACCAGAACTCGCCCTGATACTCGAACGGTTCTTCACTCTGCCACAGCCGGAGCATGATAGTGAGCGCTTCCAGCGTCATGCGCCGATTTTCTCCGGCCGCCCCGTCCACATTGAACAGCTTCCAGTCGCTCGGCAGACCGCTCGTGCCAACTCCCAGCATGAAACGGCCCTGCGCCATATGATCCAGAAAAGCCACCCGGTGGGCCAGCTCGACCGGATGGTGATACGGCAGGAGATGAGCCCCAGGACACAGCTTGATACGCTGGGTGCGCAGCAGAGCTTGGGCGATGAGCAAATCCGGGGCGGGGTTGGGTTCCCAGGGAGCGGTGAAATGTTCGCCTATCCATGCCTCGTGAAAACCGACGAGGTCGACGAACTCCAGGTGTTGCAGGTCCCACGCATGGCCCTCGTAGAGGTCCCTTTCCGGTGGGTGTGAGGGCATCATAAAGACTCCGGCTTTCATAGGCGTCCTCCTTCAGATCCCGCTCCTGCGGGTTGTGTGAACACGTATCGGTTTTCGCCCGGAGCCTCAAGGCCAGGGGGTTTTCTGTGGTATGGACGCGGGGCTCCCGGACGGACGCGCCCTTGATTCCTGCCGGGCCGGCGGGAATAATAGCGGCCCACTATGATCGCGATTATTGATTACGGCATGGGCAATCTGCGCAGCGTCCAAAAGGGCTTTGAAAAGATGGGCCATGCGGCAACCGTCACCCGCGATGTCGCCCAGATTGAGGCCGCCGGCGGCGTTGTTCTGCCGGGGGTGGGCGCGTTTGGGGCCTGCATGGACGGGCTGGCCGAGTGCGGATTGGTTGATACCGTCCACCGCGTGGTGGAGCGTGGGACGCCTTTTCTCGGCGTCTGCGTGGGGATGCAGATTTTGTTTTCTGAGAGTATTGAGTTTGGCCGGGTCCACGGACTCGATATTCTGAAAGGCAAAATCGTGCGGTTCGACCCGACTATCCTGGACGGGCAGAAAATTCCGCATATGGGCTGGAATCAGCTCACGATCAAACACCGTCCTCCCCATCTCGATGGCGTGGCCGCGGACGCCAGCGTGTATTTCGTGCATTCGTATTATCCGGTCCCGGATGACCCTGCGATTATTGCCACCACCACAGAATACGGGCGGCCGTTCGTCTCCAGCGTGTGGTCGGGCAATATCTTTGCTACGCAGTTTCATCCAGAAAAAAGCCAGACAATTGGCCTGAGAATACTGGCCAATTTCGGGCGTCTCGTCCAGGATGCTCCCGCCGGCGGTCTGTCCTTCTCTCCGCCGGCCTGACGCCAACCATGCGTATTATCCCAGCCATTGACCTGAAGGATGGGCAGTGCGTTCGTCTCTACCAGGGTAATATGGACCAGGCCACGGTCTATGAGGACGACCCGGTGGAAACGGCGCTCCGCTGGCAACGGGAAGGTGCCCCGCGGCTGCATGTGGTGGACCTGGACGGGGCAGTGAGTGGAACCGAGGTGAATACCAGCGCGATTGCGCGCATCTGTCAGGCCCTGACCATTCCGGTTCAGGTCGGGGGTGGTATCCGCAGCCTTGCCACGCTTGAGCGCCTGCTCTCTCTCGGTGTCAGCCGCGCGATTCTGGGCACGGTGGCCTATCGCCAGCCGACCCTTGTGGCCCAAGCCTGCCAACGCTTCCCAGGCCGTATTACGGTCGGCATTGACGCCCGGGCCGGTCGGGTTGCTGTCCAAGGCTGGACGGAAACGACCGACCTGGCCGCCACGGACCTGGCGCTCCGCTGTCAGGACCAGGGGGTGAGTGAAATCGTCTATACGGATATTAGCCGCGACGGGACCCAGCAGGGCGTAAATCATGAGGCCACCGGTGCTCTGGCCGGCATGGTCTCCGTCCCGGTCATTGCCTCGGGAGGGGTCGCAAGTATTGCCGATATTCAGCGTCTTCTTCCCCTTGAGCCGTCGGGGGTCAGCGGGGTGATTATCGGGCGGGCGCTGTATACCGGGGGGGTGCAGTTGGGCGAGGCGATTCGGCTGGGGACCGCCCACACACACGACCCTTCTCCATAGCGGCCGGGATGCTCACTCCTGTGGCGCTTCAGGCGCAGTTCCTTGTTCGACATGGGTTTGGATAGTGTGAAAAGACTGGAGCAAGTCGGTCGAAGTCAGGATACCGCAGACCCGGCCGTGCTCGACCACCGGCAGACAGTTAATGCGACGGCTCACCATCTGGGCCGCGGCTTCGGACAGCAAGGTCTCCGGGTGCACAGTCACCACGGCCGCCCCCATGATATCGGCAACCGTGACCCGCTCCAGGTCCGTCTCCCGGCTCATACAGCGCAACAGGTCGCGGTCAGAAATCACCCCGGCCAAACAGGCATCGGCCTCAGTCACCAGCAAATGCCGGAACCGATGTTGAGCCAGGAGCGCGAGTGCCTGCGCAAACGATTGCTGCGGTCTGAGCGCAACCACCTCGCGGGTCATCACCTCTTTGACCTGCTGCGGATACCTTGTCTGGGCTGTCATCAGGCCCTACTCCGTCCGAGTCTTTTCATGCTACGCTATTCTAACATACCATCGCAGCACCGGACACAGACACGCGCCCCTTGTCGCCTTCGAGCGGCGTGCTCGACAATGCGTCCGGGGAACGCAGGGGATGGCACAAGTGGTCTTTCACCCATTTCAACGCCTCCGCCAGGCCATTATCAAGCAGTTTGCCGCCCTGCTCACGACCCCCCTCAACAACTACGCGGTTCGTTTCCCGAACAACCTGGACGCGCTCAAGAGCCAGATCCGCAAAGGGGATGTTCTCCTGGTGGAGGGCTCGCAGCGCATTAGCGAGGTCATTAAATATCTCACCCAGAGTTCCTGGTCGCACTCGGCCCTCTACATTGGCGATGAGTTGCTTCGTGAGAACCATCCGCTGGCGGACCAGGCCCGGACCGCTTTTGGCGACGAGGCCCGATTCCTGCTGATAGAAGCGCTGGTTGACGAAGGGGTCGTGCTGTCCCCCCTGTCGAAGTACGTTGAGTATAATATCCGCCTGTGCCGCCCGCACAACCTCCAGCCTCAGGACTGCCAGGTGATTTTGGACGATGTGATTCGTCAACTCGGCTATACGTATGATCTTCGCAATATCCTTGACCTGGGCCGCTATTTCCTGCCGGTCAGTCTTGTCCCGCGCCGGTTTCGTCGGCAGGCGCTCTCTTTTGGGAGCGGGCTGCCAACCCAGGTCGTCTGTTCCAGCATGATTGCCTCGGCCTTTGGCAAAGTGGGCTTTCCTATTCTGCCCCACGTCGAGGCCAGCCCTGACGCTCAGGACTCGCCGCCCTTCTACCGCCACTTTTTTGCCAAGGACTATGACGCGCGCGGACGGCCCGTCTTTCGGCGGCGACACCCCACCCTGATTACCCCGCGCGATTTCGACCTGTCGCCCTATTTCCATGCGATTAAATTCAATATCATCGGTTCACAACGGCTCGACTATCGGAATATCATCTGGGCTGAAGACCGCGTTGCCAACCCAACCCCGGCCCCCACCGCCTCACCACAGCCCGACCTCGCCACCTCTCCGTCGTCCTCTGGGCCGTTTGCCCCGGGGCGAGTCAGTTGAGCCCATCCGCCTCTCTTGACAGTGCGGCCCAAACGCCTGACACTGCGCCCATGCTGCGTAAACGCATTATTCCGTGCCTGGATGTGAGAGAAGGGCGCGTGGTGAAGGGAGTGAATTTTGTCGATTTGCGCGATGCTGGCGACCCGGTCGAAGTTGCCCAGCGGTATGACGCAGACGGGGCGGACGAGCTCACGTTTCTCGATATTACGGCCTCGCACGAACGGCGGCGGATTCTTCTCGATGTTGTTCGCAAGACCGCGGAAACCGTCTTTATGCCCCTGACCGTTGGGGGTGGGGTGCGGGAGAATCAGGATATTCGCGCCCTGCTGAATGCCGGGGCAGATAAAGTCTCGATCAACACCGCGGCCGTCAACCGGCCCAAGTTTGTCAAACAGGCGGCCGAACGCTTCGGGAGTCAGTGCATCGTGGTGGCGATTGATGCCAAGCGGCGGGCAGAGTCCGAGCCGTCTGGCTGGGAGGTTTTTATTCATGGCGGGCGTACCCCGACCGGCCTTGACGCCGTTGCCTGGGCGCAACGGATGGAAGCCTCGGGCTCGGGCGAACTCCTGCTGACCAGTATGGACCGGGACGGCACCAAGGCTGGCTATGACATCGCGCTCACGCGCGCTATCGCAGAGGCGGTGACGATTCCGGTCATTGCTTCGGGCGGCGTGGGGAATTTGCAGCATATTTACGAGGGTCTCACCGCAGGCAAGGCCGATGCCGCGCTGGCCGCCTCGATTTTCCATTACCAGGAACATTCCATTCAGGAGTGCAAGCGTTTCCTGGACGAGCGCGGGGTCCTGGTGCGGCTCTCAGACCATCAGGAGCGCATCCGATGATTTCAAGGAGGGACTATGGCCACGATCATGATTGAGGCAGCAATCAACGGCAATGCCGATAAAGCCCACAACCCCCATATTGCCTACAGCCCGGCAGACATCGCCACGGATGCCATTGCGACCTGTCAGGCTGGGGCGGCCTCGGTGCATTTTCATGTCAGGGAGCCTGACACGGGCACCTGGGTGCAGGACGTGGGGTATTACAGCGAGGTGTTCAGGCGAACGCGCGCCGAGTGCAACCCTATTCTCTGGCCCACGTTTCCGTTTGGCGATGACCCGGTTGAACGCTTTGCCCATTTTCTGGAACTCGCCAAAGACCCGGCCACCAAACCGGACCTGGGCTGGGCCGACCCCGGCTCGGTCAACCTGGTTTCCTATGACACGCGCACAAAAACGCTCTCGGGCGGCAATTTTGTCTATCAGAATTCGTATGAGGCCACTCGGTATTTTCTGGAACAGTCACGGGCCTGCGGGGTGAGACCAACGCTCCAGATTTTTGATCCCAGCTTTCTCCGGGCGGTGCTGGTCTTTCTTGACCAGGGACTCCTGACCGAACCGTTGTTGCTCAAGTTCTATTTTGGTGGACCCGAGCTGCCGTTTGGCCTGCCCCCTTCACTCAAAAGCCTGGAAGCCTATTTGGACATGCTGCAAGGCGTACGCTGCAATTGGTTTGCGGCCACGCTCGGCGGAGATAATCTCCCGTTTATCCCACAGGTCGTCAGCCTGGGTGGCCATGTCCGGCTTGGCCTGGAAGACCACCACTACGCCCAGCAAGGACAACCAAGCAACCCGCAACTTGTCGAGCGTGCCGTGGCAACCATTACCGCGATGGGCCACGAGGTGGCAACGCCGGATGAGGCGCGGGCCATCATAGAAGCCTGAGCATGGCCGCCGTCCGCACCACACACATCGCCCGGATTCATGCCAGCTCTTTCAGGGCCATGCTGGTGGTGACGGGCGGCGGAACGCAAGCCATCGCGGATTTGCTGGCGGTTCCGGGTGCCTCACGGACCGTACTTGAGGTGGTCATCCCGTATAGTGCTCCCGCGCTCGTCGAATTTCTGGGAGCCAATCCAGACCAAGCCGTGTGTATTGAAACCGCGGCGGCCCTGGCCCGATCCGCCTATACACGGGCGGCTGGCCTGCACGCGGCACAGGACCCCGTGGTTGGCGTCGCCTGCACCGCGGCCCTGGCGACGGGCCGCAGCAAAAAAGGGGCGCACCGCGCGCACATCGGCCTCAGCACCGCGGCGGAAACCCGGGTCTATTCGTGTACGCTGACCAAAGGCGCCCGAGACCGACAGGGGGAAGAGCGGGTCGTGAGCGACCTCCTGCTGACAGTCCTGGCCCGGGCGTGTGGTCTGGACGTAACGCTCGACGGCCTGCTGGCCGGTGAGCGGATAGAGGAGCAAAGCGTTGCATAGCGGGCGGCGGTGGTCATCCCTCTTGCATGAGCAGCGCGCGCGCAATACACATTGACCCAACGACCCACAAGGCTACGACTGACGCTATGAAAATTGGCATTGTCTCCGATATCCACGCCGATGCGTCGGCCCTCCGGCGCGTGCTCAACGATATGCCGGCCACTGATTTATTGTTATGTCCCGGAGACGCGGTGAGTGAATACCGTTTCTGCCCAGACACGGTCGCTCTGCTGCAAGACGCCGGTGTGCACTGTATTCAAGGCAATCACGAACTCGTGCTTTTTGGTGGTCGCAACCCGGCCTACCTGAAAAAATGTCAGCAGACCTTTCCGGCTGCCTCGCTCGCCTTTTTGGCCAACGCCCCGCGGACTCAGGAGTTGACCTGCGATGGCCTGCGGATTCTGATGGTCCACGCCAGTCCGTGGGAACCCTATGATGAGTATATTTATCCGGGCAGCAAGCGATTGGACGAGTTCGCAACCCTGCCCTACGATATGGTGTGCTTCGGACATACGCATGTACCACTGGTGCATCAGGCCGGCGCCGTGGTCGTTGTCAATCCGGGCTCGTGTTCGCAGCCACGAGACCGGGACCGGCGGGGAGCCTATGCGCTGTTTGATACTCAGACGAGGGCAGGAACGATTCATCGGGTCACGCTGACCTGAATCCCGTTCCGCTTGCGTCCGGCTCCAGGGGATTCTTTGACGCTGCCGCAACGACACGAAAAAAGGGAATACAAAAAAAGGAGGCCGTTTTCCATGCACGGGCAACAGTCCAAGACGCAAACAGCACTCCGGCAGGATGAGCAGGGCCGGACGCCGACAAGTCGGCGCAGGTTTCTGAGAAATGCCGCCTTGGGCGTGGTTGGCGGCGGCGCGGCGCTGGCAGCTGGCTGCGAGTATAAAACCCAACTGTTTCTCTTAAGTCGGCCTGAAACCGAAGCAGAAGAGACAAGTCCAGACTGGCAGGAAGCCCGCGTGCGCAGCTACCGTCCGTTGGGCCGAACGGGCATGAATATCTCAGATATCTCCTTTGGCTGCGCCGGACTCGACAATGCGGATGTTGTGCGGCGGGCCATTGACCGGGGGATCAATTATTTTGATACGTCTCCGGATTATTCGCGAGCCGGGTCAGAAAAAACATTAGGCCAGGGCATTCAAGGCTATCAGCGCGATACCCTCTTTATCGTCTCCAAGTTTTGCACCACGCAGGGCCATCTGAGCGATACCACCCCGGTCAAAGAGGTCATGGCCGCGGTTGAAGCCAGTCTGCGGCGGATTGGAACGGACTATCTTGACCTGGCGCATATCCATGCCTGCAATTCCATTGAGCGGCTGATGAATCCGAACATCCACGAAGCCTTTGACCGCCTCAAGGAGCAGGGCAAACTGCGCTTTTTAGGGGTCTCTTCCCATACCCCACGGCTCGAAGCAGTCATGCGCCACGCAGTGGACAGCGACCGCTTTGATGTTATCATGGTGGCCTATAGTTTTCGGAACTGGCCTGAGTTGCGGAACATTTTCCACGATGCCAAGCAGAAGGGGGTCGGGGTGGTGGCCATGAAGACTCTCAAAGGGGCGCGGCATAGCACGTTGTCAGACTTTACCCCAACCGAACGGGAATCCTTCGCTCAGGCGGCCTTTAAGTGGGTCCTGTCCAATCCTGACGTGAGTGGTCTGGTGGTCACTATCAGATCCCTCCAGCATATCGACGAATACCTGCACGCCTCCGGGCAACCGTTTCAGCCGCCCGACCTGGCGTTGCTCGAAAAATACGACCGTCTGGTGGCGAACGACTATTGTCCGCCGGGCTGTGGCGAGTGCCTCTCCTCCTGTCCGTTCGACGTTCCGGTCGATGATATCCTGCGCTACGCCATGTATTATGAAAACTATGGCCAGCAACGATTCGGCATGGAAGAATATGCCAAAATTACCCTCGCCCGGAACGCTTCTCAGTGTGTCGGCTGCCGGGCCCCGTGCGAGAGGTCGTGCCCTCACGAGCTGCCGATTCAGTCAAAACTGCTCCGAGCAGATCAACTGCTCCGATTGGTGTAGGGCATTTCACAAGTCGGAGAGCGGGATATGAAAGAGCTGAGTCATGTTGACGCGCGCGGGCGGGCCCGGATGGTGGATGTGGGTCCGAAGTCCGTAACGGCACGGGAGGCCATCGCAACGGGTCGTATCTCCATGCAGCCTGAGACCCTGCGCCTGATTACCACCGGCCAGATGCCGAAAGGCGATGTGCTCGCGGTTGCCCGCGTCGCCGGGATTATGGCGGCCAAGAAAACCGCCGAACTCATCCCGCTGTGCCACCCGCTGCTCATCTCATCGGTGCGTGTGGCGTGTACTCCAGACGCAGAAACGGGCCATATTGACATTGAAGCCCAGGTCAAAGTTGCTGGAAAAACCGGGGTGGAAATGGAAGCTCTGACCGCGGTTTCCGTCACCGCCCTGACCATCTATGATATGTGTAAGGCCGCGGAAAAGGACATGGTCATCTCAGACATCAGCCTCAAACACAAAAGTGGTGGGAAAAGCGGTCCCTACGTCAGAGCGACCCCCTCCCATCGCCCGGGATGACCCAGGCGGCATCCTGTCCGACCAAGAAAAACCGCTCTCATACCGGGCTCCGGGCAGACAGGGGATTGAATTTCCCCAGGGAAAATGGAACCCTGGACCGACAGTCGGAGAGGAGACCAGCATGAAGAGTCGCCCGTCTGAGAAGCTGGCCGAGAAAAAGACAAAAAATACGACGACGGCGGAATCCACAAAAAAACCAGCGAAAAAGTCGCTGCGCACTGCTGCCGGGCAAGAAACCGCCGCAAAGAAAAAAACACCGACCACAGTCGCCGCCAGGCAGCTCCCTCCAGAGCCGGTTGAGGTAAAAACCGAGCCTCCCGCCCCTCCCCCCTCAGAGCCGGTCGCCCCTGACCAGGTGGTCGAAGAGGAATCATCGCCCACCCCAACGCCGCCGGTTTTTGTGAAGCGAGACCTGACCGGACCGGACGGGAGCATCCGTCCCGGCTGGGAAATGTGGATTGGCGACCATTGCTTTGGACGGGCAGACAGCAAGGACCTGCTGCTGGCAAGCTTTGAGCGTCTCCAGAGTCCGCCGAGTAGTTTTCACTGGCGTGAAGTCCGCAATCGGATGCCGATACGCGGTCGCGCAAAACGGTCCCCGGCCCCACAAGATACGGGACAGGCGGCAGACAGTGTGACAGACAGTGTGACAGACAGCGATGAAGCACTGCTCAACGATCTGGACGACGTTGAGGAAACCCAGGACGTTTCGTAAGACTGACGCGCCGACGCACTCGACACGCAGGAAAAAGGATACCCTGAAGGGGGTGTCCTTTTTTTGTCCCTGACGTCAATTGGGGCAGCGTGCCGGAGTTGAGGTGAAACACCAGGGCTGAGCAAAGGAGCGTGGAAGGACAAGCGGGGGAAGCGCAGCGATGTTTCCGCTCTTCCCCCGTGACGGTCTACCCTTGGGATAAGGTGTTCAAATCTTCAGCCCAGTTTTCGTACGGGCGCAGAGGGAGTATTTCAACGTCTGAGACGATATGCGCATAGCCCAGCTCCCAGATCGGCAGCCCGTTGATCGCCTGGTCAAGCATATCGCCTGACTCCACATCCATGACCACCAGCACTTCAGGTTTGCCCGCGACCTTCCAAATCCCTTGAATAACGCCGGCCTCCTTTGCCCCCAAAGCGGCCTCGGCTTCTTTCCGCCAAACGGTATAAAAATCTTTATTTGACATATCAGCCGGCTTGTTAATCCTCGCTTTGAACATCAGCAGCATAACGGTCTCCTTTTCCTCCTGTGCAATAAACTGACACGACCTATACCGCCCTCCTCCTCATTCGTCAAATATATCCTATCCAGCGCGCTGGCGTGGCCCCATATTTTCCGGGCCGCGTCCTGCCCCCAGAGCCGATGAGGGAGAATTGCAAGCTGAGCCACGACCACGTTCCGCGGTCAGTGGACAGCATGACGCCCTATCCGGTATGGTGGCTCCACCCCTATGGCAACAATATATAGTGCGTTCTGGGCTCCCTCCCTACAAGGGGCGGTGGACCACTCCACTCCAAATGAGAAAATTCTGGCACGCCTGCGTTGGCTTGCCTTAGGGGGCGGGGTCGGAGTCCTCTGGCTCAATCCGCCGGCGCTCTTCCAAGCCATGACCCAATACTGTCTTCTCGGCAGCGTCCTGTATTGTTTCTTTGGTCAATATTTTGCCTATCGTCACTACAAAGGAACGCCCTTGCCTTTTCCCATTGGGCTGAGTGATGTGATCTTTGTCGCCGGGTTGTGTGGCGTCAGCGGCGGCCTGTTGAGCCCGCTGTCTGCCTATCTGTACGGACTCACCCTGATCGCAACGTTCCGCTTTGACTGGCGGGCGGGCCTCGGTATGGCGCTCGCGGCAAGTATCGCTTCCGGGCTGCTGCTCTTCCTCGTTCCACCGCCGCTCGCCTCGATTCCCGAGAGCTACTCCAGCCTCGCCCTGCGCTGTGCCCTGCTTTTGGGCATGGTCGGTCTGGCCGGCATTTTTTCTACACAACGCCTCTCGCCGGACCCCCTTCCGCAAGCGGCTCCAGACCCGCAGCACCCCGCCCACAGCCAGCCCCGGCAGGAGCAACTCGCCGGCTTGGACCTTGACCCGCTCCTCCAACGGCTTGTTGAGGAAGTGTGGCACAGTCTTCCCTGTCGCGGTGTGTGCGTGGTCCTGCTTGACCCAGACACCCAGGGATGTGTCAGGGTCAAAACGGCCGGGTCTTTTCCAACCCTGTCCCCTTCTACCTGGGATCGTTCCTTTTCCAAAGGCGGTGCCCTGCGGATCACGCTCGACCTGGGCCTCAGTGTCCTCACTACCTCACAGGACCTGTATACGCGCTTGCAAATGCTCTCTGACAACGAACTGGCCCGGCGGCATCTCCTCATCCATCCGTTTGGCCATGACTCCTTACTCGGCTGTTTTCTTGTGTCTGATAGCAAGCACCCCGCGGGATTTCGGCCCCAAGACAGCGAAGTGCTCACGGATATTGTGCACGCGGCTCTCCCGGTCGTACAGCGTGCTTACATACTGGCTGAGGCCCGCCGGTCGGTGCAGGAACTGCGCGGTCTGCTCCATGCCGTGCTCAACGCGCAAGAAGAAGAACGGCAGCGCATTGTCAGTGCATGGCATCAGCAGATAGAAGCACCGCTCTTTCGCGTTTTCCAGGACTTTCGCGGCTTTCAGGAATTCGTCCTGCGACATGCTCCCGCGGGTCGTGAGCGCTTTCACAAGCTTGCGGCTGAACTCGATACGATTGCCGTGTTCGGCCGTCAGTTGACCAACAGATTGTTGCCGCCGATGCTCGAAGACTTTGGCCTGGTGCAGGCCCTGCGTGCCTATGTGACCGACTTGCAGGAGCACGAACCCTTTGAGGTCGTCATGCAGGCGGATGATGGGGACTGGCCCCTGCCGACCCACACCAGCCGCACCCTCTTTCGTATTACCCAGGAAGCGCTGTACAATATCCAGCGGCACGCCAAAGCCAACCAAGTGCAGATTGCCCTGACCTTTGAGCAGAAGGGCGTGTCGCTGCTGATTCGGGATGACGGGCAGGGTTTTCAGCCGGAACAGTCCATGAGCGGTCAGTACGGCCTGCTCGCTATGCGCGAACGGGCCGTCTCCTGTGGCGGACGTTTCTCAGTGCAAAGCCAACACGGACGGGGCACCGAGGTACGGGTGGAACTCCCGCTTGATGAGGCCCCGGCCACACAGGCCGGAGGCTCCGGGCTGGCGACATCTGCCTCAAAACCCCGGCCCGAGTCGTAAACGCCCCCGGCCTCAGCGCAGCGCGCCCGCTCCGTCCTATGCTTCACATTCTTGGGCAGACCCGTTAGCATAGCGGCCCAGGCACGCGGTTGCCGTCTCGATGGGAGTTTGTCACATGAAATTTCACCTGTTCATCTATGCCACCCTCGGCCGTCGTCACGAACTCGAAGCCGGCCTGGCCGGCCGCCGGCCCGAACTCTACCAGCGCATGCTCAGTGAAGTGGCGGAGTATGCCCAGTTTGCGGACGAGGTGGGCTATGCCGGCTTTGGACATCCCGAGCACCATCTCCAAATCGAAGGCTTTGAGGCCAGTAATGAGCCGGGCTTATTATCCATGTGGATTGGCCAGCATAGTCAAAAACTACGCGTGAATATGGTCGGCTGGGTGGCGCCCACGCATAATCCGGTGCGCACCGCAGAGTATATTGCGACCCTGGACCACATGCTCAAAGGCCGCCTCGCGGTCGGCATGGTGCGCGGCTATCAGGCGCGCTGGGTCCATAATTTTCGGATCCGTCCCGACCTGAACGCTGTCGGCGAATGGAACCGGAATTCGGCAGACGACCAGATGAACCGCGAGTATTTTCGTGAGTTCGTCGAAGTGGTACTCACCGCGTTGAGACAAGAGACCTTCAGTTATCAGGGCAAATACTGGACGATTCCGCCTGAGGACTTTGTTAATCCGCACCAGCAAGGGGTGTATACGCAATATGGAACGGGCGTGGATGCGGATATGCGTATTCGCGAGATCGGTATTGCGCCCAAACCGTACCAGGACCCACACCCGCCTCTCTACGGTGGTTTCACCCATAGTATGCGGACCGCCCTCTTCTGGGCACGCTACGGCGGTAAGCCGATTGTCCTGGCCTCAGACCTCGACTTCTGTCAACGGCTGTGGGCCGGCTATCACGACGAGGCGCTCAAACACGGGCATGATATTCAGCCTGGAGACGAGGCCGCCTGGGGTGGTGCCATGATCTGCCATACCAGCACCGCCACGGCTCAGGAATGGCTGACCGACCCCATGTGGATGTGGGATACGTGGTTTACGCCGTTCGGCCAGGGACATCCTGAATTATTGGTGGGCGACCCGGATACGATTTCTCGCCGCATTGAAGCTGCCAGCCAGAAATTCCCCATCAAAGAATGTTTCCTCCTGATCCCGCAAGGGATTCACGAGCGTGAACAGGTGCTGAGTTCGCTCGATCTGTTCGCCAACAAGGTCATGCCTCGCTTTGCCGATTAACAGGACGGGGCTTGGAGGTGAAGTGCTTCTCCCCTCTCCCCTGAAGGGAGAGGACGGAGGGAGAGGGGGCTGGAAACTGACGACACTAGGCATCGATATTGGTGGGACGTTCACTGACATCCTTGTCCAGAACGAAAACGGGCAAATTTTTTACAAGAAAATTCCGTCCGCCGCTGATCCGGCCGAGAGTCTTCAGACGGCTTTTGCTGTCCTGCCCACCCGGAATCTGCGTCCGAGTACGCTCCTCTACAGCACGACGCTGGCCACAAATGCCGTCCTCCAAGACCGCCTCCCGCGTGTCGGCCTGCTCATCACCGCTGGCTTCCGTCACATTCTGGAGTTGAACCAGCCGCAACAAGCGGAAGATGACGGCTTCTCTTCGCCCCGTGCTTCTCGGCCAATGGTGCCGCTTGAGGACATCCACGAGGTGACCGAACGTCTTGATGCCCAGGGCAGGGTACAAATACCCCTTGCCGCACAAGAGATCCCGGCCATCGCGGCCTGGTGTCAGGCCCAAGACCTGAAGGCCCTTGCCGTCTCGCTCCTGCACAGCGCGCGCAACCCGGAGCCGGAGAGACAGTTGAGAGCGCTGCTGCGCGCCGCCTCGCCGGCTTTGCAGGTGCGGCTCTCGTCCGATATCCTGCCCGAGCAGCGCGAGTATGAGCGCACCGCGGCCACCTGTCTGAACGCAGCCCTCCAGTTATTGCTGGAAACCCATCTCAATCGGGTCAGGCCGGTCCTGCAGGAGCATGGTCTGGGCCGTCCCCCTCTGATCATGCAGTCGTCCGGTGGGCTGCACAGCGCAGCGCGGGTCAGCCAGCAGCCTTTGACGACCGTTTCCTCGGGGCCGAGTGCGGCAGCCGTCGGTCTGGCTCGCGTGGGAGCCGCCAGCGGGTTTCCCGACTTGGTGACATTTGACATGGGTGGGACCTCAACCGATATCGCCCTCGTCCAGGCCGGGCAGCCGGTGCTCACCACGCGCGGCCACGTCGGTGGATATCCGCTCCGGACCCCTATGGTCGATATCACTTCTATTGGGGCGGGCGGTGGTTCCATTGCCCAGGTGGACCCGGATACGCGCTGGCGGGTTGGTCCGCTCAGCGCCGGCGCTGACCCCGGTCCGGTCTGTTATGGCAAAGGCGGGACACAGGTCACGGTCTCCGATGCCAATCTTCTCCTCCAGCGTCTGCCCACGTCTCTGCTTGATGGGACGCTGCCTCTTTCAAAGGCAGCGGCGGAAAAAGCGCTGTCTGCATTCGGACAGGCACGCGGCAAAAGCGCCCTGGCAACCGCCCAAGACATCATCCAGTTGGTGAACCACAGCATGTGTGGAGCCATCCGGCGCGTGTATACGCGCCGCGGCCTCAATCCCCAAGAGGCGGTTTTGATGGCCGGTGGCGGGGCCGGGCCGTTGCACGCCGCTGACCTGGCGGCCTTGCTCGGTATATCAACGGTCGTGATTCCAGCCCAGCCGGGGTTTGCCACCCCCTTCGGCCTGTTCTGTGCCGATATCCGCGAGGATAGCGCTGCTCCCGCTCCACTCGGCCCGGCGGCGCTTGATCCCCAACGGCTGACGCAGCGCTTTACGCAGCTCGAACACCAGGCTCAGGCCACCTTGAGCCAGCAAGACCGCTCGGCTGCACCCGGGCAGTTCAGGAGGGCGGCGGATTTTCACTATGTCGATATGTCAACTCCGCTCACTATCGCCCTGCCTCAGGACACCCTCACCAGCGACATCCTCCACCAGGCAGTCGCCCGGTTTCATCATACGCACGAGCAGCTGTGCGGCTTTTCGTTTCAGGGCCGAAAAGAGGTCAGCCTGTCCAGCCTGCGGATAACCGCGATTGTCCCACGGCCAAAGCCAGCGCTGCCCACCATTGCCGAACAGACCGGCCCCATTCAGCCAATAGACACGCGCGCGGTCTTCTTTTTTGAGTCGCGCGGCTTTCTGAGCTGTCCGGTCTATGCGCGGACGCGCTTAGGGGCCGGCGCGACGCTCACCGGCCCGGCGATTCTTGAACAGTACGACGCCACCACGCTTATTCCGCCGGACTGTCAGGCCACGGTTGACCGGTTTGGCACGCTGATTGTAAGACGCCCGGCTGTCCGCTAAACGCACTCCCCTCCATGCTCATGCTTGCTCACCTCAACACCCTGACCAGCCGGCGCGCCCAATGCGTCTGGCATATCTGTCTCAACCTTTTTTTGCTCTTGGCGGCCTGCGCCATGTGGCTGTGGGTCACCTGGCGGGCGGTGTATTTTATCGCCATGGTTCCCATTGCCATCCTGCCCTTTTCGTATGCCCGGCGGCGTTTGCACGTCTATTGTCTCAAGCTGCTCGGGCCGTCTTCCCTGTCGCTCGCGCTCTTCAGCCTGGCCGGAATGCTGTTCGACGCCATTATGGCGGCCCAGATCCTGACGGCCCGGTCCGGCAGTCCGCTGCCGTTCCTGCACGCGCCTGGTATCTCCTGGGTCGGTGCGCTGTGGTATAGCACCTATGGCCTCCTCCTGTTTGGGTATGTGGGTCTTGATACCTTCCGAGGATTGGTTCGGGGAGCAGAGCGTGGCAGAGCGTGGCTCCGGCGGCAACAGACCCGGCCGGCCCAGCAGGAGACCCTGCCCTCCCCCGAGCGGCGTCAATTCATGCAGCAACTCGGCCTGCTGGGGGCGGGGGCGCCGTTTTGCTTTTCGCTGTCGAGCGTCAAGCTGACCTATGATTTTCGGGTTGAGGAGCGCGACCTCGTCTTGCCCGCCTGGCCCACGGCGCTCGACGGGCTACGGGTCGCCCATTTGTCGGACATCCATGTTGGTGGGGACATGGACCGGCCCAAGCTGCTCCACGTAGCCGCGCTGACGAATGCCGCCAGACCCGACCTCGTGCTGCATACCGGAGACTTTCTGACGCATCGGACCGGCGATTTTGACCTGCCGCTGTACGAAGCCTTGGCCCAGATCAAGGCCCCCTACGGCCAGTGGGCCTGTTTGGGCAACCATGACTTCGACCATCCGCGCCGTCTTGTCGAGTATTTGCGTCAGTCCGGCGTGACCACCTTGCGCAACCGGCTGACAGCGCTCTCCATTGACGGCCAGCCCCTGGAACTCGCCGGTCTGGACTTCCTCTTCCAGCGTTTTGATCGTGCCGGGCTGTACCAGCGTATCATCAGTTCCTGGGGGCCACGGACGGCGGTTCCGCGTCTGCTACTCAACCACGACCCGCGTGCCTTTGTGGCTCTGCCGGCGGGCTGCGCCGACCTGGTATTGTCCGGCCATACGCATGGCGGGCACGCCGGCATTCAGTTGGGCAAAGACCGGGCGCTGAGCGTGGTCGGCCTGCTCGGCATTCCCGACCAAGGGCTGTATCGTCGTGCCGATATGCAGATGTTTGTCACGCGCTGTGTCGGGTTCTACGGCTATCCCATGCGGCTGGGGATTCCGCCAGAGATTGCCATTGTGACGCTCCGTTCGGCCCAGCTCGGCACCGAAGCCGTCTCGGCCGATTGATCTCGTCAGCGTCTCGCTGTTGATTCGGTAGACAGGTCCGGCCCAGCCCCCTACAGTGGCCTCGGGGAGGGACAGCATGACCTGGCGCTTAGCGGTAGACATTGGTGGAACATTTACGGATGTTGTCGCGCTCGAAGAGAAGAGCGGGACGCTGCATCTGGCAAAGGTGCGCAGCACGCCGGACGACCCGGCCCAGGGCTTTGTCAACGGCCTGGAGCATATCACCCGCCACGGAGAGATCGCCGCCCACGAGGTCAACGCGGTTTTTCACGGGACAACGGTTGCCACCAACGCCATCCTGGAGCGCAAGTATGCAGAGCTGGGGCTGATCATCACCGCCGGCTACCGGGAAGCCCTGGAGTGCGCCCGCCAGACCGTCCCCGGAGAATTTGGGGATATCACCTGGTGGATTAAGCCGCCGCGGGTGGTGCCGCTGGAACGCATCCGGGAAATCAGCGCTCGCATGGATGTCCGGGGGACGATCACTCAGGAACTGGACCGAGACGAAGTGGTGGCCATTGCTGAGGACTTCAAAGCGCGCGGCATTCAGGCCGTAGCCGTGTCGCTCTTGCACTCCTACCGCAACCCGGCGCACGAGGAAGCCGTCCAGCGTATTATCCACGAGGTCTATCCTGACTGCTTTATCTCCATCTCGTCTGATATCTTACGCGAATATCGTGAGTATGAACGGACCAATACGACCTGCCTGAATACCGCCCTGATGCCCCTCCTGTCCGCGTATCATACCCGCATTGAACAGTATTTACGCGAACAGCACATCAGCGCCCCATTTTACATCATGCGCTCCAGCGGTGGCCTGGCGCAGGCCCAGGAGGTCGCCCGTTTGCCGATTGCCGCGGCCCTTTCCGGCCCGGCCGCGGGGGTCATTGCCGCCACCCATTTCGGCACCTTGAGCGGCAACCAGGACATTATTAGTTTTGATATGGGCGGCACCTCGGCTGATATCTGCCTGGTCGAAGGCGGCCAACCGCGTATGCTGACAGAGGGCAAGGTCGATATCTATGACCTCAAAACGCCCATGATCGAGCTGCATACGGTTGGGGCCGGCGGCGGGTCGATTGCCTGGCTGGCCGGCGGGCGGAGCCTGAAAGTCGGGCCGGACAGCGCCGGCGCGTATCCGGGGCCGGCCTGCTATGGTCGAGGCGGCAACCAACCGACGGTCACGGACGCCAATGTGGTGCTGGGACGCCTCACGCCGACCATTGCCGGCGGCAGCGTCTCGCTGCATCTCGATCAAGCCACCCAGGTGGTGGCCGGCCTTGCCGCGGGTCTGAGACTCGATACGATTGCTGCGGCAGAAGGCATTCTGCGGATTGCCATTGAAAATATCGCTGCCGGCATTCGGACCGTCTCCGTGAAACGCGGACGCGACCCGCGCAGCTATGCCTTGGTCGCGTTTGGCGGAGCCGGTCCGCTCCACGCCTGTTATCTGGCCGACTGGCTCGGTATGCAGCGGGTGATTATCCCGCCCAATCCCGGCGTGACTTCGGCCTATGGCCTGCTGCTGACTGATGTGCGCGTGGACCTTGTGCATACGGATGTCCAGCGCGAGGATCGTCTGGACGGAGACCGTATCGCGGCGGAAATTCAGGACCTCGAACGCCGCGTGACCGCCCGTCTGGAGGACGAAGGCTTGCTGACCCAGGCGACTCGATTCAATCATTTTGTGGACATGCGGTATGCCGGCCAAGCCTATGAGATTCGGGTGCCCCTCTCGATGGATTCGGCAGCATCAGAGATTCAGACTCGTATTCAGCGGGCCATCACCCAGTTTCACGCCAGCCATAAGGACCTCTACGGCTACTCCTATGCCGGCAAGGAACTGGTTGAGCTGGTCAACCTGGGCGTCACCGGACTGGGACTGCTCCCACGTCCCCACGCTCCGCAAGCACAACCGGCCGGCACGAATCCAGAGCACGCCCAGACGGGTCAGACCGCGGTCTCTTTCTCCACCGGCACGCGGGATACGCCGGTGTACGACCGGGCGGCCTTGCAAGCCGGCAACGAGTTGAGCGGCCCGGCCATCATTCAGCAGTACGACTCCACCACGGTGGTGGAGCCGGGCTGGAGCGGTCGGGTGGACCAGTGGGGGACGCTGCGGCTTGAGCGCACGCCATAACAACACGCCGGTGACGGAGAGTCAGCATGACCGAGCACAAACAATTTTCGCCGACCTATTATGACAAAGCCAATGAGGATGTTGCCTTTCAGGACTACGCTCCATTTCGGTACGGCCAGGTTGCCCAAGACCCGGACGCGCTCAGCCGCATCAACGCGCTGAGAAAAAAGCTGGACCCGATCCTGGTCGATATCGTGGACGGCGGGATTGAAGCCGCCATTATGGAAGCCGAAGCCGCGGTCGAGCGGACCGCTCGTTCCACTATTATCCGCGAACAGCACGACTACCGGGCCTCGCTCAACACGCTCGACTGTCTGTCAGTCTCGCGCGTGTCCTGGGCCGCCACCGCCGACCCGATTCGGATGAAGTTTCCGGCTGAGCGTATTTATGCCGGCGATGTGTTTATTTACAACGATGTCTATCAGTCAGCCGGCACGATTGGACATCTGCCGGACTATTGTGTGGTCACGCCTATTTTCTGGGACGCCCGGTTAATTGGCTTTGCGCAGATTTTCGGCCATGTCAACGATGTGGGCGGTCGTATGGCCGGCTCCTGGCCAAACACCTCAACTAGTATTTTTGAGGAGGGCACCATCTGTCCGCCGGTCAAGCTGTACGAAAAGGGGCAGCTCAACGAGGGACTATACGATATAGTGCTGCGGAACAGTCGTTTCCCCGAGGACCTGCGGGGAGACATTGACGCCTTTGTGGGGGCGAATGAGGTCATCCGCCGTCGGGTGACGGAGTTATGCGAGCGTTTTGGGGGCAATGAGGTAGAGGCCGCGTTTTATGAAATCCTTGACCGCTGCGCTGAGGTGGTGCGTGAGAAGGGCTTGCCCCTTTTCCCAGAGGGAGAATTCACCGGGGAAGATTTTATTGAGAACGATGGCCTGACCCTGGACAAGCCGGTCAAGCTCCAGATCACCATGCGCAAATACCCCGACAAAATGGTGCTGGATTTCGCCGGCACCAGTCCTCAAGCCAGGGGACCGATCAACTGGCCGGTCGATGGCCGGCATTACTCCAAATGGCTCGGTGCGTTCTTTAAGGCGCAGATTCCCGGCATTATTATTAACGAAGGCGTGACCCAGGTCTTTCGGTGTCGTATTCCACAACGGACCATTCTCAGCCCGGAGTTTCCGGCCCCAGTGGTGAGTCGCATGACCTGTATGCTGCGCATGATTAGTGCCTATACCGTTGCCCTGGCCAAAGCCTTTGACGGGGAAGTGGTGGCCGACATGCAGAACATTCAGATTTATGGCCTGTACGGACACGACTTCGAGGGCAAATTATTTCTGATGCGTGAAATTTTTGGGGCAGGTTCGGGCGCGCGGCCATATGCGGACGGCACAGACGCGGTGGATTTGGTTCCCTACTCTAAAAACCTGCCGGCGGAATTTATTGAACAGCGCTTCCCGGTTGAAGTCCTGCGCGTGGGGCTGGCGACCGATTCGGGCGGAGCCGGGAAATATCGGGGCGGGCTGGGCTATGAGAAAGAGATACGCACCCTGGTTGACGGCTATTATCTGACAGTTACAGAGCGGACCGCCTTTGCCTGCACGGGCATCAAAGGTGGCAAGTGGGGCGCGCCAAGCTCGTCCATCAAGAACCCCGGCACCCCGGAGGAAGAGGCGGTCTATTTCAGCCGGGACGCCATTCCGGTCAAAGCCGGGGACATTATTCGCCTCACTACCCCAGGCGGTGGCGGCTGGGGCGACCCCCTGGAGCGCGACATCGACGCCGTTCGTATGGACGTGGTGCGCAAGCTCGTCTCGCCCGAGCGGGCCGAGCGGGATTACGGTGTCGTCCTGGACCCGGTCACACACGCGGTCGATCAAGCGGCCACAGTCCAACTCCGCAAACGGCTGGCCGACGAGCGCGGCCCGGTCAAACTGATCGACCGCGGCCCGTATGCGGAAACCTTAATCAAAAAAGGCTTGCTGGAGGTCTCCGACCCGGAGCTTGAATGTCTCGCCTGTGCCGACGATGCAGTGTTGGACCGCTATTGGAAGGATTTGTATAAGTACACGCCCCGGACGCTGGGGTGAGGGGGAAGTGCAAACTGGCTATTCTCCATGTTGGCGGAGAATCTTCGCGTCTAACAAGTCCTTTTCTCTGCCGCTGGCTTCTTTGTTTGTAATCAAATCTGCACGGGATAGGACTGGAATTGTTAATGCTTCGATTTCCACCTGCGCGGCGTTTCGAGCGGCTTCAGCAAATTCTAACCCGCTGATACCGGTCATGATATCAATTCGACGTGGAGCAACACCAATCTGAAACACCACGTCGGGGTGTGAAAAGTCCTGCGGTATCACATGCTGGAGGGGTGCGCCAAACGCTGCAAGTGCGGCGTAGACACGGTGGGCATTACCGGGCGAGGGGCGCACCCAGATATCAATATCTCCTGTTGCGCGCGGATAGCCATGAGCCGCAAGCGCATAGGCCCCAACGAGAAGGAACTCAACGCCGGCGTCTAACAAGCCTTGCAATATCTCTTTGTAATCTTCGTTGAGCATCAGCCGGTCTCATGAAGGCCCACGTCTCGCGAGTAATCGGCCACACGAGGGCAATGCGGGTCGCGGGGTCGCCTCCGACATACCCATCATCGTTCGCTCCCAAGTGCGTCAGGCGCGTGACAGAGCGGTCTAGTTTTGTTGTTTCCATCGCCTTGAGCCGCTTTTGCTTCAACCGTATGGATGGCTAAGCATCCGCTCCAGCTCTCTCCACAAGCCCTGGCCTGATTTTTTTCAATTCGTCCTTGAGACGCCGCTCTGCGTGCCAGACATCATGCTTCTGCTGCATCCGAAGCCAGAGCCCGGGACCGTTGCCAGCAAGTTTACCAAGCCGGAGTGCCATTTCAGTCGAGACCGGATGGGTACAAGCGAGTACCCGGTGGAGTTGCTGACGCGAAACCCTGAGACGCGGGCCGCTTCGCTAATGGAAAGGCCCAGGGCTGGCAAAACGTCCTCTCGCACCACTTCACCAGGATGGATAGGAGGACGTTTCAGTGGACGCTTGATGGTATGCTCTGCCATGCTGTTATTTCAGTGGACATTCCTGCCCGGATAAGGCTCGGACTTATTTTTGTGGAGCCGTGCGTTCAATCAGCGTTCGTAAGGCTTCTCCTTGTTGCTGCAAGACCAACATCGTCTCTTCATGCCGTGCTTCGGCTTGAGCCTCTTGGCGTTCTCTGCGCTGGTTGCTCGCATCCATCTTCTTGATGCCCCAGGCGATGAGCCCGCATTGCGCCAGCCCCACCAGGAGTGCGGCCCCCGCTTGGACAATAGCGAGACTGGCCATTTCATATTCACTCATACGCCCCTCCGGTTTGTGGTTCGGTGTCGAATTTTCTTTTGAGCCGCAGGTCAGATTAGCGGATCGTAATCCGGCATCCTCCGAATACCTACCCGATTCGGTCTCTTCTACGCGGCAAAGTCGAGCATTTCGAGGGTAATACCTCGCTCCCATTCCACATGAGCCTGACTCAGCAAGGACTCCTTCACCTCTGTGGAAAGGGAATTATTGCTTGAGTTGACGAAAGCTACCTATCTCGTTTCTTGAGTTCAGAAAGCAAGTAGGCATGTTCCCTATCCCCTTTCAAGCTATTACACGCTCCACACAACAATTGCAGATTCTCTATATGGTCTGACCCGCCTTTAGATTGTGGAATAATATGATCTATCGTCATGTTGCGGAAGGGAAACATAATCAGACAGCCCGCACAAACACCCTCCTGCTTTCCATACAGGGTATGCTTATGCGTCTTGTAGGACGGCAGTCTCCCTAAGTCTGTGCGGTACGGAATGTCCGTTCTGTGATGCACGTCATAAAACAGTCCCATTTCTTCCTTGAGTCGGGATTTGACCAACGTGGCGGCCACTGGAGACAAATCGATCCCAACCCACTGTCGCCCAAGTTTTTCAGCCGCCACACACGCCGTTGCACATCCACAAAAGGGGTCAAGTACCATGTCGTCCTTGTTTGAGCTTGTCTGTAGAATCCGATTTAACAATCCTAATGGTTTCTGCGTTGGATAGCCTACTTTCTCAGGTTCGGCTTCGAGCCATTTTACATCCTCGTCAATGTGTTCATCAGATTCGTGCAGCACCCCTCTTGTGTTCGGCTGATATGCCCACACATCCTGATATGGGACGCCAGGACCGACGTATTGTTTATACATTGGTTGGCCGCCCCGTTTCTTGGGAAACACAATCACTCCCTGCTGATGGAGACGTTCAAGTTTTTCGTGACTGCCCATCCCCTTTCCGCCCGAGGGCAGAAATTCACGCAACGAACGTGGAATGGCCCAATGCCGCCCAACAGCGGTTGGGTCAAACCCACGCCATGCTTCACCGCTCTCCCCCTCCCGTGTCTCCGGTCCTGTGAGATAGTTTGTTTGATACCGCCCGCGCTCATCTCTTTTTCTTGAACCTGTCTTCGATATACGCCCTCGTGTACGGTCGTACTCCCGGATGAAATATCCGTTCTTCCGATTTCGAGTAGTACAATAACGTGTCATGGATGGGGCCGAACTGTTTTGTAGTCTTGCTATGCGCGTTGGACCGCCGCCACACAATCTCGCTCCGAAAATTCCCTGCTCCAAAGATCGAATCCAGCAGCGTTTTCAAGTAATGGCTCGCGGTCGGATCGCAATGGAGGTACACAGAGCCAGATGGTTTGAGAAGACGCTTCATTTCTAGCAAGCGCACGGCCATCATAATCAGGTAGGATTTCATGCCCTTGCCGTGACTCAGCCCGGCTGCGTCAATAATGGCGTACAACGTCGGGTCTTTATCCGCAATTTCCCCGTGCCACGCTTCGTCTACGTCGCTCAGGGTCCAGGTGTCCTTAAAGGTCGCCCCCGCCGCTTTGCTGCCGATGGGAGCGGCAAACTGTCTGTTGGAGTTAAATGGAGGGTCAAGATAAATGAGGTCTACGGATTCGGAGTTCATCCCCCGCATGATGTCGAGGTTATCGCCTGTCCACAGTGTCCGGTTTTGCCAATTCGGTTGCGCCATACCTTACTCAGCAATCAAATGACAATTCATCAGCCGATTCCCGACCACGCTCTCCACAACAGAAACCGAGGATGACCGGCCTAAGCCGCCTTTGCTTCAACGTCCCATTGCCGGAGTTCGGGAATGACTTTTTGCGCGATGAGACGCTGGGAGCGCTCGGCATCCTCAAACGGCATCCCGGCTCCACGAAAGCCGAAGATCAGATCAAACCGTCCGACCACCTCCCGCCAGTGTGACAACTTGTCCACAATCTGCTGCGGCGTGCCCCACGCCTGGGCGTTGACATACATCTGGGCCATGCCCTCAAGGCCCAACTCACGCAGCGTGTCCACAGCATCGCCATAGGCTTCGTAGCCCTTGGCATTCTTGAAGTGGTCGCCCATGAGTTCGTAATGGTGCATGGCCGACAACAGATAGCCGGCAATATATTTATGGGCCAGTTCCTCGGCCCGGCCGGCGTCTTCGTGGCAGATGGACATGCCGGCCATCATGGGCGGAGGGGCGTCAATGCCGTGGAGTTCACGAAACAGGACCCGGTAGGGCTCAAAATCCGCGTTATGCTCCTCAATCGGCTTTTGGGTAAAGACCATCATCTGAGCCCGGTGCTTGGCCGCTTCCAGGGCCGAATCGGGCGACATCGCTACCTGGGTCGTGCGGCCCTTGAAGGTTCGCGTGGGCTTGGGCCGAATCGGTGCGCGTGGTTGCTGATAGTATTTGCCGTTGCCCTCAATCATGCCGGTCTCCAGGGCATTGAGAATCATGGGCACGGCCTCGTCAAATCGCTCCCGCGAAGTGTCCATGTCGATACCGAACTGGTCATACTCCCGACGGGACAAGCCGCGACCCATGCCGAAGATCACCCGGCCATTCGACAGTTCGTCCAAGAGCGCAACCTTCTCAGCCGAACGCAACGGCGTGTTCCACGGCACGATGACCGCGCCGGTCGCCAGCTTGAGCGTTGTGGTCATGGCCGCCAGATGGCCCAGATAAATGGCATTATCGGGGCAAAAGGAGTAGTCCTCAAAATGATGCTCCACCGACCAGTGTGAATCATAGCCGAGTTCTTCGATCTGCGAGGCCAGAGCCAGTTCTTCCCGGTAGACCTGACTGTCCGTCACACTGTCGTCATAGCCGTAGCGTTGAAAGAGCGCGATGGTTCCGATTTGCATAACATACCCTCCTGGTGGATAGACTTTGATTCTCGTGGGGTGAGGGGACTTGTCTTTTCGAGTGCCGCTCAGGCCGCCGGTTTCCACTTAGCGCCGTGCGTATCCAGATACGCGGCCAGACGTTGGCATTCCTCGTCAGCAACTCGGTCTTCCAAGAGACTCATGCGGTCGCCCTCAAAGACGGCCCGCTCCTCGCCTTCCAGGCGGCAGTCGGGCGCGTCGTCCAGGGTGTAGGTCGCAAGCCAGCGCATCCAGACCTCACCGTTCCTTTCTATTGGCCCCTCGATAAGCTCAACCCGACGCGAGGTAAAGCGACGGTCAAAGCCATTCACCGCGGTCTGAAAATCGCTCAGGATCGTGGCCCGGCCCTCATGCCGTGCGCCGAGCGGCGGGCCGGCAATAAAATCGTAGACTGCATCCTCGGTGAAATACGGCTCAAGCAGCGACCAGTTATCGCCGTCATACGCCTCTTCAAAAACCTGTGCATATTCCAGGAATCGTTCGATCATGCCCATACAATACTCTCCTTTCTTCAGCGGTCAGATTTCCGTTCCTCCGTTCATCCTGAGCGGAGCGAAGTCGAAGGATGCTCCCAAGGGGCCTCATTTTGCCCCTTGTGTTGCCACCACGGTCCACGTACTGCTCACCGTGGCGACCACTTCGTCTTGTGCATTGCGGATGGTCGCTTCGACAAACGCCACCCGCTGACCTTTGCGCAGAACTTTACCCGTCCCTGTGACCAGACCCTTTTTGACTGGCCTGAGAAAACTGATTTTCAGTTCCGCGGTTGTGGCAAATTCGCCGGCGTCCATGACTGAGCCAATGGCGCTGCTCAGCAACTCATCGGCAAACACGCTCAAATAGCCGCCGGCCACATACCCAAACGGATTCAATACCCGCGCGTGGCTGGCATCCCATGCCCATTCGGACCTGCCGGGGCTGAACCGTACCGGCCGCAGGCCAATTTCCCGGTGCGTGGCCGTCAGATAGTCCTCGGGTCGATTCTCGCGTAAGGCCGCATTGAGTTTTTCCACAGGAGAAATCATACCCCCTCGTACCAGCTTTTGAGTGGATTCTCAAAAGGGGAGATGCTGGACACAGGTACTCTTTCCCGGCAGTATGAGCGGCCTGGAGAGAAAGATGCGCGCAGATATCCTGACGGCCCGGCTCGCCGAGGTGAAAGAAAGCGGATTGTATCGCAGCTTGCGTGCCGTTGCAGGGGCACAGGATGCAACCGTTAGCCTTGAAGGCCAGGAAGTATTGCTGTTCTCTTCCAATAACTATCTGGGTTTGGCCAATCATCCGGCCCTCAAGCAGGCGGCCCACGAGGCGATTGAAAAATACGGCTGTGGCAGCGGTGCTTCGCGCCTGATTTCCGGTTCCATGACGGTGCATCACGCATTGGAACAACGCCTGGCCACCCTCAAAAAAACGGAGGCCGCGCTTGTTTTTCCAACGGGCTACCACGCCAATATCGGGGTGCTGTCCGCCCTGATGGGACCGGGCGATACGATCCTGAGCGACAGCCTGAACCACGCCAGCATCATCGACGGCTGCCGCTTGTCACGGGCTGATATCCGGGTCTATCGTCACGCTGACACCACGCATCTGCATGAATTGCTGCAAGCCTGCCCAGCGACCGGCCAACGCCTGATTGTGACCGACAGCGTGTTCAGCATGGACGGCGACCTGGCTCCGCTGGTAGAAATTGTGAGCTTGGCCCAACAGTATGACACTTGGGTGATGGTTGATGAGGCCCACGCAACCGGCGTGTTCGGTCCGCACGGCAGCGGCCTGGTTGAAGCACTCGGTCTGACCGGGCAGGTCGATATCCAGATGGGCACCCTGGGCAAGGCATTGGGCTGCGTGGGGGCCTTTGTGGCTGGCAGTCACGAGCTGATTGACTGGCTGGTGAATCGGGCACGGAGTTTTATCTATACCACGGCGATTCCGCCCGCGACTGCGGCCGCGGTGCTCGCCGCCCTCGATATTGTGGAGCAGGAACCTGAGCGACGGCAGCGTTTGTGGGAGAACACCACGTTGCTGTCGGACGGGCTCGGCTCGCTCGGCTATACGCTGGGCGCGACCCGCTCGCAGATTCTACCAGTCATTATCGGTGAGGCGCGTGAGACGATGATCGTGGCCGCTGCCCTCCTTCAGCGTGGCGTCTTTGCCCACGGGATTCGCCCGCCCACCGTTCCAGACGGCACCTCGCGTATTCGCGTGACCCCGATGGCAACCCACACCCCAGACCACTTGTCACGCACGCTGGATGCGTTTGCCGCGGCCGGTCAGGAGGTCGGGATTCGATGAGCAGCCCGTCGTATGCCGAGCTCAAAGCCTGGGATCATACCTATGTGTGGCATCCGTTTACCCAGATGCAAGACTGGTTGCAGGAAGACCCGATTATTATTGCCAGGGGCGAAGGCAATTATCTGATTGATGTCAACGGCAAGCGCTATCTGGATGGTGTCTCGTCGTTATGGTGCAACATTCATGGCCATACCCATCCCCGCCTCAACACCGCCATTACCGAGCAGGTCAAGCAGGTCGCGCATTCGACCATGCTCGGGCTGGCCAATATCCCCTCTATACTGCTGGCGAAAAAACTGGTTGAGCTGGCGCCGGCCGGGCTGAGCCGGGTGTTCTATTCGGACGCGGGAGCCACTGCCACGGAAATCGCGCTCAAACTGGCGTTTCAGTACTGGCAGTTGCGCGGAGAAACCCGGCGCACGAAATTTGCCTCCTTAGTCGAAGCCTACCACGGCGATACGCTGGGCGCGGTCAGCGTGGGCTACTCAGATCTGTTTCACCATTTTTATCGGCCGCTGTTGGCCGACACGGTTCGGCTGACCCCGCCGCATGTGTTTCGCTTTATGCGCGGCATGTCTGCCGAGCAGGCCCTGGGCGCGGCCCAAGAAGAAGCCGAACACACGCTCGCCCAACAGCATTCAGAGCTGGCAGCCGTGATTATCGAACCCCTGATGCAGGGTGCGGCTGGGATGTGGGCGCAGCCGGTCGAATATGTGCAGACCCTACGTCAACTCACCCGGCAACACGGCATCCTCTTCATCTGTGACGAGGTAGCCACCGGATTTGGCCGCACCGGAAAAATGTTTGCCTGTGACCATGCGGCTATCAGCCCGGACTTATTCTGCGTGGCTAAGGGCATAACCGGCGGCTATCTGCCGCTCGCGGCGACGCTCACGACCGAGGAAGTGTTTTCCGCCTTTCTCGCACCCTACGAAGAGTTCAAGACCTTTTTTCACGGCCACACGTATACCGGCAATCCCGTGGCCTGCGCCGCGGCCCTGGCCAGCCTTGACGTTTTTGCCGAAGAGCAGGTCCTTGAGCAGGTGCAACCTAAGGTCTCCCTGCTGACTCAACGCCTCCAGGCGGACATTGCCGCCCTTCCCCAGGTGGCCGATATTCGACAGTGGGGTCTGATGGTCGGGATCGAATTGATGCGCGATCCGGTCAGCAAGGTCGCCTATGCTCCAGCCGAGAAGATCGGTATGCGGGTCATCCAAGAGGCGCGCAAGCACGGAGTCATGATTCGGCCACTGGGCAGCGTCATTATTCTCATGCCGCCGCTCAGCATTACCGAGGCTGAGCTGTCACACCTGCTTGATGTCGTCCACACCGCCATTCAGACCGTCACATGACCAGCCTGTTTATCACCGGCACGGATACCGGTATCGGCAAGACCCTGGTGGGCTGTGGCATTGCCGCCGCCCTGACCGCCCGGGGCAAACGCGTGGGCGTGCTCAAGCCGGCAGAAACCGGCTGCGATAGACGAGACGGGTTCTTATACCCGGACGACGCCATGCGCCTGGTCGGCTATGCCCGCAGCAATCTGCCGCTTGAGACCGCGTGTCCCTACCGTTTTTCTCCGCCAGTCGCCCCGAGCGTCGCCGCCGCACAAGCCGGCGTCACGATTCAGCCGGAGCGGATTGTCGAGGTGTTTCAGTCGATTGCCGCCCAGCACGAGGTGACACTCGTGGAGGGCGCTGGTGGCTTATTGGTGCCACTCGTGGACCGCTATTCCTTTGCTGACCTGGCCCGTGATCTCGACATTCCGATTCTCGTCGTGGTCGGCTCAAAGCTGGGGGCGTTGAATCATGCCTTGCTGACGCTGCACTGTATTCAAACCCGGGGCTTATCCCTGGCCGGCTATATCCTCAACCATCCGACCCAGACTGCGGATGACGCCATCAAAACCAATGCAGCCACCCTGGCCGGCCTGACCGATGCGCCGTGCCGGGGCAGTATTCCTCATCTGACGCTGAGTGAGGATATTGACCGCGAGCGGGTGAGGCTGGGTCAACTGTTCTCCACAGCAGTTGATCTTCCCGGACTGCTCGGATAGAGCAGAGCCTTGCCCAGCACATTTTGACGGAAAGGGAAAACAGTATGTCTCGTTTCTCGCACTTCGCGACCCAATCATTAGCCGGTGAGTTACTGCCGCGTGAAGACGCCTTTGCCGTTCTCCGCACAGCCAATGAGGATGTCTCCGAGCTGCTACAGGCGGCCTTTACGGTTCGAGAACGGTTTTTTGGGCGCAAGGTGAAAATCTGCGTTTTACAAAACGCCCGTAGCGGCTTATGTCCGGAAGATTGCCATTACTGTTCCCAGTCCTCTATCTCTAAGGCGTTGATTGACAAATATCGCCTGCTCTCAACGGACGAGTTGCTTGCCGGCGCGCGCAAGGCCGCCCAGGCCGGTGCGCGGCGCTATTGCATGGTCGCCAGCGGGCGTGGCCCGAGCGGGCGTGATATTGACCATCTGACCGCAGCCACACGCCAGATCAAAGCCGCATTTCCCAACCTGGAGATTTGTGTTTCGCTGGGACTCACGAGCGAACCCCAGGCCCGCGCCCTCAAAGACGCGGGGGTTGGCTGGGTCAATCACAACCTCAATACGAGCCGGGAGTTTTACGCCGAGATCTGCTCAACCCATACCTATGAAGACCGAGTGGAGACCGTCAAAAACGTCAAGCGGGCCGGGCTGTCCACGTGCAGTGGCGGCATTATCGGTATGGGAGAAAAAGACGAAGATGTCGTCGCGTTAGCCTACGCCGTCCGAGCGCTGGACGTTGACTCGGTGCCGGTCAATTTTCTGTATCCCATTGACGGCACGCCGCTCGGGGCGCGCAAAGACTTCAATCCCGTCCGCGGGCTGAAGGCGCTCTGCCTGATGCGATTTCTGAATCCGCGCAGCGAAATTCGCATGGCCGCAGGACGCGAACTCTACCTCGGCCAATGGTCAGGTCTGGCCTTCTATCCGGCGAACTCGATTTTTGTTGAAGGCTATCTCACCACCCCCGGCCAGCAGGCCCAGGACGCCCGCCGGCTCGTTGAAGCCGCCGGGTTTGAGGTGGAGCAGGAAGACGTGCCGGGCGAAGAAGCGCCCGGCGGGTTGTAAGCCCGACCGCTGCATTGCCTCCCCTCTTCCCGCTCACGCTCCAGGAGCTTGAGCCGTCTCAACATAGCTGGTAGGCGTGCCAGGGAGGGGGATATCTTATGCGTATGTTTGTGTATTGGCTCGTGGCTGCCGGTCTGGTGCTCTTGAGCGGTCCGACGCAAGCCGAAGAAGAGAAGCCGAAAATCCGTTTTGGCCTGCAAGTCGCCCAACAGCAGACCACGGTCGAAGAACTCAAGGAGGTGTGGCAGGAAGCCGAAGCCTTGGGTTTTGATACGTTGTGGGTGAACGATCACCTGCTGCCCAGCGTGGGTCCGTCAGACGAGTCCATGCTGGAGTCCTGGACCTTGCTGGGGGCGATGGCGGTTGCCACCTCGAAAATTCAGATTGGCTGCATGGTGACGAGCAATACCTTTCGCCATCCGGCTATTCTGGCAAAAATGGCAGCCACAGTGGATCATCTGAGCAACGGGCGGCTGATCTTCGGGATTGGTTCGGGCTGGTTCAAACGTGAGCACGAAGCCTATGGGGTCGAGTTCTCCACGATGCGGGGCCGCTCCCAGCGTCTGGAGGACGCGCTGCAAGTGATTACCAAGCTCTGGCAGGCCAACCCAACCGCGTCGCATACGGGCCCCTATTATTCGCTGGTGGCTGCGCCGTTTGCCCCCAAGCCGGTTCAGCAACCCATGCCACCAATTATGATTGGCGGTATCGGTGAAAAGCTGACCCTGCCCATTGTCGCCCGCTATGCCCAGATGTGGAACGTGCCGATTCTTTCGCCCAGCCAGTTTGCCAAAAAGAATCAGGTCTTGGAGCAATACTGTGCGGGCATCAACCGGGACTGTCGTGAAATTGAGCGTTCCTATCTGACCCCGCTGTATCTCAACCCAAGCCCCGCAGCACTGCAACGGGTGCTGCAACAAGCGATGACGATGCGGAATCTGACTGAGGCAGAAGCCCGCCGGACGATTCTCGCCGGCACCCCGGATGCAATCCGCACCCAACTCCAATCTTACATCGATATTGGCGTCACCCACTTTATTATCAATCTGCGTCGTCCGGGCCTGTACGACCGAGAGGCGGTGCGGGTCTTTGCCAAGGAAGTCATGCCGGCCCTGCGCTAGCACGCTCTTGCGCTCCGGCTGGCAATTTATCCCGCGCGCGCATAACCGTATCCTCACTACTAACCACTAACCACTAACCACTAACCACTGACCACTAACCACTAACTACTAGCCATTCACCCCTGCCCCCTACCATGTCCCCCCAACGCCGCGCCCTGCTGTTGATGATTCTGACGGCCCTGGTATGGGCCGGCCTGTTTCCAACCGGGAAAGTCGCCCTGCGCAGCATCCCGCCTTTCACGTTTGCGGCCATTCGTCTGACCATTGGCGCGGCTCTCCTCTTTGTCTATCTCCAGCGGAAGAACGAGGCCGGAGAGACGCGGGTCAACTGGACACCCCGTCTGGTCGGCAGTTTTCTTTTTCTTGGTTTCACCGGCTATCTGCTGTCTGTAGGCGGCAGCTATCAGGGTCTGCGTCTCACGACGGCCACCAATGCGGCCCTGCTCAACGCGGCCTCGCCGATTGCCATTGCGCTCCTGGCCGCCCTGTTTCTGAGAGAAAGAATGTCGTCCACGATGCTCCTGGGCATTGCGATTTCTATTGTTGGCGTTGTTGTCATTGTTTCGCAGGGCTCGTGGCAGGTCATTACTACCAGCGCGTACAACCCGGGCGATCTGATTATTGTGGCCACCCTGTTTGCCTGGGGCATCTATACGACCTACGGCCGCCACCTCATGCGGGAGGTCTCTCCGCTGGCGGCAACGACCTATGCGTATATTGCCGGCGCAACGTATTTACTCATTGCCTGCTGGCTGACCGAGTGGGAGGATTGGCAGGTGGCCGCAACGCGCTGGGATTCCTGGCTGGCCGTGGCGTATCAAAGTACGCTCGGGACCTTCGCCCACTTCTGGTATTACCAGGCGGTTGAAATCCTGGGGCCGAGCCGGGCCGGGGTGTTTATCAACCTCGTGCCGGTTATGGCCATTGGGATCGCGTATATCTTTCTTGACGAGGCATTAACACTGCCCCACCTGGTTGGCGGACTCGTTGTGCTGGTTGGTGTTGGAGTCGCGGCCCGACGCTAAAAGCAAGCGGTGCCTCTGTCTGGCGACTGAGGCGGACCGCGCGCAGGGGGCCGCTCTTGCCCGAGTTTTTTCCGGTACGCTTTTCCCTTCCGGTCCGGCTTGTGCTATACCAGGGGGCGGAAGATATGACTCCAAGGAGGGACGAGTATGGCGATTGAAGTTGTGGAACTGCATCACCACGGCATTCGGATTGGCAACACCCAAGAGGATGCGGAAAAAGCGCGGGAGTTTTATTCCGGGGTGCTGGGTTTGGACACAGACCCCGCGCGGCCGAATATCGCCTCCATTCCCGGTTTTTGGATGTATGTGGGCGAGGGGAATAACACCACCCAGATTCATCTGATGGGTGCGAAAGGCAAGTCGCCGATGGCCCGCTCCACAAAAGAAGACCCGACCCTGCCCCACGTCGCTCTGGCGGTCAAAGATATTCAGGCCGCCCGGCAGGAACTCGATGAACGGGGTATCTGGTATTGGAGTATCCAGGGTCTCGTCGGGCAGAATTCGGATCAAGTGTTCGTCCGTGACCCTTTTGACAATGTGATTGAGCTGCATCAGGTCGGGACGTGTACGTGTAATAAGGTTGCGCTCAAGCCGGCGAGCGAATGAACCGCCTCGGCAAAACCGACCCCATCCAAGAAGCGGACGACCTCCAAAAGATAAGACACACGGAGTGCCAGCATGACCGCAGTGTATACCAAACGCCTCCTCTCAGCCGACTCTCATATTGTGGAGCCGGCAGACCTGTGGCTGACCCGGATGGACAAAAAGTGGCGGGATAAAGCGCCGCGCATTGAGGCCCTGGACGAGAGCGGGGACTATATTGTCATTGACGGCCTCCGTCCGCGTCCGCTGGCCTTTGAGGGTCCCATGCAGGACCTCAAGGCCCAGGGCATGGATATCCCTGCCCCAAAGGGCTTTCGGTATGCGGATAATCGCCCTGGAAGCTGGGACCCACATGAACGGCTGAAAGACCAGGACACGGACGGGGTGTCCGGGGAGGTCATCTACCCTGGGGTAGGGCTGACCCTGGTGCGGGCCCCAGATGCCGCATATCTGTATGCCTGCTGTCGGGCGTATAATGACTGGCTGGCAGAGTATTGTGCGGTCTATCCAGACCGTCTCAAAGGTGTGGGCCTGGTGCCGTGCCGGGGTCCTATTGAATGGGCCATTACGGAAACGGAACGTTGCGCCAAGCTGGGTCTCGTCAGTGTCATGCTCCCAGCCTGGGTAGACGACCGTCCGTTTAATCTGCCCGACTGGGACCCCCTGTGGGCCGCGCTCCAGGACATGAATCTCGTTGCCAGCATTCACATTGGTGGCCGCGACCCGTTTGGCCGCTCCCACGGTCCGGGTGCCGGTGGCATCATCATCGGCATTGTCAAATTTGAGATGAACGAGACCCTGCAGCAGATTATTTGGGGTGGCGCTCCGACCCGCTTCCCCAAGCTGAAATGGGCCTTGGTCGAAAGTGGAATCGGCTGGATTGGTGCGGCGCTGGGCTTTATGGACCACTGGTGGCAGGATCATAAGGGCTGGATGGAGCCGCGTTTGCCCGAGCGGCCAAGCACGTATTTCCACCGTCAGTTTTATGCCACGTTTGAGGATGATCGCGCTGGGGTGCTCACCCGCGAGTTGATGGGGGTTGAGAACCTGATGTGGGGCTCTGATTATCCGCACACCGAAGGGGTCTGGCCGTTCTCACGCCAGCAGGTGGCGGATAATTTTTCTGCTATTCCAGAAGACGATACACGCAAGATCGTCCACGATAACTGTGTCAAACTGTATGGTTTTCCGTCACAGTCGTCTTGAGAGCAGACGGCATGCTCGGAAATCGCAGTCGGCCGATGACTCTTCACTCATGAGACGGAAACTGTGTTTGCTCAATCTCCCATTCCCAGGGAAGGGCATACTTCTTTCTGCTATTACAGTCTTTACACGCCGCCACCAAGTTGCCCTTGGTTGACTTCCCGCCGCGGACGAGAGGAACAAGGTGGTCCATAGTGAGTTCCGCAGGTGGCAACTGCTGTTGACAGTAGTGACACACCCCGCTCGCGCGTTTGCGCTTCCACCAGGCTGAACGACGCAGTTCACGGGCGTGATTTTTTTCACGCTGGATATCGGCCGATGTGATGTCTGAAAAGAAGGCGCTCTTTAGTGGGGTCCGACTCATGACTTTTCCCGCTCCGTTCATGCTCTCCAGTCTAGCACGGGAACGGGATTGAAAAAAGAAGATATTTTTATGGTGCGGGTCTTCCATAAAAGCGGGGCATTCTTCTAAAGAACGCCCCGTTCCGAACCAGAATTTACCTTCCTCGACTTGCTTTGAGCCGCTTCTGTGGGGATCAGGCTTAGTGTGAGCCCTCAGACGACCCGCTGTCGCCGCCGCAGGCACCGTCGCCACCACCGTCGCCACCCTCTTCAGATTTTTCTCCAGCCTCGTGGTGGTCCGCATACACACCGGCGGGGGCAGTCATGAATCCTAGAGCCAAGACACATGCCATCACTATTGTCCAACGCTTCATCTATAGCCTCCCTTCGTACAGTTACTCTAACCAAACTTCGTCAACACTCTTCTGTTAGCATCTTTGGCTACGATATTCAACCCTCTTGTCCGTCTCTCAGGATTCCCGCCCAACTTCCAGTTTTCCGAGACCATCGGCTTTGGCCCAACCTTCGGATATGGGGGTGAAGTAGAACATATCCACCCGGCGAGATTGGAACTTCCATACCCCGTCCACCTTGACGTACTCATCATGCAGACGACCCGCGCCAATGAGGCTCTCGTCGCCACGGGAAGCCCGGTTCTCAACCGAACAGATGCCACTCGCAGTGTCTCCGTGAATGTGCAGGACGTGATTCGTGAAAAACGGTTTGACCTTGAGAGGCCATGTTGAGCGGTAAAATTCCTTAATGGCGTCTGTCCCTTGTATCACCCCTCGCCCCATGGAACTGAAATCCACCGAGCCGTCTGGGGTGAATAAATTGGCCATTTTTTCTTCATCCTGGGCCTCAATTGCCAAGCCGTACTGGTAGGTCAGTTCTTTAAGGTGCTCCCGGTCCCAGAGTTCTTGAACCATTTCCTCGTGCGTCATTGCTCCCGCTCCTTGTTTCCCGCTCTGCTCATGGGTAGGGGACCAGCGAAGAGCGCTATAAAGGCTTGTTCCCCGAACGGCAATGTGGTGTTGCCCAGGCAACACCCCGGTGCCCGGGGAATTGGCCGTCTTCCGCCTACGCGGTCCGTGAGGGGCAATTGCTTGTCTTTCGGAGGTATCTCCCCCATCCCTCTTTTTTTCTCCCTGCGTATCCTCTAATCAAGTCAGATATGGCTCAAGGCAGGACCTATAGACGTTTAACGCAGACTGAGGCAGCGTTTCTCTACAGAGAGAAACCAGATACCCCCATGCATATTGGAGGCTGTAGTCTGTATGACGGGACTCTTTCAAAAGACGAGCTCTGTTCGTTAATCGAAAGTCGTTTCGACCGCCTGCCCCAGTATCGTCAGAAGGCGGTTTTTGCCCCGCTGAACATTGCCCATCCGACCTGGGAGGATGACCCAGATTTCGATCTTGCCTATCATGTGGACGAATGCACCCTCCCTCCCCCTGCGGATGACCGGGTGGTCTCTCAGGTCTGTAGCCAACTTTTTACCGCCCCATTGGACCGAAACCGGCCCTTATGGAAACTGACGCTTCTCCACGGCCGTCCGGACGGCAACACGCTCATCCTGGCTCGTATTCATCAGGCCATGCTGGAAGGCGTCTCGGGCATTGACCTGATGCTCGTCTTGCATGACTTGAGACCGGATACCGAACACCGCGCCTCAGCGTCTCATTCGTGGGAGCCTGAAGCCATTCCCGATGCGCTGACGCTTGTGCAAGAGGCGGTTCGGGACCGGATTACTGAGGTGGCCGAGTGGTGGACCGATCAGATTTTCCAGGCCCTCCGCTCGCCGCTTCCCGGCTCACGCTCAACACGGTTCAGCAACGCGCTGATGAGCGTCATGCCCACCCTGATGCAACCCGTTCCGCATACCCCATTTAATGCGGCCCTGTCAGACCAGCGGCAGTTGACGTGGCTCGAATTTTCTTTTGCCGAGGCGCGCTTCATTCGTTCGGTTCTCAGAGGAACCGTCAACGATGTTGTGCTGGCGATTATTGCCGGGGGGATTGGACGCTATTTACGGGCTCAGGGGTACAAAACAGACGGCCTGGAGCTCCGCGTTGCCTCTCCCGTTGACCTCAAACGACACGAACCCCGCGGCAGACGCAGCAGACACTCGACTGGCCGAACGGCAACGATGTTAATCCCGCTGTACGTGGGTATCATCGACCCGATTTTACGGCTGTCTGCACAAAAAGCGACGATTGAGGAGCTGTACGAACAGGACCAGGCCGGCACCTTCCATGCCTTGCAGTCCTTGGCGACCTGTATCCCGCCAGCTTGGCAAGCCTTCGCCGGCCCAGCGCCCTCAATGAGTGCGCTGGCGAATACGGTAGTCATGAATATCCCTGGCCCGCAGGTCCCTCTGTACCTGGCCGGGCATAAACGACACGCTTTCTTGCCGATGGGTCCGTTAGCAGCACGAGTGGGCCTGTTCCATGCGGTGGCCAGCTATAATCAAAAGCTCTCGATAGGCGTGACGCTTGACCCCCAACTCATACCAGACGGCTGGGAGTATGCAGGCTGTCTGAAGGCGTCATTTCTTGAATTGCGGGAAGCGGCGGAGCGGTTTTCAAACCGTTCGGCCAATGCCGACACCCGGACGAGTGCAGCTGAAGCAGCCGGTCTCTCTACTCAAGAGATCATTAAGGCGGAAGGCACCTGGCCGGACAGGCCCGTCATGTCGTAGGCCATGATAAGCAGGTCTCGGGTCTGTCCAGAACGGTCAATGACAAAATCCGGCAGGAGCGCCTCAGTTTGAAAGCCGAGGCGGACGAAGAGCGTCCGTGCCCCTGGTTGGTCCGGCATCATCTGAGCGACGACCTTGCTCAGTTCTAAATCCTGCGCAATGGCAATAATCTCCTCTGCCAACGTCCGCCCCAAACCCTGCGAGCGATACTCCGGGGCAAGCAAGAGGCGAATTTCTCCGAGATGCCGCTGCCACGTCACGATATGGTGGTGCAGAATGGCATAGCCGGCCATCTCTTCCCCATTTTCAGCAATAATCGTCACGGTCTTCCGGGCCTCAAGATTCCGCACCCACTGCCTTACGACTTCAGGGTCTGTGATGTCTATCCTCAGATGGAGGAGGTCGTCCGCCGGCAAGCTATGGGCAAAGCTCACAATACGGTCGGCATCAAAGGAGGTCATTAAGCGTAACGTCACGCTTGACCCGTCACGGAGCGTCGTTGTGTGAGGATAAGGACGTTCAATGTGCAGCCGTGCTTCAGCCATATGCTCCTCCTTCAAGCCGCCTCAATCACGCCCAAGCGCCCGCAAGAATAGGCAGAGGATGCTAACAGATATCCGTTCCAGGGCCAATCTCACTCACAACATGCCGGGCGAGAACTGTCTGGTTTCTTTCTTGCGTGTTTTTTGCTATGCTTGCAAGAGTTATCACCCGCTGCAAGCAAAAATCCAGCCGGCACTCCTGGGGGGCGGATACCGTGACACCGGATAATTTTCTTTCTGACGCCTATCCTGGTCGGGAAGACGCCGAGCGTTTTAGTACGCTTCTCTGGCAATTAACCGCCGCCTACCCAGACTCATACCACCAACTGTGCGCCCTGCTCCGAGACGACATCTACCGCTGTCCACCAGTCCCCCAGGCGTCCGGGGAACCTATTCTGCTGATTCCTGGATTTCTGGCCGGCGACTGGAGCTTACAATTATTAGCTGGTTGGTTGAGACGTATGGGTTATAATCCCTATTTCTCAGGGCTGGACTGGAACATCGATTGTCCAAATCGCACCGGGCATTTGCTCCGCTGGCGTTTGAATCAGATCATTCGGGAGACTGGCTATCCGCTCATTGTTTTTGGCCATAGCCTCGGCGGGATGCTGGCTCGGTTTCTGGGGACAAATTTTCCCGACCAAGTCCGCCATGTGGTCACGATGGGCTCTCCCATTCAACGGACAAATAATGTGAGTCCGCTGGTTTTGTTTGCCTCGCGCGTCCTGCAACCCTTTCGGCGCTGGCGTGGAGAGCTGCCGTCCGAGTGCGGGACACTCCACTGCAACTGCCACTTTAACCGCAGTGTTATTTCCTCCATGCCTGAAGAGGTCGGGTTTACCTCAATCTTCTCCAAACAGGACGAGGTCGTAAAGTGGAACGCGAGTATCGACCCTGAGCGCGAGAACCGGGAAGTCACGGGACGCCATATTGGCCTGATTGTCAACCCGCAGGTCTACCGTATTCTGGCAGACGTCCTCGCTCGCTTACAAGAACGAGGACGAGAGCCCTATCTGACAGTTGCCCTGTCCTCGCTCGACAGCACGCCGGCCTGAAAAGCAAATCAAGCGGGAGAGGATAGGAAAAAACGAAGGGCCAGAGGAGACAGGTGTCTTACTCAGACGGTGATGTCATGAACTCTTTTGCCAGGTCGTTCGTCCCTTCAACATGCTTCTTATAGATATGGGTCTCCCAGAGCGCTTCGTGGGACCCATCCTTGTCTGTATAGGTGAAGCGCACCCACCGCCCGCCCGGGGCCTCAAAGAGATTGAAGTATTGGCTTAGCTCGTCGTTGATCCGGTCCCCTTGAGAGAGTAGCCCAGCCTCCCACGGCCCCATAGTCCACGGGTTCCCAGCGCGGTCGGCGGTATCTCGGCGTTTCTCTATATTAGAGATAATGCTGAACCCGTCTTCGGTCGCATGGCTTTTGATGATCTGAATCGCCAATTCTTCTTTCTGTCCCATGGGCCGTTCGCCACACGCCCAGAGAAGAAGGCAGCCAGCCAGGATAAAGTAAGAAAATACCTTCTGATACGCGTATACTTTTCGCATCCGCTCTCCTCCATCGCAGACTAGCGGGCTCCACGTCCCGCTGTGTTTTTTATGGGACCGGTATCCTACAACGAAAAAACGCTTGGGTCTACGGATGGCAGACGGCCTTCTCGCTCGGCGGCGGGTGGAGGCGCATAAGAACACCTTGCTTTATTGTCAGGTGGGTGACAATAAAGGGGAAGCAGAGGTCAACACTATCCCCTTTGGGAAACGAACCCTCACCCCTGACCTATGGTAGAGCGCGTATGGCACGTATACCGGTCCTTAATGTGACCACAATCCGGCGACTGAAGGCATTTCCCTGGGCCTCAGACCAGCAAGTGAAGCGGATTTTGAGTGAGATGGACCTGCATCACATCGAAAAACGCACAGTCCTGTTTAACGAGGGAGTTCCCTCAGATTCGGTGTATTTCCTGATTTCTGGCGTTGTCAAGCTCTCCTTGCGCAGCCCGGATGAAGAGCGCGTTCTGGTCAGTCTCATCTCACCTGGGGAGTTATTTGGTATTACCTCCTTGATGCCAGGTATGTACCGCGCCTTTCGCTCAGAGGCGTTCAGCGACTGCTGGGTGAGTTCCGTTCGTCCAGATGTTTTTGTGACAACGCTGCTCAACGTTCCATTTACAGATTTCAGTGCCATGATGGAAGGCACAGTCGGCCGCTGGTTTGCGCTCCTCTACCGGTATACGCATTTTCAGGGTTCAAGCCTGAGACAAAAACTCGCCTTAGCCTTGCTTGAGCTGGCACAAAAATTTGGGATTCAGGACGCCCGGGGGACCATGCTGCTCTTGCAGCTTACCCATGAAGACCTCGCTGACCTCGTGGGCGCGTCACGCCAGAAAGTGACAGAGCATATGCAAGAGCTTGCACGGCAGCAGGTATTGCTCAGAGATGGGCGCAAGCTCATTGTCCATCCCGACCGCCTGAGAGAAGTCGCCGGCCTCTTGTTGGACGAGAAATAAAGCACAGGCGGAGGATATGACAGGAGTGGGGAGGGCCCCCAAGGAGAACCTCCCGCTTTAATTGCTCGTTTCTGTTGCCGCCCCTTCGGCCTTGGGCTCAAGCTGCCAGAGCTGACGGGTCATCGCAGCGGACGAGTCAAAAATCTGACGCGCAAACGAGCGCTGGGTTTCAAAAATTGGCGCAAACGGCGTGTCCTTCGCCCATTCCGTTGCCTTTTCGTTCATCTCAAAGGCTTGGCTGACCCATCTCTCGCTGGACTCAAGCGACTGCGCCGCCATTTGTTTCATCGATTCGCTGAACGGAGTGTTCATCCCGCTCATCATCTTGACAAAAGGATTGCCGTCGGTGTCGAACATCTTATTAAAAGCACCACAGTTCCATGCGTTATCGGCCATGAGAAACCTCCCTGTTTGGTTGTGAGATTACGGATGCGGCGGCTTGTTTTCAGCCGCTCTGATGCTAACTACAATCGCTAACTTTTGCAAGCATAATGGACAAAAAGTGTCACTTGCGTGACAAGACTGTTCTTTTAAGGCGTCCCGCTGGCCTCATTGACCTGTCGAAAGGACCGATACATATCGATCATCATTTCACGCTGGCGGGCGGACAGGTCGGGGTCGTGTAGAATCGCTTTGATTACGTCGCTCTCTTCCGCCTCTTGCGGGTCAAGGATGCCGGCTTGAGTGTACAGGGTTTCGGCTGAAATGCGCAGTCCCTTCGCCAGCGATTGCAGAATCATACTGCTCGGCGTTCGGAGGCCGCGCTCAATCTGGCTGAGATACGGATTGGAGATGCCGCAGATGTCCGCCAGCTGCCGCAGAGAGAGTTGCGACAGCTCACGTTGACGTTTAATAAATTCTCCAAGCGTGACATAGGGGTCCGGTCGCTGCTGAGCCATGGCTGCTATGCTAACAAAAAGCGCTAACTTCTGCAAGCGTTGTCTGAGTGCCCCTTTTGAGCCGGCCTTATGAGTCTCATACCCCCAGCGCCCAAGATGCTCCCCTACTACTAACAATGAACACGTCGTGTTGACAGCCGCCCAGCCACCGGGTGTATGATTCGCCAGCGATATGGAGGGAGGAGCGACGATGTTTCATGCCACACAAGACAAAAAGCTACCGACGGCTATGGTCGGATCATTTCCAAAGCCGACCTGGTTTACCGAGAGCTTGCGAGGGCGGCCATTCAAGGTCGCGATGGGCGACTCGCTCTATCGGGAGCAGTATATTGATGCGGTTGCCTGTTATATGAACGAGCAAGAGCAGGCCGGCCTTGACATCTTCACCGATGGAGACACCCGCTTTGATCTGGAAGTGGGCGGGCGCTCTTGGTTCTTTTATACGATTGAACGCCTCAACGGTGTGAGCGGCTTTCGCGACTCTTCACATTTTCTCGACTATGCGGATATCAAGCCCGGTCATATCCTGTATGAGGTCCAGGAAGCCTACCATCCTCCGGCGGTCACGGACAAAGTGACACGCGGCCCCCTGCACTTTGCTGCCATCTGGAAAACCGCCCAGAAAATGACCAGCAAACCGGTGAAGTTCGGCTCAATCAGCGCGACATGTCTGCCCATGATGCTGTGGAACGAATACTATAAAACCGACCACGCGCTAGTCATGGACTTGGCCACAGCGTTGAATGCGGAGTTGCGAGAGTTAGCGGATGCCGGCTGCCCGGTCATTCAGATCGAAGAACCGCCCCATCATTTCGCCTGCTGCACCACCCCGCCAGCAACAGACAAAGAGCTGGCAGCCTACACCCAGGCGTTCAATCGTGAAGTCGAGGGCGTGAACACGGAAATCTGGGCGCATACCTGCTGGGGCAACCCGAACCAGCAGAGCTTTTACTGGGAGCGGCCCAGCTATGAACGCTCACTCCCGCACCTGCTCCAACTCAATGCCGATGTCCTGACCCTGGAGGGCGCCAGCAACCAGGGCCGCGACCTGCCGCTGCTCAAGCAGTATAAGACGGACAAAAAAATCGCGATTGGCGTCATCAACCACACGGTCACCACGGTGGAGCCGCCCCAGATGATCGCCGACCTGATTCGTCGCGCGCTCGAATACATCCCACCGGAACGGCTTATTATTACCGCGGACTGCGGCTTTGGACGGGAAGGACTCTCGCGGCGCATTGCTTTTTACAAATGTATCGCCCTGGTGCAAGGCACGAATATGGTCCGCCGGGAACTCGGTCTGCCGGAGACCGAGATTCGGGCCGCGGACCCACGCTTTGCTTTTCGGCCGGTCGCGTAAGGGCTGCCGAGGTCTATCGGCTTTTCCCGAGAGCGTTGTCTTCTTCTGCCGGCAGAAACTCCAGCAGATACCGATTGACCACTTCAGGCTGTTCCTGTTGGACCCAATGACTGCACTTGGGGATATACTTGATCTCGAAACGGTCGCTGAAGTACTCGTCCATATCGTAGGTCAGCTCTTTTCCGAGGGCGCTATCTTCCTCACCCCAAATCAGGAGGGTCGGACTTGAGATTGGGGGCAGGTGTAAGACGCCATTGCGGAGACGGTGGCGAAACGCCGCCCGGTAATAATTGATGGCGGCCCGAGCACTGCCAGGGGTCCGCAATGCCTCGGCGTATTTGTGCAGGTCTTCGTCGGGGAAAGCCTCTTTCCGCACAGCCATGCCACGAAACGCCTGCTCAATAAAGCGACGCCTGAACAAACGCACGCCCAGCTCAGGCAGCCACGGAAGCTGGAAGAAGAAGAGATACCAACTCCGTCGAAGCTGCTGGCGATTCTCTGTGAGGGCCTTCTGAAATGCTCCCGGATGGGGACAATTCAAAACAACCAGCCGCTCAGTCAGGTGTGGATACGTGGCGGCAAACGACCAGGCCACCCCGCCCCCCCAATCATGACCAATAATGACGGCGCGTTCTTCGTTAAAGGCGCGAATGAGGCCCGCCACATCCCCGGTGAGCCGGTCAATATGATAATTAGCCACGCCGCTCGGCTTGTCGCTCTCGTTGTAGCCGCGCATATCCGGGGCCACGACCGTGAAACGTTCGGCCAAAGGGGGAATCTGATAACGCCACGAATACCAGAATTCAGGGAATCCATGCAGCAAGATGAGCAGCGGGCCGGCCCCTTGCGTGACGTAATGTAAACGGACGCCATTCACATAGGCTGAGCCGTGTTGCAGACGAGCGCGCGCCATAGGTCACAGTTTCCTAAGAGGCTACGTTCATACCGGCTTGGCGCGCCCGCTCCAATACGATTTTTTCAATGTCGGCAATCGGTCCGTCAATCATCCGCCCTCGGAAGGAGACGGCCCCCTGCCCTGCGGCCACCGCTTGTTCAAAAGCCGCGACCAGGGCGCGCGCGTACTCGACTTCTTCTAGTGTCGGGGTGTACACCGCGTTCACCGGCTCAACCTGCTTGGGGTGAATACATGCTTTGCCCTCGTAGCCGAATTCCTTGCCCTGCCGCGTTTCCAGACGCAGACCGTCAATGTCTTTGATATCGAGATAGACGTTATCAATCGGCGTCACCCCCGCAGCCTTGGCGGCCATCACCACCTGACAGCGCGCTTGTAAAACAACGCCGGCGGTTGAGGGCGCGGCTTGAATCCCCATGGACAAGGAGAAATCCCCATGCCCAAAGGCAATCCCGGCAATCCGGGACGTTGCCGCGGCAATGGAAAACGCGTTGCCAATGGCCTCGGGCTGTTCAAACAGGGGAATCAGGCCAACGTCTCCAGGCCGGCGTCCGGTACGGCCTTCGGCCAGGGAAACGAGTTGGTCCACGAATCGAATGTGCTCGGCGCTATTGGTCTTGGGCACGACCAGGCCGTCGGCTCCGGCCTCAACCATGGCTAACACATCATCCAAGAAGTAGGGGGTATCAAGTCCGTTAATCCGCACGGTGCGCTCAAAGCGTTCAAAGTCCGTATCGCGCAATACCTCTCGCAGAGTCTCACGCGCTTCGACCTTGCGTTCAGGGGCGACCGCATCTTCCAGATCAAAAATCAGCGTATCCGCCGCCGACGCTTTCGCCTTGACAAAGAAGCGCTCGCTACTGGCCGGGACAAATAATAAACTCCGACGCAGCCGTGCCATTAGATCACCCCTTTTTCTTGTAATTCCGCCAGTTGCTGCGGCGACAGCCCGAGTTGCTGTCCATAGATTTCTTCGTTGTGATGCCCCATATGGGTGGGTGCCGACCAGCGGATGGCGCCAGGAGTCCGAGAAAATTTCGGGACGACATTCTGCATCTTGACGGGTCCCAGATCTGGGTCAGAGACGGTGGTCACTGTTTCACGCGCCTGAAAATGGGGGTCGGCCAGAATGCCGGTGATGTCGTATACGGGTGCGCAGGCGCATTCGTATTCGTCAAACCGTTTTAAGACTTCTTCAGCCGTGTGAGCACCAATCCAGCCGCCAACAATAGCATCGACTTCATCAATATGCTCAATCCGGGCGCGGTTGTCGGCGAAGCGAGGGTCATCGTTCAGTTCAGGGCGACCGATGGCCAGGAAGACGCGTTTGGCCAAAGCCGGCGCATTGGCCGAAAGGGCAAGCCAGTGACCGTCTTTGGTTTGATAGGTATTCCGGGGAGCGCCGATAGACGGCACCCGGTTCCCGGTTCGGTGCTGAATGACGCCAAGCTGGTCATAGGCAAGCGCTTGGTCTCCGGTGGTCGTAAACAGCGGCTCCAAGACGCTCAGGTCAAGCATCTGGCCTTTGCCACTTGTATGGTCCCGTTCATAGAGCGCAAACATGACGGCCCATGTCCCAAATTGACCGGCCATAGAGTCTGCCAAGCCATAGCCAGGCAGAGTCGGCGGCCCGTCCGGCTGGCCGGTAATGTGAGCAAAGCCACTCATCGCTTCGGCCAGGGTGCCGAATCCAGGTTTGTCTTTATAGGGTCCGGTCTGACCGAATCCTGACACGCGGACAACAATCAGGCGCGGGTTTAGCGCATGCAGCGTCTCCCAATCCAGACCCCATTTTTCCAGAGTGCCTGGTCGGAAATTTTCTGTCAGCACGTCGGCATCGGCGAGCAGTTGCTTGAGCAACTCCTGACCTTCTGGCCTGCTCAGGTTGAGCGTAATACATTTTTTATTCCGATTGGTGATCTTCCACCAGAGAGGAATGCCATCCTTGGTGGCTCCGAGTGAGCGCAGGCTATCCCCCATTTTCGGATGCTCAACCTTAATCACCTCCGCCCCAAAGTCACCCATATTCTGGGAAATCGTTGGAGCGGCAAACAAGACGGCAATGTCAACGACTTTGAGCCCTTCGAGTGGCAGGCTGGCCATGAATCCGTTTCCCCCTCGCCCATGTTTGCCTGCGGTTGTAGCGCGTTTCCCACCTCAGCGCAAAGCAGACTGTCCCAGCAGAAAGCGCCTGGGAAAGGGGTATGCCGGCGCATAGATGGGGCGGTTTGGCCCGAAGCACCCAACGACGCTCACCGCCACGACCGGACTGTATTATCCGTCCTCCCCGACCATCCATGCCCCGCCCGGCTTTACTTCATACAGCTCCAGCAGGATACGGTCCGGCGCTTCGCACATGGCATAGCGAAAAGAGGCTTCCTCAATAATACCTTTCCGAAAGACGACCCCGTTTTCCTGCATATGCACGATCAACCCGGCGAGGTCGTCAGTCCGAATGCCGAGATGGTGCACCAGCCCCCGGTCCGCGCTCCGCGGCTTTTGGGCGTAGATGTGGAGCGCCTGCCCACCAATATCCAGGCGGATATTCCGCTGTCCCACGAGCATGGCATCGTACACGACCCGTGCCCTCAACATCGTCTGGTAGAAGCGCACTGTCGTCTCTATATCAGAGGCAAAGATGTGAACGTGGTCCAAACAGATCATGGCGGATTCACCCACTCCCGGCTGGGCCGGGCGCTTTTTGCAGCACGGAAACCAGCGGGTTCCCTAGCAGGACATGCAGGTATGGGGCAAGCGACTGCTCCAGCACACCGGCCGAACCACGACTGATCAGACATCCGCTTGGAGCCAGGACGCGCACAATCTCTTGCACGGACCGCTCGAAGGTCTCTTGCGTCATGGGAATCTCACGGTTGAACAGATTGGCGGTGTAGATGAGATGGATGGAGGCCGTGTTCAGTGCTCTCAGGTCACTCACCGTCCCGTGATGCAAGCGGAGGCGGGTTGTGAGCCGAGGGTCATCCGCGCGGAGCATCTCCCAGGCTTTGGCGGCCTCAATGACGTGTTCTCCGACCCATTCGTAGGCGTGGACACGGTCCAGGGCAAAGGTCGTGAGCAGGTCGTAGGGTTCTTGCGCATTGCTGCCAAAGCCCAGACTGAGGCCGATGGTCGGGTGGTGACTGCGAACGCCGTCCAAGACATTCACCTGGGCCATTGCCTGAACGAGTCCGCTGGCTTGTCGCAGGGCAGCAGCAACATGCCGCCCGATACTGTCGCGCAGTCCGGGGTGTTCAAGAATGGCCGCGTAGGCGGGGTCGTGTCGCCAGGGGACGGCGTTGTCAGGGGAGACACCGCCTTCGATAAAGTCAGCCCAGGACTCAGGAGCGGGACAGGCAACCATAGCTGCCGATCCTTTCATCTCTCTCGCGGCTCTTGCAATAGCCCAGAAATTCGTCCATTTCCTGGGGAATACAGACATGGAGGAAGTAGCGTGCGCGTACTCGATAAATTACGGCTGGATGGGAAAATTGCCCTGGTGACCGGAGCGGGACGTGGTTTGGGCCGGGCCATGGCCCTCGACCTTGCAGAAGCCGGCGCTGATGTTGTTGTCGCTTCACGAACGCAGCCTCAAATCGACGAAACTGCCGCGCTCATCCGTACTCAAGGCCGCCGCAGTCTGGCGGTGCGCGTTGATATTACGGATTCCCGTTCGGTCAATGCCTTGATCGAAGCCGGCCGCTCGGCATTTGGCCAGATCGATATTCTGGTCAATAATGCCGGCGGCGCGACAAAAGGCATGTTTCGCCGGCTTGATACCATTCCCGATACGCAGTGGCAGGTGGGCGTGGATACGAATCTCTCAGGCGCAGTCTACTGTTGTCGGGCGCTCCTGCCCCATATGGTCGAGCAAGGCCGTGGAAAGATCATCAATATCACTTCAGGTTTTGGTGTCCGGGCGGCAAAGCATAATTATATATATACGGCAGCCAAGGCTGGCTTAATCAATTTTACCCGCGCCCTGGCAATGAATTACGCCGAGCACAACGTCCAGGCAAATCTGATCCTGCCCGGTATCTTTCCGCACGATGATCCCGAGTTGATCCATTTTTGGCGCGGCGGGAAGTTTATCCCGGTTGGACGGGTCGGTCACGATACTGAGCTGGGGCCGGCGTGTGTTTTCCTGGCGTCGGACCTGTCCAACTATATGAACGGCCAAATGCTTGCGTTAGAGGGCGGCGGTCTGGCAGGCGGACAAGCCCCATGCGGCTTTGCTCCAGTCGTCCCCCTGGAAGAGGAGAGTGTATGAGCCTCGCCTCGTTTTCTTTAGCCGGGAAAAATGCGTTAGTGCTCGGGGCCAGCTCAGCTATTGGGAGGGCGGCGGCCTGTGCGCTGGCTGAGGCCGGCGCGGATGTCGCCGTGGGCTCGACGCTCGCCACACTGAGCGAACAGGAGGCGGTCTGCGCGTGTCGAGCGGCCATTCACGCTCAGGGCCGGAAGAGCCTCGCGCGGACGATAGACGCCGCAAACGAAGCTGACGTGCGGGCGCTGGTGGATCAGACGCTCTCAGCCCTTGGCCGGCTCGATATTCTTGTGAATGCGCACGACCTGCCGTTTGCCAAGCCGCTTCATGCCATTTCCGCCCAGGAATGGCGACGGGTGCTGGAGGTCAATTTGACGGGGGTATACCTTGCCTGCCGGGCGGTAGCCGACCCCATGCTGGCACAACACAGCGGACGGATTATCAATATCGTTTCATTGCTTGGCGAGCGAGGCATGATCAATGGCAGCGCGTATTGTGCGGCCCAAGGTGGGGTCCTGAATTTGACCCGGGCTTTGGCCCTTGAATGGGCGCGGAGTGGCATGACGGTGAATGCCGTTGGAGCCGGTTGGACCGAGGGTATGGGTCTGCTCAAAGACACGGCCATACAGGAACAGTTACGGCGCTATCTGCCGCAGAAGCGTCTGGCGCAACCGTCTGAAGTCGGCGAAGCCACGGTGTATCTGGCCTCAGACCTGTCGGGCTTTCTCACCGGCCAAACGGTGTGGATTGACGGCGGAGCCCTGAGTCATTTGTAGGCATCACCGAGCAGCCGGCAGGTTCGGCTCTACCGCCGACCGCACAAACTGGGCCAGGCCGTCTTGCCAGGGCGGGAGTTGTATATGTGGCTCCTGGAGAGTGGTCAGCACGGCAGAGGGGGGGCACTGCGCCAGGCGAGGCATCTCAGCGCTGGCAATGGGCTGCACTTGGCAGCGAGCACCGAGGAGGGCATATAAGGTCTGGATTAAGTCAAAGCGGCTGGTGCCACCCCAACCGGCCATATGGTAGGTCCCAAAAGCTTCGGTTGTCACAAGCCGAGCCAGGCCGGCGGCTAAATGCGGGGCATAGGTCGGGGAACCAAATTGATCGTGCAACACCCGGACCGCGGGCTGCTGACACAGGCCCCGCATGGTTTGGATAAAGTTCTTTCCGTGGGTGTGGTACACCCAAGCGGTACGCACAATATAATGCTGTGGATTTAAGGCCCGCACCGCCTCTTCTCCAGCCAGTTTGCTTTGCCCGTACACCGATTGCGGGTGAGGGATATCAAATTCGTGATACGGCCGGTGGCGCAGTCCATCGAAAACATAATTCGTGGACAGATGCAGGAGTGGAATCCCAGCGGCCGCGGTGGCGAGGGCGAGATTACGAGGGCCGAGGGCGTTGGCCCGATACGCGGCCTCAGGCTCTCGCTCGGCTTGGTCCACCGCATTATACGCAGCCGCGTTGAGTACCAAGTCGGGCGTATACGTGATGACCGCCGCGCGGACCGCTTCAAGCTGAGTGATATCGAGCTGCTGGCGGTCGCAGGCCGCCAGCTCGTGGTTGCTGAAGACGCCTTGAATGGCATGACCGAGTTGACCACCGGCACCGGTGAGAAGAATGCGCATGGGGATGCTCTTCGCCCTAGTTTACCTGCCGGCTCCGCTCGCGGTTATCATCCTACCAATAAAAGCGGGCGCGCCCCAAGACACGCTCGCTGCACACGCAAAGGAATCCCCCAGATGGGGGCTCAGTCTTTGAATTCCGGCAGAATTTTGGTCCCAAAAATTTCAAGTTGACGCCGGGTCTCTTCCCACGGCATCATCCCTTGGTCAAAGAACCAGCCAAACCACTCGATATTGGAGTTTTTCTGGAGGGCTTCCATTTCACGTTTGACATCATCGACCGTCCCCACCAGCGAGTACTTGGCCTCGACCATACGCTCGAACTTCCAGGGGACGGGTGTTGTTTCGCCGGGGTAGCGGTAGGCTTCAAAGAAACCGAACCCAGCGAAGTATTGGATGAATCCGGCGCCCTGCGTTTCCGCGCCCAGAGAATAACCTTCGGTATACGTATTCCCAAGGTGCACGGACCGAAAGGCACCCACGCTCTGGCCGAGTTCAAGATTCCGGCCATGTCTGGCTGCTTCGTCACGATACGCCTCACATAGCTCGCGGAATGCAGGAGGATGCGAAATCAGAATCCAGGGCACAATCCCTTCGGTAGCGCACCAGCGGATGGTTTTCTCGCTGACTGAAAACGGCTGCCAGATCGGCGGGTGGGGCTCCGTATACGGTTTTGGGACAACACAGATGCGCTGCACAGCCCCGTTTTCATCCACCTCTCCCTCGGCCCCGTATTTCGAGGTCCAGTTTTTGGCGACCGGCCAGCGCTGAATGCCGTGTTCATAGGGTGCCGGGACTTCGTAGTATTTGGTCTTGAGCCGGATGGACTCTTCAGTCCAGGCGGTCTTCATAATTTTGAAGACTTCTTCAAAGACTGCTCGGTTATGCGCATCCACTTCAGAGCCATCCATAGGCGCGCCGGTCACATGGTAGTGCTGTCCCAGCACATTCGTCCACCGGTCCTGATACCCCCGGGCAAAGCCGGCAATAAAGCGGCCTTGAGTCAGGTGATCGAGAACCGCGATCTCTTCTGCGACCCGGAGCGGGTCCCAGGTGGGTAAGACCAGTCCGAGCGAGGCAAACTTGATCCGCTCGGTCCGCGCCGCAAGGTCGGTATAGAGCATGAGCGGTGCAATAGACGCCTCATAGCCCTCGGAGTGAAAATGGTGCTCGGTGGTGGACATAGCATCAAAGCCGAGTTCTTCGGCCAGTTGCGCGATCTCCCGCAATTCCGTGAGCATTGCTTGATATTTGTCGTTATTGCGGCCGATAGGCCGGAGTCTTGCGCGCTCCTCAAACGTGGCTGGGATGGTTGGTAAAACAAAAAGATTGAATTTCATGGAACTTCCTCCTGACCGCAAAGTGGATGAGCGTGGGTTCCCTGTGCGGCCCGCGCCAGTATGCTCTCTCAGCCTTCGCTCGCTTGGAGAATCTTGGCCAGCACGGGCATCAGATATTTCTTGAATGTCACTGGATTCTCACACATGGGGAAATGGCCGATTTCTTCCATAATAATGCACTCGGAGTTCTTGACCTTTTTAGCCGTTTTTTCCGTCATCTGTGGCGTACAGGCAAAGTCATACACGCCGGTCATAAAATAGATGGGGATATCGCCGGGCAGTTGTTCCGCCGTTTCACGGAAATCGTGATCCACGCTATAGAAATACAAGTCGCCCTTGAAAATTCCCGGACCGCTTTGTGAGTAATACCACCAGGTTTCTCGGCGATACTCTTCCGGGCTCTGGGGTGCCATCAGCCCATACACAGAGGTGGCACACACTTCGCCGCCGTGCACATGGGGGTTCCAGAGCCAGTCCAGCCACCAGCCGGGCGAGTAGTCACAGGCTTCAATCGCAATCAGGGCGCGCAGTTCAGACGAGAAGTGACGCGCCAGGTGCAGGCAGATATTCCCACCCATTGAACTGCCCATAATGACCGGACTGTCGAGTGCAAGCTCTTGACAGAAGGCCATCAGAAATTCCGAGTAAAACCGGGCCGTCAGTTTATACTCTTCTTTCCACCATCCGGTCGGGGGAATGGATTTTCCATGACGGGGCAGATCAAGCGCAATCACCCGAAAATTGCGGTTGATATCGGCATCACACAATTGGTGCCGCCACTCGCGCGTATCCGTACCCGCGGTGTGGAGACACACCAGGGGGAGCCCCTGCCCGGCTTCCTCATAAAACACCCGGTAGTCTTCCCCCTCGTAAGGGACACGCACATAATGGCCCGTAATCGGTTCAATATTCGCCATGGCTCTTTCTCCTATTCTTGCACATTACGCATCAGCTCAAGCGTCCAGGTAAAGGCCCGGAGGTTCTGCCACATGACTTTGACATCGCCTTCGATTTGGAGCCGTCCGTGGAGCGGATGGGCCATCGCCCAGATGTCGTTATACATAGGTGGCGGGATGGGCTGAATAAATTTTGTCCAGGTTGCCGCCGGGCCACGCAGGGCAAACGTATAGGTCGATTCGGGTCCGATATTGGACGAGACCTTCGGGATCGCCCCGCCCACAAACGACACGATGTAGGCGGTCTCACCAAAAGCCAGCAGAACATCCGTGGTCAAATGTCTACCAATGATCTTGGTCACACGGTCTTGATTCACGAGGTTTTGCCAGCGCTCCATCCAGCCTGTGTCGAACGCAGCCATAGAGTTCCTCCCTGGTGGATTTCTCCCGGATTTTCCCTCCCAGCTTCTCTCGGAGGCTGAACCGGAACAGGACGGCTTCTTATCAAGCGACCTCCCAGGCGTAAAGGGCCGCCCAGCCCTACGGCTGTGGCCGGCCTCCTTGCCGCAGCAGACGCTCACTGATGAGAACCAAGGCTTCCGCAGAGGCATGTCGCACAGTTTCGTCTTCCTCGGCCAGCAGGTCCAGGAGTTGCGGCACACTCGCATCGCCCCCAATCTGCCCAATCGTCCATATCCCTTGCGCCTTGGCGTACAGGTCCCGTTCCCGTTCCACCGCCTCAATCACCTGAGACGCGACGCTCACGTCCTGATTGTCACCAATCACCTGATAGGCGTTGGAACGGGTCAACGGGTCCCGCGCCTGTAAGGCTTTCACAATCAGCGGCTTGGCTGTTTCATAGTCCATACGGGTAAAAGAGACAGCCGCGGCCAGACGAATCCGAAAATCAACATGTTCCAAGGCTTGTTGAACAAGGGGCAGACCACTCGCATCTTTGAAATGCGTGAGGGAGGCCGCGGCTGTGGTGCGGACCATTTCGGACGAGTCAGATTGCAGGACGGTCCGCAGCAGCACGACAATACTCGGGTCGTCAAGCGAGCCGAGCAACCCAGCCGCGGCGTCACGGATTTGCTCGCTGGTCGCCTTCAATTGAGCGGTCAGGTAGGCGAGTCCGGCTGCATCCCCCGTCGCCGCCAGCGACCAGGCCAGCGTGACGGCAACGATCGGATCTTTTTCTGTTTTGAGGAGAGTGTGTAACACCGGAGACGCCACCGCAGAGCGGAGTTCACCCAGGCCCCCCGCCCCTTGGGTGCGCAGGCGCGTATCCGCACTATTCACGGCATCAAGATAGAGCAGCAACGCCGTTCGGTCCCGCGTCCGCCGTAAGCCAGACAAGGCCAGGCGCTTGCCTTCTGCGTCTGTGTGATACAGTCGCCGGAGCAGTCCGACCGCGTCCGGCGTGGCCATATCACCGAGGGCATCGGCCGCGGTCCGGCGGAGCATGGGCCGGTCAGAGTGCAATGCCTCATCAAGCACCACGATCCCAGCGGCATCGCCTCGTCGCCCAAGGATGCCGGCAACGACATTTCGCTCATGCGGGTCCCCCAATCGGAGCCCTAATCGCAAGACCTCAAGGGCGAGTTGCTGGAGCGTGACCAGACCGGGCTTTGCGGCCGGGTCGTGGGCGGCCTTATAGGTGGCCACGGCTCCAAGCAGGTCGCCTTGCTTGGCTTGATCCACGGCGGATTCTTGCTCGGTCGCCGTGGCAGAGGGGCTGTCGCTGACACATACCAGCAAGGGGAAGAGAATGAGAAGGCCGTAGGCAGGGCTGCGTTTCTTCATGCGTCCTCCTTGTCGTCTGTGAGGCGCGCCCTTGCCAGCTGACCCACCGGGCGCTCTGAGTCGTGGCTATGGGAGATGGCCGACCTGTCGCAGCACCGCGGCGTGATCCCAGTAAATGCGCTCAGCGGACATCTTGCCATCCCGAAATTCAATAATAATGACGAGTTCCGCCGTGACGGTCTTGCCAGTTGGAGGAATCCCGGGCAGGAACCAGTCCATCTGCTTCGAGTGGACCATACGAATGGTGGCTTCCTCGACAATACAGGCGTCACTCACCACCCGGTTTGTCATGCGGTGGTCCCACTCCTCGGGAATCGAAGGGATGAACAGATCCCGATAATAGGCGCGGAGTTCGGCCTTGCCCTTTCCGCCGGAGCGCGTCGGCATGTGCATGACCAACGCGTCTTCCACCATAGTCGCAAGTGACCGCTCTTCATCTTTTTCAACAAACTCGCCGGCCACATGCTCTTCCCAGAGTGTGACCATATCTTTGGCAGCCATCTTGGCGTCTCCCTTTTCCCGACTCTCTGCCCGGTCATCTCACCGACGGCATGACTTCTGTGGCAAATCGTTCCAGCGTCGTGCGCGCCGCGGCTTCATTTTGGGTCGTCACAAAAATAGCAATATCGGTCAGACCGGCGGCGTGCAGTTCATGCGCTTTATCAATGCAGTCTTGCGGCGTGCCGGCAATGGTACACTTCTGGGCAACGACATCAGGAATAAGTTCACGATGTTGAGCCGTTAAGTCAAGATGTTCAGAGAAGCGGTAGCTTGCGGTCACTGTTTTCACAACATCAGCGTGCTCACTGCCAAGCGTGTCCGGGAGCCAGAGTTTGTTGGCGATATTCCGCGCCGCGGTCGGGCGCACTTGATCGAGCGCCGCGCGCCGGTCGTCGTCGATGGCCGCGTCAATCGCGGCGATAAAGCGGAGCTGGGCCGGGTCCTTGCCCGCTCTACGCGCACCGTCGCGCGCCGCCTCAACCATCGCGCGCGCGCCCTCCCCGTTGCCGCCCATATGACCGTCAACAATCACGCCGTCGCCTATTTCACCGCCTAGTGCCGCGGCGCGGGGACTCATGACCGCAATCTCAATGGGCACCTTCCCCCACTCTTCGGCTCCGGCTACCCTCAGCCGGACTTCCTGCCCCCAGGTTTTCTTTTCTCCAGCGGTGGACACCGCCGGAGCTTCCACCGCTTGGCCGGACAACACATCACGGATGAGGATGATATCCCGACGCAGTTGGTCTCGCTTGGCTGGAGAGAGGCCCGCGGTTCTCACGGCCGAGTCCCCCGCGCCGATACCGAGCACGGCCCGGCCCTGGCTGAGCATATTGAGTGAGACCAGGGCATTAGCCGTCACGGTTGGATGACGGGTGACCAGATTCGTCACGCCGGGGCCAAGTCTCACCCTTTGTGTAGCTTGGGCGCAGCAGGCCAGACAAATATAGACATCGTTCCACAGCATCTGTGAATCACCGACATACACCGTCTCAAAGTCACAGGCTTCGGCGCATTGGGCGAGGCGGACCACTGGTTCTATTGTGTGGCCCGAGTAGGGCCAAATCATGACACTAAATCGCATGGCAGAGGTCCTTTATCTATATTGGGGTCCCAGATGAGGATAGATTCCTGTCCGCCTACGGACTGAGACCTTGCTCGTCTCGGCCTTAACGGTTAGACCGCGCCCGTTTCAACAAACTCGCCTTCGGATGCAGGAGGGGGAATAGGCGCGCCGTGCTCACGCAGACCTTCCAGATGCAAGTCAATCGCGTCTTTGATAAGAGCCGTCACTTCCTGCCGTGTCTCTGCCACTGCAATACACCCCGGGAGGTCTGGGACATGAGCCCCCCAACTCGTCTCACCTCTTTCAATGACTACGAGATAGCGCATTCTCTTACTCCTTCAGGCCCGCCTGTTTTAGGATGCTATTCAATGTGACAGGCGGAATGTCTACCATATTGCAGGAGAGCGTCGCCCTTTACTCCCCCGTTTCATCCCGTCGCAATTGCGTGGTCTTTCTTGCATCAACAACCAATGTGGTTGGATTCATCACCACCCCGTAGTCTCGCTGCGCGCTTTCAATCGAGACCAGTCCATCCTTTACGTCTTGCACGACTTTTTCGACAGGTCGCTCTTTGGGGTCGCCAAATCCACCGCCGCCACTTGAGCGCAGTTCCACCGCATCCCCCTCAGACAGGACACTCGTGGAATTGACCGTAGCCTCTTCGGTCCGGCCGTCTGCATAATGAAAAACCTGGCGGTTGGGCGGTGCGCCCTGTCCACCCCGCAGGCCGAACGGGGCCGTGGCCGGCTGAGTCCCGCTCCCAAAGTTTGCGCACGCGATATTGTCGGCTTCGACCCGCCAGCGATAGACCACACCCATACCGCCCCGCCATTGCCCAGCCCCGGCACTATCCTGGCAATACTCAAACTGCTCAATAAAATACGGATTGACCAATTCGTGCAGTTCGGGGTCTGGCGAACGCAGCCCTCCAAGGCATATGGCAGTCCCGATGTGGTCCCAGCCGTCAAAGCCGGCGGTGGCTCCGCCGCCCCCTTTGCTTAAAAAATGAATCTCCCCGAACGGCCGTCCGGTGCGTGGATTCAGGCCCGTGGTCGCCGGCGCACACCAGCGCCCCCAGGCAGCCTGAACACGCTCGGGGACAGCCTCGGACAGGGCCAGCCAGATTGCCTCGGTTATGGTTTCGCCGGTGAGCACCGTACAGGCCGTACTTGGCGCTGGCGCAACCGGATTCACCACGCTCCCAACCGGTGCCACAATGGACACCGGACGCATCGCCCCGGCGTTATGCGGCCCATCGGGATTGACCAGTGTAAACAGCGCCAGGTAGGTCGCAGAAGCAGTATTGGCAAACGGACTGTTCACATACCCAGGGACTTGGCCATCCGAGCCTGAGTAATCGAACTCAATCACCTCGTCCTGCACCTCGACTGTGACCCGGATGGTCACCGGCCGGTCATGGACAATGCCATCGTTATCAATCTGTCGCTCGGCCAGATACCTGCCGTTTGGGAGCATCCGAATTGCCTCGCCCATCTGTTTTTCCGAGGCGGCCAGGACGTGCTCAATCGCGTGCTCAACAACGTCAATGCCATGTTTTTTCACCAGTGCAGCGATATTGCGCTCGCCCAGGCTGGCGGCACCAACCAGGCAGTGCAGGTCGCCCTCGACCAAAAACCGCAGGCGCACATTGGACACGATCATTTCCCATAGACCGCGGTTGACCTTTCCTTGGGCATAGAGTTTGGCGGGTGGAATCCGTAGCCCTTCGTCCCACACATCGCGTGCTTCCGGGTGATACCCCGCGGCACCGCCGCCGCCAGTGTCGGCTTGATGCCCTTTCGTGACCGCCCAAAAGCGCAGGGCCCCATCGATATAGACCGGCTTGGCAATCGTAAAATCGGGCGGATGGTTATTGCCCCGATACGGGTCGTTGAGAATGAAGACATCGCCTTCGTGCGTGTCATCGGCATAGGTCTCGGCCATTGAGCGCACGGCCCAGGGCGTTGCCGCAAGCAGGATCGGGATATAGGCCGTCTGGGCGACTAAACGCAGGTGACGGTCATAAATAGCGGTCACAAAATCACGCGCCTCACTAAAGATAGGCGAGCGCGAGGTCCGCAGCATGGTCTGGCCCATTTCTTTGGTAATCGAGTCCAAACGATTGGCAATGACCGATATCAGGATCGGATCAATCCTGTCCGTTTGCATCCTGCCCCCCCTGGGGTGTCCGGCCGCCCAACTCGGCGAGGAGTGCGCTGAGTGGTCGCTCGGCCGGGTGCATCACATAATTACGGTACGCATCACAGACTAACCGATAGCCGGGCGGAACCAAGACTGTGGTGTTGGCCTGTTCAATCAGCGCCGGGCCGCTCAGGGCCATGCCACAGGCGAACTGCTCCCCAGCATAAACAGCAACCTGATACGGTGTCCCGGAGAAATACGCACGCCGGGTGCCTTTGAACGCGCCGGCCGGGTCTGTGTCTCCAAGCCGACTTGGGGTGCGGCGCGGTTTCTCCGTAAGCCCCAGCGCCTTGACCCGCAGATTGATCATCTCCAACGGCGCTTCCGGCATGGCATACCCATAGAGCGTCTCATGGAGATGATGAAAACGGACGGCCGCGGCGGCCAGCTCAGACGTAGTGAGAGGGGGCTGGACCAAGACTTCGACTTCATGAAATTGGCCAACGTAACGCACATCGAACCGTGGCTGGAGCTGGATTTTCTCCGCCGAGATACCTTCCGATGCTAATGTTGCTCGGGCCTGCGCTTCAATCTCCCTCAGAGTCTGGTTGATCTCAGTGGGAACGAGAGCGTCCCAGGCTCGGGTGAAGGTCTGAACGTAGTCGTGCTGTAAATCAGCAATCAGCATCCCGGCCGCACAGAACACCGACGACTCCTGGGGAATCACAATCAACGGAATGTCCAATTCTCGGGCGATCATCCCCGCGTGCAGCGGCCCGGCTCCACCGGCAACCACAAGCACAAACTCACGCGGATCATAGCCCCGTTCGACCGAAACACCTTGCAGTGCCGCCGCCATGTTCGCATTCACCAGGCGATACATACCCTCGGCGGCCTCAATAGGGGAAAGGCCCAAGGGGTCGGCAATCGTGTTTGTCACCGCGCGTTGCGCCCCGTGATAATCAAGGGGCATCTGCCCGCCTAACAACCCGTCTGAGCAAAGATAGCCCAGCACCAAGTTGGCATCCGTCACCGTGGGTTCGATTCCGCCGCGACCATAACACACCGGCCCAGGCTCGGCTCCGGCGCTCTTCGGCCCGACCTGGAGCAGCCCCCCGGCATCGATCCAGGCAATACTGCCCCCACCAGCGCCAACCGTGTGGATATCCAGCACGGGGAGAGCAAGCCGATGGCCGCCAATCTCGCCCTCGGTTGTTGTGACGGGCTGACGATCGTGAATGAGACAGACATCAAAACTGGTCCCGCCCATGTCAACCGTGATGACATCCCGCAAGGCATAGGTGTCAGCGTAGAATACCCCGGCCATAGGCCCCCCCGCCGGACCGGATAAGAGCGTGTTCGCCGCAAAGCGTCGGGTCAGGTGAGGCGACATCACACCGCCATTCGACTGCATGATGAGCAAGACGCCAGCAAACCCCGCGGCGTCCAACTGGCGTTCAAGCTGGGTCAGATAGCGCGCCAGGGGCGGGCCGACCGTGGCATTGAGTACGGTGGTGGAATGTCGTTCATAGGCCCGGATTTGCGGCAGCACTTCGGAGGATAAGGACACATACACCTCGGGTAAGGCGTCCTGGATAAGCTGACCGGTCCGCCGCTCATGGGCTGGATTCAAGAAGGACCACAGATAACTCACGGCCACCGCCTCGACAGCCTGCGCTCGGATATGCTCAATCGCCTGCCTCACATCCGCTTCGTGCAGGGGGGTCACCACTGCGCCCTCAACATTGATCCGTTCGGTAATAGGGTAAATATGCGCCCGAGGAACCAAAGGCAGCAGCGGACCGTATTTGCTATCGTACTGGCGGTCGCGCAGCCCCCGACGCATATTCAGCACATCGCGAAAGCCCCGAGTCGTCAGCAAGGCGGTTTTGGCCCCGTCCCCAGTCAAGACGGCATTGGTCGTAATGGTCGTCCCATGAACGATGACGCGAATGCGCCCGAGGAACTCCGAGAGCGTGCGCTCAAAAGAAGCGGCGATCTTCTGGAGCCCCTGCAAGACGCCGACCGCTGGCTGTTGTGGCGTGGTCGGCGTCTTATAGACTTGAGTCGTCCCCTGCGAGTCGGTGACAAGAAAATCGGTAAACGTGCCGCCGACATCGATACCGACTTTGTATTTCATACGGTTTCCTGGACCAGGGCAAATGTCGGCACATAGCGCTCTCCACCTTCGGGGTCCTGCCCAACCGCAGACGGGAAGAGCCGGACCGCGCCTCCCCGCTCAACTTGGCCCGGCTCGGTTTCAACCAGGCGAGTAAATATCCGGAGTCCTCCGACCAGGACCACCGCAAAAATCAAGGGACGCGGAAAGCCCGGAGGAACGCCGGTGTCCTGAATGGTATAGGCGTGGATCCTCCCCCGACTCGGGAGCGCAATCCAGTCGAGCCGACCTGACAAGCACTCCGGGCAGACGACACGCGGCGGCCAGTGGCGCAGGGCACACGGTGGACACAATGTGGTCAGCAGCTTTTGCGACCGGAGGGCGGCATAAAACGGTGCCAGACGAGTATTTTTACGGCCCTGGAGCGGAAAGGGGTCAATGGCGCGGCAATACTCGCTCATAGGCTGCTACTCCCGTCCGTAAATCATGACCACATGCTCGCCCATCCCACTATTATTATGCGTCAGTCCGATATGCGCCTCCGGGACTTGGCGGTCGCCGGCTTCCCCACGGAGTTGCCAAAAGGCTTCAACCGCCTGCGCCACCCCCGTGGCCCCAAGCGGATGTCCACAGCCCATCAGCCCGCCGCGCGGATTCACCACCACGTCACCGCCATAATCGGACCGCCCCTCTGCGACAAACAGACCGCCCTCGCCCTTGGGGCAGAAGCCCAGCTCTTCATAGGCAATGATCTCGGCAATGGCGAAACAGTCGTGGACCTCGGCAAAATCAACCCCGCTCGCCGGTATCCCGGCCATAGCGTAGGCATCCCCAGCGGCCTGCTGCATGGCTGGCCAACTGGCATAGTCAGGGTCGAGGCTGGAGACGGAAAACCCGTGGACCGCCTGCCCGGTTCCGCGAATAAAGACCGGTTTGTCCGTGAGGTCTTTGGCACGCTCTTCGCTTGCCAGGATAACGGCGGCAGCCCCATCGGTGATAGGAGAGCACATAAAGAGCCGGAGCGGGGAGGCGATCATGCGCGAGCAGACGACCGCATCCAAGGTGACACCATTTTGAAAATGCGCGTACAGATTCTTGCTTGAATGCGTATGGTTTTTCACCGCCACATGGGCCAATTGCTCTTCTGTTGTGCCGTATTCGGCCATGTGCAGTTGAGCAGCGAGGGCAAAGGCAGGCGGGGCGGTGAGCCCAAAACAGGCTTCCCAGTCCCGGTCCACCCCAGCCCCCATATTCAGTACGGCTTCACCCATATTGGGCAGATTGAGCTTCTCTACCCCCAGCACCATAACGACGTCGGCCAGTCCAGCCGCAATAAAGGCGTAGGCATAGCGTATGCCGGCGGTACCACTAGCACACATGTGTTCAGTCCGGGCCGAGAGTTTGTTCGGCTGGATACCCAGCGTTTCCGCGGCAAGTGGGGCAATATGACTTTGAAAGGCGGCCCGCTCAGGCAGGACAGCCCCGACGACCAGCCCCTCAATGTCCTTGGGTGTCAGCTGCGGAGTAGAGGCAAAGCAGGCCTGACCGGCCTCGGCCAGCAATTCCCGAAAGCCGGCTGCTCGCACTCCAAAGCGTGACAGTCCCGCCCCAACCAGGGCAACTCGACGCATACGTCACTATCTTTTTTCTGGTCAGATGACGATCTCAAAAAACTATGCCTGACCCGCTCATTCATGGCAAGGTTGCGGGGCCCCCCCACCATTTGGGGCTTCCGTAGGAGGAGGATTCGGGTCGGCCCGGGGTTGCGGGCGCGGGCGTTGGGCGGCCTCCGGGTCGCCGAGTCGCGCGCGCAGCTGTACGAGCTGCTTGAGCGTCTCGCGCATGACCGGGCTGTCTGTGGGCAACGCGTGCTCTTGGATATGAACCGCTCGCTCTGTTAGTGAAACCGCCTCTGCATTTCTTCCCTGTTCTGCGTAAAACATCGCCTGAGTGCGGAGATTCAGCGCGACGTTCGGATGATCTGCGCCAAGCGACGCCTCCATGACTGAGGCGGCCTGCTCGTATAGGGGTAAGAGTGTCGCATAGTCCTTGGTATCCTGGAGAAGGTCAGCAATGCCGCTCAGTGTCGTGGCCAGATTGTTCAGACTGACCGCGATATCACGCTGCCCAGGTTCTAACGCCTTGGTCTCAACCGCCAGGGCCTCTTGATAATACTGCTGAGAGGCGGCGATGTCCCCGGCATCTTTCAGGAACAGCGCAAACTGGTTCAGGCTCGTGGCAATATTCGGATGCTCCTCACCCAATGCGGCCTTCATCACCTGCACGGACCGTTCAAACAGCGGACGGGCAGTCTCAAATTTGCCGTTCTGATGGTGCAGAGAAGCCAAGTTATTGAGGCTGACCGCAACATTGGGATGGACCCGACCGTAGGCCGTCTCGGTAATCTGAAGCGCACGCTCGTATAGGGGTAACGGACGGATGCTATCCCCTCCCTCGCGCAGGGCTAAGGCCATATTATTCAGATTCATTGCGACAACAGGGTGGTCTTTCCCCAGCGCTTGTTCGTTGATCGCAACCACTCGTTCATAGACCTCTGCCGCCTCAGCGTAGTTCCGAACCTGATACAAGAGTGACGCCAAGTTGTTCAGACTGGTCCCTACGTCTGGATGCGTCGGACCATAGGCATCTGCATAGACCTCTGCCGCCCGCTCAAACATGGGTCGTGCTGTGGCAAATTCTCCTATTTGATATAACGCTGATCCGAGATTGTTGAGACTCGCAGCCACATCGGGATGTGATGGACCAAGCGCCGTCTCTCGGATTTCGAGCGCGCGGTGCTGTAATTCCTGTGCCTCGGGGTAATGACCCGTCTCCTTCATCAGCAGCCCCAACCGAGTCAGGTCGTCAGCCACGACAGGGTGCTGAGTACCGTGTGTACGCTCATGAATGGAGAGTGCACTCTGGAATAAGGTTCGCGCCCCGTCATAATTCTTGGTCGCAATAAAAAGATCGCCGAGGTTAATCATACTCAGAGCGACAGCCGGGTGCTCGCTCCCAAGCTGCTGCTCGTGCATCGCCAACGCCCGTTCAAACAGCCGACGGGCTTTATCATACTGTCTTTGCTCTTTGTAAAGGGTTGCCAAGTTGCCGACGCTCACGGCAACCGCGGCGTGTGACTGTCCATAGGCGGCCTCTGCAATGCGAATGGCTCGCTCGAACAGCACTTGGGCAGCGTCAAATTGTTCCTGATCCTGGAGTACAAGGGCGAGATTCGTCAGACTGCGGACAATGCCGGGATGGCTTTTCCCCAGTTCCTTCTCATCAATGCCCAGCGCTCGCTCAAAGAGCTGACGAGCTTCCGCGTATTGACGGGTCTGCTGCAAGAGAAGGGCAAGATTATTCAGGCTTTGAGAGACGAGCGGATGGTCGGGACCGGCAACCTTCTCCGTTTGCTCAAGGAGTTGGCGCGCTATGGGAATGGCGGCGTGGATTTTTCCGGCCGCGTGCAAACGCCCGGCCTCTTCGGCTAATTGCTTGAGACGGTCGCCCGGGGCTTCATCCGCACTCAAAGCACCCGGTGGAAAGCAGAATACCGTAAGGGCAACAGCAATGCTGAAATAATGCTGAAAGTTTGGCTTGAACTGTTCCCTACCAGTGAGAGCCGAGACATGGGGAAGGGTCCAACCCTGCGCGCCACACTATTCCGTCTGCGTTACCAGATCAGGAGGAACGGAAACCACGTCTTCAGAGGGCTTATGAAAGGTTTCTGCGACATCAAAAGAGCCACGCAAAGAGTACAGGTCATCCTTGAACATGGGAAGGTGAGAATAGTAGGCACGGTGGTAGTAACAGCCCAAGCCCTCGCCCGGAGCGGTTTCCTCCGCGACAATAGTATCGGAAACCGCACCGCTTCCACTCACTGCCGAGGGGGGTGTCTCGACTGACGCGATATTATGCTGCTCGGTCTGTTCAGCCTGACTCTTCTCAGTGAGCGCATCAACATTATTCTTCTGGATTGGTGTCGGTCGGTGAGACGGGTTCTCAAATTTATCCAGCCAGCCGTAATACGCGGCAGCCTTGGGTGCCGTTTGCCTCTCTCCTTCTGCCCGGAGGTCGCCGGCAACACACAGGACACCGAGGCTTACAACAATAGTCAGGGTGTTTTTCATGCTGTTTGTTCGCCGTCGTGTTATCAGCCAAAACTACACAAGGGGAGCAGGTATCTGCTCCCCCCGGAGATGTCTTCTGAGGCTGCTTAGCGGTGCAACTCCGTTAGACGGTTGAGGTCGTACAGACCGTTAATGAAGTCCATCGAAAAGTCAGGCAGACCGCCGCCGTATTCACGCCACAGGTTGCCACGACCGTTCTGGATATCGACCGTGTCCACATTCCGCCAGTGAATCGCGCCACGATTGGCGTTCATATACTGGTATCTCTTGGAATCGTCAGACCATTGGTAGCCCCATTGCCACAGCTTCCACAGTTTTCCTTTGCGGTCGAAAGCAACATGGTTCCAGGTTTCCCAGGTTTCCGGGTCAATCGCCATGATCGCGCTCTTGTACGGATGACGGGGGTCTTTCGGAATACGTTCCACCACAAAGAGTTCACGGACTTGCCACAGGTCAATGTTCAGCCAGCCGTCCGGGCCACCATACCGCACTCCGTCGTCATCCCATTTGGTTTTGGCATGAACGGTCAGGAATTTCTTCTTACCCCAGAACTTCCAGTCCCACTCAAGCGGACGACCCGAGAAGCCATAGAAGTCTTCCAGCGTATGTTCGGTCCCCATCAGCGAGTCCGACTTCACCTCAGCCGAGATACGACGGACACGGCGCAGGCTAGGCACATACGCCCAACCATCATCGGTCCGGCGGGGGTCAATATAGCGCGCAATGATAAAGGCCGTTCCCCGGACATCGTACGGCTCAAAGAAGCCGGTGAACTCTTTCCAGTGGACGGTTCCGGCGTCGTCGTTCTCCGGTAGATTGTAGTTATTATCGGGGAACATCGGCAACTGCGAATGATACGCCTTGTGGTAGAAGGTCCCCAGGCTGCGCTCATAGGTCCCGCCACCACCGTATATCTCTTCGGTGTCGTAGTTCCAGTCCGTGTCGAGATCCACCTCGTCACCAATCCAGGCATCGGGCGGCTTGGTGGGCTCGGGGGCAGTATGCGTCCCGCCAAAGCGCAGCCATGTGGTCAACGCATTGGCCACGAAATAGCCGCGCCAGTAGAAGCGTTTGTCATAGTTCCAGGCGACCTTGAGGCCAGCGACGCTATCGTCGGTTTCGCTCATAATGTCGTCGTTGGAAAACGGATAACCGCAGACATAGTTCTCAAGCGCGCCGTCTGCCGCCAGCGACACCTGCTTCTGATATTTCTCGTCGCACTCCAGCACCGTCTGGTGCGGCTTCACATGGTAGGTTTCTACCACTTCCATCTTGAGCGAGCCATCGTTCCACTTCTCATACTGCTCAAAGTAGCCAGGGAACATAAACGGCTTCACCTTCGGTAGGTCCGCATGGGTGAGGACATCACCCGCTTTGAACTCCGGCTCAACATCCTTGGATTGGTTAAACCATTGGACAAAAGTTTCATGCGTATACTGCGTGGGGTCACCGCTCTGTGCCCACACACCGCTCTGTGCCCACAAGAGGCTCAAGGCCACGAGAGACGAAACCACAGTGAGTCGCTTCATAAATCCTCCTTGAAGAAAGTTTACTGCCTTATTCTGGTTGACGTTTTTGGGAAGTCAATAATACCTCAGCAGGTATTTTTATACTGTTCATATCAAGGGGGGGCGATGCCCGCACCGCCCCCCTGCATCCTAGAACCGATAGCGCAGACGGCCCCAGAACTCATTCATCTGGTTCCGCTCCGAGCCACCGGCCTGCATATGGAACAGACCGAAGCCGGCTTCCGTGAATGGCCCCTGACAGGAGCCTGGGCCGGCAAAGCCGCCGTAGCACGAGCTATCGTTGAACACCCCGAATGTACCGAGGTCGTGCCGATGCCGTGAACCCAGAAACGCGGTGAAACCGAGCGTCACCGACCAGTTGTTGGTGATCAGATACTCGATATTCCCGCCGGTCGTGCCGTCCTGGGCCGCGGTACCAAACGCGCCAAAGACCAGATACACCAACTGGTCGCGCATGAAATGGTTCTGCGCGAACACGGTGAAGATGAAGTTGTTGTTCTCGCTCACGATACCGCGACGACCAGCCCGCGAGTCGGGATAATGGGTTCCGTACGCCTGAGCGCTCAGAAAGAAGCTCCGGGTCGGGTTGAGCCAGCGGATCAGGGTCGGTCGGTCAATCCCCAGGACCCACTTGAAGGCGTTGCCGTCACCCATCAGGTCAATCTTGGCCGTGTCGTTCAACAGGGCGTTGGTGGTCCAGGACGATTCCCAGCGGATCACAAAGCCGGTATACGGCTCGAACCAGTCAAGTGACAGGCCCAGCGTATTGGTCTTGCGCCAGCGAGCCGCCAGCGAGCCGCCGAAGCCGCACAGGTTGGCGTATCTGGCATGACGGTTTTTCGCCTTGGTGCCGTATGCCGCCCCACCCTCTTTGAAGATGCCGGCCTCGCGGATGTTGATGTGTTTCGGCTTGACACCAATGACTTTGTCATCGTATACCGTGCCGCCGTCCTTGTGAAAAGACTTCGGGTCGGCGCCCGCCAATTGCTCCGTCGTGATAGGCGCTTCGTTCCGGTCGGCTGGCATGATGCTGTTCCCATTGCCATCTGTTGTACAGCCCGGAGAGTTGATGACGTTGATACGGTCCCAACCAGTCACCGGCAGGTCGGGGAACGCGAAGTAGTCGGTAACCTGGATACGCAGGTTGCCGACAGTAGCTTCCCAACGCATACCGATACCGCCGTTCTTCAGGTTCCAGTGTGGGGCACGGTTTTTGTAGAGCGCCATATTCTTGAACGGCAGCCACGGCCGGTCCTGGCCTGCCATAGCATAGTGGTCTGCCGTGCCAGGGAAAAGGGCGGTGGCAAACAGATCGTTCCCGAACACGAAGCCGTCAATAGTCCGCCCGAAGCCCGTGGCCCACGGCTGAGCCGGATGACCGAGACCGGTCGGCGTGTGGCGGTCGAAAACATAGATGACACTCCCGGCCACGTCGCGCAGTGGGCCGATGTTGCCGAAGCGGTGCTCAAACAGGGCCGACCACAGTGGCACGCGCGTATCGTCGAACAGGTCAATGAAGAAGTGGTCGCCGAAGTTGACCGGGTTCACAATATCTTGCAGGCGGAAGAAGTCGGCCTTCCCCCACACGTGCTGCTGCTTCCCGATACGCAACCAGTTGCGACCGCCGAGCCCCTTCCAGAAGAAGTCGAAATAGGCTTCGCGCACGGGATAGTACAGGTCCATATTCGTCTCGCGCAGCATTCCGAAGCGCAGGTCGTTCTGGCTGGCGTCCAGACCGTAATAGCCTCGGCTTCGCGAATCCACATCACGGCCGGGCACGCCGTATGTCGAGCCAGGCGTCAAGGCGTGCAAAAACTCGATATTCCCGCCGCCGGTCGCGTTTGGCTCTTTCGGCCAGAATCCGCCAAAGTTGCGGGGGGCAAGCCCGAAGGCTTGGAGAAAAGCCGCATTGTTCGGACTGGGTTTCCCAGAGCGCCCGGAGACCTTACCATTTCGTCCGTTTCCGAACCTATGACTGATGTCGTAGATCGACTCGTACTCGGGCCGCAGCTCGATGAAATACTCGAAGCGGTCAAAATAGTTCCGCATGGCGTACAGCGGACCGGCCAACTGCACGCTGGCCCGGTAGCGAGACGACGCAAAGTGGTAGTCGTCCTTAAAGTTATCGCTTCGCAGAATGGAGAAATTATCCACATAGCCGTGGATGGCCATTCTATCGAAACTTTCCAAGAACCCTCTGTCTTTTGCTCCTCTGGCGTGTGCCGCTGGAACGGCTAACGCCAGACTGAGGCCAATGGCGGTCATACCCAGCCAGAGACCGCTCAGCTTCCCTCTCCCTGCTCGTTTCATAACGAGGCCTCCTTCCTTGCCCTTCGCCCTCACGAAGGGAAAATCTTTGCTAGTTTCTATCAACTCGTTGGTTGCGGGCTCGGCTCCGCCATCAGCGGCTGCTCTTCCTCAACCCGCACCGGCTGCCCAACCACAAACTTCGGCTTCACAATCGCAATCATGGCGGGAATCATGGTCAGCGCCGACAACCAATGTGTGACCAGCAGAATAGCCAATAACAAGGCCATCTCCGCGGAGAAGCGCAAACTCGACAGGAAATACCACGGAATCACCCCGGCAATCATTGTCGTAGCGGTAAAGGTGACGGCCATACCCGTTGTTGACACTGTTTTTTTGATTCCGGCAATCAGGTCGCCGCCCGCCCGCGGGACTTCAAGTCGAATGCGGTCAACGACGTAGAGAATATAGTCCACCCCGATGCCCATCCCCACCGCGGTCACAGGCAGCGAGTTGATATTGATGCCGATGCCCATGAAGGAGACATACATATAGCTGGCCACCCCCGCGGCGACCAGGGCCAGCATGACCAGGGTTGCCGCAATCAGCGAACCGTAGCTCAAGAGGACCAAGGTGTAAACCGTCGCAATGACGAGCATGGCGGCCTGCTTCTCGGACCGATCAATCTCCTCATTCAAGGCTGCTGTCGTTCCGATAAATCCGCCAGCCAAGCGCAGACTCACGCCCTCAATGGGATGTTCAGCCATAAACTTCTTGGCGCGGGCAATCGCCTCACGAACGGTGTCGCCCTTGACGTCCTTGTAAAACACGACGAACTGACCGTTCTGGTAGACCATATCAGTGTATTCAAGAATCACACCCGATATGGGCGCCGAGGCTTCATACACAAAAATCAAATTCCCAGTGATCGACCTGTCGGGAGGAATCACCTGCCAGCGCGGGTCGCCGTAATGATAGCGGCGATTGAGGTCGCGGGCTAAGGTGTACAATTCGCGCGTATCGCCGGCCTCTTCCTGCTCCAACAGATAGCGCCGCATTTCCTCAAGCGTATCGAGCACATGCGGCTCCTTGAGGATATGCTCACGCTCGCCTTCCAGGTAAATCACCAGTTGGTTGGCCCCGGCGAAGCGCTCGTTAATCGTCCGGGCGGATACATTATAGTGGGCATCCTGCCAGAGGAGCGGAGAACCGGCTTCCTGCTCACCAATCGGGACCGTAATCGCGGTCCGCACCCCAAAGAAGATGGTCACCGCGGCAGCGACCATAATCACCCAGCGGCTGACCGGCCCGGTGGCGATATTGCCAACCGTGGTCAGCGTTACCTCCATCCAATTCGGAATAAAATGTTCCGTGTTTTTCGGAGTCGGGAAATACGATAACAGGATAGGCATCGTGTGGGTAATGCAGAAGATATTCGCAAAGGCCCAGAAACTCCCGTAGTAAGCCAGCTTCTCGATCAGCGGAATGGTGGCAACGGACAGCACAAGAATCCCGCCCGCATCGCTGATGACACCGGTCACGCCCGGTAGGAATAAGTCACTCAAACAAGTAAAGGCCGCTTTCTCCTGGTTTTGCGAGACCTCAAGTTCTTCAAAATAGCGCTCAATCATTTGCACCGCGTGGCTGACCGAGCGAGCCGTAATCAGTAGCGGGATGACCAGAATGAGCGGATCAAGGTTGAAGCCCCACAAGCCAACCCAGCCCATACCCCACACGGTCTGGATCGCTGCGCCAATCAGTGGGACGAGCACCCCATACGCCCGCCGGAAGTAGACAATCAGTGCAAGAAAGACCATCCCTCCGGTGAAGGAAAAAATTAAGAACAACTCGCCGGTAAAATACCAGACCCAGCCTTTGAGCGCCGGCTCGCCAGCGACGTACACTTTAGTGTTGTCGTCTTCTATTTCGCTCCGAATCCGCGTGATTTCCCGTTGAATTTCCCGGTAATCCAGCCGGTCTTCGTTGAATCCGGCCAGAACGAGCGCAGCTTTACCGTCTTCTGAGACGTATTTATTCATAACGATGTCGTTATTGAACATCTCGAACTTCAGCGCGCTGAGCTCATGGGGGTCGTCCGGTACGTCAACCGGAAGCACCGGGTAGGAACGCACCATCCCACCCGGCAAGGTCTTGATATTGCGGATTTTGACATGGGAGAGCGAAGCGACCTGGTTATGGTCCACACCGGTAATCTGGTCAAGTTGGTCCGTGAGGTAGCGGACCTTTTCCAGGGTTTCTTTGGTAAAAATATCCCCTTCCTCTACTTGGAGAACCGCGGTGACGATATTGGCCCCGCCAAAGGTCGTCCGATGTTGGTTGTAGGCTTGGATATAATCATGGCCTTGGGGCAGCAGGTCAGCGAACTGGCTGTACATTTCGACCTTGCGGGCTTGATAACCCCAGAAGACTGTCGCAATCGCCAGAATGACGAGGTAGGCAAAACGATGGCGCCAGAGCACTGTCAGATAGGCTTCAATAACACGGTCGGCGGTGCCTTTTGGTTGACCTGGGGGGGTATGGGCCATGTGCTTCCTCCTTACGCGAGCAGGGGCGTAGTAGTGTGTGAGTAATTATGTGCTGCTGATACGTATGTCGGTCATAACAGCGTCGCTGGGTCGCGAGGTTCGGCTCCCTTAGAGGGACGGGTTCGCGGCATACAGCTTGGCTTTGTCCGCGGCGGTCCAACGCTTGCCGCCGTCGGCGGTGACCAGGACCGTCCCTTTCCCTCCGCAGGCAACACCAAATTGCCCATCAGAGGCAAAAGACGCCGTGCGAATCCATGTCAACACATGCTGACGGACATCGTCGTCAAGCTGCCATGAACCACTGGTGGCCGAGGCAAGCGTACCGAGCACTCCGGTGGCAAAGTCGTCGCGGTTGTTATTCGGAGCCGCGGTGACGGACAGGAGGGTGTTAAAACTTCCACTGGGAATGTTTGTCCACGTCTCCCCCGCATCTGTCGTTTGCAGCAAGGTGCCACTCTCCCCGGTGACATACCCCTCCTGAGCGCTCCGAAAATCCACATCAATCAGGAAAAGGTCTTCAATATAGAGGGGGGGGATACGCTGGCGGATAGCTTCCTCTTCGGAGAGTTCCGGGCGGGTGTATTTCGGCAAGTTGTGAACATTGCGTTGTCGCTGCCAGGTGACGCCACCATCCTGGGTGCGCAGAATAATCCCAAATTCACCCGTGACCCACCCGTCCGTATTGGTGGGGAACGACACCCCGTTCAGCGTTACGTCACACGGATTCATCCGCAGTGTTGACTCAGGATCATCCGCGGGGTCTGAGGTGGCAAAATTATCAAAGCTCAGGTCGCACCACAGTGAGAGATTCTCCCAGGTCTCCCCGCCGTCTTGTGAGCGGATAATGGCCCCCACCGGACCAACGGCCCAGATGTGTTGCGCGTCCGCGCCACGGCTCACCGCGAAATAGTGCGGCTGGGCTACCTGCCAGTCTTGCAGCGGTAGTTCGACAGGGATGCGGGTCCAGGCTTTTCCTCCGTCACTGGTCTTGAGGACAATTCCATCCTGTCCAACGGCAATCCCATCCTGAGCCGTCGCAAAATCAACCTCATAGATTGCCTTTTGGACCCCGGTCTCCAGCATGGCAAAATCTTGCCCGTTATTGGTCACATGGAGAATAAGCCCTCGTCCGCCAGAGACCCAGGCATTATTGGCGTCCAGGACAAAAGCATCATAGTAGTCCTCACGGTCGGGAAACACATTCCCCTTGGACGCTCCCATTTCGTTGAGTTCACGCAACACCTCTTCGTCGGCTGCTTCAACGCAGGCGGACAGTGTAAAGAGGGCGGCGACCAGAACGCTCCAAGCCGCATGGCGCCACGCCAACTGCATTTGTCTTTTCAAAGTATTGTCTCCTTACCTGATGCTGAGAAAGCCTTGTCGTCTGTAAGCTCCCGAAATTAAGCACCCCTACTTATGAAGTACGAGCAGAACTGTCAAGGGACCCCACCCGGGTCTCCTCATCCGCATCATGGAAGGGAGTTCTGGTTCAGTTTTGTGGTTTATATCGAATGGCCAAACCAACCAGTTGGAATTCATAGTCTGCCCGGCTTCGATAGTCGCGGGCGGTACTCGCTCCGACATGGGCCACCGTTATTTCGTCCTGAAATTCTCCGGCTTTCACCCGTTGCAGGACAATAGCCTCCGCCCCTATTGCGCACGCCTCCCGGTACAGGGCAGCCTGCATGGCTTCCATACCCGTCCCTGGATTGCCATAGGTTTTCACCCGGGCGATGACTTCATGGGCCGACGCGGGAGGAGAATCAAGCAGAGGGATTTCGCAATTCTTCGTGGTAAATGCGACGGGCAGTGCCCCGACCTGTTCCGTCAAAACTAAAGGTTTTGACGGACGATTCACACAGCCGCTCAGGGCACAACCGACCAGAATTATCAAAAGCACTCTCACGGGCTTTTCCGAACAAGACCCCTCAGGTCCGTGCATCCTTCACAAAAGTAACGGCTCCCATAGCATACTTGGAAGAATTACTCTACATCTCCTGCCACATTTATCAAACTATGTTATATTATTGCCTGCACCTCTCACGTATGGCGCGTATGGAGAGGATAGTGTGGGCGGAAGCAGAGGCGAGGAGATTTTTTTCATGGCGCAAGTCGAGCCATTAAAATGGGGCGTTCTCTTTAATGGAGATAAGCTGACCCTTGACCATATTGTCTACTTTGCTACCCAAGCGGAAGACGCCGGAGCGGAGAGTATTTGGGCCGCTGAGCTGTGGCGGGACGCCTTTGTCCCACTGACCGCCATAGCTAGTGCGGTGCGGACCGTCCGCCTCGGAACGGCGGTTGCCCATTTTGCTCGTCCGCCGATGTTGACCGAGTTAGGCGCAATGTCACTCGCCGAATACACCCACGGGCGTTTCATTCTGGGGCTTGGGACCGCGCCAAAGGACTGGAATGAGCAATGGCACGGCCTGGAATACCGTAAACCCGTTGCCCGGATGCGTGAATATGTTGAGTGTATTCGCACCATGTGGCAAGGCTCGCCAACGCAGGCAGTCGCATATAGTGGTGAGTTCTATCAGGTGCGCAATTATCAACGGCTCACCGCCCCGGCCTATCCCAGCGTCCCTATCTATCTGGCCGCGGTTCTGCCCAATATGATCCAGCTCGCCGGGGCACTGGCCGACGGCATTATCCTCAACGTCCTCAATACTCCCCGATATTTCACGGATGTCGTCCATCCGCATCTGAAGAGAGGCTTCAGCCACAGCCGGCGGGAGAGAGCCGGCTTCGAGATTTGCGCCGTGAAATGCTGTGCGGTCAATACCAATCGCCGCCAGGCCCGTGATTTAGCCAGACATGCCGTCGCCTTTTACGCCACCCTGCCCTACTTCGACGTGATCCTTGACCCCCCCGGCTTTACACAGGCCAAGCTCACTATCCGGGATGCGATGACCCGTAATGACATCCCGGCCATGCTGGCGGCCGTCAGCGACGAGATGATTGACGCGCTGGTCTTGGCAGGGACACCGGACGACATCCGGCAACAACTGACGGCGTTTGCAGGCTTGTTTGACACGCTGCTCTTGCTCAGCCCTTCTTTCGCTGCCGACCCGGAAGAGGTGCGTCACAATAACGCCGCGATGATTGCCGCCTTTGCCGAATAACGGTATGGAGTAGGGAACGCCTTGAACGGAGGAGTCAGTATGAATACGCAGTTACCGCACGCCCTGCTTCCGACCACCACCCACGACGAGTTGGCCCGGCAAAACTTTGTCCACAGCCTCAAGGTCCATCTGGCCACCACAGTCTCACCCGGCAATAAGACTATCTACGAGCGCCGGGCAGCCCCCCGCTTTGCGCGGGACCATCAGCGTCCTCCCCAAGACCGGCATGAAGTCCGCAGCGTCATGCAGGACGAACCCTATTACCAGATGTGGAGCACCTTGCTGCGGACCAGCCAGGAAATGATGTGGGATGCGGTCAATGTGAGCGTGGAACGCCAGCTCCCGCAGCTCCGGGAGCGCGCCACGACCAACGGGAAGACGCTCGGCTCTCTCACCTTGAATCCTGACTTGCCCATTCCGGCCTACCACACCGCGGTGGACATTCACTGTCAGCCAGGCGGCTACCACACCGAATTAGGACCAAATGACGTGGCCGCTGGAGCGACCTATGACCGGGCCGTCTATATTTACGCCATGAGTCGCTTAGGCAGCCTGAACGATGAAATGGGTCAGTCGGTTGTGCTGCACCTCACAGAACAGCACGCAGACTTTCGGCCCGCCCGCATCCTGGATATGGGCTGCACCATCGGACACAGCACCCTGCCCTATGTGGACGCCTATCCCGAAGCCGAAGTCTATGCCGTTGACGTGGGCGCTCCGGTCCTGCGCTATGCCCATGCGCGCGCCGAGGCGCTGGGCAAGCGCGTCCATTTCTCCCAGCAGAATGCGGAGCAGACCAATTTCGAGGCCGGCTCGTTTGACCTCATCGTCTCACATATCTTGCTGCATGAGACTTCGAGCCAGGCCATTCGCAATATCATGCAAGAGTGTCACCGCCTGTTAAAGCCAGGCGGCATGATGCTCCACCAAGAGGTGCCGCAGTATGAAGGTATGCCGCCCTACGAGGCGTTTATTCTCGACTGGGATACCTATCACAACAACGAACCCTTCTGGGGGACGGTCCATTCCATGGACCTCCAAAAGCTGGCCGAAGAGTCCGGTTTTGCTTCAGAGCGTGTCGTCCAGACGATGATCCCCAGCGCCCTGGAGCGGGCCCAAGCGCGCACCAAGCAATTTCAAGGGGGCGATTTTGGCGGCGGCGGGGCGTGGTTCGTCTTTGGTGCGACAAAATAGCAGGGGGCTCTTTATGATACGCAAAGCAAAAGGCAAGCGCCCGACTTTTTTTAACGATCCCCAAATCGATACGGTCATGGGGATTGTCATGGCCCTGGCCGGTGAGGTCTCGGTGCTGCGGGAGCGCCTCGATACCGTTGAGCGTCTGGCCGCGGCCAAGGGCCTGTTCACGCCGCACGACATCGAATCCTATCGTCCAGATGAGGTCGTTCTGACCGAACGGGAGCGCTGGCGGGCCGAATACATTGAGCGCGTCCTGCGCATCGTCCATCAAGAGTTAGAGGAAACCGACACCGGCGAAACCACGGCCTCATATCAAGCCGCGATTCGCGCGGTTTCATCCTAACGACCAGGCAGGCAAAGCGTCCCTCTTGCTCGTGAATCAGAAAGTGCAGGCTCTCCATGTCCTTCAAACTTGGTGTTGACGTCGGCGGAACGTTTACCGATCTCATACTTTTTGACGAAGCACGCGGCCGGCAGATCCGCACCAAAACGCCGTCTACCCCCAGCGACCCCTCAGTTGGCGTACTGGCCGGGATTGAGAAAATCTGCCGCGCGGCCAATATCTCACCCGGTGACATCGCCCAGATTATGCACGGGACGACCGTGGCCACCAATGCCGTCCTTGAGGGCAAGGGCGCTAAGGTTGGCCTGATTACGACCCAGGGCTTTAAGCAAATCCTTCACTTGGCGCGTTCCTGGACGCCGGGTCCACTCGCCGGCTGGATGATTATGGAGAAGCCGGACCCGCCGGCTGCCCTCGAATACACCCGCGAGGCTGTCGAGCGTATCGACACCCGTGGAGAGGTGGTCACCCCGCTGGATGAAGACGCGCTCCGCACCGACCTGCACGATTTAGGCGCACAGGGAATCGAAGCGCTGACGATTTCCCTCATTAACTCATACGCCAACCAAACCCACGAAAAGCGCGTAAAAGCGATTGCCCAGGAGGTGCTGCCCAACACACCGATTACCGCGTCATCGGAGGTGCTGCCGGAGTTCCGGGAGTACGAACGCGCGCTCACCGCGGTCATGAATTCGTATGTCCGGCCAAAAGTCTCCCAGTATATGCGCAGCTTTGCGGACCAGCTCACGGCGCACGGCCTGAGAGCGGATGTCAATATCCTTCGCTCCGACGCCGGGCTGATGACCTTGCGCATGGCTCAGGAACGGCCGGTCTACGCCGTGATGTCTGGCCCGGCCGGTGGCGTTGCGGGAGCCTTGTATATTGCGAAAAAGGCAGGCTTCCCGCATTTGTTGACCCTCGATATGGGCGGCACGTCCACCGATGTGGCCCTGTGTCAGGATGGCAGCCAGACTATTTCGCGGGAAACGACCCTGGGCTATTTTCCGATTAAGGTCCCTTCGGTTGATGTCCGCAGTATCGGAGCCGGTGGCGGCTCCGTTGCCCATGTCCCCGAGATTACCAACGCCCTCCGGGTTGGTCCGCAGAGCGCTGGGGCTGTTCCTGGTCCGGCCAGTTACGGCCAGGGCGGGACGGAGCCCACGGTAACGGACGCCAATGTTGTCCTGGGCCATCTGCCACCCCATCTGCTGGGTGGCGAGATGACGCTGGATACGGAAGCCGCCCATGCTGCGGTCGAGCGGATTGGGAAAAAACTCGGCCTTGACGTGTATCAGACCGCCCAGGGCATTCTGGACATTGTGAATGAGAATATGCACGGAGCCTTGCGTCTAGTCTCCGTCCAGCGCGGCTACGACCCACGCAATTTTGCCCTGGCCGCGTTTGGCGGCGCCGGACCGCTGCACGCCAACGCGGTGGCCAAGCTGATTGGCTCCTACCCGGTTATCGTCCCGCCCGCACCGGGTATTTTATGCGCAATGGGCGATGTGTGTTGCGATTATCGCGAAGAATTCTCCCGAACCGTCTTCCGTACCCTGGATCAGATCACTGCACCCGAGGTCATTGCGATACTCGAAGGGCTGAGCGCGGAGGCGACCGGCTGGCTGGAGCGGGAAGGCATCTCCCGACAGCAGCAGCAGATTTTCTATAACGCTGATATGCGCTACTTCCGCCAGGGCTATGAACTGCCGGTGACCACCACCCTCAACGAGTTGCACACCAACGGCACCGCGACGCTGGCCGAGCAATTTCACGCCCTGCACGAACAGCTCTACCGCTTTCGTCTGGATGCCGAGTGTGAGATCGTCAATCTTCGCGCCGTGGCTCTTGGCACGGGAACGGCCTTGCACTGGCCCGAAGGCGAAATGGACGGGCCGTCCGCGGCCCACGCCCAGTTTGACGAACACCGGATTTATTTTGACGGCGACTTTTTGACCACACCGATTTATGACCGGGCCAAGCTCACACCGGGCAACCGCCTGCCCGGTCCGGCGATTGTGACCGAGATGGACTCAACCACGGTCGTGTTGCCAGATTATGCGGCAGAGGTAGACCGCTATGCGAATATCCTGATTCGACCGCACGCATAGGGAGAAAACGGCCATGAACACTCCGTTGACCATGGTGTATTGGAAGTCGGATACATTCTGGCTGGGCAAACTTCTCGAACATCCTGAGATCATGACCCAGGGCGAAACGCTGGAAGAACTGGAAGAAACCCTTAAAGATGCGTACCTGCTGATGGCTATGGACAGTGCAGTCACCAGATAAAGACCTCTTTCGGTTTGACCCGGAGAACGGTGCAATGGGCAATGTTTTGAAACGTTTACGGGCAGTTCTTCAATCTACGGAATACTGCCAAGCTCCAGGCTGTGAGAAGCCAGTGAATCAGAAGGGACATCAACTGTGCTATAGCCACTATAAGCAGAGGAAGTCTCTCGCTGAAAAAGATGTCAGGTTCAGCGCTGGGAATGTTTCACACTCGTCCCCCGCACGGCCACCGAGCCACAGGAGTAATGCGGAGATGCTCACCGCCTCAAAACTAGGCAAGGCCCTCAACATACCCAGCGCTCGGGTCAACTTGATCCTGGCTGAGTTGGGCTGGGTCGAGAAGTCCACCGAGGGTTGGAAAGTCACCGACCAGGGGGAAAGGCAGGGGGGACGAACCCGGACATTCAAACAAAACGGCCCCCTTTATGCCGTTTGGCCAGACAGTCTGCCTCATAGTAAAACCTTTCTCGTCGCGGTAAGCGAGTTCGGCAAAGAAGCCAACAAAAAGACCTACAAAGAGACTGCGGAAATTATCGCAGACCCGCCCGTCGTCGCAGAAAAACCACAAGTCGCAGACCTCCGTACCCGCTTCCCTGCCAAGTACCGGGCTGCCGACGGACATTATGTTCGCTCGCGTGCAGAGTTGTCGATTGATAACTGGTTCTACATGCACGCCATCGTCCACGCCTACGAGCGGAAATTACCCGTCGAAGAGGATGCCTACTGTGACTTCTATCTCCCTCAGGGCAAGGTGTATATTGAGTACTGGGGAATGGAGAAAGATTCGGCTTACGCGCAGCGAAAGAAAGACAAGCAGGCGATCTACGCCCGGTACGGCCTGAACTTGGTCGAGTTGGCGGACGCCAAACTCGAGAATCTTGACGACAATATGACACGCCTCCTGCTCCCTTTCGGCGTTGACTGTACCTGACGAAACGCCAATGCTTCCGCTGATACTCACTCGAAAGGGGCGGATCAGGATTCTGCGAAAGAATTGATCCGGCGGACCGTGAGCAAAGACGCCTATCTCATAAAAAAATGAAATTGAACACCACATCCGGGACAATGAGGCCGCCTAGTCTATGGCGCGCTTGTTAGATTTTAAGGGACTGACGAGAGGAGCAGCATCATGCGCGATGTAAAAATTGCTGAGATTCCAGATATCGAGGTCGATCCCGTGACCCTCGACATTATCGAGAGCGCGCTCAAGAACTACCGCTATGAAATGGATGCGGTCCTGTTCCGCACGGCTATGTCTCCGGTGATTCGTGAGCAGCACGACGAATTCCCCATGATCTGCGACCCCAACGGCCGGATGGTTGTCGGGCAGTTTGGCTCCTATATCCGGGAGATGATGGAGCGTTTTGACCAGCCGCTCTATCCCGGCGATGTCATTCTGCTCAACGATCCCTATCTGTGTGGGGGAGCAATTTCCCATATCAACGACTTTCTCGTGCTGGTGCCCGTCTTTGACGGCGACGAACTCATAGGCTGGACCTCCATGTTCGGCCATCAAATGGACGTGGGTGGCCCGCTGCCCGGCTCGTTTCCAACCAACGCGACCTCAATTTTTGGCGAGGGACTCCGTATTCCGCCCGTCAAGCTGTTTGAAAAAGGCCAGCTCAACCAGGCCGTCCTGGACCTGATTCTGAATAATGTCCGCATTCCCCTGATGAACCGTTCGGACCTGATGGGGATTGTGGCCGGCTGCAAAACCGCAGAACAGCGTGTGCAGGAACTGTGCCAGCGCTTTGGACGGGCGACCTATCTGGCCGCCTGCCAGGCATTACTCGACCGGACCTACCGCGCCGTCCAGACCCTCATCCAGCGCAATATCCCGACCGAGCCCCAGTCCTTTGATGACTATATTGACGATGACGGGCTCGGCAACGGGCCATTCAAAATGAAGCTGACCATCTGGCGTGAGGGCGACCGGGCGGTTTTCGACTGGACCGGCACCGACCCGCAGGCCGTGGGACCGATTAATTTTTATCTCAACCCAGGCATGTTCAAGATGTTCATCGGCGTCTACCTCATCATGGTCTACGATCCCCAGATTCTGTTTAACGACGGCTTTTACGATCTGATCGACGCCCGGATGCCGGACGGCTCCCTCCTCCACCCAAAATTTCCCGCCCCGCTGGGCTGTCGTACCCATGCCCTGGCTCGCCTGTTTGATGTCATGGGCGGCTGTCTCGGCCAGCAAAGCCCAGAGCTGACCACCGCGGCCGGCTACGGCACCAGCCCCCACCTGCTGTACAGCGGGAACGATAAGGACGGCAACTTCTTTTTTATTATGGAAATCGGCTATGGCGGCATTCCGGGCCGCCCGATTGGCGACGGCATGGATGGCCACTCCTGGTGGCCGCTCTTTACCAATATCCCAACCGAATACCTCGAAAGCTATTGCCCCCTGCGGGTGGACCGTTACTCGTCGGTTATCGACTCCGGCGGCGCCGGCCTCCATAGAGGCGGGAACGGCATCGACAAATGGTACACCTTTCTCGAACCGGGCGAGGTCGCCATTCATGACGACCGCTGGCTGACGCCACCCTGGGGGATTCTTGGCGGCAAGCCCGGAATGCGCTCAACGAAAATCCTGGTCCACACCGATGGCACCCGCACCGTCCTGCCCTCAAAATGCGACCAGATCAAAGTCGAACCGGGCGACCAGCTCATCTTTCAGACCGCGGGCGGCGGCGGTTGGGGCGACCCGCTGGAGCGCGCCAGTGAAAAAGTCCGGGTTGATGTCGTCCGCGAGTTGGTGTCCGTAGAAAAGGCCGCGGCCGATTATGGCGTGGTGTGCGACCCAACCACATCTGAGGTTGACGAGGCAGCCACCCAAGCTCTGCGCCAGCGTATGAAGGAGCACCGGGGCGAGAGGCAGACCTTCGATTTTGGTCCGCCCCTTCACGAACTCCTGGCCCGCTGTCAAGAGGAAACCGGACTGGAACCGCCCACTGCGCCCAGCCTCCCGCCGGGCTGGGCAACAAATGGAGTGAAGAAAGTTGCGGCCTGACCGGTTCTCTGCCCTTGGCCCTCATGACAGGGAGAGCCGGCAATGAATACTCCAGACCTGAAGGGTAAGGCGCGTATGGGGATGAATATCGGCGCGCCATCCCCGCGCATTATTCCTGGCTTGGGCCGTTAGCAATGGCGCATTCGCCTTCCCGGTGAGACCGATGACAGTCCCCAACACGCTGAGTGGCGGCTTACAGCGGAGCGCCGTCTGGGTCCTCGCCCTTGCCCTCCTCTTTCCCCCGGCCTGCGACCAGCTCCGCAACCAGCCGCTGACCGGACACCGCGACATTGCCGTCGCTCTCCGGCCCTTGCTGGACCTGGGGTATGCCGGGCCAGACTATTCAACCTATCATGGTGAGTTCCGCGCGTTCCAAACGCTTGTGCAGCAAAAGAGGGAGGAGACACCCTACGAAATGCGGCCATACGTCGAGACGATCATGGCCTATCTGCACGTCGCCGACAAAGTGCTGGAGTGGCAGGCCCAACAACCCCAAGAGCCACAACCGCCCCAGCTTGCCGCCTGGACGGAGCACCATCCCTTTCTAAAAGCGGCCGTTGGGGCCCGGCTCGAAGCCCCGCAGACCTTTGATGTGGAAACCGCCCTCCAGCTCCTGTTTGAGAAAACAGACCAGACCCTGGTGGCCATGCAGATCAAGAATAAGCCCATATAAACGAGGAGAGACCGATGGGAAAACTCGACACCAGAATCGCCCTCATCACCGGCTCAAGCAGCGGCATTGGCAAAGCGGTCACTCTCGCCTTTGCCAAAGAGGGAGCCGACCTGGCCCTCAATTACCCGGATGACGCGCAGGCTGACAATGCCGCCGCAGTCCACAAAGATATTGAAGCCCTGGGCCGTCGGGCAGTCTCCATCCGGGCGGACGTTTCCCAGGAAGACGCCGTGCAGCATCTCGTCGATACCACGCTCCAGACCTATGGCCGTATCGACATTCTGGTCAACAATGCCGGTATTGCGACGGCTGCCACCGTGGGCGACATGCCGGTTTCCATGTGGGACCAGATGTTGGCCGTCAACCTGAGAAGTGTCTTTCTGTGTACGCGCCTGGTCTTACCGCTGATGTATCAACAGAACTACGGCAAAATCATTAACACGGCCTCGCAACTCGCCTATCTCGGCTCACCCGGCCTGAGTCATTATTGTGCGGCCAAGGCCGCTATTATTGCGTTTACCCGCTCGCTGTCGCGGGAAATTGGAACCCGCAATATCAATGCGAACTGCGTCGGCCCTGGCGCAACCCAAACCCCGATCCTCACCGGCATCAGCAGCACAGCCCTGGAAGCGATTCGCGCCAGTATTCCCAAAGGCCGGCTGGCAACGGTCGATGATATTGCGCCGACCTATGTTTTTCTGGCCTCTGACGAGTCGAGTCACTATGTCGGCCAATGCCTCAGCCCCAATGGCGGCGATATCATGCTCTAAGATGCCTCCTGTCGTCGGCTCTCTAGGGTCGGGCTCCAGGACGAACCTTGACTCACCACTGCGACGGTGGTAGCCCTGGTCTCAGAGTGTTACCCCCCGACCGACAAGGTATATTTGGATGAGCACCCACCCCACCCGAAGACTCAGCCCTGAATTGATAGGCATCTTGAGTACTGGTGTCGCTCTGGCCGCATTGCTCCTCATGGTTTGGACCGGACTCCGCACCGACTTGAGTAGTTTGCGCGCCGATATGCGCGAAGACTTTGCCGAGCTCCGCACCGACCTGCGCGGCCTCGAAGGACGTCTCCGAGCCGTCGAGACAAGGCTGTATGCTGTCGAGATGAAAACAGGCACTCCGGCTGCATCTGTAGATGAATTGGTTCCGCCACCGAACCGTAGAGGCGATATCTCTACCGACCAGATCGGTTGACAAGTCAGTGACCACTTTCCGCCTCCCTGACTTTCTTCCCCGCCTATAGAATAGACTCAGCCGCCGTGCCTGAGCCGCCCTCCTCACCAAGCCAGGAAGTCTTGTTCACCCAAGATTTTATCCTCCTGTGCCTGGGGACCTTTCTGTTTGCCGGCAGCATGTTTCTGCTCTTTGCCGTCCTGCCCGTCTTTGTGGTTGAGGAACTCCACGGCGCGGACTCCCAAGTCGGCCTGATTATGGGCGCGTTTGCCGTCTCCGCCCTGCTCGTGCGTCCCATGACCGGAAGGTTAGTTGACCAGTGGAGCCGCAAGACCATTCTCAGCATCGGTGCCCTCATCTATTGTCTGGCCCCCGCGCTCTATACTCAGGCCGAGTCTGTTCCGGTCATGCTGGGGCTGCGCTTTTTTCATGGATTCGGCATAGCCGCCTATACCACCGCTGCCGGGGTCATCGTGGCTGACCTCGCCCCGCCGAGTCGGCGCGGAGAGGGGATGGGGTATTATGGCATGTCCCTGAACCTGGCTATGACCATTGGGCCGGCCTTGGGGGTCATACTCATCGGCCACATCGATTATGATTCTCTATTCTGGCTGTGCGCGGCCCTCGCCCTCGGCAGCCTGGTCCTGTCACAGCTCATCCGAGAGCCGGTCCGCGCGCCCTCCCCGCAGCAGGCCGGCTCCCAGCAATGGGTAAGCCGGGCGGCGCTCTTTCCCGGCTTTATCGCTGTCTGCATGACCGTGACCTTCGGGGCCGTGGTCTCCTTTCTGCCGCTCTTTGTCAAAGCCGCCAATCTGGGCAATCCGGGCCTATACTTTACGGTGTATTCTATTGTGGTCGTGGTCTCACGTCCCTTTGCCGGCCGGCTGTCCGACCGCTTTGGCCGCGCAGCAGTCATTGTTCCTGGCATGGTCTGCCTGACGGTTGCGATGACGACCCTCGCCCTGTCGTCGTCTCTTTCCGGCCTCTTGATTGCAGCCGCCTTGCAAGGCTTGGGCTTTGGCGGGGTGCAACCTTCTATCATGGCTCTTGTTGTTGACCGCTCATCCTTACACGAGCGCGGGGCGGCCTTGGCCACGCTGATGGGGGCGTTTGACGTGGGGGTGGGGCTGAGTAGTATCGCCTTGGGGGCGGTCCTCGAATACACGAATTTTACGGTGATGTTTCTGTGCGCCGGCGGCGTGGCGCTCGGCGGTGCGGCCGGAGCGGCGTGGGGGACACGCCCAAGACCCACGTCTGCGGGCTAACGCATTCGTCTCTCACGCGGCCTCCTGTGCCGCTCCGTCCGGCGCAGGAGCCGGATGTCTCCTTGCGGCACTCCAAGGGCTCGGTTAGGTTGACCATAATCGGAGAGCAGACCTGGAAGGAGGCAGAATCCATGCGCAAAACGGCTTTTTCTCCATCCCTCATTGCGCTCGCGCTGAGCGTCGTGTTGATAACGCCTATCCACTCGCCGGGTCAGGGCTTGCCCACCCGGGAAGATATCCAACAGTGGATCAGCACGAATCTGACCACGCTGCCCCAATTCAAACAGGGCGATATTCTGAGACAGGCCGACCTGGAGAAGCTGCGCCCCTTCTTGCCGCCACGCTATATTGACGAATTTGATTTTCCTGAGGTCGAGTTTCATGTTGCGCCCACGGGCCATTACCCGCCCCACCCCGATTATCTGGCCGCAACCGAGCAATATGCCAATCAGACCCGCCTCGCCGCGGATGGAGCCCTTGAGAATTATATTGCCGGGCGACCCTTTGCCCAAGCGCTGATCAATCCTGATGACCCGACCTCAGGGGTCAAAGCCGCCTGGAACTTCAATTATCGTTGGCAGTACTACGGCATGAATGTCGAGCGCTATCTGGGCGCTCTTATTGCCAAGGGCGGAAGCGGCTCTCGCCTGTCCGGCTTCCCCGAGGACCTGATTCAGGGCGGGGGGAGAGCTATTCGTCATCTCGTTGCCCTTTACCAGCGCGTCTATCACAATCATCTGGCTCAGTTATCCCAGCAGGGCCATATCCTGCCTTTCACTGATGCGGGGCGGTTTGAATACAAGGATTATGTCGAAGTGCTGGAACCGTACGATGTCCGCGGCCAGCGGTTTATGATTTATCGGTACGATAACCCGCGTCAGCCGGACGACGCCTGGGGCTTTCTCCCCCAACTCCGTAAGGTCCGCCGTCTGTCCACGCATGAGCGGGACGATTCCGTGGCCGGAACCGAAATGACGCTGGACGATTTCACCGGGTTTTCCGGGCGTATCCTTGACCATGAGTGGAAATTTCTGGGCTGGAAAGTCCTGTTGCACGTCATGAATTCCCAGCATCCCTATGCCCGCTTCTACGGCCCCAACGGCTGGCTGCCCAACGACCGCTGGGAGCTGCGTTTGTGCGCCGTTGTTGAGCAAACCCCGCTCACCACTCGCAACTATAGTAGCAAAATCTATTTTTGGGACGCCGAGACCTATGAGACGGCGCTAGTCCTGGTCTTTGACGCTGGTGGCAAGCTGTGGAAGGTCAACGACTTGCTGCACGGCTGGTCCGAAGACCCGAGTCAGGCCGAGTCGGACCGGGGCAAGCAGGTGCCGCGTAACATTGGCTTCACGATTGTGGATGTCAAACAAGAACAGGCCACGATTTTCTCTGCCTACACCATTGAGTACCCCGAAGTTGACCTCGAACACGTCGAAGAACGCTACGATGTGAATGTCTTGAGCGAGGGCCGGCGGTAACGCTGGTCACACCGCCCCCGCCTCGCGCAAGCGCCCGACCTCCTGCGCCGAACAGCCGAGCAAGCCCGTCAATACCTCGTCCGTATGTTCTCCCAAAAGGTGGCGGAAGGCGGAATTCGACCGGAGTATCAGAAAGTTTGAGCGGCGAGCCGGTCAGCGAGACTTCCCCTGCGGTTGGATGTGGCATGGACACGCGCATATTGCGAGCACGTACCTGTTCGTCCGTAAAGACTTCATCAATAGACTGAATAGGCCCGCACGCAATCCCCACGGCCCGAATTTTCCGCAACCAGCCGGGGACCGTGTCCGTGCCAAACACATCTTGGAGAAGCGGGATAAGGAGCGCCCGGTTTTGCACGCGCGCGGGGTTGGTGGAAAAACGTTCGTCCGTTGCCAGTTCAGGGCGGGCAATGAGCTGGCAGAGTTTCTGCCATTGGCCATCATTGCCAACCGCCAGACAAAAATAGCCGTCTTGGGCCCGAAAGGACTGATACGGCACAATAGACGGATGGGCATTCCCATAGCGACCAGGTTTTGTGCCAGACACCAGATAATTACTGCCCACATTGGCCAGCCAGGCGACCTGAGTGTCTAGCAGGGAGATATCAATCGCCTGCCCTTGGCCGGTTTTCGTTCGGGCGAGCAGGGCGGCCTGAATCGCATTGGCGGCAAACAAACCGGCAGTGATATCCGTGATAGCGACCCCGACTTTCATCGGCTCTCCCTCGGCCTCGCCGGTAATGCTCATCACCCCACCCCGGCCTTGAATAATGAAGTCGTAGCCGGGCAGGTGTCGGTCCGGGCCGGTCTGGCCGTAGCCGGTAATCCCGCAATAGACCAGCCCGGCATTCTCCTGTTTGAGCTGTTCATACCCCAGCCCCAGCCCTGCCATTTCCCCGGATTTGAAATTTTCAATGAGCACATCGCTGACGCGAACAAGACCGCGGATCAGCGCCTTGCCAGCATCCGCTTTGAGATTGATGGTGATACTTTTTTTATTGCGGTTGGCGCAGAGATAATACGCGCTTTCCCCACCCGCAAACGGCGGCCCCCAAGCGCGGGTATCATCCCCGCTCCCTGGCCGTTCAACCTTGATGACCTCGGCCCCCAGGTCTCCCAAGGTCATGGCGCAGAACGGCCCGGCCAATATGCGCGAGAGATCAAGAACCCGAAAGCCGGCAAGTGGTTGTGTCATAATCTCGCGCCGGCTCCCGGAGTGCCGATTTTCTCTGTCAACTGCTGATACACATTCCGGCCGTTCCGGCTTTTCTCAGCAACGATAAACAGCCCCTGCCCGTTGCTTTTTTCTTCCCAGAGCAGGCCAATCTTCCGTTTCTCCGCAGTGTCCAAGCCGTCAGCGATATGCGCTCCCTTATATTCGACAACCAGCCGCCGCCCGTCGTTCAGCATGACTACGAAGTCGGGGTAGAATTTGTCCGTAGCGGTCGGCAACCAGAACGATTCCGGGTGACGGGCCACATTCCGAATCCAGTATTGTACGCCGGGCAGAGCGTCGATAGCCTTCGCGCACCGGACTTCCTCGCCCTCGTCTGCCCCGTCAAAGGCCGGAACGTGGTCTAAAAAATGCCTGTGGGGCTTCCAGCGCCCCCGGTAGCGCGGCTGGTCCTGAGACATCCCGGCCTGGAATGAGAAGGCGGCGTCAAAAGACACTGCAACACTTGCCTCGGGCGTAAAAAGACGCTGTTGATAGGCGCGCTTCCGTTCCTGCCGACGGATGTCGGTAATCTTGTCGCGTATCTGCCGCGCCAGGATAAACTTGCCTCGCATGAGCGCCGCGATACGCAGGCCACGTCTATTGATAAGATAATGAACGAGTTCAGACAGCCATTTGATCAATTCGCCCTCTGATGTCGGGCTGACGCACCTGTCGGTCAAGCCACACGACCAGGGCTTCTTGTGTCCAGCCGGCTACATCGACGTTCAGCATGTGTTGTTCTTCCTCGCCGGCGAACTGATATCGGACCCGCCGGCCGTCAATGTCAATCTCAAAGCTCCGCGCAGTCTCGCGGAGCGTAAATTCATGCTCATCCATGTGGGGCGAATGGTTGAGCACCGACCAATCGTGCTCTTCCATGAACACGTCGGTATCAGCGAACTCAAGCGCCCCCTGGAGTTCTACCATGAGACGCGGCGCATTGAACTGCTCACCACGGTCGGCGGGCGAGAGCCGGCTCTTCTTCTCCAGCCGAAATGTCTTGAGGGCCCGGGTGAAACGCTCGCGTTCGTTCTCTGGAAGCGCCACACGGAGGGCCTCTGCAAAATCATCGGCAACGCGGCCAGTGACGGCGACCTCAACCTTGTCGTCCTCCGTCTTTCTGGCTGTCACGCCGGCGTGCTGCCGCAGCACTGAGACCACTTCAGGCGTCGCTGTGACGGTGTGTTTGAAGGACGGCTGTCCCTCGTCGCGCGGCCCAAAAAGACCGCCCTCACCGCCCAACTCTCCCTGCACCGGCTCGATATTGTCGCGCGCCTCGTCCTCCTCAAAGCCCATTGCTACCAGCTTATCGGTCAAGGCCCGCGCGGCCTCTCCCGAGGACGGCTCTGACAGATAGGCATACGCCTTATTGAGATCAATCACCCTGCGTCGCTGGGCGTCAGGCATACGCAGGACCCGGCCCAGGAGTTGTTCCACGTCTGTTGCACTGTGCAGACGCGAGACCGAGCAAAACACATACGCAAAGGAGCAGTCCCAGCCTTCTTTCAGGGCTTCAACGGTGATGACGTATGCAATCGGACAACGCGGGTCGAACAGGTCAAGGCCGTCCAATTCGCGCTGCTCGCCCGTAGCAACGGCGATTGCGCTTTCGGGAATATGCTCGACCTCTGTGAGATATTTTTTCAGCACGGCAACGGTAATTTCCTGGTTCTTCTTTTGAGCCTGGAACAGAACGATAGGCCGAAGGTAGGCGGCCTCTTGTTTGGCAGCCGTGGCCAGCGCGGCCCGCTTTGCAATCGCGCCGTTGACCGCATTTTGCCAGGTGTCGTGCTCGGACAGCATAATCGGCAGCTTAATCATGTCCGCGCGTTTGAGTTCCAGGGCGGTCACGCTGTACAGGATATTCGACTTAGGCCGGGGGGTGGCGGTGAACTCGATAATCGCGCACGGATTGACCCGCGTTTGCATCTCACGGGTCAGACCAGTGACCGCGTTGTGGGCTTCGTCCACGATCATCAGCGGCCGGTGGAGGTGCAGCAGGTTGGCAAAGGAAAACTTGACGCCCCCAGCCTCTCTTTTCTCCAGACCCGGCAGAGCATCCGAAACAGCGGAGAAATGCGGTTCCATTTCCTCGTGATGCGCGTAGACCTTACGGCCTTCGGTGTTCGTCACCCGGAGCGTCTGAATGGTGCCGACCACAAGGCAACAGTGGTCGCGCAGGTCGTGCGGCCGAATATGGGTAAAGTCCGCAATATCGAAGACGCGCACCCGCCCGTCAAAGTCTGCATCCAGCGCTTGCCGATACGGGTGGCTCGTGTTCTTCAGGGCTTCGACGGTTTGCAACCGGATGGTCTTCGTCGGCACCAGCCATAGGACCAGCGGATAGTCTTTCTCTATCCAGGCATCCCGCGCCACCGCAACCGCATGAGCACCCAAGACCGTCTTGCCGCCACCGATCGGCAGGCGCAGGCAGACATACGGCACGGTCGGCAGGTCCGCAAGCGGAGTCCGATACGTTCCGCCATAGTGGCCGAGCCGGTCTACATAGTCGGGTTGGGTGGTAATGGTTTCGTAGGCGTTCTTCGGCCCGGCCACCCGCGCTTCTTCAAAGAAGCGGCGCAGAACGGCCAGCGTATCAGCCTGATATTGCTTCAGTTGCATGACTCATCTTCTTCCACAGCCCCCGGCGTGCTTCGACTTCGCCCCTCCGGGGCACGGCTCTCTCCGTTCATCCTGAGCCTGTCCTGAACCGAAGGGCGTAGCACCAGCTTCCGCCCGTTCATCCTGAGCCTGTCCTGATCTGAGCCGAAGAGCATATACCGCTCGTCCTGAGCGTAGCGCCAGCTTCCCCCCCGTTCGTCCTGAGCGTAGCGCCAGCGAAGTCGAAAGACCATTACCCCCGCTGATGCTTATGCTTCCCACGAGACAGCCGATTGACCGCACTCCAGTCCCCACGCAGCATGGCCTCCTTCTTCTTCCGACTCCACCCTTTAATCTGTCGCTCCGCTCGCAGTGCCTCTTCTCTTGACGGAAATGGACAGGAGTAGACCAGCGCCAAAGGTTTCCGAGAGGCGGTGTATCCGTCGAAAATCCCCGCCTGATGCTGGTGAAGACGGCGTTCAAGGTTGTCTGTATGACCGGTGTAGTAGGACCCGTCTCCGCAGCGTAAAATATAGACCCAGAAGCTCATGGCAAGCGTCCCCCGCCCGTTCATCCTTCGACTTCGCTCCGCTACGCTCAGGACGAACGGGCGGAAGCCCTCACTACGCCCTTGGGCTCAGCTTAGGACAGGCTCAGGGAGAACGGGCGGAAGCCCTCACTACGCTCAGAACGAACGGGCGGAAGCGTCGGTCCTAAGCCCCCGCCGGTGCGGCCACTCATACCATCTCCGAATTCTGTTCAGCCACTCTTATCCCCTCTCCCCTGGAGGGAGAGGGCTAGGGTGAGGGGGATAAAGACGTTGACGGTCTGGCAACAAAGGCTTACATTCAGGCGTGGAGGCTCGGCTTCGTAAGCGGTCATGCACCTGAAGTGCAGGAATGGCGGACGGAGCGTTGCCTCTTTTTTTATGAGACCGGTCTGGCTTCATATGGATCGGAGACATAGACGATTCCGTAAGTCTCGAAGATACGACCATCTCTCTCCCTCTGCCCGCGAAATTGCAGACTCGCGAGGGTGCTCCCGAACATATCAGCGATTTCGTCGCGGCGCTCGGCACTCATCTGACGCTGGGGAAGGCGAAATCCCCAGTTTATGCAATAGATACACACATCTGCGGCTTGGATAGCGTATGTCATATCGGATGAGACAAAAAACGGAGTCGGTACGATCCATTTCGTTCTCTGCTGACCTTCACTGGTTTTCGTGAAGTATCTTTCCAGTCTCGTGACCAATCTTCGATCTTGGCGTTTCTCGGTTTCGCCCATGACGATTACGCCATGTTCGCACTTTTCATCCAGGAGGTAAAAAAATCTCTCAAGCAGGAAAACAATATCCTTTCTCAGATAATTATCGACCCGGTAGCCCGGCGGCTTGGCGACATCTCGCGGTATAGCGGAAGCCAGCAATACGGCTTTATGTTGTCGCAGGAGGTCCATTGTCCCTTGCGCCATCTGGAGGCAGGCTTGCCCATACGCCGTAAATTCATACGCGCGTGGTCCACCTTGCGTGCGGCCCTTGGCCAAGAAGGACCGGCAGAAATTGCGCCTCTCCTCATCGCTCAGCGGTCCGCTCTGTCCAGCAAATTTGTAGCGCTTTCGGTCAAGCAAGGTCGAACCCTTGATCTCTTTTTTGTATTCGTGCAGCTGACAGCCAAAACAATCAGCCTCCAGCTGCCGCATGTTCTGCACGAAGGACCAGAGCGAACGAACGTGCATAGCAAACCCGCCCCGAACCTCATACGGCATGTTTTTGTGATCGTGTCCGCTCTCGTCAATAAAGAGCAACCAAGTCATATTGCCCTGACACTCGTCACCCAATCACACCCGCGCCTGCACCTCATACGGTAGCTGCTTAAACGTGACGCCCAGCCGCTCCAAAGTCCCAGACGCCAAGCGCGACTGTTCGCCATAGACCGTCAGCGGCCCCTTGAAATGGGGCGACGTGCGGGCAAATCGCCTCCTGAATCACCGCCAGCGTGGCCCGCGTCAACACGTTGCCGCCCTGTGGGCGCTTGTCGCCCAGAATGCCGTTGTATAGGAGCGCGTAAGCGTGGCCGGCGTGCAGACCCCGCAAGGGTGAACCCCCGCGCCCGGTCCACGGACGCCCCGTCTCGCTGAACCACACATGGGCCGCCAGCACCGGAAAGCGAATGTCCGCCCGAATCTGCCCCGTCGCCTCAAACACCGGCGGCCCAAGCCGATAGAAACGAAACCCGCCCCCGCCCTGCCAATCCACGCTTTTCGAGATGCCGTCCTGCTCCCCGTCAATCACCTTGCGCAGGCGGGGCGCGCAATGCGTGACGGCGTGTTCGCCCATCTCAATGCCGATGTAGCGCCGGCCCAGCTTGTGGGCGACCGCCGCGGTGGTGCCGGAGCCGAGAAAGGCGTCAAGCACGAGGTCGCCGGGGGCGGTGGCAATGTGAAGAATGCGTTGGATGAGGCGTTCGGGTTTGGGAGTGTTGAAGGCTTGGGATTTTCCGAAGAGTTCAATGCTTTCTCGTTTTGCCTCCTGAGTATGGCCAACATCTTCGTTTGGCCACCACGTCCATGATTGCCGTCCTCTTACTTCTGATAGGTAATTCTTTCTACGAGGAACACCCTTTCCATCCTTCCCAAATAAGAAAACGCTTTCCACATTCTTCCAACACGACCCTTCCGGCGGGTGGTACTCAGCACCGCCTGGCGTGACTATTTTGTACATCTGATTCGGTCGGTAGCCTTGAGCGCTGAAATCTCGTGAAACCCACGGACCGCGAGGATCGTTATCCGGGTTCTTATATTCTTCCTTCTGACGATTGCTGAGCGGAAGTAAATTCGCTCGTTCTTGGAACAAAGGCGCGTTTCTTGAACCAACAAGAAGGTTTTCGTGTCCGTCTCCAAGCACGGCACGAAAGTCTGGCGAAGTTCTTTTCTGCCACACCACATTTGCCACAAAGTTTTTCCGTCCAAACACCTCACCCATAACGACCTTCAGATAATGCGCCTCAGTATCGTCAATCGATACCCAGATAGAACCATCTTCGGCCAGCAAATCACGCAGGAGTTCGAGGCGCGGCCACATCATAGCCAGCCATTGCGTGTGTTCGAGACTGTCGTCGTAATGCTCAAAGGCTGAGCGGGTGTTATACGGCGGGTCGATATAAATGCACTTCACCCGCCCGGCATAGAACGGCAGCACCGCCGTGAGCACTTCCAGGTTGTCGCCCTGAATGAGCATATTGCCCACGTCCGACTCCCCCGCTGATAAGTCGGGCGCTTCTTCCAACAGCCGATACGGCACGCGGGCGGCGGCGCGCAGGTCTTCGTCTCGGGTCAACCAGTGCAGGGTCGGCATGGGTTAGCCTCTCTCAACTCCCCTCTGCCAAGGGGGCCGCCTCCACTTCCCCCTGATAAGGGCGTCCGCCTCAACTTCCCCCTGATAAGGGGGATAGAGGGGGTTTCCCTTCAAACCACAACCCCCCAACCCCCCTTATCAGGGGGGCTAAGACGCACTCCCTCCGGCTTCTGCCGTGGCTTCTTTGTATGCGGCTATCCACTGTTTGGCTTCTTCGGCGGTGTAGGCCCCGGTAATGGCACCGCTGTCTTCTAGCAGTTCATTGCTTACCGGCTTGCCGACGTGTAGCGTCAATTCCTCTCGTAATTCTTTTGCTTTTTCATCGGATAAGCCTTCGACAAGGGAGTCCAGGTCTTCGCGTTTCAATCCTTCTGCGAATATCGCCCCAGATAGGTTACTCGCCTTGCCAACTAAGTCTTCCATCCGTATCGCAAATGGAGCGAGGAAAAGTGGCCCTGTAAACCCCAATGGCAGCGGACTAATAGGCGACTCACTCGTGACCCCCTGTAACTGCGCATCGCCCAGGTCCGCCCCCTGCAACTGCGCCCCGAAAAGCTCAGCCCCCTGCAACTGCGCCCCAAAAAGCTCAGCCCCCTGCAACTGCGCCCCAAAAAGCTCAGCCCCCTGCAACTGCGCCCCAAAAAGCTCAGCCCCCTGCAACTGCGCGCCGCTCAGGTTGGCCCCCTGCAACTGCGCCCCGAAAAGCTCAGCCCCCTGCATCTGCGCTCCGTTCAAATGGGTCCCTTCCAAGTGGGTCCCGCTCAGGTTGGCCCCTTGCAAGTGCGTCTTAGTCAGAATGGCCTTTTCCAAATGTGCTCCTCGGAGGTCGGCCCCGTTCAGCCGGCTTCTCTGAAGATTGGCAGGAAGAAGGCCCTTAAAAATCTCGTGGTCTTGCACGAACAACATATCTAACAAGCTCTGGATTTCTTCTGAGGGCCTTGACCTTCTCATTTCTGTTCCCCTTCCTCACTCGTCGTCCGGCGGATATGGGCAGTGAGAATATCTCGGACAGTCTGGCGGAACTCTGGCTCTTCAGCCGCCAGTATAAGCAGACGAAGTTCGTGGGTACCACCAATACGCACGGACTCCGAGGAATGCCCCAGGTGCTCAATGGCATTTTTCAGGCGCTCCTGCCGTTGTCCCCGCTCAGTGTTCTGGTTGGCTTTGGCTTGTTCCTCCGCCGCGTTTTCCATCGCCTTGGCGCGTTTGTTAGCAATCCGAGCCTGAATGACGAGAATAATACCGCCCATGACGATGACGAGAGATTTCAGCACCTTGTATTTCTTAGAGACCCCTTCTTCGTCCTTGACCCCGAAAAGTTGAGAGATGCCCACTTCGATTGACTCCGAAAGCATGACCGCCAGGGCAAGGACCAACAACAGACCAAACACAACAACAAGAAGAGACAATAGGGGGTCCGTGCGGATTTTCTCCCACAGGCCGGAGAACAGTTGCTTCATTGTTCGGTTCAGTCAGGTCACAGCTTGAAATTGTTCCTTCAGGGCTTCTTCACTAGCCACGTTCAGTCCCTCGCCGAAACCACTCCCGGACCGTGGCCAGCAGGGAGGCCGGCGGGGCAGCCTGGCTGCGGCTCTCCTCCCACCACTCGACGTGGGTCAGGTCGAGGCGGGCGAGGCGGGCGAGGGCAGGAATGAGTTGGGTCGTGATGAAGGTCTTATTCACCGCACGCTCTAGCAGCAGGTCTGTCTGGGCGATGTAGTTCTCGGTGCTGGAATTCAGGCTTGAGAGGGGGGCGCTGTCCGTCAGACCCGGCACTGCCGTCTTCAGGGTGCTGCCCTCAAGCCGAGCCAAGGCTTGCTGGGCGACGAGCCGGGTTAAAGTCAGGGGTGTCAACCAGAAAAATGAGGGAGAGATAGCGCAGCGTCGAGCGGTGGGGCTTGGGCTGGGCAATGCGGCACAGGCCGGAGAGCGCTTCGTTTCCGGGATGCGCAAGCGTGAACTCAAAGAAGGCCAACATTTGTTCGCTGGCATACAGGTCAATCAACTCCTGTCTGAGGTCGATGATGCCCTCAGACTCGTGTCTATTCTTCGTGTCCTTTGTGTTCTCCATGCCGGTGTCTCTTTACTTGTTCATGCGCGCCGAGATTGGACCGTATCACATCTTTTCGGCGACGGTGATTATAGGCTCTCTTGCTTTGTTCGGTATATGATGAGCCGCAAGGAGCGAACCCGTTATGAGCAGGAAACGTAAATCCATTCCTCCCTTCAAGAGTGAGGCGGAAGAGCAAACCTTTTGGGAAAGCCACGATTCGACCGATTATGTGGACTGGAGTCAGGCCGAACGTGTCCGGTTCCCCAACCTGAAGCCGTCTACCAAAGCGATTTCCCTCAGGTTACCCGTCGATCTGCTGGAAAGGATCAAAATCGCGGCCAACAAGCGGGACGTTCCGTATCAGTCGCTCATCAAAGTCTGGCTGGCCGAGAAGCTTGACGCCTAGGAGCGGCTTCCTCTCCACGACCCGACCCCGGAAGGCGACATAAAAAAGGGCGTCCGTTTTGGACGCCCCGGTTTGTCGGCCGGCCGGCCTGTTAGTCCAGGTTGTACAGCTCGGCTACGTTGTCGTGGAGAATCCAGTTCTGCTCTTCTTCGGTGAGATGGGAGGTATGCTTTTCGAGCAATTCCTGTGACCACGGCCAGGTCGAGTCGCTGTGCGGGAAGTCGTTGGCCCACATCAGACGCCGCGGGTTGCACATATCTTTCATGCGAAACGCCACCCAGTCGTCCTGAAAGGTCGTGTAGATATGCTCGCTGAAATACTCGCTCGGCATCTTTGACAGTTCCTGGCCGGGTTTCAGCCAGTAGCGGTGCCGGTCGTAGGCATGATCCATACGGTACATATAGTGTGGCACCCAGCCGGCGTCAGCTTCGACGCATACGATTTTCAGTTTGGGGTTGCGTTCAAACACCCCGCCCAGAATAAACGTCCCCATCAAATCCTGATTGCCCCGGATAATGGACAGAAAGCCGTTCAGCTTGGGCCCGCGCGGAGATGAGCCGACCACATCGCTCCGGCTGGTGAGGATGTGAAAACTCAGCGGCATCTGCAAATCAATGGCCGCCTGCCAGAACGTGTCATACAGCGGATCGTCGTAGTCGGACACCTGGGGGTTGCCCGGCATCATCACCCCGCGTAGACCCAGCGCTTTGATCTTGCGCAGGTCGGCAATGCCTTCATCAACTGAGCGCATGGCGGTCTGACCCAGGCCGATCAGGCGATCTGGATGGGCGGAGCAGTATTCCGCAATCCATTCGTTATAGGCGTCGAAACAGGCTTTCTTGTAGTCAAAGTCGGAATGATTACACAGCAACATACCGACGGTGGGATAGATCACTTCGGCAGCCACGCCGTCCCGGTCCTGGTCGGCCAGGCGTGCTTCCGGGTCCCAGCCCCCCCGGTGCAGGTCCTCAAACTTGGCCCCGAACATGGCCAGGTCTTCGGCCTTCTGGCCGGCCGCGGCCACCAGCCCCATGGGGACCGGCTGCTTGATGCCACTGATAACGAACAGGTCGCCTTTCTTCTCATCGTGGACCATATGCGGGGCGGTGTCTTTATACTTTTTGTCGATACGATCCACATAGGTGCCCGGTGGTTCGGTGATATGCGAATCAGAAGAGATAATGGGTTTGCGCATCTATGGCTCCTCCTTGTCTGGCGACCTTATTTTGCCGAGAACAACGTCTCCTCAGTTGGCCTTGCGTTGTGCGGATTAAAATACGGAATCACATGCTGCCCGATCCGATCAATCGAGCGCATGATGTGCTTGTGCGGAATCCGACCGGCCTGCTTGAAGAAAATCACCTGATCCAGACCAGCGTGGGCAAAGGTTTCGAGCTTACGGTTGACCTCATCCGGGTTGCCGACCGTCACCATCGGGTGCTCTTTGATCTGCGCGTCGCTCAAGTCGTTGGCGTCCGCGCCCAGGTCGAACAGAGTCCGCAGATATTCATACGAGTACAGATTGTTCTTGACCATCAGCGGCTCAAACAGCTTGGCCACGTTGTGCAGAAACCAGCGCGCGCCGTCGAGTCCAATCACCTCTTCCTCTTTGCTCTCGGCCACATGACAGATGGCCACCCCGGCAAACCGCTCGTTAATCACCTGTGACACTACGTCGTTGCGGTCTTTGCACTTCTCCCGGTAGGTGTCCATAGTCTTCTGGACCTGCTCCCAGTTAAAGTTGAAGCTGAGCACGCCCAGACCACGGTCGGCGGCCATCTCGTAGCTGTCCGGGGCAACGCAGGCCATCCACATCGGCGGGTGCGGCTCTTGAATGGGTTTGGGTACGACCCGCCGGGGCGGAACCTGAATCGTCTTGCCCTGGTATTCCAGGATGTCTTCGGTCCAGGCTTTCACGATCACGTCGAGGGCTTCACGCACTTCCTCACGTGTCCGGTCATAGTCCACCCCAAAGCCGTCTAACTCTTGGGCGGTGGTTGACCGGCCCGTGCCCAGGTCCATCCGTCCATTGCTGAGAATATCGAGCACCGCGGCCTGTTCTGCCACCTTGATAGGATGGTTGAAGCGGTGCGGCAGCAGGCGCACCCCGTGGGCGATACGGATGTTCTTGGTGCGCTGAGAGACCGCGCCGTAGAACACTTCTGGGGCTGGGCTGTGGGAGTATTCCTCCAGAAAATGATGCTCAACTTCCCACACGTAGTCAAAGCCAACTTGGTCGGCCCGTTCTATCTGGGCCAGGGCTTCGTGGTAGACGTTGTACTCACTCAGCTTGTTCCACGGACGGGGCGTCTCCATTTCATACAGCAGACCGAATTGCATACCCTCCTCCTTTTTTGGTTGTGCGTTTCCTCGTGCCGGTCAGCGCGTCGGATCAGGACAGCCCATACACGCTGGCCACATTCTCCCCTAGGACTTTCCGCCGGCTGTCTTCAGACAGCGGCTCCACCATCTTTGTCAGGTCTTTAATATAGTCGCAGGTATGATCGTCGTGGGGGAAATCGCTCGCCCAGAAGAACTTATCCGCGCCGATATATTCAATCAGGTAGGGCAGGGCGCGTTCATCCGGGTCGGCCGATATCCAGCACTGGCGCTGAAAGTAATAGCTCGGCACTTCTTTGAGCGGGACGCTGCTCCCGAGCGCGGTCTTATAGGCCGCGTCCATGCGATCAAGCATATGCCCGATCCAGCCCGCCCCGGATTCGAGGATGACAACTTTTACGGCGGGGAAACGGTCGAATAAGCCGTATTGGAACAGCCCTAAAAAGGCTTGTTGGGGACCCTGGCCACCCAGCATGTCCACCCACCATTCGCCCCATTTATACATCTCCCGAAAGCGTTGGTAGACGCGCCGGTTCGGCGGTTCGGCGACCGGATGAATCCCGACCGGGACCGCCAAGTCCTGGGCCGTGGCCCAGAACGGATCGTGGTCGGCATGGCCGTGGGCTTTGTCGGTCAAGGTATAGGGTGAAATAAAAGCGCCTTTGGCCCCGGCTTTAACGGCCCGTTCCAATTCCTGGGCCGCGGCCTCACCTGAAGTGAGACAGATATGGGCGATGGGAATCAGCCGGCCACCGGAATCGGCACAAAAATCGACGATCCAGCGGTTATAGGCGCGGGTGTAGGCCTGGGCCAGAGCGTGGTCAGTGACTTCGGTTTCCCATTCCAGGCAGATGGTTGGATAGATCAGCGCTTTGGCCAGGTTTTCCTGATCGAGCAGGGCCAGACGTTCCTGGGGATCGTTTCCCCCAAAGGGGACGCTTCTGGTATAGCCCTGTTGTTTAATGACACCACGTTCTTCAAACGTACTGCCCATGCTGGTGCCACGGGCCAGGATTTCCGCGTCAAAATAGCGCGACCGTTGGCCGTTCAGCTCCAGGTGGTCAAGCCCGTCCGGGCCGGGCCGAATCCGAATGGCGCGCTCCCGGTATGCGGGATCAATATACCGTTCCCATAAATCGGCAGGTTCATTAATATGGCCATCGGCATCAATGGCCCCTGCATACGGCAGCCGTGAGGTTTGAAACACCGTCCCTCCTCCGTGAATGCACCGGTGAGTCTTGGCAACTCCCGTGTTCGTATGAGGCGTTATTGTTACCGTGCCCCTCTGGGGGTGTCAATCCAAAGCCGGCCCCGTGTTTTGAAAAAAGTCCAGCACTTGGGTCGCCAGCTCGTCCGCCCGCGTGTCCAACTCGTCTGCTGTCAGATTGGCGATGGGGTGGGCCGTCACCAGAAACCGGTAGTCCGAGACCCCCCAACTCGTTGCCATGGCGCGGCCCGTGGCAATAAAGGGCGTGGTCACAATAGACGCGGTAGGGATACCGGCGCGCTCCAATTTCAGGCCGTCGAGCACACTGCTCGAACTGCACGAGCCTCAGTCACCGACTCCGGCCAGCACAAGATCGACCTGTTGCTGAAACAGCCCAATCGTTTCGTGGCTGACGGCGTGGCCAGACGATTGCTTGCGGTTCATGGCCACCAGACGCATCCCCTGTTGGTGCTCCAGTCGCTCGGCCACCTTGCCCAGCAATTCCTTGGAGTTGAACTTGGTATTTTCCACCAGTCCGAGTCGGAGCCCCCGGAACGAGCGGGGGCGTGGGGCATACGCAAATTCCTGCGTTTCCAAGGGGAGCGTTGGATCAAAAACCGTGCGCCGCATTCGTCTTCCTCCTTATCGTCTCGGCTATAGCCTGACCAGTTCGGTCACGCTGCGCGTCCACTTATTCCCCCAGCCGGGTAAACACGCCGACCAGCTCCCGCCCTGGGCCCCCGCGCAGACAATCAACACATCGTCGGGGTCACGCAGGACATAGCGCCACGTGGTTTCATCTGCGGGACGGATCTCTCCAGGTAGCCGCCCGGCCCGTTTGAAATCCGCCACGCTGCGCCGCGCCCGTTGCACGACCCAGTCTTGCACCTGGCGTCGGCTCCAGCCGCTGTGTTTGATGATGGTGGCGTGCTCACCGGCCAGCACCAGCAGGCTTTGGTTAAACCCATACACATTGGGCGAGGCGAGATTACACACGGCATCGGCAAATTCCAGCAACAGCGGTTCAGGCCTACTGGCAAGCTGATTATACACCCCCATGAGGGTATTGGAGGCGTACAGCGTCACCGTACTGGCCTCGGCTTGAAAGCCGCGTTCAACGTGGAGCGGCTGCCAGGGGTGGTTGTCCTCGTTCTCGGCAAAACAGAAGGCATACTTCCCCGGCGACCCCAAGGTGGCCTTGTCCAGCAGACCAGGCCGGGTATTGAGCACGTTGAGCATGACCAGGCGCAATGCTCGGCCGATGGTCGCGTTGGGCCGAAATCCCGGTCCAAAGGCGTTATGGGTCGCGTTGATTCCGAGCGCGGGACCAATCGGGCCGTTCACGATCAGGGTAAGCGCGGAACCGCCGGTGCTGGTTGCCGGATTATGATAATGAAACTCGGGTCGGCACAGCCCCCGGACCGCGGCCAGCACGACGGGGAAATACGCGGGCAAACAGCCGGCCATGACCGCGTTAATGGCCACCTTCTCTGCCGGGATGGTGACATTGCGTTCCGCTATCGTCCCCAGACTCTCCTCCGCCCTGACCTGTCCGGCCTCCAGCATGGCGCAGACCGACTCTTCGGTTGGCGGGACGAGCGGCAACCCGTCACTCCACCCCTGCTGATAGTAGAACTCAACCCAGGCCGCGGCTTCAGCCGGGTCGGTTGCAGGGGAAGGGGCTAGTGTGTTCATGCCAGCAAGAACCAGGGGTCTGTGGCTGGGGGAAATTTTTCTTGCATCTGGCGAGAAGTGTATGCCGCCTCGGAGAACGAGTAAAGCCAAAAGGCCGCGCAGCCGCCGCAAGAGTGTGGTATGAGAAGAAAAAAGGGCCAGCCGGAAAGGATGCTGTCATGCCACACCGCTTTATGACCTTGCGCGAAATGCGCCGCGCCGCAAAAACTCTTCTGCCACCTGGACCCTGGGCGTTTGGCGCTGGGGGCGCGGAAACGGAGACCACCCGCCGCCGCAACCGCCGGGCGCTCAAGCGCCTGGCCATCCGCCAGCGGGTTCTGCGCGATGTCCGCCATGTCGATATCAGCACAACTTTTCTGGGACTCGAACTGCCCACCCCCTTTGCTATCGCGCCGATGGGCGGGCTGGTGCTTTTTCATCCGCAAGGCGACCTCGCAATGGTGCGCGGCGCAAGCCCCAGCCGCAACCTCGCCTTTGTGAGCGGTGTCACTGGCTGGCCGGTCGAAGACCTGGCCCAGACGGCGCGCGGTCCCTTGATCTATCAGATCTACTGGTGCGGCCCGCGTTCCTGGTGTCAGGACCTGCTCGCCAGAGTAGAAGCCTCGGGCTATCACGCCGTGTGTCTCACGGTTGACGTACAGACCTATAGTCGCCGTGAGCGGGACGTTGAGCTGCGTTTTGATCCGCAGCAGGCCCGGGCCATCGCCCCCAACGAACAGCCGCCCGAGTTCGACTATCAGGCCCGCCTGACCTGGGACGATGTGGCCTGGCTCAAGAGCATTCTGTCAGTCCCGCTGGGCTTAAAGGGCATTCTCACCCCGGAAGACGCCAAGCTGGCCGTTGAGGTCGGAGCGGAGATCATTTGGGTGTCGAACCACGGTGGCCGCCAGCTCGATTCCACCCTGGCCACGATTGATGCTTTACCGGACATCGTGGAAGCCGTTGAGGGCAAAGCCCAGATCGTGATTGATGGCGGCTTTCGGCGGGGCACGGACATTATTAAAGCCCTCGGGTTAGGAGCCAATCTGGTGGCCCTGGGCCGGCCCATGCTCTGGGGTCTGGCCGCGGACGGCGCGGCCGGGGTACATCGGACCATCGAGTTATTCCGCGACGAACTGGAAACCAACTTGGCCTTATGCGGACAGACCAGCGTGCGCAGCCTGGAGCCAAATCTGGTGCGCACAGTGGAGTATTGAGGCCGGTCTTCTCAACTAATTGTTGGCTCTGAATTTGTTCAGCCGACGCAACAGCAGCAGTAATTTGAATATCCTCATCGGGCTTGTCATTTAAGCAGGAGGACCCATGCAGTTTGGCATTATTTTTCCCACCCGTATCGATGACTGGCAACTCGTCAAAGACGCCGAGGACCTGGGCTATGACCGGGCCTGGGTCCCAGACTCCCAGATGATCTGGTCAGACTGCTATGCCACCCTGGCCCTCGCCGCGCATCACACTGCGCGGATTCATATTGGCAGTGGGGTTTCGATCCCCGGTAGCCGCATCGCTCCGGTCACGGCTCATTCCATTGCCTCGATTAACCAGATTGCGCCGGGGCGTGTCTTCCTCGGCCTCGGCACCGGGCATACTGCTATGCGCGTCATGGGTATGCAACCCATGCGGATCGCACCCTTCCGCGAGTATCTGCGCGTTGTGCGGGCGCTCCTGCGCGGGGAAGAGGTTGACTACACGTTTGGTGACACCACGCGCACGATTCGTTTTCTCCACCAGGACCTGCGCTTTATCAACCTGCAAGACCCCATTCCGATTTATGTTGCCGCCAACGGGCCACGGGCGCTGGGCCTCACGGGTGAATTCGGAGATGGCCTCACGACCCTGCTCTACGAAGAGACCAGCGTCCTGAGCGAGCATTTGCGGTTAATCCGGGCAGGAGCAGCCAAGGCCGGGCGCAGCCTGCCGGACCCCTTTCACGTTTCTGCCGTGACCGCGGCCGTGATTCTGCATCCGGGTGAGAGCTTGGAATCGGACCGGGTCATCGACGCCTGTGGGGCCTGGGTCACGACGGCATTGCATTTTGTGTATGAGGTCTATCAGTTGACCAAGAATGAGGAAGTCATTCCGCCGGCGTTTGCGGACACCTGGGAGGAGTATTCCGCCTATGTCGATCAGATGCAGACGCCGGCCGACAAACGCTATCTCCAACTCCACGACGGCCACAGCACGTATCTGGTGCCGGCCGAACGACGTTTTGTCACTCCCAAGGCGATTCAAGGCACGAGTCTGGTGGGTAGGCCGGAGGAAATTATCGAGCGTATCCGCGCGGCAGAGCAAGCGGGGATGCGTGAGCTGACCATTCTGCCTCCGCCCCAGACAAGCCGGGAGATGCTGGCAGAGTTTGCCGAGCTGGTGATGCACAAGTATTGAGATATGGGGATGAGAACTACGGCGGCCTACCCTTCTAACTGCTCGTTCAATTTGGCAATGGCTTCAACATAGCCCTCCACCATTTCTCGCACGACATCGCGGGTGGCCCGCACGCTGTTTTGCGCGCCGATGCCCTGCCCGGCGGGATAGGAGTAGAGTTGATACGCCCCGGCCTGTGGAGTGACGCCAGGCGCTTTCAGGGCGTGGTTGATGCGGCGCAGGGAATCATAGTTCAGCACGCTTTGCAGCGGGGTTTTGAGCGGGTCCGGGGTGTCGGGCCGGTCCCAGGCTTCGGTCCAGGTGGAACGTAAAAAACGGGCGTGCTTGCCCGTCATGGACCGAGTCCGCACGGTATCATCTGTCCCCGCGGCCAGCATCTTCTGCTTGGCCATCCGGTCCAGCTCAGACTCGGCCGTCGTCAACCAGACAGAGCCGCACCACACGCCCTGAGCGCCGAGCGCCAGGGCCGCAGCCATCTGCCGGCCATTGCCTATGCCACCAGCGCCGAGCACCGGGGTCGGGGCAACGGCATCAACAATTTCCGGGATCAGCACCATGCCGCCAATTTCTCCAGTATGTCCGCCGGCTTCGTAGGACTGAGCGATAATCACGTCTACACCCGCGGCGTTGTGGCGCTCGGCGTGTTTTTTCTTGCCGGCCAGCGCGCCAACATAGAGGCCGCGCGCATGGGCGGCCTCCGTGACCCAATCCGGCGGCGTGCCGAGCGCGCTGACCAGCAACCGGGCCTTGTGCGCAAACGCGATGTCCACAATGCCTTTGGCCTGTTTCTGAGAATAGCGTAACCCGCGTTCCTTTTTGGGGGCGGTCAGATGGTCCGGCAACTCGGGCACTCCGGCGTCGGCAAGCAGCTTGTCGACGAACTGCCGATGCTCGTCCGGGATATGCTCCCGGAGCGCTTTTTGATCCATGCCCCCGGTTGTAGCACCCACGTAGTTTGACGGCATCATCAGATCGACGCCGTAGGGGATGTCGCCGAGTTGCTCGTCAATCCAGTGCAAGTCGATTTCCAGGCGTTCGTCCGTATGAATCGCCGCCCCCAGCACCCCGAGTCCACCGGCCTTGCTGACGGCAACAACCACATCACGGCAGTGGGTAAAGGCAAAGATGGGATAGTCAATTCCGAACAGGTCTGTGAGCGATGGGGACATACCTTCTCCTTGGTCTTTTTTGGCCCGTATACAACCACGCTTGCGGCTGTTGTTAGTAGACAGTTTCTAGTAACTAAAAACTCACAACTAAAAACTAATAACTGAAAACCAACTCCAATTGACACCCCGCCTCTCCCAGCGGTAGGTTCCGGTCACACCAGACAGGAAGAGAGACCTTTATGGCGTATATCGGCAGTGCGGTCAGTGGCATCCTGGATACTAAGCTCGTGGCCGGCAGGGGACAATACACCGCAGATATCAGCCTGCCGGACATGGGCTATATGGCGGTTGTCCGCAGCCCCTATGCCCATGCGCGGATTCTCCACATCGACACCAGTGCGGCCCGGCAGCATCCCGGCGTGCGTATTGCTGTCAGCGGGGCGGATATCAAGCAGTGGAGCAAGCCCATTCCGCATACCTTGAACCCCAGCGCCTTTGGGGGAAAAACGACCGATATCTATTGCTTGGCAATTGACCGGGTGCATTATGTTGGCACGCCGGTGGCCGCGGTGGTTGCCGACACCAGACACGCCGCGACCGAAGCGGCCAATCTAATCGAAGTCGAGTACGCCGACCTGCCGGTGGTGACCGATGCCGAACGGGCGCTGGAGTCGGATTCTCCCCTGCTTTATCCCGAATGGGGCAGCAACGAACTGCTGCATGTGCGCTTTGAGGGCGGTGATGTTGAGCGGGCCTTTGCCGACGCCGACCATATCCTGAACGATACCCTCCGCCTGCACCGGCATACGGCCACGCCGCTGGAACCGCGGGCGGCCCTGGCCCAGTATGACCCGCGGGCTGAACGCCTGACCCTGTGGGTCTCTACCCAAGCGCCCCATCCCCTGCGCACAACCTTGGCGGACACCTTGCAGATGGATGAGAACGACATCCAGGTGATTCAGCCCCAGGTGGGTGGGGCGTTTGGGGTCAAAATCCCGACCTATCAGGAAGACCCGCTGGCCTGCCTGCTGGCCAAGCAGACCGGGAAGCCCGTCAAATGGATAGAAGAGCGCACCGAACATTTAATGGCTGGCGGCCATGCCCGTGAGCAAACCCTCATATTCTCGGTCGCCTGCAAGGCTGACGGCACCGTAACCGGTCTCACAGTCCGTATCATCGGCGACGTCGGAGCGCTGGCCGCGGTGGCGGGTTGGGGCATGTCCTATGTGGCGTCTTTTGTTGTGCCCGGCCCATACAAAATCCCGAATTGCGAAGTAGACCTGTCCATCGTGGTCACCAACAAGGGCCCCTGGAATGCGTATCGTGGCTTTGGTAAGGAGGCGGCCTCGTTTCTCATGGACCGGGTGATGGACCGGGTCGCCGATACGGTCCAGCTGGACCGCGCCGCGGTACGGCTCAAGAACTTTGTCCCCCCAGACGAGTTTCCCTATGTACAAATCTCGGGCGCAACCCTGGACAGCGGCGATTATGCTAAGGCCCTGCACACGGTCATGGACAAGGCCGGCTACCACGGCTTTGCCGCAGAACAACAGCGCCTCCGCGCCCAGGGCCGCTATATTGGCATGGGCGTGGGTTTTGAGCTCACGCCCGAAGGCGGCTGCATCCCCGACTCTTTTATTGGCGGCTATGAAGGCGCTACCGTGCGCGTCAGCCCGAGCGGGCAAGTGACCGTGCTGACCGGTGTCACCTCACCCGGCTCGGGCAATGAAACCGGGATTGCCCAGATTGTGGCAGATACGCTGGGCGTACCGCTCAGCACCGTCCGGGTCGTACAGGGCGATACCCAGGCCTGCCCCTATGGGCTGGGCAACTGGAGTTCACGCAGCCTGTTCATGGGCGGCTCAGCCTCGCTGTACGCGGCCCGGGAAGTCCACCATAAGGTGCGGCGGGTGGCGGCGAGTATGCTGCAATCTGCCCCGGAAGATTTAGACTGCGCCCAGGGTCGCATCCGCGTCAAGGGGCGGACAGACCGGGAGGTGGCGTTCAACGAGGTTGCCCAGTACGTCCACAAACGCGCCTTCGATCATCACGCCTTTGATATGGAGCCGGGCCTGGAGTCCACGCGCTATTTCCGCATGGGCAATATCCACCACGTGCCGGATGACAAGGGGCGGATCAACACCTATCCCTCCTACCCCTACGCGGCCTGCGTGGCCGTGGTGGAGGTGGATATTGAAACCGGCGTTATCACTCTCTTGCGCTATGTGACCGTCCACGACTGCGGCACGGTCATTAATCCCCTCCTGGTTGAAGGGCAGTTTCAGGGCGCAGTCGCACAGGGACTCGGGGGGGTGATGTATGAACAGCTCAGCTATGATGACAACGGTCAACTCCAGACCGGGACGTTCATGGACTACACCCTGCCGACCGCCGTGGAAGTCCCGAGTGTGGAGATTCACCACCAGGCAGTGCCGAGTCCGTTCACGCCACTCGGCACCAAAGGCGCGGGCGAGTCCGGCGTGTCCAGCCCGTTTGGAACCATTGTCAGCGCGGTGGAAAACGCCTTGGCACCCTTTGGGGTGAAAATTCACGACACGCCGCTGACCCCTCAACGGGTGTGGCGCATGATGCACGCGGCGAAGACGGGCAAGCACGCAGGAGGGCCGGCATGATCCGCGCGCCTTTTCAGATCCACAAGCCCTCTTCGGTCAAGGCGGCCGTGCGTCTCCTGTCCCGGTACATCCAAAACGGCGCAGACGTCAAGCTGCTGGCCGGGGGGCAGTCGCTGCTGCCGAGCATGAACCTCGGCCTGGTCGCACCGGCTCATATCGTCAGCCTCAACCATATTCCTGGCCTTGACTCCATTCGCCGGGATGGAGAGAGCCTGGTCATAGGGGCAGGGGCGACCCACCGCGCCCTGGCTGCGTCTGCGGTCGTGCAGGCGCACTGTCCAATCCTCAGCGAGACAGCAGCCGGTATTGGCGATGTCCAGGTCCGTAACCGTGGAACGCTCGGCGGCTCCATTGGTCATTGTGATCCTGCGGCTGACTATCCACCCGTGCTTGTCCTGCTTGACGCAGCCTGTCAGATTGTTGGCCCCAGCGGGGAGCGAACCGTTCCCGCCACAGACGTCTTTGTTGATTACATGACCACAAGCCTGAACGCGGACGAGGTTCTGACCGCAATCCGCGTCCCGGTCCTGCCCCCGGATACCGGCACGGCCTACCTGAAGTTCACCCGGGTCGAGGGCGGTTTTGCTCTTGTCGGCGTGGGCGTGTGTCTGGGTCTTCACCCGGATCGGACCTGTCGGTTCATCCGGGTCGGTATCTGTGGTGCGGCCTCCGTCCCGGTCCGTGTCTCTGCTATCGAGGAGACGCTGACAGGCAGGCTCGTGGACGACACTTTTATTGCGGCGGTTGCGGAGGCCGCCTATGAGGCGGCTCACGACCCGGTCGCAGAGTTACACGCCGAGGCGGATTACAAACGAGAGATGGTCCGGGTGTTTACCCGTCGGGCGGTCAGGACGGCCTTGGAACGAACGCAAATCCAAGGCTCCATTCCCTCTCCCCTGGAGGGAGAGGGCTAGGGTGAGGGAATGAGCACGGCGAGAAGGAGCAGCGTTCATATGCACATGACCATTCAACTCACAGTGAACAAGACGCCGTGTGAAGCCACGGTCGATACGCGCACCCTCCTGGTTGATTTTTTGCGCGACCAACTCGACCTGACCGGCACCCACCTGGGCTGTGCTACCGGCAATTGTGGCGCGTGCACCGTGCTGCTCGACGGTCTGACAGTCAAGGCGTGTACGATTCTTGCCGCCGACGTTGCGGGCTCCACAGTCACCACCATTGAAGGCTGGACGCAGGACGCCAAACAAGCCGACGCGCTGCATCCGATTCAGGCCGCCTTTGTCACCCACCACGCCTTACAGTGCGGCTTTTGCACCCCCGGCATGGTGCTGTCGGTTCATCAACTGCTGAAAGAAAAGCCGCACCCGACCGAGGCAGAGATTCGGCACGGCATAGCCGGCAATCTCTGCCGCTGCACCGGCTATGCCAGTATTGTCAAGGCGGTGCAGGAAATCGCGCGAGCCGATACGGACTAGCAACACTTCCCCCTGATAAGGGGGACACAGGGGGTTGCCCCTACGGGACCCGCCCTCAACTGACCACTTTACTCCGCCGGCTTCATGAACTTGAGCGTCATGCGGTCGCTCTCGCCAATCGCCAGATATTTGTCTCTCTCCTCATCTCCGAGCGACAGGGCGGGTGGCAGGGTCCAGACGCCTTTGGGATGAGCGCGCGTGTCTTTTGGGTTGGCGTTGATCTCACTCCGGTCCACAAGCTTGAATCCCGCCTGTTCTGCCATTTGAATGGTTGCCGCCTCGGTGACATAGCCCGAACCCGCCTTGGGGTCCTGTTCGGTGTTGGGGTCAGCCCGGTGCTCCACCAAACCGAGAATCCCGCCCGGCTTGAGCGCCGCATACATGGCCGCAAACACGCCGTCAGCCGTCCCAGCACTCATCCAGTTGTGGACGTTACGAAAGGTCAGCACCATGTCCGCCGAGCCGGCGGGGGCGATAGCGACCTTGTTGGGCGGGGCGAGTTCGGTCACTGTTGGCGTGCCATACACCTCGGGCTTGGCCGCCAGTTTCTCGTCAAGAAGCGCGTTCAGCCGCTTCATGTACGCAACCTCTGATTCTCTGTCGAAGGCCGCCAGATACAAGCTGCCCTGGTCTTTCAGATAGGGAGCCAGAATCTCGGTGTACCAGCCTCTGGACGGCGAGATTTCGACCACCGTCATATCCGGCTTGAGGCCCAGCCAGGTCAGGGTTTGGGCGGGATGGCGGTATTGGTCGCGGGCCTTATGCTCGGCCGAGCGATGTTCCCCGTCAACAGCCGCTTGCAGGGCAGGATCAACGCCTGCTGCCGCGGCGTGATGGTCAGCACGGGCCGGACCGGCAAAGAGCAGGCCGATGCTCAGAGCGAGGCAACCGTGGAAAAACCGAGACGTGAATAGTGCATGCATGAATCTTTCTCCTTCTCCTGTCGTGCATTTACCGTCTGCCTGTAAGCCTTACCCGTCCCAAACATTTCTGCAACCCCCTGTGGTTGCCCTGATTCCCTCGTCCAGGGGGAAAGGGACATGAGACCGCTGTCCTATTGTGCGGACAGCGAGGCATAATGGTTCATGCCGTTGTTCCGTCGGAGCAGAAGCAGCAGCGGCGTATCGTCCGTCACTGTGGCGAGGGCTTTTTTGAGTGCGGCCACCGTTTTGACCGGGGTGCGGTTGACCTCAAGGATCACGTCGCCCTCACGAACCCCGGCGTCCGCGGCCGGGCTGTCGGGCCGCACGCCAGCCACGCTGACCCCCTCACCTGCTTTGAGACGCAGCCGGTCTCGCTCTCCCGGTGTGAGCTCGCGCAGCGCCATCCCCCACTTGCCTTTTTGGGCGACCGCCGGTCCGCTGGCAACTTCGGGTTCGTCAAGTTTGGCGATTTCGACTGTCAGCGTTCGGGTCTTTCCATCCCGCACGACCTCAACAGGAACCGTGGTCCCGGCTTTCGTGTTGGCGACCAGCAGCGGCAGGTCGGCGTTCTCTGCCACCGGGTGGCCGTCATAGCCGACGATCACGTCGCCGCGCTCCAGGCCGCCCTTATCGGCCGGACTATCGGTGGTGACATCGGCCACCAGGGCCCCCCGTGGCTCGGCCAGACCCAGGGAGGCCGCCAGCGGTGTCGTCATCTTCTGGATAGAGACCCCCAGCCAGCCGCGTGTCACATGGCCCTTGGTCTCCAGGTCAGGCACGAGTTGCCGAGCCAGGTTGATCGGAATGGCAAAACCAATACCGATATTCCCGCCGCCATTGCCAAAGATCGCGGTGTTAATGCCAACGACCTCGCCTTTTTCGTTAAAGAGTGGCCCCCCAGAGTTACCGGGGTTAATAGAGGCGTCTGTCTGGATGAAGTCATCGTATGGTCCGGCCCCGATGGCCCGGCCTGTGGCGCTGACAATGCCCGCGGTCACGGTATTGCTCAGCCCAAACGGGTTGCCAATGGCCATCACCCAGTCCCCGACGCGGACCTGTTCGGAATCGCCCAGATTGGCGACCGGCAAATCCAGCCCGGCCTCAACCTTGATCACGGCCAGGTCAGTTTTGGGGTCGCGCCCGAGGACCGTCGCCGGATATTCGCGCTCATCCGGGAGATTGACCATAATCTCGCTTGCGCCCTCAACTACATGGTTATTGGTGAGGATCAGCCCGTCTTCGCGGATAATAAACCCAGAGCCAGAGCTGCGGCGCGGGATACCCTGGTATGGACGCGGGCCACGGAATTCGGGCGGAAACGGCGATTGCGGCCCGAACGGGTTCCGGGGCCGGCCAAAGCGCTGGCCACGCTCAGACGCTTTTTCTACGCCAACAACGCGCACATGGACCACCGCCGGCGACACATGGTCGGCCAGGTCGGCAAATGAGGGCAAGCCGGACGGCGTGGCGTGGTGTCTGGGCGTGGCCGTTTCCGGCGCCGCCTGGACTACATCCATCTGGGTCATCCGGCCCACGCTAAAGCCTCCGACCATGAGGGAAACCGCCAGTGCTCCGGCGACGACTTTTTTCTGCGTTTGCATCGTACTCCTCCTCTCCTGAGAGTGACTGTGTTCTTTGACGCTCAGTATGGCAGCTGCATATGAGAGGAAGATGAGACCAAAATTAGAGGTTTCTCATTTTCGGGCAGAGGATGCTCTGGTCAGGCCAGACCGCGCAGTGGTATACCGAAGACCAGACATATGCCGCGCGTAAGGGGAAGAAGACGATGCAACAGGTCAAAACTGGCGGAGTGGAGATGATCCCGATTGATGGCAAATACACCGTCTGGACCAAGCGCGTTGGTACTGGGTCGATTCCCCTCCTCACCCTGCACGGCGGGCCAGGCTGTACACATGAGTATTTTGAGTGTTTTGAAGACTTCCTGCCCCAGCATGATATTCAGATTATTTACTACGACCAGCTCGGCTCGGCCTATTCCGACCAGCCGGACGATACCAGCCTGTGGACGGTGGAACGTTTTCGGGAGGAAGTTGAGCAGATCCGACGCGCGCTTGGGCTGGAGCGCTTCTATCTGCTCGGCCATTCCTGGGGTGGGCTGCTCGGCATGGAGTACGCCCTGGCCTATCAGCAGCACCTCAAGGGCCTCATGCTCTCCAATATGACCGCCAGCATTCCGGCCTATGTGGCGTATATCAACGAGTTACGCGCCCAGCAGCCGCCCGAGGTTCGGCATATTCTTGAACAATATGAGGCGACCGAAGATTACGACGCCCCGGAATACGAGCAGACCCTGTTCACGCATGTGTACCGGCAGCATCTGTGTCGGCTCGACCCCTGGCCAGAACCCCTGGTGCGCATGTTCCGCAACCTGGCCAAGCCGGTCTATCACACCATGCAGGGCCCGAACGAGTTTGTCGTCACGGGCACCTTCAAGGACTGGGACCGCTGGGCAGACCTGCACCGGATTCAGTGTCCGACCCTGGTTTCCGGCGCGCGCTTCGACACCATGCGCGTGTCCGAGATTGAACGTATGGGCGAGTTAATCCCCAACTCCCGTGTGTCCATATGTGAAAACGGCAGCCATTGCGCCATGTATGACGATCAGGAAGCGTATTTTCGGGACGTGGTGCAATTTATTCAGAACGTCGAGGCCGGATCGTTCTGACGCTCTTTCATCCCCCCGCGCAGCCGCTCCGCGCTTGCCCAGGCGGTGAAAAAATCATACCCTCCTGACCCTGAGGAGGAAGCATGGCCCACTTACTCATTGCCTTTCAGCGGAAAGATGGTCTCAGCCTGGCGGACTTCTCCCGTCACTGGCGCGAGGTCCACGCCCCGCTCGCCAAGCGGATGCCCGGCCTGCGCGGCTATGTGCAAAATCACAGTTCGACCGTCGTAAGCCGCCGCCAAGCCTATGACGGGGTGGTGGAAATCTGGATGGACAGTGAAGCCGCCCTCACCGCCGCCTTCCAGAGCAAGGCATATCGTGAAGGCGCGTACGCGGATGAGCCAAACTTTGCGGATGTCAAAAACGTGGTGCGGCTCGTCACCGCAGACCATGTGCTGCGCGCCGGCGCGGCGCACCCCAGTCCCGAGCCACGGATCAAACGACTGTCTTTTATCAAACGCCAGCCCGACTGGAGCCGGGACGAGTTCTTCCGCTACTGGAAAGACGTACACGGCCCGCTGGCCCTCGCCCTGCCCGGCGTGCAGCGCTATGTCCAGTGCCACGCCCTGCCCTCTGCATACGAACAGGGCGAGCCGCAGTACGATGGCGTGGCCGAGCTGTGGTTTGAGACCCTGGGCGATCTTCATTTTGCCCTGGCCTCTGCGGAGTACAAAGACCGCGCTCAGCCGGACGGTATGCAGTTCGTTGACCCGGCCTCAGCGCTGACCCTGATTACCGAAGAATACCGGATAGTGTAGCCTTGCTCCTGGTTGAGCGGTCTCTCGAACCGGCTAGGGATATGACAGGGCCGTCAGGAAAGAGCGGAGCGGTGCAAACGCTTCGTGGTCGAAATCCCAATACCCGGCCTGCGCAGCCACACCAACCGAGACATGGGGATTCTCTCGGGTCCACATATAGGCGCGCGCTCGGGCCTTGTCCGGTATATGAATCTTCTTTCCCGGAAGGCGTTCGACACATGCAAAGAAATTGTCGATACACGTGTTCACCGGATCGTCCGAAAACGTCCGATTCAGCACAGTTTCCAGCATCCCTGGATTGCCGTCACCAGGGAGGATCAGCACGGTAACATACGGGCTGGCAGCACTCCGCTGTCCCACACCTGCCGGAACGGGTATCCCCGCTCCCCGGAGCGCTGACTGAACGCTTTGCCATGCCGCATTTGCATCGCCTTCCGCATCACGCACAATACCGACGCTCTCGACCACGGAACCAAAATCGGGCGCTTTAACGAATTGTCCTAAAAACGTTCGCAGGTCCGTAATGCCGCCAAAATCTTGAACCTGTATGCCCTGACAGTCGAGATGGAGCATGAACTCATTGAAAAAATTACGTTGATCCTTCCCCTCGACGAGGAGTTGTTTTGACTCCCTTATTCTCTCAGGTTGAGGCATGATCAGCGGACCTCAAAGTTGTGATGGATCGCAGCCTGAATTTCGTCCGGTTCGTACGTAACGCAGTGGATTTTCCGTTTCTCTGACCTTGTATCCTTCCCGGCCTCCAATCTATGCAGACGGAAATCGTCCGGACCAAGCGTTTGACCAGCAGCTTCGATACATTCGTAGCTGTGCGTCGTCGCAATGACTTGCGTATCAAAGCTTTTGGCTGCCGCGTCAACCGCCTGCCAGACTTGAGGTAAAACCAAGTGGTGGAGGCCGTTCTCAATCTCATCAACCAACACGAGGCCACCTGGTGCAGCGGAGATGGCCAGAATTATCCTGGCCACGCGCGTCATCCCCTCGCCCATGACCGGGAGCGGGACGAGTTCCGTGAGACCGATATCGCCCCAGATCATCGGCGTACCGCTCGCGGAGTTGTCTTCGATACTCTGGAGTCTCGGTTCAACCACCTTGAGTGCATCCACCACGATGACGGCCTGCTTGCGCTGTCGCAGTCGTCCGAGACGCACTGCGTCTTCTTTGAAATTTCCAAGACGGGATGAAAGAAATATGGCTCGAAACGGCACTCTCACCTGAGGCTGTTCAATATCGATTCCGTTTCCCACCACACGCATGTGGCCCTCGGCATGGCCGGCCAGGGAGTTGTCAAATGAGAAGAGCAGCGAACTGTCATGCGATAGCTCCGTGATTGATGATCCGTCTATTTCCTCAAGAGGAACTTGAATCGTACTTGGTCGTTCGAGCGTGATGTCCAGTTTCAGCCGACCACGCTTTACCATCTCCGCTTCAATCGTGATGGTTTTATCCATATCAAGCGCAGAAAACATCGGCTTCCAGAAGGTTTCTCGCACCGCAGCAGGCGAACCAGCAACCGGCTCAAGCCCGCGAAAAGCGTTGACGTTCAGCGTCTTACCAGGGTTCCCGCCACTGACCAGCAGGAACAGCGCTTCAAGCAATGTCGTCTTGCCCGAGTTATTGCGTCCGGCGAACAGGTTTACGCGCGCCAAGCGGTCAACCTGAAGGTCATACAGATTGCGAAAATTGCGGATGTGGAGACTGGTCAACATGGTTCTCGCCTCCTTGACGCGGGTTCTATTGTCGGCGGACCGTGCGGCTTAGGTCCGGGACGGCAGGCGCACCACGCCGGTACTCAGCACGGACAGTTCGCCGGCCTGGTTTTTGGCGTTTTGCTGTACCTCGACGCACTGATGGCCGTCTGCCTCGAAAATCCGTGTGACCTCGCCGTTGATAAAGAGCGTGTCGCCGACCGGATTGTGACGCCGGATCTTCACGGAAATCTGGCGCAGGAAGCCCCGGTCGCCCATCCAGTCGGTCAGATGGTGGGTCATCCATGAGGTGCGCTCTGGGCCATAGTCGTAGGCTTCGGGCGTGCCGACCCGTTGGGCGAGGGCGGTATCCCAGTGGACGCGCTCGGGTACGTCGGGAATGCCAAAGCGGTCGGGAATGCCCAGCCCAGGATGTTTTTGGAGCTGCTTCCAGGCCAAGCGGTTGGCTCGAATATACAGCCCGCCCCAGCCCTGCGCATAGGCGATAAAGCCGGTGACCGTCATCGGTCCTTTGACCATGGTCGGCAGGCGGTCGCCAACGTGGACATCTTCGATATAGCGCGGGGTTGCTCCGCGCACTGCTTCTTGCGCGTACTGGGCGAAGATCTCGGCGATTTGCTCACGGCTGTAATGGACCAGCGCTTGCTGTTTGACCGCCGTATATTTTGTGCCGCGCTCCCGGGCGGTATCGCGCTCGGTCCGAAAACACCAGCTCTCCCCCGCAATCACCAGCTCGTTGTCCTGGTTGTAATAATCAACGTGATAGACCTGCTGAATTGACCGGCCGGCAAAGCGCGTCTCGTGCTCTATCAGGTCCTTGAGGTAGGCCCTGGTCGTAAAAGCGTCATTGCGGCATATGGGTTGATGCCAGGTCAGGTCTGCACCAGCCCACATGGCATGAATCCCCGGCAGGCCCCCCACATAGCCGCTCAAGACTCGATTGAGCGGAAAGACAAACGAGGGCGGAGCGGTCAGCGTGCCGTAGGGTCCTGTGGCAGCATATTCTGGGTCGCACCACAGGGGATTATCGTCTCCTATGCCGTGTGCATAATGGCGGATGTTGTCGCGCGTGGCCTCATAGCACCACGGCTCCAGGGTGTCCTCAATGGGGACATGGATGAGCCGGCGCAGGGCATCCAGAGCTTCATCCGTGATAATGGCAAAGCGGGGCTCTTGGGCTGACATGGCGGTGGTTTTCTCCTCGGTAGTATCAGAGTGCGTTCGGCTCTCTCACCATGTGGGATTTGCAGCCGAAGCGCAAGGCGGGACGTGGCCCAGCCAGCGTGCCGGCTTGCACTCCACAAGCATTACGGTCTTCCGACCGGCGCACGCTCAAAAAAGACAAAGAAGCGCTCGCGCACCCAGCGGTGTTCGTCTGCACTCGGTGGTGTCAGCAGGGCGACGCTGACGCACGCGGCGGCATTGAGCAGAAAGCCGACCAAGCCAGCTTCAAAGATAAGAATATGCTGCCAGCCAGCCAGCAGCATAGCGGTCACGCTCAGGGTCCCAACGCCAATCCCGGCAAAGGCCGCCCGGCGCGTAAACCGCGGCCAGTACAAACCCAGGATCAGGGGTAGATACAACTGCATCAAAAATTCAAACTTGATAATCGTGAGCTGCCATAAGGTAGTCAGGGGTTGAAGTGACAGCCCCATCACAAGCAAGAGGAGCAGCACGGTAAAAATCCGTCCGGCGCGGGCAATCTCATCCTCACTCGCCTCAAGACGAAAGCAATGCCGATAGAGATCGTGGGTCACCATAGACGAGAGCGTGAGCAAGACGCCGGCCGCGGTAGACATAATAGCCGCCGCGGCGCCAATAAAGACCAGGACAACGATCCAGTACAAGGACTCGGCTTGCTGACCGAGCAGCAGACCGAGAATCTGGTCAGACTGTATCGCTTCCAACTCGTGGAAGCGGACGACCCCGACCAGCCCGATCAACACCACGCAGAGCAGGATGAGGATGTAGTTCGGGATCATCAGGGCCACGCTACGCCGGAGATCAGCCTCAGTCTTGGCAGCATACACACTCTGGATAATCTGAGGATACATGCAGCCCCCCAGCGCAAAAACCACCGCGTACAAGAGGTAGGAGCGGGTCAGGCTGCTATACGAGTCCACCACCGCCACCTTTTCGGGCGCAACCCGCACCGCTTGCTGAATGATATTCGCCAGCCCGCCTTCGGACGCGACCAGCACCAGCGCGGCAATCACGATTGAAGCCAGGAGCAGGCTGCCCTGCAACACCTCGGCCCAGACCACGCCACGCCAGCCGCTCAGCAGCATATAGGCCAGCATCACCGCGGAGATATAGACCACCCCGCTGGTAAACGAATACTGGCCGTTGGTAAATCCGACAAAGGCATGGCCCATGCCCGTGGTCTGAATCATCAGATAGGGAATCACTGACAGGATCAAGAAACCGGCGACGATGAGCCGCAAGGGGCGGCTCTGAAAGCGGTCGGCGTAGAAATCAGCCGGGGTCAGATAGTCATATTTCTTTGACAAGACGTAGAGACGTGGTGCATAGGAGAGAAAGCCCGCCGCAATCGCCACCATGAACGGCACCAGCAAGACCGCCATCAAGCCGACCCGGTAGGCTTGTCCGGGCAGACCGAAAAACGTATTGCCGCTGAACTTGGTCGCCAGCATGGCGAAGAACAGCACCAGCGCACCGGTTGTTTTTCCGCCCAGAAAATAGTCGCGGGCCGTCCAGGTCTCGCCCGAGCGATAGGCCACCAACCCGATCAACAGATTACTCAGCAAATACACCGACAGAAGAACCAGGGCACCAAAGCCCAGGCCGACGGTCTCAGCCGGGCTGCTCATACGGCCGTATCCGTTTCCTCGTCAAGGATGAAGGCGGCCAAGCGCCAGTGCCGGAACGCCACATACATGGTGAATCCACCCAGGAGGAAAGAGCCCAGCAGTGTCAACAGAAACCAGAGCGGCACACCGAAGACGAGCGGCTGATAGGTGCCGACAAATCCATACGGCACACAGACACACAGCAGCGTCACAAAAGTTACCCATATCCAGGCGCGGGCCGGTTCCCTGAGAGTCTCGTGCGGCGGCGGTTGCATGGTGTTTGAAGACACGCTGGAAGCCGGCCCAGGCCGGGCACTCTTCAAGACCCCTTCTCTTCAAGGTCCCCCTACTCCAGGCCAGAGTAGTCAAAGGGCATGGGTTCAATATCGCCGGCGTCAATCGCGCGAATGCGTGTATCCGAGAGTGGAGAGCTGAATTGTTCGTTGCGCATATACAACCGCTGGAGCAGAATCTGGTGTACCATCTCAGCGACTTCATCCCACTCGGCAGGAGCCAGGGTCTGCTGCGCGAGACCCACAAAACCCAAGCGCATATGCCCGATTTCGTCGTTATAGACGTGCTTACACGCGGTTGCGATGCGGTCGTTCAGCTCCCCTGTGCCGGCCAGCCGCATTCCGGCGACAAACATACTGCAATACCCACCCTCGGTGAAACGTGAGGCAAAATGGCCGAGCGGGCCGCGTTTGGCCTTGTACTCATAGCGCAGCTGAGCCAGCTTGTCGTCCGCGGCCCAGCCGATGAGTTGCTGCGGGTTCAACGTCGAGCCGCTAATGAAGTCATAGATGTCGGCAAATAAACAGTAGTGATAAAATTCGGACCGCAGGTCGTCGATGACACTGAGGACCGTGTGGCGGTCAACCCCACGGTCAATTTTGGGAAAGACGTCGCCCAGATAGGCCACTGGTCCCTGAAAGAGGCCCTTATGTTTATCGCCAATGCCTGAACCCCAGATTTCCTTGAAGCACTGGCGTTTCAGCCACAGCAAATCGGTTTCCTTTGTGCGCTGCGGGCTTTGGAAATACGTCCAGACGACTTCCTGTTCGCCAGCCCAAAACGGAGCAGCCCGCTCAACCAGCCGTCTGAGATTGTCGTGTATCGGCATCCGTAGCCTGTCTCAGCGCCCGCGCTGTGCTAGGCGGCAGCTTGACTGGCGTCAATCTCATCGCCCAACTCGCAGATCCCTTGATAGAACAGCTTATCGGCCGTCAGCGCCAGTTCCATCCCAGCCAGAACTTCCCGACGCTCAGCCTCAGTTGTCACATGCCGGGCGATGGGCTCCCAGACCTTGCGCCCAGCATGATCGTCGTCGGCCTTGGTATGGTAGGAAAAAAAGAAGACTTGCTCGTCATTGAGATGAAAGGTGGCCTGCCAGGCTTCGGGCCGATAATTATGCGCGCCGGACATCGCCGTCAGCATGAACTCATCCACCGAAGTCGCCAGCCAGCCGGCAACCCAGTGTTTTGAGCGGGCGATATTCTCCCACACATTCAGCGCCACATCGACCAGCGGCACGGCCTGGGTCGTGTCCATTGCCGCATTGGTCAGGCCGACGTTGCGACCCATCTCCCACAACAGGGTGGTATGCGGCTGGGTAATCTCATCATCAAACACCAACTCCTCCCGCATCTGCCCAATGGTCTTGCGGACGATGGCCAGGTCGGGACAGCGACTGACCCACGAGGGACGGATAACCGCGCTGAACAGCCGGTTGCGCAGAATGTGTTGCAGGATAAAAGCCTGTCCCCGCCCTGGAGTCAGCGGCTCAACCAGCCACGGCACCTCGGGAGCAATCTCCAGGGCGCGCTCGCAAATGACATCAACAATGGAAGACTGCGACATCTTTTTTCCTCCCTTGCTTTCCCACCCCGGCTTCAGGGTTGGCCCAGCACGGCCACACACGAGACCGCCCCAGGACCGCCCACATTATGGACGAGCCCCAGCTTCGGGTCAGTGACCTGACGTGAGCCAGCCTCCCCTCGGAGTTGGGTCACAATCTCATACACCATGCGCACGCCACTCGCACCAATGGGATGGCCAAACGACTTGAGGCCACCGCTGGGATTGACCGGGATATCGCCCTCCAGGGCGGTGCGCCCTTCTTCAATCAGCTTCGCCCCCTGACCTTTTGGGATAAAGCCCAGGTCTTCATAGTTGGAAATCTCGGTCCAAGTAAAGCAATCATGCACCTCGGCCACATCGACCTCTTGCAGCGGGTCGGTCACACCGGCCATGGCATAGGCCTGCGCCGCGGCATTCTGGGTGGCCCGAAAACCGAGATAATCAAAATGCGGGTCCATGAACGGTCGCCCGCTCGTCACGGACAAGCCCACCCCTTTGACCAGGATATGATCGGCACGGTATTTTTTTGCCAGCTCAGCGCGACACACCACGGCCGCGGCCGCGCCATCGGTCGTCGGGCAGCAGTCGTACAGCCCAAACGGATAGGCCACAATCGGTGCCGTCAGGACCGCTTCCGGGGTGACTTGTTTTTGCAGGTGAGCTTTGGCGTTGAGCGCGCCATTGCGGTGGTTCTTGACGGCCACTTTGGCCAGGGTCTCACGGGTCAAACCAAACTCGTGCATATAACGGGTGGCGGCCAGGGCGAATAATCCCGGGGCGGTTGAACCATCGTGGTAATAGGGATGCACCCCTTCTCGGGCCAGGCCGCGTCCGGGACGGTCTTTATATTTTTCCACCCCCAAGACGAGCGCCGTTTCATACATGCCGGAGGCAACCGCCAGGACGGCGTGCCGAAACGCATCGGTCCCGGTGGCGCAAAAATTTTCGACCCGCGAAATCGGCTTATTGTATAAGCGCAGCGCATCCCCCAGGGACACCGCGGCCTTGCCGTGGCCCTGGGCCGGCGAATAGGTGCCAAGCCAAGCGGCATCAATCTCTTCCGGGGCAATGCCGGCGTCATGAAAGGCCGCATACGCCGCCTCAGCCGCCATGTCTTCATAGCCCTGATCAAAATTATCGCCAAACTTGATACAGCCCACCCCAATAACCGCGACTTGATCTTTCAGGGTTCCCATCTGCCAGCCCTCCCTTCCGGGTCGCCCCATGCTAACCGAGCGCCGCCCCTTTCGCTAGGGCGGGATTAGCGTGTCGGGCGGCATTTCCAGTAGTAGTTGTGCATCGTGGGGCCTTCTTTCCGGCGTCTGAGGGTCAGGACCACCGCGTCACCCACCTGCACGTCTTCCGGGTCTACGTCGGTCATCTGGAGATAGAGCCGGCCGCCCTGCTCGACATCGACCACACTCATAATGGTCGGCGAGTCAGGGGCAACATAGAGATGATCGCGGGTAAAGGTAAAAATCTGGCCGGTCCGTTCGAGCCGGACTTCTTGGAGGGAGTCGCGGTTCTGGCACCCGCCGCAGACTTGGCTGATCGGGTATTGGCGCGTCCCACAGCGCAGGCACAGCGTCCCGTGCAGACGAATGTTTTGGCGCTCCTCTTTTTCCAACAGGACGTTGGATAGCTCAGCCGCCTCCTGATGCTGCTTATAGTAGGAGCGCATTTTCTGAAAAATCTGGTAGGAGGGATACAGCCGTTTGTCACTCAGGTGGTCCGAGAGTGAGGACGGCAGCGGACGTTTCTGAATCTCCTCGGTGACGCGCAACAAGACGCCGTCTGCCCCGTCGCCATAGGTGAGCAGCAGGAGGAAGTCGCCCGGCCTTGCCCCTTCCAAGGCGGCTGTCAGCAAGAGGAACGGCGCGGCGCTGCCGGGTGCGCCTATTTCCCCAAAGCCCGGATTGAGCAATTGCGCTTCGGCAAAGCCAAGCTGCCGGACGGTTGCGTGATGCGCTCGACCATCCGGGGAGGGGAGGATGACCTTGGCCACCTGTTGGGCTTGCACGCCATGCTTTTCAAGCAGAGCTTTCCCAACTGTGACGAGATGGTTCTGGTAGCCCCGCTCGGTTGAAAAGCGGGACGCCTGCGTCTTAATGAAGTCGTCTGCGTCGCGCCGCCACTCATCCCAAAAATCGCTGGAGTGGGTCGCCAGACCGATAATTTCCGCCAGCACCTTCTCTCGTCCCAGGGTGACCGCACTGCCGGCGTCCCCGAACCACTCTTCTTCGGTTTCTCCCGGCTGGCCGTCGCGCACCTCGCCGGCTGCTATCAAGAGCGTCGACAGACGGCGACTATGCAGCGCGTCAACCCCGGCGCGGAGAGCCGCGCTCGCTGAGCGTAAGCTCCCCCCAAAGTCCGAGGTTTCACACGCGGTCGGCAGGTCGCAGGCCGCGGCCAGAAAGCTGGCGGTCGAACGCTGCCAGAACGGGGCGGAGGTTGACGCAAAGAAAAGCGCATCGACCTTTGTATACCCCGTGTATTCCAAACAGCGTTGCGCCGCTTCAAGTCCGAGGGTCAGCGCGTCTTCATCAAAGTAGATTGCGGCCCGCTCGCCTTTCCCGGCCTGACGATTCCAGGCCTGACCGAAGTGCGTGCGCGCCAGGCGACAGAAAGGCACATGATAGCCGCAGCCGGTAATGCCGATCATTGTCCGGCCTCTGCCAGCCCAGCCTGCTTAGCCCGCTCAAGGATGGTCCGCGCCCGCGTGAGATGCGGCACATCAACCATCTGCCCCTTGAAGCTGAACGCCATTTTTCCGGCCTTTTGGTTTGCTTCAAAGGCCGCCAGCAGTTCCCGGCTTTCCGCGACCTCTTCCGCTGAAGGCGTGAACACCGTGTTGACGATATCCACCTGGTTGGGATGAATGGTGATCTTTCCGGTAAAGCCCATCCACGCCCCTTCGACACATTCCTGGCGCAGTCCGGCGCTATCCCGGATATCGACAAAGACCGTATCCAGCGGTTGGACACCCGCGGCCGTTGCCGCCAGCAGGGTCATAATCCGGGCATAACGGAATACTTCAAGAAAGCGGCCGTCTTCGGCCCGGTTCCGCCGGGCACCAATCGCGGCAGATAAATCCTCAGCCCCCCACGACAACGCATCGACCCGCGGGCAGGAACCAAAGTCTTTGATGTTCAGCAAACCCTCGGGCGTTTCGGTGGCCAATACGACCAGCTTGACCTCACCCGGCGGATAGCCGCACGCCTTTTCCATGCGGCTGATGATCGTATGAATCTTGAGCACATCATCCCGCGTTCTTACTTTGGGGACAAGATAGGAGTCAGGTCGCCCGTGCATCGTCATTTCCAGGTCGGCCACCCCCCAGGGAGTATCCAGCGGGTTCATGCGGACCATGCGTTCCTGACAACCAAAATCCACCTGCCTGAGCCAGTCGGTCACCGTCTCCCGAGCAGCGTCCTTCTTGTCTGGCGTGACCGCGTCTTCGAGGTCCAGCACGAGCGTGTCGGCTTCCAGGGCCAGCGATTTCTTGAGCATTTTTTCATTCGCCCCAGGCACGAAATGGATGGCACGACGTAAGCGGGTCATAGGCTCCCCTCTCTCGCTATGCAATGCGGGCTTCTTGCTTGCGCATCATGGCCCCCCGGCGGCAGCGCATCACAATCTCGCCGCGCTGGTTCCGGGCCCGGTGCTCAAAGGTCACGATCCCCCACTGCGGACGGGAGCGCGAGGCTCGCTTTTCGACAACTTCAGACTCGGCATACAAGGTATCCCCAATAAAAACCGGCTTGGGAAAGACCACTTTTTCAAAGCCCAGGTTGCCGACCGTCGTCCCCAGGGTGGTATCGCCGACAGACAGACCGACCGCCAGCCCCAAGGTATAGATGCTGTTCACCAGGCGTTGGCCGAATTCGGCTTTCTTGGAGAACTCTTCGTCCAGATGGAGTGGCTGAGGGTTATGGGTCATGGTCGAGAACAGCAGATTATCCGTCTCGGTAATGGTGCGTCCGGGTTGATGCTGAAAGACGTCGCCAACGTGCAGTTCTTCAAAATGCTTTCCGGCCATACGGTCCTCCTTCATGCTACAGCCCGCTCACACACGGGCAGGCGTGGCTGCCTGCTTACCATGTCCGCCGCAGTCGTGCCAGCGAAACAATAATGCCGTTGAGCGGCATTGGAGAAACCCCGCCAAAAAATGTTTACTTTTTCAGTAAACCAGAATAACTGAGGATGATGGATTCCCAAAACACGCAGCAGGTTCAATCGGTAGCGGTAGGTCAGGCCGCGTTTGGGCAATGTATACGTGAGAAGCGTCAGGAAGCAGGTCGCTCGTTGTCAGACTTGGCCAAGGCACTCCAAGTCACAAAAGGCTATCTCTCTCGCCTGGAGCGAGGCAGGGCGAAGCCTTCGAAGCGCCTTATCGAGTCGATAGCCCGAGTTTTAGAGATTGACCTCGGTCCGCTGAAGATTCTTGCCGGTGACCTTCCCGATGACGTGCAACAGATTCTCTGCCGTCATCCTGAAGAGGCCCTCGCCTTTCTTCGAGAGGCGTTCGGAGAGTGTAGTGCTCCCCCTCCTGCTCAGAAATCCAACAATCCAGCAAAGAGCATTCCTCAAAAGAAACAGCCTAGCCTATCATTCCGAGAAGAGCCGTATGAACTCATTCAGGCCAACTGCTTTGACTGGCTGGAACACCGGGCTCCTGACAGCATCCATGCGGTTGTCACTGACCCCCCTTACGGTTTGAAGGAATACACCTCCAAGGAAAAACACAAACTCCGGCGTGGACGTGGTGGCGTTTGGCGCATACCACCAACCCTTAACGGTTATACCCGGAGTCCACTCCCTCGGTTCACCGTTCTGACACACGAAGAGAAAGACTCCTTACAGAAATTCTTTACCCAGTGGGCACTAAGAATTCAGCGGGTCCTCGTCCCCGGTGGGCATGTATTCATTGCGACCAGCCCTCTCCTCTCCCATCTCGTGTATGCTGCCTTGGAGGAGGCCGGTTTCGAGAAAAGAGGGGAGATAATTCGCCTCGTCCAGACGCTCCGGGGTGGCGACCGGCCAAAGAATGCTCACAAAGAGTTTACAAATGTCACCGTCATGCCCCGCTCCGGTTGGGAACCGTGGGGGCTGTTCAGGAAGCCTTGTCAGGGCCGGGTGCAGGATAATCTTCGCCAGTGGAAGACGGGCGGCTTGCGGCGTCTCTCGGAGGAGCACCCTTTTGGAGATGTCATTAAAAGCGTGCCGACCAGGGGGAGGGAGCGAGAAATCGCGCCTCATCCATCCTTGAAACCTCAGGCGTTTATGCGGCAGGTCGTTCGCGCCTCTTTACCTTTGGGAGAAGGGGTTGTCCTTGATCCCTTTATGGGTGGAGGGGCCACCATAGCAGCAGCCCGTGCCGTAGGGTATCGCAGCATTGGGGTCGAGATGGACCAGGAGTATTACAAAATGGCGGTCCAGGCCATACCAGAGCTGGCTACACTTGCCCCCGATAGCGGCAAAGTTCCTACCCACCTTTCCCGTGGACCCCTGGACCAGCAGCCTGCCCTATTTTCGGAATCCATCCGAGCCAGCTCATAAGAATCATGAACGACTTGCCAGAATCGAACGATGCTTTCCCACTCCAACTCCGGGGCTCCGATATATGAAGTTATTCCGGAGTTTCTCGACACCACCTATGGTAATTAAGGCAGTCGGAGTCCGCCGTGAGTCTCCCTTACGTCCAGAGAAAGCCCAGTCGGATTCTGTCAGTTCAGCACAGAGGATTTCGACAAAAGTAAAAAGGAAGCATTACTCCGCTTCTCTGCTTTCCGACAACGTACCGAAAAACCATTAACCAACACTCTTCTGGATTGTGCCCTTGCCAACCACCCTTCTGGATAGAGCACTTGACCTCAACCCCTTGCTCTCCCTTCAAAACAGCGCTCGACGCATAATAATTTTTCGGGAGAAGGTCAGGATGCCCACCTACCTTCGTATTCGCTTCAAGCGCAGAAGAAGATTTCGCGATATTCTTAACCAAGAATTCGGATATGATGCCCGATAGGGAGTTACCAAGGAGCAACTCTTCTAAGGGCCGAAATCCATTCTGGCTGAGGTAGTCGTTCAGACCGTGGAAAAGACGATACGTCTCCGCAACTGCCCTCTCGACTTCTTCTACCGTAAGCCCGTAGGGAGGAATGACTCGTCGGTTCACATAGCCCTTATCCAGGGCTCTCGACAACTCCACTTCCTCTTCCCTCAGTCACGAGATATTGCCGGGTGGGACTACGCTCGCGCCTACCATGTATTCTCGTGGATGAGATGCTCAAGCGGGATTTTCTTGTTCGTCGGTTTGCGCGGCTTTTCGGCGGGGTAGCCGAGGGTAATAAGACCGACCGGACGGATGTGGCTGGGCAGCCCAAATATCTTGGCGACTTCTTCTGGATTGTACGCGCCAACGAAGCAGGCCCCGAGTCCTCGCTCGGTTGCGCCCAACAGAATGAGTAATGAGGCAAACGCGGTATCCACCAGACTATAAAAAGCACCGCGCGTGCCGTATTTCTCACCCATGCGCTGGATGTCGGCACAGGTGGCGATGATAAGCGGCGCGGTGGCCACCGAGTGCTGATTCAGCGCCGCCTTGGCGAGTTGAGCCCGGACCTCGGGGTCGCGCACTAGAATAAACTCCCACGGCTGGAGATTGCCCGCACTAGGCGCGCGCACCGCGTAGCGCAACAGCGCTCTGACCTCTTCTTCAGGAACCGGCCTGTCCTCATACTGACGGATCATGCGCCGGCGTTTCACGACCGAAGCGAAGCTGGCGGTATCGTCTTTCTCGACGGCCTGAGCCAAGCTGTACGCCTGACCGAGAAGGGCGGCGGTGCCGACCCCCTGGAGTATATGGCGGCGGGTGAGTGTTGTCCGAGCCATGTCGGGCGCTAACGATTCACAAACCGCAAGACACTGACCCCGCCAGTCTGGGAATGACCCAGGGGAACCTTGGTAATCAGGTCAAGGGATTCGGCGTCGTAGACCGCGACATCGTGCCAGTTGCTCCCGCAGTAGACCTTCTTGCCTTCGGGGTGCACCAGCGGCGCAAAATAGGTGTTGGACAGCGGGACCTTTTTCTCAATGTGGCGGGTTTTGGGGTCAACTTTCCACAGACTGTTGTAGGCGAAATATGCCTTATTCGTATGCGGCGACAGCGCACCGGTGAGCACGTAATCCGCTTCAGCAAACGGCTGCAATTCAACGATTTTCAGTTCTGGGTCTTCCTGGGTCAGGTCGAGCGAGCCAATACCGAGCGTCACTTGGTTGGTAATGGCATCGGTGGTGAAGGTCCCGAAAGAAACCAGGTGGCCGCTTTCCTGATAGGTTCCGCCCAGCGGCAGACCGTCGGTTCTGGCAATGCCGCTGATGTTGCGGTTTGCCAACGGAATGGTATCGAGCCGGCGGCCGTCTTCCGTGCTGTGGACAAAAATGTCCTGCCCGACGCTGAACAAATACAAGCGCTGACCGTCTTGTGAGGAGGCCAACCCCATCACTTGGCGGGGAGCGGGAAACGTGGTCAGCGTCTCATTCGTCTCCAGGTCAATGATCCGTATCCGATTGTCCTGAGCCGTATAGCGGCCCAGGTCTTGCTGAACCGGCATTTCGTGGACGAACAGCCGGGTGCCCTGCATATTGACGTCTATCGCCATGGTGCGCACAAGCTCAGTGTCGCTCGACAAGTCAAAGCTCTTGACCTGCTTGCCCTCGTCCAGGTCAACCATGGCAACGCTTTTGGCCAAGTTATTGACGACATAAGCGAACTGCGGCTGGGCCGGATTCGGCGCGATATAGAGCGCCGGCCCGCGTCCCTCAAGGGCGATATCCTTGACCACCGTGTCCGTTTCGGTATCGACGACGACCAGATTGTTGGGATGCGTACTGGCCAGGAGATACCATTTGGCCCAAGTCGTCTGCGGCAGGACCAGCAGCCCCAACACCAGGAGCACGCTCCCCAGCAGTCTGTTTTTCCCGTGCACAACCTGCTCCTTCAACCCGACGCGGTTGCTCATCCAGACGTGTCGGTCTTGGGAAAGACGACGTCGAGGTTGCGCCAGTCTTCCTGATTCATGCCTGAGCAGCCTTTCGCCCACTCGGGCGCATTCTGGAGGCTGTCCGGCACCTGAGCCGGCCACCAGCATAGATTCGCACAGCTCAGCAGGTCGGCCTCCATCGGGGCGCACATGCTGCTGGCCCCGCCCCACGGATTGGCCTCCCAGCCCGGATTGAAGATGGTCGTACAGCCAATGGGTTGGGCCATGCCGATGACGTCTTCCTCGGGAGCCGCCGCCTGGGTCACGCTGGCGGTGACGGCCCGGGCCTTGGAGTTCACGGCCTTGAGATGTTTCATTTCGCATTCTCCCTTAGGTCAATTCTTTTGGGGCGTCTCCACGCCCGCGCAGCACGTACTGCTCAACAAACCCAGGGGCTTGTTCTTGCAACTGCATATACACGCCAATGCCGTATTCCGTCCATGCCCGTAGGAAATCGCAGTAGTGCAGATTGGGCAGCGTCGCGTCCCCAAACTCGGTCAGGGCTTCGTGATAGCATCCGCCACCACACAGGCCCCGAATCCAACAGGTCTGACACACCGGCTTATTCCCCAGATGGGCCCCGTTGATAAATGCGTTCAGACGGTCGTATTGCAGGCCATCTTTGACATTCCCGTATTTTTGCTCCTCTGTGCCCGGAAAACGATGGCATAAATACACGTCACCATTGCCGTCCACGTCCAACAGGCCCAGACCGGCCCCACACGGAAAGAGTTTGTTCGTGCCGAGGTGAATATCTGTCAGCAAGGTGCTCAAATTTGAAAACCCGGTGTACTGCTGCCTGAGCGCCCGCTCGGTATACACCGCACCAAGCTCGCGAAACTGACGGAGCAATTCGCGCAAATCGGCTGGCTCCAGGCCATAGTCGGTTTCGGCTTGGGCGGTGACCGGCGAGAAGCCAATCTCGAAAAAACCAAGCTGGGTCAGATGCTCGTAGGTACGCACGACATCGATAGCGTCTTTTGTGACCGTGACCCGGGCAACTACCGGCCTGACCGTATAGCGCTCCAGCAGGCGCTCCAGGCGGGGCCGGAGGAGATCATACGAGCCCTTTTGTTCGCCCCGATTGGTGAGGAAAACGCGCCGTTTATCGTGCAGGTCTTTGGGACCATCAATGCTGATGGTCACGCCAAAGCGATGGGCCTGGAAAAAGTCAATCACCTCGTCGGTCAACAGCGTGCCATTGGTCGTGAGCGAAAAGTCGACGGTCTTGTCTTCGGCCTCGGCTTTTTCTTCCGCATAGGCAACGACTCGACTCATGAGCTTGAAGTTCAGCAGCGCCTCTCCACCAAAGAAAATCAGATTGACCTCTTTGCTGGCTCCCGACTTCTTGAACAGAAAATCGACGCTGGCGCACGCCGTCTCCCAATCCATCTGGACCGGCGACGGGCCGTATTTCGCGCCTTCGGGCTCATAGCAATAGGTGCAGTGCAGGTTGCACTTATTGGCCACGTTGACGACCAGCGAACTCACCGGGAAATGCGCAACGTCGAGCGTCGGCAGGGGGGCGGGCGCAGTGGCACGCTCCTGGGGGTGCAGAATCTCTAAAGCGACAAACTCTTGGACCGTCTCGGTTATTTCTGCGAGCGGGAAGTGCGGGGCGAGGCTGGCGGTCAGTGCCTCTTGGGTCGAGTGTGGGTGCGTCCGCATATAATCAAGCACGGCCTGGGAGACCGGGTCCATGACAAACATGGACATACTCTTGGCCGCAACCAGGATATTCTGAGGGTCCTGGGTTATGGCGTGAGCGTTTTCCGCACGAAAGTGGAGTTCCATAGCGCTGTGTCTCACCCAGCCTGTATCATGCTATTCAATCGGTGGAAAGACAAATTTGGCCGGCATGACTAATAAGTGGGCCCGCGCGCCCATAGGCCGCTTCGCGCCCTCAGGCGTATACCAGGCTTCCACCCAGACATCGCCCACATTGCCTTCCATCAGGTGTCGTTTCGGATTCGGCCCATCGGCGTTGGGCTGAAACAAACCAGTTTGATCGACAGAGCCGACATACTGAATATCGTCGTCGTTCGGACGTTTCACATACTCCTCCAGGTTCCACTTGACTGGGCCGACCCGGCCCAGCTTAACATCGTCGTCCGTGCCTTTGGCATTATCCGGGCCGTTCGTATAGCCCAGCACTTCGTACTGCTGAAAAATTTTGGGTGTCCGAATGCCGCCGGGCCGGGCGAAGCCCCGTTCCGGCGTGATACGGATATAATCGACCGCTTCGTACACCGCGACCTGCCCTGTGCCCGCAACCCCTTTGACGGAGACCGGGCGTGGCCCTTCTGCCACACCAGCCCTGGCAAAGACTTCGGCCACAAGCGTCCGGCTGTCATCGAGCCGCAGGGACAGCACGCCCACGTCCTCACCAAAGGACACCTGCTCCGTGGACAGCATCTCTCCGGAGAAGCCCATCCCAAAAATTTTTACCGTCTGAGGGGAGCCGGTCTGGATCATAGCCGGACTGACCGACAGCAGCCGCGCCCCGTCCTGGACGCGATACCAGGTTTCATCCATGCCCAGGTCGCCGAAGTTGGTCAGCAAGCGCCGGCCCGTCAAGGTATTGCCGTCTTCGGACGCAAAGAGAATTTCTCGCTGCTGCGTTTCCTTCTCGTCCTGGGTGGCCTGGGCAACGCCACGCCACTGAAAGCCGGTATATATGGTTCCGGTCGTGCTCCCCTCCATCTGAGAGCCGTCGGCAAACGTATAAGAAAACGTGCCGGCGTATTGATCGTCCTCCCCCGCGGTCAGCGTGAGTTGTCCGGTGTACTCTCCGCCGCGTCCGGGGTCATGCCCCACCACCAGCCAGGTTCCGGCATAGTCTGGCTTTTTGGCGGCCTGCCAGGCCGTCCAGGCTGCGGTCTCAAACGGTTGCTGCGCAATCAGATGGGGAACGGCATGGTTCTTGGCGTCATCAAACCAGTAGGCTTTCAGCTGGCCGGCGGAGGCGGTCTCGCTGCCGATATTCGCCATAAGCGCGACCTTGGCGTCCGGCAGCCGCTGCCACGAGTCCTGGGTCCGGCGCTGCAAGGCAATCCGCGCATAGGAATGGCACTGGATGCAGCCGGCCTGGAGGGGTTTGGGCACGTCCTGCGTGGTGCGGGTATTGCGCTGTTCGAGAATAAAGCGGTAGGGCTCGACTTCTTTGGGAGCCAGCCCGTAGTGGTCGCTCAGATATTTGACCAGCCGGCGGGCCTCGCCGGCCTGCAATTCGACCCCGTGGGTGCGGACCATACGGCTGAGTGTCATGCTCCAGCCTTCGGGTGACTTGCGCTGGGCTTCAATCGCGTCGAGCGCTCCCCCCTCTTCGTGTGGGGCATGGCAGCCCGAACAGCGGGTTTCCAGCACCTCTCGTGCCGAGGGTGTATCCTGGTGTGCGGCTGCCCCGACAGGCTGGACCAGACCAAGCAGCCCGCCGGCCAGGAGCCATGCACCTATCTGCCGGCTTGTCCGTTTCCACGTTTTTCCGGTCGTCATACCTGTCCTCTCCTCCGGGTTCGAGCGTCTGGACGCCATTGCTGACGCAAGGTTTAGATCTTATACCTCTCCGAGTGGGAGTCAAACAGAAAGGGAGGGGCCGGCTTCTCCCTCGTATAAACGGGCATATTTGGTATGCTGTGCTGACAAGGGACAAGGCATGGGTCAGGACAGGGACAGAACGCCGACTGGGGCAGGGGTCACAGTCGCGCTTATTGATAGCGGGGTGAATGCCCAGCATTCGCATGTTGGCGGCGTCTCGGGTGGTATCCATTTTTTCCTGAACGAGGAGCACCAGGTCCAGACCAGCCCGGAGTATCCCGACCACATCGGGCACGGGACCGCCCTGGCCGGGGTGGTCCGGGCCAAAGCGCCCCAAGCCGCCCTCTACGCGATCAAAATTTTTACCGACCATCTGGCCACCTCGTTTCCGGTCCTGGAAGCGGCCTTACAGTGGGCCATTGGACAGCGCATGAAAATTATCAACCTCAGTCTGGGACTGATTAACGCCCAGCACCGCCAGCCGCTCTTGACTCTCGTCGCCCAGGCGCAAGCAGCAAACCTCATCCTGATTGCGTCTTCTCCCCCGGACCGCTCGGATGTGTTACCGGCCACTTTGCCTGGCGTTATAGGCGTGGCCGCGGATGAAAGCTGCGCTTGGGACGAATACCGCACCCTCAGAGACAGCCCGGTTCCCTTTCGCGCCCACCCCTACCCCCGCCCCCTGCCCGGCCCGGCCCAGACGCAGAACTTTTACGGCCATAGTTTTGCCTCAGCCCATATCGCGGCGACGCTGGCACTCCAGGCCGAACGCCACCCAGCCCTGACGCCAGAAGCCGCCCGGGCCTATCTCCAACAGACGAGTTGTCCGTCACCTGCGCCCTGAGCGTTTCAGGCTGAGGGAGTCCGCTGGCGTCAGGCCGGGCTTGCGGGGTGACGTTCACGCGCAGGAATGCCTGCGGGTCTCCGCCCTAGCCGGTAGCGGCCTGGAGGATATCGGGCGTTTGGGTCAGTGCCCGGTAGGTCCCCTGCCACGCAACCGCACCGTGCTTGAGCACGACCACCGCATCGTCGGCCTGGAGTGCGCTCAACCGGTGGGTCACGACCAGGGTCGTGCAGCCTGGCAGCACGCCAGCCAGGGTTTGACGAACCGCGGCTTCGCTTTCAACGTCAAGACCAGACACGGCTTCGTCCAGCACCAGAATGCGGGGCTTTTTGAGCAGGGCGCGGGCCAGGGCAATGCGCTGGCGCTGGCCGGCAGACAGACGCGCGCCCCGTTCGCCCACCGTGGTCTCGTAACCGTCAGGTAAGGCGGCCACATACTCGTGCAGACCAACCGCGGTGACCGCGGCCACGACCTCTTCGCGGCTCGCCTGCGGGCTGGCATAGGACACATTTTCCAGAATTGAGGCGTGGAACAAAAAGGGCTCGTGGCCGATGACGACCACGTGTTGACGCAACCAGCCTAGGTCAAACGCGCTCACCTCATGCCCGTCCAGGCGGAGAGACCCGGCCTGGGGTTCATACAGCCGCACCAGGAGGTCAACCAGGGTGGACTTGCCCGTTCCGCTCGGACCCAGCACGGTCAAGCGCTGGCCGGCCTCCACCCGAAAACTCACTCGGCGCAACACCGGCTGGCTGGCCGGAGCGTTGGTCTGATAACCGAACGTCACCTCACGAAATTCGATCTCTCCCCGCAGGTCTTCGAGGCGTAAGGTCCCGCCGGCCGGCTCGGTATATTCCTGTCCGATGTCCAGAAACTCAAACACCCGGTCCACAGACACGCCGGCCCGCTCAATGCGCAAATACAAGTCCATCAGCACCTGAATCGGGCTGAATGCGCGCGACTGATAGGCGGCAAAGGCAACCAGACTGCCAATACTCATCTGCCCCTCAATCACCAGATAGCCTCCGTAGAGAGTGACCAGGGTACTCCCCAGGAACGTGGTCGCCGTCGCCGTTGTGCTGCCGATATAGCCGATCATTTCAAACCGTGTCACCAGCGCGACAAATTGTTGCCCCAGACGGCCCAGGCGGCCGAGCTGGGTAGACTCCGCGCCAAACTGCTTGACGAATTTTATGGCCGACAGGGATTCGACCAGAAAGGCGGAAATCGCGGCGTTCAGCTCACGCACCTTGCGGGTTTCCTCCACCATATACGGCTGTATTTTGCGCACCCCATATATCTGTATGGGGAGAACCAGCAGGCTGACGAGAAACAGCCGCCAGTTGAGCCAGATGAGAAAGCCCACGGTGGCCAGCAGGACAAAGACATTGGTGACACAGGTGAAGGCCGCATCGGTCAGGACGGACTGAATCTCGGCAATATCGGTATTCAGACGCGACAGGAGGTCCCCGACTTTGACCTGGGTATGGAAGCGGAGCGAGAGTTTCTGCACATGGGCGAACAGGTGCTGTCTGAGCGCAAATAACACGCGCGCCGTCACCTGGGTGTAGAGATAGCGGTTGACCGCCCCGACCCCATAGCCGAGCAGCGTGACCCCCACCATAAGCCCGCACAGCGTCACCAGCAGCGACACGTTGCGCGCCAGCAGAACATCGTCAATCAAAATTTTGGTGAACAGCGGCCAGAGCAGGCCGAGAACGGTGCCAAAGGAGGACAGGAGGAAGACCAGGCCGATTCTGCGGACATACGGCTTCACAAAGGGCGACAGCCGATAGAAGCGGGAGAGGACCGAGGCAATAGGCATGACGGCAGTCCTGAGTGTCTGCACGAGACCGGAGACCAGGCCGACTGTACAGCAGCTTGTCCTGAGACGGAATAGCGGCCACGCGCGTGTTGCGCTTCCTGACCCGACGGCATAAGCTCCGGCCCATCATGCCCCGCATCCCTCTTGGCAGTCTGCCGTGACCCTTCCTTCCGCAGCCGACATCGTGGTGGCTGGCGGTGGTCCGGCGGGGGCGACTATCGCGCATCAACTCGTGGGCTTCGGCTATCGCGTTGTGCTGATTGAAAAGCGTCGGTTTCCGCGCCCCCAGATTGGGGAATCCTTGACGCCGAGCATCCTGCCCCTGCTGGACTTTCTGGGCGTCCGGGCCCAGGTGGAACGGGCCGGCTTTCTGCGGATGGCTGGTCATAGTGTGTGTTGGGGCTCGTCTCAACCGCGGACAGCGTATTATAGTCCAGATCAACACTGGCGCGGCTTTCAGTCTGTGCGCGCCGATTTTGACCTGCTCCTGCTCAATCATGCCCGCCAGGCTGGGGTCCAGGTTGTGGAAGGCCAGCCGGTGCGAGACATCCGGCCTGACGGTGAGCAGGGCGTGCGCGTCCGCTATGGCTCGGGGGAGCACCTTCGGGCGGCCTGGTGTGTTGATGCGACCGGCCACGCCGGCATATACGCCCGCCACAACTTGCGCCAGCGGGCCAGCGGATTTCAGACGCTGGCCCTCACCGGCTATTGGCAAAACGCCACGCATCCGCCCGGCCTGGACCTCGCCAACACCCTGCTTGAAGCGTATGCAGACGGTATGGTCTGGTCCGTCCCGCTTCACACGGGCGAGCGGAATGTCACGCTGCTGATTGACTGGCAGGACAGCCGCGCCATCAAACGGGTTGGACTCCAGCGGTTTTATCTGGAGGAACTGTGCAAGGCGGCCTATGTCCCAGGATTTCTGGCTGACGCGCACCTGCCCCAGCCCCCCCAGGTCTTTGATGCCAGCCTGTATACTGCGCGGCGGTTTCTGACCGGCCGGACCCTCCTCGTCGGTGATGCCGGCCTCTTTATTGATCCCTTGTCCTCAGAGGGCGTCCGCAAAGCCATGGCCTCGGCCATTACCGGTGCCGTGGTGCTCAACACCATACTCCAGCGGCCGGCCATGCAGACCCAGGCCACCGAGATGTACGAAGCCGGTCAGCGAGACACCTATCAGAGCCACTACCAGCAGTCGGCCGGCTATTACGCGCAAGAAGGCCGCTGGCCGGACCGGCCGTTTTGGCAGCACCGGCGTCTGCCCCCTCAGCCTGAGATGGTTGCTGCTCCCCCTCAGCAGCCGCCCACGGCTTTCTCTCCGTTTGATTCACAGCCGGTTTCCCATCTGTCCCTGACGCCCGACCTCCGTATCCAGGAGAAGCCGGTTATCGAAGGCGCGTATGTGGAACTTCGGCCCACGGTCGTGACCCCCCGTTACCCGCGTGGCCTGCGCTTTCTGTCTGGCGTCACCGTCCCGACCCTACTGCGCTACGTGCAGCACTACCGCGCGGTCCCCGCTATTGTGGCGGCTTATCGTCGCCACCCGGACGGGCGGCAGCACCCTCCGGCCCACATCCGTCAGGTCCTGGCTCAGTTGTATCACCAGGGCCTGCTCAGGCCGACCGCGCCAGACGAAAGCCCATCAGATTGAAGCGAAAATTGGGGTTATTGCGGAAACGGTAGGACACCCGGCAAAACTCGGGGAAGAGCAGCCAGGCCCCTCCGCGTAACACCTTGACCGTTCCCGTGGCGGGGCCCTGCGGGTCTGCGGTCGGAGAGACCCCGTAGTAGTGCGGGTCGTACCAGTCCGCCACCCACTCCCAGACGTTGCCGGCCATGTCATACAAGCCATAGGGGTTGGGCGGATAGCTGCCGACGGCGGTCGTCCCCGCCCGATTGTCATAATTTGCCAAGTCCCGACTCAGGCCGTCTCCCCACGGATAGGGCTGGTCTTGGAGCCCGCCACGGGCGGCGCTTTCCCATTCTGCCTCCGTTGGCAGCCGTCCCCCGGCCCACGTACAGTAGGCTTGGGCGTCATGCCAACTCACCAGGACCACCGGATGCGCTTCTCGTCCTGCTGGTGGGGCGTTGCGTTTTTGATCCCAATTCTCGCGTGCGGTCCGGGCATCATCGAGACAGGGCGCACGATGGCCGGTGGCCACGACAAACTGCTGGTACTGGGCATTCGTCACCGGGTGTTGCCCAATATAAAAACTCCCGAGTGCAACCCGGTGGGCCGGCCGTTCGGGGGGTGTCCCGCTCTCGCTGCCCAGGCGGTACTCGCCGGCGGGGATACGGACGAGCCGGCTGCTGTCTTTGGGGTTGAGCACAAAATTCATGCCGCACCGCTCAGGAGTTGACCAGACGATAAGCGTGGCCCAACGAGTCAAACAGTCCGGCCAGGGCGCTTTCCACGCTGCGTCTCAGCCCGACTCGGGGCACCATGCTCAGCGTCCCTTCCATCCAGGTTGGGGCCAGTAAATGCACCTGTTCCGTTCGTTTCAAATGGACGACTTGGTGGACCTGGAGTTCGAGGGCATAGGCCACCACCGCGGCCGGATGTTCGACAACCCGCAGGGAGATATTCAGGACGGCTGGGAAGTCGCCGCTCGCCAGCGCGTTGCGGCGCAGGTGGGTGGCGGCCAGCGTGGAGAGCTGGGTTTCTGAAAACCCGAGTCGCCGCGCCGGGGGGCTCAGGGTCGTAATCTCCACCCGAAACCCTGCAATCCCGAAGAGCGTCGTGGCGTCAGACCGCGTACCGGCAGCCGGGCCGGGTCGGACCAGACACAGGACCAGACACAGCAGGCAGAGGCGGACGGCGACGAGGCGGACTGAGGACGGCATACCACTTACTGCGGCTGGGCGGCCTGTTGTTTGGCAAGCTGGAGGGCCACCGCCTTTTCGACCAGGGCGAACAGGCGCTGACTCTTTGCCGCCGGCAGGGCTTGCAGCGCCTTTTGGAGCAGCCGCCCCATCTCCGACACCTGCCGCTCGTTGACCTTGGTGCCACGCTTGCGCAACACCTCGAATTGCCGGCGTTCCCGTTCGGGCAACGCGCGGAGGGCCTCGGCATACAGCCCATCCATTTCGGCCCGCTCGGCCGGCGCCAAAAGCTGGCGGCCGGCCTGGGAGAGTCGCATCCCCCGCTTTGTCGCCGGCATCCCGCGGGCTTGCAGGACACTCTGCACGGTCTCTTTGGGCAGGGGGCGATAGCGATAGGTCACGGTCACCGCGACCACACCGATGGTCAGCAGCCCGACCACCAGAAGCACACCTTTGTAGGAACGCGACGCCTGTGTCGTTGCCATGCCAGCGTTATACGCGGTTCGGCCCGGTCTGAGTAGGGGAGGGGCGGGGTGAGGGAGACAGAGCGGAGTGAGGCCGGACTCGGGAGGGCGTCCGCTTTCAGCACCGTGAGAGAGGAGCTATGCTGTTCCGCAGCATGGCCGAAGCGCGCATTTTTCCGCTGCCCGACCTCAGTGGCCGGCTGGCCGTCCTGGGCGGACAGCCGCGGGCCCGGACCGAGTTGTGTATCAGCCTCGCCCTGCGTCAAGCGAGCCAACACGGCGTTGTCGTCTGTCTGGACGCCCACGGTCGTCAGCAACTCGAAGCGCCCTTTCGTCTTCTGCTGCGCGAAGACGCCGTTTATATTCCGCTTCCGAAGGAGGGCACAGTTTCAGCGGCCATTGGGCGGCAGGTGCTTCAGACGCTTCAGAACGGCCTCGGGCCTCAGACTGCCCCACCGCCCCTCCTCATCATTGATGGGGGCCACGCGACCGTGGCCTGGGAGCACACCCTGACCTTTTTCCTGCGGACCGGCGTGGTGGTGGTTGAGTTTCTGCCCAGCCCAGCCAGCCTCGTCTTTGGACGCTACGAGACGACCATCCTCTTGCGTGCGGAGGGGGCGGAGGCCGAGGCGCTCAGTCATACCGTAGGCAGAAAGCTCGCCGCCGAGCATCTGGCAGCGTTGCAGCCGAACGAGGGGTATTTGATCCATCTGGCGCAGGTGTATCGGGTCCGCCTGCCACGCAGTCCCGCATAACGCCGCTGAACACGCGGCCACCACGGGAAAATACGGCGATGCTGCCTGGGGAGCGTCCATTGACATGACCCAGCCACACCCGCCATACTCCCCTGCCGAGCAGCAAGGAGGGACAGGTATGCGGGTTGTGATACTCGGCGCGGGTGGGGTGGGGTCGGTTGTCGCCGGACATCTGGCCCGGCAGGGGGTAGACGTTGTTATGATCGCTCGGCCAGGACACGCCCGGGCGGTCCAGCAAAACGGTCTCCAGCTGACCGGACTGTCAGATTTTCGGGTCCAGCTACCCGCCTATAGCGAGGCTTCAGCCCTGGACACCGCCGATGTCTTGCTCATCACGGTCAAGACCAAGGACATGCGGCCGGCCCTGGAGAGCGTCAAGCATCTGCGCCTCGGCGCGGTTGCCTCACTCCAGAATGGCGTTGTCAAGAACGACCAGATGGCCCGTGTTTTTGGGGCCAGCACCGTGCTGGGCGCAACGACCATGATCGGCGCTACCCTGGTCGGCGACGGCCAGGTCCATTACAGCCTGGACGGGATTACGTTTTTTGGCGAACCGGACGGCCGGCGCTCAGCGCGCGTTGAGCGTCTTGCTCAGACCTTTGTTGACGCCGGGCTCAAGGCCGCGGCGGTCGAGAACATCGTCTCTATCGAATGGACGAAACAGGCCATTCAAAACCCCTTTGCCCCGCTGGCTGCCCTGACCCGCCTGCCCGTCCATCTGGTGTGGGCCAGCCCGGAACTCGCGACCCTCTCTGTGCATATGTTTCGAGAAGTTGCGGCCGTTGCCGATGCGCTCGGCATTCCCCTGTCCGAACATGCGGCCTGGAGCCTGTTCACGCACAAAACGCTCCGAGAGGCCCCGTTTGACGAGGCCGTACAGATGCTCGTGCGGGTGGGCCAACAGGTGGCCCAAAGTGGCCGGACGCAGATTATTCCGTCCATGCTCCAAGATGTGCTGGCCGGGAAAAAAACGGAGATAGAAGAGACCGTCGGACACGTTTTCAGGGAAGGGCAGCGCCTCGGCATTCCTGTTCCCTACACCGAGTTTGCCTATCGTGCGGTCAAGGCCATAGAGGAGCATTACCCCGGACGACTTGACCCCGAACGCCTCGACATAGCTGAGTGAAGGCCGCCCCCTCCGGCCTCCTCTCTTTTTGTGAAAATGGTGGAAAAGCCGGCGGGACGGCTGCCAAAATTTGAGGGGGACGGCGAGGACCGGCACATTTAGGACTCAGGAATCCGCAGCAGCTTCCCCTCCTGAATATGGTGACTACGCAGGTTGTTGAGCCGGACCAGGGTCGCAATCGTGGTGTTGTGACGGCGCGCAATGGCTCCCAGGGTATCCCCCCAGCGTACTCGGTAGAGCGTAGTTCTGGTTTGGCCGGCGGGAATTCGCAGGACTGCGCCAATGTTAATTTGCGTGCCACGCAGCCCATTGGCTGCCCGCAACGCCCGCACCGTTGTCCCGTAGCGTCGAGCGATTCTCTCCAGGGAATCTCCACGCCGGACCGTATACCGCAGGTCCTGCGCGTTTGCCTTTTCTTGAGCGCCCCGTCCGGTGGCCGGGGGGGATGGGGTCGGCTGAGACGTCGTTGCCCGTCCCTGCGGGGCTGCCGCCGGGGGTATTGCAAGCGAGATTTCTTTTCCAGCCGCCAGCGGGTGTAAATACCAGAGTTGGTGCTGCTGACGAAACTTCTGCGGATCAACCTGAAAGACATTGGCCAACAGCTCGGGCGTGTCGCCAACACGGACCACATACACCGGCTTGTCCTCCATGCCCACCAAGTCTGCCGGTATTGCCGAAGGATAGGCAACCGTTGAGCCCCCTTGGAGAAAACGCTTCGCCAGCATGGGGTTGTACAAACGCAGGATGGTTGGGGTGAGCCGGAGGGTCCGGGCCAGGGATTCCCACGACTCTCCTGGTTGGACTTCTCTGAGCGTCAACCGTGCTGCCCGGCGGCGCACTTCGGGCTCATATTCCTGCAAAACCGACTTATAATACCCAATGCTCACCACATATTGCAGCGTCCTGAAGTGAATGGGCTCGTCTTCCTGCACCTGGTCGGGGCCGAGCTTATAGGCGGCCAGAACATAGTCCTCACGCGCGAACTGATTTTGCAGATGCGCCAGATATTGTATACCGGCTTCAAGCTGGGTTGGGCTCCCGAGGAGACGGACGATGCCGGAGGGGAGCTGGAAAAGCCCGACCCCTCCGCCCGGAGAGACCCACTCTGCATTCCCGCCCGATTCCTGGAGAATCACGGCCCGCGCGAGGCGATGGTCTACCCCGTAGCGGGCCGCATGGGTGAAAAGCTCACTCTCGATCTCAACGGTCTTGCGGTACATGCCCAAGAGGGCGGGAGAAATATCCACGGTCGCCCCGGCTGACTGGACCCAGAGCAGACTACTCAGAAACACTATCCACCATGTCATGCTTCATCCTCCAGCATGGCTGAAGTCAGCTTTCAGTATACGCAGAACCGCCTGAGAAGCAAAGAATCCGGCCCCATGACGCTGTTGGGTGGTCGTTGCTTCGCCCCGGTATTTTCTCACCGGACCGATCCCGGTATAGTAGGCGTACATTCCCCTGGAATGCGCCGCGCTGCTTCTCTACTTTGAGCGCCGGCAGTCTCATTGCAAGAAAGTCTCTGCTCCCGTGTTTGAATTGTTCTCGGCCTCCGCTCTCGATTCCTGGGTTTCTTACCTCGCCTACTCACCCTATCTCACCATCCTGCTGCTGCTGATTGCTGGGATATGGTTCATCCCGCTCGCCGAGGAAATCGCCCTCGTCGTCGCCGGGTATCTCTACTACTCGGACCAAGTGCAGCTGACCACCATGCTCATCCTGCTCGGCCTGGGCGTTTTTTGGGGCGATTTTATTGGTTTCTGGGTTGGCCGCCGTTGGAGAGGCCGCCGGCCACGCTCAGCACTGCCCTTTCTCCAGCGCAGCAAATGGGTGGAGCGCGTGCAGACCTGGCTTGACCAGCATCGGAATCGGGCGCTTTTTTTGATCCGTTTCCTGCCTGGCCTGCGCCTCCCGGCCCATATTCTCGTTGGCGCTCACGGGATGCCGACGCCGGTCTATGTTCGGATTTCTCTGCTTGCCATCGCCATCTATGTGCCGGTCATTTTTACGCTGGCCTATTCCTTTGGCGCCGAGATTGACGCCGCCCTCGCTGCGCTCCGCCGGCTGGGGCACGCCACGTGGGGCCTGCTGCTCGTCGCCGTCGTCGTGTGGCGTCTCTTTCGGTTCTGGCTCACCCGGCCGTCTCTTTTCGATCAGACGCACTAGAGGCGGTGCGCAAGCCGCCGGCCGGCCTGACAGCCGACCACATTGAGGCGGCGCGCGGTTTTCCGTATGGTGGGGCGCTGCAATCAAACCTTTTCAGGTGGAGGAGACGATATGGAAAATCAGGGACAAGGACCGGCCTGGGTTGTTTTTCTGCTCTGGATGCTCGCCCCCTTGCTGCTCTTCTTTCTTGTATTGACCTTTACCGGCTAGTCGCCGGCAGCATGGAGGAGTCATGATGAAACCATCCGGGCAGAACAGTCCCCGTCTTATTGGTGCCGTCTTACTGGCAGGAGTGCTCCTGGCTCCGGGCGCGCTCAGAGCCGATGCCCCCAGCGCGGTGCTGGCAACGGTCGGTGAGAAAAACATCACCGAGGCCGATATTGAAAACCAGATTCAAGGCCAGATGCTGCGCTTGAACACGCAGATCTACGCGCTCAAAAAGCAGGCGGTCGATACGCTCATCAACACCCATCTGCAAGAGCAGGAAGCACAGAAGCGGGGTCTCACCCGCCAACAGCTCCGCCAGCAAGAGGTGACCGATAAGACCGAGCCGGTGAGCGATGCAGAGGTAGAGGATTATTATACGAAAAACAAAGCCCGGTTTGGAGAGAAAAAACTGGAAGAGGTGCAGGCCCAGCTCAAACAATCTCTCCAGACCCGTAATCAGCAACAGCGCCAACAGGCGTTTGCCGCGGAATTGCGCAAAGCCGCCCGGATCGACTTCAAGCTGAAGCCCCCGGTTGTCGATGTCCCGACCGCCGGGGCCCCCACAAAAGGACCGCCGGACGCGCCCATTACGCTGGTCGAGTTCTCCGACTATCAATGACCGTACTGTGCCCGAGTGCAGTCTGTACTCTCCCAAATTCAGGAAAAATACCCAGATCAAGTCAAGCTCGTCTTCCGGGACTTCCCCTTAACGCGGATTCACCCCCAAGCCTATAAAGCCGCCGAGGCGGCGCGCTGTGCCGGCGATCAGGGCAAATACTGGGAGTACCACGACATTCTGTTTGCCAATATCAAAGCCTTACAGCCCGATGATCTGAAACAATATGCCGCCGACCTCAAACTGGACGAAGCGCAGTTTACGGCCTGTCTGGACAATAATGCCTATACCGCCGCGGTCAGTCGGGACCTGGCGCTGGGTACGCAACTCGGGGTAAGCGGCACCCCGGCCTTTTTTGTGAACGGACGTTTTTTGTCTGGTGCGCAACCCTACTCGGCTTTTGTCGAGGTGATTGAGGACATCCTGGCCACACCATAATCTGGGGGGAGACCGGCCAGTCACCCCCCATTCTGCCCATCCGGTCCATCTGGGGGCAACCGCTGTGGCCGTGCTCCGCAGTGCTGCAAGGTGACGGCATCGAGGCGTTCCTGGAAGGCTTTTCTTTCAACCGCGGTCTGGCAGGGCAAAGCGCACAAGGCCCGGCGGTCCTCCAGGGGCAGGGCCTGCCATTCTTTTAAGTGCAGTTTGATGCCCACTTGGTCGAGCGTGTCTCGGACAGAACGGGGAATCCAGCCAAGCTCATCCGTCTCCATACCCTCTCCTTTGCCTCATAGCAGTCTATTCGCCCCTACCCGCTTTCCCCGCAACGCGCAAGCCAGCCCTGTCCCTCTTGGCGATTCAGAAAAAGGTGTGGTAATGATGCAGGGAAGAAGCGTGTCCCCCAATAAATATGCAGATGCTGGACACGTTTCTTCTTCAGCCCATGTCAGCCAAGAAAGCAAAAGCGGCCCGCCGTAAGGCAGCCACACCGGACCCGGCCTTGCAGACAACACGTCAAGGCGCGCGCCGCGCGCCCAGTTGGCCCATGCTCGCCATCCGTGTCCTTGGCGCGCTCGGTCTCGTCCTCGGGGTCTATCTCTCGCTCCTCCACTATCAGGCCGGGGCAAGCGGCAGCATTGGGTCGGCTTTGTGTGGGAGCGGGACGACGGTCAACTGTAGCCTAGTCTTGAGCAGCGCCTATGCCATGCTCTTTGAGGTTCCTGTCGCCATGCTCGCCGCCGGGACCTATGCCGCCCTCCTCGCCTCTACGTTCCTGGCCCCGCCTGGGCTGACCGTCCTGCTGTGTGGCTGGATGTTTGTCTTTTCGCTGTATATGGCGGCCATCTCATTCTTCACCATAGGGGCGGTCTGTCCGGTGTGTACGGGTCTGTATGTGGTGAATCTGGGCCTCTTGGTGAGTGCGGTTGCGCAGGCACGGGCAGACCAGACGCTGACCCGGCCTCGGCTGGCGTCTGCTTCCCTTGGCTTTGCCGTCGGCCTGCTGGGCATCGGGCTGACCCAGGCAGAGAACGCCGCCTCCGTGACCCCCCTTCAAGAATATCTTGCTCCTTCTCCAGCGGAAATGGACCAAAGTTTTGTGCGCTATTACTACGACCAGCCAGCGGTCGTTCTGCGCGGCTCGGAGCGGCACGTCGAGGGTCCTGCCGACGCTGTGCTCACCATTCACGAGTTCGTTGATTTCCGCTGCCCGCAATGTGCCAGAGCCCGAGACACCCTCCTAAAATTTCAGCGTGCCAACCCGAACGATGTCCGTGTCGTGTTTCGGCACTATCCGCTTGACCAGCAGTGTAACACCAGCATGAAGGGCCAAGTCCATCCCGGTGCGTGCGGGGCGTCAATGGCGGCTGAGTGCGCCGCGGAACAGGGGAAATTCTGGGAGTATGCCGACCTGCTGTTTGCCGAGCAGACGAAATTCAAGCGGACTGATTTTGACGCCCACGCCAGGACCGCCAGATTGGATTTCGAGCAGTTCTGCGCGTGCATGGATGATGGGCGCACCGAGGCTCTGGTCAAGAACGATATTGACGAGGCCCTGCGGCTTGGGGTCGAAGCCACGCCTACCCTGGTGGTGAACGGACGGCTCATCCGGGGCCTGCCGCCCGTTCACAAGCTCGCCAGCCTGGTCACCCTCCAGAAACAGCCGGACACGAGCGCCACGCCATGAAATGGAACGAAGTCTGCCAAGAACCCCTGCTCCAGGATTTGCCGTACAAGATTGAACTCAACGAGTGGGGGAATATCGTCATGAGCCCGGCTTCCAACCGGCATGGCAATCTGCAAACCAAAATTGCCTTTCACCTGATGAGCCATATGCCGGACGGGACGGTCCTGACCGAATGTTCAGTGGAGACGACCAAAGGCGTGAAAGTGGCTGACGTCGTTTGGGCGTCTGACGCATTTCTGCAACGCAATCGGGGCGCAACACCCTATATCGAGGCCCCCGAGGTGTGTGTCGAGATGCAATCCCCTTCCAACTCTGATGCGGAAATGGCGGAGAAACGCGCCTTGTATTTTGCCAGGGGTGCGCGTGAATGCTGGCTGTGTGACGAGGACGGTAATCTCTGTTTTTCATCCAGCCGGGAAGAGTGGACAACTCGTCGCTCTTCCCGGCCATGGCCGACCGGCTCGAAGCGGAAGCGTGACCGCGCCTATGCCACGATGACGTGCTCGCGGGTAATGATAAACGGCAGGGTGGTGGCCTCGATAAAATTGGCCTCATCGGCCCGCGTTGCGGCGTATTCGGGTAAGGTCGCTGAGGCGCGCATGGCCTGGGTGTCAGCAAACCAGGTAATAGCGACCCCATCATACACGGGTGTTTGCCCTGCCCGATACGCGGCGAGCCGGGTATGACTCTGCACATAGCGTCGTATCACTGGAATAGCCGCCCCGAGCGGACCGTGGACTTCCCGCCAGTGTTTTTGAAACGCCTCAATCGATAAGTCGGCCCGGTGCGTGACAAACTCCATATTCTTGACCGCATTGGGCGGGACACGCTCAGCCTTAATCGTATGCTCCTGGGTGATAATGCGGCCCATTGTTGACAGGTCGATGAACTGCGGCTCATCGGCCCGAACCGCGGTGTATTCCGGCGTCTCGGCCTGCGCCCGCAACACCTGGGTATCCGCGACCCACACCTCGGCCACCCCATCGTAGACCGGCTCCCCTTTGCGGTAGCCAGACCGTAGCGTATGCGACTGCACATAGCGCTGAATGCCCGGCAACTTGACGACCACGGCGGCGTGTTTTGTCCGCCAGTATTCTTGAAAGGCCGCAACCGACATGCCTGGTTTGCGCTTCAAAAATGACATGAGTTTAATCATAGCTCGTCCCTTCCTTGGCACATGCGGCGCGTCTGTCCACCGCTTTTCCCTTTACCTATTGGACACCGCTGGCACCAGTCAAGCCAAGCCCCGCGTATTGAGCCAGCCCAACCAAGCGCCTATAAAGGGGGGCGTTCCACCGAAAGCGGCGGAGTAAGGAGGCGACATGATTTCGGCTGGCTATGTTCTCGATACCCACGGCGGCCCGTATCAACAACCAGAGCCCGGCCCGGAGCGTTCGGCCAATTTTGCCCAGCAGTTGCTCCACGAAGCCGAGCAAGCAGAACAGGCCGGCTTTGACGCCGTGTTTGTCCCGGAACGACACGCCCGCACGGAATGTATGTTTCCTTCGACCCTGACCCTGATGGCCGCGCTGGCCGCCCGCACCGAGACCGTCAAAATCGGCTCCTACGTCATCATGCCGCCCCTGTATCATCCGGTCCATCTGGCTGAGCAGGCCGCCCTGATTGATGTCCTGTCGCGCGGCCGCCTCATCATGGGCCTGGGTGTGGGCTATCATGTCGATTACTTCAACCATTTCGGGGTGTCGATCACACAACGCGAGGGCCGTTTTGAAGAATGTCTCAACATCATGCACAGGGCCTGGACCACCCCAGGACCAATTGCCCACCACGGCCGGTATTACGATTACGATGCAATCCACATCGTGCCCAAGCCCTATCAGAAACCCCGCCCGCCCATTTGGATAGGCGCATTCGGCCCAAAGTCTATTGCCCGGGCTGGACGCTTGGGCGACGTCTGGTCAATGGCCCCGTTTTTCGACAGCTTTGATATCCTCAAGGCCCAACTGGAAATCTACCAGGAAGCCGCGGTCCAGGCCGGCAAAACACCACAGGTGGCCCTGTTGCGGGACGGCTGGCTGGCTTCCAGTATGGAAGAAGCTGAAGAGACGTTTGGCCGGCTCTGGCTGGAAGAGTGTAAGTTTTATCTGCGTATGGGGATGCTCACGCCGACCAAAAATTTTCGCTCAGAAGCGGATTTCACCCTGGACAAGGTCCGGCCCTATATGGCGATAGGGACCAAAGACGACTGGCTCGAACACCTCAGCCTGTGGCAAAAAGTACTGGGGGTTGAGCATTTCGTGCTGCGCTGCCGGGTGCCTCTGGGGCCCAAACCGGAGCAGGTTCGCGAATGCCTCCAACGGCTGGGCGAGGAAGTCTTGCCGGCCCTCAAGACGCTGGCGTAAACGGCGCACGCAGACAAGGAAGGGAAGCGTATGGATTTTCAATACACGCCTGAACAGGACGCTTTTCGGGCCGAAGTCCGCGGCTGGTTGGCGGCCAATTTGGACCCCGACCTGTGTGTCGATGACCCGAAAGACGAGCGGGTGGCCCCGGACCGCGCCACGTTTGAAAAACGCCGGCACTGGCAGCGCACAATGTATGAGAGCGGCTGGGTCGGGATTGCCTGGCCCACCGCGTATGGCGGACGCGGCGCCGGCCTGCTGGAACAGGTCATTTTTGACGAAGAATACTCAAACGCCCATGCGCCGGTCTTACCCGGCTATTCCGGCATTGCCTTATGCGGTCCCACCCTCATGCACTGGGGCACGGACGCCCAAAAGGCACGCTTCCTCAAGCGCATCCTGAACGGCGATGACGTGTGGTGTCAGGGCTATTCCGAGCCTGGCGCGGGTTCGGACCTGGCCGGTCTGCAAACCAGGGCCGTCACCGACGGAGACGATTTTATTGTCAACGGCCAGAAGGTGTGGACCTCGGGTGCCCAATACGCAGACTGGATTTTCATGCTGGTCCGCACTGACCCTGACGCGCCCAAGCATCGTGGCATCAGCTACATATTGGTCGATATGAAAACCCCGGGTGTGACGGTCCGGCCCTTGGTGCTGATGAATGGTCATGCCCATTTCAACGAAGTCTTTTTTGAAGACGTGCGGGTTCCCAAGGCCAACCTCGTCGGCCCGCTCAACCAGGGCTGGAAGGTGGCCATGACGACCTTAATGTTCGAGCGCGCCTATGCCGGAGTGGGGAATTATGACGACCAGATTGGCCGTTTAGTCGAACTGTCCCAACAGGTCCACATCGACGGGCGTCCGGCCTGGGAGCGGGCCTGGGTCCGGCAGAAGCTGGTTCAATTCCACATTGCAAGCCAAGCCCTGAAATACACCCGCCTGCGTGGCCTGACCAAACTGCTCAAGGGTTTGCCCCCAGGGCCGGAAGGCTCCATGCTGAAGCTGTGCGGCTCGGAGCTGGGGATTGATATTGCCGCGTTTGCCAGCGAGCTTCTCCCTGGCACGGCGATTACCAACCAGGCCACCGACATGGTTCCCGACGCCCCGCGCTGGTTCAACCGGGTTCTGAGTGCGCGGCAGTACACGATTGCCGGCGGGACAAGTGAGATTCAGAAAAACATCGTGGGCGAGCGGGTGTTGGGGCTGCCGAAGGGATAAAGAGACAAAAAATACTGGGGACGAGAATCTGGCTCTTGCCTGCTACGCTCTCCCCTCTCCCCTTAATTGTCCCATCACAAGCGTGTCGGCGTAGCGTCCGTTCAGACAGCGGTCCTGCCGCAGGACTGCTTCACGGACAAAGCCCCGCTGTTCCAGCATAGTGATGGTCTGAGTTGCCGCGGCATCCACGTACAGCCACAGACGGTTCAGCCTGAGGACGGCAAACACATAGCGTTGCATCAGGCCGACGGCTTCAGACAAAGAGTGCTCACGGTCCGCCTTTTGCACGCCAAGAAAAAACCCGACTTGGACCTGGCTGTTTTCCAAATCAACGCGATTGAGGCCAATGCAGCCGAGCAAGCTATCCGTTTTTTTCTCCATAATACCCAGGGCGATGTCGTGGGCGTCGTTTTTGGTCTGCTCCAGAAAGCGTGCTTCGGCCGGCTGCTCGCACGGACGGTAAAAGAGGTCGAGAGCGGTCCGGATTGCTGGCTGGCTTATCCAGTCGGTCAGGCGGGGAACATCCCCAGGCTCCAGCGGGCGGAGATAGATGTCGGTGCCCGTACAGAAAGGGTTGTGCATGATTCAGCCAGCTTCCCATTCTTCACGCAGAATCGCCATGACGACCGTATCCCAGAAACGGCCGTCGTGCATATGCTCCTGTCGCAGCACGCCCTCCCGCCGGAAGCCGGCTTTTTCGTACGCGCGAATGCCGCGCCGATTATAGGCGTACACCTGGAGTTGGACACGGTTCAGGTGGGTGGAGGGCGCTAAAAGCATGACGCACCATGAGCCGGGTCGCCTCTGTGCCGTATCCTTTGCCCCAGAGGCTTTTCTCGCCAACCATAATGCCAAAGCTGGCGCGCTGATGTCGAAAATCTATCTGATGCAATCCGTTTGAACCAATAAGCTGGGCGGTCTCCCGGACGACAATGCCAAAGAGATCATCGTGGGCACTCGCATTGGTCTGTTCGATAAAGGCTGCTTCCGCTCGGACATCCCTGGTCCGCGCTCCAATAGCCAGCGTCCGCGTCACCTCGGGGTCGTTGAGCCACGGCACAAAGGCGGCGGCATCTGCGCGGACCAGGGGACGCAGGGCAATACGATGTCCGACAACAGCCGTATTTGGCATTTCAAAGGACTTTGCCCTTCCACTACCCATCTTCCCGCTGCTTTGATTCTTTCTACGATGTCGTCAATGTCTGTCCACTTCCGCCATGCCTGGAAAGACTTCCAGACCGAAGAGACCAACCAGAAGAAGGCCGCCACTGCGCTCCCTCCAAATATGGCCTTCCATCTCTCTTCTGACAACAACGACTCATCCGGGGTACTCGTGACAAGAGTCGTTATAAGGGTGAGAAAAACGCCTAAGACAGCGACCCACGGTTTCCTATCCTCAAGAAGACGGTTGTATTCGTGGAGGATGTTTTTCAGCTTGTCCTCGGTCGTCAATATGATGACTTGATCGACGTTTTTATGGATACGGCGAACCGGTACGCTCCCCGTGTCAAGGGTCCCACCCTTCTCTGACATTTCGTCACTTTTCTTGCAGGAGCAGTGCAGGTCCAGTTTATTGGTGCCTCCAATTGCATAATTGCTGGCCATGAAGGCGAGTTTCTGCCCGTCACGGAGGGTGGCTAATGTAACCGGTTCCTTCAGGGCCGTCCCGAGCATACTGTCCCACTTGTGGAATACGATCTTCGCCCCCTGGCTGCTCTCGGCAATATCTACGCCGCTGTCTTCAGACGTATTGTCAAACTCAATCGCCAGATCAAACCTCCAACCATCGATATCCACCGGTATGTGGGCCATCGAATCCTGCGGAATGAGCAGGGAGTAGCAGCCCATTAAATCGCCTTCGCCGATCTTCACCATTTGTTTCTTCATTGGGTTCACCCCGACTGGTACAGTCACATGATGGACAGGTTAGGGCGCTGACATTCTGGGTATGGATACACTGCGAGTATATACCTCAGGAAACAGCCGCTGGAAAGAGTGGCCGAGCACGGACCGCCGTTGCCGTTCCACCCGTAGAGGAGTGAAGAGTGGGGAGCAGCCACGGTGGGGGTTGCTCCCTGTTTTCGTTTAGGGGGCCTTTTTGCCCGCCCGGCCTGAGCGGAGTGTCAACGACAGGGGAGACTATCCTGATGAGCCTGATAACCTCAGTACCTGCTTGACGTTTCCGCAACAGATATCATAGAGATATACGCATATGAGCATCTATATTGTTGCGCTCAATGAGCCAAGCGAAAATGTATGGGCCGCGCTCAAGGAGAATTGGCCCGACCGTCACTAAGTCATGAACAATGTGACCGCATTTGTCGCGCCTAAGGGGATTGTTCCCGCGGATACCATTTGTAAGGCCATCGGGTTGATTCCTGAGATGCAAGAGCGGGGTATTGTCGGTGAAGTAGGTTCCTCATTGCAGGGATGGACGAGCACAGGACTTGTTGACTGGCTCCAGAAGGCGCGTAATGAGTGAGTATAAACAGGTCTCAGAAACACGTCAGATAGCTGGGAATACTGTCGTCAAGCCAGATGTGACGATGCTGACCCTGCTTGAACTCCACAAGTCAATCGGCAAGTTAGAATCTGATGTTGCGACTCCCCCTTATAGTCGCGTCACGCCTCACCCACACCACAGCAATTCGAGCAGGTCTGTATCTATCCCTCTCAGGAACGTTGTCTTTTTGTGTTGGCCCGGTATAATGGCCTGACTATGACGCTCTGTCCGAACCCTTCCCTGCTCCGGCCTGACCGGAATTGGTGGTGGCTGCCCTAAGAGGTGGCCCGGACGGAGAGGAACAACCGAACTCGGAGCCGCCTGAGATGTGAGGCGGCTTGCTTTTTCTCAGGCCGCCCCCTCTCCCAAGGGTGCGGCCTTTTTTATAGGCCCGGCTCTGGCAAGAGAGAGCGAGGCCCGTATGACATCGCTGCTTCAACACACCGACCATTACCATACCCGTGGGGGAATCACCGTTCATCGGGTCATTGACGACCTGCCGGCGGCAGACACGATTGAGCCCGTTCTGGACGCGCTCGACAGTCAGCGCGGGGCCCTGTTTGCCTCAAGCTATGAATATCCCGGACGTTACACCCGCTGGGATATGGGTTTTATCAACCCGCCCATGGTAGTCGGGGGGCGGGGTTTGCATTTTTGGGTATCTGCGCTGAACGAGCGCGGGCTCCTGCTCTTACCAACCATCACCACAATGCTTGAGCAGCTTTCCGCGGTGACCTCGGTAGAGGTCCGGGGGCAGGAACTCAGGGGCTCCATCACGCCAACGCGCGCACGCTTCCCGGAAGAACAGCGCAGCCAGCAACCCTCGCTTTTTTCGGTGCTGCGCGCGCTCGTGCAACTTTTCTACAGCACCGCGGAGCCACATCTGGGGCTGTATGGCGCGTTTGGCTACGACCTGGCCTTTCAGTTTGAGCCGCTGCGGCTGCGTTTGGAGCGTCCGGCCGACCAGCGCGACCTGATACTCTATCTCCCGGACCAACTGATTGTGGTTGACCACCGACGCGAGCGGGCAATGCGGCGCAGCTATGAATTTGAAATAGACGGACACTCGACCCACGGCCTCCCGCGCACCGGCGAGCGCCGCGTGTATCAGGGCAACCCCCAGGTCGGGCAGAGCTGCGACCACGAGCCGGGAGAGTACGCCACGGGGGTCACGGTGGCCAAAGCCGCCTTCCAAAAAGGAGACCTGTTTGAGGTGGTGCCGGGCCAAACATTTTCTGAAGGCTGCGCCGCCTCTCCGGCAGAATTGTTCCGACGGCTGCGGGAACGCAACCCGTCGCCCTACGGCTTTCTGATCAACCTCGGACAGGACGAGTACCTGGTCGGTGCCTCGCCCGAAATGTACGTCCGGGTTGAGGGCCAGCGCGTGGAGACCTGCCCCATATCGGGCACCATTGCCCGCGGGCAGGACGCCCTCACCGACGCCGACCGGATTCTTGCCTTGCTAACCTCAAAGAAGGACGAATCCGAGCTGACCATGTGTACCGACGTAGACCGCAATGACAAATCCCGCATTTGCAAACCGGGCAGCGTGCGCGTGATTGGCCGGCGTCAAATCGAAATGTATTCCCGCCTGATTCATACCGTGGATCATGTGGAGGGCTTTCTCAGAGACGAGTTTGACGCGCTCGACGCCTTTTTGGCCCACACCTGGGCCGTGACCGTGACCGGCGCGCCCAAAGCCTGGGCCATGCAGTTTATTGAAGAGCACGAAAAGTCGCCCCGGGCCTGGTACGGCGGCGCGGTCGGTCTGGTCGGGTTTAACGGCAGCCTGAATACCGGCTTGACGCTACGGACCATTCGCCTGAAAGACGGCGTAGCCCAAGTCCGGGCCGGGGCTACCCTGCTCTATGACTCCGATCCGCAGGCCGAGGAGGAGGAAACCCACATCAAAGCCGCTGCCTTTCTCGACGCGATTCGCCGGCCGCGGGGCTTGCCCCCGGAAAAGGGCCGGTCCTTGGCCCTGGTTGGCCGGAACAAAAAAATCCTGCTGATCGACCATCAGGACTCCTTTGTCCACACCCTGGCCAATTATCTGCGCCAAACCGGGGCCGAGGTGCTCACCCTGCGGGCTGGGTTTCCCGAACACGAATTTGAGACCTGCCGACCCGACTTGGTGGTCCTCTCCCCTGGTCCGGGAGAGCCCGGCGATTTTCATATGTCGGAGACGCTCGACGCCATACTGAAACGCCGGCTGCCCGTCTTTGGCGTGTGCCTCGGCCTCCAGGGCATTGTCGAGTATTTTGGCGGCAAGCTGGCCACGCTGCCCGCTCCCATGCACGGCAAACCGTCGTGCATTCACGTCCGTGATGGACACGGTCCGGGGCAGGTGTACGACCATCTCCCCAGGACCTTCCGGGCGGCACGTTATCACTCGCTGTTCGCCCGGCGCGACCGCCTGCCGGCCTGTCTGCATGTTACGGCCGAGAGCGAGGACGGGATTATCATGGCGGTTGAACATACCGCCCTGCCCGTCGCCGCGGTGCAGTTTCATCCCGAATCTATCCTAACCCTTCAGGAGGACCTGGGTCTGCGCTTGATGCACAACGTCGTGGCGACGCTGACCACTCCCCGCAAGGGGCAGGCCGCATAACGGCGTGCCGGCGTCCTGCCATTCTGGGAGCGCGGGCATCTTGCCCGCTCCGGGCTGGCTGGAAGCCGGCGCTCCCGGTCTCGGTCCTCCCCCTGGAGTTCTGCGCCAAGGTCGGCTAGGTTCGGGGCAGGCACGTGTAGCCAACACACCACCCACGAAACGGAGGACGCAATGAAATTCACGTGGTTTAACCTGATGCCGTGGCCGAGTCTGCCGGATAATTTTCGAGAAGACCACCATTCCGTGTGGGTGGATATCCCCAACACCCTGTACGACCCTCACAAGGGTCACTTTGTCTATCACGAGTATATGGACCAACTCGAATACGCCGACTCGCTCGGCTATGACGGCATTGGCGTCAACGAGCATCACCAGAACGGCTATGGCCTGATGCCCTCTCCGAATATCATTGCCGCCGGCCTGGCCCGGCGCACTTCTCAGGCCGCCCTGGCCGTGATTGGCAACTCGCTGGCCCTGTACAACCCGCCGATTCGGGTTGCCGAGGAATTTGCCATGCTGGACGTCATTTCTGGCGGTCGCCTGTTGGCTGGTTTTCCGGTCGGGACCTCAATGGACACCAATTATTGCTACGGTCAGATTCCAGGTCTGACCCGGGATAAATATGCCGAAGCGCACGACCTCGTTATGCGCGCCTGGCACGAGGACGAGCCGTTTGCCTTTGACGGGAAATATAACCAGCTCCGCTATGTCAACCTGTGGCCCAAGCCGATTCAGAAGCCCAATCCGCCCATCTACATCCCTGGTGGCGGCTCGGTCGAAACCTGGGACTTCTGCCTGGATAACGACTACAACTATTCCTACCTGTCCTTCACCGGCTATCTGCGTGGAAAAAAATTGCTGGACGGCTATTGGGACCGTGTGGCCGCCCGGGGCAAAGATGAGTCGCCCTATCGGGCCGCCTTTGCCCAAACCATCTGTGTTGCCGATACCGACCAGCAGGCCGAAGAAATGTACGCCGAGCACGTCAGCTATTTCTACAACCGCTGCTTACACGTCCACGGTGGTTTTGCCGACGCGCCGGGCTATCGCACCGTCAAGACCATTAAGGCCGATGTCCTGAATGCCTTGAGTGAGGAGATGCAAAGCCTGTTTCCCAGTCTGACCTGGAAAGAACTGGTTGACGAGGGCTATATCATTGCCGGCAGCCCGGCCACGGTCCGTGAACGCATGGAAGACCTCATCAAATCCCTCCGCGTCGGACACATCTTCTGTTTGATCCATATTGGCAATATGCCGGACTGGAAAACGCGCTACTCAACCAAACTCTTTGCCGAACACGTCATGCCCCATCTGCGCGATATGTGGCCGGAGTGGAAGGACGATAATCGCTGGTGGTGTCAACCGCTTGACGAGCGGCTGACCCCCGAGACCGGTATTGAACAGGCCCGTCAGGATGCAAGGATGCCGCTATGAACAGCCGGACAATCGAGACAGGACGCGGCGCCAAGGTCCACGTCCTTGACGCCGGTAGCGGCCAGCCGCTGGTCTTTCTGCACGGGGCCGGTGGCTTATTCCCGGACAATCCATTCCTTGACCAACTGGCCCAGCACTACCATGTGTTTGCTCCGGAATTGCCCGGCTTTGGGGCATCAAGCGGCGAAGCCTTGCTGGAAGATATGCTGGACTTCACCCTGCACGGCTGGGACGTAGTACACGAGTTGGGCCTGACCAAGCCGCATCTTGTTGGTCATTCGATGGGCGGCATGATGGCCGCGGAAATGGCGGCCCTGGCACCGAACGATGTTTCCAAGCTCGTCCTGGTTGCCTCAGCCGGTCTGTGGCTGCCGGCGCATCCGATTCCCGATATTTTTTCCTTCCTGCCGCATGAGTTCGCGCAGTATCTCTTTCATGACCGGTCTCAGGGTGAGGCCATGCTGACCGGTGGCCTTGACCTCAAAAACCCCGAGGCGCTCAAAGAGTTCTATATTGGCAATTCCCGCCGGTTGAGTATGGCTGGAAAAATTCTTTTTCCGGTCCCCAACCGTCGGCTTTCAAAACGCCTGTACCGCCTCAGCGCGCCAACACTGCTCGTCTGGGGTCAGAGTGACGCGCTCATTCCGCCGGCCTACGCGGAGCGATTCAAAGCGCAGATTGCCAACGCCACGATTGTTGAGATCGGAAAAGCCGGACATATGCTGCCTTACGAACAGCCGGAAGCCTTCGTTCGGGCGGTTACGGATTTTCTACACTAAACGGCTCGGACGCTACGCTCGTGCCCACTTTAACTCGCGCAGAAGCAACACTCGTTTTGTGGTACTGCCCTAATTTTACCCTACACAGCCCACTTTCAAGGAGACATTATGGCAGAGCGTAAGAAGACAATACGCCTCCCATCAGGGGAGAATGTAGGCGAGTGGAAACTCATAGACGAACAATATCCACAGGTGGTAGAGGACAACGGACAGTATGCCCTTGTACAGGAGAAGATTGGGCTCTTCGCACGACTCGTCGCCCAATGGCACCAGGAAAGGGGAGCTACATCTTCTCTTTCAGAAATAACCCTGTGCCCTTCATATCTGCAAATTATCGGGATGGGCGAAGCAGCCGTCCCATTGATCTTGACTCAAATGAAGGACGAAAAGGGTGATCCCGATCATTGGTCTGCTGCTCTTGAGGCTATCACCGGTACCGACCCTGTTCCAGAAGAGGCATATGGTGACACCGTGAAAATAGCTGAGGCGTGGTTCGCATGGGCGGAGGAACATAATGTTTGGCGGTCTGTCAGATGAATTTCCTCACTTACATTCTCAGAACTATTCGATCACAAGTCCCTGTAAAAACCGGTACAATTGCATCGCGTGGGCGGCGGGATGTGAAACGCAATGGTGGTGGCCGGCCGGAAAGGGGTTCTGGCCTGAGAGTATTCCCCGAGAAGTCACCCTAGCCGCCTTCGTAGCCGCCTTTGGCACCCTTGATATGATCCGTGCAACGATGGTTCTTTAGAGCAAGGGTACGAAAAGATCGCCCTGTTTGCGCGAAAGGAGCACGACGGGACTCTTGCCGACGCACGCGGCGAAGCAACTGAGTAATGGGCGCTGGACGAGTAAACTTGGTGTTCTTTATGATATAGAGCATATCAAAGTGGAGGACGTGAACGGACCGCTATATGGGACTCCGGTTCAGTTCATGTCACGTCCGGTTTCCCCTGCTTAGGTAACGACGGAATATATTTCGTATTCACCCGCCGGAAATGGTAGGGCGAAAAGCTAACAGCACCACGCAAGGGAGAGCCCATGCCTATTCAGAGCGTCGCGCGTACCGCCGCGCCGGACGACATCCTAGCCATTCTTGACCACGACGGGGTGGTCATCATCCGAGAGTTGATAGACCGGACTACCATGCAGGCGGTTATCGGTCAGGTCGCGCCCAGACTCGCCGAGCGCAAAACCGGCGGGGGGGAATTCTTCGGGTATCGGAAACGCAGCATAGGTGCGCTGTTTTCTCACGGGCCGGCCCTGGCTCAGATCCCCCTCAACCCAACCGTCCAAGCACTCGCCGACCGCGTACTGAGTCCGAGCTGCAACACCTACCAGGTCCATGCCACCGGGGCGATACAGGTCTGGGGCGGCGGACAGAACCAGCCGCTACACCGGGAAATCGACGCCTATACCCCGTTTATCCAGCCCAGCCCGGACACGCCGGAGTATATTCTCTTTTTTATGTTTGCCGGCACCGATTTTACCGCAGAGAACGGGGCAACCCGGCTCGTGCCGGGCAGCCATCGCTGGCCAGCCGACCGGCGGGCAGCCGAAGGGGAAGTCTGCCAGGCCGTCATGCCACAAGGGTCGGCGGTGGTGTGGCTTGGCAAAACGCTGCACGGGCTGGGAACGAATACCACCGCCAGCCCGCGCACTGGCCTGTTTTTTTCCTTTAGCGTGGGTTGGCTGCGGCAGGAAGAGAATCAGTATTTGGCCGTCCCGGTTGATATTGCCAAAGAACTGCCGGAACGCTTACAGCAGTTGCTCGGCTACCGAGCGCACGGTACCTTCCTCGGTTGGGTTGATGGCCGAGACAGCACGCTTCAGACCCGCGAGACCCCGCTCGAAATGTTTGAGGATGTCGAAGGCGTGGAGTATTGACGTTTTCTCTCAGGCCAGAGTTTCACGACTCAGCGTTTTTTGGCCGCCTTGATGCAGCGCCGGCAGGCGGCTAGGCCGACCCCCGCTCGTTAAACGTTGCTATTTTCCGAAACTTTTCCAGCACCGCCTCCCCGTAGTCGGCCCGGATCTGTTCGGTAATCTTGGGCGGCACCCCGACGTCGTCACGCGCGTCAACCTCCCCGGTAATCACGGTCAACAGGACGCTGTCCTTGTCCACGACGTTGCGGAAGCCGCGATACACACCCGGCGGGCAGGAGAACACATCCCATTTATTGAGCCTGACCGTCTCCTGCCCTTCCGCACCCACGGCAAACTCAAATGCTCCGTCAAGGACCATAAAGGTCTCATAGGTGTGGTCATGCGCGTGCAGACACGGCCCCTGCCCAGGCGGGCAGACGGAGACGTTCATCGTTGTGCCAGCCGCGCCAAATATCGCGGCGGTCTCACCAAATGGATTCTTGGTCTTCTCCAGAATGACCGGCATCAGGGTGCGCGCAAAGATGATATCCATCGCGTCCTGTGGCACGTCCGCCATCTCCTTGGCCGTAGACATGGGCTGGAGATGATCAAACCGGGCAATCCGCTGGGCAATTTCCTCGGCGGTCATATTGCGGTTTTTCTCGTTCGTCATGTGGTGGTCCTCCCTCAAGTTCGTTAGCCTACCATAAACGTTGGGACGCCGAGGCCGCCCCCTGGCTCAGCACCCGCAATTTCGCCCATACGACGTCCTCGGCAACCATAGTATAGCCGGCAAAGGTGGAAAAGCCGCAGTCGGTACTGGCGATAATGCGCTCCCGCTCGCCCACGACGTCGGTTATCCGTGCAATGCGTTCGGCCACGACCTCGGGGTGTTCGAGATAATTCGTGGTCACATCCACCACGCCAGGGAAGAGCAGCATATCATCCGGGAGCGGATAGGACACAAACAACTCGGCCTCATGCTGGTGGCGCGGGTTGGCAAAGGGAATGCTCAGCCCACCCACCTTGGCCTGGTAGAGAATCGGCAGGAGGGGTTCCAAATCCATGTCGTCGATGTGGGGACCGTCCCAATTCCCCCAGCATACGTGCAGGCGCACGCGGTCTTTGGGGATGTTGACCAGGGCAGCGTTGAGCGCTTCGATGTGCAGCTCAACCCGTTTGAGAAAAGCGTCCAGCGGTTTGTCCACATACAGAATCTGGCGCTCAAGAGCCAAGTCCGGGCCATCGACCTGCAAGGTATGACCGTGGGCGACAATGAGTTCATACTCGCCCCGCAGTTCCTCGGCCAGGGCCATCACATACTCCCGGTCGGTGGCGTAGTCCAGATTATTCGGATTGCGCAGCAGCGTGGTAGAGACTATGCCCGGCGTAGCCGCGGTCACAAATGTCTCTGTGGCCTGGTTCTCGGTCCCCGTTCGTTCCAGGGCTGCTCTGAAGCGGCGTAACTCTTGGTGCGCCGCCCGCCGCTCCGGGTCATATTTTACGGCGCATTGGCATTCCGGCATAGCGTACAGGGTGGCGCTCTTGGAAATCTCGTCTCCCCTGGCTGCCTGCTGTTGCTTGAGTTTGGCGTAGCCGGGGAATTTTGCAAAATCAGTCACGGTGCCGCGTGGCGAGTGGCCGCCAAAGCCTGACATGCGATCCTTGACATAAAACGAGAAGCCCAGCCGGGGCAGCTCACCATCGCCGACAATATCGACTCCCACTTCGTGCTGTTTTTGCAACGCCTCGTCGAGGTCGTGCGCAATCTGTTTTTCAAACCCGGCTTCGTCAAGGACGCGCCCGGCTTCTCGATCAGTCAGCATCTGAAGCAGTGTTTCACTGCACGGCAGGCTGCCCACATGGGTGGTGAGAATACGCTCAGCGCTGTGTTGCATGCAACTTGCTCCTTCCGCTATGACGAGTCGCCGGAATTCACTGACACGGAATACCAATAATGAATTGCCACGCAACGGGCAACCTTATCTTTCTCCCAACCCATTCGCTAGACTCACCCCGCAGCATTCCCTATGAATAGGCTGCACTACCGAAGAGGGAGGACTGTATGTCTGCCGATGCCCTGACTATTCGCGCCCTCCGCGCCCGTGCCGTCAGCCTGCCCATGAATCGCCCGATCTATACCGGGGGGGGGTCCGTCACAAAGTTTCCCATGGTTCTGGTCGATCTTGAGACCGAGGAGGGCGTTGGCGGCTGTAGCTATATCTTCTGCTATGCCCCGTTTGTCATGCGGCCGCTGGTGCAACTGCTCGAAAATCTGGGCACGCTGATTGTTGGCGACCCGGTGGTCCCACTCGCCCTGGAAGAAAAGCTCTCCAAGGCTTTCCGGCTGCTCGGGCCGCAGGGTTTGACTGGCATGGCCGCGGCCGGGATTGACGCAGCGGCCTGGGATATCTGCGCCAAGGCGGCAGGACAGCCCCTGGTCCAACTCCTGGGCGGGCAATCACAACCCATTCCAGCTTATAATAGTACCGGCCTGAGCCTCATGGACGTGGACCGAGTCCGGAGTGAGGCGCGCGAACTGGTCGAGCCGGGCTTTGAGGCCATAAAGGTACGGCTGGGCTATGAAGATGCTCGCGCCGATGTCGAGATCGTGCGCGCAATCCGCCATGCCGTACCGGACGACATAACCCTCATGTCAGACTACAATCAGTCCTTGAGCGTGGCCGAGGCTATCCAGCGCGCCGCGGCCCTGGACGGCGAAGGATTGTGTTGGATTGAGGAGCCGACGCGCGCGGACGATTATGCTGGCTATGCCCGGATCCGCCAGGCTACGCATACGCCCATCCAACTGGGAGAGAACTTTTGGGGCCCGCACGATATGGCCAAAGCCATTGCCGCCGGGTCAGGTGATTTGCTCATGCCCGATGTCAATAAGATCGGCGGCGTATCCGGCTGGCTGCGCGCCGCGGCGCTGGCCGAGCCGGGTGGGATCCCGGTCTCTTCCCACCTCTACCCGGAAATCAGCGTCCACTTGCTCGCCGCAACTCCGACGCGACACTGGCTGGAGTATGTAGACTGGGCCGAGCCGGTGCTCCAGGAAGCAACCCTGATTGAAGACGGCTATGCCTTTCCCTCCTCAACCCCAGGAACTGGCATTATCTGGAACGAGGAGGCCGTCGCCCGATACTTGGTGTAATCCTAGCTCGATACAGGAGGTTTCCATGCAATTCATGCTGCATCTCACCCCAGTGGTCCCCGCCACCCCGGAGGAACGAGCGCGCCTGGCGCCCATTGCCCACCGCACGGATAAAACCCAGGAAATGCTCGAAGAGATGGTTGACCTAGCCCGGTTTGCCGAAGAGATGGCCTTCGACGCCCTGAGCTATTCAGAACACCATTTCTATACGGAGGGTCTTGAAGCGGGAGCCACGCCGATTCCGCATATGCTCAACCTGATACACCACACCAAACGCATTCGGGTTGGACCAGTTGGCTTTGTCCTCCCCACCTGGGACCCTATTCGTCTGGCTGAGGATATTGCCTGGGTGGATCAGATGTCCAAGGGTCGCATCTTTGTGGGTCTGGCGCGGGGATTTTTTCCGCGCTGGGTGAATGTCTTGGGCCAAAAATACAGCGTTGAACCAGACACCTCGGGTCCTGACGCCGAACTCCGCAACCGGGAGGTTTTTCAAGAGCTGTTCGAGGTCATGAAACTCGCCTGGAGAGACGAGCCGTTCGCCTTTAATGGCAAATACTATCAGGCCCCCTTTCCGGCCGGCGGCCACGATTGGCCGGCCCACGAGGCCACCCGGCGTTACGGCGCACCGGGCGAGGTAGACGCCACGGGCTGGCTCCGCAAAATCTCGCCCGTGCCCAAGCCGTACCAAAAGCCGCACCCGCCCTTGTTCCAGGCCCTCACCACCAACGAAGAGACCATCCGCTGGACTGCCGGCGAAGGGATCGTGCCGATGATGTTCCTGCCCTTCCCGGACCTGGCTCTACAGGGCGCAACGGTCTACACCGAAGCCGCCAACATGGCCGGACACGAGATACGGCTCGGTCAGCGGGTCGGCTTGGCCCGCCTCCTGTATGTCGCCAAGACCCGCGAAGAAGCCCTGCGGCGGGCGCGCGACGGGGCGATTTTCTTGTTCAGCCAGTTCCACGCCAAGTTTGCCCCAGAGATTCCAACCACGATTGAGCCCTTGATTGAGGCCGGCATTGCCTTTGTCGGAACGGTTGATGATATCCGGCGGCAGATGGAATCGGTCAAAGAAAAACTCAACCCGGACTGGTTCATGATTCTGTCTGACCAGGGCTTCTTGCCTCGGGATGAGATGAAAGAGCAGTTGGAGATTTTGGGGACAAAAATTATTCCCGAGTTTACTCAGTAAGGCCGCGTTTCGCTCTCCTTCGCCCGCTGGGAGCGGGCCGGGGTGAGGGTTTCTTTTTCAGCAGCCCACCGGCTAGGGGCGTTGCTTGCGCATTGAGTTCTTGACCAGAATTTTGCCGTCCTTAAAGGTCAGCACATCACAACCACGCGCCCTGACTTTCACCCCGTCTGATACTCTGGTCCCGGTAAATATCCACTCACACACCCCCCGATTGCCGGCAATCAGGTCTTCTCCCACCGGCTCGAAGTGGGCGTCAGGATAGCCTTCCCACAGGCTGGCAAAGCCCTTGCGGACTGCTTCTCGGCCCACCCACGTGGTCCCCTCAACTTCGGTGCCGACAGAGGCCATGAAGACACACTCATCGGTCATATGCTCCATCAGTTTATCGAGGTCTTTGTCGTTCCAGGCTTGGGTGAAATTTGCCAGAAATTCAGGGGTGACTTCGTTTGGGTCAGACATGCGCGCGTCCTCCAGCGGGGTGGATTGCCATCTCGGGCGGTAGCGGCCCGAGCGCCGGGGCTGATACTATCACTGTATCCTTCATCACGTATATGGGGTATGGGCATGGCTCTGACACGACCGGATGCACAGACAATACAACGCCTGGGCGAGCACGTCTTTATGGATATCGGGGCCGCCGAAGCCCAGGAGTTCGCCGAGTTGATCGATGGCCCTCTCCGCCTCTACGAAACCCTGGATGCCCTGCCGGACGATCTTCCGCCAGTGCACTATCCCCGGACTCCCGGCTCGCGGCCCGACCCGGCGGATAATCCGTATAACGCCTGGTATTGGCAAACGCATATCCCCGGAGCTCCCCAGGGTCCGTTGAGCGGCCGGCGCGTGGTCTTTAAGGACAATATCATGGTGGCCGGGGTGCCGATGATGAACGGCTCCTCAACGCTTGAAGGCTATATTCCCGACGTCGACGCCACCGTGGTCACTCGCGTCCTCGATGCCGGCGGGATTGTCGCCGGTAAGGCGCATAGCGAGTATTTCTGCACCTCGGGCGGGAGTCATACCAACGCCACCGGCCCCATCCATAACCCGCACAAGCACGGTCATACGGCCGGTGGCTCCTCCTCGGGCTGCGGCGCGCTGGTGGCCAGCGGCGAGGTAGACCTAGCCGTCGGGACCGACCACGGCGGTTCGTGCCGGATACCGGCGTCGTTCTGCGGCATTGTTGGCATGAAGGCCACCTTTGGCCTCGTGCCGTATACCGGAGCCATGCCGATCGATATGACCATCGATTATATCGGCCCCATGACAAAAGATGTTGCCGACAATGCCGCCCTCCTCGAAGTGTTGGCCGGCCCCGATGGATTCGACCCGGTGCAGCCTGACTGCCCGTCCGAGCCATACACCACCGCGCTCGGAGAATCCGTCGCCGGCCTGAAAATTGCGCTCGTCCAAGAGGGCTTTGGTCATGCGAATGCTGATCCCCAGGTCGATGAAAAGGTCCGGGCCGCAGCCAAGGTATACGAGACGCTGGGCGCGGCGGTCTCCGTGGTGTCGATTCCCCTGCACCGGGTAAGCGTGGCGGTGTGGACGCCGATTTACGTCGAAGGGCTGGTCGTTTCGATGATGCACGACAACGGCTATGGCAAAAACCGGGCGGGTGGCTATGTGCCCAGCCTGATGCGCGCCCACGCCCACTGGCGTGCCCACACCCATAAATTCGGCCCCCAAACGAAACTGGTGCTGCTCACGGGAGCATATATGACCCGGGCCTATGGCGGCCTGTACTATGCCAAGGCTCAGAACCTCCGGGCGCGCCTGACCGCAGCCTACGACGCGGTGCTCAAGGAGCACGACCTCCTGCTCATGCCCACGCTGCCCATGACCGCGCCGGCCCTCCCGGAACCGGACGCCCCCGCCTCCGAAATCGTGGCCCGCTCTCTTGAAATGGTGCCCAACACGCCGGCCTTTGACCTTACCGGCCATCCGGCCCTCTCGCTCCCCTGCGGTACCGGCAACAATCTGCCGGTGGGGCTGATGCTGGTGGGGCGGCATTTCGATGAACGGACCGTCTACCGCGCGGCCCATGCCTTTGAGCGGGCTGGTGATTGGACGCACCGATGAACCATCTCTCTCTGCACTATACAGGAGGACCTCACCCATGATTCTCGGTCACGAACTGTACGGCAGCGGCCCCAAAGGCGTTGTCGTCATGCACGACTTCTACGGCTGCCGGGATACCTGGGCGTTTGCCCGCAATTTTTTTGATACCCGGAATTTTACGTTCGCCTTTGTTGAGGTGCGCGGCTATGGCGCGTCGCGCCATATTCCCGGCGAATATACGCCGGCTGAAGCAGCTTCAGACATTCTGGCTCTGGCCGATAATCTGGGCTGGCAGCAATTCCACATCGTCGGCCATTCCATGAGCGGGATGCTGGCCCAAAGAGTTGTGCTTGACGGTGGTGAGCGCGTCAAGTCGGCCATCCTCAATACACCGGTTGCCGCGACCGGCTTGGCGTTCTCTCCCGAGGGCCTAGCCGTTATTACCGATTCGATTACCGATAACAACGCTCTGGCCCGCGCCTTTGACGTCCTGACCGGCAACCGGCTGTGCCGGGAATGGCTCGACTTCAAAATCCGCCAGACCCGCGCAAGCCGCAGCAAAGGAGCCCAGGTCGGCTATTTGCAGAGCCTGGCCAGCCAGGGCTTTCTCGACCAGATGCAGGGCAATACCACGCCCATGCTCATCATCATTGGCGAGTTCGACATGGAGCCGTTCACGGAGGCGATCACCAAAGAGACCTTTCTCACCTGGTATCCCAACGCCGAAATGGCCGTCTGCCGCAATGCCGGCCACTATCCGCAGCAGGAAGCGCCGGTCTATGTTGCCACGGTCATCAATCGATTTTTGCAGCAGCAACTCTGACGTATCATCCGCCGTCCCTCGCTTGACTTGAGGGCCGCATATTTTGTATGCAGTTGGGTCATGTTTGCCAAAAAGGGGGATTGGCATGAAATTTTATCAAGAGTGGCGCAAACGCAGAGTGGCGTGGGTGTTCGGCGTTGGCGTAGGCCTGCTCGCCCTGGCAAGTGCGGCCCCGCAGGCGCGTGCCGAGGAAGTCCCGGACATTGAGGAACTCACGGCCTCCGCCCCCCTTTTCTCCTGCACTGATCTTTGGCAGCAGCGGGTCGGCTCCGTCTTCTTGCGGGAGCGGCCCTCGACTGAGGGCGTCAAGCTCGTCGATGTCCTGGTCCGGGTCCGCCGCGGTCTCGACCCCGGCCAGCACGCGGTCCATATCCATGAAACAGGCGCCTGCCTCCCCTGCTCAGCCGCCCAGGACCACTTCGACCCTGGGCCGGAAAGCAACTCAAGTCCAGATGGCAACCACCCTTTCCACGCTGGCGATTTAATCAATCTGACCGTTGACGACAGCGGACGGGGCAGCATGATGACGGTGACCTCGCGCCTGACGCTCTCCGAAGGACCGCTTTCGATATTCGATGAGGACGGGAGTGCCGTCATCATTCATGTTGACCCGGATACGTATTGCCCGGACGGTGAGGAAGCCGGGTGCGCCGGCGGTGCGCGGGCGACGTGTGGCGTGATTCGGAGCCCCTAATCTCAACAAGGAGTCCGGTATGCACATCGTTGACGGCGACAGTCACTTGATCGAACCCCTGGATTTATACCTCCAGTATATTGAGCCCGCCTACCGCGAGCGGGCCATGCACGTGGAGCAGGATAGCGCCAGCGGCAAGCCCCGTATGGTGGTGGATCATAAAGCCATGCGGCTGGGGAGCGAAATTGACGAGATGCTCGGCATTGTTGTCGGTTATGGACAGAAGGAAGACGGCAGTGCGCTCAACGAGTTTGACCGGTCTCTGTATACGGGTGGCGACTGGCAGGACATGGACAAGCGCATACAGTTTCTGGACGCCGAAGGCATTGATTATCAGGTCCTCTACCCCACCCTGGGCCTGTTATGGGAGGGCGAGGTCCAGGACCCGCCGCTTGCCGCGGCCCTGTGTCGGGCCTACAATACCTGGGCGTTTGAGATCAGCGCCGGCCATCGTGACCGCCTCTTTCCATCGGCCCATATCTCGCTCCGCGAGCCAACCCTGGCCGTGCAGGAACTCCAACGGGTGGCTAAACTCGGGGCACGTTCCATGATGATCGGCTCCGCCCCCATCAACGGGAAAAGCTTCGGCCATCCAGATTACGACCCCCTCTGGGCAGCCGCTCAGGATGGCAATATCGCCGTCAGCATTCATCCGGCCGGCAACAAGGAATATCTCGGCAGCGCCTGGTATAAAAACCGCAACCCCGGCTTCATGTTTATCTCCATGAATGTGATTCAGGACCCCCGCATGTCGCTGAGCACCATGGTGTATGACGGCGTGTTTGAGCGCTTTCCCAAACTGCGCGCGGCAACCGTGGAATCCATGGGCAGTTGGGTTGGGGAGTGGATTGAGCGTTTTGACTACCGCTACCAATACATGCGCCATACCTCGCAAATGAAGCGCCCGATTCGGGAGTATCTGGCCCGCAATATCTGGATTAACGCCGACCCGAGCGAAAAGCTGCTGCCATATATCGTTCAGTTTGCCGGGGACGAGAAATTCTTTGTTGGCTCGGACTATCCGCACGCCGAGGGCTTTCCCAAGCCGGTGGAGACCATGCGCGAGTTGCTCTCCACGCTGCCCCCGCAGTCGGTCGATAAAATCCTGGGGGCGAATGCCGCCGCGTTTTATGGGATTTAGAGTGCTATGCAAACAGCCGTCGCTACCCGAGCGACAGGAGGAGCGCCCTGTCAGTGAGCAGAAGGCCGGTGAGCAGATTAGCCGGAATGGCCGGGATTGGGGTGGACCGTATGGGCAGTCTGGCCGACCAGTCCCAGGACGGAACGCTACTGCGCCTGGAGAATCTTGACACCGACCTGCGGCCACCGCCCGGAGTGGAAGAAGCGACCCGGCAAGCAGTAGGGGAAGACGCCGCCAACAGCTATCTGCCGTTTCTGGGCAGCGACACGCTGCGGCAGGCCGCCACCGCCCTGGTCAGTCGCCTCTCGGGTGTGGCGTATGACTGGCAGCGTTCTACCATTGTCAGTGCCGGCGGTCTGAACGGCATTCTCAATGTGCTGCTGGCCCTGCTTGAGCCTGGAGATGAGGTCATCCTGACTGACCCGATCTATATTGGTCTGGTAAACCGGGTGCGGCTGGCCGGCGGGGTGCCGGTTTTTGTGCCGTACCAGATTGAGGACGGGGGCTGGCGTTTGGACGGTGAGCGATTACGGCAGGCTGTGACCGCCAAAACAAAAGTCCTGCTGCTGATGAGCCCATCCATGCCGACCGGCGCCGTCTTGACGCGCCAGGATTGGGGCCGCATCTGCGCGGTCTGCCAGGACGCCGACGCTTGGCTGCTGTATGACAGCGCCATGGAACGCATTCTGTTCGACGGCCTGGATTATATCCACCCGGCCTCGTTCCCCGGCATGGCCCAGCGAACCATCACGGTTGGCGCGGTGTCCAAGGAATATCGGATGATCGGCTGGCGGGTCGGCTGGATCGTTGCCCCGCCCGCTATTGTCGATGATATTGGCCTGGTGAATATCTCTAACGTCGTCTGCCCGGTCGGCATCGCTCAAGCCGCGGCAGCCGTGGCGCTCCAAGCGCCCGACACGGACATTGCCGCGGCCAGCGCGGAATGGCAGCGCCGGCGAGATACGCTGCTGCGGGAACTTGAGGGTTGGCCCGTTGTCAAGCCCCAAGGCGGCTGGTCCATGCTGCTGGATGTCTCGGGCTTTGGCCTGACGGGTGCAGCCGCCGCTCAGCGCCTGTTGGAGAAAGGCAAAATCGCGGCAACGGCCATGACAGGCTGGGGCGGCGAGCGGAGCGCGAATTTTGTCCGTTTTGTTTTCTCGAATGAACCCGTCCGTCGTCTGCACGGCCTGCGAACACGGGTAGCGGCTGCTCTGGCCTGACTGTTGGCTGGTCTTCCGTCTGAATGCGGATGACCCAGCGACTTTCAGCAGTGATATCAATGCTTTTTCCAAGAACGGGGCACCCGGACCTCCTAGCTCGGCGAGGCTTCGAGTATACGCCCGATTAAAGGGCTCTGGTGCCAGCAGACCAGTTTCCAGGCTCCGTCCCGATACACCCAGGTCAGGGTAAAGCCCATAAAACGCTGTCGGAAGCCGGCATCGCGCGGTTTACCCCGAAATGTCGAGAAGCCGCTGACATGGCCGGTCTCGCCAAAGACTTTGAAGTGCATTTCGCGCGGTTTCCACTCAAACGATTCCCACAGTCCTTTCCCGCCAGCGTGAAAGGCAATATGGTCCTTGAAGTCGTCCAGGTCCATGCGCCACGGAAAGTCCTCGTCCAGGATTTCCGCCTCCTCGTCAAACGCCTGCCAAAAGGCGTCCAGGTCGCCGGTATTGAGCCCGTCTTTCAGGCGTGAAAGGCCGCTTCCAAACTCTGTCTCTGTGCTGCCATGCTATTCCCCTTTTCTCTTTTGGCCTATATAGCGGGTTGACCACAGGAACTCTATGATGTTTGGCAATACCTGCGGCCTGACACAGGAAAGGTGAATATGATGAAGCAAAGAATCGCCCCCAGCATCACCGTGCTCTTCCTGCTCACGAGTGTCTTTCTGCGCCTGCCGGAGGCCCGAGCCGAACAGCTCGGAGAACTGCATTTCCCGACCTCTGGCTCGGAAGCAGCCCAGGCACACTTCCTGCGGGGCGTCAAATATCTGCATAATTTTGGATTCGAGGATGCCGCCGAGGCGTTCCGGGCGGCGATGCAAGTTGAGCCAGACTTTGCCCTGGCCTACTGGGGAGAAGCCCTCAGTCACAATCACCCGCTGCAACCGGCCCGTGACCTTGAGACGCCAAGAAAAGTCCTGGCCCGTCTGGGCTCCTCACCGGCCGAGCGTGCAGCCAAAGCCCCGACTCCACGGGAAGCCGCCTTACTGGCCGCGGTAGAGGTGCTGTATGGAGCCGGAGAAGAGGCCGAGCGCGCCTTTGCTTATGCCGAGGCGATGGAACGGTTGGCCGCCGGCTATCCCGAGGATGAGGAAATTCAGGCATTTTACGCCGTGGCCCTCCTGGGAACCGTCCTCCATCTCGGGGACAGTTGGGGAGCAGCGTCAACGTTTGGGGTCCGCATGAAAGCTGGGGCCATTGCCCAGGAGGTGTTTCGCCACCACCCGAACCATCCGGGCGCGGCCCATTATATTATTCACGCCTTCGACGATCCTATTCACGCCCCTCTGGCCCTGACGGCCGCCCAACGCTACGCGGCCATTGCCCCGGATGTCTCCCATGCGCTCCACATGCCCTCGCATATTTTTATTCAGCGTGGCATGTGGGCCGAGGTAGTGGCTTCCAATGAAGCCTCTTACCAAGCCGCTGTCGCCAAGTGGCCGCAACGAGACAGTTTTTCTGAAACCCAACGCTATTTTAATGATGTGTATATCTGGCACGCTTTGGATTGGGGCCAGTACGGCGCGCTGCAACAGGCGGATTGGACCACGGCAAAACAGGCGATTGAGCGGCTGCGGCCAGTGGCGGAGAAAAGTACGGTCCGGTGGGTCAAGGAAGGGATTGGAGAAATGACGGCCCGGGCCATTGTCGAGAGCGAGCAGTGGGAGCAGCTGCCGTTTTCTTCCGACCTGACCGTACACGAGTTGCTGGCAACAGGGCTGAGTGCCGCACGTCTAGGAGATATGGCAGGCGCGCAACAGGCGGAAGCGCGTTTAAGAGAAAAGGAGCAGGAAGAGCCGTCCTCTCGTTCCAAACGCGCCCAACAAGCGCTGACGATTATGCGTCTTGAGGTTGCCGCCCTGGTGCGTTTGGCACAGGGCCAGGGCGACGCTGCGGTCACCCTGATGGACGAAGCCGTGCAGATTGCAAACAGGGTCGGCTTACCCAATGGGGCGGTCAGGCCGATTAAACCCGCGCACGAATTATATGGAGAAATTTTGCTGGAGCTTGGTCGGCCGCAACAGGCGCTGACGCAGTTCGAGGCGTCTTTGCAGCGGACCCCGAACCGTCGCCTTTCTCTACGTGGCTTGGCGCGGGCCGCCGCAAAAAGCGGAGCCCACGCCACCGCGCGTCAGAGTTATCAACAGCTGCTCGCCGTCTGGAGCGACCAGAATGCCCCGGAGGTCCTTCAGGAAGCGAGAATGTTTCTGGCAACAGCAGACCAGTAATCTCCAATGCACTCTCCACTATACGAGGAGCACCCATGTCCAAAGCATCCCACTCACAAGCCATAGAGACTGGCACGGAACAACTCCTCTGCCGTATCGAAGACCGCGTTGGGGTTGTGACCCTGAATCGGCCGGAGGTCCGCAATGCCCTGTCGGATACGCTGACCCCGGCGCTCCGCACGATCATTCCAGAACTGGCAGTCCGCCCCGATGTGGGCTGCATTCTATTGACCGGAGCCGGGACGGCTTTTTGCGCTGGTGGCGATGTCAAAACCTTTGGCTCGTGGTCCCAACAAGAACAGACCCCCGAGGAGAAAATCCAACTCTTGCGCCGCCGCCAAAGAACGCTGACCGGCATGATCTACGAACTCGAAAAACCCGTGGTCGCTGCCCTGCCCGGCCCGGCTGCCGGCGCCGGCCTTTCCATTGCCCTGGCGTGTGATATCCGTATTGCCGCGGCGCGGGCCTTTGTCACCACCGGGTTTGGGAAAATCGGTCTGTCTGGAGATTACGGGGGCAGCTGGTTTTTGACCCAACTGGTCGGCACCGCCAAGGCGCGAGAACTCTATTATACCTCCGAGCGCATTGACGCCGCAGAGTGTGAGCGGTTGGGGATTTTTAATCGGGTCTTTGCGGACGATGCCTTTGAAACGGAAGCCCTGGCCTTTGCCAAACGGATTGCCGCGGGTCCACCGCTCGCCCTGCGCTATATGAAGGAAAACCTGAACCGGGCCACGACCCAGGACCTGAACACCTGCCTGGACATGGAAGCCGACCGGCTGATTCGGACGTCCAACACGGAAGACTTTCAAGAAGCGGTGCGCGCCTTCAGGGAGAAAAGAGCGCCCGTCTTCACTGGCCGCTGAATGACGCACCACTGACCCTGACACCGGAGACACCCTGGCCTCGGTTGGAGGAATATATGCCAGACGGACACACTAATGCAGAGCAGATTGAGTACTGGAACGAACGGGGTGGCCCGCAATGGGTCAAACTCCAGGAGCGGCTTGATGCCCAGCTCGGTCCGCTGGGGCGAGTCGCATTGGAGCACGCGGCCGCCCGGCCCGGTGAGTCGGTGCTTGATGTTGGCTGCGGCTGCGGACACACTGCGCTCGCTCTGGCAGAGCAGGTCGGTCCGCGCGGCTCGGTGACGGGGATTGATGTCTCCCGCCCCATGTTGGGGCGCGCCCGTGAGCGCCAACAGGAACAACAGCTTCAGCACGTGCGTTTCCTGGAGGCCGATGCCCAGACGTATCAATTTGAACCGGCCAGCGTTGACCTCGTCTTTTCTCGTTTCGGCGTCATGTTTTTCGAGGATGCGGGCCAGGCTTTTGGGAATCTGCGGACTGCCCTCCGCCCTGGAGGACGGCTGTGTTTCCTGTGCTGGCAGGAGTTACCACAGAACGATTGGGTTCGGGTCCCCCTGCAAGCCGCGGCGCAATATATATCGCTTCCGCCTCGCCCCGAGCCTGGCACGCCCGGCCCCTTTTCTTTGGCCGACCCGGACCGCATCCGGACTCTTCTTGACTCGGCCGGATTTCGCAATGTGCGCTGCCAGTCCCATAAGACGCCTATCAGCGTCGGCGGGGCAAGCGGCGTAGACGGAGCGGTCGCCTTCCTCCTGGACATCGGACCGGTTGCGTCCCTGTTGCGCGAGGCCGATGCTGAGACACGCAGCCGCGTTGCCGAGGCTATCCGGGCCGCCCTGCTCCCGTATGCAGACGGCCCTCGCGTCCATCTGTCAAGCGCCACCTGGGTCGTGCAGGCGGACGGCGGCGCATAAAACGACCTGGAGTGGACAAGCCTGAGAAGAAGAACGGGCCGGCGGAAGAAGCACGTGGTCGCTGGGATGGGAGAGGTCCTTATGCCGGCCGCGTGCTCATGGGCTCAGTAGAAAGCGTCAAGCCATGTCCCGCCCGCATTTTGGTCAGCACGTGCTCCACCACCGTTCCGTAGTGAATACCCACAATCGACAGTTCAAGGGCCTTTACCAGGTGTGAGCCTGGAAACTGGAACAGGGCGCGCTTCGTCTGCAAATACTCGCCGGCGGCTTCATAGACCGATTGGGCTTCTGCGCGCGGCAGGACGCCTCGGGCCACCGCTTCTCGGACACGTTGGACAAAATCCTGGACTTCGGCCAGACCCATGTCGGGCCGACAGCGCACCAAGGCATCCTGGGCATAGGCCAGCATCTCGGCAAACCGCTTGGCATCTTGCCCGTCCAGTTCGATATGATTCTTGGCCGCTACCCCCATCTTGTCCCAATAAGAGCCCAGATTCCGCGCTTCGGTGCGAATATCCCGCAGGAATTGCCGGTCAAGCTGCACCGCTCGCTTGAGCAGATGGAAGTAGCCTCGCTGTTCCTTCGTCCACAAACCGCCCAAGCCCTGTCTGGCAAACGAGCGAAATGCCGCCGATACCTGGCTCACATCAAGATGGCTGTTTGTAAAAATATGGGTATCCAGACGACTAATCAGGCGCTCCGCCCGTCCATACATGGCCTGCGGGCTGAACAGGGATTCCAGGATATGAAGAAAGCCGCTCTGCAAATTATCGACGCCCATCAGGGGCTTGAACTGGACCGTGTCGTCCACATTATTGCACGCCAAATCTGCTTCGAGCAGGCGGCCCTGCTCTTTGAGCTCGACGTACAGCGGCGTATGCGGCAGCGGGGTCAGGGTGCCGGTCATGGCCGAAAAGACACCGTTCTTTTCAACAAAGTCAACGATAGTGTCGGCGGTCTGCCGGGTATCGGTATCGCTCCCAAAGATAAAGCCGGCCTGCACCTCAATCCCGTGTTTCTGGAGTAGGTGAATCGTATCTTTTGGGGCGGTTTTGATATTCTGAATTTTATTCATCTGCCGCAGGGCCGCGGGGTCAGGATTCTCGATACCCAAGAAGACGGTGACAAACCCGGCCTGCTGCATCAGGGGCACCAGATAGGCCAAGGATTCTTTGCCCAGGTCAATACTCGCCTGCGTAAAGAATTCAAAGGGATAGTTGTGTTGACGCTGGAATTCCGTCATCGCGTCCAGGATTTCTTCCATGGCCTTGGGCTCGGACACGAAATTATCGTCAACCGTAAACACCCCACCACGAAAGCCGGTGTCATAGATGGCTTGGAGTTCTCGCGTGACATCGGTGCTCCCTTTTGCCCGGGGGAACCCGCCGTTGAACTGAATGATGTCGCAGAAATTACACCGAAAGCGGCAGCCGGCGGTTGTTTGCAACATCAAGGCGCGGTAGTGACCGACATCAATCAAATCCCAGCGCGGGCTGGGCAAGCCGTCAAACGGCTCGAAAATGGAACGGTCCTGGAGATACTTGCGGGAGGCTTCAGGCTCGTTGAGGACCCGTTCGGGGATGAACAGAAAGGGGGCCGCATCGCTGTGTTGGGGGGTCTCTGCCAGGCGACGGTTGAGGCCGGCAATCCACGGACTGGCCTCGCCCCAGACCAAGTAGTCGAGCCCCTGATGCAGCACCGCGTCCATTTCGTTGTGCGGGTCTATAATGGAGCTACGATAGGTTGAGGCCAGGGGCCCACCAAGCACCCAGGGCGTATCCGTCCCCCGGGCCGGTCCCTTGAGCAGCTCAACCAAGGAATCGCGTTGGACATTCATCGCCCCGGTAAACACGGCGTCACTGTCCTGAATTTTCTTGCGGAGCTTCTGAAACGAAAGTCGCTCGACATTCAGATCAACCAGTTCAAATTCCCATTCATCCTGCGGCATCAGGGCCGCAAAAGTCAGCAGCCCGAGCGGCGGGAACGGCGCTTTCCGCCGGATGTACTCCATCACATACTTAAAGCTCCAGAAGGAGTCAGCCGGGAATTCCGGCGCGACCAGCAGTCCTTTTTTCACACGCATAGCATTGTCCCTTCACGACTACCCGTCATGAGTCAGGAATTTCGTATTTTGGCTCGTCTGCATAACCTAGACACCCTACCTTGTTCGCCTGCACAGTTCAATGCACGCAAAGGGAGGGGCGAGTCGCAAATTTTCCTCCTCTGCTCTTGTCTCCCCCGCCGTTTTCCTCTACCTAAGCAGCCTAGGCGCGCTTCTTCCCCCTGTTAAGGGGGGCAAGGGGGTTCTTCTCTCTGGGAGCGCGGGCCTCCTGCCCGCCCAGACATCCCCCCTTGACAGCATAAAGGAGGGACTATGCTGGACTTCCGACTTCCGACTTCCGACTTCCGACTTCCGACGAGGTGCGGGCATGAGCCGGCTACGGTCCGTCCTCGTGGCCCTCTGTCTCATACTGCCCCTGCTCGGGCTGAGCGTGCCCGAGGCTGCGGCCCAGCCCAGCTTTTGCACCGGGGAGAAGAGCTTGGCCGCTCAGGTCTATCGGCCCGGAATCCGACTCGTCACCACCCGCCTGCCCCGAGCCACCGGCGGCACCGGCAGAATCACCTATAGCCTCAGTCCGAAATATCCGGACGGCCGTCCGGCCCTGCCGGACGGCCTGGACTTCGACGCTACCGACCGCACCATCATCGGGTGGCCCACCGCCGAGCAGGTCGCCACCGAATACACCTACACCGCCACCGACAGTGCCACACCACCCCAAAGCACCAGCCTCACCTTTACCCTGGCCGTCCAACCCGTCGCCTTTCCCCGGTCCGTCTTGCGCGAGGCCGCCGATGTCCGGCTGACCCAAGTCTACGCCCAAAACGTCGCCATTGACCCCCTCGTCCTGCCCGCCGCCGAGCAGACCGCCACCGCGTACACCTATACCGCCACTGACGACAGAGGCACGACGGACACCACCGACGACGAGACCGCCACCCTCACCTTTAACATCACCGTGGAGGCCGATGCTGCGACCGCCGACAAGACCGCCCTGCTCGCCCTCTACGACGCCACCAGGGGGGCCTGCTGGACACGCAACACCAACTGGGGCAGTGAGAATGACCTTGATGACTGGCTGGGTGTCGATACCAACGACGATGGCCGCGTGACCCACGTCCGTCTTCAAGAGAATGAGTTGACCGGCCCGCTACCAGGCGAGGTGGGCGTCCTGAGCAGCCTGGAGGTGCTCCAGCTCCGCAACAACCAGTTGGTCAGTCTCCCCAAGGAGGTGGGTGATCTGACCAACCTGACGCAGCTCATCCTCATGTGGAACCGGTTGAGCAGCCTCCCCGCCGAGCTGGGCAAGCTGACCAACCTGACGCAGCTCTATCTCCACACCAACCAGTTGAGCGGCCCCATCCCCGCCGAGCTGGGTGATCTGACCAGCCTGATTTACCTCGGCCTGGATCACAACGCGGCCACCCTCTGCCTGCCGCCAGAGCTCCGGGCCTTGTACAACAGCACCAAGCCTATAGGGACCGTGTCCCTGTGCAGCACCGTCCCTCCCGGTGGGCTGACCGTCACGCCCGTGGCCGGCGAGCCGGGGCGTCTCAGGGCCCGGTGGACCGCGCCCGCCAACCCGGACTTCGCCATTAACGGGTATCACGTCGAATACAGCCTGGACGCCGGGACGACCTGGACCGGCCGGCGAACCGTCACAGGCGGAGGGGCCACGCTCAGCGGCCTACCAGCGGAGTCCTATCGCGTGCGGGTGCGGGCCGTGGGGGAAAGTCCCGACAATCCCGACACAGAGACCAATCACCTCGGCACCCTGTGGAGCATGGCGGCCCCCGTCGGTGGTGCGGTCACGGTGACGCCGGCCACCCTGACCGTGGCGGAGGCGGGCGGCACCGCCTCCTACGACATCGTATTGACGGCCCAGCCCACCGGCGACGTCAGCGTGGCCCTTGACGTCAGCGGCGACACCACCGCCGTCACCGTCCAGCCGAGCACCGTGACCTTCACCCCCGGGAACTGGAACACCGCCCAGACCCTGACCGTCACCGGCGTCGACAACGAAGATATCGACACCCCCAACCGGACGGCCACCCTTACGCACGACGCCCGCGGTGGGGGATATGACAACACCGCCATCGTCACCGTGACCGTCACCGATGATGATGCCCCCCGCGTCACCGTGACGCCGCCCGTCCTGACCGTGGCGGAGGCGGGCGGCGAAGACACCTACACCATCGTCTTGGCGACCGAGCCCAGCGACGACGTGACCGTGGCCCTCGCATCCAGCAACACCGCTGTCGTCACCGTCCTCCCTGAATTGCTGACCTTCACCCCCGACACCTGGAATACCGGCCAAGACGTGACCGTCACCGGCGTCGACGATAATCGCGACACCCCCAGCCGGGAGGCCACCATTACGCATACGCTCAGCGGCAGGGGGTATGACAACATCGCGGGTGCTACCGTCACCGTGACCGTCACCGATGATGATGTCGCCCGCGTCATCGTGACGCCGACCACCCTGACCGTGGCGGAGGCGGGCGGCACCGCCTCCTATACCATCGTCTTGGCGACCGAGCCCACCGACGACGTGATCGTCACCCCCACCGGCACCGGGCCGGTCCGCATCTCCCCTTCCTCGCTGACCTTCACTCCTGGAACCTGGGACACCGCCCGGACGGTGACCGTCACCGGCGTCAACGACAATCTTGACAACCCCAACAACCGGCGGACGGCCACCATTCGGCATACCGCCACTTCCAGCGACCAAGGGTATACCGGCCTCGCCATTGGCTCCGTCACCGTGACCGTCACCGATGATGATGCCCCCCGGAGTATCGGCGGCGGTAGCGACGACAGCGGCGCGGCCTTCTTCGAGATTCCGCCGGATGGCTCCGCTCAGAGTGGGATTGGCCTAGTCTCCGGCTGGGCCTGCGCGGCCACCAGCGTGGAAGTGGAGTTTATTCCCGAAGCTGGGGAGTCGTGGCGCACCGAGGCCGCCTACGGCACCGACCGCCCCGACACCGCAGGTGATTGTGGCGACACCAACAACGGCTTCGGCTTACTACACAACTGGAACCGCTTAGGCGCGGGCACCCACGAAGTCGTCTTGCGCATTGATGGCGTCGTCCGCGGCCGGCACACCGTCACCACCTTGGGACAAGAGTTCCGGCGCGGCCTGAGCGGCCTGGAGACCCTGGCCGACTTTCCGAGTGCCGGCGAGAGTGTGACCGTAGAATGGCAGGAAGCCCAACAGAACTTTGTCATCACCAGTGGCACAGCCCCGGACGGGAGCCAAGACACCGGCAACGGGCATCCCGAGTACGTGGTCGAGAACCCGGCCGCGGGTTCCTTTCAAAGTGGGGTGAGCTTGGTATCCGGCTGGGCCTGCGAGGCCGCCACCGTAGAAGTGGAGTTTATTCCCGAAGCTGGGGAGTCGTGGCGTACCGAGGCGGCCTACGGCACGGAGAGACCGGACACCGCAGAGGTGTGTGGCGATACCAACAACGGCTTTGGGTTGCTGCACAACTGGAACCGTTTAGGCGATGGGACCCACGAAGTCGTCGTACGCATCGACGGAGAAGAAGTGGGCCGGCGGACCATTACCGTCGCCACCTTGGGCGAGGCGTTCCGGCGGGGGCTGAGTGGCACGTATACGCTGGAGGACTTTCCGGGTGCCGGCGAGCGTGTGACCGTGGAGTGGCAGCAGGCCCAACAGAACTTTGTGATAACGGACTGGACGGGGGCGGAGTAGGGGCACCCCCCTGTGGGTGCCCGGCCTGTGCGTGGCCCCCCCACCCCAGCCCCCTTCGACACGCTCAGGACAGGCTCTCCCGCCAGGGGAGAGGGAGCAAGTCCTGGGAACGCGGAGGCTTCTAACCACTAACCACTAACCACTTCCCTTGCGGACGCAGGCCACCTCCTGTGTCCCCCTTGACAGGGGGAACCCCACGCCCCCACAGGACACGGCCTGGGAGCGCGGGCATCTTGCCTACCTCTTGTCTCTCCAGCCGGGGGAGACAAGCCAATGGAAAGAGAATTGGTATTGCTGTTTCAGAAGTGCTATAAGGCGGCAGCGTGAGTTTCCATCCGTTTCTCACTATCGGAAAGCCGAATCGATGAGGGGGCAATATGGCAGATATCACCGTTCGAAAGATGCGCTTTCACTTCGCGGATAAACAAGACCTGACGGTCGTTCGGAACGACGTCAGAGGTTCATGCCATTTGCTGGGTCTGTCCCTCACCATGCCCTACCTCGAACCCTATCTGATCCGCACAATGCGAGAGGCCACAAAGCAGGTCACTGATCCTGCCTTGATTGAAGACATGAAGCGGTTTTCGGCCCAAGAGAGTTATCATTACGGGAACCACGCCAAATTCAACGAACATATCCGCGCCTGTGTGGGCGAGCGCTATGCCCGGAAAATCCAGGCCATTGAGGACGACCTCGAAGCGGATTACCAGCGCTTTACCGCAGAGAAGTCACTCGCCTTCAACATTGCCTATGCCGAGGGGTTCGAGGCCATGACCTCCGCCTTAGCCGTCTCCATCTGTACGGAAGAATTCCTGGAAACGCTGACCCCAGATTGGCGCAAGTTATTCGAGTGGCACATTGCCGAAGAGATTGAGCATCGCACAGTCTGTTTTGATGTGTTTGAACATTTGGTTGGCAGCTATGCGTATCGGATCACGCGGGGGGTGTATGCTCAAGCCCATTATCTGGGCTATATCCAGCGTTTTACGACCTGTCTGATGGAGGCCCGAGGCGAGAAACTGTCGATGTTCGACGTTCCGTTCTATATCCGGGCGACCGTGGGACGCTATCTGAGAACATGGTCACCACGCTATAATCCAGCAAACTTCGATACGAATGAGGTTTTTGATGCACTCCTCACCAAGTATTCCGCTCTGGCTCAAACAGGCCGGCAAGCTTGAGGAAGCTCATCTCGCGTCTAGGGGGAAATATGAAGAAATGGCTCTGGGTTTTTAGCATTTGCGGCTTGCTCTGGTCGCCGTCGGCCTGGGCAGAGATGTCTGCCACGGCCATACAGGCCATGTTTCATCCCTATGCCAATGGCACGCCGTCGGTGGAGGGGCTGGCTCCCGGAACGCGGATTGCGCAGGACTCGTGGCAGGCGGCCCAGGATTATCTGCCGGTCGAAATCCTGGACAAAATCAAAGCCGGCGAATTGGCGTTTGCAGTCCGAGCAACCACCGACCTGCCGGTCAGCGACGCCTATATCACGGCCACCCAGAACCACGCCGAACAGGTGCAGCTTGGCGCTGACGGCGAACTCGGCGGCTATATAGCCGGCCTGCCCTTCCCTATTCTTGATCCGGCCGATGAACAAGCCGGGTTGAAAGCCGCCTGGAATCTGAGACACCGTGATTTTGGCAATATCGTGCAAGTCTGGAATACGTTTCGCCTCATAGAAGAGTCTGGGTCTGTCAATCGAGAGATCGAAAACTACTATGTTGTGGCCTACGGCATGCATCGACCGCCAACCGATGGTCCCGAGCCCAACATCTGGCAGGAAGAGGGCTTGCTGTATAAGGAATACTACCACATCACCGCCCCGTTTGACCTGAAAAATACGATCAGCCTGAAGCATCGGCACGTCCGTGACCAGGCCAAGGATGACGACTGGCTGTATTCTCCGGCCGGGCGCAAGGTCCGCAAGATCATTGTGAAACACGAAGATGCAGCGCTCGACTCGGGTATGCTGAACGACGACTACTTTGGCTTCTCCGGTTATATCCGCAGCCATACGTGGAAGCTGGTGGGCACCCCGACCCTCCTCGCGCCGGTCGGTGTCCAAGCGGTCAAAGCGACCTTTGGTGGGCGCGGTGGCTGGTATCCGGTTGATCCCTGGGAGTTACGCGAGATGATCGTCCTCGAAGGGGTGCCAAAGGCTGATGACCATCCGTATAGCAAACGGGTGCTGTATATCGACCGTCAGATGTTTGTGCCCGTGTATGCGCTCATGTATGACCGCGCCGGGGCGCATGCCAAGACCCTGTTCGAGCTGTACGGCAACCCGCAGTTCAACCCTGGTAACGAACAGGTGCGCGTGCCGGTGTGGACCGGCGAGACCATGATTGACTATCAGAATACGTTTGGGTCGGTCACCGAATTGACCAAAATTATCTATAATGAACCCATGCCGGCCGACTTTTTCAATCTCAACAAAATCGTCGCCAGAGGGCGCTAGTGGCCTCAGCCAACAGGCCGGCGGGTGCCCCCCATCCGCCGGCCTGTTTCCCACTCAATCCAATATCGTTATGAATAGATGTCATCCCCCGGCTCGCTTACGGTCTGGCTGGACTGTCATTGCGCTGTGCGTGCTGGTCCTGCCCCTCTCCGTTGCCCACGCGGACTTCACCTATGGTGATTTTTCCCTGTCGGGCAATCTGCAAACGCAGCAGATCTTTCGTCACCCGGAACCAGACAAATGGTCGATTATTCAGCAGCGTAACGTCCTGCGCGCGCGTGTGGAATACGACTGGATCAAAAACGGCCAGGCTTTCAGCCGTTTCTCTCTGCCCGGCATAGACTACGCCCACTTCGTCGGCCTGTATCGGGGCGTCTATGACAGCGTGTACGATTTTCAGCCGGGTTCGCGCCAAGACGTATTCCCCTATCGCGGCCAGGCCGGGCGGGACGGAAAATTCTCTGACCTGTCCCACCAAGCGGCCCATGCCCTGCGCTTTGAGAGTACGTTTCGTGAAGTCTTCACTGACATCGAGTTTGCCAAGCTCCCCCTGTCCGTGCGGCTGGGCCGTCAAATGGTGGTGTGGGGCGAGTCTGACAATCTGCGGATGCTCGACCGCACCAACGCGCTGGATACCACTTGGCACGGGGGCGGAGTCGGTCAGGAAACCTGGGACGATCTCCGGATTCCGTACTGGATGATACGCGCCACCTATCATTTGGGACGGATTGGGAGTTTGAGCGATGTGTATACCGAGTCCTATTGGGTGCCGGGGCTGTGGGTGCCGCTCAAGCTGGGCTTCTCACCAGGGCGGCCCTGGAGTTCGCCAAGCGTCAATCCGTTTGGGGGGAGTCCGACCGGGGGCAATTTCAAACTCCTCAACCGCACGGTCCTGGGCCGGCGGGGCAATTATAGCAAAAGCATTGATGAGAATAGCCAAGTCGGTTTTCGTCTGGGCGCGACCACGCCGCAGGGCGTGACCGTGACGCTGAACTATCTGTATCAACGCACCGCCCACGACGATGGCGTCAATACCTCCAGCCTGCGCGGCCTCAACCAGTGCCAGCTCGGCACCGTCGGCTGCGAGACCATAGTGGATGTGGCGCGCAGCAATGCCGCTCTGCTCGGGCGCGGTATTCTGCCGGCAGAAGCCTACTATCCCTACACCCATGCGGTCGGCATCTCCGCCAGTTATGCGGACGATGACTATACCGAAGGCGTGTGGCGCATGGAAACCATTTATGAGTTTGGCAAGCCCTTTGCCGATAAGCACAAGCCGATTATGATTCTGGATGAGGGCGGGCGGCCCATACCGAGCGGCTTCCTGGGGATCAAGAAGAGCGATGTCTGGCAGGCGTTTATCGGCTTTGACCGGCCGACCTGGATTCGCGCCCTCAACCGCCGCTCCACGTTTTTCCTGACCTCACAGGTCTTCTGGCAATATATTCCGACCAGCACGTCGCGTTTTCAGGGCCAGATTTCAGCCACAGATAAAGTCCGCAACTGGGAGGCGGTCGGCACGATTGCGGCCAGCACGACGTATATGCGAGGCAAGCTCCTGCCAGTGGCCTTCTTTGTTATTGACCCGATCAACCGCTACAGCTCCCAGTTCGGCTGGGTGGTGGATTATTATCTCACTCCCCGGTTGATCGTCCGACTCGCCCAGAATTATTTCTTCGTGCCCGGCTTTGGCGGCCAAGTGGACGAGAGCTGGGGTCTGGGCGGCCTGTATCGCAAGCGGGACGAAACCGTCGTGCGTCTGACCTATCAGTTTTAGTTACGCTTCGACCGGCGTATCTGACAGCCGGCCCCACAGATTCCACGAGGCATCGAAGCTGCGCACAGCCGGATAGCCGAGCAGTTGGGTCAGCACGAACCAGGTATGGGCCGAGCGGATGCCAACCGCGCAGTAGGTAATCGTTTCCTTGTCCGCGGTGACACCGTGGCTGGCGTACAGGGCTGCCAGCTCGTCCGCGGACTTGAACGTTTCGTCGGCGTTGAGAGCCGCTTCATAATAGAGGTGGGTCGCGCCTGGAATATGCCCGGCCCGCTCCGTCCCTTGGGGCGGTTCCAGCAGGAAGACTTCACCCCGATACTCTTCGGGAGTTCGGACGTCCAGCAAGACGTGGTGGGCTTGCCCAACCGCAGCCCGGACCCGCTCTTGTAGTACCCGCAGGTCCGGGTCGGGCTCTTGGGCGGTATAACTCGTTGCCGTCACGCTCGGCGGCTCGGTCGTCAGCCCATGGCCGTCGGCAATCCATTTCTTGCGTCCACCATTGAGGACACGCACGTCTCCATGACCGACGGATTTGAGAAACCAGAATACCCACGGCGCAATCGCACTGTGGTCACTATAGGCGACCACGGTGGTATCGTTGGCTATGCCCGACCGTCCGCAGAACTGGGCTATTGAGTCTGGGTCAAAATTGATGCTCCAGTCCGGTTTGAGCAGTGTCTCAAAGCCGTTCCAAAGCACGGCACCGGGGATATGCCCGGATTGATACGGCGCGGGGTCAATATGCGCATCAATGATCCGCACCTGCGGGTCATGCAGATGTTCGGCAAGCCATTGTGTATCAACAAGGACTTCGGGATGGGCGTAGTCGTCCATAATGCTTTACCTCTCCTGTTCAGGCTCAAGAGTCGGCTTGGCATCCTACGGAACCGGCCCTGCTTCAGTCAACCTGTCGCCTCACCTCGCACGCCGGTGAGACAGGGACAAACGGCGGATTCGCTTTGCCCTGGCCTAGGGGAGAAGGCCACGGCAGGTGGTAAGGCCACGGCAGGTAGTATAGGTATGAGCCGTTATGAGTGTCTATGAAGACCAGCTCAAGCAGTTTATGGCCACCACTCATACGGAGGCTGAACATCTGTCCTTCGATCAGTCCTGCCATTCAGTGGCCGAAGCGGCCGCGGTAGTCGGCACCGAGCCGGAAAACCTGGTCAAGAATATCTGTATGACGGATGCACAGGGACAGGTGATTGTGGCCGTGGTCAAGGGCGAAGACCGGGCCAGTACCTCACGGGTTGCCAAGGCTCTCCAGACTCAGCAGGTGCGGACCATGACGCCGGAAGAAATGCTGGCTCAAACCGGCTATCCGTGCGGCGGCACGCCGTCGTTCGGGTTTGCCGCCACATTTCTTGTTGATCCCAAGGTCATGGAGCGAGAGGCGGTGTATACCGGCGGCGGGTCAGCAACATCCCTTGTCCGCGTCTCACCCGACGCGCTATTACAGGCGAATGGTGGCAGAGTGGTCAGAGTACGGAGATAAATGCAGGAGGCAGGGAGATGGATACAGTCCAATTGACGACGGTCGGACCTGAGACAGACGCCCAAGAATACCTGCCGCTGATAGAGCGGGACGGCGGGGTGATTATTGGCAACCTGCTTGAGCCCGACTTGTTGAGGCGGCTCAATACCGAACTTGACGGCGCTATCGCCACCCATCCGCCCGGCAGTCGGAGCGACGAGAAACTCTGGCAAGTTTTTCATGGCCAGAAAACGATCCGGTTTTGCGGCCTGGCCGCAAAGTCACCAGCGTTTATTGAGGTCCTCCTGCACCCGGTGCTCAAAGCGTTTGCGGATCATTATCTCCTGCCCAATTGCGGCTCGTATTGGCTGAATACCTCTCAGACCATGATCGTTGGCGGGGGCGAACCAGCCCAGATGCTGCACCGCGATGAGGCCAACTGGCCCCATTTTCCCTGGCCCGGCCCAGAACTCACCGTCAGTTCGATGTTTGCCCTGAACGATTTCACCGCAGAAAACGGTGCCACGCTTGTCGCGCCGGGCAGTCATCGCTGGCAGGACCCGGCGCGCGAGGCGCGGCCCGAAGATCTGGTCCAAGCCGTTATGCCAGCCGGCTCCGTCCTGCTCTATACCGGAAAAGTCATGCACGGGGCTGGGGCCAACCGCAGGTCAGACACCTGGCGTCGCGGGATGCACGTCAGCTTTGTCCTGGGCTGGCTGCGCCCGGAAGAGCACCACTCCTTGGCCGTGCCTCTGGAAGTCGCTCGCCAACTGCCCGAGCGTGCCCAGCACCTCCTGGGCTATCGCTCGTATCACCCGTCCGTCTTTGGTGGACGGCTAGGTCTGGTCGATTTTGACGACGCGGCCCTGGTGGAAGCGCCACGCTAAGCGAGCGGCGCTGGCGGTCTGACCGGACCAGCCTTGCCCTTTCTGCGGTCCAGCCTCAGGAGTCAGCATGACGACCTTACTCACCGACACATTAGAGTCGTCCATCGGTCGCCTTGTCCTCGTATTTGACGCCGGTCGCTTATGCGCGCTGGACTATGCCGACAACCGCGCCCGGCTGACCCGGTTGTTGCAGCGGCGCTACCACCAGGTCCGGCTCTGTACCGCCTCCCAACCGCTCGGTGTGACCCAGCAGCTTCGGGCCTACCTCAGCGGACAACTCGACGCGATTGAGAGCATTCAGGTGGACCCAGGCGGGACCTTGTTTCAGCAAAAAGTCTGGGGGGCGCTGCGGACTATTCCGCCCGGAACCACACGCACCTACCGTGACGTGGCCGCCCAGATCGGCCGGCCCCACGCCTGGCGCGCCGTTGGCAGGGCCAATGCCCTCAATCCGATCTCCATCGTGCTGCCCTGCCATCGTCTCATTGGCACCAGCGGCGCGCTTACCGGTTATGCCGGAGGTCTGAAACGCAAACACTGGCTGCTTCGGCACGAGGGGGTATGGGCATGAAAATTTTTGTGACTGGCGCAACCGGCGTCATTGGTCGTCGCGTTGTTCCCGCACTCATGCGGGCTGGGCATCAGGTCACCGGTCTGGCGCGCACAGACCAGAAAGCGGCGCTTGTGCGCCAGTGCGGAGCAACCCCGGTGCGGGTCGATCTGTTTGACCCGGCAGCGTTGCGGCCCGCTCTTGCCGGCCATGCGGCCGTCGCCAACCTGGCGACCAATGTTCCCCCGCTGGCCCAGGCGCTGGAGCCGGCCGCCTGGGCCGGGCATAATCGCCTCCGCACCGAGGCATCTCGGAATGTGACCCGAGCCGCGGCGGAAGCCGGTTGTCAGATTTTTATCCAGGAGTCAATCACCTTTCCGTATGCGGATAAAGGCGCGGAATGGATTGAGGAGACAGACGCGGATAACTGTCCGCCAGAGATGGCCAGCAGTCGCGTCGCAGAGGCCCAGGCGGTCTGGTTCAGCAAACATGGCGGGCGGGGCATCGTGCTGCGCTTCGCCCTGTTCTACGCTCACGAAAGCTCGCATACCCAGGAATTTCGGGCCGCCATCCGCGCCGGCCAGTCCCCGTTTCTCGGCGACCCGGCTGGCTATATGAGCCATATTCACGCCGAGGATGCCGCTACGGCCGTTGTGGCCGCGCTCAATGCGCCCCCAGGGGTCTATAACGTGGCCGATGACCAACCACTGACCCGTCAGGAGTTGGCCACGGCCATTGCCGAGCTTGAAGGGGTGGCACCCCCGGCCCCGCCTGAGCCCATGCCAGGCGAGCTACCTGGAAGTCTTGAAGCCCTCACCCGCTCGCAGCGTATCTCAAACAGACATTTTCAGCGCACTACGGGCTGGACTCCGCGCTATCCCAGCCTGAGAGAGGGCTGGCAGCCGGCGCTCAAGAGCTAAGAAGGAGGGCACCATGACGGTTGATACACGTCTGCGCCTCAGTCTCTGGTTTCTCATCCTGAGTGGGGTCACGGTCGGCGGGTGGGCGCAATTCTTTCCCCAGGCGTTTTACGACAGTTTTCCCGGTCTGGGCCGCAGTTGGGTTTCGGTTGATGGTCCGTTTAATGAACATCTGGTGCGAGACGTGGGCGGCCTGTATTTAGCCTTAAGCGTAGTGACCCTCGTTGCGGCTTTTGCCCAGACCCGCCAGACGGTCCTTGCTGCCGCCCTCGGCTGGCTGGTCTCCCAGTTGCCGCACTTCGCCTACCATATGACACATTTGCATGTGTACTCTTCAATGATCGATAAAATTGGGAATGTCCTGACACTGGGCCTGCTTGTCCTGGTGCCGGCCTATGTGTTCGTGCGAGCGGTCCGTGAAGAATCTGGGCAATCACGTATCCGCTTATAAACAAGCTGAGACAATCCAGGCTGAGCGCCCTGAAAGGCCCTGCGCCTCTCTTCGCTATCAGGGCGTAGCGCCGTCAGCGGTTTGTCCATAGGCGTGAGCCATTCACTGACGATTCGTTACCGGACCGTTGCGCTTGCCTTGGGAGACTCCCCGCCCTACCCCCCTGGGGAGAGACGTGTTTTCTCCGCATTTTCGTCAAGCACGCGGTACACCGTTGTATGCCGGTCGGAGTATACTTTTTCCATGAACGGATCTCGGTCGGCAAGGGCAATGAACTTCCGGTGTTTGTTATCGGTAAAAGCGTACGCACAACCAAACTTCTGAAAAATGACCCTGGCCGGCAGGCGCACCTTCCCTCTGCCAATATCTTTCCAGCGTTCATACAGGTGGGGGTTCTTTATTCGCATAAAGTCGGGATCAAACCCCACGATGTAGGTATTATGCGAGTTAAAGAAAAACAGGCGTGGAAAGTCGTCCCAGTCGGTATGAAACACGCGCGCCCCTTTGGGCGTGTTATGCGCCAACCACTCTGCTCCGCCCTTATACGCCTCAGACGACGGGAGGCGGTGCAGGTCCTGCCAGGCGGCCTGCACGGTGACTTGCAGACCGGCGACATAGAAGGCTTGCCAGAATAAGCCCACCAATTTTTCTGTCGGTCCAGGCAATAGCGCCGACATCCAGGGCTTTTACCCAATGCCGCGCTCCGACCGCTAGGAACAGCACCGCCGCCGGCGGATAGTATTCGACAAAACGGCGCGATTTGAACAGCAGAAAGGCGTACAGCGTTGCGGCCAAAAATAAGAAAAGGCGAGGGGCGTCCTGGCACCATTCTTCCCGGTTGGTCAAGAATATGGCGCTGCTATAGGCGAGGTGGGCTCCAAGCGACAGGCTCAGAAAGTCCCATGAATTATACGGACGCCACTCTCCCCCGACCGAGGCCACATAATCCACCACGAACAGCTTCGGAACAATGTGGTCCCACAGGAGGAGGATATTCTGGGGAAAGTACGGATTCATAACAAGGCCGCAGGCGACTCCGATACCCGCTCCAAGGAGGAGCGGGTATTCAAAAGTCCCGTCAACCAGGTAGTGTGTCACCAGACCAAGCAGTACCAGGACGAGAATCAGCGGGAAGGCGTTATACGCCCACACAAACAGCATCGCCACGACCCCGAGCCCAACTGGCCGGCGTTTCAGGATCAGATACATCGCTATCAGTTGAAACGCCAAGCCCAGGCTTTGTCCTCGGGCCATACTCATCCGATACAGAAACGGAGACGAGGACGCAAAGAGGGCGAGCAACCAGACAAACGGATAGCGCACCTCGTAGGCAACAAGGAAAAAATAGAACACACCGCAGGCAAAAACCGCGAGGGTCACGGCTGCCCACTTCGACGCCAAGCCCAAATCGGCAAAGACGGTGAAGGGAGCTTGCAACACATGGAGCAGCATATGGCGGTCGGCGTAGCCTTGCTCGTCCAGAATGGTGAAGGGCAACCACGGAAACGGAAGCGGAAGACCCTGCTGGAGCGTCAGTTGTGCCATCTTGATATGATGGTAGCCGTCGTTGCCTACGATATGCGGGCTGGCGAATTGGATATAGGCAAGGAGGGTCCCGGAGATCACGACAGCGCTCACATCGTGGATGAGGTGCCGCCATTTCGCTGTCTGAAGAACACGGCTGACCCGAGCAGTTATCGGCGGTGCACCCTCTGGGGAATGGGACGGAGCAGTTTCGGCCTCTGACATAAGAATCTCATCAAACCCCGTACAGTACACTCCCATTCGGTCCGTCGAACGGCAATGACGACACTCCCTTAATCGTCGTCGTTCTCGTTGGTGTTCTCGTTCTCGTTGGCGTTGGTGTTCTCGTTCGTGTTGGTGTTCTCGTTCGTGTTGGTGTTCTCGTTCGTGTTGGTGTTCTCGTTCGTGTTGGTATTTTCGAGACTGTCACTCAGAGCATTCCGGTCGAGGTCGTCGTCAGGAAAGCCGTCCCGGTCGGCGTCATTATCGGCAAAGCCGTCAGCATCCAAATCGTCATCCCGCACGCCATCGTCATTCTGGTCGGCCACAAAAGAAATCGCCGTAAGCTTATTGGAAGGCGGGTCATATTTGAGGACGGTCGTCAGCGATTGTCCGCCGATTTCTACTCCCTCCACCAAGATTTCCGTCTTGCCCACACTCCTGAGCGTTGCGCCGCTCAGATCAATTTCAACATTGCGGGGATTTTCATCTCCCGGCGCGTTGGACACCAGGAAACGGACGCTTTGGCTCGCCGCCTCTCCGTTCATGTCCACCGCCCTGACCGTCATCCAGTGTTCACCGTTGGTCAGCCGACGGGTATTCCACCCGAGCGCGTATCCAGAGAAGTCGGAATCGGAGATAGCAGGGAAAACGTGGCCAACGTCCGTTCTTTCTCCACCGTAGCCGGCGGGGGTGGGACTTTGGCCATAAAAAGAGACCTCAACATAGTCAATCGGGGCCGTGATGCCGACCGCCCAGCCCAGGATGTTCAACAGCCCCGAGACGTGTTGCCCCTCGGCTGGACTGTCAATTGCCAATTGGGGTGGAGCAGCCGCCGCACTTGAGAGCCACAGGAGACTGGCAACCGCCCCGATTATCCCCTGCGTTTTCCAGAGCGCACGCTTTGACATAAATCCTCCAAATCGTAAAGACAGCTTTTCAGCCGGTTGCTTAAGCTGTACCCTCCCTCAGCCCAACATGAATCCCTGGAAATGGCAACCGTGTTCACATCTGCCCGGCGGTTTCGCCGGCTGCCGTATTTGCGCTATACAAAACAAAACGGTTTTGCCGGCGAGTAGGAACGCAGGAGCGCACTGATGACCGACAGCATGGCAGCCTCCCCGGATACGGCCGAGCAGACGGCCGAGCAGATCGTCGAAGCCGCCCGTGCCCTGGGCCCGCAGATTCGGGCCGCGATTGAGGAGACCGAACAGGGCCGGCGGCTGCCGGCCGCCATTGTGCGGGCCATGCAGCAGGCCGGGGCCTTTCGGATGACCATGCCGCGCGAGTGGGGCGGCCCGGAGGCCGACCCGCTTACGCAGGTGCGGATAGTAGAAGCCTTGTCCATAGCCGATGGTTCGGTTGGCTGGTGCTCCATGATTGGCTCGGACGGCGGGTATTTCACCGCGTTTCTGGACCAGGCCGTCGCCCGCGAGATGTATCCAGATATTAACGCCGTCACCGCTACGGTGCTGCGGCCCTCCGGCCAGGCAGTCGCCGTGAAAGACGGCTACCGGGTCAGCGGTCGTTGGAAGTTTGCCAGCGGCTGCCAGCATAGTACCTGGGTCGCCAACGCCTGTGCGGTCTTTGATGACACAACCCCGCGGCTGAACAAACGGGGCAACCCGGAAGTCCGGGTGTGTTTCATGCCCACACCTGAGTGCGCAATCATCGACACCTGGACCACCACCGGGCTGCGCGGGACCGGCAGCCATGACGTCGAGGCCAAAGCGGTCTTTGTCCCAACCGAGCGGACTTTTAACCTGGCCAAGCCGGTCAGCCAGCGGCAGAGCCCGTTATACGCTCTGCCGGCCTTATTTCTCTCCAATCTGCCCGGCGTTCCGCTGGGTATTGCCCGCAGTGCGATTGACACGCTGACTGGCATGGTCGGCCAGAAACCGGTGATGTTCGGCACAAATATGCTCCGCGAGGAGGCGCATATTCAGGCCGCGGTGGGGCGGGCCGAGGCACTGTTGCGCGCCGCTCGCAGCTATCTGTTTGATGTCATGGGCGACCTGTGGGAAACCCTGTGCGCGGGCGACCCGCTCTCCCCCCAACAGCGCGCCCACTACCGGCTGAGTATGACCCATCTGACCGTCTCCTGCGTCCGGGCGGTCGCGCTGATGTATCAGGCCGGCGGAGGGTCGGCCCTATACGCCGGCCATCCCCTGGACCGGCACTTCCGCGATATCCATACCCTGAACCAGCACGTCATCGTGTCCCAGAAGACCTATCAGTCCGCGGGCCGGATGTTTCTCGGGCTTAAGCCGGGCGAGCCGTTTTTCTAAGAGCCGTTTTTCTAAGAGCAACAGGAGAGGAGGGCTGCATGAAAGCTGCCGTCATAGAAGCGATTGGGCAGCCGCTCGTGCTGAAAGATGTCCCAATTCCAGAGCCGGGACCGGGGGAGGTCTTGGTCAAAATAGAAGCCAGTGGGGTCTGTAACGGAGATATCGACGCCCATGCGGGTGATTTTCCCACTCCAGCCCTGCCGCAGTTACCGCGCATTCCAGGCCACCGAGGCGCAGGGACGGTCGAAGCGGTGGGCGCGGATGTGAGCCGCGTTGCGGTCGGCGACCGGGTTGGGGTGCCCCTCGTTCACCGCTCGTGCGGGCAGTGTGAATACTGTTTTAACGGCCAGCATATGCTGTGCAGCACGGTTGTGCTGACCGGGTTTCAGGTTGATGGCGGCTATGCCCAATACGTCAGGGCCGACGCCGGCTATATTGGTCTGATCCCCGACGGTTGAGCATCGAGCAGGCCGCTCACCTGACCTGCACCGGGGTAACAGCCTGGGGCGCGCTCAAGGCGGCCGAGCTTGAGGCCGGCCAGTGGTGTGCCGTGTTTGGCTTGGGCGCAGTCGGACACTATACAGTCCAATACGCCAAGGCGTTTGGCCTGCGGGTGGTTGCCGTCAGTGCCCATGATGAGGCCCTTGCTATCGCCCGTGGCAATGGCGCGGAGGTGGTGGTCAATAGCCGGGAGCATGAGCCGGCAAAATACATCCGGACCCACATCGGCGGCGTCCATGCCGCGCTCTGCAATAGCACCACGGTGGAACCGTTTGTCCAATGCTTTCACGCTCTGCGGCGGAAAGGGGCGCTCGTGGCGGTCGGCCTGCCGGTCGCCGACCTGCCGATTCCGATTTTCTCGTTGATTATGAAGGAAATAACCGTGCGGGGTTCGTTTGTGGGCTCACGAAATGATCTGGAGGCGGCCTATCAGGCGGCTGTTCGCCTCGGCATTCATCTCGACACGGAAGAAGCGCCGTTGGACGCGGTCAACGAAGTCTTTCAGCGTATTCGAGCCGGGACCACAAGTAGCCGCATCCTGCTCCGCCCCTAGACCGCGCCGGCCCCACCCGGCTGGAGTCATTCTTGCGGTTGTCCCGCTGAGGTGCCCTCCATGACAGCAAAACACATACGCCTCCAGGACCTTCCTACCCTCGTCGGCCAGGAAGTCGGCGTGTCGGACTGGGTTCTCGTCACGCAGCCGGCCGTCGATACCTATGCCGTGGCAACCGATGACCACCAGTGGTTTTGCGAAGACGTAGAGCGAGCGCAAAAGGAATCGCCCTTTGGCGGGACGGTGGCCCCAGGGTATTTTATTCTGGCCCTGGCTCCGGGGCTGCTGAAAAAATCTGGTATCTCCACGGGGCGCGGCTCGGCATGAACTACGGCCTCAATCGTCTGCGTTTTCCCGCCCCGCTGCGCGTTGGCAAGCGGGTGCGGCTGCGGGCCAGCCTGCGGCGTCACCCCCGTTCAAGACGGACAGGAGGTGACTTTGGGCTTGTCATTTGAGGCCGAAAACGGCCAGAAACCCGTGTGTGTCGCCGAGGTCGTGTATCGCTATCTGGTCTGAGAGAAAAAACCCGCTCCTCTGACTCCGCTCAAGAGCGCACCCGAGGCAACATATACGGCGGGAAAGCGCCTAGGCCGCTACCCGGTCTCCGACCACCAAACCGCGACCGACAGCGTGGAGCGCCCGCTCCACGCTGTCAATGTGGGAGCGATGCTCAAGGTCGAGCAGCTTGCGGATGGACCCCTCACTGACGTCCAGACGTTTGGCGAGCGCAACATTGGAGACGTTCTGGCGCCGCATAGCCGTGTAAAGCGCCAGCTTGGCGGCGGCCATGGCTGGCACGGCGATCAACTCCTGTCCAGCAACAGCAACGCTCGGAACCGGAATGTTCTGGCGATTGTCAACGTATGCGCCCAAGGCGACGGTAAGCACGTCTGCGGCCATCGCCAGGGCTTCCGCCCGGTCGTTGCCGCAGGTCAGCGCCTCCGGGACATCGGGAAAAGAGACGTCGAAACCGCCCTCTTCCTCCGGCGCGAAGTTGCAGGGGTAGACATACTGCATCAGAAATCCTCCTTCTGGATGTCCAACTGCTTCAGCATGTTACGGAAGGTGCCGGGCTTGAGTTCGCCCTGCCCGCTCAATGAATTCCGCTCCGCTCATAAGATCAATAGAGACGCTCGGAGGGCGAACGTTGACGCTAATCGTACTCACATATCCGTATTGATGCTACTCATCATGGCTGAGTTCTGCCCTGTCGTCACGGTCGGTCCTACGCGCTCCTGGCGCGGCGCTTCGGACGTGTCGCTATCTGGGCTGAATTGCTCCCTCCCTCCCTCCGGCTCCAGGCTTGGCTCGTCGCCCCCTCGCCCGTCAGGGGCATAGGGAATGGAAGCAGGGCGGTTTGTGATATACTCTCTGCGGGTAATCACTCATGCCGAGCCGTCATACTCATTTGCACGCCGTCTTCTTCGGCCTGTCCGGGCGTCCACTCCTTCCGCTGTTCCTAGTGGTCGGCTGCCTGCTGTTCGGGGCCTGTCAAAAAACCGTCGAGCCCGCGCCCAGTCCGGCACGACCGCCGGTCCCCGTACAAACGCTGACACTCAAGGCGCAGCATCTGCCACGCATGATTTCCGCGGTGGGTGGACTGGAGAGTCCGCAGACGACCCAGGTGACTGCCGACCGAAGCGGCAAGATCGTTTTCCTCGATATTCCAGAGGGACAGGAGGTGCGGCAGGGGCACGTCCTGGCACGGATCGATGCTGCGGAGGCGCAGGCAGCGGTTGACGTGGCCCAGGCCCACTATCAGAACGCCCAGCTCACGTTAGAACGGCTCACCAAGCTGCCGCCCAGGGCGCGCTCTCAACAAGCCCTGGACAACGCCCAGGCGGTGGTCCGCACGACCAGGGGGGAGCTGGACGAGGCCCAAACGATCCGCCGTAAAATGACCATCCACGCGCCCTTCACCGGTCGCCTGGGGCTGCGCCAAGTCAGCCTGGGCACCTATCTGGAGCCCGGCGAGGCCGTTGTCCGCCTCACCCAGGTTCATCCCCTGCATCTGGTCTTCAGCCTGCCCCAGCACTATGTCCCGGCCCTCAAAACCAGCCAGCGCATACGCGGGGTGGCTGGTCAGTGTACGAGCCGGTTCACGGCCACCGTCAGTGTGATAGACCCCTTCCTCAACCCAGATACGCGGTCGGTCACGGTCCAGGCCCTTGTCCCGAACGAAGACCGAACGCTTTTACCCGGTATGGCCGCGGCCTTGCGTCTCGAAGTGGCCAGCCGCTCAGACGCCATTTCCATTCCCCTGGAGGCCATTATTCGACAGGGAACGAAACGGCTCGTGTATACGCTGCGAGACGAGCATCTGGCCGCGAGTCAGCCCGTCCGGCTCGGACAATTTACCCCACGGCGGGTTGAGGTGCTGAGCGGCCTCAAGCCCGGCGATACCATTATTGTTGCTGGGCACCAGAAACTGCGGCCCGGAGACCGGGTCCAGCCCCGTCCGTATGAGCCGGTTGAGAATACCAACCTTGAACTCGGGATGAGCCGGACGCTGCTGGCCACGTGCGATTTTTAATCCATGTTTCTTTCTGACCTGTGCATTACCCGTCCGGTGCTGGCAACGGTCATGAGCCTGCTCATTGTCCTGGCTGGGGTTGCCGCCTTTTTATCCATTCCGGTCCGCGAATACCCCGATGTCGATAACCCGGTCGTCTCGATTACCACGACCTATATTGGGGCCAGCCCGACGACGGTTGAGAGCACCATCACCGAGCCGCTTGAACAGTCCCTCAACGGGGTTGAGGGCGTGCGCAATATCACCTCGATCAGCGGTTTCAGTCGCAGCTCGATTACGGTCGAGTTTGTGGCCGGGCGCGATATTGATCTGGCGGTCACGGATATCAGCAATGCCATCCAACGCGCGTTGGACGATATTCCAGAGGAAGCCGAGCGACCGATTGTTGCCAAGTCCGGGGCCAATACCTTCCCGATTATGTGGATCGGTTTGCAGAGTGAGGTCTACTCAACCGAAGACCTGACCGATATTGCCGACCGGATTGTCAAGCCGCCGCTTCAGATTCTGCCCGGCGTGGCCGAAGTGTTTATCGGCGGGCGGAAATACGCCATGCGTATTTGGCTCGACCCGGCAAAAATGGCGCTGCGCGGCGTGGACCCGGCCGATATTCACCGCACCATTATTGAGAACAATCTCCAGGTTCCCGCCGGCGAGGTTGAGGGCACGACCCGGAAGTTTACCGTGCTGGCCGACGCCCAGATTGATGACCCGAGCGTGTACGAAAATCTCATCATCCGCGAGAACGGTGAGACCCGGGTGCGCCTCAAGGATGTTGGCTGGGCCGAGCTGGGCTCCGAGAATTATAATGTGCTGACCCGCCTCAACGGCCGTCCGACGGTGGGCGCTGGCATTATCCGCCAGTCGCGCTCAAACCAGCTCGCCGTGTCGGACGCGGTGCGGCGCAGCCTGCCGGCTATCCGGGCGGCCTTACCGGACGGGGTTGATCTCCGGGTGGCGGTCGATAGTACGATTTTTGTGCGCGCCTCCCTGGCCGAGGTGTTGTTTACGCTGGGGGTGGTCTTTGGCCTGGTGGTGGTGGTGAACTTGGTCTTTCTCCGTTCAGGGACGACGACGCTGATCGCATCGATTGCCATTCCCGTCTCTTTGGTCGGCACCTTTGCCGTCATGCTGGTCCTCGGCTTTTCGGTCAATGTCCTCACCCTGCTCGCCCTGGTCCTGGCCATTGGTCTTCTGGTCGATGACTCGATTGTGGTCATGGAGAATGTCTACCGCCGGCAGGAGTTGGGCGAAACGCGCCAAGTCAGCGTCCGTCGCGGGGCAAGAGAAGTCGGCTTTCCGGTCATCGCCACCACCGTTTCTCTGGTGGCGGTTCTCATTCCGCTCTCGCTGCTGACCGGCAACCTGGGCCGTCTCTTTCGCGAGTTTGCCCTGACCATGGCCGCCAGCGTTCTCATCTCGACCTTTGTCGCCCTCACCCTGGTGCCCATGTTGTGCTCGCAATTCTTGACGGTGCGGGCAGTACATGGCCGCTTCTACTACGTGCTCGAACCCTTCTTCGCCAGTCTGAACCGTGGCTACGAGCGGGCGCTCCGCTGGGCCCTGCACCATCGCCCGGCCCTGGGATTACTGCTGGTGGCGACCATAGGCTTCGGCCTGCTGCTGCTGCAAGCCCTGCCCTCCACCCTGGTCCCCATCGAAGACCGGGGGCGAATTATCACCGTGATTAAAGCGCCCCAGGGCTCAACCCTGGCCTATACCGCTCAGACCCTGGAGCGGGTGGAACAACGGATCCAACAGATTCCAGAGATTGAGGCGTTTTTCGAGGCCATTGGCCTGTCGATTGGTGGGCCGCCCAATACCAGCAACGGCATCGTGTTCGCCCGCCTGACTGATTGGGACAAGCGCACCGTTGCCCAGCAGGCCCTGGTCGCTCAACTTTTTCCCGAATTCTTCGCCCTGACCGGAGCCCTGGTCTTTCCGATCAACCCCCCGTCCCTCAACCAGCGCAGCATTAACGATCTGGAATTCATTCTCAAGAACGCCGCCGCGACCCAGGCGGAATTCACCCAGACGGTCAGCGCCATGCTGGAACGGGTGCGCCAGCTTCCCAGCCTGATTAACGTGGACAGCGACCTGCGGCTCGACAATCCCCAACTGGACATTCTCTTTGACCGCGACCGCGCCGCCGACCTCGGGGTGCCCGTTGCCAGCGTGGCCCAGAGTTTGCAACTCCTGTTGTCGCAGGCCAAAATTGATGAGTTCATTATGCGCGGCAAGCAGTACGATGTGGTGACGGCGCTGGCGTCACCCTTTCGGAGTCTGCCCGACCAGATCGGAGAGATTTACGTCCGCAGCCAGACCGGGGCGATGGTGCCGCTGTCCGGCCTGGTGCACGCCGCGCCCAGTATTGCTCCGGCCCGACTCAACCGCTACGACCTCCAGCGCTCGGCGACCATCACCGGCAGCCTGGCTCCTGGGGCGACCCTGGGCGAGATGCTGACCGGGGTGCAGAGCATTGCCGGCGAGGTCCTGCCCCTCGGCTTTACCACGGCTCTGGGCGGCAGTGCGCGCGAATTTGTAGAATCCTCAGCCGAAATCTATCTTGTTTTTCTTATTGCGCTGGTTTTCATCTATCTCGTCTTATCGGCCCAGTTTGAAAACTTCTTGCACGCCCTGACCATCCTCGGCAGCGTGCCCCTGGCACTTTTTGGAGCCTTATGCGTGCTGTGGATGACCGGCCACACGCTGAACCTCTACAGTCAGATTGGTATTATCTTGCTCATCGGTCTGGTGACAAAGAACTCGATCTTACTGGTGGACTCGGCCAATCAGTCACGGGCGCGCGGTACCGAGCTGCTGGCCGCGGTGCTGGCCGCGGGCCGCAGCCGCCTGCGCCCGATTTTGATGACCAGCGCCACCTCTATCTTTGGGGCGCTCCCGCTCGCCCTGGCCACTGGAGCAGGGGCGGAAAGTCGCCGCCCGATTGGGGCCGCGGTGGTGGGTGGGCTCGCTTTTTCTACCGCGTTCACCCTGCTCGTGATTCCCGTGATCTATCTGTTTGTGACGTATCTGGGCGAACGGCTGGGGATCAATATGGTCCCACCCAGGGGCAAGTTCATGCCAGACGAGCAGGACCGGCAGGTGGCTGCCCACCCGGCAAGCAAGAGTGCGGCTGTCTAGGACCCGCACCCGTGATAAGGAAAACGGTATGCACAGGACGCTGACCCGGCCCCGGCGGCTCGTCATTTCGTGGTCTCCGCCCCGCGTTTGGCCCCTCCTCCTGTGCTGCCTGGTCGCCAGTTGCACCGTGACTCCAAAACGGCCAGTCGCCTCGGTCACACTGCCACAGGCGTGGAGTGAACAGCCTGAACCACCGGCCAGCCCCCCACCGGTCACGCTGGCGCGCTGGTGGAAAACCTTTCAGGACCCCACGCTCCAGGCCCTGATCGAACGGGGGCTCAGCCACAACCGCGACCTGCACGCAGCCACCGCCCGGATTCAGGAGGCGCGCGCGGCCCGACTCGTCAGCCTGGCTCCCCGCTGGCCGCGCCTCGGTTCGGCCACGTCGTATACGCGCAGCCTGAGCAGCAGCACGACCACCTCGCTCTCGTCCGATTTTCTTGATGACGAGTCCACCCGCACGGACAATAGCCAGAGTCCGGTTGGAACGTCATTCGGCTTTGGCGAAGAACGCAACTTCTACCAGATGGGCCTGGACGCAAGCTGGGAGATTGACCTGTTTGGTCGTCTGCATTGGGCCAAGCAGGCCGTGCGCGCCGATATCAGTGCGGCCGAAGAACACCGGCGTAGCGTGCTGGTGGCCCTGCTGGCCGAGGTCGCGCGCAACTATATTGCGCTCCGTGGCGCGCAACAGCGCCTTCGCATTGCCCAGCATCATATTCAGGCTCAGCAAGACTCGGTCGAGGTTACCCAGGCTCGCTATCGAGCCGGCCTGACGAGCGCCCTGGACGCGGCGGAAGCCGAGGCATTGCTGGCGAATATCCGGGCCCAAGTGCCGCTCCTCCACACCACCGTCAAACAGACCCTCCACCGTTTGCGCATCCTGATGGGTGAGCCACCCACCGCTTTGACCCCTGCCCTCTCCCAGGCCCATCCGATCCCGTCTGCCGCCCTGGCCAGTGATATTGGACTTCCATCCGAGCTTTTACGCCGGCGGCCTGATATTCGGCAGGCCGAACGTGAGATGGAAGCCGCCACCGCGCGGGTTGGTGTGGCCATGACCGACCTGTTCCCGCGGCTGACCCTGACCGGACGGCTGGGAACGCAGGGCTTGGATGTGGCAGACCTGGCCAAGAGTGCGGGGCTGTCCTGGGCCACCGGCCCTGGGCTGAGCTGGCCGGTTTTCGACGCCGGCCGCATCCGGGCGGCCATCAAGGTGCAGGACGCGCGCCAAGCCCAAGCCCTGGCCCGTTACGAGCAGGTCATTCTCACCGGGCTTGAGGAGGTTGAGAACGCCCTGGTGGCCTACCGCCAAGAGCAGGCCCGCCAGCAAAGGCTGACCGAAGCAGTCGCCGCCCACACCAACGCGGTAGCGATTGCGACCGACCGCTATCTGAGTGGCCTGGAAAACTATTTAAGCGTCGCCCTGGCCCGGCGCGCGCTCCACACTGCCCAGGACGCCTCGGCCCAGAGCCAAACCGCGCTGGCCACTCACGTCGTCGCCTTGTACACCGCGCTCGGGGGCGGCTGGGACACGTCGGAGTCGCCGGGCTGACCCTGGCGACAGGTGGTGGGGGCAAGAACATGGGATTGCCTCCCGTATGCGGGCTTGGTAGGGACGTTCTCAGACGGTTCAGGCGGGCGCTGGTCCGACGAGACGGAAACAGAGGGCCGCAAAACTCTCTACGCCGGCAGGAGAAGACGCCCAGACAAGAAAAGAAGGAGCAGGCTATGCAACGCAGGATAGGAGCAGCACTGGTCGGTATCGCGCTCATGGTTCCGGGTCTGAGCCAGGCAGCCACCTGGAAGAGTGACCCAAAGCACGCCAGCGTGCAGTTTGCCGTGAGGCATTTAATGGTCGCCACTGTGCGCGGAACATTCGACAAATTTGACGTGACCGCGATCATCAACGAGAACGATATGAGCCAGTCCTCGGTTGAGGCCACGATTGAGGTCGCGTCCGTCAATACCCGCAACGAGAAGCGTGATAATCATTTACGGGGGGCGGATTTCTTTGATGTGGCCACGCATCCGACCATGACCTTCAAATCAAAGGCGGTCGAAAAAGTGCAGGACAACGCCTATCAGGTCATCGGCGACCTGACCCTCATGGGCGTGACAAAAGAGGTCGTGCTCAATGTCACCGGCTCGCCCAAAGCCATCCAAGACCCCTGGGGCAACAGCCGCCTGGGCGGGGCCGCCACCACAACGATCAATCGCACCGACTATGGGCTCACCCACAACACGATCCTGGAATCGGGCGGGGTTGCGATTGGCGAAGAGGTCGAGATCACGATTGATATCGAGTTCGTGCAAGCACAGTAACAGGCCCTTCGTCTGGGCTCAGGACAGGCCCTGCGTCTGGGGGAGAGGGCGCTCTCCGGCCCTTGACTGCCCGCCCAGTCTTTTGCTTGGTTGAAATCCCCCATGAAGCTGCTCGGCCCGCAACTCGCCTATTTTCTGAATGAGCCGGCCATGCGCCGCAATATCGGCGCACTCCTCAAATTCTCTGCTTTCCTGGTCGGGATTATTCTGCTTTTCTCGGTGCTCTTCCACGTCATCATGCTGCACGCAGAAGGGCAGGAGCATTCGTGGCTGACCGGGGTCTATTGGACGCTGACGGTCATGAGCACGCTGGGCTTTGGAGATATTACCTTTCACAGCGATATGGGGCGGCTTTTCAGTATTGTGGTGCTGCTGTCCGGGGTTGTCCTGCTGCTCATCGTCCTGCCCTTTACCTTTATTCGTTTTTTTTATGCACCCTGGCTGGAGGCGCAGATACGCTTCCAGGCCCCGCGCGAGGTGCCGCCGGCTACCCAGGGACACGTCATCATCTGCGCCTACGACACCATTGCTCCCGGTCTGATTGCACAACTGCGTCTCCAGGATATTCCCTATTATGTGCTTGAGCCCGACCCAACGGCCGCGGCGCGCCTGTATGAGGATGGCATTTCGGTCATTGCGGGTGAGATCGACAGTCGTGAGACCTATGCGAAAGTCCGGGCGGCCCAGGCCCGCTTCATCGTTGCCAACAGCGCGGACACCGTGAATACGAATATCGCTCTGAACGTTCGAGAGGTTGCCCCGGCGGTCCCCATCATGGCCACGGTCAAGGAAAAAGACTCGGTGGACATCCTCGAACTGAGCGGTTGTACCCATGTGGTTCCCCTCAAGCAACGCCTGGGAGAGCGTCTCACCAACCGCATTAACACCGGGCACGCCCAGGCGCATGTGATCGGCAGTTTTCGAGACCTCCAGGTTGCCGAGTTTCCTGTCCACAATACCCCTCTGGCTGGCCAGACGATCCGTGAGACCCGGCTGCGCGAGGTCATGGGGCTCAATATCGTCGGGATTTGGGAGCGGGGTCGTTTATTGCCGGCAACGCCAGATACCTGCCTGTCCAACACCAGCGTGATGGTTGTGGTCGGCTCGGAAGAGCAAATGCTGGAACTCGACACGCTGCTGGTCATTTACGATACCAATTATAGTCCAGTCCTGGTCATTGGGGGGGGCAAGGTCGGCTGTGCCGCGGCCGAAGCGTTGAAACGCAAGGAGATTCCGGTTCATCTGGTTGAGCATGACGAATTGCTCCGGGAACGGATCGCCCACATCCCGGACCAGCTCTTTATTGGCGATGCTGCCGACCGGACGCTCCTGACACGCGCCGGCTTGCAGGAGGCCCCCGCCGTCCTCCTGACCACGAACGACGATGCCATGAATATCTACCTCTCGGTCTACTTCCGCCGCCTCAACCCCGAGCTGCGCATCGTGAGCCGTATTACGCACGAACGCAACCTCGAAGCCATTCACCGGGCCGGCGCAGACTTCGCCTTGAGCTACTCTTCGCTGGGGATTGAACAGGTCCTCTCCCTGTTACAGGACCGCGAGTTCGGCCTCCTCGGTGAGGGGGTTGAGTTATTCTCGGTCTCCCTGCCGCCCATGCTGGTCGGCCTGAGCCTATCCGATAGCGGCATTGGGGCGCGGACAGGGCTGAACGTCATCGGCATTCAGCACAACGGCAGCCTTATCACCAACCCGCTGGCCTCAACCAAGCTCCAGGAAGCAAGCGAACTCATCATGCTGGGCAGCACCCAGCAGCGGCAGGCGTTTACCCAGGCGTATAATTAGGGCATCGAGCAGGCAGCTACCCAGACGAGTCTCCCTGTATTAGATGAAATACGACTAGCAGCCCGGCACTCAGCCCGTAGGCAAAAGCGAATTCCGGGGCGGCGGCAAACCCAAACATGTTCTGGACGCCCGTCGGCGTCAGTTCATAGGCGTGTATCACACCGACCAGCGACAGGCCGGCCGCGGCCAGCGTCCAGGCCGCGGCGCGGAGAAACTGGTGTTCGATAATAAAGACCAGAATGGCCGCCAGAATCATGGCGCTCAGCAAAAAGCCCTGGCTGAGGGCAATCACGCCGTGAATGTAGAGATCACTGCCAAACTGGGGCGCAACCTCAAACAACGACGCGCCGGCTTTGCGCAGGCTAGTTTCAATCAACTGCAAGGCCCAGGCGGCCAGGGCCGGAATCAGCCCAAAGGCCACGGCGAGCGCGTGCGCGCGGGGCACAGTCTGAAACGCCTGGGCCGTCATAATAATGCCGATCCATAACAAAATGCCCAGCGTGGCTTCCAGCGGGACGACCTGAAGGACCAGCGTTACCGCGCCAACCAGGCACAGCAGCCACACCACGACCCCGTTAATCACCGAGTAGCCGACCCGAGCGCCCATCGCCTTCCAGGCCGGATGGCCGATATAGAGCGTTGTGGGAAACGCACTGCCGAAGCCGGCCGCCACGAGCGTCCCGACCCCATTGGCTAACAGCGAGGGTTTGGTTTCATAGCGGTCGCCAGCGGCCTCCGCGCTTTCCAGATTCTGCAACAAGCCAATGATATTGAATAATCCCATAGGGAAAATAACCGCCAAATACTGCCAGCCCTGACCACTCAGCAGCAGGCCGAACAAGTCGGACGGCACCGGGGTCGGCAGATGCAGGCCAAACACGTACTGCTCTTCCGGCGGATCAAAGACCGGCAGCCCCAAGGCGCGCAGCCCCCAGGCAAGGACAACACCGGTCAGCACCGCCACTAGACCGCCAGGCAAACCGCCGGGGAGCGGACGGCGGGCCGCGTAGGTCATCAGCAGCAGCATCAGCGGCACGACCGCGATAAGCGGGCTGGAAAAAATCTGGAAGATAAAACCCACGGCGATAAACGTGATGGCCACACCAGCCAGCGCCGTGAGCAGCGCGGCCCGCGGCGTATAGCGGCGGAGCCAGTAACCCACAAAAGCACCGGCCGTTTCCATGACTCCGCTGAGCAGACAGGCAAACAGGCCGACCTGCCAGGCCAGGGTCGGGTCCTGAGTTTCCTGATAGACTGGCCCCATGACGAGAAAGATGTACGCGAACAAGCTCAGCGTATTGATCCCATACGGCAGGGAGGTCACATCCGTCCGCCCGGTTTGCTGCATCAGCCGTCTGGCCTGCCAGGCGTAAAAGATATTTCCGAACAAGATGGAGAGCGCCGCCCCAGGCAGGATGCGGCCAATGACCAACTCTTGAGGAAAGCCGCAGACCAACGGACACAGCACCGCGATCAGCATGAGCTGCAAGAGGTTGTCGATAAACAGCGCAAAAAAGCCGTCAATATCTCCCCGGACAAACACGGCCGGCAGCCGGTTCAGGCATACGGCCGGCAGTCTAACGGCTGGATACCTGACCGTCAAACCGAACCGGGGAGTTGAGTAGGGGGTCAGTTTCCCCCGTTGTCAGCAGACAAGAGATGTCCGGTGTGTCCTTCGGCTTCGCCCCTCCGGGGCTACGCTCAGGACGAACGGCGGCGTACCCGTTCACCCTGAGCGTAGCGGAGCGAAGTCGAAGGGCCTGGGGTGCGGAGAACATGCAAACTGAACCATGACCGGGGAGTTGAGACCAAGTTGACAGGCCGGGCAGGAGTATCTTGAGTCGTTCTTTTATTTTGATTATCTGTGGGGGATGTGACGTAAGGAGGCGCTATGAAAATGCTTATACGATTCGCCTGGGTGGGCTTGGTCCTCGGAGCGCTCGGCTTCCTCTTCCAGCCGTTGGTACCCTCGGAATCCCTGGCGGCGGACATGGATGAGGTCCGAAAAGCCGCGGAAGAGGGCAACGCCCAGGCCCAAAACAGCCTGGGCGTTCTGTATGTCAAAGGCGATGGCGTTGAGCAAGACACCAAGGAAGCTGTCAGATGGTTTCGCCGCGCCGCCAAGCAGGGGCATATCGGCTCGCAGTATAACCTGGGGCTCTTGTATTTCGCCGGCAGAAAGAGCGACCGGGCAAAGCAGGAAGCCGCCAAGTGGTTTCACCAAGCGGCCGAGAGCGGACATACGAAAGCGCAGTACCGCCTGGGTATGCTCTATGTCCAAGGCCGCGGGGTTGAGCAGGACTATGCCACCGCCGCTATTTGGTTGCGCAGCGCGGCGGACGAGGACCACGCTGAAGCCCAGTACAATCTCGGCGTGCTATACGATAACGGCTACGGCCTGGAGCAAGACCTGACCAAGGCCAGAGGCTGGTATCTCAAAGCCGCGGACCAGGCCCATCCAGGCGCGCTGTTCAACCTGGGCACCATTTATTTCGCCGGTCGCGGCATCGAGCGGGACGACACGGAAGCGGCCCATTGGTTCCGCCAGGCCGCGGAACGGGGCCATTCCGGCGCACAGTACAACCTGGGGGCCATGTATCTGGAAGGCCGGGGGGTGGCCAAAGATGATGACGCCGGCATCGACTGGTTGCGCCAGGCAGCCGAACAAGGCCATGCCAATGCCCAGAAAATCATCGATCAAATCAGCGCCGGCAGCTAGCAGAGGAGACGCATGACCGCCGTGACGAAACGGGCCCGCTGCCGGCTGGCCGGGCTGATTATCCTCACCGGCGTGGGCTGCGATCAAGCCACCAAACAGATTGCCGCCCAGCAGCTTCGCGGTACGCCGTCCATCTCCTTCCTGCATGACGTGGTGCGCTTGCAGTATGCGGAGAATCAGGGCGCTTTTCTCGGACTCGGCACCAGCCTGTCGCCCGAACTGCGCTTCTGGCTGCTCACCGTGGCGACCGCCGGGCTGCTTCTGGGCCTGGCCATTTTCCTCATTGTGCAGTGGCAGCTACCGCGTCTTTCGTTTATCGCGCTCTCGTGCGTCCTGGCCGGTGGGCTGGGGAATATGATTGACCGGCTGGTGCACGACGGCAGGGTCATTGATTTTCTGAACCTCGGTCTGGGCTCACTCCGCACGGGGATTTTCAATATCGCCGATATCGCCATCACAGGCGGTGTCGTGCTGCTCTGGACCACCAGCTTGCGGGCGACCCCGAAGCCGGATGAACCGACCGAGCCATAAAGACCGCAGGGCTGAACGAGTCGTCAGAGCCAGCCGTTTCCACTCTCTCCACATAGTGCTAAGGTCTGAGCCAAACGTGGATCAGGCAAAGACCGCGGATAAAAGAAAGGAGACAGTATGGCCAAAGATGTTGTTATCCCACAGGGAATGGAAGCCTATTACAACGATTTTCATTTTGCTCCGGCAATCAAAGATGGAGACCGTCTCTACTGTTCCGGCCAGATTGGGGTGGGCGAGGGGTTTAAGGTTTCGGACGATCCAGAAACGCAGTTCACCCAGGCGTTTGAACATGTCAAATCTACGCTGGAGGCGGCCGGCGCGTCATTTGACGATGTGGTCGAGATGACGACCTTTCACGTTGACCTGCAAAAAAACATACAGTCCTTCATGAAGGTCAAGGACAACTATATGGCCGCTCCCTACCCGGCCTGGACCGCGATTGGGATCACCGAGCTGGCGTTTCCGGGCGCTTTGGTTGAGATCAAAATCATCGCCCGCCTCCCGTAGCCTGTTCCAGCCCCATGTGGATGAGGGGCCGGCGACGCCCGTTCCCTCACCCCTTCTTATGAATACCGACACCCCGCCCTTCTGGAAGACAAAATCCCTGGCCGCCATGAGTCAGCGGGAGTGGGAGTCCTTATGCGACGGGTGCGGGCGCTGCTGCTTGAATAAACTGGAAGACAGTGATTCTGGAGCCATTCACTACACGAATGTGGCCTGCCGTCTGCTTGACCTCAAACGCTGCCGCTGCAAACACTATGACCAGCGCACACAGTTGATCCCTGACTGCGTGCGACTCTCGCCCGAGAATCTGCACCAGCTCGGCTGGCTGCCGCATTCCTGCGCCTATCGACGCCTGGCCGAAGGCCGGGACTTGGCCTGGTGGCACCCCTTAGTCTCTGGCGACCCCCAGACCGTCCGCCAGGCTGGTATCTCGGTCCGGGGCAGAGTAGTCTCCGAGGCTGCCGTCCCGGCCGAGGCGTTTGAAGACCATATTATCGACTGGATTGAATACGACTGACCCTGGGTGCCCTTCGACTTCGCTCCGCTCAGGGCGAACGCAGGTCTCGCCACCATCACTCATCACCCTCGACTTGTCCCTCTCCCGGTACTGGTTCAGTTTTCTTCTTCCCCTTCTCCCCCGGCCCTTCGACAAGCACGGCCTGAGCGGGTATAGTCGGCAGCGTCTCTTTACTACGGAGTTTATACATGGCTCAGAAACGCTGGTCGCTATCGGTTCCTCTGGAGGGCTTCAGCCTTGCAGAACATGTTGACATCGCGCGTGAAGCCGCCCAGGCCGGCTATACCGACGCCTGGTCTATGGAGGTTGATGGCGTCGATTGTTTTACCCCGCTGGCCCCCCTGGCCCAGACAACCGAGCTACGACTCGGCACGGCGCTGGCCAATGTGTATACGCGCGGGCCGGCCACCCTGGCCCTGAGTGCGGCCGGCCTGGCCGAACTCGCCCCGAACCGCTTTTGTCTGGGCATCGGCGCAGGCTCACACCCGATTGTTGAGTTCTGGAACGGCGGCACGTTTGCCCGCCCGGCCGTCCGGGTCCGCGAAATGCTGGCCTTTCTGCGCCAAGCGTTTACGGGCGAGCGCGTCACCTTTGAGGGTGAGACCTTTAGCGTTACAGGCTTTCGGTGCAGCCGCCCGCCGCAGACCCCCATTCCTATTCACCTCGGCGCGCTGAAGCCGCTGATGCTGCGCATCGCCGGTCAGTATGCTGACGGGGCGATTATCAACTGGCTGTCTGCCGCTGATGTCAAAAAGTCGGTCGCTGTCGTGCGTGAGGCCGCTCAGGCCGCCGGCCGTCATCCTGACGAAGTGGAAATCACCGCCCGGATTTTTATCAGCGTTGACCCGCCCGGTCCGGCGGTTGAGACCGGCATCCGGCGGCATATCAATACCTATTTGAATGTGCCGGTGTATAAAGCCTTTCATGAGTGGCTGGGTCGGACGGAACTGCTGGGTCCGATGTGGGAGGCGTGGGCCGGCGGCGACCGCCGGGCGGCCGTGGCCGCGGTCCCGCCGGAGGTTATGCAGGACTTATTTATTCAGGGGACACCAGAGGAAATGCAAGCCCATATTCAGCGCTATCTGGAGAACGGGGTGGATACCGTCTTTCTGCAAATGCAGTCATTTGAGACCGACTTGGCCCAAAAGCGCGCCAATATCTTGAGTACGCTCCGTCATCTAGCCCCCCGCTCATAAAAGCCGGGCAGCCACAGGGGATTGCCCCGACGTTTTGCTCCCACGTTCAAAAGCGGACAGCAAGAGATACAGCACCCCCATACCCAGGTTGGCTTTGACCAGTTGGGTATAGCGCTGGTGCAGCCGCGCAAACTCGTCCCAAAAACCTTGGCGCGTTGGGTCGAATTTATCAAAATCCTGAATCTCTACGACCCGCAGGTATTCCAAGCGGTCGCCCACAACCAGGACGTAATAGAGCAGCGCGGCCACCATGAGCACAACGAGGAGCGTCTTCACACCGCGCACCGCCGTCCACCCGTCCGAACGCAACAAAAAATACACCGCAGAAACGGCCATGCTCGCGGCAGCAATAAATTCGAGGCGGTTCAGCTTGGCCAGCACCGCGGCATTCACGTTGCCAGCCAGGGTGATGCTGGGCAGTTCTTGAAAGACCGTGCCGGCCACCGCAAAGCCGAACCCGGCCAACGCGCCAATCCAGACGCCGGCCGCCAGCGTCTCCACAAAAATGAACAGACGATCAAAAAACAGTCGCATAGCCTGTCCTTTACTCGGGTCGTCCGCCCCCAGCCTCTTTTCCCAACACGTGACGCAGGGCAGCCTCAAGCCCCGGATAGCGAAAGCGATAGCCAGTTCGCATGAGGATACGCGGCTCAACCCGGGTGCTGGCCAGCAACAGAGCATCGGCCATCTCGCCAAAGGCAAGCCGAGCCGCAAAGGCCGGGACAGGGAAAAAGGTCGGCCGGCCCAGAACCTTGCCGAGCGTCCGGGTGTATTCCCGATTCGTCACGGCCTCGGGGCCCACCACATTGATCGGACTACTGAGCGCGGTATTGGTGAGGGCGTGCTGTATCACTCCGAGCACGTCGTCCAGGGCAATCCAGCTCATATACTGGCTGCCCGTGCCAATAACGCCGCCAAGGCCGAGTTGAAACGGTATGAGCATTTTTTTCAGCGCGCCGCCGGCAGGACTGAGGACAATGCCAATCCGCAGCAGGGCGGTCCGTATACCCGTAGCGCTCAGCCCGGCCGCGGCCGCTTCCCAATCACGACACACCTCGGCCAGAAACCCCTCCCCCGCGCCACTCTCTTCGGTCAGGGTTTCGTCTCCACGCTCCCCGTAATACCCAATCGCCGAGGCCCCGACAAAAACCGTGGGCGGCCGGGCGCATTGGGCCAGCGCTTCGCACAGCACCTGGGTGCCGTTGACCCGACTGTCCCGAATGCGGCGTTTACGCTCAGGGGTCCAGCGCCCGGAGGCGATGTTCTCTCCGGCCAAGTGGACAACCGCGTCAAATCCTTCCAGCCCGGCCCGGTCAATCGTTCTGGCAGTCGGAGACCAGGCGACTGCACCGTCCGCCACGCTGGCCCCGTCCGTGCGGACCAGGCGCGTGACGCGGTGTCCGCCCGTTGTCAGGTAAGAGAGCAACGCAGAACCGACCAAACCGCTTGCACCGGAGACGAGTATCTTCATTGGTCTTCCTCCAGAGTTCAACTGATTGCACTGTTGATGCTGGGCGTGGGCGAGCACGTCTTGGCGCGTCACCTCATGCCGATAGGCGAAGAGACGGGCCAATTTGCGTTTGGTCCATGCCCGGCCGAGCATCTGGCCTACACGTCCACCCGGCAGCGCATATACAATCCGATCTTCTAAAATACAGCCGGCTCGTCCCGCGGCTTCAACTCGGTGGGTATGCTCCCAGCGAGCAAAGGGGCCGGAGATTTGGACATCGCGGAATTGGACCCCGGCTTCATAGTCCCGGTGTTCGGCGACCCACTGTTGGGAGAAGGGACCCAGCCCCATACGCAGCACCACCCGGTCACCATTTTCAATGCCACCCCTGCGCTCAATAATTTCTACCGCCTCCCAGGGCGGGGTAAGGCGCTCGAACGCCCCTGGTCGTGCGTGCCACGCAAAGACCTCGGCCGCTGGGGCGGGAATGTGTACCCGGCGGATAAACACTTCCGTACTCATGACATCCGGCCAAACACGCTGGGACCCGTCTTGTTTTCAGCATAACCGGTCAGCTCAACATAGCCGTCGCCTTCGAGTGGCCGCCCCTGCACGCTCCCCTGCACCCGGACCGCCCCTTCCCAATAACGAATCAGGGTGTGCATTTCCTGGTCGGCCAGATACGGCGTAATCGTCAGGTCCATTGCTGCGCCCGGAATACGCAGCCGCCATTTGGCCGGGTATGTGGTGCCGTCAGTCGGACTCTGCCAGGTGTGCAGCACCTTAATCTGAACATCCGCCGAGCCCAGGGTCTGCGTTGTGCCGTCCGCGGCGACCAGGCTGCCGCTGCTGAGGGGACGGCTGTCGCCCGATTGCGGACGGAGCTGATAGACCATCAATTCCTGCCCGTTGGTAAGCTGAAGGGCGAACCAGTCCCAGCCCTGGATATCGTCGCTCAGCACGCTCGTACTCCATTCCCGGTCCATCCAGCTCAACCCCTGCACCTGAAACTCTTCGTCGCCCAAGCGCACCACGCCGGTCGAAAGCAGCCGGGTGAAGGAATAATAATACGAAGCCTGGCCGGCCGTGGGACCTTTCTGACTCAACCCATTTTGGCCGTGCAGGACAAGAGGCTTGTCTGCCCTCAGTCTGAGGTGGAGCGCCACGTCCTGTTCTTCGGCGGACAACTGCATGGACACGGGCTGCCCTACCGCCATCTCTCCAGTCGCCGACCAGTCTTCGAGCCAGACGCGAAAGGGGGCAGCCGACGCCCCGGCCAAGCCCAGTGCGGCCCGGCTCAGCCGCTGAAAGGCGTGAAAACGCCGGGCTTCGACATCGCTCAGAGCGAAATGGGCCATATACACGTCCTGCGTCCCCCAGGCCGAGGTCCGCTTGACCCGGCCTGGGGGCGCGTTCAGGGCCGTGCGGAAAAAGGTAAGCTGGAATCCGAAATGGCGGCCGGCGGCGGACTTCAGATTCCCGGTGTAATACCACCACTCGGTCCGATAGGCCGGATGCGGGCCGTGGTCGTCAGGAAAGCGCAATACGCGCGGACGGTCTGCCCGCGCGAAGCCGGCCAGCTCCCCACCCAGGGCCTGACCGAGTGACAACCGAGGTTCTGTGCTCGTAGAGTCGGGCGTTTGCACGCCGATATACCACTGCCCGACCCCGACCAGGCCGGCCAGCAGCAGAATGACCATGATACGCAGGCGGGGGGTCATGCGAGGCTCACCGTTTATTCATTCCGTAGGGCCAGCGCCGGCGAGGTCCGGGCCATACGCAGGGCCGGGTAGAGGCCGGCCAGCAGCGCGGCGCCCACCGCCATCGCAACCGCCTGCACCAGGATTTCCGGGGCAATCTCAATTTGCAGGGTCCAGCCAAACGAGCGCCGATTAATTACCAAGACCAGAATAAGCGCCAGCCCAACCCCGACCGGTACGGCCAGCAGACCAGCAACAAGACCCATCAGCCCGGTTTGGGAGGTCATGAGCCCCCAGACCTGGCCGGGGGTACACCCGGTCGCGCGCAGCACCCCAAGCTCGCGGGCGCGTTCAAGCTGGAGGGCCATCAGCGCACTCAAGACCCCGATAAAAGCCACCAGCGTGGTGAGCAGATGGAGGACGGTGGTGATGGTGAAGGTGCGATCAAAGACTTCGAGCGAGGCTTGGCGCAAAGTCCGGTTTGAGCGAATGAGGACATCGTGTTCCATTCCGGCCAGCCGGCGCAGTGATTCGACGAGGCGGTCAACATCGGTGTCTGGCGCGGCATACACGCCCAGGGAGGAGACGCTGGCATCCTGCCACCAGCGGTCATAGGTGTGACGGCTCAACATCACAATGCCCTGGTCCGAGCCATAATCCGTAAAAATCCCGACGACCCGAAACCTGTGTTCGCCCCGGTCGGTACGGAGTCGAAGCGTATCATTGAGGCCGAGCGTATGCCGATACGCATACGGCTCAGAAATAATGACCGCGGCCTCGTTTTGAAAGGCCGGCCAGATAGACTCTGGCTTACCAGCAATAAACGTAAAGGCCGCATAGCTGCGTTCCGCCAAATCAATAGCCACCAGTTGGGTGAGGCCCAGGGGGGATTCGACCTGTAGGCCCCGATAGGTGTTGACCCGCGTAATATCGGGCGCGGACGCCAGCCGCTGGACCAGCGCCGGGTCCAGCGTGGCATCACTCCGGCGTGCAATCAGACTCGGGGGGGCAATATAGACATCGGCGTGGAGTGAGGATCCCAGCCAACGCACGACCGTGTGGCGAAAGCTCTGGACCATGATACCCACGCCGACCGTGACTGCCACGGCCACCATCAGCGCGGCAATCGCTACCGCGGTCCGACTCAGCGCCGCCACCACACTCCGGGCGCACAAGCGGCCCAGCGTGCCACCCCAGGCTTGTAGCAGGGGCTGGAGCAGACGGATGCAGCCAACGGTCGTCAACGGCGTCATCAGGACGCAGCCGAGCAGCACCCCAAACAGGGAGCCGAAACTCCACCATAAATTCGTTCCCGATATCCACAGCCCACCGAGCCCGGCAGCCAGTATCAGCAGGCCCATCAGCATCGTCTGGGGTGCGGTTTGCCGGGCGCGCGTCTCCAGGCTTGAACGCTGCAAGGTCACCCGTGGCGGCGTTGTGGTGGCTTCCCAGGCCGGCCAGAGGGCGGCCAGCAGGCTGGCGCCCAGGCCGAGCACCAGGCCCTTGCCAAGCACGACCGGGGTCAGCGCGAGTTCCCCTACCGTCAGGACAAAATAGAGGTCGGTAATTGTGCGCGTCACAAGCTGCACCAGGCTCTGGCTGAGGAGTATCCCGAGACCAATACCCCCCACCGTCCCCCCCCCCCCCATGAGCGCGGCCTCACCCATAATCAGCAGAAAAATCTCCCGCCGCGTCACGCCCTGGAGACGGAGCAAGCCGAGCAAGCCCCGCCGCTGGACGACAGAGAAGGTCATGGTGTTGTAAATGAGAAACGCACCGACGATCAGGGCTAATAGACTCAGGGCCGTCAGATTCAGATGAAAGGCCTGCGTCATCTGAGTAATGGCTTGAGACCGACCGCGCGACGACAGCACTTCCACCCCAGCCGGCACAAGCTGGCGCAGCCTGGCCAGGAGTGCTTGCCCGGACGCGCCCTCAGGCGCGAGCACATCAATCCGGCTCAACCGGCCGACCATCCCCAGGATTTCCTGCGCCGCGGCAATATCCATAATGAGCAGATTGTCCACCGCGCGGGCGGCGCTCTGCTCATGCGGGTTGAGCAAGCCGACTATGGTCACCGCCCGGTGCTGGGTTCCGATTCGGATGCTGAGTTGGTCTCCAATATCAAGCCCGAGATGTTGGGCAGTCCGGGCGGCAATCAGACCGGTGGCCGGCTGGGTCAGGAAGGCCCGCACGTCATTGTCAGGCGTTGTGCCGGCGCGGCTGAGATAGGGGCGGAAGGGCGCTTCCGCAAACACGTCAACGCCGAGCATATGAAAAATCCGGCCAGGATAGTCTGTTGCCGCCACATCGCTCTCCACCACAGGCGCAAGAGCCCGGACTTTTCCGTTCAGCCGCAGACCGCGGTACACCTCCTCGGATAATCCATTTGGCCCGCCAACAATTTGATGCGTCGCGCGTCCGACCACACTCTGGGTTGCCAGCACAAAGGCCCGGCGGGCACTCTCGTTTGCAATGTCAATCGCCACCACCACAGCCACACCAAGGGCAATGCCGAGGAGGGCCAAGCCAACCTGCCAGGCGTGTTGCTGCAAGTAACGCCGGCTGGAACGCCACAACAGCCAACTCATCCGGCTGCCTCGACAGGAGAGGCATGGGCAACGACGCGACCGTCGTGCAGCGTGAGCAAACGGTCGGCAACGCCGATCACCTCGGGGCTGTGCGTGACCATAATCAGGGTCTTGCCGCGTTGTCGGGTCAGTCGGTCCAGCAACTCGAGCACCCGCTGCCCGGTCTCAAGGTCCAGGTTGCCGGTGGGTTCATCGGCCAGCAGCAGCAAGGGGTCGTGGACCAGCGCGCGGGCGATGGCAACCCGCTGTTGCTCGCCGCCCGACAGACGGTCGGGAAAGCTCCGGGCCCGCTCCCCCAAGCCAACGGTCTCAAGCAGGTCGTGCGCCCGGTCTCGTTCCGCCGGCCCGGTCCGGCCGTTGAGTTCCAGCGGCAGGAGCAGGTTTTCTTCAACCGACAAGGTTGGAATCAGATTAAAAAACTGGAAGATAAAACCAATATGCACGCGCCGGAATACGGTCCGCTCGCGTTCACTCAGCCGGGTGAGATTGATGCCGCCCTGGTCGGTAGAAAAAACGACATCACCGCTGGTCGGCCGGTCAATACCACTCAGCATATTGAGCAGGGTGGATTTTCCAGACCCGCTCCTGCCAAGCAGCACGACAAATTCGCCCGAGTCAATGGATAAGTTGACCTGCCGCAAGACCGAATGGCGACGCTCGCCTTCCTGATACACCTTGGTCAGGTCTCGTAAGGCAATAAGCGGCCGGCCTACGCCTGACTGGCTCTGAAGCGGTCCTCCGGTCTTCTCCTCACTGCTCATCGGACTCCCTCACACTGGCCCCCTCATCACGGACCCCTGCCTATTGTATAGATGTCAGACAAACTGAGAAGCCCTCTGGCTCTGGTGCGGGAAGGGCCTCCCCGGTCAACCCAGACAGGCCGTGATTGCCTCGCGGCGATAATCAAAGATGCGGTCCAGCATCCGGGCGACAAAGAGTTTCTGGGCCAGGCTGCCAATGATGCCGTACGGGATTGCGTAATCCACCACATCCCGCATCAAGGTTCCCTTCCCGCTCGCCGCAAACTCATGCAGATGCACCCAGTGCTGATAGGGCCCGGAGAGTTGGCTATCGACAAAACGGTGCGGGGGCGCATAGTCCTCTATCCGTGTGGTCCACTGGAACGGCACCCCGACGAGTCTGAGATGATAGTCAATACGCGCGCCGGTCTGCATGGTGATGGGTAATGGAGTTAGAATACGGAAATGCAGAAACGGCGGGGTGATGCGTTCCAGATTCCCCGCGTCAGCAAAAAATGCGAAAACGGCTTCAAGCGGTTGCGGAATGGGCTGGATTCGTTCGAGTCGGTAGGATGTGGCCGGCATCATGCGCATATCTTCAGACTATACCTGAACCACGGGGGCGTATAAGGTCGGGATACGCTAGAGACAGAGACCGCTTGCAGAAGAATTGTCGCTATGAACGCTTCCGCCGACGTGCCGCAGCCGATTCCGTACCAGGGCAGCAAACGTCAAATTGCACCACTGATCCTTCAACATTTCCCGGCAACGGCCTCCCGCCTAGTTGAGCCCTTTGCCGGCTCTGCTGCGGTGTCGATTGCGATGGCTGCCAGCCGGCGGGCCGCCCAATTTTGGATCAACGACGCGCATTCTCCACTGATCGAATTATGGGAGCGCATCATGCGCTGCCCAGATGAGTTGGCTGACACGTATACCTTCCTCTGGAACGACCAACTTGGTCGTGAACGGGAGTATTTCAACACGGTACGCCATCGCTTCAACACCGAACATGCTCCCGGCGACTTCTTATATCTACTTGCTCGCTGTGTGAAGGCCGCCATTCGATATAACGCGAACGGTGAGTTTAACAACACACCGGATAATCGCCGCAAAGGTGCTCGTCCAACCGAGATGCGGCGGCGGCTCCGCTGCACTGCGGCGCTGTTCCGAGAGCGCACCCGGCTCACGTCATGGGACTATACGAAAGTGCTTGACAACTGTACGGAGGAGGACCTCATCTATATGGACCCCCCGTATCAGGGTGTGGGTGGAAGTCGGGATCAGCGCTATCTTCCCAAGGTCAATCACGACGAGTTCTGCCGCGAACTCGCAAAACTCAACGCTCGGCGTATCATGTATGCCGTCTCCTACGACGGGCGTACAGGCACGAAGACTTACGGGAAACCCCTTCCAGATTGCCTACAATTAACCCGTCTGGAACTCTGCGCCGGACGGTCTACGCAGGCCACGCTCCTGGGTCGGTCAGAGATGACCTATGAATCATTATATCTGTCTCCGGCTCTGACCGCCTCGCTCACACGAGCCGGACGCGCCAATAAACATCAACTCTCCCTCTGGTAAAGGTCCAACCGGTGGCAAAGAAAAAAGGCAACCAGAGAACCGCACTGCCGCAGGAATTTCTCAATCTCCTCCAGGCCGTTACCGCAAAGCGTCCAAAGACCGTCATAGATCACATTCTGAAGCACGGCCATATTACGACTGAAGAGTTGAGCGACGCATACGGGTACGATCATCCACCCCGAGCCGCCCGTGACGTGCGAGAGCAAGGAATACCGTTAGAAACCTTCCGCGTGACAGGCTCGCACGGACGCAAAATTGGAGCCTACAGGTTCGGTGATCCCGCGAGAATCACAAGTGGTAAGCTTGGCGGACGTAAAGCCTGGCCAAAAACCTTCAAAGCAACCTTGGTTGAACTTTACAATTCGCGCTGCGGGGTATGTTTCACCGACTACGCTCCCCGCTATCTTCAAATTGATCATCGTGTTCCCTACGAAGTTGGTGGCGACCCCGCCGGCACATTGGATACAGACGAATTTATGCTGCTCTGTGGTTCCTGCAACCGTGCAAAGTCATGGTCGTGCGAGCATTGCAAGAACTGGACGACAGACCACTCACCCGAAGTCTGTAAAGCCTGCTATTGGGCAAACCCAGAGAACTACGCGCATATTGCCTTACGTCTCATTCGACGTTTGGCTGTTACGTGGTCTGACGATGAAGTGCCTCAATACGAGCGCCTTGTTCAGCTATCAAAACATGCTCGAAAAAATGTTCCCGAATTCGTCAAGAACGTATTACGTCAAGCTCTTGGCGAGAAATCAGAGTAAAAATCATGTAGTACCCTTCCAGGTACTCAAGAAATGGCTCTCCCACCGCGAGTGAGATGTCGATGCGCGGAGGCTTTTCGCCAGAGGAATTCACATACTTTGCCGAGACTTGGCAGAGGGGTGAGACGATTTTGCTGAGCGTACCCTATATGTAATGCCTAAACGGTAAGGGCGGCAGGTCGGGAACGGGCGCAGCCGTAAGAATCTCGCCTACAGCATCAGCAAACTTGAGTGTAACGGGCTGCCCGTCTGCAAACTGGCAGGTATTGAAGTTGATTTTGGTTAGGCCCATCATATCCGTCATAACCCTGAGGAGGGCGGCTTCTCCTCTATGGATTTGAATAAGCAGCGGATTAGGCACCTCCCAACCAGGATAGGTATCAAGCCGAGGTATAAACCCCTTAGTCCAAAGGTATCCAGTCCGTTCGGTTGGTAGATATGCGGTGCCACGCAACACGGGCATCTTCCCTGCTCGATAGAGCTTCAGTTCACTGGTCGAGCGAATACGCGCCCCTACTAGATTGGTCTCATTCGGGACAACGGATTTGAAGCCTTTCCACTCCTCGTCGTTAAACCGCGTCTTGCCGTGGATGAAAAGCTCGACGGGTGGCCTTCCGTGGAGGTCCTGATATGCCTCAACGACCAGACTCATCGACTCAGAGGCTTTCTCTTTGTTCAGGTGGTATTCTCTGAGTTGCTCTGAATACCAGGGGCCGACTGCACCTCGGAAAACAACACCATCGCCCGAGTCCAAAAACATTTGCGCACCACAGCAAGCATTTCCGGCTGCTGGGTCAGTGTGATCTTGCTTGTAAACCAGTCCAACATAGCAGACCCCCGGGCGGACCGACGCCAGTTTCCAGGGTTTACCACTAGCCTTGAAGAAGGCTGTCGTACAGAGATTCCAGGCGACCGTAGCAGGGTCTTCATGTTCACGGAGGAGATGGCCATTTTGAGTGAATCGGTGAGGCGCTAGTGTTGTGTCGCGTACAATCTGGAGGATAACCCCTTGGTCTAGGAGGCGGGCTTTCATCTGGTGGTGAAAATTGAGTTCGTATCGGTAAATTTTTGCGGCTTTCCGGTCTTCGGAAAAAAGTGAACCTTCGCGAAGGATCCGTCGTCCAATCTTGGGAACAAACGGCTGGTTTCCTTCAATACGCTCTTCCTTGGGTACAACTGATTTAGGTCTGCCATAGCGGTGGACCTCCTCCGGTATGACCACGAACCACATAGCAGGGGGTGCTTCGTCTTGGCGTAAATGCCTGCGTATGGGCCCTTCAAAAAGGGCAACCGTTTTGTATATCGCTTCGTGCCGGTCAGTGATCCGAATTGAATCGCGTATGGCATTTTTTGGGACTGTTAATTCGACTAGAGGCTCTTCTGGCCACTGAGTGCCAAAAACGGCCTGAAATCCGGGCCAGCCAGCGTGGTGCGGTTTACTCGGATCCTTGGGAGGAAGATAGCGTCGAATGCTTTCTGCCCATTCGCGAAAGTAACTCAGACCGTTCGGTGTTCCAATGACGCCGATACGCATTTCGGCAGGGTTAGCTTTGTCGTCCAAGGGACCGAATAGGAAAAGCCCATCCTTCGGATGCTCCAACTCCTGACCGTAGCCGAAGCCTAACCTTGGTTCTTCGATGTGTTGAAGTAGAGAGTTTGTCATACTACCTCTCTGTCACTGTCTTCTTCATCTTCAAGTGGGTCCTCAAACTCTTCTTCATCCAATCCTCCCTCAAGATCATCCAGAGCATCAGCCTCTGTTTCGTCTTCTACACGGTCCTCTTCGGCTGCGGACACTGCACCATTCTCGACAATAGAAAGAGGAGTAGCGAAATTCATTGGAGAGGCAGCTATTGTCGCCTCAATGTCACCGCCAAGGGGCAGACAGAATGCCTCCTCTTCGTTCGCTAGGGCAGTCGTGAGAGCACGGATCAAGTCGCGCCAGCGGTCATTCCACCAGTTCTTACAAAAACTTTTTCGTAAGCGGGCGGTCCGAGCCTTGCTATCAAGCGGTGTTCTTCCGTCCTGAGTAAAGACAACGTGGGGACGCAAGGTAATGTGCTGTGGGTTAGCGAGACTCACCTTGCCTGATACCGCGAAATGCCAAAAGCAGCGACATTTCCTTCGATCAAATCGAGGGGGATGAACCACGCACTCCCGTGTGCAAACTTACAAAGTATGAGCCCTTGGCTCCGCATGAAGTGCTCCCATGCCTGACGGAGCAGTCCAGTTACTATGTTTCGGGCATCCCACCGCGAGATTTGTGGTCCATCGGGTGCCTGACCACTGAGAAATTCTTCCAGTGGAACTCGATAAGCGTGCTCAAGTGGAATAGCAGGAGAAATTTCCTTTTGAAGCGTAGTCGTGTCGGCAAAGCTGACAGCCAGCCGCTCGTATGGAACTGTAAGACTTTGAAATTCACTGAATGCACGCTCCATAGCCTTCTTTGACGCCTTGAAACGTGAAAATTGGATGTGAGATGACAAGGAGCTAATTTGAAACCAGTTAGAGAATATCGACTCCGGTGTATCAGAGGTAGATGCGCTTTGTCTTATCTTAAATTGCTGCCAAGCGGCCAAGGCTTCTCCGAAATCCTCGGTCGATTGCGGAACCCGGGTTTCTTTGAAAATCTTCAAAAGCGTACTCAATCCGTCCGCCCAGTTGGATGAAAAATCAATCGCGTTTAGGCGGATCAACTGTTCGGGAAAGTCTGAGAAAGGCAGGGTGTCGAGACGGACGGGTATGACAAATTGGTCTTTGTCGAGCTTGCGACCTGTGCCTACGGCCAGAGCAATTTCATTGAGGACACCATCTTTCTGATATGACGCGTGGGATAAAGCAACAATAACGACAGCGGCCTCTTCTTTAATTGCATTGCCAATATCTCGCCAGAATGTCTCGCCGCCGAGCAGCTTGAGTACGTCCGCCCATACTTCATAGCCAGCAGCGGTCAATCGAGTACCAAGCCAAGAGGCAAACTCATTGTCTTCGGGATTGGCGTGGCTGAGGAAGACAAGACGGCGTTCTTTCATAATCGTTTTCCTCGTTGATTCTACGCCGATGTACTCTATCATGGATCGTTCAATAAGGTATTAGAAAGCCCCTCATATGCTCCGCCGTCTCCTGCCCATCCTTGGTCGCTGTCTGCGCCTGCAATGTCCCCGCTGCGGACAGGGCCGCCTGTTTGCACGCGCCTTTACACTGCATGAGCAGTGCGCGGCTTGTTCCTTTTCCTTTGAACCAGAACAGGGCTATTATGTTGGCGCGATTTATCTCAACTATGCCGCCACGGTGGTGATTGCCACCCCCGGCTTCTTGATTCTGGACTCGTGGACGGATTGGTCGCTGACCCACCAAATGCTGGTCTGGAGCGTATTCGCCATCGGCTTTCCCCTCCTGTGCTTTCGTCACTCCAAAAGTCTGTGGCTGAGCCTGGACTATTTCCTGACCCACTCTCCCCAGGACGGAAAGTGGCCAAACGTGACGGAGCGTTAGCGGCCAGCCGCCCGCTCAGGCAAGCCTCCTTCCTCGCTTTTGCTCCAGGGTCGGGGCCGTCGCTCCTGAGAGTAACGCCTCCAAGTGGTCTGCCGCTACTGCCGCGCCATTTTCCCCTGCCAGGCGCGCTTGCACTTGCAACGCCCGTTCACGACAGGCGTTTTGCTCCATCTGTTCAATGTTGTGACAGAGTGCGGCGGTGTTGAAGCGCGCCACCGGGATGGTCGCCGATACGCCCAACTCCTCCAAGCGCAGGGCATTGTCGCACTGCTCATACGTGAAGGGCACAGCGAGCTGGGGTTTGCCGGCGTGCAGACCATAGAAGACGCTGCCCATTCCACTAATATGGACGAACGTGGAGATATGAGGCAGCAATTGAGAAAAAGGCTCATAGGTGCTGAGGAGCAACCGCTCATCGTGCGGTAGGTCAGGGGGATTGTCCGCGCCCTGCTCAATGATGAAGATGGCCCGTTTGTCCATCAGCAGGGTCGCTTCTGCTGCAGTCTGGCAAAATGGCTTGCCCTTGCTCGTGACATAGCCCATGCTCCCCGGAAAAAAGAGGAGAGGCGGCTCTCCTTGGGCGAGAAAATCTCGCACCTTTTTCGACAGCGACTCGTTTTCCTGCCGGGCGAATACCCAGCCGGTTTGGACCAGGGGTTGGGGCCAGTCTTTTTGTGCCGTGGCAAAATGACGAGAAAACAGCGCAAGATTCAAATACGGGGAATGCTGGACCTCCGTTATCGGATGCAGGTCTGCCGGGAGGTTCAGCGCTTGCCGGAGTTCCCTGAAGGGCGCGGCCCATGAATCCGAGACCTTCTCCGCCAAGAAACGAACGACCTGCTCTAACAGAAGTGGGAAGGATGTCTGCCACAGAAAATCCCACGAGGATGTCCGGCCGATAGTCCGGTGGCGGGAGTATTCAGCGGGATATCCCATCGGCATGAGCATGAACGACGCCCAGGGCTTGCCCAGTTTTTTCGCAACAAGGGGAACCGAGAAGACCGCGGGATAACTCAGCAGCACGTCATGAGCCGGGGCGACTTTTTCAAGTTGATGGAAATTCCAGGCCACGTGCGGGAATATGAGGTCTCGGAACAGATGGCGGTATTCTTTCACATGGGATTGCAGTCCATACTCGAACCACCTGGCGCCTTCCTTGTCGTCCAGTGCCGGCCGCAAAGGGAGATAATCCAGGCCCAGACGGGCTATTCTCCGGCGGTGGGAACCGTTTGCAGCCACGGTCACGCCGTGGCCCCGGCGGACTAATTCCTGAGCAATGCCAAGGAGCGGATTCAAGTCGCCTTGAGTTCCTATGACGGCAAGCAAAAATTTCTTCATCCTCAAAACCTCACAACTCCACACTGGGGGCCAGATGCCGACGAAAATCGCTGGGACGGGTAGGCACCAGCCCCAAAGCGGCCTGACCGGAGAGCCGCCTTGCTCAAGCGGAGGAGACAGGGGCTGCTCGCCACGGTGCCACCCTTGGATAACGCCGGCCGTTGAGCCTCGCGCCGACCCAGGTCCCACGCACAAAATAATGGTAGGTAATCAGTGTGACGGCCGTTGTCACACCAACAACAGAGCTGAACTTGACCCCCGCCGGCAGGGGAGCGTCTGCCAGGAGGGGCGGCAGCAAGATAGTGATGGGCAGATGGATGATGTACATCCAGTACGAAGCGTCAGACAGGTAGCGCCAGTAGGGGCTCGGCTTGTCGAGATAGCGCAAGAACAAGCCGAGGAAGCCGTAGACCAGCGCCCAGACCGACAGGGCCAGAGAGGCGATAGCCCCAATATGGGCGCGCACTGCGGTGTCATCTCCATAGCCGTGATTGTAGAAAAATTGGTAGGCCGCGTGGCAGGCAAGGCCGAGGGCCAGATGTTTCCACACGCGGAGCTTGAAGCCCGGCAAGACTTCTCGGCGCTGGAAAATGAGCCACCCAACGCTAAAAAATACCGCGTACGCGCTGAGGATACGCAGGGGCGGCAGAGGCGCGCTTGAATAGTCCAGCATCCAATGCTCCATGGGGTAGAGCGTCAAGCCGCTGATCGTGGCCAACAGCACCAGACCAGAAGGACGGTGGAGCATCCGCGCGAAGGTATTGAGCAGGCGGTCGCGGACATCTGCTCGCAGACGACAGATAAAATGCTTGATGGGGATGGCCACAACACAGAAAATCAGCAGGTGGTAGAGAAACCAGAGGTGCATGAAGAGGCCGTTCCATATCGCCTCGAAGCCGGCTTCGGGGAGCTTGGGTCCGGCCGTCGAGAGTTGGGCAAAGTATGAGGCCGCGGCGACGATGACAAAGATAATCGGCAGGCTCCACATGAGCGGGATGCCGATGCGGTCCAGACGATGGCGCAGGAACGTTCTTGTCCCGCGCGTGTCGCACACAAAAGCGGCGAAGAACCCAGCAATAACGAAAAAGGTCGGCATCCTGAAGCTGTGAATAAAACCGAACAGATACTCGAAAAACACACTCGTCTGCGCATCCAGATACACCTGAAGGGTGGGGTCCGGCAGGGTGAAATAATGAATGGAAGAGTGCAGCACCAATCCGAGCAACATCATGGTCGCCCGCAGACAATCGAGCCCATGATAGCGGGGCAGCGGAGTTGGCGACGCAGACATGGGGCGCTCCTAGTTGCGACGGCTTGTGAGGCGGAGCTTGAGTGAGCGATGCGGGTGGAGGCCGGGCAGCCGTCTCGTCCTCAATTGGTAATCGGGCGGGTCCAGGGCGAGACCCGTGGTATGGACAATATAGGCGATGTTGATCGCAATGAGCGCCTCGGCCAGACTGCGCCCCAAACATTGGTGAGCGCCGACGCCAAAGGGCGCATAGACGCCTTCCTGTCGGTGCTCGGCGCGTGGTGCCGTATAGCGTTCGATATCAAAACGGTGCGGATTGGGGAAATATTCCGGCATGTGATGCGTCACCGTGAACCCGATAAGCACCGGTGCGCCAGCGGGAACCGCATAGCCTTCAAATTCAAACGAGTTGGCGGCTGTCCGCAGCACGACCGGGGTGAGGGGATAGAGGCGCATCGTCTCCATCGCCAGGCGATGAATGACATCGAGTTGGCGGACCTCTTGCATAGAGGGCGGACCCTGGGCAAAAAGGGCATCGGCTTCGGCGCGGGTTTGGTCGAGTATATCTGGGTGTTTCACCAACTCGTACAGCATAAAGGCACACACACTGGCTGCGGTGTCGAGGCCGGCGATGAACGGACCCAACAAGTAGATGCTGAAATCAGCCTCAGAAATATAATGCGGGTCGGTGCGATTGAGTTCCAGAAAATCGTCTACGAAGTCACGCGGTACGTCGCCGCGCTGTTCCGGGTCATGCTCGGCCAGAATTTTCCGCAGAAATTCCTGCACCCGTTTGTGGGCACGTCGGAAACTGGGAAGGTGCCGAGAGACCTGCGTAGAGATCATGATCGAGGAAAAATAGATAATGTCATCGATGTAATCCCGCGCGGACAGGCCGGTCGCCATATAGCCGATTTGTTCGGCAATAATGCGCTGGCAAGCCCGCAGGGCCTCAAACGATGTGTGCTGCGGCCAGGCCGCGGTCTCGCGCCGCACGATGTGGATCGCATCTTCCAGGCGGTTCTCGACGAGCTTGCGCGAATAGACTGGGGCATGGTCCCGGCGCACGCGAATATGTTCAGGACCATCCATGCTGAGAGGAGAGCGACTGACCCCCAATGCGGTATTGAAGGCGGCCCAAGTTTCGTGGCTGCGGAAGTACTGATTGCCGCGTGCCACAAAGAGATTGGCCTCTGGACCGGTCAGGACGATAAGGCGCTGATTGAAGGCGTGAATACCAAAGATCGGACCGAATTGGCGGTATTGATCGGCGAGAAAAGCGCGTAAATCTCTCGCCATGGAGACGATATTGCCCAGAAGCGGCAAGCCCGGCGCCTGAGGGATCTCTTTGCGCGGGGCCGGAGACGGGGCCGGGGCCTCAAGCTCGCCGACCGCCTGCGTCACCGCTTGGCCGATCAGGTCCATTTGCCGGATTTGTTCGATCCGCCCGTGCACCTCGGCCAGTTCCGCACCGGACAGGATATTCTTAAAAATGCCGCAGGCGTCGGCCAGAGCGATAATGACGATATCGCGCGGAGCCGGAATATCTGCGCTGAACAGGACCCGCATAATACGCAGCCACACCTCCTCCACCGTCTGCCCTTCGACCGTATACCGGCGGGAACGCGACACCAGACGGGACAGGATAAAGACACCCGCAGACTCGGAATCCGATTCAAGGATGCCGCGCTCAACGAGGCGGGTCAGCGCCCGCGACCGGATTTCGTCGCCCCGTCTGGCAATCTGTGTGACCCAGTAGTCGGGGGGGGGGCGAGTGCATCCCGGTCGTCTGTGCGATCTCAGCCAGGGTGGGATCAAGCAGGTCGTCCTCAAGCGGCGTCGCATCAATGAGGGTCAGATGTTCAAGGTCGGTATCAATGCGGTTGGCCAGGGCCAAATCCATCAGCACGGCACCAGCCAGGACAATATGCAGCGAGTGGGGTGGAAAGTGCGGAGCGACCTTCCCCTGCTCTTCAACAAAAAGCAGCAGCAGAATCTCTTCGGCAAGTCTCAGCATCGTGCGGTGTCCTTTTCACCCTGCCTCCCGACAGCGGTCTGTGCTCTGCCCGCCAAAGTAGAGTCGGGAAGGGAACTTTGCAACACCGGACACTGCGCTAGTGTTCCTATGGGTCCGGCCGTGCCCGAGTGCGTGGCCTGAACAGAACGCGCACAGCGGCCGGCAGCCGCTTGAGGTCTTCCAGGATCAAATACGAGGCCGGCAGCAACACCAGGATAATGACCGTGGCAAACAAAAGACCGAAGCCAAGAGAAATAGCCATAGGCACCAGGAAGCGGGCCTGGATCGAGGTCTCAAAAATCATCGGGGTCAGCCCGAAAAACGTGGTCAGCGAGGTCAGTAAAATCGGCCGGAAGCGACGCAGCCCAGCCTGACTGATCGCTGCGCTCGCCGAGAGCTGCCGCGTCGTGCGCAGGCGGTTGGCCGTGACCACCAGCACCAGCGAGTCGTTAATCACCACCCCGGACAGGGCAATCATCCCGAACATACTGATGATGCTCAGGTCGTAGCCGAGCAGCGTCAGGCCCAGCAGCGCGCCGATGATGCCGAACGGAATGCTCAGCATCACCAGCACCGGCTGAACATAGCTGCGGAAGGGCACGGCCAGCAGGCCGTAGATGCACAGCAGCGCAAACACAAAGCTGACCCCCAGGGCCTCAAGCATCTCTTGGCGGGCCAACTCCTCGCCTTCCAGCGCATAGTTCAGGCCGGGGTATTTTTTCATCAGGAGCGGTATTTCCCGGCTGAGCACCTCGGCCATAATCACACTCGTATTGGCCGTGCTTTTATCCACATCCGCGGTCACGGCAATAATCCGTCGGCCTTCCCGGCGGCGGATTTCAGTATAGGCGCGGTCACGCTCCACAGTCGCAGCCTGAAAGAGCGGAATCTCGCCACCGCCGGCCGTGCGCAGCATCAAGTGCTCAACCGTGTAGGCCGTGCGTCGCTCGTTTTCGGGCAGCCGCACCATGACCCGGACTTCGTTCCGTCCGCGCTGCTGTCGGAGCGCTTCCGCCCCGTAGAACGCGCTGCGAACCTGTCGGGCCAGCTCAGTGGCATTGATACCCAGGCTGCGCGCTTCGGGTTTGAGCCGCAGGCTGAGCTGCGGCTTGCCGCGGGCAAAGCCATCGTCAATATCCCGCACGCCGGCATACCCGGCCAGGGTCCGGGCCAGCTCGGTGGCCGCCGCCTCCAGCGTGGGCCGGTCGCGGTGGGTCAACTGAATGTCGATATCCGCCCCTTCGCTGACGTTTGTTTCGGCGTTGAACGTCAGGGTTTCGATGCCGACAATATGGTTGGTCGCCGCCCGCCAGGCGTCCGCAAATTCCAGACTGCCAATCTCGCGCTGCTCCGACGGGACGAGCAGGACCTGCACCGCCACCAGATGGCTGCCACCTCCCACTGCACCCTCAGCCAGCTGCGGCCCGAACGACTGCAAGGGTGTGCCGACCAAGGCATAGGTGCCCCGCAGGATGTCCGCGCCGCCGGATTCCTCAACCGTGGCCGCGGCCGCGCTGAGCAGTTGGTGCCGGACACGCCGGGCGGTCTCCATCGGGACCCCGAACGGCAGCGTCGCCTGAGCGGTAACAACATCGGTATCAATCCGCGGAATAAAGCTGAACGGAATATAGCCCCCCCCGACCGCGCCGCCGGCCAGAATCAGCAGCGCCAGGCCGGTCGCCAGGGTCGCATAGCGGTTGGCCAGGGCGAGGCGTAAGAGCGGCTGATAGCCCTGCGTCATGCAGCGCTGCAAGAAGGCATGAAAAAGACGGCGCGGCTTGCCGAGGATGGCCCACACTCGGTTCGCTTGGGTCTGGCGCGACAGATGGGCCGGCAGAATGAAGAGCGATTCAACAAGCGAGACCACCAGCACGGCCACCACCACCGCCGGAATCTGACCAAAGAATTTTCCAAACGTGCCTGGGGCAAAAAAGAGTGGCAAAAACGCCACGATATTGGTCAACACGGCAAAGACCACCGGCCCGGCGATGTCTCTGGTCCCTTCAATCGCGGCTTGCAAAAAGGGCATGCCTTGCTCGCGCTTCTCATACACGTTTTCCCCGACGACCACCGCGTCATCGACCACAATGCCCAGGGTAATGATAAAGGCAAAGAGCGAGATCATATTGATTGAGGCGCCGGTCAGCGGCAGGAACAGAAACGAGCCCAGAATGGAGATGGGAATGCCCAGCGTGACCCAGAAGGCCAGCTTGGGGTCAAGGAAGATGCCCAACAATAATAAGACCAGGACCAGACCCAGGAAGGCGTTTTTGACCAGCAGGTTGACCCGGCCGCGGTAGACCTCGGACCGGTCGTCCCAGATGGTCAGGCCGATGCCGGGCGGCAGCTCGGGCTCGAGTTCGGCACTATAGGCCCGGACCGTATCGGAGACCGACTGCGGGGTTTCATTACCAACCCGAAAGACCCGGACCGCGACCGTGCGCTGGCCGTTCAAAACCGCCTCCACGTCGGTCTCCTCAAAACCGTCACGAATATGGGCAATATCACCCACCAGAATCTGCGAGCCGTCCGGGGCCGCGGCCACCGGGATATTGGCGTACTCGCGGGCAAAGTCGCGCCGTTCCTGGGTGCGCAGCAAGACCTCGCCGCCCGGGGTTTTCACCCCACCGGCCGGCAGTTCAATCGCCGCCTGGCCCACTTCCCGCGCAATGCGCGCAAGGGTCAGATTATAGGCGCGCAAATGGCGCTGCGGGACCTCCAGGCTGATCTCCAGCGGGCGGGCGGCCGCCAGCTCAATCAGGGTCACGCCCGGCCGTTGCAGCAACTCGTCTCGAATACGCTCAGCCAAATCGCGTAAGGTCTGTTCGTCTTGCGGTCCGTGGACCAACAGGGTCAGCACCCGGTTCCGTATCTGAGCCAGGCTGACAATGGGTCGTTCTGCCTCCTCGGGGAAAGACAGAATACTGTCCACCGCGTTTTTGACATCCTGAAGCGCCTTGCCCGTATCCGCGCCGGTCAGCAGTTCAATAGTCACCCTGGCGCGGCTTTCGGTTGCCGTGGCGCGCACCTCCTTGACCCCGTCCAGCCCCCGCACCTCGTCTTCGATGGACAGAATCACCCCTTGCTCGACTTCCGCCGGACTGGCGCCGCGATACAGCACCGAGACGGTAATGGTGTCAGCGCTGAACTCGGGGAACACTTCCTGTTTGACTTGGGTACTGAGCAGCAGGCCACCCACGAGAAAGAGCAGCATGACCAGATTGGCGGCCACATGGTTGCGCGCCATCCAGGCAATCGGGCCGCCGGTCTGCGGTGCGGTGTCAACAGCATCAGCCACGGAGTGCTTATTCCTCGTCCGTGCGTGTCGGAGCCGGCTCAGCCACCACGGCCTGCAAGCGCATCCCCGGCAGCGCGGCCGGCAGCGTGCTGGTGATAATGTGGTCGCCGTCCGCCAGACCGGCGCGAATCAGCACCGAGTCCCGCCGCCGCAGCGCAACCTCCACTTGCCGGATTTCCAATTCCTGCCGCGCGTTATACACCCACACGCGCTCGTCCTCGCGCAGGCTGCTACGCGGCAGCACAATCATCTGGGGCAGGGTTGGACCGAGAATCTCCACCCGGACGTATTCGCCGAGCAGGAGCGCCGAACCGGGGCCGGCACCGGGCTTCAGGCCGAGCGGGTCGGGAACCAGGACCAGGACCCGGGCCATGCGGCCATTTTCGGTCACGTCGCCGAGCAGACGCTCGACCCAGCCCGTCCACTGCACAGACTCTCCATTCCCAAGGTCGCGCCGAATGCGGACCGCGGAGCCTTTTGCCGTGGCCGCCGGGGAGCCCTCGGCCGGTTGCAGTCTGGCGGCATTCGGGAATTCCACCCAACCCAATTCATTCAGCGGCACGCTGACTGCGACCCGAAACGTATCGGTGCATACCAGGCTCGCCACCGCGGTCCGCGCGTTGACCAATTGCCCGATTTCAACCGTCTCTCTCAAGACCAGCGCGTTGCACGGCGCCGCGACTACGGTGCGGCTCAGGTCCAGCTCGGCCTGGGCCAGACGGCTCTTCGCCGCCTCCACCGCGGCCCGCTTCTCTTTGAGGTGCGGCCGGCGCAGCGCCAAGAGCCGCCCCATCTCAGTCGTCTCGATGGACGGCTCCAGCAGGTCCCACTCCTGGTGGGCAACCACCTGCTTGCCCTGTTCGACTTGCAGCTCGAATTCCGCCCGCGCCAGGGTGCCCCGCTGGGCCTCGACCGCCAAGCGGTAATCCTGCGGGTCAATCGTGAGTAGCGTCTCGCCCGCCCGAATCAGGCCGCCGTCAATCAGGTCGTCATGCTGAGCAATGACATAGCCCTCAACCCTGGGAAAGAGGGTCAGTTCACGATGGGCCCGAACCGCACCGTAGGCCTGCAATACGGCCTGCTCATCCCGGGTGTGAACGGTCATCACCTCAACCAGGGTGGGCGCGGCTTCCCGGTCAACTCTGGGGACCGCCGGCCGGCTGGCGATCAGCGCCCATGCGCCCAGCATCCCGCCAATGAGGATGAGCAGCGAGAGTCCAAACCGGAACAGCCGTCTCGGCCACGATTTTCCTCTTGCGGCTCGCGCCACTACCGTCCCCCTGAGGGTGCCGCCGGAGCGGGCGAGGCGGCCAGACGGATGGCGTTGGGGTCTTCGAGGGCCTCCGTCCACTTGCCGCCTAAGGCGCGGTATAGCTCGGCCCGTTGGCTCAGCAGGGTCTTCCGCTCGCTAATCAGCCGGCGCTGAAGCGCCTGAAGCGATTGCACCGCCACCAGCACATTCAGGTAGTCAATAAGGCCGTGGATATAGCGTGCACGAGACACATCAAGCGTGGACTGCGCCAGCGTCATTTGCCGCTCAAGACTGCGCAGCAGCTGTCGTTGCTGACGCTCTTGAATCAAGGCGTCTTCAATCTCGCGCAGGGCCGTCAAATACGTCTGCCCAAATCGGTCGAGCAATTCCTGCACCCGGGCTTTTTGCCGGACCACCTCGTTCCGGCGTCGGCCGCCATCGACGACCGGCGTGAGCATATCACCGAGCAGCGAACCGGTCTCTTGCCGAAAGAAGGTGTCCCAACTGCGGGCGCTGAACTCGTAGGACAATTGCAATACCAGGCGGGGCAAGCGCTCGGCCACGGCCGCGGCAACCCGATAATCCGCAGATTGGAGCCGGCGCTGGGCGGCCTGTAAATCCGGACGGGACACGAGCAGCACGGCCGGCGAAACCAGTTGTGGGAACGGCGGCAGCGCGGGGAGCGACCGGCCCGGCGCCAGCTCGTCGAGCGAGCCTGGCACCCGGCCGAGGAGGACCGCCAGCTGATTCAAGGCGGTCTCCAGCAAGGCACGGACACGCGGCACCTGGGCCTGCGTATCCGACAGCTGCTGCCGTTGCTGCAACACATTCACTGCCGAGTCGGTCCCGACGCTGAAGCGGAGTTCAGTCAAATTGAGCAGGGTCTGGCTCACCTGAATCTGCTCCCGCAGGACATCCAAAAGGGCGGAGTACTCCTGACATCTGAGCCAGACATTCACCACCGCACCCGTGAGGAATAGGGCCGTGGCCTCCACGTCCTGACGCGCAGCCCCGGCTTCGAGCTGAGCGGCAGTCCGCTGGGACGCAATCCGCTTCCAGAGATCAATTTCATAGGTGAGGCCCGTGGCCACAAAATACCGGTCTGGATTGGCCGTACGCCTAAAGGTCTGCCCCTGGAGGTCGGTCGCTTCCCGGTCAACCGTGTGGAGGCGGGAGGCGCCGGTGCGGAAATCAGCCTGGGGTATCTGCTCAGCCCCGGCAATGCGGGCCAGGGCCTGGGCTTGGGCCAGCCGCGACCAGGCCTGCCTCAGCTCGAAATTCCCGCGAAAGGCCCGCTCCATCGCCGCGTTCAAGCGGGGGTCACCAAACTCGCGCCACCACTGCCCCAGGACCCGCTCGCCTGTCACGCCATGATGGTACGTCTGCGGTATGGAAACCGGCGGCTGCTCCAGGGAGCGCACGGTGTACGGGCTACAACCGACGATGGCAAACAGGAACAGCAAAGCAAAGGGGACCATCTGCCAGATATTATATCCCACACCCCAGGATTTGCATCAGGGGTGGGCCGTTGCATTGCCTCTTCCGGGAAGACTTGATAGGGGGCAAAGTTGTAACGGGTGCTGAACGCTCCACACACGCCCGCAGGAAGGACACAGCCATGCAGTTCGGCGTCTTTTATCAGTTACCCTGCGCCCCTGGGCAGTCTGTGCCGCAACGCTATCGAGACACCTTTGAGCAGATTGTTTACGCGGACCAGTTGGGGTTTGACTCTGCGTGGCTGGCCGAGGCCCATTTTGACGCTGGTTTTTCCACCATGCCGGCGCCCCTGGTGGTTGCCGCGGCCCTGTCGGGGCGCACCGAGCGTATCCGCCTTGGCATTGGGGTCAGCCAACTCCCGCTGCATAATCCGGTCAGCGTGGCCGAAGAAGCCGCCACAGTGGATATTGTCACCGCCGGCCGGCTGGATTTTGGCCTGGGGCGGGGAACCTGGAGTCATAACTTCGACGGTTTCGGGATTCCCTGGGAAGAGCGGACCAGCCGGCTGGAAGAAGCGATTGATATCCTGGAACGCGCCTGGGCCGAGGCCCCGCTGACCTACCACGGCCGGCACTATCGGTTCGAGTCGCTCAGTGTCGTGCCCAAGCCGCTTCAGCAGCCCGGCCCGCCGCTACATATTGCCGCCAATAGTCCGAGCACGGCCGAGTTTGCCGGTCGGCGCGGCCTGCGCCTGTTAATGGCCGCCCCCATTCACCCCTGGCCGGATGATTTTCTGACCCATCTCGGGCGGTATCGTCGTTCGGCAGCCAGACAGGCCGCGGAAAAGGCGCGGGTGTCGGCCGTCTTCTTTGTCTTCACGGCTCAGAATCGGGCCGCGGTGCGCGTTCAGATGGCCGACAGCTTTGCCCGTCACCCCATAGGCCAGCGGACCGCGTATGCGACCGCGGAAGACCAAATGGCCATATTCGGCAGCCCGCAGGAATGTATAGACCGGATTGCCGAGGTCCAGCGGCGGGCCAAGCTCGATGCCCTGATCTGTTCCTTTAATCCCGGCGGGACGGTGCTCCACGAACAGGTGCAGGTGGCGATGCAGCGCTTTGCGGAAGAGGTGCTGCCGGGCGTGCGAGACCTGTAGCGTCCAGGCGACCGACGAAAATAATCGAAGCTGGCTGGCCGGTCCTTGGGTGGACCGGCTCGTGGCATTCCAGGATATCGAACCCACTGTCTCTGAGGAGTCGAATCCAGGACGCCACGGTGCGAAAATACCAGGGAGCCGGGTCGGTAAACTCCGGCCCAAATCCGTCCCACGAGCCGGGCCGCCAGCCGTCGCGATACGGCCGGCCACCACAGGCCATGACCGGGTGCAGGGTCTGGATGACCACATGGCCCTGGGGCGGCATATAGCCCGGCAGGGCGTGCAGCAGGTGCGCGACCGAGTCTTTTCCCAGCAAGGAAAAATTACATACGATCATGTCAAACCGCTGTGCGCCGAGCCGACCGGCGGCCACATCTTCGTAGGAACAGAGCTGAAACTGTCCTCCTCCGCGTTGCCGCGCCTCTGCTATCAGGGCGGGGACCACATCAATGCCAACCACCTCAAGGCCACGCGCCGCCAGCGCGCGCGCCAGCCAGCCTTCTCCGCAGCCCAGGTCAAGCACGCACCGCGGTGTCAGGCTGGTCACAGCGTGGATGATGGCCTGATTGGTGACGAGCGTCCGGCTTTCGATCTCCGCATTCTGGACCGCCTGCACCCAGGGGCGGGCGTTCGTATGCCACGAAGTCACGATCTGTCGGTCGCTGAATTCCGGCATTGGCTGAGCAGTGGTAGGGGTCAGACCGCAATACCGTTGGCCGGCCTTAAAACGACTGCGGCATCCCGTCCACTTTCGGCAGCTCCGGGTGCATAATATCCCACGGCTGGGCACTGGCCACAAAAATATCCCGTTGGGGCTGATACCAGCTCGGGTCGTCCAGGCTGCCGGCGTACAGCACCCTGAAGTCCGGCACGACAGAGTTGGTCAACAGGATGGGAGAGCCACAGGCCGGGCAGAACGCGCGGCCCATCGTATGTCCGCGGTCGGCCTGTTTCTCATACCAGGTCAGCTCGCCCGTCAGAGAAAAATCTGGTTCTTTGACAATGACCGCCGCAAAATAGGCACCCCCGGTTGCGCGTTGGCAGTCCCGACAATGGCAGTTGCCCATATAGAGCGGCTCATCCGCACAGCGATAGCGGACCGCACCACACGCGCAGCCACCGGAAAACGGAGTCTTCATTTTATACCCTCCTTCTTCAGCAGTCTTGAGAATCATATGCCGGCCGCAACACTCCGGGTCAGGCCACAAGCGCAGGATTGAACGCTTTGAGACGTGGATACACTTCTCGGGCAAAGAGTTTCATGCCTGTGACCGTCTCCTCGTGGTCCAGGAAGCCGGCCTGTCCCATCAGCAAGAGATGCCCAAAGCCGCCCACGTGTTCGTAAAACTTGACGATTTGACGGTAGACAGAATCCGGGTTGCCGGCAAAGACCAGCCCGTGCTGCATAAAGCTCTCCAGTTGCGGGTTCTGGAACATCTTGAACACCCCCGAGGCCGGGCCTTTCATCGCCCCGGCCATCGCTGCCGGCGGATGATAGCCCGGCGGGCTGGTGAACTGGAACGGCACCTTATTGGCCTCCACATACCACATCAGCTTGCGCGCGCCGGCATAGCCGGCTTCATCCGTCTCGCCCGTGTAGACCAGGGCGGCATAAGCAAAGCGGTCCAGGCTGGCCGGGGAAAGACCGAGTGCGGCCCGGCGCGTCCGATAGGCGTCAAACACCTGTTTCGAGCCATCGAACCCGGTCAGAAAACAGGCCACGACCGTGCCGCGTTCCCCGACCGCCTGGGCAGAGCCCGGACTGAGGGCCGTAATCCAAACCGGCGGGTGCGGCTGCTGATAGGGCCGCGGCCAGATATTGACCTGACGATGGTGAAAGTATTTGCCTTCCCAGTTGAACGGCCCGTCGTGACTGGTCCAGGCCCTGAGAATCAAGTCATACGCTTCCCAGAAACGCTCCATCATGCGCGTGGGTCGGTGATTGCCGGCCGACATTTCGTATGGCACGCCCCGCACAAAGCCAACCTCCAGGCGGCCACGGGAGTAGACATCGACCATGGCCATCTCTTCGGCCACGCGCACCGGCTCGCGCCGGTTGGCAATCGGATTGCCGAGAATCAGCAAGCGGGCCGTTTTGGTTTCACGGGCGAGGATGCCCATGACAATCGGGCCGGCCGGGTTGAGATTGGTCGCGGTCTGATGGTGCTCGTTCACCATGATATCGAGCCCCAACTCCTCGGCAATCAACCACTCGTCGATAAACCGATGGTAGAGGTCGGCGCCGATTTTCGGATCGTAGTAACGATTCGGGAGGGTGACGCGGATGGAGTCATACTCCTTTGCATCGGGCAGCAGATGATAGGCGTTTTCGCTGAAATGCCAGGCGCGCATGAACACGGATCCTTCTTATATGCTGAGGCAAGACTGATGCTGTGGCAAGACTTATGCTGTGGCAAGAAGAAATGTACGAACTCGCTCGACCAGTGCCTCGGGCTGTTCCAGGTGCGGCCAGTGTCCGGCCCGGTCAATAACACCAAGCTGCGCGCCGGGAATAGCGTCACAATACGCCCTGCCATAATAGCCGGGTGTCACAAAACGGTCCTGCGCCCCCCAGACGAGCAGCGTCGGAATCGTAATGCGGTGCAGACGCTGCCGTAATTTTGGATTATGACAATACGGTTCCCAAGCGTACAGGGCGGTGGCTTCTCGATTGCAGGCCAGGGCGGTCAGCTCCGCGTCAGACAGGCTGGCATAATCGACCGTGGCCCGAGCCGCATCAGCGTATTGCAGCCGCCTGACCTCTTCCGGCGACAGAGCGAATATATCCGGGATGTCGCGCGTCTCCCGGTCCCCGACCTTGATACCGAGCGGGGCCACCAAGACTAGCCGGCTGAGGCGAGCCGGAGACTTGACCGCCATTTCCGCGGCTATCCAGCCACCGAGCGAGCAGCCGATAACAACCGCCTCACGCAGGTCGTAGGCGTCAAGCAGATCGAGATAGAGATACGACAGGTCATCCACGGTGTCGATATCGGGCGACGCGGATACCTGCTCGAAACCGGGATGGGTCGGCAGGACCACCCGCCCCTGGCGCGCCAACAGAGAGAAAAAAGGCACCTGGGGACACGGCCCGTCTTCCCCGTGCAGGACGAGGAGCGGACGGCCCTGGCCGTATTCATAGACGTCAAGTTGGACACCGTGCAGCGTCAACCGGCGCGGCTGGATGGGACGGCTCATGGTTCACCTCGGAGAACGGGACTGCCGGCCTAGCTGGATTCACTCCGGGCGTTAAAGCCGCCCGCTTCGGGGTCATGGCCGTAAATGTCGCGCACATAGTATTCGGACTGATGCGTCGCCGGTCGCCCACCCCAGCCATACTCGATCATCCAGCCCGAAGGCGTGCGGAAGTAGAAGGAATACGTATGGTCGTTGGAGTGTTTCCCCGGTGTAATGGCGACCGGCACCTTCTGTTCGCGCACGAGCTCGTAGGTCAGGCCCACATCGTCCAGGGTGTCCACCTCAACCATGATGTGGTTGAGGCGCTGCTCGGACGCGCCTATGCCAAAGGCCACGGCGTGGTCGCGTTCATTGCAGTGCATGAAAACTGGTCTGAGGACCTGCTTGCCGAGTCGAATCTGGTATTCCACGCTGCCGCGCATACCCAGGGTGTGGTAAAAGCGATAGGCCGCGTCCGTATCCTGTTGACTGACAATACAGTGCCCCAGTCCGCCGGCACCGGTCTTGAATCGACCGTGCATGCGCCGGCCAGGATAGAACGGCTGGCTGAACTCCACCTGCGGACCGTGGAAAATCTCGACCGGATTGCCGTTGGGGTCGGCGAGTTTCATCACTTCCAGCACGCGCCGCTCGGCGGCCTCGTCCGGCGACCCCACGCGGTAGGCGAGGCCGGCCTCGGCCAACTGCTGCTGCATCTGTCCGAACTCTTCGGGCCCGGCAACGCGAAAGCCAAGATAGAGCAAATCGTCGCTGGGGTCGGCGTGCAGGACAATCCGATGATGCCAATAGTCCATGCGGGCGTAGCAACGGTCGTCTTCGCCTTCATCCGCAACTTCCCAGCCAATGATATTGGCCGCAAAATGTTTCCAGGTATCAAGGTCTTGGACCCCAACGCCCACATAGCCCAACTCTGTGACGTGAATCATATATTCCTCCTTTGGAATGGTGCTCCCGCAGCCTGTCCTCCCCGCTCCTGTCCGTCGCCAATCATACCTTTCCTGTCAGGATAGATACAGGGAGGGGTGGGGCGCAGCTTTTGTTCCGGGTAGGAGTGCGCTACCGTATCCCTCTCGTTTCATGCCGGTATGGGGGGCGAGTTTTTCGCCGAGGTCTTCATTATCAGGAGGAAGCAGGGTGCACATCGCTATTATCGGCGGGGGTATCGGCGGCATGACGCTGGCCCTGTCGCTCCACGCTGCCGGTCTCAGCGAGGTCGATGTCTACGAATCCGTTCCCACGCTCAGCGAGTTGGGAGTCGGCATTAACGTCCTGCCGCACGCGGTCCGCGAGCTGACCGAACTCGGCCTGCTGGACGGCCTCGCCGCGGTCGGTATTCCGACCGGCGAGCTGGTCTTCTACTCCAAACACGGGCAGCGCATCTGGGGCGAGCCCCGCGGACACGCCGCCGGCTATCACTGGCCGCAGTTCTCTATCCATCGTGGCGCGCTGCTGAAAGTGCTCCACCACGCCGTCTCACAGCGGCTGGGCCGGGCACGTATCCATACCGGCCATCATCTGGTTCGATGCGGACAGACAGCCGGAAAGGCGTGGGGAGTGTTCATCGATAGGGCCCGGCATTCAGCGGCGGGGCGGGTCGAGGCCGACCTGCTCGTCGCCTGTGACGGTATCCACTCTGTCGTCCGGCAGCAGAGCTATCCTGACGAGGGCCCGCCCAAATGGAACGGGATTACGATGTGGCGCGGAGTCACCGCCGGCAAGCCGTTTCTGTCGGGCCGGACGATGATGATGGCCGGCTATTTTCAGCGGCGGATGGTTGTCTATCCGATCTCAAAATACCACGAAGACCGGGGCCAAGCGCTCATCAACTGGGTGGCCGAGTTCAAGGTTGCCGACGACCAACCCATGCCGCCACAGGACTGGGCGCACACCGCGCGGCTTGAAGAAGCCGTGGCGCCGTTTGCGTCGTTTCGCTTTGATTTTCTGGATGTACCGGCCCTGATGCGGCAGGCGGAGACAATTTACCAGTATCCGATGGTGGATCGTGACCCGCTGCCAAGCTGGAACTTCGGGCGGGTGACGCTGCTGGGCGATGCGGCCCATCCCATGTATCCGGTCGGCTCAAACGGTGCCTCGCAGGCGATTATTGACGCCCGCGTCCTGGCCCGGGAACTCGCTCTTCAGTCCTCAGTTGAGCCGGCCGTGGCTGCCTATGATGCTGCGCGTCGCCCGGCTACCGCGACGGTCGTGCACGCGAATAGAAAAGTCGGACCGGAGCAGTGCATGGAGATCGTCGAGCAACGGGCTCCGAACGGTTTTACCCATCTTGACGACGTGGTGAGCCAACGCGAACTGGAGGACATCTCCCGCTCGTATCAACGCACGGCCGGTTTCGACCCCGACACCCTGAACAACCGCCCGTCCCTGTCGGTCGGTTCAACCCGCGGCAAAGCGCTCTAAATGGTGATCGGCGTCGCCGAAGGTTTGGGCAATCATGGTCAGCCGGCGAAACGTATGACTGATTTTCAACTCCTCGGTCATGCCCATGCCGCCGTGCAACTGTACGGCCTCCTGGCTGATGTGACGGCATGAGTCGGCAATATGGATTTTGGCTGCGGATATGGTCCGGCGCCGTTCGGCGGCATCCGGGCTGTCCGCCTTTACGCAGGCCAGACAGGCCATGGATTGGGCCTGCTCACAGATGATCGTCATCTCCACCATGCGATGTTGCAGGGCTTGGAACGAACCAATCGGCACCCCGAACTGCTTGCGGGTTTTGAGATATTCAAGCGTGGCGGCATTCGCACACTTTATCGCCCCCACCGCCTCGGCGCAGACCAGGGCGGTGGCATAGTCCACCACGGCTTCGATGAGCGGCAGGGCCTGCCCTTCCGGGCCGATGCGCGCCGCAGCAGGGACAATCGTTCCGGCGAAACGCACATCCGCGGCGCGTAAATTATCAAGCGTCCGATAGGGCGCGAGTGTCACGCCCGGCGCGCCGCGGTCTACCACGAACAGGCTGATGCCGGCCGCGTCGGTAGTGTGGCCGGCGGTGCGCGCCGACACAATCAGTTTATCGGCGCAGGGCGCGTGCAGCACGACGCATTTCTCGCCCTCCAGCCGATAGCCGGTATCGGTCTTGTCTGCCCGGCAGGCGACATGGGCCAGCTCATAGCGCGCCTCGCGCTCGGTTTGGGCAAAGGCCAGCTTGCACTGACCCGCGGTCAGGGCCGGCAAAATCTCCTGCTGCTGAGCCTGACTGCCGCCCCGGGCAATGAATTGTCCACCCAGACCGACGCTGGTCAGATAGGGCTCGACGATCAGTCCGTCGCCTATGGCTTCCATGACCGGCATCAGGTCTACCGCACTGCCCCCAAATCCCCCCACCTCACTCGCAAAGGGCAGGCCCAACAGGCCCATTTCAGCAAACGTGGTCCAGACCTGCTCGCTATAGCCGTGCTCAGACGCGATGATCGCGGTGCGGGCCTCAAAGGGATATTCTTTGGTAAGAAATTGGCGGACGCTCTGGGCCAGCAGGTGTTGTTCTTCGCTGTAGTCGAAATTCACGCCGGAGTCTCCTGTTTACAAGCCGAGGGATGCCTTGGAAATGATATTGCGCTGGATCTCATTAGAGCCGGCATAGATCGACGTCTTGCGGTAATTGCAGTAGCGCGGGGCAATACTGGCCGTCTGGCGGTCAAAGTCCGTGGCGTGCAGCGACCGAAACGGCTGGGCAAACGGCCCGACCGCTTCGAGCATGAGTTCGGTGAGCGCCTGTTGGATTTCCGTTCCGCGAATTTTGAGCAGAGAAACCTCCGCGCCGGGCGCTCGTCCGCCGCGCATCTGATCCAGAAAGCGCAGATTGGTAATCTCCAGAGCCATCAACTCGACTTCTACCCGCGACAGCCGGTCACGGAAGCGCGGGTCGTCAATCAGGGGAACGCCGTTCTTGTGCTGCTGGGCCGCCAGTTCCTTTAAGCGCAGCACTTCGCGTTTTGACGCGCCGGTGTTGCCTGTTCCAAGCCGTTCATAGCCCAGAAGATATTTGGCAACCGTCCAGCCGTCGTGTTCTTCGTGGACAAGGTTTTCCGCCGGCACCCGCACATCGTCAAAGAACACCTCGTTCACCTCATGGCCGCCATCCATGAGCATCAGCGGGCGGACGCTGATGCCCGGCGTCTTCATATCCATGAGCAAAAAGGAAATGCCCTGTTGTCTTTTGGGGAAATCAGGACTGGTCCGCACCAGACAAAATATCCAGTCGGCGTGCTGCGCCCAGGTGGTCCAGATTTTCTGGCCGTTGACGACATAGCTGTCTCCCTCGCGGACCGCGCTGGTCTTGAGGGAGGCCAGGTCCGAGCCTGAGCCCGGCTCGGAATAGCCCTGGCACCAGAACACGTCGCCCTGATACATGCCGGGCAGAAAGCGCTGTTTCTGCTCTTCGGTCCCAAATTTATGCAGGACGGGCGCGCACATGGACACGCCAAAGGGAATGCGCGGCGGGCAGCCGGCATAGCCGCATTCTTCTTCAAAAATATGCCGCTGCACGATGGTCCAGTTTGTGCCGCCCCACTCTTGCGGCCAGTCAGGCGCGCCCCAGCCGCGCTCCGCCGTGATTTTCTGCCAGCGCAGCAGGTCGGCTTTGGTCAGATCTTCATAGTTGACGACCTTATCGCGCAGCTCGTCCGGCAGGTGGTCTGTGAGCCAGGCGCGGACTTCATCGCGAAAGGCCATTTCTTCGGGAGAATAATTGAGATCCATACGCTACTCCTCTTCGTCGGTCTGCCCTATGTATCAGGCTTTTGCGCGGCGTTCATCCGGCCCCTGCCCTTCGACTTCGCTCCGCTACGCTCAGAGCGAACGGTTAGGGTTGCGCCCTTCCGTTCGCCCTGAGCCGCGTGGAAGGGCGCAACCCCACACAGGCGTAGGGGCCGGCCCCTGTGCCTGCCCACGGGGGGGCGCGCCCGATAGTCTGGCGCGTGTGGTCAATCGCTAACCCCGGTGCCTGCCCACAGGGGCGGCGTCGAAGCCTGGGGGATACAGTCGGGAGCGAGTTTGTTATGCTTCGCCAACACCGGACCGCTGACCATACCAAGACTGGAGGATTTGGGTATGCCCGCCCGCAACGCGCCACACGCCCACGGACAACCGCTGTTTGGCATGAGAAAGACGTTTATCTCCGAGGTCGCCCCGCCCCCAAATCTGTCCGGCCCGGCCTGGTGGTTCGGCTTTCACCGCAACCGGCTCCTGCTTCAGCAGCAGAACGAGACATTTCAAGTCCCCTGCCTGGAGCGCTTTGAAGAGCTGGGGGTGGCCGCGGGGAATCGGTACTATCTGGGGCGCTACGACGGACGCGCCTGCTATGCCGTTGATGTGCTGGACGCCTCGCTGCCGGCCCACCTGGACTTCAAAGACCTGCGCCAGGCGTACAACGGGCTGGACGAGGATTTATTCGTGCTGGGTGGCCGCGCCGTCCAGATTGTCGAGTGGGACCGCACCCATCAGTACTGCGGACGGTGCGGTGCCCGCAATGAAACCAAACAGGATGAACGGGCTAAGCGCTGCCCTGAGTGTCAACTCTTGAGCTTCCCCCGCTTGTCGCCGGCCATTATTGTCATGGTCGAGCGCGACGGAAAAATCCTGCTCGCCCGTTCGGCCCATTTCCCAACCAAGATGTACAGTGTGCTGGCCGGCTTTGTGGAACCCGGCGAGACCATAGAGGAATGCGTGGCCAGAGAAATCAAGGAAGAGGTCGGCATTACGGTCGATAATATCCGGTATTTTGCCAGCCAGCCGTGGCCGTTTCCGAATTCGCTCATGTTGGGCTTTACCGCCGAGTATGCGGGCGGAGAAATTGCAGTGGACGGCGTGGAAATCGCCGAAGCGGCCTGGTTCAGCCCGGATGCCATGCCGGTCATTCCTGGCCGAATCAGCATCTCCCGCCGGTTGATTGATTATTTTCTGGACATGCACGGATAAGGCTTACTCTCTATAGCACTCCGCTGGTGACCATACGCAAGGCATGGTCCAACGCGCAACTGCACCTCAAGCGCAAGGGGATTGTCACCTACAATACGAGCGAGAGAACCTGGTCCCTCATCCGTTCCTGAGTCTTCTGCAAGATTCCGACGCTCCGACGCTAGGGATCGAAAATCGCTATCGCACTGGCTGGTCCCGGAACTGGTGCTTAATGAGGTCCGATTAGGCAAGGCGTCAGCCGACCTACGAGCCCTACCAATAGCGCGCCTTAAGCGACAAATGCCTTGAGCAATAATGAGACGACGCCGGCAACAATCGCGCCGGTCATCCATTTCACGACTGACAATTCCCGTTCAAGGCGCGTAATATCGGCCTTGGTCGCCGAACTTTCTTCTGACATAAAAAGCCTAAGTCTGCGTGTTGACCGCCACCACGATCAACAATTTTTCCTCGTCCGTATACTGTGTCACCGTCAGTCCATACGACCCGAGAAAGGCGCGCGCTTCGTCCGGTGAGGGGAGCGTCGTAATCGGAAACGGCTCTGAGCGGACTAGTCCTTCAACAAACCCCCGGCCTTCCGGGTGGCTGATCACGACCCGCCCACCCGGTCGCAGCATACGCATGATATTCCGCAGTGCGCCGGGCTTGTCGGCGATATTGCCGTACATGCCGTTCATAAACACGACATCGACACAGGCGGCGGGCAAGTCCAGGTCTCGGATGTCACACTGCTGGCGTTCGACTTCAGGGTAACGCTTGGCAACCTGCGCCAGCATTTTGCTGGACAGGTCGCAGGCGTAGATGTGGTCGGGCCGATACTTCCGAATGTCGGGTATGAGCGCTCCTGTCCCTGTCCCGACATCCAGCACGTTTTCTCCCGCCTGAATATCAGGCGCGACAACGATGCGTTCCATGCGGGCGCACACCTCCTGGGGTAATGCGACCAGAAAGCGGTCGTACACCGCATCAAACGCCTGGCGCTGTTTTCCGTTGAATTGGGCAATCTGTTCGTCGTTCATGCGTTTTCTTATCCTTCTGACTCCAGCCACCAGCGGGGCGCGGTCGTCAAGGCACCGTCAATAATCTCCGCCACAAAACGCTCGGGAACCTGAAGCAGGTCGGCATAGGTCGCGCGCTGACGGGCCGCATTCATGGGGGGCAGCCTATCAGAAGCCCGGAATACGGGGAAGCAGTGGAGCGAGAGCACCGTGGTCAGAGGGAGAGAAAAAGCGTATGTTTGGAGAAAATATCTCACAGTGAGGAGTGTCCTCATGAGTACGGCCGTGTCCACTCGGTTGCCAGACAAGCGCACGCCCTCCTGGCGCCAGTCTATTCGGAACGGACGTCTTGAGATTCAGGCCCTGCTAAAAGACAGTCCGCGCCTGACGAGCCAACCGGCCCGGATGTTGGCGAACGCCTACCCCGCAGCCCGGGCAGACGCTGTTGACGAGACCGGGCTCAGCGAGAAGGTGTTTCCAGCTCGGTGCCCGTTTCGCGTCGAACAGGTTCTGGATGCGGGGTATTGGGAAGAATGAGGACAGACGCACGGTCTCCCCTCTCCTGGCTTTTCTAGGCCGCGGCCCATTGTTCGCGCAGGAACTCCCCTATCCGTTCGATGCCTCTTTTGCCTTCGTCCAGCATGGGGTGGAAGGCGTGCCAGACATGGATCATATTGTCCCAGATTTCGAGCTGACACGCGACACCCGCGGCTTTCGCCTTTTCGGCGAATACCAGCGCGTCATCCAGCAGAATCTCATCCCGCCCGACATGGATTAACACCGGTGGCAAGCCGCTGAGGTCAGCCAGATTGGGCGACGCATACGGATGCCTGGGGTCGCCGTCACCAACATAGAGGTCGGCCATGCGTTTGAGACCGTGGACGGTCACCATAGGGTCAGCCGCGGCCCTGGTCTGATACGACTCGTTTGAGCAGGTCATATCCGACCACGGGCTGATCGCGACCGCGGCCGCCGGCATGGGGATACGGTTGGCGCGCGCCGCAACCAGGGTCGCCAGCGTTAAGCCGCCCCCGGCTGAGTCGCCGCCAATGGCGAGCCTGTTTGCTGAGAACCCTTGTTCAATCAGCCAGCCGAGTGAGGCCACCCCGTCGTCAACCGCGGCGGGGAAGGGGTTTTCGGGTGCCAGACGGTAGTCAACCAGCAACACCCCGGCCTGGGCGCAGCGGGAGATTTCTCCTGCCAGCGACCGATGGGTGTTGATCGAGCCGATGACATAGCCCCCGCCGTGCAGATAGAGGATGGCCCGCTCAGCCTGACTGCCCGGCGCACGGACCCACTCTGCGGCCCGGCCCGCCACGCTGACCGCTTGTGTTTCAATATCGTCCGCGGCCTGGAAGGCCAGTTTTTCCATACTCTTGCGCATGGCCTCGACCGGTGGCTCCACATCCGCCGGGAGCTGTTTTTCACGTAAAATCTGCTTCAGTTTGGCTATGCTCATGCCTGCCATTGGCTTCCCTCCTTTGATTCCCTCAAGGCTTTCCTGGTGGTATGCCAAATTGGACCCAAACGCCAGCGTCGGCTTTGCCGCCCCGTGGGCCGTCCCGGGTTCCTGGCGGGACGGTGTAGACACAATGCTCCTCATCGCTACCATGGTCACGGTGTACGCAACCAGGAAAGGGCGCAAGCGGGATTTCGTGAGATGAAAGTTTTGGCACTCTACCATATGAAGGGCGGGGTGGGGAAAACGGCCACCGCGGTCAATCTTTCGTATCTGGCCGCTCAATCCGGGGGCCAGACCTTACTGTGCGACCTCGACCCGCAGGCTTCGGCGACCTATTATTTTCGTGTTCAGCCCAAACTTAAAGCCCGGAAAAAAATTTTTACGCGCGGGGGCAAGCATCTGGAAGCGAGCATCAAGGCGACCGATTTTGCGCACCTGGACTTGCTCCCCGGAGCCTTGTCGCATCGCCATCTGACGGAGGTGTTTCAGAAAACCAAACACCCGACGCAGTGTTTACACCGCGGCCTGGCCGCGCTCCAAGATGAATATCAGTATGTGATTCTCGACTGTCCGGCTGGGATGAGCCTGCTGGCCCAAAACGTTTTTTACACCGCGGATTGTATCCTGGTTCCCATTGTCCCCTCCCCCCTCTCCGTCCACGCCTATCAGCAGTTCCGCACGTTTTACCTTAAGCATGACTACGGCCTCAGCAAACTTCAGACATTTTTCTCCATGGTGGAACGGAGAAAAAAACTCCACCAAGCCGTCATGCAGGAGATGAGCGCGACCCACCCCGAAGCCCTGCCCCACGCCATTCCGTATCTCGTTGATGTCGAAAATATGGGCGTCCGCCGAGAACCGGTGCTCGTCTCTGTTCCGCATTCTCGGGCCTCCCAGGCCTATGCCGGCTTGTGGGCAGAACTGGAAACGCGCCTCAATCAGGCGGAGGCACGCCCACGGACGAAGAGAGGCTGGCTCTTCTGGTCACGCTGAGTGTCCTGCTCCGGCTGAGGCCGCGGATGCGGCACGCCCGCTGTCTCGGCGCACTCAGGACCGCTGGCTGGCAACATTCGAGCAATCACCACCGTCAGCGCGCGAAACTCTTCTACCACCTGCGGTTGCAGGACCTGCCTGTCTGAAATCAGCGACACCCGCAGGGCCTCCAGGGCCTGGGGTGTTCCCGTGCCATCAAAGGCAAAGCCCGGGGTGGCATGGTTGAACTGCCGGAGCATCCCCTCCTGCACACTGATGTCCTGGATGCGGCCCAAGGTCCGCTGGACACGCTTCAGGTGCTTGAGCACCCGGCGGACCGGCAATTCTGGAAAGGCGGTCAGAAAAGAATCCAGTAGATAGCGGATTTTTTTGCATTCGATTCTGAGGTCGTGCAGCCGCTCAGGGTCGGCAGATTGCAGACTGTCCGGCTCGACGGAAACCAGAGCGCGGCCTTGCTCGACTATCCGTTCACGCACGAAGGCTGTGACTGCGGGGGTAGGCCGCGCGTCTGCTTCAGGTTGGTTCGCAAACGCTTCCCACTCTCGGATGACCGCCCGATAGCGCTTGGTCTCAAAGGTCTTCACCAGGGTCCGATAGTGGGCTCTCCGTTCCTGCTGGAGAAAAGCAAAAAAAGGCTGAAGAGCGGACCGGCTGTCAGCCGGAAGCCGCTGCCGATAGGCGTCCTGCGCCAGGAGCAAGGCATCCAGGTCGCGCACCCTCCCGGTTGAGCGGCCGAGCTGGGCCACGTCTTTTCGCAGCCGCCGGACGGCCTTGCGCGGAAAAATAGCGCGCGTCTGTCCAAGCAAGGAGCGCGCCCGTCTGAGGGCCACCCGAAAGTCATGCAAATAGAGCGGATCGTCCCCCTGACGCAGGCCCCACTCGTTATAGCGCACCATAGCCAGGAGCAAGCGCAAGAGGCGTCGAACCGCGCGGTCAACCGGGATTTCCGGCGGTATCGGCAGGGGGCGTTTCACCGAGTATTTGCCAGGAGCGCAGCCATGTGTTGCCGCGGCTTCCTGATACACGCTCTGGGTGGCCGGGATGAGGTCCTGCTCCTGACACCAGGCCACGAAGCGTTTGGCTTCTTTCCGATAGCCTCTGAGCGGCTGGACCCAGAGGCGGGGACGGAGGACCCACCGCTGATTGTTTTTCACGACAGTGTGCTCTTCAACACTCAGCCGGACCGTTGTCTTGTGGTGATGATCGAGTATGCGTATCGGGAGGCGGCGGGTCTGGAGACGCAAGAGTGGCACGAGCGGAAGATCGTCAATCAGGGCCACCAAGCGTTCTCGCAAACGGCTGGGCGGCAAATCTGTTGCCGCACCCGGCAGACGGGGACCCACCAGCTCCGCCAGAGGCAACGCGGTATCATACGCCTGGAGCACCAGCGTTTCGGTGTTTCCGAAGAGGGCCAGACGGCGCAAGCTGAGCTGGCAGTCCGCGGTATCATACTGGGTCCACCGCTCGGTCCTGAGCGGTTCTTTGTGGACGGCGAACGCCGTGGTCAAGGCATCAAGAAATTGCTTGCGGCTCCAACGTCCTTGGGGAAGGAGTTGCCTGACGGGGGGGTGGTCTCTGCCCATGTGCTCAGCCAGCGCGCTCTGAGGGCCCTGCTTGGGCGTTTGCTGCGCTCACCCCTGCACTTGTAGCCCAGCCCAGCCCGCTCCGACAATACCGGTCCGAGGTGTCTTAGCTCAGGGCGTGCCGGCCCAGTCTTTGCCAATCACCGTCTCAACGGCAATCGGGACCCGCTCGGCAACGACCTCTCGCATGGCTTCAACCATATGGCGGGTCAGCCATGCCTGGGCCGCTTGGGCTTCGGCCCGTGGCACTTCGACCAGAATTTCATCGTGGACGCAAGCGACCGGTGTCGCCCGCGGCATGTGGTCGCGCTGTTCAAACAAGCGCGCCAGCGCCAGCTTGAGACCATCCCCACCCGTCCCTTGCACAGGGATATTCAGGAGCACACTAAAGTGCCGCACCCCCAGAAAACGGCGTCCGGTGAGGGTCCGGGTTTCGAGGCCGCGCGCCTGATGCCGCGCCTGCTCAATCTGTTGTTTGGCCTGCTGATGCCAGCGGGCAATGCCCGGATAGGTGAGAAAGAAGGCGCGATGGTACTGGGCCGCCTCCCGGTCGGACATGCGCACGCCATACTTTGTTTCTGCATCCTGTTTCAGCCCGTTCACCCCCATCCCGTATAACAGACCGAAATTCACGCTCTTGGCGAGCTGACGGTGGTGCGGTTCGACCTGCTTCAGCGGAAGGTGCAGGATACGCGAGGCCGTCAGGGCGTGCAGGTCGGTTTCCTCTCGAAACGCCTGGAGCATAGTCGGGTCGTTGGCCAGGGTCGCGGCAATACGCAGTTCGACCTGCGAATAGTCGGCCTTAATCAGGGCCCGGTCTGGCGCGGCACAAAAGCAGGCGCGAAAGGCGCGCGCCTTTGGAATCTGCTGGATGTTTGGGCCGCCGCAACTCATACGCCCGGTGGCCGTGCCGTTCTGAAAATACACCGGATACACGCGGCCCGAGTCGGGCTCAAAAAATGAGTCGATCACACTCCGGCCATAGGTACTGACCCGTTTGGCGATTTCTTTATGGCGGACCAGCAGGGCGGCAATGGGATGATCGATTTTCTTGAGCGTGGCAGAGCGGGCATTGGGCAGCGCAATGCCCAGAGCATGAAACAATGCCTTGATTTGCTGCGAGGACGCCCAGTTCACGGCCCGGCCGGTCTCCCGAGCGTAGGCGTAGAGTTGGTCTGAGAGTGCTTTGAGTTGGGCTTCGTCTTCCAGCGTCCGCGCCAGCCAGCCCTGGGCGTCAAAGGCGATACCGGCGAGTTCTAGCCAGGCCAGCGCTTTGACACAGCGAAATTCGATCTCCGCGGCCCGCTCCAAGCCGGCCTCGGTCAGGGCCGGCCGCAAACGGTCGTACAGCGGCCACAATACCCCCACATCACGAGCGGCATACCCACACTGAGCGGGACTGAGGTCTCCCGACCAGTCGGCAGTTTGCCACTGTTTCGACAGAGACAGGTGCAATTCCTGTTCCACGACCTCTTCAAGACTATGGCGGACGCGCAGCCCGGCTTTGAGCACCTGGCTGGCTAACATGGTGTCAAAGATGGTATCCGGCCAGGGACAGCCGGCCGACACCAGAAATTTCAGGTCAAACTTGGCATTGTGGAACAGCCAGCGGCGCGGCCGGCTGAACAGGGGGAAAAGCGCTGGAAGAGGAATGCGGCGGACATCAAACAGATAGGCATGGTCGGGGGTGGCGAGCTGGATGAGCCGCAGCGTGTCATGCCGACAGTCCAGCCCGGTCGTTTCGGTATCACAGGATAAGGTGGGGGCGGCCTGCAAGCCGGGCAGCACGCGAGTCAGCTGCGCCGGCTCAGTCACCAAAGTATAGGCAGGTGTTTCACATGCTGGCAGAAGCCCAAGCGGAGCAGCCGGCCTCGTGTGAGCGGCCAGTTCTTCCGGGAAGAGAACGCCTTGTTCGTATGGCATAGCGCGAAGCCCACCAATGCTACACGGGCAGGAGCGGTGTGCATAGCATCCGGGCGTTCAGGCTGCCAAGGTCGTAAAAGCCGCACGCAGACAGGGCTCTCTGGCTGTGCTTGTCAGAGCATATCTTTCGCTCTATCCTACCCAAGCTGAGAGGTGGCAGTTATGACTCTCCCTGACGAAGTACGACCCATGCACGCCCCCCACACGTTTCCAGGGCCGGAGACAGAATATCTCCCAGAATCGGATGGTACCCCTATGGCCGAAACCGATGTGCATCGGATACAAATGATTGAGATGTTGGAATGTCTGGACGAGTATTACCGTGACGACCCCCGCGTGTATGTGACGGGCAATATCTTTCTCTATTTTCGCAACCACGAGGGTGAGCGACAATCTATCAGTCCTGATATCTTTGTTGTCCGTGGCATCGAAAAAAAGCTCCGGCGTATCTACAATCTGGACGTTGAGAAAAAGCCGCCGGAGGTGGTCATTGAGCTGACCTCCCGCCATACCAAAGTCGAAGACCTGGGCAATAAACGGGTCATCTATGCCGACCTGGGCGTGTCTGAGTATTTTCTTTTTGATCCTCTCGACGGCACCCTGACGCCTCAGCTGCGCGGGTTTCGTTTGCAAGGCGGTGAATATGTCCCGCTGGTTGGCGCTCGGCTGAGCAGCGAGGTTTTAGGCTTGGACCTGGTCGTCGAACACGATCAGTTGCGCCTCTACAATCCCCGCACCGCGGAACGTTTGCGGACTCATGCCGAGGCCGAAAACGCGCGCTTACGCGAGGAATTGGCACGTCTCCAAGCCGCCGTGTCCGGCCCACGTTCCCGCTAGTCAGCGCTCGAGTTCAGCGTGGCTTCTCTCATTACTCCCGCTCAATTTGACGCCGTTCTGTTTGATCTGGACGGCGTGCTGACCGCCACCGCAAAAATTCATGCTGCCTGTTGGCAACAAATGTTCGACCGCTTTCTGCGCCAGTACGCTGCAAGGCACGATCTATCCCTCCAGCCTTTTGACATGCAGACAGACTACAATGTGTACGTGGATGGGAAAGCCCTGGACGATGGGGTGCGCAGCTTTCTCGCCTCACGTCATATCGAACTGCCAATCGGGAGCCCAGACGCGCCTCCCGATTGGGAGACCGTTCACGGCTTGGGCAACCAAAAAGACAGGCTGGTGAATCGGATCATTGCCTCGGACGGCGTGGAGGCTTTTCCTGGCAGCACCGCCTTTGCTGCCCATGTTCGGCAACTGGGGTTGAAAACCGCGGTCGTCACCCCCAGCGCGAACTGTCAGCTCGTGCTGAGGTCAGCCGGGATTAGCCATCTTTTTGATCTCCGGGTCGATAGGGATGTGGCCGCCCAAGAGCATCTGGCTGGCAAACCTGCCCCTGATATGTTTCTGGCCGCAGCAGAGAAACTGCATGTCCTGCCGGCCCGGGCCGTGGTGATTGAGGACGCCATCTCCGGCGTGCAGGCCGGCCGCGCCGGGAATTTCGGCCTGGTGGTTGGGGTTGACCGGCGCGGACACGGCGCACTGCTCAAAGAAAACGGAGCCACCATTGTGGTGAAAGACGTGAGTGAGCTGCTCAGTCCTGCGGCGCGCACCTCATCTGCGTACTCCTGAAATGGCACGGTCGGGGCCGCCCGGCTGCGTCGCGTGGCGTGAGCGTCCAGCCACCCTTTTCTCTCTCCAGCGTCACATAGCCAAAGCCGGTCAGCGTTTCTGCCTGCGAGACCGTTCGGTCGGCGATGTCGAGACCGACCAGTTCAGTGCCAAGCGGAGGATCAAGGAGCGTTCCACCGTTTCCAACTACAAACTGCTGCGGATTTCCTTGGGCAAAGGCCAGGAACGCCGTCGTGTGGAGATGGCCCGACAAGACCAATTCAATGCCATCCGGCAAACCCTGCCGGGCCGCGGCTTGCAGCGTCGGGTTGGTACGGAAGAGGACCGTCCTGCCCGGCGTCTGTCTCCGCGCTCCAAAGGCCCAGAACGGCTTGTGCGACAACAACCAGGCCGGGCGGTGCGGTGCCAATGCCGCCAACTGAGCGACGAAGTGGGCGACGGCCTCAGGCGCAGCGCTCGCGTCAGATGCGGTCGTGGTATCGAGCACGACCAGCGTGGTCTCTCCGATTGGCACGCTATAGGGCGCAGTGTCGTCGCGACATTCCTGGGGGAAGGGCCGGGGGTCAAGCAGGCGAAACCAGGCCTGCCCGGTCCGCGTACAGGCCTCGTGATTCCCTCGAACAAATACCCACGCAGCGGCCTGCAATAGCGGCTCAGCCGGCGCGAAAAAGTCGGCCTGGGCCGCCGGCCAGGTATCTCCCCACGGATTTCCGCTACAAGCCGCGTTACCAGCCGGACAGGGCGAGTCGCGGTAAAAATAATCCCCCACGTGGAGCACCAAATCAGGCTGCCAGGCCGCGGCACTCTGCGCGATACGAGCAAAAGGCCAGGCATTCGGGTCGTGACACGCCTGGACCAGGGTGTTTTTCATCCGACACCCGGTATCACCCAGGATAACGATCTTTTCTGGAGCAGGGGGGACAAGCGGCAGAGGGCGTCCAGCTATGGAGACGCTGGTCGCATCGGCCGGCAAGGCCGCCTCGCAAACCAGGATGGGAAAATCCGGTCGGGAGGGCTGCGCGCGTATCGATAACGGGAAGCGTGCGGCATTGACCTGTATCGCCGGACAGGTCGCCTCGGTTGACACCACGCGGACGACCGGTTGTCCGCCAGGCCCAAGCACGGTCCAGGCCAAGGGAAACGCCGCAAGCGGAGCGACACCCCAGAGGTGCAGCCCACAGGAGAGCAGCACGGACAGAGTAGGCCGGAGGCCAGGCATAAGACGGACGTGTCCCTTCCGGCTCATTCCCGTGACGCTGGCGTGATGGTCAATGCCATTCGTTGCCCATTGCGCAGGATTATCAGACTGACCGGCTCGTCAACTTTCAGGCTGCCCAGGACAAAGGTGTAGTCATAGATATTCTCAACCGCCCGCCCGGCCAGCTCATGGATCACATCTCCGGCCTGCACCCCAGCCCGGGCGGCTGGGCCGCCGGTGACCACCCCGGAGAGCTTGACCCCGGTGATATTGGCCTGGGCATAGTCGGGAATCGTGCCCAGATAGGCGCGCAGGCCACCACGGCTGGCAAGGTGGCGGGGCTTTTCAAGGCGGATATAGTCCGGCGGCTGTTCAGCACTGGCCAGCGAGCGCGTCAGGCTCGTCATCAGCCGGGTAATTTGTGTCAGTCCAGCATAGTTGAGCTTTTCTATTGTATCGCGGGGTGAGTGATAGTCGGCATGACCGCCGGTAAAGGCATTCAGCACGGGAACACCCTTGAGATAGAAGGCGGTCGCATCGGTGGGCAGATAACTCTCGTGCTGGAGCGTGAGGGGCAGACCGATGGGCGCGTTGTGTTGTTCTATTTCTGCCGGCCAGACCGAGCTTGAGCCCACGCCTTGCAGCACCAGGGCCGTATCCAGGCGGCCAACCATGTCCAGATTGAGATAGGCAGCAATGGCAGGAGAGAGCGTCTGTTGCTCTGCCGAGCCGAATGTCGCCGCAAAGTGGCTCGACCCCAGGAGGCCCAGCTCTTCGCCGGACCACAAGGCAAACAGGATATCCCGTTGCAGAGCAAAATCGCCGGCGGCGTGTTGCGCGGCAAGCGTTTTGGCCATCCCCAGGACAGCCGCCACACCGGAGGCATTATCGTCTGCTCCGAAATGGATCTGGCCTTTTTCACCCTCGCGAGCAAGCGAGCCATTTCCCACGCCTGTGCCCAGATGGTCGATATGCGCCCCTACCACGACAATGCCAGTGTCGGTTGTCCTCTCGGCGGCGCGTAACCGCGCCAGGACGTTCCGCCCCTGACGTTTCTCCTGCTGAATATCAATCCTTGCCTCGAGCGTCAGGCCGTCGAGGCGGAACCCCGGTGTGAGATGTCCGGTGTCTAAGGTTGCCTGAAGTTCTTTCAGCGACCTCCCAGCCGGCCGCAACCATTCTTCAACCAGAGTGTCAGTCACAGAGAGCGCTCCGATGCTGCTGCCGGCCAGTGAGGCGTCAAAGGCCAGGGGGACCAATTGCTCCTTGACGCTAGTCTGCGGCCCGCTCACCACGATCAGCCCACGCGCGCCCCGGTCGCGGGCAACCATGGCTTTATAGCGCAGGCTGGCGTAACGGTTGAGATGCTGACGATACGAGGCGGCGATATCTTCGGGCAAATAGCGCAACACCAACACCCATTTATCCTGCACGTCCAGATGGGCATAGGAGTCATATTCAGGGTGCTCTTCGACAGCCGGGGCAACAAGGCCATAGCCGGCAAAGACCACGCCGGCCGGCGCAAAATCGCCCACCTGCGAAAAGGTCAACGGACGCCAGTCTGTATCAACGCCATACGTCCGGGCCGGCTCTGATACGGACACCGACGGTTGCTTCAACTCATTCTTTGGACCCAGGGAGACACCCGCGGTAAACTCGAAAGACTGAAAAAACGTGCCGTTGTCACCGGCTGGTTCGAGCCGGATGCTTTCCAGCAGCGCCGCGGCATACGCCGTGGCCAGCCTTTCGCCGTCCGTTCCTGTGAGTCGCCCAGCCATACGCTCGGAAGCGAGGGCGACGACGGTCCGGCGCAACTCACACACTCGGACCTTGTGCGTGCGGCGGGAGGCCGGGCCGCTGGAGTCGAGCCCCAACAGACAGCGGGCCGCGGCATCATCCCAGTCGGAAAGAAAGAGCTGCGCTTTTTTATCCACGGTCCGGCTACTGGTCCACGAGAGATGCTTGCCGTCTGGAGCGAACACCGGGAGGCCGTCAAAACCGTTGGTATAGGTCACGCGCACTGGTTCGGAGCGCCCGTCCGTGTCCGCGATATACAGCTCAAAATTCCCAAAGCCGTGCCGGTTGGTTGTAAAAATGAGATAGTCACCAGACGGATGGAAATATGGTGCCCAAGACATGGCTCCAAGTTGCGTCACCTGTTTTTGGTCGCTTCCGTCAATGCGCATGGTCCAGACTTCAGCCTGCTTCCCATCGGGAGCAAAACGCCGCCAGACCAGCCGCTGGCCGTCCGGGCTGAAAAACGGCCCGCCATCATAGCCCGGCGAGGTCGTCAGCCGACGCACGTCCGACCCATCTGCCCGCATGAGATAGATGTCCATCTGCGCGGACGGGTCTTGCTGAAAGCGCTCTTTCTCTTCGACTGACAGAGTTGCCGCATAGGCATGGCGATTCGAGGCAAGGGCAATGAACTCGCCGTTTGGAGACCAGGATGCCTCGGCGTCGTAGCCTTTTGCCTCGGTCAGCTTTCGCAGCTCGCCGTGGTCAAGCCCGACCTCAAACAGATCGTACTGCTCGTCAAAATCCCACTCGTAACGGCGCGTTTTGCCCGCCCGCCGTTCTTCCACCTCGGCCCGTTGCTTCTTTTCAGCCTCCGGGTCTTCGTGCGTTGAGGCAAACAGGACTTTGGCTTGTGAGGGGTGAAACCAGGCGCAGGTCGTTTTGCCGCTGCCGGGCGAGACCCGACGCGTCTTGCCGGTGAGACGGTTCATGACATAGATCTGAAAAAATGGATTGTCAGGCTCACGTTCACTCTGAAAGACGAGTTGCGTGCCGTCCGGGCTGAAATAGCCCTCGCCGGCGCGCTTGCCAGCGAAGGTCAGTTGGCGGATATTGCGCACGAGTTGGGCTTCGTGCCAAGTCTCTGGAACGGCAGCTTGCGCGCTGGAAGTCACACGGGGCTGCTGCCGGGTCGGGTCAGCCGGCACGGGGTCTGCGAAAAAAGCAACACTGAGAACAAAGACCGCGCAGATAGTGACATGACGATTCATGGCTTGGCATGATACGTGAGGAAGGACCAGCCGGCCACGGGTATGGTGTGCTTCTTCCCGGAGCGGTTCACGAGTACGCCGGGAATGCGCGACACGTTCCGAGGGTTAGACCTTGCTGAACGCGGCATGGTATTTCACCACGCCGGGCTGACCAGCATGAATACACCGATCACAGGCTCCAGGCTCCAGTTCCATTGCCATAAACGCCTCATCAGGAACGGTGTATTCGCAGTGGAGTCCAAACCGGGAGGCCGGTAAAAATCCGAAGCGTGGATAATACGCCGGATGACCGAGAACGACGACGGCGCGGCATCCCAGCGTCTTGCAGCGTTCGAGGCCGGCCCGAACAAGAGCGGAACCGATACCCTGGCGTTGATATGCCGGGGCTACTGCCATTGGGGCCAAGCCCATCAGACTGAGCCTGGGGTCTGCCGACACCCACACCGGCGAGAACATGATGTGACCGACAACTGCCGCGTCCACCTCGGCTACGAGCGAAATAAGCGGTTGTACGCCTTCACGCAGGGCTTCCACAAGCTCGGCCTCGGCGCGCGTTTCAAAGGCGGTTGCATTGATTTGGTAGACGACCGCCCGGTCGCTCTCTTTTTCGGCTCGAATGAGCATAAGTCACTCTCCGTCAGCGGGCGTGTGACGCTCCACCAGTGCAGCGTTGACCGAACACCGGCCGAAGCGATACAAACATAGTCTGAAAAAGAAGGAGGCAAAGATGCCGGATACCGAAGAATATGAGGGCTTTTATATTGAGCCGCGCTCGAAACAGACCGATAACGGCGCGTGGAAACCCGTGGCCCGGGTCTTTCGGCTCATTGACGGGGTGGTCGATGAATTTTACCCACTTCGGGAAACTGAGCAGACCTTTGCCAGCCAGGAAGAAGCCGACGGCTATGCCCTTCAGACCGGCAAGGCTTGGGTGGACCGCAATTAGTCCTCGCCCTTCCGTTTTACTGAGCACAGATTATTAACCCTTAACCAAAGGAGGCAGTATGGCATACGTATTTGCACACATCAAACTTCGAGCCGGCAAGGTTCAGAAATTCACGGAAATGCTCGGCTCGCTGGCCCCGCAGTTGGAAAAACACGGCGGCTGGAAGCTCCACGGGAGTTATTTCAACGTCATCGGTCGTTTGAACACCGTTGTTGACGTGTGGGAGGTTCCAGATGCCAACTCGGTCCAGACCACCCTGGAAATCGCGTCTCAGGACCCCGAGTTCCAGAAATGGGTGCCGGTCATTGAAGAATGTGTTGAGGATGAAACCCTACAGGTGATGGCCAAGTTGCCAGTCTAGCTTGGGTCTCGATTGGTCAGATATCAGACGGGCCGGGGCGCCGCTGGGAGTGTCCCGGCTCTCTTATTTTTTATTTTCCCGTCAGCTTGTTCATCAGCCACATGACTGGATCGTAGTAGGCATCAACGACCCGTTCTTTGAGGGGAATAATCGCGTTGTCGGTGATATGGATCCCCTCGGGACAGACCTCGGTACAACACTTTGTGATATTGCAATAGCCCAGCCCGGCGTCAACCTTCAGGAGTTCGCGGCGGTCCTCCTCGTCAAGCGGGTGCATTTCCAAGGAAGCCAGACGCACAAACGAACGCGGCCCGGCAAAATCGGGCTTGTTGTCCTCGTGGTCGCGGATGACGTGACACACGTCCTGGCATAAAAAGCACTCAATACACTTGTGGAATTCCTGCACCCGGTCCACATCGTCCTGATACATGCGGCGCGTGCCGTCCGCTTGTTTGGCTTTCAGCCTGAGCGCGGGAATTTTTTTGGCCTTCTCATAGTTGAAAGACACATCCGTCACCAGGTCGCGCAGCAGCGGAAAGGTCTTGATGGGCGAGACCGTAATGGTGTCACCCGGCTCAAACAGATTCATCCGGGTCATGCACATCAGCCGGGGCTTGCCGTTGATCTCGGCACTGCACGAGCCACATTTGCCGGCCTTACAGTTCCAGCGGACCGCCAGGTCGGGTGCCTGCGTGGCCTGGATGGTGTGGATCACATCCAGGACGACCATCCCTTCCTGGGCCTCAACCCGATAGTCCTTGAACTCCCCGCCTGAGATGTTGCCGCGCCAGACGCGCATGGTAAATTCACTGGCCATTATGTACTCTCCTCAAACAGTTCCTTGAGATCGTCGGGCATCTCGGGCAAGGGCTCTTCGGACAGGCTGAACTCTCCGTCTTTGCGTCGCAGCACCAGATTGATCTTGCCGTATTTGTCCGGGTCGGGTCCGGGATGATCTTCGCGGGTATGACCGCCCCGGCTCTCTTTGCGCTCCAGGGCTCCCAGGGTGGTGGCTTCAGCCGTCATCAGTAGCGAATGCAAATCAAGCGCCAGATTCCAACCCGGATTATATTGGCGGTGCCCCTCAACCGTCACCTTGGCCAGGCGTTGTTTCAGACGGGCGATCTCGGTTTGCGCCTGTTTGAGCTCGCTCTCGGTGCGGATGATCCCGACCAGATTCTGCATACAGTCCTGCAAGGCCATGTGCACAGTATACGGATTCTCGCCGCCGTCGTTGTTGAACGGGGCGAGCAGTTCCTGGGCGTACTGTTCGATCTGGTCGGCGTCCGGGCTGGGATGGCCCGCAAGGTTTTGGGCATAGTCGGCCGCAGACAGGCCGGCGCGGCGGCCAAAGACGAGCAAGTCAGACAGTGAGTTCCCGCCCAGGCGGTTGGCTCCGTGCAGGCCGGCCGCCACTTCGCCGGCAGCGTACAGCCCCGGCACGGTTGTGGCCGCGGTATCGGCCTCAACGCGAACGCCACCCATGATGTAGTGGCAGGTCGGCCCGACTTCCATCGGCTCCTGCGTAATATCAACGTCGGCCAGCTCCTTGAACTGATGGTGCATGGAGGGCAGGCGGCGCGCAATATATTCGGCGCTGCGGCGCGAGGCAATGTCCAGAAAAACCCCGCCGTGCGGGCTGCCCCGGCCTGCCTTGACCTCGGCGTTAATCGCCCGCGCCACCTCGTCACGCGGCAGCAGGTCGGGCGTGCGGCGGTTATGCGTTTTGTCCTCATACCAGGCGTCGGCTTCTTCTTCGGTCTCGGCCGTTTCTGCCCGGAAGTAGTCGGTAATATAGTTGAACATGAAGCGCTTGCCCTCGGAGTTTCTGAGGGTGCCGCCGTCGCCCCGCACGCCTTCGGTCACCAGGATGCCACGCACGCTATTGGGCCAGACCATGCCGGTCGGATGAAACTGGATCATCTCCATATCAATCAGGTCGGCCCCGACATTGGCCGCCAGGGTGGCTCCGTCGCCGGTGTATTCCCACGAGTTTGAGGTAAACTTCCAGGCTTTGCCCACCCCGCCGGTGGCCAGCACGGTCGCTTTGGCCTTGAAGGTGACGAACTTGCCGCTTTCACGCCAGTACCCAAACGCCCCACACACCCGCTCGCCGTCTTTGAGCAGGCGCTGGATGTTGCACTCCATATAGACATCAATGCCCTTATGAACGGCGTGCTGCTGGAGCGTGCGGATCATCTCCAGACCGGTCCGGTCACCCACATGGGCGAGACGCGCATAGCGGTGCCCGCCAAAATCGCGCTGTAGAATACGCCCGTCTGTGGTTCGGTCAAACAGCGCCCCCCACTCTTCGAGTTCCAGCACCCGGTCCGGCGCTTCCTGGGCGTGGAGCTGGGCCATACGCCAGTTGTTGAGCATCTTGCCGCCGCGCATGGTGTCCCGGAAGTGGACCTTCCAGTTGTCCTCTTGGTAGACGTTGCGCAGGGCGGCAGCGATGCCGCCCTCAGCCATCACCGTGTGAGCCTTGCCCAGCAGAGATTTACAGATGAGAGCGGTTTTGGCGCCGGCCGCAGAGGCTTCGATGGCCGCGCGGAGCCCTGCCCCACCCGCACCAATCACGATCACATCGTATTCGTGAGTCTCGTACTTATCGTTTGCCATCTTAGAAGAACCTCAGGTCTGAGATATATCCCATTGATATGAAGCGGACATAGACATCCGTCAGCATAACGCCAACCAGGCTGATCCAGGCAAAGAGCATATGATTTTCGTTGAGACGGCTGACCTGACGCCACAGCTTGAGCCGCAGGGGGGACTGCGACAGCACGTCGCGGCCACCGCCACACAGGTGCCGGCAGGAGTGGCACGAAAACGAGTACAGGGACAGAAAGGCCGCGTTGGCAATCAGGATCAGCGTCCCGAGCCCCATGCCAAACTCGCTTCCACCGTCCGCGGTTGGAAAGCGAAAGGCCAACAGCGCGTCCCACCACAGAAAAAGAACAACCAGCGTGGCGGCATAGAAGAAGTAGCGATGCAAGTTTTGCATCAACAGGGGAAAGCGCGTTTCTCCGGAGTATTGGGCATGGCCATCCTGCACGGCACAGGCCGGCGGGGACAGCCAGAACGAACGGTAATAGGCTTTCCGGTAGTAATAACAGGTCAGGCGAAATCCGGCCGGCGCCCACAGAATCAGAATGGCCGGCGACAGCGGCCAGTCGAACAGGCCAATCGTCGTATGGGCGCACGAGGTACTCAGGCAGGGCGAATAGAACGGAGACAGATAGGGCGCAGCATAGTAATGCTCATTGACCAAGGCGGCCCAGGTCGTATAGATGATAAACGTCGAGAGCATCCCCACCGTGACCGCCGGTTCGACCCACCAGGCATCAATGCGGAGTGTCTTGTCTGTCGGGCCTCCTCTATTCATAGCAACGGCTTGCTCACTCATAACGCCACTCCCTCGTCGGACCGTTTGGATTCGTCTGCGCGCGCATATTTTCTCCGTCCGTCTTCATACACATCATTGCCATACACATCATTGATCACGATGCTGGGGAAGTCCTCGACCACCAGACGCCGGATCGCTTCCGTCCCCAAATCCTCGTAGGCCAGCACCTCTGCACTCCGAATATATTTGGACAAGAGCGCCCCGGCCCCGCCGACCGCACCAAAATAGACGCAGCTATGCTGCTGCATTGCCGCGCGGACGGCGCGAGAGCGACCGCCTTTGCCAATCATGCCCTTGAGCCCGTGGGCCATGAGCTTGGGTGCATAGGTATCCATGCGTCCCCCCGTTGTCGGTCCAGCCGAACCACTGGCCATGCCTGGCCGTGGCGGTGTTGGACCCACGTAGTATAGGACCTGTCCACGGAGATCAATCGGGAGGGGCTGCCCCGCGTCTATGCGCGCCACCAGCCGTTGATGGGCCACGTCGCGGGCGGTCAGCAGGACCCCGGAGAAGCGCACCCGCTCACCTGCGCGTAAACTCGCCATATCCATATCGTCCAATGGCGGAGTCAGGAGCCGAATCGCGGTCGTCGCCCTGCCTGCGGCCATCCGTATATCCACCCACATCCGGGCGCGTTACAGCACCGCTTCCTGGTGGCGGTGGGCGTGACACTCAATAGTCACCGCCACCGGCAGGCTGGCAATATGACACGGGTAGGTCTTGATATGGATGGCAAAGGCGGTCGTATCCCCGCCATAGCCTTGCGGCCCGATCCCGAGCGTATTGGCCTGGCTGAGGATTGCGTGTTCAAGCGCCGCCAGTTCGGCATCCGGGTTTGGGGTGCCGATAGCGCGAAACAAGGCCCGCTTGGATAAGACGGCCGCTCTCTCGAACGTCCCGCCAATTCCGACTCCGGCAATCAGCGGTGGGCAGGCGTCTGGCCCGGCCGTGCGGAGACAATCGAGAATAAACGCCTTCACCCCGGCAAGACCCTCGGCCGGCGTACACATTTTGAACTGACTGCGGTTTTCATAGCCGCCACCCTTGGCCATCAGCCTGAGGCAGAGTCGGTCGCCGGGAACGAGTTGCGTATGGACCACCGCCGGCGTGTTATCGCCCGTATTCTTGCGCCGAAAGGGGTCGTCCACGATGGAGGCGCGCAAATAGCCTTGGGTATAGCCAGACCGGACCCCGGCGTTAATGGCCTCCTCCAGGAGCCCGCCCTGAATGCAGGTCCTGTCCGACCTCGGCAAAACAGATAACAAACCCGGTGTCCTGGCAATACGGCAGCCGCTCGGTCCGGGCAACCGGGCGTTCTCTGTGAGCATGGTCAGGACTTCGCGGCCGGCTGGCGAGCGCTCCGTCTTGAGCGCACCCGCAAACGCCGCCAGCATATCCGCGCCCAACTGATAATTCGCTTCCATACACAGGTGGGCAATAGTGTCCGTAATCTGTCGGGCTTCAATGGTGCGCATAGGGTGCGCAAGACAATCTGCCAAAGTCCTCCCCGCCTGTCTAGGTCGGGCTGCGGAGCGGGAGCCATCTTGGCGAGGAATTCCAGGCGTGGTAAGGAGCTTGCCGGCGACGGGCCTTGACCGGCCCGGGCGCTGAGACGGAACACAGCCAGGAGGAGTTCAATGAGTCAGACACTACAGACCCGAACAGAGACGGATAGTATGGGGGCCATTCAGGTGGCCGCAGACCGCTATTGGGGCGCTCAGACCGAACGCTCGCGCAACAACTTCCCGATTGGCGTGGAGCGGTTTCGCTTTACGCGGGCGATTATCCGCGCCCTGGGGGTGCTCAAGAAGGGGGCGGCTTTGGCCAATGGCGAACTCGGCCAGCTTCCCCAGGAGCAGGTTGCTCTGATTGTCCAGGCCGCGGACGAAGTGATTGCCGGCACCCTTGACGACCACTTTCCTCTGGTCGTCTTTCAGACCGGCTCCGGCACCCAGACGAATATGAACGCCAACGAGGTCATCTCCAATCGCGCTATTGAGCTGGCCGGCGGCCAGATGGGCTCCAAAAAGCCGATTCATCCCAACGATCATGTCAATCGCGGCCAAAGCTCCAACGACACCTTTCCCACCGCCATGCACATCGCCGCGGTCGAACAGCTTGAAGACGTCCTGCTCCCCGCCGTTACGCAACTGCGCAACACGCTCAACGCCAAAGCCGAACGGTTTCGGGATGTCGTCAAGGTCGGTCGGACCCACCTCCAGGACGCCACCCCAATCACCCTGGGCCAGGAAATCAGCGGCTGGGTAGCCCAGACCGACGCCGCGCTGGCCGATGTCCAGCGCACGATTCCGGGCTTATGCGAGCTGGCGATAGGCGGAACCGCGGTCGGCACCGGCCTCAACGCCCATCCCCGGTTTGGCGACGTGGCCGCGGCAAAGATGGCCGCGGAAACGGGCCGCCCGTTTGTCTCCGCGGCTAATAAATTCGCGGCTTTGTCCGCCCACGACGCTATGGTCACGGCCAGTGCCTCATTACGCACCCTGGCCGGGACCTTGATGAAGATCGCCAATGACGTGCGCTGGCTGGCGTCCGGGCCACGGGCCGGCATCGGGGAAATTCTCATCCCGGAGAACGAGCCGGGGTCGTCAATTATGCCGGGCAAGGTCAATCCAACCCAGTCCGAAGCCCTGACTATGGTGGCCGTGCAGGTGTTCGGCAATGATGCCGCGGTGGCCTTTGGGGGGTCTCAGGGCAACTTCCAGCTCAATGTGTTCAAGCCCGTCATGGTGCATAATCTGCTCGAATCGGTCCAACTGATTGCAGACGCCTGTGGGGCCTTCAACGACCACTGCGCGGCCGGCATTGAGCCCAACACCCCACGGATTGAGGAGCATCTGCGGGATTCCCTGATGATCGTCACCGCCCTCAACCCGCATATCGGCTATGAGAAGGCCGCGGAAATTGCCAAAAAGGCGCATAAAGAGGGCACCAGCCTGCGCGCGGCGGCACTGTCGCTCGGACATCTCAGCCCGGAGCAGTTCAATGCCTGGGTCCGACCCGCGGATATGACCCACCCAAAAGGCTAGGGCGTGTCTCCTGGGGGTCCAGGCGTCAACCGCCGATTGTTTGACCCGGCGCTGGACCCCTATTACTGCGCCACAAACCCACCATCAACCGACATGGCGTGGCCAGTCACAAACAAGGCCGCGTCCGAGCACAGCCAGACCACGGACTCGGCGATTTCTTCCGGTTTGCCCGTTCGACCGACCGGCTCGGCTGCCACCAGGGCCTCACCCAGTTGGGGTTGTTCGGCGGTGATACGCTCTACCATTGGGGTCTGAATCAGCCCAGGACAGACCGCATTCACCCGAATACCGGACTTGGCGTATTCCAGGGCCGCGGTCTTGGTCAGTCCCACCACGCCGTGCTTGCTCGCCACATAGGCCGACATGCCGGCTACCCCGATCAAACCCGCTCCAGAGGCCGTATTGACAATCGCTCCGCTGCCCTGCTTGAGCATATGCGGCCTCGTATTTCATGCACAGCCACACGCCGGTCAGGTTAATATCAATCACCTTATCAAACATGTCTTCAGGATATTCATCCGTTGCGGCCAGCCGGCCTTCAATCCCGGCGTTATTATAGGCGCAGTCAGTGCGGCCGTAGGTATCCACCACGGTGTTCACCATCGCCTCGACCTCCGCCGCGTTGGCAACATCGACCCGAATAAAAAACGCCTCCCCACCGGCCTCTTTGACCAGACGCACTGTCTCTTCGCCGCCCGCAACCACAATATCGGCAACCGCGACTTTGGCCCCTTCGCGCGCAAACGCCAAGGCCGACGCCCGACCAATCCCCGAACCTGCGCCCGTGATGAGCGCGACCTTTCCAGCCAACTGTCCTGCCATGCTCTCCTCCTTCTCTCTTTTTTCTTATGCAATACCTGCTATATCGTTTCAGTTATATCATCTCAGCGAGGGACGGCTATGACCGACTTTGGCATTGTTACCATTCCCACTCATTACACGATTCAACCGGTAGAGCTGGCGCGCTGGCTGGAAGCGCACGGTTTTGAATCGCTCTTCTTTGGAGAACACACTCATATTCCGACGAGCCGCCTCAGCCCGTTCCCCGGCGGTGGGGACCTGCCCCGCTATTATAGTGAGTTTTTTGATCCCTTTATTGGGCTGACGGCCGCGGCCGCGGTGACGCAGAAGCTCAAGCTGGGCACCTCAGTCTGTCTCGTCCCAGAACACCATCCGATTACCTTGGCCAAAACCGTGGCCTGTCTGGACCGGGTCGCCAACGGGCGCTTTGTGTTTGGCATCGGCGCCGGCTGGAACGCCGAGGAGATGGCCGACCACGGAGTCGCCTTCAAAAACCGCTGGAAGATCACCAGAGAAAACATTCTTGCCATGCGCGAGATCTGGACCCAGGAAGTGGCCGAGTTCCACGGCCAGTTCGTCAACTTTGATCCCATGTGGTGCTGGCCGAAACCTGTGCAAGCCGGCGGGCCGCCGGTGCTGATGGGCGCGAGTTCCAAGTGGTCCCCCCGACGCATTGTCGAGTACTGTGATGGCTGGTTTCCGGTCGATGGGCTGGTCGAAGGGCTGGATGAACTCTCCCAGGGGCTGAAGGCCCTCAGAACAGAGGCCGACCGCGTTGGGCGCGCCCAGGAAACCTTCGACTTGACAGTCATTACCTGGGTCTTAACCGCATATGCCCAAGCGGCCCCGAACGCCCGGCACCGCTTGCACGAACTGATTGATCTCGGCTTTACCCGGATTGTTTTTCTGATTGAGCCGGCCGCCCCCGAGGTTCAGTGGCCCCTCTTAGAAAGAGGAGCGGAGCTTATCCAGCACTTCCGGTAGAGACCCAGCAGACTACTGCGCCACATAGCCCCCGTCTACGGCCAGGGCATGGCCGGTCACAAACGAGGCCGCGGCCGAGCACAGCCAGACCACAGCGTCCGCCACCTCCTCGGGCCGGCCGATACGCCCAATGGGTTCCACGGCAACAAACCGTTCCTCAAGTTCGGGCATACGGTCCAAACTGCGCTGGACCATCGGCGTCCGAATCACCCCCGGACAAACGGCATTGACCCGAATACCAGACTTTGCATATTCCAGGGCCGCGGTTTTTGTGAGCCCGACAATGCCGTGTTTACTGGCCCCATAGCCAGCCGACCGACTGCCGACTAAGCCGGCGATTGAGGCCGTGTTGACAATAGCCCCGCCGCCCTGTTTGAGCATCTGCGGGATTTGATATTTCATGCCCAACCACACGCCTTTGAGATTGATATTAAGAATCTGCCTCCACGCCTCTTCCGTCCAGTCCGCGGTCGGTGTCAGCACCATCCCCTCAATGCCGGCGTTATTGTGGGCGTAGTCGAGCCGGCCATACGCCGCAACGCTGGCCTGTACCAGGGCTTCGACTGCGGCCGCCTGGGCAACATCGGTTTTCACAAAAAGGGCGCTTCCGCCGGCGCGCTCGACTACGCGGACGGTTTCTGCTCCGCCAGCCGTATCGACATCCGCAACCACAACCGTCGCCCCTTCACGCGCAAAGGCCAAGGCCGACGCCCGGCCAATCCCTGAAGCTGCGCCCGTGATGAGCGCGACTTTTCCAGCTAACTGTCCCATGCTTGGTCTCTCCTGTGTCTGCCTCACTGCTCCGGTCCGTTGTTTTTCATCACATAGTCAATACCGGACAAACAGGATAGGCCACCCCCTGACGAAGTGGTAGGGGTAAGTGGATAGTGGATAGTGAGGGGGAAAGGGAAAGGGTTTGCGTTCGGGGCGGGGCTCAGATAGGGGATGTTGCATCTTGTTTATAGGGAGGCATGATATCCTGCAGAGCAGAGCCGGCCGTAGCATACGACGGCTTGTGGCGTTAGCAACGGTCGTCAGCCTTACCGGGGGCAGTGCCTTTGCCCAGGATGCAGGGGGGACAGGGGCCGGGGACTTACAGCAATGCCAAGAGACGCTGGCGCAAACAGCAGAATCCGCCCAGGAATGGGAGGAGAGAGCCTTGCGCAGAGAGCGGAAACTCCTCAAAGCCGCTCAAGGGTGTTATGTCTTTATCAGGTGGAAAGGTCGTAACGGAGACGTGCCAGTGCCGATGGTCAGCGGCAACGTCACACATGGGAACAAGCCAGTTCAGGCTCGCTGTGTTAGCAATCCAGAGGATTTTTCGTCACTGAGTATGATAAGCGTGTCATGACAGGTTTCTCCGTATCAGTTATAAAGCATGCACCCGGCGCAGGTGACCAAAGGTATTCGCTTTTCGCCCCAAATTCTCTTGCTGATGGGGATTCGGGTGAATATAGTGTGGATGTAGAGTTCCAGTATCACGACGAAGATATGACAAGACTGGCTTGGTTTGCTGTATCAGGACATATCAAGGACTTCTTCATTACCATCAATGCAGATGGAACCGTTGATCCAGATAGTGACAAAGCTATACCAGAGCATATCGCACTCGCCAAAAAAAATAGCGCCCAATATCAAGGCGCTTTTCGATTAAGGGCGATATGCCGCAGGGTGAAACAGGGAGCAGCCACGGTGGGGGTTGCTCCCTGTTTTCGTTGAGCCGAGGGCAACCACAGGGGGTTGCCCCTACACGGCGGGGGCTGCACAGAGAACCCCCCAACCCCCCTTATCAGGGGGGCCGCGCCTACTAAAAACTGACTACTGACTACTAAAAACGCCTCGCCCCTCCCCCGACGACCCCAATCTGCCGCAGCCGGGGAACAATCTCCTGACCAAACCGAACCGTGTCCTCGTAGTAGTGCAGAAATTCAATCAGCACGCCGTCCATGCCCAGCTCGTATAAGCGGGCTAGTTTTTCGGCGACCTGGTCCGCGGTGCCGACCACTGGCAACGCTCCGGCCCCCAGTGCCAACATCTTGAGACTGAAGCCGGTCATGGACTCGCTGCCGATGCTCAGTCCGTTCGCCCAATTTTGGGCGGCAACCATATCCGTCTGGTCCATAATCCGTTGCACTTCGGCCTGGGCTTCCTGCTCGGTCTCGCGCCACAGGACAAACGGCATCCCCGCACACCGGACCCGTCTGCCATAGCCCTGCGCCCGGCGCTTGAAGTCCTGAGCCATATCGGGCGTGGCCTCGGCAGACGGCGGGGCAATAAACGCCCAGTCACACAGACGGGCTACCAAGTCACGCGCTGCGTCGGAGGTGCCGGCATTCACAATCGGCGGGTGGGGTTGCTGCCTGGGCTGGGGCATCACATAGCCGTCGGTGATCTGATACCAGGGGGAAACATGGCGAAAAGAGCCCGGCTCCTGCGTCCACAGTCCTTTGAGGATTTCAATAAAGGCGGCGGTGCGTTGATAGCGTTTGGCATGGGACAGGAGTTCGATCCCCATCATGCCAAACTCGGTGGCACTCCAGCCGCTGACGATATTAATACCCCAGCGGCCTTGCCCGATGTGATCCAATGTCCCGCCCATCTTGGCCGCTACGAGCGGGTGAAAAACCGGCACGTGGACAGTTGAATACACCCGAATGGTTTGCGTGGCCGCCAGAATAGCAGCCGCCCAGGTCATGGTTTCGAGCGAGGTGCCCAGATAATTGGTCTCGCCGCCAAACCCGCGCCAGCGGCTGACTGGAAACAGAAAATCAAACCCCGCGGTCTCAGCCGCCTGGGCGATATTCTTATTAGACTCATACGTCCAGTCGTCGGGTTCGGGCTTATAGCTGCTGATGCAGTAGGCATGGCTGCAATTGGGCATGAAGATGCCGAGTTGAAACGGCTCACGTTCGGATTCCGGCACGTGTGGCCTCCTTCAGAGGATTTGTACTACGAGATCATCAAATGGAAGGGAGCGAAGAGAACGTCCGCAGCATAAGACGCCTAAATCACGCCTTGCTCTTTTAGCCCCTCAAGTGCGGCAGAATCGAGTTCGAGCAGCCCACCGTAGACCTCTTCGTTGTGCTGGCCAACTTCCGGGCAGGGCTGGTCAAACCCAAAGGACTTGCCGACAAACTTGATCGGCAGGCCAAACCCTTTCACCCCGGACAGTGGCCCATGCCGGGGATGCGGCACGTCCACCACCATCTCGCGCTCAATCAGATGGGCATCTTCAACCAGCTCGGCCGGGCTCAGCACCGGCCCGGCCGGCACTGCGCACTGCTGGAGATGCGCCACCGCTTCCTCAACCGTATGCTGCGCAATCCAGGCCTGGACCAGCGTGTCTACGGCGTCACGATGTTTCATGCGCTGCTGCAAATTGGCGAATCTGGGGTCGTCAAGCAGGTCTTCCCGGTTCAGGGCTCCGAGCAGGCTCTTCCAGTTCTGGGCCGACACCGCGCAGATGGACACATAGCCGTCCTTGGCCTGATAGACGTTAAACGGCACCCCGCCCGGATGGGTGTTCCCCCGGCGTTCGGGAGCCAGGCCGGCGGCCATATGCTCAATCAGGTCCGGCAACAGGAAGAACGTCCCGTCCTGCATGGAGGTATCGACCCACTCGCCGCTGCCCGTTTTTTCGCGCAACTGCAAGGCCGACAGAATCCCAATCAGAGCAAACAACGGAGCCGTGGTATCGCTGATCGCCGCCCCACAGCGCGCCGGGGGATGATCGGCAAAGCCGGTGACGCTATTGATGCCGCTGGCGGCCTGGATAATCGGATCATACGCCCGCCAGTCGCGACGCGGCCCATGTTGGCCAAAGCCCGAAATCGAGCACAGAATCAGGCGCGGATTACAGGCGCGCAGGGTCTCATAGCCAAGCCCCATTTTGTCAATTGTGCCCGGCGAAAAATTCTCCACCACCACATCGGCTTTCTTCACAAGCTGTTTGAACAGCGCCGTGCCCTGCGGGTCGCGCAGATTGAGGGTGATGCTCTTCTTATTGCGCGCCCGGTGGAGGACCATCAGCCCGATGTCATCCGCTGTTTGCCGGGACATGCTCGCGCCCTGCGGCCCGGCAAACGGTGCCCGGTTGCGGTGGGCTTCGCCGCCCTGGGGTGGCTCGATTTTAATGACATTGGCCCCTAACCCGCCGAGCAGCAGGGTACAGTAGGGACCGGCCAGAAAACGGGTCAGGTCCAGGACCACCAGACCTTCGAGTGGTTTCACATTTCCCTCCCTTGACTCTTCGGAGTCGGTGTATCTGAATTGCCCAGGAAAGAGAAGCGCGCGGGTCTGGGAACGGGCGCACTCCTATCAGCATGGCCCAACTTGACGCCCAGCCCGACCGGCCATAGCATTCCCGCTCACACGGGACAGGTACGCAAGGAGGACAGCATGAAATTTGGTATTTCCGTTTCAACAAAAATCGACGACTGGCAACTCGTCACATATGCCGAAGACTGCGGTTTTGATATGGCCTGGATACCCGACTCTCAAATGATCTGGTCGGACTGTTATGCGACGCTGGCCCTGGCGGCGCAGCACACGTCACGGATTCAACTCGGCACCGGCGTGGCTATTCCCGGCACCCGCATTGCCCCGGTCACGGCCCATTCGATTGCGTCCATCAACCAGCTCGCGCCGGGCCGAGTGTTCCTCGGCATTGGCACTGGCCATACCGCCATGCGCGTCATGGGCATGCAGCCCATGAAAATTCGCGATTTCCGCGAGTATCTGCGCGTTGTTCGCGCGTTGCTGGGCGGCGGGGAAGTTGATTACACCTATGGTGACACCACCCGAACGATTCGCTTCCTGCATCAGGACCTGCGTTTCGTCAATCTGGAAAACCCGGTGCCCATCTATGTCGCGGCCAATGGACCCCGGGCGCTACGCACCGCCGGCGAGTATGGCGACGGCCTGGTGTCGGTCTTTAACGAGCGCGCGGAGGTCGTCTCCCACCATCTATCTTTGGTGCAAGAAGGCGCGGAACGCGCCGGTCGGACGTTTTCGGAGGACTTCTTTGTGGCCGCGTTTACGTCGGCGGTCGTACTCAGGCCGGGCGAGCCCCTGACCTCTGAGCGGGTGATTGATGAATGTGGCTCCTACGTGACGGCGATTATTCACTTTGTGTGGGAAATCTACCAGCAAACGCAAGACGAGAGCGTTGTACCCGAAGCCTATAAGGGCATCTGGGACGAGTATTGCGCCTCAGTGGAAAAAATGGAAACGCCGCGCGACAAGCGCTACCTCCAAATCCACAACGGCCACTGCACCTTCCTCGTGCCCGAGGAACGCCGCTTTGTCACCCCCGAGACGATCAAGGGCACCTGCCTGGTAGGCGAGCCGGATGAGATTATCCATGAAATCCGGGAGTCCGAAAAAGCCGGGCTCCAGGAAGTTACCCTGCTCCCGTCCATGGATCAGGCACGAAACGTGTTCAAGGATTTCGCCGAGCAGGTGATTGAGCGCTATTAGGGGAAGAGGGGACTCTTCCTCTACAGCCCCCTCTCCCTCTGGGAGAGGGCCGGGCTGAGGGCGCTTCTGACCTTGCGCCCTTCGCCTTGTCCTACGGGCGGACCTCGTAATAGGCATTGATCGGATTATCAAAATCGTGGCATTTGAAGCGGCTGAAGCCGGCAGTGCTGGCCATCCTCCGCGCCACCGGTTCGGTAAACCCCAAGGTGCCCAGGCCCTCGCCGTCTGGTGTGGACATGGCGGAGGACAAGCAGCACATGACCGAAAAACCGTACATCAGCGGGGCGAACGGATTCTGCTCCAGATTTTCTTCAAATGTCGGCAGGGTATGAATGTCCGCGATCAGCCAGGTGCCGTCCGGTTTGATCGCGCTATGGAGCGCCTGGATAACAGACGTAGGATTGGCCATATCGTGCAGGCAATCAAAGGTCATAATAAAATCGAAGCTCTGGTCGGTGGGAATGGCGTCCCCATTCGCATCGTGAAAGGCCACATTCTGCACCCCGGATTTGGCCTTGTTCTCTTCGGCCCGGGCCAGGGCATGGGCTGAGATATCGTAGCCATGACACTCGGTCTGCGGAAAGGCTTCGGCAACCTTGAGCAGCGCCACTCCGGCCCCACAGCCGACATCGGCCACCTTGGCCCCGGCTTCAAGTTTGGGGACCACCCCGTCCAGAGCGGGCAGCGCCTTGGGGACGAGATGGGCCTGGAACCACGGGGCCAGAAAACGCTCAATGCCGCGTGCGCCCTCAGGGCCGAAGGCATCATAGGGGAGACCCAGACCCGTCTTGAACGACTCTGGCAGGCGCTCTATGACCCCCATCTGTTGCGGCAGCGAACAGAAGCCGCCGGCCAGGAAGGCCGGGCTGTTTTCGTTCGAGAGGACCAGGGCCGCTTCGGCAGATAACGCAAACTGGCGATTGCCCTGATACTCGAGCAAGCCAGCCGCCGCCTGGCCTTCGAGCCATTCTCGCAACCAGCGCTCGTGCAGGCCGGTCTTCTGCGCCAAGGCGTCACTCGTCATCGGGCCGGCGCCATCCAGGGCCCGGTAGAGGCCCATCTTGTCTCCCAGATAGATCATCCCGGAAATCACGGCCCCGCCAAGATAGCCCAGCGTGTGTTCGGCCATCTGCTGGACTTTTTTACGATCAATCTGCGGCTTGTACGCTGTGTCTGCCATGCGGCGTCCTCCATTCTGTTTGTGAGTCTCTTTTGTTTACCACGGTTTGAACTCGATGCTGAATCCCTCTCGCTCCTGACTGCGCTGGTCGGCCAGCGACCCGCGCGCGCCAGTATACGTTCCCAACGGATAGTATAAATAGCCTTGAAGACTCGCCCCCGGCCCAATGGAGCGGTCCGTCAAGGCCGGAGTCGGAAACCTTGGCTCGCCCTCACTGAGAGGTTTCACCCGTTGGCCGGCAGCGTCCATGAGCATGATCCGCTGGGTTTCGAGCAGATAGGTCTGCTGGGTCGGATTGGAGATACTGACCTTGATCGGCAGGACGGCCAGTTCTCGGGTGCCAAAAACCACTTGGGTATCAACCATATTGAGCGGCCGTAGCGCCACATACAGACGGTCTTGATCTGCCGGGTTTCTCGCCAGCCGCTCTTCCAGCTTATTAAAGGCGGTGAAAAACCCGAGTTGGAAGTCGCTCAGGGCCTGATAGAAGTCCACATTATTCAAGACCGGACTGTCCTCGCTGGTATCCATCTCCACCCGGTTGCGTTCGATATAACAGGTAATCGTGATCGAGGTCGGCTCCGCCCCTTCTTTTTCGCCAGTAATCAGACCGGCTTTCAGCAGGGTGGCCGGGGTATAGGTGGTAATGGTGAACCCGCTGCTTTCCACGGCTTGGCGCATCACCATATTGGCCTGCTCACACGGGGTGACATCTGAGCGAGTCGCGATCCGGGCCCCGTTCGGACCGCAGGCAATAGTCACGGAGACGGCCTCCTCGCCGCCCCACCGCCCCATCTGCTTGGCCTCAATCTTGCCCTCGGTGTCGTCCGTAGCCGGGGTGAAGGCGCTGACCTCATAGCCCAGACGCTCCACCGTCCGGACCGAGAAACGGTTTGCGTCCTCACAACTCATGTCCGGGTCTATCACATCGTACTCATCCGTAGGCTCAAGCGGAGCCACGGCAACCGTCTGAACGGCCTCGGGTTCTTTTGGCTCGGTCGGCGGCGAGGCCACGTCCGGCGGTTCGCCGGACGTACAGCCCAGCGTCAGGATTGCGGCCAGACAGAGGCCAATCAGCACAGGCTCCTTCGATGTGGGCGTAGACATACAGCCCCTCCTCATCTGAAATGTGGACCATACCAAACCCACAAGGATCGGGCCAGAGGAGACCACGGGCCACCCCCAGTAACACCGGGAGGCGTACCGCCCAGTAGGAGCGGCAGTCTATTGGCCCACGCCGCTCGCCGGAGGGGCGATAGTCATCGGACCCGTCACGTTCTATCTGACAATCGCTGTCAGTATTTGACCAAGTCTTCGGCAGTCACGTCGTCCGGCGACACCAGTTGATAATGCTTTTCCGAAACCACGCTCACAGCGCCACCCTGGTGCTCGAACTCAAAGAGCACAATCAGGTTGTCCCGCATAGATTGCACGCCAACGGGTCGGCAGATAAGGGACGGGAGTCTATCGGCGCACAGTGCGATATCTTGCTCAATCTGGACCCTGCTGAGCATATCGCTCTCCCTCTTAGCTTGTTACAGGTACGACGTAATGAGAACCGCTCTTATCCACTCCCACATATATTTCATCCGTCTCTACTTGGCCCATATGAGGCACAGTCGTCCTGAGATGGTTCTGAAGCGAATAACAGGTGATCCCCAAGAATGTGTCGATTAGTCGGTTGTAACGCAGGCGCGTCAGGACGGCCTGCTCATCGTTGAACGCATATTTCTCGATTATTCCAGGAGTTGAGTCCGGGACCTTTGTTACTGCAAGGTTCGGGTTAGGAGTGAGCGGCCTATCGGCCACCAGGACAAATTGATATCGACTCCGCCCGGCGGGACGAATAATCCAGGTTGCTCCTGTAGGAGCCTCGGAAAGAATGCTGGGCGGAAGTGCCGTTCGATATCTCAGGCTGTAAATTACATCGCCCAGATTTTTGGGAAGTCGGATATTCAGTTCAGAGGCGAACGTGACGATATCTTCCCGCTCGAACGCGACCACCCGTTGCCCAGGGTGATATTTGGCGTGGAAAATCGCCTCAATGATTGCGACATAGCGGTTCCGGGACAGCATAGCGCACCTCCCTTGCGGTCAGGAACCCGGCCATTCGAGCAGAACGACTTCTTCCCGAAGCTGCTCACCGGTCACCGTTGACAGCCGAGTCCGAAACAAGTCAATGCCAGTGACGGTATAGTTCAACGACTGCGCCAGTTCAGCAAGCAAGTGCCCGGTCCGAATCATGACTCGCAGATACGATGCCTGGTCCCCTACCACATAGGCGAGTCGCGCTCCCGGTCTGAGGATGGACCGAAGGGAAGCGAGATGCCGGGCCATACCGCCAAAGTACAGTTGAGTGACCCGTGGATAGAGTCGCTCGAAGCCGGAGGTTTTCCCCAACTCAACCCGCCGTTGCTCAATGGCCTCAGCGAGGTTCCGTATCTCGACATGATCCGCAACCTCACGGTCGTCCGTGTCTGACTTGTACACCCCCCTTGTATTGGACCGAATCAAGTCCCGCTTGAGCGACTGTAATTCCTGTTTGTCACGTATCAATCCGAGAATAACAGACTCCAGGCGTGTGGTGCGCGTATAGTCCTTCTCGTTCGGGTACGGTGGAGAGGTAATGACTGCATCGACCGATTGCGGCTCCAGAACCCGGTCAAGCTGTCGGGAAGCGGCCTTGATGACGTGGGCAGGAACGTCAGTCCGGTTTCCGACGAGACCAATATCACTCGCCATAGACCGGACACGGTCAAACCAGACCGCAAAGACCGGAGCGTCTGCCTTAATCTTCCCGACGCCCACTTCCGGGCCGAACTTCAGGTTGCCGATACGTCGCACCAGGGCACTGGCCAGTGCGAGCCGGCCGTATTGCTGCATCTGACGACCGCCCTGTCGGTCAATTGCATCCAGCAACAGCAAGGTTTTATGCAAGGGAAGCGGACTGATCGAATCCTTTAATAGCAATGGTAGCTGCGCAGGATGTAGTTCAGCCAGCGGTGGGTGTTCCGGTCCAGTGGCAGCAAACAGTGGGAGGCCGGTCCATTCACCTATACCCTGTTGTTCCAGAGCCTTTCTCGCTGACGAGACAACCTGCTCGGCATATGCCAGAAGTCCGGTGGAATCGGCCGACCAATCGACTTTTACCGAGCTTGCGAGATGTGCCATCGGGTTCGACTCGGTTCCAATGCTACCAATGCCGAGTTTTTTACACTCAACCAACGTAGTGCCGGTTCCACAGAAGGGGTCGAGAACCGTCTCGGAGGGGCGAACGCCAAACCGTCTAAGATAGTCACGGACCAAGTGGGGTGGGAATGACAGTACAAACCGATACCAGCCGTGAACCGGCTGGTCTTCGGGCCTGAGCTTGTTCCGGTCACTCCAGGTGCTACTCGGACCGGACAGTGTTTCGGTCGCTGTTGGCATCGGCGTTGCACTCGCGTCGGCCATTCCTATACCGTAGTCCACTCCTGTGTGACAGGCTGGGCCGTCCCCTCCCCGTTTGGTCCGACTGCTCACAGCAGATACAGGCCCCCCACCAGGAGAGAGAAAAACCCACCGGCAAGGCGAATAAAGCGGATGGCCCAGGCAACCTGGACTCGCTTTTCCTCGCGGATGAACGAGACCTTGAGGAGTTCATAGACCAGCACCCGCCGGAGGCCAGCCGCATCAAGCGCTTCGAGTTGACGCAGATATTCCGCGGCGGAGAGCTCCATATAATTCCCGGCGCGCCACGGCAGGAACATCCGCCACCCGGTCACGACGGGCTTAATATGGAGGTAATACAGGGGCGGCGGTTTCACCCCGTCCACATCGATAAACTCTTCGGGATTGACCCGGGGGTTGAGCGCCCAGATTGCACCCCGCGGCAATCATCACCTGCACTAGTCCAACCGTGGTCACAACCTGTAAAGGCAGAGTATCAATCCGCCCGTGGATCGCCCCGACAAAGGCCAGGACGCCCCCGACGAGGACGATGACAATCTCGGCCTTGGCATCCGTAGACCGAATGGTCTCCTGGGCATCGTTCAGCGCCCGATACAGAAAGTCGATGTGGTGTTCGTCTGGCACGTCCATCAGGGAGCACGCACCGCCCAAGGTTCAATGGGCGTCCAGCGACGGCACCACCCCGAGCTGCTGGAGCAGGGGCACGACCTCTTGGCCAAAGCGCACCGTATCCTCATAAAAGGAGAGAAAGATTAGCAGGACGCCATCCAGGCCCAGCGTATACAGGCGGGCGAGTTTTTCGGCCACCTGCTCGGCCGTCCCGACGATGGGCAGGGCCCCCCCGCCAATGACAAACATCTCTTTGGTAAAACTATCGAATGAGCCGCTTTCCAAGCCCAGACCGCGCGCCCAGTTTGCCAGGGCCACATCGTCTGCGGCGTCGAGAATGCGCCGTTTTTCTTCCGCCGCCTCTTTTTCCGTTTCGCGCCACAGCACAAACGGACAGCCGGCACTCAGGACGGTGCGGTGATAGGCTTGCGCCCGCTCCCGAATATCGGCCGTCATGGCGCGCGTCGCCTCAATACTCGGCGGGCTCAGAAAAATCCAGTCGCACAGGCGCGCCACCACATCGCGGGCATCGGCCGAAGAGCCGGCATTCACAATCGGCGGGTGGGGTTTTTGCACCGGCTGCGGCATGACATAGCCGTCGGTGATGCGATACCAGGGCGAATCATAATGGAAGGTGCCGGGCTCGGCGGTCCACAGCCCTTTGAGGATGGAGATGAAATCCGCGGTGCGGGCATAGCGTTCCTGATGAGGCAGGAGTTCAACGCCCATCATGTCAAAGTCGTGCGCGTTCCAGCCACTGACGATATTGATCCCCCAGCGTCCCTGACTGATATGGTCCAGGGTCGCCCCCATTTTCGCGGCAACCAGCGGATGGAAGACCGGCACATGCACGGTCGAATAGATGCGGATGGTTTGGGTCACAGCCAGCAGCGCCGCCGCCCAGGTCATAGTCTCCTGCGAGTAGCCCATATAATTGGTCGTGCCCCCAAACCCGCGCCAGCGGCTGACTGGAAACAAAAAGTTGAAGCCGGCTTTTTCAGCGGCAAGCGCAATTTGCTTATTTGACGCAAATGTCCAGTCGTCAGGCTCGGGCTTATAGCTGCTGATATGGTAGGTGGCGCTGCAATTGGGCATAAAGATACCGAGTTGCAGGCCGGCGCGTTCGGTGTTTTCATCCTGGGCCATCGGACTACCTCTCCGCATTCCAGCGTCAGACCGAGGAAGCGTAGCCCAATCTTGTGCTGGCTTGTGCTGGCTCGTGCTGGCTTGTGCCGGACCAGTCTCTCTTATACGGTCGAGACCGATAGGTGAAGGACAACCAGGGCGCTGCACCTCGCCGGGGCGGTGAGGCGATTCCCGGCGAGACCATAGACGCGCCCGGCTCCCTGTGGCAGGGTCATGCCTATGACAGATACACAGACGACCGCAAGTCGTTATCGTTGGTTTGTTCTGGCTAATAGCGTGCTGGTCTTTACCTTTGCCTTCGGGTTTGGCTGGACGTATATCGTCATGGTTGTCGCCCAGGTCTTGGCCGAGCTGCACCTGGAGATGTCGGACTGGGGTATGCTGTGGGCGGCCATCTCGTTCGGCACGCTGGTCTCGGCCATGATTGGCGGGATTCTGGGAGACCGCTACGGCGTTCAAAAAATTGTCGGTCTGGGGGTGGTGCTGATGGGCCTCACCCTGGTCATGCGGGCCACGGCTTCCAGTTTCGGTTCAATGTATGTGTGGATGTTTCTGTTCGGCGTCGCCCTCGCCCTGACGTTTCCGAACGTGCCCAAAGCGCTGGGCATGTGGTTTGCGCCGGAAGAATTCGGTATGGCCAATGGCGTCACCCAAGCCGGCTACGGCGCGGGCGCGGCCCTGGCCCTGGCCCTGACGCCGCTGGTTCTGGAGCCGGTCGGCGGCTGGCGCAGCCTGAGCACGATTCTCGGGGTGGCGACGGCCGCCATTGGCGTGCTGTGGTTTATGACCGTCCGGGACCGGCCACATGAACCGGACGAGGCCGGGGCTGGACACCTGGACACCGTGGCCGCGATTCGTCAGGTCCTCAGTATTCGGGACGCCTGGACGTTGGCAGCCTGTCATATGCTGTTTCTGGGCGGCTATATCGGCATCATCGGCTATGCGCCAACCTATTTCGTGGACGTACAGGGCATGACCTCAGCCACGGCTGGGGCCGTCGTCTCGGTGATTATGTGGGCCTATGTGGTCGGCGCGCTGGTCGTGCCGTCCCTATCGGACCGGGTCGGGCTGCGTAAACGCTTCTACGTCCCAGGGATGTTGATCGCCGGGGCGTGCATGGTGCTGTCCGGCTATGCGCTCGGGGTGTCGCTGTGGGTCGTGGCCCTGATGTGGGGCTTCTTCGGCGGAGCGGCCCCCCTGGCGTTTGTGGTGCCGCTGGAAATGGAAAGCGTGGGTCGCCGCCTGGCCGGCTCCGCGGTGGGCATTGCCATCACCGCCGGCTATCTGGGCGGGGTGCTCGCCCCGGTCGTCGGCATGTGGCTGGTCAGCCTCACGCCGGTGGCCGGTTTCTATTTCTGGGGCGGCTGCTACATGCTGTCGGCGGTGCTGTTTCTGCTGCTGAAAGAGACCGGCCCGTATATCCGCACGGCCGGCTGACCTCCTTGGCTCTCACCACGAGGTGAGGCAAAGCGTCTTCCAGCCTCCTGCAACTCTGCCCAGGGTGAGTAGACAGGGCCCCGCTCGTCCTGAGCGTAGCCCCGGAGGGGCGTAGTCGAAGGGCGCGCTGGGGCCAGGCCACGCTCTGGCGTCATACGGCTGCGGGAGGGCGGCGGGGTCTACGCCTTTGCGCTTGGCCGGGCGGAGACTGCTGCGTGCCAGCGCGCCAGGTTTTTTTGCTCCGGCTGGATTGCAATTTTGACTACTCGGCCAAAATCTACCGCGCACTGCGCGACAATATCGGCGACGGTGTAGCGCTCGCCCGCGATGTACTGCCGGTCGGCCAATACCTCGTTCAGCCAGGCCAGACTCTTTTCCGCCTTTTCTTTTGACACCGCAGCATACTCCGGCACCTGGGGCACCCGGCCTTTGAAAAAGGCGTGCTGTTGTTGAAAGGCCAGGGTCGCCGGCTGAAAGAGTTCAAACTCCATGCGGCGACTCCACATCTCGACCAACGCCTTGTCCTGAGTGTCTACGCCCATGAGCGGCGGGTCGGGCTGGAGTTCTTCAAAATAGCGGCAGATCGCCCCGCTTTCGGCAATACAGGTGCCGTCGTCGAGTTCGAGCACCGGCAGGGTGCCCAGGGGGTTTTTCTGCGTCCGAAACTCCTCGCCACGATTGACCGCGTTGACGATATCGACCTGTTCGTAGGGCACGTCAAGCCCTTTTTCCGCAATGAATATCCGCACCCGACGTGGATTGGGCGCGGTTGTTGCGTCATAGATTTTCATACGGTCCTCCCCTGCAATAAGATAGGGATACTCTATGTGGCGACCCAGCGAGAAGTAAAGAGGGGCCGACTCCCAGCAGTCCGGTCGCACCACACGAGCGGGGGTGGGTTATGGCGTTCCTCTTACGGGTCATCACGCAGCAGGGACACGCCGGTTGCGCCCAGGAGTAGCGGCAGCAGCGTATCGACTAGCAGCCAGACGAAGACGCTCACCTCCGCGCTCTTTCCGAGGGCAAAGTCGGCGCTGACCGACATGGTATTGAACCAACTCCAGAAGAAGAGGATCCCCACGCCCAGAAAACCATAGAACTGCACGCTGGCCGCCAGCCGTTCCCAGGTCACGGGCGCGTCCGGCCCAGCGATGCTGGCGCGTTTCATCCGCGGATAGCCGACGATCAGGCCCAGGACGAGGCCCAGCCCCATCAACGGGTCCAGGAAGGTCCACAGTGGGCTGTAGGGATGCGCTTCGCTGGAAACGTGATAGAGCGGCTCAACAATGGTGTGGACCGCAACCCCACCTCCAATCACGATGAGCACGATACCCACGATTCGCTTGCTGTCCATCACGCGGCTCCTTTCTGCGTGTCTCACACTGTGTCATACCAGCGGCGCACTGTCCACGAACCACAGGTGTTGTGGTGCGGAACAGGGATTTTCGACCAAGCTCAAACACGTTATTACCTGAATGGAACCTCTCGTGGGAATGCTCCGGATCGCCATCATAGTCGGGATTTTCCTGATGTAGGGCGTAGCCCTCGCTGCGCCGGGCGAGTGCAGATTCGACAAGCAAACGTCAGCGGGGGGGGAGGACTGCGTTTACAAGTCGAAGTTACACATCGCGCATGCACTTGGGAACATTGATGGCATTGACTATACGAACAGCCGAGAGGCGTTCACGAAATCCTACGCGGACGGATTCCGATACTTCGAGGTAGATATCAGCCGATTGAGTGATGGAAATTTTGTGTTGGACCACGCTTGCGAGGGCTTCATCAGAGACGATTGCCATCAGATGACTGTCGGGGAATTTTTGCGGGAACGGAGGTTCGGCAAGTACACATCAATGAGCCTGCATGATCTGATCGACATCATGGCGGGCCATCCAGACATCGTGATGGTCCTGGATGCCAAGATGTCGGAACCTGAAATGATCGAACTGTACGCGGAAGTAGCGGAAAAGAGTTCGACCGTTGATGTCAGGCGGAGAATCATCCCGCAGTTTTATCGAGATCATCAGTATCAGAAAATTGAAAGCCTCGGTTTCGAGGAATACTGGCACACGTTGTACAGGGAATCTCCGAACAAGGTATCCCCTTCCGCTATCAGACAGTTTGTTCAGGCAAATGAAAAAATAGCCGTGATCGTCCATTTTCATCATCTGACAGGCGATTTGCGCAGTCTGACTGATGATTTCAATGTCGTGTTGCACACGGTGAACGACACAAGCGCAATCAGAGATTATCTGAGTCAGGGCTACCGCGGAGTGATGACCGACTTCTGGCAGGGGAAGTGTGGCTCAGGAGTATGCACGCTCTTCTTGCCACGGCTTGTCGAACTTATCGACAGCCTTGGCAGGCTGCTGAAATAGTCCGCAAATCACAGAGATTGGTGTCTATTGGCCCGCCTCGGCAACGCGAAACCACTAGCTTGCAAGGCAGAGCGCCAACGATATCTATCGCTATACCAAAACATTCTGTGACAACACCAATCTGGCAGTCATGCTCTTCCCCGTGCCGCTGTGGGGGTTTGAGCGCATTCATCCGGCCGCCGGCTTTGCGCCTGAACGACCGCCAGATGAAGCCCGTCCGCCAGGGACTTGGGCAGGACGTGGGCGAGTTTCTGGAGCTGAAGACGTTTTAGGCGGATGCGGCCGCTGTGCGCCAATGGCGCGTGACCGCGTCAAGTCTTCCAGTTGCGATTATCCCGTCCTTCTGCTCCAACCTCGCACCTGCCGGGCCGCCCGCTGGCCCGTCCAGTATGCGCCGTGGACCGTCCCAGGGTCGTGGAGATGCAGGGCTTCCCCGGCGAAAAAGACCCGCCCGGCAATCGGTCTGGCAACAATCTCCGGCTCCCCGCCGTTCGCCCCGACGCGGAGATAGGCATACGACCCGCGCGCAAACGGGTCTGAGCGCCAGCGCTGGACAATCACCTCGGTTGGCTCGGGAACCGTCGTGCCCATCACGCTGGAGAGTTCTTCTTGCAGGCGCGTCACAATGGCGTGGTCGGACAGCGCCTCAATCTCGTGGGCCGGCGCGCCACCGCTGAGACCGACCAGCAGGGGCAGGCCGGCATAGGCGGCGAAATTCACGTAAAAAGAGCACAGGCTGGGGCCACACACAAAAATAAACTCTGGCTCCTCGGGCCAAAACACGCGCGGAAAGCGCAGGACTATTTTATTGAACAGGCCCATACCCAGGCGGGACAAGGCGGTCCGATGGGCGGGCGGCAATGCCGGCGCAAAGACGAGCTGCTCCGATTGCAGTACCCCGATGGGGACCGTAACTACCACCCCGTCGGCGAGGAACGTTTCCTGCTCGGCTTCCGCCCGGACGCCGTCTGTGCCGTAGACAATGCGCTTGACGCGCTGGCCCAACCGGACCGAGAGCCCTGCGGCCAGATGCTGGACCAGCCGGTCCATCCCATCGAGCACAAATTGCTCTCCCGAGGCAAAGTCTTTTCCCGTTGGCCCGGTTATCGATTCGTATAAGAGAGCGGCAAAACCGAGGTCAGACGCAGGTGCGGCGTACAGGTTCTCTATCCCTTTCTCGATCCGACAGCGCGCCAACCGGCCCGCCTCAGTCAACGGAGCGGGCAGGCTGTTCAGGACATCGGCAACCGAAACCCTGACACCGGGGCGTCCCAGCCAACGACGGACGAGGGTCGAGACCGCGGTCCAGCCGCTCTGCCCATACACCGCGGCCTCGAGTTTCGCGTATTCGGCCTCAAATACGGCTCGGGGGAGGGCTGAGCGACCGACCGTGCCCAGATGATAGGCGGCCATATTCGTATATTCACTCACCCGCGTCCGTATGCCCAGGTTTGCCGCAACGCCCTTGAGCGGATTGTCCGGCCCTCCGTGCAGCCAGGACGCCCCGAGATCAATCGGGGTTTCAAAGCGGCGGTCAGTCTGGACCCGACCGCCGAGGCGTTCTCGGGCTTCCAGAATGGTGACCCCATAGCCGGCACGCTCCAGCGCGCCGGCCGCGGCCAGCCCGCTTACGCCAGCCCCAACAACCAGGACTGTGCCGCCCGGCGGAACCGCGGAATGGGCCTGAGACCGACAGCCAGGCAACACGGCCGCCCCAGCCCTCAGCAGCAGCTTGTGAAAGTCGCGACGTGCGATTGGTGTCTCCACATCCCCCCTGCTCACGCCCTGCGGTTGGGCGCAGACTGCGAGGTTGGATGGAGAAGCGATTTTCTGTGTCCGAGGAAATCGGCCATATCAGGCCGCGGTCATCTCGGCCTCGGCGGCGATTTTTTCCAAGATGGCCGCCATCTCCCCAGGCTCGGACGCAAACGACGGAAAGTCAAGAATCAACCGGTCCACGCCCAGGCGTTCCCAGCCTGGCAAGTCCTTGAGGACTCCTGCGGCTGTGCCGGCAATAATCACCGCGGTAATCTCTATGGTCGAGAAGTCGCGGCCGGCCTCGTCACACATCTGCCTGAGCGTGTGTAAGTCCTTCGCCAAATCGCCTTCGGTGCTATACACATCGTCGGGATGCTCGGAGACGACCTGCCAGCCGTCGGCCATGCTCACCACCCGACGGAGACCAGCCCGCCCGCGTCCGCCTATCGTAATCGGTGGGTGTGGCTTTTGCAGCGGCTGCGGCCGACACTGGACATCCGCAAAGCGGTGATATGCACCCGCAAAGCGCGGCTCCTCGGCGGTCCAGAGTTCTTTCCAAATGCGGATATGCTCGTCCGTGCGCGTCCAGCGTTTGGCAAACGGGACCTCCAGGGCGTGGAACTCCTCTTCCAACCAGCCGCTGCCGACACCGACAATCAGCCGGCCATTTGACAGGACATCCAACGAGGCCAGCATCTTGCCGGTCACGACCGGATGGCGGTAGGGCGCGACGATAACGGTAAACCCCAGCCGCACCCGGCGCGTACAGGCCGCCACAAACGACAGCACAGTAAACGGCTCCAGATGGGCGCCCTTGGGGTCGGCGATATAACGCCCCGATTTGCTGTACGGGTACGGGGTGTCGATCTTGGTCGGCATAATAACGTGGTCGGGCACCCAGACCGACTCGAAGCCCCGCTCTTCGGCGAGCTGGGCCATAGCCAGCATATTCTCGTGGGTCGCCATTGCGCCAAAGGCGGGCAGCATAAAACCGATTTTCATACGATCTTCCTTCACCGGGGGCAGATAGTAGCCGTTCCTATACCACGTCTCGCGGCGATGAAAACCCTGCTTATGGGGCCGTTTGATTCCAGGGGGGACTCGTGATTGAGTCGGGCACGCTGATTTCTATTCATGTCCACATATGAAGCCGGACACGCCGCCTCTTCGTTTATTTCGCCACGGCCACGCTGGCTGAGCCGGCCTGACGAGGCTGAGCGGAGACCTGGGCAGAAGCCGCCGCGGAGCGTCGGTATTGCGCTGCCGGATGCGGAGGGCTCAGCCGTGCCTGCCCGGCCCCGTAGAGCTTTTCGCGCAGGGTGCCGGCCTGGTACTCTGTCTGCATTATGCCGCGTTGCTGGAGAACCGGCACAACGCCGTCAACAAAGTCTGCGAACGTGCCCGGCGTCACGGCGTAGGCGAGGTTGAACCCATCGACTCCGGCCTGGGTCCAGGCCTGCAATTCGTCCGCAATCTGCTCTGGTGTCCCTGTCACTACCGGACCACCGCCACCAAGGCCGACATATTTGGCAAGGTCGCGGACCCGCCATTTGCGCTCCGGGTCGGCGCAAGAGAAATTATTCCAGAGCGTGCGGATGGCGTTTGTTTTCACATATTCGAGCGGTTCATCTGGGTCGAGTTGGCCGAAATCATAGCCGGCCCAGCCACACCATAGCGCCATCGAGCCGTCATAGCTGGTATGTTCCAGATAGTCGTTATACTTCTGCTTGACTTCCGCCTCCGTGCCGCCGGTGACCGTTTTGAGGTAGGCAAAGAAAAGAATATCCTCTGGGTTGCGTCCGTGCTGTTCTGCCTGTTTGCGGGTCGCCTGGATGGTCCGCCGTGCAATCTCAGGCGTTGGGGACGCGAGGAATACGCACTCGGCGTGGCGGGCGGCAAATGCCTGGCCGCGGGCTGAAGAGCCAGCCTGGTATAACACCGGGGTGCGTTGTGGGGACGGTTCGGACAGATGACAGCCGTCCAGCGTGTAATACCTGCCCTTGTGGACGACATTGTGCACCTTGCTCGGGTCGGCGTAGATACCACGCTGCCGGTCTTTGACGACCGCGTCGTCCGCCCAACTCGATTCCCACAGCTTGTAGCACACCTCACAATACTCATCCGCCATGTCATAGCGCTCGTCATGTTCGGGCAGACCGGACCGCCCATAGCTGCGCCCGGTACTTTCCAGATAGGAGGTCACGATATTCCAGGCTACCCGGCCCTTGGTGAGATGGTCCAGCGTCGAGATGAGCCGGGCAAAGGTAAAGGGATGATACTGGAGAATCGAACTGGTAAAAGCGAAGCCCAGATGTTCGGTTGCCGCGGCCATAGCCGGGACCAGCAGCATGGGGTCATTCACCGGGGTTTGGGTCGCCTGGGTCAGGGCGGCCTCCCGATTGCCCCGAAACACATCATAGACGCCGACCACATCGGCCAGAAACAGAGCGTCAAACTTGCCCCGTTCTAATAATCTGGCAAGGACAAGCCAGGTATCGAGGTCGGTGTAGTGCTCCATCTGATCTTCCGGCAAGACCCACAGACCGGGCGATTGGTGCACCACACAGTTCATATGAAAGGCGTTGAAATAGATGCGTTTGTTCATGGTCTTCTCCCGGATATCGGTCCATTCCTATAGAAAAGGGCATGACCCCTCAAGCGCTGCCGCGCCGGGCGGGGTCTGTGCGTGCTCAGGGATGTGTGGCCGTGGGGGGCGGCGGGTCGGACTGTGGCTCATCGGTGTCCGGCTCTGGTTTGAGGCGACCGGGGCGGCCGGCGGCCGAGTCGGCCGGCCTGGGCGCTTGCCCGGTAGGAGCGGTAAAGCGGTCGTTCAGGCGCTTGATGAAACGGTCTGCATCGCCGACCACCTCTTCAATACGTCGGCGCGCGTCCCGGCCCCAGCCGGCTAACCACCAGACGAGAATCGGCCGCCTCGGCCTGGTGTTGCGCTTGAAGGCCCGGTCCACCCATTTCCGCGTGTCGTCGTCCAGGTCGGCCAGGTACGATTTGCGCGCAAGGCGGCGCTGGATGAACCGCGCGACCCACTGCCGAATCAGGCGGTGCAGGAAGTAGCAGCCGAGGACCACCACTCCGAACACGAGGAGGCCGGCCCCCTGGAATTCGGGCCAGTATTCTGCCCACACCGCCAGCGCGATGAGCACCCCCAAGACCGTGGCGTCGGCCCACACCACCCGGCGCTGCCATAACGCCCTGGCCGACGCCACCGCTGGCATGACCTGGGTCTGGAGCGCCTCCGCGGTTTTTTTGAGTTCGCCGATGACGCGGTACTCGCGCTCGGTTTCCACTTGATGAATACGCTGGTAGACCTCGGCGCTGTCTTTTTCCCGTATGGCCTCAAAGCGCTGCCGGGTCGCTGGATTGTCAATCTGCTGGGCGGCCCAGGGATTGTAGAGACTGTAGAATCGACCGGCGGTGAGGCCGGCCTGGGCGAGCGCGCGCTGCCAGGCGGCGAAGACCTCTGCAAAATTGTCCTCGCGCGCGGCATTGTCGATCTTGTTGAGGATGTAGAGAAATTTATTCGAGTCGGGCCGGTGGATGGCCTTACGCACGAGATGGTCCAGGGTATCCCGCATGGCCTTCGACTCAGGGTGGCCGGCGTCGAAGAACACCAGCACCAGGTCGGACAGCTCAATGATATGATTGGTGATACCCAGGATCGTGGCGCGTTGCTCATCAGCGTCGAATCCCGGTGAATCAATGAATATCTTCCCCAGCAAGGCATCGCTCTGGCAGGTCTTGAGTTGGAGATAGGCATTGATCCGGCCCCCTTCGCCCGTGGTCTCGTTCTCAATGGCGCGGCTGATCTGGTAGAACGCAAAGCGCGGGTCAGCGTCCAGCGCAAGACCGGGCAGCGTGCGTGTTTCGGGGCCGAAGCAGAGCGCCGTGAACTTGTCGTCAACGGCCTGGTTGCCGGTCGCCTGGAGGGGCTCTTGCAGGAAATGGTTGATGAATGAGGATTTTCCTGACGAGAAGGTGCCGAGTACGGCTATCACCGGCCACCAGGGGACGCGGGTCGCGAACGATTCCTCGCGCGAGAGTATCCCGAGCCGGTAGGCCACCTCGTCGAGCTTGCGGAAGCTCTGCACAACGTCGAAGAGGGCAGGATATTCCTGCGAGAGATGGGCCTCAAGCTGCCTGAGATGGGCCTCGAGCCGCGAGGGCCGTTGCTCCGTGGCAGAGGGTCTGGGCCACAAGAAAGCGCGGAGAGAGGGACGTTTTCCCACCGTCACAGGGGTGCCGCTCCGGTAGGGATGAGGCGGCTAGTCCTGGATCATCCGTTTTTCCACCCAGCCCTTTTCAAAGGGTGTCCAGAACTCAAACGCGACCCGCAGGGTCTGGATTTTCCACTCGCCGTTGAGCCGCACATAGTCGTCGTGATATTTGGCCGCACCCCATACAGCTTTATCCCCGTCTTTGTCGGTCATCGTGCAGGGCTGAAACAGATACCACTGCCCCGTGGCTGTGTCACCATCGACTTCAATAATGGGATTCATGACGTTATGGACTGCGAACGGAATCACCTTGGTGGCCCCGGTGAAGAACGTCCGAATGGCCTCCCGACCGTCGTATTTGCCAAACACGTCAACCCCGCCGTCCCACACCCCGTCTTCGGCAAACAGCTCGGCAATCCCATCCGGGTTGTAGCCGTTGTCACAATGCGCGCAGTATTCGGCTTTCACTTTTTTAATGGCCTCAATGTCTTCCAAAACCTGGAGCCGTTGGGCTAAATCATCAATACTCATGCTGCCCTCCTCAGTCGTTGCAGTTTGGGGAACCGTCAGAAATAATCACCACCATAGCCAAGCTGGTATGGTTTGCAAAGATATAGTGGTCAAGCGTACACAGCAGATGAAGGAGCGTACATGCGGTTTGTTCTTCTACTGATAGGATTCCTGATTTGGAGTGGACCCGGTTGGGCGCAAGATGAGCGAGGCGCCATGACCCGAGCAACCGTCCTGCAATGGGTGCAGCAGTATCAAGACGCCCAGCCGGAGTTTACGCCTGGCCAGACCCTGGGACTGAGCGACATGGACAAGATACGCCCCTTTGTGCCGCCTGGATATTTTGAAGAGTTCCAGTTTTCGGACGTGACCTTTGCCATCATCTCTCCGGGCGATTACCCCCCGCGGTCAGACTATCTTGAAGCGACCGAGAAGTTCGCCGGCCAGACCCAGCTTGCCGAGGACGGGAGTCTGAGGAATTATACCGCCGGCCAACCGTTTCCCGCGGATCAACTCGACCCGGCAGACCCGACCGCCGGCCTCAAGATCGGCTGGAATTTTAATTTCCGCTGGCAGCATTATGGTATCAAGGTCGGCAACTTCGCCACGATTATGATCAAACCGGGGGGGACGCATGGGGCGCTGTCAGGTTTACCCGAAGATATGATTCAGCCGGGGGGGACGGTTGAGCGGGTACTTCAGCAACGCTATCAGCGGGTGTACCACAGCCATCTCGCCATGCTGCCCGAGCAGCATTATACCCTGCCGGTTGATGGCGCCGCGGAGTTCGAGTGGAAAGATATCAACGACTTTACCGACCCGTATGAAATGCGTGGCTTGCGCGTGCTCATCCAGCGTTCGAGCGACCCGCACCGGGCCGATCAAGCCTGGACCTATGTGCCGTCCCTGCGCAAGGTCCGCCGGGTGTCCGCGGAAGAAAAGGCCGACTCGTTCCAGGGCTCGGATACGACCCTCGATGACTTCTTCGGCTTCTCCGGACGGGTGCTGGATTATGACTGGACCTTCCACGGCTGGAAGGAGGTGCTGCATATTATGAACGCGCCTCATGCCTATGCGCGTTATTATGGCCCTGCCGGCCGGGCGCCGCTCGGGCCGTGGGAGTTGCGTCGGGCCCTGGTGGTCGAGATCAAGCCCAAGCGAGCGAATCATCCCTACAGCAGTAAGCTGCTGTTTATTGACACCCAGACCTATCGGGTGACTTCGAGTATGGCCTTCGACCAGGCAGGCAGCCTGTGGAAGGTGTGGGGGATGCAGAACTCCTGGTCTGAGGACGCTCAGCACCTGCCGGAAATGAATACGGGGGCGCATCTCAGTCGTTATCTTGGGGTCACGGTCGTTGATGTCAAAACCGGTCAGGCGTCGCTCTTTCCGGCACTGGATATGGGCTATCCAGAGGTGGATGTGGAGGAGGTGCTGAGCCTGTACGATGTGAACAAGTTGACCGAGGGTCGGAGGTAGATTGCGCCCTATCCATATACTCGGTGAACGGATGCAAATGAAAATCATATAGAGGACAGGCGTGGCTGAACAAAGGATAAATTGGCTGGGAACGACCGCTATTAAGCTCCATCTGACATTTGTTTGGATTTGTTTGGCAGCCATTATCGTTGGGATACTTATCTATAAGTTTGCATATGCCTCACCTGAAAATCGGGCAGTCTATGTATTCATAGCTAGTGCTCTTGGTCTCTTTACCGGTGCTATTACGTTACTCGTCAGGCTGTATCAGCGCGAGAAGCAATTGGAACAGGCGAGACGTACTACTGCGTTTGACTTTGCTCTTCGCTGGACAGATCCAAAATTCTATGACACTCGTCGAAAAGGACGAGGAATTTATGAGCAGCTAAAAAACAAGGCAACTACGACAAGCAAGCAGCTAGATGAACTGCGCCAGGACAACGAAGCGTGGTCCAATTTCATTGATGTGGTGAACTTTTTTGAAGTATTAGGACTTGCGATTCACGACAAACAGGCAGATGAAGAGACAGCAAGAAATTTCTTTCGGGGAATTATTGTTGGATACTGGACTGTTTTTGGGCCGTTATAGAAGCACGAAGAGCCGAGCAGGAAAACGCTCGGCTCTTTACAATGGTTTCAGGCCTTGCACGATAAGTGGAAAATTTAGAAGGCGGCGTCATCTCCTTCGTAGCAGCGCATAGGCATCTCCTTCCTGCTCGTTTACCACTCCAGCATGATCATTATTCTTTCTTGCCAGGGAAAATCTAACAAGAATCTCAATATGGTCAACCCATTCTTCACAATCCAGGACAGTCGAAAAGGAGCCATACAGGCGATGCTGACACTCTTCCTCCTTGTTTTTAGCGTCTGCCTTGCGCCGGCGGTCTGGGCCACCTCGCCCACAGAGGCAAAAACCTGGCGGGTGGTGGGCGAGCTGACCGCAGCAGAGCGCCAACTGTTCGACCCTCGGACCGACACACCCCGCGACCCAGAGCGGCCGTATATGCCGGCCGAGCGCTATCCGTTTCAGCCGCCGTATACCGCAGAAGAGATGGGCTATCGGGCCATGGAGTTCAGCCACTCGCCACGCTGGTCGTGCAATCTGGTGGATGTCAGCGGCGCGCTGACTGCGCATGGCTATTTGCTGACCGAAAAAATGTATAGCCCAATCTTCTACGTGCCAAATGCGAGCGGTCAGCAGGGTCTGGAAGGCGAGCTATACGGGACCCGCCCCGGAGAGCCCACCCGCAAAATCACCGGCCAGAACTTTTATCCGCCAGAGAACATTGGCAATCAGATGTTTCTCACCCAGTACCGGGCCGGTCAGGAGGCGAACGTCCGCTGGGACTTGTTTGTCTACTCGCCCGAGTTGCGGCGGGTCCGTCGTCAACCCCAGCCCCGCCGGGGGGATAAGCTGGCCCAAGGAGCCGAGAGTTTTGACGACTTGTTTGGCCGCGACCCCTGGGAGTTTTCATGGCAGCTCATCGGCGTCGATACGCTCTACCAGACCGTTCGTTTTCCGCGCACACGCCCGACCGTCACCCTGGCCGACCCGGACGGCAGCCTCCACGACGTCCCGACGGACCGCCTCAAGATGATGGGTGATGACTATCCATTTTACACCCCAGACGGGGGAGTCGAGTGCTGGGTGCTGAAAACCACGGTCAGAGAGGAATGGCTCCCGAACTATTATGCGCCCACCATCATCTACTGGTTGGACAAGCACTATTTTTACCCGCTCAGGATTGAGCAGTACAGCCAAGATGGGCGGCTTATTTTTGTGGAAACCCGGCTGGCCAAGCACCACAACAAGCCGGCCGGGGAGCGTGGCTACGGGATTCTCTTCAACCACTACTGGGACGTGACCATCGATTATATGCGCTATAGCGTGCACGACGCGCATGAACTCAGAGAGTGGTCTGCCGAGGATCAAGAGGTCTTCTTCAACCCTGGCGTCCTGCCCCGGGTCTGGTATTTTGCCCAACTGAAGAGTCAGTCAGAAGTACCCGTCCCGGAGCAGTATTTTCTGCGCCCGACCTTGGACCGGGAGAAGTTTCCTCAGCATCGCAAGATAGAACTCTCGGCCGATATTGAAGAGAAAATCCGCGCCCAGGAGGAAGCCGGGCATTTGGTGTTCATAGAAGAAGGGGATTGAGGCCGACGCCGGCCCCGGACATGATGGGGTCGGCACGCCAAATCACCGCCGCCTGTCTCGCCGCGCTGTCGCCCCTACCGCAATGCTACCGACTTGTCCCGGAGGCGCGGCAGCGAGAACCACAGATCGTTACACAGCTCCATTTCCTCTTCGTCCAGGCTCATCTCGACCGCTGGCAGAGATTGCTTGAGTTGTTCGACTGAGGTGGCACCCACGATGGGCGAGGTGACTTCGGGTTGGGCCAGCACCCAGGCGATTGCCACTTGAACGAGGGGTTTATTGCGCGCAGTAAAAAATTCTTGGAGATGCGCAACCGCGGCAAACTGGGCCTCCTGCCAGTAGCGCTGGCGGTGGATTTTTCCGGCTATCCCGTCAAGGGCAAAGCGCGTGTCCGCGGCCGGTTCCGCGTCGGCTTTGTGCTTACCAGTCAGAAACCCGCCGGCCAGCGGATTGTATGGAATCATGCCAATGCCCTGTTCACGACACAGGGGAAAGAGTTCGTGCTCAATTTCACGGAACAGCATATTATAGCGCGGCTGGACACACTCGAAGCGCGCCAGGCCGAGTGTGTCACTCTGCCACAGGGCCAAAGCCAGACGCCAGGCTTGAAAATTTGAGCAGCCAAGATAACGCACCTTGCCCTGATGGACCAGATCGTCCAGGGCGCGTAAGGTTTCCTCAATCGGCGTTTTCGGGTCGGGCGCATGGACTTGATACAGATCGATATAGTCGGTCTGCAAGCGCCTGAGACTCGCCTCAACCGCGGCGGAGATATGCTTGCGCGAGAGACCCCGGTCATTCGGCCGGTTCCCTGTCGCGCCCGAGCATTTGGTGGCCAGGATGATGTCTTCACGTCGGCTTTTTAACCATTTCCCGACAATCTCCTCGGTGCGGCCCACGGCTTCGATGCCACCACCAGCCGGATACACGTCCGCAGTATCAAAGAAATCCACGCCGTTCTCGAAGGCGGTCTCCATAATGGCAAAGCTCTGCGCTTCTTCGCACTGACGCCCAAAGGTCATTGTGCCCAGACAGATTTCGGAAACCTTCAGGCCGGTTCGCCCCATGCGCTTGGTTTGCATTCTTCCTCCTCTTTTTTTCGTTTCACCAGGCCGGTGTCAGGCTGGGATTTTTCGCGTACCTCGTATATGATTGGATTCATCCCGGAGCGCAAGAGATCATCGCGATAAGGAGAGAAGTATGGCACGCCAAACAAAAACGCAGACAAAAGTCGTTCCGTTACGACCCCGCAAGAAAGCCTCCTCGGTTGCCCTGGAGCCACGCCAGGCCAAAGCCTTACGCAGACAGGATGCGGCTCACCTCGTCCACGGCTTTGTGCCGCTCGGCTTGCAGCAGAACAAAGGGGTGCCGGTCTTTGTCAAGGGACAAGGCATCTACCTCTGGGATACAGAGGGCAAGAAGTATATCGATGGTCTCGCCTCCCTGTGGAATGTGCATATCGGACACGGACGAAAAGAAATCAACCGGGCGGTGGCCGAGCAGATGAAGCACTTAGCCTTTGCGCCCACGCTGATCGGCCCGACTTCGGTCCCAACCGTCCAACTGGCGGCGAAGCTGGCCAAGATCGCGCCCAAGGGTCTCAAGCGCGTGATCCTGACCTCTGGCGGCTCAGAGTCGAACGAATCGATGATCCGTCTGGTCCGCGCCTATTGGAAAGCCAAAGGACAACCCCAAAAGACAAAGTTCATTACGCTGGAACAGGGCTATCACGGAACGTCGAGCGGGGCCGCGTCACTGACTGGTATTCCTCTTTTTAATCATCAGGTCGCCCCTGGCCTGCCGGGCGTCATTCATATGCCGCGCCCGTATACCTATCGCGAGCATAACGGCGCGGAGGATCTCGAAAAAATTATTCAGCGTGAAGGGGCGGAAAGCATTGGGGCTTTTGTGGCCGAACCGATTCAGGGCGTTGGCGGGGTGATTGTGCCGCCCGATGGCTGGTGGCCGGCGATTCGGGAGATTTGCTCGCGGCATAATATCCTCATGGTGTGTGACGAAGTGATCACCGGCTTTGGCCGCACCGGCAGCATGTTTGCCTCAACCGGCTTTGGCGTGGTCCCGGATATTCTGGTTTCAGCAAAAGGGGTGACGAGTGGCTACCTGCCGCTTGGCGTGGTCCTGTTCAAAGAGGACATTTTCCAGACCTTTTTAGAAACCGGCGATGATTACGCCTTCTGGCACGGCTACACCTATAGCGGCCATCCAACCGTCTGTGCCGCGGCCCTGGCCAATCTCGAAATCATCGAAAAGGAAAAACTCGTCCAGAACGCCCGTACCCAGGGGCGCTATTTGCAAAAACGCTTAGCCGCCCTGCACGAGCTGCCCATTGTGGGCGATACGCGCGGCAAGGGCTTGCTCGCCGCGGTTGAACTAGTCAGCGATAAGGCGACCAAGGCCATGTTTCCGGCCGAGTTGCGCATTGCGCAACAGGTCTGGGAAAAAGCCCTGGATAACGGCTTGATTACGCGCGTCGCGGGCGCGAATAATATCGCCCTGTGTCCGCCTTTAATCATCAGCCGAGCGCAGATTGACGAGATGGTGGATACGCTGGGGAGGGCGATTCAAGAAGTGGCGGAGACGCTTGACGGCGAGTGGCAGCGGGCCAGCGGCAAATAGCGGATTCGTGCGGCGTATCCATCTGACGTTGCTCATCGCCGGCATGCTCACGAGCGTGCCGACCCAGCTCTGGGCGACAATCACACCGGCCCAGCCCGGCGTGATTGTCCTTGAGGGGCGCGACCTCCCCTTCTTACAGCAACACGCCCTCTCCCACATTCAGGTATTTGCCTTTCATCAGGCGGCCCTGACGCCCATCCCCTTCCAGATTGACGCCCGCGACCGACGCGGCCGGTGGGTCATCAAAGCCGGCCCGCGTCCCAGCCAAGACGACCAGCCAGGGCGGTTTGACCCGAACGATGCGATTATTTTTCTGAGACGGGATATCGGGCCGCGCGCCACCGCGGCAGCGTTTCCAGCCGGCGAGTGGCATGAGGTCCGCCTCGGCGCTCACGAGCCTCCGCTTGGCTTTGTCTATCTTCGGGTGGGAGTGCCCGCAGACCAGCCCACCCGCCCCAGCCTCGTGCGCTACGACCCTCAACAGGATCATATCTATGCCGAAGGCTATAGCATGGCTTTTGATACGCCGCTTCCCAGCCACCTCGCTTTTGTGGAATCACCGGGCGCGCTGGGACAAAACCTCATCTCGCATATGGGCGTTGAGGCTGAGGTCGGGTTTCTGGGCGGGCTGCTGAATATCCGGCGGACCGATAAAGACCTGCGCGCCCGGCTATACGGCTATACCCAGGGCCCGGTTCGGGTGACTCGCCGGGCGCGCTATTGGTTTCCCCTGCCCTTTGGTATGCGTGCCAGGGGGCGGATTGATCTCATCTTTTATCCGAACTTTGTCGAGGGCAGTGCCCTGGTCAAGCTCAAAATTCCACCGCGTTTTATTCTGGCCGATGGCGAGGTCAGCACCTATTTCAATTTCCTCGATTTCGGTCAGGCTCAGGTGTTGCAGGCAGACGAGCCGGCGGCGGGAGAAGAACAGGCTCCACGCTGGGCGGCCTTGCAGCTTCCCACAGGTCAGACGCTCTTGCTGGTCATGCGCCTCGAAGGCGGGCTCCAACAGCTTGCGCAACGGACGTATTTTTCCAATACCGGACCGCCGCACAGCGGGCAGCCGTCTTTTGGATTTCATTTTTCCAACCTGGCGCGGCTGGCCGCCGGCAGATATCGGCTCTCAGCCTTTGGGATACTGCTGAAGACGACCGACCCGGAGGTGATTCGGTCCACCGCCGACTTTTTCCTGTCTCCTCCGCCGGCAAGCGTGACACCAGTCGGCGGAGCCGGATACGAGTAGGCAGGGGTCTGGTGAGAACTGAAGACGACCTAGACGCCCTGCTCAACTAGGTGCCAGCCGGCGGCGCACAGCTGTTTGCATTTTTCTCCTCGGGTGATGGCTTCGGGCGAGCTGGCATTGCCTTCGAGGCCGCGTTTATAGACGCCTTGCACGATAGCGGCCAGCCGGAAGAGCGAAAACACTAGATAGAATTTCCACTCCGGGATGTCTTGCCGGCCCGTCTTCTGACCATACCAGGCGACATATTCCGCCTCGGACGGGATGCCGTAGCTCGTGTAGTCTATATTGGTCAGGTCGCCGCGCATATCGTCCGGGACGTAGTACGGCAAACAGTTATAAGCCAAATCGGAGAGGGGTGCGCCCAGCGTACTTAGCTCCCAGTCTACCACGGCCAGCACCCTGGGCTCGGTATGATGAAAGATCATGTTTTCCAGACGAAAATCCCCGTGGGCAATGGTTGTCTCGTGGTGCGCGGGCAGATGTTCAGGTAGCCATTGCATGAGGTTTTCCATGGCTGGCAGCTCGTCGGTCTTGCTGGCCTCATACTGCTTGGACCAGCGCCGCACCTGGCGTTCCATATACCCGCCGACTTTGCCATAGCCTTCCAGCCCCACCGCCCGGAAATCGACCTGATGGAGTTTGGCCATGACATCAACCATGGCCCGGTAAATCTCGCGGCGTTCCGCCGGCGCCAACTCGGGCAACTCATAGCCACGGAAGACCCGACCCTCCACAAAATCCATGATATAGAAATCCACCCCAATGACGCTGGGGTCCTGGCACAGGACATAGGGTTTTGCGACCGGCACATCGGTCTGCCACAGGGCGGAAATGACCCGAAACTCACGGTCCACCGCGTGGGCGGAGGGCAAGAGGGTCCCCGGCGGTTTTTTGCGCAGTACATAGCGTTTGTCCGCGCCATCGGTCAACACAAAGGTCGGGTTGGACATCCCGCCCCGGACCTGACCGACGTGTAAGGGCGCAGTAAAGCCCTCAACGTGCTCTTGCATATAGCCTTCAAGGGCGGCTTCATCAAAGCGATGCTGCTCCAGTACCGGCGCGGTTTCTGTGGTGAGCGAGGTGCGCGGGGTCAGCATCATTGCGGTTTCAGGTGTTGTCATAGCGTCCCTCCCCGGAAACGTTTGGGCGTGCGGTTTTCGCCCTGTTTCAAACATCCCCGCAGGCAGAACGCAAGACCGGAGCGGCCCTAGAGAATCCGGGTCTCGCGCTGGCGGCCCAGTTCGACGACACGGAGTCGGCCTTCGTGCACTTCCAGACGGGTGCACGAGCAGTTGTCAGGCTCAAAGCAGATGACCCGGTCATCCTGAGTGGCCGCACCGACCGCCGCGTTAATGGCAATAAAGTGAGAGGTGACGACGGTCGTGGTCTTGAGGGCCAGCAGGGCGGCAACGACCTGCTGCCGCCACTCCTGATACTGAAGCCCAAGCTCATGCCAACGGCCCCGCATCGCCTGTCTGAGCCAGACGGTGCGGGCTTGCAGGTCTGGCGTTGGAGCCGGGATCTCAGCCACCGCGGGTTCGATTCGGGCCTGGACTTTCCAGCGTTTCTCAAATGCCGCGGCGGTCTGGCGGGTCCGCCGGAGCGGGCTGGTGACAATGGGCAGCGGCCCCAGCGAGGCCAATGTGGTCGCTATCGCTTCAGCTTGGGCGCGGCCAATGGCGTCGAGTCCTGGGTCGTGGGCCTGGTCGAAGCCAGCGCTGGCCTGCCCGTGTCGGATCAGATACAGCGTCGGAGGCGGCATGATGGTCCTTGGGGATGGGCCGCTTGCGTATCTATTAGCTGACATCCGGCGGCCTCGGCGGCGGAAGGCTGCGAATCGCATTGGCGGTCAGCGCATTCAGCAGTTCTTGCAAAAAATCGTCCTGTTCAAACCTGGTGAGCAGGGCCTGCCAGCGAGCCGGGTTGGTGTAGCCACGAATACACGGAATGACAAACTGTTCACGGTAGGCATTCAAGGCGTCGGTGTAGAGTCTGAGTCCGGTTCGATACTGTTCCAGCCGGCCCCGATAGTGGGCCAACGCCCCAGCATAGACCTCACGCGCTTGGCAGTATGCCCCCTCCGGGAGTAGCCTTTTCCGGTACGCGGCTTGGGCGTGAAGAAATTCCTCATGGGCCAGTCGGATATCCTGTTCCGACTGGCGGCGCATGGCGGCGTGTTGTTCTTTCAACTGGGTGAGCAGGGCTCGCTTGGAGCGTACGCTGGTTTGATGGATTTTTTCGATCTGTTGAGCGAGGGCCGAATCGTGGCCCTTAGGGGGCTGGAGACGTAAGTGCTGGTAGATAGCCTCCTGTCCTCGGGTTTTCGATTCGACCTCACGGACCGTTCCCTGAGCTGCTCGCAGCCCAAGCATAAGAAGACCAACGCTCCGTTCTCCCTCTTCAAGACGCGCGCTACAGGCCGCAAATGTCACATCGGCACTCGACAACCAGACAAGTAGCACCCAGCAGACCACGCCCCCGTGGCCAAGAACCAACACCCCGGAGCCACGAGGTCGTCGCATACTAGGCGGGCAGGATGGTGACATTGAGGGAATAGGCAATACTGTCTTTCAAGAGCTGGCGCACATAGCAGCCCTTTTCTGCGCGTGCGACCACCGTCCGAACCGTCTCTTCAGACGCGGCACTGCGCACGGTCAGGTCAACCTCTATGGTTTTCACAAAGCCTTTGGTGTTCGACCGGGCAGAAGCCGACGCTCCGGCAAGCGAGACGTGGCGCGCCCGCGCCGTGATGGCAAGAGACATCAGCAGACACCCACACAAGCTGCCCAAGAAGGCCGTGACCGGGTCGGGGGCCGCCCCATTGCCACCGAGTGCTATGGGCTCATCAAGCGTCCAGGCATACGGACCGGATTGGAGTTCGACCGTACACGCCTCGCTCGCAAGAACGCCCACCGTATGACGAAACCCGCCCTGAGCCGGCGCTGTGCTGCTGTTCATCGCGCGTGTGATTCCGTACTGCCGCCCGGATTAAAACTCAATCAGTTCCAGTACGGTTCCATCAGGGTCGTGGAAGCAGACAAAACGGGTCAGCCCGCCGCCGAGGACGGCCTCCTGCGGTGGCGAGAGAAACTCAACTCCCTTGGCTTTGAGGTCTTCATACTCCTGCATCAGGTTTTTGGTTTTAAGGGCGATGCGGGCGATACCGGCATGGGCGAGATGGGGATAGGGAGTCCCGTCCGTCTTGGGCTGCTGCCATTCGATCAGATCAATGCGCGTCGCATGCGGGTTGTCGCCCAGCATCAGGAGCGCGGCTCGGGCCTGTCCGTGCGGAATCTGGAGGCCAGCGTCCAGTTGCGGGCTGCCGCCAGTCCCAAGATCGTTGACGATCCGAAAACCCAACATTTGATAGAACGCGAGCGAGCGTTCAAAGTCGGAGACGTTGATGTTGACATGAAAAATACTCTGAATCATGGGTTCCCCTTGTCTGCCGCTGGCACCCCCAGCGGAGAGGCAATCGCTTCAACCTGAGGCGTCTGCTGTTGAGCCGGAGTCGTCTGGAAGGTGTGTTTGAGTTCGCGGTCCAGGACGTCTTCGGCAACATAGCCGGTAAATGCGCGCTGTACCGTGCCGTCGGGGGCAAACAGGAAACTGCTGGGCAGGGCGAACACCTGATAGCGCAGACCGATCTCGTCCGATGGGTCGCGCCCGATGGCGTACGGAATCTGATATTTCCGAACAAATTCCCGCACCCCGTCTTCTTCACTCTGTAAGGCAACCCCAATCACGGCAAATCCGTGGCGTTTATACTTGTGGTACATACGGACCAGGGCCGGCGTTTCTATGACGCAGGGGCCGCACCAGGTCGCCCAGAAATTGACCAGCACCACTTGTCCCTCATAGTCGGACAGACTCACCCGGTCACCATCAATGGTCGTCAGGGTAAAATTGTAGTCGCCGTATTTGCTCGGGGCTGGCAGCGGGTCAGACCCAGCAAGGAGCGCACCCGATTCTTGCACTTCGCTGACGAGGAGGGCTTCCGGGTTCAAGAAAGTCAGTCGCGACGAGACCCAGACAAGCTTATCGGTAAAGATGAGCAGGCCGACCAGAACGAGCAGCATCCCAGCCGCCACTTCCATTTGGCGCAGATACCCCTTCAGCCCTTGGAAGAGCGACAGAAAGCCGTTCAGGAAGGCGGCAGAGAGCATAAACGGGATACCGAGTCCCAGCGAATACACCCCTAGCAGCAGGACCCCCTGACTCAGCGTTTCGGTTGTGGCGGCTATGGCCAGAATACCGGCCAGAATCGGCCCAACGCACGGCGTCCAGCCAAAGGCAAAAAACAGCCCGGCCACAAAAGCCCGGAGCATACCCGGCTCCGCCGGCTCTTTGGCAAAGCGGCGCTCCCGGAGTAAGGCCGAGATGGGCAAGACCCCGGCCAGATGCAGGCCGAGCACTATGATGCCCAGTCCGGCGATGCCTTTGAGGATACCCAGGTTGGCTCTGAGCAGCCCGCTCACCGCGGAAGCCGAGGCACCGAGGGCAATAAACACCAGAGAGAAGCCACACACAAAGGGAATGCTCTTGAGCAGCGCGCTGGTCACCAGCTGGGTTGAGCGCTGGCGGGCGGTGAGTTGCTCGAAACTCATCCCAGTAATAAAGGTCAAATAACCGGGCACGATAGGCAGGACACACGGCGAGGCAAAGGACAGAAAGCCGGCCAGGAGCGCAATACCAAGTCCGATATCCATATGGATGAGCTATAGCACAGAATGAGCCGGGGGCGATATGGCGGGAAAGATACGCCTGGTCAGGTGCGGTCGGGTGGGCAACAAGCCCGGTGTTGCTATGGCGGAGTTTGCTCTGGCGGAGAGGGGGGGATTCGAACCCCCGATACCCGAAGGTATACACGATTTCGAGTCGTGCGCGATCAACCGGACTCTGCCACCTCTCCGACTCCTGAGCCCCCCACTATAGGCGATATGCCCGCCCCGCGCAAAGACGGGCCTGAGCCCGGCGTTTGCTGCGTTAGCGCTGCCGCCGCTTACGGAAGAAGCGTTGAAGAAAGGCCCGACACTCTTCTTCACACACCCCGCTTGTAATGGCCAGGCGATGATTCAGACGGTGGTCCGCCGCAAGATTATAGAGCGACCCGGCAGCGCCGGCTTTGGGATCAAAACAGCCAAAGACGAGGCGTTTGACCCGCGCGTGCAGGAGCGCTCCCATACACATCAGGCAGGGCTCGACGGTGGTGTACACGGTCGCCTCTACCAGCCGGTAGTTCTGCATCTGCCGGGCGGCGTGGCGCACGGCTTGGATTTCAGCGTGCGCGGTCGGGTCGGCGGTGGTAATCGGGGTGTTATGGCCCCGGCCGATGAGGTGGGCTTCCAGGACCACGGCCGCCCCAATAGGCACTTCGCCGGCGGCTTCGGCCAGGGCGGCTTCGGCCAAGGCAACCTGCATCCAGGCTCTATCCTGTTCGGTGGGCATGAACGACTCGGCGTAACTCTTCCAGGGTGCCAACCCCGCCCTGGCTCCCAACAATACGCTCAACCGTCAGGTCGTAACGCTCAATGGCGTTGAGCAGGTCGCGCGCCCAAGCCACGACCTGTCGGACCGCGCCCGGCGTGAACAGGTCGGCCACGTAGAGCAGGCGTTCCTCAGGCAGATAGACCATCAACATCCCCTCTGCATGAACGGTCTCAATCGGGTAGACAATGACCACGCGGTTTTCATCAACGAAAAACTTGCGTTCATTCCTGACCGCTTCAATGACCGCAATTCTCGGGCGACGCTGGAGGCTGTCCGGGACTTGGGTGTGCAGGGCACGAAAGGCGGTTTGAAAGAGGGGGACGTTGAGCGCGCTGGTCACCACAATCGTATCGGCGGCCACATAGGTCCGCAGTCCGCCCGCGTGCTCGCTATGAAAATGCGTATTCACGACAAAACGGACCGGCTTGGTCGGAAAGCGCTGCTGTAAGGCGTCCAGGACCGCGCGTGAGTGGGTGTCGTCCTGGGGGGCTTCAACCACAATCAGGTATTCGCCCATCTCAACCACCAGGCTCTGATATCTGCCTCCAACAATATGCAGCACCCCGGGGGCAAGGCCCTGTAACGCGAGCGGGGCAGCCGGCGTATCGGTCGGTCGGCCCTGAGCAATCTGACGGAACACCCAGTGAGAACTGTGTTCTCCGCGCGCGCCGTCCCATTCTTCTGGGTACTCAATCTCTTCGGGAATGGCAAAATCCACCTGGGACAGATCAATATCATTCTGAATGACCTCAAGGTGTTCCACCATGATGGTCTGGCCATTGACCCGATAGATGCGCTCGAACGGGAGCTTCAGCTTGCCCACGTGACGCCAGTCAGCAAAAAACACTTCGTTCTGGACATCGCCGTATAAGGGGTCGTCTTCGACAAAGACGACCTTGGTCAGCAGGCGCGTTTCCGCGTCTATGGCCAGCACAACGAGCTGCGTATTGTCATTGAACGAGACCACCACCTGGCGGCGGCCCTGAATGGTTTGATCCATGAGACGCAGAAAGGAGTTGGCCCGACTCAGGGCATGAATCAGGACAGAGACAGGCGAGCGACGCAATTCCTTGTGGCGGGCGGCAATACGGGCGGCCGACATGGCCCGGCGGCAGGGACGCTCAAAGCCATCGCAGCCGAGTATGGCCCCATCGAGTCCGTTCATGATCTCGGTGTAGACCCAGGTTTCCTGGAAGGGATAGACCAGCCTCCGCTCCCACTCATAGCGCACGCGCCCTTTCTCCAGGTCTCGGAAGAGCACATAGCGGAATTCCGACACCTTGCGGGGCTCGGCTCCAAGGCGGGGGCTCAGGTCGGGCTCAAAATTCACGCCACGGCTGATAATCCGCTGGCTTTTGAGGTCCAGCAGGACGGGCCGTTCACCGATGGCGAGTACCGCCGAATTCACAAACACCTTGGCCGGTTGAGCCGCGGCAGGAGCAAGGCCAAAGAACAGCGACAGACAGACTCCCCAGACCAGACGGGCCGCCCTGCTGATGGTAATCCGCTTTTTCATTCAGACGTGTTGTTCCGGATGCACCATTCGAGCCAAACGGGGAGCCCGGGGTTAGCCGGTCAGGCCAATCTGGACCTCTTCGTAACTCGGCCGGCTTTTTAACCGCTCGGCCCAGGCCATGACGTGTGGAAAGGGGCTGAGGTCAATGCCGAGCAGGTCGCACAAGCCAAGAAACGGAGTAAAGGTGAGGTCCGCCAGACTATAATCGCCCATAAGATAGTCTTGCTGCTGGAGGCGTTCTTCGAGTTGCGGAAAAAGCGCGTTGAGCTGGTCGGTATTCCGGGCCATGCGTTCCGGGTCTTGCGCTGCTTTCGGCTTGCGGCTGGTGTAGAGTAGACGAATGATCGGCGGGACGAACCGGCTGTTACACAGTTCGATGAGGAGCCGCATTTTCGCCTTGGCGGCTGGTGCTGCTGGAGAGAGGGCCGGCGTGGGGTATTTGTCTTCCAAATACTCGTTACAGATGGCCGACTCGTAGACCCAGGCCCCTGCTTCGACCAGGACCGGGACTTTCCCATATGGGTTCACCGCCAGAAACCACGGCTCTTTTTGTTCCTGACTCGGCAGGTCTATCAGAATGCGCTCAAAGTCGAGCGCTTTTTCTTTGAGAACAATCCTTGTTCTCATGGCGAACGGTCACGGCAGATAGTCGAACAGTTTTCTCTTGATAGTCATACTGGGCTCCTCTCCGTATTATACATAGCCTTCATCCTGACCCTAGAAAGACCGAGGGATTCCGTCAAGTCTCTTGGCCTGGAAGGCGGCGCGCTACGACTCGAGGACCTCGGCAAACGCCTGCATGAACTGCTGCATCTGTTCGAGCGTCCCGAGGCTCAGCCGAAAGCTGCCGTCAATCACCGGCTTGCCTCGCATATTGCGGACCAGGATGCCTTGCTCACGCAGTGCGCTTTCAACCGCCTCGCATTCTCGTGGCGGCCAGACGAGGAGATAATTGCCGCCTTGTCCAAAATATCGCACGCCCAAGCGCCGAAGCTGTTGCGTCACCCATGCCCTGGCAGTGTGGACCTGGTGGACGTATTGCTCGATATAGTCACGGTCGGCGAGCGCGGCTCTGCCGGCGACCACCGCGAAAGCGTTAATATCATAGGGACCGGTGGCCCGGCTGAGCCGACTCACCACCTCGGGCTGACCAATGGCGAAGCCTAAGCGCAACGCGGCCAGGCCGGCAGATTTGGACAGGGACTGAAGCACGACGATATTGTCCAGTTCAAGGCCGGCCGGCAGGACCGACTTCTTGGTGAAATCCGCGTATAACTCGTCCACCACGACCAGGGTATCAGGCGCAGCGTGAGCCAACTCCAGCACGGTCTGCGGTTCGAGCAGCGTGCCGGTTGGATTGTTGGGATTGCAGATAAAACATAACCGAGGCTGAGCCGTGAGCCGTTCACGCATGGACGCAAGCGGAAAACGCAAATCCGCCGGATACCAGACTTCCTCCGGTTGCATTCCATGCTGGAGCGCGCACGGTTTATAATAACCGAACGTCGGCGTGGTTGTCAGAAAGACCCGCCCTTTTTCGCCATAGACCTCAAAGATCGTGCGAATGGCGGCATCAACCCCATTAAAAGCCTCAACGCAACGGGCCGGGACGTTGATGGACGCCGCATACGCCTCGTTCAGGCCGGCATATTCTGGATAGGTCGCATAAGCACTGGGAGGGAGACGCCGAATAGCTGCAACAACTTTGGGGCTCGGACCAATCGTATTTTCATTAAAGTCGAGCCGCAGCATGGGCCGCCGCCCTTCAAGCGGGGCAACATAGGGCTCGAGCTGTTCGATTTCAGACCTGGCCTCAATCATGACCGCACCCGCCGGCGATTCCATAAACTCCTACACAAAATGAGGCAGGATGTCTTGTCCATAGTGTTCGAGTTGAGACGGAATGTCAGTCGGCGGGCAGATAGGCCGCAGCACAAATTTATCGCACCCGGCCTCGACAAAGCGCGCAATCTGCTCCACGCAGTCCTGGCTTGAGCCGATCAGCGAACGCCGCCTGAGCGCTTCCGGGTCAACCCGCAGGCCGTGGAAAAACGGCTCAACCGTTTTCAGGGCCGCGGCCCGGTCGTCGCACACATGGGTAAAGAGCAGGACACCCGCCTCGCGCGGATCAATCGTCCGTCCATACTCCTCCCCATACGCCTTGAGCTTTTCCATATCGCGCTGAAACTCGCTGGGGGAAGTCAGGGCGGGAAACCAGCCGTCCCCCAGACGAACGACCCGTTTGAGAATCGCGTCACTCTTGCCGCCAATCCAAATATCGAGCGCGCCCTGCTTCGGTCTGGGCTCAATCGTCACATCCTCAAAATGGTAGAACTCCCCACGATGCGTCACGTGCGTCTCGGTCCAGAGCTTGCGCAGAATCTCGATCCCTTCTTCAAGGCGGCGGCCACGGGCTTGGGGCGGCACTCCACACGCGACCAAATCGCGCGGGTCGTTCCCGCTCCCGACGGCCATAATCATCCGCCCGTTGGAAAGATAGTCGAGGGTGGCATAGGTCTTGGCCACCTGGACCGGATGTCGGGCCGGCAGGGTAAAGACGCTCGGCCCCATTCTCAGGCGCGAGGTCCGGCCGGCAATCATGGCGAACAGACAGGCGATGTCCAGCGTGGGGTTCAGGGTCACAATATGATCGGACAACCATAACGAATCCAGCCCGGCGGCCTCGGCCCTCTCCGCGCTGCGGCACAGGAGTTCGGGGGCAGGTAAGCCATACTTCCATTGTCCAAAGCCGATACCGATTTTTACGCCACTCATCGTGCTCCTCCGCACTCTTCCCGCCGGGTCCTTCTCGCGGTATATAGGTAAAGCTATCAGACCGGAGCAAAGAGTACAGACCAACGAAGGAGCGGACACTATGAGCAGTAAAGTAGAGAAGACCGAAGAGGAATGGCGCGCGCAGCTCACCCCCGAGCAGTTTGCCGTCTGTCGGATGAAAGCGACCGAGCGACCGTTCTCGGGCGCATACAACGCCTGCAAGGATGAGGGTATTTATGCCTGCGTGTGTTGCGGCATCGACTTGTTTCACTCATCCACCAAATACGAATCGGGCAGCGGCTGGCCCAGCTTCTGGGAACCGGTCCAGCCGGACCGCGTCCGGCTGGAAACAGACCATAGCCACGGCATGATCCGAACCGAAGTGCTGTGCAACATTTGCGATGCCCACCTCGGCCATGTCTTTGACGACGGCCCACCGCCCACCGGACAGCGCTACTGCATGAACTCCATCTCCCTGCAACTCAAGAAGTGAGGAAGCCAGCGGGGCTTTTCCCCAGGCCCTTTCCCAGCGGGTGAGGACGACAAATTTATTGTCAAAACGGAGACCGCCGAACGCTCACGGCCGTAAGCCTAACCCTTTTAACTTTTCCTGAATCAGAGACGGGCCGAGACTGGCTTTTATGGTATCACCCTGAGAGAGCGGGGTTTGAATAACCCGATCAAGCTCGTTCTGATGGTCATAATAATAGGCAAGAGCGCTCCATATCTGGCCACGGGTCAGAGGCGGATGCTGGATATTCAGCCCCTTCGGGTTCAGTCAGCATATCGGACTCATAATAGAAGCAACCGGCAAACGCAACAAACCTGAACAGCCCTATACTCTTCTCTCTCGTCAGGATGGTCATGGAGGGAGTCCGTTTCTACCGCAACATATTTTCCCCTCCTCCTGACCCTGCTACAACACATCTCAGAATAATTTGATTCTGCTATATTTTCTAATCCGCCCAGGGAGGGAGCCGATGTCGTCACATCACACAGCCGAGCACATTCACGCACAACTGAACCACCCGGTTATTGACTCGGACGGTCACTGGATCGAGTTTGAGCCGGCGGCCCTGGATTATTTACACGCGGTCGCGGGAGCGCGCGTGGTTGAGCGCTATACCAAGGTCGCCAACCAGTTTGGGAATAAGAAATGGGCGGGGCTCTCGGAAGAAGAACGCCGCGACCGGCGTATGCTTCAGCCGGCCTGGTGGGGGGTGCCGACCAAGAATACGCGCGACCGCGCGACCGCCATGCTGCCCAAGCTGCTCTACGAACGCCTGGATGAATTCGGCATCGACTTTGGGGTGATCTACCCGACCGGAGGCGCGCTGTTTGCGCCGTTTCTACGCGATGATGAAGTGCGGCGGGCGGCCTGCCGGGCGTTTAATCTGTATACCGCCGATCAGTTCGCCGGCCTGGAAGACCGCCTGACGCCGGCCGCGGTGGTGCCGATGTTTACCCCGCAGGAAGCGATTGAAGAGCTCGAGTTCATCAAGAGCAAGGGTTTTAAGGTCGCCATGCTCTCGAGCCTCATTCGGCGTCAGGTTCCGGCGGTGGCACGCCAGACGCCCGAGGCTGGCCGGTATGCAATCTGGCACGACACCCTGGGCATCGACAGTGCGCATGATTATGACCCGGTCTGGGCGAAATGCCTCGAAGTGGGCATTCCGCCCAGCTTTCACTCGGCTTCGTCCGGCATTGGGATGCGGGCCTCGATTTCCAATTTTGTGTACAACCATATCGGCCATTTTGCCCAGGCCGGAGAGGCGGTCTGTAAATCCATCTTCATGAACGGCGTCACACGGCGTTTCCCCGCACTGCGCTTTGCCTTTTTAGAAGGCGGCGTGGGGTGGGCCTGCGGCCTGTATAGCGACCTCATCGGGCACTGGAAAATTCGCAATCCCAAAGCGCTAGAGCATGTGAATCCCGCCAATCTGAACCAGGAAATGCTCCTTGATTTGTTCCAGCGATATGGGTCGTCCGCGGCAGTGGAAAAACTGGGCCAGCACGCGACCCAGGCCCATCTCGGCCTGCTGACCAAGGAGCCGGAAAAGCTCGACGATTTTGCGCCGTGCGGGATTGAGCGGGCCGAAGACATCCGCGACCTGTTCGTCCCGCATTTCTATTTTGGCTGTGAGGCCGACGACCCGCTGAACGCCTGGGCCTTCAACACCAGCGTCAATCCCTATGGCGCCCAGATCAACGCGCTGTTTGGCTCGGACATTGGCCACTTCGACGTGCCAGACATGGCCGGGGTATTGCCCGAGGCGTATGAAAGCGTTGAAGACGGGGTGATGACGGACGATAATTTCCGGGATTTTGTGTTCGCCAATCCCGTCCGCTTCTGGAGCGCAGTCAATCCAGACTTCTTTACGGGAACGGTCGTAGAATCTCAGGCACGGACGTTGGTGACGGAGGGGCAGGCAGCCGGCCCCCCGCGTTCAGAGGTTGAATAAGCGGGCGGCATTCTCACTCAAAATTTTCTTCTTCAGTCGGTCTGATATACCCGTCCGCTCATAGATGGCTTTGACCGAATCCGGGCACATGCAGTCCCAATGCGAGTAGTCCGAGGCATAGATGAGCCGTTCTTCTCCGATCAGTTGGGCCACGAACGGAATGGTCTTTTCGTCTGGCTCGACCGCAAAAAAGCAGTTTTCGCTCCGAATCCAGTCTTCGGGGCTGCGCTGCTGCCAGGGCATTTGCTGCGGCAGTAGCTCATAGTGCTCGTGGAGCCGGTCCATCATCCACGGGACCCAGCCAGCGCCGGCTTCCATAAAGGCGACTTTCAGTCGTGGGAATCGCTCTAAAATGCCCCCAGAGGCAAACGAGGCCACGGCCAGCACGTATCAAGCGCATAAAAGGCGTGCTTGAACACGTAGCGATCAAAGCGGTCAACACCGGCGGAGTTGGTGGAGATGATATGCGCGCAAATGGGGACCCCCAGCCCCTGGGCTTCTTCCCAAATCGGATCAAACTCGGCTTCGTGCAGGAGCTTGCCCCCGAAATTCGTCAGGACCTGGACCCCGACCATGCCCAGTTGTTCGACCGTCCGTCTGATCTCGCCCCGAGCCGCCTCCGGGTCCTGCATGGGAATCATGGCGATCCCTTTGAGGCGGTTGGCGTAGGGTTTGCAGTATGCAGCCAGCCAGTTGTTATAGGCGACGGAGACGGCCAGACCCAGACCGGGGTCTTCAATGGACGCCGCGGCCCCAAGACCAATAAAGGTCCCGAACAGGACAGCGATGTCGATTCCTTCGAGGTCCATATCGGGGATCCGCTTGTGCGGGTCCTGCATCCCGGCACGGTCCCAGCCCCATTGGTGGTCTGGCTTTTTGGGCTCGGGCCACATGCCGAGCTGGCCGTAGAAATCGCGCCGGCTGGGCCACATTTTCCCCTCAACCACCAGATGTTTGCGCCCGTCCGGGTAGCTGACCCAACAGGGCGCATCCTTGTGATAGCGCGGGCAGCAAATCAACCCATTGACGGCCTTCTCATCGACATGCCCATCGGCGTCAATCACGGTATAGTCAGGTCTCATCTTCCCCTCCTGAGTCTTTTTTCCAGCTGCTCAGCCGGTCGTATCAGAACGCCGACGAAACTCCGCATACGCCAGCGCGGCCTGGAGTGCGGCAACCGCCCGGTGGGCACTCGGATAACACACGCGGCCGGCTTCACGGACAGCCAGGGGGCCGGCGTTGGCATACTCCCAAGCCGTATAGACGAGTTCGGTGGTGGTGAGGACGGGCTTGTGATGCTTGTCTGCGGCTGCGGCTGCGGCGGCGGCATAGCGCCGCTCCTGGTTTTCGTGGAATCCGGCCATACGCGCCAAGCCGTGGTCCGGGTAGAAGTCGCCCCCCTTAAAGCTGTGGGCGGTTGCGGCCTGGATACCCAGGCCAAGATGCAGCACAGCATCGACCTCGGGATGCCCACAGATCAGATCAAGGACTTGAGGGACCGTATCCCGGGTCTCGCCGCCGGCCAGATCAACCGGATTATTGTGGCTCCAGCGGGCCGGGACCAGGGTACTAATCGTCTCAATGAGGTCGTGGGGGAGAGGGATAAGGTCAAGCCCGGCCTGGGCGCAGGCATCTGCGGTCAGCACGCCCCAGCCCCCAACGGTGGTCAAGACCACAACCCGCCGGCCTTGCGGGAGCGGTTGGGTCGCCAGGGTGGCCGCCCACTCAAAGGCGTGTTCAATCGTCGGGGCGCGCAGGACGCCAAACTGGCGACACAGCCCGTCAAAGACGCGGTCGTCTGTTGCCAGGGAACCGGTATGCGATAAGGCCGCCCGCTGTCCCTCTGTCGCCGCCCCGCCTTTTACCAGCACCAAAGGTTTGCGCGGGGTGAGACTGCGAACGGCGTCAATGAAATGAGGACCGTCAGGCACGCCTTCAAGATAGGCCAGAACGACCGCGGTTTCCGGGTCAGCCGCGAAGTATTCCAGGTAATCAGCGATATTGGTGTGGGCCGAGTTGCCGGCAGACACGGCCTTGCTCACGCCAACGCCAGTCTGGACAGCGTAGTTCAAGAAGGCCGATAGCAGGTTCCCGCTCTGACTCACAACGGACAGGCGACCCGCCGGCGGATATGGTGCCACAATTTGGGCACACATGGATACCGGCGTCGAGATCACCCCTTGACCGTTCGGCCCGGCCAGCAGCAGGTCGAGTTCCTCAGCGGTTTCGACGAGTTCGTTTTCCAGGCGTTGGCCGGCCGCGCCGGCCTCCCGATAGCCGCCACTAGCGACAAAGGCGGCCCGCACGCCAATTTTGGCACAGGAACGCAGCAGGGTGACGTTGGCCGCGGCAGGGGTACACACAAAAACGAGGTCGGCCTGGTCCGGCGGAATCTCCTCTACCGTCCGGTAGGTCGGCTGGCCCAGAATCTCCGCGCCATCGCGATTGACCGGAAAAATTTTGCCCCGATACCCAAAGCGTCTGAGGTTATGCAAAGAGACAAAGCCGAATTTCCCCGGATGTGAGGACGCCCCGGCAACGATGACGCCGCGCGGGTGAAACAGGGGGCGGAAGCGTTCCAGGATGTCTTCAGGAGCGCGCCTCTGAACGGTTGGTCTGGTGCGGGGTGTCGTATTCGTGACAATCAAGGCATCAACCGCAATGGGTTTTCCCTTGACAACAATCAGCGGGTTCACGTCAACGCTCTCAATGTCAGGCCGTTCTACAGCCAGACGGCCCAGCCCAACCAGGAGAGCGGCCAAGGCATCGAGATCAACCGGCTCCTCGCCACGGAACGGCTGGGTGAGCAGATGTTTGAACCGCATCCCCTCAAGCATGACGCGCGCCTGGGTGGGGGAAAGCGGGGCCAGGGCAAAGACCACATCGCCGAGCGCTTCGGTCAGAATGCCGCCCAGTCCCAGGAGTACGCACGGACCAAACTGGGGGTCGCGGACCATACCGGCGATCAACTCTCGCTTGCCGACCACCATCTCGGCCACGAGCAGACCGACCTCTCCGTCGTCCTCCCGACGCTGTGCCCACAGGTCGCGCGCCGCCCGCTCAACCGCCTGGACCGTATCAAGCCCGAGGCGGACGAGCTGCCGTTCGGTCTTGTGCGTAATGCGCGCCCCGCACAGTTTCACCACAACCGAACACCCAATCTCCGCCGCCGCCGGTCCAGCCTCGGATGGGTTCTGGACCAGGATTTCTTGAGAAATCGTGCCCCCGTATCTGGCAATCACCCGCTTGGATTCATACTCGGACAGGGTCGATGTGTGCGGCTCGGTCGAATGTTCCATCACGGTATGTCTACTCCCCTGGGTCAGACGTGTAGCGCGTCTTGACACGGGAGGCTAGTGGCTGGTGACTCATTTGCAGTTTCCTCTCTTCAGCCCCTGCCCCACTAACCACTAACCACTAACCACTAGCCCCTAGCCCCTAGCCACCCGCCCCTCCCTGGGGTTGCTTTCACACAGGTGAGGCATTAGTTATTGTTAACTTTGCAGGCTCAAAGGGGACAGCGTGAACGCTTCGGTCAGGCTTATTGAACAAGTGATTCCTTCAACGGTTGCCATTCAGGTCACCGTTCCCGCACAGCACCAATCTGCTCAACTATTAGGCACTGAGCGGATGGGGTCCGGGGCAGTGGTGAGTTCGGACGGGTATATTCTGACCGTTAATTATATTGTGACTGGCGCGTCTCAGGTACACGTCAGCATGATTGATAACACCCAACTCGAAGCCGAAGTGGTCGCCCAGGATTTTGCGAGTGGTATTGCCGTCCTCAAAGTCCCCCAAGCCGGTTTCCCGGTTGTCCCCCTTCAGTCCTCCACAGCCTTGCAGGCCGGCGATGAGGTTTTCCTGGTCGCCTGCGCAGGGGAAGAAAATGGCCGACGGGTGAATGGCGGTGGACTCACTTCGGTTTCCCATTTTGATGCCTACTGGGAATATAGCCTGGAGCGAGCGTTGACGAGTACGGCTATGAATCCGGGCTTAGGCGGCGGCCCCATGTTTGATATGCGGGGCCGTATGGTCGGCGTCGTGTCCCTCAATCTCAATGAAATCGGCAAGTTTTCCCTGGCTATTCCGGTTGAGCACTTCACCGAGCATCAAGACGAACTCCTGCGCTATGGACGGCGCGTCAGCCGGCCCTCGCGGGCTTGGATCGGCATGTATTCGTATACAGTCAAAGACCATCTCGTTATCGCCGGCCTGCTCTCCGACGGTCCAGGGGCCAAATCGGGCCTGAAAGCCGGGGATGTAGTCCTCGCCATCGACGAGAAAGAGATAGCCGACCGCCGCGCCTTTTATGAACATCTCTGGAGCCGGCCGGCCGGCGAGACCGTTTTGTTTCGGGTCTTTCGGAATAATGCCGTTCAGCGTGTTCCGGTCGTTTCCGGCAATGTCGAGGAATTTTTCGGTTAAGCGCCGTTCCTGTCAGCAACCGCCGGTCGTAGTTCCTCCCTTCCCTATGGGCTTCCGCCCTTATTGACTGATTTCCAACATCAATAGTTGACATTGCCTCCTCTCTTGGGCATCTTCGCATCCATCAACCGTCAGCAACGAACCCGCTGAGTCGGGTCGCCTGCTGAATACAAGAACCACCATACAGCGCGGGAGTAGCTACCCGCGCTGTGGTGAATACGCGGGACTCACTCCATTCGTTGTTGTGCGGTTGATACGGCCCGGCACTCCTGCCGGGGCTGAACTATTCTGTAGAGGAGGAGAGATATGCCATGGGTCATTGTAACCATTGCAGGCATGTTCATGGCCTCTGTAGTCCATTCAGGTCTACTGGAAACCTCAAGTCCTAAAACAGGCTAATTCGGGTAGACAAAGAAAGGGAAACGAATGGCAAAGAAGTTATGGTCACTCGCAGGTATAATGATACTGCTTTTATTTTCTTGCTCTCTCCCTGCTCCTCAATACTCAGTCCCACCACCTAAACTGAACACTTTCACCCTCCTGATTGAACAAGACTATGATACCGTCTGGATGGCTCTTATTGACCATGTTTCCCAATCCGCTTTCGCCATTGACAGCTTTGAAAAAGATTCCGGCCTTATCACCTTAACGTTCGGTGGATCACCCCATCTCTATGTTGACTGTGGAGACTATCACGTTGTTTTTCTTGATGGAGACTTTCAAGGTTCCTACGTCCAATGGCTAGAGCAAAGGACTTCAGTCAGCCTCTCCGGCAAAATGAATATCAGTGTGTACAGGATGACTGAAACCGTGACACGCATCAGGGTCAATGCGCGCTATATCTTGACAAGTACTTATGAACAGAGTGACAGAATGAGAACCGATACGTGGGTGTTCGATTCAGGTTCTTCCGCTTCCATCTCAGGCTTTCACTTAGAATTCAGGGAGACGGACCCCACTCGAACGTGTCGGCCTACCTATCAAGCGGAATCTGATATTCTGGAAGCTATCAAACTGATCTCAGGAGACACTTAGACTTAGAGAGGAATTGAAGAGTAATGGCTGAGAGTACCGTCGCCGAAAAAATTGCCGAAAGCACCTGGAATCGACTGCGCGAAGCTCGGAACCTGGGTGTTCGTTTGGGAGAGGAGACGCTTACGGATTTACTGGTCCTCGACTTCTCTATGTCAGTACCGAGGCACAACATCGATTTTATTCAAACGTCCAAACACGATGAAGTCAAACAAGGAACGGATTTGGTGGGTTGTGTGCGTCGGGGTATAAAAAATGCTGACATATACGCCATTCAGGCAAAGAGGCTTAGTGCTAAAGGACGATACGATAATCTACACCCACGGTGGTCCGGCGATAGACATCAGATCGATGTCCTTGAAGATTACGCGACGCGGGCAAAAGGAGTCGTTCCTTTATATCTTTTGTTCAATCACGTTGATGATAAAGACTTGGACTCTGCTTGGCAGTGTTGTCAAACTATAGACAAAAGGCAGTTCGGCTGTACGTTAGTGCCGAGTTGGCGTATTCGGGATGCGATTTCGACGTATGGATGTCGCACCTTCGACTACATACATTCAGACCGAGCCGCCTTACCTTGGCGACGTGCCTTCGCCTGCCCGAAAGGGGAGGGCCAGACGATGTGGAATCAAATTCGAGAAAAAGCCAAAGAAAGTTATCACGATTTTTTCTCCACAGAGCATCAAGCGCTCCTCCCTTCGTCCCCTTATGACCAATACGCAAATATGGATTTTAGTAGTGGATTAGGAGTATGGCCAAGTGACCTGTGGGATCGCGCCACATCCTCTTCACCGGTAGACGACAACGATCTAAACCGGTTGTACGGGGGGTCAACTATTGAAGTTGTTAATCAACTCCGCATGTCTCCATTACCTCCCCCACGTTGGCTCATACTGGTGAATAGCGACGACAGCTAACGAGAGCTACACCGTTACAAGATAAGGCGGTGAGCGCTATTCAGCGCAGTCTCCTATATTGCCGATATCCAGTTCTCCCTTGCCACGAGTCTGCTATACTCCCCCCAAGGAGGGCGTATGGAAGCGCGGATGCAGCTTGGAAATTATCTTGTCGCGTATTTGCGCAAGATGGGCCTGACCCATCTGTTTGGGATTCCTGGTGATCTGGTCATTCAGCTTTTCATGAAATTCGGCCAGCCTCAGGATATCCGAGTCATCACCTCTTCGCATGAGCCGGGGGCCGGCTTCGCCGTGGATGGATATGCACGCGCCACCGGAAAAATCGGCGTGCTGTGCGTGACCTATGGCGCCGGGGGGCATAACGTTGTGAACAGCGTGGCCGGCTCATATTCCGAGCGGGTGCCGGTTCTGGTCATCAGCGGTGGGCCGGGTGAGGAGAAGCGTAAACTCGGCGTGTTAGTCCACCACCAAGCCAGAGAGATTGAATCCCAATTCCATATTTTCCAGGAGATTACCTGCGCGGCAAAAATCATTGACGACCCGCGAACCGCGGCAACGGATATTGATGAGGTTGTCCAGCATATCTGGCGTCATCAGCAACCAGGCTATATTGAGATTCATCAGGATATGGTTGAGCAGGAGATCGGCGTTCCAGAACGGATCAGCGCGTGGGACGGCAGCTTTTCTCGAACCCCGTCCGATACCGAAAAGGTTGAGGAAGCCGTCCGAGAGACAGCCGCCCGTCTCAATCAGGCCAGCAAACCCACCGTTATCATCGGGATTGAAACGTTCCGGCATCATCTAACCACCGATATCATTACCCTGGTCGAAAAGATCGGCGGTCCCTGCCTGACGACCGTTTTGGCCAAGGGCGCTTTTCCCATGGATCATCCGCAATATATGGGGGTTCACATTGGGGCCATCTCGCCCGCCCCCATCCGCCAACGCATTGAGGAGTCCGACCTGGTGCTCCATCTGGGCTCCCTGCTGACGGATATGAATCTGGGCTCACAGCCGCAATACATCGACCGCCATCACTCAATCTGGGCCGCAGAGAATAAGGTGCACGTCAGCTTTCATACCTATACCGATGTCACCATTGAGGATTACGTCCAGTCTTTATTGCGCGTTCCGCTGCGGCGGCATCGGGAAGAGATTACCTATTATGACAACCTCGCTCCGCAGCCACCCGGCGATCATCGGACGCTCCAGGTCTCGGATATGTTGTGGGAAGTCAACAAATTCCTTGAGCGTCGCGCCGGCTATATGGTTGTGGCTGAAGCCGGCGACATGCTGTTCGCCGGGCTGGATATCAAAATTGGCCAAGGCGGGAGCTATCTCGCCCAAGGGTATTATGCCTCGATGGGCTTCGGCGTCCCCGGCGCGCTCGGAGCTCAATTGGGGACCGGGCGGCGGCCGATTGTGCTGTGTGGAGATGGGGCCTTTCAGATGACCGGCGCGGAGGTCTCGCACGCCCCCCGTCACAAACTCAACCCTATTATCCTGGTGATGAATAATGGCGGCTGGGGCATTTTTCGGCCGATTTCCGAGCGGCAGGACCTGCTGACCATTCCTCCCTGGCCGTATGCGACGCTGGCCCAGGAGTGGGGTGGCACGGGGCTACGGGCCACGACCGTCCAGGAGTTACGGCAGGCACTAGTAGAAGCCGACCAGACCTCGTCTTTTGTCATCATTGAGGTTATGGTGCCGCCGCGTGACTTATCGCCGGTCACGGAAAAGTATATCAAAGCCTCAGTTGGCCGGAGCCAGTAAAAAGCCAACTCGGAGGAAAGAGAGGAGAGAACACGTGAAAATTGCCATTTTGGGAGGAACGGGAGAACAAGGCCCTGGCTTGGCCCTGCGCTGGGCGCTCGCCGGAGAAGATGTCATTATCGGCTCCCGCCAACGGGAAAAAGGAGAGCGCGTCGCCAGCGAGCTCAATCAGGAACTCGGGCGGGACCTCCTGCGCGGAACAGATAATGTGACGGCTGCCGCAGAGGCCGACGTGGTGTTTATCACTGTGCCGTACTCCGCCCACGTCAAGACGATAGAATCGGTGAAAGACCAGCTCAAGGGGAAAATTTTTGTGGACGTGTCGGTTCCGCTCGACCCGGACAACGCCCGGCGGGTCATCATGCCGGAAGCGGGTTCTGCAACAGAAGAGGCGAAACACATCCTGGGCGACGATGTTCAGGTCGTGTGCGCGCTCCAAAACATTTCCGCCCACCTCTTACGGGATGTCAACGCCGCAATTGACTGTGATGTCCTGGTCTGTGGAGAGAAAGACGCCAGACCAACGGTGATTGACTTGGTACAGAAACTCGGCATTCACCCGGTTGACGTTGGTCCGCTGGCCGCCGCCAGTTTGATAGAGCCGATTACTGCCCTGCTCATTCGCTTGAATATCAGGAACAAAGTGCATTCCGCCGGGATTCGCATCACCGGACTGTCCGAAAATTAGACCCGTCCGATTTCCCCACCACCGCCATAAAAAAGGCCCTACTCTTGTAGGGCCTTTTTTGGTGAGTCGTTAGTATATTCGGTATAAGATGGTATAAGAGAGGCTACATCATACCGCCCATGCCACCCATACCGCCCATGCCACCCATACCGCCCGGAGGCATTGGAGGCATAGCGGCAGCACCCTTCTCCTCGGGCTTCTCGGCAACGGTGGCTTCGGTTGTTAATAACAGACCGGCGACGGACGAGGCGTTCTGCAATGCAGTCCGCACGACCTTGGTGGGGTCAACGATACCGGCTTTAATGAGGTCTTCAAACTGACCGGTTGCGGCGTTGAAGCCGTTCGCCCCTTCGCCGTTCCGAACCCGGTCCAGCACAATGGAGCCCTCTTCTCCGGCATTAGAAGCGATCCAGCGTAACGGTTCTTGTACCGCTCTTTGGATAATGTTGACGCCGACCTGTTCCTCTTCGCTCGTCTCAACCTGACCGATCTCACTGGAGGAGCGGATCAGGGCGACACCGCCACCAGGCACGATGCCTTCTTCGACCGCCGCCCGCGTGGCGTGCAGGGCGTCTTCGACACGCGCCTTCTTCTCCTTCATTTCGACCTCAGTTGCAGCCCCAACCTGGATGACGGCCACACCGCCGACCATCTTGGCCAAGCGCTCTTGCAGTTTCTCCCGGTCATAGTCTGAAGTCGTCTCATCGATCTGGGCCCGGATCTGGTTAATCCGGCCGCCGATATCACCCTTCTCCCCAGCGCCGTCCACAATGGTGGTGTTGTCTTTATCGACAACCAGACGTTTGGCCCGGCCGAGGTCGTTCAGCGTCAGGCTCTCCAATTTGACGCCCAGTTCTTCGGCGATGACCCGACCACCGGTCAGAATAGCGATATCCTCAAGCATGGCCTTCCGGCGGTCGCCAAAACCAGGGGCCTTAACAGCCACACACTGGAGGGTGCCACGAATTTTGTTCACGACCAGCGTTGCCAGTGCTTCGCCTTCGATATCTTCGGCAATAATGAGCAACGGTTTCCCACTCTTGGCCACTGCCTCAAGTACGGGCAGCAGGTCCTTCATGGCGGAGATTTTCTTCTCGTGTATGAGCAGATAGGCGTCCTCGTACACCCCCTCCATCCGTTCCGGATCGGTCACAAAGTAGGGGGAGAGGTAACCCCGGTCGAACTGCATCCCCTCAACGACGTCGAGCGTCGTGTCCAGCCCTTTGGCTTCTTCGACGGTGATGACGCCCTCTCGGCCAACCTTATTCATGGCTTCGGCAATAATGCCCCCAATGGTCGAGTCGTTATTGGCCGAGATGGTACCGACCTGGGCAATTTCGGTTTGATCGCGTGTGGACTTGGACAGGTTGCGCAGTTCGCCGACCATGGTGGCCACAGCCTTATCGATGCCACGCTTAATGCTCATCGGGTCGTGACCGGCGGCGACCATTTTCACGCCTTCCGAATAGATGGCCCGCGCAAGTACCGTCGCGGTCGTGGTCCCGTCACCGGCCACGTCGGAGGTCTTGCTGGCCACTTCTTTGACCATCTGAGCGCCCATGTTTTCGAACTTGTCCTCAAGCTCAATCTCCTTGGCAACCGTCACGCCGTCTTTCGTGACGTTTGGTGCGCCAAAGGACTTCTCGATCACCACATTGCGTCCCTTTGGACCGAGGGTAACGGTTACCGCATCGGCCAGAATGTTCACGCCCTTGAGCGTTTTATCTCTCGCATCTTGACTGAATTTGACAAGCTTCGCAGCCATTCCTAATCCTCCCTTGATATCTCGGATTATCCTTCGACCACACCGAGGATATCATCCTCGCGCATAATCAGGTGCTCTTCGCCATCGATCTTGATCTCCGTCCCGGCGTATTTGCCAAAGAGCACCTTGTCACCGGTCTTGACATCAAGCGGAGTGACGCTCCCACCTTCTCCAACCTTCCCGTTTCCGACCGCCGTCACCTCTCCCTCTTGGGGTTTTTCCTTTGCGGTATCTGGAATGATGATTCCACCTGCGGTCTTCTCTTCTTCCGCAATCCGCTTGACAATAATCCGATCCTGTAGAGGTCGAATTTTCATACCTCGTCTCCTTTCTCTCAGACGTGTTTCCGTACTGTATATGCGAGGGATTCCACCCCCGCTCAGGTTTGGGGAAAGTAATCACTCTTCTGGGGTTGTCAACCGTCAGCACTCAGAATTTTCGTTTTCGGGACTCCTCTTCAAGGTACCGACGATACAGGATATCCCATTCTGTACTCCCAGGGGCGACTTTCCTCGACAGGGAATGAATCTTGCGCCGCACCGCAGCATCGATGGCATCTCCCTGCTGAAAGTAAGAACGCAATATCCGTTTACTCTCGATCAATGCTCCTCTTTCATTGACAATTTTGCCTTCTGCGGCCAGGGTCCGCAAAGCCGCACGCGCCAGGGCGGTAATGCGCTGGTCGGACAGGTCGCTCATAGCGCAAAGTCCCGCTCTTCGGCTAAGCGTCGCTTAATGAGCTGGATGACCTTGTGGCGATCAACGGTTGGCGACTTCTGAATATGCGCTTCAGCCAACCGCTCGGCTTCCTTCTCAAGGGCGGCTTCTTGGCGAAAATTCGCCAGGAACGCACTCGCAACTTTGTTCGCAACCGCGGCCCTTTGCCCGCTCAGGCGAACCGTCCCTTTCGTACACAAGGCCTCCACGAGAACGTGGCTCACATGGCGACAGAGTGCCTCTGGGTCCCGCATAGCGGAATATCGTAGCTGGCGCCGGCGCGGTTTGGCAACCCCGGCTTGACAAGAAAAACAAGGTTTGAGATGGGACCTTGAGTGACGCACCACCAACCAACCGCCGGCCACTCTCCCTCAAATTTTCCCTCAGACTATTGGGAGCATATTGCCACCTATCTCGAAGAAGGTCTGGCAATTATCGACAACCACCACCATATCGTCTTCTTTAATGCTGCCGCGGAAGCCCTCACCGGTGTGGCTCAAACACAAGTCCGCGGGATTTCGTATACGCAAGTCTTTGACGGCAATCCGTGGATCATGACCCTCATCCGGCGGGCCCAGGAACTTGGCTATCGCCGGACGGCAGGGGAAGGAGAATTACGAGATCGTTTTCGCCGCGTCGTCCCGGTCCGTGTCACCTGTTCCCCTATTTTCGCCCAGGACGACCTTCCTCTGGGGTTTGTCCTTGTCTTCCATAATCTCAGCCATCAGAGAGAGCTGGCAGAGGAGCAACAGCGGGATGACCGGCTGACCTCTCTGGGCGTCGTAGCCGCCGGACTCGCCCACGAAATCAAAAATCCGCTGGCCGGCATTCGCGGCGCGGCACAGCTCCTCCAGTCCCGGGTCAAAGCCGACCGGTCGGCAGTGCAATACACCACTATTATGGTGGACGAGGTTGACCGCCTCAGCACCCTGCTTGAGCAGTTGCTTGAGCTTTCGGCCTGTCCCCAGTTTGATCCACAGCCGGTCAATATCCATAAGACGATTACCGACGTCCTCCTGCTTGAACAAGAAGCGACCGCCAAAGGGACAAGGGTCCAGACCCATTTTGACCCGAGTCTGCCGTTGGTGTTGGGCGATGAAGCGCGCCTGTCTCAAGTCTTTCGCAACCTGATCAAGAACAGTGTGCAGGCCCTCCGTGGGCAACGGGGTGGGACGCTGAGCATTATCACAAAAATGGCAACAGACTTTCATCTGGTGCGTTCGCCTATGGACCAGACGGCCCCTCTTCAGCCAGGGAGCATCCCCCCCGCTACGCAAGCCCGGTCTCCAGCTATCCCGAACAAACCGCCTTACCCCAACCAGCCCGCTGGGGGTCGTTTTCTGTGCATTATTTTTGCTGACAACGGGCCGGGGATTCTCCCAGATCATCTTCCACAATTATTCACCCCGTTTTTTACGACCAAAAGCCAGGGCAGCGGCTTGGGTTTACCGGTCAGCCAACAGATTATTGCTCAACATGGAGGGACCATTCGCGTCACAAGCCATCTGGGGCAAGGGGCCTGCTTCCAGGTGTATTTACCTGTCCCGCCTGTATAGGATGGTGCGGTGAACGGAACAATTCTCATTGCCGATGATGAAGACCTCATCCGCCACGTCCTGTGTGACGCGCTCACCGAGCACGGGTATCACGTCGAAGCCGTCGCCACCGGCTCCCAAGCCTGGGCGGCCGTGCAGGAACAGCCCTTCGATCTGGCCTTTATTGATATTCGGATGCCGGGACTCAGCGGTTTGGATCTCTTACAAAAGACGCACGCCGCTCAGATCGATCTCCCCATCATCATTATGACCGGGCAAACGACGCTGACCAACGCGATTGAGGCACTGAAGCATGGGGCCTTTGACTATTTACCAAAACCGTTCGACCTCGATGATGTCTACGCCCTGGTCTCCCACGTCATAGAAGCCAAACGGCTCACGGCGACGAGCGAATGTCCCCTGCCGGCTATCCAAGGGCGCGATGGGCAGATCATCGGCAGCGGCCCCGCCATGCAGCAGGTGTATAAAACCATCGGCCGTATCGTCCGCAGCGATGCGACCGTCCTCCTCCAGGGCGAAAGCGGGACCGGCAAAGATCTGGTGGCAAAAGTGATTCACCATTACTCAGCCCGCTGGCGGGCACCCTTTATCGGGGTGAACTGTTCGGCCATTCCGCTCGATTTGCTTGAAAGCGAGTTGTTCGGCCATGAACGGGGGGCATTTACCGGGGCGGTTGAGCGGCACGCCGGGAAGTTCGAGCAGGCTGGTGGGGGAACCCTCTTTCTGGACGAAATAGGCGACATGCCCCCATCGCTTCAGGCCAAACTGCTCCGCGTCCTCCAGGAGCGGGAGTTCACCCGGGTTGGAGGCAGTCAGACGCTCAAAGCGGACGTGCGCATCATCGCCGCTACGAATCAGGACCTGGCAACCGCGGTCAAAGAAAAACGTTTTCGGGAAGATTTGTATTTTCGGCTTCGTGTTGTGCCGATTACCCTGCCGCCCCTGCGTCAACGGCGCGAAGATATCCCTGAGCTTACCGCCTATTTTCTCGAACATATCATGCAGGACGTCGGGACCTCGGCCACAGGCATTACCTCCGAGGCGCAGGCCCTGCTCTGCAATTACTCCTGGCCGGGGAATATCCGCGAGTTGGAAAACACCCTCCTGCGAGCGGCCGTCCTCAGCCCTGGGCCGCTCCTGACGCCGGCAGATCTCTCGCTCCCTCCGACAAGAGCCCCGCTGCCGGCCGACCTGGCAGAACTCTCATTCGAGGAAGTTGTCCAGCGTCAACTCACGGCCTATCTTCAGCAACCCGCCCTGCTTGAGAGCGGCAACCTGCACGCGGTGGTCATCAGCCAGGTCGAAAAGCCGCTGATTGAACTCGTTCTGGACCATACGCGCGGCAATCAGCTCAAGGCCGCGGAGATTCTGGGGATGAATCGGAATACCTTGCGCAAGAAAATGACGGGCCTCAAAATCGCCGTCAAAAAGTGAGCCGCCCCTTATATGCCCTTCTCCTTTCCCAGTCCGTTCTACGCCCTGGCCGATACATTGAATCGGCCTGATCTGTCATTCCAGCAACTGACCCGCCAGCTATGCGCCGGAGGCGTGCGGCTCCTCCAGTTGCGCGTCAAACAGCGGCCAACGCGAGATTTTGTCGCGCTCGCCACCCAAGTCCAACACCTGTGTCGCGCCGCTCAGTGTACGCTGATCATCAATGATCGGGTGGATATTGCCCTGGCCGTTGAGGCTGACGGCGTCCATCTCGGCCAGGAGGACCTGCCACTGTCCGCGGCCCGCAAGATCGTGGGAAACGAAAAAATTATCGGCGTTTCAACCCACACGGTCCAGCAAGCGCTGAGCGCAGAGCAGGAAGGCGCTGACTATATTGGCTTTGGGCCGCTCTTCGGCACGCTGACAAAGGCGACCGGCTATACCGCCCGCGGCCTTGAGCAGTTGCAGGCGGTGCGGCAGCAGGTCCGTATTCCGATTGTGGCGATTGGCGGGATTACGGCTGAACGGGCACCAGCCGCCCTCCAGGCCGGCGCAGACGCGGTCGCCCTGATTAGCGATATTGTTCTCGCCCCCGATATCCAATATCGGGTCACGACCCTTCTTCAGCAACTCGCCAGCCTCGATACTCGCCAATAAAAACAGGAGCCGGCAGCGCCCTGGCCGTCCCTTCGACCCCGCTCAGACGCTGCCGGCGGGATCATTCTTCTCCCAGGTCTTCTCCCGGTTCGGCAAAGGGGCCGATCAGGTTGTCAAACCGGGTGTACTCGCTCCGCCACGCCAGCCGGACCATCCCGGTTGGGCCGTTGCGTTGCTTCCCGATGATGATCTCTGCGGTGCCTTCTTCTTCTGACTCGGCGTGGTAGACTTCGTCCCGGTAGATAAACATGATGACATCCGCATCCTGCTCGATAGAGCCCGATTCACGGATGTCTGACATAATCGGCCGCTTGTCTGCACGGAGTTCGACTTGGCGATTGAGTTGAGAGAGGGCAACCACGGGGAGGCCCAGCTCTTTGGCCAGGGCCTTCAGGCTCCGCGAAATTTCTGCCAGCTCCTGGGTCCGGTTCTCCTGGGCGGTGAGGCCACGCATCAACTGGAGATAGTCGATAATAATCAGGCCAAGGTTGGCCTCGCGTTTTAAGCGGCGGGCTTTGGCCCGCAGTTCAAGGATATTTTGTCCGGGCGTATCATCGATATAGATCGGGGCTTCGGCCAGACGCCCGGCAGCCAGGGCCAGACGGGGGAAATCCCGTTCCGCCAAATACCCGGCGCGGACTTTGGCATTGTCCACCCGGGCTTCGGCACAGAGCATCCGCATCACCAATTGTTCCTTCGCCATTTCGAGCGAGAAAATACCGACCGCGGTCTCTGCCTGCATGGCCACGTATTGGGCGATATTCAGCACAAAGGCCGTTTTTCCCATGCTCGGGCGGGCCGCGATAATCACTAAGTCCGCCGGCTGGAATCCGGCCGTTTTCTGATCGAGGTCCAGAAACCCGGTCGGAACGCCGGTCACCAGCTCCTTACGTTCATACAGTTGCTCGATGGTCTTGATCGTGTCCATGATCATATCCCCGACCTTGGCAAAGGCCGGCCGGATACGCTGCTCGGACACGTCAAAAATCAACCGTTCGGCTTCATCGAGAAACTGCTCAATGTTCTCCTGTCCCGTATAGGCGCGACTGACGATTTCCCCGGAGACGTTAATCAAACTGCGCAGGACGGCCTTTTCTTTCACCATCCGCGCATAGTAGGCGATGTTGGCCGCACTCGGCACCTTCTCGCTCAGTTCAGCCAGATAGCTGGCTCCACCGATTTCCTGCAATTCGGCGCGGGTTTTGAGGGCATCGGTAAGCGTAATCAGGTCAATCGGCTCACCCCGCTCCGTCAAGACGAGCATGGTCAGAAAAATTTTTCGGTTCGTCTCGCGATAAAAATCATCGGGACCCATGACCTCAATCACCCGGTCAAGGGCGTGGGGGTCCAACAAAATGCCGCCCAGGACAGACTCTTCGGCTTCCAGGCTCTGCGGTGGCACCTTGCGTAAGGCATCTTCAAGCGTTGACACAGGCCCTTGTCCTTCCTGTCTGCGGGTCGGACCCGCAGGACGCACGGCAATTGCTTACTCGTCCAGCCTACCCCGCACAAAAGCAAATAAACGAGACAGTGCGGTGAGACCGTGGGCGATACGAGGGCCATACCAACACAGCGCCATGCCGTCGATACAGTAAAAGTGACCGCCACGACCGGCTGGGGTTTCCTGGAGTGGCGCGAGGTGGACGAAATGCTTTTCCGCAAAGGGATAGGGCTCGCTCGGGAGCAGAACCAAGTGGGGGTTGGCCGCCTCCACTTCCTCAAGGGCGAGAGAGAAATATCGCTCGTCCCTGGCACGAAAGATATTCTCTCCCCCACACTGCCACAGCATATCGTCGCTATACGTCTCGTGATTAAAGGACATCCAAGGCTTGCGCCAGATAGGACAAAAGACGCGCAGCCGTTCGCCCTTTTCGCGCCTGGCCGTGCTCTGGGCGTAGTGCTGCCAGAGTGAGCGCGTCAGCGTCTGGGCCGGCGCTGGGCAACCAACGAGCGGACCGAGCTGTTCTACCAGCCGTATCCCCTCTGCGACCGTGCGCGGCGCGGTAACGTACAGCGGTACGCCCCGTTTCTCCAGCGCGTGGAAGTCCTCCTGCCGATTCTCCTCATCGTTGACAATAATGAGGTCGGGCTTCAGACGCTCAATGGTGTCGAGGTCGGGATTTTTTGTCCCACCAACGCGCGTCACACGGGCCACCCCGTCGGGCGGATGGGTACAATAGGTCGTTACGCCGACGACCCGGTGACCAGCCCCGAGCGCAAACACCGTCTCGGTAATACTCGGGACGAGCGAAATAAGGCGCCGCGGGACCTGCGGGAGCGCAACAATACGTTTGTGCGCGTCGATAAATTCCATCGTTTCAGGTCAGGGCAGGCTGGGGTTTTCCTTTGCCTGTTGCAGAATGGCTTCTAATGCTCGCCGCTCCTCTGGGGTCACTTCTTCGACGGCCTCGGCTGGGCTCTTTTCAGACGCCGGCTGAGCAATGGCTTGGCTCGGGGCCGGGACTGGCTCTTCTTCAGGACCGAACAGGCCAATGCGCCGCAGTTCTTCCTCCATGGTAAAAATGACGCCAATAAACAGCACCAACCCCACACACGCCATCAGGAGCATGAGTTTCGGGATCCACAGCCAGCGTCTTTTTTTCCGCGTTGTTTTACGCTTTGGTGCTGCCGGTTGAGTCTTTTGCTGTCGTGCCACGCGCTTGCCTCCTTATGGCTGCTTCGGATATCGGCTGATGACTGCTCGGACGGCCTCCCAGCCGCTCCGCTGATGCCAGCCCTCCACCCCGTTATACCATTTCAGGCCAATAGATTGGAGACGCGGCTGTCGAGCCGCCAGCGTGAACCACAAGCGGGCGGTCCGCCCATAGAATAGCTTGGTGGCAAAAGACAGCCGGGCCAGCTTCTTACCGAGCCAGGACTGAGCGAGCGTCTGGGTGTAGGTATCAAACGAGCAATCCCTGGTCTGAAGCGCCTCACGGATGGCCCGGGCGGCAAAGGCTCCGTATTCGAACGCAAAGGAAATCCCCTCCCCCATAAGCGGTTCCGCTCCGGCTGCATCGCCGACGAGCACAACATGCGGGGCAGCAAGGGGTCGGTCGGAGGCATACCCATATATGGGAAAAGCCCGCAGCCGTCGGGTTTGTCCAGAGGCCGGCGCTGGGCTGAGGGTGGCGATTTCTGTGCTGAGACGCTCTTGGAGGGCCGCGTTTGAGAACGAACCAACGCCCAATGAATAAATACCGAGGTTCACATGCGCAACCTGCTCAATCAGACAGGGGAAGGCCCACAGATAGCCCCGCAATCCATCCCGGACGGGGAGGAAATTAAAGTCGTAGCGCTGCTGGACAAAGCCGTCCCAGCCTGTTGCTGAGACCGGAATATCGGCCATAATGGCTTTACCAACTGGCTGGCGCGTCTGCCCGATCAATTGCCGTCGCACCCGGCTCCCGGACCCGTCAGCCCCGACCACAATCCGGGTGCGATACGTCGCCTTTTCGGTCATGACCCGAATGCCGCCCGGCTCTCGCACCAACTGGATGACCTTTTCCCCCTGGCGGATTTCCGCTCCACGTTCCGCGGCGGTCCGCACGAGTAAAAAATCAAACTCATTGCGTCGAACGATGGAACACATCCCTCCTTCCTCACAGACGACCTCGTGGCCGGGCAAGACCTGTACCCGGGCCCGGTTGACCTGGACATGAGGGACGCTCAGCGGAATCTCCAAGGCGTTCAGACAATCCAGCGTATGGGGGATGAGTCCTCCGGCACAGATCTTCTCCCGGGGATGAACGGCTTTGTCAAGCAGGAGAATACTGCGCGCGAGCGTGGGGTCAGCCCGCAACAGATTGAGCGCGGTTGCGGTCCCGGCCGGGCCGGAGCCGATAATAATAACGTCAAAGCACTCCACAGCGGTGGGAGCCGTCTGAAAGCCGATGATTCGCCTTCAATAATGGGAACTGCTTCGGTCACGAACCAGACCAGGTTGGGATGGTCGGTGACCTGACCCAGCGGGGCGCATTCCTCGGCTTAGAGCCCGGACCGGGGTTCAACATTGGCCCAAATCCAGTCCACAATTTCTTGGGTGCTGGCCCCGGGGGTAAACATTTTTTTCACCCCGACCTGCATCAGTCCGGGCATATCGTCTTCCGGGATAATCCCCCCACCAAAAACCGCGATATCGTCGGCGCCCCGTTCTTTGAGCGCGCCCAGAATGGCCGGGAAGAGGGTCATATGCGCCCCGGAAAGAATGCTTAACCCAATAGCGTCCACATCTTCCTGCACGGCCGCCTCAGCGATCATTTCCGGCGTCTGATGCAAACCCGTGTAAATGACCTCAAAGCCGGCGTCCCTGAGCGCCCGAGCAATAATTTTTGCGCCGCGGTCATGGCCGTCAAGACCAGCCTTTGCCACCAAAATACGGAGTATTTTTTCTTCGGACACACCAACCTCCAAAGAGCGCGGAGTTGGGGTTGCGTTTCCTTTCAGCCCCAGTTCCCAACCCCTTTTTCGTCACAGCCAAGCCGGGTCTTGATAGACGCCAAACACCTCACGATAGACATCAGAGATTTCACCCACCGTACACTGCGCCTTGACGGCATCAATCAGGACGGGCATCAGGTTCTGTCCGTTCCGCGCCGCGGCGTGAACCCGGCCAAGCTGTTCTTCGGCTGCGGCCCGGTCGCGCGTTTGTTTCACCTGCGTGACCTGGGCAATCTGGCTCCGCTCCACTTCTGGATCGATCTTGAGGGTTTCCATCGGTCGTTCTTCTTCAACCGCGTGCGAATTAACCCCAACAATCACCTTTTCTTTGGCGTCTAACTGCTGCTGATAGCGATAGGCCGCGTCGGCTATCTCCTTTTGCGGAAAGCCGATATTAATCGCCCGGATAATCCCGCCGAGTTCGTCAATCCGGTCGATATAGGCGAACGCCTCTTTTTCCATGCGGTCGGTCAGGGCTTCGATGGCCCAACTGCCGCCCAGCGGATCGACGAAATTTGTCACCCCGCTCTCTTCGGCAATAATTTGCTGGGTCCGCAGTGCGACCGTGACCGACTCTTCAGTCGGGAGGGCCAGGGTCTCGTCCATGGAATTGGTATGCAGCGACTGCGTGCCACCCAGGACACCGGCCAGGGCCTGAATCGCCACCCGCACGACATTATTGACCGGCTGCTGAGCGGTGAGGCTGACACCGGCCGTCTGGCAATGCGTCCGCAGTAGCAGCGAACGCGGATTCTTTGCGCCAAAGCGCTCCTTCATGATCTTCGCCCACATCCGGCGGGCCGCTCGCAGTTTGGCAATTTCTTCAAAAAAATCATTATGGATATCAAAGAAAAAGGACAGCCGCGGGGCAAACTCGTCAGCATCCAGCCCACGCTCCACCCCGGCTTGGACATAGCCTATGCCATCGGCCAGGGTAAAGGCCAATTCCTGGACCGCGGTCGAGCCGGCTTCACGGATGTGATAGCCCGAAATCGAGACGGCGTGCCAGCGCGGCACCTCCTTGGCACAAAATTCAATCATATCGGTGACAATACGAACGGCGGGTTCGGGCGGGCAGATCCATTCTTTCTGGGCGATATACTCCTTCAGCATATCGTTCTGGATCGTCCCGCTGATCTGACGACGCGGAATGCCCTGTTTATCGGCAACCGCAATATACATGGCGAGTAAAATACTGGCCGTGCAGTTCACCGTCATCGAGGTGGAGACTTTATCGAGCGGGATATCCTGGAACAGGCGCTCCATATCCTTGATGGTCGAGACCGACACACCTTCACGACCGACCTCGCCCAGCGAGCGCGGATGATCTGCGTCATAGCCCATCAGCACCGGCATATCAAAGGCCGTTGAGAGGCCGGTCTGACCCTCAGACAACAGCAGCTTAAAGCGCTTATTCGTATCCTCGGGTGTCCCAAACCCGGCGAACTGCCGCATGGTCCAGTAGCGGCCCCGGTACATACTCGGGTAGACCCCACGGGTATACGGGTATTCTCCCGGATAGCCTATCCCTTCGAGGTTGGAACCGTTGAGATCATCCGGCGTATAGACGGGCTCAATCTCCATATCGGATATGGTCGAAAACCGCTGCGCACGTTCCGCCTGTTGAGGATATTTCTCGTTCAACCACGTCTGCTTATTCATGCGTCCTCCGAAAGCACCACCTGTCTCTCCAGGGTATTCGCTCTCCCAAGTCCTTTTGGGGCAAAAAATTTTACGCTACATAGCACGACCGGCCTACCCGGAATAGGGCCGGCGGGTCTTATTTACCCGCAAACTTCGCGGCGCGTTTTTCAAGAAACGCGGCCATCCCTTCGGCCTTGTCCTGCGTCGCAAAGGTCAACCCAAATGCCTCGGTTTCAAAACGACAGCCATTGACAATATCCATATCAATACCAGCGTTAATGGCCGCCTTGGCCTGCTGAATGGCAATCGGCGGTTTTGTTGCCAGCGTATGGGCGAGGGCTTTTGCCTCGTTCACACACTCAGCCACCGGGACAACGCGATTCGCCAAGCCGTAGCGCAGCGCGGCCTCGGCATCAATCATATCGCCAGAGTAAATCAGTTCTCGGGCCAGCGGCAGCCCAATCCGACGCGCGAGGCGCTGGGTGCCGCCAAAACCGGGAATGACCCCGAGATTAATTTCAGGCTGACCGAACTTGGCCGTATCCGCGGCAATAATCAGGTCGCAGGCCAGGGCGAGTTCTATGCCACCGCCCAGAGCAAAGCCATTGACCGCGGCAATCACCGGAATCGCCATTTCCTCAAGCGTCCGGGCCACGCGGAGGCCCAAGGACGCAAAGGCTTTTCCCTCCAGGGGCGACATCGACACCATCGCCGAGATATCCGCACCGGCCACAAAAGCCCGGTCGCCCGCGCCGGTCATCACCAGGCAGCGCAGCCGACTGTCCTGCTGCACCGCCTCCAGGCAGTCCGCTATCTCATGCAGGGTGGCGGGATTCAGCGCATTCAGGCTCTTGGGACGATTGATCCGCAGAATGCCGACCGCCCCCTCTTGCTCAAACACAATATTTTCATACGTCATATCAATACTCCGGCTGTTCCTCAAAGTAGTGAAAAGTATTGAGAAAGCGAATGGTCCGGCTCTTGGAGCGCATCACCACGGAATGCAACTCGCCCCCCCCAGGGAAAAACCGCACCCCGCGCAGATAGTTCCCGGTTGTCACGCCGGTTGCGGCAAAGACCACACTGCCGCGGGCGAGGTCTTCAGCCGTATATTTTTTCCGGATATCGTCCACTCCACTCTCACGCAGTTGTTCAAATTCCGCGGCATTCCCCGGCTGGAAGCGCACCTGAATCTCCCCCCCCAAACACCGCAGGGCCGCCGCGGCAAGAATGCCCTGTGCGGCGCGGCCGGTCCCCACCAACAGATCAATCCCGGACTTCTCCCGCGTGGTGGCCAAGGCCGCGGACAAGTCGCCATCACTAATCAGGGTGACATGGACGTCAATGTCACGCAGCTCGCGCAGCAGCTTGGCATGACGCGGCCGGTCAAGCATGACCACGTGCAGATTTTGCGGCTTGACCCCCTTCACTTCGGCGAGAGCGGTCAGATTGTCTCCTATCGACTTATCCAGATCAATCACCCCACGGCCCCAGGGGCCGACCGCCATCTTTTCCATGTATACATCCGCGGGACACCGGAGAAATCCGCCTTCTTCAGCAACGGCAATGGCCACAATCGAATTTGGCGCGCCGAGCGCGCACGTGGTTGCCCCCTCAAGCGCATCAACCGCGACCTCAATGGTCGGGCCGGTCCCGGTCCCGAGCAGTGCATCGACGTATAGCATGGGCACCGAGTCTTCATCGCCTTCACCGAGGACGAGGTGCCCCCTGAACTCAATCGCAGGGAAGAGCCGGTGCATGGCCTCCACCGCGGCAGCATCGGCCACCGCCTCATCGCCACGCCCCATGTGGGCCGCGGCGGCCAGAGCCGCGGCTTCTGTTACCCGAACGAATTCAAGCGCGAGGTTCCTGTCCATGCCGAATCTCTGGGTTCCTATCGAGGGCCACTTATACTAAGGCCCGCACCTGTCCGCGAATCACGTGCTCCATCAAACGCCAAGCCTCAGCCACCAGGATATTCGTCGCTTTGGCACACGGCTCATTATAGCCCAGCGCTGCCACCGCCGGCGTGCGGTCATGAGACGAGAGTACGGCAAACGGCACCGGGTCGGACGAGTGGGTCTTGATCGCGACTGGCGTGGCATGGTCGGGCATCAGCAGGATGGTCCACTCAGGAAAAGCCGTCAGACCATCCAGGATCGTCCCAACGACTTTCTCATCAAAATCCTCAAGCGCCTGGACCTTTTTATCAGCCGCGCCCATATGGCCGGCTTCGTCCGTTGCCTCAACGTGCAGGAAGAGAAAATTGTTCTCACGCAGGGCGGCCAGACCATACTCAGCCTTGCCACGATAATTCGTATCAAGAAAGCCGGTCGCTCCGGGCACCTGAATCATCTCAAGCCCAGCCAAGACGCCCAGACCACGGACCAGATCAACCGCAGAAATGACCGAACCGCTGAGGCCAAAGCGTTCGGCCACCGTTGGCACGGCAGGACGCCGGCCCTGCCCCCACAGCCAGATGGACGAGGCCGGTTTATGCCCCTCGGCTTGGCGCTTGGCGTTGACCGGATGCTGGGCGCATATCTCCCGAGCACGCTGCATTAGCCCGCACAGTGGCTCGCTGCCGTCCCCTTGAGGCCAATACTCCTGGACGGCTTGCCCGGTAATATCGTGCGGCGGCGTCGTGTCCATCTTGTCCTTGCCCCCGTGCCAGACCAGCAGATGTCGATAGCTGACCCCAGGGTAAAAGGAAAACTCAGCGCTGCCCAACTCGTTCTGTAGCGTCCCAATCAACTCGGCCGCATCCGCACTAGGAATGTGGCCGGCCGCAAAGTCCAGCATCGTTTCGGTGCCATCCGCAGTACGGCCCAGGGTCACCAGATTGCACCGAAACGCAATGTCTGCCGGCCCCAGGTCTACCCCCATACTGGCCGCTTCAATGGGGGAACGTCCGGTGTGGTACTGCCGTGGGTCATAACCAAGCACACTCATGGTTCCGACATCGCTGCCGGCGGGATAGCCCTCGGGAATCGTCTGGGTCAGGCCAAATATGCCGTGGGACGCAATATAGTCCATATGCGGCGTCCGCGCGTACTCGAGCGGCGTTTTCCCGCCGAGTTCGTCAACCGGCCAGTCTGCCATGCCGTCACCTTGGAGAATGATGTATTTCATACGTCTCACCCGTCTCAGAATTCGCGCCCAGGAGCTATCTGCCGGCGCTCGAGCGCGCCGAAAAGCGCGGCCCGGGCACTATCATAATCGGCCGCTGCTTCAATGGGGGTATTGGCAGAACGCGCGGCCACCCCACGCAACCGCCCTTCATGATAACGGCGCTTAAAATCGGTAAACTTCAGCCCGTGGGCAGTCGATATCACAACGACCCGTTCGGGTGAGCGGATCTGCCCGCGGCGCGCCAGTTTCAGCAGGACGGCGAGCGCCACCCCGGTGTGTGGACAGTTGAACAGGCCGGTCAGGTCTGCCAGGGCTGACGCTTCGGCCAGCTCTTCTTCGCTGGCCTGTTCAACCGTGCTCTCAAAGGTCTGGAGCACCCGAATGGCCTTATGGACACTGACCGGGTTCCCAATCTGAATGGCCGACGCCAGGGTTTTTCTGGCTTTGACCGGACGGTATTTTTCAAAGCCGGTGGTAAAACTCTGGTATAGTGGATTCGCGCGTTCGGCCTGAGCACAGACCAGACGGGGCAGACGCTCAATCAGCCCCAGTTCCTGCATGAGCAGGAATCCCCGCCCGACCGCCGTAACGTTCCCCAGATTTCCGCCGGGAACGATCACGACATCAGGGACTTCCCAGTCAAACTGCTGCACAATCTCAATCGCAATCGTCTTCTGGCCCTCGAGCCGCAGGCTGTTCATTGAATTGGCCAGATAGATGTTTTCTTTTGTACACAACTCCCGCACGACCCGCATACAGCCATCAAAGTCGGTATCGAGCGATAAGGTCAGCGCGCCATTGGCCAGGGGCTGAATGAGTTGGGCCGTTGATACGCGATTGCGGGGCAGAATCACAATCGCCGGGATACCAGCCGCGGCGCAGTAGGCAGCCAGGGCGGCTGAGGTATCGCCGGTTGAGGCGCACGCCACCGCGGGAATAGACACGCCGTCGGCAATCATCTGCTTCACCATGGAGACGAGCACGGTCATGCCCAGGTCCTTAAACGACCCGGTGTGGGAGTTACCGCACTGTTTGACCCACAGGTCGTCAAGCCCAATGTGGCGGCCAAGTCGCTCGGCCCAGAACAGATTGGTTCCGCCCTCATAGGTAGAAACGATATTCTTGTCATCAATCGCCGGACACACCATTTCTTTCTTGCCCCACACCCCACTGCCATACGGGTAGAGCGTCCGGCGGTAGCGCTCATCAAAGATATGTTGCCAGTCCTGGGGCGGGCGCGTCTTGAGCGCGGCCATATCGTGCTGCACGTCTAAGAGTCCACCGCAACTCGGGCAGGCATACAGAATCGCGTTGAGCGGGTGTTCACCGGGACAGCCGGCCGCACAGCCGAACCAAGCCCGAAACGGCGAGGGGTTGGGAGCCGTCAGCGGAAGGGGGGAAGCATCTCTCAGCGCGCTGGGTGTCATAGCTGTCTCTGGCCGTTTTTTTCCAGCCGGTCCATTAGCCGAGGCTCTCCTCAATACGGACAGAGACCGACTGTCCCTGCACAATGGGCAGTCGGTCCACAACGGTCAGCGCCGTCTTCAAATTCCGTTCAGGCGCGGCATGGGTTCGCATGACCAGGGGCACAGTCTTATCCCCGTCGCCCCGCCCACGCTGAATCACCGAGGCAATGCTGATGTCCTGGTCGCCTAAAATCCCGCTAATCTGGGTCAGCACCCCAGGCCGGTCAACCGCCATGAACCGCAGATAATACTCGCTCACCAGTTCGTCCATAGGCCGGACGACAGCCGGCTTCAGCTCCGTCCAGGCACAGCCGAGCGGGGGCTGGGGTCGCTGCTGCTTGGTCTGCGCGCGGGCGCTCTCAACCACGTCAGACAGGACCGCGGCCGCAGTCGGCAAACTGCCCGCGCCTTGTCCGAATTGGAGGGAAGAGCCCAGCGCCTCGCCCTGCGTAAAAATGGCATTATACGCCCCGCCCACCCCCGCCAACAGGCTCTCCTGCGGAATCATGGTCGGATGGACCCGGGCTTCCAACCCGCCGTCCTCTTCCTTGGCTATCGCTAAGAGCTTGATCGCATAGCCGAATTCGCGCGCAAAGGTGATATCGATTTGGTCAAGTTGCCGAATGCCTTCGGTATAGACTGCCTCAACCGGCACCCGCACGCCAAAGGCGAGCATGATGAGCAGCGTCAGCTTTTGCGCCGCATCAATGCCATCGACATCCATACCGGGGTCGGCCTCTGCCAAGCCCAACTCTTGGGCGCGGTGGAGGACGGGGGCAAATCCAGCGCCGTCCTCACTCATCGTTGTCAGGATGTAATTACAGGTGCCGTTCACAATCCCGAACAGCGCCGTGGTGCGGTCGGCGACAAAGCCTTCTCGCAGCGTCCGAATCACCGGGATACCGCCGGCCACGCTGGCCTCAAACCCCAGGCGCACCCCATGCGCTTCCGCCGCGGCAAAAATCTCAGCGCCGTGGAGCGCCAACAGGGCTTTGTTTGCCGTCACCACGGACTTCCCGCGCGCCATTGCTTCCAAAACCAGGGCACGGGCAGGGTCGGTGCCGCCAATGAGTTCCAGCACAATATCAACCTCAGCGTCCTGCACGACACTCCACGGGTCGGCCGATAGGCGGACACCCGCAAGCGGCGGGTGCGGTTTTGTGGCGATACTCCGACTCGCCACATGGACGATTTGCAGGGGCCGGCATATTTTTCGTGCAAACGCAGCGCGCTGCCGGTCCAGGAGTTGGACCACCCCGGAACCAACCGTGCCCAACCCGATAAGCCCAAGCGTGACCCCCGCCCTCGCCATTATACCGCCCGCAGCTTGTTGTCCGCTGGCTCGGCCGGTTCAGGGCCTAGTTGCAGGGCCGACGCACCAGTGCCGCCAAAGGCTTTACGGATACCGCGCACCGCCTGCCGGGTCCGATGCGCATTTTCGATCAAGGCAAAGCGCACGTAGTCTTCTCCATACGGCCCAAAACCGATGCCGGGGGACACGGCGACCTTGGCTTCCGTCAGAAGAAACTCAGCAAAAGCCATGGAGCCCATAGCCCGCAGCGGCTCTGGGATGCGCGCCCAGACAAACATCGTGCCTTTGGGTTTGGGGATGTGCCAGCCCAGCCGCTCCAGCCCGTCAATCAGAACATCGCGGCGCTGCCGATAGCGCTGCCGCATCGCTTCCACGCAGTCCTGGGGCCCGTTCAAGGCATGAATCGCGGCGATTTGAATAGGCTGGAAAATCCCATAGTCAAAATAGCTTTTGAGCCGGCCCAGGGCCATAATCGCTTCGGGATTGCCACAGGCAAACCCCACCCGCCAGCCCGGCATATCGTAGGACTTCGACAGGGTAAAAAACTCGACACCGATCTCTTTTGCGCCCGGCACCTGGAGGAAACTGGGCGGCGTATAGCCGTCAAAAAAGAGGTCAGCATAGGCAAAATCGTGAATGACAAACAATTGATGCTCGCGGGCGAATTCCACGACCCGAGTAAAAAATTCAAGGTCCACGACCGCGGTGGTCGGATTATGCGGGAAGCACAGCAGCAGGACCTTGGGCCGCGGCCAGCACTGCCGGACCGTTTCCTGAAGCGAGGTAAAGAAATCGTCTCCTGGCCGGAGCGGCACGACCCGCAAGTCGGCGTTGGCCATCACAATCGAATACTGATGGATGGGATAGGTCGGACTTGGGCAGATAGCCACATCACCCGGACCCAGAATCGACAGGGCCAGATGAGAGAGGCCCTCTTTCGAGCCAATGGTCACAATGGATTCGGAATCGGGGTCGAGCTCCACCGCAAAGCGGCGTTTATACCAGTCGCAGATCGCCAAGCGCAGCTTGTAGAGGCCGCGTGAGGTGGAATAGCGATGATTCTGCGGCTTGGCCGCGGCCTCAACCAGCTTATCGACCACGTGTTGCGGAGAAGGGTGGTCGGGATTGCCCATCCCAAAATCAATAATATCCTCGCCCGCCCAGCGCGCCTCCATTTTCAGCTTGTCCAGGGTGGCAAAGAGATAGGGCGGCAGCCGTTGAATACGTGGGAATTCCATAGAGGTGGTGTCCATCCCTGGGGATACAAGCTGTGTAAGGATATAGGGGATTTACCGAAACCGGTCAAACTTGGCCCATATCACCATCTTGATGCCGGCGCATGTATTCCCGAAGTGCCGCATTCATCCGCGCCTGATACCTCCCGCCCTGGGACCGGAACCAAGCGATGACATAAGCGTTCGTTCGTCAACTGCGAGGGGGAACGATTCCGAAGTGACCCACCTGTCACGCAGCGAGACGGTTGAGCTTGCGCCCCAGATCGTCTTTCGCAGCCAGCGACGCCACTGCGGTATCAGCGACATTGGTCAATCGGGCGAGATCGAGCCGGGGGATTTCCTGCTGATTCTCAAACACGATAACGGACTCAAAAGAGAGCCCTTGCAGCAGGAAATGCGAGAGGATGATGGTCGTCAATCTCGCTTTATCACGGTTTGGAACACCATAGAGAAACACGGGCCGCGCGCGTTTGCCCCACAGTCGATAATCCACGGGATACCGGGAGCCGTCCTCTATTTCAGACGGAACATAATCAGCTTCTATGCTCCCCGCGTCAACCAGAGTGAAGAGCATGGCCTCAAGGTCCTCGTAAAATGTCGAGGTCACATAGCCACGGCCCAATAGGGTCAAGTCGTACACCTTGGTTAATGCTTGACCGAAGCGAAACAGCGCCTCAGCGAGTTGGTCCGGCGAGACCTCGACAGAAAAGACGCCTGCCCTCTCCTGAATCCCGGCCTCCGACACCACCTGCTCACGGAGCGCGGCGCGGGTGCCAGTGAAGAGCGTGTCCACATCGTGCTCATAGCTGATGTGCATCAACGTGTGGCCCCGGTCACTCAAGACGACTCCACCCGTTCGCGTCTCGGAAAGGTAGACCGGGTAATGGTCTCCGTCCGGGAAGGTAAAGGGCGTATCCAACAGGAGCACGCCATCGGCACGTGTATGGATACGAACATGAGCGCACAAGCGTTCACACAGCGTTTTTTCCAGCAATGTAGGATCAAGCGCCATGAAACAATTGCCCTCGTTCTTGCGGAACGGTGAGCCCCTCAATACTCCAGTCTTCAATCAGGCAGACAAGCGCCCCCCTCAGGTCCCGATACCGCTCTGTCTCCTCGGCGTGGCTGTCCACCCGCCTTCCCATCGCAAGAGCCTCAGATGTAGCACGATGGATGTGACAGGCGTAATGAATGTGACCGTGGCGATGGCTGGAACCATTATACCGAACAAGACTCAGGGGCTTTTCGCCTTTTTGAATCAAGGCAAGGCCGCACGAGAAATCTTGCTCATCGTTCATATTCTGCCTTTGGTACAGCCGATATCTTGTGCCATCATCAGTGCTCACGTCATAATTGCATTGCCTGTAGCCGGGCTTATCAACCCAACGGGCACCTGGATTTGTGACCTGTTTTGGGGTGGAGCGAAATCGGTCAAAGTCCGCGTTTGAAAAAATTTGGTCCACCATAGCTCAGGCGCATTGCCCCCTGACCATCGGTATTATTCATCAATAGCGCGTTGCGGTAGCCACCACAAATCCACCCTCGCGTCTGGTTCCCCCGCGGCCAGGGCGTTCAGCCAGTGCAGACACAGGTCGCGCGAACGGTAGTAGCCATAAGCCGCCGTTTCTTGGCGTTCGACAATGGGGAAGGTCGAATAGATGTAACGCACGTCGTCGCGGTCGGTGACGCCGTACAGGTGAAAAAACACCGCGTCGAGCTTGGCCCGCAGATACAACCGGCGGTCCTCGTTCCACACAAACGGCGGCTTGACGCTCCCCGTTGCGTCCACATAGCCCACGTCGCGGGCAAATGCGGCCATATCGTGAGCGGTATAGGTGAGTTCCAGCACGGCCTCGCGGACGATTTCGCCGGCGGTCTTGGAGCCGAAACGGACAGTGTGAAAGCGGTTGAGCGGGACAACGGGGAGCTGTTCGACGATGTATAAACTCAGATGACAAGATTGGACTTTTTGCCTGGCAATGTAATCGCATACCAGCGAACAGAGGTTTGCCAGCAACAGCGCCAAGTCCAACTGTCCGGTCTGTTGCCCACTGTCCAGAGACAACGTAGGCAGAGTATTCCCGCAACCAATATCATTTGGCACAGCCGCGGCGATCAGACTGCGCGCGTTATTGGTATTACAGATATCGTTGAACCCGATTTTCCAGGAAACTTGGCCGATGTGGGATACTTCTCGCTTGTTTACCCAAAATCTTGGTTCTGGTGCTCGTGCGGGGTCGTGTAGAGCGTTGGTGTCCAATTTGCGTGACACACCCTGCCCGCTTACATTGGCCGGATTGACGATAACACTGGCTTAGCGATGGTTGTATATCTGCACCATCTTACCCTCGTACAGCGGCACCCATTCCCCACTCGGACTGCCAAACCGATTGCCCCCAATCGGCCACGCCCCCTCCCCTTCTTCCAGTTCTTCGCGCGTGCGGAACAGGCCGGAGTCATTCGTCATGTCGAACATGCGAACGTATTTCACCGGCCACGCTTTCACTTCCTCGCCGCCGGAACGATCTACCAAAACCGGCAGGCGTTCATAGATGGCGGTCGTCAGTTGGGCGTCGCGGCTCGTGCGGAAGATAGGGGCGGTGCCGGTGTTGGGATTCACGGCTGCCAACGCCCTGGAAGAGATACGAAAGCGGCGCTCCGTATCGTTGAACTGCTCCCAGGAGGAAATCCGGGCACAGAAGTTAAAGTCTGCATACCGACCACTTCTACGCGACAGAACGATGACGGAAGGTTGCTCTTCGTGATGTATGGCCGAAAACAGCCACCCTTTCCGGTTCTCAAAGGCATAGAATATCTTGACCGCTTCCTCAGATATACGTTCCGAAAAGAATCTCGCCGAGGTCTTGTCTGTAGCTAAGCCAATGGGCACCAGCAGGCCGACCATCCCGTCCGGCTTGACCAGCCGCATGGCCCGCTCAACAAACAGGGAGTACAGATTGATATCACCCTTGGACAGCAGCGGGTAATCGCCACAGGTCCGCGCCATGCGCGTCGCATTGGCCGCACGTTCGCTCGCCGTGGCAAAATCGCGGCTCAGCGGGTCGCCGTCCGTTTCCAAGGCGGCAATCATACGCTTGCGGTCCGCGGCGCGTTGGGCCAGGGCGATTGCAGGCCGGCGGGCGGCGAACCATTCGACCTGTTGCAGCTTGATACGGTCCCAGGGTGGGTTGCCGATTACCGCGTCAAAGCCGCCGTCCGGCTCCACGTTTTTCAGGTTCGTCCACACCCCAGGGAACACGGCCTGCCAGTTCAGAAAACGCTCTTCGGCTATGAGCGACCGCGCCCGTTCCAACAATTCGGCGAACCGTTGGCCTTCGGGCGGGTTAGTGGCTAGTGGTTGGTGGTTAGTGGCTAGTGGGAGCGGGCGAGCCCCTTCGACTTCGCTGGCGCTACGCTCAGGGTGAACGGGGTCTGTCGGCGGGGACTCCCCTCCGTTCGTGCTGAGCGTAGCCCCGGAGGGGCGCAGTCGAAGTACGCTCCGGTCGGCAAGAACGGGCGAGTCGTTCTGGGCAATGGCAAGCGGGTCGCCCAGGCGGCCCTCGAAAAAAGCGTGCAAGGCCGCGGTATCGTCAGGGTCTCGGATGTCCAGCCAGTCAAAAGCGTGCAGCAGCGACAGAAACGCATCGAGCGGCGCGGTCATGGCCTCCACTTGGGCAAAGGTCTGAGCGGACTGATGGGCCTCGGCAATCTCGGCGTCCGTCAGATGCTCAACGCACTGCATGGCGTTGGCTGCGTCCGCGGCCCGGTTCACCGGCTCATGGATGAACAGCCCATGACCACCGGCACTCATCTTCTCGATACCCTGACGCGCCCAGCACCCAAACAGACTGTTGCCACAGCGCAAGTGGTGGTCCAAAAAGCTCAGCGGCGCGCCCACGGTGAACGTATGCAGCCAGAGCGACACCTTGGCCAGTTCTACGGCCATCGGGTTTTTGTCCACGCCGTACACGCAACGCTTGAGTACCATGCGGCGGATGATGTGACGGTCGTCAAGCTGCGCTGCGTCTAGGGCCCAGCCGCGCTCCTGCGCGTTGTGCAGGATAGTGGCGCGAATGGCGGCAATCCGCTCGGTCAAGGGGGACACATAGCCGGCAACCGTGGCCTGCGCCTCGGCCAGGGCCGCAATCACGCTGTCGGCCAGATAGTCCACCAGACTGACCAGAAAATGCCCGGAGCCCATAGCCGGGTCGCAGATTTTCAGTTCAAGTAGTTGCTCGGCGGGGTCAACCTGCTTGAGTGCTTGCTCTCCCCGGCTCCGGGCGGGCGTGGCCGCGGCTTTGGTAAACGTATCCAGGCGGGCCTGCACCAGCGGCTCAACCGTTTCCCGAATAATCAGGCCGACCAGAGCGTCCGGGGTGTAATAACTGGAACCCTTGCGGGCAAACACATTGGGCCGCACCGTGATGGCGTCGCCCTCGCGCACGACTTCGTATTCGAGCAAGCGTTCGTAGATGGAGCCGAGTTGCTGCACACTCAGGTCGCGGTAGTTGATATAGCGCCGACCGTCCGTGGTCTGCTCGAATGACAGGGCGTCTATCACCTCGGCCATGACCGCATCACCCAGCCGCACAGTAGCCAGCAGCGGCGTGCGCTGTGGGTCGAACAACCCGCCGTTATACGGCGGCAGGCCGATAGAGGCATCACCTTGGTCAATCGCCCGGCAGAGGTCGTCAACGCTGGACCAGTAGCGGGCCGCGCGGGTCGAGAAGGTATCTCCCTGGTTCTTCCGCCGTCCGATATCGCCCCGGACTTTGTCGCGCAGGCCGTAATCGTCGTAGCGGTGGTCACGCACCGGCAGCAGGTCGCGGTCTTCGGCATACAGGATAAACAACAGCCGGTAGAGCAGCATCAAGGCCGCCTCGCGCACCTCGGGCAAGGGCGCGTCCGGGGCTGCTTCGGCAATGGCCCGCGCCAGCTTGGGAAAGACCTGCTTAAAAACCAGTTCGGACAGGTTCGCGGCCACCCGCTCTTCGTAGAACCGGCCCTCTTCAAGCACGCGCCCGTGCAGGCTGCGCGGGTCTGAGGTGTCCGGGCTGGGCAGAAAAGCCGCCCGACGAAAAAAGAGGACGAATAGCCTGAGACAGTGCCGGCGCTCGACCTCGGACACGGCGAACAGGCCGTCATTATGGTCGGGCAGATTCAGAGCCCGTGCCACGTCCACCTCAAAGAATTGTTCCGATACAGACCGCGCGCCGGCATAGTACAGCCGCCACTTGGCTCCGTTGGTCAGCACCCCCCAGCGCAACACGCCACTCGTCAGGTCGTCCACCCGGCGCAGATAGCGCAACATCTGCGTCGACGGCGCGGTCTCCTCGCCCCGCCAGTCGGAGCGCCGGTCAAGCGGGCGTTGCCAACGCTTGGACTCGACAATGGCAAGACCATATTCATAGCGCTGCCATTCGTGGCTGCATCGGTTGGCGCGGTCCTTCGTCGCGTCGTCGGCAAAAAGCACCCCGTCGGGCACATCGTCCCGCCCGCGCGCCGAGAGATTCTGCTGACGCAGGCTGGCCGTCCAGCCCAAGGCTTTGAGGACCGGCCAGATGAGGTCGTCCTCAGTCTGGCTCTCGTTGGGAGTCTGCTCGGTCGGAAAACGGTCGAAGAGACTCCGCAGCGTCCGTTCCCATTCATCCAGGGCCGCGCCGTCAACCGCCGGCCAGTCGGGGAAGTGCGAGATGGATGCCGTCAGGAAATCACGGGCAAATAAACTCCCGTGTACGAGGTCGTTGATAGTCACGCGCTAGTCGTCCTTGTTTGGTTGCCGCTTGTCTTTTGCCCCGCTGGATTATATCGAAATACTCCGAGAATCGAAGAAAGGGCCATGTATGACCGACTATGAAACCGCTGCCCTGGAAATCAGCCGCGCCGCCCTGGAAATCAGCCGTTCTGGATTATGGGCCGCCTACGCTCAAGCCGGGGTCGCCTTATTCGTTGGCTTGGTACAGGCCGGCCTCCTCTACTATGGGATACACTTCATGCGCCGTAGCGCTGACCACCGCGACGCCCAACACCAGGAAACCATGCTGGCTCTGAAACAGCAGGGAGAAGCCTTAGCACAGCAGGGGGAAGCCTTGAAACAGCAGGGGGAAGCCTTGCGAGCGCTCATCGCCCGCACTGCTCCAAAAGACTGAGCTGGGGACGGCCGGCCTTGATGGGCGATACTGTCCCACGCCCGACGTGAAGAGCGGTGACGTTGCTGCGTGCTGCCTGATTGCAGCCCGCCTTTGAGCCTCAGCCCACCCGAGCCAGCTCCAGCCGACCGGCCCAGCGGTCTTCAAGAATGGCGCGCAGGCGGCGGGATGCGGGCGCCGTCAGCTTGGGGTCGCGCTCCAGCCAGGCCAGGGCCTCGTCGCGCGCGGTTTCCAGGAGTTTGCTGTCACGCACGATATTGGCCACCCGAAAGTCGGGCAGACCGGACTGGCGCGTACCCAGAAACTCGCCCGGCCCCCGAAACGCCAGGTCGGCTTCGGCAATTTTTAAGCCGTCGTCGGTTTCCGTCATGACCTGAAGCCGCCGCTGGGACTCGTCGCCCGGCGCGTATTGGGCCAGCAGCAGACACGCTGAGGCCGCCTGTCCACGCCCGACTCGGCCGCGTAACTGGTGCAGCTGGGCCAGGCCGAAGCGCTCGGCATGTTCAATTACCATGACGGTGGCGTTCGGCACGTCAATACCGACCTCAATCACGGTGGTCGAAACGAGCAAGTGATGCGTGCCGGTCTTAAACCGCTGCATGGCGGCTTCTTTTTCGTCGCCCTTCATCCGGCCGTGCACCAGCCCAACCGAATAGTCGGCAAAGAAGGTCTGCGCCAACTCCTGAGCCATAGAGGTCGCGGCCTTCAAATCGGACTTTTCCGATTCCTCAACCAGCGGATAGACGACATAGGCCTGATAGCCCTGCTCAAGCTGTTCTTTGACGAGTTGATAGGCTTTTCTGCGCTCGCCTTCGTGGAATACCTGGGTTGTGACCGGCTTCCGCCCAGGCGGGCGTTCATCAATAGCTGAGACATCTAGGTCACCGTACAGGGTCAGGGCCAGGGTGCGCGGGATGGGGGTGGCGGTCAGGAGCAGAATATCCGGGTTCGCCCCACGTTTGCGCAAGGCAGCCCGCTGCATCACCCCAAAGCGATGCTGCTCGTCCACAATGGCCAGGCCCAGATGCCGAAAGCGCACCTTGGCCTGGATCAGGGCATGGGTGCCCACCGCAATCTCGACCTCACCCCGTTCCAGGAGCCCGTAGATCTCCTGTTTGCGTTTTGGGCGGATTTCTCCGGTCAGCAGGGTGATGGACAGGCCGAGTTGTTCGGCCAGCGGCAGCAGCGTCCGGTAGTGCTGTTCGGCTAAGAGTTCCGTCGGAGCCATAAAAGCCACCTGATAGCCGCTATCAAGCGCGGCCAGGGCCGCAAAAAAGGCCACAATCGTCTTGCCCGAGCCAACATCGCCCTGGACCAGGCGGTTCATGGGATGGGGCGCAGCCATATCCTGAAAAATCGCCTCAACCACGCGCTCTTGAGCCGCGGTCAGTTGAAACGGCAGGATGCCATACCCCTGTTGGACGAGCGGTCCCGGCACAATGGACAGCCCCTCTTCTCGGACGGTGTTGCGCCGACGCAGCGCCATGCCCAGCTGCAAGTAAAACAGTTCGTCGAACACCACGGCCCGGTGCGCCTGAGAGGTGGCCGCATTGAGGGCCGCCACCTCAGCCGCAAGCGGCGGGCAGTGCAACTGTCGCAGGGCGTGATTGAGCGGCATGAGTTGCAAGCGCTCACAGATTTCCGGCGGGACACCGTTGGGGACCTGATCGACGTAGAGGTCAACCGCACCATGCACAACCCGACGCATGGTCGCGACCGTCATTTCGGTGGTCTTATGGTAAATGGGCAAGACGCGGGCGGTCTCGTCGTCGTCTTCCAGCGGCTCCATGTCCGGGTGGACCATCCACTTGCCGCCCTTCATGCCCTTCTCAACCTTGCCGTAGAGCAGCACGCGCTGGCCAAGCTGATAGCGCTGCTGAAAATAGCGGTGCTGATGATACCACAACAGGAAGAGGAAGCCGGTTTCGTCCCGGACAACGGCTTCCAGCACCCACCGTCGGCGGCGGGCCAGAAAGCGCCGGCCCATACGGGCGATTTGTCCGCTTATCGCCGTCTCGTCCCCCGTCTGAAGCTCACCAATTTTTTTGATTTCGCGCCGGTCCTGATAGCGGAACGGAATATGGTAGAGCAGGTCTTCGACCGTCTCTATGCCCAGCCGCGCCAACTGCTCGGCCCGCCGCGGACCCACGCCTTTGACATATTGCACCGGCTTTTTGAGTGGCGGCTGAGACGGACGAAAAGACCGCGCCGGAGCAGCCCCCCCTCGCTCCTCGCTCCTCGCTCCTCGCCCTGGTCTCCGGTCTCCTGTCTCCTGTCCGCCAGCCATACCCCTCTTACCCGTGGTATTCTTGGAGCGGGCACACGCCGAGCAAGCCTTGCTTGAGGCGGACAATGCCTTCGACCGCAGCTTCCGCTCCAGCCACCGTCGTGAAATACGGCACCTGGCACTCCAGGGCGCTGCGCCGAATCGAAAAGGAATCCTGGATAGACTCGGCCCCTTCGGTCGTATTAATGACCAGCGCAATGGACCCGGCCTGGAGCGCATCCACAATATGCGGGGACCCCTCCAGGACCTTATTCACCACCTCGACCGCCAGCCCGTGCTGGTGGAGGAAGGCACAGGTGCCGCGGGTGGCCACCAGGGAAAAACCATGCTCCACCAACTGCCTGGCAATGGGCAGGGTGGCCGGCTTATCGTGGTCGCGCACACTCAAGAAGGCGTTGCCCGTTTCCGGCAGGATATTGCCCGCGGCAAACTGCGCCTTGGCAAAAGCCATAGCAAAGGACTGGTCCACCCCCATGACCTCGCCGGTGGACCTCATCTCCGGCCCCAGGATGGTATCCACACCAGGGAATTTGATGAACGGAAACACGGCTTCTTTGACATTGACATGGGCGGGGATCACTTCCTGGGTAAAGCCCACCTCGTCCAGGGTTTTGCCCGCCATGACGCGCGCGGCGATCTTTGCCAGCGGGAGACCAATAGCCTTGCTCACAAACGGCACCGTTCGGGAGGCGCGCGGATTCACCTCAATCAGAAACACCTGCTGCTCCTTGACCGCAAACTGGATATTCATCAGGCCGACCATGCCCAGCTCTTGAGCCAAGCGCGTGGTTTGCCGTCGGATTTCAGCCTGCACCGCATCTGACAAGGAGCGCGGCGGGAGCGAACACGCGCTGTCGCCGGAGTGGACCCCCGCCAGCTCGATATGTTCCATAATGCCGCCAATGACGACCGTCTGGCCGTCGCTCAGGGCGTCCACATCAACCTCGGTGGCGTCGTCCAGGAATTTATCGATCAGCACCGGGCGCTCCGAGGACACGGACACGGCCTCGCGCATATAGCGTCGTAAGCTCGCCTCGTCATACACCAGTTCCATGGCGCGGCCGCCCAGCACGTAGGAGGGACGGACCAGCACCGGATAGGCAATGTCTTGGGCAATGGTCACGGCCTCCTCAACCGACCGGGCGGTGCCATTGGCCGGCTGCCTGAGACCCAGCCGTTCGAGCAGGCGCTTAAACCGCTCGCGGTCCTCGGCGCGGTCAATCGCGTCTGGCGGGGTGCCCAGAATCGGCACCCCGGCCTGTTCGAGCGGCACGGCCAGCTTGAGCGGTGTCTGCCCTCCAAACTGAACAATAACCCCATACGGCTGTTCGCGCTGCACGATACTCAGCACATCTTCCAGCGTCAGCGGCTCAAAATACAGCTTGTCTGAGGTGTCATAATCCGTGCTGACGGTTTCTGGGTTACAGTTCACCATAATGGCTTCAAAACCGTCTTCTTTGAGCGCAAAGGCCGCGTGGACGCAACAATAGTCGAACTCAATGCCCTGGCCGATCCGATTTGGCCCGCCACCCAGAATGAGGACCTTCTTGCGCTCGGTCGGCTGGGACTCGTCTTCTCCGGCGGCTGGGCTCAGGACCGGCCCGGCGACTGGGCTCAGGACCGGCCCTTCGTAGGTTGAGTATAAATAGGGCGTATGGGCTACAAACTCAGCCGCACAGGTGTCCACGGTTTTATAGACCGGCCTCACCCCCAGACGTTCCCGTTCGGCCCGGACAGCCGCCTCGCTGACACCGAGCAGCCGGCCAAGATGCACATCGGAAAAACCCATCTGTTTCGCCCGACACAACAGGCTGGGCGGGAATGCCGCCCCCCTTACCTGCTGGATTTCCTTTTCACACCCGATGATCTGTTCGATATTGTCGAGAAACCACGGGTCGATTTTTGAGAGCTGATGGAGTTCCTCCACGCTCATGCCCAAGCGGAGCGCTTCCGCTACAAACCACAACCGCTGGGCGTTTGGGGTTTGCAGAGACGTCCGAATCGTCTCAAGCGCCGTCTCAGCCGGGATGCCGTCAAATCCGTAGCTGTCGATTTCGAGCGACCGCAAGGCTTTCTGAAGCGCCTCCTTAAAGGTCCGGCCTATGGACATGGCCTCGCCGACCGATTTCATTTGTGGTCCGAGCAAATCCCGGGTCTGGGGGAATTTATCAAAGGTGAAACGCGGCATCTTGACCACCACATAGTCTATCGTTGGCTCAAACGAGGCCGGCGTCTCGCGCGTAATATCATTCGGGATTTCGTCCAGGCTATAGCCCACGGCCAGTTTTGCGGCAATTTTGGCAATCGGAAAGCCGGTGGCCTTACTTGCCAGCGCAGACGAGCGGGACACGCGCGGGTTCATTTCAATCACGACCAGGCGGCCGGTCTCCGGGTGGACGGCGAACTGGATATTGGACCCGCCCGTATCCACCCCAATTTCGCGGATAATACGCAGCGCCGCGTCCCGCATGAGTTGGTATTCTTTATCGGTCAGGGTCTGGGCCGGCGCGACCGTAATGGAATCGCCGGTATGAACGCCGAGCGGGTCGAAATTCTCAATGGAGCAGATAATGACCACATTATCCTGGCTGTCGCGCATCACCTCCAGTTCAAACTCTTTCCAGCCGGCGATTGACTCTTCCACCAGGACCTCATGCGTGGGAGAAGCCTGGAGGCCCCACTCAACAATAGCCTGAAATTCCTGCGGGGTCTGGACGATGCCGCCGCCGGCCCCTCCCAGGGTCCGGGACGGGCGGATAATCAGCGGCAGGCCCAAGGTCTCGCGTAAGGCCGCGGCTTCCTCAAGAGAATGGCTATAGCCGCTGCGGGGCAGGTCCAGACCGATACGCTGCATGGCAGCCTTGAACAAGTCTCGATCCTCGGCTTTCTTGATGGCCGGCAGCCGGGCCCCGATGAGTTCGACTTCATAGCAGTCAAGAATGCCCCCTTCTGCCAGGTCAATAGCCAGATTCAGGCCGGTCTGGCCGCCAATGGTCGGCAACAGGGCGTCCGGCCTTTCCCGTTGAATAATTTTTTCAAGGACGGGTCGGGTCAGCGGCTCAATATAGGTCCGGTCGGCAAAATCAGGATCGGTCATAATCGTGGCCGGATTCGAGTTGACCAGGATAACGCGGTAGCCCTCCTCTTTGAGCGCCTTACAGGCTTGGGTGCCTGAGTAGTCAAACTCACACGCCTGGCCAATCACAATGGGGCCGGAGCCGATCAATAAAATAGAATGCAGGTCTGTACGCTTGGGCATGGTGTGTCTGGGAGTCAGCCTCGACATTGCTCCATCAGCGTGGTGAAGCGCTGGAATAAATAGGCGGCATCGTGCGGCCCCGGAGAGGACTCGGGATGATATTGCACCGAGAAGAGCGGCTCCTGTGTATGCCGCAGGCCCTCGACTGTTCGGTCGTTCAAGTTGAGATGGGTCACGTCCGCCCGCTCGGACAGCGAGTCGATGTCCACACAGAAACCGTGGTTCTGGGCCGTAATCTCAACCTTCTGGGTGGCGAGGTCCATCACCGGCTGGTTTCCCCCGTGGTGGCCGAATTTGAGCTTATAGGTCTGTCCACCCAAGGCCAGGCCCAAAATCTGGTGTCCCAGGCAGATGCCAAACAGGGGGACTTTACCGACCAGGGCGGCGATATTCTCTTTGGCATAGGGGACCGCGTCCGGGTCGCCCGGCCCGTTCGACAAGAAAACGCCATCCGGCTTGAGGCCCAGGACCTCGGCGGCAGGGGTGTGCGCCGGCACGACCCGGACCCGACAGCCGGCCTCAACCAGGTGGCGCAGGATGTTGGACTTCACACCAAAATCGTAGGCCACGACAGCGAAGCGCGGCTCGGGGACCTGCCCCTTGTGTCCGGCTCCTTGCTGGCGATAGCCGTTTTCCAACTCCCAGTGGCCCTGGGACCAGTCATACGGCTGGCGACAGGTGACTGCTTGCACCAGGTCCCGTCCGATCAGGCCAGGGGCGGCTTGCGCCTTTTCCACCAAACGCTTGGTATCGAGATCGTCGGTCGAGATCACGCCCTGTTGAACGCCGCCATCCCGAAGGCGACGGACGAGCGCCCGAGTGTCAATGCCCTGAATCCCCACAATATCATGCTCGCGCATATAGGCGGCCAGGCTCTTTTGGGCGCGCCAGTTGCTGGGTCGCTCCCAGTACTCCTTGACCACAAAGCCTTCAACCCAGGGCCGGCGGGATTCAACATCTTCGGTGTTGACCCCGACATTGCCGATTTCGGGATAGGTCATGGTGACGATCTGACCTTTATAGGAGGGGTCGGTCAGAATCTCCTGATAGCCGGTCAGCGAGGTATTAAAGACGACCTCGCCGACCGCTTCTCCCTGAGCGCCAAAAGCCTGCCCCTCAAAAACTGTCCCATCAGCAAGGGCTAAGAGTGCTGTCGTCCTCACGCCGGGTTCTCCTCCTGTTGCCGGTCCTCGTACACGACCCGTCCATCGACCATGGTCAGCCGCACCTTACCGGTCAGCTCCCAGCCGGCAAACGGCATGTTCTGACTGCGCGACCGGGAGGCGAGCGGGTCCAGCCGCCAGCGCGTCTGCGTCTCAAAAAGCGTCACGTCTGCCGGCCGACCGACGGTAAGAGTGCCAGAGGGTAGTCCTAAAATACGCGCCGGGTTGACCGTCAGTTTTCGTATGGCTTCGGACAGGGACAACACGCCAGCCTGGACGAGCTTCAGCGTCAACGGCAGGGCCGTCTCCAAACCGGTGACGCCGTGAGCGGCCCGGTCGAACTCGACCTCTTTCTCGTCTCGGTGGTGGGGAGCGTGGTCGGTCGCAATGGCGTCAATGGTCCCGTCTCGCAAGCCGGCCTGCATGGCCGCCACATCCTCGGCCAGGCGGAGCGGTGGGCTCATTTTCGCGTTGGTATTATAGCCCTCAACCGCCTCTTCGGTCAGCGTAAAATGATGCGGGGCGACCTCGGCCGTGACCGCCAGGCCCTCGGCTTTTGCCTGACGGACCAAGTCCACGGCGCGGCGGGTACTGATATGAGCGATATGCACCCGTCCGCGGGTGAGACGGGCCAGGGCAATATCACGGGCGACCATGACCTCTTCGGCCACACTCGGCACGCCGCGAATCCCCAGTCGCACCGAGGTCGGCCCCTCATTCATACTGCCCCCGGCCGACAGGTGTCGGTCTTCTTCGTGTACACTGATTGGCACGTCAAACATGGAGCAGTATTCCAGGGCGCGGCGCATCAGGTTGGCATCCATAACCGGGTGTCCATCGTCTGATATGGCGACAGCGCCGGCCTCAACCATCTCCCCAATGGCGGCTAAGGCTTCTCCGCGCAAGCCCTGTGAAAGCGCCCCAATCGGGAGCACCCGGGCCAGCCCGGCGCTCCGCGCCTGCTCCACAATAAAGCGCGTGACTGCCCCGTTATCGTTGACCGGATTGGTATTGGCCATACAGGCCACCGCGGTGAATCCGCCAGCCACCGCGGCCTGGGTACCGGTCAAGACCGTCTCTTTGTATTCATACCCCGGCTCACGCAGATGCACGTGCATATCAATCAGTCCGGGAGCGACCACGCAGCCGGAGGCGTCAATACGCTGCGCCTCAACCGAGGCAAAGCCACCGGGCTGGCCCAACGCACGAATCACGCCCTCTTCAATGAGGAGATCACGCTGCGCCTCCAGCCCATTGGCCGGATCAATAACTGTTCCGTTGTGGATAACTTCACGCATGGTTTATGACCCCACCGCCGGTTTGGATACCGGCTGCGCCTCCCACGCCCTGGGTTGGGCCCGCATCTCAGCCCCCTCCTGACCGACTGCCCGCCCATTGGGCACCGCCTGACCCTGAGCCGCCAGCCGCTCCTGTGTGATGATCAGGTAGAGGACGGCCATGCGGACCGCAACGCCGTTTGTCACTTGTTCGAGCATCACCGCATACGGACCATCCGCCACTCGCGAGTCAATCTCCACCCCACGGTTCATCGGACCGGGGTGGAGGATGATGACGTTCGGTTTTGCTGCCTTGAGCGCCGCAACGGTCAAGCAGAAGCGGCGCGCGTATTCGTCCAGGCTGGGAAAGAAATTCCGGGTTTGTCGCTCCCGCTGCAAGCGCAGCATCATAATCGCGTCAACCCCGGCCAGGCCGGTCGGCAAATCCGTATGGCGCTCAACCCCCCATCGACTGAATTCCAGCGGCAGCAGGGTGGGCGGGCCGATCAGCCGGACCTGAGCCCCCAGGGTTGTCAGGGCCAGGATATTAGACCGCGCCACCCGGCTATGGAGGATGTCACCGACAATCGCAATGGTCTTTCCCGCCACGTCGCCGAGATGGTCCCGGATGGTCATGACGTCCAGGAGGGCTTGGGTCGGATGCTCGTGGGTGCCGTCCCCAGCGTTGATCACCGGACACAGATTCAAGCCGGCCAGCAGATGCGGCGTGCCGGACGCCGGATGGCGCAGCACCAGGGCGGCCGGACGCATGGCGCACAGGTTGCGCGCCGTATCGATCAGGGTTTCGCCTTTGTTGACACTGCTCGTGGCGGCGGAGATGTTGATCGCATCCGCGGACAAACGTTTGGCCGCAATCTCAAAGGAGGAGCGCGTGCGGGTGCTGGATTCGTAGAACAGGTTGATAATAGTTTTTCCCCGTAGCGTCGGCACTTTTTTCACTTCCCGCTCAGATATCTCTCGGAAAGATGCGGCCGTGTTCAGCACAAAGACTAATTCGTCCCGAGACAAGCCTTCGATACCGAGGAAATGGCGCTGGCTGAACGTCACGGCGGCCTCCTATTCGATCACGACCCGATCCTGTCCATCCTGTTCCAGCAGACAGACCGACACCCGCTCTTCGTATGACGTGGGAATGTTCTTCCCCACATAGTCGGGCCGAATCGGCAGCTCACGGTGGCCGCGATCAACCAGGACGGCGAGTTGGATGCTTGTGGGTCGGCCAAAGTCAACCAGCGCGTCCATGGCCGCGCGGACGGTCCGCCCGGTGTACAGCACGTCGTCCACCAGCACGATGTGCAGGCCATCGACCGCAAAGGGAATAGAGGTGCCATGCACCTCGGGCTGGGTCCGGGTCCGCCCCACATCGTCTCGGTAGAGGGTAATATCAATAGCCCCGCACTGCGGACGGACCCCTTCAATCGCGCCGATCTTGTCTGCCAGGCGGACCGACAGGTCCACGCCACGGGTGTGGATACCGACCAGCGCGAGTTGGTCGCCCCCCTGGTTCCGCTCAATAACCTCGTGTGCAATCCGGGTCAGGGCCCGGGCGATTGCCGTCGAGTCCAGCACGATACGCTGCGCCACCTGTGGCATACGTCAAAAAAAGCCCCCTTGGAAGTCCAAGGAGGCTTATTCTACTTTCGTCAATGCAGTGAGGGAGAGAAAAAGTTTCATAATCGCCCTTCCTAGCCTCTCGGGGCTAAATTAAAGGTGTCCGTTGTGTACCCCCGTTCCTCCTGACTGTCAAGGGAGCGCTCCTTTCCCCCTCACCCTAGCCCTCTCCCTCCAGGGGAGAGGGAATCCGAGCCCCCGCCGGCTCTGTGCCTGAGACTCCGTTCGTGCCGAGCGGAGCCCCGGAGGGGCACGGTCGAACGTACCGTTCGCCAGTTTGCCGAAGAACTAGGGGATCGCCCCAGGTGAAGGACGTATTGAACCCTGCGTAGTCCTGTACACGGGTGAGTCAAGGGCGTCACTCACCCTCCCTTCCGCTCAGGATGAACGGGGGTGTATTCGTTCGAGTTGAACGTCGTTGCGGGCAGGATGCCCGCGCTCCCAGGGCTCCTTATACCGCCCAGGTCTGCATATGGTAGGCCATTTCCCAGAAGAGATATTCGTAGCGAGCGCTGGTGCGAAAAATCTGGGTGAGTTGCTTTTCGTCCGCGCTGAGTGCCAGGCGGTCAAGCACGTCCCGGAGCCAGGTCGAGAGTGCGGCAAACTCTGGGTCGGCGTACATATCAATCCATTTGCCGTAAAAGGCCGGAGCGCTCGGCTTGCCCTGTCGCGCCAGAGCCTGACCGATTTCACTATAGCCCCACTGGCAAGGCAGAACCGCGCTGACTATGGCGGCCAAGTCTCCGAGTGCCGCCACCCGTATTAAATGATTCGTATATGCCTGCGTGGTTGGCGCAGCCTGGGTCGCCGCCAGCGTCGCCGCGCTGAGGCCACACTCCGCGGCAAACGCGCGGTGAAACGCCATTTCCTGGTTGAGGGTCGCATCAAGGAGCTGGGCAAAGCGCCCCATGGTGTCCAGGTCGGGAGCTTTGGCCGTTGCCAGGGCCAGGACGCGGCTGTACTCAATCAGAAACACATAGTCCTGACACATATAGAACTGGAATTTTTCCAAAGGCAGACTGCCGTCTCCAAGGCCGGCGACAAAGGGGTGCGTCAGCGTCTTGTGCCAGACCGACGTGGCGGCGGGTAATTTTTGACTGAGTGACATAGCCACCTCCCAGGCTGCGCAGGAGCACTGCTGGTCCGATACCATCGGCCTCAACGCTTCTGTCCATACAGGAAAAATTCTTTATTTCCCTTTGGTCCTCGCAGAGGCGATTGTGTCACCCCTTTGACGGCAAGCTGCCAACCGTCCATGCGCGCCTGCAAATCCGCCAGCACTTCCGCGTGGAGGGCCGGGTCGCGGACCACGCCGCCTTTTCCCACCCGTCCTTTTCCTACTTCAAATTGAGGCTTCACTAAGGCGACAATCTCCCCCTCGGCGGCAATGAGACGGCTAACATGTGGAATAACCAGGGTGAGCGAAATAAACGAGGCGTCAATCACCGCCAAGCCTGGGGGCGGGTGCAACTCGTCGGGGGCGAGATGACGGATATTCCGCCGTTCCAGGTTCACCACGCGCGGGTCCTGGCGAAGGGACCAGGCCAGTTGTCCATAGCCGACGTCAACGGCAAACACCTTGGCCGCGCCGTGCTGTAAAAGACAGTCCGTAAATCCGCCGGTTGAAGCCCCGACATCCAGGGCAGTGATGCCGGTCACGTCCAGGCCAAAAGCCTGCAACCCGCCGGCCAGCTTGTGGCCGCCTCGACTCACGTAGGGAGACTGGGCGGCGGCCTTCAGCCGCAGCGCGGTTTCCGGGTCAACCAAGGTGCCGGGCTTGTCGGCCCGCTGCTCGCCAGCAACCACGGCACCGGCCATAATCAGCCGCCGAGCCTGTTCTCGGCTGGAAACCAAGCCACGTTCAACCAGCAGCCGATCAAGGCGCGTGCGTTGGCTCACGTTTCAGACAGGCCTGTCCTGAGCGGCGTCACAGGGACGGCTCGCTCGACCACAAACCGGGCGATCTGACGCAGGGGTTCGGCTTTGGGGTTAAAGGCTTGCAGGGCGGTCAGGGCCTCATCAAGCAGTTCCCGCGCGTACTGCTTGGTTTTTTTCATCCCCAGGGCGGCCGGATAGGTGGCTTTGTTGCGCGCGGCATCCCGTCCAACCCGTTTGCCCGTTTTTGCCGTGCCACCCTCAATGTCCAGAATGTCGTCCGTCACCTGAAACGCCAGCCCAACGGCCGTCCCATACCGGTCGAGGCAGGCATATTGTTTCGCGTTCGCTCCCCCGACCCGGGCGCCAACACGGACCGCGGCCCGCAGCAGGGCCCCGGTCTTGCGCGTATGAATATACTCAACCCGTTTGCGGGTGGGCTTTTGGTGTTCGGCTTCAATATCCGCCACCTGTCCACCAACCATGCCGGCCATACCCGCCCCAGCCGCGACTTCCCAGATAGCTTGCAGGGCCGCGGTGCGGTCCCGCCCACGTTTCAGCCCGGCCTGCGCCATAATCCGAAAGGCTTCGGTCAGCAGCCCGTCACCAGCCAGAATGGCCAGGGCTTCCCCAAACACGACATGATTGGTCGGTTTCCCGCGGCGCAGGTCGTCATCGTCCATGGCCGGCAGATCATCATGCACCAAGGAGTACGCATGGATCATTTCCAGCGCACAGGCAAAAGGCAGGATGGGCTGTGGCCGCGCGCCAACGGCCTCCCCGCTGGCCAGGACCAGGATGGGCCGAATCCGTTTTCCCCCGGAAAACAGACTGTAGTGCATGGCCTGGCCCAGCTTCTTGGGCGGAGCCTCGTGGTCGGCCAGCAGTTGCTTGAGCGTCCGGTCAATCAGTGCGCCGCGCCGTTCTAAATACTGTTCGAGTTTCACACGTCCCCTTCTTCGTCGGTTTCTACGCGGTGGGTCTGAAAGAGACCGCTGTTATCCCGCGTGAGGACCGCAACCCGTTTGTCCACCTCGGTCAGTTTCCCTTCCAGAAAGCGGACCAGCGCCACCCCCTCTTCAAAGGCGTGGAGAGATGCTTCGAGCGACAGGGTCCCAGTGTCGAGTTGCTCAACAATGCTTTCCAAAGCCTGCAAGGCGTCCTCAAATTTTTTATCCGCGGCAATATCCATCTATGGCGTGACCTCCTCAATGCGGGCCCGCGCCTCGCCCTGAGCAAAAGTGAGCCGAACGCGCGCGCCGGGACGAAGCGTGGCAGCATCCCGCACCACGGCATTCTCGGCTAGGGTTCGCGTGAGACTATACCCCCGACCCAAAACCGCCAGGGGACTCAGGCTATTGAGGGTAGCGGCCAAGTCTTCGAGCCGGGCGTGGACACTCTCGTTCCGGCGCGCAAACGCCGAGCGGAGGCGGGCCAGCGCCGTCCGGGTCTGCTCGCGCAGCGCGTCAACCTGGTGCTGGGGGTCACGCAGACGTTCTTCCAGCCGCATGGCCTGACGCCGCCGGTCGGTCACGGCCCGCTCCATAGCAGTGGCCAGGGCCCGGGCCGTCCCCGCTACCCGGTCGGACAGGTCCGCCCAGACCGGCACGGCCATCTCAGCCGCGGCCGTTGGGGTTGGGGCGCGGGAGTCCGCCACCAGGTCGGCAATGCTCAGGTCAATCTCATGGCCGACCGCGGCAATAACCGGCCGGTCCGAGGCGGCGATTGCGCGGGCCACGACCTCTTCATTAAAGGCGGACAAGTCCTCACGCGAGCCTCCACCGCGCCCGACAATAATCATCTCAACCTGTCCGTGTTCGTTCAGGTCATTGATACTCGCCGCAATTTCAACACCGGCCCCGGCCCCCTGTACCTTGGTCGGCCGGACAACGACCTGCGTATACGGACAGCGGCCGTGCAGAATGGTCAGAATATCCTGAAGCGCCGCCCCCCCAAGGGCGGTGACAACACCGACCCGACGCGGAAAGAACGGCAGGGGACGTTTGCGTTCTGGGTCAAAAAGGCCCTCGGCGTCAAGTTTGGCTGTGAGCTGCTCCAAGGCTAATTGTTGCTCACCCAGCCCGCGCGGTTCCATACTGGTCGCATAGACTTGCAAATCACCCCGGACGGCATACAAGCTGACCCGGCCCTTGATCAGGACCTCCAGGCCCTCCTCGGGCCGAAAGCGCAGCAACCGGGCATAGCTGCGAAACATCACCCCACGCAACTGACTGGTCTCATCCTTGAGCGTGAAATAGATATGCCCGGAGGCGGGGGTGCGCAGGCCGGAGAGTTCGCCCACCACCCAGACCTCACCAAAATCAGCCTCAAGCCGGCCTTGGAGCAGGCCAGCCAGGGCGGTGACGGACAGCGCACGAGCGGAACTGGGGGCAAGGGCGAGAGTCGTCATAGGAACCGCTCAAGCACCCTAGCTTTTTGCCTCAGCGACCGTTGTCTGAAAGACCTTCCACGACTTGAGGAGTTCAAGCGCCCGGTCAAGCTGCGGGTCTTTGCCCAGTTCCCCTTCTTGAATATCAAGCTCGGGCAGGGCCTGGGGGGCGTCTTCAGCATCGGCAGGCCGGTCGTCCGCTGTCCCCGGCGTGCTGCCGATATTGTCAAAGTGGCCGCGCAAATTCTCTTCGCGTACCCCGTGGCGGCGGCGCGCTACGACATGGGCTTCGGACAGGTTTTCCAGTTCAATATCAGGAGCAATACCCGTCACCTGAATCGAGCGGCCGTTGGGCGTGAAATACATGGCCGTCGTCAGCCGGAGCGCGGCGCCGCCATCGACCGGTAAAATCGTCTGCACCGAGCCCTTGCCAAACGTTTTGGTGCCCAGCACCACTGCTCGGCCATGATCCTGCACCGCACCGGCGACGATCTCAGAGGCGCTGGCACTGCCGCCGTTGACCAGCACGACCATCGGGATGTCCGTATAGCCTCCGGGCCGGGCGAAATATCGTTGCTGCTGGCTTTCGAGCCGGCCTTCGGTATACACAATCATACCGGAACTCAAGAAGAGGTCGGAGACTTTAACTGCCTGACTGAGCAGTCCGCCGGGGTTATTCCGCAGGTCCAGCACCATACCCTGGAGTTGACCATGCTCCTGGCCGAGTTTTTGCAGCGCAGCGTCCAGGTCGTGGCTGGTTTGATCTTGAAACTGGGTGACCCGGATATAGGCATAGCCGTCTTCCAAGGTTTTTGACTTCACACTGCGAATTTTAATCACTTCACGAATCAGGGGCACATCAATCAGCCGGGAGACCCCTTCACGGCGGACCGAGATGGTAATCTCGGTGCCCTGCTTACCGCGCATCTTTTTCACTGCCTGGATGAGCGACATGTCTTTTGCCAGCTCATCGTTAATTTTAATGATCTGGTCTCCGGCCTGGACGCCGGCACGGTAGGCGGGGGTATCCTCAATGGGCGAAACAACCGTCAGCAGGCCGTCTCGAATCGTGATCTCAATGCCCAGGCCACCGAAACTGCCCTCAGTATCAACCTGGAGTTCCTTATAGGAATCGGGGGTCAAATAGGCGCTGTGGGGGTCCAAGGCCCCGAGCATCCCATTAATTGCCCCTTCCATGAGCGCCTGGGTCTCTGTTTCCTCAACGTAGTTCTTGCGAACAATCGCCAGGACGTTGGTAAACGCCTCAAGGTCTTCATAGGTGCTGCGGTCAACCGCGGACACAAAATTGAGCCCGTATCCCCCAAACAGCACCACGCTGAGCCCAAGACTCCCAGCAACCAATCCAACCAGGATTCGCCGCCGCTTTCTGTGCATCATTGTCTTCCCCTGCTCTCTGCTATGCGCTCGGCTCGGTGCGGTCTTACGGTTGCCGAGTATAGCATACTTCACACGCTCCGATATGGGCGGGCCGACGCTCCAGCCGGGTCTTTCCCGTGCTGCCGGTGAGGGCAGAGCCGGCTATCCTTCTGACCGGATGGGGGTATGAGCGCCGGGCACCGCCATTTCCGTATCGACTCGCCACTCTCCCTGTTGGATCAAGCGCCGAAGCGTTGCCTCGACGTGCGGCTGCGCCCAGTCATTATAGCCAATATGGTGATAGACGGCCTGTCCTTGACGATCAATGACAAACGTTTCGGGATAACCGGTGACGCCATATTTCCTGCCCACCTCTCCTTGGACATCCAGCAGCACCGGAAAGGTATATCCTCCTTCTTGCAGATAGGGCTGCACCGTTGTGGCACCATCGACGTCCTGGCTCACGGCCAAGAGCACAAAATCCTCGCCGCTGAGTTTATGCACCAGGGTTTCCATCGTCGGCATCTCTTGCCGACACGGACCGCACCACGTCGCCCAGATATTGAGCAGCACAACTTTTCCCTTGAGCTGAGAGAGACGCACGGCCTGACCGCTCATATCGGGCAGCAGGAAATCCGGAGCCGGTCGGGGCAGGGTGGTCTGAGAGGGCGTCGCGAGCAGCAACACCACACCGAGCAGCACCAGCAGGCCAAGACCCCCCAGGAGCAGCCAGGGTCTCATGGCGTTTTCTCCAGCGTATTATAAACGGCCGGGCTGCGGTGCGCCGGCCCTCTTTTGCACAAGCAGATCGCGCCGACCAGTATCAGGCCGAGGCTGATGACCTGGGCTTGGGAGAAGGCCCCCCAGAGCGGCGGATTGATCCGCACAAATTCCAGGAAAAACCGGGCCAGGCCGGCCAAGAGCAAATACCCCCAAAACAGGCAGCCGGGGCGGAACCCAGCCGTCCGACGGTTCCATAACACGGCTGCAATCGCAAAATACACGACCATCTCGTAGAGCGGGGTCGGGTGGACGAATACATGTGGCGGATAGTCCCAGCCGACAATGGCGTCCGGGTAGGCCATTCCCCAGGGCAGGTCGGTTGGCGGTCCCCAGTCCCCATCACCAGCGAGCTGACAGCCAATGCGGCCCGTTCCATGACCCAGAGCAATCGCCGGAGCAATCGCGTCCATGGTCTCCCGCCAGGGCAGCTTGTGGTGCCGGATACCCAAACTGACCCCGGCGATACCGCCGATTAAGCCCCCGTGCCAGACAAAGCCAGCGCCCGTAAAAAGCAGCGCCCACGGCTCGGCCAGAAATGCGGACCAATTTGCCAGAATAAAGAGCAGCCGGGCCCCGAGCAGTCCACCAAGGGCCGCCCACAGAACCAGGGTCGAAGCCAGGTCCGGGTCGCGGCCCTGATAGGCCAGCCCTTTCCCCAGCAGCCAAGCCGCGGCCACAAAGCCGAGGGCCATCATGACTCCGTAGCTATATATGGTGAAGGGGCCGAGTTCGAGCAGGACGGGATACATGCGGCGATCATACCGGAGGACCTGCCTTGATTCCAGTTCGGCCGGCCTCTGACCGGCTCTCAGCTTGTATGAACTGGAGGACTCAGCTACCTATCCCATGAGAACAGCAACACCAGTATGCGAGCCGTTATTCAGCGAGTACGCGAGGCGCAGGTCTCGGTTGAAGGGGAAATCGTCGGCCAGATTCGGCGCGGCCTGCTCGTCCTGCTCGGCGTGACAACCGGGGACACCGAAGCGGAGGCCGACTTTCTGAGCCAGAAAATTATCGGACTGCGGATTTTCTCGGATCAGGCCGGCAAATTTGCCTACTCAGTCCGGGACGTGGGCGGGTCGCTGCTGATAGTGTCGCAGTTCACTCTGTACGGCGATACGCGCAAAGGCCGACGCCCCTCGTTTACGGCCGCGGCAGGGACAGCCACCGCCAAACCCTTGTACGACTATTTTGTCGCCTGCTGTCAGCGCCATCAGATCCCGGTTGCCACAGGCCACTTCCAGGCCGATATGGCAGTCCAACTCGTCAATGACGGCCCGGTGACCCTCATCCTCGACACCGCACACCGCGGCCCACATCAGAGGAGCTGAGCGGCCATGCCACGCGCCGGTTTCTGGGCTATTGACCCCACCCGCAAGATACACTTTGGAAAGGACGGCTGGTGGTATGCCAACGATGAGCGTATCCAAAACCAGCGTATCAACACACTCTTCAGCCAATGTCTCCGAAAGAACGCGCAGGGGGAGTATGAGATCGTGCTGGGGCGTGACCGCGCGCGCGTCGAGATTGAAGACACCCCCTATGTTGTGACCCAGGTCGCCGGGGCCCCGGGGCCGGGTTTTACCCTCCGCCTGAACGACGAGAGCGAAGAGCGCCTGTCTCCCTCCACGTTGACCATAGGCGCGCATGATGTCCTGTACTGCAAAGTCAAAGGGCAAAAACACGCCGCCCGCTTTCTGCGACCGGCCTATTATCAGCTCACGCAGTATGTCCAGCCGGCGGCCACGGGCGAGGGATTTGTTTTGCCCCTGGGCGAATCCACCTACCCAATCCGGGTCAAAGAGCCGGCCTAGTCGAGCCCTTCCCCATGCACATCGTCTTTGTTGAACCGGAGATTCCGCCCAACACCGGGACGACCGCCCGGCTGTGCGCGGCTACGCATAGCCCTTTGCACCTGGTTGGTCCGCTGGGGTTCTCGCTTGAGGACCGCTATCTCAAGCGCGCCGGTCTCGATTACTGGCCAGCGGTTGACCTGCACGTATATGAGTCGTGGAGCGCCTTCCTCAAACGTCGCCCGCCTGGCCGGCTGCTGGCCTTTTCCGCACGCGCCCAGCGCTCCTACACCACCGTTCGCTATCAGCCCGACGATCTGCTCGTCTTTGGCAGCGAGACGCGGGGCTTGTCGGCGGCTATCCGCACGGCATACGCCGAGACCCTGTACACTATTCCGATGCCGGGCGCGCGGGTGCGCAGTTTGAACTTGTCCAATGCCGCGGCGATTGTGCTGTATGAAGCCCTGCGCCAGTTGGGCCAGGTCTAACAAGCACCGACCCCAAAAGCCTTACTTTTCCGGGAACAGCCACTGACTGAAAAACTGTCGATTCCGCGCAACGACCCAATAGCCCAGCTCAACGCCCCACACAAAAGGCGGGAGAAGACCCATCCGGGCCAAGCGAGGAAACCCGACCTTCCCTAATACATACAGACTCGCCCGCCCGGCGGACAAAATCTGCCCTTCAGGTGTCACGACCTGGACCGCGCGTTCACACCGTCGGGCCAGGCTGTCCGTCATCGGGGGGCGGGGCGCATTCTGGTAGGGAGCCGCCTGAATCTGGTTCGTCACATCGCGGTGTTTGATCCAGGCAACGGCCCGCTGGCACAAACCGCACCTTCCGTCCCAGAACAGCCAGCTAGGTTGGGCTTCGGCCGGTTCCATGCGTGCTTACCCAACTCCCATATGTCGCAGTTCTTCCAGGATGCGTTCACGGTGGGTGGCGTTCCAATAGACACGCTGGCACTGCCGGCAATAGAGAAAGGTTGATTGCGTTTGCCACACATACGCCGGCACGCGGGCTTGAACCCGCGCGCGGTCAATGCTTGCCAATTCCTGATTGCATTTGCTGCACCGCCGGAGCAAAGCGGGGGAGACCGTGAGATGCAGGTCGGTGCAGACCTGTTTGAGCTGCTCCCGAAAGCGGTCGGCACGAATAAACACAAACGGCGGCATGTCTTTCTGGTTCAGAAAGCAGGTCCGACGGGTCAGCAGGATACGACCCTGGCGGCGCGCTTCGCGCTTCACACTCGTCGGGGAAACTTCGGGCATATAGACGGTATCATAGCCCAGAATACGCAGCCATTTTGCCAAACTGCCGACCATACGATCAGCTAAAAAACGCAGCGGCATCTCAGTAGACATCCAAAGCTCCTGACCACGGGGGGACGAGTGAGACTTATTCCGCGGTCATCGGGTGGGCGGGCAAGAGGCCCGCGTTCCCAGGGGGGGGCCAAGGGAATGGGCATAGGTAATCGTCCGATAGATCGCCTCGGCGGGTTCAAGATAGCCCCCCTCACCGTCTGGAATCCACTCCGCAGTGACCTGTTTGACCCAATTCCCAGGGGCATCGTACTCATAGGTATAGACTTCTTTGCGATGAAGCGTGCCGGCGGCGTCGGACACGACCCACTCCCGTTCGTTCCCGCGCGCGTCATACGTGTACGTCCAGCGCGAGGCCAGCGCTCCGTTGCGTCCGTAGGTCGTCACGGTCTGGACTCTGCCATGGGCGTCATACGTATAGGTATTGCTTGAGATCGGAGAGCCGTCGGCATCGGACAATGACCGTTTGGCGACCCGCCCGTCACCACCATAAGTAAAGCTCGCGCGGTGTAAAAAGGTCCCGTCCGGGTCGTGGTGGTCAATGTGGGCCGGCTGTCCGTCCGTGATGTAGGTATAGACATCTCGAAACCAGAGGTCGCCATCGACATCGGTGCTCACCGCCTGTATGAGACGGCCCGTCTCGTCATAGGTATGGCTGGTCGTCCGCCAGAGGTCGCCCTGCGCAGTATACAACTGTTCGCTCTTCAGCTTGTTCGCCCGGTTATACTGGCGGACGACGCGGACCAGCGCTGCGCCGTCGGGTGCGTATTCGATCCTTTCCGTGAGTGTTCTATTCACCCCGTACTGCGCGATGGCGGTGAGTATGCGTTCGTCCTCAATCCACCGGTCCGGCTCTCCGGGCGGGTTCACAAACAACACTCTTTCCGTTTGGACGGTTTGGACCGCCCCAACCAGCGTTTGGCTGGCGCGGGTTTCCTTTGCCCCCATAGCCGCAATGACATCGGCCCAAGCCGGAGGGACGCGGCAGACAGAGCAAGCGAGACACAGAAGAGCGGCAAGACACAGGAGGCACTGCATTGGTTTCGCGGCAGCGCTACGCTGCGGAGGAAAGAATGCCCGCATGCCTGGTCGTTTTCGGCCTTTCCCGTTCATAGGCCCGCAGCAACATAGCTCTTCCTGGTGTTCCTTGACACCTCCCTCTGCTCCGCCGCATACCTGCTCCACAGGCGGGGCATGGTTGGCCCATTTACTTCAACCCGGGAGATGGATATACGTTGCCAGGGTCTGGAGGAAGGCCATCTACCGTCATGCCGGGCACGCGGGAAGAGAGCAGCCAGGGAGCGATTGCCGTCGTGATTCCCTGCCTCAACGAGGCGGCGGCAATATCTCAGGTTGTTGACGATTTCAGAGCCGCCCTGCCCTCAGCCCAGATTTATGTCTATGACAATGCCTCTACCGATAACACGGCAGCGGTCGCGGCCAAGGCCGGGGCTCTCGTGCGCTCCGAGCCGGTCCGCGGCAAGGGCAACGTCGTGCGCCGCATGTTCAGCGATACGAGGCCGACATTTTTGTCTTGGTGGATGGAGATGGCACCTATCCTGCGCACTGTGCGCCGCATATGATAACGGCCCTGATTGACGGCCAGTTGGACATGCTCAGCGGTGCCCGCAGTTCCGAACACAAGACGGCCTATCGGCCGGGACATCAGTTTGGCAACACCTTCATCACTTCTCTGGTGGGATTGATATTCGGTCAACGCTTTTCCGATATCCTCTCAGGCTATCGGGTCTTGTCGCGCCGTTTCGTCAAGTCCTTTCCGGCGCTTTCCAAGGGGTTTGAAATCGAGACCGAGATCGTCATTCACGCCCTGGAGATGCGCCTGCCCAGCACCGAGGTGGCGATTCCTTATTTTGGACGGCCGGCCGGCTCGTCCAGCAAGCTGAGAACGGTCCGCGACGGCGTCGCTATCCTCAAGACGGTCTTCGTCCTGCTCAAGGAGGAAAGGCCACTGGCGGTTTTCTCCAGTGTGTTTGTACTGCTGGAACTGGCCGCGTTCACTCTTGCCTGGCCGGTCCTGACGGAGTATCTGGAAACCGGACTGGTTCCGCGCCTCCCGACGGCCGTCCTGTCCACCGGGCTGACGCTGCTGGGCTTCCTGAGCCTCGCCTGCGGCCTCATCCTCGATACGGTGGCTCATGGCCGCCGGGAAATCAAACGCCTGCACTATCTCGCCCAACCGGGCTTGCCAACCCACCGGGCCCCTTCTCCTGCCGGCGAGAAGCCCGCTGTCAGGGAAGCGGCTCAGGAAGTCCCCGCGCCCGCGGGAGCATCGCTTGATGATGGCTGCCCCTGACGGGTTGTCGCCGTCGGTTCCCCGCGTGTCGTCCGGGGGCGGTCTGGGCCGCTGCGTTCCCTATATTCTTCCGGCGGTACTGGTTTTTGCCGCCCTGGTGTGGACGGACTGGGGCCGGACAAGTGACGACGTGGCCGGCCTGCTGCGGGGACCGGACGATTTCATGCGCCTCGTGCAGGCCATGAGCTGGCTTGACGGCCAAAGCTGGCATGACACCGTACAACGGCGTCTCAATCCGCCGGCCGGCGTGGCCATGCACTGGTCTCGACTCGCCGATATGCCCGTCGCCGCGGTTCTCTGGCTGACTGAGCCGTGGTTCGGCCGCACCGAGGCGGTCTGGCTCTCGGCCCTGCTGGTCCCGCCCTTGCTCGGCGGGCTGTTCACCGCGGTTTTTCTCTGGACGTCCCTCTCCCTGCTCCCCGCCCGGCCTGCCCTGGAACCTCCCCTTCTGATGGTCGGAACGTTGCTTTATCCCCTGACTCAATTTCGCCCAGGACGGGTTACCACCACGGCCTCCAACTGCTGCTGACCACCCTCGCCATTGGGCTCTTGATGCGTGCCTTGGCATCTGGCAAGACGCGGGCGGCCGCGGGGCTCGGCCTCGGAGGCGGGCTATCGCTGGCCGTCGGCCTCGAAACCCTTCCCTTTCTAGGCGCACTCACGGTCATCATCAGCCTGGTCTGGGTTTTGCGCGGCGGGAGTGCCGCGACGAGCCTGGCGGTTTTCGGCCTGACCGTGACCAGCACCGCGCTGGGGCTGCTGCTTCTGAGCCTGCCTCAATCCGCGTGGACCGCTATTGTCTGCGACCGGATGTCCCTTGTCCATATTGGGCTGACGGCCACGGTCCTGGCCGCAGGTATTGGCGCGCTCGCCGTGGAGCGCCGGCGTCCCACGCTGGCGTAGCCGGCGCGGCTCGCGCTCGTCGGGGGCATGGGGCTTGTTGGCCTTGGCCTGGCAGCGACCGCCTTTCCCCAATGCCTGGGCTCCCCCTACGCCAATCTTTCTGCCGAGGTCCGTTACTGGTTCGAGGTGGTCGTCGAAACCCAATCTCTGCTTGAGACGTTCCACCACAAACCAGGCTTTGCCGTTTCCATCCTTATCCTGCCCCTGGCGGCCCTGGTTTTGCTGGTGGTACGGCCACCGGCGACCGCCCTAGCGGCTCCGCGCTGGATTACGCTTCTCGGGCTGGTGCTGTCGGGTCTGGCGGTCATGAGCTGGCAAATACGAGGCGCGGCGTATGCCGGGCTGGTTGCCTCCCTCGCCCTCATTCCGTTTGCCGACATCATGAGCGAGCGGGCCGACAGGAGGGCGCTGGCAAACGCGCGGCAGCTCTTCATCCGGTTGGGGCTCAGACTCTGCGTCCCAGGGACGTGTATCCTCGCTGTGGTCCTGCCTCTGCTATTTTCGCCCTCGGCCTCCGGCCTTGCCGCGGATACGCAAGAAGACGAGTGTGCGGTCGCCATGCGTCCAAACCATCCGGTGCTGACGGCACTCAATGACCCGGCGGGGTTGGGAGCCGAGGCGCGGACCATCGCTGCCCCCATTGACCTCGGGCCGGCAGTCCTGTTGCTGACCCAGCACCGGGTTCTGGCCGCTCCCTATCACCGCAACATTCAGGGGCTTATCGACAACCGCCGCATATTCGCCGGCACCGAGGACGCCGCCCTGGCAACCGTCAGAGCGCGCAATGTTGAGGCCATCCTGTTTTGTCGGAAATTCGTGCCCGTCACCACACAGGCGGACCAGCCGGCCTTTCTCAACGAACGGCTGAGTGCCGGGCGTCCGCCCTGGTGGCTGGCCCCCATGACGCGCAACGAGGACGTGGGCCTGTACCGGGTCCACTCCGCGCTGAGGGCGGTCCATTGAGGCGGCCGGGTGGCTCTTTACCGCAACCCGGCAAGTACGATACACCCCGCATAGGGATTGAGCGCATTCCAGCCTCTGTCCGGGTGAAAAGGAGGTCAGCATGAAGTTCGGTATTTTTTATGAATTATCCGTTCCTCGGCCCTGGGACCAGGAGGCCGAGCGCACCGTCTACCTGAATGCCCTCGAACAGGTGCGCCTGGCCGACGAACTCGGCTTTGAGCAAGTCTGGGCAGTCGAGCATCACTTCCTGGAAGAATACTCCCACTGTTCGGCGCCCGAGCTTTTTCTGACCGCCTGCGCCATGCAGACCAGGCATATCAATGTTGGTCACGGCATTGTCATCTGCGTGCCGGAATTCAACCATCCGATTCGGATTGCCGAACGCGCCGCGGTGTTGGATATTTTATCCGGCGGACGGCTCCAGTTCGGGACCGGGCGGTCGGCAACCTGGACCGAATTAGGTGGGTTCCGGGCCAGTCCAGATGAGACCAAAAAAAGCTGGGACGAGTTTGTGCACTGCATCCCGAAGATGTGGACGCAGGAGCGTTTTCGCTATGAGGGCCGGTATTTCTCCATGCCGTCCCGGGCGGTGCTGCCCAAGCCCTATCAGAAACCCCATCCGCCCATGTGGGTCGCCGTGACCAGTCCGGGCACCGAGCTTGACGCCGCAGACCGGGGTATCGGCTGTCTGGGGGTGACCTTTACCAGCTTTGCCGAGCAGGAAGCCAAGGTCAAAGAGTATCGTTGCCGGGTGCAGCATTGTAATCCGGTCGGCGCGTTTGTGAATGACCAGGTCGCAACCGTCAATTTCCTGTACTGCCACCCAGACAATGAAACCGGGGCAAAAACCGGCATGAATATGATCCGCCATTTCAATTATATGGCAGCCCAGTTGGACATGGCCAAAGAAGCCTATCCGGCCAAATCCTACCCAGCCGCCGGCCTGTTGCCGTCCCTGCGCCGCCAGGCTTCCAGCCCCGGCGATCAGTTCAAAGCACCGGAAGGCATTGCGGTCGGGAATCCTGAACATCTCATTGGTGAACTCAGAAAATGGGAAGCCAGCGGCGTGGACCGCGTTAATTTTCTCCTCAACGCTGCCGAGATGATTCCGCAGGCGCAAGTCCTCGACAGTCTGCGCCTGTTTGCCAAAGAGGTGATGCCCGCGTTTGCCGACGCCCAGCCACAACGCGCCGTCGCCGGAGGAGCCAGCTAATGCCGGTGTTTGGGAAACAGGACGTCGTAGCCGCCGCGGCCCACGCAGCGCTGATGAGTGGCTTTGACACCGATGCCTGGGAACTCCAGGGCGCTGAGATTTTGCAGCTCAGTTATGAAATTGCCGAGGAACCCGCGGAATGGCTGATTCCACCGGCTCTCCATCCGAGCATTCCGCCCTACGCCACGCTGTCGGTCATACAGTATCCCGACAGCCCGGTCGGGCCGTTCGCCCTCGCCCAGGTGCGGGTTATCGTGCGGGCCGGTATTCGGCCACGCGGCTATCTGCTGCACGCCTATGCCAGCACCGAGCCGGCGGTGCGCGAGCTGCAAGCCCGCTGGGGGTTTACGGTCGAGCCGGCCGCGGTCTCGCTCCAGCCGCGCCACGACCGAGTGATTGGGAAGGTTGAACGCGAAGGTGACACGCTCTTGGAGGTCGAACTGGAGAACCCTGAGCATATCTCGGGCGCGGATGTGACCTATCTTGCCAGCCTGCATCTGACTCGGGTTCAGGGCCAAGACGCCCCGGTCATCGTCCAGGTTGACCCGGAATACGTGTTTCACGCGGCGCAACGCGGCCAGCCCCGCCTCATCACCTTCAAATTCGGAGCCTGGGGGGACTCTGGGCGGTTGCGGTGTACCACCCCGATTATTGCGACCATGACGCACTGTGATACCGACCTGCCTCCCCTCCGCTTCGCGCTTGACCCCTCCCTGCCGGCCACCCAGGGCAGTCGGAGACTCGCCGCGTAAAAAAGGGGGACGGGAGAGTTCCCCGTCCCCCTAGCGAGATATACTAGCGTTCCGAATAGGTTGTTCATCAATCTTCCTATTTAATTCTCTATCGAAATCAGTCTTGAGGTCCCCCAATAACACGGCAGACTAATTCTTCGGCCCGCTTTCCATTTAACGCGGCGGCAGCCACTCCGACAGCGAGGCCGCCAATGCCGAATAGAGGAACTGCCCCACTTCCTACTAATCCGAATGTAGCGGCTGTAGAGCCTAGTAGCGATGCGCCTCCTGCTAAACCTGCCCCAAAACTCAACATCTTTGTTGCTGATTTCAATCCCTCTGGAGTCGTCTCGTTCGCGTCAGGTACGCTTTTTGATGGATCATTCATGATAAAGATACTCCTTAACAAGACGCGGCGTCCGTAATTGTGGTCTCATTGTCATCGGCACAGCGCATCTGATGCCTATCTTCTGCCGGCTCCTCCCAGAGAGCCGGTCTCGGTACAGCGGTGATAGCCGATAAGAGCACGCCGATGGACCCCCAAACGACCCACCTGCGTGCTATTTCTTTTCCAATCGGCGGAGCATTATGCTTCCAGATAGTTGCCATTGTAAAAAGACTTGTTGAGAAAAGAAAGATCAGGAGGAGCCAGATAGTCATGAGTGGGTCAGTAGGACCTCTTGATACCAGACATGGTGCCACAATACCGATGGCAACGAAAAAAAGAGGACCGTCTCCCAGCGCACTCAGAAATGACTCTCGCCATTCTTTAATGTAGAAATAGCCGGCTATAATCGCTATCAAGAGCGGGACGACAGGGAAGACGACACTCGAAGACCACCAATCCACAACAAACCTCACTATTCAAGAAGTTTCGTCCCACCTGGTACTATCAGGCTCAGTTTGATACCCATCAAGCATAGGGACTCAGTTATGAGAGCGTCAACCTATTCGTAACTCCACAAAATGAGATTGGCGACATATCTCCACACTCCAGAACCCCCTTTGTGGTAAAAGCCTGTCAGCGCCCCAATCAGGGTTTACGCCTATAGAGCCCTCCGAAGTCAATAGGAATAAAATTCAAACTGACCCACTACCCCCCTTAGGGCCACACAGACAGGAGGCAGTTCATGTCTGATGTCACATTCAAGGTTTCAGGACAGTCGGAGTCTCCCACTCGCCTGGCGGTTCAGGTCAGAGGGTTTGAGTTAATCGTCGATGAGCCGCCGGGTCTTGGCGGGGCTGACGAGGGGCCGAATCCGGTTGAGTATATCCTGGCCGGCCTGGCCGGCTGTCTCAATGTGATGGGGCATCTCATTGCCAAAGAAATGGGCTTTGCGATTCGTTCCCTGACCATTGATGCGGCTGGTCCGCTGAATCCAGAAAAACTGCTCGGCAAGCAGACGGATGACCGGGCTGGCTATAAAAACATTACGGTCACGCTCAAGGTTGACGCCGATGTGGACCAAGCCACCCTGGACCAATGGCTGGCAACCATAGAGACACGCTGTCCAGTCTCGGACAATTTGCGGTATCTCACCCCGGTAGCGGTCCGAGCACAGTCCGCCGCACAGGCGGGACACGACACGTAAGCCCCTCACCCGGGCCCCCTCCGACTCGGCTCAGGACCGGCTCTCCCTTCAGGGGAGAGGGAACAGCAGTTTTCACCAGGCCGTTTCCCACTGGGGCATGGTCAACACGCCCGGCTCGGACCACAGCCCGAGGCGCTGGCCCATCTGGGCCACTGGCCGGACGGCCTGCATGACTTGGCGGAGCGCCACCGCGGTCGGACTGGCCTCGGTGTCCTCCCGCCCCTGGAGACGCGACAGCACCGTGTCAACGAGGGTTTTCTGTTCGGGAAAAAGTTTGACCTGCACTGGCGCATCGGCCTCAATCCCCGCGGCTTGTTTGGCAAGCCGCAACGCCACCGGAAAGCCACCCAGTTCGTCAACCAAGCCAATATCTTTGGCATCTTCACCCGTCCAGATGCGACCTCTGGCCACGGCGTGCACCTGTTCCTGGGTCAGCCCCCTTCCCTGGGCAACTTTCTGCGTAAAATCCTCGTACACATGATCGAGCCAGGCCGTGATCTGCTGCCACTGCTGGGGCGTGTAATCAAGCGAGCTGGACCACATGGTGGCATTGGTACTGGTATGCACCTCGTCCGACGATATGCCGAGCTTGTCCATGAGTGCAGACGTGAGCAGCTTTCCCCCCACCACACCGATGGAGCCGGTGATCGTACCGGGCTGGGCGACAATTTTGTCCGCGGCCGCAGCCACAAAATAGCCGCCCGAGCCAGCCACGTTGCCCATGGATACAATGACCGGTTTGCCGGCCGCCTTGGCGCGGACGGTCTCCCGCCAAATCGTATCGGAGGCCACATAGGAGCCGCCCGGACTGTCCACCCGAAACAGAATGGCCTTCACCGTGTCGTCCTGGACGGCAGTCCGAAACGCCGCTGACACCGAGTCGGCTCCCATCGTCGGCCCACTCAGGGCCGCACTGTACTCACTTTTGCCGCGCTGCACGCCGCCGACTCCATAAATAAGCGCAATCGCCTCTCCTTCATGGTGCGGGCGACCTATCTGGCGGAGATACGTAAACACATTGACGCGTTCTGCCTCCCCCTCAAGATCGTCGTCAATGCGGTCCTGGACTTCATCCCGGTACGCGAGCCCGTCAACCAGATTTTCTGCGAGGGCCTGCCTGCCGAGAAACGGTCCCCGGTCAACCAGGGCGCGGACCGCCTCCACTTCTAAGCCGCGGCCGGCGGCAATACCCTGCACGATCTGACCGAACTGGGAGGCAATAATCTGGAGGAGCGCCTCACGATGAGGCTGGGTGTATTTTTTTTCGGTGAACATATTGAGGGCATTTTTATATTCGTAGCGGTGGTCCATACGGGGCGAGATGCCCAGCTTTTCCAGCGTCCCGCTGACAAACGTCGATTCTGCCATCAAGCCCGTCAGACCAATATCCCCGGACGGTTGGAGATAGATACGGTCAAAGGCCGCGGCCAGATAATACGCTCCGTTGCCAGGCCCGAATTCGCCAAAGGTCTCAGCATAGGCAACGGCCGGCTTGCCACTGTTCCGAAATGCAAGAACCGCATCCCGCACCTCTTGGATTTCCGCCAACCCCATACGCGGCGTGCCGGTGCGCGCCACCAGGGCCAGGACGCGCTCATCGCCGGCCGCCCGTTGCAGCGCGTCAACAATATCCCGAACCGACACGGTCTGCTCCATGAGAATACCTGCCAGTGGGTCGGTCGGAATATGCTCGGCAAACTCGCGCTCAAAGTCGATCTCCAGCACGATACGCTCCGGCAGGCTCTCCTCACTCATCAGCGTGGCGACAGTGCCGACAATGGCCATGACGACGACCCATGCGCCAATCAGCATCAGCGTCCGGGCCAGAAACTTTTTCATACCATCCTCCCTGTCTCGTTTTTTTAGCGTAACAGAGCATACCGCACAGACGGGAGGGGGGACAGCACTCCGCCGGAGGAGAAGAGTGAGCGGGCAGTGTTGGCTTCAGAACGCAATCTGAAAACCCTGCCGCTCCTGACTGTGTACCTCTGTCAGCGTGCCCTGCGCGCTCAGATACTCCCCGGCCGGATAATATAAATAGCCGTGCGTGGCGACTTGGGCCGCAAGCGCCTGACTGACCATAGGGGGCGGGAGACTGGCGGCATCTTTTTCCGTTAAGGCGCGGACCGCGCGCCCTCTCACCGAGAGGAGATAGACCTGCTCCGTATCGAACACATACGTCTGTTGCGTCCGATTGGCGACTTCTACCGCGACAATAAAAATCTCCGGCGTGTGGACCCCAAAGAGCAACTCAGCCTCCATCGCTGGCAGGGGCCGGATATCCACATATATCTGGCCTTCGGGTCCGTAGCGTTTGACGTGAGCGGCCAGTCCGTGAAACAGGGAATAGAACGCGCGCCGGAAGTAGGTGGTCGGGGGTGGACGCTGCTTGGTGAGATGCGGCGCCGCTTGCTCGGGATAATCCGTCACGAGCGGGTGCGGCGTAGGGGAGGCAACGTCCAAGCTGCTGAGTGAAGCAGCATCGACAACCACGCTCTGCGGCTGACATTGAACCCTCACCTGGACCAGCGCCGTTTGGCCTGAGCGGGTTTGCTGCGCCTGTATCGTCCCGGTTTTTCCTGGCGCGGCTCGGGTTGCGCTCGTGACGCGATAGCCCATGCGCTCGACTGTCCGATAGGCGAGTCGCTGGGCTTGTTGGCACGATAAGTCCGTATCAGTAATCCCGTACAACTCGGCCAATGGTTCAGCCTGTGCCGCGGCCCGGTTCGCTTCCAGGCTCGCAAACACGGCCGCGGCGGAGGCCCTGGCAACGCCGCGTGCAGCCGGCTGAGAGCGTGGGGCGCACCCAAGAAGGGTCAGCATGAGGAGCCCGACCACAGCCGGCCGGCACTTCAGGCATTGCCCAGGCAGGGGTGTCATTTTAATTCAACTGCGGCACCACTAGCTCAGTAAAACGCTGGAGCATCTCCTGTTCCTGCTTATACGGAAACACCATCTGAAAATGGTGGAAGCCAAGCGCCTGCAACCCCCGCAGGGTTTCCGCCAGGCGCTCCGGCGTCCCGGCCGTTCCCAACTCTCGGGACGCCCACAATCCTCGCCCGCCTAAAGCCTGGGCGGACTCGGCCTCCCGCCGGGTGAGTTCTGTTTCATTTTCAGCCAGCACCACGGCCAGAAACAGCGACTTCTCAATCGCTGAGAAATCTCGCTTCTGCGCGTCACAATGCCGGCGCAGGATATCAGTCTTTCTTTTTACGGTTTCGACCGAAGACCGCAGCAGAATGTTCCAGCCGTCGGCGTGCTGGGCCACAATGCGCAGCATGACCTGCTCTCCGCCGCCGGCAATCCAGATGCGAGGCGGTTGCTGCACCGGCTTAGGCGCGCACAGCGCCTCTTGCAACTGGTAGTGCGTACCGGAAAAAGACGCCCGTTCCTGGGTCCACAGCAGGCGCACCACCTGCGCCGCCTCTTCGAGTTGCGCCAGCCGCGTCCCAATTGAGGGAAAGGGAATCCCGTAGGCCCGATACTCAGGCTCCTTCCAGCCAGCGCCGATGCCAAACTCCATTCTGCCGTTGCTGAGATGATCGAAGCTGGCCGCAATTTTTGCCAGGATGCTGGGCGGACGATAGGAATTACACGTGACCAGCGTTCCCAGCCGCAGCCGGGTCGTCACCGGAGCCAGCGCAGTCAGCAGGGTCCAGGCCTCCAAGCAGTTACGCCGCTCAGACCTGGAGTCCCAAAAAAGATGGTCCGACACCCACAGACCGTAAAAACCAAGCCGTTCCGCCTCTTTTGCGATGTGGGCGACTTCGGCGTAGGTAAAGCCAAACTGCGGCTCGATTTGGATGCCAAAGCGCCACCCGTTGGCCGGATTTTCCTGAACCGCCTGACCGGCGGGAGTCTCGGCTTCCGAACGTGTTGAGGCAGCGGCCTGTAAGCCGGCCACCCCGGCAGCAACCGTGCCGGCGTCCTTCAGAAATTTCCGACGGCTGATGTCTCGCATACGGGCCAGCCTCCTTTCGAGAGTGCCTACGCCCCGGCCGGCTGCTCAATGACACCCAGAGCGGTCCGGGCCGATGTCAGGGCAGAGGCGAAGGATACGCTTGGGGGCACAGGCGTTGGACCCGCCTCGCCCGTTGTTTTATAGCCGCCATAAATAGCGTGCCCGGATTGGAGCCAAAAGCAGTCCACCACCGCAAGGCCGGCCTGCTTGAGCCAAGTCAACTGATCAAACAACGGAGAGGGTTGGTCGTAGGGGTCGGGGGTATGGAAATAATTCCACTTCTCCTGGGTGAATTTTTCAAAGAGCCGGGGAGAGCCGGTTTTCTCGATTGAGAGCGCCTGTGTCATCCGGTCCCAGCCTGCGCCAAAGGCCGCCCAGGCTTCTGAGCGCTGTGGTTTGACGATATCCGCCAGCAGGACCACCCCACGGTCTGCAATCCGCTTGCCTATTTCGGTGAACAGCCATTGTTTTTCCGGCCCGCTCAGATGGTGGACACAGAGGGAAGAGACAACGCAGTCGCTCATATCCAGCGCATCGAGCCAGTCCGGTGAGGCCATCTCAAATGCCGCGACCCGCGCGCGGTCGCCAAAGCGCTGGAGGTGACGACCGGCCTGCGTGCGCATACTGTCCGAGCCGTCCAGGGCCAGTACTGAGGCGTTCGGAAAACAGTCCAGCACGGCAAAAGACAAGGCCCCTTCCCCGCAGCCAAGCTCAACCGCGCGAAACGCCTGCTGCTGCCGAAAAGGGAGCAGGCTCAAAATCGTGGCGACCTGCTCGGCCCGGGCCGGCACGGCAATGGCCGCCAGCTCGCGGTACAGGCGGGAATCATCTTCTGTCCATTCGGTGCGCGCTTCAGCCATGCCCAGCCCCCTTTCTGTCTCGCCCGTCTCCGGCTGGTTTTCCGGAGACGGGACGATTAAATGGTAGCACGGCTGCGGGAGATTACGAACGGTTCCGACTCGACGCTGTAGTTCCCGTCAAGGAAGGCGATTTCTTATTGTTCAGCTAAGGGGCCGCGCAATAACTGCCCCGGCAGGGCACCGGTGTGTTCGTTGTTCCGCAGAACGACGGCCCCATTGACGATAGTCGCCAGAAAGCCGTTGGCTTTTTGCTTGAGCCGTCGGGCGCCGGCCGGCAGATCATAGGTCAGCTCGGGCACCTGCGGCTCGACCGTTTGGGGGTCAAAAATCACAACATCGGCGTTCCAGCCTTCACGCAGCAGGCCGCGTCCGGCCAGATTCCAATGGGAGGCCGGCACGAAGCTCAGTTGGTGTACCGCGTCTTCCAGGGTCAGGGCTTCTTTCTCGCGCACCCAGTGACTCAACAGATGGGTTTGCAGGGAGGAATCCATGATCTGAGAAACATGCGCCCCCGAGTCAGAGAAGGTAATCACCGAGCGAGGATGCTGCATCATCTCCAAGGTGCTGGGCTCATGCGTGTTGAGCAGCGGCTGCATGAAGAAGCGCTTCAGCCCCTTTTCCAAGGCGAGATCGATATAGGTCTCGACCGGGTCCTGGTGGCGTTCGGCGGCAATCTCGGCCACCGACCGATACGGCGGTACGGCCCGGTCCATGATGGGGAACAGCCATTTGAAATTCGCCGCGCGGGCTTCCGCCCCAACCGCCCGCGTTCTTGCTTGGGGCGGCTGGTTGGCGGCCTGCACGAGCTGCTGGCGCATCTCAGGATTGCGTAAGGCCGATTCCTGTTCGGCCAGGGGCAGTTTGCGGACATCGCGCCAGACCGGCAGCTTATCAAACGAGGTGACCGACTCGAAGGACTGCAACACGCTGAGAGGCCGGCTATGCACCTGAATAAACATGCGTCCGCCGGCCGCGGCGGTTTCATCGGCCAGCGTAAAAAACGGGCGCCAATAGTCCGGGGCCTTGGGCGCGCTGAACATGCCAAACGTGACCGGCACGCCGGTATCGACCGCCAGGGCCTTGAGCCGGTGACAATAGTCCTGAATGCGCTCCGGGTTGAGTCCGATGTCCTCGCCGGCGATTTCAAACACGCCGGCGTTCAGCTCACCGAGTACGCCGACCAACTGGCGCACCTCGTCCCAGGCGGCGAGCCGACTCGCCACCGGCTGCCCGTCGGGTGTCTGGTGGTTGCGCGTGCGGGAGGTGGTAAAACCGGCGGCACCCGCCTGCATAGCGCTCCGCAGCTCACGCTGCATAGCTTCCAGATCGTCACGAGTGGCTTCTTGGCTAAAAGCCCGCTCACCCATGACATAGGTCCGCAGCGCGGAATGCCCGATATAAGCGGCATAGTTAATGCCTTTGGGCAGGCGTTCGACCGCATCCAGGTATTCCGCATAGGTGGTCCAACTCCACTTGATGCCGGCCTGCATGGCTTCGGGCGAAATATCTTCGGCCCGCTCCAGATTACGCATCACCAGCAGTTTGTCCTCTTCGCTGCACGGGGCGAGCGAAAAGCCGCAGTTGCCCATGACCACGCTGGTAATGCCATGCCAGCACGAGCAGGTTCCGAGTGGGTCCCAGAACACCTGAGCGTCCATATGCGTATGGCCGTCAACAAAGCCGGGGGCGACCACATGGCCCTCAGCGTCGATAATTTCTCTGGCGCTCTCGCGGATTTTGCCAATGGCGGCAATTTTACCCTCGGCGACGGCCACGTCAGCCTGAAAGCGGGGCAGCCCGGAGCCGTCAACCACCGTACCGTTTTTAATAAGAAGATCGTATTGCATGTTGCCTGGTATAGACCATACGGGCGTTATGGGGCAAGCCGGATAGGAAAACAACTCCGCGCTCGCCAGACTGCGGCCAAGCAGCCGAGACGAACGATTGCCTGAATATCGCCCCTCCTGCTCTTTGCGGTACGCTCAGTCAAGGGGCTTGAGTTCTTTCGATTCGCGCTATAGAGGCAGCCCACTATGACTGTCAACAAACTCCCTCAGCCTGATACCGATTCTCCTCCTGCCCGCCGGACACCGTATGCGAGCAGGCAAGCCGGCGTAACCGGCAGGTCTTTTTCTCGGCTTTTTGTCAGCGCTGCGCTGAGTCTCGTGTTAGCCACATCAGTTCTGGCCCAGTCTTCGCCGCCCGCCATACTCCCGGACATCAGAGTATTCGGCACCACCCCGTTGATGAGCGCTCCGGTCGCGCGGGAACACATACCGGCCAATGTACAGACCATCACCGGCGAACAGATCACCCAACGCGGTGCGCTCAGCCTGACCGACACCCTGTCCCGCAGCCTGGGCGGGGTGAGCCTGAACCATGTCCAGAACAACCCCTTCCAGCCCGACGTGACCTATCGGGGTTTTACCAGTTCCTTTTTGATTGGGACGCCGCCGGGGCTGAGCGTTTTTGTTGATGGCGTGCGCGTCAACGAGCCCTTGGCCGATCAGGTCAACTGGGATTTGATTCCCACCGATGCGATTGGGCGTCTGGAAATCATCCCCGGCTCAAGCCCGGTCTATGGTCGGAATACGCTCGGCGGCACCATTGTCATGCAGACCAAGCGCGGCCTGACCCATCCGGGCACCACCGCAGAAGTCTGGGGCGGGAGTTTCGCCCGCTATCGGACCTTGTTGCAACACGGCGGCAGCCGTGGTCAGTTCGATTATTTTGTGTCGGGCAATCTCTTTCTCGAAGACGGCTTTCGAGATTTCTCAAAAAGCCACGTCGGCCATCTGTTCGGCAAGGTCGGCTACAAGGGGACGCACGACGATGTCTCCCTGTTCCTGACCCATGTGAACAACAAATTGACTGGCAACGGCCCGCTGCCCGAAAGCCGTCTCAAGCGTGACCGCTCCGCGGTGTTCACCCATCCCGATATTTTCAAACCCGACCTGTGGTTTCTCAACAGCCAATACCAACGCGACTTGGGCCGCGGCCTCGCACTGTCAGCCAAGCTGTATGGCCGGCTGTTGGATGTGGACCAGTTCAACGTGGATGTCGAAGAAGATGTCGATGCCCGCACCAATCAGAAGGGCTGGGGCGGGGCACTCCAGGTAGTCTATCAGGGGACGGTCTGGGAGCGGCCGGTCTCTCTCACCCTGGGCGGCGATTACAGCGGAGCCCGGCTCGACCATCTCATTGGCGAACGCGGCGAGGACGATGATGACGACGACCTTGAGGAGATAGAAGACGACCTGACTCTGCTCCAGTCCTTCCAAGAGGACGAGGCCGACGCCTTTGAAGTGGAGACCAATGTCAAGACCGAAACCCACGCCGGCGGCCCGTTTTTTACCATCACTGCCGAACCGATTGAGAAGCTGACGGTGACCGTATCCGGGCGCTACGAGGTGACCCATCTGCGGATTCAGGACCGCCTCGCCGGGCTTGAGGACGACGATGACGACGAGACGGGAACGGATGCCAGCGGCAATCATACCTTTGATCGGTTTAATCCCGCAGTGGGAGCGACCTATACCTTCACCGAGCATCTGAGCCTGTATGCCGGCTATAGCGAGAGCTACCGCGCGCCAACCGCGATTGAGCTGACCTGCGCCAACCCCGAAGCGCCCTGCCCGGTGCCGACCGCGATTGTGGACGACCCCCCCCTGAACGCGGTCAAGGGCAAGACCTGGGAGACGGGTGTCCGCTGGGCCTTGCCTCCCTATGTTGACGCGACCCTGGCTTTCTTTCGGACCGACCTCAAAGACGACATCCTGTTTCGGAACGAACCGGAGAGCCGCGTGCTGGGATTTTTTCAGAATGTGGACGCCACCCGTCGCCAGGGCATGGAACTCCTGCTGCGCGGCGCGTGGGGCTGGGGCAACTGGTTTCTGAATTACACCGTCACCGATGCCACCTTTGCGGATGAGGTCGAACTGTTCACCTTTGCCAACGAAGAGCGCCGCGCCCTGGTTCGTGACGGCGACCGGCTGCCCCTGGTCCCGCCGCATCGGGTCAATGGCGGCCTCGAGTTCTTCATCGGCTCTCAGTTACGGCTGAGCCTGGACGCGGCCTATGTGGATGGGCTGCGGCTGCGGGGCGATGAGGCCAACCAACGCAGCCGGCTGGACCCGTATATAGTGGTCAACGCCATGCTGGAGTACAGCTATAAGGCGTTTGATATTTTTCTGCGTCTCAAAAACATCTTTGACGAAGAATATGAAAGCTACGGCGCATATTTTGAAAATGCGGAGGATGGCACCGGCGTCGAACGCTTTATGGGGCCGGGGCAACCGTTCGGGGCCTTTGGTGGGGTGCGGATCACCTTCTGACCCTCCTCAAGCCGGGACAGGTTGACTTCTCCGTCCCGGAGCCGTTTCATAGGGACGATGCCCCGCTTCCGAAAAATCGCTGCCCTGGTGCTCTTCCTGAGCCTGCTGAGTCCCGGAGCGACCCCAGCCATTGAGCCGGCCCCGCCCCTGTCTGACCGGGAGGTCATCGAACGCTTGACCAGGCTGGAAGCTGGCCAAGACCGTTTGGCGGCGAAAATCGACGCGAATACTGCTGCCATTGCCCAGCTTCGAGAAGACATGAACACGCAAATTGACCGGCTTCGAGAGGATACGAACACGCAAACTGCCCAGCTTCGAGAAGACATGAACACGCAGTTCAAGCGAATCGAAGCCCAGTTTGACCGCCTTCATAATCTCATGCTCGGGATTATCGGAGCCTTTGTCGTCCTGGTGACGGCGACCATTGGCTTTGCCCTGTGGGACCGCCGCACGATGCTCCGCCCCCTTGAGAACAGAGTCAAGGCGGTTGAGGCCGAGCAGGCCCGTGACCACGAGCGGCTGGATTCCGTCCACGCAGCCTTCCGCGCCCTGGGGCAGGGCGATGAACGGGTGGCGGGTGTGCTGCGGCAGTTTCGGCTGTTGTGAATGTCCGTACTTAGCCAGTTTTGGGCCGGCCTTCGACCGTAGAGGGTTCACCATCGAGATCGAACGCAAAGTTTGGCCCTGCGTAGTCATTCCACTCTCGGCTGTAACTTTTCACATCGAGGCGTGAGATGGTGTCGTCGCTCCCACCTCCTAAGTCACAGTCAAGACCGTAGCCAAATTGCACACCACCGATATCAGTAAGGATGAAACGGTTGTGCAGTTCTTTACCACCAAGACGTTCTTTCCAATAGTACACCGTGAGTTCCAGTCCCGTGGGAATTATACGAGGAAGGTCCGTTCGACATCGTTCTCGGAAGCGGTCCGCCGCATCCGGTAGAGCCCTACCTCTGTGGTCTCCCGCATGTAACTCAATTGTGATCGCACCTCGTCTTCGATCAACATATCTGAGGAATTCACTCAGAGGCTGCTTGTATCTCTCTTGGTAGGAGTCGAAATTCGGATCGACAAATAGTATCCTTGTTGCGCATCGCAGCATCGGCGCAACGCAGTTTGCCATTTCTTGCGCGTTTCGGGGAACGGTTACTGTAATCAGTGCGTCCCAGCGTTCATCTGTATCTTCCAGGACTGCGGACTCGCGCACGACGCTTGTGTGATGGCGAGGATTATTCCGGGCAAGGATGGCGTGGAAAGGCTTACGAGTGTGTTCGATTTCCGCGTTGGTAAGCCAGTCACAGGCGGCGTCCCATATACAACTTGGCCGCTTGACGACAGGCTTGGCGATTTGTTTCAGCAGCTTCCCCATCCGACTCCTGTCCACTGGACTGGCCGTCTTGCCAAAGTCGGCCTCGAAAGCGTCCCAGACCTGTTTGGTCCACTTCTTGGGATAACGAGACACCACCCTCCCTGACCCAAAACCGAACATCTCAATAAAGAGCCGGAACTTGAGGAGATCATGCCACGATGCCACGAGTTCAGGCTCCAACGCATACTCATGGATCATCGTTAAAACAGTTCTTTCACGCTTTCTTCAAAAAATCCCTGGGGCCAGGGGCCGGCGAAGTCGCCGTCTTCGGTCACGGGGATTTCAATGACCTGCGCGCCGTTCTCGCCCGGTTGGACGTAGAGAATGGCCACATCTTCCGGGCGAATGGGCGGGAAGCCTTCGGGGAGTTCGTTGTCAGAGGTTTCTCGGATGCGGCCCAGAATGCGAAGGATCAGGTTTTCGCTATGGGTTTCTAGGAGCAGAGTGTTTTTCTGTTCCCCAAGTGCGGACCTGATGAACATATCTCCGAGTTCGGTCTGATGGGCGGGGTGGAGATGGATTTCCGGCTGTTCGATCAAGAGCGTCTTCTTTTCGGAGAGCCGGCTTTGCACGACAATAGGCAGCACTTGGCTGATGCCAAAGCCGACATCCCGCAGGCTGGCGTCTATGCCGGTGTCCGTATCAACCAGACGAAGAGAAAAAACATTGCTCGGGCTGGTATCCTCGTACTGGAGTTTGTCGAGTTTTACCTGGTACTTCACGCCAAGTCGTTCCAGGTCGCTGTTAAGCTGTTCCAATAGCTCTGGTCTTGTGAAGAGAAGGGACGGCAGATGCTCGCCTGTTTAACCAACGTAGTTAGGCGTGTCACCGCTGAATGTGTAGTGGCGTTCAGGGTGGCTCCGTAACGGTCCCAGATACGTTAAGTCTCCTAGGAGACGACGGAGGGTGGAACACATATGGAGGGTGAATGGGGATATGTCTAGTCCGTCAATATATTCGTCATGTAGGGAGTAAAAATATGGCACTTGAAAGGGACTATCGATGCCTTCCGGGTCGTGGCTTTCTGGCAGGAAATTCTTGTAGACAATTGTTGATCTTAAGCTATTCGACGCATATCCAATATCTTTAATCGCGTCTTCAAACTGGTAGTCCTCTAGTTCTTCAAAAAATTCATCCTCATCATCGTATTCACGCAGCCGCACATCCTCGCCTCCATCTAATTCTTCTCGAATATAGCTCTTAGTGCATTCCCACCAGTGACGCCAAATTTCTGAATCGGGCTTGACCTCGACTTCTTCCCAGCCATGCTTCTTAATAGCTTCTCTGTCAACCAATAATTCCAGATTATGAATTATTTGTGCCTCCTCTGAGCTAACAGCCTCAACCTCTTCGTTCTTGGTCTCCTTGGACAGAGCATGGAGACGATTGACGAGATTGCACCGCTCATCCTCTAGGGACTGCCCTCTAGCTGGGTGATACGAAATTATAGCCTGTCTTTGATCTCCAGTGGCTAGATCGATACGCTGAAGGGGTCTCTTTTCCTTACCGGAGAATTGAACGCTCAGTCCGGCCTTCGTCGCGCTAACACTCTCAATGATTTTCCTTACCAACGGGGAGAGGTCCTCGGTTCCTTCAAGGTCAAACCGCACTCCGAACTCGAAATCCCGCTCTGTCTCATGCCGATGTACAAAGTCACGATACGTCCCCAAGTCAACCAAGCTCCCTTTTGGGAGTAAGGCAGTCTTCGGATTTTTCGCCTCCTCCAGCGTCTGCTTCAGCATTAACAACGACTGGAAAATCGAACTCTTGCCGGACGAATTGGCCCCAAAGATGAGCGTGAGCGGGCGAATGGGGATGGTGACGGTTCCGCCGAAGGCTTTGAAGTTGGTCAGGCGGTACTCACGCAACATGGTCTTGTTCTCCAGTTCGGTTGTTCAGCTTGTTGTCTTGGAGATATTGCAACTCCCATGCCATTGTCCGCTATGCCTTGTCTTTCAGGAGCCGCCTGAGCGCTGAGGAGCGCATCAGCCAGATGCCCCAGGCAATTAACATGGTCTGTACAACGCTCACGAAGACTTGAGCCCATTCTGGTGTCATCGGTTTTCTCCTGCGCCTGTTCAATCAGGAAGATGTACCCCGCACAATGACACAAAAATTTGCAACACACAATAAATCTTGTATGAACAGAGAATGTCTCAACACTGGCTTGTTGCCTGGCTGGGCAATACGGACTTGCGGGCTTCCCGGAACGAATTGGGCGCTGCACTCGGCCCTATCGGACAGGCGGTGCGAAAGCGGGCGTTTAATGCCGTGCATCTCCTGACCGACCACACGACTCGGCAGTCACAGGCGTACCGCGCGTGGCTGGACAAACGATGTGGGACCAAGGCCACTCTTCACCGGGTTTCTCTGACCGGCCCGACGCAATTCGACGAAATCTATGAAGCCGCCGTGTCGGTACTCGACAGCCTACGCGCCAAGCCAAGCGGCGCTGCCCGGCTCGTGTACCATCTCAGTCCGGGCACGCCGGCGATGGCCGCGGTGTGGATTGTGCTGGCCAAGACCACCCACCCGGCGGAACTCATAGAATCGTCCGTGCAAGACGGCGTGCGGACCGTCTCGTTTCCATTCGACCTCGCGGCTGAATATCTGCCGCCCATCAACGACACCCAGATGGTCCGTCTCACCCAAGGGCTGCCCACGGCGGCCCCGGAGTTTGCGGCTATCATCCATCGTTGTCAGGCCATGAAAACTGAGCTTGCCAGGGCCAGACGCCTGGCCGTCCATGACGTACCGGTGTTGATTCAGGGCGAGTCAGGCACCGGCAAGGAACTCGTGGCGCGGGCGATTCATGCCGCTAGTCCCAGGGCGAGGCGAGCGTTTATCGAAGTCAACTGCGGAGCCATTCCGAGTGAATTGGTCGAAGCCGAATTTTTCGGGACCACCAGGGGAGCCTTCACCGGAGCCGAGGCCAAAGCCGGTTATTTGGAAGCCGCGCATACCGGCACGTTGTTTCTGGATGAAATCGGCGAGCTGCCGCTGGCCGCTCAGGTCAAACTGCTGCGCTGCCTTCAGGAAGGCACGGTCCAGCGGATCGGTTCGACCAAACCCCGGACGATAGACATTCGGGTCATTGCCGCCACCAACCGCACCCTCCAGGACGAGGTGGCCGGACAACGATTCCGCGAAGACCTGTTTCACCGGCTGGCGGTTGGCGTGCTGCGCCTGCCGGCCCTGCGCGAACGAACCGGAGACGTGGGCCTGTTGGTCGAGCATGTCTTGGAGAAAATCAATACGGACTGTGCGCAGCAGCCGGGTTGGGTTCCCAAGCACCTGTCTGTTGAGGCAAAAAGTCTGCTCCTCCAGCATCCGTGGCCGGGCAATGTCCGTGAGCTGTCCAACACCCTGTCTCGGGCCGCCATCTGGGCCGTGACACCGATTATTGACGCGCCAGATATTCAGGCGGCACTCTTTCCGGTCAGAAAAGAGACACAGGATTTCGAGTCAGTACTCGGCCGCGGGCTGGGCCACGGGTTCGACCTGCCCGGCCTGTTGGCCGAAGTGGCACGCCATTATCTGAGCCGGGCCTACCATGAAGCCCGAGGCAATAAGTCCGCGGCCTGCAAGCTAGTGGGGCTGTCGAACTACCAGACGTTTACCAACTGGATGAAAAAATACGGGGTCGGATAGCAGTCAGGCCACCTCGCCCGGCGAGACTGTCCCCCTCTCCCACCAGGAGAGAGGGGACTGCTTAGTTCGGCACCCAGGCCAGGGCCCGGACCTCACCGAACTCACGTTCTGATTTGATCCACGACACCCCACCGTCCTGACTGGTATAGACATAGCCGTGCAGGCTGTTGGCCACGATAAAGTCGGGGTCTGCCGGATTGGTGGCAAACCAGTACATAGTGGAGTTGGGTACGACAGGTAAAGAAGCGGCCTGCCAGGTGTGCCCGCCATCGGTTGAACGCTGGATAGCCCCCACCTTGCCCGGAATGAAATCGCCATTGCCCACAAACATCACGTTGGGGTCGTCGGCTTTCAGCGCGACGCCCCGACAGTACGAAATACCCCGCTCAGAGAAACGTGGGAACGCATGTAATGCCCAGCTCTGGCCTTCGTCCGTACTGCTCCACATACCGTCCGGGGTCGTCGCGATGATTTTGCGGTGGGGGTCAGGGCTGATGGTCAGGCCGTGGATATCCTGGTTCAGCTCGCTTGCACCCAGAGCCGGCAGATGCGCCCAGGTGTCGCCGCCATCGGCACTCCGATAGATGCCGTCAATCTCAACACTAGCCCAGACCGTGCCGGAATCGCGCGGGTCAAACAAGAGGTTGGTGACTTTGGGCGCGCCGGCCAAACAACGCTCGGCAGCGTTGAGGGGCAGTTCTTCCCAGGTCTGGCCGCCGTCCTGAGTACGAAAGACACACGGCGGTTTCGTCCCGACAAGGATGACGTTCGGGTCGTCAGGATGCACGCCAATCGACCAGATTTGTTTGCCATCCACGGGAGATTCCACCAAATCCCAGACCGCGCCCTTGTCCTCGCTGCGATATAGCCCCACCTCAGAGCCGGCATACACCACATTGGAGTCGTGCGGAGACACCACCAGCGAGCGAATCTGGATTTCCCCCGGTTCGGCGTGGAACGGTAGCTTCATACGGCTCCGCCGCCAGCGGGTGCCGCTGTCCGAGCTATACCACACCCCAGCGCCAACAGTCCCGACACAAATCGTATGTCCGTTTTGCATAATTCCCCTCCTGAATGCTGAGCCTGTGTTTCCGTACTGACGGCATAGCACTCCCAGGCTCAGGTGCAAAGATGTCTACCCCCTGCTGGCTCCCTTCCTCTCCCCCTGTTAAGGGGGGAGAGGGGGGGTTCATCCCCGCCTTCTCAACGCCCTAGTGTTTTCCGAGGCTGCCCAGTAGAATAGGCAGGAATGGAAGCCGTCATTGACCCCATTGCTCCGGATTCTCTGATCCATAAAATCCAGAAACTCCTCCAACTCAGCCGCGATGAAGCCGCGACCGAACACGAAGCGGCCCTGGCCGCGGCCAAGGTGCATCAACTCCTGGCCACGTATAATCTCTCGTTGACAGAGGTTGAGGCTCAGGGCGTCCAGAGCGCCCAGACCATGCGGATTGAGGGCTGGAAAACGAGCCGGCTGCTCCCGTGGGAACGGCTGCTCTGGCTCGCGACCTGCAAACTGTATTTTTGTTGTTCCACGCTGTCGGTGGGTCGGTCGTTCATTATTGGTCGTTCCCACAATGTCATTGTTGCCAAAGAAATGCTGAGCTATCTGATGCACACCGTCCAGCGTTTACGCAAAGAGCATTACGGCAAAGGACGGCGTTTTCTAGATTCCTTTGCCTATGGCTGCGCCCAATCTATCACCGACAAGATCAAAGCCCTGATCGCCGAACGAGAGCCGGCCGCGGTCAAGACCACTTTGCCCGCAGTCCGGCAAAACTACCGCGCTGAGGTCTATACCTATCTGGCTGACCACGGGACGCGCCTGCGCAAGCGGTCCAGCACCCCACGCAAGCTGAAAGTTGACCCCGAAGGCTATGCCGCCGGACGAGTCGCCGGAGAAACCGTTGGGCTGGACCCGCAGATTCCGCTGGGAGCGCCGGCTTCCAACCGGCTTCCGGGCGGGCCAGCGGCCCACGTTCCCAGTGACACGCCCTGAAGCATTCGCCCTTGCCTCTCACGCCACTTTTCGCTACCTAAGCGGCTTGTGACGGCTTCCCCCCTGTCTCTTCTCGCCATATCTAACATCCGGTTACTCCCCACGTGGACGCCGGCAACCCCCTGTGTTCCCCTTGACAGGGGGAATACTACGTCCCCACAGGACGCGGGTTACTAAAAACTGCCTACTAAAAACTGGCACCGGGAACCCCACGCCCCCGCAGGGCGCGGCCTGGGAGCGCGGGCATCTTGCCCGCCTCTTGTCTTTCCCGCCAGGGGGGAACAGAAATCCCCTCCCCCTTGAGGGGAGGGCTAGGGAGGGGGTCGCCTTCGTTGACGCTCCGCCCTTCGTCACGCTCAGGCCGGCCGGCGGCTGGGCACCCACAGGGGGGTGCCCCTACATGATCCGCTTTCGCTGGGCATAACGGACGACAGCGCCCTACTTAACATTGGGCCAGCGGCCCGCGTAACAACTGTCCGGGCAACGCGCCGGTATGTTCGTTTTCACGCAGCACCACTTGGCCGTTGACGACTGAAGCCAGAAAGCCGGCAGCCTTCTGTTTGAGCCGGCGCGCGCCGGCGGGGAGGTCGTAGGTCAATTCGGGCATCATCGGCCCGACCATTTCTGGATCAAAGACCACGATGTCCGCGGTCATGCCCTCACGCAGCAGGCCGCGCCCGTGTAAGCCCCACTGAGAAGCCGGCACAAAGGTCAGCTGCCGCACTGCGTCTTCGAGGGTAATTTCTTGCTTCTCACGGACCCAATAGCTCAGCAAATGGGTCTGTAAGGACGAGTCCATAATCTGAGACACATGGGCGCCAGAGTCCGAAAAGGTAATCACGGAACGTGGGTGCCGCATCATCTCCAGCACATGGTCCTGGTTCTCATTGGCCAGCGGTTGCAGGAAGAACTGCTTGAGGTTTTTCTCCAGGGCCAGATCAATAAACGTCTCGACCGGGTCCTGGTTTCGCGCTGTGGCAATGTCCGCAATGGAGCGGTGGGGCGGATTGGGCTGGTCCATGAGGAATAGCCATTTGAAATTTGCCGCCCGCGCTTCAGGTCCAACCCCCCGGTTGCCATCGTCTTCTTGGGTGTGGGCCTCTTCCACCAGTTTGCGCCGGTAGTCAGGGTTGCGCAGGGCCGCTTCCTTCTCTTCGAGCGATTGCATCTTCTTGAGCGCGCGCCAGCTTGGCAGGCGGTCGAACGGCGTATTGGTCTGAAAGGACAGGACCGCATTCAGCGCCCGACTATGCACCTGAATGAACATACGACCACCCGCCGCGGCAGTTTCTTGTGTTAAATCAAGATAGGGCTGCCAGCAGTCTGGCGCTCGACGCATACTGAACATGCCATAGGTCACCGGGACTCCGGTATCGACCGCCAACGCCTTGAGGCGGTCCATGTATTCACGGATGCGCTCCGGGTTCCGGCCCGTGTCTTCGCTGGCGATTTCAAAGATGCCGGCCCCCATTTCGCCCATCGCCCCGACCAATTGCCGCACCTCATCCCAGGTCGCCAAGCGGCTGGCCACGGGTTGGCGTTGCGGCGTTTGGTGGTTGCGGGTGCGGGAAGTGGTAAAACCCATCGCGCCGGCCTGAATCGCCTCGCGCACAGCTTGCTTCATGCGCTCCAAATCCTGCGCGGTGGCCGGGTCGGTAAAGGCGCGCTCGCCCATGACGTGGGTGCGCAGGGCAGAATGCCCCATATAGGCGGCATAGTTAATGCCTTTGGGCAGGCGCTCAACCGAATCCAGATACTCAGGAAAGGTTTCCCAGGTCCAGTTGATGCCGGCGTTCATGGCCTCGGGCGCAATGTCTTCGGCCCGCTCCAGGTTGCGCATGACCATATCCTTTTCGCTCTCCTTGCACGGCGCGAGCGAAAAGCCGCAGTTGCCCATGACCACACTGGTAATGCCGTGCCAGCAGGAGCAGGTGCCGAGCGGGTCCCAGGAGACTTGGGCGTCCATATGGGTGTGGCCATCAATAAAGCCGGGGGTGACAACGTGGCCCTCGGCGTCGAGCGTCTCTTGCGCGCCGTCACGGATGCGACCAATCGACACGATGCGCCCATCCACTATGCCCACATCGGCGCGGAAACGGGGCAGGCCCGAGCCATCAATGACGGTCCCATTTTTAATAACCAGATCGTACTGCATGATTTCTCCTTCTTTATAGAACAGTTCAAAAAGAGTGCTCTTGGAACGAGACATGGGATACCCCTCTCGTGGATTTGTCAACCTGTCGGAGGAATGCTACGAGGCATAGCCATGAAAACCCTACTCAGTATGGCCCTCTTTGTTCCCCTTCTCGGCAGCCTCTCTTTCCCGCAAGCCCTCTGGGCGCAGGCTGTGCTGGAGAACCCGCAGCGAGGTTCATTGCAGAGTGGCATCGGCGTGATTTCTGGCTGGGTATGCGAGGCCGAGCGCATCGAGATCGTCTTTCATCCCGATACCGACCATGCAATGACCTTTCAGGCCGGTTACGGGACCAACCGCGAGGATACTGCGGGCGAGTGCCACGACAGCAACAACGGCTTTGGCCTGCTCTTCAACTGGAATCGTCTGGGCGACGGCCAGCATACGGTCAGCGCCCGGGCCGACGGGGTGGAGTTTGGCCGGGCTACGGTCACGGTCACGACCCTGGGCGGGGAGTTCTTGGAAGAAGCGAGTGGGTATTTTATCGTAGAAGACTTCTCAACCCCGGATGAGGACATCCAGCTCCGTTGGCAACAGACGACTCAGAACTTCGTGATTACAGCGAACCCGGCTCTCGCAGGGCCGGCAAAGACGGAAGCGGCTCTCTTTTCCCCCCTGATGAAGAACGGGCAACCCCCGGTGTCCCCCTTAACAGGGGGAGGCAGGCCCGATTCTTCCCCCTTAACAGGGGGAGGGACGCCCGCGCGCGTGCTGGAGAACCCGCAGCCGGTTTCATTGCAGAGTGGCATCGGCGTGATTTCCGGCTGGGTGTGCGAGGCCGAGCGTATCGAGATCGTCTTTCATCCCGATACCGACCATGCAATGACCTTTCAGGCCGGTTACGGGACCAGCCGCGAGGATACGGAGGGCGAGTGTCACGACAGCAACAACGGCTTTGGCCTGCTCTTCAACTGGAATCGTCTGGGCGACGGCCAGCATACGGTCAGCGCCCGGGCCGACGGGGTGGAGTTTGGCCGGGCTACGGTCACGGTCACGACCTTCGGGCAGGAATTCCTGGAAGGCGTTGGCAAACACGCCCGGCTGCAAAATTTCCCCGAGACCGGGACCGACCTCATTGTCGCCTGGCAACAGTCTCTCCAGAACTTCACGATAGCCCGGCTCGATAGTCTCAGCCCCCGGATTGCCGCCATTGACGCCATCGGGGACAGCATCAGCAAGGCGGTGAACGCCCAGGATCAAGCGCCCTGTCCGCATGACGACCAGGAGAGCTTCAACTGGGCAACGAGTATCACCGCCGGAGCGCGTTGCAGCGACGGTGGGGATGGGGTGTATAGCCTGGCGGAACGGATCGAATGTCGGCAGGGCGCTATGATTGTCAATGCCGACCCCAATAGCGGCGAATCTGGAGCCGAGATGCTCAAAGACTTTTTCGCCCAAGCCCAGGAGTCAGCCGCATTGCTCGGAACACAACCGGCACCGCGCTATGTCACGGTCGAGATGGGCCATAATGATATTTGCAGCGGTACCCTGGAGCGCATTCAAGCCGACTGTGCAGAAGGGGAGGATCAGGACCCGATTAACCATTGCCGCACAACGCCAGCGGCGTTTGAGCGCGAGTTTCGCAAGGGCCTGGATGTGTTGCTGACGGTCCCGGAGTTGAACATCGGCATTGCCGCGCCGGTGCGGGTGTCTCAATTGTGCAACCACGCCACCAAAACAAACTGTTCCATACTGGGCGGAAGCTGTGCAGACCAGTGGGTCGGGGTTGTTGTGCTCCGCCCCACTGGGGTCTGCGGGTCTATCACGCTCGACTGCTCTGACCAACGCCTTCAGGACGGCTACGAAACCGCACGAGTCTATCGTGACATTATGGCCCGCGTCTCGTCAGAGTATGCCGCCTTAGCCGAGGGAGAGTCCTCGGCTGTGGTCAGCATTGGTGGCGAGACAGTGGGGGGGGCAGTCAAGGCAGACAGCACCTCCCTCAGCTTTAGCAATGCTGCCTGGACGTATAAATTTACGAGCGAACAGCTTTCGTGCTGCGACTGTTTCCACCCGTCGTTTCTCGGTCAGGATACTGCCGCCCGCGTCTTGTTTGACGGCTTTACGTGCAGCCCGACAGACGTGTGCTGCGCGGACACCGGAGACCCCGTGTCCGACGCGCTGTGTACGACCGAAGATACCGGCGGGACCTTTCAGCCGGGCTTATTCTGAGCGACGGCGGGCCCATTGGGAGCGTAGGCTTCCAGCCGGCTTCCGGGCGGGCAAGATGCCCGCGCTCCCGGCGGAGTCATCTCTGCTGGGGTGAGGGGGACAGACGGTTTGACACGCCAGAAGCGAAAATGCTAGGCGTTGCTCGGTCGCCACGTCCAAAGACGCCCGTACACAAGGGGAGAGATGGAACCGCTGCGCGTTATTTCTGCTGATTCACATATGACGGAGCCGCCCGACCTGTGGACCAGCCGGCTCGATCAATCGTTCCGGGACCGCGCCCCACGGGTGGTCGAGAACACCGAAAAACCCGGACATTTTTTTATAGCCCCCGGTATCACCCCCTTCCCGGTGGCGGGTGGATTTTCGACCGGCCGCAGTGGCGAAGCCCTCAAGCAACATCTCACCCGCGGGTATGAGGCGGCCCGACCCAGCGGCTGGGACCCGGTTGAGCGGATTAAGGACCAGGATATTGACGGGGTGCGGGCTGAGGTCATCTACACCACGCTGGGTCTGGCGCTGTTTCAGCTTGCCGACGCCGCGCTTCAGCAGGCTTGTTTTCGGGTCTATAACGACTGGGTGGCAGAGTTTCGGTCACATGACCCCAAACGGCTCTACCCCGTTGCGCTGATTTCACTGGAGGATATGCCGAGCGCGGTCAAAGAACTCGAACGCGCGGCAAAATTGGGCCTCAGCGGCGGCATGATCTGGGGCGCGCCGCCCGAGGACCGACCATATTATAGTCCGGTCTACGATCCGTTCTGGGCCGCGGCCCAAGACCTGCACATGCCGCTCTCCCTGCATGTCGTGACCAGCCGGGACAATAACACCCGCGTGGTCATGGACCGGGGCTCAAGCGGCTGGGTCAATCAGACCGCCATCCGGTTCGTGCACCTCATTCACGAAGTGCAAAAATCGCTGACCAGTCTCATCTTTGGTGGCGTGCTGGCCCGTTTTCCCGGACTCAAAATTGTGTCCGCGGAGAGCGATATCGGCTGGCTGGCCCATTATGTCCAGCGCCTGGACCATACCTATGAGAAATTCGGGGTGATGGTGGAACATCCGCTCCCCATGAAACCGAGCGCCTATGTCCGCCGCCAGGTCTGGGCGACCTTTCAGGACGACCCAATCGGGGCCACAAACGCGGTGGTCTTTGGTGAAGATAACTGTATGTGGGCGTCCGATTTTCCACACACCGACACCACCTGGCCGCATTCACGCCAAGTCATTGAACGGGACTTTGCCAATGTTCCAGCCCATATCACGCGCAAAGTTGTGTCCGACAATGCGGCTAAGCTATACGGCATGGAGTTGGACTGAGCAGTCGAAAAACAGCTCGGGGCTTCGGGGACTGTTACCAGCCCACAGCGTACGACCCACGGCGCGGGTCGGCGCCACCGGCCAGCACGCCGCTTGTCGGCTCGACGTGAATGCAGCAGACGGCCCCGGCTCGCCACACCCAGTCCGGCCACCAGTGCACCTGATGGCCCCACTCGGACAGCAGCGCGCCGGTCTCCTCAGCAATACGGCTCTCGATATTCAGCCGACCAGGATAGTAGGAATGCGGTTCAAAGGAATCCGGGAAGCTGTAGCTGGCAAAGCGCGGCGCTTCGACTGCTTCCTGAGCCTCCATGCCAAAGACCGCACTGTTGAGCAGGGTCTGCATCATGGCCTGAGGCTGCACATCCCCACCGGGAGAACCCAGCACCAGAAAGGGGCGTCCGTCACGCAGCACTAAGGCCGGGTTGGGGGTCAGGCGGGGGCGTTTGCCTGGGGCCACGCAGGAGGCATGATGCGGGTCGGCCCAGGACTGTGAGCCGCGTGACGACGGACAGAGGCCCGTACCGGGTACGACCGGCATATCAGATGAAGTATCGCTCGGGGTGGCGGAGAAAACATTGCCCTGCCGGTCTACGACGCAAACATAGGAGGTGTCCAAGCCGGGCTGGGCCGTTTCATTTGGGCGTGGACCCCCCTCGGCGTCAACCGCCGGCCGGCAGCGCCGGGGGTCACCGGCCGGTGGCATCTCGGGCCAAGCTGCGTGCTCCCGTATTAAGGAGCGGCGTTGCGCAGCATAGTCCTTGGACAAGAGCCCCTCAATTGGCACCTCAACAAAGCGCGGGTCGCCGTAGTAGCGCTCCCGGTCGGCAAACGCCAATTTGAGGGCTTCGGTCACGGTGTGAATATACTGCGGCGAATTGTGGCCCTGGGCCGCAAGATCATAGCCTTCCAGGAGATTCAAGGTTTGCTGCAAGACGGGACCCTGACACCAGGGGCCGCAGGCGTACACCTCAAGGCCCTGGAATGTCGTCCGCGTCGGAGGTTCTACGGCGACCCGAAACTCGGCCAGGTCTTTGGCGGTCAGCAGCCCGCCGTTTTCCGCGTGAAACTTGACAAGCGCCGCGGCAATATCGCCGTGATAAAAAGCGGCCCGGGCCGCCCGGAGCCCAGCTTGGCGGCCCTTGCTGTGCGCAGACGCTTCTTCGTCTGCCAGGTATTGCAGCGTTCCGGCCAGGTCGGTTTGTTTGAACAGGTCGCCCGGCTGTGGGGCCTGACCGCCGGGCAGATAGATGGCCGCGTTGGCCGGCCAGCGTTGATATTTGTCGGCATTCGCCCTGATGATGCCGGCGGTAAACGCATGGATGGGAAACCCGTCCCGCGCAAAACGAATCGCCGCCGCAGCCACCTCGCCAAAGCTCATGGTGCCATACCGCTCCAGCGCGGTCAGCCAGGCGTCGGGCGCGCTCGGCACGACGGTACGGAGAAGGCCGACAGGGATATGGCCGGCGTGCTTTTGCTGAAATAGCTCCAGCGAGGCGGCCTGCGGCCAGCAGCCCAGACCGCTGATCGTCGTCACCTCACGTTGGTCGGCCAGATACAGGATGATCGGGGCCACCCCGGCGACGTTCACCATATCGCTCTGCAAGACACCCAGAGCAAGCCCGGCGGCCACCCCCGCGTCCACCGCGTTACCGCCGGCCTCAAGAATCTGAAAGCCGGCATGCGCCGCCAGATAGTGCCCGGCCACCACCATGTGGCGTGTGCCCCGGATGGTCGGCCGATGGGCCGTGGCGGTGCGGGCTTCGGTTCCAGTGTCAGACAGACTGTCGAGTGACATGGCAGACCCCCTTCTTCAATGTGGCGACATGCCTTGAATGGCGCGCACGCTTTCCCTTTTCCAGAATTATTTTCCTCTCTACGCTCTTTTCCCCTGCTGTGGCAAGACATATTTTATTCTTGTGGCCTCGGTTGGGGGCAATCATTTTTTATTGACACGCGGTCTGAGATGGACTAGAGCGCTTTCATACTCTTTGCATCAAAGGGGTGTACCGCCGCTGGCGTTCAGCCAAGCCCTGGAGAATTTTACCACGCATTATGAAGGAGGGAGGTATGCGCTTTGGGTTTTTCGATCAATTGCCGTGCGCGCCCACGCAGTCAGAGCGTCAGCGCTACCACGATATTCTCGCCCAGATTCGCCTGGGGGATGCAGTCGGCTTTGATACCGTCTGGCTGGGCGAGCTGCACTTTGGGCCGAGCACTTCGATTATGGCCTCGCCGCTGATGGTGCTGGCGACCGCGGCCCAGCATACCGAGCGTATTCGTCTGGGCACCGCCGTCACCCTTCTGCCGCTGCACAGCCCGATGAAAATCGCGGAAGAAGCAGCCACGGCCGATATTCTGAGCGGCGGGCGGTTGGAGTTTGGCGTCGGACGCGGCACCGCCCCGGTGCATTATCAGGGCTATAATATCCCGATGGAGGAGAGCCGGGAGCGTTTTATTGAATCACTCGATGTGATTCGGACTGCCTGGACAACCGACCGCTTATCCTATCAAGGCAAATACTTCCAGGCAGAAGACCTGCCGGTCGTCCCCCGCCCCGTGCAGCAACCCCATCCGCCGCTGCACATGGCGGCCAACAGCCCAGAGACCTTTGCCCTGGCAGGTCAACTCGGCCTGTCGATCTTTGCTTCTCCATTGATTAACCCGCCCGATAAATTGCGCGGCTACATCGCGGAGTATCAGAATAATCTGCAATCTGGTGTCCAACCCGATGTTGCCCTGATGTTTCCCGTCTACGTTGCCGACAGCCGAGCCCAAGCCCGTGAAGAATATGAACCCAGCCTGATGAATTTTTTTCGGGCCGCGGGAGAACGACTCCGTCCGCTCGGCAGAACCACCATCAAAAGTTACGAAGCCTTCCAAAAGGTGGTGGAGCGGTTAGAGCGGGTCAACTACGAGGGGTTGGATACCAAGCTGGGGGTCTTTGGGGACCCGGACTACTGCATTGAGCGCATTCGGCACTTCAAGCAGGAGTTTCCCATGACCGAGTTTATTGGCTATTTCAACCAGGGCGGCCTGGTCGGTCACCCTCTCGTCAAACGCTCAATGGAGCATTTTGCCAAGGAAGTCATTCCGCACTGTCGGTAAGCCTACGGTTAGATAACTTCTAGTGAGAACTTTCGAAATTGCCGGATGAGCCGAAAGTCATTCTCGTTCCGCGTGACGACCGTTGCGCCGATAGAACGCCCACTCAAAGCAAGATACTCTTCCGAACCCGCTTTTGCATAGGGTTTCCTTTCTCATCTCATAGACTTTTTCCTCTCAGCGCCATTTTGCATAGGTCACTGAACGATGCCGAACTGATTTGACGGCACGCATCCTGAAACAAGCCGACATACTCGCGTGTCCATTCCGCCGAGTATTCTTTATCACTGAGGGCTTCCAGCAGCATGTTTGGGGCCGGCCGTGTTCTGCAAGCAAGTTTCGAGGCGGGAACCAACACCCAGTAAGGCTGAGGACAACTGATTGCCAGCGCGTAGTAGCCGAATATGTTAGGGGCTTCGGTCAATGAGGCGAAGTCGGCGGCCGTCAACTGACGAGGACGCGGCCCAAAGGCTTCGGCTTCTACCTCAAACCGGAACTCCCTGCTATCTCTGAAAGCGATTATATCTGGATGACCCGAACGGTTGACCGCCTCTATCCGATAGCCAAGCCGCAGTAAGACATGCGCGGCAAGAGCTTGGATTTTGTAACCAAACTCGCCCGCGGATATACCTGAGCGTATGCGCTCAATGCACTCGCTTGCATCAGGTCTTACACGGCTCATGACGTTCAATGTTCAGATGTGGACCAGCGGAATACGTCCATCCGTTAGGTTCAACAACAACGTAGCTGTCCTGTTGGAAATTCTTCGGCAACAATTCCCGGAATCGACCCGTCTCCTGCGATGCAACTACGAGTTGGACGTGGTTCCCCAACTCGGCTAAGCGTTCAATCAGTATCCTGGTATGTTCTTCGTCGAATGCTCGTGTGGGGTCGTCCAGCAAGACCAGATACACCTCAGTCGGGGTGTCATCCGCCTGGCTGAATGCGAAGTACGGGACAAGTTCTAATGCACTCTCGGACTGTCCATTCAGTACAGCGGTGGGATGTCCACGGCCAGAAGAATCGTGACTACTCGCCACCTGGAGCTCAAGCTTCGGTAATTTGTCTTTTACAATGGTCAGTCGGTCATACCACGGATGGTGAGTTAAGGACGCAAAGACTTTGGAAAGGTTCTCGGATACTTGAGGAATATCGTTCTCAATCCGCTCTTTTAGGCAAATCTCAACCGCTTGCTGTATTGACCGAACCGACACCCACCGAATGCAACAAGGTCCTGATACGCTTTCTCGACACGCTCGAATCGGCCTCTGTATTGCTCTTTACTCGTAAGTTTCTTTCGGATGTCATGGAATTTGTCTTCCTCCCTCAGATTGAAAAGCCTGCGTCTTATTTCATCAAGTCGGTCCTCACCTCCGTTAATCTGTTCTTGTATTGCCTCCTCACGGTCCGAACATTGCCTAATCTTTTTAGAGAGTTCCTCCACATCCTCTTCTGGTTCTGGATCAATATGTGTCTTGATCGTCTCCGCCTCTTGCTTCAGCTCATCGAGAGCACGCTTGAGACCCTGAACCTCACGTTCAAGGTTTTCGGATCGTCTGAGTCGGTCTCCGAGTTGGTTTAGCTCTAAAGTTGTAGCGCCGGACGGTTTATCAATGATCTGTCGAAGGAGCGCGTCCAAATCTTGCCTGGGGTGTGTCGTCTCGCAAACAGGACAAGACACCGGGTTCTCCTCGTCACGACGGAGCAGGTCACTCGCAGTTTCGGCTATCCGCCGCCTCAAATCTTCGGCATCTGCCGCCGCCTGTTTTTCTTTAACACTATTCTGGAGTTCGTCGAGACTCATATCCTTCAATGTGTCGTCAAGTTCCGACTGTTTGCCTTGGACCGTGGACTGCTGAGTCTCGATTTCTGCTTGGATATCTCGGAAATTTTCCAGACGCTCCCGGCGCTCCCTAATCTTCGTGGCCTCCTCTTCAAGTTCATCTAGGTCTTGGGATCGTCTGTTTTCTAAAGCGTCTTCCGCTTTACCGATCAGTGCATATAGCGATAACCCTGACAAATCTTTTTCAGGTGGGTTGTTGGTGATTTCTTCGATAATCCTTCGTGCTTTGTTTTCGGACTCGGAGCTTGAGGGTGTAGGACCGGCTCCCCAGGGTGGCGAACTGGCAATAACATTTCTTTGGCGCTCTAGCTGACTAATGTCTTCGTCGATATTCCGGCGAGCCTCAGTGAGCTTGTCCCCCAACTCCTCCTCCTTATGTTCCTGTGTCTCCAGGAAAGCGTCCAGTTCACTCAGCAAGGCTCGGGGGTGAGTAAGACCCAGGTGGTTAAAAACAGTCCTTTCAAATGGATTGAGATCTTCAGGCTGACGGCGAAGCGGAGTGGATTGAGGCGCGAAAATGATGTGCATCCCTTCACCGACCTCCGTAGAATCTAATTGGGGCATAATTTCTGGAATAGATCGTTCCTGGCCGTTCTCATCGGTAAGCACGGCGTCGCTCCCGCCAGTGGTGCCCCGGTTGAGGGTACGCCGAAGATTCCAGCGCTCCTCCCCGCGTATGAGGGTGACAACAACCCGGCACGGCCTATTGTAGCCCCGATTCGCCACGATCTCATTCGGCCTTCTTGTGGAACCAAAAAGTCCCCAACGGATGGCTTCGACTATGCTTGACTTCCCATTGCCATTTTGGCCCAGCAAAAAGGCATGACATCCGTCAAGATCAATTTCCTGACGAGTCGTGAATCCCTTGAATCCTTCGATTGTAACCTTCTGAATACGGAATCCGCTTGCCACTGGCATCACCCCTCTTCAAATTGACCAAATGATTTCTCTACACGTTCCAGAAGCCGTTGCGCCTCAGCTTCAAGGTATCCCTTGGCAGCATCAGGCCCACCTCTATTAAACTCGTCGGCTATAGGTCTCCATAGCTCGCGCGAGTTTTCATCAGCACCTAATTGTTTTTCGACGAACTCACTAAATTGGGGTTTTGTTTCGTCCATATTTCTCTACCTCTCTGGGGCGTTGGCAATGCACGATTTAATATGGACGTTAGTAAAAGTTCAAGCGTGCTCTCTCACTCGACAAATTTTGCTTGACAGTCAGACCACCCCCTACAATAATCGCCTGTCAGCAGTCCCCTGATGGGTGAAGAGGAGGTGGAGGATGCCTTTCCAATTACGCTACAGCCTGGACGGCGAAGAGATTACCGTTGTGGCCATTGGGCTGTTTGTCGCCCCGAACAAGATGCTGCTCGAATTGATGCGACTCGGGGTGCGGGTCATTCTGGTTGAGCCCATTGTGGGGGCGCACCACGGCCGTGGCCTGCCCGACCGGGAGCGTGGCCCCCTGAACCGGACGGGGGTCAGCATCCCCTGGCAGATGCTGCACCGCGGTATGCAAGCGGTGGCTATCGACTTTCGCCAGGAGGCCGGCCGGCGGCTCGTTCTTGACCTCATTCGCGCAACCCATGTGCTGATTAGTAACTGGCCCCCACGCATGGCACCCTGGCTGGACTACACCCATCTGGTTGAGCACTGCGGTCCGTCCGTCATTAAAATCCAGTTCGACGGCGGACACGACGGGCGGGTGGCGAACGATTACTCCATGCAGGGGGCGACCGGCTTAGCCCACGCCACGGGCGAGCCACACGGCCGGCCGCTCACCATTCCAGTCGCGTTTTTCGATATGCTCACCGGCCTGCACGGCCTCAATGCCTTCCACGTCGCCCTGCGCCGTCTGGTAGAAACCGGTCGGGGCGACTGCTATCAGATCGCGCTGGAACAGGTCGCCTTCCAAACCCTGGCGGAGCTGGGCTGGTATGCCCAGGCTGAAACAACCGGTGAGGGCCGGGAGCCGATTGGCGATAATCTGCTGGACGCCGTACACGGTCATTACTGCGCGCAGGACGGGAAGTTCGTCACCCTGAATCTGATTGGCGATTCGGTCTTACGTCGGCTGCGCGAGGCCACCGGGCTGCGCACCCTGGCTCTCGACGAGCAGGGCCACGAGCTTCACGGCGACCACGCCCGCTATGAGCGGGTCGATACGATTAAACGACAGATTGCCGCCTGGGTCGCCGCCCGGCCACAGGCAGAGGTGCTGAAGACCCTGGAACGGGCCGGATTGGTGGTTGAGCCGTGTCGGGACAGTATCGAAGCGGAACAGTACTCCCAAGCCCTGCCCTGTTTTCATCACGTTGACGACCCTGATCTCGGTTCAATCTGGGTGCCCGGCCCCGTGATTGAGGCGCGTGATCTGGAGCCGGCCGACCTGTCCAGCGCTCCCCATCCCGGTGAGCACACCCACCTTGTTCTCAAGGAAGTGCTAGGACTGGCTTCAGGGGAACTGGCGAACTTAGAAAACCAAAAAATTATCGCCGGCCCGCCAGCGGGACCGGATGAAAGCTGAGAAGGCGCTTCGAGGGCAGACGGCCGGGGTGGGTTTCTCCCCAGCCCTCACCCCTCATCTTCCTCATCCTGCCAGGACCGGACGCCAAACGGCAGACGGGTATGGCGCAGGGAAAGGCCGTATTTGATTTGTCGGACGCGCCGCCTGACGACTGTCTGCGCCAGGATATTCTTGGCGTTGAGCAGCTTTTCCAAGGCAGCCAGCCAGCTTTCATAATAGCTTGGGCGCGTCTCAGGCGGCTGCCGGTCCGCACTGGCAATCTCGGCAATCAATCGCTCTTGAAACTCGGCCCAGACATAGTGGCCCTGCTCGCACAGGGCGACCGCCAGGGCAAAGGCTATCCCCTCCCAGGGGTCCTGGAACTGGAGTTCGCCGCTCTGCCGGGGCAGTGCAGCAGGGCCGTGCATGTCGGCGACGTGTCGTTGGGAAAGACCAGACGCCTGTTTTTTCTTGGGCTCGACCCACGCCACCCCAATCATCGCCTCCCGCGTGACTATGGCCGTCAGCTCATCAAGGGTCATCTGCTCCGTACCGGCCGGTCGCTCCGGCAGGACCATATACCGAGTCTGAAAAGTACTGTTCCAGACTCGAATCTCGGTGTGTTCTTCCAACTCAAGCCCGAACTCCCGCAGCACCTCGCGCGGTCGGCCCGTGACTCTGGAGCGGTAGGACTGACTCTTATACCAGAACGGCGGCAGACCCAGGACCGGCCAGGGGTAGCACGAGCAGAGGGCACAGACGATCACGTTATGCGTCTGGGGCGTATTCTCCACCACGACCAAGTGCTCGGCCTGCAAGCCACCATAACCCAGCTCGGCGATGGCGGCAGTACCATTCTCAAGCAGACGGGCCTTATAGGCCGGATCCGTCCAGGCCCGGGCAACCACCCGACAACCGTTCAGCGGACCGATATCGTTTTCATACGAGTCCAGAACGGTATCCAGCACCGGAGGAGAAACGAGGGTTTTCTCAGTCAGCAGGGCTTCAATCGCCTTGACCCGAATCTCGCGTTCCCGGTTCTGGTCTGGTGTCAGCAAGCGTTCACCCACCGTGCCCGGCCTTTATGGGGGTGCGGCCTAGCCGGCCATGCCCAGGGCGGCCAGCGGCTCACGGTCTACGACCGGGTCGCGCGTCACCCCGGTGCGACAGGCGACCGAGCCAGGGGTGCGTTCAAACGGATCGACCAGATCGATTTCCTTGGCATATTCCCGCAGGCGCGGGGTCAATTCCTGGGCAATCAGGCGCATACTCGTTTTGCGGTCCGCGTCACCGACCGGCCCCTGGATATTGAAGAAGACAAAAATGCTCGGCCGCAGCACCCGCAGCAAAGTCTTGGCCTTGGGCAAGACGGACTCCGGGGTACCGATAAGAAGCTGGAGATTTTTCTGCGCCTTGCCGTAGCCCTTGAGCAGTTTCTGACGAACCGTATCAAAATCGGTGGTGTCGGACCGACCGCCGTCCGAGTGGGCGCGCAGCTTCTCGGGGCTGACACCCAGCCAGCTTCCGCCCGGATGTTTGGCCAACATCCGAATCGCGCCCTTGGAGTTATAGCCCGGCGGCAGGGTATGCTCGGGCCGGGAGAAGGCGTTCTGACCGCCGCCGAATACAAAATTCTTGCCGATTTCCTGAGCCTTTTCTTCTGTCTCGGCCAGAAAGGTCGGGATCAGATAGCCAAAGTTTTCTGGCCCGGCCTGATAGCCGTGCTTGGCCGCCTCGTCGGCGTAGAAATCCCACAGGTCACAGGTCGGTCCCAAGGCCGTGCCCAGCCCCAGATAGGGGTAGCGATGTTCCGCACACCAGCGAGCCGTCTCCGGGCTGAGTACCCCCGGGATCCACATTTGCGGATGCGGCTTCTGATAGGGCAAGGCCCACGGGTTCACATGCCGATAGTGAAAATGCTTGCCCTCATAGCGCCACGGCCCCGGCTTGGTCCACGCCTGTACGATGAAGTCGTGGGCTTCGTTGAACATCTCCCGGTTATAGGCCGGGTTGGCGTTATTGAAGAACTGCTCGCTGCCGGCCCCCCGCACCCAGCCGGTAACGAGCCGCCCGCGCGAAATCAGATCAATCTCGGCTAACTCTTCGGCCATCCGCAGCGGATGCTTGAGCACTGGCAGGGGATTGCCGATCAAGACGATCTTGGCTTTGCTGGTAATGCGGGCCAGAATAGCGGCTTCGACGTTCATCACTGAGCCCATGCAGAAGGGGTTGCCGTGGTGCTCGTTGAGCGCCACGGCATCGAAACCAAGCTCTTCGGCATAGCAGTATTCGTCCAGATAATAATTATAATCGTTGGCCGCCTGCTCGCGGTCGAACAGAGCGTTAGGCACGGCAAAGTAGGCTTTGTTCTTCAGGATTTCGTCTTCGTCGAGCCCCCGGTAGGGTCGTTCGGTGAAATATGAGATTTGCATAACGCGCTTCTCCTTGTACGCAAGCGTCTCAGGCCGTTACGACGCCAGGAAATCTTGTACAATTCTGACAAATTCGGTCGCGTTTTCAATTTCTGGACGATGGCCGACATTGGGGATTTCCACCGCCCTGGCTCCGGCTATGGCTTTAGTATAAGCCGCAATACATCCTGCTGGCACGATCTGATCCTCGGAGCCACGGATCAAAAGCGTGGAGACGTTTTTCACCCCGCGCAACAGATAGGGCAAGCTGGGGTTGTGCATATACGGCTCCCAGCCGATACGCGCGCTCTCCGCCCGGGCCTCTTCAAATGCCTCGAATTGCTCCGGCGTCATCTCGCCGCCGTAAATACTGCCGAACTCGGCCGTGCCTGGGTCGGCAACGGTTGTCCGCAAATGGGTCCGAATCGTCACCGGGAAGATGTCCCAGATTTCGCCCTGCTCGGGCTTGAGCCCCATCGGACCGACCAGAATCAGGTGGTCGAAAATTTTGGGGTCGGCCGCGACCATCTCAGCGGCGATAAATCCACCGGCCGAGAACGCAATGACGTCCACCGGATCGAGCCCCATTTCTCTGACCGCCATGCTATACAAGCCGGCTAGGTCGCGGAAACTCCGAATCCACTCCAGACGCGGGGTTTTCCCAAAACCGGGCTGGAGTGGAATCACAAATTCACGCCCCGCGGCCAGCGTATCATTCCATTGCATCCACCCAGGGAATCCCAGCTCATCATGCAGCATGAACAGGGGTTTCCCCGCTCCGCCCTTAATGAACGTTAATTCAGCTTCGGCTATCGTCGCCTTGTGTTCAGTCCAGTTTGCCAAGGATCGTCCCTCCTTACTCAAGGTTTTCGCACGCAGACCCGCCGCCCCTCACAGCCGGGTTACTTAATCAGGCGTGACTCGAATTGTCCACACGTTTTGATGGAATGCCGGCGCTTTCTCTTGATCTTTTCCTACTGCAAGGGATAGGAGTACTGGTGTCCAAGGAGGAAGGAGGGTCTGAGTGTGGACGCATTCGAGTACACTGCTCCGCAGAATCTACACGACGCGGTCATGTTACTGGCCGAGGCAGAGGGCGAGGCGCGCGCCCTGGCCGGCGGGACCGATCTCATTGCCCAGATGAAGGAGAATCGCCGCAACCCGTCTCTGGTCGTTGATATCAAAAAAATCCCCGAGCTGAATGTCCTCTCTTATTATGCCGCTTATGCCGCTGGGCTCCGCATTGGCGCGGCGGTGTCGTGTACGCAGATCGCCGGCTTCGAGCCGGTGCGGGTCCACTATCCCGCCCTGGCCGAGGCTTGCGCCCTGATTGGTTCGTATCAAATACAGAACCGTGCCGCCCTGGGCGGTAACTTTTGCAATGCCGCCCCCTCCGCGGATGCGGTTCCGCCGGCGCTGGCGTATGGCGCGAGGCTGGTGCTTGCCGGGCCAAACGGACGGCGAGAGATACCGGCAGAGGATTTTTTTGTCGGGCCAGGCCAGACCGTGCTGGAAAAAGGCGAGGTCCTGGTCGAGATTGCGCTGCCGCCTCCCCCACCCCGTTCCGGTGCGGCCTATCTGCGTTTTATCCCGCGCGAAGAGATGGACATTGCGGTGGCCGGGGTGGGCGCGTGTGTCCAGCTCAGCTCAGACACTCGGGTCTGTGAGCAGGCCCGAGTCGTGCTGGCCGCGGTGGCGCCCACTCCCGTTCGGGCAAAAGCAGCCGAGGCGTTTTTAACGGGGCGAGCGCTGGACGACCCCACGATTGTCCAGGCCGGAGAGCTGGCCTCCCAGGCCGCTAGCCCGATTTCTGATGTGCGGGGCTCGGCGGCCTATCGCAGAGAATTGGTCAAGGTGCTGACGCGGCGCACGCTGGGCAAGGCGCGGGACAGAGCCAGGGGGGAAGCAGCATGAAGCAGACAATTGAACTGAACGTCAACGGCGAGCCGCACGTCGCGCTGGTCGATACCCGAGAGACACTGCTGGACACGCTCCGCTATAAGCTGGGCCATATGGGACCCAAGGAAGGCTGTGGCAATGGCAACTGCGGGGCCTGTACTGTTGTCCTGAACGGCGCGGTCGTCAACGCCTGCCTCGTGTTCGCCGCAGAAGCCGCCGGCGCAGACGTGACCACCGTCGAGGGGGTTGCGGCTGAGGGCACCCTCCACCCCGTGCAGCGGGCTTTTATTGAACACGGGGCCTTGCAGTGCGGGTTTTGTACGCCGGGCTTTATCATGTCGGCCCAGGCATTATTGGAACGCAACCCCAACCCGAGCGAGCCGGAGATCCGTTTGGCGATTTCCGGCAACCTGTGCCGCTGCACGGGCTATGACAAAATTGTTCGCGCCATTCAGGCCGCGTCGCAGGCACTTTCACAAACCGCCTGAGGAGGGACAGCATGGCTGAGTATCGTGTGATTGGAACGTCTTTGGCCAAGGTTGACGCCCCGGAGCGGGTCACGGGCAAGGCCACCTATGGGGCCGACCTTGATCTGCCCGGTATGCTGTGGGCGAAACTCGTTCGGAGCCCACATGCCCACGCCCGTATCAAGCATATTGATACCAGCCGGGCCAAAGCCCTGCCTGGCGTGAAAGCGGTCATTACCGCGAACGATCTGCCCTCCCTGCCCAAAGGCGCGACCGCTCCCCTGGTGGGAGAAGTCAGCATCGACATGAGCGCCATTCGTGAGATCGTCATGGCCTCGGACAAAGTGCGCTACCACGGGCAGGTCGTGGCCGCGGTGGCCGCCACCGACCCGTTTATTGCCGAGGAGGCGGCCGGACTGGTTGCGGTCGCCTATGAGCCGCTGCCGGTCGTGGAAGACGTGCTCCAGGCCATGCAGCCGGACGCCCCGCTGGTTCATGCAGACCTGCATACGCTCGAAGAGGCGACCCAGGAAAGGTCCGACCAGCCGAGTAATATCGCCACCCATATGGTCTATACCCGTGGCGATGTTGAGGCCGGGTTCAAACAGGCCGATGCGGTTATTGAAAAAACGTATACGACCCAGATGGTCCACCAGGGCTATCTGGAACCCCAGGCCTGCGCCGCGCGCGTCGAACCCAACGGCCGAGTCACCTTGTGGACCTCGGCCCAGGGACATTTCACCGTCCGCACCCAACTCGTGACCCTGCTGGGTCTTCCCGCCAGCCAACTCAAGGTCGTCCCTATGGAAATCGGCGGCGGATTTGGCGGCAAAGCCCTGGCCTTGTTTGAACCCACCGCCATTGTGCTGGCCCAAAAGACCAGCCGGCCGGTCAAACTCGTGGTCTCCCGGGAAGAGGTGCTGCGCGCCACCGGCCCAGGCGCGCCGGCGGTCATCACTGTCAAAGCCGGCGCCACGCGCACCGGCAAAATCACCGCCCTGACGACGACCATGCGCTATGATGCCGGGGCTTTTCCCGGCTCGCCGGTCGCTCGTGGCCTGTTGGTGGGCTTAGCCCCGTATCGGCTGGACAATATGGTCGCCGAAGGGTTTGACGTCCTGACCAACAAGCCCCGCGTGCAAGCCTACCGCGCCCCTGGCGGCACGCCGGCCGCCTTTGCGGTTGAAGCCCTGATGGACGCCCTGGCAGATGAGATTGGCCTTGACCCGCTGGCGTTTCGGCAGAAAAACGCCGCCCAGGAAGGCGATACCCTGCCCCTGGGGATGCCGCTCAACCGTATCGGCCTGACCGAGATGCTGAAGCAGATTGAGACCCATCCGTGCTGGACCACACCGCTGGAGGGACCCCACCGCGGCCGGGGACTGGCCCTGGGCTATTGGATCGGCGGCTCCTTCACTTCGAGTGCTGAGGTCAAAATCAATCCAGACGCCACCGCTTCGATTGTTGTCGGCACCGTGGACCTGACCGGCACCCGGACCACGATCTCACAAATGGTGGCCGATGAACTCCAGATGGACCCCCAAGACATTACCATCACAGTGGGCGATACCGACAGCGCGCCCTTTGCCGACCTGAGTGGCGGCAGCCGGATTACCTACACGATGAGTGCCGCCGCCCATCAGGCCAGCCAGGATGTGTTGAGCCAACTCAAAGAGCGGGCCGCGGAAAAGCTCAAGGTGTCCGTCGCTGAGGTGGAGTATCAGGCCAAGCGTTTCTGGGCCAGGAACGATACGCGCAGCGAAGTCAGCCTGGCCGAGCTGGCGCGCGAGAGTGTGGCCTGGGGCAGCGGGCCGATTATCGGCAAGGGCAGCACCACCCGGATGCAGCCGGCCCACGCCTATGCCGCCCATGTCGCCGACGTGGCGGTTGATCCAGAGACAGGCAAAGTGACCATCCTGCGCTATACCTGCTTCCAGGATGTTGGCAAAGCCATCAATCCCACTCAGGTCGAGGGGCAGATTCAGGGAGGAGCCGTGCAGGGCATCGGCTGGGCCCTGAATGAAGAATATATCTTTGAGAATGGCGCGCTGCAAAACGCCAGCCTGCTGGACTACCGCTGTCCGGTGGCGCTGGACCTGCCCATGATCGAAACCGTCCTGACCGAAGTCCCGGCCTCCGAAGGCCCCTACGGTCTGCGCGGCGTCGGCGAAGTGCCCATCGTGCCGCCGGGCGCGGCCCTGGCCAATGCGATTTACCGCGCCACCGGCAGCCGGCTGTACGAGCTGCCTATGAACCCCGAGCGGATATTCTGGGCCACGCGCGGCAATGGGGCCAACGGCTCACACGAGACCAATGGCTCAGGTGAAGTGTAGCGGTTCGCGGGATTTCTTTGGGCATGGATCCGCCGACCCCTAACGTTGAGCCGCAGCCCTGACATGATGCTGACTGCGGGGTCCGCCCCACCCCCGGTCCTAGCTGGCGAGCGGGAGCGGGGGCCTTACTCCGTCCCGTTCGTCTCCCCGGTAAAGACAATATAACCGGCTTCCTCCTGGGCCTGAATTCTCTCTTCCAGGTAGGCCGGCAGGACAAGCTGGCGTTCTGTCGGAAACTTGCCGCGGTGGAGTTGGGGGCGGAGGAAAAACTCCTCGGGCAGATTGATTCCGGCTTGTGTTTTGAGCGGTGCCGGGAACCAGGTCCGACGCATAAAGTCTGGATGAAAGAACACGTCTTTATCCTCCTGGGACCAGTCCCGGAGCTGCATGGCGTCATGGATGCCGTAGGAGTAAAAGTCCTGCTGCGGGTCCCACCACAGGGTAATCAGGTTATGATAACCACGCTCCTTGAGGCGTGGGTTCATCAGCTTGGCCACGCGCTCTTCTATCATAATGGGCTCGCCGTTCCTGCCGTAGATTTCGGTCCGGAGCGGATAAAAATAGTGCTGGTCCGCCCAGAACAGAATCCGGGGGGCGTAGTAGTCGGGTAGCCAGTCTTGCTTGGCGATGGCCTCAACCAGATAGCATTTGACCCCGTTATCGGCTGTGTAAAACGGATAGTCATCGCCCATCAGTTTGAGGGCGCTGGCCGGCACCTCCTGAAAAATCCCGTCCCCGGTCTGGAGCGTGATCGACTGGCGCGTCTTGGGAAAGCGCGCGGTTTTATAGAGTATGTCGGTGCCCAGAATACGCCAGGAGAACTCCCAGGCGTCGCGGCCCAAAAAATCGTCATAGGCCATGGGCGCGTTTGGAAACTTTTCCTGCCGCCGCGGCTGGGGAAAACGACGCACCCGGCGCATACTCAGAGAATAGCCGAACAGGTCCGCTTTCTTGGTCAGGTGTTGATCGGTCCGAAACGTACTGAACAGCATCTGGTTCCCATAGTTTTCCGGGGGAGCGACATCCTGGGTGAGCCAGCGCGAGTAGACTTCTCCCGGCTTGGCCAGAATCTGGCCCATCAGTCCTTCCGGGTCACGATAATGCACCAGGGCGATAATCTGTTGCACGAAGAGATAGCCGGTTGGCGTGAGCGTGCCCGTATCTTCAATCTGGACGCAGTTCCAGCGGGGCATATGCGGGAACTCCATAATCCGATAGCCGACCTCTTCGGGGGTGTAGGGCGGCTTGAAAGGATAGGCTTCCGCCGGCATATACGGGATGTCGGCGTGGCGGGGCGTGTCTGTTGAAAAGTCAAAGCGGGCGAGTTCCTCTGCGGAAAGTTCGTCCAGCGTGCGCCAGGACCGGTGCTCGGCGTCCTCCGCTAAAACCGGTGTCCCTCCCAGCCAGCCAGCCAAAACGAGTATTCCCCAGAGCCGGCGGCCCAACCCGAAGCGCGTAGTAGTCTGCCTTCTCGACATACGGCCCTCCCTTTCAGAGCAGCCAGCCTTACCATACTCGGTACGGAAAAGAGAAGGGTTGAGGAGAACAAGCCAGGCTTAGGCCGCCGGCAATGTGTTGTGCGTCAGGAAAACGTCAGCGTCCGACTGAGCAAAGAACACCAAGCGGACTTCGGTGATAATTGCGTCGGTGGCTAAGAAGTTGGCAATGGCCCGCGAGGCAATTGCCGCCGCCTCCGCACGCGGATAGCCATACACGCCGGTCGAGATGGCCGGGAAAGCCAATGTCGTCAGGTCATATTGGATGGCAAGCGCCAGGGAGTTGCGGTAACAGGCAGTGAGCAGACTCGCCGCCCGGCCCCCCGCCGCGCGATAGACTGGCCCGACCGTATGAATCACCTGTTGAGCCGGCATATGCCCCGCGGTGGTCAGGACGGCTTCCCCCGTGGGCAGCCCGTCAGGATACCGAGTCCGTCGCAGTTCTTGACAGGCCGCGAGAATAGCGGGGCCGCCCGCCCGATGAATAGCGCCATCCACGCCTCCGCCCCCCAGCAGGCTGGCGTTCGCCGCATTCACCACCGCAGCGACCCGCTGTTGGGTAATATCCCCCACTAAGACGGAAACGCGCCCGTTGAGAAATAGGTGATTCGGCATTGTTAGACTTGCAGCCCCCGGTCGTCCTACTCACTGGGAGCGCGGCCATATTGGCCGCAACTATTTGCGGGCTAGAAGCCCGCGCTCCTTCACACTGCTTCCTCCCACATCTGATTTAATCTTCCTGCACGCTCAGCGCTCCCGACGGGCATTGGGCCACAACGACCCGTACCTCGTCTTCTGAGGCCGCGCTAGGATCAATCACGAATGCTCCGCCCTCGACCTTAAAGACTTGCGGCAGGCTCTTCACACAATTGGCCGAATGGGTGCAGACTTCCTCATCCCAGTTCACTTTCATATTCCGCCCTCCCGTATGGTGTTGATTGCTGTAGCCTAGCGCTTTCCCTGGGCGGTCGGCAAGGCGGCTCATACGACAGGGCTGCGTCGTCTCGGTTTGTCCGCTGTGATATGAAGATGCAGACCAAAATGTCTCGGAGGCGTGTCCCCATGGCTGTTCATGATGTCCCGCTACATCCTTCCGTTTCGACAAATCCGTCTGAGCCGCAGTCTGGGGCTCACCCCCTGCCATTGGCAAACGGGGACCGACTCACCCGGCAGGAGTTTGAGCACCGCTATAGCGCTCGGTCGGATATCAAAAAGGCCGAATTGATCGAGGGAGTCGTATCTGCCGTCACCCGTCCACTTTGCCGGTCATGGAGAACCGCACGTTGCCATTCTGACTTGGCTGGAGACCTACTGCGCCTTCACCCCAGGGTGCGGGCCGCGGATAACGCCACGATTCGTCTGGACTTGGACAATGAGCCGCAGCCCGATGCACTATTGCGCCTTGAACCGGACGCCGGCGGTCGGTCTCGTTTGAGCGAGGACGACTACGTTGAGGGAGCGCCGGAGTTGATCGTTGAAATTGCGGCCAGTAGCGCCACCTATGACCTGCACGACAAGCTGCGGGCCTACCGGCGTAACGGCGTACAAGAATATCTGGTCTGGCGGGTGTACGAGAAACAGTTTGACTGGTTTGTGCTGGTAGACGATGAATACCGGCCACTGACAGCGGATGCCGCCGGCCGGCTCCACAGGCGGGTTTTTCCCGGCTTACGGCTCGCTGTTGCTGCACTGCTGGCCGGGGATACGGCCCGGGTCTTAGCCGCACTCCAGACCGGCGTCGGGACGCCCGAGCACGCGGCCTTTGTCGAGCGTGTCCGGGCAAAAGGGGAGTAAAAAAACAGAGGGCGTGTCGCAGCTTGTCTTGCTCTCCGCGTGGCAGACCCCCCGGCAACAGCACTCCCCCTGGCTTCCGTGGAATTCTGTGGGCGAATCTGTTAGGGGGAAGGCAGGAGGGCCAACACCGTATGAAACAACTCCGCGTGATTACTGAGAAATGCACAAGCTGCGTGCAGTGCGAGCTGGCTTGTGCCTTTGTTCAAACCGGGACCTTTCAGCCATCCCGGTCCGTTATTCGCGTCCATATTTTTGACGAGCAGGCCGTCTACGCGCCTTATACCTGCTTTCAGTGCGAAGAAGCCTGGTGCCTGACGGCCTGTCCGGTGAATGCCATCGGCATAGACCCGGACACCAACGCCAAGGTCGTCATGGACGACGTATGCGTCGGCTGTGCCGTCTGCACGGTGGCCTGCCCATACGGCACCATGTTCTACAACCCGGACACCCACAAAGCCTTCAAGTGTGACCTGTGTGGCGGTGACCCGGCCTGTGTCAAGTCCTGCCCCACCGGCGCGCTCGAATACGTCGATATGGACAAGCCGGACTGGCTGGCCAGTTGGGCGGCCAAAGTCAACCAGGGCTTTCAACATATGCAGGACGAAGAAGGAGGCAAGGCATGAGCGCGACGAAGACAATGCACGGCTGGACCGGGACGGTTCTGCGCGTCAATCTGACCACTGGCGCTATCACCAAGGAACCCTTGAACGCCGCATGGGCCAGAGACTATGTGGGCGGCCGCGGTCTGGGGGTCAAATATCTCTCCGAAGAGATGGACCCCAGCGTCGACCCGCTCAGCCCGGAGAACAAAATGATTTTTGCGACCGGGCCGCTGACCGGCACCAACGCCTCGTGTGGCTCACGCTATATGGTCGTCACCAAGGGCGCACTGACCAATGCGATTACCACCTCGAATTCCGGGGGCTTCTGGGGGCCGGAGATGAAATTCGCCGGCTACGACATGATTATCCTGGAGGGCAGGGCCGCCCAGCCCTCCTATCTGTGGATCTATGACGACCGGGTGGAACTGCGCGAGGCGACCCACCTGTGGGGCAAAACGGTCTGGCAGACCGAGGAAGCCCTGCGCGCCGAGCTTGGCGTACCGGACACCATCATTGCCAGCATCGGTCCGGCCGGAGAAAATCTGGTGCGTTTTGCCTGTATCATGAACGACCTGCACCGAGCCGCGGGCCGCTCTGGCGTGGGCGCGGTCATGGGTTCCAAGAACCTCAAGGCGATTGCCCTGCGCGGCACCGGCGGCGTCTCTCTGGCCGACCCGCAGGCATATCTGGAAGGCCAGTGGGCCATGAAGGAAAAGTTGCGGCAGTCGCCCGTGACCTCCGAGGGCCTGCCCATGTACGGCACCGAAGTGCTGGTCAATGTGATTAACGAGCACGGCGCTTTACCCACCCGCAATCATCAGCAAACCGTCTTTGATGAAGCCGAGAACATCAGCGGTGAAATCCTGACCGAAACCCGCCTGGTCGCCAATAAAGCCTGTTTTTCCTGCACCATTGCCTGCGGGCGGGTCAGCACCCTGCCGGGTGAAGCCGCGTCGAAATACTCGGTCACGACCAATCCGCAAAACTGGAAAATCGCCGGCGAGGGTCCCGAGTACGAGGCGGCCTGGGCCATGGGCTCAGAGTGCGGCGTGGGCGACCTGGACGCGCTGATTAAAGCCAACTGGCTGTGCAACGACCTGGGTATGGACTCCATCAGCTTTGGGGCCAGCGTGGCCGCGGCCATGGAGTTGTTCGAGAAGGGGACGGTCAGCCAGGACCAGACCGAGATTCCACTGGAGTTTGGCAGCGCCGAAGCCCTCATCGTTATGGCCGAGAAAACGGCCTATCGGCAGGGTTTTGGTGACGCTTTGGCCGAAGGCTCCAAACGGATGACCGAGACGCTGGGCCGACCCGAATTCTTTATGGGTGTCCGTAGCCAGGAATTTGCCGCCTATGAAGCCCGTGCCATTCAGGGCATGGGCCTGGGCTATGCGACTTCCAATCGCGGGGCGTGTCATTTGAAAGCCTATACGGTGGCGGCTGAGATTCTGGGCCTGCCGCGTCAGATGGACCCACGCGCCACAGAAGAGAAGGCCGAGATTACCAAAATTTTCCAGGACGCCACCTCGACCGTTGACGCCACCGGCCTGTGCCAATTCCTGACCTTTGGGGTGGGTCTGGAAGAGATGCTGCCCCAACTGTCGGCAGCCACGGGCGTGCCGTATACGCTGGAAGAGCTGGTCACCATTGGAGAGCGTATCTGGAATCTGGAGCGGCTGTGGAACGAGCGGGCCGGCTTCACCGGCAAGGACGACACCCTGCCCAAACGGATTCTGGAAGAGCCCATCCCGTCCGGCCCGGCCAAGGGCGAGGTCAACCGCCTAGGTGAAATGCTGCCCGAGTATTACGAACTGCGGGGCTGGGATAAGGACGGCAAAATCTCTGAGGCAAAGAAGAAAGAGCTGGGGCTGGAGTAAGGACTTCAGGCTCCCTCTCCCTAGCCCTCTCCCCTGGAGGGAGAGGGGAGAAGAAAAGCAAAGAAGAAGCGTCATGACACATCACATTATTATTGGCGGGGGACCGGCCGGGGTAGCCGCGGCAGAAACAATCCGGGCAACCGCCGGCTCCGACGCGCAGATTACGCTCATCTCCAACGAGCCGGCCTACTCGCGCATGGTCCTGCCTTACTACTTGGCGAACGACATTCCAGAGCGGCACGTCCTGACCGGAGACGCGGCCTATTTTGCCCGACACGGCATTACCGCGGTGTCGGGCCAAGTCGAAAAAGTCGATACCCAGGCCCGCACAGTCACCCTGGGGGACGGCTCCAGTCAGGCGTTTGACACCCTCCTGATCGCGACCGGTTCTTCAGCCCAGCGTCCACCCATTGCCGGCATTGACCAGGACGGAGTGTACACCTTCTGGACGCTCGAAGACGCAAAACAGGTCATGCAGAAAGCGCCGGCCACCCCCCGGGCGGTGCTCATTGGTGCTGGATTTATCGGCTTTATCGTCCTGAATGCCATGGCCAAGCTGGGTTGGAATCTTTCCGTAGTCGAAACCGAAGACCAGGTCTTACCGCGTATGCTTGACGCGACTGGCGCGCGGGCGGTCGAAGGCTGGCTGACCAGCCAACAGGTTGCCGTTCATACCGGTGCCCGGGTCCAAAGCATCAGCCGCGAAGGCGAGACCCTCACCCTGTCGCTGAGCAACGGTGCCAGCCTGAGCGCGGATATTGTGATTCTGGCTACGGGCATTCAACCGAACCTGGGGTTCCTCGCCGGCTCCGGCATCCACGTTGACGGCGGCATTGTGGTGGACGACCGGATGCAGACCAATGTCCCCGGTATTTATGCGGCCGGTGATGTTGCCGCCGGACCGGACCTGCTGAACGGCTCACCCGCGGTCCATGCCATTCAGCCAACCGCGGTGGACCACGGTCGGATTGCCGGCGCGAATATGGCCGGCCAAGACACCCGCTATCCGGGCAGCCTGCTGCTCAACGTCTTGGATGTCATCAATCTGCATTGCGCCAGCTTTGGTCAGTGGCGGACAGAGGCGCAGGAATCCATCACCACCGTCTGGAATCCAACCCGTCCGATTTATCGTAAATATGTCTGGGACGATGACCGTATGGTTGGGGCGCTGTTTGTCGGACCGATTGCCGATGTCACCATGCTGAACGACGTCGGCATGGTCAAAGGGCTCATTCAAACCAAGCGCGCCCTGGGAAACTGGGCGGCCTACGTCAAAGAGAACCCGACCGATGTACGGCGTGCCTATGTCGCCACCGGCACTGCGCAGCAACTGGTCGGTCATACCCTCTTGGGCGCACCCGCCACAGCGCGCGCCTACCGGGTGGACGGCAAGACCCCCCCGGCTTGGCAAAAAGGCGCCCACGGCCCGCTTATCGGCTCTCGTCCAGACGCGCTGGATACTCTCCCCCGGACCCCCACCCCCGGCATTGAAAAGGGCGCATAAGCGATGCAGGTCAATATCAAACTCTTTGCCAATCTGCGGAAAAAGCTCCCCCCAGGCTCTCTGGGGAAAGCCACGCTTGAGCTTGCCGATCAGGCAACGATTCATGACCTGATTCGTCACCTCGACATTCCCCTTGACTTGGCCCAAATGGTCCTGGTCAATGGCGAGCAAACCCGGGAGTTTGACCGGGCGCTCACGGATGGCGACCAGGTGAGCATCTTCCCGCCGGTGGCCGGCGGGAGGGCGTGATACGCCTGACGCGGTTAGGTTGTCACCCCAAGATACACATACAGGATGGACGCGGCACAGCTTGAAACGCTGCGGATAGCATGAAGTCTGCCCCACTTCTCGATCAGCACTTGGGTTTCTTCTGAGGTGCGGTCGCGCTCCGGGTCAAGCAGTTGCTTGTTCGTCGGCATAATGCCCAAGAAGGTGAACGGCACGACAAAGAAAATGAGGCCCGCCCCTGCGAACCAGAGTCCCACCCCGCCGTTTAGCGCTACCCCAACACCGGCCAGCGTTGCCAGAAGCGCGAGAGAAGCCAGCATCACCGCGGCGCGCTTATAGCTTGGCCCAAAAACAGTGGCGGCGAGTTCCGTCCCACAGGCGAGACGGGCCGGATGCTCCACCACCGTACCGTAAATCGCGGCCCCGGCAAAAATCGAGCACGCCAGAATGGCGATCATTTCCAGTATTTCCATATCCCCTCACAAACCGGCCTCCCGGTCCGGTCGAGTTTGAACCGGCGGCCCACACTCCACGCTGCATAGCTGCCAGGTCTGTCGGACGCGCTTCACTATAAACGAGGGAGAAACTCGCAAGCAAGGCGTGGAAAACCCGCCGCATCTGACGTAGAGTAGGGCAGAACCAAGAGCGAGCAGTTAAGGAGGGAACACCCATGTCAGAGTATACACTGATTTCCGCGGACTCACATTTTGTTGAGCCCCCCACGATGTGGGCCGAGCGGATGGATAAGAAGTTTCGCGACCGGGCGCCGCGCACCGTCAAGGGGCTGAACGGCCGCGCCGGCGAGTGGTTCGTGTGTGAGAACATCACCCCCATGTCCGTCGCCGGCTTCTTTGGGGCTGGGGTGCCGTCGCCGGAACTGCCCGAGCACAACAAAAAAGGCTTTGATGCAGCGCCCAAGAGCGTCTGGGACCCGGCCTATCGGCTCGCCGACCAGGATCGTGACGGGGTCCGGGCAGAGGTTATTTATACCTCTATGGGGATGCCGCTGTTCGGTTTGGACGACGCAGAACTGCGCTATTCCTGCTTTCGGGCCTTTAATGACTGGGCCACCGAGTATTGCAGCTACGATCCGAAGCGCCTCGTCCCGTTGGGTCTGATTACGCTGGAAGACATTGCTCTGGCCGTGGACGAGCTCCAACGCATCGCCAAACACGGGATGCAGGGCGCGATGATCTGGGCCGAACCGCCGGACGACCGTCCCTATAGCCATCCCGACTATGAGCCGTTCTGGGCCGCCGCCCAGGACCTGCATATGCCGTTGTCCCTCCACATCCTCACCGCCCGGAGCGGCACCGGCGCAAACCCGGCCAGCGGCAAAGGCTTTCTACTGTCCCTGGCGACCCTCCATCACCAGATTGAGCGCTCGATTGCCGAGATGGTCTATGGCGGCGTGCTGGAGAAGTTTCCCGGCCTGAAGATCGTCTCCGCGGAAAACGACGTCGGCTGGATGGCCTATTTCATGTACCGCCTCGACATCATACAGCGCCGCTTAGGCGCGCTCGGGAAGCTGGACCTGCCGCTACGCGCCAGTGAATATATCACCCGTCAGGTATACGCGACCTTTATCTCCGACCCGGTCTTTGTGGATTCTCTCCAGCGCTACGGTCCGGACAACACCATGTGGTCGTCCGATTATCCCCACACCGCGGCGACCTTTCCGCGCTCGCGGGAGATCGTCACCAAGCGGCTGGGCATGTTGCCCGACGAGGAAGTGCGGAAGATCGTCCACGATACCGCGGCGCGCGTATACGGCCTGGAGTAAAACCACGCTGCGCTTGAGACCTGCCATAGCGAGACAAGGCCGAGGGCCGGCCCTCGGCCTTGCTGTAGAAGGAGAATGTCATGAAACTCGCCCAGCCCCGTATTACCCCCCTGGCAGCAGACGAATGGACAGACGAACAACGTGCGGCCCTGGAGCCCCGCTCGCGTGAGGGACAGGTGTATAATGTGATTGGGACGCTGGCTCGCCATTGGGAAGCCGCGAAAAAATTTCAGGTCTGGGCCTACCATATCATGGGCGACACCTCGACCCTAGTCCCCAGGGAGCGCGAGTTGTTGATATTGCGGATCGGCTGGCTGTGTCAGGCTGAATACGAATGGGGCCAGCATGTCATTTTCGGCAGAGAAGCCGGCCTGACGGACGAAGAAATCGCCCGGATTAAAGCCGGCCCGGATGCCGACGGCTGGGAGCCGTTTGACGCCAGCCTGCTGCGGGCCGCGGACGAGCTGCATGCAGACGCCTGTATCAGCGACGCAACCTGGGCAGCCCTGAGCGAGCGCTACACGACCCAGCAGCTCATGGATGTGGTCTTCACCGTCGGCCAGTACAATATGGTGTCCATGGCACTCAATTCCTTCGGCGTCCAACTCGACAAGGGCGTCGCCGGCTTCTGAATACCGCTGTGGACCAGCTTTTTGCAGACTTTCTAGCACTAGACCTCGAAGTCGGACGCCGCGACAACCGCATCCATGCCTTTGGTGCAGTGCGGTCGCGGAGTGGCAAGGCCCACACATTTCGCGGGGGAGCGCTGCACCCGGCCCTGAAAGACCTGGACACATTCGCCACGGGCGTGGATTACCTGCTGGGTCATAACCTGATTGCGTTCGACCTGCCTCATCTGGGCGCGGCAAAACCCGACTTGCGGCTGCTGCGCCTGCCGGCGGTGGATACTCTGCGGCTCAATCCCCTGGCCTTCCCTCGCCACCCGTATCACCATCTGGTCAAACACTATCAGGAGGCCCAACTCAAACGGGGACGGGTCAATGACCCAGAGTTAGACGCTCGCCTCTCTGGACGTTTTCAGCGACCAGCAAAAAGCGTTGAGCGCAGCGGACCCCGCCCTCCTGACCGCCTGGCACTGGCTGACCAGCGCGGACGCCACCGGAGACGGTTTTAACGCTTTTTTCGCCGCCCTGCGCGGAGCGGGCCCGCCCATCCCCCGGCGCGGCCTCTGGGGCAATCCGTGACCGGCTCGCGTCTATAACCTGTCTCACCCAGAGCCAGATAGTATTCCAAGAAACCCTGGCGGATACGACCGGCAAGGGCTGGGGGCTGGCGTATGCTCTGGCCTGGTTGTCGGTGGCCGGCGGGAACTCAGTCATGCCTCCCTGGGTGCGGCACGAGTTCCCCGAAGCCGGGGGGCTGGTGCGCCGCTTACGCGATACGGCCTGCACGAGTCCCGTCTGTGAATGGTGTCGGGAGCGGCACAACGCCCGCAAGGAACTGAAACGCTGGTTCGGGTTTCCAGACTTTCGTCCAGAGCCCCGCGATGCGAACGGCCAACCCATGCAGCAGGCCATTGTCGAGGCGATCATGGCCGGAAAAGACGTGCTGGGTATTTTGCCGACCGGCACCGGCAAATCACTGTGCTATCAGATTCCGGCCCTGTCCCGGTACGATAAGACCGGTGCGCTGACGGTAGTCATTTCACCACTGGTAGCGCTCATGACCGCCCAAGTCGCCGGCCTGGAGGCCCACGGCATCGTATCCAGCGTGACCATCAACGGCATGTTCTCCATGCCCGAGCGCTCGGCAGCCCTGGAGCGGGTGCGCCTGGGCGATGCCAGCACCCTCATTGTCTCGCCCGAGCAACTGCGCAGCCGGTCCGTGCGCCGGGTCCTGGACCAGCGTGAGATTGCGACCTGGGTGTTAGACGAGGCGCACTGCCTGTCACGCTGGGGGCATGACTTCCGGCCCGACTATCGCTATGTGGCGCGTTTCATCCGTGAGCAGACCCCCAACGGACAGATTGTCTGCCTGACGGCAACGGCCAAGCCTGATGTGCGAGAAGACATCTGCACCCACTTCCATGACAAGCTTGGCATTGACCTGAGCATTTTTGACGGGGGCGCTCGACGCACCAACCTGGAATTCGTGGTTGTGCCAACGACGGGCGGCGAGAAATTCGCCCATATCCACCAAATCCTGACCACGACCCTGCCGTCGGGCAGGCCTGGCGGTGCCATCGTCTACTGTGCGACTCGCCCCCAAACCGAGCATATCGCCCAGTATTTATGTACCAAGCAGATCAACGCCACCCACTTCCACGCCGGCCTGTTACCAGAGACCAAGAAGAACGTGCAACGTCGCTTCATCAGTGGCGATATTCAGGTCATCGTCGCCACCAACGCCTTTGGCATGGGTATCGACAAGCCGGACGTGCGGCTGGTGATTCACGCCGATATTCCTGGTTCGCTGGAAAGCTAGGTGCAGGAGGCCGGCCGGGCCGGCCGCGACCGGGGAACGGCGCGTTGCGTACTGCTCTACACCGCGGACGATGTTGAGCGCCAGTTCGGTCTGTCGGCCCGCTCACGGCTGACCCGACCAGAAATCCACGCCATCCTCAGGGCGTTGCGTAACCTGGACCGCAAGAAGCGCCTGAGCGGTCAGATCGTCGCCACGGTGGGAGAAATTCTGGGTGAAGACGAAGACGCCGCGTTCGAGCGCGACTCCGCGACCGACGATACGCGCGTACGGACTGCGCTCTCCTGGCTGGAGGAGGCGGCCTTATTAACCCGTGGAGAGGATCGCGTCCAGGTCTTTCCGTCCTCTCTGCGAGTCAACTCAATGGAAGAGGCCCGAGCCAAACTGGCCAAGACCAGCGTGACGCCTGACTACCGCAAGCGGCTCTTAGCCATTACCGAGAACTTGATTGATGCCGACCCCGACGAGGGTATCTCTACCGACGAGTTGATGACCGTCTCCGGCCTGCCCGCGGAACAGGTACGCCGGGGCCTGCACGACCTGGAGCGGCTGGGCCTTGCCAACAACGACACCGCACTGACGGCCTTTGTCCACGCCGGGGTCCAACATACCTCGCTCAAACGCTTTGACGAAGCCGCGGCCCTGGAGAGCGACCTCATCGCCGCCCTGCGAGAAGCAGCCCCGGACATGGGGAAGGACGACACCCTGCCCCTGTACGTGCACCTCGTCACTCAGCAGCTCAAAGATGCCGGTCACACCTCCGCCCTGCCGGAACGTGTGGTCCGTATTCTACGCGGCCTTGCCCTGGACGGGCGCGGCGAGGAAGGGGGCAGGGGGAGCCTGGGCGTGCGCGAGTTGGGCCGAGAGGCCATGCAGATCACGCTTCAGCGCGAGTGGACGGCGCTGATAAAGACGGCGGAACGACGCCGGGCCGCAGCGCGGGTGCTGTTAGCTCACCTGCTCGGCAGCCTGTCGCCAGGAAGTCGGGGGACAGACCTGTTAGTCGAAACTACGCTTGGCAAGCTGCTGAACGCGGTCCGATCCGACCTGGAACTCAAAAACACGGCCAAGGACCCCGAACGGTTGCTGGACCGCGCCCTGCTATGGCTGCACGAACAGGAAATCATCCGCCTCAATAAGGGGCTGGCCGTCTTCCGTCCGGCCATGTCCATCCGTCTGAGTCAAGAACAGCGCCGCTTCACCAGCGCCGACTTCACACCCCTCAAGCTCCATTACCAGGATCAGGTGCTCCAGATTCACGTCATGGCAGAGTATGTCCAACGTGGCTTGCAGGCCATGACCGACGCGCTGGCTCTCGTCATGGACTACTTCGGTCTGAAGCAGCAGGACTTTCTGCGCCGCTGGCTGCCTCAGCGCGACAAGGAGATTGCGCGCCAGACCACGCGGAAATCGTGGCGGGCCATTGTGGAAAACCTGAAAAATCCCGTCCAGCGGCGTATTGTTACCGACGACCGGGAACAGACCAACGTTCTGGTGCTGGCCGGTCCCGGCTCCGGTAAGACCCGGGTCCTGGTCCATCGAATCGCTTATCTATTGCGCGTCCGGCGTGAAAACCCGCGCGGCATTTTGGCCCTGGCCTATAATCGCCACGCTGCGGTGGAGATTCGTCGGCCGTCTGGCCGACCTGCTCGGCGACGCGGCCCGTGGCCTCACTGTCCTCACCTGTCACGGCTTTGCTATGCGGCTGGTGGGTGCCAGCTTCAGCGGCCGCGCGCAACGACTGGGTAACGACCTATTCCAAGACATACTCCGCCAAGCGGTGGACCTGCTGGGGCGCGGGGCTGCCGGCGGATGACGCCGATGAGCAGCGGGCGCGGCTGCTGGCCGGTTTCCGCTGGATACTCGTGGACGAGTACCAGGACATCGGCCCGGAGCAGTATGAGTTAATCTCGGCCCTGGCTGGCCGCACCCTGTCCGATGAAGACGATAAGCTCAGCCTGTTTGCCGTGGGCGATGACGACCAGAACATCTACGCTTTCGGCGGGGCGTCGGTCGAGTTTATCAAGCGTTTTGAGACAGACTATCGGGCCAGACCGGCTTTCCTGACGGCCAATTATCGCTCCACGGCGCACATCATTGCGGCGGCCAACGCGGTGATTGAGCCGGCCGCCCAGCGCATGAAATCCGACCATCCCATTCATATTGACCGGGCGCGTACCAAGCAGCCGCCCGGCGGAGATTGGGAAGAGTGGGACCCCGTGTCGCGCGGCCGGGTGCAGGTTCTCCCCATACGGCATGACCCGGTCTCGCAGGCTCAGGCCGCGATAGCAGAGTTGCAGCGTCTGTCCGCCCGGACAGCGGACTGGAACTGGTCCAAATGTGCCGTTATCGCCCGCTAGTGGCGCTATCTGGAGCCGGTGCGGGTCGGCTGCGAAGTCCACGGTATTCCGGTCCAGATGGGAAACGAGGAAATCCCTGGGTTTTGGCGGCTGCGAGAGACCCAGGCCCTGTTTACTTGGCTCCGCCAGCGCGAAATCGACCTCGTGGGCAGTACCGTCCTCAGCGCTTGGCTGGATGCCCAAGTGTCCAACGCCTGGGTCGAACTGCTGCGGGAAGCCGCGGACGAATACGCTCTGGAAACCGGCGGGACGGAAACGCCGCTGGGCCACTTCATTGAGTGGCTGGCGGAATGGGGACGAGATGTGCGCCGCCGCCAGCGCGGTTTGTTACTGTTGACCGCCCATCGCGCCAAAGGGCTGGAGTTCGACCACGTTGTTGTTCTGGACGGTGGCTGGAACAAAGTTGGCCAGGGCGAAGACGCAGATGCACCGCGCCGCCTCTACTATGTCGCTATGACCCGCGCCCGGCAGACCTTAGCGCTGATGCGCTTTCATGAATCCCAGCCGTTCCAAGCGCCCTTACACGACCATCCTGCGGTCCTGCACCGGCCCCCGGTCGCCGTACCGTCGCCCATCCCGGAGATGACCACCCGCTATAAGCGCCTCAGTCTGCGCGATATTGATCTGAGCTTCGCGGGGCGCTACCGGGCCAACACCCCGGTGCATCGTACCATCGCCGCTCTTGCGCCTGGCGACCCGCTCCAAGTCTGGACCACGCAGCGGCCGTGGCGCCTGCTGGACCGGAGCGGAAACAGAGTAGGCCGCCTCGCCAAAGGTTATACACCCCCGGCTGCAATGCGCTTGCAGTCGGCAACGGTCCTGGCTGTTGTGACGCGCAGTCGAACCGACTCGGAACCACAATACCAGAATGCTCTCAAATGCGAGGAATGGGAGGTGGTGGTCCCGGAGCTGGTGTTTCAACGCGGGGGCTGATCCGCCGTGCTGTTTCGTGCAGATTCGATCTCCCGCTCTCTATCTGCGGACGTGACAACCTCCGCATCACTGTAGTGAACCGATGGCCGCCTCGCGTGTACCGCTCAACGGGCACGGGACGGGCCACCCCCTCAATCCCCCTTATCAGGGGGAACGCCGGGGCCTAGGCCCCAGGGGCAAAGGCTTCGACCGCGCGCATATCGGGCAGGGATTCGTCGTCTGCCTTGACCGGCAAAAAGCAGACGTGCGTGGCACCGGCTTGAAGATGGGCGTCGATACGGTCCTGAATCTGCTCTTCGCTGCCCCAGGCCACAATGGCGTCCACCAGAGCATCGCTGCACCCATCTTCAAAGTCCGCGTCCTGCCAGCCCAGGTTTTTCAGATTGTTGGTGTAATTGGGCAGGCGGGGGACATACGTCTTCATATACTGCCGTGCCGCGGCCCGGGCTTTGGTCGCATCCTTCTCAAGAATGACGGCCTGGGCAGCGCAAATCCAGGCGTCAGGGCCGATCTGTTCACGCACCTTGGCCGTATGTTCCGGCGGCACAAAATAGGTATGCGTCCCCTGGGCCTGTTCGGCGGACAGGGCCAGCATTTTGGGATGCAGGGCGGCAATCACGATAGGAGCCGGCTCCTTGGGTTTGGGCGCTTGATAAAAGACGTCTTTCAGTTTCGGCAGGTATTCCTTCATATAGCTGTACGGCTTGTTATAGTCGTGGCCGCGCAGATTGGACACAATCGGCTTGTGGCTGACGCCAATGCCGAGCACAAACCGCCCGCCCGACAGCTCAGCGACCGTATTGGTGGCCGTAGCCATAGTATAAGCGTCTCGCGCCCAGATATTGGCAATCCCGGTTGCAATGGACAACTGCTCGGTATTGCTCAGCAGATAGGCCGCATGGGCAAACGGCTCACGCCCGACCGCCTCTGGAATCCACAAGGTCTGATAGCCGCATTGCTCAACCGTCTGGGCGAACCGCGCACTCTCAGGGGCCGTCATGCCATCCAGAAAAAACCAGACCCCCACTTTGCCAATATCCATGAAAAACCTCCTCACGCAGCAATTTTGTCGGTGGCGACGAACCGCACCATATGCCGCGTCTGATTGGGCTGTCAATCTTGGGCGCGGGTTCGGGGCCGCGCTCCCTCGCCAAGACGAGCAGGGATGTGGTATAGCAGCGTTCGAGAAAGGACCGCTGCCTATGCCCCTGACGTTGCACAAACTCCATCCCCATTTCGCCGCCGAGGTCGGCCCGATTGATCTCCGCCAGGTGACTGACCCAGAGACGCTGCTGGAGATTCGCGCCGGCATGGACGAGCACGCCCTGCTCGTCTTTCGCCATCAACACTTCACGGACGCGGAGCATCTGGCCTTTGCCCAACGCCTGGACGGCCAGTTGCATACCAAGACCGGCATCAGCGCGCTCCAGAAAAGCCGGCTGGGCAACGAGGCATTGGCCGATGTCTCCAACCTCAACGCGAATGGGGAAGTCTATCAGGCCGATGATCGCAAGCGCATGTACGGCCTGGGCAATCGGCTGTGGCACACCGACGCCTCTTTCCAGGACCCGCCCGGACGCTACTCCATGCTTTTTGCCCGCGTCGTTCCGCCCGTTAGCGCGGACACGGAATATGCCGACATGCGAGCCGCCTATGACCGCTTATCGGACGAGATGCAGGCCCAGCTTGAGGGGCTGCGCGTCCACCACTCCATCGCCCACTCGCGCCATATTCTGGGCTTCGAGTTTTCCCAAACGGAACAGGACATCCTCAAGGGCGCGATTCACCCCCTGGTCCGCACCCTGCCCCGCACCGGGCGCAAGTCGCTCTACCTCGCCGCCCACGCCTCCAGAATCATGGACTGGCCGGTGCCCGAAGGACGCCTGCTGCTGCTCGAATTGATTGAGCACGCCACCCGCCCGGAGTGCGTCTACCGGCATTCCTGGCAGGTCGGAGACCTGGTGATCTACGACAACCGGGCGACCATGCACCGCGCCCGGCCATACGCCGACACGACCTACCGGCGTGAGCTGCGACGGGTCACCTCGCTGGATGTTGAGTACGCTATCGAGCCGGCTGGTGCCGGGCTGCATTAAGAGACGAACGAAAGACACAAGGAGAAAAGGAAACTCCCAGCCAAGCAGCGATATTGCTTAGATTCGCACCATATCCGCAACGCTCTTGCTGATTTCCATGACCCCATGTTTTCCCGCATATTGGCGTTTCAGGCCCTCCTGCAACACAGTTCGCTCTTCCTGTTTGGCCCACGCCAGACGGGAAAAAGCACCCTGCTGAGAACCCTCTTCCCCCAGGCGACATTCTACGACCTGCTTGAAGCGGATACGTTTCGCGAGTTAAGCGCGGCTCCCGAGCTAAGGCGGGATTGAGGTGCTGCCGGTCGAGCTGTTTTTGCGTCGGCTCTGGGGTGGGGATATCATCGCGTAAGCGGCTGGACACGCTCCGCCTGCGCCCTCACCGCGTCCCGAATCCTTGCCGGCTCGAACACCACCGCGAAACTCCACTGTCCAAAACCGCCCTGTTCATTCACCGCCCGCATCCAGATGTCCATAGCCGCGCGTTTCGCTCGGTTCTGCTCGCTGTCCTGGCCTTTGACTTCTAAGACCAGCGTCGTGCCGTTGCGGAAGCGAATCAGATAATCCGGCACAAAGTTTCGGGCTGCACCCCGATACAGATACCGGACCTTAAAGTCCAAGTGGTCATTCTTGACCCAAGCCGAGACAGACGACTCGGTTTCACACATATCCGCAACCGCCTTCTCCCACACACTGTCATACACAGCATGACTGATGTGCGATTTCACCGTGACCTGACACGGTTTGGTGGTGTACCAGGTGCGCATACCCGCGGTTGAGCCCGTCGCCCGTTCCGGGTCGAAGCAAATCTGTAATTGCTCGGTATTCTGCTTGCGCACGAAGCGACTGACATGACCGACCACGGTGTCCATATTCAGCGCAATCAGGAGGCGACGCCGGACCGGGTCTTGATGCCACAGACTGGGGAGGACGAGTTTATTGCTGGCCAGAAACGCTTCTGCCAACCGCACCAATTGCGCCGCCAAATAGGACATATCGCCTGAGAAGGCGTCCGCATGTTGAAGATATAACTTCCGGGCTGCTCGGAAGATGAGATTTTGCAGCCGAAATTCCTCAACCGCCCGCTCCAGGTCAATAGTGCTGAGCTTGGACCAATCAGTCTGCCCGGTCAGGGCCGGAGCAACTTCCGCAGAGAGGGGCGTCTGGGCGGGGTCCAAGCTCAGGAGTTCTACCGTATTCAAATCCAGGTCCAGCGTGGGGCGGAGCAGCGTTTCAATGCGGGCCACATTCGGCCAGCGGATTTCATACTGCTTACGTCCGGGGACGACTTCAACTTGCACGCTGGGCTTTGGCGGGGGCGGGACTACGCCGCCTTCTCCAACGTCTTGAAAGATCGCCAGTAGAACGCCAAAGACATTGACATATTCCGGCGAGAATAATCCGTCATCATCGCGCTTGTACGACACCCGCCGCAGCCCCCGACCAATGACCTGCTCGCACAGCAATTGACTCGTAAAGGCGCGCAGGCCCATGATGGGGGTCACATTCGCTGCATCCCAGCCTTCCGACAGCATGGCGACAGAGATGACATGTTGGAGGTGCTGGCCGGGTTTTCCCCGTTTGCCAACTGTATCAACGAGGGCGCGCAACTGTTCTTCCTGCTTGGCGTGTAATAACTCCTCGCGTCTGTCATCAGGCAACCCCGAAGCATTCAGAATCGCCGCCAGCCGTTCGGCACAGTCCTTATTTTTCGTGATCGATTCCCCACGTTCGGCTTTTTCCAGCACCCGAGAATCCACCCGGAGCGTCCTTTCAGGATTGTGCGTCTCGGGAATAAGGCAGTCTCCATCATTGAAGAAACGCTCAAGACGGGCAGCACTCTCAGTCCGATTGCAGACCGTCAGCAGGACCGGTGGGATATCATGCCCCTTGTCCTTCCAGTCCTTGGCTATTTCGCGCCAATCGTAGGCTAAAAGCGTATACGCCTTCTGCACCACATCCGGTAAAGGTTCGTGCGGGGCGGCCTTCCGATTCAGGTCGGCCTTCACTTCCGCTTCGTTATAGAGGTGATACAGCTTGCTTCGATAGGTTTGGGCGTTGGCCAGGGCATCGTCACGGACAACCACCCGCGGCGTCTTGACTAATCCGGCTTCAATGGCGTCATTCAGCCCAAAATCAGAAACGATCCAGTCGAACAGCCCCTTTTCGGTGGACTTCTTTCCGGTTGGGGCAAAGGGGGTCGCTGAGAGGTCGAAACAGCGGCGAATATGGCGGGTCTTGTGGATACGGTCGAGCCCTTCTATCCACCGGGTGGCTTCTTCCAGATCAATGCCGAATTCCTGGGCTTCTCTTTTGCTGACTTTGACCTCGGCCCGCTGGCGGTAGGCATGGTGCGCTTCGTCATTGATCACCACGATATGCTTATAACCGGCCAGCTTGCCTAACACGCGCCGGGTAAAAGCCTCATCACTTTCTGCGCCCTTTTTGACAACGGAACGCTTCGGCTCCTTGAGCGGCATGAGGCTGTGCCAGTTCTCTACCAGAAGGGCGGCTTGATTAACCTTCCGACGCAAAGCCTCATTCGGACACACCCGGAACTCGTCGTAGACATTCTTCTCATGGCCCGGATAGAGCACTTGCAAGCGCTCCTTGACAGTCAGACTCGGGGCCACAACAAAAATGGCGCGGGAAAATGCTCTCCGTTTGGAATCGGTCAAAGCGTTCAACACCTGCCAGGCAATAATAAGGCCCATGAGTGTGGTCTTCCCGGAGCCGGTTGCCATCTTATTACAAAGACGCTCCCAGGGACCGCCATCGCCGGGCAGATGGATGCCTTGTTTGAACGCCGGCGGGCCTTCAACCCACCAGATAAGGGTTTCAATCGCATCGAGTTGGCAGAAGTAAAACGACAGTTGGCGGGCCTCACGGTCGTGCCAGTGTTCAAGCAGGCGGCGGGTGACGCTGGTCACACCCGGATAGCCGGCCTCCCGCCACTCGTCCACCCGGGGGCGGATCCGATTGACCAGCTCCAGCTCCTCAACCCGCCGGGTGTTGGTGCGGGTATCAACAATGTCATAGGCGGCTTTACGGCGGCCCTCCACGGCCTGGAGAACCCGCCCCCGTTCGTCCTGCGCCCAATGCTGCTGCGGCTTATCGTAAGGCGTGTTGATGATGAGGGAGGTATGGGTCATGCTTTTCATTCCCTGGAGGGGGAGGCGTTTTTCCTGTTGCCGACGCGCCTTGAGTGGCCCAATTCCCTCTCCCCCTGGAGGGAGAGGGCTAGGGTGAGGGTCATCAATCTGGGATATCCATCACCTTGAGGCTTTCAATGCCGCGGTCGTCAACGATCTTGACGGCAATGCGCCGGTTGTCGCCCGGCTCAAAGGGCAGGGATTTTGTGCCCTGGAACCGAGCCAGCAGGTCGTCGTTCAACTCGGCTTTGATGTCTTTTTTCAGCTTGTTCCAGCCGTCTTTGGCGCTGGACATGGGGAAGAAGACCTGTCTGGGGAAGAGCGAACGGTCGTCATAATCGGTATCCAGCGACCACATGGCGATATTGCTCTTGCCGCCCGATTTCAGTTCACCAGTTTTAGTATCGAAGTAGTCAAAGCCGTGGTTCGACCTGATACCGTCCGTTTTTCAGTGGGTGAATCTCGACATCAGGCTGGCCCATGAGCCAGAACGATTCGTTGCTGGTCCGGGCTTTTTTCAGGTCTTCGGTCAATAGATCAGTATTCATCTGGACTTTGAGGGCAGTAATGCCCTTGATGTGGTCAATGTCTTTGGCGGCTTCCGGGTCGAAAGTGAAAGCGCAGAACACCAGCATGGTGGGCAGGGGAAAGAGTGCGCCGGCTTCACGCAGGGCGATTTCAACCTGGCGTTGCTCCAGGGCGGCGTGCTGCGGGCCAAAGCTGACGGCCATACGCTCGCCCGTGTCGGCCAGCGTACCAACGGCGTGGAGGTAGCGTGTATCTGGCAGCGGTTCCAGGTCGGCCAGTTGCAGTTGTTGACCCCCTTTGCCACGAATGCCAGCTTTCAGCAGTTCATCCCGCCATTGGCCTTGGCGGGCGGTTTCGCCAGAGCGGGCAACGCTGGCATCGGCGTGAGGGGGTTGCTCGGCTTCGTCCAAGCCCAACACCGTAGGGAAAGGCACCGCTTCGACGGTAAAGGGGCCAGTGATACGGAGTCGGTTTTTAGACACCTGGGGCTGGTCGTACAGGGTTTCCTGGTCGGCCTGGGCCGCAATGGAGGCGTCCATCTGTTGCTGCATGGCCTGACGAGCGGTGTGGAAGGCGTCAAAAGGGACGCGGGCGGCCTCTGGCCAGTCTGCGGGAAAGTCGAACGGGACTTCCCATTCCTTTAGTCCCTTGCCCTCACCCGGCCCTTCGCTCCGCTTCGGGCCACCCTCTCCCAGAGGGAGAGGGGTTGGGGTGAGGGTCCTATTCACCTCCCCCAACGCCTGCGCAACTGCCGGGTGCATCCGTTCGTAGATTTCGTCGATCTCCGCATTATTCGCAATCGACTTCAACGTGATATGCGGCACGGTCTTGTAGACAAAGCCGCCCTTCAAGCCTTCGTGAGGATATTTGAGCGCGTAGTAGTCATAGCTTGCCGTCATCAGCCGTTGTTTCGCCAACGTGACAGCCACCCGCGACGTATCGGTCGTAATCCAACGCCGGCCCCATTTTTCAGCAACAAAAGCGGTCGTGCCAGAACCGCAGGTCGGGTCGAGGACCAAATCGCCGGGGTCGGTGGTCATGAGGAGGCAACGTTCGATGACTTTTATACCTGTTTGTACAACGTAGGTACGAGAGTCAGTCTGTGTCCCCGTACCCGTATCCGTCCAGTTGTTGCCGAGAAAAAAGACTGGAAAATCTTCAAAATGACGCCGATATCTCAAGGTATCGCCGACCGTTGCCAGCCTGCGACTCATAGCAAGTCTGGATAGACCCATTTCCGTAGTAGACCAATATCGTGTCTTGGGCGAAAAGGTCCTTCCACAAAAATTAAAAGGTTCAGCATACGAAACATGCGAGGAGGTCAGGTCTCCCAGGCCAAAGAGTTTCCCTTGATTCTCTACTATTTTAGGATTCGCTTTCTCATTGCTATTTAGCCGTCGCCAATCTCCGTTCAAGAACTCAATACAACCAAAGGAATCTGTTGATACGTTACTATAGTCCTTGTTCGCGAAAAGTTGGTGATATTTCAAATTTTCACGGTTTTTCGCATAGAATAGAAAAGAAGGAAATCCGATTCCGTTGGTATATAGTCTGCCGCAAGATTGCTCGTCTTCCTGAAAGAGAGTTGGCTGACAAAATTCTTCGCCCCAAACACCTCATCCATTATCTCCCGCACATGATGCACGTTCTCGTCAGAAATCTGCACAAACACACTTCCCGACTCGTGCAGCAGTTCCCGTGCCAGCAACAAACGGTCACGCAGGTAGCTGAGATACGAATGAATCCCCAACTCCCACGTGTCCCGGAACGCCTTAATCATCTCTGGCTCTTGGGTCAGGTCATGGTCGCTACGGTCCTTCACATCCCGCTTGTTGGTAAATGGCTGGAAGTTTGAGCCGTATTTGATGCCATACGGGGGGTCGATATAGATCATCTGCACCCGCCCGGCCATGCTCTCCTTCTGTAGCAGTGAATTCATGACCAAGAGCGAATCACCGGCAATCAGCCGGTTGGCCCAATCACGCTCGTGTGTGTAGAAGTCGATGGCTTCCCGCAAGGGCAAGTTCTCAAACGGCGCGGCAAACAGGTCGGGCTGGAAGCCTGCTGTGCTCTGGCCTTTTGCGCCCTTCATGCGTTTCTGGACCGCGGCCAGAATCGTGGCCGGGTCAATCCGCTCGTGGACGTGCAGCGACACCGTATCAACTTCAAAACTGGTCCGCTCGGCTTTGCCGGTCCAGTTGAGATACGGGGCGTGCAGCCGCTTGAGCCGTTCCAGGGCTTGGCGCATGACCGCCGCGTCGCCCGAGGCCAAGGCATTGTCAATCAGGTTTTCAATGCCGGCACGGGCGGTATCAAAGTTGAGCGTGGGGTCAATATGCGGGTCATAGGCCCACGCGGTTTGTCCTTCCACCCCATCGCTGACGGTATCGACCATGCCAACGTGTGGATTGTTCTTGCGCTTGTCGCCGTAGCGGTAGCTGATGACCTGTTTCGCCTCATTTTTCTTGGAGTTTGCCATTGTGAGTATCTGCAAAATACCGAGTCCAGAGCGCCGTTGTCCAGCCTGCCCCCCGTAGGGGCAATCCCCTGTGGTTGCCCTGCCCCCTGTGGTTGCCCTGCCCCCTGTGGTTGCCCTGCCCCCCGTGGTTGCCCAAGGCCGCCCTGGGAGCGCGGGCATCCTGCCCGCATCCCTGCGCAGGACACCCCTGGCCCGTCGAATCTCTTGGCCCCACCGGCCCAAGATGCTATGGCCCATGAAATAGGAGGAACACGACCATGCGTGACGGGTTCAAAATTGTCGATACCGATTCTCATATGATGGAGCCGGATTGGCTATGGGAACGGCATATGGAAGATGGCTATAAGGCCGAAGCGCCCCGGATGGGCGAGGCCCCAGGCTCGGGCCGCCGGACCTTTCTGGTTGAGGGCGAGTCGTTTACGCGCGAAAAGGGCAAATACCCAATGGCGGCCAAGGCGTTTCTCAAGGCCGCGTATACGGCCCTGGAGCGCTTTGAGCGGGCCAAGGAAACCGGCTTCAGCGCCGCAAGCCGCCTCATGGACATGGACGAGCAAGGCGTGGATGTCCAGATTCTCTACCCGACCTATACCGGCCAGATGCTGGGCCGCGAGTTCCGCGACACCAAATTACTGGCGGCCTGCTGCCGGGCCTATAATAACTGGGCCGCGGACTACACCTCCGTAGCGCCCGAGCGCCTGCGCTGGGCCGCGGCCCTGCCCATGCAGGAGCCGGAAGAAGCCATCAAAGAGGCCGAGCGCGCCGCGGCAAACGGCTGCGTCAGCTATTATATGCGGCCCAACCCGGTTGGGGGCCGCACGCTGTGGCATGAAGACTACCATCCGCTGTGGGCAACCATTGAAAGGCTGGGCAAACCCATCTCAACCCATGACTCGGCTTCGGCCTCGGTGCCCTCGTTTGGCGACCGCATGGACACCCATACCAGCGGTCATATTTTATCCCATCCGTTTGAGGCCATGGCGGCCATGGCCGGCCTGATCTGGTTCGGCATCTTTGAAAAATTCCCCCAGCTTAAAGTGATCCACGTTGAGGGCGACGGCGGCTGGACTCCGTACTGGCTGCAACGCATGGAGCAGCACTGGCAATTCAGCGGGAACGCCGAGCACGAATATCTCACCCGGCCGCCCACCGCCTACTTTCGTAGCAATGTGTGTGTGGGCTTCCGGGGCGACGAGCCCACCATGAAAGCCGCGGTCGATCTGGTCGGCGACGATAATTTCACCTGGGACTCTGACTATCCGCACCCGGACGGCACCTATCCGTGGGGCGTGCAGGCCATGCTTGACCAGCCCATTCCCGAAGCGTCCAAACGCAAGCTGTTCTGGGATAATGGCGCGCGGATTTTTAATCTGGAGTAGGCTGAATCGACATGGATTCAGATAAGGAGGAGACAGATATGGATTTTCACGGCAAAGTCGGTTTGGTAACGGGCGCGGCCTCGGGCATTGGCCGGGCCACCGCATTGGGGTTTGCCCAGCGCGGTGGGGCGGTTGCGGTGGCGGATATTCACGCCGAGAACGCCAAGGCGGTGGTCGCCGCAATCACGGCAGCCGGCGGCCAGGCGATTGCCATCATCGCCGATGTGACCCAGCCGGCCGACCTCGACCGGATGATTGCAACCACGACAGACACCTTTGGCCGCCTTGACTTTCTGCATAATAACGCCTTTGGGCTGCCCACGGCCGGGCCGGACAGTCCCGTCATGGCCCGCACGGCTGACCTGGACACCAGCGTCTGGGACACGACCATAGACCTGGGTTTGTCGTCCGTTTTTCACGCCATGAAAAAGGCCATTCCGGTCATGCGTCAGACCGGCGGCGGGGCCATCGTCAACACCGCGTCCATTTCGGGTCTGCGGGCCGACTACGGCATTGCCGCGTATAATGCGGCCAAGGCCGGGGTCATCAATCTCACCCGAGTGGTGGCCGTGGAATATGCCCGCGCCGGTATTCGGGCCAACTGCATTTGTCCGGGAGCCATCGACACCCCGCTGATCGCGCCGGCCCTGGAGTTACCGGGGTTTGCCGAGAAATTCGATGAAGTTATTCCGATGGGGCGGCTGGGCCGACCGGAAGAAATGGCCAACGTGATCCTGTTTCTGGCCTCTGACCTGGCCTCGTTTGTGACAGGCGCAGCCTTTGTCGCCGACGGCGGCCAAACCGCCAGAACGGGCAGTCCGTCCTTTCTGCCGGAGTGATACAGAAGGAACTCACCACTCACCACTAGCCCCTCACTAAAAACTCCCTACTACCTACTCAAAAAGGAGCACCACATGGTAGACAAAAGCCTTGAGACGCAAATGCAGGAAATGATCGACCGCGAAGCGATTCGCAACCTGCCCTTACAGTATTGTCACTGCGTGTGGCAGCAGGACCTGGACGGCTACGTCAATCTCTTTACCGAAGACGGCGCGTTTTCGACCGACGACCCCAGCCTGCCGGGCGCACAGGGCCACGACGGTCTGCGCAGCATGATTCAGGGCGGCTTGGCAATGCAGCCCCGGCCCTTCATCCATAACCACGTCATTGATCTGAGCGGGCCGGACCAGGCCACCGGGACGTGTTATGTGGAAGTCCACATGAACCGCGAGGGCAAAAAATGGGAAATGAAAGGTTGGTATAACGACGAGTACGCCAGAGTTGACGGCGAGTGGAAGTTCAAATCGCGCCGAATCACGACCGACTCCTTTGGCCCCAAAGACGAAGCCTAGCACCCTGTAGGGGCAACCCCCTGTGGTTGCCCGTCCTCTCCGCTGCCAGACCCCCCATCCTCACCTTCCCCCTCAAGGGGGGAAGGAACTAATTACTCACTATTGACTACTAAACTAACCACTAACCACTGACTACTAATAACTACCTACTGACTACTAGCTACCTCAGCATACACCCGCTGCATCGTGTCCAGATGCCCCTGGGCGTCCAGACCGCCCCCGAGCGTGCGCAGACACAGGTGGCTCAGGCCGGCCCGTCGCCAGCCGGCCACCCGGTCGCGCCATTCCGCTTCGCGGGGTCCGACCACGGCCACGCCGGCTTCGGTGCCAATCTCCTGCGGCCTCCGGCCGGCCGCTGCCGCGGCACGGAGAATATCGGCCTGTATGGCCGGGAACTCTTCCGGTGTACACAGCACAAACCAGCCGTCGGCCAAGCGTCCGATCCGACGCCGAATGCGCGGGATGGGCACACTCCGCGCCCCAATCCAGAGCGGAATCGGCCGTTGGACCGGCAGCGGGTCCAGACCGGCCCCAGATACGTGGTCCCAGCGTCCCTCAAAGTCCACCGTGGGCTGTGTCCAGAGCTGTTTGAGGAGCGTCATCTGTTCCTCACAACGCTCCCCCCGCGTCTGAAAGTCCGCTCCCATAGCGCGGTATTCCTCGGCGCTCGGACCCACACCAATCCCGAGACGCAGACGGCCACCGGACAACACGTCCAGCTCCGCGGCCTGCTTGGCGACCAGCGCGGTCTGGCGCGAGGGCAGGACAACGACCGAAGGCACCATCTCAATTTTCTGCGTGAGGGCGGCCACATAGGCCAGCAGCGTCAGCGGCTCGTGCACATAGCCACTCTCGGGCCGGAGGACCTGATCCGGGATGCGCAAATGCGTATAGCCCAAATCATCAGCCGCCTGGGCAAATGCCCGGATGGCTCCCAAATCGCCCTGAAGCTCTTTCACTGGTAGGGAAATCCCAATTTTCATGAATTTTTCTCTCCTCTCGCCAGGCCCCATGCTGGGGAGCCCGGCTGCTCGTACGCGCTCAGTATTGCAACACGGCTTGAGCCGCGGCGCGCCCGCGGTAGGCGGCGTCCCAACGGATGAGATGTGGATAGTCTCCAATGAAGTCACACTTGGCAAAGCGCATGAACTGCAAGGCGGCCTGAAGGGTGCAGTCGGCAACCGATACGCGGTCGCCTAAGAGCAGGGCGCGACCGTCGGCTAAAATATGCTCAAAATACTGCAATGCCACCGGAAGGGCGTGCTTGGCCTGGGCCGCAACCCCCGGATCAGGGGGCAGGCCGATAGGCGATTGCGTGGCGTGGACATAGCGCCCGATTTGCAGCAGCACCCGCAGGTCGGCGATACGTTCGAGCTCACGGGCGTGGATGCGTTCCCGCGTCCCATTCCCCCACATCGCTGGTTGGGGAAAGCGCTCTTCCAAATACTCAATAATCGCCAGCGATTCGACAATATAATCATTGTCCGCAACCTCCAGCACGGGCAGACTCCCAAACGGATTGCGCGCCAGATGGTCGGCACTCTTTTGTTCATTTTTGAGCACGTTGACCAGGACCTGTTTGATAGGCAGCTCAGCCCCGGCGGCTGTTTTCTCGGCAATATACAGCCTCACTTTGGTGGGGTTGGGGGCGGCGGGCACCATATACAGTTTCATTGTCTCAGCCTGCTCCTCGGGCGATTTTTGTTGTGAGACATATCTTGACAGAACAACAGAGAATTGGGCATTGGTTGAGTACACGAAATCACAGGGAGCCTGTCATGAAGCACGATCTGCAAGTCTCACTTTTGAAGGAGTTGCTACGTCAGCTCGACGAAGATGTCAATGTCGATGCCGGGGTCCAATACAGAAGCCCGACCGCGCCCTATACCTTCCCGGATCAAGCCCAAAAAGAATGGGGGCTGTTCTTTCGCAATCACCCGCAGCTTATTGGCCTCAGCGGCGATCTGCCGACCCCGGTCAGCTTTGTCACAACCGAAGATTTTGGCGTCCCGGTGCTGGCTACCCGCGATGCAGCCGGCCAGTTCCGCGCCTTTGTCAACGCCTGCCGTCACCGGGGGTCACAGGTTGCGACCGCCCAGCGGGGCACAGCCTCCCGTTTTATCTGCCCGTTCCACAATTGGACCTACTCCCCTGCCGGCAAACTCATTGGCCTGCCGCGCGAGAAAGACTTTGGCACAATTGATCGGTCGTGCCACGGCCTCATCGAGCTGCCCGCGGTTGAGCAGTATGGCATGTTGTGGGTTCATCCCAACGCTGCCGGCAAACTCGACGTTGATGCCGTGTTGGGCGACTTTGTGCCAGAAATCGCGCACTGGGATATTGGCCGGCTGCGCTACAAGGGCGTCACCACGATGGATAAACGGCTGAACTGGAAGCTGGCCAACGACACCTTTGGCGAGACCTATCACTTTGCCCGTTTACACGGCAGCACGCTCAACAATATCTTCTATGGAGACGCCATCGCCTACACAGCCCACGGACGGAATCATCGTTTTGTGTTCCCCACCCGCTCCATTGATCTGCTCCGGGCCCTGCCGCAAGACCAGTGGGACATGGATGGCATGGCTGTTGTGCTGTACTATTTCTTCCCGAATATCCACATGACCGTCAACAGGGAAAACGTCACGATCTTTAAGGTCTATCCAGACAAGCAGGATATTGGCCGCTCCATGACCCGCGTGTGCAACTATATCAGCCCCGAACTCCAGGACAGCATGGACAGCGACACCCGTGTCGTCATTGATGCGGCCAATGTCTACGATCAGGAGGCGCGCGATGGTGGGAATGAGGCGGTCTCGCCTGAGGCGGTCAATGAAATCGTCAATAGCACCTTGGAGCAGGAAGATTATTATGTTGGAGAAATGGCCCAGAAGGCGGCCGAGAGCGGGGCGCTTGAGTATATGATCTTCGGTCGCAACGAGCCGGCCCTGCATCATTTCCACACCAATTACCGCGCCGCCCTCGGTATGCCGCCCCTGGAGCAATTGTAAGACTTTTTCGTAAATTTTCGTAAAGGAGTGTGTCTATGGCCACGGCCAGTAAAATTGATGCCATTCCCCTGCCGGCCACCGAGGCCGCCTTTGACCCCATCACTTTCAGTGTGATCCGTAACCGCTTTGAAGCCATTGGTCAGGAGATGACCCTGGCCATGGAGCAGACGGCCTGGACCTCGGTCATTGCCCTGGCCCGCGACTATTCGTGCATGATCTACGACGCCCATGCCAGCGGGCCGCGTCAGGTCACGATGGCCGATTGCCTGCCCATCCACTGCAACAGCATTCGGACCCTGCTGATGGAAATCGTCTCTGTGTTTGGAGACGATATTCACGACGGCGATGTGTATATGTCGAACGACCCCTACCGGGGCAACACCCATATCCCGGACCTGGTAACGGCCCAGCCGGTTTTTGTGGAGGGCAAGCAGGTGTTCTGGACGGTGGCGCGCGGCCACCAGCTCGATACCGGGGCTATTGAGGCGTCGAGCATCGTGCCGGCGGCCAAGACCATCTTCCAGGAGGGCATCGTCATTCCGCCGACCAAATTGATTGACCGGGGTGTTGAACGCCACGATATTGTCGAGCTGTATCTCGCCAATGTGCGCTATCGTGACGCCCTGCACGGCGACCTGCGCGCCCAACTGGGGGCCTGCGGCGTGGCGCGCAAGGGGCTGATTGCGCTGTGCGAGCAGTACGGCCGGGACGAGGTGGTGCGCTATAGCGACGGACTCATGGACTACGCCGACCAGCGCGCCTCGGAGGAGTTCCGCACGATTCCCGACGGCGTCTACCACGGCGAAACCTGGACCGATACCGACGGCAACGGCGCAACCGATATTCCAATTCGGGCCACCATCACCAAGAAGGGCGCGGATATTCACGTCCACTACAGCGGTGGGCCGCCGTCCAGCGGCTCGTTCAACGCCACCTATGCGGTCATGATGGCGACCTCAACCATCCCGTTCCTGTACTATATTGACTCCGACATTCCGCATAACCACGGGGTGCTGCAACACATCAGCGCCGACGCGGCTGACAACACGATCTGTCTGGCCAAATGGCCGGCCGCGGTGGCCGGGGCAACCCAGAATCCCGCCGACCCCATGCACGAGGTCATCAATATCGCCATGGCCACGGCCATCCCCGAGCGCGTGCCGGCCGGTGGGGCGCATACTGCCCACATCCCGAACTTCAACGGCGTTGATGCGAGAACCGGCAAGGAATGGGGCTGCATGCTGTTCAACAGCGGCGGCGGCCAGGGCGCGGCAAAGGACGCCGATGGCTGGCCAGTCCTGTGCACCATCGCCGGCATGGGGGGGCTCACCTCGGCCTCGGTCGAGCAGTTGGAGCTGCTGTATCCAATCCGCGTTGAGCAAAACGAGATTGAGACCGACGCCCTGGGCCTGGGCCAGTGGATTGGCGGCCCCGGACTGCGCACCCGCTATCGACCCATTGCCGGTGATATGGAGTGCGTCGGTTTTGGCGAGGGCCTGAAGAATCCGCCCCACGGGGTGAATGGCGGCACCATGAGCCCCGGTGGCGGCATTTATATCGAGCACGCGGACGGTAGCCGGACGTTCACCTCCTCTGCCGGACAACTGTTGATTCGCGAAGGCGAAACCTGGAACGGCGTGTCCGCGGGTGGGGGCGGCTGGGGCAACCCGCTCGACCGCGCCCCAGAACAGGTCCGCCGCGACCTGCGGGACGAGTGGATCAGCGAAGACACGGCCCGCAATGTGTTTGGGGTGGTCGTCCAGGACGATCTTGAGCGCAGCCTCGACATTGAGGCGACCGCAAAACTCCGGGCCGAGCTGCGTCAGCACGAGCGCCCGCTGATTGAGCCCACCACGCCGGCGGCCGGGACGTGGACAAAACAGCATATGCGTCCTGGTGATCGCTATCTTGAAGCCCCGACCATCGCCCGGAACTTCAGCCCAACGCCACAGGAGACCTAGACATGGGGCATCGAGTTGGCATTGATATCGGCGGCACCTTTACCGATGTGGTTCTGCTGCGCGACGACGGCAGGTTCCACGTCTACAAAGAAGACTCGACTCCCGACCAACCGCTGCTGGCAATTACACGCGGCCTTGCCGGCGTGGCCGAGGAAGCCGGCACCACGGTCGAAGCGCTTCTGCGTGAGACGGAGTTTCTGGTGCATGGCCAGACCATGGCGACCAACGCCCTGATACAGCGCAACGGGCCGGTCATTGGCCTGCTGTGTACCCAGGGGTTCCGGGATATCATGTATCTGGGCCGGGGCGGCAAGCCTGAGCGATTCAACATCCATCTCCAGAAACCCCAAGACTTTATTCCGCGCTATCTGCGCCTGGGCATTCCCGAGCGGACTGGCGCGGACGGGTCCGAGGTTCTGCCCCTCAACGAAGCCGCGGTCCGCGTCGCCGCCCAGCGACTCGGGGCCCACGGGGTCAAAGCGGTTGCGGTGGCCTATCTATGGTCCATCGTCGACTCGCGCCACGAAAAACGCACTGCCGCAATCGTGCGTGAGGAACTGCCCGGCGTCGAGGTGCTGTGTTCTTCCGATGTGCTGCCCGAGATTCGAGAATGGGAGCGCACCTCGTCAACCGTGCTGTCCGCCTATATTGCCCCCATCATCGGCGATTATCTGCGCGCCTTTGAAAAAGAGATGGCCGCGGGTGGCCTGCCCCACCCGCCCCAGATCATGCAGGTCAACGGCGGCTGTGCATCAGTCAAGGACCTGCTGGCGCGGCCCGTCAATGCGGTCGCTTCGGGTCCCGCGGCCGGGCCAGCCGCGGGGGCGCATTATGCCGCGGAGACCAAAGCCCCTGACCGACTGATTATTATCGACATGGGCGGGACCAGCTTCGACGTCTGCATGTTGCGCGACAGCGAGCCGGTCATGTCCACCGACATCAAGGTCGCCCATCAGCCCATCGGCGTGAATGGGGTTGAGGTGCTGTCGATTGGTGCTGGGGGCGGCTCTCTGGCCTGGCTCGACAGCGGCAAGGCTTTGCGGGTCGGTCCGCACAGCGCGGGTTCCCAGCCGGGTCCGGCCTGTTACGGCCGGGGCGGTCGGGCGCCGGCCGTCACCGACGCCAACTTGGCCGTCGGGCGGATGTCGTCCGGGTCGTTTCTGGGTGGACGGCGGGCCCTCAGCGAGCCCCTGGCCCAGCGGGCCATTGCCGAGCATATTGCCACACCGCTCGGTCTCTCCGTTCGTGAGGCCGCGGCCGGTATCCTGACCATTGTGAACTCGAATATGGCCTCGGCCATCCGCGCGGTTTCCATTGAGCGCGGCATTGACCCCCGCGACTATGTGATGGTCGCCGGCGGTGGTGCGGGGGGCCTACACGCAGCCGAGCTGGCCCGTATGCTTGAGATCGGCGAGGTGCTAATTCCGCGTTCCGCGGGTGGTCTGTGCGCCTTCGGGATGGCGGTGACGCCGGTGCGGCACGATTATGTGCGCCTCCACCACTGTTATACCCACCAGCCGGGCGCAGCCACAGACATCGCACGGGTGTTTGACGAGTTGATCGCCGAGGGCAGCGCCCATCTTGAAGAAGAAGGCTTCAAGCCCGAAGAGATTCGATTCGCCCGGCACCTGGAGGGACGCTATCCGGGTCAGGTTCATAATCTGACCGTCCCGCTGCCGGCCGGACCGATTGACACGGCGCTCCTGCGTCGGCTCGAAGCGGATTTTCATGCTGAACACGAGCGGCGCTTTACCTATGCAATGCGCGACCAACCCATTGAGTGCCTGCACTGGCGCGTCGCCGCCACCGGCAATCGCCCCGCCCCCGAGGGACGGCTGGCCACCCAGTCTGCCGGCCAGCCCCAGCCGACCAGTCGGCGTATGGCCTATATGGCGGGGGTCAATGCCGAGGTAAAAACCGAGATTTATCAGGGCGACACGCTGGCCGCGGGCGACCGGCTCACCGGCCCGGCTATTGTTGAGTTCGCCACAACAACGGTGGTCGTCAACCCGGATGATCGGCTGACCGTCCAGGCCGACGGCAGTGCGCTGCTGACGATTGCCGGCTGAAAAAGGAGACCAGATGTCGGGTGTCATGATCGTAACCGGAGGCAGTCGCGGCATTGGAGCCGCGATTGCACGGCGAGCGGCGCGGGCCGGGTTTGACGTGTGCGTCAATTATGCCCGCGCCAAGGACCGGGCCGAAGAGGTGGTCCACGACGTGAGACAGGCCGGGCAACGGGCGATTGCGGTGCAGGCCGATGTGGGGACAGAAGCCGGCGTTGTCGAGCTGTTTCGCCAGACCGATACCGCGCTCGGTCCGGTCACTGCCGTGGTGAATAATGCCGCCATCGATTATGAGACCGCGATTGTCGATGCCAAGCTGGAACGGATACACGGGGTTTTTAATCTCAATATCTTTGGCGTGTTCGTGAGCGCCCGCGAGGCCATTCAACGCATGTCCACCAAGCGTGGGGGGGCCGGCGGCGTAATCGTCAACGTGGGCTCCATTGCCTCGCGCTACGGCGGGCTTCCCGGGGATGTGGTCTACGCCTCAAGCAAGGGCGCGCTGGATTCCTTTACCCTGGGTCTGTCCAGGGAAGTCGGGCCTGAGGGGATTCGGGTCTGTTGCGTGCGGCCCGGCATTACCCGGACCGAAATTTTTGAGGCCAGTATCGGCATTGAACGGGCCGAAGCCATCGCCAAGGCGCAAACGGTCTTGGGGCGTATCTGCGAGCCCGAAGAGGTGGCCAATCTGGTGGTGTGGATATGTACGGATGAGGCCTCGTATGTCACCACCACGCTCTACGATATTTCAGGCGGACGCTGAACGGGTCGCCCTGAGCGCACGCTGATTAAAGGAGAAGAACCCAGCATGACCAGCGCTATACAGGACATACGCCAAGACCGTTCAGGCTGCCCCCCGCACCCTCTTGAGCCGTTGAGCCAGAGCGAGATTGAGCGCGGCGTGGCTATCCTTAGGGACTCGGGCGAGCTGACCGGCCAGGTCGCCTTCTCGAGCGTCAATCTGGTAGAGCCGCCCAAAGAGGTCGTCAATGCTTTTACCCCAGGTGCGCCTTGCGTTCGGGTGCTCCGCTTTCTGGGGGTAGACGAGTACGCCAACGGCCGGTCGGCCGGCAGCTTTGCGGCGCAGGTCAATATCACAACAGGCGAGCTACTGGCGGTGCAGCGCCTCGACAGCGGACAGTCACCGTTTGGGGGGCAAGACCTCATCCAATCGATCACGCTCACCAAAGCCGCCCCGGCCTGGCAGGCCGCGGTCAGGCGGCGCGGGGTCGAGGATATGAGCCGGCTGCAAATCGATATGTGGCCGGGCAGCGGCCCTCTCCCCAACGGCGTAGACCCGACCCACCGTCTGGCCCGGACCATTGCTTTTGTGCGCGAAGACAAAACCGACAACGGCTATGCCCGCCCGCTCCACGGGCTGATTGCCTACGTGGACCTGACCGCGGGCCGGGTGGTCCATGTGGAAGACCACGGCGTGACTCCCCTGCCACCAGAGAGCGGCCGCTACGAGGCCACTCACCAGACTGCGCTGCGGACCGACCTGAAACCGATTGCCGTTACCCAGCCCGAGGGGCCGAGTTTCCGCGTTGATGGGCACGCGGTGGAATGGCAGAAGTGGTCGTTCCGGGTTGGGATGCACCCGCAGCACGGCCTGGTTTTGCATACGCTGAGTTATGACGACGCCGGGGAGCGGCGCTCGATTCTTTATCGGGCCGCGCTGGCCGACATGGTGGTGCCGTATGGCGACCGCGACCCCATGCACACCTGGAAACACGTGTTGGATGCCAGCGAGGCGAGTGTGGGCAATCTGGCCAATTCGCTCACCCTGGGCTGCGACTGTCTGGGCGAAATCTATTATTTTGATATGCCCACGCTGCTGGCCGACGGTTCGGTCTATACCATCGAAAACGCCATCTGTATGCACGAAGAAGATTATGGCGTGCTGTGGAAGCATCGGGACCTGCTGTCCGCGACCACAGAAGTGCGGCGCTCGCGGCGTTTGGTGGTCAGCTCGTTCTTTACGGTCGGGAATTATGAGTATGGCTTCTTCTGGTATTTATACCTGGACGGCACGATTCAGATGGAGGTCAAGCTGACCGGCATTGTCGGGGTCAGCGCGGTGGAAAACGGGGCCGAGCAGCCCGAGTTCGCCCCCCTGATTGCGCCCAACCTGGCCTCCCCGATTCACCAACACCTGTTCTGTTTCCGGCTCGATTTTGATGTGGACGGGGCGCGCAACTCGGTTTACGAGGTCGAGGTCGAGCCTGTGCCCCACGGGCCGGACAATCCGCACGGGACGCAGTTCCGCGCCAAGACGACGCTCTTGACCTCCGAAGATGGGGCGCGGCGGGATATTAATCCGAAGGCCAGCCGGAGTTGGAAAATCGTCAACCCGCAGCGGACAAACCGGCTGGGGGTCCCGGTCGGCTATAAGCTGCTGGCCGGCGCAACGCCGACGCTGTTTGCCCAGGCCGACTCCTATGTGGGACAACGGGCCGGGTTTGCCCAGCATAATCTATGGGTCACTGCGTTTGCGCCAGACGAACTCAGTGCGGCCGGCGACATTACGCTCCAGAGTCCCGGCGGTGAGGGCCTGCTGCGTTATTCACAGGAGCGCAATATCGAGAACACCGACATCGTGGTCTGGCATACCTTTGGCCTGACCCATATTCCACGGCCTGAAGATTGGCCTGTGATGCCAGTCGAGTACGCCGGTTTCAGCCTGATGCCGGTCGGATTTTTTGAACGCAACCCCGCCTTGGATGTGCCGCCGAGTCCACACGCCTGCAAATAGCCCTAGCCCTCCCCCCTGGAGAGAGGGATAGCCAGTGAGCATAACACCTTTCGTTTCCCCTCTCCCCTGGAGGGAGAGGGCTAGGGTGAGGGGGAAATGCACAACCAGGAACAGAAAATGTACCCTCAAGTAGCCTTGTATTTTCGGGACGAATTCCGTGAGGCCAGGGCCACTGCCCTGAAAGACGCCGAGGGCTATCAACAAATCCTATTCGTGCTGGAACGCTTGGGCGCGTATCTGCTTGAGCAAATGGGTTGACTATCAGATCTCTATAGCCAGCGGATCTGAATACGCTTTGCTCGTGATTTGACAAAGAATCAGATCGTCACGATCCAAGGTTGCCATAACAAGAGCGGGCCGGAGTTTTGAGGCAGAGAGGTCAGGAAACGGGAATCTGACAATGACTACCGATCTTGATCTAATGGCTCCACGCTTCATCTTCTTCTGGACGGTTCCAGTCTTTGGCCAGCGATTCTTCGCTGAGTAGTGCCGCTGATGGGATTGGGCGTGGCTCCTCTTCAAGAATAGTCACTATCGCACGCCGGGCTTCAGGAAGCTGTACCGGCTCCGACAAATGCACCCGCCCGTCTCTGTCGATTGTGGCTTCAATAGTCCGCATCATGGTGAATCTCGTAGGTTTTACTTTAGGCTTCGTTGCGCTGACAGTCTATGCCGGTTCATCCGCATCTGTCACACTTGTCACACCTCTATGCTTGACAGACGATTGGTGGTCTTTCAAGCTAGGCGATGAAACGGGCCTGTGAGGAAAAAGGAGTCAGCATGATTGCTCTGAGCGTGAACGGAAAAGAACACCGCGTTGATGTCAGTTCGGACATGCGGCTGCTGTGGGTCTTGCGCGATATCCTGGGGCTGACCGGGACGAAATTCGGCTGCGGCATGTCCCTGTGTGGGGCCTGCACCGTCCATCTGGATGGCGAACCGGCGCGCTCCTGCGTTATGCCGGTCTCCATTGCCGCCGGCAAGAACATTACGACCATAGAGGGGCTCTCCACGGATGGTAGTCACCCCTTGCAGCGGGCCTGGGTTGAACATCAGGTGCCACAGTGCGGCTATTGTCAGACCGGCGTGATTATGTCCGCCGCGGCCCTGCTGAAGAAAAAGCCCCAACCGACCGATGCGGATATTAACGCAGCCGTGACGAATATCTGCCGCTGCGGGACGTATGGGCGTATTCGGGCCGCTATTCATACCGCGGCGAGGGAGGTAGTGGAGAGTAGTTAGTGGTTAGTGGTTAGTGGAAAGCAGCAAGCAGGGAAGAGAAGGACGTGGCGATGAAACAGAGTGTGCATATGTCCCGGCGTTCGTTTTTATTACGCTCGGCTGTGGTTGGGGGCGGCCTGCTCCTGGAGGTGACACTGCCAAAGTCCGACTTGGCAGCGGCGGAGCAGAGCGCTGAGGCTGAAAACAGTCCTGAAGTCACGGCCTGGGTCCTGGTCCGACCGGATGACACGATTATTATTCGGGTGGCCCGGGTGGAAATGGGCCAGGGCAGTTTTACCGGCCTGCCCATGCTGGTTGCCGAAGAGTTGGGGTGTGACTGGAACAAGGTGCAGGCCGAGTATGCGTCAACGAGCGAGCATCTACGGCGCAACCGGATTTTTCGGACCATGCTGACCGGCGGCAGCCGGTCAATTCGTGACAGCCAGGAGTATCTGCGCACCGCCGGCGCCGCGGCCCGGCTGATGCTGACCACGGCCGCGGCCCAGCGCTGGGGCGTGCCGGTCGCAGAATGTGTTGCCGGTGGCAGTCTCATCACCCATACCCCAACCCAGCGGCAGGTCAGTTTTGGAGCGGTGGCAGCCGAAGCGGCCACGCTCGACATCCCCGAAAATCCACGGCTCAAAGACCCCGCGGACTGGACTCTGCTTGGCCAGCCGGCCCAGCGGTTTGATATCCCGGATAAGGTGACGGGCAAGACCGCGTTTGCGATTGATACCCGGCTGCCCGGCATGGTCTATGCCGCGATTGCCCACTGCCCGGTGTTCGGCGGCAGCCTGAAAAGCGCAGACGCGGAAAAAATTGCCGACATGCGCGGAGTGGTCAAGGTCGTTCCTCTGGAAGATGCGGTTGTCGTCGTTGCCAAGGAAAGCTGGTGGAACGCCCAGCAGGCGCTGCGGGCGCTCCCGGTTGAGTGGGATTTTGGGGAGCACGCCCACGTCAGCAGCGACAGCATCCTGGAGTTTCTGCGCGAGGGCCTACAACTGGAAAAAGCGCCGGTCTCGCGGCAGGAAGGCGATATCGACAGCGCGTTTGCCAGCGCGGCTACCACGCTTGAAGCCGACTACTACGCCCCCTATCTTGAGCACGCCACTATGGAACCCCAAAACTGTACGGCGCGGTATACGGAGCAGCGGGTTGACGTCTGGGCGCCGGCCCAGAACAGCGAGGCCACCGCGGCCGTGACGGCTGAAACCGCGGCCGTGCCAGTGAGTCGGGTCGAGGTCCACAAGGTCCATCTCGGGGGAGGCTTTGGCCGGCGCGGGATGCACATCGAGTTTGTGCGCCAGGCCGTCAGGATTGCCAAAACCATGCCCGGCACCCCGGTGCAATTGATCTGGTCCAGAGAAGAGGATATCCAGCACGGTCGTTATCGGCCGGTGGCCCTGGTTCGCATGAAAGCCGCGCTCAACGCTTCTGGGCAACCCACCGCCTGGACCGTGCGCCAGGCCGAGCAGTCGATTTTCAGTGCGGTCCGCCCCCAACTGATTCGGGACGGGGTGGATATGGTCGGGGTACGCACCTTTGCTGACGCCCCGTATGCCTTTCCAAACCTGCATATGGAATACGCCATGCGCAACACCCACGTACCGCCCGGGCCGTGGCGGGCCGTGGCGCATACCCATAATCCGTTTTTTCGGGAGAGTTTTATTGATGAGTTAGCCCATGCGGCCGGGCAGGACCCATATCAGTTTCGACGCGCCCTGCTCCAGACCCCCCAGGCGTCGAAGGACCTAGCTATTCTGGACGCGGTCGCCGAGGCCGCCGGCTGGGACCGCCGGCTGCCGCAAGGCGTCCAGCGTGGGATTGCCGTACAGGACTCCTACGGGAGCTATACTGCGGCGGTAATTGAAGCCGCAGTCGATGAGCAAGGCGAGTTAAAAATACATCGGGTGGTGGTCGGTATTAACTGTGGCTATGTGGCCAATCCTGATTCGGTCCGGGCGCAGATCGAAGGCAGCGTCGTGTACGGCCTGACCGCCGCCCTGTACGGAGAAATCACCATCAAGGATGGGCGGGTTGAACAGTCGAATTTTCATGACTACCAGATGATGCGCCTTGCCGAGATGCCCCCGGTCGAAGTGGTCCTCAAGCCGACGGGCGGTTTTTGGGGTGGCGCCGGCGAGCCCGGCCTGGCCCCGCTGGCGCCGGCGCTGTGTAATGCCATCTTTGCGGCCACCGGCAAACGCATTCGTTCGTTGCCGTTGAAGAACCATGATTTACGCCCGGCCTAGTCGCCTGTCACGCCGGCATGTCCTGGTTGGCCTGCTGGGCGGCCTGTTCATGCCGCTCAGAAAGGCGCGGCCGGCCGGCGCTCTTCCCGAGCAGCTCGTGCCGCTCGTTCGCCAGACAACCGGAGGGGTCCTGCCCCAGGTCGGTCGTGTCACACTCACCCTGCCCACCCTGGCCGAAAGTGGCCACTCCGTCCGGCTGCGGGTCCACGTCGAGAGTCCGATGACACCCCAGGCCCATGTGAGGCAGATTCATATTTTTTCGGAAAAGAACCCCAGGCCGGTTATTGCCCGCTTCGCCCTGGGGCCGCAGACCGGACGGGCCGAGGTCCACACCCGCATTCGACTGGCCGGCAGCCAGCAGGTGGTGGCGGTGGCGGTCATGAATGACGGCACGGCCTGGATGGCAAGCGCACAAGTCGTTGTTACGGCCGCGGCCTGTGTTGAGGGGAGCTGACCAGACTGCATACGCTATGGCCAAGGCGAGAATCAAAGTCCCTGAGATGGTCAAACGCGGCGCGGTCTTTGAGGTGCGTTTGCTCATCCGCCATCCCATGGAAACGGGCTTCCGGTATAACAACGTGGGCCAGCGGATTCCCAAAAACATCGTGCATACGGTTCGCTGTCTGTACAACGGAACGGAGGTTTTCCACGCGGAACTCTTTCCTGGCATTGCCGCTAATCCGTATTTCTCGTTTTTTACCACCGCGGACGTGTCGGGCGAGTTGGAGTGTGTGTGGACAGACGATGCCGGAGTCACCACATCCGAGCGCGTAGGGCTCACGGTCAGCCCATGAAACGGCTCCTGGTCCTGGCGCAACCCCTCCTCGTTCTGCTGCTCGCCCCTGCCCTGGCGAGCGCCGGCCCTCTCCCGGCCCGTGGTGTGGCGTGGGCGCAGGCCTGCGCGGCCTGTCATGGTCCTGATGGGCGGAGTCAGGGCGCTGTTCCTGCACTCGACACCCTGTCAGCCGCACAATTCGGGGCGGCGATGTGGGCGTTTCGGACCGAGGAGCGTCAGGGGACCGTCATGAATCAGATTGCTCGGGGGCTGAGTGAGGCAGACATTGAGGCCGTAACGGCCTATTTCGCGGCTAGACGACCGCGTAAACAACAGTAGATGTCCTTTTTCACCCGCCGTCAATTCTTCAGCCTGGCCGCCGGCCTCCCCCTTGCCCGGCTGCTGGCCGGCAGCCCGCGGGCGCATACCCCTGCCAAGGTCGTCGTTGTTGGGGGTGGTTTTGGTGGGGCGACCTGTGCCAAATACTTACGCCTGGCCGACCCCGGCCTTGAGGTCACGCTGGTGACGCCGCAGCTTCAGTTTATCACCTGTCCGTTCAGCAACGCGGCCCTGGTCGGCCTCCAGCCGCTGGCCGGGTTGACCTATACCTACCAGCGGCTCCAGAAACGCTATGGCGTCCGGGTCGTCCAGGCCCCCGCTCGGGCGTTTGAGCCGACCGCTCAGATACTCACACTTAGTGATGGTCGTCGCCTGGCCTATGACAAACTGGTTTTATCCCCTGGTGTTGAACTGCGCTGGGGGGCGATAGCCGGGTACGACGCCACGGCCAGTACGGTGTTTCCACACGCCTGGCAGGCCGGTTCGCAAACGCGGCTGCTGCGCCGCCAACTGGAGGCCATGCCAGATGGGGGGCTGGTGGTTATCAGTGCGCCGGAGACGCCCTACCGCTGTCCACCAGGACCGTATGAGCGGGCTAGCTTGATCGCCCACTATCTCAAAAATCATAAGCCAAAATCAAAAGTCTTGGTGCTGGACGCCAAGGACAGTTTTACCAAGGATGCCCTGTTTCTAGCCGCGTGGGAGCGCTTGTATCCAGGTCTGCTCGAATGGGTGCCGGGCGCACAGGGCGGGCGAGTCATTCAGGTTGATACCCGCGCCGGCCTCGTCCGCACCGAGTTTGACGAGTATACGCCCGCGGTGGCCAATATCATTGCCCCGCAGCGGGCGGCAGCAATTGCGCGGGTGGGTGGCCTTGACGCGGGCACCGGTTGGTGTGCCATACATGGCGACACATTCGAATCCCGGGTACACGCCAACATTCATATTATTGGCGACGCGGCCCTCGCCAACCCCATGCCCAAATCCGCCTTTAGCGCCAACAATCAGGCCAAGGTCTGCGCTGCGGCCATTGTGGCCCTGCTGCGGGGTAGGCCGGTCAGGCCGCCGGCATTGCTCAATACCTGCTACAGCCTTGTTGCGCCTGACTACGGTATCTCTGTGAGCGCGGTGTATGGCGTGGAAAACGACACGATTCAGATCGTCCCAGGGTCGAGCGGCACGAGTCCACTTGACGCGCCACACACCACCCGCGCGCTTGAAGCAGCCTACGCCCGCTCGTGGTATGCCAATATTACCGCCGACACGTTTGGGTAAAGGCGCGGTGACAATGCCCGGAAGCGATTGGAAAGCGTTTGTCATTACAGTGGGGCTCGGTCTGCTCGTGCTGAGCGCTCTCGACGCCCACGGGGAGCCGTCGAACCGCGGCTCGCAGACCGGGCAGGACGAACTTCCCGGTCCGTTGACCGACCAGCCCGGCGAGGCGGAACGCGGACAGCGCCTTGTGCTCGACCGGGAACGCGGCGATTGCGTCGTGTGTCATGCCCTGCCGCAGAGAGGACGGGCAGCGGCTGATTCCGCCCCGCTCCCGCTGGGAGCGGGGGCAAACGTGGCGTCCAAGAGACCGCCAGATGTTGAGCCGTTGCCTCTATCCGAACGTCGTGTCCACGGTACGGTAGGACCGCCCTTGGACACGGTTGGGAGTCGCTATACCGCGGCCGAGTTGCGCCAGCGCCTGCTTGACCCCAAAGCGCTGAACCCGCATTCCATCATGCCGGCCTATCATACCACAAGCGGTCTGCATTCCATCCTCAAAGCCTACCAGGGCCAGCCGATTCTCAGCGCGCAGGAGGTCGAAGATGTTGTCGCCTATCTCTTGACGCTGCGCCAGAACACTCCACAGGCTCAAAAGACTCCGCAAGCTCCGAGCCGTCCGCAGCCCGAGACCTTCCCCTACCGGGTCGAAGGTCGTCGCTCCGGTTATACCTACCTATCGGAAGAACACCGCCAGCTACAGGAGGATACGTTTGGCAATCCGGGGGTATTATGGGTCGAACGTGGCCGCACGTTATGGGACCGCACCCAGGGTAGCCGCCAACAGGCGTGTGTCGATTGTCATGGAGACGCCGCAACAAGCATGGCTGGGGTGCGGACACGCTATCCGCAATTCGACCCCCGCACCGACAAGCTCATCAATCTGGAGCAGCGGATTAACCGCTGTCGCACCGAGCATCTTCAGGTCGAAGCCTATCCGTATGAGTCCGAAGCCTTGTTAGCACTCAGCGCCTTTGTGAGTTTTCAGTCGCGCGGAATGCCACTGCGTGTGGACATCGGGGGACTGGCCGCACCGTTTTTCGAGGCGGGCAAAGCCTTCTTCCTGCGTCGCCGCGGTCAACTCGACTTGGCGTGCCGGCATTGTCACGCTGACTATGCCGGGCAGCGCTTACGGGGTGAGGTCGTCAGCCAGGGACAGACCAACGGCTTCCCCATCTACCGGCTGAGCTGGCAAACGCTGGGTTCGACGCACCGCATGTTTGCCTGGTGCAACACCGCAATCCGCGCTCAACCCCTGGTCTACGGAGCTGACGCCTACGTGAATCTCGAATTGTATCTGGCCTGGCGCGGTCGGGGCCTGCCCATAGAAACACCGGGGGTGCGACGCTGAAGGGACGGTAACGGATGACGCGGCGTTCAGCCGTCCTCCACTCACTGCGGACGAACCACCGAGGTGAGGGGGCCGCCTCTCTCTTTATGCACTAGATATTTCTCCATTTCTTCAAACAGTCGGAGTTGTTCGGCCTCCTCCTTGGCTTTAGAGAACACTTCCCCTTTTGCAGAGATGACCTGAGCAACGTAAGTGTCCAGGTGCTGCTCCAGTTTCTCCAGAAATCTCTCTTCTCGGTCAAGGGTATTCAGCGTGTGAGCTTCGCACAGCAGGCAACCCATGAGGATCACTTTTGCATCCCCGAGCGATACCTGTATGCCAGCCGCCTTCAGTCTGGCTATCTGCTCCTTTGCCACATTGAGCGCCGGGTATAGCGGGTCGATAGCTCGGCTCTTTCTTCCTGCTTGCCTCTCCTTTCGACAGACAAGGATGAGGTCTAAGTGAATGGGGGAGGCGGCCTGTTGCAGCGGCCTCGAAACGGACATTTCGGCCTTTATCGGATATCCGCGCGTACAGACGAGTCCGGCATGTCTGATTGCTCGGTGGACGGCGGTCCAGCCCTCGTGGCGATGATGATAGGTAAAAACAAGCAAGCCCGTATCACTGAGGACGCGGCTGCATTCGGTGAACACCGCGGTGAGTTTTCTGGTGAAGAGTTCAGGGTCAGTGTCTTGGACCTCTTCCACACATCTCGTCGTTAGCGCGGTGGAAAAGTCCAGAGCTTGGTTGAGCCAATAGTAAAAGAAATCGGCAAGCTGAGAATAATGTACATTGTCAAAAAAAGGTGGGTCCGTCACAACGATATCAACGCTCTTGTCGGGCATATCGGTACAAGCGGAATCTCCCAGGGTGAGATAGGCTGTTTTTGGCTGTGAGGCGAACTGTGCAAAACTCTCCGCTATTTCCACAGAGACAGGCTGATTGATATTGCTCACCTGCATACTTTTTGATGCACGAAGCCTGAGTTCAGACGGTTCGGCCTTATTATAGGCAAGGGCTTTTTCAACGCGAGACCGAAACAAACCTGAAAACGCCCCGGAAGACTTGGGCGTTCCCCAGATATTCGCCTCAAGCGGCATCATCTCCGGCTTTAAGACATGGTGAGAGAACATATGCCGTACCGCCCCTGTCCCTTCACCCTTAAAAGAGGTGAACAGGTTGTTGAATTCCAGGGTTCCGGAGAAAAGACAAGAAAAGAGGAGTTTCAAGTCCGGGTCTTCGATACCTTTGATTGTCTCAATAAGATGCCGGATACAGACGAGTTGTCTATCGGAGAAGAGATCATGCCAATACCGATAATTATGGTTCAGCATCTGGTTGGTGTTGTAGCCGGGCTTGATATCCACAACGGGGAAACTGCTTGAGAGCGTCGTAAACTCTTCGGCTATTTGGCGCTCAATCTGTCCGTCGAATTCGTTCATCGGCTCATAGAGTTTCTCCCCGTCCGCAGTCAGAACCAGCTTTGCATAGCGCCGAAAAGGTAAAGGACCCTCAAGAGCCTTCATCCTCTCGGTCAGACGGAAAGCATATTGACAGCCGTCACACCGGACTTCCGCTCCACTGATATTCCCGTGCTGAGGGTTATACGTCAGCGAACATTCTGCACAACCGACGCGCTCAGCATCGTAGGCGGTGAAGTTCACCGCGCCACAGCCCGGACACAGGGTACGTGCCGAAGGGTCCTTTTGAGGAGTCGCGTTCTTGGAGAAGACTCGGGTTTTGAAAAGATCAATCGCTTTCCCACATTCCGGGCAAGGAACTATTTTAACCAGAAAATAGTATAAAACGGTCGCGGTCTGGCCGCTCTTCGTTCTGGTTTGGAAGTAACTGAGCAGTCTCGGCGCAAGAGCCCGTTCCAAACATCGATAGGTAGAGAGAACTTCAGCGTCAGTATATCGGGACAGTGCGGCCCGACAGGCCAGATATGCGACCGGGTTGACATCACGCCCAGCAGCTTTGCAGCCAAGTTTGACGGCTTCACCGACAGTCACCCCACTCCCCATAAAAGGGTCAAAGACAAGGGTATGCTCAAAGGTATTCTTCTTGTAGAAACGCTCCCAGAAATCCTCGCCCTCCTCTAAACACGCGCCAAGCAGTATGCCACGAAAGACCGAGCCGAGCCTTCGAGCCCACCACTTATGGAGATAATAGACAGGGCGATAGACCTCTTTCCGCCAGGACTCCCGCTCGGCTACGAGCGAGAGTTCTGCAAATGGAAAATCGTTCTCTATAAGTTTTGGCATGGATTTATTTTGGTAGTTGGGGCAGGGATGCCGTCCGCTCTCGTGGCCGTCGGGACTTACAGTCTTGAAAGATATTCCGTCGAACTGGCAGTTGATCGAGGGTGAGAGGGCGTCTCGTAGCGTTGTCAATCACGATGTAGTGGAAAGAATTCTGATACTTATTATCATCTCTGACGAGAAGGTCCGTACAGAGGACATCCTGTGTAGCGAGAGCGGCCACATCATGTTGCTTGATGACGAGTATATGGCGGAGGTGAAAGAAGTTCAGTTTGTAGTTGAGTGGATTCGGATAGGTATACATTCTTCGATGCCGGACGGAACCTTCTCCGTATGGACCGTGGTCGTACTCGCTTTGATTGGCGTATTTCGCGTCCTTGTGCAAATCGAAATCGTAATTGAGACAATCTCCATCCATGAGGATAGAGGTGACTATCGAGAAGCTATCGTTGCTCAGTAAGGCAAAGAGGTAGAAGCAGGGGACCTCCACAGTATCTTGTCCAACCTTGATAAGGGCCTTCCCACAGGGAAGACAGCTATTGTAATCGATTGTGAGTCCCCTAGGGTCCTTCCCACTAGCCTGCTGAATAATCTTCTTCACCTCAAGTCCCAGAATTGAGTTGCTGGGTCTATGCCGCAACACGAGATCGGGCGTTGTCAATTTTCCAGCATGGCAGACTTCGATATCTGGAAGAATATGATTGACTGCCTCCCCTACCCAAGAGTCGAATGGGTCATCCTGAACCGTACCGACCAATGCGGGAGGCCGTAGGGAAATTGAGATAACTCCTTGCACTATCCTTGCGGATAGCTCTGCGTATACTCGTTCGATAATCTGTATAGGATTCATATTTTCATATCAGATATTCTGTTTTGTGAAGCCCATACATAGCGCCCAACGGCGGATTGTCCAGAGGCGGCGGCACGTTCGCCGGTATGGCTTGACAGCGGCATGAGAAGCATTCCACAGTTGGAGCCATACACCACAGGACACGTCTTTGGAGGAGTAGAGGAGGAGGGCTGACCATGCGAGACTTTACAAGCCTGGGTAAACGCAAAGCCGTGTTGGGCATGATTCATCTGCAACCCCTGCCCGGCACCCTGTTTTACCAGGACGGCAGTTTCAAGCAGACCCTCGAGACCGCGGTTGCATCGGCCCGGGCGCTCTACCACGGCGGGGCGGACGGGTGTTTGGTGCAGACCGTTGATCGCATTTACAGCGCGAAAGACGAATCCGACCCGGCCCGGACAACCGCTATGGGCTTGATCGTGCACGCTATTGTCCAGGCCACGGGCGCGGAGTTCCAGGTTGGAGTGCAGTTGATGCGCAACGCGCTCAAAGCCTCGTTGGCGGTGGCCAAGGTGGCGGGGGGCAGTTTTATTCGGGCCGGCGCGCTGGTGGGCACCACGTTGACCGCGCACGGCATGGTCGAAGCCAATCCGCTCGACGTGATGGAATATCGCAAAAAAATTGACGCCTGGGATATCAAAGTTATCGCCGAAGTCGATTCCATGCACTTCAAATGGTTTGGCGAGCCAAAGCCGACTGCGGAGGTCGCCCGGAGCGCCAAATATGTTGGGGCGGACGCGGTGTCATTGGGCGCTCCCGACGAGAATAGAACCCTGGAGATGATCGCCTCGGTACGCAAGGCCGTGCCGGGTCTGCCGATTATTTTGGCGGGCTACACCAACCACGACAACGCGGCGCGGTTGCTGGCCGCGGCGGACGGGGCGTTTGTCGGCACCTGCCTGGAACGCGGCGGCTGGGGCGGGCAAATTGATGTCGAGCGAGTGAAGTCCTATGTAGACATCGTGCGCGGCCTGGAAGGGCAAGGATAGAACGATGGAGCCACTCAAGCCGGAGGTGATGTGCAGGCAGGTCGCAGGCTTAGCCGGCGATATGCGGCAGTTGACCCGTCCGTTTGAGAGGCAGGTCCGGGCGGCCCTCACACCGTCAGAATGGAAGGCGGTGAGAAAGGTCTACCTGACCGGAGACGGCGATTCCTATCACGCCGCGTGTGCTGCCGAGATGGCCTTTCAGGCTATTGCTGGCGTGGCCTGCGCACCGCTGAGCGCGCAACGTTTGCTGGACTACGGTGGCAGCCGGCTGCGCCCTGCCGAGCCGTCGCAGACCTTGGTGATTGCAACCTCGGCTTCGGGTGGCACCGAGCGCGTCGTGCAAGCGATTGAACGGGCCAAAGAGAACGGCGTGCTGACCGTAGCCCTGACCGGCACGCCCAACAGCGCGGTCATGCAGGCGGCGGACCGTTCCATTACCGTCGAACTGCCACAAAGAGAACGCTCGCCAGGAATACGCACCTATCAGGCCAGCCTGCTGGGGCTGCTATTGACGGCGATACAGTTAGGCGAGTCGCAAGACAGGTCTGCCCGAGAAGCAGCAAACGGGCTACGCCGGGAGCTGGACAAGCTCGCCAACGCGGTAGACGCGACCACGAACGCGATTCAGGCCGGCTGTCGGCAGGTGGCAGACCTGATTGCCGCAAGCCCGGTGGTAGTCATGCTGGGCAGTGGGCCAAGCTATGGCACGGCCCTCTACAGCGCGGCAAAGCTGATTGAGGCCGCCGGCGTGTTTGCGATGGGGCAGGACCTGGAAGAGTGGTGGCATGTTGAACGCTTTGCCTATCCGCTAGATATGCCGGTTTTTCTTATCGCCCCGCCGGGCCGTTCGCATTGGCGGGCGCAGAGCGTGGCCGCAACGGCGCGTGGTTTGGGCCGACGGGTCATTGCCGTGACCCACCAAGCGGATACCGAGGTCAATCGCCACGCGCACGTGGTGTTACCCGTCCAGGCTGAGGTGCGTGAGGAGTTTTCGCCCCTGCTCTACCATCTCTTTGCCAGCTCTGTGGCGGCCCACGTCGCCGAGCACTTGGGCCGCTGTCCCTTCCAGAGCGACCGCCCCGAATTGCTCCGGTCGGTCAACGCCTACTTCGCCAGCCAGCAACAGGATACGGAGGGCTAGGCGCATCGCTCGTAGACCCTCTCCGAAAAGATTGAAAAGCGCCCCGCTGCACTCTGAGGGCGGTTCATTTTGCCCTGCACACGTCAGTCGTTCAGGAGTGCTTCATATTACTCCGCGGCGCACGAAGCGGCCAGACTCGACACAGCCACCCGCCGGCGGGCTTCGCGGATGTCGTGCCGGTCGAACCCGTTGGTCAGAAAACCGAACGAGATGCCTGTTGCCGGGTCGGCCCAACCGCTCTGGCCGCCAAAACCCGGATGCCCGAACGACGCTGCGGAATTGGTGCGTCCGAAGCCGCGCAGATTGGCTTTGCCGTCTCCGCCAGCAACGGCAATCCCCAGTGCCCGGTTGGCCCGGTGGCCGAGGAAGGGATCACGCAACTCTCCAGTGCGAACACGCCGCGCCTCTTCCAGCATTTCAGGCTGCCAGACCTGTGTCCCGTCGTGAGCACGTCCGTGGTTCAGCAGGGCCTGATAGAATAGGGCGATATCCCCCGCGGTGGTAATACAGCCAGCCGAAGGAGACCCGGCTTCTCGGGTGACCGTTTCGTTCAGCTCCAGGACCCCGTCTTCGTTGATGGCGTTGGTTGTGGCGTTAAAGCCTTGAATCCCCAGCTGCTCATACTCTGCGGCCGTCGGGGCTTGGCCCACCCACCTGACATCAGCGACGTCGGCGTTCCCGGAGGGCGGCAGCCCGAAGCGTAAATCGGGCAGACCCAGCGGCTCGGCAATCCGCGTTCGCACAAACTCACTGAGACCTTGACCGCTGAGGCGTTCGACAATAGCCGCCACCGGCCAGAAATTGGCCGACACATGATAGACGAATTTCTCCCCTGGGGTGTGGTCCAGCTTCCACTGGGCAAAGCGGGCACGGCGTCTGTCGTGGTCGGCCCATTCTTTTTGCCAGTGCGGGGCATGGGGAATGGCCGACGTATGAATGAGCAACTGCTCAACCGTCACCACGTCTTTCCCATTCGTGCCAAACTCGGGAAGATAATCGACCACGCGGTCTTCCGGGCGCAGTTTCCCCTCCTGCATGAGTATCCAGGCCGAGGCTGAGGTGAACGCCTTGGTTGAGGACATAATGACAAAGCGGGTGTCATCAGTCGCCGGTTTTTCTGTTCCGCCTTGGACCGCCCGGCCACAGGTCTGCATGACCCCGATTTTTCCGTGGCGGGCAATCGCCACCTGGGTGGCCGGCAGCAAGCCGGAGGTGACTTCGCGCTCGGCCCGCGCAAACAGGGCATGGACTTTTTCCGGGTCAAGACCGATCTCTTCGGGCTTCTTGGCAAAAAAATGTGCGGCTGGCATACGGCTTCCCCTCCTGGTGCTGTGTTTGCGGCGGCCTCCCTTGAATTCCTTCCTCCTCCTTGCCACTTTATAGGGCTCAGATCAAGGCAAACAGGAAACCCATGTCCTCTGAACTCATTCTGCATCACTACGATTTTTCCAACTACTCCGAAAAAGTCCGCCTCGTCCTGGGTCTCAAGAGCTTGGCTTGGCGCTCGGTCGAGATTCCCCCGACCCTGCCCAAGCCGGACTATATCCCCCTCACCGGCGGCTATCGCCGGGCGCCGGCCCTTCAGGTCGGGGCCGACGTTTTTTGTGATACCGCCCGGATTATCGAAGAACTGGAGCGCCGTTTCCCGGACCCCCCGCTCTATCCGGGACCGGCCCCGGTCGCCCAACGGGCCTTCATTGCTGGCCTAGAACGCTGGACGGACGCGACGCTGACACGCAATAGCATCAATTATATTTCCTGCGAACATGCCGACGCCGCGCGTTTCACGCCGGAATTCCTGGCCGACCGGGCCGCTCTGCTCGGCAAGCCCGAGCCGGGCCTCGCCCATCGCAAGGCCGCGGCAGCCAAAAACCTGGCCCAACTGCGTCCGCAGCTGCATTGGATCAGCGACATCCTGCACGACGGACGGGCCTATATCTCTGGCCAGGCCATGTCCTTGGCCGATTGCGTGCTCTACCATCCGCTGTGGGTCATGGACCAGCTCGCCGGCGAGCGCACCAGCGTGATTCCGGGCGTCATTCGTGCGTGGATGGAGCGCGTAGCCGCGCGCGGCCACGGCAGTCCAGCCGCAATGACCGCCCACGAAGCGCTGGCGGTCGCGGCTTCCAGCCATCCTTTGCCAGTTCTTCCCAGTCAGACGCTGGACGGGGACCCTGCCCTTGGCGAGACGGTTTCCATAACACCCACCGACTATGGCCGGGCCAACCCCAGTATCGGCCGGCTGGTGTCCATTGACGCCCAGCGTATGGCACTGCAACACAGCAACGCGCGCACTGGGCTGGTGACGGTCCATTTCCCCCGCTTTGGCTACAGCGTCCGTAAACGTGAGGGCTAGCAGACCCGTGGAGGCAACTGGACCATGAAGGCGCAGGGCAGCGTGTCCCAGAAGCGAGGCTGGCAGATTTGGATTGATCGCGGCGGGACGTTTACCGACCTGGTGGCGCGCCGTCCTGACGGCGGCCTGGTGACGCATAAGCTGCTGTCGGCCAACCCTGAGCGCTATCAGGACGCGGCCGTTCAGGGCATTCGTGATCTGCTCGGGATCGATGCCGACGCGCCCATCCCACCCGACACGATTGCACTAGTGAAGATGGGCACCACGGTTGCGACCAATGCCCTGCTGGAGCGCAGGGGCGACCGCACGGTGTTTGTCACTACCCAAGGGTTCGGGGACGCCTTACGGATTGGGTATCAGAACCGCCCCGACCTGTTTGCCCGGCATATTGTTCTGCCGGAAATGCTGTACGAACAGGTGGTCGAAGTCAGGGAGCGGATTGACGCCCACGGCGCACTCGTCACACCCTTGGACGAAGAGGGCGCGCGGCGGAGCCTGCACGCCGCCTATGCTGCCGGCATTCGCGCCGTGGCCATTGCCTTTGTGCACGGCTATCGGTACACGGCGCATGAGGCGCGGGTGGCCGCCATTGCCGCTGAGGTCGGCTTTCAGCAAGTCTCGGTCTCACACGCGGTCAGCCCGTTGATGAAGCTGGTCTCACGCGGCGATACCACGGTGGTGGACGCCTATCTCTCGCCGCTGCTGCGGCGCTATGTCGATCAAGTTGCGGACAAACTCGAGGCCAAGAGCGGGTCCGGCCCCACGCTGATGTTCATGCAGTCGAACGGCGGGCTGACCGATGCCCACCTGTTTCAGGGGAAGGACAGTATTTTATCTGGACCGGCCGGTGGAGTAATCGGCATGGTTCAGACCGCTTCGCGGGCGGGTTTTCGCAAGGTCATCGGCTTCGATATGGGCGGGACCTCAACCGATGTGTCGCATTACGAGGGCGCATATGAGCGGACATTTGAAACCCTGGTGGCTGGCATTCGTATGCGCGCCCCGATGATGCACATCCACACCGTCGCGGCCGGCGGCGGGTCGATTCTGCACTTTGATGGTGCCCGTTTTCGGGTCGGCCCGGACTCGGCCGGCGCAGACCCTGGGCCAGCCTGCTATCAGCGCGGCGGCCCCCTTACCGTGACCGACTGCAACGTCATGCTGGGCAAGCTGCAAGCCGCCTTTTTCCCCGCGGTATTTGGTCCGCACGCAGACCGCGCCTTGGACGGACAGATTGTGCGAGAACAGTTCGTTGCCCTCGCCCAAGACATCGCCAGCGCCACGTGTCACCCCGTCCAGTCGCCTGAGGCCGTGGCCGCCGGTTTTCTGCGTATTGCGGTAGAAAACATGGCCAATGCGATTAAAAAAATCTCCGTTCAGCGCGGCTACGATGTGACGGAATATACCCTCAACTGCTTTGGCGGGGCTGCCGGTCAGCACGCCTGTTTGGTTGCGGACGCGCTGGGCATGAAGACCGTCTTTCTCCATCCGTTTGCCGGGGTGTTGTCCGCCTACGGCATGGGCTTGGCAGACGTGCGGGCGCTACGCGAACGGCAGATCGAACAGCCGCTGACCGCCGCAGCCATGCCCGTATTGGAAACGGCGTGTGCCGAACTCGGCCACGAGGCCAGTCACGAAATTTTTGCCCAAGGCGTGTCAGCCGCCCGACCCAGCCTGCATAAACGGGTCCATCTCCGTTATCAGGGGACGGACACGGCCTTAGCAGTGGATTTGTCCGACCTTGAGGCCATGCGGGCCGCGTTTGAGACCACCCACAAGCAGCGCTTTGGTTTTATCGTTGAGGGGCGACCACTGGTCGCCGAGGCGGTCTCGGTCGAAGCGGTCGGCACCACGGATCAGGTGGCTGACCCTGCGCTGCCCACGGATGGGCACAACGCGGCGCAACCGCTTCAGCAGGTTCCGGCCTATATGGACGGCACGTGGCTGGACACACCGGTCTTCCAGCGTGAGCAGCTGCAACCAGGCCAGCGCATTGCTGGCCCCGCCATTATTTGTGAGCCCACGGCCACCACGGTGGTTGAGCCGGAGTGGCAGGCCGAACTGAACCGCTATGGCCACCTGCTCCTGACCCGTTTGAGACCGAAATCCCACCAGGCGGCGCTGGGCACCGCGGCCGACCCGGTGATGTTGGAGGTATTTAATAACCTCTTTATGTCGGTCGCCGAGCAAATGGGCGCGACGCTGGCCAATACGGCCTACTCGGTGAATATCAAAGAACGGCTGGATTTCTCGTGCGCTATTTTTGCACCGGACGGGAGTTTGGTCGCCAACGCCCCGCACGTTCCGGTCCATCTGGGTTCTATGGGCGAGTCGATTCAAACTGTCATCAAGGCCAATCACGGAAAAATGCGGCCAGGGGACGCCTATGTCCTGAATGCGCCCTATAACGGCGGCACGCATTTGCCCGATGTGACGGTCATTACGCCGGTGTTTGACACCGGCAGTGCAGACCGCATTCTCTTTTATGTCGGCGCGCGTGGACATCATGCCGATATCGGTGGACGCACCCCAGGGTCGGCCCCGCCGGACAGCACCACCATTCACCAGGAGGGGGTATTGATCGACAATTTTCTGTTTGTTCGTCAGGGCCGGCTGCGCGAACAGGAGATGCGGCAGCTGTTGGGTTCGGGCGCGTATCCGTGTCGGAATCTTGACCAGAATATGGCCGACCTGCGCGCCCAGCTCGCCGCCAACGAGACCGGGGTGCAGGAACTCAGGAAAATGGTTGAGCACTTTGGGGTTGAGGTCGTCCATGCCTATATGCAGCACGTCCAGGACAACGCCGAAGAGTCGGTGCGGCGCGTACTCGATGTCCTGACCGATGGCACCTTCACATACCCCTTGGACAACGGCTGTCAGATTCGGGTCAGCATTCGGGTGGACAAAGCGGCCCGCCGGGCCAGTATTGATTTCAGCGGCACGTCTTCCCAGCACAGCGGCAACTACAACGCGCCCGCAGCGGTCTGTAAGGCCGCGGTCCTGTACGTTTTTCGGACCCTGGTGGCGGACGCGATCCCCCTGAACGAGGGCTGTCTGAAACCGCTTGATATCATAATCCCGCCGCGCTCCATCCTCAGCCCGGCATACCCGGCCGCGGTCATCGCCGGCAATACCGAGGTCTCTCAAGGCGTAACCGATGCCCTGTATGGCGCGCTCGGGGTGCTGGCCTCGTCACAAGGGACGGTCAATAATTTTGTGTATGGCAACGAGCAGTATCAAAACTATGAGACCATCTGCGGCGGCACCGGAGCCGGTCCTGACCATCCGGGCTGCGACGCGGTGCATAGTCATATGACCAATACGCGCATGACCGACCCCGAGGTCTTGGAGTGGCGCTTTCCGGTCCGCGTTGAAAGTTTTGCCATCCGGCATGGTTCGGGCGGTGCCGGCCGGCAGCCGGGCGGCGCGGGGATTACCCGGCGGCTGCGGTTTTTGGACTCCATGACCGTCACGACCTTGTGCAGCCACCGCCTGACGGAACCGTATGGGCTGGCCGGTGGGCTGGCCGGAGAGCGGGGGCGTGATACGGTCGAGCGCGCAGATGGGACGGTTGAAGAACTCGCCGGCAGCGACGAAACGCTGATGCAGCCGGGCGACGTGTTTGTCATGCACACGCCGGGCGGCGGGGGGTTTGGGCCGCCAGACACAGCCTAGGCAAAGGCCGGGCAACCATAGGGGGGGTTGCCCCTACAAGACACATTCCCTCTCCCCTGGCGGGAGCGCGCAAGAAGGGCCACCACATTCTTGCCAGTTGGAGGAACGGGGAGGAACTGCTAAGACGTGCCAATAATACACAATACTGAGGAGGAGATTACTATGCGAGAAGCGGTCATCGTCTCGACTGCCCGGACACCGATCGGCAAGGCATACCGGGGCGCGTTTAATGACACCACGACCCCGACTCTGGCTGCGCCGGTGATTCAGGCCGCCATCAGTCGGGCCAAAATAGAGACCGGCGAAATCGACGATCTAATTATGGGCGCTGCACTCCAGGAGGGCACCCAGGGCTATAATGTCGCCCGTCAGTGCGGTATCGCCGCGGGGCTGCCCGTCACAGTCTCCGGCCAGACCATTGATCGTCAATGCTCTTCAGGGCTGATGAGCATTTCCATGGCGGCCAAACAGATTGTGGCCGACGGGATGCAGACCGTGGTGGCCGGTGGTTTGGAGTCAATCAGCCTCGTCCAGAACGACCATCAGAACGAATATCGCAATGAAGACGCCCTGGCCCTGGGGCAGGCTCCAGACCTGTATATGGCCATGATCGACACCGCAGAGGTGGTCTCGAAGCGCTATCATATCTCGCGGGAAGCACAGGATGCGTATGCGCTTCAGAGTCAGCAACGCACCGCCGCGGCCCAGCAGGCCGGACGGTTCGATGACGAGATTATTCCATGCACCGTCACCAAGCTGTTCACCGATAAAGAGACGGGCGAGACCACCCGCCAGGGCATGACCATTGAGCGGGACGAATGTAACCGTCCGGGTACGAACGAGGCCGGTTTGGCCGCGCTGCGGCCGGTCATGGGAGAAGGCGGCTTTATTACCGCCGGGAATGCCAGTCAGTTGTCAGACGGGGTGTCGGCCTGCGTACTGATGGAGCGCAAACAGGCTGAGCAACGCGGGCTCCAGCCCTTGGGTGTGTATCGGGGCATGGCCGTTGCCGGTTGCGAACCGGACGAGATGGGCATTGGTCCGGTCTTTGCCGTTCCCAAGCTGCTCGAACGCAACGGCTTGAGCGTGGACGATATCGACCTGTGGGAACTGAACGAAGCTTTCGCCTGTCAAGTCATCTACTGCCGCGACAGGCTCGGTATTCCAGACGAGCGGCTGAACGTGAACGGTGGCTCAATCTCGATTGGCCATCCCTACGGCATGAGTGGCTCGCGCATGGTCGGCCATGCCCTGATCGAAGGCAAGCGGCGAGGCGCAAAGAACGTGGTCATCACCATGTGTGTTGGTGGCGGCATGGGCGCGGCCGGGCTGTTTGAGGTCGCGTAGCAGGCGCATTAAATGGGAGCGCAGGACAGTTGCCTGCGCTCCCCAGGAGCGTGTTGGAGCAGCCTTCTTGGTGACCTTGGCGATATTCGGATGAGGCTTGCGTATATTAAAAAAATAGCTATCCTTATCTCAAATTCATAAATGGATAGAGGAGAGCGTCATGATACATATCGGTCCAGGCACTGGTCCCATTACCCTCTCTTGAGCTTGTGCCCAAGTGTCTCTTTTACCTTCTGGGCGGATTTGCATGTCCTCCTCCCATACTCTTCGTACATCCCCCACAATCGCAGCTTCCTGTCCGAAGGCCATCTTCTTACGAACTCCAACCCCAGACTCTCCGCGATAGCGTGAAGGGATGACTGATCATAGAAATAGGTTACTACTTCCCGCTCTTCCCCCTCCTCTAACCATTCCATCACTTCTATGATTTGCTCATAGGTCAGGTCGTCAGACGACGAATGAACCACATATGGAGTATACGTCTCGTCGTCCTTGATGTTTTGCCGAATCGTTTCGTTTTTCTCCTCCTGCTCTTTCAGGCTGGTTACAGCCCTGTCAACGTGATGATAGACCGCATTGACGAGCTTCTGCCGTCTTCTGCGCTCCGACAGTACGCTCAGCCATACACGCCAGAGGAAAGTCCCCACGGCAATGAGTACCCCTATGGCTGCAATAGTAATAGATGTCTCCATATCCTTCACCGGGGTCGTGGCCAGACACCCGGAACCGCGGTGGCCAGCCATTGCACTAAGGCGGCGTTGACTTCGGCCGGCTTTTCCTGGGCCATCCAATGACCAGAACGGATCGTCTCTTCGGACAGATTGCGGCAGTAGGTGCGCATGGGCTCGGCCAAGCGTGAGTGAACGCACTCACACACAAAGTCGTATTGGGCAGTCAGAAACAACACCGGCATATCGAGATAGCCGTCGTTGTAGGCGGTCTGGGCGTAGGCGGCGTTGAGCGGGTGATTCATATACCACGAAGAGGGACCGAAGAAGCCGTTGCGTTCAAGCGCAGAGGCATAGATGCGCAGGTCCTCTTCGGTGACGACATCGGCATCGCGCGGCAAATCAGGGACTTCAGCCATGCCGAGCATACTATGGTCGCGCCGCGCGGTTGAGGTGATGGCCGGCTGGCCCTCGCCTTCGGGATTCCCTTTCCGAAAGAGCAGTTTGACAAATCGGTAGGCCCGGGCATCCATCGGGGCGATGGCCTCGGCAAAGCTCTCTTCATAGTAGCGCATATAATCCCACTGACCGGCCGGGTACGCCTCCTCGGGATAGAGGTCTCGGTCCACCAGGGTCAGGGTGTGGGCAAGCCCACGCTCAAGGGTGTAGTAGGGGACACAGAGATTGGCGACCGCATGACACCGGTCTGGATGGTGGCTCGCCATATTCCAGACCACCGGACTGCCCCAATCATGGCCGACCCAGACGGCTTTTTCCTGCCCCAGTGCGTCTATCAGCTCCAGCATATCATGGACGATATGCTCCTGGGCATAATCGCGGTGTTGCCCATACACCGATGACCGGCCGTAACCGCGCATATCCGGGGCTATGGCTCGAAACCCCAGCGCGGCCAAGGCCGGCAGTTGGTGCCGCCAACTGATGGATAGCTCAGGCCAGCCGTGGGTGAAGATGACCAGCGGCCCTTCAGCGGGGCCAGCGGCCAGATAAAAAGTCGTATGCCGGTCGGTTTTGACGGTATGTTCTGTCATGGTCATATCTACTCTCCTTTCCACTCACTCAGATTCTTTCTCAAAGCCACATCCTAGCCCTGTCCTGCCAACCTTGCGGCGGACTTCATCCAGCGAAAGGCGGAAATACACCGGACGGTTATGGGCACAGGCGTGGGGATGACTGGTTTGGGTCCAGGCATTGAGGAGGCGGGCTTGCGCTTCACGGTCGAGGGTCTGACCAACTTTGAGTGCGCCGAGACAGGACAGGGCTTGATGCAGGTCTTCTTAGAAAAACAAGAAGCAAAGAAAAAGCCCCGTGTGAAACACGGGGCTTTTTAGTTTTTGGATAATTCGCGTCAATCGCGTCTTAGCAAGGCAGCGCCGCTCGACTATCGGGGGAGCGGTCTCGTGCATCGCTTACCATTCAAGAACAAAGTCATAATCGATACTGAGGTCATCATGGGTGTTGAACCACACGTTTTCAGCATCAGGGGTAGCCATAGCGGTGGTTCTTTGGCCACCGCCTATCAGGGGGCAAACACCTATTGCCGTAAAGGTAGAGCTGGTTGTCACGGAGGTGCGTCTGGCCCTGAATGTGTACTGCCGCTAAGTCCACCGCTCCCCTGTCCTATGCCGAGTCCTTTCCCATATCACGTCCATTTCCGATTCCAGGAAACGCTCTAGCGTGCCACCATACCGCACATCATAGTAGGTCCTGTCCCAATCGCAATCCCAATCTCTGTCGATGACAGGTGGATCTATTACGGTAATCGTCAGGTCCTGCAAGGTGACAAATTCAACATTGGCGCTGGTAATCGTCGGTCTCCTCACGCCCAGATCATCTAGTCGGCATATAGCCTCGATTTTGTGGCTCGTGGTGATAGCGTAATCAGAGACGACATGTATGTACTCGGGATACGCTCCCGGATTATACACATCATTCCACGCCCACTTGATGTACGGGTGGTGGCCATCCCGATGCACACGCCACCGGAGCGTGCCGAATTTGCACCCGGTTGGGTGGTCATCTGGCGTAGCGGTACGATAGGTTTTTGATTTCCCTGCTGTTTCTGGCTCGTACGCTAGGCCGACTGTTGCGCTTATCAAAAACGCAGCCACAATAGGTATAGAAGCGGACAATAGGCGGCGCATTTTTTTACGCCGTATTATAGTATATAACTATACATCTTAACGGCGAGTCTTGTCAAGCGTTTTTTGCTGGGCTTGCTCTCGAAGCAGGTTTTTGACTCCACCACATGTTCCTGCCCGCGTCGTCCACCCAGCGTTGCCTCTCTCCCCTGACGAGCGACCTCCCAGCCTGTCACCCCCGTAACAAAAACGCCGAATTATTGGGAGAAACACCGCTTTCCGTCACCTATGTGACACCCGTCACCTTGTGCATCTTTCTCGTGCCTCCTATCGTGGCCGGGCTGAGTATTCCCGTCCGTTGCGCTTTCCCCGCCCCGTCGGACCAGACCATAAAGGAGGACGTTTCCATGAACAAAAATGAGGACCCACAGAGCTTCGATCCGTTCCGGACGTGGCGCGAATGGTACCAGAAGTCAGAAAAGCAATGGAGTGACGCCCTGTCGGGTATCCTGGGCAATGAGCAGTTTGCCCACGCCACGGGCAAGCATGTCCAGGAAGCGATGCACCTGCATCGCATGTTCTCCGAGTCTATGGCCCAGTACTTGGCTGCCCTCAACCTGCCGTCCCGGACAGACATGACCGCCTTGAGCGACCGGATCGGCGGGCTCGAAGATACGGTGGCCGGACTCCAAGTTGAGGTCCGGCATTTGCGCCGCTCGCTGGCGGACTATAAGGGTGGAGCGGCATACGCTGCGTCCATCCGTCCGAAACGCACCAAAAAGCCCAAGGGGGCTCTCGCAGAAAAGGACTAAAGCCCATGCAACAGGCACAATCCCTGTCGCGCAAGGACGTTGCCGTCAAAGCGCGGGAAACGGTTGACCGCGCTATTCAGCGTCATGTCCCGGACCTGCCGGCTCCACTCGACCTCAACGTTGAGGTCGGGCCTACACCGAAAGATGTCGTGCATTCGCGCGGCACAATGAAGCTGTATCATTATCGTCCTCTCAGCCCAGAGGTGTATCGGGTTCCGGTGCTGATCGTCATGTCCCTGGTCAGCCGGCCCTATATTCTCGACCTGGCCAAAGGCCAGAGCTTGATCGAATACCTGCTCCTTCAGGGTTTTGATGTCTATCTGATCGACTGGGGTGTCCCCCGCCGTGAACATAAACATCTCAGGCTGGACGACTATGTGACCGATTTTCTCCCCGAGTGCGTGGCAGTAGTAGGCGAAGATTCGGGCGAGCCCGATGTGTCGCTCATCGGCTATTGCCTGGGCGGCCTGCTGGCGGCCCTGTACGCGGCCCTGTATCCCGACGGTCCGCTCAAAAATCTGGTGTGTTTTACCACGCCGGTGAACTCGGACGGCATGGCGCTCTACCGGACCTGGACCGACCCGGCCCATTTTGATCTTGACCGGCTGATCGATAGTCTGGGCAATATCCCCTCGGAACTCATGGACGCCTCCATTCAGATGTTGCGGCCGTTTCAAAAAAGTGCCGGTCAGATGAAGCTGCTCGATAACGTCCAGGACGAAGCCTTTGTCACCGCCCACCTGCGCTTTGATCGCTGGGCCGCGGACCATATTCCCTTTCCAGGAGAAACTGCCCGCCAGTTCGTCAACGATTTCATGCGCCAGAATAAGCTCATGCGGAAGACGCTGGAGTTAGCTGGTCGCCGGGTCGATCTGGAGAAAATCACGCTCCCCTTTCTGCATGTTGCCGCCCAATACGACCATATTGTGCCGTCCGCGGCCTCGCAGGACTTGGTGAAGCTGGTGGGCAGCCAGGACAAGTCTGAAATTGTTCTCAAAGGCGGCCACGTCAGTCTGGTCGCTGGGGGCAATGCCGTCTATCGTCTGTGGCCCAAGCTGGATACCTGGCTGTCACAGCGTTCAGTCTGAAGTTCCAGTGACCCGAAGCGTCACACACAGGAGGACAGTGTGGAAGGTTTTCCCCAAACGGTTGAAGTCAGAGATACCATCCTGAGCCTGCGGATGATGGGGGCGGACGATGGGCCCCTGATGCTGGATTTTGCCCAACGGCTGCCGTATCACGACCTGATGTTTCTGCGCCGGGATATTACCAAACAGTCAGCCATAGACCGCTGGCTGAGTGATATCGCCAGTGAAAAAATGTATACCCTGCTGGCGGAGGACGAGACCCGCCTGTGCGGCTATGCCACCCTGTATCGGAATGATTTTGACTGGTCACGGCATGTGGCTGAAATCCGGGTCTTGATTGCCCCCTATGCCAGACAGATGGGCCTGGGCCGACTCCTGACCCGGGAAGCGTTCAACGTGGCCCTCTCCTTGGGTATCCAAAAAGTTGTGGCCCGCATGACGCTGGATCAGACTGGCGCACGCACCGTGTTCGAAGAGTTGGGTTTTCGGGCCGAAGCGATTTTACGCGATGAGGTCAAAGACCGGGCGGGTAAGACCCACGATATTCTCCTCATGGCCAATGATGTGGCGGAGTTCTTGGCGCGCGGGGAGGCATATGGGCTGCCTCGATAGCGGAGGCAGCCCTGACATCCTGTACAAGAGAAACGAGATCGTGCTAATCGTGTCGCTCCGCCCGTGAAGAGCGGAGCTTTGTATCGTCCCGTCTCATCGCGGTTCACTGACAGACCATCGCCAACGGGTCATCCCAAGGAGAGCAATATGGAATTTGGTGTTTTTTATCTTCCCGCAATTGGTAATAAGAGCGAACTGCAAGCTGGCATGGCTGGCCGGCGAACCGACCTCTACCAGCGCATGTTGCGCAATCTGTCTGAACAGGCGCAGTATCTTGACGCGCACGGCTATTATGGCATTGGCTTCACCGAGCACCACTTCCATATTGAGGGCGAGGAGGTTTCGACCAATCCCATCATGCTCGACATGTATCTCGGGATGCAGACCGAGCATATCCGGCTGGGACAACTCGGCTTGGTCCTGCCCTGCCAGAACCCCATTCGGGTAGCGGAAGACACCGCCATACTCGACCAAGTGACCCAAGGCCGGGCTTTTGTGGGCTTTGCACGGGGCTATCAGCCGCGCTGGGTCAACACCCTGGGGCAGCACTACGATAGCCTGGCCGATAACAACACCGACCCGGAACGCTACGAAGCACTCAAGAAAGAACTCTATCAGGAGCATTTCGAGATTATCATGAAGGCCTGGACCAACCCGACCTTCAGTCATTCGGGCAAGCACTGGCAGATTCCGCCCAAGGATATTTTCTGGCCGGCGCATCATGTCACCCGCGAGTTTGGTCAGGGCGTAGATGACAACGGGATTCTGACCGAAGTCGGCACGGTTCCCGAACCGTATCAGAAGCCTCACCCGCCCCTCTTCCAGCCCTTCAGCTTTTCAGAGTCCTCGGTCCGCTGGGCCGCCCAGAACAATGTCGTCCCGCTGACCGTGGTGTGCGACCCGACTATCTGCGCCGGCCAGTTCCGCGCCTGCCAGGCCGGCGCGGCTGAAGTCGGCAAGAACCTGGACTTTGGGCAGGGTGTCGGCTTGGTGCGCGAGGTGATCGTGGCCGATACCGACGAAGAAGCCCTGGCTCTGGGCAGAGAGAGCGGCTGTTTTATCTGGACCAAGTTTTTTGAGCCGTTCGGCTTTAACGCCGCCCTGATGCGGGTTGATGAGGACTACCGGACGATCCCGAATACGTTCGAGTCCATGGTTGAGCGCGGCCTCACGATTTGTGGCAGCCCAGATACGGTGAACCGCACCTTTGAGGCGTTATTCAAGAAGCTGCCGGCCGAGTACTGCTGGCTCTACACTTATAATGAGCTTGTGCCGCATAAGAACGTCATGCGTAGCTTCGAGCTGTTGACGGACAAGGTGCTGCCGAATTTTACGGATACCATTCAATGAAGGCCCAGCCCGTTGACTCCAGCGGCCCTCGCCAGTAGAAGGTTGCGGCGGGGGAACGTTGGATGTCGCGGGCAGGCTGCCTCCACTCATTGCGTCACGCTTCAGAAAAGATCGCCGGCTGGGGCCTCACTCGCCGCGCCTTGTTGATCTGTCTGTGTGGTCTGGGCCTGCCGGTCTTTGACCGGGGGGCCAATGCGGCGAGAAAAAAAGACCCGCGCCGTTCGCGGCTGGCACCCGGGGATCAACTGGTGTTCGCCTTTGGTGAGCGAGCCGGACAGGCCCTCACACCCCAGGACATCACGCTGGGAGAGCGACCGGAGTTCGCCTATCCCAAGGACCCGGCCACCGGCACCGTACGGAGCCGGTTTCGGCTCAATCAGCTCCTCTTGATGCGGTTGAAACCGGAAGAGATGAATGCAAAGACGCGCGAGCGTTCACTGGACGGACTCGTCTGCTATTCGGCGGTATGTACCCACACGGGGTGTGATGTGTCCGAATGGCTCGCCCCGACGCAGCAACTGGTCTGTCCGTGTCATGCCTCGTTCTTTGATCCGAAAAACCAGGGCCGCGTGGTCGGCGGTCCGGCACCCAAGCCACTGGCGACCCTGCCCCTGGAAGTGAGAGACGGGCTCCTAACAGTCAAAGGTCCGTTTATCGGTCAAGTCGGCTTTCAGAAAAATAAATAAGGATACCTCAATGCGATACCGCACGTTCAGCCTTCTGACGAGTCTCCTCGCCTTCGGGTTTGCGCCGGCTCTGGTCAGCGCAGACCCGCCGGCATATCCGCCCGTGACCGCCCAGCGGCTGTTGCAGCCTGAGCCGGAAAACTGGCTCATGTATCGTGGGACGTATAATAGCTGGGGCTATAGTCCCCTGGACCAGATTACGCCGGCCAATGTGGGTAAGCTTGTGCCGGTCTGGACCTTTTCAACTGGTGTGAGGGAAGGCCATCAGGCTCCGCCGATTGTGAATAACGGCGTGATGTTCGTCACCTCCCCCGAAAATCAGGTCTTTGCCTTTCATGCCAAGACGGGCGACCTGTTGTGGCACTATGAACGGGAGTTGCCCGAAGACCTGTTCCAATTGCATCCGACCAATCGTGGCGTAGCCCTGTATGGTGACAAAGTCTATTTCGGGACGGTCGATACCTGTGTGGTCGCCCTGGATGCGAAAACGGGCGCAGTGGTGTGGGAGGAAGAGCTGGAAGACTATTTGTCCGGCTATTATATGACCCTGGCACCCCTGGCGGTGAATGGCAAAATCATTGTGGGTATGTCTGGCGGGGAGTTTGGTATCCGGGGTTTTATCCAGGCCCTGGATGCCGAGACCGGGCAATCCCTCTGGAAAACCCATACCATTCCCGGCCCAGGAGAACCGGGCCACGAGAGTTGGACCGGCGAGAGCTGGAAGACCGGCGGGGTGTCGATCTGGGTCACTGGCAGTTATGACCCGGACCTCAACCTCACCTTCTGGGGCACCGGGAATGCCGGCCCGTTTATGGGCGAGGCCCGACCGGGGAATAATCTGTACTCGACTTCGGTCATCGCCTTAGACGCAGACAGCGGCGCGCTGAAAGCCCACCATCAATATCACTGGAACGGTTCGTGGGATTGGGACGAGGTGTCCGCGCCGTTGTTGATTGATCTGAAAAAGGGCGACCGGACGATTAAGAGCTTAGTCCATCCGGCGCGCAACGGCTATCTCTGGACGCTGGAGCGCAGTGCGGACCAGATCAATTTTGTTGAAGCCCAGCCCTTTGTCCGCCAGAATGTCTTCAAAAGTATCGATCCTGAAACGGGCCGCCCCGAATACGACACCGCGAAAATTCCCGGTATCGGACGACGCGCCGAATACTGCCCTTCCTCGTGGGGCGGCAAGGACTGGCCGCCGGCGGCGTATAATCCCAAGACCGGCCTGCTGTATGTCCCGGCCAATGAGAATCTCTGCGGGGCGCTGACCGGCCGAAAAGCAACCTATCGGCCTGGTCAGCTCTATATGGGCGTCGCGTTTCCGGACGATTTTGAATTGCTGCCCCATCCAGACGCCCAAGACCATATTGGCGAACTCCAGGCCTGGGATTTGAACGCCGGCAAGAAAGTCTGGACCTCGACCTTTAAGAGCCACAATTGGGGGCCGGTGCTCACGACTGGTGGTGGCTTGGTTTTTATGGGCGGCACCAATGACCGCTATTTTCGCGCCTTTGATGCCAAGACCGGCAAGGTTTTGTGGAAGCAGCGCACCAATTCCGGGGTGACCGGGGTCCCCACCACGTATCAGGTGGATGGGGTGCAGTATGTTGCCGTGCTATCGGGCTGGGGTGTCGATGCGGAGCGGAAACAGGAGATGCTGAACACCTTCTACGGGACCAAGACCCACGTCCCGCAGGGTGGGGTGCTGTGGGTGTTCGCGGTTCGGGAGTAGCCCTCAACGTCCCCCATGAAAAAGCCGCTCACCCTTTCGCCAACGCAGGCTTGCGTCCGGCAGGTCAAGCGCACGGAGTAGGGCCGCGTTGAGTTCATACGCGCCGCCATCAAGCTCGGCCTGCCGCGTGGCGTCGCTCAGGCCGTTCAAGACCGCATTGCCCATGACAAAAGCGAAGGTATCAACCGGAACTTTCGTTGTGGTCTGGCTTTGCCCATAGGCCCGTTCACAGGCCTCAAGGCGGAGAGCGTTCCAGCCGCGACATTTGAATGGGCGGGCTTCGTAGGCCATACATTGATTGTCCTGAAGCAGGGCACAGGGGAGGCGCTTCTGGTCTGGGTCACTGCGCGTGCTCTGCTCAGCCCGAGCTTGCAACCTGTTCCGCACCACGGCCAGCTCCTCGGGCGTACAGTTGGCCCGCAGCCAGTCGGCCAGATAGACTACCTCAGCCGCACTAGCCAGCACCACGGGCAAATAACAGCAAAAGGCGCAACCTGCTTGGCAGGCGCGCCGGTTGTGGTCAGGCGATTGGTCAATGCGGTCGTCCGCCCAGGCGTGGGCGGAGTTTATCAGGAGCGCTACGGACGCGACGCCATCCCCCCCGTTCAGCACAGCAAGCGCCTCGTGATACTGCGCGGCATAGGCAATCAACTCTTCGCCCCCGGCCTGGGGCAGCCCGTGTTCACGGAGTTGTCCGATAAACTGCTGGACTTCCTGGGGCGAAGCCGCGTGTTGGAGCTGGCTCTTGAGCTGGGCAATATCCAAGCCTGGAGGGGAAGGCTTCTTTTCAACGCCGGCTGTCTTCCTGGCGGTTTTGGCTTGTCGCCGCCGCTCGGCGCGATTCATACCGGTGCCGTTTCATCTCAGTCAGATTCAGACCGGACAACCGCCCTACGCTTGTCCGGTCTGCTGTGCCCATAACCCGTCGGCCTGTTCCCAACCCACGACGGCCAGTGTATTGCCGTCTTCGTCAATAAACTGGAGCGGACCGAGAAAGGTCATATAAAATTCACTGTCCTCAACAAAATTTGTCTGGTCGTGCCGGGCATTGCAGGCTTCATAGCCATAGCCCACGGCCACTGCGGTCGCCCCGCCCTCACCTGCGCCGCCGCGGACTTCCATTTTGCCTTTGGTCAGGAGATATTCACCCGGCCCGACATGAATATGCCGGGCAAACGAGGAACCCTTGGGGCAATCAAAAATCGCAGTCCAAGCCCCCATCTCAGGAGAAACGTGCAACAGCTTCCACCGAATGCCTCCGGTCGAAAACTCTCCGGGAAATGGCTGCCAGCCCACTGAGTCAACGTGGGCGTATTCGCCCGCAAGTTTTTGTTTCATACCAGGACCCTCCTTCTGGGTTTGCATCGTTGTCCGCCGGGACGTCAGCATCAGCCGGGCTGTTTCTGGGCGGTCGGGGCCGGCGCTTCCCGGAGCTGTTCGTCAAAATCAAACGGGTGCCTATCATGGCCAAATATCGGCGCAAGCTTCGGCTGCGATACCAGCCCGTGGAGCGGCCGCGCGACCAGCCACTCAAGAAGAGAGCCGACCGCGTGGACCGGGTAGGACACAATCCGAAGCGGATGGGTATCCTCAAAATCATCATAGCGGTCGCCGGCGACCGCCACAGGAGCAGTGAGCAATACGGCTGCCACTGCCGCGACCACTTTTTTCTGCCACATCATCGGAGCACCCTCCTTTGCCTCTCTTTGTTCGCTTTTGATAATTTACTCTTCCTGGGTTGAGCGCTCAATCTCTTTTCTCACTTCACGTTGAGCAGATGGACGACGGTATTTCTTCTCGTCCGCTTGCTGGCGGGCGGCGGAAGTTCTTTTCGCACCCGGCGGAGCGCGTCCAGCGGCGACACGCGAGCCGGTTTCTTTTTCTTTGGGGACATAACGGGCTCTTCTTCAGGCGCGCTGCCGTTTCACACGGCCCGGCCTTTCTCCACTATGCGCGCCGCATCCTTGGCAAAATACGTCACAATGAGGTCGGCGCCGGCGCGCTTGATGCTCGTCAGCGCTTCGAGCATGACGCGCTCTTCATCCAGCCAGCCGTTCAGGGCCGCGGCCTTGAGCATAGCGTATTCGCCACTGACGTTATAGGCGGCAAGCGGGTAGGCAAATTGCTCCTTGACCCGGCGGATAATGTCCAAATACGGCAAGGCGGGTTTGACCATCACCACGTCGGCCCCTTCTTCAATATCGAAGGCGACTTCCCGGAGCGCTTCGTCCCCATTGGCCGGGTCCATCTGATAGGAGCGGCGGTCCCCAAACTGCGGAGTCGATTCTGCCGCCTCGCGGAAAGGGCCGTAAAAGCCGGACGCAAACTTGGCCGCATAGGCCATAATCGGAATATGGGAGAAGCCCTCCCGGTCGAGCGCCTGCCGAATGGCTCCAACCCGGCCATCCATCATATCGGACGGCGCTACCATGTCCGCGCCGGCTTGGACATGCGACAGCGCCTCTTGCACCAGGAGACCAAGCGTTGCATCATTTTCAACATCGTTGCCTTTAATCAGGCCACAATGCCCGTGGTCGGTGTACTCACACAAGCACACATCGGTGATCAGCGTCAGGCCGGGGACGGCTTCCTTGAGCGCGCGTAAGGCACGTTGAATAATACCGCTGTCGTTATAGGCGTCAGAGCCGACCGCGTCCTTCTCAGCCGGGATACCAAATAAGATCACCCCAGGAATCCCAAGGTCTTGTAGCTGCTTACACTCTTCGACGGCCCGGTCAACCGAGAGTTGGGCAATGCCGGGCATGGACCCAATCGGGTTTTCCACCCGCGTACCGGGCACGATGAACAGCGGCATAATCAGGTCATCAACCCGCAGATGGGTCTCTCTCGTCATCCGACGCAGGTTCTCGTTGCGTCGCAGGCGGCGGGGCCGGTGGATAGGGAAAGACATAATGTGTGGCTCCAGTCAATTTAATGTGTCATGGGAGGAGGCGCGGCCCGAAAATAGGCAACGATGGCCTCAGCAAAGGCTGGAATCGTATAGGCCGCGGGTTGGACCGCCACAGGCAAGCCGTATTCCTGGGCAGTCGCGGCGGTAATCGGTCCAATGCAACCGACCCGAGTATGCCCTAGTAAGGTGGCCCTGTCTTCCCCGGAAAAGCCGGCCATAAAATTGCGGACCGTGCTGGAACTGGTAAACGTCAGCAAATCAACCCGCCCGGCACGCAGCATATCTCGCAGCATTGCGTCTCGATTCTGGGACTGGCGGGGCCGGATGGTCCGATAGATGGCGATTTCGTCAACTTGCGCCCCATGCGCGCGCAGGGCTTGGGGTAAAATCGCCCGCGCCTCGGCCGCGCGGGGCAGCAGGATGCGCCGCGCCTTTTCTGTTGTGAGTCGCTCTATGAGCGCTTCTGCTTGATATGCGTGCGGCATGGCCTCAACCCGAAGGTGGCGGGCCTGTATCGAACGCGCGGTTTCCGGTCCGATTGCCGCAATACGGATATCTCCCAGGCTGCGGATGTCTTGCTGCCGGGCTTGCAAGCGCTCGAAAAAATACTGCACGCCATTCACACTCGTAAAGACGAGCCAGTCATAGCGCGCCAATCGCTCAAGCGCGGCATCCAGTCGAGAGGAATCCGTCGGCACTGTTTCGATCAGGGGAAAACGCACGACCTCGGCCCCGTGCTGTTCAAGCAGGGCGGCAAAACGGCTCGCCTGAGTCCGGGGGCGCGTAATTACAATACGTTTGCCAAACAGGGGTTGGGATTCAAACCAATGTAGCCGGGGGCGCAGTCGGACCACGTCGCCCACGACGATCACCGCCGGCGGCTCGAATCCGCGTTCGGCGGCCTGCTCGGCCATACGCCCCACCGTTCCAGTGAGGACTTCCTGGTCAGCCCTGGTCCCCCACCGAATCAGCGCAATCGGGGTCTCGGCTGGCAGGCCGAACTCCATCAGCCGGCGCATATGGTTTGGTAGCTGGCGCGTCCTCATCAGAAAAACCAGGGTGCCACCCACGCCGGCCAGGGCGGCCCAATTCAGGTCGGGCGCGGTGTCCCACCCCTCTTTATGCCCGGAGACGAGGGCCACCGTGGAAGCGTGCTCACGGTGGGTCAAGGGAATACCGGCATAGGCCGGCACGGCAGTCACTGAGGAGACTCCGGGAACAACCTCGAACGGGATATTGGCCGCGGCCAGCTCCTCGGCCTCTTCACCGCCGCTGCCGAACAGGAGCGGGTCCCCCGCCTTGAGTCGGACGACGACCTGGCCGTTTGCGGCCTGCTCACACATCAGTTCGTTAATGGCCTGCGGCGCAACGGCTCGCTGCCCGCCCTGTTTTCCGACATAGAACAGGGTCGCTTCGGGCCGGACATAATCCAGCAGGCGAACATCAACCAGAGAGTCGTAGATAATAGTATCGGCCTGTTCGAGGCAGCGTTTGCCTTTGAGCGTCAAGAGTCCGGGGTCACCCGGTCCCGCTCCAACCAAGTAAACCTTCCCAGCCGGCATCCGCATTCCCCTCAACCTGCCTGCCCTAACCGAGCCAGGATTTCGTTCCCGCCTTGGCCCAAGAGACGCTCAGCAAGTCGGATACCCAGCTGTTCGGCTGCGTGGGCAGGGCCGTGTTCCTGCCCACGCAGCACGGTTTTCCCATCCGGGCTGGCGATCAGGGCCACCAGCCTGAGACCCTCAGCCCGAGCGGTGGCCTGGGCGGCGAGTGGGGTGCGACAACTCCCGCCCAGCCGGCCCAAGAACGCCCGCTCGGCCGTGACGGCCAGCGCGGTGTCCCTATGATGCAGGGGCCGCAGGAAGGCGGCCATATCGGTTTCGGTCCGGGTTTCAATGCCGAGCGCCCCTTGTCCGACAGCCGGGACAAAGACCTGCTCATCCAGGATATGGCTCCGGGCGGGCATGAGACCGAGTCGCTTGAGGCCAGCCGCGGCCAGAATCGTGGCCTCGACCTCGCCGGTGCGCTGTTTACGCAAGCGGGTCTCGACATTGCCACGCAGCATTTCTATATGCAGGTCGGGGCGGAGATGGAGCAATAATGCCTGCCGACGCAGGCTGCTCGTCCCGACGCGGGTGCCGGCCGGCAACTCATCCAGAGTTGCTCCATTGGACGTAATCAGAACATCCCGCGGGTCTTGCCGTTGCGGAATGGCACTCAGACTGAGGCCGGCCGGCAGGACGGCCGACATGTCTTTGACCGAGTGGACCGCCAGGTCAACCCGGCCAGCTTGCAGCGCCTCTTCAATTTCCTTCACAAACAGCCCTTTGCCACCGATCTGGGACAAAGCGATATTTTGGAACCGATCACCGGGAGTTTTCACCGGCACCAACTCAACCCTGAGCGCCGGCCATTGCTGCTCCAGCCGGTCTTTTACCCAGTGCGCCTGCCACAGCGCAAGCCGGCTGCTTCTTGTTCCGACTCGAATGATTGTGCGCATAATCGGCGACGGTCAGTGGCCTAGTCTTCGTGGACATCAAGACCGAATATCTGACGGATGACGTGGGGAGAGGCCGCCGCCTGGGGGTGTTCCGCTTCCCGCCTGACGCTGTTGTGGTGACGCTGTTTGAGATACGCCAGAGGGGGATGGAGCAGCTTGTTGGTCAGGGAGCGGGTCAGCGCTTCGATCGATTTTTTTGCCTGGGGTGAGAGCTCGGGCAGTCCGGCCAGGGTCTTTTCTACCTCGCGAGTCCGAATGCTCTCCGCCTGTTCTCGGAGCGCGACAATCGTGGGCGTCACCTCTTGGTTGACAAACCAGCGCCAGAAGTTTTCCGCTTCCTCGGCCACAATAGCCTCGGCTTTGACCGCCTCAACTTGTCGCTCGCCTCTATTATCTTCAACCACCTGCTCCAGATCATCAATGTCGTACAAAAAGACATTATCCAGGTTGTTCAGGCGCGGGTCGAAGTTGCGCGGGACCCCCAGATCGATCAGAAACATCGGACTGCGTTTGCGCTCTTCAAGCGCCTCTTCGACCATACCCGAGTGCAGCACATAGTGCGGGCTGCCGGCAGCGCCGATGACAATATCGGCCAGGTAGAGGTGTTTATCCAGTTGATCAAAAGGCACGACGGTCCCGGTGCAGGTCCGAGCCAGTTCAACCGCGCGGCGAAAGGTGCGGTTGGTCACCAGAATGGTTCCGATGCCGCATCCGCGCAGCTGCCGGACGGCTTGTTCGCCCATCTCGCCCACACCGATGACCATGGCGGTCTTATCGTCCAGGCGGTCGAAAATCGTACAGGCCAGATCGACGGCCACAGCACTCACCGACACGGCTTTGGCCGCAATGCGGGTCTCGGTCCGCACCCGCTTGGCAACCGAGAACGACTTGTGAAAACACCGGTGCAATACTGCCCCCAAGGTGCCAAGCGCAGAAGAGGCGTGATAGGCGTCTTTCACTTGGCCCAAAATCTGGGGCTCACCAACGACCAGAGAATCGAGACTCGAGGCCACCCGAAACAAGTGGCTGACCGCCTCCTGATTGACATGGGTGTAGAGGTAGGAAGCAAAGTGGGGCAGCGCCACCCGCTGTTCTTCGGCTAAAAACGCGCAAATTTTCTTATTTGCCCCCTCCAGATTTGGCGTATGAGCAACCACCTCAACCCGGTTACAGGTGGAGAGAATCGCCCCCTCCCGGATCGTCTCCGTATCCACGAGCCGGGGTAAAGACGCCTCCAAGGCGCCCTCACTGAAAGCGAACCGCTCCCGGAGTTCGACCGGCGTGGAATGATGGTTGAGGCCCACCACCATGAGTGAGGAGGCCGGCCGCACAAGACTAGCCAAACTGTCCTCCATGGCGTCCGGGGAAAAACTGGACCCCAACAAAGGAAACCACCAGCATGGCAAAGCACACAATCGTCAGCGTGGCCGCCCGTCGGCCCCGCCAGCCGGCACTCCGGTAGTGCAGCAGCAGCGCATAGAAAATCCAGGTCAGTACGGACAAGATGAGCCGAGGCTCCCATATCCAGAAGTGTTCCCAGGCCGACCCGGCCCAGACCGCGCCGCTCAACAAGCCGAGCGTCAAGAGTAAAAAGCCCCAGGCCAGGGAGCGGTAGTTCAGATGATCGAGGGTTTCCAGCGAGGGCAGGCGGCGGAGAAACGCAGAGGCTTTTTTCTGTTTGAGCCGTTTTTCCTGGACCAGATAGACCAGGCTGGCACTACAGGCAACGACAAAGACCGCATACCCAAGATAGGCGGCCGTCACATGAATGGGCAGCCAGACACTTTGCAGCGTCGGTGGCAGCGCCCCCGCCTGGGTATAAAAGACATACACCCCAAGGGTCAGCATAAACCCGAGCGGGCTCACAATAGCGCCTAAAATGGAAACGGGCAGCCGCCACTGAACCAGCAAGCCGATACCCGCAGTCAGACAGGCGAAAAAGGAGAGGGCTTCATACATATCCGTGACCGCAAAATGCCCCACGGTGAGAGACCGCACCGCAATAGCGCCGGCATGACACCCACAGGCCGCCAGCAGGCAACTCGGCGCGACCGTTCGCACGAGGGGCCGCGCCGAGAGTAGGCCGACAATAAAGCTCGCCGTACTCAGCAGGTATAACAACAGGGCCAGTGCCAGCAGCCAGACTTCCATATAGTCGCTCACCACGGAGAGGCGAGACGCTCCAGGGTCTCCGCTTCCCCCAGCGTCTGCCGTAGGAGTGCGCTTAATTTATCGGTTTGGCGGTCTCGAAGATAGTCCGGCAGATGAGATTCGGCCAGACCGGTCCACTCTTCAGCCGGCTGGAATACGCAACACCTGGCCGATTTGGAGGCGTTTCACGTTCCTTACCCCGTTCAGACTCTTGAGGATGGACACCTTCGTGCCGTAGCGCTGGGCGATGCTGCCCAGGGTTTGTCCGCGCCGGACGGTATGGCGTCTATACTTTTTTTGGGACGTCGCACTGGCTGACGCAGAGCGGGAGTTTGCCGAGACACGCAATTTTCTCCCGACCCGGACCAGCGAGGCGTCTCTGATATTGTTCAGCTTTTGGAGCGCAGCGATAGTCGTGCCGTAGCGTCGGGCGATGCGGTCCAGCGATTCTCCCGGACGCACGGTATGCGTTCCCTGCCCCGAGCCAGCCTGTGCCACTTGGACAGACCGAGCCGCCGGCCGGCGGCCCTTCCCCCTCAGAGGAAGGCGGAGACGCTGACCGACACGGATGAGATGCGCGCTTTTGAGCCCGTTCAGGCGTTGCAGGGTCCGGACACTCGTCCCATAGCGCTGGGCAATGCCGCCCAGCGTCTGTCCGCGCCGAACCGTATGCGTCAGGGCAGCCGGCTGTTGGGTGGCCTTGGCCCGAGGGCTCAGCGCAGCGTAGCGCCGGGTGAAGTCTTTTCGCGCGCCGGCCGGGATACGCAGGCGGTGGCCGCGTGGAACGCGGAGTTCCCCGTTCCGAATCAGTGAGCCAAAGGACGGGTTGAGCGCCAATAAACGCTCGCTACTCGTATTGGCAGCGCTCGCCAGGTTGTCGAGGGAGACAAAATGCCGCAGCTCGACCTCATCATACCGGAGGAGCGGGTCGCTTTTGATGGGACCGAAGTATGTGACACTGTTTTGTTCAACCTCAATGGCCGCCAGCAGCTCGGCATAAAAATTCCGCGAAGCAAATCCAAATGTCCGGCCTTTGTAGCGACGGATAATGGTCACAATATCGCGCGTGCCAACGGTCCGAACGGCGCGCGCCATTCCGGCCCGGCCATGATTATAGGCAGTCACGGCGAGCGGCCAGGTTTGCAGCCGGTCATAATTTTTCTTGAGCAGGTCGGCCGCAGCCCGGGTGGCAATGAGTGGATCAAGGCGTTCATCAACCACATGGTTAATCGTCAAAAACAAGCGCCCGGTCGCCGGCATGAATTGCCAGATGCCAGCCGCACCGACTTTTGAATACGCCTCGATATTGAAAGAAGACTCAATCAGCGGCAGGCGGGTCAGGATGACCGGGAGTCCTTTTTGGCGGAATATCTTTTCCATCCTGGGCAGATAACGGCCAGAGATACGAAGACTCCGGTGAAAGCGCTCCCGTATCCCGGACTGCGACCGCAGTCGCCCTTTGGCCGCGGCCCTGCGGAATTTGTGCCGTTCGTTGATATCTCTGAAGAGGGCCCGAATTTTTTTCTCGCGCGTACTCAGCGTCCGCCCTTTTGCGCCGTGGGTATGCAGTTTATGCAGGGCGGCCCGAATTTTGTTGAGTTCCTGCCTCGTCCGCTGGGCTTTCAGCCGGCGGGCTTTGGTTGCGCCATACTTTTTTAAGAGCGGTCGAAAATCGAGGACCGTATACACCTTGTCCAGATGGACGGCGTCGTGAATGACGACCTGGTATTCCGAGTAGGTTGCAAAAATTTTGGTCCAGAATTCGACCTGGGGTTTGAGCCCCGGCGGATAGGGAAGCCGGCTCGTGGACTTGTCAACGTTTCCCAGCGCAGAACCGGACCCCACCCCAACAAACAAAGCGACGAATAAGAGCGCCGCGCGCCCTCCCAGATATTTTGCCTGCATCACCACCCCTCCTGTTAGCACCATCAACTCTTATGCAGACCGGTTATCTGCACTTTCCCAATCATGCCCGGAGTCCTCCAACTAGCAAACCCCCGACTCCAGTTCAACACATCCCCGGACAGCATACAGGAAATACGGGCGATAAAATGAGGGCCTGGCTGGAACGGTTTGGCAAAGGGGCCTTGCCCAAAGTGTCAGAGGCAGGCTCACGCTGCCCGCCCAAACGGACGATACGGCACCCCCAACCCGAGACTCAGCATCAGGCGCACGCGGGCTTTGCGCGGGGAGAGATCGTTTTCAAGCACGATTCCCGCGGCCCTGAGTGCATCATACGCGCCGGGGTAATACTGCGCTGCCGTGGTAGGGCCGCTTGGCGTGCTAGAGCAGCACACCACGGGCAGCCCGGCGTCGGCGAGACGGCGGAGTTGCCCGAGCGCTCTTGGTGGGATGCTCCCGGCCCCCAGGCTGGCGACCACCAGACCGTCTATGGATTGCTCGGCCGGCGCGTTTACCAGCCTGAGGAGCGCCGCGTCATCACCAACCCCGAGCGTGAGGATGGGAATTGAGTCCGGCACGGCCGGCGGCAGCTGCCCCAGGCGATTCCAGCGGGTGGGCGTCCAGTCGAGCGTCATCCGTGGACCGTTGACACGCCCGGACGCCGCGCCACGCCGCGCCGTAAAGGCGTCCAGGCCGACGGTATCACTTTTATACACACTCCAGGCCTCAAAGATGTCCCCGTGGAGCGTGACCAGCGTCCCGTATTCAGGCAACAGACGCGCGGCGACCTGCACGGCGTTCTCCAGGTTGGGTCCGCCGTCAGAGTCTACGGCCCAACTTGGCCGCATCGCCCCGGTAAAAACAATGGGCACCGTCCCGGCCAACATTTCATCGATACCGTATGCCACTTCTTCGAGGGCGTCGGTTCCGTGCGTCACCACGATGGCGTCCATCCCCCCCTTGGCCGCCCGCTCAATCGTCCGCGCCAGCCGGAGCAACTCCTCACCCGAGGCAATCACGCCGTCAGGATAGGGCAGGTCCAGACAGTGGAGCTGCCTGGCCTCGATTGCAGTCCGCGCCAGTAAATCGGCGGCCAACAACCGGGGCCGACTCTCTCCGCCCGGCGCGGTGCGGCCCTGACTGATCGTCCCACCGGTTGCGATGAGGAGCAGTGCTGTGCGGTCTCCTGTCTGCGGCATGGGCCTACCGTCCGCTTAGCCCGTATAGCGAAAGAGGCCCAGGAGAAAGAGGTGGTCGGGGTCAGTCCACTGGGCTTGGAATTGGAAGCCGTGGCCGGCCAGTTGGGCTTTGACTTCTTGGGCGTCAAACTTTCTGGATATCTCGGTGTGGATGGTCTCACCCACTCGAAAAGAGACGCTCAGGTCTAAGGCGGCGATGGTGACGGCCTGGGCGCGCGCGCTCTTCAGGTGCATTTCGATTTGATGCCGCGCCTGATTATAGAAGGCCAGATGCGTAAACTGGGCGAGATTAAAATCTGCCTGGAGTTCACGATTAATATGCCGCAGGATGTTGAGGTTGAAGTCGGCTGTGACTCCAGCCGTGTCATTATAGGCGGCCTCTACAATCTCAATAGACTTCCGCAGGTCAAGCCCCAATAAAAATTGGTCACCAGGATGGAGGCAGACCGACAGATGCCGAAACAGTGCGGTCTGTTCCGTTAGGCTGAAATTGCCCAGATTACTGCCCAAAAAGAGGACGAGGCGGGGCCGGGTATTGGGCAGGGCGCTGAGTCCTGCCAGATAGTCGGTTGCCAGGGCCTCAATCGACATGGTGGGGTAGTCGGCCAGCAGGCCGCGGGCGGTCTCTTCGAGCATCGAGGCGCTGATATCGACCGGCACGTAGTGCAGGAGACAATCCTGGCGTTGATATTCATCAAACAGAAGGCGGGTTTTTACCGAGCTTCCGCTTCCCAATTCGACCAAGGCCGCCCCGGCCGTCTGTCGGACAATATCCGTGGCATGGGTGCGCAGAATCTGCGCTTCGGTCCGGGTGAGGTAGTATTCCGGTTGCTGGCAGATATCCTCAAACAGACGCGACCCATAGGCGTCGTAAAAATACTTGGGCGGCAGGGTTTTCTGGTTTTGCCGCAAGCCGAAAGCTACATCCGTCCGCAACTGCGAACGCACCCTACCCACCGTCGCCATGCGCAGCCGGTCCGGCTGCCGGAATCGTGTTGACATACAGAACACCCTACCTTAACTCGGTCAATCCGCGGCCTGCCGGCGCACTACGACACGGGGTCCTTTGCACATCGAAAGCCGGCAAAGACGGCCCGCATACCGGGATGATACCAGTTCCGAAATGTTGAGCGGAGGACGTGGCGGCGCGTGGCCCACGACCCGCCCCGCAGGACGCGGTGGTGTTGATCAAAATACGGCACGGAATAGCCGGCGTACGGAAAGGCACGAAAACCCGGATAGGGCTGGAACCAAGTGTGGGTCCACTCCCAGACCCCGCCAAGCAGACCGAGCCGAGACGCTGGAGGGTCTGCCTGCGCGGCCTCCCACCAGGCCGCTTTTTCCCATTCGGCCTCAGTCGGCAGCCGTTTCCCGACCCAGCCGGCATAGGTCTCGGCCTCATACCAGCTCACACACCGCACCGGTTGGGCCGGGTCCAGCAGTGAGACGCCGAACGGGTCAATCTCCAGCCAGCGCCCCCGGGTCCCCCCAGGGCGCCAGTGCAAGGGATGGGTCATCTGATTCTTCTCGCGCCAGTGCCACCCCTGCCGACTCCACCAGGCCGGGTTCTGATAGCCTCCAGCCTCCATGAATGCCAGGAAATCGGCGTTTGTGACCGGTGTTGGATCAATCCAGAACTCCGCCAGCCAGACCGGCTGAACAGGCCGCTCATTGTCCAGGGTGCGCGCGCTGTCGTCGCTGCCCATGCGGTAGGCTCCAGCGGGAATACGGACCATGGTTTTTTGATTGGAGCACGGAGGAGGACGCCGGCACGGGGCAGATGGAGAAGGGCAGAGGTCCCCCTCGCCAGCGTCGAAGCGGCCGGCCGCAAGCAGATTGAGAATCAACACAATCGTCTCGGTATGTTGTTCTTCGTGTTGGAGAAGCATATTCAGGAGGCGGCCTTCCCCCAGCAGGGGATGAGTATCCGGCCACTCCCCCCGCTCCAGAAAGGCAAATACCCGGGCGCGAACGTCGTCCAGATAGGCCAATATCTCGGACGCGGCGGGGAGATGCCCCCGGTTCTCTTTGGGGTTCTCAAGCGGAGAGAAAAGCGCGCCATACTCAGACGACAGCGAGGGCGCGCGCTGACACTGCTGGAGAATCCAGAAACCTTCGATCACGCCAATATGGCCGAGGTGCCAGCCGACTGGACTGAACTCGGGGTGGGCTTGGCGATTGAAGTCGTGCGGGTCGATAGCCGCGAACAAGGACTTCGTATACGCCCGCGCCTCCACCATCCGCTGTTGAAAGTCCGCAATATCGATCATGCCGCCTCCTGGCCGTCGAGGGCGACCAGGGCGATATCCGTGGCGTTCTGGCAGATCACGATATGCCCCTCCGGGACCGCTTGCCAGCCTGGGTCGGCAGACAGTCTTTCTGAGGCAATGACCACCGCCTCGGAAAAATCCGTCCCATTGCATACATAATACAGGGACGGCGCCGGAGAGGTATTTGCAAAGCGGAGCGCCACCACCTGCACCCCGTCGGAGAGCACCAGGTTCAGCCCCATATGGACCGCCTGACCGCGGGTCCAGTCCAGCAACTGGGCAACCGTTTGCCGCATGGCAGCCGCATATGCCTGGGCGGTCTGCTCCTGACCGTGCAGAAAGTTCAGCAGCAGCGCAAAGATATGCTCAGAATCGGTCGAGCCCCGAATGAGACGATAATACTCATCGCGCAGGGCTCCGCGGATCGTGCGCAGCAGGCCATCGCGGGCCTTTTCAAGAAAACCGTTGTGCATGAACGACAGACGACCGTAGGTAAACGGCTGACAGTTGCTCTGGTCGATTCCGTAACCAGGGGTGGCCCCCCGAACGGTGGCGACAATGCAGTCCGAAACAATATGGCGGCTTAAGCCGGGCAAATTGCGATCATTCCAGATCGGGACGATATTGGTATAGATACACGGCGTGGGGTCAAGCGCACGATTATACCACCCAACCCCAAACCCATCCACATTGACCGTGCCGACGGTCATCTCTTGAGGCCGATAACTCTGCTCTATCAGGGAGTGCTCGGGCGCGCTGATAACGCGAGCGAGGGCAATCGGCTTTCCGCGATACACAACAAAACGGCACATGCGGTGGTCCGGACTCTGGGGCTGACGCGCTTACCACGGCGAATGCGCCGGCTGTTTCAGCAGCCGGCCGCGCAGGGCCTCGGCCTGCGCCCGAATCGCCGGATAGCTTGGGCCAAACAAATCGATTTGGGCCAGCACAACCCCAAACTCGCTGACCGGACGAATCATCTGTCCCGGTTCGACATAGATCGTCAGCCCGCGCACTTGCCGCGCCTGTCCGAAATCAAACAGCCGCTCGGCCCAGTCTTCACCAAAAGTGATGAAATTGAACTGCCCGCCCACGACCTCGGTCTGTTGCCGCGGGGGCTGGGACGGCTGCCCGCCGGCCAGGGTCAGGCCGGCTTGGTATATGCAGGCTCCGAGACAGCGGCGGTACAAATTATAGAAGCAGGTTGCCGCTCGTCCGTTGACCTCTGTCAGGGTGACCGCATCGTCATGGCACCAGAACTCGATATTAAAGAAGCCGTTGTCCAGGCCGATATTCCCAATCGCCTCCAGAGCCTGCTGAGCCAGCAATGCCTGGATATGGGCCGGCTGACGGGACGGCAGTGAAAAATTGTCAATAATCCGAGTGCCCGGATAGGTATTGGTATCCGTTATCGCCCAGAGGGCCGCCTGTCCATTGGCCACCCAGCCCTCGACCGTGACCTGCGGCCCTTCCACAAAGTCTTCAACGAGCATGATCTCTCGGCTGGCCAGGGGGAATTTCTCGCCGTCGATATAGCGCTCAAAAAACGGCAGGTAGAGCGCTGACCAAGCGGGATATTCGCGGCGGACCACCGCCAGCGCTCGTTGGAGGTCAGCGTCCGAATCGAGCTTAAAACCAAGAATCCCGAGGTTCAGCCAGGGCGGCTTGAGATAACACGGATAGCGCGTGACCGGCGGCTGCGCGTCCGCCAGATCAATCGGCTCGCACCGGACCGGCTGGGGTTCATATTGACGCCCATAGTATTTGTGGAGACACAGAAAAACCGACTCTACACTCGGCCCCGGAAACCCAAACTCCTCGCACAGCACCGCGGCGACGATATCGGCTACGTCTCGGGAATAGAAAATCGCGTCAATGGAATGGGTCTTGATATATTCCCGGCACCGGTCGGTATAGGCCAGCAGGTCCAATTCCGGGGAGGGGGTGCGTGGATTGAGCGGCGCGTCGAGCAGATGAAAGGTATGCTCGGCCATGCCAGCCAAGGCGTTGCGGTCCCGTTGCGACGGGCATGGAATCAGGACGTCCATCCGCTGTACTGACAGGCGGCGTCAGGCCGGCCTCACGCCGCCTGTTTCTGGTCCTCAAGAACGGCCTTGAAGTCTGCGGTACGGAGCGTTGACGCCACGCTCATATCATCGTTCAGGACATCGAACAGGGCGTCACTGTCACCGCGCACGCTATAGTGCACAATCGCCCCGGCAACGCCACCCCCTTCGAGGTGGGCATCCCCGGCTGGACTGGAAGTATACTTCCCAACCGGACGCACATCTTTCACCGCACTCCCATCGGCTTCGTAGATGATATGCTCGCCATCCACGACCAAGGTGTTGGTCAGAGCCAAATGACGGTGCAGAAATATCTTCTCGTTGGGCGCGAATTTGACCATCAAGTCCACGATATTATTTGCCTCGTCAACATCAAGCAGGGAGACCTCAAGATGGTCAAAGTCGCCCAGGGCCTGCCACCGGATATTGCGGTCATCAAAATGGGGGCCGGGGGTTGTGGCTGCCATATATCTTCTCCTCTCGGATTGCGCTAATTCTCAAGGCGGGGAGCATAGCAAGCGTTCCGGTGACGGACAAGGAGGAAGGAGGATACCATGCTGCTCTATCTTGACACCAAACGCGCGCCCAATCCGCGCAAGGTGCGTATCTATCTGGCCGAAAAAGCCCTGGATATTCCGATCAAGGAAATTGACCTCTACGGCGGCGAGCAGAAGACACCGGAGTTTCTCGCCAAGAATCCGTTTGCCGGCGTTCCCATCCTGGAGCTCGATGACGGCACGGTGCTGATCGAAACGCTGCCGATTATGGAATATCTGGAGGAACTCTATCCCGACCCCCCGCTGATCGGCACCGACCCCATCAGCCGGGCGCTGGTGCGCTCCTGGGAGCGGCGCTGTGAGATCGGCGTATATCTGACCGCTTCGCGCATGGTCCTGTCCAAGGGCGACGTATCCAACCACGCCCGCCGCGTCCTGATGCACCGCCTCCCGCTGGTCAACGCCGGCCTGGAAGGCCGGGACTGGCTGGCCGGGAATTTCTCCATTGCCGATATTATGCTGTTCATCGGCTTGGAGACCGCCCATCACCGCGGCACGTTTCGGCTTGATCCGGCCTGGAGCAATCTCTCCCGATGGTATGAGGCCATGCAGGCCCGCCCGAGTACGTCGGCGTGAGGCCGTCGTATTCCCTGGAGCAGGGCGGGCAACCACAGGGCTTTGCCCCTACAGATGAGCATCCCCCTTGAGCTTAGATAGGCCAAGGCGCAAAAAATCGGGCTGCCCCTACAGATGAGCATCCCCTCTCCCCCGGAGGGAGAGGGCTAGGGTGAGGGGGCCGGCGCCGCATATAAGGAGACAGCACCCCATCGCCTCCCTCGTCCATTCATTCCGGCAGGCCATCCACCCCTTGCGCCGTGCAGGGGTCCGACGTCCTGCGCTATTCTTCGCCGCGCTCTATTTTGTGCAGGGTACAATCGACCTCTCAACCGGCCTGCCGGCTCAACCCATTCACTATCTCCTCAAAGAAGACCTCAGCCTCAGTGCTGGCCAAGCCGGCTTTGTGTGGGCCATGATCGGTCTAGGTTGGAGCATCAAGCCCGTCTACGGCCTGGTGTCCGACTTCCTGCCCTTGGGCGGCTCGCGGCGTAAAGGCTATCTGCTGTTGATGAGCGCCTTCGGGCTGGGAAGTTGGCTGACTCTGGCCGTTGCGCCGACGGCGTATGCCCCTGTCCTGGTGCTGCTCATGGCGTGTTCGTTGAGCCTGGCCTTTGCCGACGTCATGACCGACGCGCTCATGGTCGAGACCGGCCGGCCCCTCGGTCTCACCGGAGGTTTTCAGTCGATTCAATGGGCGGCCATGGGCCTGGCCTTAACCCTAGCTCATCTCGGTGGCGGCTATCTCTCGGCCTATGCGACTCCACACACCGCTTTTTTTGTGTGTAGCTTCTTTCCGCTCGCCACCTTGCTGGCAACCCTCTTCTTTGTACGGGAAGCACCGCAGCCGTGGGGGCCGGCGCAGTGGCGAGAGACGGCACAGGCACTCAGCACCGCGGCCCGGTCACGCGCGGTCTGGGTCGTGGCCGGCTTTCTGTTTATGTGGAATTTCAGCCCGCTGTTCGGCCCACCGCTTTTGTATTATGAGCGCGACATGCTTCAATTTTCAAAAATCTACATCGGCACCCTCGGCGCGCTGGCAAACGCGGCTGGCACGCTCGGCGCGGTCGTCTTCTTCCTCTTTTTTCGGCATATCTCCCTCCGTCGCCTCCTCTTTAGCGCGGTGACGCTCGGCGTTGTGTCAACCCTCAGTTTCCTGGGCTTAACCGGACCGCGCTCCGCGGTTATTATTTTTCTCAGCTACGGCCTGATTTCGCAGCTCACGCATCTGGCTGTGCTCGACCTGGCGGCTCGCTCCTGCCCGGCTCGTGTTGAGGGAACGGTCTTCGCCCTCCTGATGTCCGCCCTGAACCTGGGCCGAAGCGGCTCTCAAGTACTAGGCGGCTGGCTGTACGATCAGAGCGGCTTTGTCCCCCTAGTCTGCATCAGCGCCGCTTTCACTGCCCTGTGCTGGCTGGTGATTCCTTTGCTGCGGTCTGAGGGCGCGCCGGCGATGCAGGAGTAGCCCTGCATTGCCCCATACTCTCATCTTCCTAGGTAAGGAGAATTGTAATAGTCGTAGGTAAACGGATTCAGAAACGGCCTCTGCACCAGACCTTATAGAATCAGCTTTACAACGTCGATGACGCGGGGTATTAGGCGGTTCGCCGCTGGCGGCCTCCGTCCTTTTTGAGAAACGATCATGAACATAGTAGACTCACAAAGCTCAGACGAAATTAGAAACAAGGTCCTCACCGAAAACACAGCGCAAGGAGTTCTCAATCATCTCAAAGCGTTGGAGTCGAATCGTGCGCGTATGATCACGCGGTGGATTTGGGAACTTTTGCAGAACGCACGTGACACCTCAGCCACCTTCGCTTCTATTGAGCAGAGTCAGGGTGAAGTTATCTTTCGTCACAATGGGACCAAGTTCAAGAAGGAGGAAATAGCCCACATCATTTACCACGGATCGACGAAAATTGAAGATAAGGGGACAATCGGACAATACGGTAGCGGATTTCTCGCGGCCCACCTATTGTCGCCGATAATAGAGGTCTCTGGTCAACTCGACGCAGGCCCAGTCTTTCAAATTTTCTCTGGAGCGCAAAGTTGGTTCAATTAAGGAACTCAGCGACTCAATGGAACGCGCCTGGGAGGCATTTAAGGGCTCTCTAAATGTGGCCTCACCGCCAAACGGTTTCACCACCCAATTCCGATACCCTGGAGAAGAGGCGGCAAATGCCGCGAAGGACGGCCTCGCAGACCTGAAACGATGCGCTCCATTCGTAGTCGTTTTTAACGAGACATTTTCAAGTATCAATATCAAATCGTATGACGAAGCTATGAGTTTCAAAGCGACCAGACGTGAATCGCTGCCGCAAGATGGATTCCAAGAGATAACGGTGTCAGAGAATGGGAATGGAAGCCAAAAGAATAGAATCTACCTTCTGGCGAAAGGTACGAACGCTGCTGTCGCCGTCCCTCTGGAACTCATAGCCAACGGCGATAAGGCGATCCTGGCAATCGACACCACTCCAAGGCTTTTCCTGGGTTTTCCCCTAATTGGAACCGAAGACTTTAGCTTTCCCGTCGTCATTAACAGTTTTGGCTTCACACCAACGGAGGATCGTGACGGGGTATATCTCTGGCAGGGCGACAACAAAGCGAATTACGAAAACCAAGCAGACATGAAACAAGCCTGTGACTTGCTCATCAGTCTGCTCTGGTTCGCGGCATCATCCGGTTGGGGAAAGACCTATGCGCTGGCAAATGTTCCGAATATCCATAAGCAAAAATGGTTTAACCCAGACGATTTTCGAAAGTTCCTTAAAGAACAACTCATAGAACGAATCCGCCAGACTCCTGCGGTTCTTTGCCAACAGGACGCGATAGCTCCCCAAGACTCTACCCTGCCGTTCTCAGAAGAAGAGGCAGGCGTGGAAGTCCTTTGGGACTTGCTAGACGGACTGGAAGGATTCCGGCAAAAGTTGCCAAGACGCGACGAGGCTGTCGGGTGGCGCAATGTGCTCAGGAGTTGGGCGACCGTGCGCGAATGTCCGGGGAAGTCCTTCGACGAGGCATTTGATGGACGCAAGCTGGCGTCGGACATCGAAGAGGACTATGGCTCTCTTGAGCATCTTCAGAAATCGCTCCGAGAGGATATTTGTGCAGTCAAATGGTTGAATCGACTGTATCAATTTCTCAAGGATGACGGGCTTGATGCAGTAGTCCGTGCTCAATCTATTATCCTTGACCAAGCTGGCTACCTGGACAAACTTTCTAACCTGCACCGCGACCAAGATATAGCTGAAGAATTGAAAGATATTGCAGAGTTGCTTGACTGGAATATCCGAAGGGAGCTTCGTGACAAGCAGCTTACATCCCTTGCCGACGAAGTTGGGGCCGGAGACCAGGATAGCAAATATGTCGTTCGCGAGCTGATTGAGAAGCTCCAAAATCGTGCTGATAAGAAACCTGATGGCAACTCCGCAAATGCGAGTGTCCGTCTTTTCACGTGGGTCGTTGCCCAAAAGGACTGGGACCGCTTAAGCGGCTTCCCGGTGTTTGCAAGAGAAGGTGGTTCCGACAGGCAGAGAGCTTTCAAGCTGGAGCGAGCCGAAGAGAACGATAAGCGACCGCTCGCCCCTATTGGTGCATGGACGGAAGACCTTCGGCAATTTTCCGACCTTTTTCTACAGAGCCAAATCTTGGCTAACGATTTCTTTGAGGCCGTGCCTGACCCGGAGGTATGGCGAATACTTGACGAGAAAGGCTTCATCCGAACAGATGTGATAATCAGCGGGAACGTAAATTTTGACAAGTTTTTTCCAGACGAGCCCTTGCCTGAAGGCGAACACAAAACAGTCGATTCAGTCACCGTGACGGATATCGCTTTCCTCACCAAAAAGGATAGCGGAATCATTGATCGAGTCCGTGGGAGTCGTTCCCTCGCTCAAAAATTTTGGCGTTTTCTAACTGAATGGGTGGTCAGGCATGACTCCACGGGTTTGGAGGTCAAGGAAGCGAACTGCGAATGCGCTGAGAAGCAGAAACACCGCTATTTTCAGGCCGGGTGGTTGGTCCCCCTGGTGGAGAGAAAGTGGGTTCCACTAGATGGCGGTAGACGTGACAAAGCAACGGCACAATCGCTTGCTAACTTGCTGCGGGATAGTGAATGGGAACCTAGCGCTCTGACTGCAAACCCCGGCTATTAGGCTCTTAGAAGCAATCGGGGTGACACGTTTTGACTTGGTGCGAGAATTTGTCGCGGGAAACCCAAAAACTCAAAGAGTTGAATAACATATTCACAGACATACTGGTTACGACTGGCGAGAATATAAGCCGTCTCAAGCATGTCCGTGATTTCGCTTCCGATCTGACAAATGACGAAGAGCTTCCCAACATTGTCGCGGAGCGTCGGCAAAACCGGGAAATAGCACAGAAGAATCAACGCTTGGGGGCACTTGTAGAAAAGTTGGTAAAGAAGAGTCTGGAAGACGAAGGCTTCTCTGTAACGCGGACCGGTGTTGGATCAGATTACGAGATTGAGTTGTTGCAAAAAAATCAGAGATGGTTGGTTGAGGTAAAGTCTACACAAGGACAGGAAGTAGTCCGAATGACGGACACTCAGGCAAGAACCGCTGTGAAAGAAGAAGGAAGATTTTTGCTTTGCGTCGTCCAGGTAGAATCTGGGGGAACTCAGCCAGAATTGGATGAAGTTCGGGACAAAATACGGTTCGTAAAGAATATAGGCTCCCTCGTAAAGCCATTGTGCCGTGACCTGGACGGGTTCGAGGAATTACGGGAGGACATTACAGACGGTAAGCCCTCGGGCGTTCAATTGGAAGTCGAGTCCGGCACTGCGCGGATTCGCGTCACCAAGTCTGTATGGGACAAAGGGTTTCGCATCGAAGACCTCTCCAATCAACTCAAGGCGGGAGCGTCATAGGATTTGAGGACCCCGTTCATCAAGCCTTGAAATGATGCGGTATCAACATCAGTCAAGCTCAGGCCATAGCCCGCGGTAATCTCGACAACTTCTTCGACTGTTGGTGGTTGTACTGGCATCCGTCCGCCTTGTGACCCGAGAGAGCGCACTGGCCTTTCCCTTGCCAAGGCGCACGAAACCACATAAGACAAGGCCCACGCTCAAAGAGACTGCCCAGGAGGCTCAGCATGGGACGATTAGACAATAAAGTTGCTATCATCACCGGCGGCGCGGGTGGCATCGGTCTTCAGGCCGGCAGCCTGTTTGCTCAGGAAGGCGCAAAAGTCCTGTTGGTTGATGTCCACGAGGGCGCGCTCAAGGAAGCAGTCCAGACCATACGGCATGATACGGTGCGCTATTGCACCGCAGATGTGACCCAGCCCGACCATACCCAGCGCTATATTCAGGCCGCGGTTGAGCAGTTCGGCGGGGTCGATATCCTGCTGGCCAACGCCGGGATTGAGGGCGAGGTCCAGCCGATTACCGACTACGCCCTCGATACGTTTGATCAGGTCATGGCCGTCAATGTGCGGGGCGTGTGGTTAGGGCTCAAGTATGCTGCGCCAGAGATAGCCAAGCGGGGCGGCGGCAGCATCGTCATTACATCTTCGGTCGCCGGGGTGCGCGGGGCGGCCGGCGTGTCGGCCTATATTGCCAGCAAACATGCCGTCATCGGCCTGATGCGCACCGCGGCCCTGGAAATGGCAGCCATGAAAATCCGGGTCAATACGGTCAATCCGGCCCCGGTGGATACCCGGATGATGCGCTCCCTGGAAGCCGGCTTTCAGCCTGACGATCCGGGTCAGGCCAAGGAGATGATGTCGGCTATGGTGCCGCTGCAACGCTATGCCGACCCCGTGGAAGTCGCCCGGATCATGCTCTTTCTGGCCAGTGATGAAAGCTCCTACTGCAGCGGTGGAGTGTATATGGTTGACGGCGGCATGACGGCCCGGACGTAAAGTCCGGGTTGGGGCTGCCCCGCCTGTTTCTCTTCTATACCGGGAAGGCGCGCGCGGGAGTGGTCCGTTACCGCCTGCCCATCACCAGAGGTTCTTATGGCCAGAGGAGGAAAACAGCCGGCCGAGGACGGGCAACTGCCGCTGTTTGTCCCGCCCGCTGCTGCCGAAGCGCCGGCCGGACGAACACAGCAGGTCAAACCCGCGACCCTCTCAGCGGGCGTGGAGACGCTGGCCGCCTCCCTGCCGGCAACCCTTCGGCTCGGGACGTCTTCCTGGTCTTTCCCTGGCTGGGAAGGTCTGATTTATGGTTGCCCCTGTATGCTCGACATCCGCTGTTGCGGACCGTCGGGGTTGATCGGACGTATTACCGCCCCATGACTACGGCCCAATTCGCCGACTATGCCGCGCAGGTGCCCGAGACTTTCCGCTTTCTGGTCAAGGCGCATGAATACTGCACGCTGGTCGGCTTTGGCGACCAGCCTCGGTATGGCACACGGCGCGGGCAGCCCAATAGCCTGTTTCTCGACCCCGACTACGCGACCCAGGAAGTGGTTGGGCCGTTCATGGACGGGCTCGGAGACAAAGCAGGCCCCCTGCTCTTCCAGTTCTCTCCCCAAGACCATGCCGGCCCCACCGGCTCTTTTGTCGAGCGGCTGTATCGGTTTTGGACAAACTGCCCCCCGGCCCGGTCTACGCGGTCGAGCTTCGCAACACGGCACTCTTTACCCCTGAGTATATCGACGCCTTAGCCGCGGTCGGGGCCGGTCATTGCCTGAATGGTCATCCCAGTATGCCGCCGGTGCGCGAGCAGGCCGGCCTGGTGCAGGAGCGGAGTCAGGCGGTTGTCATCCGCTGGATGCAGGCCCGCCATTTGAGCTATCAGGCCGCAAAGCAGAAATACGCCCCGTTCCATCACCTTGTCGATGCGGACCCCACGTCGCGCCAGGCCATTGCTGAGGTATGTCTCGACAGCAGCCGGCGACGCCAGCCCACCTATGTGATTGTGAACAACAAGGCCGAGGGCTGCGCGCCCCGGTCTATTGTGCAATTGGCGCAACAGATTGTCACAACAAAGTCCGACGCGGAAGCGCGGGATAGGCTCAACTGAGCAGCGCGGACGCGCCCTCCCAGACCAGCAGCAGCCCAAACAGGAGGAGAGAGACTCCGCTCAATCGGAGGGCAATCCGATAGCTCCGTCCTTGCAGACGCGCCCGTCCGCCGTGGACAAGCACGGCAATCAGGACTTTCGCCCCAACCAGGCAGCCATAGAAGCCAAGCAGAAAAGCCATAATGGGCACCCACAGGTTGTGGCGCGCATGGTCCGTGACGAGCGGCCCCCCAACCGTCAGCCAGAAGAGATACGGATGCGGATTCAGCAGATTGACCAGTAAGCCCTTGCGGAAACTCAGCCACACACTCCCCGCCCCTTCCTCTCCCATCCGCGGGGAGGGCGGCAGCCGCAGGGTCTCTCCTCCGAGAAAACACACGTAGCAGCCGCCGATGAGGCTCAGGACCGAAAAGCTCGGAGACGGGAGTTGGTGCAGCACGGCGAGCACGAGACCGACGACCAACACATCGCCCACAAGGGGAGCCAGGGCCACACAGGCCCCGCCCTTCCAGCCGTTGCGTAAGCTCTCATGGACCACCAGGCTGGACAGCGGACCAGGCGTGAGGCCAGCACCGAGTCCGAGGCTGAGAGCAAAGAGCAAGGTCTGCCCGGTCGTCATGACACTGTTCTTCCCACGCGCGGTTTTTTCACCCAAGGCAGCATGATAGATAGGCATGTATGTCCCCCGTCATCAATCAGAAAGCGCTGGGGACCTGCACGCTTTTACGCCCCAAGAGGAACCGCGATATGGCCGAGAGTCCGACGCCCGTTCACGCGCTCGGTTCGCACGAGCATCACCATCACCACGGTCCGCATTTTCGATTCTGCCCGAAGTGTGGCGGGACGTTAAGCCGCCAGGTGCTCAAGCCCAACGAACCCAAACGGCGGGTCTGTGGGACCTGTTCCTTTATTTTCTATGACGACCCCAAAGTCGCGGCCTGTACCATTCCGGTCGTCCAGGGCAAAATTCTCCTGCTCCAGCGCGGGATTGAGCCCGGCTATGGCAAATGGGTCTTTCCCGGTGGCTTCCTGGACCGAGGCGAGCGGGTCGAAGACGCGGCTATCCGCGAGACCTTGGAAGAGACCGGCCTGACCGTGGAAGTGGGGCCCCTGCTCAATGCCTATTCCTACCCCGGCTATCCGGTCATTGTGCTGGTGTATCCGGCGACTGTGCTCGCCGGCAAGCCCCGGGCCCTAGACGAAACGCTGGCGGTCAAGTTCTTTGCTCCGGCCGATATCCCCTGGTCGGAGCTGGCGTTTCCCAGCACAACAGACGCGCTGACCGAGTATCTCGCACGGGCTGAGAAACCACAGCCGGCCTGACACTGGCCCAACTTTTTTTACTACGGCTTTTCTGTTAGGGTGTCGCAAATTTTTCAGGAGGAATGAATGGAAGAGCAACAACTATCCGCGGAGGAGGAACTCAAAAAAGCGACCTGGAGCTATATTGGTGTGGGTGTATTATGGCTCTCCTTGATTATATCGGGCATGGCGCTTGAGCGCTTAGACCTGACCAGCGGGTTTCTCACCAGTATCCTGCCGGGTGCCGTCAATACCCTTCGAGCCGATAACACGGCGCTCAACGAGCAGGTGCGCGAACTGAAAGATGCCAAACAACGCCTGGACGGGCTGATTGGCCGCGAGCGGGCCACGGCCGAAGCGCTTGACATCTGTCAGGCCGAGAAAAAGCAGATTACAGACGAACTCAAAGCCCTCAAGGCCAGCGCCGTCGCGCCGGCCGGCGGATAGCGTCCAAGCTGACCTGACTCGCTATTGAGGCGAGTTTTCTTCTCGGCTCAACCAATATAAGAGAGGGCGTCGGATCAGACGCCCTCTCTTTTTGCGTAGCCGCCGGGAGCCCCTTACTGCCAGGCGTGTTGACGCTGGATAAATTCCGTCACCACATCAACCGTGGTCTGGGCTAATTCGATATTAAACAAATGGCTGGCATTGGACAGAATGCTCAGGTCAGCGTTGGGAATCCGCTGAGCCAGGGTCACGGAGTTTTCCGGCGGAACCAGGCCGTCCTCTTTGCCGGTCACTACCAGCGTGGGCACGCTGATATGTGGCAGCCGTTCATACGTATCATGCCCCTGAATCGCGGCCATCTGGTTCAGCATCCCGTGCTTGGGCGTTGGATACCGGCTGGAGAGCTGATTGAGTTCGAGCAGGGTGTGCATATGCTTTTGCATAAACCACGGGGTGACGGCGACCTTGGTCATGGCCAGGGCCGCCTGTTCTACCTCGAAGTCGGCGATATTGTTCAGCATGTTCAGCACTTCGGGGTCTTGTGGCAACAGCGTTTTCTCTCCACCACAGTTGGTGCAGCCCAGGATCAGGCTTTTGACCCGCTGCGGATGACGCAGGGCAAACTCCTGGGCGATCATGCCGCCCATCGAAATGCCGAACACGTTGGCTTGCTCAATCCCGAGATGGTCCAGCACCCCAGCCGCATCATCCGCAAACAGCGTCATGGAATAGGGCGCATCCGGCTTCTCGCTCTGTCCCACCCCACGGTTGTCAAAGGTAATCGTCCTGAAGGTCTGGGCAAAGCCGTCCACATTCCAGTGCCAGCCAATCGAGCTGACGGTGAAGCCCATAATGAGGAGCAACGGTTCGCCCTGCCCCTGTTCTTCGTAGTACAGCTCAATCCCATTGGATTCGATATGCGGCATAGATGGGTTCTCCTTGTCTGTTGTTTCGGTTGTGCCGCGCCCACAAGGGCAACCCCAGCGGGTTGCGCCTCTCCTGTCCTGCGCTTAGTCGATATACGGGCTGAAATGCCGCATGGCGAGCAGAAGGGCCTCAAGGTCGGCATATTCGCTCAGGGCGATATACAGATCGTTATACTGATGGTGGACGGTATCGGGGTCTTGTTCGTCTTGAGGGACGGTGAAAAGTCTCTCAAACTCCTTGAGCATGGCTTGTGATTGCAGCTTGGTCTCAATCGGTATTTCATCATTGGTGGCGATCAACAGCTTGATTCGATGAATCAGCCGTAAAATCATTTCTTCATCACTGCGTTCTGGCATGGCAGCACCCGGTCCCCGGTTGGTCTAGGGGTCCTCTTTCTGCTCCTGTAGTTGGCGTTTCCAGTCGAGCATCCGTGCCTTGGCCGCCACGGCTTCTGCCTCCGGGACCATGCCTTTCTGCTGGTACAGGCGGGAGAGGACCGTGTAGCTCATCTCGTCGTCGGGGCTCAGCGCGGTCAACTTTTTTGCCATGACAATGGCGTCGTCAAGCTGTTCATTATCGGCGTAGGCATGGGCCAAGTCGTGCACGGCTTCGACGTGGTTCGGGTCGATCTCCAAAATCGCCTTATAGCTGGCGATAGCTTGGTCGGTCTCGCCGTCGCACAGGAAATCGTAGGCTTCATCGTACAGGGCTTCAATGGATGGCATGACCGTTCTCCCAGCTCCTTCAGTGCGGACAGCCTAGCCGATTTCGGGAATAGCTCCAACCCCATATCGGCCACTACGTTGACAGGGTTTGGGGGATTTCTTATGCTCCTTTTCTTGTGGATACTCCAAGGGACCCTCTCGCCACCCGCGTCCTGGATTTCATGACCAGGCCCGAGGGCCAGGACTTCGGCACCCTGGCCTTGGCCGTCTTTGCCCATCAATTCGAGCAGAATTTTCCGTATCAACGCTTCTGTCTGGCCAGAGACACAACCCCGGCCACCGTCCAGACCTGGCAGGCCATTCCCGCCGTCCCCACCGTTGCTTTCAAGGAGCTTGATCTGACCTGCGCTCCACCAGAGAAGACGTTTTTGACCAGTGGCACCACCCAGGGACAGGAAAAGCGGGGCCGCCACTTGGTTCCCAACCTGCGGCTATACCACGCCTCGGCCCTGGCCCATTTCTCGCAGTGCGTGCTGCCTGAGAAGCGTCCACTGCGGGTCCTGAGCCTGATTCCCGACCCTGAGACCCAGCCGCACTCGTCGCTGACCCAGATGGCTGAATGGGTCATGCGCGAGCGGGGAACCCCTGACAGCCGGTATTTTATTGATACGGCCGGCATTCACCTGGACGCCTTTGCCGCAGCTCTCACCCACGCCCAAGAGACGAGCGAGCCGGTCTGCGTCCTGGCGATTACCTCAGCCCTGGTCTCCTTTTTCGACTGGTGCGCTGCCAACCGGAAAACCTTTGCCCTTCCTTCCAGCAGCCGCATTATGGATACGGGCGGGAATAAGGGCAAAGGCCGGCCGCTGTCGCGCAAGGGCTATTTGCAGTCGTGCTGGAAATATCTCAAGGTCGCCGGCTATTACTGCGTCAATGAATATGGCATGACCGAGATGGCCTCGCAGTTTTACGACCACGTTTTGTATAACCGCTTTCGGAAGAGCAACGAGCCACGGTATAAAATCGGCCCGGCCTGGACGCGCACGCTGGTCGTCCATCCCGAAACGCTGGAAGCAGTGCCGGCGGGCGAGCCCGGCCTCCTGCGTCACTTTGACCTGGCGAACTGCGGCTCGGTCCTGGCGATTCAGACCGATGACGTGGGCTATCTGACGGGCGACGGGTTTGAGATTATCGGCCGCACCCCAGGCGCGGAAGCCCGCGGCTGCGCGCTGGTCCTGGACGAGTTTTTATCTGTCCAGTGAAAGAACATCTTCTCCCATAGGGCGCGCCCTGCGCACCGCAAGCGCGAGAATCAGGGTCCCGGCATGTCTCCCCCCTCTCCGTCCGAAATCGAGGCCACTATTGACGCCCTCAGAGCCAACCAAGCCCACAGTCTTGCCCATAGACCTGTCCGAGAAATTTTGGGGTCCATAGACCAGGCCGTTCAACGCTGGCTCGACCCTGACTCACAAGAACGACAGGAAGCCGACAGGCGTCTCCCGGCAACGACCGGCCTCTCTCCAGCCATGCTGCGGCACGTCCTGCCCCTGATTTTTCGGGAATATCGAGCGGACAAGCTGGAAACGCTGTGTGTTGATGAGTTGGGCGGTCTTGCAGTCCTGGACCGTTTTGTCCCGTCTGTCTCAGGACAAAAACGGGCCGGCGGCCCCCCGCTCATAACGCACGTCCTGGCCGGCAATATGCCCGGAGCAGGGCTCGACAGCGTTCTCTTCTCGCTGCTGGTGAAATCCGCCGCCCTGGTCAAAACCTCGTCCGCAGAACCCGTCCTGCCCGTCCTGTTCGCCCGTTCGATTCGGGACATTGACCCAGACCTGGGGGCCTGTCTCAACATCGTTTCCTGGCCTGGGGGCAACCCAGCGCTTGAAGACTTGGCGTATGTACGGGCGGACATAGTCGTTGCCTCCGGCTCGGATGCAAGCCTGGCGGCAATCCGCAAACGAACGCGCGGCCGGTTCATCGGCTACGGGCACAAAGTGAGTCTCAGTCTGGTGGCCAAAGAGCGTTTGGCTAAAGTGGAAGCAATCGCTCACAGCGCAGCCTATGACGTGGCCGTATACGACCAGCAGGGCTGTCTGTCTCCCCAGCTTATCTATGTTGAGGAAGGCGGCGCCGTCACTCCCAAAGAATTCGCGGCTGTCCTGGCCACGGGTTTGGCCCATTGGCAAACCGCGCTGCCGCGCGGTCCGGTCCCAGCAGAAGTCAGCACCGCCCTCCGAAGGGTGAGAGACGAAACCGAATGGCGAGCCTTGGCCGGGAAAGAGGTGATTCTTTATGCCAGTCCGCAGGGAACGGACTGGACCGTGGTGTACGAGGCTGACCCGACCTTCGTCCAATCGCCCTTATACCGGACGATTCGGGTCAAGCCGTTACGGCACCTGGCCCAGCTTGGCGAGCTTCTTGAGGCGTGGCGGCCCTATCTCGAAGCCGTGGGAGTAACGGCAGGTCCAGAACGGCTGGCGAGTCTTGCAGAGACATTAGGCGCGTTGGGTGTCAGCCTCGTGTGTCCCATTGGGGCCATGCAACATCCGCCGCTGAGTTGGCGTCATGGCGGCCGGCCGAGGATTGGGGATTTGGTGCGATGGGTCGGGGTTGAGGGAGGGACCGAGATACAGCGAGTTGCATAAGCGCCTCTCCCCTGGGAGCGCGGCCATCCTGGCCGCCTGGCGGGCTAGAAGCCGGCACTCCCGGAATACCACCTCACCTACACCGGCGGTATCCAGCCTAAGTCCTGGTAGCGTTTAATCAGGTTCCGAAACATATCCTCTGTGTCCAGACACTCGTGAAAACCGGCCTGCCTGATTTTAATCGTACTGACCACGATGGGCGGGGGTGGCTCTGAGGCACCGTAGGCAAAAGACAGGTCGGTCAGCTCGAACGAGCCGCCCACAAAGTCCAGCATTTTTCGCGGAGCCTGGAGCTGATACTTGTCAACAATCGCGGCCCATTCAGCATCGCGTTTGGGCATCTCCTGCGTGAGACACAGCGGCTCGGGCGGCCCGACTTCCATGCCCAGGGCCGCCGCAATCGTCGGCCAGACGTTCTGCCACACAAACACATCCCCATTGGTGCTGTTAAACGTCTCGTTGCGCGCCTTCGGACTCGTCGCAGCCCAGGCTAAGGAGCGCGCCAGCAGGTCGGCGTCCACCGCTTCAAAGACGTAGGCCGGACCGCCGGGAAACGAGAGCGGCAGACCGGCTTCTTTGCGGAGTGCGGCGTATACGCAAATGGCGGGCAGCACGTTCAGATTACCCTTGAGCGCTTCACCAAAAATGAGCTGGGGCCGGAAGATTGACCAGTGCCAGCCTTTTCCCCGCTGCTGTTCGCGCACATAGTCTTCTTGCAGAAAATAAAAATTCTCGTGCTGATGACGCGGCCAGCGTTCGCGCGCCGGCGCGGGAAATGGCTCAATATGCGCGCCGTAGGCTTTGGTGCCCTGCAAGAGCGACACATGTTGGAGCCGGGTTGCCACGGCCTGGAGCGGTTCAAACAAATTTTTCAGCATCCGCAGATTGGTTTCCATCTGGTCCCGCTCACGCCAGCCCTGGACGACACCGGGCTTTTCGTACAGCGCAGTATAGACCACATGCGTCACATCGTGCATCTGGCTGAAGACGGCGCGGCAACGGGCCTGGTCTTGCAGGTCAACCGACAGGAGCGTAGCGCCGGCAAGGCCGTCAGAAATACGACGGGACACGCCCACAACATCCCATTCGTCCAGGCTGGCAAAATGACGCACCGCGGCAAACCCGACCAGACCGGAGGCACCCGCAACTAAGACTTTCTTCTTGGCCATGCTTCTCTCCTCTCCTTGCCCGCCTTGCCTGTCCAGGGCGCACGCTAGCAATTTGTCGGTCGGGGTCAAGAGCCATTTCTTGCTGAGACTACTTCCCTCACGTATGCTGCCGACTATGGCTGCTCTTCGGGACGATTTTCTGCGCTATGTGAGCCAAACCTCGCCGGCCCCCATGGGCGTGGAAGTTGCGCGGTCCCACGGCTGTGTGGTGGTCGATACCAGCGGAAGGGAATATCTTGACTTATTGTCCGGTATTGGCGTGACCGGTATCGGCCATACCCATCCGGCGGTGGTCCGGGCCGTTCAGACCCAGGCTGAGCATTACCTGCACGCCATGGTCTACGGGGAATATATTCAGCAGCCCCAGGTGGATTTGGCGCGGCGACTGGCCGAACTGACTCCCGGCGCGCTATCGGTGACCTATTTCACCAATAGTGGGACGGAGGCGGTTGAGGGCGCGCTCAAAACCGCCCGGAAATATACCGGTCGCTCCGGTTTTGTCAGTTTTGTCGGCAGCTTTCACGGCGACACGTTTGGGTCCGTGTCCGTCGGAGGCAATCCGGTCTATCGCGACCCGTTTGAACCCCTGCTGCCAACCACGACTTTTCTGCCCTTTAACGACCGCTCGGCCTTGCATACCATCGACGAGACCGTTGCCGCGGTCATTATCGAGCCTATTCAGGGCGAAGGTGGCGTCCGTATCCCGGATGACGCCTATCTGCCAGCGCTCCGACAGCGCTGTTCCGAGGTCGGGGCCCTGCTTATTTTTGATGAGGTGATTACCGGCTTGGGGCGGACCGGCAAGCTGTTCGCCGGCGAGCACTGGCAGGTGACACCCGACATCCTGGTGCTTGCCAAAGCCCTGGGCGGCGGAATGCCCCTCGGAGCCTTTATCAGCACCCCGCAGATAATGACCACCCTGTCGCACGACCCGGCCCTGGCCCATGTCACGACGTTTGGCGGGCATCCGGTGTGTTGCGCCGCGGGCCTGGCCGCCCTCGACATTGTGCTTCAGGACCGCCTCGTCCAGCGGGCCCAGGACAAAGGCGCAGAGTTCTGTCACGGGCTGGAGACCCTGGTCAAGACCGGCAAGTGTACTGCCGTGCGGGGACGCGGCCTACTGATTGGCCTGGACTTTGCCAGCCCGCGGCTGACGCAACGGTTTGTGCAGGGCTGTTTTGCTCAGGGTCTCATCTTGGGCTGGACGCTGCACGAAGACACGGTGGTCCGTCTGGCCCCGCCGCTGGTGATTTCTTCGCAAGAGATTGAACGCGCCGTATTGGTCATGCAGCAGGTGCTGGAGCCGCTCTAAGCCGGCCACGGTCCGAGGCGCAATCCTACTCGATTTTCCCCCAGGCGTGCACCTTGGTGGGCGAGATACGGACCATAGCGTTATGGGCAAAGGTCAGGTCCATGGCCCGATACTGAGGATAGCGTTCGCGCAGCCGGGCCAATATCCGGTCGTATTCGGCCTCATTATCCACCAGGGCGGTCGTCCCGGTGATGAGGACATAGGCAAGCTGGGTCCAGTCGTCATCATAGTCGTCAATCACGAGGGCCGCCTGCGGGTTTTCCAGCATATTGCGGATGCGCTTGAGGGGTTTGCCGGTGTGGCGCTTGGGCTTGTGGTCCACCACGAAATAGACCTGCTGGCCCTCAAACGCATAACAGAACGGAATCACATGCGGCTGGCCGGCAGCATCGGCAGTAGCCAAGCGGGCCACCACATGGGCATTGATGAAGCGCTGAACGGGCTGCGGAATGGCGATGGGCATGGGTCACTTTCCTGTCGGACTCAGGCTGCCGGGCGCGTGCTGCTCGATTGGCGCCGCGGCCTGGAGCGATTCGCCACAGAAAGACACCTGGGCCTCACGGTATAATTCCTCGGCCCGCCCGGCGTAGCGCGGAGAAAAGTGAAAGACGCGCAGCTCCCGCGCGTGGGCGGCACGCCCGAGAAGGCCAGCCTGTTTTGCGGTCAGGTGGTAACGCTTGGTGGCTTGGTCTTCGTCGGCATCCAGAAATGGAGATTCACAGAAAAAGACATCCGCGTCCTGGGCCAGGGCGGCGATGCGTTCCGCATTCTCCGGGCTGAAGAGCGTGTCCACCACATAGGCAACTTTCTGCCCGGGTGTTTCCTTGACCAGCCAGCCCCGCGCCTCGCCCAGACGCAAATTGTGAGAACGGTCCTGGCCGTTTTCCCGCCACGTGGCCCTGACCACCGCGCTATCCGGCTCTCCCCGGCGCAGGGCGCTCTTGAGCGCAGACAGCCACGGGCCGGGGGGAATGCCCAGCCGCGCCAAGGAGGCGGTATCCACATTCAGATGGCTCCTTTCTTCCAGCGCAAACCCCAGAGAGTAAATACGGTGGTCCAGATGCGTCGCGCGAATACAGAACGCAGGCTCATCCACGACGAGCCCGTGGAAGGGCTGCGCCGGGAGCGCTTCTCGCCGAAAACTGTGGGCCGCCCGAAACACAGCGCGCTGGACTGCCTCCGGCCAGACCTCTGCCACCTCAAGCGAGAACCCATAGCCGTCCACCAGATTCCAGGTATAGCCGCGCAGTTTTCCCTCAACACAGTCCAGGATACCCGGCGGACCACACAGCCACAGCGTCTGATTCCGCCCCAGAAACACGCGCAACAGGCGGTCAAACCCAATAAAGTGATCCATATGGCAGTGCGAGACACACACGTGGCTGACCCGGCACAGGTCCTCGGTGGGGAAGCGGTCGTTCTGGCCGAGGTCGAACAAGACGGCTCGCCCTTCCCAGCGCAGTTGAATATACAGCCCAGGGTCGCCAAATGGCCCATTGATCAGACGCGGAATAACGGCGGGATTCATGGCAGCGGTGCAGTCTGTGTTTTAGGTGCTCCCAGGTGCAAACCGGGAGCGGTATTATCCGTCGTGTTGCCCCGGTTTGCAAGGCAGGACGGCAAAGAGGGTTATTGACAGCCGCTGACCGGTCGCTACCCTTACTGAAACTGATACGAGCGAGAGCAGACGGGCAAAGGGAGTGAGCAGCAATGGCGACGATGATTACCGAGGACTGTATCAACTGCGGGGCGTGCGAGCCCGAATGTCCCAATACCGCCATCTATCAAGGCGGGGTCGAGTGGGAACTGAACGGCGTTACCCACCCGGCCATTGATGAGGATATTTTCTATATTGTCCCGGACAAGTGTACGGAGTGCGTGGGGTTTTTCGACCAGGAAGCCTGTGCGGCCGTCTGTCCGGTGGACTGCTGCATTCCCAACCCAGAGATTGTGGAGACAGAAGCCGTATTACTGGCACGGGCGCAGGAGTTGCATCCCGAGGAGACGTTTGGGGAGGATTTCCCGTCTCGCTTCAAGGGCGAGGGGGGTGAGGCGGCTCCAGTCCCGGTGGAAGCTCCGGCCGCCCCGGCTGCGCCGGCTCCACCACCTGCCCCGGTGGCCGCTCCGTCGCCGGCCGCCCCGGTCTCCCTCTCCATTCCGAGTGTAGACGAATGGGAAGTGCCCATGAACTGTCAGCGGTGCGACGGAGAATTCAGCGCCCCGTTTCGCCATTTTCGGATTGGCATCGTCTTCTACTGTACCCATTGTGGCGGCTCGCTCGTGGTCAACTCCTCCATGTTCAAGGATGTCGCCACGACCTTGGACCGCTTCCACGCGCAGTGGGCCAACGACTTTGAGGCATTTCAGGCAAAACGGCAGCGCGAGCTTGAGGAGTTCGAGGAGCGGAAGCGCGTGGACCTCGAAAATTTTTCAGCAACCCTCAAGCAGGTGGTTGCCAAGGCCAAGCCGGCCGGCCGGACCCATCGGCGGCTGTCGCTGTTCGGTTTTCAGCGGGTGGGCTAGCGCGTTCCGCCCACGTCCTGCCGGCCGTGGGCGGCGGCTGCGCGCCTCACTGTTCGTACTTTTTCCCCAGTGCCATTGCGTCCGGCACACCGAGCAGGGCCGTCAGTTCCTCAAACGACTCCCAGCCGGCCCCCTGCGCAATCCTGCCCGTGGTTTTGAGCTCCTGCATGGCGTCCCGCATACGGATGTAGGCGGCCATCAGGGTGGCAGAATAAATCGTCAGCTTGAAGCCGTAGGTCGCGAGTTCCTGCACAGACAGCAGTTGTCCGTTATACAGCAGCGGCAGGTCGCCGAGTTCCTGGACGTAGCGCGTGATATCGGCCTGCGTTTTGATCCCGTCCACAAAAATGAGGTCGGCCCCCGCCTCTCGATACGCCCTGGCTCGCTGGATAACATCGTCCCAGCCATTGACCGCCAAGGCATCGGTCCGGGCAATAATCACGAAGTCCTGACTATGGCGGGCATCGCACGCGGCTTTGACTTTCGGGATCATATCGGTCATGGGGATGACCTGCTTCCCGGATAAAAATCCACACCGCTTGGGCCACACCTGATCTTCCATGTGGAGCGCTGCCGCGCCGGCCGCTTCATATTCGCGGACGGTGCGGTAGACATTCACCGGGTTGCCATAGCCGGTGTCCGCATCACATACCAGCGGCATATCAATGGCACCGGCAATAGCGCGCACATTCTCTACCATCTCCGCCATCGTCAACAGTCCCACATCCGGGAACCCGCGCGAGGCCGCCGTCCCGAACCCGGTCATATACACGGCCTCAAACCCAACGGCTTGGGCAATTTTGGCCTGAAACGCATCAAAGATGAACGGCGCAACCACCATCTCAGGCCCGTTGAGCATAGCACGCAGGCGGGATGCAGGACTCGGCATGGCTTCCTCCTTGGGGGTGCAGTGTTTCGGTGTGGTCGCTCAGCAGCGGGCGCTTACCACTCGGTTCGTGCCGGCGGTAAGGCCCCGCTCGGACTCGGAGCGTCAAAGAATTCCTCTTCCGCCTGCGTCGCACGGCGCAGATAGCGCTTGAGTAGCCGCTCGGAACGCTTGAGCAAGTCGTTTTTCCCCCGAAAGACGTGTTCGCTGACCCATTCGTTGCGTATCCAACAGTCGAACGAGGCTTCCTGAATAAAATTGAACTCCATCAACAGGCCCAGTTCCTGGGTATCGGCCACAATAGCGCGGAGCGACAGACCGGAGTCCACAATAGCCCCGCGCAGATTGGGCGGGAGCGGCAGGGCGCGCTTGATCTTCTCAATCTCCCGTTGGGAGGATTTTTTTTCAAGCAGGGCGACATAGCCCCACGCGCCGGGCGCGGGGTCGGCCTGGGCTAGGAGTTGGGCGTTCAGGTCGGTCAGATTCTTTTCGGCCTGGACCTGGTCATAATCCTCAACCGTCTTGAAAAACGAGGCCCCAGCTAGAGTCTGCTGTTCGGACGGATTGGCCCGTTCGCGGCTTTCGTGCTCCTCCACCCACCACTCGTTGTCCCTGGACTTCTTTTTCTTTCGTTCCGCCATGACAAACGGCTCGCTACTGGGCCGGCAGCAGATACGAAAAGCCGGCCGTAAAGGTATGCGTATTCAGGCCACGGTTTTCGTCGTACAGGCTGGCATTGGAGGCGTGCCGGAAACGATAGCCAAAATTGATCGCCAGATTGTCATCAATAAAATAGGTGCCACCCCCGCCCACCATTTCGGCAAAATTGAGGCCGCCGCCCAGGTCATAGCCCTGAAGGTTGTGATACATGACGCCCAGGCCGCCCTCGATATAGGGGTAGAATGGGATACCGAGATCAAAATGATAGGTCAGCACCGGCAGCATCAGGCCGACTTCAAAAGAGCCGGTTTGGCGCTCAAGCCCCCGGCCCGGTGATTTTTGGGTAATCAGCGAGCCAAAGGGCTCGGTGGCGATTTCGAGCGCGCCTTTGGGCAGAAACCATTTTGAGCCCTGAAAGGCGGTATAGCCAATGCGGAGATGCACCGGGACTTTTTCAATTTTCCGCGCCCCAGAGTCCGCGCTGATGGTGTAGCCGGACTGCATCCCGAGCGACCACGTCCCGGCCCTGGGTAAGTCGTTCGCCCAGACCGCCGGGCATACCAGCCCCAGCATTCCGGCCACCGCGATCAGGGCACCGAGCCCGCGTTGCACCTGTTTTATCGTCATCCTGTTCTCTCCTCTTTATTGTGTCCCCTTCTCGCCCAAGACCTGACACACGGTTTCCACAAAATCCTGGCTGGTGGCGTCCCAACCGAACGCCCGCATGGTTCTGACCTCACGCGCATCAATAGAGACCACCAGATACGCAGTATCCGGGTAGGACGGTTCATCCCCGAACATGGCCTGGGCTTTATCTTCAGTGGAAAAATAGGCGTCATGGTTGGGATGGGAATGGTAGAACGCCGTCAATTCCGCGCCGGCATCAACCGCTTTGAGCACGTCCAGCAGTTCTTTGGGCTCCATGAGATACGCAGTCGTGGCCTCACGCGGATAGGTCTGCGGGTCCTTGGCGTGCATGGTGTTTTGGATGTTGGTAATACGGCAGACCTCCTCATGTCCGTCAATCCGCAGAATGGCCCCACAGCACTCCTCTGGAAAAGTCTCCCGCGCGTGCTGACTCAGGGCGGCCTGTGTCTCGAACGTGATCCGTACCACTGCGGCGTGTCCTTCTCGGCGTGTAACCCCCGGATTATGGCTGGCTCCTGTGGAAAAGTCAAAATACCGACACACTGGTAAGGGTTTCCCTCTTTGCTCTTTCCTCCTGATCCCGCTACAATGACACACCATGCACAGGTAAGGAGCGCAGCCGTATGGTCACGATTGAAGAGTTCAGCAAAATGGAGTTGCGGGTGGGAACGGTCACAGCGGCAAAACCACATCCAAATGCCGACCGCCTGCTGGTCCTCAGTGTCGATATGGGCGAAGAGACCGAACGCCAACTTGTGGCCGGCATCCGCGCCCATTACCGTCCAGAAGAACTCATCGGTCGGCAGGTTGTGGTGGTCGCCAATCTTCAGCCAGCCAGACTGCGCGGCGTCGAAAGCCAGGGCATGCTCCTGGCAGCCTCGGATGGCGAGCAAGCCATTGTCCTGCGACCGGAGAAGCGGGTGCGCGTCGGCTCACAGGTCCGCTAGGCGGCGAGCGGCCCTCCAATGCGTTGACGGGATGATGCTGAGCGCTCGGGCGGGAAGGAGAGCGGACGGTGAGTCTGATTGTATCCGAAGTGTACGATGCGCTGCTTGAAGCCGGGGCCTCCGAGGCCAAAGCCAAGGCCGCGGCGGGGGCCATTCCGCTGGCCGACCAACTCGCCACCAAGGACGACATCGCAGCCCTCAAGGATGACATTGCGGGTGTGCGGACCGAACTCGCTGACGTGCGGACCGGACTCGCCAGCTCAGAAGCGCGGCTCTATCGGCATATATGGGTCATGGCGGTGGGCATTGTCGGCCTGACCGTCACCTTGATCAAGCTGTTGGATTGACCCGGCGGAGCGGCAGCCAAAACCCACCCCGGCCCTGCGCCCCTTTCGGGAAGGAATCCCTCTTGAGATGCCGTTTATTTGACGAACAGACGGATGTTCTGGTACTTCTGGAAGCTATGGGAGTTGTTCGGAAGACGCGGGTGGCAAGAGTATGTATCACGATGGAGGAGGAGAAGATGCAAGCATTATTAGAAGCAAAAGTCCGCAGGTTCCTGGCGAGTTCCTTAGTCCTTGCGGCGTGGATGCTGCTGGCCGCCCAGCCTGGTCTGGCACAGACCCAGGGTCTGCCCAACTGTCCACCAAATAGCAGTGGTATCACGAGTCCTAATGATAAGACCATTGCCGAGTCCATTACATTCGATGGCGAGATCACCGCTTCTACGCGAATCAACTATTTCAGGATTCGTATCCCCGCACTGGGGGTGGGGGAGCTGACCGTGGAGTCGTCGTCGGATGGGCAGAATGAGACGCTCACTGCCACGGCTGGGGTGCTCTGCCGGGGCAGTAGTCGCATTGCGTCTGATGACCCTGATCCAGACCCCGAGCCGACCGACAATGGTATGGAGCCAGGCCATTTCATGATTACGGGTGAGCCAGTCACGGCAGGAGACTATTTTGTCGCGGTCAGAGGGGAAGACGACGCGGTAGGAACATATACCTTGAACGTCACATTCACAGGAGTGCTGCCTAGGGCCGGCACCTCTACAGACAAAGGCTCATTGACGACGAATAATCAACGGGATCAATACAATATCGAGATCGTTCCCGCGGGTACTCGTGGGCTCCTGACCGTGAGGACGACGGGGAACACGGACACAAAAGGGGGACTCTTACTTGAAGGGACACCTGCTGTTTTGACATCTGGAATGGCCGACGCTGGTGGCAGCGGGGGCAATTTTGAGGTTACCGTGCCCGCGACCAATGGTGATTACGAGGTGTACGTAGAAGGGCAGAATCCGACGACAAGAGGGGATTATGCTGTGGAGGTGGACTTTCATGTCGCTGAGATCTTCACCGATGCCACATCCGGTCGAATAGAAGGGCTCTCAGACGACTACGAGATTGCGAACAGCGCGGATGGAATATATTTCTTTGTCAGAATCAATGGGGCCGGGCTCCTGACCGTAGAGACGATTGATCCCGCAGATACTTCGCAGGGCACATCAGACACCACAGGGACACTCTATGGGCCGAACGGGGCAATTGCGACGGATTCTTCCAGTGGAGCCGCTTCCCATTTTCGGATCAGGGCGCCGGCTGACGACGGCCAGACCTATTACATTGTCAAAGTAGACGGCACTGCGGGACGTTTCCGTTTGCAAGTCTCCTTCGCAAATGTGGAGCCGGAGGGCCATATGCCTCTCTCCGATACCACCACGTCGAAAACGCTGCCGGGCACGTTGACCGCGCCAGGGGACAGTGGTCCGGCGCCGGTGCATCGCTACGTCCTGAACATCAAAGCAGCCGGCACCCTGGATGTACGAACGACGGGGAGCATCAATACGGTGGGCGTGCTGTATGGGCCGGACGGGAGGCAGATTGCGGAGGACGATAATAGTGGCACAGGCACCAATTTCAGAATGGCCGAGCAGGTTGAAACAGGGCTCTATCTCGTGACGGTGGAGGGCAGGACACGAGCCACAGGTGGGGACTATAACTTACACGTGACCTTCATTGAGGGCGCTTTGGGGGACCAGGACCCAACGCCACCGGTAGACCCAACGCCGCCGGGGGATGACCAGGACCCACCGGGAGATGATGACCAGTGCCCAATGCCGGTAGAAACCGACGCCACAGGTTACTTGGAGAACCCCTCTCAGGACGGATTCAGAAGCGGTATTGGAGTCATTTCGGGCTGGGTGTGTGCGGCCAATGAGGTTCAGGTTCTCATTTATAATGAGCAATCAGTCCTACAGGAAACCTTGACGGTTGCGTATGGCACGGACCGCCCCGATACGGTCGGGCAGTGTAATCATCTTTCGCCCAATACCGGGTTTGGGATGATGTATAACTTTAATCATCTGCCTGAGGGAACCTACACGATGTACGCCTTTGCAGACGACACCCGGATTGGCACAACGGTAGATTTTGAGGTCGTCCATCTCACGGATTTCTCCATCAACGATACCAATAGATTTCTGACAAACTTACCGGCTGCTCAGTGTCGCGTGGATAATTTCCCGGCTGACGGGGAACAGACTCTTCTGAGGTGGGAACAGAGCACCCAGAACTTCGTTATTCGGGATGCCGGCTAGACTCTCAGAGCAGGAGCGGCGTCTGCGTCGCTCCTGCTCTGAGATGCAACAAGGCCGGCTGAGGACTCAGCCGGCCTTGTTGCTTTCTCAAGACATAAGGGAAGCCACCCCCCGCACAGGACGAACGTCCGTCAGCCTCAGCCCGGTAGAAGAAATTTGAGCAGAGCCACAATCACTCCGCTGAGCAGAGTCACAATCACTCCGCCTTGGGCAATCAGCGCTCTCACCATCCACTTGATCAGATCAGATTTGACCTCGGCAATACTGGCCTTGGTCTCTTGACGCAGGGCCTCTATCCCGGCCTTGGTCTCTTGACGCAGGGCCTCTATCCCGGCCTTGGTCTCTTGACGCAGGGCCTCTATCCCGGCCTTGGTCTCTTGACGCAGGACTTCTATCTCCCGCTGGACCCCGGCAATACTGGCCTTGGTCTCTTGACGCAGGGCCTCTATCCCGGCCTTGGTCTCTTGACGCAGGACTTCTATCTCCCGCTGGACCCCGGCAATACTGGCCTTGGTCTCTTGACGCAGGGCCTCTATCTCCCGCTGGATGGCGGCGGTCTCGGCCTTGGTCTCTTGACGCAGGACTTCTATCTCCCGCTGGATGGCGGCGGTCTCCCGCCGGATGGCGGCAACCTCGGTCTGAGTGGCGAGGTTCGTATTGAGCAGGTTCACCTGCTCGTCAGCGAGGACTTCGGCCTGCTGCTCGGTAAAGCCGTTCTCGGTCAAATGCTTGACGAACCGATGGGTGTCAAGGGCAATCGCTTCAGACATGGGCGGGAGTCTAGCAGGTTTCAGGCGAGTGGGGCAGTAGGGAGGCGGCCCTATCGTGCGGAGAACCGGCTGATATCAATCACCGCTCGCTCGTGCCGACCCTCACCAATTTTGGTGCCCTCTTCGTTATAAGCCTCAACCGTGAATGTGAGCCGCCGGCCCTTGATTTCCTCCAGACGGACTCTGCCGGTCACCCGCTGGCCAATCTGGGTGGGTGCCAAATGCCGGACATCTACGTGAAAGCCAACGGTCTGCTCGCCCGCATCCATATAGGGCGTAAGAAACTGCACGCAGGTGCCTTCCATCAACTGAATCATGGCTGGCGTGGAATACATGCGCGGCGCGTCTGGTCCGAGATGCACGATGCCCATATCGGGTGTGGTCGTCATGGTCTGCTCGTAAATCATGCCAGTTCTGAGGGCGTCTTTCATGCCTTCCTCCAGTCTCTCCCTGCTCTGGCCGGCTCGGCGCGAACGCCTTTCGACGCGCTCAGGACAGGCGTAGCGCCAGCGAAGTCGAAGGATAATCCCTACGGCAGCAGCGAGGCACGGGTAATTTCCTTGCGGTCGGACTTTTCCATGGCTTCGCCGGCTTTCTCAAGCGGGAACTCGGCATCCACCATCTCGTGGTATGGATAGGTATCAATATGCGCGGACAGGAAGTTCAGCGCTTTGTGCAAATAGTGGGGATTATAGGTTGCCACCCCTATCATATGGAGCGACTTGAAGGTGATGAGCGCCGGCGGGACTTCGACGGTCAGCCCTATAGAGATATTCCCGATCTCGATAACCCGCCCCCCGTTCCGCACCAGATTGATCGCTTCCAGAAATGCCTGCGGCACGCCAGCCACCTCCAGGACGACATCAGCGCCAAGCCCGTAGGTCAGCTCCCGCACCCGCCCGACCCGCGCGCGGGTATCGGTGTACTCACGCATGTCAACGAGTTCGTCTGCGCCAAACGCTTTGGCCCGCCGAAGCCGCAGGTCAACCCCGTCAATGGCAATGACCCGGGCGCCGCGCGCTTTAGCCACGGCCATGGCGTGCAGGCCCAGCCCGCCGGCACCTTGGACCACTAACGTTTCTTCATAGCTGAGATGCGCTTGATCCAGCCCAAAGAACACCTGAGACAAGGCGCAGTTGGCCGCGGAGGCGGCGTGGTCGGGCACGTTGTCCGGCACTTTGTAGACGTGCTGGCCGGGCTGCATGTAGTAGTGGGTGGCAAACGGCGTATGAAAATGCGGCGGGTCGTGCGGCCCAGCCCGCCGGGCGCGAATCCCCAGCACGACACAGGCCGCGGCGTTGCCGGCCCGACAGTTCACACAGTTGCCACAGGTCTCATAATAGACTGGCGCAATACGGTCGCCCTCTTTGAGGGGCTGGCCGGCCGTGTCTGTGGTAACGCCTTTGCCCAGCTTATACACCCGCCCGACCATCTCATGACCGGGCATCACCCCCCGTTTGCCAAACTCGCCGCGCCACATATGGACTTCGGAGCCGCACACATTCGTGCGACTCACCTCGGCCAGGATAGCCCCCGCTTCGACCTCCGGCAGGTCGTACTCAAAAAACTCAATCGTTCGCGCCTTGGGAATAAAACTGACGGTCCCCTTCATGGTGTCCCTCCTGTTTACATCCTCCCCCAGCCCCCTTAAGCACAGGGGATTCAGAATGTCGGCGGTCGGTATTCGCCAAACTCATCGCGCAGGGCATCCGAGATTTCGCCCAGGGTGACATAGGCCCGCACCGCGTCGATAATCGCCGGCATCAGGTTGCCCCCGTCCCGCGCCACCTGACCGACCGTATCAAGCGCAGCCTGGGCCGCGGCTTGGTTGCGTTCGGCGCGCACCCCGGCCACCCGCTCTTTTTGTCGTTCTTCCAGGGCCAGATCGACCCTTAGGAGTGCGTCGTGCGGGTCTTCCTCGACGGTGAAATCATTCACCCCCACAATGATCTGCTGCTTGGTTTCAATCGCCTGTTGATAGCGGAACGCGGCGTCGTGAATCTCGCGCTGCTGATAGCCATTCTCAATCGCCTGGACGGCTCCGCCCAGGGTGTCAATCCGCTCAATATACTCAACCGCCTTGGCCTCCAACTCATCTGTTAAGGATTCGATAAAATACGAGCCGGCCAGGGGATCAATGGTGTCTGCGGCCCCGGACTCATGGGCGATGACCTGCTGCGTCCGCAGCGCAATCCGCACCGCGTCTTCCGTGGGCAGGGCCAGGGCCTCATCTTTTGAGTTGGTATGCAGCGAGTTGGTCCCGCCCAGGGCCGCGGCCAGGGCCTGGAGGGTGACCCGGATCACATTATTGTCCGGCTGCTGGGCGGTCAGAGTTGAGCCGGCTGTTTGGGCATGGGTGCGCAGCATCCACGAGCGGGGATTTTTGGCCTGAAAGCGCTCCTTCATGATGCGCGCCCACAGTCGCCGGGCCGCTCGAAACTTGGCCACTTCTTCAAAGAAATTATTATGCACGTTGAAAAAAAACGACAGCCGGGAAGCAAACCGATCAACATCAAGGCCAACGGACTGCGCCGCCTCGACATAGGCAATGCCATCGGCCAGGGTAAAAGCGATCTCTTGGGCCGCGGTCGAGCCGGCCTCACGGATGTGGTAGCCAGAGATCGAAATCGTGTTCCAGTTCGGAACCTGGTCGGCGCAAAAGCCGAAAATATCGGTGATGATGCGCAGGGACGGGCCGGGCGGATAAATATACGTGCCGCGGGCGATATACTCCTTGAGCAGGTCGTTCTGAATGGTGCCGTTGACTTTCCCCCAGGGCACGCCCTGTTTTTCTGCCACGACCAGGTAGAGCGCCAGCAGAATGGACGCGGTGGCATTGATGGTCATAGAGGTGCTGACCTTGTCCAGCGGAATACCGTCCAGCAGGGTTTCCATGTCCGCCAGCGAATCAATGGCCACCCCAGCCAGGCCGACCTCTCCGGCGGCCATCGCATGGTCGGAATCACGGCCCATCTGGGTTGGGAGATCAAAGGCCACGGACAGGCCGGTCTGGCCCTGCTCAAGCAGGTAGCGGTAGCGCTGATTGGACTCCTCTGCCGTCCCAAAACCAGCATACTGGCGCATGGTCCAGAAACGTCCGCGATACATGGTCGGCTGGACGCCACGGGTGAAGGGGTATTGGCCGGGAAAGTCGAGCTTTTCCCGGTCATGACCAGCCTGGGTATCCTCGCTGGTATACACCCGCTTGATCTCTATGCCGGATGTGGTCTCAAAGCGTTCTTTCCGCTCAGGGGAGCGTGACAGCGCTTTCTTGAGAACGGAGTCTTCCCAGGACTGTCGGGCGGTTGTCATCGTCTTGATATTGCTCATAACGCATCCTCGAGCCGGCAGAAAAACAGGCTCCTTGCCTACAGCAAAACCGATGCACAAACAACCTCTGGCCTTCCCTCCCTGAAAGAACGTGCCGGGAGCGAGACTCGAACTCGCACGCTGTTTCCAGCGGTGGATTTTGAGTCCACTGCGTCTGCCAATTCCGCCATCCCGGCATAGGAGGGATATGAATCACTGATCCGTGTCCAAGAGGATCGTGCGGGATTCTAGCCTTCAATCCGGCCTTGTGGCAAGCCCGCCCCGGAGGGTGAGCGGGTCTCCCGTTCCAGCCGAACCTCATCCGGCAACGGCCCACACAAAAAACACGCCCAGGGCCAGCGTCGTCAGCGCCCACACCCGGATGAAGCCCGGCGGTTTCTCGAGCCACCAGGCGACCATGCGCCTGAAACGGGCCAGTCCGATGAACGGCAGGGCCACCCCCGCCACGACAAAGAGCCCACCGACGGCCTGTAATGCGGCTGGGAAGCGAGACAGGGGAGCGGCAGACCACAGCGCAAGCCCGAATACGAGGCGGAGGGCCGCGCCAGCCCAGAGCCCGCCGCGGGTTTGCCAGCGGGAGAGAAAGGCCCGGAGCGTGGCCGGGGTCATCAGGCCCCACAGGCCGAAACCGCTCAGCAGCACCGCCAGGGCGAGAGCCGGCAGAACCATATTCAGTCCGTTATCGAGCCGCGCTTTTGAGCAGGGCGTCAAATTCTCCGCCATCCAGCCAGAGGCCCTGGCATTCGGGACAGGCATCGAGGACGACCGAGCGCACTCGACACGCGAATGAGTCCGGTGCGGTCGCGTGGGCACTGAGCGTGTTGCTGGTTGGCCCCCCGTGGCGCGCTTTTCCCTCGGAGGGCCGTCAGCTCTGGCCGGCGTTCATGCAGCACAGGGAGGAGTTCGTGCTGGTCAAACCAAATTCCCCCACACGTCTTGCACCGGTCCACTTCGATGGCCTGCACTCGCGTTGCACCCAAAGGGCTGTTGGGACATTTTGGACACTGCACTGTTCGGATCCTTTTGTTTTTGTGTTGTCCATGTCATAGCCTAAAGAGTCGGTAGATTCGATGCCAGCGTTGCCTATCCCATCAACGAGACTCGCGGCGAGCGCGCACGCCCATGCTGTGCTCCTGGGCACATTGCTCTCGCTGTATATCATCAATCCGTTTGTCCAGATGTTTTTTTTCGAGTCGTCCGGCGCTGATTCTGCTTGACCTGCTTGTGTCCATCACCCTGTTGGCCGCGACCTATGCGGTCCATCGCAGCACAAGGGTGCTGCTGGTTGCCGGGGTCTTTGCCTGTCCGGCCATAGCCGGGCGGTGGGCCTCATACGCGGTTCACAGCGACTGGCTTTTCATCTTAAGCCACTGTTTCGGCTTTTTCTTCCTGGCTTTTACTGGCGGGGCGATTCTCCTGAACATTCTGCGGCCCCCGCGTGACTGGAGACATCGTTAATGGTGCCATCTGTGTGTATATGCTGGGGGCCCTGGCGTGGGCCTTTCTGTTTTCCTTGCTTGAAGTGCTTCAGCCCGGGTCTTTCAATCTGCCGGAACTCTCAGCCGAGCGTCTTGGCCCGGCGACTGCGGATGTCCGTCGCCTGTCCATTTTCATGTACTACAGCTTGGTCACGCTCACGACCCTCGGATATGGGGATATTACGCCGGTGACTCCGCTGGCGCGGAACCTGGCCGCCTTTGAGACCGTCATGGGTCAACTCTATATTGCCATCCTGGTCGCCCGCCTGGTTGGCCTGCACATTGCCCATTCGGGTCGGGGCAATAAAGAGCGGAAATCATAATCCCACCATGCCGCGCGCCGTGGAGATGAAGCGGCCATGCTGGCGGCCTTCAGGCTGCTATGCCATAATCACCGCCTTTGTTGACCGGGCCGTGTTGCCCGAAAAAAGAACAAGAGAAAAAGACTAAGAGAGCGTGGAATCACTATGGCCGCGGCTGAGCCTGCTATCGTGCCGCGTCTCGATGAGGCCATTCACGCCGCAACGGCCTGGCTGTATCGGGAGCAAGCGGAGGACGGCTACTGGGTTGGGATGCTGGAATCCAACTGCTGCATGGAAGCCCAGTGGCTTCTGGCCATGCACTTCCTCGGCTATGCGCACCCGCGCAAACAGCAGATTGTGCAGACCCTGCTCAACGCTCAGCGCGCGGATGGTTCGTGGGAGATTTACTATGACGCCCCGGCTGGGGACATTAACACCACGGTTGAATGCTACGCGGCCCTGCGTGCAAACGGCTTTGCCCCGGATGAGGCGCGCCTGCGAAAGGCCCGGGCGTGGATATTGGCGCATGGTGGTTTGAGCACGGTGCGGGTGTTTACCCGCTACTGGCTGGCGCTGGTTGGCGAGTGGCCGTGGCAGAAAACCCCTAACCTGCCGCCTGAGGTCATCTTCTTCCCCACCTGGTTTCCGTTGAGCATTTATAATTTTGCCTCCTGGGCGCGGGCGACCATTCTTCCGCTGACCATTCTGTCCGCTCGCCATGTGGTCCGGCCTCTGCCGCCGGCCTGTCGCTTGGACGAACTTTTTCCCGAAGGTCGCGAGCGGATGGACTATGATCTGCCGGCCCGGCCCGGCCTGTGGCAGTCGTTCTTTTTTGCGGCTGACAAATTCTTGCACGCCTATCAGCGGCTTGGGGTCTTGCCCGGTCGAGAAGTCGCCATCCGGCAGGGTGTAGAATGGATCATTCGTCACCAGGACGCGGACGGGGCCTGGGGCGGGATTCAGCCGCCGTGGATTTATAGCCTGATGGCCCTCAATGTCGAGGGCTATCCTCTGTCGCATCCGGTCATGGCCAAGGGGCTGTCTGCCCTTGATGACCACTGGTCCTACGAACGCGACGGGGGCCTGCATATTCAGGCCAGCGAATCCCCCATCTGGGATACTCTCTTGGTCCTCCTGGCGCTGGGCGACTGCGGTTTTCAGTTACAACAGTCAGAACCCATGCAACACGCCCTCCGCTGGGTGTTGAGCAAAGAGGTGAACACCGTCGGCGACTGGCAGCTCACCGTTCCCACCGCCCGGCCGGGCGGCTGGGCGTTTGAGCGTGAAAACGCCGCCTATCCAGACGTGGACGACACCGCAGTGGCTCTGATTGTGCTGGCCCATCTCCGGGCGCACAACCCCGGCGACTCGCGTTTTGACGCCCCCATTGAGCGCGCCACAGCCTGGGTCCTGGCCATGCAGTCAGACAATGGCGGCTGGGGCGCGTTTGACAAGAACAACAATAGAGACCTGCTGACCAAAATTCCGTTCTGCGATTTTGGTGAGGCGCTTGACCCACCCAGCGTTGACGTGACCGCGCATGTGCTCGAAGCCTTTGGCGCCCTGGGATATGACCGCTCCCACCCTGCCCTGCGTCGCGGGCTGGATTACGTCCTGGCCGAGCAGGAGCCGGAAGGCAGTTGGTTCGGTCGCTGGGGGGTCAATCATATTTACGGCACAGCCGCGGTGCTGCCGGCCCTCAAAGCCCTGGGCGAAGATATGGGCGCGTCGTATGTCCACAAGGCCGGCCAGTGGCTGACCGCGCATCAGAACGCAGACGGGGGATGGGGGGAGACCTGCGCCTCCTATATGGACGACCGCTTGCGCGGCACCGGCCCGAGCACGGCTTCCCAGACGGCCTGGGCCGTACTGGCCTTGCTGTCCATTGAGAGCCCTCGTTTTGACGACGCGATTCGCACCGGACTCGACTACCTGCTCCGCACGCAGCAGGCCGGCACCTGGGACGAGCCCTATTATACGGGCACCGGCTTTCCCGGCTACGGCACGGGCGCACGCACGAACCTGCACGTTCAGGAAATGAAAAAACGCTTCGTGCAGGGCACCGAACTCCAGCGCGGATTTATGATTAACTATAATCTATACCGGCATTATTTTCCGCTCATGGCGCTGGGAAGAGCGCGGGCGTATTTTGCTGGAGGGGCGGTCTGGGACAAGAGAAGAGGCGTACACGGATAAGTCTACGCCTCAATATACACCCAACCGCGAACGGTTCGCCTATAACGCCTTGACATCGGCATAGGGGCCGACTTCGATCCCGAATGAGGCGGCCTGCTGGAGCAGTTCCAGGGCGTTACGGACGTGGGCGTAGTCAATCATCATGCCGTCATAGGTGACGGCCGCTTTGCCGGCTTTTTCGGCGTCGGCCATAGCCTGCATCACGCCCTTATTCCACGTAATCTCTTCTGGGGAGGGCGCAAAAATTTCATTGGCAATCGGCACCGCAGACGGATGAATGAGCAGGCAGCCGCGAAAACCAATTTCCCGTCCACGCTGGATTTGGGCTCGCACCAACTCGATATCGCCGACTTCGAGCGAGCCGCCCCCAATCGGATATTCGATACCAGCCGCCCGAGCGGCCAAAAGAATATGCGACGCCATATACAGCGTCTCCAAGCCCTGGCGCGTCCACTTATAGCCAATCGCCTTGGTCACGTCCCCGGACCGCGCCCCCACGCCGCCGATGATATTCCCGACCCGTGGACAAGCCGTTGCCAGCGTATAGGCATCCATAATGCCTCGGGCGGTTTCGGGCAGGGCCATGATCTCAACCGTGCCCAGGGGCAGGCCGGCCTTGCGTTCAAACAGCTCCAGCCAGGCATCGACCTTGAGGACCTCCTCGACCGTTTCCAGTTTGGGCACGGCCACCGCGGCCAGCCCTTCGGTCACAACGGCCTCAATATCTTCGCCGGTCAGACCAGTGTCCACGCCGTTGAGGCGCACGAAGACGCCCACCCCTCTGCCGCGCAGGCGTTCAATGCCGGTGCGGACGATATGCCGTGCCTCAACCTTTTCGGCAATGGGAACAGCGTCTTCGAGGTCCAGCATCAGCGCATCAGGACCGTATTTGGGGGCCTTCTCTATCCAGTCAGGGCGATTGCCGGGGACGAACATGGTCGAGCGGTAGAGTTTCATGCTCCGGTCTCCTTTCTCATGCGGTCTGCTTATTATCCCAGGTCTCCCAATGGATGACGTCTTCGACCGGGGCACGTGAGACCGGCCCGAATTTGCCCTGCGGATAGCCCATGGGAATCAGCGCCGAGACTTCCATACCGGCTGGGATATCGAAGTGCTGTTTCAACTCTTCCTCAAAGAAGCAATGGATGGTGGTCAGCGTCGCCCCGACACCCAGGGCGCGGCAGGCCAGCAGAATGTTCTGGACTGCCGGATAGATCGTGCCGTGGATGACCGCGGCATTGGCCCGTTCATGCTGCATGGCGGCCAGGGGCGGATATTCTGTTTTGGCGCACGCCAGGAGCAGCACCGGCGCTTCGTCCAAATGGACGGCGAGGTGGGCGGCCGCGTTCAACATGCGTTGCTGGGCGGGTGGCAGATCATCAGGGATGCCCCGCTCGCCCATGAGCTTCTGCCAGGTATTCCAGTAATAGTCGCGGATAAAACGCTTCCGCTCGGTCTCGCGGACCAGAATAAACGCCCAATCCTGCATATTCCCACCGCTGGGTGCGCGGATGCCGGCGTCAATAATTTTCTTGAGGGTTGCCTCTGGAATGGGATCAGGTTTGAGTCGCCGCATTGCGCGGGTTGAGTATATAATCTCAAAGAGACCAGCTTGTGCTGATTCTGCCATAGGTTCTCCTCCTGAATAATAATGCACTGGGCATACCGTGGGGTTTTGTCCTGTGTCAACCTCAGCCGGGGTGACACACTTTACGCTATTGGATGCTCGTGGTATGGGCGGTGTAGGCAAGAAAGGAGGGTCTACCATGATGCACCCAAAAAAAGTTGGCCACGTTGTGCTCAAGGTGTGTGACCTGACCCACGCCGAGCAGTTTTATACCGAGGTGCTGGGTTTTGAGGTGGTCACACGGACCAAACGGCCACGGGGCGTATTCTTCACCCTGGGTCAGCAGCACCACGACTTGGCTGTCTTGGAAGTACCGCCAGAAGCCGAGCCAGTGAAAAGTAAGCAAATCGGCCTGCACCACGTCGCTCTTCAGGTCGGGAGTTATGACGAGTTCAAACAGGGCTATCAGACGCTCAAGGCCCACGACGTGAAAATCACTGCCGCGGTTGACCACGGCTTTACCCAGAGCATCTATTTTCTTGATCCCGCCGGCAATCAGCTCGAGTTATACTACGATACCTGTGAAGATGGATTGGAACGGATACGGAGGCAGAGCGGCGAAGCCGACGCCCTCAACCTCCTTGACCTTGAGGCGTGACGGCACAGGCGCCAGCGTGCCGCCCCTATCCCGGTCTGAGCAGGGCCTCAATCACTGAGCGGGCTCGCCGACAGCACGAAAAAAGGCCGACATGCGCTGTCGGCCTTTTTGTTGCAGCTTGGAGCGTCGCTATTTCAGGCGGGTTTCTTTGTAGATGACGTGCTTGCGCGCTACCGGATCGTACTTTTTGAGTTCGAGTTTGTCCGTCATAGTCTTTTTGTTCTTAGTCGCAATGTAAAAGTGGCCGGTTTTGGCTGACGATTCCAGTTTGATCTTTTCACGCATGGTTCGTCCTCCCCTTGTCAAGTCGGTCTACACTTTGATGCCGCGCTGGCGCATGTCTTTCAACACCCGCTCAAGGCCCAGCTTATCAATCGTCCGAATCCCACGCGCGCTGAGACGCAGACGCACCCAGCGTTTTTCGCTCGCCAGCCAGAACTTGTGGGTCTGCATGTTTGGAAGAAAGCGCCGTTTCGTTCTATTGTTGGCGTGGGATACATTATTCCCGGTGTGGGGGCGTTTGCCCGTGACTGGACACAGTCTCGACATGAAAAAGTCTCCTCAGTGTTATCCTGTCGCCAGATGCGAGCCGTCCTCATAGCATACCAATGGCGGGGGGCCAAGGTGGGGTAAAGGCCGGTCCCAAAATCTGGTCTGAGGCCGAATTGTGAAAAGCCGATTCCGCAACCGCGGCCTGTGTACCGCCGAACGGCTTGCATCCCCTTTCCCGTCCCGCTAAGCAGAGGGGAATCACAGGCATACAGGAAGGAGCAGCGTATGAGTGCACCAGAGATTGAAGCCGTGGCCCGGGGATTTTTTGACGCCTTTACGCAATTGGACGTGGACAAGGCGATAGACATGCTGTCCGAAGACCTTGAGGTGATTGATCACGTTCCCTATCGGTTTGACAGCAAGGCAGAGTTCGCCGATTTCTTGCGGGGGGCAATGGCCGGCCTCGCCTCGGCCAACGCTGGCCTGCGTCAACTGTCCTGCCGGATGGTTGGTGAGGGTGCGGGTGTGGCCAATAGTTATGACACCTTCACTTCGGTGGGCAAGAACGGTCAGGTCAGCAGCTTACACGGACGGACCACCCTTGTTTTTGGCAAAGAAGGCGACCAGTGGAAAATCGTTAGCGCCCATTTTTCTCCCCTGCCAACCCATTAGCTCTGTCGGTCCCCTCCGCTCGGAGGGGAGCAGGGCTGGAGAGCGGCCTAGGCGGCTCCGGCCCGCAGCACTTGTCCCGGCAAGTCACCGGTGTGCTGCTGGTCGTGGTATAAGACCTCACCATTGACAATCGTGTGCATCACCCCCTGGGCAGGGACGACCAGACGCCGCCCGCCGCCGGGCAGGTCGTAGCGCATCTCGGGCCGTTTGGGTGACCCAATCGTATCGGCGTCGAAAATGGCAATATCGGCGGCCATACCCTCCGCCAGCCGGCCCCGATTGGGGACACCAAAGAATTGGGCCGGCTCGGCGGTGATCCGCTGGACCGCTCGCTCAATCGGCATGAGCTGTTTTTCACGTACCCAGGTGCCGAGCAGATAGGTGCAGTAGCCGGCGTCACACAGCATATCCACATGGGCGCCACCGTCCGACAGACCAATCATTGTGTTGGGATGGGTGATGAGTTCGGCCACCCGATTTTCGTCCGCATTAAACAGCGCCATGACGTACTGGATATGCAGCGTGTCCTCAATGGCCAAATCGAGAAAGGTGTCCAGTCCGTCCGTCCCCCGCTCACGGGCCACCTCCTCAACGGTTTTGCCCTCGTAGTGTTTGAGCGCCGGATTGCTGACTTCCTGGATATCGACCCGGTCCCACTTCCCAGGAAAGACCCGGGGCTGCTCAAAGGTTTTGCGCCAGGCGTGGCGGAAGTCGGGGTCACGGTAGAGCGCGAGCTGCTCCGCTTCCGATTTATTAAAGGCCGGGTTCCAACACGCCAGGTTGGCAAAGATAAATGGATTGCGCAGGTTGACCTGGACGCTGAGTGGCCGACAAGTGACCTGCGGTACGATCCCGCGCTGAATCAGCGACGCGGTCTGGCGGAGCGTTTCCATACAGACATCGGGCTGGTCGTCACGCGACAACATGGCCAGCCACGTGACCGGACGCTGACTGGCGGTTCCCAAATGGTCGAGCAAAGCGTAGTCACTTTCTGTGACGACACCCGGCTGGTCATTCAGCGCCAGCTCAATCGCGCCGCGGCCCAGGGCTTTGAGGACCCCGGCGTAGGCCGCCAGTTCCTCAAAGCTGGCCAGACGACAGGCGAGCGGCCGGCCTTGATAGCCAATATGCTGCGGCCCGTTGGTGGTCGAGAAGCCAAACGCCCCGGCCTGCATGGCCTCCCGCAGGAGCGCAGCGATCTGGCTGGTTTCCTCTGGCGTGGCGGCCCGCTCCATGGACTCTTCGCCCATGACGTAATGGCGAAACGGGGTCAGGGGAGCCATGAAGCCGAGATTGATCCCGGAGCCACGCCGAGCGGCGGCAGCCATATATTCGGGGAAGGTCTCCCAATCCCAGGTCACGCCCTGTGATAAGACGTCAAAAGGAATGGCCTCAACATTGACGAGGTCCCAGGCGGCAATCTCTCGCACCGCCGGCTTGCACGGGGCCAGCCCGACGCCGCAGTTGCCCATGATGACGCTGGTCACGCCGTGCCAGGACGACGGCGAGATGACCGGGTCCCAACAAATCTGGGCATCGTAGTGGGTGTGGTGGTCAATAAAGCCAGGGGTGACCGTCAGGTCGGAGGCGTCAATGATCTTGTTTGCCCCCTCGGTGATTTTGCCGATTTCAGCGATCTTCCCCTCGGCGACCGCGATATCGGCCCGGACCGGCGGGGCGCCGCTCCCGTCAACCACGGTGCCATTCTTAATCAGCAGTTCGTAGGACATCTCTTTTCCCTCCTTGTGTTGTCTGTGGTTTTCTCGCTCTAGGCCATCGTCCTATCCTGTTCACTCGGGCAGGGTCAAGCATTCGTCACAGGGGCGTATCTTGAAGGAGGCAGACGCCTCTTGATAGAACAGACCTCCCAGCCGCTAAGATATAAGCTCACCGTGCCGTGCAGAACGGCGACACGCCGGAGAAAGGACCTGAGAGAACCATGCCAACCACGAGCGGATTCCTTCAAGCGACCGCCCAGGAAGTCGAAGTCAAACTCCTCACCGACGACGCCACGGTCTTCGATCAGATCGCGGCCCTGCCCCAGGTCGGTCCTTTTCTTCTTGAGCGCCGTCCAACCCTCCACTTGCAGACGACGTATCTGGATACGGCCGACTTCCTCATCACCCGCCATGCGCTGGCCCTGCGTCTGCGACGCATCGGGGACGACGGTTGGGAAGTTTCAACCAAGGGACAGGGACAGGTCAGAGGCGCGATTCACGCCCGTCCAGAACAGACGGTGGCACTGCCCAGCGCCCCGGCCTTTCCCTTTGTCCCACCAGAAGCATTAGCTGCCGGTTTGCCACCCGCGGCGAGCGGTCAGACGCTGACCCCCATTCTGATTTCCAAGGTGGAGCGCCAACGCCTCGCCCTCAAACGGAGCCCTGCCCCCCAAGAAGCAACGCTCGCAGAGGTCGCGCTCGACACGGCCCAGTATCGTGATCCAAACGCACCTGAGCGCACCTTTGCCACGTTTTATGAAGTCGAAGTCGAGCTGGAAACCGGCACCCAGGACGAACTGAGACGGATCAGCCGTTTTCTCCAAGAGCGTTTTCCCTTACGTCCGTCACGCGACAACAAGCTCCACCGCGGCCTGGCCCTCTTCTATGGTCCAGGGGTGTGGAAAGTCCCCTACGCGCTCCCGTTACCGGCCGGGGAGTGAGGCCGCTGGCCCGTTTCGTTTTGCGACCACGGGACGACCTCAGCCCCAAAATCGGTCAAGCTCGTCTGGACCCGCGCACGCAGCCGCGCCTGCCGGCTCTCGAACGTCTGCGTCAGCAGATGGACGACGCGCTCAGTCTGATGCCGCTGGCCGGGCGAGGCCGGTACGGCGCGGACGAGTTCCCACAGCATACGCTGCTGGACATCAAGATCGTTCAGCTGACCTAATACGTCCTGAAGGGTGCGCAGACGGCGAATCGGTTCGGTCGTCAGCACCGGGGGAAATGCGCTGGCAAAAAATTCAAAGAGATAACGGAGTTTCTTGCCGGCGATGCGCAGCTTGTGGAGCTGCTGGGGGGTGCTGTCCTTGAGTGTGTCTGACGGTATGGCGGTGAGCACGCGCTGGCACTGCCGACGGATAGATTTACGCACCAGCTTGGCCAGCTTGTGTTCTGCCTGCGGTCCCCTGGCGTGCGTCTCCGTTACGGCGCTTTCCCAGCGCTGAAGAATAGCGGCGTACTGCTGGGTGTGCAGAGCCTTTACCAGCCGGTGATGCGTGGCGTAGCGTTCGTGCTGAACGGCGCGAAAAAGCGGCTCCATATCTGGGCGTCGGTCCGCTGGCAGAGCGGCCAGATAGTCGGTTTGCTGGAGGAGCAACACGTCCAAGTCGCGCAGGCGGTTGGTCAGGCTGCCCAAAAAGGACAGGTCGGTGCGCAAGCGGGTCGTCAGGCGAGCCGGCAGCACCTTGGGCAGTTGAGCGAGCAAAGACCGGGCACGCCGCACGGCGACCCGAAAGTCGTGCAAAAACTCGGGATCACTATCGTGCAGAATACCCGGTTTGTTTTGTCTGACGATGGCGAGCAGAAAAGCCAGAATCGTGCGCACCGCCTGCTCCGCCGGCATGTCGGGCTCGAAGGTAAAAGCCAGTTTGGCGGAATACGCCCTGGCCGCCTGGACGGTAGACAGGCTTGTCGCCGGCCCCCTCGGAGCCACCGCCGTCAGGCCCAGGGAGTCCAGCCAGTCCCGCAGTGTGCCGGCCCCGGCCGACCCGCAATAGGCAGTGACCTCAACCTGGGTCGGCAGCGGTCCGACCTGTCCGTAGTCTTTGGCCGCGGCTTCTTCAAAAACAATCTGCGCCACCGGGCGATGGGTGGCCGCCGGCTCCGCCAGGGCAAAATACGCAGCGTGCACGACCGCCCGCTCCAGAAGCGCGCGGACCGAGACCAGCGGCAGGAGTTGCGTCTTGAGGGGGCTCTCCGGCCAGTCCCTCACCAAGGGCAAGAGCGCTGAGCCGGGCGTGGGCTCACTCACTGGACGGTTGTCCAGCGACCAGAGCGCGACCGTATCGTGCGTCTGACACAATACCAGTCCACGCCGAAACAGACGCCAGTCAAAGGTGTCGAAATAGCGCCGCGTCTGGGTACCCAGCGCAGTGATTTCGCCGGGAAAACGCGCCCGCAACTGACCCAGGAACTGGCCCGGGGTCGTCTCCTCTGGCAGGATATAGCGCGTCCGCGCCGGCCTGTCCGCCCCTTCTCTGTGAGGCGCTGTGTCCCTGGGCATGTCCGTAGTATAGAGACCTGACAGGACTAATAAAGGTGGGCTCAGCACTACAGACTCATCTCGGCACCTCTGCCCTCGTCTTGCGAGCGTTGTTTGACAAGCCCGGACTGGTCTCTATATGAGGAATGGGGAGCAAGGAGAGCCATTATGGGGGCGCGCACTGGAGCAGAGTTTATCGCGGGGCTGCGCGATCAGCGTGAAATCTGGCTTGGCAACGAGATCGTCGAAGATGTCACCACCCATCCGGCCTTTCGCGCCGCGGTCGAGAACGTGGCGCGCTTATATGATATGCAGCACGACCCGGTCTATCAGGACACGCTGTGCTACCCCTCGCCAACGAGCGGCGATCCGGTCGGTCTGTCGTTTTTGATCCCGCATACGCGGGACGACCTCGTGCGACGGCGGACCATGAGCAAGGTCTGGGCCGACGCAACGTGCGGCATGATGGGCCGGAGTGCGGATTTTCTCAATGCCATGCTCACCGCCTGGGCGGCCAAGGCCGATTATTTTGCCCAGCAGAGTTCGGCGTGCCGGCAGCGTGTCCTGGACTATTATGCGTACTGCCGCGAGCACGACCTGTTTCTCACCCATACCCTGATTGATCCGCAGGTGGACCGCTCCAAGAATCGGGCCGAGCAGGACGACCCCTATCAGTGTCTCGGGATTGTAGACGAGACGGCTGAGGGGCTGGTGATTCGAGGCGCGAAAATGATAGCGACAGCCGCCCCGTTCGCCGATGAGATTCTGGCCTGGCCCTTTCCGCCCACGCTGACCGCGGCCGAGTCCGCCTATGCCCTGATCTTTGTCATCCCGGTGGCCTCGCCGGGGCTGAAAATTCTGTGTCGGGAGTCCTTTACCCGACCGGGGGCGGTCGAAGATCATCCGCTCAGCGCTCGGTTTGACGAGATGGACGCGGTTGCGGTTTTTGATGATGTGGTCATCCCCTGGCCGCGCGTTTTTCTGCACAGAGATGTCGCCCTCGTCGGCCAGATGTACACCGGCACCCGCATTCGAGAATGGACGGCCCACCAGACCAATACACGGCTGCTGTCGAAGCTCGAGTTTGTCTACGGCACGCTCAGCCTCATGGCTGAAGCCATCGGCGTCCAGGACAAGCCGGTTGTCCAAGAGACCCTGGGCGAAGCGGCCAGCTATGTGGAAATCATCAAGTCCTTCTTGCTGGCAGCGGAACACGCGGCCGAAATTGATCCGTCCAACGGGGCTATTTACCCTGCCCTCACTCCGCTGCAAGCCGGCCGGGTCTGGGGACCGCGTATCTATCCGCGCTTGATGGCCATGCTGCGTCGGATTGGCGCCGGCGGGCTGATGCAGATGCCGGCGACCTTCTCAGCCTTTGACGGACCGACCGGTCCAGACCTGGAAAAATACTATCGCGGCGCGCATATCTCGGCCCAGGATAAAGTCCGGCTCTTTAAGCTGGCCTGGGACCTGGTTGGCTCTGATTTTGGCTCCCGCCACGAACTGTACGAAATGTTCTACGCCGGCGACCCCAGCCTGATTACGGCCAGCCTGCATCGGGATTTCGACACCGCCCAGTGTACGAACCGGGTCAAGGCGTTTCTGGGTCTGGAGCCATAACTTCTTCGGGCCGGCCCGGATGAGCGGGTGACGCGGCGCGCATCCGCCCTGCTCGCCACACCTGCTCTGCATACATAGTAGCGAACGGCCCTAGACCGGTATCGCCAACAGCTCGCTCAGGTGCCGGTCAATTTGTTGCAGATAGTCTGGCTCAAGGCCAAACAACCCGAGGTGGCCGTAGATGCTGTACAGCACCCGGCACTCGCTGTTCGGAATGAGCCGCTGTTCGGCTTGACAGTCGCGTGGCGGGAAGAACATATCTTCGTCAATCGGCATGACAAACACTTTTGCCCGAATCCGCTCAAGCGCCGACTTGAGGTCCCCGCCGGTATGCCGACTGACATCCCCGCGTTGCCATTTCCAGGCCATACACAGCAGATTGTTCGGGTCCATGGGCAGAAAATAGTTTTCAACAAAGCCAGCCACAAAGTCTTCGGTGGAAGAGAAGCCCAGTTCCCGCCAGGCTTCCTGCTTGAATAGCTCGGTACAAAAGCCCATGACTGCCCACAGGCGGGCTTGGCGACGTAGTCCGACCTGAACCGCGTGCGGGTCGGTATACCAGCCATTATTCCAGGCCGGGTCTGAGGTCAGGGCTTCGTTTAAGGTCTCAACGTATAGAAAGTCGTGCGGCGTATTCTTGGCCGTACCGGCCAGCGGGGCGGCGCGCTTGACCATATCGGGATAGCGCACCGCCCACTCATAGGTCTGCTGGGCACCCATGGAACCACCACACACCAGTTCCAGGCGTTCAAGGCCAAACTGTTCGGTCACCAGCTTGTGCTGGGCGCGAACATCGTCACCAATGCGGATGCGGGGAAAATGCGCCATGTTAAACGGGGCGGGCGTGTTGGACGGCGAACTGGACAGCCCGTTGCCGAGTTGGTTGGCAATAATGACAAAATACTGGTCCGGGTCGATGGCCCGTCCTTGACCGACGTGGACGTCGGCCATGATCTTGCTGGTTCCTGAGTACCAGGTCGGCAGGAGGATGGCATTGTCCTTTTGGGCGCTCAGCGTCCCCTGGGTGGTATAGGCGAGCTTGCCGTCAGGCAGGCTGCCGCCTTCTTCCAATGAAAAATTGCCAAGCTCGAATAGCTCGAACGGCCCGTGGTTCTCGTGTGAGTAATAGTCGTTGCCTACGCTGGCCATACTGCGTCTCCTTGCCGGCTGAGCGCCGGCGGTTTGAATCGACAGGCTGGTTGGGGTATAGCTGATTTGGACGGAAAGCCCAAGGGAAGCAAGGGAAGCAAGAGAAGCAAAAGCGCACCATGCCACCCGAGACCCCTTTGCATACGGAACTCGACGCCATAGAGTCCTACTTTGAGCAGGGCGTCACCGACGGGCTGCCCGTTGTTCCGCCCACCGAAGAGCGGATGCAACACATGCTGGCCGCCACCTCCCAGGCCGCAGATGAAGTCGTTGCGCTCGTGCCACCCAATTTTGGGGCCGCCTCGGTTGAAAAGATCGCCGTGAATGCCGTTATGGCCGGCTGCAAGCCGGCCTTCCTGCCAGTCGTGATTGCTGGGGTCCGGGCCATGTGCGACGAACGGGTCAATCTGCACGGCGTGCAGGGCACGACGCATACGGCCACGCCGTTGTTTATCATCAACGGCCCAATCCGCCAGCAGCTTGATATCAATTGTGCGGCCGGCGTGTTTGGTTCGGGCTGGCGGGCCAACGCGACTATCGGCCGGGCCCTGCGCCTGCTCATGATGAATATCGGCGGGGCGCATCCCGGCGAGATCGATAAATCAACCATGGGTCATCCCGGCAAATACACCTACTGCATCGGTGAGTACGAAGAACACAACCCGTGGGACCCCCTCCACGTTGAGCACGGCTACAAGCCGGAGCAGAGCACCATCAGCGTCTATTGCTGCGACGCCCCCCAGTGTGTGAGTAATCACGGCAGCCGGACAGCACGCGGCATTCTGGACACCCTTGGGGCCAGCATGGCGGTTGGCTGGAGCGATAAGACCTATCTGGCCGGCAACTACCTTATTGTGCTGGGCCCTGAACACGCAAAGAGCATTGCCGCGGACGGCATGAGCAAACAGGATGTCAAGCGCTATCTGTACGAGAACGTCCGGCGGCCGCTGCACGAACTCCTGCCCGGACCGGACGGCAGTGAAGGCGTGAGGCGAGACAGCCTGCCCGGCTGGCTGAACGCCGCGGACGATTGCAGCCTGATCCCAAAAGTGTCCTCGCCGGACGGCATTATTATTGTCGTGGCCGGTGGGACAGCCGGACGCTTTTCCGTCCATATGTGCGGCTGGGGTGGCGGCGCTGGGCAGAGTGGGCTGGTGACCGTGCCGATTGGGCTGGTGACCGTGCCGATAGAGACCTGAAGCCCGCAAGAGGAGACCGACCGATGCCGAAACTCTATGACCCAACCGCAGCCCCGCAACAGACCGTCGCGACGCTCGCGGCGCGTTTACCGGACTTGCGCGACAAGACCGTTGGTTTGCTCGACATCAGCAAGGCCAAGGGCAATTTTTTCCTGGACCGCGTGGAATCGATATTGACCGCGCACTTTCAGCCGCGCGCAGTCATCCGGCGCATGAAACCCACCTTCGCCCGTCCGGCACCGGAGGACATCCGCCGGGAGCTGGCACAAAAATGCGATGTGCTGATTGAAGCCCTGGCCGATTGAGGGTCGTGTACCACGTGCAGTGTGCACGACGGCATCTTTTTTGAAAAAGCCGGTATCCCGGCCGCGGTGTTTGCCACGACCGAGTTTTCCAATGCTGCGCTCGCGCAGGCCAGCGCGCTCGGTATGCCGGATTTCACGGTCATTCTGGTGGAACATCCCATCCAACCGCTCACCCCGGAGGAAGTCCACGCGCGGGCCGAGGCCGTGTTCGGCCAGATGGTTGAAAAAGTCACGGGACGAGCGGATGCCTCGTCTCAGTCCTACTGACCGTCCGGGCTTACTCGGCCAACGGGCGGATCTCCATTCCCATCAGCACGGGCACTACGAGGCTGGCTGCCGACTCTTTGCCCAGGCGGCCATACCCCCGAACAGGTCGGCAAAGTTCGGCGCGGTGCTTTCGCCGCTGAACTCGCGGTAGAGCGTGTTGACGTTCACGACGATGCGTTCCGCGTCTCCCCACGCGGCGTAATCGCTGAGGGCGATATCATGGGCCGCTTCGGTTTCAGACAGGCCGGCGTCAAAGCGTTTGCGCGTTTCCACTTCGATATATTGCAGATAGCCCCTGACCGACTCGACCCCGCGTTTGTCCGTGATCGGTCCATGCCCTGGCACGACGGTATCAACATCGAGTGCCAGCATCAGCTCGCAGGCCTTGATCCAGTTGGCTATCGGTCCGTTCCACATCAACGGTGTCCCGTCAATAAAAAGAATATCACCGGTGAAAATCGTTCGCTCACCAGGCACATAGACCAGGACATCCCCCTGGGTATGGGCCGGACCGACTTCAATAAGCTGGACGTCTTTATTGCCCACCTTGAGGGCGAGACGTTTCTCAAAGATGCGCGAGGGATGGGTAGGGATAATATCGTCAAAGCGAAACGCCCCGAGAATCCGGGTGAGATACTCGCCCAACGCACCCATATTGGGAGCGGCTTTCATCATCTCGGCCAGACGGCTGGGCGGGAGTTCTGCCATCTCTTGGGCGCACGCCTTGGAGGCAATGATTTGCGCGTCGTGCACGAGTTGATTGCCGAACCAGTGGTCGCCGTTGGCATGGGTATTCACCAGCGTATCAATCGACTGCGCCGCGCCAGTCGCGTCTCGCATGGTGGTCAGCATCTCTTGCGTGAGCGCCAGGTCAAAAAGCGTATCAACCAGCAAAGACTGGTCTCCATCCACCACCAGCCCGGCGTTGCTCCAGCCCCACGAACCGTCGGGCAGAAGATAGGCATACAGGCCATTCCCCAGCTCGTGGAGTCCTTTGGTATAATTCCATTTTGGCATGGGCATATCCCTCCTCGTCGGTTATTTTAGCAGATGTCGGCTGAGACGAGTAGAGTCGGCCATGTCTACTCCCGTGCCCCGAGGCTGAGGGGCGGGAGAAAACACAGGCCGAGAGACGGCCCGGCCCGGCTTCCCTTTTACACACCGGCGCATGACTGATGCAGCAGGACGGGCAGAGATTGGAAGGCCGGTCAGGGATGAGCCGGACCGAGACAGGAGCATAAGCATGGCAGACTTGATGCAGGGCAAAGTCGCCCTTGTTACTGGTGGCGGTTCGGGTATTGGCCGCGCTACTGCGCTGACCTTCGCCCGGGAAGGGGCCAAGGTCGTGGTGTCCGATGTGGCGCGTGAAGGCGGACAGGAGACGGCCAGCCTCATACGCGAGGCCGGTGGGGCCGCGCTCTTTGTCAGCGCGGATGTGTCGCAGGCCGCGCAGGTCGAAGCCCTTATTGCCAGGACCGTCGAGACCTATGGACGGCTGGACGCGGCCCATAACAATGCGGGGGTTGAGGGCAGCTCGGTGCTGACAACCGACTATACGGAAGCGGATTGGGACCAAGTGATTGCGATCAATCTGACCGGGGTGTGGTTGTGCATGAAATATGAGATTCCCGCCATGCTCAAAAACGGCGGGGGGGCGATCAACACCTCTTCAGCCGCCGGGCTGCTCGGTTTCCGTAGAGGCTCAGCCTATGTGGCCAGCAAGCACGGCGTGGTCGGCCTGACCAAAACCGCGGCCCTGGAATACGCCAAGGCCGGCCTGCGGGTGAATGCGGTCTGCCCCGGCGCGATTGATACGCCCATGATGGGCAGACTGACCGACCACCGTCCCCACCGGGCCGCAAAGATGGCCTCCTTTGAACCGGTTGGTCGTATGGACAGCCCCCAGGAAATCGCGGAATCGGTCGTGTGGTTGTGTTCCGACGCGGCCTCGTTCGTCACCGGTCACGCCATGGCCGTCGATGGCGGTTTGGTCGCCCAATAAAGAGAGATGACGCGGGAGAAACAGGACAGGGAACTTATTTTTCTGGCGGGGCAGTCCGCGCTATGAGGGCCTCCAAGCCCCGCATGGTCGCCCGGTGCTGCTCGGTTGCGTCTTGCCGCTGCTCTTTGAGGGACGCCATCATGGCCTCCAAGCCCCGCATGGTCACCCGGTGCTGCTCGGTTACGTCCTGCCGTTGCTCTTTGAGGGACGCCATCATGGCCTCCAAGCCCCGCATGGTCACCCGGTGCTGCTCGCTCGCGTCTTGCCGCTGTTCTTTGAAGGCCGCCATCACTTCATCGTGCATCTTGTCTCGCTGCTTTGCCGCTCTCCGCATGACCAAGAGCCCGCTGGCAATCAGCGCGGCCTGCGTCAACCCAACTCCTAGGGCAATAAAATTCCCGGTTTCTCTCAAGGCAATGATTGCCGTTTCATATTCGGACATCTCTCCCTCTCGCTTTCTCAGACCGGCTGCCTACAGAATTCACACACAGCGTGGACAAATGCAAGCAACGAAAAGCAGAGGCAGAACACCCATCGGTCTCCTAGTATTTGCAGACCGTCACGTATATCAATCCCCTTGGAACAGACTCGGAAACCGACGTTCCAAGGACAAAGGAGGAAGAAAGCATGGGAACGCTGACAAACGGAAAAGTCGCCCTGGTCACCGGGGCCGGTTCGGGTATCGGGCGGGCCGCGGCCCAGATATTTGCCCGCGAAGGGGCCAAGGTCGCAGTGGCTGATGTCAATCTGGCTGGAGCAGAGGAGACCGTAGGGATGATTCAGGACGCCGGCGGCGAGGCGTTCGGCATCAAGGCCGATGTGTCTCAGGCCGCGGAAGTCGAGGCCATGGTGGGGGCGGTAGTTGAGACCTACGGCCGTCTGGACTGCGCCTATAACAACGCCGGCATTGAGGGCGCGCTGGCCTCAACCGCGGATTATACCGAGGCAGACTGGGCTCCGGTGATTGCGATTAATCTGACCGGGGTGTGGTTGTGCATGAAGTACGAGATTCCGCAGATGCTCAAGAACGGCGGCGGGGCCATTGTCAATACATCCTCAGCCGCGGGGTTGCTTGGCGCGCCACGGATGCCGGCCTATGTAGCCAGCAAGCACGGGGTGGTCGGCCTGACCAAAACCGCGGCCCTGGAATACGCCAAATCCGGCATCCGGGTGAATGCGGTCTGTCCGGGCATTATTGACACGTCCATGGTCGGCCGGCTCAAGGAACGCCGGCCCAGAATGTTCAAGAAAATTGAAGCCGGCGAGCCCATCGGTCGTATGGGCCAGCCAGAAGAGATTGCTGAAACCGCGGTCTGGCTGTGTTCCGACGCGGCCTCGTTCGTCACGGGTCATGCCATGGCCGTTGACGGTGGGATTGTGGCGCAGTAGGGACGGCTGGCGTTATGAAACTCTTGTGCAGGAGATTATCATCACTGCGGTACGCGCTCATCCGCGCGGGAAGGAGGGATATAGTATGGCGATGTATTGCGGACTACACGTAGGGGGCGGTGCGGCCCTGCGCGAGGTCGATGGAGCACGCAAAATCGGCGAGACCGCGGAAGCCCTCGGCTATGACAGCATTGTGACTGGCGACCATATCACCATTCCAAAAAAGATAGACTCGACCTATCCCTATGTTGATGCGGCCCAGGCGCGCGGCCAGGACCCCTATTCGGTGTTTACCTCAATGGAATGGATGGACGCCTTTACTGTCTTGGCCTTGCTCATTCCGGTCACAAAAACGGTCCGGCTGGGGACCAGCGTGACGATTGTTCCCTACCGTCATCCGTTAGAGATGGCACGGGTGGTGGCCTCGCTTGATGTGGCGTCGGGCGGACGAGTGATCTTTGGGGCCGGCGTCGGCTGGATGGCGGATGAGTTCGAGTTGCTCGGGGTGCCGTATAAAGAACGGGCACCCCGCACGCGCGAATATATTGCCGTCATGCAAGAGGTCTGGACAAACGAGACCCCCCGCTTTGACGGGCAGTTCGTCCAGATTAACCGCGACCTGCATTTTGCCCCCAAGCCGACCCAAAAACCGCACCCACCCATCTGGGTCGGGGGCGAGTCCACCCCAGCCCTGAAGCGAGTGGTTGAATTCGGTCAGGGCTGGCATATCGGGCCGCTGCCCCTGAGTGATGTGCAGCACCGTTTTGATGAATTGCGTCGCCTGATGGAAGCCGGCGGGCGAGAGTATGCCGAGTTGGAAATCACCTCAATGGTTGACCCCAGCATTACTGCGGCCGAGATTCGCGCCTACCGTGACGCCGGCCTGCACGGGCTTCACGTCACCTGCGCCGCGCCCAAGCCCGAGACCGTCTGTCAGGTCATGCGCGATTTTAAGGCCAAGATGGAAGACGCGCTGGGATAAAATCAGACTCATTTTAATCCTGAAACACGACCTGGGAGCGGAAGACTCATGCACAAGTTTGAAATTATTCTTTACTGGAGCAACGAGGACCAAGCTTTCATTGCCGAAGTGCCAGGACTACCAACCTGACATCTCTCCTCAGCGACTCACCCTTGACACGCTTTTCCCGCCCCCATAAGCAGGAGCCTCATCCCATCACCCCCGAATGAGGAGCACACATGTGGCGGGTAGGCGTCGATGTTGGCGGCACATTTACCGACCTGTTTGGCTGGGAAGAAACGACCGGCGAGCGCGTCACGGCCAAGGTCCTGACCACGCCCTGGGACCGCTCCGTGGGTGTCATTGAGGCCGTCAAAAAGGCCGCGCGGGATTCTCTTGAAGCGGTTGAACAATCGGGGATTCCGTTTGATCAGATATCCTGCCTTGTGCATGGCACGACCACGGCCACCAATGCCCTGATTGAACGCTCCTACCCGGACCCGGCCCTGGTCACGACTCAGGGCTTTCGGGACACCATCGAAATCGGGCGTCAGCATCGTAAAGACCTGTACGACCCCTATCAGGTCAAACCCAAACCGCTCATTCGGCGGCGCTATCGCTACACGGTTCCGCAACGCACGAATGTCAAAGGGGAAGAAGAACGCCGGCTCGATACCACGGCTGCGCAGCAGGTCGCTGAGCGCATCAAGGCGGAGGGTATTCGCTCCATTGCCGTGTGTTTCATCAATTCCTATGTCAATGCCGCCCATGAGCGGCAGATGCGCGACATCCTGCGCGAACACATTCCTGACGCCCACATTATGCTGTCGGGCGAGACACGGCCCTTATTCCGCGAACACGGACGCTTTGTCACCACCGCGGTAAGCGCCGCGCTCAAGCCGGTCATGGGGGCCTATTTCGATCATCTGCTGGAACGCCTCACCCAACAGGGCTTTGACGGCTCTCTGCTGATTCTCAAAAGCAGCGGCGGCGTGATGGGCGTTGATTTGGCCAAGGAGCATCCAGAAGAGTTGCTGGAGTCCGGGCCGGCCGGCGGGGTGGCCTATGCCGGCTATCTGGCCGATGCCATCCACGAGCGCAGTATTATTTGCGCCGACATGGGCGGCACGAGTTTCGATGCCTCCATCGTCGAGGACGGCAAAGGGCTCGTCACCCGCGAATATGAGCTCGAATTTGAGCTGCCGATTATCCTGCCCATGCTCGACATCCATAGCGTGGGTGCCGGCGGGGGCTCGATTGGCTGGGTGGATAGCGGCGGCTCGCTCCGGGTAGGACCCCGGAGTGCCGGTTCGCAACCTGGCCCGGCCTGTTATGGCAACGGGGGGACCGAACCGACGATCACAGACGCCAACCTGCTGCTCGGTCGTTTAGAGCCAACCCTGGGGGGGAAGATCAATCTGGACCGGCCGGCAGCCGAACACGCACTTAGTAAGGTTGCGCATCAACTCCGCCTCTCAGCGGTTGAAACCGCGGACGCCATGATCCAGATCAGTTGTGAGATTATGGCTCAGGCCGTCAAAAAGGTCATTATCAATAGAGGCCGCGACCCGCGCGATTTTGTGTTGACCAGCTTTGGGGGAGCCGGGCCCATGCACGCCTGCTTTGTGGCCCGGGCCATGAATATCCCGAAAGTCATTGTGCCGGCTGCCGCTGGAGTCGCTTCCGCCTTTGGCGCCACCGTCATGGATGTCCGTCAGGACGTTGAGCAATTCATGTACGCCCCGGTTGGTGAGGTGGACCTGGACCGGCTGAATCGCATGTATGTCGAACTCGAACAGACCGCCCACGGCCTGCTTGCCCGCGATAATGTCTCGGCCGAACAGGTGCTCATCAACCGCACCGCCCAAATGCGCTATGTGGGCCAGACGTATGAAATTGAAACCCCTATTCCAGCCGGTCCGCTGACCCAGAATGTCCTCGTCACCATTGCCGATGCCTTCCACGCGGCGCACAAGCAGGGACATGGGGTCAGTTCGGATATCTTTGATCCGGCGTTTGTCTCGCTGAGCGTTGCGGCCACCGCACCAACCGCAGCCCTGCCACCCTATAAGAGTGTCGCCGCGGAAAATGTCGTGGCCATGAAAAGCTCGCGCTCGGTGTATTTTTCTGGAGAATGGATCGCCTGTCCCATTTACAATGGCCAGATTCTTCAGCCCGGCGCGCAGCTTGAGGGGCCGGCGATTCTGGAATATCTGGATTCGGTGGCCGTGCTCCCGCCCGGCGCGCAGGCAACAGTTGATACGCACGGCAATCTTATTATACAGGTAGGGCTCTAATCAGGCAGAGTCAGTTTGCATTGGCAGGAGGAGCATCATGCAATCAAGCGCACTTGAGCAGGCCGGCGACAGCATCAAAAACCGAGCCGGACTCGACCATATCACCTTTGAGGTCTTGCGGAATCTGTTTGAATACACCTGCGACCGGATGACGGCGGTGCTCCAACGGGCGTCGTTCTCGCCGATTCTGTCGGATATGGTGGATTTCTCAAACGCCATTTACGACCCGGAGATGCGGTTGTTGAGCCAAGCCGCCAACGTCCCCGTTCATCTGGCGGCCATGAAGTTTTCGGCCCATGCCGTACGGGACGAATTCGGCATCGAAAATATGAAAGACGGCGACATCTATGTGGTGAACGACCCCTATCGGGGCGGCACGCATATTAACGACATCTCCTGGATTAAGCCGGTTTTTTATCAGGGTACGGAACTGCTGGGCTTTGCGGTCAGCCGGGGCCACTGGATGGACTTTGGCGGTGGTGCGCCGGGCGGTCAGGCGTGGGGGACCCATATTGCGGAAGAGGGGCTTCGCCTCCCGCCCATCAAAGCCTTTGAAAACAATGCCGTCAAACCGGAAATCCTCAAGATTCTCCTGGCCAATACCCGCACTCCGCATTTTGTTCAGGGCGACCTCCAGGCCCACGTCGGCTGTCTCAAAGCCGCGGAAGAAGAAATGCAGTCCGCGGCCGAGCGCTACGGGCTGGAGACGGTCAAGGCGGCCATGGCCGAATTGATCGCCTATACTGAGCGGATTGTCCGCAAGAAAATCGAGAGTATCCCGGACGGGGTGTATACCGGCGAGGATTATGCCGATACCGACGGCCAGAGCGATACGCCTGTCAAGGTCAAATTGACCCTGACGGTCTCAGGCTCAGATATCACCGTAGACCTGACCGGCTCCGACCCTCAGTGTCTCGGCGCCATCAACTCGCCCAAGGCCAATACCCATTCCGCGGTCTTTTACTCGCTCCAGTTTTTCCTGGAACCCAGCGCGCCGCAAAACGAAGGCATGTTCAATCCGATCAGCGTGGTCTTACCCGAAGACTGCTGGCTCAACCCCAAATGGCCGGCCCCGACCATCGGCTGTACCGTTCTCGCCGCGCCGAAAGTTGCCAGCGCAGTGTGGCAGGCGATTGCCAAGGCCCTGCCCGAGCGTGCAGTCGGCTCCGCATGTGGCGACTGCAACTGGTTTGTGTGTGGCGTGCGTGAGCCGGACGGGAAAACCGATGTTTTCTCAGACCTGCCGGCCGGCGGCTGGGGCGGCACCCCGTTTCACGACGGCATGAATGTCACGATGGACCCATTGGGCAACTGCATGAATATGGAAGCAGAGACCGCAGAACTGATGTTTCCGATTGCGTATGAGGCATTTGATATTCGGCAGGACTCAGCCGGGGATGGCCACCATCGGGGGGGCTTAGGCTCCCATCTGAAAATTCGCTTCTTATGCGAAGGCGCGCTGAGCGTGGAAACGGCGCGCACGCGCGAGGGCACCCCCGGCGTGAACGGGGGGCAGCGGAGTTCGCCCCAACGCTTATGGCATCTGTCTGCGGATGGCAGCCAGAGAATTGTCGGCGGTCTGACCGAGGACAACCGCTGGCTCAACCCCTTGCTGCGCGGCCACAAACTCTCCTATGGCGACACCTTCTGGTTTGAAACGACCGGGGGCGGCGGCTGGGGCAATCCACTCGACCGTCCGGTGCAGGAGGTCCTCGACGATACGCTGGACGAGTATATCTCTGTGGAGAAAGCGCGTAGCGTCTATGGCGTAGTGGTGGATATCGCCTCGGAGACCGTTGATGAAGCGGCGACGCAGGCCCTGCGGGCAGAAAGACGTGCCGCAGACGCATAGCCAGGCACGCCCATCGTCCCCACTGTTCTCTCAAGCGGCGGGTGTCCTGTCCGCCGCAGTTCTCCCTGGAGCCGCCCGGACCGAGGAACGTCGTCAAACGACCCACCCCTCATGCCAGCGTCTTACAAGGTTGACAATAGAGATATCCGTATCAAACCATACGTTTGTAAAATCAATGGCTTACAAACGTGGTGAGGGCAGACTCCATTCTGAGACAGAAAGGATCGCCTTATAATGTTGACAATAATAACCAATAGGATTTACATAAGAAATGTTTCAAGAGTACTCAAACTATGGCCGGTATACGAGAACGGGGACGACGCATTCGCGGCTATCTCCTGGAACGGGTTGACGCCAGTTCGCAAAACATTATCCAGGACACGGTGGCCCGCTTCGACATCTCCCGTCAAGCCGTTCATCGACATCTCAGTCGCCTAGTCAAAGACGGTCTTGTGACAGCGCGGGGCACGACGCGCAACCGCACCTATTCTCTCGCTGTTCTGGGGGAAGAGCACCTTGAGATTCCACTCACCAACGAGACGGCAGAGGATACGGTATGGCGCGTCGAGGTCGCGCCGCTGCTCTCGAATCTCCCCAAGACTGCTCTTGATATCTGGCATTATGGCTTTACGGAGATGCTGAATAATGCGATTGACCACTCTTCGGGAACACGGGTGAGGATAAAAATTGAGCGCACGGCCCTGTCCGTCCTGATTATCCTTAACGATAATGGCGAAGGAATTTTTCGGAAGATCCAAAGAGCATTCAAGCTCGCTGACGAACGTCATGCCATCCTCGAATTGGCCAAAGGGAAAATGACAACTGATCCCGATAACCATAGCGGAGAGGGCATCTTCTTTACCTCGCGGATGTTTGACAGTTTCGCCGTGCTTTCCGGGGGCGTCTATTTCTCACACAACAGATCCAAAGACGAAGATTGGATTGTGGGCAATCAGGATTCGGGCTCCGGGACTCGCGTCTTCCTCCAATTACAGAACACCACCAAGAGAACAGTCAGAGAAATGTTTGACCAATTTACCGATGTGGATTACGGTTTCTCCAAAACCATAGTTCCCGTTGATCTTGTGCGGTACGGAGACGAAGCGTTAATCTCTCGCTCGCAGGCCAAACGACTCCTGACGAGATTCGACCGCTTTCGGACCGTTATCCTTGACTTCAAAGGCGTTGAACAAGTCGGACAAGGGTTTGCCGACGAAGTGTTTCGGGTCTTTACCCGCGCCCATCCCGCTGTCCGTCTTGTTCCAATCAATACGAACCCACAGGTCCAGGCAATGATCCGGCGGGCGATGAGCGCGACCTGAGCCGGCACGAGAGGGCGGAGGCGGCTCGTCCGCCCAAGCCGCGCTACCCTTCCTTTTTGAGCCGCTTGCGACTGGCGGCAAGACCGGCCTGCTGTTTCGGGGTCAAGGTGGGATAGTGCAGGTCCAGCCGCTCAAGGGCCTGTGTCAGGACCTGCGCCACCACCAGACGCATATAGGGTTTATTGTCCGCAGGAATCGCATACCACGGCGCCCACGGCGTGGAGGTCTTATTCAGACAGTGCTCGTAGGCCCGCATATATGTATCCCAATAGGCCCGCTCGGCCGTATCGGCCTCCGAGAACTTCCAGTGTTTTTCCTGTTTCTTGAGACGACCCAGGAAGCGCCGCCGTTGTTCTGCCTTGGAGACGTTCAGCCAGAACTTGAGCGCTATCGTGCCGTTCCGAATCAAATGCTTTTCATAGTCCTGGATGGACTCAAAGCGATGCTCCCAGAGGCGGTCGTGATCTTCCGGCCAGGGCAGGTGCTGACGGGTCAGAAATTCGGGGTGGACCCGCGCAATCAGCACTTCTTCATAGTAGCTGCGGTTTCATAGTAGCTGCGGTTTCATAGTAGCTGCGGTTTCATAGTAGCTGCGGTTAAAGATGCCGACCCGTCCCCGCTCCGGCAGGCGGAGCGTCGCCCGCCACAAGAAGTCGTGGGCGTATTCTTCTACCGACGGTGCCTGAAACGAGAAGACCTGAAACCCAGCCGGATTCAGCCCTCGCAGGACGGCCCGAATCGTTGAGTCTTTGCCGGCGGCATCCATAGCCTGAAAAAAGATGCACAGGACGGCATACTGACTCTGGGCGTACAGCACGCGCTGCCGCTCGTCGAGGCGAGCGGTCAACTGCTCAAGCTGCTTCCGACACTCGGCAGTACTCGGCGCGTTCTTCCCAGGGTCGGTCGGCGCGTCCTTCACCAGGAAGGTGCCGTCGCACGGCACCATGAACGGGCTGGCCGGCGGCGTAAAAGACTGCGGGGACTTACGATGATTTGCCATAAAATTCAGCTATCCCGTTTGCGTTCTGCCTCTATGAGCCTGACAATAGCCACCCGGGTTAGCGTGGCGAGGTCAGCTTCTCCAGAGGAAATCTCCCTTTGGTGAAAAACTTGGGCTGCAGGAGCCACACGAGTTCTCCCCGGCCAAAGGTCACCGCCGGCCAGCCGGGGACTGCCAGATCGACACGGGCCAGCGCCGCGGTGGGAAAACGGAGGTTCCCCCCGCCGATCAGAAAGCTCGCCAGCTCCGACCACGTCGGCTCATGACCAACGAATAAGACCGTCGTCGCCCTCTTGGGCAGGGCGCGGATTTCTTCCAGCACCGCGGCGGCATCAGCATCATACAGGGCCTCAGTGATATCGGTCGGACACTTCCATTTGCCGGCCGCCCGGGCCACCTTCAGCGTCTTTTTTGCCCGGACCGCGGACGAGGCCACGACCCGGTCCGGCGTTTGGCCGGAAGCGGCGAGAATCCGCCCCATGGCCTGAGCCGTGGCGATTCCCCGCTTTGTCAGCCGGCGCGCGTGGTCATTCTCAGCCGCGGTGTCCCAATCGGACTTGGCATGTCGAAAAAGCAAGAGGCGTTTCGTCTGCGTCTGGTGTGTCATGCGTCCGCTACCATAACCACGTGTGAGAGGGTCCGAGCAGGATTTTCATATGAATCCACCCACAGGTCCACCGTTCAGCGTCGCGGCCTGACGATAGGCCGGCCGGGCCGTCAGACGCCGGGCGTAGTCAATCAGCACGTCGGCCAAAGGGATTTTGCAGGAGCGCGCCCAGGTCAAACAGGTGGTCAGCAGGATATCGGCACAGGTAAAGGGCTCGCCCAAGAGATAGGGCCCACCGGAACGCAGCTGCTGCGTCACCACCGCAATCTGACGTGCAAAGCCTTCTTTTGCGGCCTGGACTGCATTTGGAGCCGCGCCATACAGATGGGCCAAGTCAGCGTGCCGGCGCAGGATGTATAAGGTATGCGCATCAAGCTCGGTCATAATGAAAAAACACCACTGATCGTACAGGCCGCGCTGCGGAGTGCCCGAACGGGGGACCAGCCCGGATTCCGACCCATAGTTTTCAACCAGATAATTGAGAATCGCGGCACTCTCGGCCAGGACCAGAGCACCAGCCTGGAGCACGGGAATTTTGCCACGCGGGTTGAGGGCGCGGAACTCGTCGGTCTGGGTCTCGCCCGTCCGCGAGCCAATCAGATGTTTGTCATACTCCAGGCCGAGTTCGTGCAAGACCCAGTGCGGCCGGATGGTACGGCTGGTTCCTGCGCCCCATAGGGTCAGGCGGGGAGATTGATGCGTATCGGTCATGCGCGTCCTCCTCATCAGCGCGCGGTTATGTGGCGGCCAAGTCCAACGCCCGGGGAGAGACTAGGCGGCCACATGGACGGCTGGACGCCTATCTGCCCACGGCTTGGCCTCTTCCAACTGAGCGGCCAAGCGCAGCAACCCGGCTTCGTCCCCAAAACGCCCAACAAACTGGACGCCGACCGGCCGGCCGTCGGCGCTCCAGTGCAAGGGCAGGGAAATCGCCGGCTGGCCGGTCGTATTAAAGAGCGGCGTAAAAGGAACATAAGAAAAAACCTGGCGCGTCCACTCCATAGCCGTCATACCAGCCCGATTCTGGTTCACTTCTCCGTGCGGCGCGGGCGGCTTCGCAATCGTGGGGGTCACAAAGATATCGATGTTCTCAAAGAAGCGACCGACCAGGCGGGACAGACGCCCCCCGTGGTCCATGGAGTTCAGCAGATCAACCGCGGAATACTTCTTGCCGTCTTCCCAGCAGGCCAGCGTCACCGCTTCCAGCGTATCCGGGCCCGGCGCACGACCCATTTCCTCGGCCAGGTCTTCAACCGCCATGGCATTATAGGCCGTCCAAATCACGTGAATCCTTTCCAGGAACTCCTCCCAGTCATACTCCGGTCGGCCTTCGTACACCGTATGGCCGATTTCCTCCAGGACACGCACGGTGTTATGAACCGCGGCCTCGCATTCCGGGTCAACTTTTTCGCCCGAAGCCGGGGTTGTGGTCCAGGCAATGCGGAGCGTGCCCGGCGCGGCATTCATTTCCTCACGATAGGGGCGGGCCGGTGGGGCCGGCATCCCCGGCGCACCAACATCGGCCCCGGCCACAAGGTCAAGCAAGGTGGCGGAGTCGCGGACGCTCCGAGAGACAACAAACTCACAGGCCAGGCCGCACAGCGGGTCAGAATAGTCGGGCCCGGTCGGCACCAGGTCGCGCGACGGCTTGAGGCCAACCAGGCCATTACACGAGGCCGGAATGCGAATAGAGCCGCCACCATCATTGGCATGGGCAACCGGCACGATGCCGGCGGCGACTGCCGCACCAGACCCACCGCTCGAACCACCGGCGCTATGGCCGGCCTTCCACGGGTTGTGCACTGGCCCGAATAGCACCGTCTCCGTTGTCGGGTTATAGCCCAGCTCCGGCGTCTGGGTGGTTCCGGTCAGCACAAACCCGGCCCGCCGAAAGCGCGCCATAAGCTCGGAATCCTCGGAAGCGACATAGCCCTGGGCCAGTCGTGAACCCATGTCGAGACGAACTCCCTGGGCGTGCAGGACGAGTTCTTTAATCAGAAACGGCACGCCGCTGAAGGGGCCGTGCGGCAGCCCGGCCCGAATTTCGGACTGGGCCTGGTCTGACAACACCTGGAGTACGGCGTTCAGTTTCGGGTTGACCTTTTCAATAGCCTGGACCGCGGTCGCCACCAGTTCTTCGGCGCTCACTTCTTTGCGCGCCACCAGTTCAGCCAGCCCAAGGCCGTCATACTTGGCATATTCACTCAGGGACAGCATCGTTACACCCTCCTTTATTGCATAGAACTTACTCTACCATGTCGGACTCGAAATCGTCCACGCACCCGCTCAGAGAGCGGACCGGAAGGACGTTAATACAATTCATATTTTGCTAGGCGTCCGTCCAGGCCGCCGTTGACGAGCGGTTTTTTCCACGCCGGTCTGAGGCCAATCCGCTTCAGATAGCGACGCTCTCCACAATAAATGAACGCCGTCGAACCTTGACAGCGTTGTTTGAGAAGATCACCCAGACGGGTATAGAAAGCGTCCAGATTGACCTGTTTGCCCAGGCGGATGCCATACGGCGGATTACACACAATGAGCGCGTCGTCGAGCCGGTCAATCTGAAAGACATCCCGCTGCTCAACCGTGATGGCCTGACCAGCGGAAAAAGCAGCGATATTGGCCCGTGCGGCCCGGACCGCTTCAGGGTCAATATCACTACCAGATATGCGGCCCTGAGGCGGACGGAGCGCAGCCTGCCCGTCTGCTTGCACTTGCCGCCACAGTCTGGCGTCGAAGTCGGGCAGGGACTGGAAACCAAAGCGCTGACGAAAGAGCCCGGCCGGCAGCCGTCCCATTCAGCATGGTGCATAATGGCCGCGGCCAAAGTTTCGACTATGGGAGCCTGAACACACTTCTTCCGGTAGCCCCGCCGGTGGAGAGAGCCCCCGGAAGTATCGAGGCTAATCGTGGCTGCGTTATTATGGATATGCAGATTGATCCAGACATCGGGCGCTCTGGTATCGATGGACGGCCGCGCGCCAGTGGCAGCCCGAAAAGAGTCCACCACGGCGTCTTTGAGCCGTAAGGCGGCAAAGTGTGAGTGTCGCAGCCGGCTGTTGGCCACGGTGGCGAAAACAGCAAAGGTTTGCGACGGCTCAAGAAAATCCCGCCATTCAACCTCTCGCGCCTTTTTGTACAGATAGCGGTCGGAGTGGCATCTGAACGAGGTGAGCGGAGCGAGCACGCGGGGTAATCAGGCGGGCGGAAAAATTAATCGTATAGAGCACTTGTGGCGAGGCGGTAAAATAAATCCCTCGGTACGTCGGGCTCGTCTCTTGAGCGCCGAGCGTGCGGAGTTCTTGCTCGGCAATGTCCTTGATATCATCCGCCACTTGGGCAAAATAGCGTGCCGTTTCCTGATAGCGGTACATGAACGAATCCAAACTACGCGGGCCATTCGCACCCCACCCCTGGGTCCGCGTCCCTCCCTGAAGAATACGCCTCTCGGTTGCCTCCGCTCCGTCACTTCTTTTTCCCACCCGGCCAGTATTCCTGAGCGCCCAAGCCTTCAAGCGCCAAACCGTAGCCCAGGTTGTCGAGCATCAGTTTCTTGAGTTGTTGGGTCAGAGCGACACGCGCGTAGCGCACGGTCAGCCGCGGCTGTTTGCAGACCAGCTCCGCCAGCTCCCAGGCCCGCTCCAGCAGTTTTTCACGCGGCATGACCTCATTGACCACCCCGAGCGTCAACGCCTCTTGGGCCGAGAGTTTCTGACCGGTGAGCAGGAAGTAGCGGCCTCGATTCGCGCCCAAAAGGAGCGGCCAGACAAGATGCACCCCGTCACCCGGCACAATCCCGTTGGGGAAATGCGGCGCGTCTTGGAAAACCGCGTCGTCTGAGGCCAGCACAATATCGCACAGGACCGCCAGCTCGGCGTGAATGGTGGCCGGACCATTGACCGCGGCAATCAGCGGCACTTCAATGTCCAGGTGATTCATCAGGAGCTTTTTGGCGTCCCAATAAATATGGTCCCACAACTGGGGCGTAATCTCCCATTGGCCCTCCCGGGCGTAGCGGGCAATGAATTTATCCTCCATGCCGGTCAGAATGACCGCCTTGTTCTCCGGGTCGCTGCCAACATCGTAGAAACATTTTCCCAACTCCGAGTGCGGCCCTTCTCCCCAGCGCAGGGTTTTTCCGTCTGTGTGGAGCGTGAGTTGCAGAATGCCGTTACGCCGCTCCATCTGAACGTGCTTATACTGATGGCGATACGCATCGAATATTGCCATAGCGGCCTCCCTTCTGCCTTCGGTTAAACCACGCTCGCTCTGGGAGGACAAGGTTTGGGCGCACGGGCACCTTTCCAATCTGTTGTATCAGTGGCTGCTAAAACTCGTCCCCGTTGCATTGAAAAGCAGCAAAAAACTTTTTATTGTCTGCGTACTCAACTAAGGAGGGAAAAATGAGCACTAACGGACACGCAACACCATCAGCGGTACGGGCCCAGTTGAATCATCCGATCATTGACGCGGATGGACACTGGCTGGAATTTGGACCCTTGGTCAGGGAGGCCATGCGAAAAATCGGCGGCGATAAGGCGGTCGCCGGCTTCTCTTTTTTCCCCAAGCTGGTGCAAAAAGAACTGGCCATGTCAGTGGCCGAGCGCCGGGCCAACGGGACCGGACAGCAGGCGTTCTGGGCGCTGCCGACCAAGAATACGCGAGACCGGGCCACCGCGGTCATGCCCCTGCTTTTGTACGAACGGCTGGACGAATTTGGCTTTGACTTCAGTGTGATGTATCCCACCGCCGGCCTGGGCCTGCCGCTGATTCCTGACACCGCGCAGCGCCAAGCGGCCTGTCGGGCCTTCAATACCTTTAGCGCCGAGTATTTTGGGCAATATGCGGACCGGCTGACGCCAGCCGGGGTGATTCCCATGCACACCCCGGACGAGGCCGTGGCCGAGTTGGAATATGCGGTCAAACAGCTTGGTTTGAAGGTCGTTATGCTCGGTAGTCTGATCCGACGCGATGTTCCAGCCGCGCTTGAGGTGCACCCCGGGGCGGCAAAATTCGTCGCCTATCGGGACGTCCTGGGTCTGGACAGCGACTATAATTACGACCCGGTCTGGGCCAAATGTGTGGAGCTCAAAGTCGCCCCCTCCTTTCATTCCGGCGGACGCGGCTTTGCCATGCGCATGTCGCCGAGCAATTTTACCTATAACCACATTGGGCATTTCGCGGCTGCGAACGAAGCGGTGTGTAAGGCCCTGTTCTTAGGGGGGGTGACCCGACGCTTCCCGCAGCTCAAGTTCGCCTTTCTTGAAGGCGGCGTTGGCTGGGCGTGCCAGTTATACGTCGATCTGATTGAACACTGGGAAAAGCGCAATATCGATGCCCTGGCCGCAGTTGATCCGGCCAACCTTGACCATACGCTGTTTCGTGAACTCGCCGAGCAATATGGCAACGCCACGATTGTTGAGGCGCTCCGCCGGCGGGAAGCCGCCCTTGATACCGCCATGCCGCCCAAGGGCTCGGTCGATACCGGGGGTATTGAAAATCTGGACGACTACTCAGCCTGCGCCATCACCACCGCCGAGGATATCAAGGACTTGTTTGCCACCAACTTCTACTTTGGCTGCGAGGCGGATGATCGGATGAATGTTATGGCGTTTAACCGTCAGGCCAACCCGTTTGGCGCGCAACTTCACGCCCTGTTCGGCTCCGACATCGGCCATTTTGATGTCCCGGATATGGCCCGGGTCTTGCCCGAAACCTATGAGTTTGTGGAAGACGGCCTGATGACTGCGCAGAACTTCCGCGATTTCACCTGCGATAATCCGATTCGGTTCTTGGGTGGCACAAACCCGGACTTTTTCAAGGGCACGAGCGTAGAAGAGGCCGCCGCCGCGGTCCTGGCTCAGGGGAGCGCCGAGGTCAGCGTGAACGGTCAGGCTGAACGCCAAGTGGCAAAGTAATCAAGAGCGGCCCCCTCTGTCCTGGAGGGGGCCGCCCGTTCTGAGCGCCGGAGCCTAGTGTCGAAGGGGGCTGGTCTCTCCCCTTACAACGGCGTAAAGCGTTTCCTTTTCAGGAGCTGCCCCCTGCCGGCGTTACCTAACACCGTCCCGTTTTCCACAATGGTCTCTCCTCGCGAGAGCGTATGCGTTGGCCAGCCGGTGATCTCAAAGCCCTCGTATAGTTCATAGTCGGCCCGGGAGTGCATATTCCGGTGCCGAATGGTGACGGCTTTCTTCGGATCGAAGATGACGATATCGGCATCCGACCCCACCGCAAGCGTCCCCTTTTGGGGATAGAGTCCAAACAGTTTGGCCGGATTCGTAGCGCTCACGGCAACAAAGCGGTTGAGTGACAGTTTCCCCTGGCCGACGCCTTCGGAGTAGAGCATGGGGATCAGGGTTTCGAGGTTCGACATACCGGGCAGCAGTTCGTCCACGGTCTTGCCGGCTTTTTTCTGGGCCAGATTCCAGCCGCAGTGGTCCGTCGCCACGGTTTGCAGGTTATCGTTCCGCAAACCGTCCCACATGACCTGCATTTGGGACGCCTCTCGGAGTGGCGGCCAGCCAACGTAGCGTTCAGCATCCGGCTCTTCAAAACGTTCGCGCGAGAGATGCAGATAGAGCGGCCGTGTTTCGCCGTAGATGATCTGGCCGTGGGCGCGTGCCTGGCGAATCGGTGCCAGAGCTTCCTCACACGACAGATGGACCAAATAGATCGGGGCTTCAGCGTACTTCGCCATACTAATAGCACGCTGCACCGCCAAGCCTTCGGACTCGCGGGGCCGCGAGTCGGGGAAATGTTTGGGGCCGAGCTTGCCAGCGGTCGTCATTTGTTCGCACAGATAGCCGATCAAGCATTGATCTTCGGCATGAACATTCGTCAGCGCCCCATGCTTGCCAGCCTGGGCCATCACCTTGAGGTAGTCGGAGGCCAACTCGTCAAAGCGGGCCATGCCGATCATGAACAACTTAAAGCTCGTATGGCCTTCAGCAATCGCGTCTGCCATTTCCGCGATAATCCGCGGGGTCGGCTCCAGGATGACCGGGTGGATGCCGTAGTCGATAATGGCTTTGTCCTTGGCTTTGTCCTCCCAGGCTTCAACACTCCCCTGAATCGACTGGCCGGCTTCGGGCAGCGCATAATCGACGATGGTGGTCACACCCCCACAGGCGGCGGCAACCGTCCCAGAGTAAAAGTCGTCAACCGAGCGGTGGCCCATCAGCTCAATGTCAACATGGGTGTGGACATCAACCCCACCAGGGAAAAGGTATTTCCCGCCGGCGTCAATTTCCTGTGCCGTCGGTCCTAACCCTTGACCGATGTGGGTGATCTTCCCGCCGGCAACCCCCACATCGGCTGGGACCATATCACTCGCAGTCACAACCGTGCCGTTCCGAATCACGAGATCCATACCTTCCTCCTGTGGAGCGGCGCTTACCGCTCCACCCTTTCCCCGAGTGCTCGGGCCACGTCCACCAGCGCTTGGACCAGAGCCGCAACATCCGGGTCGGCCAGGCTCGTAATCCCGGCGGGATGGGCAGCAAGCTGGTCGGTTTCGACTTTCCGGTGGGCGATGCACCACGCGCCCTCGTGTTTGACCAGGCGATCAACATAGCGTCCCTGGGCGAATATCTTATATCCACCAGCAGTTGCCAGCGTTGCCAGCATACTGCACTGCCCGGTGGCTTCGTCTGCGTTCACCTCGTACAGAAAGTTGGCCATCATATGCCGGCAGCGAATTTCCTGAACGTGAACATCGGCATAGCCGCGCAGCGCCGTCTGGCCACGCAGAGCGCGCGTCCCAACCTGAAACACCCCGTCCGGCGTGAAGCACTTGACCCAGGCCCCAGGATTGAGGTCGTCAATAGCGTGGGCATAGCGGGCAAAGAGTTCCTGGATCGCCAGTTTTTCTATCCATCGGTTGTCCATCTGCGCTCTTTCTTTACACCATCCTGGCCGGGCTTGGCTGGGTATGCCCCAGGATGGGATGGGGCTGATAGGGCGCTTCGAGCGTCGCGATTTCCTCGTCGCTCAGTTCGATATCAACCGCGGCAAAAAGTTCTTCCAGATGATGAATCTGGGTAGCGCCGATGATGGGCGCGCTGACCCCCGGCGCCTGGAGTATCCACGCACAGGCAATCTGGGTCGGCGTGAACCCCCGCTGGGCGGCGACCTTTTCGACGGTCGCGGCCACCACAAAATCGTTCTCCCGGAAATAATGATGATGCGCAAACGCATCGGTTTCTGCCCGCTTGGTCATATCTGTCCCACCAGCGGGATTCCGGTTGCCGGCGAAGAATCCGCGCGCCAGCGGGCTCCACGGAATAAGCGCAACGCCTTGGTCGATACACAGCGGGTTCATCTCGCGCTCTTCTTCACGGTAGATCAGGTTGTAGTGGTTCTGCATGGTCACGAAGCGCTGCCAGCCGGCTTCCTTGGCCAGATAGAGCGCTTTGGAAAATTGCCAGGCCGCCATGCTACTCGCGCCCAGATAGCGCACCTTGCCGCTCCGCACGAGGGAATCCAGCGCTTCAAGGGTTTCCTCAATAGGCGTGGAAAAATCCCAGCGATGAATCTGGTACACGTCGATATAATCCATCTTGAGGCGTCGTAAAGAATTTTCACACGCCTCAATAATATGCTTGCGACTCAGGCCCCCCCGGTTTGGCCCAGGTCCCATCTTGCCCCAGACTTTGGTGGCCACCACGATGTCATCGCGGGCGGCCAGCTCGCCCAGCCAGTGTCCGGTAATCTCTTCGCTCAGACCAACTGAGTAGACATCGGCGGTATCGAAAAAGTTGACACCGGCTTCGAGCGACACAACAAAGTGCTCACGGGCCTCGTCCCGGCCCAGCGCCCAGTCGCGTGGCATCGCCCAGTCGGGCTGTGGACCGCCGCCATAGCTCATACAGCCGAGACAGAGCCGTGACACGGTGATCCCCGTTTTGCCGAGCTTGGTGAATTGCATATCCCCTCCTTATTCCTCAATTCCTCGTCAGACTCTGGCCTGTCCCTGAAGTCTGGATATCTGCTGACCCGCTACCGGCGATCAGGCCCGGAAAAACGGGCTTCCAGAGGGACGGCCTCAGGATTTACTGGCGTGGTTGTCGTTGGGTAAAGTCCGTTGCGATCTCTGAAAAGGTGGCCCAGCTCACGCCGGCGTGACTATTGAAATACTCAATCAGGCGTTCGTGCATCATCAGCACCTGCGGCCGGCCGCTCACGTCGGGATGGATGGTCATGGTGAAGACGGCGTAGTCATACTCGCGGTAGATCCAGTCGAACTGATCCCGCCACATCTGTTCAATATCACGCGGGTTCACAAAACCGTGGCTGTTGGGCGATTTTTTGATGAACAGCATGGGCGGCAGGTCGTCGAGATACCAGTTGGCCGGAATCTCAACCAAGTCGGTTTCTTCCCCCCGCCTGAGCGGCTTCATCCAGGCTGCCGCCGGTTTGGAGTAGTCGATATTCGTCCAGGTATCGCCGACCCGGACATAATAGGGATGGAAGTCGGTGTGCATCAGACTGTGGTCATAGCGGAAGCCGTGTTTGAGCAGGAGTTCGTTGGTCACGGTCGAGAACTCCCACCACGGGGCCACGTAGCCGGAGGGGCGGTGGCCCGCCTTTTCCTCAATCAGACCGATGGTTTTGACCAGCACATCTTCCTCTTGCTGGGGCGTCATGGCAATCGGATTCTCGTGCGAGTAGCCGTGGGCACCAATCTCGTGTCCGGCGGCCACGATCATCTGCGTCTGTTCTGGAAACGTCTCGATGGAGTGACCAGGAATAAACCAGCTTGTTTTGAGGCCGTACTGCTCAAACAGCTTGAGCAGACGCGGTACGCCAATTTCGCCGGCAAACAGACCGCGCGAAATATCATCCGGCGAGTCTTCGCCGCCGTACGACCCCAGCCAGCCAGCGACCGCGTCCACGTCAATACCATACGCCAGCTTAATGTCCTTTGTGGCCATATCTTCTCCTTTCGACTCGGATGGACGGCTCCTGAGCCGGACCCTAGCTCCGTCGCAGGTTGAGTGTCAAGGAAAACCTTGCCTCAACACCCCTGCTGTGATGGACTGGCAGCCGTGCCCTCAGACTTGCTGACTCTTCTCACAACCCGTCTCCAGGACCGCACTCGTGTCGTGGACGACGACCAATCTGCCAAACGGGCCGCGGTTTTGGTCCCCTTCTTCGAGCGTGGGGGCGAGTACCATCTTCTGTTTACCCTTCGCACCTCCAACCTGCCGACCCACAAAGGTGATGTTTCTTTTCCGGGCGGACGAGCAGACAAAAAAGATGCCTCGCTCCTGCATACCGCCCTGCGAGAATCTGAAGAAGAGCTGGGCTTACCCCCGTCGGCCGTCCAGCCGCTTGGCCCCTTGGACGACCTGCGTACCCTGGCCAGCAACTATGTGGTCACGCCCTATGTCGGGCGCATTCCCTACCCATACGATTTTCAGCCCAACGCCTGGGAAGTTGCCGAGATTTTCTCCGTCCCGTTCACGTTTCTCGCAGATCGTGGCAACCTGAACGCGGAAACCTGGCTGTACGATGGCGCACCCATTCCCATTCAGACCTATCGCTACCAGGGCTATAAAATCTGGGGGGCGACCCAGCGCATGGTCCAGAACCTGCTGGATATTCTTGAGGTTCCCTGAGCGGTTGGAACTCAGGGATGACGGCAGATGCTAATCTGGACAGATGGAGAGCCCACCGGAGTTCTGAAGGATTCAGCAACATAGGCCGCCACCCCACCAGACTGTTGAATGGCGTCAATCACCTCGTTCACGATAAAGGCTGAGCTGACCGCTGGCATTGCGCTGTTCCTTTTTTACCCCTTCCTTTCTCTCTCCCTTTTTTCCTTCTTCCTGAGGACGTGCCCTTCCTCCGTCTCGGGGTAATGGCTCCTCATTGTCCACACCACTCCAGAGGGCGGCAGGATGAGAAAGGCTGTAGGTTGGCGTTTTTCTGGGTATCGGATTGACGGGAAAGCGGAACTTTCCACCCTCGATATACGCTTTCTCCAGTTCGACGCAGGCCCATCGACGGCGGAGTTTTTCTGCGGCTTCTCCCGTGACGCAAGAGCCGCCAAACGGGTCAAGTACAAAGTCGCCTGTGTCTGAGAGCATCCGAATAAAGTATTCGGGCAGGTCTACAGGAAATCGCGCGGGATACGGCTTGATTCCCGCCGCTTTACACTGCACCAGATACGAAGAATTGCTTTCGGTATTGGCAATCGCGATCAGATTTGGGGGAATAGAGGCTCCATTGTCCCTGGAAAACTTTTCGCTGATATCGTGTCCGCTTGGTCTCAATTTGGCTTGGTATCCATTTTTCAATAAGTCTTTCATGGCAGCGCTATATGGGACCAGGATGCGGCGATTGCTCGCCTTTGGCCACGGTGTTTTCGACAGCCACCAGACACAGTTCACCGCGTCTTTTACCCGAATACGACGGATGTTGACCCATTCTGCGGGGGTGGAGAAGTTTTGACGGATTCCACCAGAAAAACTCCTGCGCCAAGTGAAAGTCATATTCACGGCAGAGCATAATCATGAGTTCATAGTGATAGAGGGAGCGCGTGGGCTGCCCAGCTATCCATGCACCGCCAATGTCGATGACCAGTGAGCCGTCGTCGGCAAGAATCCGCCGGAACTGCTCCGCAAAGGGACGAAACCATTGCAGGTAGCCGTGTGCCTCCACGTTGCCATACGCTTTCTTCCTCACCAGACCAAATGGGGGCGAAGTCATGATGAGATTGACATCTCCCGCGGTCAGCGTCTTCATGTAATCCAGCGAGTCGGCGTGATAGATACAACCGAATGCAGTTGTATAGTATTCTTTCATATATCTCCTGCCATTCTGACCGCATGGACTCTTTGGGCATTCTGGGCTGTATCGGAAAGAATCCGGTCCGGCCCGGTTCATCATGACTCAATTCTTACCTCATGAGGAGAGAGAGTGGGACTGGAGAATCACCCGCTTGCTCTGGCCCAAGGACACTCAATCCCGCCCGGCCTCAATAATCTTCTCTGCCAGGCCAGTCGGATTGGTCATGTGGACATGCTGCCTCCTGTCCGGGTCTTGGTATGATACGCTCATACGAACTGTCAATGCAGACCCCCCGGCTTACCCCAGCCCGCCCGGAATGATAGGGGTCGTAGCCAGGAACACAGGAGGGGACGCATGCAGCAGTTCCACACCGAGCGGGAGCAGCGTTTCATAGACCTCGCCGCCACCCTGGCCGATGATTTTGCCACGCGCGCGGCCCAGCACGATGCAGAGGGCTCGTTTCCGCATGAGAACTACGAGCGGCTGAAAGAGACCGGCTACAGCGTGCTGACCATCCCCGAAGCGTTGGGCGGCCTGGGTGCCAGCCTGTTGGAACGGGTCAAGGCGCAGGAACGGCTGGCCCAGGGCTGCGGTCCGACCGCACTCGCCATCAATATGCACTTCAATGTGCTGAGCCTCCTCATCAACCTCTGGCAGCGGGAGCGCCCGCCGGCCGTCGAAGCCCTGCTGCGTCAGGTCGCCGCCGAGCGGCTTATTGTCGGCGGTTCGGGTTCCGAACCGGACAACGCGGTTTCCATTCTCCGTCCCCGGACCACAGCCGAGCGGGTGGACGGTGGCTGGCGGGTCAGCGGGCGAAAGATATTCAGCACCCAGTCCATTGCGCTTGATCGGTATTTTGCCGAAGCAACCTGGAAGGAGGGCGTCCACGCCGGCAAGCCGACCGGGACGATTCTTTCCTTTTTGATTCCCCGCGATACGCCGGGTTTTCTCATAAAAGACGACTGGCATACCCTGGGCATGCGCTCCACCGAGTCGAGAAGCACCGAACTCAAAGACGCCTTTATCCCGGAAGCCGCGGTCTTCCTGGAACGGCCGGTGTTCATGCGCGGCGGGATCACCAATCTGTTCCCGCGCGCGCCGTTCACCATCGGCAGCGTGTATATCGGTATTGCCAGCGCGGCCCGGAATTTTGTGGTGGAGTTTATGCGCGACCGGCCACGTTTCCCGCTCGATAAACCCATGAGCCATCTGCCGAGCGTCTACACCAAGGTCGGCGAGATGGACATGCTGCTGGAGGCGGCCCGGGCCGGCTTGTGGAAAGCTGCGGCCGAGGCCGACCGGGAAGCCCCTCGGACCTGGCTCCGCAAAAGTGTTGCCGCCAGGATGGTCGCCATGGAGCACTCCGTCCGCGTGGTGGACCTCGCCATGCGAGCCGTGGGCGGCGTCTCATATTTTAAGCGCCTGCCCTTGGAACGCTATTATCGTGATGTGCGGGCCGGCCTGTTTCATCCTTTTGACAGCGACGAGACCCTGGAACTCCTCGGCAAGACCGCCTTCGGGATAGCCATGTACGACGCAGACACGCTTCGCACCCTCAAGGAATTATAAGAAAGGGATTCTTCATGTCATATCCAGTCCGCTTTGGCATTCAAGTTCCACAACAGAACGGGGACTGGAACGATATGCTCAGGCTGTGGCAGGAAGCCGACCGTCTCGGATTTGACACGGCCTGGGTCTTCGATCATTTTCTGCCGATTTTTTCCGATCCAAGCGGCCCATGCCTCGAGGGCTGGACCGCCTTATCGGCCCTGGCTATGGCTACCCAGCGGGTGCGCCTGGGTGTCATGGTAACGGGCAATACCTATCGCCACCCGGCCGTCTTGGCCAAGATGGCGACAACGGTCGATATCATCAGCAACGGTCGGTTGATTTTCGGTATTGGCAGCGGCTGGTTTGCGTTGGAACATGAGGCCTACGATATTCCCTTTCCTACCACCGGGGAGCGGCTGATCAGCCTGGACGAGTCGCTCACCCTGATTAAACAACTCTGGACCCAGCAGCGGACAAACTTTACTGGTCGCCACCACCATCTGCACGACGCGCCCTTTGAGCCCAAACCGCTCCAGCAGCCACACCCGCCGATTCTGGTCGGGGCCGGTGGGGAGAAGGTGGCTTTGGGCATTGTGGCGCGCCACGCCGACATGTGGAACAGCTTTGGCACGCCGGAGACCCTCCGACATAAAATCGAGGTCCTGACCGAGCACTGCTCACATATCGACCGGGACCCGGACGAGATTGAGAAGTCGGTCCTGCTCTCGACGACCTTCTCCTCGGATCACAATATGCGCAAGCTGATTGAAGACTATCTGGCCGTGGGCGTGACCCATATTGTCTTCTCGGTTTCTCCGTCCACCGAGCCCCAGCTTTTGCGCCATTTTGCCCGAGACATCATGGCGACATTCCAACAGCCGGAGTAATTTTTCATCTTTCGTAAGGAAAGGAGACCAGCCATGCTCTATGTGGTGACAACCAAAATTCTGCGCGCACAGATTCCCGCAGATCAGGCCGCCGAATTGATTCAAAAAGAAATGGCCCACGCCCGCCAATTTATTGAGCAAAAGAAAATCCTGGCGGCCTATCGCCGGCTGGGCGGTGGGGGCTCGTTCTTTATTGTCGATGCGGACTCAAACGAAGAGGTCCACCAGATTTTTTCCGGCCTGCCCCTGGCGCGGTATCTGGAGTTTGAGGTCACGCCGGTTTTGTTGCATCCTCTCTTTGGCGGGCCGGCATAGGAGGCCATGAGGGCTCCTGCTTCTAGCGGTGTGCCGCTTGAACCGCGCCGGCGCTTTCTTCCACGTGCGTATCCGTCAGCCGAGTTTATGACGTCACCTGTATGCTGGGTCTCAAAGACTTTCCAAAAAAAGGAGCGCCCGATGAATATCGACGAAGCGGTAGCAACCCTGTGGCAGTCCACGCAGAGTGGGCAGTATCCGCCTGCCGGCTTGGAAAAGACCTTGAATTTTGAGGACGCCTATCGGATTCAACTGGCGATTCTGGAACGGCACCTGAGCACGGGCGAACAACTCGCCGGCTGGAAGGTCGGTCTTTCGTCCGCTGCCACCCGGCAGGTGTTTGGTCTCGATGCCCCGGTCAGCGCCTATCTGCTGGCCAGCCGCCGATTCCAGAGCGGAGGCAGCTTCAACTGTGCTGATTTTCGCACGCCGATTATCGAATCCGAGCTGTGCATCATCATGGGGCAGGAATTGAAAGGGCCGGGCGTGACCCGCGAGCAGGCTGTGGCGGCCGTGGCTGGTGCTGCGCCGGCGCTGGAGTTGGTGGACATGCGGTTCAATATCGGCGCGGACCTAGCGCTCGGCGTGGCCGATGGAGTGGCGCAGTGGGGGTTTGTGACCGGCCCTGAGGTCAGGCCCTGCCCGGCGGCGGTGGACCTCGGAGCTATGACCGCGGAGACCAGGCGCAACGGCCAGGTCGTGGCCAGCGTGCAGGGCAAAGATGCCATTGACGATCAGTTGCAGACCGTTGTCTGGCTGGCGAATCATCTGGCGCAATTCGATTTGGCTTTGGAGGCTGGCCAGTGCATTATGACCGGCTCGATGACCAAGCCGACCCCGATTGAAAAAGGTGATACCTGGGAAACCACCTTTTCCTCGTTTGGCAGCGTGTCGGCGACGTTTGTATAATGATTGTGACCGGGCTTTGTTGAGAAGCTTGTTGAGAAGCTTGTTGAGAAGATAGGTATCAGACTGGCCCTTCTGTCGCCTTGCCAGATTAAGTGGAAGCGCTTAATGGGGATAAGCAAAAGGCAAAAGACATGAGCGACACTCTTAGCATCGCCCGTAAGTTAATAGATGCCGGACTCAAGCGTGAGCAAGCTGAGGCCATAGTAGACGCTATCCACGAATCCCAGGCCGAGAAACTGGGACATCTCGCTACGAAGGCAGAACTCTACCGGGCACTCTGTATTCAAGGGGCGGGGGTTGTCACGATAATTGTCTCAGTGATTGTGGGCGTCATGCGGTATTTTTTGGCCTCCACCCAATAAAAAAGCCGGCTTTCACCATGCCTCAGAAGCCCCGTTCTTCAGGATCAATGTCGTGTCCGTCAGACGCAAGCTCGCCGCTATCCTAAGTGCGGATGTTCAAGGCTATAGTCGGCTCATGGGCGACGATGAAGTCGCCACGATTCGGACGCTGACCGCCTATCGAGAATTCATGGCTCGGACTATTCAGCACCATGCTGGCCGGGTGGTCGATTCTCCTGGTGATAATCTCCTGGCCGAGTTTTCGAGCGTGGTTGATGCGGTGCAATGCGCGGTTGCGGTGCAGACCGAGCTGGCCGTGCGCAACGCCGAACTACCGGCAGAGCGACAGATGCACTACCGCATGGGCATTAATGTCGGCGACGTAGTGGTTGAAGATGAGCGTATTTACGGCGAGGGCGTCAACATCGCGGCCCGCTTGGAGAGCTTGGCGGAAGGAGGAGGCATCTGCATCTCGGGCGCTGTCCACGAGCAGATCGCAAACAAGCTCGACTTGGCGTTTACGTATCAGGGCGAGCAGTCGGTGAAGAATATCGCCAAGCCCGTTCCGGTCTATCAGGTACGCTGGGAGGCGGCCGACCTCGCACCGGTCACGATTGACAGCGACCTCCGCCCCTTGGAACCAAAGCCCCCCGGGCCCGGGTCGCTGATTGCTCTCGGCCTGGTCGTCTTCGTAATTCTCGGCCTTGGCGCTTTTGCCCTCAAAGACTGGTATCCGTTCTTATCATCGCCGGCCTTCTGGAATCCGCCTCGCCTGCCCCTGCCTGACAAACCCTCGATTGCCGTACTGCCGTTCACAAATATGAGCGGTGAACCGGAGCAGGAGTATTTCAGCGGCGGCATTGCTGAGGACATTATTACCGACCTGTCGAAAATCTCGGGCCTGTTTGTCATTGCCCGCAATTCTTCGTTTACCTATAAGGGCCGGGCGGTTGATGTCGAGCAGGTCGGGCAGGACTTGGGCGTCCGCTACGTTTTGGAGGGCAGTGTGCGCCGGGCCAATGACCGGGTTCGCATCAATGCTCAGCTCTTAGACGCCACCACCGGCGGTCATGTCTGGGCGGAGCGCTATGACGGCGAAATACAGGATATCTTCGCCCTCCAGGACCAAGTCACGCAGCAAATTGTCCAGGCCCTCCAGATCACCCTGACCGCGGACGAGCAGACCCGTTTGGCCCAAAGAGCGACCGACAACCTTCAGGCTTACGATTTCGTTTTGCGCGGGGAAAGCTATCTCTGGCGCACAACGCGGGAATCATTGGTCCAGGCCCGCCATTTGTTTGAGCAGGCCATCGCCCTGGACGCGCAGTATGCCGCGGCCTATGCCTGGCTGGGCTGGGCAGATTTCTTTGGCTTTATCATGCAGTGGGAGCAAGACCCCCAGGTCTCACAGCGCGCGCATGCGCTCGTGCAGCGGGCCGTGGCCCTGGACGACTCCTTGCCCGTCGCGCATCGCTTATTGGGCTATATCTATCTGTTCGAGAAGCAGCATGAGTTAGCCATTAGCGAGCTTGAGCGGGCGGTGGCTCTCGGCCCGAACGATGCGGACAATTATGCCTGGTTCGGGAGCGCACTGACTTTCGTCGGGCGACCACAGGAGGCCCTGCGACTCATCCAACAAGCCATCCGCCTCAACCCCCGCTATCCGTTTATCTATCTGCACTTCCTGGGGCATACCTACCGCGTGCTCGGTCAGACTGAAGAGTCCATAGCCGTCTTAAAGCGCGCGCTCGCCCACAACCCAGATTTTCTGCCGGCCTATTATAATCTGCTCTTGGCCTCGGTGGAGTTAGGCCGCCTGGAAGAAGCCCGGGCGCTGGCAACGGAGATTCTGCGCCTCAGCCCCAACTTCTCGGTCACAACCATGAACCAAGTGCTTCCGTATAAAGACCCCGCCGACCTCGAACGTATCCGGGCCGCCTTTCGGGCGGCCGGCTTAGAGGAAAACATTAGCGAGTGAGCGCGGTTTCAAGGGCGTGGACACAAAAGGCGTTCAGGCTTTGGTCGGCTTTGGAGGGAGGTTCTTCTACGCCGGCAGCCCGGTTGCCTCGGGGAGCCCTAACATCAGGTTCAAATTCTGGATGGCCACGCCACAGGCACCCTTTCCCAGATTATCGAGAATAGCGATCAGCAGGACATGGCCGGCGGGATGAGGCGCAACATGGATGTCCAGGCGATTGGTGTCGTTACAGGTCTGCGGGTCGAAGCTGCGTTCGTTGGTTTGCTGCGCGTTGGGCAGCACCCGCACGAACGGCTCATGCCGATAACGCGCCCATAAAACTTCCCATATCGTATCGCCCGCTCCACGGCGCAGCAGACTGGTATGAATCGGCACTTGCACCCGCATACCGCAACGGAACGGACCAACCGCCGGTACAAAGTGGGGGGCGCAGTCGAGCCGGCTGTACTTCTTCATTTCTGGAATATGCTTATGCACCCGCTCCAGCGCGTAGGGCGCTTCGTACACTAATGCGTCCAAACTCAGAGCGGTGTCCTCCCATTTTTCAATCAGCGGCCGCCCGCCACCCGAATAGCCGGACAGCGCATGAATGGAAATCGGCGTCTGTTGCTCAATCAGGCCGGCCTCAATCAACGGCCGGACGAGCAGCAGAAAGGCCGAGGGATAGCAGCCGGGATTGGCAACATATTTTGCCTGCCGAATGGCCGCGCGCTGCTCGGGCCGGAGTTCCGGCAGGCCATACACCCAGCCGTCTGTGACGCGATGCGCCGTACTCGCGTCAATCAAACGGGTGTTGGTGTGCGCGGCCCACTCCGCGGCCTCGCGTGACGCGGCGTCGGGCAGACAGAGAATAACCACGTCAGCTTCGGCCAACACCGCCCGCCGTGCGGTCTCGCTCTTGCGCTGCGCTGCGGCTAGGGTCAATAATTCAATATCGTTTCGTCCCGCCAACCACTCCCGGATACGCAGTCCGGTCGTGCCAACATGACCGTCGATATAGACTTTGGGGGGCATGGTGAACGCCTTCTTGCGGTTCGTGCGTGTATTATAGGGGGTTTCCCTGCTGTGGCAACGCGGGCACTCCCCACCTCAACCCAGGCGAGCAGAGACAAAACTGAACGCTCACTCACTGTATCGTGCTATCGCTTGACAGACTATTTCAGAGTATGCCACAGATAGGGCATTCGTCTATACACCATTTGAGGAAGCAACGCTTTCTTTGAAGAGGAGGGTATTATGGCAAAGTTACGCGTGATCTCGGCGGACTCGCATATGATGGAGCCGGCCGATCTGTGGCAGCAACGCTTGGACAACAAGTTTCGTGACCACGCCCCGAAAGTGGTCGAAAATCCACACAAGCCAGGCTTTATCTTCGTGGCGGATGGTATCGAACCTTTTCCGGTCGCCGGCGGGTTTGGCGCCGGCCGCTCTGGAGAAGAATTGAAAGACCATATGAGCAAAGGCTATGAGGCCGCCCGTCCGAGCGGCTGGGACCCGGTTGAACGCATTAAAGACCAAGAGATCGATGGGGTCGAAGCCGAGGTGCTCTACACCACGCTTGGGATGCCGCTCTTCGGGCTGCCCGACGCCGGCCTGCAACGGGCTTGCTTCCGTGCGTATAACGATTGGGTCGCGGAGTTCTGTTCGCATAATCCCAAACGCCTGTACGGCATCAGCTTGATCTCGCTCGAGGATATTGATGCGGGAGTCAAAGAGTTGGAACGGACGCATAAGCAGGGGATGCGCGGGGCCATGATCTGGGGTTCGCCGCCGGAGGACAAGCCGTATAGCAGCCGCGAGTACGATCCCTTTTGGCAGGCCGCCGCGGAACTCCATATGCCGCTCTCCCTCCACGTCATTACCGGCAAGAGCAAGGAGAGCAAAGTCGATTTTTCGCAGATCAGCCTGTTCTATATGAATGTGATCCACGAAGTGCAACGTTCCCTGTCCACGCTCGTTTTTGGTGGGGTGTTGGAGCGGTTTCCCGCACTGAAAATCGTGTCCGCCGAAAATGACACGGGCTGGTTCCCCCACTTCATGTATCGTATGGACCATGCCTACGAGAAATTCCACGCCATGGAAAAAGAGCCCCTGCCGATGAAGCCGAGCGAGTATGTCCGGCGGCAGGTATGGGCGACCTTTCAGGACGATCCAGTTGGTCCGGCGACCTATAAGATTTTTGGCGAGGACAATTATATGTGGGCCTCCGACTTTCCGCATACCGACTCCACCTGGCCGGAATCCCGTCAGTGGATCAAGAAGGATTTCAACGGGGTGCCGGAAGACATTACCCGCAAGATCGTCTTTGAGAATGCGGTCAAGGCCTACCGGATGGATCTGGACTAGTCTGGCTCGCTGATTCGTGTGAAGTCCAAAGGGTCGGGGAGTCCTCCCTGGCCCTTTTGTTTTTCTTCTACAGGAGGAAAGCCGATGTCTCACTCAGGCAGGATATTGTTCGCGCTCGTTGGAGGAATAGCCCTTTCTTGTCTGCTGCCGGCGGCCGCCCTGGCGTGCCGCTGTCTGCCGCCTCCGTCGCCGGGCTTTGGGATGGAAAAGTCAGATGTCGTTTTTGTTGGTAAAGCGACCGACGTAGAAATGATAGAAGCGGATGGCTGGCTGTACGGCACTTTCAAGCAGATGATGGGCTCAGAGCAGTTGTACGAGTTTGAGACCATACGGGTGACGCTGGAAGTCACCACTCCGATTAAGGCGGCGGATAAATCTCCCCTGATTCTCGAAACGCTCGCCTCACAAGAGCAGTGCGGCATCCCGTTTCAGACTGGGCAAGACTACTTCGTGTATGCCTACCGCAGTCCGCAAGGCGATTTGAAAACCGATATGTGTACCCGAACGGCTACGGTCGCCCAAGCGGCTGAGGATATTGCCGACCTGGTTGAAAAATAATCCGCAATCAGGACGGGTGAGCCTCACCGCGGGTCAGGCTTGCCCTCCCCCGTTCAGGAAAACGATGATGTCCGCAAACGCTCGGGGGTCCTGCGTAAAGAAGAGGTGGCCGCCTTCAAAGAGCGCCATCTGGGAAGTCGGAATCTGTCGGTGCAGCGCGTCCTGATTGGCGACCGGGGCCACCCCGTCATACCGTCCGCCACAGACCAACACCGGCATCCTGAGCTGAGGCAAACGGCTATAGGTATCGTGCTTGTGGCGTGCCTCGATTTGGCGACGCGCCCCAACGGCCGCGCCGGGCTCAGCCGTACTCTCCGCTCGAATGGCCAACATCTCCTTGAGCAAGGTCTGGAACTCCTGGCCGTTGGCCGCCTGCCAGGCCGCGTCGCGTCGCACATCGCTCAGCTCGACTACCCGCCTGGCCCAGTCCTGCGGAGAGAGCGCCGCGAGTTCGTGCAGCGGATATGAGGCACCGCCCGCACCGCCGCTGCTAGTGCAACCGAGCACGAGGCGCTGCACCCGCTGCGGATAGCGCAAAGCAAATTCCTGCGCGACCATGCCGCCGAAAGAAATGCCCATGACCAGGCACGCATCCCACCCGACCGCGTGCAGGAGTCCGTCGGCATCAGCCGCATAGTCTGCCATGGTGTAGGCCACATCAGGTTTGTCCGTTTGGCCCAGACCACGCTGATCATAGGCCAGCACCTCAAAATGCTCTGCGAGCGGTGAATCAAACGCATTTGGCGAACGCCGCAGATCTCCACCCGTTCCGCTGATGTACAGCAGGCGTGGTCCGGCCCCGCGCCTCTCGTAATACATCTGAATGTCACGCACAGCAGCAAATGGCATAGTAGACCTCCATCTCCGGCAACATTTCGAGGGGCCCTCCTGCGCCTGTCATGACACCCTGCCCGGCCAAAGTCAAGCAAGACGCTGGCAAAGCGCGTTGACGCTCAGCAGGCAGAGCGATATGCTGCGAGGTTCTCTTTGAGAGCGAGATAAAGGAGTGGTCGCGACGATGCGCAGAGAAGACGAGGCAAGACAGACAGACGCGCCAGGAAAGTCTGGGGTGTCTCGGACCGAGGACCTGGAGGCTTACGGCCCACCCCGCCCCACCTCACCCGCTCATATTATTCAGGACGATCAGGAAGCGATTACGATTGCCCGCCGTTTGGCAGAAAAATTTGAGCAGGAAGCGGCCCTGCGGGACCGGGAACGTCGGCTGCCGGTCGCCGAACTCGACGCATTCTCGCAGAGTGGCTTGTGGGCCATGACCGTGCCCAAAGCCTATGGGGGGGCTGAGGTCTCGTATGTCACGGTGGGCGAGGTGATGACCATTATCTCCGCCGCCGACCCGTCGCTTGGGCAGATTCCGCAAAACCATCTGGCCGTCCTTGATATGATTCGACTGTCCGCCAGCGACGAGCAAAAACGTTTCTTCTTCGGCGAAGTCTTGAAGGGCCTGCGCCTGGGCAACGCCTTTTCCGAACGAGGGAGTAAAACCGCCGGTCATTTCGAGACGCAGATCCGCCCCCAGGGAGAGGGCTATGTGCTCAATGGACAGAAATTCTACTCCAGCGGCGCGCTGCTCTCCCATCTGGTGCCGGTCTCGGCGACAGATGAAAACGGGAAGACGCAGATTGCCTTTGTTGAGCGTGACAATCGAGGACTCCGCATTATTGACGACTGGTCGAGTTTCGGCCAACGCACCACGGCCAGCGGGACGGTTCTCCTGGAGAACGCCTTCGTACCGGCCAGCCATGTCATTCCAGCCCATCTCGCCTACGATGTCCCAACCGCGAACGGACCGGTCGCTCAGATTATTCATGCCGGCGTGGACCTCGGCATCGCCCAGGCCGCGATTGATGAAACCATTCGTTTTGTCCGCCGCTATACTCGGCCGTGGATCGATAGCGGCCAGGAGCACGGCTATGAGGACCTGTACTCCATTGCGCAAATCGGAGACCTCACCATACGCCTCCACGCGGCAGAAACGCTCCTGGCTCGTGCCGGGCGCACGGTCGATGCGGCCATTGCCCAGCCCAATGAAGAGACGGTGGCCGCGGCCTCCATCGCCGTGGCTGAAGCAAAAGTCCTGACCACGGAAATTGCCATTCAGGCCACCAATCAATTATTTGAACTCGCCGGCACGCGCTCAACCCTGGCGGAGTATAACTTGGACCGCCACTGGCGGAACGCCCGCACCCATACCCTGCACGACCCCGTGCGCTGGAAGTTTCAGGCCATCGGCAATTACTATCTGAATGACATCAATCCACCCCGCCACGCATGGATATAGAAGAACAGGTCAAGGAGCATCCATGAGTCACGCCTCCTCGCAAGCTACTATTCTGCCAGACCAAGACAGGCGCGGTGCCGCGCCAATGGCCCGGATTGAAGCACCGGCCCATATTATTCGTGGCGACCAGGAAGCCCTGGCAGTGGCCTGGCGTCTGGCCGAACGCTTTCAGCAAGAGTCTGCCGAGCGCGACCGTCAGCGCCGCCTGCCGCGGCAAGAACTGGACGAATTCTCACAGAGCGGCTTATGGGGCATCACCGTCCCGCAGGCGTATGGAGGGGCGGAAGTGTCGTTCTCGACCGCGGCGGAAGTCACGGCGATCATTGCCGCCGCAGATTCCTCCTTGGGCCAGATTCCACAAAACCATTACTATATGATTGAAGCCGTCCGACTGGACGGGACCGAGGAGCAAAAGCGCTTCTTCTTCACCCGAGTGCTGGAGGGCGACCGCTTTGGGAACGCTTTTGTCGAGCGTGGCACCAAAACGGTCTTTGAGTTTCAGGCGCATCTCACCGCCAGCGGCGACACCGTGTTCCTGAACGGTCACAAGTTCTATTCCACAGGGGCGCTGTTTGCCCACTGGGTGCCGGCGGTCGCCAAGGACGAGCAGGGCCGGGTTGTCATCGTCTTTATCGAGCGTGATACGCCGGGGGTGACTATCATCGACGACTGGTCCGGCTTCGGCCAGCGAACCACAGCCAGCGGAACCGCCCTGTTCAAGAATGTTGTCGTCGAGCCTTTGCATATTATCGATCACCAGGCCGCGTTTGACCGTCCCACCCCGATGGGTGCCGTGGCCCAGATTTTTCATACCGCGGTTGATGTCGGTATCGCCCGTGCCGCCCTGGCAGAGACGATCACCTTTGTCCGTCAGTATACCCGGCCGTGGATCGATAGTGGCCAAGAGCACGGTTATGAGGACCCGTATATTATCCATCAAATTGGCGAGCTTGAGGTCCGGGTCCATGCCTCGGACGCCCTGCTCGAACGAGCCGGCCGTTTTGTGGACGCCGCGGTCGCCTCGCCAACCCAGGAAAATGTCTCTCAGGCCTCCATTGCCGTGGCGGAGGCAAAAGCCCTGGCCACGGAAGTCTCTCTGCTGACAACCAACAAGTTGTTTGAGTTGGCCGGCACCCGCTCAACCCTGGCCGAGTATAACTTGGACCGCCACTGGCGGAACGCCCGCACCCATACCCTGCACGACCCGGTGCGCTGGAAATATCACACGATTGGGAATTACTGGCTGAACGGCGTACCGCCGCCGCGCCACGGGGCGAGTTAGCGACAGCCGCATTAGCTCGGTGTGTGCTCCGCCAGAAAGCGCTCGACCGCCTGCTTGGCAGCCGGCTGATAGGCCGGCTCTTTCCAGTGCTCAACCAGCGTAGCGTTGGGGGCGAGGGCGGCGACCTCGCGGGAGGTTTCTTGCGGGTGATACAGATCGTCTCCCAAGAGGACTAAGAGCGGTGTGGGGCACTGGGAGACAAACTCTTTCGAGACGTTGAAGAGAAAATCTCCGCTGTACATATTGGTTTTGAACGCCTCCCAGGCCTCGTCGCTCACCTCGGGCCGTCCGGGTTTCAGATCGGCGGCCCAGCCGTCAAACATATCAAAAAACGCCTGACGGTTATTAGACAGTCCAATCGTCTGAAAGAGGATGGCCGACACAACCCGCTGTGGGGCGGCCTGGATGAGGCCCATGCAGTAGGGACCGCCAATACACATACCGGCCACATGGAAGGTCTCAACCCCCAAATGATCCAGCAACGCCAGTTGGTCTTGCGTATAGGTCTGCCAGCTATCCGCGGCGCTAATCGGGGCGGTTGATTGGCCGGCGTTGCGTTGGTCCATAGCGATCACGCGATAGCTGGGGGCCAACTGCGCAATGGGGTTCCAGGGAGTTTTCTCCCAAAAAGGCACGGACGAGCGCATCCCTCCCGGCGCGATGAGTAAGAGGGGGAATCCTGTGCCCTGCTCTTCGTAATACAATTTGGTCTCGCCACGTTCGAATATCGGCATACCTGCTTCCCTTCGCTTTTTTACTGAAGGCCGGAAACTTCCAGCACCTTTTACGAATCGGCACTCAATAATTCGGCCAGCCGCTCATCGGCGTAATACACGACAATCGTGCGTTCAGCGAAATACCATGCTCCGCCCTCCCGGACAAAGCGGTCATCGTAGCGCCCAATCGCCTGACGAGGGGTAGTCTCGTCTTTGGCGATAAGGTCGGCGTCCATATAGGATACGACCCGCGCTTCGTCGCCGTTCAGATCAATCTGGATATTGGATATCTTGTGGCGGAGGTGGGTCAGTTTCGCCCGAAAGTATTGATGGTAGTTTGCATACCATTCGCGCACGGCCGCACGACCGTTATAGCCCTCGTTCTCTTCAAGGCTGACGACGAGCCGTCCGTGGGGATGAAAAAGCGCAGCCACATCATCTGCGTTGCCACGATCAACCGCATGGCAATAGCGGTCAATCACCCGGCGGATGGCGGCTTCGTCCATAACCCGACGCATTTCGTCACTCATTGGCGTGTCTACTTTATTTTGGCGGTCTTTTCTTCAAAGGTCGCCGCGTCTTACGTGACCGGCTCCAGCACCACCACCGGAATCTCGCGCTCGGTCTTGGCCTGATAGTCATGATAGGGCGGATAGATGGCGGCCATTTTTTCCCACAGCGCGGCGCGTTCGTCTCCGCTGGTCGTGCGGGCGGTGGCCTGGAAACGCTTGGCCTGCACCTGCACCTGCACCTCAACTGCGGCGTTGGCGGCCAGATTCAGATACCAGCCAGGATGTTTGGGCGCGCCGCCTTTGGACGCGACCACAATATAATTCCCGTCAGCCTCGCCATAGATTAAGGGCATAATGCCCGGCTGGCCCGACCGACGGCCCGTTGTGGTCAACAACAGGGTCGGCAGGAGCCCTGGGCCGCCCACTGGCGCGGAATCCCACAGATGCCTGTCAGCCCCATCGGTATCGAGGTAGCGCTGCAAATGGTCGGCAATCCAGCCTGGCAGATTCTCCGGTATGTTGACCGTACTCATACTCTCCTCCTTGTCTTTCGGTTGCCTGTCTTCCACCCTGCGTCCTCACTGTTCCGGCAGGTCTTCCAGCAGCAGGGTGCGAGCCGCCATAATGACATGCTTTTCAACCCCGTTGCGCCGGTGTTCGTTCGCTTCTCTGAACGCTGGGCTTTCCACCATATCAATGAAGGCCGCGCGGCTGGGATAGTAGACGAGGAGCGCCCAATCCCAGTCCACATCACCCCCTTCTTGCAGGGCGGCTTCGGCCACCGGCCCGGCCCACAGCACCCGGCCACCGCGCGCCTCAACGAGCTTCTGCACCGGTTTCGTGTAGCGAGCGTAGGCTTCCCGGCCCGTTCCGTGCCCGTCCAGTGCGTGCCGGCGATACTTAATCAGGTTAATCATAGTGACCGGGCCATCGTCGGACGACTCGCGGAGCAAATCGACATTAAAGGTGCTCATTGTTTTCCTCTGGCCAGACTCAGAACAGGTCAAGCTGTTGTTGCTCCTCACTCGCGTTTTCCAGGGGATGAAAACCATGCGCTTTGGCCCAATCCGGGTTGGGCCCCTGCCAGCCAAAACGTCCCAGATCGGTGACGCCTTTGAGCGTAAAAGTCAGCCCTTCCTGCTCCAGCAAAGCCTGCTGGCGCTGGCCCGTACTCACTCGGCCTTGGGCATTAATCACCCGCTGCCACGGCACGGGCGGGTCCGGCTGCCCATCCCGCAGGGCAGCCATGGCGTCACCAACGTCTCGGGCCGTCACCGCGGGTCCCATGACTTGGGCGATTTGGCCGTAGGTTGCCACCCGCCCGTAGGGAATCTGTCGGGCAATCTCATACACACGGAACACTACACGCAAGGCGTCTGGTTCGCCGGCTCGCTGAGCAGGGGGCATTCGGCTTCCTCTCCGTCGCTCTCAGGCAAAGCGCGGCATCACTTTGGTGGCAAAGAGATCGAAGCTGCGCAGAATGGTATCCCGCGGCAGAAGCCCATCGCCCAACAGGAAAAACATTTCGTCCGTTCCGATTTTCTGGGCCAGTTCGATCTTGCGCGATACGCTGTCGGGGTCCCCGATCAAGGGCTCGGCAACCCCGAGTCCGAACGGAATGCCCCATTTTTCCCAGAACCAGCGGGTGTCGGCCATGATCTGGGCCGTTTCCGAGGGATTTTCCGTGAGCACAAGTTGGCCGCCCAAGGCCAGTTCGGTCCCGGGCTGGACGGTCCGGCCCGCCTTTTCGGCCTCTTCCCGATACACATTCTGGAGGCGGGCGCATAACTCCTCGTGCAGCAGAATGATAATCGGCTTGCCGCCTTCCCGGCCCCAATAGCGAATGGATTCCGTGTTGTGGGTAAAGCCGGCATACAGCGGCGGGTGGGGCTGCTGGTACGGCCGCGGCGCAATGCCGATCTCTCTATGGTCATGTCTGCCTGCACCCCGGCGCCGAACTGCGTATACGCCTCCATAGGATGCGGATTTCTTGCGCCCTCGGGCGGAAACTGCCAGAACTCGCCACGATGGGAAAACGTATCGCTACTCCAGGCTTTCTTGATGACCGCAACCGACTCCTCGAAAGCCCGACGATTTTTGAGGTCGGAGACTTGTTTTTTATTCCAGTGGCCGACCGCTTCAACGCCGGGCAGACTGCCGTAATTCTGGACCCAGCGCGCCTGATAGCCGCGTACAAAGGCAACGTTCAAACGACCTTCTAGCATATGGTCCATCATCGCCACATCTTCAGCCACCCGCAGGGGGTTGTGGGTGTTGAGGACATAGCCCAGCACGTCAACCTTTAAGCGCGTGGAGTGCTGGCCAATAAACATGCTCAGCAAACCGGGGCTGCCGGTCGCTTCCATGCCCTCAATCTGGAGGTGATGTTCGGGATGCCCGAAGCCGGCAAAGCCAGCTTGGTCGCATACCGTGACATATTCCTTGAGGTCGTTGAGCATCCGCTGGTACAGCTCGGGGCGCTTGCCAGCCATGCCGCGTTCAATCTCTTGGCGGGTCCCGACCGTACAATAGGCAATCGCATGAAATTTCATACTGTTGGTACTCCAGCCGGCCGCGTCGTCAGCCTCCCCTGGGAGCGCAGGCTTCCTGCCGGCTGTGCGCCTCCCTAGGCTGGCGCACAGCCTTTGAGCAGAATACGCTGGTGGATACGGCGTTGGCCTGGAGGGAAGTCCATATTGACCGAATGCGTCACGCTGCGGTTATCCCACATGAGGACGTCTCCAACCCGCCAAGCGTGATGATACTGATAGTGCGGCTGCGTCATATGAGTATGGATGGAATCGAGCAGCGCATCGCTGGCTTCCCGTTCCATCTCCAGAATGCGGTCGGTCCGGTTCGAGTTAAAATAGATCGCTTTCTGGCCCGTCTCATCATGGGTGCGAATCAAGGGATGCACGACATCTGGCGTTTCGGCCGCTTCCTCCTTGGTGCGCGTTGTCGCTCGGGCCGGGGCGCGCAGGGTGTCATAGCTGTGAACGGCCCGCAGACCGTCGCAGCGGGCTTTCAGGTCTGCGGATAAATCTTCATAGGCCGCGCGGGCATTGCAAAAGCGGGTTTCCCCGCCGTGTGCAGGGATTTCCAGGGCCTGCAAGAGCGTGATTTTTGCCGGCAGCGCAAAATAGGAGTCATCCGTATGCCAGCCCGAACGCCGGTCAAGGAGCAGGTCGGCTGGTTTGTCTGCCGCTTTTTTATAGGTGCTATTAAAGACCGAAACTTCCGGGGTGTCTGCCATCCGCATATTACGCAGCAGTTGGACCTGGGATTCCCCGAAATACCGGCCAACTTGGGCAAAGGCCGCGGCCGGCAGCGGCACGGAGCGCAGACACACGAGGTGGTGAGTCAAAAAGGCGTCTTTGATAGCCGCGATAGTCGTAGCGCTGACGGCCTGGGTCCAATCAACCCCTGCGACCTCGGCCCCGAGGGCATCACTGAGTGGCTGAATCTGAAGCGTCATCGCTCTTCCTCCCATAAGGCTGGACCGGTGGGCCGCAGTCCGCGCTCTCCTCCTTATACCAGACGGACAAGAAAAAAATCAACCATCAGATTTTCCCTCGCGTGAAAACACGGCTGGTGTCGCGGCCGGCGGCCTCAGGCAGCGTGCCGACAGCCCCACGCGATGCCATTCCGAAGTAATTGTTCAAACGGCCGTGTCTCCCACGACCCGCGAAAGGTCTGAGGCGTTGTGCCGGCCGCATCGACACTCGCATCAACAAGCGGCTGCATATTACTCGCCGCTGCATGGCAGTGCCCCAGCGCAATATAGGCGACACTGCCCGTCCCGACCTCCCGGGTAAAGCCCAACACCCGCGTTTTCCCGTCCGGTTGCAGAGCCGTGTCTTTCTCGTACACAAAGCCAAATCCTGGCGGGGACGGGTCTTTGACCAGCTCTGTGGTCAACAAGACCTCTGAGGCCGCTGGGTCCTGGAGTTCAATCAGATACAGCTCGTCCATAACCTCAAACGAGGCCGGCAGCCCCTTGGTCAGACTATGCTGCCGATTGACCACATCGACCTGGAACTTTCGCAGCGGTGGATGATTCAAAAAGAAGCCGCCCAGGGTCTGATGATGGGCGGCCTTGACCATCTTGCGCACCCGCCGGTCGTCGCCCACCGGGGCGGCCTTTCCGCCACTCGTGCCGTGCAGCCCCAGCCAGCGTCCCCCATCTTCGAGCCATTGGCGGAGGAAGCTGTTCTGGGCTTCGTTGGGAAAAGGGCCAGCCACATAGGTCATCAGCAATCGACACCCAGGCAGCCATTTGTCTATATCGGTGAAATCTCCGCTGACCGATGTTGTGACCAGGGGCGATTCGTGTAGAATCTGGAGAATCCGCAGCCGCGCATAGTCCATATCGTGCCCGGCTGGGGAGCCGACCGGGAACCCCCCGGCAATCAGGTGAACCCGAACGGGTTGAGGCTGAGTCATCATGAAGTCTCCTTTTTCGTAGTCCTGCTATGGTCAGCAAGGCTTATACTCTCCTGTCAGGCATACCCAACCCACGGGCTGCGCACAAGGCAGCCTTCCGCGTCTTGCTCAGTGCGGCTGTGGCCTTGGCCTGTCTTGGCGCGGCTCCCGCCCGGGCTCAAATCGTGGACAAGGTGATTGATGGCGACTCGCTCCGCGTACGAGGCGTGGGGGAAGTCCGCCTCATTGGAGTCGATACGCCGGAGTGGAATGCGCCCTTCGGCAAGGAGGCCAGCGCGTTCATGGAGCGCTTCGTCAAAGGCAAGCGGGTGCGCCTCGCATACGACCAGCAGAAGACCGATAAGTACGGGCGCACCCTGGCCTATGTCCATCTGCCAAACGGCGTCTTCGTCAACGAGATGCTCATTCAACATGGGTATGGCAGGCTGATACAACGCTTCCCGTTTCGGTACCGAGACCGCTTCCAGCGTTATGAGCGCGCGGCCCGGCAGGCCGGCCTGGGCCTCTGGGGTGTAGGTAGGAGCCGCCCGAAAAGCGTACTCGGACGGTACGACGATAACGGCAATGGCCGCATCACCTGCGCCGAAGCGCGCCGCCACGGCATCGCCCCGGTCCGGCGGGGCCAGCCGGCCTATCGGTATATGCACGACGCCAATAACGACGGTATCGTCTGCCGGTAAGGCCGCGCCCCTTGCCCTGGCCTGTCGGCCACTCTCGACAATCCTTCGCTTTCCGCTATACAGAGGAGCATCATGTCAACGCCAGCCATTGAGACCACCCGTTTTCTCTCCCATCCAGCAGTGCGCCAAATCGCCCAGCAGTTTGGGACGCCGGTCTACGTCTATGACGAGGCCCGCCTCACTCAGGCCGCCCAAGAGGTTTTACACTTTCCAAACGCCTTTGGCCTGACAGCGCGCTACGCGATGAAGGCCCTGCCCAACGGCGCTATTCTCCGCTTGTTTGACCGTTTGGGCCTTCATTTTGACGCCAGTTCCGGTTTTGAGGTTGAGCGGGCGGTACGCGCCGGGGTCGCCGCGCAGAAAATTGCGTTGACCGCCCAAGAGCTGCCCCCGAATTTCCAGGCGCTCCACACCGCCGGCATGGCTTTCAACGCCTGTTCGCTCGGTCAGTTACGCTATTTTGGCGAGCATTTTCCGGGTCAGGAACTCGGCATCCGTTTCAATCCCGGTCTGGGCTCCGGCGGGACGAACCGGACCAATGTCGGTGGCCCGGCGGCCAGTTTTGGTATTTGGCATGAGGACAGAGCGGCCGTCCACGCCCTTGTCCAACAATATGGACTCAAGGTCATCCGTATTCATACCCATATTGGCTCGGGCTCGGCTCCCGAGGTGTGGCAGCATGTGGCGGGTATGAGTCTGGGCTTATTAGAGCATTTTCCCGAGGCACACACGCTCAACCTCGGCGGTGGCTATAAGGTCGGACGAATGCACCACGAAACCTCAACCGACCTGCAAGAGGTCGGCCCCCCTGTGGTCCAGACTTTTATCGCCTTTGGGGAAGCCACGGGCAGAAGAATCCGGCTGGAAGTGGAACCGGGGACGTATCTGGTCGCCAATGCCGGCTGTGTCATTACCACGATTCAGGACCGCACCCATACCGGGCAAAACGGCTATGACTTTCTCAAGATCGACAGCGGCATGACCGAAGTGCTGCGGCCCAGCATGTATGGCGCGCAGCATCCGCTCGTTGTCGTCCCGGCAAGCGATGCCGCCGAGCGGGAGCAACGCCCGCCCATAGACGCCATTGTTGCCGGGCACTGCTGTGAATCTGGAGATATTATCACGCCTTCGGCTGGCGACCCGGAAGCCCTGGCACCGCGCCGGCTGCGGGACACGGCTATTGGCGATTATCTGGTCATTGAAGGCTCAGGCGCGTACTGCGCCGGCATGAGCGCCAAAAACTACAACTCGTTTCCAGAAGCGCCGGAAGTGCTCTACCGGGGGCCGGAACACGCGCCGGTGCTCATCCGCAAGCGGCAGACGCTGGAGCAAATGATTCAGAACGAAGTGTTGGCATAACGCCGATGGAGCGCACGTGTCAGCGCGGCGCGGCCTCCAGGTTCTTCTGGAGCGAATCGCCAATAAACGGCCGCAGCCAATACGGATTCAGAAATTCCTGCTCAATAAAATGCGGATCGTCACTCAGCGACGGGCCGTGGTCCACGGTCGTCCAGTAGGCGTAGAACTGCGCGTGCAGAAGTGGGTCGGAGATGGCAAAATCTCCCGCTTTCTCACGCTGCTTCAGCCAGGTGTGCATGGCGTCAAAAGCTTCCAGCCCGGCCTGCTGCCACAGGACGCGCCCGCCGCCATATTCCTGGTATAAATGACGCTGGAGTTTCCAGTTGGCAACCATCCAGCCGGCAAAACGTCGCCCTGGCGGTCTGAGCTGGAGAGCAATCGCCTGTCGTTCGTCTTCAAGCCGTTGTTTCTCCGCCGCGGTCAACCCCGGCTTGGCCAGCGCGTGTTCGACCTCTGCCCGGCGGCCTTTGAGCGGGTGGTCCTGGGCCTTGAGGCGTTCCGTATGCCAGCCGTCAAAATGCGCCGCCGCGGTCGAGACCTCACGCTCCGTAGGGCGCAGCGTCTGCCGGTGGGCCGCCCGATACTGCTGCATCACCGGATGGCTGAACAAGTTATGCAGTTCGTTCGAGAGCGCAACGCCGGCGGTGGCTGTTAGCTGGTCTCTATACACCGGCTGGCCCAGCACCGCGCCAATCTGCTCACGCGCTGATTCTTCGGCGCAAACGGCAGGGGGCAAGCAGCACACCAGACTGATGACAAGCCGTCTCAGCCATTGCCGCCGGGACATCTGCGGCCCCGGTCTTCCGCTGTGCATCCTCAAAGGAGATACGGCTTGGTTTGCTCTCATCAATGACAACATGGCAGAAAAACGCCGGAGAAAAAACTCCGCTTGCGGCAAGACCCGCACCGGAGTAGATTTGGCCTTTCTCCAGGGGAGCACAAGATGGCCAAGAAAAAGATGTTGGTGGCTGGGGCGTCCGGTTTGGTTGGCTATGCCGCGGTTGAGCATTTCGCGCAGCAGGACGATTGGGGCGTGGTTGGAGTCTCACGTCGTATCCCTGACGGACTCGCCGGCGCTGAGCTCATCTCGGTCGATCTAACGGATACGGCGCGTTGCGCGGAAGTCTTTGGCCGCATGTCGGACGTGACCCATCTAATCTATGCGGCCTTGTACGAAAAACCGGGACTCGTGGACGGCTGGTTTCAGCAAGACCAGATGCAAACCAATCTGGCCATGCTGGATAATCTCTTCTCTCCACTCGAAGCCGTCGCCCAGAACCTACAGCACGTGTCCCTGCTCCAGGGGACCAAAGCCTATGGCGTACATATTGAGCCTTTTCCCGTTCCAGCCCGCGAACGCTGGCCCCGCCATCAACACCAGAACTTCTATTTTCTACAGGAAGATTATTTGCGCGAGCGGCAGTCCGGGAAAAACTGGCACTGGACCGTCTGGCGTCCGCAGCTCATCCTCGGCCAATCGCTGGGCAGCCATATGAACATTATCCCCGCTCTGGGCGTGTATGCTGCGTTGCGCAAGGAGGCCGGGCAGCCCCTGTCCTTCCCCGGCGGCCCGCCTTTTGTGGTCGAGGCGATTGACGCCGGGATGATTGCGCGGGCGTGTGAGTGGGCCGTCCTGGCCGAGCGGGCGAACAACGAGATTTTTAATATCACCAATGGTGATGTTTTTGTATGGCAAAATGTATGGCCGGCCATTGCTGAGGCTCTGGGCATGGAGGTCGGCCCCCCAGAGCCGTGCTGCCTTGCGGAAGAAATGCCCACGCATGAAGCCGAGTGGGCGGCTATTGTCAAGAAGTACGGTCTCCGCGCCCCCACCAGCTTGAAAGACTTTGTGGGGCAGTCCTTTATTCTGGCGGATTTTACCTTTGGTTATGGCAGCCGAGACCAGGCTCCGCCCCCCATGCTGGTGAGTACGATTAAACTCCGCCAAGCCGGCTTTCACGAATGCCTGGATACCGAGGACAATTTCCGTGCGTGCTTCAAACGCTTCCAAGACGCCCGGCTCCTGCCGCCGGGGTAACACCTACACATTATTCCGGCCCGCCCGTCGCCGCCGACTATCCCGGCCCAACGAGGGTGAGCCGGTCGCCTGACACGGGCCTATTATCCACGCGCCGCGCCGGTCTCAGGCTGCGTGGCCGTGCGCGCCAACCGATAGCCGCGTTGGACGAGCGCACCTTCCAAGGCTGGTGAGAGGCGACTGAGCCACCATAAGAGCCGCCACCAGCCCGGCACAATAATCAGCGGCTTGTTCCGCGCAAGGGCGGCCAGCACTTTTTCGGCAAACACCGTCGGGTCCATGGGCCGGTATTGGCGAATGAATTTTTCCTGGACCTGTGGCGGTACCGGCTGCAAGTTCTTGCCGTATTTCCCACCGTACAGGATGGGCGTCCGAATAAACCCAGGGCAGAGCACGCTGACACGGACCCCATACGCCGCGGCTTCAACCCGGAGCGATTTGGAAAGACCGACAACCGCATGTTTGGTTGCCGCATAGCTGACCGCCATAGGCATGGGCAGCAGGCCAGCCATAGACGCGGTATTGACGATATGGCCGTAGCCCTGCTTGAGCATCACCGGGTAGGCCGCCTGCACCCCGTTGACCACGCCGTGCAGATTGACGTTCAGGACCCGGTCCCAGTCCTCAAGCTGACACACCCGGACCTCTCCTCCAATCGCGATGCCGGCGTTGTTGAACACATAGTCCAGCCGGCCGTGCGCCTGGGCCGTCGCTTGAACGAGCTGGTCTAGCGCGGGAAAGTCCGTCACGTCCAGCCCGACCTCGGATGCTTGCCCTCCTTTTTCTCGGATGCCAGCCGCGACCTCTTGGGCAAGCTCGGTCTGACGGTCGGCTAAGACGATATGCGCCCCACGTCGGCCCAGCGCCTCACTCAGCGCGCGCCCTATTCCCGAGGCCCCGCCGGTGATAATCGCCACCGCACCGTCAAAGACACGGAGGGTGGGGCTGGATTCCATTGCTTTCGAGGACAAGTGAGCCCCCTCTCTCTTCAGTTTGTGTAGACGGGTTGCGCCCTACGCTGGTGTCGCTCTCACAGGCCGCTGTATCCCTAAATCTCCGACAATCTCGGCTCCCAGCTTGCGAAAAACTTCTGGTGAAATCCCAATTTTGAGACTCCGCCCGCCACCCCCCAAGATGACAGTTTCCAGCGCCATCACCCGGCTATCAACGTATAAGGGCAGCGCCGCCGGCAGCGCAAACGGCGTCACGCCGCCAACTTCCATGCCCGTCAGCGCGTGCATCTCCTCGGCCGAGGCAAACGACGCCTTGGACACCCCCATAAGCTTACGCACCCGTTTGTTCACATCGAGCTGGGTGGTGGCCAGGACGACACAGGCGACAAACTTTTTGGGCGCTTTCTTGGACGCCACAATAATCGTGTTGCCGGACGTTTCCGGCGGATAGCCATACCGAGCGCAAAACACGGCGGTATCGGCGTGGGCCGGGTCTATGCTTATCCGCTCAAAAGGCAGCCCGAGTGCTTCGAGCGCGTCAATAACGTGGTGTTCCGAAGCCGTCATCCTCCACCGTCCTCCTTGCGCACCACCGCACAGGCGTCGCTTAAAAAGGCCGCTCACTCCGGCAGGCGTCACTTCCAGCGGAATGATAGTCGGTCACAAGTTGCGCTCCATCGGGACAACTGACAGCAACATCGTCTCCAAAGGGATTGGCACACACATCTTCTCCGGTCAGCGATTTGAGATAGTACATGCTCGGACAGTCCGGTTGTTCATATACCCACTTGGCGGCCTCATCCGGTTCGTGTTGCAGTATTTGCAGGGCCGCTTCCTCAGTCGTGTAGTCCGGTTCCGGGGGCGGGGCTTCCGCGGGTGCTGCCGCCGGGGCGGGGGAACGCTTCAGGACTTCCACGGGAGCCGTCTCAGACTGAGGCGTTGATGGGGGGGCAGGGGCGGGCGGGTTCAGGTCTTCCCACTGACCCGTATACGGATTAAAAACCTTACCCCACTCCTGAGATGACACCGGTGCCGTGCACACCAGACAAAAGCCAAGCATGAGGAAGAGTACAATATCCCACCGGGCCTGACGCATACGGTTTCCTGGTTAAAGATGGGTTTCAGACCATTCTGTGTAGAATTGCACCGACTTTTCCATCGTTCTCTCCCTTACCGCTTGGGCATCCTGGGAACAAAACGCGGCACCTGCTGCTGGTACTGCTGGTATGCCGGCCCAAAGCGTTCGACCAACTCGCGTTCTTCCATCAACGTAATGCCATACAGCGTAAGACAGGCGAGAGGACACAGGAAGTACACCGCCAGATAGTTCGTAAAAAGCGCAACAGCAAAAACACTCAGGAGCACAGCAACATAGCGCGGATGCCGCACCCGCGCATAGATGCCCTGGTCCAACAAAGGCTGACCGGCCGGCCGAGGTGACAGTTCAGGAATACCGACCAAGGTGCGGAAGGTCAGGTGTTTTCGACACTGCACTTCGACCACCAGGGCTGCCCCACAGCACAGCAAGGCCGGCAAGCCGAACCAGCCGGGAGGGCCGAACTCTACGGCCAGCAGTGCTTGCCGCAGCACAAAGACGCCAGCGCCGATGACAATGAGCAGCGCCCCGAGCACGGAGTACGAGCGCGCAAGTCCAAGCTGTCGCCAACTATGAACCAGACCGTGAGCAAACGGCCAGAACAAGATGCCTGGAATAAAGGTCACCAGCGTGAGGAGCGCCACATAATAGCGGAGCGTCTCCATTCCATTCACAAGCTGGCCGTCGGCCCCCCTCAGACCACGGTATACGAGACGCTGAGGTCAGGGGTCTGCTGGATGGTCTGGAAAACGACACAGTAGCGTTCGGTCAGACGAATCAGGGTTGCCAACTGTTCTGCGTCGGCGTCCGTGTCCAGGTCAAATCGGAGGCGAATATCACGAAAGCCGACCGGCGCTTCTTTTGAAACGCCAAGAGTCCCCCGGAAATCCAGGTCACCTTCTGCGACCACCTTCCCATCTCGCAGCGCCACTCCGAGCGCCGTAGACACCGCTTGCAGGGTCACGCCGGCACACGCCACAAGGGCCTCCAGCAACATATCCCCAGAGCAGGCGGCCAGCCCGTCCCCACCCGTTGCCGGGTGCAGCCCAGCTTCGACCAGGGCCTTACCCGTTTCAACCCGGCAGGTCAGACCTTCGCCAATCCGTCCTTCGGCATTCAGGGTCACCACCGCCTTTTCCGGGGCGTCTGTGTAGAGACTCTTGAGCGGGGCTTGGAGGGTGCGGAGTTCTTCTGCTTTCATGGTCTTCGTTCTCCTTCTTGCTTGTTCACTGCTCCATCCGGGTAATCGCCTCTTCCGTACTGCCAGCCTCGCTATAGTTGGCATCCTGGTCAAAGCGCAGAAAAATCATAACTACACCGTCAGGACCAGCTTGGAGGGCAGCAGCCTGTTCTCCGGCGGGGATAAAACGGAGCGCCTTTGGCCCGCAGTGTTTGCCGGCAATATTGACGGTGCCCGAGTAGACGACTTCATAGCCACCATATTCTGGGACAGGGGGGATAAACTCCGTCCCAGATGAGAACTCTACGAGTTCGGCGGTGGGGCCGAAGCGCGCCGGAATCAGCACCTTGCGGCGGGCGGTGGGGCAGTCCGGCAGCGGTTCCCAGGCGACTTCATGCGCGCAACACGTCCACTCGCGGCCACGCACGTTGGCCTGCCAGCGGCGTTTCTTATCACGCATCACCGCCACACCGCCCGGCTTGGTATGTAATACCAGCATATCGTGCCCATCGCTGACCGTGAACGGCCCATAGGGCGTGTTATGTTCCGTATAGTGCACGGCCGGCGCGTCCAACCGGACCAGCGGAAAGGCCATTGCCCCTTCAAGCAGCACCTGAAATTGGGCCGCGTAATGAAAATGCGGCTCCACCGTATAGCCGGCCGAGATTTGCGCCCGAATCGCTTCGGGCCCCCCGTCTCTGCCGGTCAGATAAAACTGAAGCTGGGCTTCTCCCCCCTCCTCAAGGGCCAAGGTTTTCCAGGGTAGGGCTGAAGGGTCTACGCTAGACTGCTGTGGGTGCATGGCCTCCCTCCTTGTTTGCGTCGTTCACTATAGTCTGCCCAACTGGAGTTCGCTAGATTCCGTTGGCTAAAATTGATAAGGGTCTGACCAACCCAGTCCAGCTAAAGGAGTTCCCATGCCATACGCAACCGGACGCACATTTTTTGACGCAGACAGCCATATTATGGAGTTACCCGACTTTTTAACCGCCCACGCTGACCGTGCGGTTGCCGACCAGCTTCCCCCGTTTAATTTTGAAGCCGCGGGGGTGCTGGCCCGGCATGTGAGCCACTACGTCACCAATGGTCGCCCGGAACACGAAGCGCAGACCTTGCGAGACCTCGGTGATACGTTGATAAGCGGCCCCAAAGGCTACGACGCCCTGGGGGCCTTTGACGCCTCCGAGCGACGGGAGGCGCTTGACCGTTTGGGTTTTACCAAACAGTTTGTTTTCTCCTCCCTGAGCACCTCCCTGCTGTTCGGTGAAGATATTGCCCCCGACATTGCCTATGGCGGCTGTCGTGCGCATAACCGCTCCATGGCGGAATTCTGTGCGGACGAGCGTTTGGTCGGTGTGGGGCTCCTCCCCATTGACGATGTGGAACGGTCCATCACCGACCTCGACTATGCGGTGAGTCTGGGGCTGGAAGCCGTGTGGATTCCTCATCGCTTAGCCAACGGGCACTCGCCCGGTCACACCGTCCTTGATCCCCTCTGGGCGCGGTTTGTTGAGCATCAGGTCCCCTTCCTCTTGCACGTAGGCGGAGCCACGCTCAAAGTCGCTCCGGGCTGGCTTGATAACGGTCGTCCGCTCCCCAATGACTGGCTCGGCGGCGGTGAGAACATCCGCAGCAAAGACATGATGGGCCTGCATCATCTGCCCGAACAGTTCCTGTCCAGCATGGTGCTAGACGGGGTGCTGGAACGCTTTCCCGAACTGCGCGGCGGGGTTATCGAGCTCGGCGCTGGTTGGGTGCCGTCCATGCTGGCCCGTCTCGATCTCGTTGCCGGCATCTGGAGTCGGAGCGAACCTTTGCTCAAAGACTTACAGCGCACCCCCAGCCAGCAGATTATCGATCAGGTCCGCTTCACGCCGTTTGTGTTCGAGGATGTCGGGGCACTGATCAATGCCTCTGACCCACGCCTGTACATGTTCTCCAGCGATTACCCCCATCCCGAAGGTGGCCGTGACCCCCTTGGGCGCTTTGGCCGCTCGCTCGAAGGACAGGACGCGGAAACCCTGGATCGGTTCTATACACAGAACTTTGCAGACCTCATGGGGATGCGTGTGTGAGAGGTCCCCTCACCCGCTGAGGGACGGGGGGTGTCGTATCTCCGAAGCCTGGGTGCAGGTCTGGCGCAATGCGGGCGGCTATCATATCCACCGGAAAGATTTGGGTTGCGGTCCGAGTAGTGGACCTGACGGGTGACGGAGAAAATGTTTGTGTAGAATTTGGCCTGGAGGTTCGGATTAGTGTCATTATACGGCAGACTGTACAGCAAGGTCAGGTGCGCGTGGTCAATGGCCAGTCCTTACTTTCCCTGGAGACCTGAATCTTCGATCCAGCCCTTGTTGGACAGTACGTCAACCGCCAGCTTGATCTGGCGCTGGGAAAACTGTTTTTTCCGGTCGTTCCGGGCGTAGGTCTGCGCCACTACGTCGCCTACGGTGTGGACCTGCTCCTTGCTGACGATCCAGTGCACCGTGGACAGCAGTTCCAGGCCGAATGGAGATTCAAAGCCTTCGATAAGATCGGACACTTTTTCAAAACGCCCCTTGGTCTCGGCTTTATTTTTGAGAAAGGCGTGAGCCTCTTCAAGTGCACCTGGAACGAGTTCCAATTGCTTGTGAGGAGAATCACCACCATCGGCATAACCGGATATCAGATGACCTTCTATCTTATGCAACAGGTGCCGAAGGTTCTCGGCATAGGGTCCGTATGGACCTTTCTTATAGGTGAGCCGTAACGGCTCACCCGCGGCCTGCATGAAGTACATGAGCTTGTGCACTTCCAGCAGTGTCACGAACGGGTCCAGTAAGCCGCGAAGATAGCGTTCCATAAGCCCGACCAACGTGGCTCGCCCTGGGGTCATTTGGGGTATATCGGTCGAGCGGTTGGCTCTTCCATCCGCTGGCGCACCACCCGGCTTGAATACAACGGCCTTCAGGTTAGTGAACTCCCGCAGCGTTGCTTCAATACGTGGGCGCACGCAGGCCCAATCCAATCCGCCCAGCCCGCTACCCAGCGGTGGGAGAGCAATTGACCGGATGTTACGCGCCCGAATTTCTTCGGCCAACGCGGCAAGACCGGCCTCAATATCTTCCATGCGGCTCTTGCCCCGCCAGTGACGCTTACTCGGGAAATTGATGATGTAACGTGGTGGATACATCTGTCCGGTCTCGAAGACGAACATCCGACCCGGCTGCACCTCTTTGCGTTTACAAGCTGCAGCATAAGATTTGAAGTTCTCTGGAAAAGTTTTCTTGAATTGAAGGGCAATGCCACGCCCCATGACGCCGACGCAGTTGACGGTGTTGACCAGGGCTTCGGCGTTTTCGGTCAGTATATCGCCGGTCTTATATTCGATCATAACCGTCTCCCCTTTTTGTCAATAATACCAGTCTCACTTGATCTGAACAGGTGGCTGATGATCAGAGGCCTGGAGAGCCGACCACACCTGTCCGTAGATCTGCTGCGACAGTACGCCAATGCGCGAGACCAACTTCCAGGGAAATGAGGACTCGATTAAGAACTCTGCCTGCTTACCGTCCTTGCACTGACTCCAGTGCTTGGCTCGTACCGCGTTCCAATCAATCTTCTTCAATTGTTCCAGGTTGGAATAATCATCAAAGAATCGAGAACCTGCATTTGAAGTCGTAAATGCCCATCGCCGCCATGTTCATCCGCCCAATCAACCGTCTGCCGTAAGTCCACCTCCAGATGAACAATGGGTTCCTGACCACCCCGATATTCAAGCTCCGGGTGATTTGCCCTGTAGATCACGTAGAGCATGACGGAGCGCGGACAGAAATAGAACGGTACGCAGTCGCCCACATGCAAGCCTGAATGGCTGGTTAAGGTAGTTCTTCGAGGCGTCGCTGTTTGATCGTTTTCAGGCCAATAGTGCTCCCAGGTGGAGAGCGCCGAACGATCTCTGCATCGCACCAGAGCCGACCGGCCGTGATAATTGAGGGCAACCGGTCAACGTGCACGATATGGTCAATCTTCCGGTTCTCCTGCCACTTCCCGCACATCGAGCTTACCCGTAACCCCCATCGGCAATTAGGAAGGTGCCGGTGTGCGTTTGTTCGGTGGTTTTGCTGGTCATGGGGGTTGCCTTAGACTTTTATTTTTCCGGTGACGGCTTGGGATATCAGTATAGCTTTCAGATCATTGAACGCGTTTATTTCGCGATCTATGGCGTCAACTGTTTTATCAATCTCATTGGTACGTTTAGTCGTTATCTACTCAATGTGATCTTGTTCTTCCTTAGAAGGAATTGACAACTCCATAGCAAGGAACATATCTGCGTAAAGACGTAAGCGTGACAAATGGAGTCCGGTAGACTGGCGGTTATATTCTGCAACGTATTCTACGCTACGAAGCAGATGTTCCAGATACCAGGCATTAAAGACTTCTTTTTTTGCTGCCGGAAAATCCCATAGGAGGGGCTTACTATGCCAACCCGGTCGGAAACGCCTAGCGCCCCCATCCATGCCCACATGATGTTGATAACGAGGTCGCCCTTCCGACAGAGGAATCCACGTAGTCCTCCGCCATAAACATATAGACGCTTTTTTCGGAGCGCGGAGTAACACCCGTCATATGCGAGACAGAGAGCAACCCTTCGGCGCCAGTTTTAGATCGCTCGTCAACCTCTCTCAATATATACTTCGCTCGACGCACCTCCCAATGCGCAGGCACATCGCCCAGCCATTCGATGTCGGAGGGTTTGTAGGCGGGGTAGGGTTTGAGGGTGTGGGTCATGGGATATCGCCTAGCAGAGTTGACGACTTTGTCTTTATGACCGTGCCGGCTTCGGTCCAGCGGTGCTCAGGGCTTGGTCAAAGGTCATGATTTGCTTCACGCCGCGCCGTCGGCAGCTCGCGAGATGGCAAAGGTCTCTGGCCCCCAGCGTGGGATACTTTTCATGGAGTTGCCTCGCCAGCGTCACATCCGCTTCTTCCAGCGGCCACACTTCGACACCGGCTCCGACCACCAACGCCAGGGCTGCATCGAACGTCTGGAGTCGGCCGACCGGCAGGTAGGCATGTGCCAACTCCTGCAAGACATCCGCCGAAGTACCGAGAGGCGTGCCGCGACGGTTGGACTCGGCGAAGAATTCTCGAGCAGGCGCTTGCAGCGGATGTGGCCGACCTACCGCGTACATGAAGACATTCGTATCGACGAATATCATGTGTTGGCTGCGTTCCGCCGCCGCGACTCGGCGATTGCGCTCAGATGCTCGTCCCAGTCCGGTTCGGTCTCGGGACCTTTCAGGGCATCGCACGCCCTGAAAAACTCTTCCAAGGCCGCGGGTGACTCGAAAAGCTCGGAGCGCTGCCGGTCTTCAAGCCGTTCACGGGCGGCCTCCCTCAGCCAAGCGCTCAATGTCAAGCCCTCCTTGCGAGCCTGAGAGACGAAACGGTCACGGTCTTCATCGGGTATTATCAATTGGACTCTGGCCATGACGTATTTCCAGCTTCACCATAAAAATGTGTATAAAAATTACACATTTTTGACCAAATATCCATCCTGACCAGAGGTGGAGTCGGCTGTATTGCCCAACCCTTCAAGGCCGTTCGACACCGGAGGGTTTATAGGCGGGATAAAGAACGCCCCAGGGTGCAGCGATCATCCGCCCGACATCGTTCAACTGCATCTCTCCGTTCACAATTTCACCGAACAGACACGTCCGGTTGTACGTACAGACCGTGACGAAATACGCTCCCGCCCACGAATAATCGTAACCGCGCAAACGGAGCGACCGGCGGCGGGGTGCATCCCCCTTAGTCATGATGCACTGTCATGGCGGGAACGAAAAATTTTTCCTCTAATCCTACCAACCTCTTGAACATTGGCCTTTTCTGTTGCGGCTAAATTGCTCCCGGCTGTTGTCAGGCGCTGCTCCGCCTCTTCTCTGAAACGCGAGGTCAATCCACTGGCGAATATCCCGAGCTTGGCTGCTCCAATCATAGAGACAGGCGTAGGGGTCATCCCCAGCGCAGTTGTCCGCCAATCTCGGCGGTACTGGAACCAATCTCCCAATCCACATGCTTCCGTTGCCAGGTGCAGGGGCCTATCAACACGACGGTCACGGTTGCGTCAGCAGTGAAATCGTCGCGTATTTTTCGGCGAATCGTTTCCGTTTAATTCCGGTCGTCGATGTCTCCGTCTTCGACCGATTTGTCCACAACATCTCCTTTCATCATTTGAATGAATCGGTCTTTATACGTTTGGTCATCATGGTGAAAACTGATGAATATCTTATGTCTCGGTGTTTGAAGCACTATGACGCTCCTTCCTGTTCCAAATCGGTCAAATCTTCCACCCCAGCAATCTCTGCCAACATGCGGTTGTAGTTACGCAACTCGTCCTGCAATACCGCCAGTTCTTCACGAAACTCCTTCCGTTTCGTCTCTTCACCAAACGCACCGGCCAAAGACTCCTGATGCCATTTTGCAGTAAAGGGCCGCACCACTTGGTTCAACACGGGTATGGCAACCTTGCTGAATTGTATTGTTCCACGCCCTCGTCGCCGGAGAATCTCTCGGGAAGTTGGGAAAAGGGAATACACGCTATCCAAAGCCGTCTTTTCGTCTCCCGCTTCAACCGGCAAAGGCTGGGTCACGATTCTGGTCAGCATCTCAATATACAACTCCCAGGCCACATCTTGGTCAGAGGTCTTGAAAGATATTTCCGCGCTGGCCCATTTTGGGCCTAACCGTATCTGCTCCAAACCGAAATTCTTAAACATTTTCTTGAGTTTCATTCTTTACCCTCCTTATATGTCAGCCATCAGGCTTCACGACGCATCTAGCCCTTCGTTAAGGATGGAAAGATATCCGTCATACACGAACACGCGGCCACGGCGCTTGCCGGTGATCTCACGCGCAATCCCGTATTCAACGAGTCGTCCCATCGCCGAGGAAGCGGCGGGAAAGGAGAGCGTCGTGCGGTTACTGATCTCAGACAGAGACAGAACTGGTCGCTCCTTCAGCACTTCATGTACACGCAGGACCGAGCCGACACGGCGGCCCTGTTCGATAGCAGCCCGGTCTGACGCGAACATCTCGGACAGGTGGCGCGATGTGACAACCGCGCCCTCCGCCGTCACCCGCACTCCTTCGAGGAAAAAGCTCAGCCATGATTCTAAATCACCGGTACGGCGCACCTGATTCAGCAACTCGTAATAGGTGGCGCGGTGTTGCTTGAAGTGCAGGCTCAGATACAAAAGCGGCTCGCGCAGCACTCCGGCCTGACTCAGCAGGAAAGTGACGAGCAATCTTCCCACGCGCCCGTTGCCGTCGAGGAAAGGATGAATGGTCTCGAACTGCACATGCGCGAGTCCCGCCCGAAGCAGGACAGGAAGCCCGTCGTCCTCGGCGTGGAGAAAACGCTCGAACGCGGCCATGCAGTCAGGCACGGCGGTATGCGGAGGCGGGACAAAGACGGCATTGCCGGGCCGGGTCCCGCCAATCCAGTTCTGTGAACGGCGGAACTCGCCAGGAGTTTTGCCGCTCCCCCGCCCGTCCGACAACAGCACGCCGTGGACCTCGCGCAGCAAGCGATTCGACAGCGGGAAGTTCTCCCGCAGGCGGCGTAAACCGTGGTTGAGCGCGGCTACGTAGTTCGAGACTTCCACTACATCATCGAACGGCACTCCGGGCGCTTCGTCCAACTCGAAAAGTAAGAGGTCGGACAGCGAGGACTGCGTTCCCTCAATCTGAGAGGAGAGCACCGCTTCCTTGCGCACGTAGGCGTAGAGAAGAAGCGCCTCGTCCGGCAGGAGAGTCGAGCCGCCGTCGAGCCGCCGTCGAGCCGGCCTAGGGCGAGCGCCGCTGATTCAAGCGCCTGCTGTAACGGACCGTCCAGAACCAGCGCAGGGTTTGGCGGGAGCGGTGCCGGCACAAAGGCTCTGACTCGCTCGCCTCCAATGCTCGTCACCTCGTATCTACCTATTTCCCCACGCTGCATAACCAGTATCCCGTTCTCCATTGAGTTAGAAGTTTCTCAATACGCTCCCTTTTTATTAAAAATTACCGGATCGAGATTAAATAATCACATCTTCTAATTAAAGTTTTTTTAACACACATTCTCTTTATTAAATTCTACTAGACAAAAATTAAATAACAGAGAGGGGTAATGCGAGGGAATCGAGATAATCACACAAAGCAGCGTTTCATTACGGTATTCCTCCTGCTATCCACCGACAATCTTATTCAGCGACAGAGCTATCCTGTTCAGCACCGGTATGTTTGCTAGACTGCACTAAGACTGCTGTTTCTCTCAGAATCGAACTGCTCGGTTCGACACCGCACTTGGCAGGAGCGTCTTACATGGGACGGATTGTTGTTGAAGCACAGATAGAAAATGGCACGGACTCGACCTGCCGCATCCGTTGTGACGCCCTGGTTGATACGGGAGCAGCCTACCTGACCCTGCCGAAAGCGTGGCAGGCCCGTTTAGGACCGTTGACCACCCTTGATACAGTGGAGGGAGAAACGGCGACCCAAGCCGTTGTCAGTGGAGACATTTGCGGGCCGGTTCTCCTCCGCATGGAACATTTCCGTCCGGTCCTGACCGAGGTGTTATTCATTGAGATGGAACCCGCGGACGGGCAATATGAGCCCCTGCTTGGCTATATTCCCCTTGAGCAAGCCCAGGCTGCGGTTGATCTGCTTGGGCATCGCCTGGTCAAGATCAGCCGGGTTGATCTCAAATAGACGCAACTGGCCTTAATCGGCCTCCCCCAAACGAACCAGCTTTTTCAGCAAGCCTTCGGTTGCCGGCCTGTTCCTTCGCATATTTCCCTTGACCTCCCCCACCCTGTGCAGTGTTGGCTTCGAGCTATCTGTTGGGCACTGAATCGGAGACACGTCGGAGCCGCAGAGGCCCCAGCATTTTTACCACCTGCACGGAGGAATCCCCATGAAAATCCAAGCAACGGCAATAGCGTTTGTGCTGACGATGTATATCACTCCAGCATTCGCCTGGTATCCAACTAAGTGTTCACAGGCTGACTATGAGAGTTTGAACTCTATTGAGGGAACTGAAACGAGTACCCCTTATAGCCATGACAATAATTTAGTGGGAACTGATGGAGATGACTACATAAATGGGAAGACTGGCAACGATGTATTAGATGGTCTTGGTGGTGATGATGTCTATTTAGGTCACACAGGTGTGGATCGCTTTGTCATTCGACCCGAACATAGATCAGTACGGATTGTAGATTTTCGGGCTGGCATGTTGGGGAATCCTGCGAATGGTGCAATTCTAGGACGAATTGATTATATTGATTTGAGAGCGTTTGAGCATATTGATTCTGTAGGTGATTTTTATATACGCATTGGACAGTGTTACGATCAGAATGGTCAGTATGTCCGAACAGTGAATATACAAGTTCCCTCTCTCATTGTAGAGAATCGAGAAGATTTTAATGATCTGCGCTACACAAGAATCATGCTAGTGGGTAATTTTCGTCATCAAGTAGATGACGGAATTTTTATTCTGCATGGCGACCCTGACCCTCCGACTCAGCCTACACGTCAAAGTGAAGCTTCGTGTCCTAGAATAGTAAGGACGGGGAGATGTGAAGCAAGATATAATGTTTCGACGCATTTAAGATCGACAGGTTCGGATAATAATGATTCTTTTGGGGCGAATCTGGACGATACATTAGAGACTCGTGGTGGTCATGATTATTTAGATGGCTGGTTTGGTGATGATTTATTACTTGGTGGCTCTGGGAATGATGTCTTAGTTGGCGGACCAGGAGCGGATGAATTAAGAGGAGGATCAGGCACAGACACGGCAGATTATCGTTTTTCTGATGGGGTAAATGTGTATCTTGATGGAGGATACGGTAAGTATTCTGATGCTGAAGGCGATACGCTGACGAACATAGAGAATCTCACCGGTGGGAAGTGGAACGATAAGCTATATGGTGATGACGGGGTGAATATATTAAGAGGCAAGGATGGAAATGATTACTTATACGGAAGACCTGGGAATGACATATTATATGGTGGCGAGGGGAATGATACCTATAAAGGACAGCGGGGAGACGATACTTATGTGATTACTCCTCATACTCAATGGGGACAAGACAGTATTCATCTTGGTTATCATGACGGTGCATGGGATAGCGATGTAGTCAATGTGACCGCTTTTGGGAGCCGTCCAACTTTTGGAGAATGTGTTGAAAGTGAGGAGGACGAGATGGCCTTGTGCCTTGAAGTAACTGATGGCTGTACAATAAAACTGGATTCTCTCACGAGATTATTTTTTCCATATGTGAGTTGCAACGCTGCGATAGCGTCTCTGAAATACGCTGACGAGTAAAACAACCCCGCCGATTCCGCCCCGCTGAAGCTGTCTTTCTGCTTTCTCTCTCTTGTGACAAAGAAGAGGCCCCCTATCTCTTGCGGGTCATAGCAGAAGACCGCTACACAAGAGGGAGCATTTCAGCATAAGGAGGGCATATGGACACTGGCGTATTCTATTTTACGTCGGGCGAGTCGGCAGACCCGGCCATTGTAGCGAAAAAGGCAGAAGCCCTGGGCTTTGCCTCGTTCTGGGTGCCGGAACATCCGGTGCTGCCGGTGCACACCACCACGGGCTATCCCGCGGCCCCGGATCAGCCGATTCCGAGAACCGTAGGGATTATTTCCGACCCGTTTGTGTCGCTGGCCCGCGCCTCGGCCACGACGACGACGATCAAACTGGGCACCGGGATTTGTCTTGTGCCGGAGCGCAACCCGCTGTTGCTGGCGAAGGAGATCGCCACGCTGGACCATTATTCGGGCGGACGTTTCCTGTTTGGCATCGGCGCCGGCTGGCAAAAAGAAGAGTGCGAAATCATGGGCGGAGACTTTCCACACCGCTGGACCCAGACTCGGGACTCGATTCTGGCGATGAAAGAATTGTGGACCACGGACGAATCCGAATATCACGGCAGGTATTATGATTTTCCCGCGGTCAAGTGCTTTCCCAAGCCGGCCCAACAGCCGCACCCGCCGGTTATTCTGGGTGGCTCGGCCAAGAATGTGTTCAAACGCACGGTGGAGTGGGGGGACGGTTGGATGCCGGTCAGCACCTCGCCGGATGAGATTCGACGCGGATGTGAGACTTTGAACGCACTCGCCGCCCAAGCCGGGCGCGACCCCAAATCCATCTCCGTTTTCGCCTTTGGGCAGCCCGGACAGTTGCGGAGCCGGGACCAAGCCCAGGCGCTCGAACAGGCCGGCGCCGCACACGCCATTATCTGGCTCAACAAATTTCAGGAAGAGGAAGTCATTTCAGAATTAGAGGGGTTAGCGCACGAGATGCTGGGCTCATGAAGACGCCGGCCGGCGGCGGGTGCGTGACTAATTAATCCGGGACAACGGCATACACCCGATAGGTCACCTCGTTGGGCTTGAGTTTCCCCTCACCCACTGCCATCAGGTTATTGAGCCAGGCATAGCGCTCGTCGCCGGTCTCAAACTGTATCTGGGAGATAAAATAATTATCCCCGAAATTGGTCGAGCCACCGCCCTCAAGCGCTTTCCGAATCCCCTCGGTGGCTTCCATACGCGCCCGGTAGGTGACATAGATTGCCGCCCCGTCGTCGCTTTCAAAGACCGCCCGCACGTCGAGGCGCAGGTTGCCGTCCGGGCCGACCAAGGCCCAGTCCGCTCCGCTGGCCCGGACCTTGCCCTTCATCCGCGGCCCCTCAAAGTGACCGCCGGTCAGGTCGGCCACAATCCGCTCGCCGAGCGGCCCCTTGCCGACATTAATCGGGGTGATGAAGTTCGCAGTGTAATCGCACAGATAGTCAAGTTTCATCGCTCACCTCCTATAGACCGTAGACGTGCGCCGCGTTCTGGCCAATGACCTTCTGCCGCGTTGCCTCAGACATGGGCTCAACCAGCGCGGCCAACTCGGTCATATAGTTGTCCGGGTGGTCGGGGTGCGGAAAATCAGAAGCCCAGAAGAATTTATCTGCCCCCACAAAGTCCACCACATGACCAAAGGCTTTTTCATCCGGGTCGCCAGAAATCCAGCAGTTGCGATAAAAATAATAGCTCGGTTTTTCTTTGAGCTTCACCGTATCGCCCAGGGGACTGTCAAACACCGCGTCCATACGGTTGAGCAGATAGCCGGCCCAGCCCGCGCCCGATTCCAGCACCACCACCTTGATCTTGGGAAAACGCTCGAACAGGCCGTACTGGAACATCGCCGTAAACGCTTGGAGCGGTCCCTGCGCACCGTGCACATTATAATGCCACAGCGCCCATTTCTGCATATCCTTGAAGCGTTGGTGCACCCGCTTGGCGGGCGGCTCGCCGCTGGGGTGAATGCCGACCGGGACGTCCAACTCCTGGGCCGTGGCCCAGAACGGGTCATAGTCCGGGTGGGCGTGAGATTTATTGGTTGGCGTGAACGGCACGAAGAACGCCCCCTTGGCCCCGGCGCGCACCGCCCGTTCCAGTTCCTGGGCCGCCACCTGCCCATCCCCCATCGAGATATGGGCAATCGGAATGAGTCGCCCAGCGGAGTCGGAGCAGAAATCAACCACCCAGCGGTTATACGCCTCGGCGTAAGCCGCCTGGAGGTCCAGGCCGTCAACCTCTTCGGTCTCCCATAAGAGGCCCAGACTTGGGTAGATAATGGCTTTCTCTAAGCCCTCTTGGTCCATACGGGCCAGCCGCTCTGTGGGAGACATAGAACCGAAGGGCGCTTCACCAACATAGGTGCGGTCGGGTGGGGTTCGGTTTCTTCTTTCGATGTCTTTCCCATCGCCCCGAACTGGGCCAATTGTCCCGGCTGAGAATACTTCGCGGGGCGTCCATCCAACTCCAGGACCTCAAGCCCGTCGGCATCGATATGCAGGCGGATGGCCCGCTCTTTATATTTGGGATGGATATACTTCTCCCAGGTATCAGGTGGCTCCAGGATATGTCCGTCGGCATCAACCGCTCCGCTATAGGGAAACTGTCCGTTTGCGGCCATTCTGCATTCCCTCCGTTTTTGGGTGGTGTGAATTGAAACGAAGTATCATCCTTAGCCTACCCGGCTCGCTTGGGCAAGGGTTTTGCGAGGGAAGGGACCCAGGGGTGTAGACGTTGCTACGGCCCTGACAGCGCTCTTCGGAACGGATACATTCCGGTATCATTTCTGTTCGAGGTGAGCGTATGCCGAGCACCAAGCCGCCGAGCGGCACACGAGATTATTTACCCGAGACTGTGGCCAAACGACGCTACGTTGTGACGAAGATCGAGAACAGCTTTCAGCGCTACGGTTTTCTGCCCCTCGAAACGCCGGCCCTCGAAAACCTGACCACCCTATTGGGCAAGTATGGCGAGGAGGGGGACCAGCTCCTCTTTCGTCTCCTCCACCGGGGCGACAAACTGACCCGTGCCCTGGAAAAACCGGCCCCCGAAGCTGGAGACCTGGCTGAGCTCGGGTTGCGCTATGATCTCACCGTTCCGTTCGCGCGCGTCGTGGCTCAGTACGGCAATCGCCTGCCCAAGGTGTTCAAGCGTTACCAGATTCAGCCCGTCTGGCGGGCGGACCGCCCGGCAAAAGGCCGTTTTCGTGAGTTCTATCAGTGCGATGTTGACCTGACCGGCACCACGTCACTCCTGGCCGAAGTAGAAGTGATGAACGCCGTCAGCAGCGCGCTGCTTGATCTCGGTTTTTCAAATTTCTCCATGACACTCAACCACCGGGTGCTCCTGCGCAGCATGATTGAAGCCGCTGGCATAGACCCCAGCCTTGAGGGGTCGGCTCTGGTCGCCATTGATAAGCTGGATAAAATCGGCGTTGACGGCGTACAGGCAGAACTCAGGCAACGCGGCGTGAACGAGAAGTCGGCCCAAGGGCTGCTTGCCCTGACAACGCACACCTCGGAGATGAGCAACCGCGCCGTCTTCGCAGCTTTGCGCGGCCAGCTATTACAGCCCGAGGCGCAGCGAGCGCTTGATGAGCTTGAAACGCTGGTCTCCCTGACTCGGGAGGCCCCAGCAGGTGGGCATATCCGCTTGGCTCCAGCGCTGGCACGGGGGCTGAGCTATTATACCGGCCCCATCTTTGAGATCGTCTCAACCGACTTCAGCGGCTCCCTCGGCGGCGGCGGACGCTACGATAATTTGGTCGGCATGTTCAGCCATAAGCAGGTGCCGGCGGTGGGCTTCTCCCTGGGTTTGGAACGGATTCTGCTCTTAATGGAAGAGCGGAATATGTTTCCGGCCCTGCAATTGACCGCCCAAGTCATGATATGCGTGCTGCCCGATACCCCGCTGCCACCGGCGGTTGGGCTGGCCTCGCGCCTCCGTCAGGCCGGCATTCCGGTTGAGGTCTATCCAGAACAGACCAAGCTCAAGCGCCAGCTCTCAGCCGCAGATGCTCAGCAGATTCCCTATGTGCTCATTCTCGGCCCAGACGAGGTTGCACGTCAGCGCTATACCCTGAAGGACTTGGCAACCGGGGAGCAGCAAGCGCTGAGTGAAGACGCTCTCATCGCTGCGCTCCAGCCGAGAACACCACCGCAAGCTGTGTAATCAGATGCCCCGCGCGTAGCGACCCTGAGAAGCGCTTCATATCTTGACAGCCCTGAGTGCTCTCAAATAAGATGACCTCGTATTAATTCTCAACAACTTGGAGGTAAGGAGGACCTTATGGCAACACCCCAACCAGCAGTTCTCAATAGAAATATGGGCCAGCATCAGTGGTATGTCCATCTCAGTCGCCTGGACGGGGCCGATATGGGCGTGATCAAATCTGCGGTCCAGCAGTTGCGGAAAGACTGTGCCGACAAAGGCATCAATCTGACCATCGGCCTCGGACCATCACTCCTCTCGGACCTGACAGCCGACGTGCCGAACGATTTCCAGCCCTACGAAACGTTCCGGTCGATTGATGGCAGTGGCAAGGAAGCCAAAGGAACCCAGGAAGAACTCCTTTTTTGGCTGAACAGCGAGAAAAAGGACGAAGTCTGGAAAGCCCAGTGGGACGCCCGGGAAGCCCTGAAGGGGCATATGCGGGTGGCGCGCGAGACCATGACTTTCATCTTTGGCGACTCGCTTGACCTGTCTGGTTTCAAAGATGGCACCGGCAACCCCGAGCCCGAGCGGGATGTTGAAGTTGCTATCGTTCCTGATGGCGAGCCGGGCGCCGGCGGGAGCTTTATCATTTCCCAACGCTGGATTCATGACCTGGAAGCTTTCAACCTGCTGCCCGTTGAAGAGCAGGAAAAGGTCTTTGGCCGGACCAAGGCCGACTCAACCCGCCTGTCCCCTCAGCCCTCCCCTTCTCACCTCTCGCACGTCGAGTTGAGAGAGGGCAGAACGGGTGACGACAGCACCCCTAAGCGGGATGAGATTTCGCGCCGTTCGACTCCGTACGCCTTCCACGATGGCACGGTTGGCCTGTACTTCATGGCCTTCTGCAAGAGCCAGGCCCCGTTGCGTGAGCGGATGCGGGCCATGTACGGCATGGACGGTCAGGAACGGGACCGGCTCACCTCGTACAGCAACCCGGCCTCCGGTTCGTTCTACTTCGCTCCGTCGGTAGAAACGCTCGACACTGCGCTGTCGTAAACAGTCACCGGCCGTTTTGTCGATAAGAAGAGGGCTGGGCGCTATCGTCCAGCCCTCTTTATTATTCAGCGCAGACCTCGGGTCGTAAGACGGCGATATACGGCAGATTGCGGTAACGACCGGCAAAATCAAGCCCATAGCCCACCACAAACACGTCTTCGATAACAAAAGCGCGAAAGTCGGCCTCATGCTCGACTCTCCGCCGGCCGGGTTTATCGAGCAACACACAGGTCTTGACCTCACGTGCGCCTTGTTTCAATAGGGTTGAGCGGAGAAAAGCGAGCGTCCGGCCCGTATCAAGGATGTCATCAACCAAGAGAATACGTTGCGCCCGGATTTCCTGGTCGGTCGGAAAATAGTCCAGGCTGAGCCTGCCACTCGTTGTCCCCTCTCCATAGCTCGATACCGCGGCAAAGCTGAGGCGAAGCGGAAAGGGCAACTGACGGATGACATCAGCCGTAAAGAGACAGGCTCCTTTGAGTACCGATACCACCGTACAGGGCGCGTTCTGATAATAGGCCGTGACTTCCTGGGCAAGGCGGCTCAGGCCGACTCGAATATCTGTCTCTGTGAACAGGATACGCTCAATATCCTTCGTCACGTCAGTCGCTCCTGCTGCGCACGGGCTCTGCTCAGGTCCCCAGCGCACTCGGTCCATACACCGTGCCAGTGATTGCAAATCGAACGGTCTGGCAGTGACAGCTTCCTGTGACCATATCTCCCTCCGGCTTACTCTTCTCTTGGAGCGTTGGGAAAAAAGAGTGGCTGGCCGGCGATGGTATGGTCGGCAATCAGACGTTGGCCCTCCGGCCCAACCAGCCAGTCGATGAACTGCCGGCCCAGGTCGGCCTTCACATGCGGATGTTTCGCTGGATTCACCAGGAGCACCCCGTATTGATTGAAAAGCTGGGGGTCTCCTTCTACCAGGGTCGTGAAGTCAGCCTTGTTCCGAAAACTCAACCAAGTGGCACGGTCGGTCAGCGTATAGGCCCGCATCCCGACCGCGATATTCAGGGTGGCCCCCATGCCAGCGCCGGCCTCCCGATACCAGGTCCCGGTGGCCTGCCGCGGATCAACCGCGGCGACTTTCCATAAGGCTTGCTCTTTTTTATGGGTGCCGCTCTCATCGCCACGCGACACAAAGGCGGCCTGGGTGTGGGCGATTTTTCTGAGCGCTACGCCGGCCCCCAGTAGACCGCGGATGTCGGCCGGATCGTTCGCCGGCCCCACAATCACAAAATCGTTATACATGACATTCGAGCGCTGCACTCCCCAGCCGGCAGCCACAAAGGTTTTTTCCTCAGGCTCCGCATGGACCAGCACCACATCGCCATCGCCGTTACGGGCATTCTTGAGCGCCTGCCCCGTACCGACCGCGACCACGCGGACGGCGATTCCGGTCTTGGCCTGAAAACGGGGCAATATCGCCTCAAACAAGCCGGAGTTCTGGGTCGAGGTCGTTGACTGGAGAATAATAAAGCGCTCCTCGGCCTGACTGCTCGTGCTGAAGAGCAGCCCCAGCGTCAGGCAGAAAAGGGTCAGGGCGTGCCCTAGTCGGATAGGCATGTGTGCCTCATAACACGATACGGCCGGCCGCATAGGCTTGCGCTTCTTCCGAGCGGGGCTGCTGAAAGAACTGAGACGCAGAGGTATGTTCAACGACCCGGCCTTGAGAGAGAAAAACCACCTCGTCTGCGAGGCGGCGGGCCTGACCCCTGTCGTGCGTCACCAGGATAATTTTCGTTCCACGCCGATGCGCGGCAAGTATCAGCGTTTCAATCGCTTTGACGGACACCGGGTCCAGACTGCCAGTTGGTTCGTCAAGCAGCAGCGCCTCCGGTTCAAGGACCAGGGCGCGCGCAATGGCGACCCGTTGTTGCTCGCCTTGAGACAGGACCCTGGCCGGCCGGTCCACCAGATGTGACAGGCCGGCCAGGGCCAGGATGTGGCCCAGCCGCGCCTCTCTTTCGGTCCGTCCGTACTTTCGCAGCTTGAGCACGAAGCGCAGGTTCGCCCCAACCGAGCGCCGGAGTAAGACCGGGCGCTGGAACACCAGGGCTTGGCGCTGCCGCGCCTGGTCTACTCGTGGGGTTTGTCCCCAGCGGATATCTCCTGTGGTTGGGGTCAGCAAGCCGTGCAGGAGTCGTAGCAGGAGGCTCTTGCCGGCGCCGTTCGGACCCATGATGATCGTGCGTCTGTCCTGCTCAATGGTCAGGTCGAGCCCATCAATGAGGCGTTGGTTGCCCACGCTGTACACGAGCTGACGCACCGTGAGGGGGAATAAGGACTGCGCCACGTCGGTCGATGCGCGCTCTCGTTGCGGGCTTTCTCCAGCGCTAGGCATAGGCTCGGTTGGACGCGCCGAGGCGCAGGAGCGACACGGTGGCGTTGACGCTCAGCGCAATCAGCATGAGAATCAGACCCAGCGCCAGGGCAAGAGCCAAGTCTCCCTTGGCGGTTTCCAGCGCAATGGCGGTCGTCATCACCCGTGTGACGTGCTTGATATTGCCGCCCACGATGATGACCGCCCCCACTTCCGCAACGGCCCGCCCAAAGCCAGCCAGGGCAACGGTCAGCAGGCTATACCGCGCGTCCCACAACAGGGCCACAACAGCCGTCTTCGGCGGAACCCCCAGCGATAAGAACTGCTCTCGGTATTCGCTATAGAGGTCCTCTATGACCTGCCTGGATAGGCCGGCAATAATGGGGGTGACTAAAACGGTCTGCGCAATAATCATCGCCGCCGGAGAATACAAGAGGTGGAGCCAGCCGAGTGGACCAGCATTGGACAGCATCATATAGACCAGCAGGCCAACCACCACCGGGGGGAGGCCCATCAGCGCGTTTAAGCAGACAATGCACGTGCCACGTCCGGGGAAACGGAGAATACCGACCGTTGCCCCTATGCCAAGACCAAGCACGCTGGCGATGGCGACCGCACTGAGACTCACGCGCAAAGAAAGGAGGATAACCTCACTCAGCGTGGGGTCGGCAGAAACGATGAGCCGAAAGGCCAAGGCAAACGCCTGTCCGAAATCTTGCATGGACCTGCTCTCTCACGAACGCGATTATGCCAGTCAACCATGTCGGTAAAGGATCAAGCTTTTTCTGTCAAATACCGGCGGCTTCTGTCAAATACAGGTGGCAAGAGAAGGGGGCGTGTTTCAGTTTGCGGAAATACGCTATACGTCAGGGGCAGGGAGACAATATGCGAGAAGGCAAAGTCATTGACGCGGACGGACACATACTGGAACCGGTCGATCTGTGGCAAAACTACCTAGAAGCCAAGTTCAAAGAGCGCGCCATTCGGATGGACACCGGCGCTGATGGAGTCGAATACCTCGTGGTTGAGAATAAACCGCTGCCCATTACTCGTGGCATCGGCCCAACCGCGGCCGGCATCGGACAGCCCTTGCGGGACATTTTTGTGCCAGGCCGCTTTGGCTATCAGGACGGTCCGCCAGGGGCCTACGAGGCACCGGCGCGCTTGCGGCTCATGGACCAGGACGGCATCGATGTTTCGGTGCTGTTTCCCACCCTCGGGCTCATCTGGGAGCCCGGCCTCACCGATGTCGAGCTCTCGTCAGCCTACTGCCGCGCCTATAACAACTGGATTCTGGATTTCTGTTCGGCTGACCCGAACCGGCTCATCCCGGTTGCCCATATTGTTCTGCTGGACATTGACGCGGCCATCGAAGAAGTCAAGCGGGTGGCAAAGCTCGGGCATAAAGGCGTATTCGTCTGCGCCGCCCCGGCGAGCAAACGCGCCTTTTGGGACCGGGTCTACGATCCGCTCTGGGCGGTGTTACAAGACCACGACCTGTCTATCGGTTTCCACACCGCGGTCCATGAAGACTTTCTCGGCCATCAGTGGATTGCCCAGGAAAACACCGACTTCATGGACGCATCGTTTGTGTATTTCCAGTGTTTGCCGCTTGTGGCGGATGTCCAGGCAGCCTTTGCCGCACTCTTTCAGGGTGCAGTCTTCGACCGCTTTCCCACCCTGAAAGTGAACCTGTTGGAAGTCGGCGCTGGCTGGATTCCGCACGCCTTGGACCGCTGGGACTCGAAGTACAAAAAAATCGGTTATAAGACCGGCCTCAAGCATCTGCCGAGTGAGTACTTCGCCCGGCAGTGCTGGATTTCGTTTGACCCGGACGAAACCACCATTCCCTATATGGCCGAACGCTATGGCGCTGAGCGCTTTGTGTGGGCCTCGGACTTTCCGCACTGGGACGGCAGCCTTGACGCGCTGGGTGAGACAAGAGAAGCCATTGCGTCGTTATCGCCGCAAGAACAGCAGTGTATCCTTGGGGATAATGTGGCCCGGCTGTATAATCTGGCGTGAGGGCAGGGCATCTCTATCAACGGGTCAATGGGCAGCTGGTCGTGACACTCCGGCCATCGCGCCTTTGACGGTCGTCTTGAGCGGGTATTGGGAATAGTCGGCCTTCAGCTCAAGGGTATGGCCGTTGGGGTCGGTGACGTAGACTGAGGTGCCATAGCCGGTTGCGCCGTACAGCTCGACGGGTCCGAAGGTAATCGGGACGGCGTTGTCCTTGAGATACTGGACAATGGCGTCAAAATCACCGTGCATATGCAGACAGACATGATCGACTCCACGCTGGTCTTTTTCCGCCAGCGTGCTCCCTGCCGGCAGGACGCGCAGGTCAATCAGATTGCGACCGCACCGCACCTGATACAGCCCCAGGTCTTCAATGACCCGCTCAACGCTCAGCCCCAGGACCGTCGTATAAAAGTGCAAAGTCTTTTCGACATCCGTGACTTGCAGCACGACATGATCGATACCGTAAAACTGAATCGGACACTCGGATTTCATACATCCTCCACTGGCGTAAAGCGTGTGACATCAAAGCCATTGATGACGGCTGGGTTGTGAAACATCTCCACGGCGTTGGCGACTTCCATTAAGGACAGACTCATCTGGAACAGCCGCTCGGCCTCGGGTGGCAGCGTGTCGAGCGGCAAGGCGTTCAGATAGGCCATAACCGCTTCCACACGCGCAGACATGTGGTCATAGAAGGCCTGGATATCGTCCATGCTGCTGGCCAGGCGCTGGCTGGTCCGCTCGCGTTCCGTGGCGAGCGCCCAGCTGATAAAGGGCTCCAGGTCAGTAAACTCAGCGGGTAGTGTCTGGGTGCTCACGGTCTATCCCTCTCCCTCACTCCGTTCGGGCGGCCCCCCAGCAGGGGGGCTAGGCTTCGGCGTAAAAGCGTTCGAGTACGGTGTGGAAATACCGAATCTGCATTTCTTCGTCCTGAAAATACAGCGCCTTCTTGGCCTGCGAGGCCAGCCCGATATGAATCTGTTCGTGGGCAGTCGCGTCTTCTTGCAGGAGGTCCCGGAGCAGGCATTTGAAATACTCCTGGCCGACACGCTGGCCGGCGTTTTCAGCCGGGCGAAAATAGAGTTTGATATCCCAGTCGGTCCGGTCCACCGTCTGGGGCCAGAAGTTATACGTCATATAATAGTCGTGCGAGACCCCGCGGAAGAGCAGCAGCGCCATATTGGGGAAAATCGTATAGAAGTCAAAGGAGCCGATACGGGGCAGGCGCTGTTCGGTCTTGGCGAGGCTGAGCTGGGCGGCCAGCTTTTCAGTGGCCGGACCAACCCGCTCATCGGGCGGGTCTGATGAATACACGCTGTGGTAGTTGAACAGACGGACATCAAGCAGGCGGGTGAATTGCCCATCTTTCAACACGCAGAAATTGGGAATGGTCCGGCGGTGCTGAAACGGCAGATGATATAGCTCGTTCTGGGCGTCAAGGGCGATTTTCCAGTTGGCGTGCTCATCCACTTTATACTGTGCGGTCAGGGCCAGCTCGCCAAAGCCGCCGCCGGCAAGCTGGTCGGCCACCCCACCCAGATACTCCCGGAGGCTCTCGGGGGGGCGCTCGGCCAGATGAATAAAGATAAAGCCTTCAAACACTTCGGTATGGACCGGGGTCAGACCCAGGTCACATTTGGGCAGATCAAAAAAATTGTCCTCATCCGCCACCCAGGTCAATTCGCCTTTGGTGTTATACGCCCAGGCGTGAAAACCGCAGGTGAACGTGCCTTGACACGAGCCCTTCTCGTCCCAGACGAGCTTATTGCCACGGTGGGAGCACACATTGTGAAAGCCCCGCACCGCCCCGTCTCGACCCCGCACAATCAGGACCGAGGCGCGACACATCGCCAGGTCTTTGGCAATATAATCGCCGGGGTTTGGAATCTCCTCAACCCGGCCGATATTCAGCCAGGTCCGGCGAAAAATTTTCTCCCGTTCGAGTTCAAAATACTCCGGCGAAATCAGCGGTTCGGCGGAAACCGGGCCGGTGCCCATCTCTGGGTATTTTTCCGCCCAGCGTTTATCTGCCACTACGGTCCGCATGGGATGCTCTCCTCCTTAGCCGGCCACGGCCCGCATGTCTGTCGGGATCACGTCACCGTCTTGTACAATAAGCTCGTCATCAAGATAGAGCGTACAGCCCTTCATGGGCAGGTCCATATGGCAGGCCGTGTCGTTGCTCCCGCCGAGTTCGACATTCGGGCCGGTTGAGAACAGCACATTGCCGTAAAAAGCCCGCCCGTCCATGCCGACCGTGGGAGCGCCGGTGGCGAGGTAGTCCCAGCGCGCCCGGTCGTTGAGGCCCCAGCCGATGTGCGAGATGGCAAACGCGCGGGGGTCCTGAAAGCCGTCCATATAATTCTTCACCAGCATGGCATCAAAGCTACCGCTGATATCAACGATCATGCCGTCTCGAATGGTGAAGGTCAGCGGCTCTTGAACGTATTTATTGAACGGAAATAAAATATCGCCGCGGTCCATGACGACCGTGCCATTGACCCCGGTTTCGCTGCCCTGGGTCGCCAGAAAGCCGCCCGGCCAGTGGTCCCAGCGACCGGGAGTGTCCGTGAAGCCGTATTCGGTCAGAATCGGGAATTGTCCCAGCTCGTACTGCACGTCCGTTCCAGCCGGGTTGGTAAAGCGAAGGTTCTGGGCCTTGGCCAAACGCGCTTCCGCGGCCTCAACCCGCTGGCGCAGTTCCTGGGTAGGAAAGAGACGCGACAGAACCTCAAAGGGCTCAACCACCAGCAGGATGCGGGTGTCTGCGGCCTGAATCTCCAACTGTTCTTTTGAAAACAGCAGAAAAATAAGGTCCACAACCAAGTCCGCACTTTTGAGCGCCTCAATGGCCGGCCGGTTTCCGGCCAGGGCGTTTTGCCCCACCTCGCCGGCCACGTTTTGCGCCCCAGCCGCACTCCGCGTCGGCAGATTGACGTTGAACACATCTACCCCCAGCTCGCGCGCGGCGATCATAAACGCTGAGGCATACTCGACCGCGTGTTCTGCCTCGGACAGAACCGCAATGGTTTCCCCTGGCCTGACTTTGCACAGTTCAAGTTCCTGCCGAAACACGCTCACCATCGTATTGGTCTGGCTGATTGAGAGTGACATACCATCGCTCCTGTAGAAAATTCGTCCCAGCGGACCGAGAGAACGCCGCCGTATGCTGTGGCCTATACCGTTCGCTTATGCGCTGTCAAGCAAATGTCTTGACACCGTTTTCTCGGACTGCCAGACTCGCGCCGAAGAGTCAGTCCCGCTTCAAGAGAGAGGGCAATCATGCAAGAGCGCGCTATGGCAAGCAGTCTGGCTGGCACCGGGAAGATGGTCGGGGCTGAGGTCAAGCGGGTGGAAGACCCCCGCCTGCTCCTGGGCAAAAGTCAGTATGTAGACGATATCCATCTGCCCCATACGCTGGCGGTTGCCTTTGTCCGCAGCCCGTATGCCCACGCCCGTATTCTCAGCATTGATACGAGTGCGGCCACCGCCCAGCCTGGCGTTCAGGCGGTCATAACCGGTGAGGATATCGCCGCTGTCATCAAGCCGCTCCGGGTCGAATTTGACCCCAGCGCTGCCCCGACTCACAAGTCCTGCGACTGGCCGGTCCTGGCCCGTGGCAAGGTCCGCTTTGTGGGCGAGATGGTGGCGGCCGTTATTGCCACCGACCGCTATACCGCCGAGGATGCCGCCGGCCTGGTCACGATAGACTACGACCCGCTCGACGCGGTCTGGCATATGGAACAGGCGCTTGAGTCAGACGCGCCCCTGGTCCATGAGGATTGGGGCGATAACGTCATGCAGACCCTGACGGCCGGCATGGGGCCGGTCGAGGCGGCCTTTGCCGCGGCTGACACGGTGGTGCAGGAGCGTTTCACAACCGGCCGGCATATGTCGGTCCCCCTGGAAACGCGCGGCTGTCTAGCGACCTATGAGGCCGCCACAGACTCACTGACCGTGTGGTCATCTACCCAGATTCCGCACGTGTTGCGCTCAAATCTGGCCCGCTTTCTGGACTTCCCCGAACACCATATCCGGACCATCGCCCCCGACGTCGGCGGCGGCTTTGGACCCAAGGCGCACGTCTTTCCCGAGGAAATCCTGACCGCCTTCTTCGCCCGTCAATATGGCCGTCCGATCAAGTGGATCGAAGATAGACGCGAAAACCTGACCGCGGCCATGCACGCCAAGCACCAGATTGTCGAGGCCGCGGTCGCCCTGAAAAACGATGGGACGATTCTGGGTCTCAGAGCCCGCTTCCTGAACGACGTGGGCGCGTATTCCGCCTTTCCGTTCAGCTCTGCCCTGGAAGCCGGGCACGCGGCCTCCGCGCTGCCCGGTCCGTATAAAATTCCGGCCTATGGCTATGAGGCCGTCTCCATCGTCACCAATAAGGTCACTCTGGGCGCGTACCGCGGGGTTGGCCTGCCGATTGCCCTCCTGGTCATGGAGCGCCTGCTGAATATGGGCGCGCAACGGCTGGGGCTTGATCCGACCGCAATCCGCCTGCGGAATATGATCCGCCAGGACGAGCACCCCTATACCACCATTGCCGGAGCCGCAATCGAGAGCGGCAGCCACCAGGAGTCCTTACGCCAGGCGCTCGATATGCTGGACTATACGGCCTTCCGGGCCGAACAAGAACGCGCCCGGCGAGTGGGTCGCTACCTTGGGGTCGGGCTGGGCTGTTATATTGAAGGGACGGCCCTGGGTTCTTCGTTCTGGAATATCATGGGCTTGCCCCTCGGCGGTTATGAATCGGCGACGGTCCGTATGGATATTGATGGCAAAGTGACCGTGCTGGCCGGCTCGTCTTCCCACGGCCAGGGCCATCAGACGACGCTGGCCCAGGTGGCCGCCGACGAATTGGGCGTCGCCTTTGCCGATGTCAGGGTAATCCAGAACGATACGACCGTTGTGCCGTATGGCTGGGGAACCTGGGGCAGCCGGACCGCAGTCACCAGCGGGGGCGCGATTATTGGCGCTGCTACCAAAGTCCGCGAGAAAATTTTGCGCACGGCCTCGCGTCTGAGTGAGATCCCGCCGGCCGACCTCGCACTGGCCGGCGGCCTGGTGGTCCGCAAACAGGACGGGACCAGCCTCATGCCGATTAAGACGGTGGCCTACCATGCCATTGTCGCGACCGGCACCCTTGCCCCGGAGGATGAACCAGGGCTGGAGGCCACGACGAACTACGAACCCCCGCCGGCAACGCATTCCAATGCCACCCATCTGGCAACAGTAGAAGTCGATCCTGAAACCGGCCAGATTCGCCTGCTGCGCTATATCGTGGTTGAAGACTGCGGCCGGATTATTAACCCCATCATTGTAGACGGACAGATTCAGGGCGGGGTCGCCCAGGGAATCGGCACCGCCCTGTACGAGCAGGCCCTCTACGACGAGCATGGACAGTTCCTGACCGGCACGCTGATGGACTACCTCGTCCCCACCGCCTTGGATGTTCCCCAGGTTGAAATTGGACATATTGAAACGCCCTCGCCTTTCAGTAAGGGCGGCATCAAAGGCATGGGTGAGGGGGGCGCCATTGGGCCGCCGGCCGCGATTGCGAACGCCGTCGCCGATGCGCTCTCTCCGTTTGGAGTCCAGATCAATGAAATCCCGCTCACGCCGGAGCGCGTGCTGGCCTGTCTCGAACGGACGAAGTGAAGGATGAGCCATTTGTTTGCCTATCTTTCCCGGATGAAATTCATTCGGCGCTGGAGTCTGATGCACAACACCTATCCAGAAAACGTTCAGGAACACAGCCTTCAGGTGGCGCTGGTGACTCATATGTTGGCGGTGATTCGGAATCGGCGTTTTTCTGGCAGGGTGCATCCGGAGCGGGCCGCAACCCTGGCCCTCTACCACGATGTGGGCGAGGTCTTGATTGGCGACCTGCCTACCCCCGTCAAGTATTTTAACCCTGAGATCAGAACCGCCTATCAGACCATTGAGCAGACCGCCGTGCACAAGCTGTTCGGGATGCTGCCCGAAGAACTCAGAGACGATTACCAGGCGTTCTTTGAGCGGGCTGAGGCCGACCGCGACCACCACGAGCTGGTCAAAGCCGCGGACAAACTGTGCGCCTACATCAAATGCTTGGAAGAGGTTAGCGCCGGCAATCAGGAGTTTTCTCAGGCCGAACAGACGCTCAAGAACACGGTTGAACAGATTGACCTCCCGGAGGTGCGCTATTTTCTGGAGACCTTTGTCCCGAGTTTCCGTCTCACCCTTGATGAGTTGGGTTAGCGCGCCGTGCAGGCAACTTTTTTAAGCCAGCCCTTGGCTGGACCCCCTCAACGACAGGGACAGCGTGCCGACGACACCATCCAGAACACATGAGGAGGGAAAATAATGACAACACCGACTCCCCAGGCAGGCATTATTCCAGAGCCGAACCAACACGCGCTCTTTCTGGTTGCCAGGGTCAACAATCCAACCACCACCCGTGGAACGGTCGCCCAGGTCGTTGCGGGTCTGCCGGCCCTGGTGACAACGCTTGGCCGACACGACCCAGAGGCCGGCCTGGTGGGTACGGTCAGTTTCGGCTCGGGCTTTTGGGATGTACTTTCCCCGGACCGTCGGCCCAGGGGGCTGCGCCCCTTCACCGCCATTGACCTGCCCGGCAAGAGCGCGCCGAGCACCGGCGGCGACATCCTGTTCCACCTCATCTCAAAACGGTTGGACCTCAATTTCGAGCTGGCCAGACAGGTCCGGGGTCAGCTTGGAGAGGCGATAGACGTGTTGGATGAGGTCCACGGCTTTCGCTACCTGGACTCACGCGACCTGACCGGGTTTATTGACGGTACGGAAAACCCCAGCGGCGATGCGGAGCGGGTGGAGGTCGCCCTGATCGGCGACGAAGACCCCGACTTCGCTGCTGGCAGTTACGTCTTCACCCAGCGCTATGTGCATAATTTCCCCAAGTGGAACGCCACACCACCAGACGAGCAGGAGAACGCCGTTGGGCGACGCAAGACAGACAGCCAAGAGCTATCCGACGAGGCCAAACCCCCAACCGCCCATATCAGCCGGGTGGTCATAGAGGAAAACGGTGAAGAGCTGGAAATCCTGCGCCACAGTTTCCCCTATGGGACGACCTCGGAGGCGGGTCTGTTCTTCATCGCCTATACCAAAGACCTCGATATTACCGACAAGATGCTGCGGCGCATGTTGGGAGCCAGCGGCGACGGCCTCCACGACCATCTTATGGATTATACTCAGGCCGTGTCAGGCGCGCACTTTTTTGCGCCGTCGCTCGACATGTTGCAGACGCTGGGGACCTAATGCCTACGGAGCGGGCGGGTTGTGCCGCTCGGTTGCCAGGTCGAAGAACAACTCTCGACCCGGGTTCTTGAGCTCCGGACTCTCGCCCAGCCGGAGAATTCGCGCGCTCAGGTTTCCAGGCGTAATGTCGAGCAGGCCCACCGTTCCGAGTCGAGTGGACCACAGATGGGGATGGGTGGCACTGCCCGAGTTCACCTGCAAGACCCCCTCTCGATACTCTAGACGCTCAAAGTGGGTATGCCCGGTGATGAGAATGTCGGCCGGCTCACTGCGCAGATATTGCTGGGTTAAGTCGGTAATGGGGCGCTCTTCAGGCTCCATGTCGTGGACCATGGCAATCCGCCAGCCTTCGAGACACAGCCGCTGGACGTCTTCCACGCGGGGGTCGTCCCAGCCGCTGTCATTATTGCCCCGGGCCGCCAGGGTCGGCGCGGTCTCTGCCAACCAGTCCAGCACCCGCGGAGAGACGATATCCCCGGCATGAAGGATGAGGTCCACGCCGGCAAAAGCGACCCGGACTTCGTCCCAGAGGTCGCGGATGGTGCTCGGCAGGTGGGTGTCCGTGACCAGACCGATACGCATAGATTGCCTTTCTTCCAGGAACGGGAGGGGTCAGCGTCAGGTCCTGCTATCGCACCTCACGAACCACAAAATTCTGAGAACTTTCTTCCCACTCAAGCACCCTGGTGACGCCGCTGCGTGGAAAATCCCGCACGGTAATGGTTTTCTCCGCTCCCCGGAGAAACTCCTGACCGAAGGTCGTGACCCGAAAAGAAGACCGGGCAAGTTCCGTCCCGTCCACCAGCAGGCGAGCGGTGTGGACGCCATCCCCGAGTCGATTCCAGTTATACAGGATGGCAAACCCGTTATCGGTATCTCCACAAACGGAGCGCGTATCGAGTCGTTCCGTGCCATATACCGCGGTCATCCGGCTGCCCCCAATCTCCACTTCGACCCGGGTGGCCTCACACACCCAGCCGGAAATGACCCCAATGCCGCTTTTGAACGCATTCGGGAGCGGATTTTCCAGGACGCCGCCCCCGCTGAAGCGCACCCGCAGGGTATACGAGCCGGTGATGGAAGAAGAAAAGCCGCTGACCTCCACATAATACGTCCCGGCTGAAACCTGACGCGCGATCTGGAAATTTGTCCCGTTACCCGAGTCGTCATCAGAGGCCAGTATGCCTCCGGTTGCCGTATACAGCGCGCCAAGGGTATCGGTGGAGCCGGTCGTCTCGACCGTCAACAGACCGGAGCGGGGGACGGACAGACGAAAGTAATCCGTATCGCCGCTCTCCTCTAAATTTCCGGGGGTATCAGACGGCAGGCCGACCCGAGTGGCCCCCTGCCGCGTCTCGCCGTGATCGTCGCCCCCACCCGGCGGGGGCGGGGGATCGCCACCACCACTCCCATCAGTCCCATAGATGGCCCGAATCCCCGCGATATCGTCTGCCTGAAGGCGGATAGTATCATCGGCTTTGGAATTCATAATGGCATTCACCGACTGCCCATGATCGTCCGGGTGGTCGAGGCCCAGGACATGGCCGAACTCATGGAGGGCAACCCGGTGGAGATCAATCACATCGGAACGATGCGGACCCGCATACGTGCTCCACGAATAGGTCGTATTAAAAAACACGTCACTATCGAGGATTTCGCCTGTAGGACGGAACCAATTTTGCGCCACGGCCAGGGTGTTCTCCCCAAAGGCCATTCCGCACTGCGTGGCCGCCCAGACGACGGTGTTCACGCGGTCCACATTGGTCGGGTTACACGTTGGCTCGGCCGGCCGACTGGGAGACTGGATGCGAAACCTGAATTGAGCCCCTGCCACATTCCACCGTTCTGCCGCGTCTTGCGCGGCGTCGTCCCAACACGGCCCATACGCGGGCAGGTTCCCGTTGGGAGGACAGCCGAGGCGCAGGTTCAGTATGACCGGGGAAGTGGGCCAGAATATGCCGACTCCCTCATGGGTGTTCTGGACATAGGCCAGGCTCTCAGGGGGCCACCAGACCAGGAGCACAAGCGGCAGCAGGCCGGCGAAGAATCGCCGGCCCCACACTTGGCCAGGGGCCGCTTTACTGCTCATTGAGCGTCTCCTGGCGGACTTCCCGTTCAATCATCTGCGTCAAGGTCTCCAGCGACATGGCCGCCGGTTGCGCTTCGTGTTGCTCCTGGACCAGAGGCGCTTCAGCGTGGAGTATGCCCCCTCCTTCGGTGGGCAGAGCGGTGACCGGCTGTCCGGCGTGGTTGTGGATGGTCTCAAGGCCACGCTCCGCATCAAACACCACCCGATACATGCCTTGCCATATGCCGACGAGCGGCACCGCCCGATGTTGGTTCTCTATGCAGAAAATGACGTTCCGTTCTCCCAGACTGAACGACGGCACCCCCGCAATCTGCATGATCAGCCCGTCCGGTGTCGGGCCGCCCAAAAAGTGCAGGGTCAACTCGGTTTGACTCCCATCGCCTTTCAATACTTCCAGATTGGAGAAGGTCACTAGCGTGAAGGGCGCTTCTTTGTCTGCATTCCACTCGGACTCAACGGCCGTGACGGTGCCGATTGCAATCATCTCCGCGGCCTGAACGAGGGAAGAGAAGGAGTGTTCAATAACCGTCGTGGCTCTTGCGGGTTGCAGGCAGCCCAGCCAGCTCAGCACCACCACGCCCACCACGCGGAACAGCGGCTTTGCGCAACGACACCCTACCGCCGCTCGGTTCCTGGTCCAGTCAGCCATGTCCAAGTCCTCCTTTGGCGCAGCAGGGTCCCGGCCGGCCAAGCCGTATCAAGGGGCTACAGGTGGGACCATACCGGTTTCCATAGCAGTGAGGAACCTCCCCCGGCCCTCTTCGACTCCGCTCAGAAAGGGCTCAAGCTGATTGGAGATTCGGCACGCTTCGCTCCAGCCGGTCTTTGCGCGCCGGCCAGTCCGGCAGAAGCCGGTCCAGCAGGTCAAAGAAGCCCGGCCCGTGATGGGGCTCGGCGATATGGCAAAGCCCATGTTTATCTTGACATCTCAAACCTTCGGGTCTGCCCCTTTGGATCAAAGGATTGGGAATGCCCCGGTCGCCAAAGAGACTCTGGAAATCCGAAGCCCTGTTGTTCTTCCTGCTTCCTCATCCCCTCTCCCCTAGTGGGAGAGGGCTAGGGAGAGGGGGCTCTCTCATCTGCCAGCCACGCCGCATAGTCAGCTTTCCTCCACTTTTACCCGCCACTCACCCGTCAGCAGCTTTTGCATCAACCCCCGCTTCTGACGTTGATACTTCTGAGTCAATCTCTGAGCTGGCTTCGGCAGAGAAGAGCCAATGATAAAAGAAGTCGCTGTCAAAGGCGGGTAATTGATCCGACATTGCTGCGGGCGGGATTAGGCGAACGATCTTGTCATTTGAGAGGTTAGCGGAAGCGACGCGGTGGGCGAACTGATTTTCAGCAAGTGCGAATCCAGCCGAGTTCGTGACACTGAGAATCCCAGTGCGTCCAACTCAATTGTGTACTCAGTGCGTGCACAATCTCCGAATCCGGGAATACCTCGGAGAATCAGCGAGAACCGGTAGTTCTCTACTCTGTTTGCTTATCGGCATAGGTTAGCCTCCTGAGGTGATAAGTTGATTGCGGTCCTTGACCCGACCGAGATTGGCTTCCGAGTTGAAGCCGCTTCGGTCACGGTGTTCTCCTTTCCCGCTCTGGACATCAACTCTAGGACTGGCAACTCAAGCCGGCTGGAGCGTGCGCTCCGTTCAGGCTGAACCGAGGGGCCGCGCGTGCTGAGCGCCCTTCGATATACTCAGGACCGACGGCAAGAGGGGCGCAGTCGGGGAAAGCTGACCCTAACGGTATAACGGTTGTAAATCCTGGGCGAGTGCCGCCAGGTCAGGGGGGCCGACAATAATGCCGTCTTTGACAATCTGCTCACCGTCGAGCCACAGCGATTGCTGTGACAGCACGGCGTCAGGGTGGTTCTCGCCGCCGCCGGGCATCCAGAATGGCAGGCCCAGGCCGACCGCGTTATAGCCCAACACGCGCTGGTCCTCAAGAAAACAGTGGCCCGTGTAGCGCGCAGCCGGATGAATGCCGCAGGTGAAATGAATAATATACCCCAGGCCCTCGCCGCTGGCCCGCCGCAGTGAGCGTTCCAGGACGGTTCCCTCGGCCACGCCGCCCGACACGTCCTGCACGGTGCCGTCTATGGTCAGGCTGATCGGCTCTGCCAGCGGGGTGTAATACTCGTGGAAGACCGTATCGAATTTGACCACCCCTTTGACCGAGTCTTCCTTGGGCATAATCATGACCGTGCCTGGAATGAATAGGGCCCCCGGTCCGTTGGCCCGGCCCGTGCCCATGGCCATGGGCTCACCAATGGTGAAGCTGACATCCGTCCCGACCGGATTGGTAATCCGACCCTGGGCCCCTTTTTTCTCGACCAGTAGGGCGTCAAAGGCTTTGGTCACGGCAAACAGCGTATCGAGATTGACCTTGCCAAACAGTCGGACCGTGGATTCGGCGTTCAGGCCGGCGGCCAGATAATAGCGGGTGCGCTGATTCTGCATGGCCGTGTCAAAGGCGTGCGAGCCGGCCATATAGGGGAAGGTCAGGTCGATCCAGACATCACAGTTTGCCACCGCCGCCCGGACCGGGTCGGAGATATAGGGGTCGCCCAGCGCACCCTGAAAAGGAAGTTGGGGAGCAATGAGCAGGGCCACCGGCGTATCCAGGCTGCGGGCCGCGTTCTGGATGGCCTCAACCGTGCGCATATCCGAAGCCGTGTCGGCAGTAATCAGTACGGTTTCCCCTGACTGTACCAGCAGGACATCACGGATCATAGCGTCCGCGGCTTGGGTGAGTTCCGGTCCGAGGTTGGTCATCACGCTGCTACCCTCCTGTGTTTCTTCCCGGATTACTCGGCCTCCAGGCGTTCGAGATAATAGTTGGCGATACTGTGAATGGCGACCTCAAAACGAGACATGGGGCCGGGTTGGAAATACTTGGAATCCATGCCTTGCTGGAGCGATGAGATCATCGTGATGTCTTCGGACAGGAACTCCTTGAGAAAGTCATCATAGACTCCCACCTTGGCCTGAAAATCGGGCAGCGCAAAATGCTGCTGGGGAAAGAGCTGGTACGAAACGCCTATCGTTTTATCGACGCGCTCGCCCGGCCAGACCGTCATAAAGCACAGGAAGTCGTGACGCGGAAACCAGGGGAGATTCGGCCGCAGATGGCTGGAATAGCCGCCCTCGGCCAGCTTGCCCGAAAGCCAGGGAATCGTCCCGAACAGCGAGTCGCCGTTCGGGGCCAGGGTCTTGCCCTTGAAATAGCCGTGATAGCCCCCCCGCACTGGCCGAAACTCATACGACTCCAGCGGCTGCCAGGGCCCAAAGGTGTTCACGTGGAGCACGGCAATATGGTAGATATCGGTCAGGTTTTCGTTCACGAACTTCCAGTTGCAGTCCAGCTCGAACGAGAACTTGCTCGCCAGGCGAAAGTCCTCATAGCGGTAGGGCTGATAGGTCTGGGGAAAATCGACCTCGTTCAGGACATCCATCAGGCTGCGCGCCGCGGGGTCGAAATTGATAAACAGAAAGCCGGCCCAGGTCTCGACCCGTATGGGAATCAGGCCGAAATCCTTGGGGGCAAAGCCCTCCATCTCCGCGGAGTGGGGCGCGTTGAGCAGCCGGCCGTCCAGACCATACGTCCAGCCGTGGTAGGGGCACGAAAACGCCTGATCACAGCCTTTGCCAAACGGGGTTCCGTTGTCGGACTCGCCAAACGCCACCTGCGTGCCCCGGTGGCGACACACATTGGAGAAGGCGCGCAGCTCGCCCTGGCGGTCTTTACAGATCACAAGCGGCTCGCCAGCCACCCGGAAGGTCAGATAGCTGCCCGGCTGGTCCAGTTCTTCGACCCGGCCCATGCACAGCCATTCTTTTTGAAAAATGCGTTCTTTCTCGCGCGCGTAAATCTCGGGCGAGGTATAAAAATGGGCCGGCAGATGCCGTGCCTGGGGCAGCGGCCGCCGTGTTCGGGCGGCTTCGGGGGACAGTTGTGTCATGGCTTTCTCCTGAGTCGTGTGTCCTCGTTAGCCCATCAGACCCTCGTCATACATCCCCTGAATGGGCTGTTTCTCCGCAAAGCGGGTAAAGCGAAAGGCGTCAATATCCGTTCCCGGCTGCTTCCCGTTCAGTATCAGCTCGGCCATCATCTCGCCTACTGCCGGGGCCAGCTTGAAGCCGTGGCCGCTGAAGCCGACGGCCATATACAAGCCGCCCACCCCCGGCACCGCGTCCAGAATGGGATGCCAGTCGGGCATGACATCAAAAAAGCCCGCATAGCCGCTATGAAAATAACCCGTCTCAAAGCGGGGAAAGCGGTGCGTGACATAGCCCGTCATCTCAACGGTTGTGTCATAGCTGACGCCGTGGTCGTAGTGGTCGGGGTCAACCCGGTCGTTGAGTTCAATCGGGTCAAGCGAACCGACCAGGGTCAGGTCCGCGCCCTCGGGCCGCGTGTAGACCTGAGAAACGAAGTCGTAGAACAGGGGGTGCCGCTCGGCCGATTCAGCCGGCCGTTTGACAAAACAGATGCTGTGGCGACAAACGGTCAGGGGAATCGCCACTTCGACCATGGCCGCAATACGGTCGCCCCAGGCGCCGGCCGCATCAATGACGGTGGGCGTGGAAAAGCGGCCCGTATTGGTGACGACCTCGGCCACCGCCCCGCCCACCAGTTGGATGCCGGTGACCTCGGTCCCCTGATGGACCCGCACGCCCAGCTCTCGTGCCCGTCGGATAAAAGACGAGGTGGTGTCGGACGGGTCAGCGTAGCCCGAGTCTGGTTCCCAGGAACCGCCGGCCAAGTCTTCCACGCGCGTGCGTGGTTCGATGGCGCGGATGTCTTCGGGAGAGACCAAGCGGGTGTTGATTCCGACGCGCTGCTGCATGGCCACCACTTTTTTCAGCGCGGCAAGGTCCGGCTCGGGGACGCCCATCAGATAGCCCGTTCGTGTAAAACCCGCCGACCCGCCGACCACATCGCCGAAGTTTTCAAACACGTCCAGACTGCGCCGCACCATGCGCGCGGTCACCTCGGTTGAATAGTGCTGGCGAATACAGGCCGAACTTTTGCCGGTCGCTCCAGAGGCAATAAAGTTTTTCTCCAGGACGACGACATTGGTGATGCCCCGGGTGGCGAGATTGAACGCAATGCTTGCTCCCGTGACCCCAGCACCGATAATCACAATATCCGCTGTGTGGGCCATACTCCCCCTCCTGAGCGTTCGCCCATCCTATCAGCTCGGCCTACAAGCGCTGACGTAGCATGTTTCACCGCCGGCTATCAATTCAGTCCCCCTCAAACTGCACCTCATACCCGCCAAATTTTCGCACATTCAGCACGCCGGAATCAAACATGAGGTACTGCCCTTTGATGCCCAGCAGCCGGCCTGTGATCTCGGGCGTCTTCTCAAAGTTACGCGCCCTCACCTTGGTGGGATATTCCAGCACCGGGTAGGTAAAAGAATGGCTGGCTGGCTCCTCAAGTAAGGTGAGTGCGCCTTCCCCAACGGCCTGCTTGTGGGCGTGCAGCTCAGCCTGGCACCGCCCGAGCAATTCGTCCCGTTTGGCGGCTAAATCCAAGCGTTCGGGCTCGCCCTTGAGCATCCGTTGCCAGTTCGTGCGATCAGCAATATGTCGTTTGAATATGACCTCAAGCAGCCCGGCCTGATAGCGACTCTGCACCCGCATAATCGGCAAAGCCTGCACCGCCCCTTGATCCATCCAGCGGGTGGGAATCTGGCTGCCACGGGTAATGCCGACTTTCAGGTCGGATGAATTGGCGAGGTAGACATAGTGCGGCTGCATACAGTGGGCCTCGCCCCATTCTGGCTCACGACAGGTGCCCTGTGCATAATGACACCGCTCGGGTTTCACGATGCACAGGTCGCACTGGGCGAGACGCTGAAAGCAGGGATAACAATAGCCCTGATTGAAACTTTTTTTGGTCCGCCGTCCACAAGCCACACAGTGAATCTCGCCGGAAAACCTGAGACGCACGGTTTTGCCCAGCAGAGCGTTGACCGCGACCTCCTGCTCGCCGACTGGCAAGCGATAGGCCACGGGCGGGCCCGGCTGCGTTCTCATCTTGCGTAGCGTGCCTTGCATCGTTGCCCTCTCTCTTCTTATCCGGCCTTGCGCCCACCCTCTCCCCGCGCCGCCACTGCCTCGGGGTCAAGCGGGTAGTGGCGGCGCCGATACCGGATATGCTCAAGGTTTATCCGGTGCCGAAAATCAACATATACCCGGCCCGGTCGGCCGAGCAGCGCAAAATCATCGCCAATACTCACCCCGCCGATACGCAGCAGGATGTGACAGTTCGGACACAGACACAACATATTCTCGGGCGTATCAGGGCCGTTGTGCGGGGCTTCGAGGGGCCGGAGATGCACCGCTTCGGCATACGGCCCGGCAGCCCCGCGGAGTTGGACGCGACATATCTGACAGCGATAGTGGTAGATATGCTTGAGTTCCTGAGCGTGCAGGGTTGCTTGGACCGCGCTTTCCTGTCTGTGTACGGTTTCATCCATTTTGACCAGCCGAAAACGCCAAATAAAAAACCCGGCTCGCCCAACGCCTCGCCAGTAATCGTCAACCGTGTACAGGCCATCATAGCGATAGCCGAAGTCTGGCGCATAGGAAGAACGAAGCCCAGCCCCACGGATAACGCGGACGGGCAGGCCGTGCAATCGGTTCTGAGCCAGAGCGAGATTGCCACGGGTCAGAACCTGGTGGCGGACCTGCTCACGGGTCTGAAGGTCGCGCCCGCCGTGGCCGGTGTAGAAGATCACCTCCCCATAATCCTCCCCATCTTCATAGCCGCCGGCCAGCACCACCGAATCGGCGCCCGTCCGCCCACTGCCGGCAATACCGGCGATACGGGGCCGGTGGACTCCGGCCCGAGAGAGCGTCTGACGGGAGGCGAAGTGAGCCCCAATCGGATAGCCTGGAATAGGGCCAAACCTGGGTTCGGACATGGGAGCCACACCGTCCGCGGACCATCAGGCGCGGATCGACGGCCACGAGTCGCCGTTCCCGGAGCGTGCTCAGCCCGGAAACGGGATGATTTTACCGTGGGGTGCGGCAGCGTCCCCGCGCCATTTGTGCCGACTCTTCTGTAATGCCTTGAGCACGGCCTCGGCTTCCGCCGGAGTCAGGGTCAGCGTTTGCTGCCGACACCAGCCCAAGCCCGAGCCCCACGTCAGACGCCGCAGCGCAATACTCGGCTGCTCGGCGGCTTGTCCGTTGGAGGCATCCGTTTGGGGAAGCTCCACGGCAATCTCCAGCGCGGTATCGGGCCGGGTGGAGGCAGAGGCCCGGTTTGGAATGGTTGTCAGTATGTCGTTGGTCCGCATAATCTGTGTCCCTCACTCTGTACGCTGACCCATTTATAGTGCCACAAAACGGCTGACCCGCTTCCAGCCCGTTGTCATCCACTGTTTGCCCTGGGCTTCGTGCAAGAGTCCTTCGACGCCATCAAGTTGCTCAATGAGACCGAGCCCTTCCTGTTCCCCGAGAATCAGGAGCGTGGTGCTCAACGCCTCGGCTTGGGCCGCGCTCGGGGCCACAACACAGGCCAAGAGGTCGCGCTGCACAGGCCGGCCGGTCCGGGGGTCAATAATATGGCCGTAGCGCTGTCCGGCGACCTTCAGGCTCTGGCCCAGACTCCCAGAGATGGACAGCGCTTGATCGGAAAACGTGGCAAGGCCGACAATCTCGCCATTCGGCTGCCGTAATAATAAGCGCCAGCCCTCCCCGTCGTGCGGACGACCGAGCGCCCACAGGCTGCTCTGCCCAAAATTGAGCAGGGCGTTGGGCCGCCCCTGCTCGTAGAGCCGTTTTGCAATCCGGTCGAGCGCATAGCCTTTGCCAATGCCCCCCAAGTCCAAGGCCATGCCCGACGCGGGCAGGCCGACGCGATGGGGCGCAGCAAAGCGCAGCTTGTGACTCCCAATGAACCGAAGCGTATGGCGAATAGCCGCCGCGGCCGGCTGGGTCTGGGTTGTTGCGGCCTGTCGCCATAAGCGCAGGAGCGGTCGCACCGTAATATCGAACGCCCCGTTGGTCAGGGCTGTGTAGTGCTGTGAGAGACGCACAATATCACTCACCTCAGCCGGCACCGTCTGAAGTCCCTGTCCGGCCTGGGCGTTCAAATGGCTAAGTGGGCTGTGCGGAGTATAGGTGGTAAAAAGAGCGTCAAAACGTCGCGCCGCGGCGAAAACCTCATCCCACGTCGCGCTCAACTGCTCCTCGGAAGGAGGCTCGGCCTGGCACAGCGTCGCCTGGAAAACCGTGCCCATAATATAACGGCCATCGGTCTCACACGCCCGGACAGGGCTGCCCAGGGCCAGCAGGCTGATAATCCCAACGACCGTCCATCCCCGCATCATTCCACCATATCCCCCGCGGCCCCAAGGCCAATGTTTTCCGCACCAGCTGGGTCCCGCTGCCCACCCCCAGGCCGTGGCTGTCGGTAGTATTTCTGCGAGCCACGGAAGACGGTCCACAGACAAATCACGACCAGCACTGCCAGGCTGATTTCCAGGGCCAGAAAGCCAGCAATTTTCAGATAGGCAAAGCCGGGGTGGACAAAGCGCACCAGCCAGCTACTGCCCTCATCGGTCAGGGCGGAGAAAAACGGAATGATAATCAGCCAGGCTTTCAGGTTCGGAGAGATGGGTACGAACAGCATCAGATGGGTCAGCGTCAGTAGCAGCAGGCCCATGGCAAATAAATGAAAATGGGTCACTTCCAGCATGCCCTGATAGCTGCGCGGCTGCAAAAAACGCTCTTCCGAGCCCAGATAGTATTCCGTGACCGAGACATAGCTCAGGTCCATCTTCTGGAAGTATAGCAGGGCATTAGTCAGCCACAGGCCAATGACATAGATAACGAAGATAACGATGATGAGTTGGAGCAGCCGGTTTCTGGACCACTCGCCGGTAATCACAAAGCGCATTTCATCTCCTCTCTCCTTGAGGGAGAGAGCCAGGGAGAGGGGGCTTCTCCTGAATCAACACCTGAAACAGAGCCAGGACTTTGCGCACGCCTTGGGTCGCCGCCTGGGCGGTCAGCGTGGAGCCCATAATGCCGTGGATGTCGCGTCGCAGGCGCAACGCCGGCGTGAGTCGCTTCTGATCAAACTGCTCCAGCCAACGCTCCGACGGCAGATATTCGGCCGGCTCGTAAAAGGCCAGCACCAGGAGTTTTTGCAGGGTGCCGTCGGGCGACACGACCATCAGAAAGGTTTCTGGAAAGGTGCGGACAATATGCGTCTCAATAAAGGCATAGCCCTGCACGCTGTCAGCCGTATGGCCGACGTGAAAGGTGGCCAGCTTGGAATCGACCGGGGCCTGGGCCAGGGCCTCAACCCGCTCAATCTGCTGCGGGGTGAGGAAGAAGGTTTGCGTTTCAACGCGGTCTGCCTGGGGGAATGCCACCTGTAATGCCTCGGCCTTGGAATAAAAAACCTGGGCCTCAATAATGGTAGCACTGCCGAGCAGTGCCACCACGCATAGAACGGACTGACTAAAAAACAAAGCCAATGCCAAAGTTCACCTCGTCTTCGCGCTCGTGGTCGTTATCCACGGTATCGAAGTTGCGGTAATCCACCTTGAGCACAACGTTCGGGTGGGGTTTATAGCTGACGCCGGTGGTCCAGATGCGGTGCTCATAGCGACCCTGGGCGTCCCAATCCCCAGCCATCTCGGCGTGCTGGTCAATATAGGAGAAGCGCACAAAGGGCGACAACTGCTGTATCGTGCTCCCTAGCACCATCGGCATGATGTCATAGGCCGCCTCGACGTAGAAGCCGTACATTTCCTTGGCAATTTTCCCCGCGCTGCTGCTGCCGATGCTCTGGGCGATACGGTTCATCTCGTCCGAGTCCTCCAGATGGGACATGGCGAACAGCGCCCGCAGGTCCAGTCCCTGCCAACTATACATGGTGTGCAGGTCCCAGATGGTGAGCCGTGCACCAGGATAATTGAACATCTCACCATCGACTGCGTACTGACTGTCATGGGTGGTTTTGCCGGTGTAGACCGAGCCGCCAAACTTGAGGTTCAGCATGGGCGTATAGTCTAACCGCGCCGCCAGCCCAATGTCCTCGGCCACGGCCTCGCCGCCCTTCTGGCGCGTGCTGCGGAAGTGTTCCTTCAATTTGAAGCTGTTTCCGTCAACGCCCTCAAGCGCGTTCATGCCGTAGATGCGGTATTCCAGACCGGGCATCAGTTCGCCGAACAGACCGATACCGTTCTCACGCCAAGTTGAAGGGATGATGCGCCGCTCAACCTCGGGTCGCTCCACGCCGTTGAAGAACACTGGCTCGTGCAATTCATTGACAATACCCAGCGGGGCGAGCAACATACCGGCCCGAAAATTGGCCCAGTCCCACATCAGGAAATCGATGTAGGCGAACTCGACCGAGACCGAACCGCCGGTGCTGGTTGAGGCGTGCTCAAACTCCAACTCGGTGTTCAGAATGATACGGTCAGTGAACTTATAACCCGTGTAGAGCACAAAGCGCAGATAGTCGGTCGTGTCACGGTCGCTGCGCGTCTTATCGCTCACATCCTTGCGATAAAAGGCTTCGCCGTAGCCGCCAATCGACAAACCCTGCTCGACACCGTAGATTTTGGAGGCCGCCGGTCCCAGCCCGTATACGCTGTCTTCTATGGTCAGTGGCTCAAAGTCAGGCAGGGTCAGGCCGGTGCGTAGATTGTCCACTTCCTCGGCCAGTACGTCCTGACGGCGGGTCTGCTCCGCTTCCCGCTCTTGTTCCTGTTTGTGTTCGGCCCGCAGGCTTTCCAGCTCGCCCTGCATGGACGTCATCGCCTGCTGCATGGCCTGTAGTTGCTGTTCAAGTTGCTGCATCCGCGCTTCGTCGGCGGCATAACCGCCCACGGGAAGGCCCAGTACAAGAGCCAGCGCGCTCGAAATCCATACTTTCTTCCACATTCCGATATCTCTCCTCTCTGTCATTCGATGGGCGCTGGAATCTCGTTCTCGGGCCGCTCGTGTATAGCCTCTCTCGATAGCCGATAAGTCTTCTGGGACTCACCTCCTCATTTATTTTGGTTGAAATTGAAAATCACTATCAATTTCATTTGTCAACACCACTGGTATCAGTCGGCGCGAGTGCGAGTTGTTCTCACTCGCGCTTTATGATTTTTTTCTGATAGAGGTGAACTATGAATACGGACTTGGACCAGCGGATATGTGACAAGCTCCTAACCACCACGCGCTCCATACGAAAGCGCCTTGACCTGACCCGCCCTGTTCCACCCGAATTGATCGAAGAATGCCTGGACGTCGCGGTGCAGAGCCCCTCGGCCACCAATACCCAGAAATGGCGCTTTGTGGTGATTCGCGAGGCGGAAAAACGGGCCGGTATTGCCCGGCTCTACAAGCAGGCGTTTGAGTCTTACTGGGAACAGGCCGATGAGGCGACCTATGGGACCACCGGACCCGCCTCGACCGAAGCCCAGCGTATGCTCGACTCAGCCGTCTATCTGGTCAACCATCTACATGAGGTGCCGGTTCATGTGCTGTTCTGCATTGAAGGACAGGTGCAGGGCGTGCCGCTTTTCGACCAGGCCACGGCCTACGGCTCTATTCTGCCGGCGGCCTGGTCGTTCATGCTGGCCGCCCGCGCGCGGGGTCTGGGCTGCTGTTGGACCACCGTCCATCTCAAACATGCCGACGAAGCCGCCCGGTTACTCGGTATTCCCGACACCGTGACGCAGGGCGTGCTTTTGCCCGTGGCCTACTATACCGGCACGGATTTCAAGCCGGCAGCGCGTATTCCGGCCACAGCCCTGACCCACTGGGACACCTGGGGACAGAAACGCGACGGACCCTAGGCCAGTAACGACCGGTCGTGCCGGGCGGGATATGCGTGAGACGATGACCGGCGCACCCTCGGGTGGGCAACCGAGTGTGGCGACACGCCGGCTGGGAGACGCGGTCGGTTTGATCTGTACCCTGGGCTATGCTGTCCTCGCCTGTTTGGCGCGGCCACCCGGCGAACCCGACTTGGGCGTCTTCTTTCTCCTGATGGCCTGGACCGGCCTGCCCGTATTCGGCCTCTTCTTATACTGCTATCGGCGTGACGAAGCGTTTCCGCTTGACCGGCTGCTCTTCTGGGCTGTGGCCTTCCGAGTCTGTGGGCTGGTTGGCGGGCCGCTGCTCGAAGACGACTTCTACCGCTACCTGTGGGACGGCTATCGCTTTGCCACCACCGGCACGCCCTATGCCGCGGTCCCGGAAGACTTTTTTACCGACCCGAGTGTTCCCGCCGCGTTTCAGCCGGTGCTGGATGGGATTAACCACCCCGAACTGCCGACTATCTACGGCCCGACAACGCAGGTCGTCTTCTTGCTCGGCTACTGGCTATGGCCGGGTAGCATAACGGCCTTGCAGTTCATTCTGGTTGTCGTTGACCTTGCCACCGTGGCCCTATTGCTGCGCCTGGCCCCGGCCCGAAACGTCATGCTGTACGCCTGGTGCCCGCTGGTCGTCAAAGAAATCGCCTTTACCGCTCACCCGGACGGCCTCGGCGTCGGCCTGCTGCTGGCGGCCATTGTGCTGGCTCGAAGCCAGCGTTGGTGGAATGCTGCGGTGTGTCTGGGGCTGGCCTCGGGAGCCAAGATATTTGCCCTGGTGCTGGTGCCGTTCGTGCTGGTCGGCGCGCCAAGCCGATGCTGGGTGCTGTTCAGCGCCACGCTGGCGTTTTTGTACGCGCCCTTCGCCCTGGGGAGCGGCACGGACCTGTATACGCTGCTGGTCTTTGCGCGAGAGTGGGAGTTCAACTCCGCGGCCTTCGGGCTGTTGACCACGACGCTGCCGGCGTTTGCGGCCAAGCTCGTACTGGGGCTGGTCTGCGCCCTGTGCGGGGGCTGGTATTATTGGTGGTATCGTCGCGGCAACAGTCGGCCTGTGCCGCGGGGCGACTGGCTGTACGGCCTGCTGCTCGCCGCCTCGCCGGTCATCAACCCCTGGTATCTGCTCTGGCTGCTGCCCTTTGCCGCGATCTTTCCCAGCCTGTGGGCGTGGACGGCCTCCCTGGCGGTCTTGCTGTCATACCTGACCGGGCTGCATATGAACGACTACAGTCTGCAAGCCTATCAACAGCCGACCTGGGCGCGCCTCCTGGAGTTCGGCCTGATCCTGCTGGCGCTGGCGTGGCCGCTGTTCCGCCGGCTGCGGTCGCGACGGTTGGCGCGCTGAGGCGGAAGTCGGTCGATTGCCGCCCCAAGCAGCCCGGACCCCGTGGGAGCCCGCTGCCGCGGGGCGCATTAACGGCGCAGGCTATGGAACTTCCCGACCCAGTTGAGCAGCCCTTGCGGGGCGTGGTTCTTGCGCCACGTGCTGGCTGCATACTTATTTGCTTCGGTCAGCGTTGGGTAAATATGGATCGTGCTCATGATCTTGTTCAGACCAAGCCCCCACTTCATGGCCAGAATGAACTCGGTCAAGAGTTCGCCAGCGTGATGGCCGACAATGGTGGCACCCAGGATACGATCCTTACCAGGCGGGGTCAGCACCTTCACGAACCCTCGGCCTTCTTCGTCGGCAATGGCCCGATCAAGGTCGGCCAGATTGTAGCGCGTCACCTCAACCGGGATATGCTGTTGCTCGGCTTTCCGTTCACTCAAACCCACGCGCGCCACCTCGGGGTCGGTGAACGTGGTCCAGGGTATGACCGAATAATCGACCTTGAAGCGTCTGAAGGGACTGAATAAGGCATTGACCGACGCATACCAGGCCTGATGCGAGGCGGTATGCGTGAACAGATACGGCCCAACCACATCGCCACAGGCATAAATCGTCGGAATGCTGGTCCGCAGGTATTCGTCCACCTCGACCGCCCCCCGTTCGTTGAGCGCAACCCCGACGTGTTCGAGACCGAGGCCGGCAGTCGTCGGCTTGCGTCCGACTGCCACCAGAATGGCGTCGAACGGAACCAGGACCTCGTTTCCGTCGTGTTCACACACTAGGGTCTTTTCGCCCCCGTCCGTGCTGACCCGCAGGGCGGCATGGTTGGTAAGAATACGGATCCCTTCCGCGGCGAACTGGGCCTGCATGAATTCAATCGCGTCGGGGTCTTCGCGCATCAGCACATGCGGGTTGCGCTCAACCTGGGTCACGGATGACCCCAGGCGGGAGAATGCCTGAGCGAGTTCGCAGCCAATCGGGCCGCCACCGAGGACGACCAGCCGGCGCGGCAGCTCGCGCAACTCCCAGACCGTGTCCGAGGTGTAGTAGCCGACTTCCGCCAGGCCGGGGATGGGCGGTACGAATGGCGCGCCGCCGGTGGCCAGGATGATGTTGCGGGTCGTGATCTCTCGGTCATTTACCCGCACGCAGTAGGGCGAGACAAGCCTGGCCTCGCCCGTAACGCAGTCCACGCCCAAGCCGGTATAGCGTTCTACGGAGTCGTTGGGTTCGATGGTCTTGATGACCCGCTGGACCCGCTCCATCACGTCGGCAAAGTCAAACTCCGCGGTGGCGCTTTTGAACCCGAACTCCTGGGCGCGCGCCATATAGCCCAGCATCTTTGCCGAGCGCAGCAAGGACTTGCTCGGTACGCAGCCGGTGTTCAGGCAGTCGCCGCCCATGCGGTGCCGCTCAATCAAAGTCACCTTGGCCTTGACAGTCGCCGCAATCAGGGCCGCCACCAAGCCACCGGAACCCGCTCCAATGACAACCAGATTCGCGTCAAAATGCTTGGGTTTCTTGAACTGGCGCAAGGCCGCGCGTGACTTAACAGAATCCAAGGTCTTTTTAGCCACAAGCGGAAACAGCCCGAGCAGAATGAAGGAAAAAATCAGAGCCGGGGAGAGAATACCGCTCAGGGATGAAATCTGGCCCAATTGAGCGCCAGCGTTGACATAGACCAGGGTCCCGGCCAACATGCCGACCTGGCTGACCCAGTAAAAGGTCCAGGTTGACAGCGGTGTGACCGACATCGCCAAGTTGATAGCAAAGAACGGAAAGGCCGGCACAAGCCGTAGCGCAAACAAATAAAAAGCGCCGTCTTTCTCAATGCCACGATCAATGGCGGCCAGTTGTCGGGCGAACCGCGTCCGCACCGCGTCGCGGAATAGATAGCGAGCGATGGAGAACGCTATCGTCGCCCCGAGCGAACTGGCGAACGATACCAGTAGCACGCCCGGTAGGAAGCCGAAGACCGCCCCAGCGGTCAGCGTCAGCACTGCTGCACCGGGCAGGGACAGGCCCGTAACCGCCACGTATACAAAGAAGAACACCGCCGCGGTCGTCAGGGGGCGTTGCTGCTGGAAGGCGGCTATGGATTCTCGTTGGGAAGCGACGTACTCAAAGGTCAGGAAGCGTTGCAGGTCGAAGACAAAGAACAGTCCGACCAGCGCCACGAATGCGGCCAAGATGAGGGCCTGCTTGGCTTTCATTCTGCCCCCTCGCCGCCGGCTGAGCAGTATCTCTGGCTGCGTGCCAGCGATAATACGGCGGCCTAGCGATAATACGGTGGCTGTTCTGGAATCGGTCGGTTACGCATTAGAAACTATAGGTGTCGAATGCGTACCCAAGCGACACGCTGAAAACGTCCGCAGTGGCAGTATTCCGACCGGCAATGACGGTCGCATACGCCAGACCAAGGTTGATCTGGTCGGTCAGCGCGACACTCAGCGACCCGCCGAGTAATTCGACTTCTTCCTTCACTTCAGGAAAACGGGTCGGGGAAAAGACGCCGGGCGGCTCGCCCGGGCCGATGTCCAAGCTGCCCCAGGGCGTGTCAATGCGCTCGTAGTTGATGCTGAGCCCCACCCGATTCCACAGCAACACCCCGCCGGACAGCCGCAGGAAGAGGTTATCCGGGATGTTTTTGTTGCGGTTGCGGTAGCCGAACTCACTGGAGAGGGCGAATCGGTCTGCGAAAAACTTGCCGGCCATGCCCGATATCTCGAACCCCTCCCCTCCGTCGCCAAGCGAGTTGATAGCGCCGGTGTCATAATCTCCGGCAATGATCGCACCGGCGCGAAACGCCACGCTCGGCAGCAACTCGCTCTCGGCAATGGTCTCGTCAAGGAGACGATACGTCACACCAAAGTTGACATCGCCCAGGCCACTGGGGCTTTTTTCTTTCAGCGAGCCATGCTGTCGAAAATAGCTCTCCGCGTATCCCAGTCGGACATCCAGGGCGACGGACTCCAACAGGCCGTAGTTCACATCTACCATGACCGTATGCTGTTGGAGGTCGCTCGGCAGCGGCACAGTCTTGACCGAGCTGGTCGGAGAGGTCTTGCGGAGATATTCGTCAGCCGTCTGATAGGTATAGGATAAGCCAAGGTTTCCGCTCCCCGGAGCGGGGAGCCACGGCGAGCCGGCGAAGGCGGACGAGGCGAACAGCAGGGCCGCCGCACCGGCCAGCGTGAGAACGGAACGGTGTACTGTGCAAAGACGTTTCATCGGTCTTCTCCCTTGTTCATAGACAAAGAGGATTGCGGGTATTGGGGCTACGGCCCGGCTGCTCCAACGGCAACCGGTTTACAGCTTATAGCGGCGCGTCAGATAATAGTGGACGAGTTCCTGTTCATCGGCCTTGCCGGCGCAGTCGCCGCCCTGACTCCCCGGACACAAGACCTGGATATGTTCATCGTCCGGCGTGCCCGGCTTGGTTGCCGCATCCCGGGCTTCGAGACTGTTTTTCAGGCTTTGGGCGCGTTCTTTGTTCAACTCACCCCGCTGGATGGGGCAGGACGAGCACACGAGTTTTTTGAAGGTCAGCGCCTTGCCCTGGGTGTAGGCGTCCCGAGCGCTGACGCCTCCACCAGCCGAAAGAGAGCCAGACGCCGAGGCCGACGCCTGCCAGAGCGCTCCAAGGATAACACAGGCTAGTACGCTGATAAATTTTCTCATTGTGGTCCTCCTCATGGATTGGTGTCTCCGTTTCAATCGGCCCCCCCTACCTAACGGATTAAGCAGTCGCTGGCAATGGGGAGCATGGCAGCGTGAGTGGATACGAACGGGACAGCATCATCCCACGAGTCCGGGTTACGGACTTTTCCTTCTCACCAGCATCAGATATGAGGACAAGGAAAAGCCCTTCAGCCAGACCGACGGGAGTGAGTACGGCAATCGTGACAGGGAGCAACGACGATGACGCAGGCAGACACCACCCATACCGTTCACCCCATAAAACGCCGCGCCCGGATGGGAGCCGGCCTGCTCGGCCTGGTGCTGTTCGTCGTTGGCCCGACCATGGCCCACGCCGCGCCCGGTTCGGAACTGATTGCGGCCTGGGACGCCAGCGACGAGACCAATACCAACACCATCGACCACGCGGCCTGGCAGGGCCTCCTGACGACCTACCTCAGCGCCCACCCGTCGGGCATCAACCGCTTCGACTATGCCGCGCTCAAAGCCAGCGCTGAGGATAAGGCCAAGCTGGACGCCTATTTAGCGCATTTGCAGGCCCTGGACCCGCGGACCCACTCTCGGGCCGAACAGAAAGCCTACTGGATAAACTTCTACAACGCGCTCACCGTACAGGTCGTTGTCAACGCCTATCCGGTGGAGTCCATCCGTAGCATACACGAGGGCTGGCTCCCCTTGTCCGGCCCCTGGGACGATGTGCACGCCACCGTCGCCGGCCAGGAGTTGACGCTCAACAATATCGAACACGGCATCCTGCGGCCCATCTGGCGCGACAACCGGATTCACTACGCGGTCAACTGCGCCAGCTACGGCTGTCCAAACCTGTTACCCACGGCCTTTAGCGCGGCCAACACCGAGACGCTGCTCGACACCGGCGCGCGCGCCTATATCAACCATCCGCGCGGGGTAGATTTCGTAGACGACGACTTCCTGATGATTTCGAGCATCTACGACTGGTATGCGGTGGATTTCGGCGATAGCCAGGAGACCGTACTCAAGCACCTCATCCAATACGCTGAAGAGGGGCTGGCGGCCCGTCTCAAGGACTTTGCCGGGTCAGTGGACTACGAGTATGACTGGAATCTGAACCAGCCGTCCTACACGCCGGAGTGAGGGCCTCTTTTCCAGGTCTGCCGGCGGCGTAGTCGTCAGGGCTCGCCGCCGGGGCCTTTGCTTGCCGCGCCCGGACCCAGGCGGCAAAGGTCGGCGGCTGGGGCGGGTCGAAGCCGGTCTCTTGTTTGCAGCGCGCTTTCAACTCGGCAATGTCGCCACCGAAATCGAACAACTGGACTGGGCCGCGCTGCCGCGCCAGCTCGGCCCGTAGCGCAGTGGTGGCCGGCTCGTCCACGCTCAGGTCGTCCCGCAGGACCACGCCGTAGCGTTTGGCCCCCTCCCGTGTGACCAGCCCCCGGTCCACATCCGCCGCGACTTTCTGGGCTGGCCGCTCCAGCGGATTCCCCCAGCCACCGCCGCCCCACGTCTTGAACAGCAGCTTGTCCCCGACCTCGACCCGCACCCGGTCACATTTGGACGGCAACCGCTCACGCCGCCCGTCCGCACGCTCGATGATTTTCGTACTCCGCCCGCCCGGCAGGCCGCCCCGCACCCCCCACGGATAGGTCAACCAGCGGTCATCGTGCACGGAAATCACACCCTGGGCCAGGAACCGATAGCCCACATTCATGGCGTTACCGCCCCGGTGCAGTCCCGGCCCGCCGCTATCCGGGATGGTCTCGTAACACTCAATCCGCACCGGGAAATAGCTCTCAATAAATTCGTTCGGGACATTCATGAACTTCGGCCATAAGGAGTGGCCGTCCGGCCCGTCGCCGCCCGGTTTGCCAGGAATCCCCCCAAAACCAATCTGGAAAAGCAGGAACCAGTCCCCAGCCTGGTCGTAGCCTGAATACATCAAATGCGGGCTGTCCGAGAATCCCGCGGCGCACATATAGTCGGGGTTGGACTGGCCTAATAAACCGCTCAACACATCAAAAATGCGCGCCAGGGCATGGGTGCGGCTGGTCAGCGCCGCCGGCTTGAGCGGCTTGAGCAAGCAGCCTTCGGGAATACGGACCTCAACCAGATCAAAAAATCCGTCGTTGAGGAGAATCTGAGGGTCGAAAAAATTAATCATGAACTGGCCGCAGAACATCCGAAACATCTGCTCGCTCAACAGAAAATTAATTGAGCCGACCGACTGCGGGTCCGTCCCCGTAAAGTCAAAAACGATCCGCTCGCCTTCCCGCCACAGGCGACAGGCAATTTTGTACGGTCCCATGCCCATGCCGTCGTCACAGATATAGTCCTCAAAGGAGCGTGGCTGTTCGGGAATAGTCTCGCGGATGAGCGTCTGCATGGCGCGCCGGTTGCGGTCGAGGAGGTCGTGCAGGGCCGAGACATAGACCGCTTCGCCAAACCGTTCGGCCATTTCCACACAGCGGCGAGCGCCAATCCGACAGGCCGCCACAATGGAATGAAAATCGCCCCGGTTCCACTCGGGAATGCGGCAGTTATGCAGGATGACGCGCAGGATTTCTTCCTGGAGTACGCCTCGGCTGAAAATTTTGACGGGCGGAATGCAAATGCCCTCCTCAAATATCTGTTCGGAATCAGTAGGCATACTGCCCGGCACCTTGCCGCCGATATCGGCCATATGTCCGAACATGGCCGACCAGTTGAGCAACCGGCCATGCTTGAACACCGGCATGCACACCAGCCAGTCGTTCGCGTGGCTGATGGCCCCGTCACAGGCATACGGGTCTGAGGTCAGGAAGACATCGCCCTCCTCAATCGTGCCGGCATACCCCTCGGTAAAGCCGTGCACGGGCGAGCCAAACTGTCCGGCCAAGAGTTTGCCCTCCCGGCTGGTGATGACCGGAAAGCCGTCGCGCTGGTCGCGGATAATGGGCGACATGGCAGTCCGAAACAGCAGGGCGTCCATCTGTTCCCGCGCCGCAACCAGGCCGTTTTCAATCAGGTCGAGCGTAATCGGATCGACCGGAACACGTGGCAGAGGGCTGCCCGCTTGCGGATTGGTCTCAATAATCGTGGCCGGCATGGTCGCTCCTCCTTCTTCTTGCGTCTGCCACCTGCGCCCTTGGGCTTCCTGCCTCCGGCATTTATGCCTCCGGGGTAATCAGGATATTGCCAGACGCATCAACCCGCCCGATATGGCCGGACAGAATCAGACTGGTCGCGTCCATTTCCATGATAATGGCCAGACCACGGATAACATCATGAGCGTGTAAGCGCGCGCGGTCATAGACCACGGCTGGCCGGCTCGTATTGGTCAGAAACACCGGCTGTTCCCCTATTGCCGCGCGGGCCGGATTGCCGTCTCCCGGCTCAGCACGATAGGGCCGCACCGCGGGGGCTGAGCCCTGTACAACGGCCCGGATATTGACCAGTTCACGGGCGGAGTCGAGCGCAAAGGAGTACAGTTGCTCGTGCAGGCGGTCAAACCGCTCCCCAACTGCCGGCAGGCCCAGACGCGACAATTCTTGTGGCTCCAGTTCCAGGGTGAGCAGCGTGCCCTGGCCGTGGTAGCGGAGATCGACCTCAAAGCTGGTCGTTTGTTCGGGGCGCGGCACGTTTTCGGCGTCAAGGGCACGGGCCGCGGCCTGGGCGAGTTCGTCACATACCGCCCTCACCTCGGCCGTCTCAAGCTGTGCCAACGGACGCAGCAGCGTGCGGGAGGTCTCGTTGCGTAAGCGGGTGGTGGCGTCTCCATAGGCGCACAGCACTCCCGGCCCCCTGGGAATAATCACCGGCCACGCGCCTAACAGCTTTGCCACGGCGTTGGCGTGCAAAGGGCCGGCGCCGCCAAAGGCGATCAGCGCATAGTCGCGCGGATCAATGCCCTGCTGGACCGAGATCAGCCGCAGGGCGCTGAACATTTTTTCATTCACCATAGCAATGATGCCGGCCGCCGCCTGTTCGACCGACAGCGCCAGCCCGCGGGCGACCGTGCCGACCGCCTGCTCAGCCGCGGCTCGGTCAAGGGCCATTGCTCCACCCAGCCGGGTCACGGCCGGCAAATAGCCGAGCACGAGATTGGCATCCGTCACCGTGGGCGCGGTGCCACCCTTGCCATAACAGGCCGGGCCAGGGTCGGCGCCGGCACTGTGCGGGCCAACGCGCAGGGCCGCGGTCAGCGCTGGCACATGGGCAATCGAGCCGCCGCCGGCCCCAACCGAGCGCACATCAACCGAGGACGCCCGAACCGTCACATCGCCGACCGTGGTCTCCCGTCGCAGCTGGGCTTGGCCGGCTTGCACCAGGGCCACGTCGGTCGAGGTGCCGCCCATATCAAACGTCAGCAGGTTCTGATAGCCGGCCTGGCCGGCCACCCAAATGGCCCCCGAGACTCCGCCGGCGGGCCCGCTCATCAGCAAATGCACCGGGTAGTGGCCGGCAGCCTGGGCCGAAGCCAAGCCGCCGTCTGAGCGAAGAATATGGAGCTTGGGTTCCCGCATGGTCTTGGCCAGCTCGGTCTTGAGGTGGGACATATAGGTTTCCACCACCGGCCGAACGTAGGAATTCGCCACCGTGGTAATGGTCCGCTCGTACTCCTGCATTTCTGGAATGACCTCGGACGACAGGGAGACCGGCAGGCCGGGCAGTTCTTCTGCCGCCAGCGTCCGCAGGCGTTGCTCGTGCCGGCCGTTGGCATAGGCATTGATGAGGGAAATAGTCAGGGCTTCAATCTGCCGCGCGCCCAGGCTGCGGAGCGCCTGACGGGCCTGGGCTTCGTCCAGTGGGTCCACAATCTCGCCCGTGGCACTGATGCGTTCGGACACCTCAACCGTACATTCCAGCGCGGCCAGGGGTTCGCTTTTATTGTACAGCACCCAGCCGCTCAGCGCGCCAGGCACGAAAGAGCGCGCAATCTGTAATACTTGGCGATAGCCCTGGGTTGTCACCAGGCCGACCCGGGCCCCGCTCCCGGTCAGAATGGCATTGGTCGCCACGGTGGTGCCGTGCAGGACGTGGGCGATATGACGGGCGTCCGCCCCGGCCCGTTCGCACACCAGCGTAATCCCGTTGAGCACGCCCACCGACGGGTCAGCCGGCGTTGAGGGCACCTTGGCCGTGACGGCCCTGCCGCGTTCTTCGTCAATCAGCAGGCAGTCGGTAAAGGTCCCGCCCACGTCAACCCCAAGCCGGTAGGACATCATACGCTTGTAAAATTTTTTCCCCGCGCTGGCAAGATATTCGACTGGCCTCCCGCACCCAGGCGGGCCGGGCAACCACCGGGGGCTGCCCCCTACCTGCGGCGGGGTGCCCGTTCGTCCCGAGCGTAGCCCAAGCCAAGTCAAAAAGCCGGCCCGGTACCCCGGAGGTGAGGGCTGCGACTCTTCCGAGGCGGCCCAGAACAGGCTAAGTAACAGTCCATGCGGCAGGAATTGACAGTCTACTCTATCTCCATCGGGCTGGCCCTGGCAGTCATCATGGGCGCGGCCAACGTCTATCTGGGCCTCAAGGTCGGTATGACCGTCTCGGCTTCCATTCCGGCCGCGGTGGTCTCCCTGCTGCTCCTGCGCGTCCTGCTGGGCAGGCAGTCGGTGCTGGAAGCCAACCAGGCCCAGACCGCAGCGTCTGCGGGTGAGTCTCTGGCTGCCGGTATTATCTTTACCATGCCTGCTCTGGTGCTGGTCGGCGTGTGGCCGGAGTTTGATCTCGTGCTGACCACGCTGGTTGCCCTGGCCGGCGGCCTGCTCGGTATCGTGCTCATGATTCCGCTCCGCCGGGTGTTTGTCACCTCTGACACCCTGCCCTTTCCCGAAGGCGTGGCGTGTGCCGCGGTCCTGCGGACCGGGCAACAGGCTGGTGAACAGGACGCCCGCCAAGTCATCCAAGGGGCCCTCTTTGGCTGTGTCTTCAAGGCGTTGGTGAGTTTTGTCGGCGTCCTCAAGGGGACGCTTGAAGGGGCGTGGCTGGTGGGCAAGAGTGTCGTCTATCTGGGCAGCGACCTGTCCGTCGCCCTCTTTGGCGTGGGCCTGATCGTCCGGCTCAATATCGCGGCCCTCGTATTTTTGGGGGGCGGGCTGGGGTGGCTGCTGACCCTGCCCATTTTGAGCGCCGGTGTGACGAGTCCCCAAGAGCCGGTTGAGCGCGCCTATGCGGTCTGGTCACAGCAGGTCCGCTATATCGGGGTTGGCGCTATGGTCGTGGGTGGCGTGGTGGCGATTGGGCAGGTGTGGAGCGGCGTGAGGACAGCCGTCGGTGCGCTGCTCCCGGCTGCCCGGACAGAGCCGACAGGGGCGCTGGACGCGGCCCAGGATATGCCGCTGGGCTGGCTCAGCGCCCTGGTGCTGGGCTGCCTGGCCCTCTCCGCCAGTGTGTATTTTCTGTTTACCGAACGGATGGATGTGACCCTGACGGCCAGCGCGATCCTGTTCGTCATGGCGCTCTTTTTTACCGCGGTCGCCAGTTATATCGTGGGTCTGGTCGGGAACTCCAACAGCCCGGTCTCGGGCATGACCATCACGACCGTGCTGGCGACCGGACTGCTGCTCAGCCTGTTTGGCTTCACGGGCACAACCGGGATGCTGGCCATCCTGGGGGTGGCCGCGGTGGTGTGCTGTACGGCCTGCACGGCTGGTGATGTGTGCAACGATCTCAAGACCGGGCAGTTGGTCGGCGCTTCGCCCCGCGGCCAGCAAATCATGCAGATCGCCGGCGTGGCCGTGGCAGCGCTGATCATGGCCCCCGTCTTGCAGCTACTGCACGACCAGACGCCCGGCGGTATTGGCGGCAAGGAACTTGCCGCGCCCCAGGCGCAACTCTTTGCCAGTCTGGCGCGCGGTTTTTTTGGCGAGGGCCATCTGCCGTGGAATCTGGTCGGGACTGGAGCCCTGATTGGCCTCTTGCTGGTTGGGGTGGATCGGCTGCTCGCCCGGCGGGGGGTTGCCTTCCGGCTCCACCTCATGCCAGTAGCGGTCGGCATGTATCTGCCGCTTGGCCTGAGCGTTCCGATTTTTCTGGGCGGCCTGCTGGCCGCCGGCCTGCGCCGTCAGCGCCCCCCCACCTCAGACGCCACGGCCTCTCAGCCCGGTATGCTGCTGGCCTCGGGTGCCATTGCCGGTGAGGCCCTGACCGGTGTGGGCCTTGCGCTGGTCGCCAGCCTGGGCTTCAGCCGCCTCCAGCTCGGCCTGCCGGACGGGCTGCAAACCGGGCTGAGTATTATAGCCGTGCTGGGCGCGCTGCTGTTTTTCTACCGGCAGAGTCGGTGACAGGCCACATCCACCCGACCTGCGCCCCTGACGGCCTCAGCCGGCCGCTCGGAGCAGGCCGACGGCCTCTCGTCAGCGCGCGGGCGGCCTGCTACCGTGGTGGGCCATGAGCACCAGCCCCACCAGCGTCCAGCCTCCGCCCCGGCGGACATTGGCGACCTGGGCGCTGTTCGACTGGGCCAACTCAGCGTTCGCCACCCTGGTGGTCACTTTTGTCTACGCCACCTATTTTACGACCGCCATTGCCGCGGACGAGGTGACCGGTACGGCCCAGTGGTCGCGCGCGGTCGGCCTGAGCGGCATACTAGTGGCAGTCTTGGCCCCGCTGCTCGGTGCGCTGGCCGACCGTCACGGCCGGCGGCTCACCTGCCTGGGAGTGTGCACCCTGGTGTGCTGCGTGGCCAGCGCGGGGCTGACCGGCGTACACCCAGACTGGGCCTGGGCCGGACTGATCGCGCTGTCTCTGTTCGTGGTCGCCAATGTCGGCTTCGAGTTAAGCACCGTCTTCTACAATGCCTTTCTGCCCGAACTGGCCCCGGCCGAGCGAGTTGGGCGGCTGTCGGGCTGGGCCTGGGGGCTGGGCTATGCCGGCGGCCTGCTGAGCTTGGTCCTCGCCCTGGCCGTGCTGGCACGCCCGCAGCCCTTGTTCGGCATCAGTACCGAGGCAGGGTTCAACTACCGGGCGGTCTGTCTGCTGGCGGCCGGTTGGTTCGCGCTGTTCAGTCTGCCGCTGTTTGTGTTCGCCCCGCGCCAGCCGCACCAGAGCGGGCCGGCCGCTCCCCGGACGGGGGCGTACCGCGAGCTGCAACACACCTTCGGGCGGCTGCGGCATTATCCAGACATTGCCCGGCTGCTGGCCGCCCGGCTGCTGTATAATGACGGGCTGATTACCATTTTCGCGTTTGGCGGCATCTACGCGGCCGGCACGTTTGGGATGAGCCTGTCGGAGGTCATCCAATTCGGCATTGCGCTCAATATCGCTGCCGGCATCGGCGCAGGTGTGTTCGGTATTGTAGACGACCGGCTGGGCGGCAAGCGCACCATCCTGGTGACGCTGCTCGCGTTGACCGTGTGTAGCCTGCTGGCAGTATGGGCCCCCAGCGTTGGCTGGCTGTGGCTGGCCGGCCTGAGCCTGGGGCTATTTGTGGGGCCGAATCAATCCGCCAGCCGCGCGCTGATGGCGCGCTTGGTGCCAGAGCAGCACGCGACTCGTTTTTTCGGTCTGTTCGCCTTTTCTGGCAAAATTACGACCTTTGCCGGCCCCCTGCTGTTGGGTATCATCACTGAGGCAACGGGCAGCCAACGTCTGGGGGTGGCCTCAGTGGTCGGTTTTTTTGTCACGGGCGGATTGCTGCTGCTCACGGTGGACGAACGACGCGGCATCAGAACGGGTCAGCAAGCCGAACCAGCCGGTCAGACCGCCTCGCCCCGAACTTGACACGGCTCGCTCGGATTGGTCAGTATACCTTCCGCGTGTTCTGAGGCGCAGCAGCCGGCTTTGGACGCCCGCCAGGCGAGTGGCGCAGGATCAACATGGACGCACTCCACAACACTCACGTTGAATTTGAGCGGGTGAGCAAAAGCTATGATGGCCGGGTCCAAGTCGTGCGCAACCTGGACCTGAGCGTGCGCGAAGGGGAGTTCCTGACCCTGCTCGGGGCTTCCGGCTCGGGCAAGACCACCTGCCTGATGATGCTGGCTGGCTTTGAAGCGCCCACCTCGGGGACCATTCGTATCCGTGGGCGCTCGGTCCACGCGCTGCCGCCACGCAAGCGCGATATTGGCGTCGTCTTTCAGAACTATGCCCTGTTCCCGCATATGACGGTGGGCGGCAATTTGGCGTTTCCGCTCGAAGTCCGCAGGATTGACCCGGCGCAGCGTCGGGAGCGCGTTCGGCGGGCGCTGCAACTCGTGCGTCTGGAGGGCCTTGAAGACCGCCGGCCCACCGAATTGTCCGGCGGCCAGCAGCAGCGGGTGGCCATTGCGCGGGCGCTGGTGTTTGAGCCCGGCCTGGTGCTAATGGACGAACCGCTGGGCGCTCTTGATCGTCGTTTGCGCGAAGAAATGCAGTATGAGATTCGGCGTATTCAGCGCAGCCTCGGGGTCACGGTCGTGTATGTCACCCATGACCAGCAGGAATCCATGGTGTTGTCGGACCGGGTCGCCGTCTTTCGCCGTGGCCGTATTGAGCAGATTGCCCTTCCAGAAACGCTGTACGAAGAGCCGGAACGCCCGTTTGTTGCCAGCTTCATCGGCGAAAACAATCTGCTGCCCGGACGGGTCCTGAGCGTCGCCCATGATATCTCGCGGGTGGAGGCCGGTGGCCAAGTCGTCCAAGCCTTCCAGGTCGGGCCGTGCAAGCCAGGCGACCCGGTCACCCTGGCCATCCGGCCAGAACGGGTCTGCCTCGCGCCCAAGCCGGAGCTATACAGCAACCAGTTTGAGGCTACCATTCAGGATATGACCTTTCTGGGCGACCACCTGCGCCTGCGGGTCGCCGTGTGTGGCAGCACCGACTTCATCATCAAAATTCCGAATACCGTCGGGCACGGGGCGGTGCTGGTGGGAGACCGGGTCCAGGTGGGCTGGACGCCGACCGATTGCCGGGCCTTGGCACCGGACGAGCAAGAGTAAACATATTCTCCAAAGACACGAGCGATTGGAGACGAGTACGCTTTGAGGAGCAGACAGTATGACACCCCCTCTCTATTGCAGCCGAATCCGTTGCAGCCGAGTCCGCCTGGCGCTTCACGTCGCGGCCCTCGTTTTGCTGGCCGGCCTGAGCTTGAGCCGTCCGGCGGCTGGGGATGAATCGCTGACCGTGGTCTCTTGGGGAGGGGCCTATGCCCGCGCCTGCCAGCAGGCTTACCATGCCCCTTTCAGCGCGGAGACAGGCATTCCGATTCGCCTGGAATCCTATAACGGCGGTCTGGCCCAGATCCGCGCTCAAGTGGAGACCGGCAAGGTCCATTGGGACGTGGTTGATCTGGAGATGGCCGATGCGGCGCGGGGTTGTGACGAGGGGTTGCTCGAACCGGTCGCTGGCCTTGCCCTGCCGGCAGCACCGGACGGGACCCCGGCGGGAGAGGATTTCTTCCCCGGTATGCTCACCGAATGTGGTATCGGCCTGCTGTTCTACTCCACGGTGTACGCCTATAACCCTGCCCACCTGCCCGGCCCCAAACCAACAACAATCCAGGACTTTTTCGACCTGGAGCGATTCCCCGGCCGGCGTGGTATGCGCCGCAGTCCGCTGGTCAATCTGGAGTTCGCCCTGATGGCCGACGGCGTACCCGTGGAGCAGGTGTATGCCACACTGGACACGCCGGCGGGTGTGGACTGGGCATTCCGCAAGCTCGACACGATCAAGGACCGTATCGTCTGGTGGGAAGCCGGGGCACAACCGCCGCAGATGCTGGCCGACGGCGAGGTTGTGATGAGCACGGCCTATAATGGTGATCTTCAACGCCCAAGTGCTGGAAAACCAGCCCTTTGTGATTGTCTGGGACGGTCAGGTGCTGGATCATGGCGTCCTCGGGATTGTCGCTGGTACGCCGAATCTGGAAGCGGCTCGGAAGTTCCTGACCTTTGCCGCCCGGCCTGAATCCCTGGCCGCGGTCGGACACCATATCGCCTATAGTCCCACCCGGAAGTCGGGAGCGGCCCTGATTACCACCCATCTCGAAACCGGGGTAGACATGAAGCCGCATATGCCGAACAGCCCCACCAACGTCGCCCACGCCCTGAGCCACGACTGGCGCTGGTGGAGGGATCACGGCGACGAGATGAACGAGCGCTTCAGCGCATGGCTGGCTCGCTAATCGATTCACGACTGCGCGCTGTGGGGCTGGTGCTGCCCCTGGTCGCCTTTATCGGGCTGACCTTTGTGGTGCCGCTAGCGACCATGCTGTCACGCAGCGTGTATGACCCGGTGGTGGCGGATGCACTGCCCGAAACACTGCGCCTGTTGCAGGATTGGGACGGGGTGCAGGTTCCGCCCGAGCCGGTGTTCGAGACCATCGCCCGCGAACTGCACCGGGCGCGTCAGGAGCGCAGCCTGGGACGGGTCGCCACCCGGGTCAACCGCCTGTACGGCGGCCTGCGGAGCGTCCTCACCCGCACGGCACGGCGCGTGCGCGACGCGCAGGCTCCCCCTGATAAGGGGGAAGGAGCGGGTTCGTGGCGCGCCAGGCTGGTCGGCATCCATGCGGCCTGGGACGACGTGCAAACCTGGCACGCGCTTCGCCACGCTGGCGCGCGTTTCACCACGCGTCACTATTTGCACGCCCTGGACCTGGAACGCCACCCTGACGGGCGCATCGTTCCACGACCAGACGAGTATCGGGTCTATCTGTCGCTGCTGTGGCGCACCCTGGCCGTGAGCCTGAGTCTGACCGGGCTGTGCCTGCTCCTCGGTTATCCAGTCGCCTATCTGATCGCCCATGTCCCGCCGCGGCGGGCCAATCTCCTGCTGCTCCTGGTGCTGGTGCCGTTCTGGACCTCCTTGCTGGTGCGCACGACGGCCTGGATCGTCCTGCTCCAGACTCAGGGAGTGCTCAACAGCACGTTGGTCGCGCTTGACCTGCTCGCCGACGACAGCCGCCTGGCCATGATCTACAATATGACCGGCACTATGGTTGCCATGACCCATGTCCTGCTGCCTTTCATGGTGCTGCCGCTGTACGCGGTCATGCGGACCATCCCCCAACTGCATATGAGCGCCGCGGCTTCGCTGGGCGCGAGCGCGGTCCAGGCATTTTGGCGGGTCTACTGGCCCCAGACCTTACCCGGCGTCGGTGCCGGCTCGCTGCTGGTCTTTATCCTGGCGATTGGCTATTACATCACCCCCGCCTTGGTCGGCGGCCAGAGCGGCCAACTCATTGCCAATATGATCGCCTACCATATGCAGACGTCCTTGAACTGGGGGCTGGCCGCGGCGCTCGGCGGCCTGCTGCTGGCCTTCGTGCTCGGGCTGTATCTGGTGTACGACCGCCTGGTCGGCATCGAACGCATGAGGTTGGGCTGAGATGAAGCCGCGAGGAGCCTGGGGACATGTCGGCCGGACCGCCTATCTGGCATGGTGTACCGCGGTGTTTGTGTTTCTGGTTGCGCCGATTGTCGTCATCATTCCGCTGAGCTTGAATGCCGAACCCTACTTCACCTTTACCGAGGGGATGCTGCGCCTGGAGCCTGCCGCCTATTCGCTGCGCTGGTATCAGCAGGTCATGGGCGACCCAGAGTGGAGACATGCGCTCTTCAACAGCCTGTTCATCGGCCTGGCGGCCACCGGGCTGGCGACCACACTCGGGACGCTGGCGGCCCTGGGCTTGACGCATCCGGCCCTGCCAGGTCGCTCGGCCATCATGGGCCTCCTGCTCTCGCCGATGATTACGCCGGTGATTATCTCGGCCGCGGGCATGTTCTTCTTCTACTCAAACCTGGGCCTGACCCAGACCCACCTGGGGCTGGTCCTGGCCCACGCCACGCTGGGGACGCCGTTTGTGCTGCTCACGGTGACGGCGACGCTATCGGGTTTCGACCCCAGCCTGTATCGCGCCGCGGCCAGTTTGGGTGCCGGCCCAGTGCGGACTTTCCGGCGTATTGTGCTGCCGCTGATCGCCCCCGGCGTGCTCTCCGGGGCTTTGTTTGCGTTTGCCACCTCGTTCGACGAAGTAGTCACCGTGCTGTTCATGGGCGGCCTGGAACAGCGCACCGTGCCGCGCCAGATGTGGACCGGCATCCGTGAGCAGATCAGTCCGGCGATTCTGGCCGTCGCCACCCTGCTGATTGCGTTCTCGCTGCTGTTCATGCTGAGTGTCGAGTGGCTGCGCCGACGGGCCGACACCCGTTAGCCGGCTTCAGCGTCGCCCAAGAGGCCGGATGCTTTTTCCCGCGCGGGCGGCCACTGGCGGCCCGCGCTTACGAGCCGGGCGCGCTTGTAGACCGCGTGGAGATCAGGAACAATAAAGACATCATGCGTAAAAACAGGCGGCGGGGGAGAGACGGGAGAGGACAGGCGGGGGGACGGCCTCAGAGCCACCGGCGGCAACGGGGACGCCGGAACGGGCCGCCCGGGCCGTCAGCCGCGCTGCAAGAATTTCAAAGTCGGGTCCCGATTGCACCCAACCGGAAGATTCCGCTTGTGGGGCTGGATACACCCCTGACGATTCGGATGCTGGATGTCTTCTGTCCGATTGGATTCGGCCAGCGCGCGCTTATCTTAGCGCCGCCCAAAACTGGCAAGACGACCTTCTTAAAAAATTTATGCGTGGCCGCGGCAGCCGGAGCGCCGCACGCCGTCTTATACAGCCTGCTTATTGATGAGCGGCCTGAGGAGGTGACCGACTTTCGCCGAGCCGTTCCGGCCGAAGTATTTGCCTCGTCAAATGATCGTTCGCTGGAAGAACATCTGGAGACCGCCGCGGTCTGTCTGGAGCGCGCGGTTGAAAACGCCTTGCAGGATAAGGATGTAATCGTTGTCCTGGATTCCTTGACCCGTCTGGGACGCGTCCATAATCTCAACACAGCCACCGGACGGACAATGAGCGGCGGTATTGATGCCCACGCGCTGGAAATCCCCAAACGGCTGTTTGGTGCTGCCCGGCAGCTCGAAGCAAGCGGCTCGCTGACTATCGTCGCGACCTGCCTGATTGACACGGGCAGCCGCATGGATGAGGTTATTGCGCAGGAATTCAAGGGGACGGGCAATATGGAACTCCTGCTTGACCGGCGGCTGGCCGACCGGCGGCTGTTTCCGGCTATTGATATCGCGGCCTCGGGCACCCGCAAAGAGGAGCAACTGCTTGACCCCGATACACTCGCAATGGCCCGCTTGCTGCGCCGTCAGGTTGCCGCCCTCCCAACCGTAGAGGCGACCCAGGCGGTCCGAGCCGCCTTTGAGCAAGCGGAATCCAATGCCGCGCTCGTGGCCCAGTTTGCCACGGTTTCAGCCGGTGCCTCGGATTAATCCTCAACTTCCACAACCATCTCAATCTCGACGGCAATGCCGAACGGGAGCTGATTCATGCCCACGGCCGAGCGAGCGTGCCGACCCCGGTCCCCAAACAGGGCGACCAGCAGGTCGGACGCCCCGTTGATGACTACGGGTTGATCCGGGAAGTCGGGCGTGCAATTGACAAAGCCCAGCAGTTTGACCACCTTGCGGACCTTGTCTAAGTCTCCCAGTTCCTGCTTGAGGGATTGCAGGATATTGAGCATGACCTGTTTGGCCGCGTCATAGCCCTGCTCAACGTCCAGGTCTGTGCCGAGCTTGCCCTGGATGAACGCTACGCTACCGTCCTTGAGGACGCCCGGTCCGTGGCCGGAGACAAATACCAGGTTGCCGGTTCGCACCAGGGGCAGATAGTTGGCCACCGGCGTGGGGATGGGCGGCAGGGTCAGCCCGAGTTCTTCGAGTTTCTTTTCAACTTCCATTCTCGTCTCCTTTCAGACTCCAGTCTTGATGTCCAGCCCGCTCGGCTGGGATTAGTTCCGGCAGCGGATACGCGGCATCCCGGGTCAGCAGTTGCGGGAGCGCCACAACCAGAAAGAGCACCACCAGCGCCAAGAACAGCCAGCGGAATACCTTGCTGAGCGCAACGAGCAGGGTAAGGCTCCCACCCAAAAGAATCAACTCGACCTTGGACAGGCCGAGCAGCCAACTCCAGACCTGGGTATATATCTCGGGGAGCATGGCTGGGCTATCCTAGAGCGTCATCAGAATCCCGCCGAATATATTGGGGTGAAAGGTGCGCACGAGGTAGAACACCACGACGCCCAGGATGATGGCCCCCCAACCCAGCTCTCCGGTAGGAAATGGCTGTCGTTGACTGGCAATCGCCCCAAATGGCAGGAAGGAAGTGGACAGCCGAAACTCCGCATAGCCGGGCAACTCGGCTGTTTTCCGCTGGTCCTGATGGTATGCGCCCAGCCAGGAATAGACGACGAAACCGCCAAAGAAGATAATATCGCTCAGAGCGCTATTCATCAGACAATGCGCCACGCCAAATAAAAAAAATGAGGCAAACACGGGGTGGCGGGTAATCCGGGTGATACCGTATGCCTGGGGCGCTCCACTGGTCAGTATGGAGCTCGGGGCCGGGGTCGTCAGGCCACTCACGAGGAGGACACAGGCCAGGCCCATGAGCAGGACATTCACATCACGCGCTATCAGATAGGGAAGCAGCGTGACCCAGAGCTGCGGGCCGGTGTGCTTGTGCTCGCCATAATACATGCACAGCGGCACGATGGTGGCAATGGCAATCAGAGAATGGACGCTGAAAAAGCCCCGTTCACCAAGCCGGGCGACCAGTTTCGGTCGCCAACCGGGCGCGGACATGAGCATGTGTGAGCCACCAAACAGCACCCACCACAGCAGGAGGATAAACGATTCTTTCATGTCGCTTCCACTAGCGTGCTGTCTATCTCCCGTCAATAATGAAGCCCGCAGAACGCGCCGCCGGCGCCGATGAGGGGCGGATTGTCGTCTGTCTGGGGGGCGCTCAGGGGTGCAGATGTTTGAGTATCGCCTCGGCTTCGGCCACGATGTCGCGCACGATGTGACCTGCCGGCTTGATAGCGTGGATCAATCGACACGATTCGCCCGCGTATAATGCGGTTTGTTCCAGGTCGCCGGTAAAGCCGGGCATGGGCGGGAAGATGCCGTATTTGGGCAACGCTATGGCGGTGCCGGCGAGAGGCATCGTGCCGATGGTGCGGCCTTCCCCAGGCCGTTGGCCGCTGGCCGGACGACCCGCAGCTTCCCATTCGTCCAGCGCCGTCGTGCGCAACACCCGGTGAGCGGCCGCTGGCCAGCCCACATCAAAGAGGGTGGTGTAGACCGTATCTTCGGCTGTACTGTCCAATGCGCTGTTTGTAGGCCTGGGCGACCTGGCTTTCTGCACTGGCCACAAAGCGCGTGCCCATGGACACGGCCTGAGCGCCCAGGGTGAAGGCCGCCGCAACTCCGCGTCCGGTCGCAATGCCGCCGGCGGCAATAACCGGCACCGGCCCAACGGCTTCGGCCACGGCCGGGATGAGGGTTGAGAGTGCGGTGGTGCTTTTGACATGCCCGCCGGCCTCAATGCCCTGGGCGATAACGCCGTCCACCCCGGCGGTGACCGCGGTCACCGCTTCTTCAACTGAGCCAACCTGGAGGAACACCTTGGTCCCGACGCGATGGGCCTCTTTGACATAGGGTTCGGGGTCGCCCCAGAAGAGGACGAGCAGGGGAACGGCTTCGGCCAAGCAGGTTTCAATCTGGCCCTCTTGCAGCAGGGGGAGAATGATATTGACCCCAAAGGGCTGCGTGGTCAGCGCGCGGACCTGCTGGATTTGCTCCCGGATAAAAGGCGCGGGCAGACCGCCCATGCCCAAGACGCCGCATCCGCCGGCGTTGGACACCGCGGCCGTGAGGGGTGGGCCGGCCATCCCCACAGAGAAAATAGGATAGCGGATGCCAAGGTTCTGGCAGACTGGCGTGTGTAGCATACCGGCCCCCAAGCGAGAGTATTGAGAAGGCTGTTCTCTCCAGGCTCAGCCACAGGTTGTTTCGAGCAGCGCGGCACAGACCTGATAGGGGTCCATATTGGCGGCCGGGCGACGATCTTCCAGATAGCCGCGACCGTCGTTGGCCGTGGCCATAGGAATGCGGACTGAGGCCCCCCGGTCGCTGATGCCGTAGCGGAACTCGTGGATGCTACAGGTTTCATGCAGGCCGGTGAGGCGTTCTTCGTTGTGGGCCCCGTACACCGCGCTGTGTTCCTCGTGCCGTTTCTCCAGCGCCTCACAGGCGGCTCTCGCGACCCGTAAGCCGCCTTCCGCGCGCATGGCTTTGGTACTGAAATTTGTGTGGGCGCCGGCGCCGTTTCAATCGCCCTTGACCGGTTTCGGGTGCAAGGTGGCATTGACCCCAGAATCCTCGGCGATGCGATACAAGAGCCAACGGGCGACCCACAATTGATCCGCCACCTCAGGAATGCCCACGGGACCGATCTGAAACTCCCACTGTCCGGGCATGACCTCGGCATTGATACCGGACAGGGCAAGCCCGGCTTCCAGACAGGCATTCATATGGGCTTCAACAATTTCTCGGCCAAAGACCTCATCGGCACCAACACCGCAATAGAACGGTCCTTGGGGTGCGGGATAGCCACCCTCCGGCCACCCCAGCGGCACCGGCCTCGGAAAAAAGTATATTCCTGCTCAATGCCGAACCAGGGCTCCTGGTCTTGATATTTTTTTTGCAGCTTGACCAGGTGATCCCGCGTATTGGACTCGTGCACAGCTCCATCCGGGAGTCGGACCTCGTTCATGACCAGGATATTATCGCCACCGCGGATGGGGTCAGGGGTGTAGTAAACAGGGCTGAGCAGGCGGTCGCTGTCATGCCCTTCGGCCCCTGCATCGTACTTGAACCGTCGAAGCCCCACAGGGGGATGTCTTCGAGTCTGCGAATAGGCGCAGTCAGTATTTTCGTTTTTGAGCGCAATGTGGCCGTCGGTTTGTTGCCGTCTATCCAAATATACTCGGCTTTGACTTGACTCATTGGGCCTTCTCCTTTCGTGCCGGGGCGAATGTCGTGGCTAGTGGTTAGGGGCTGAGCGGACTTTCCTCCCTGCCGGCTCCCCGGAAGTGTAGCCAAGGCGAAGGGCCAGGGCAATTGTTGGGTGGAGGCATATTGCTCCCTTGTCCCCCTAATATTTGGCAATGACCTCACGGCTGAATTCTTCAATCATCTCGCGCCCGTGGTTCACCACCTGAACCGCCACCTGCTTGAGACCAGCCGCTTCGAGCGCCTTGAGCCGGGCAATGATCTCCTTCCCCGTTCCGGTCAATGTCATGCCGCGAATCAGGTCTTCACTACAGTACCGCGCTTCCCCCGGTTTGAGATAGATCAAGTGGCCTTCGTGGACTTCGAGATAGCGACGATCTTCAGGCGTGCGCATCTGCGCCACATAGTCGGCAAAGCCCTGATAGAGTTGCTCCATGGCCGGCGGCATATTGGCCGTGACCGCGGACCGCTCCCACAAGGCGTGGAGCGCCACAATGGCAAAGGGGCCGACTCGGTCCATGACGCGCGGCGCGGCGGCCGACTCCCCCGGTTGCAGCACACAGGCGGTGGTCAGGGCGACATTGGGCAGGTCGTGGGCTGCGCGTCCAACCCGAGCCGCGCCCTTTTCGACCACCGCCAGGTTGTTACGTAAGGTCTCTGGGGAGGAAATGGTCGTAATCCAGCCGTCTGCGACCTCTCCGGTCAGTTCCAGGGCTTTCGGCCCGTTGGCCGCAAAGTGAATCGGAATCGGGTCTTTCAGGTTGACATAGCCGTGGTCTTGATGCAGGAAGCGAATCCAGCGATGGCGAGAGCCACCGCCTTCGGTGTCGTGAAAGCGCACCTCTTCTCCCTTGAGCAGGCTGCGGCACTGCTCAATATAGTCGCGCACGCGGGTGAGGGAGACCGGCGGGAGGCCCATGGTATTGCGGCCGGTAAATCCGGTTCCCAGGCCGAGGATGACCCGACCGGGCGCGAGTTGGTTAATAGTGGCAATGGAGTGGGCGGTCACCGGAGCAAGACGATTACTCGGGATGGCAACACCCGTCCCCAAGACTATCGTGCTCGTATGCTCCGCGGCCAGCGCCATACACGCATACACATCGCTATAGATCATCTGAGAGTCGTACAGCCAGGCGTGGCTGAAGCCGTTGTCTTCGGCCACAGCAATGTCTTTCCAGGCGTCGGGTTTAGCCGGGTAGGCAATGGCAAATTCCATAGGGGTCCTCCTTTTCGTGTCTCATGCAGTCCCAGATTCCACACAGGTCAACAACTCGGGCAGCCGCTGAATCACGAGGTCGGCCGCAACCGTCCAGGTCGGCGTTTTGCCGTTGGTCAGGAGGACCGTCATGGCCCCAGCCGCCCGGCCGGCCTCGGTATCGTGCCGAAAGTCTCCGACCATGAGCAGCGTCTCGACCTGAACCCCCAGACGGGCGCTTGCCAGCCGGACACAGGCCGGGTCCGGCTTGGGCGTGGCGTCCTCGCGGGCAATCAGGACCTTGACGCGGATGTCCAGGCGGGCGCATACGGCCCTGAGCGAAGTCCGACTGTTGCGGGTAATAATGGCGACCGGCAGACCGTGGGCTTGGAGGGCCGCTACGGTTTCCTGAGCCCCGTCGTTCCAGGCGACATGCTCAACCCCGTCTTGTTCAAATGCCTCAATAGTGGCAAAGGCTTCAGACCGTCGGGGCGGCGGGAGGGCGGTCGCCCAGTGGAGAATATCGCCCTCGGGTCGGCCGAGTTGGGCTCTGAGTCGGGCGAAATCCAGATAGGGCCGCGTGAGGGTGCTGTCGAGATCAAAGGCAATGGCGTGCAGGGGGCGGCGTTGCGGGTACGGCTGAGACAGCCGGATAAAGCAAGGGCGGGTTTCAAACCCGCCCCGGCACAGGTCTTGGGATTTCTTGCTCTCCACTCGCCATTATCCTTTACGGCTTTCGTCTGGCACCTGCTTTGGCTCTGTACTAAAAAGAAAATGCGCGCAGTCTGGAGGATACAGCGCCTCTTCAGGCAGCAGCGGACATTGCCCACACTGAGGACAAACGACAGAACGGCAATAGCGTCTCCAGACGGAGTAGCCCAGACCGGGCAGGCAGGCCAGGGCGACCGGGAGATGAGAGAGCTGTCCCATCACCAGCAGCAGCCCCATACTTGCCACACCGATTGCCCACAAGAGGCTTTCAATGACAAACGAACCACGCAGACGAGGCTGCGGCAGACCGCTCCAGAAACAGGCCGAGCACAGGAGGTAGGAAGGGGTGTAGGACAGCTGCTCAGCCGTCGGTCGAACAACTGCGGGCGGCTGGCTCAGCGGCGTGTCTCTCAGACTGTCCACAGCAAAGCAATCCCTTATCCTGACCCGCTCCCTCCGGGAGCGGGCATCGGACGGAAAATACCCCCCCTTTTCATAAGGGGGGTTTCTTGGGGAGAGGGATTAGCCCCTCCCGTTGCGGAGCAGTTGGCCTGGGGTTTCTCCGGTACACACTCCATCTGCAAAGGTCTGGACTCCGTTCACCAGAATCGCATGATAGCCCTTGGCGCGCTGAATCCGGCGCCACTCATTCCCAGGGAAGTCGTGCACAATCTCGCCGATCCAATTCGGCTCAATGTCCAGCTCGTCCAGGTCATAGATGACAACATCGGCTGCAGCGCCCTCACGGAGCACGCCACGGTCGCGGAAGCCGGCCGCATGCGCCGGCAGAGCGGACAGCCGGTAATGGGCCTCTTCCAGGCTGATCAGTTGTTCATCCCGGACTAACCAGCGCAGAAAGTCGGTCGTAAAAGCGCCGCCGGTGAAGAACTTGGTATGCGCCCCACCGTCCGAGGCTCCCGGAACGGTGAAATACGAGTCGTTAATCATCTCCGCCGTATGCTGGGCATTAAAACCCCGGTCTGGTCCGAGGAATTCGACGTTCAGATCGCCGGCAACCGACAGGTCAAGCATGACGTCAATGGGGTCTTTCCCTTCTTCTTCGGCAATCTGCCCAAGGGATTTGCCGACATAGGCTTCCAGTTCGGTTTGATTATTGGCCGTCTGAACGACCAGTCTTGGAATTGGACCGCCAACGCCGGCCTGGATGACTTGCAGCTTTCGGTCCGCTTCTTCGGTCTCGCGTTTGACCGCGGCCCGCAGGGCCGGGTTTTTCATCTTGGTCAGCTTGTCGGTTTTGGTTCCAGTCGTCAGCTCACGCCAAGCCGGACTGGCATCGTACAGATTCCAGTGTTCCAGCGTAAACGCAAAACCCGTTCGGTGCGTTCCGGTCTGGCCATAGATGGGCAGGTTTCTCTCTCGGCAGCGCTCCAGCCAGTCCAGACTCCGGCGGTGCACCCGGGGGTCTTTGCGGGCGGCAACAATCACGTTGTGCAGAATGGGCCGGTGGGCGGTTGCTGCGAGTTTTTCCAAGAAAGCCAGATCGGCCTTAATGTGCCCGGTGGATTGAGTGATTTGGATAAAGCCCTCATCGCGCTCTCGCAGGACTGCGGCCAAGTTCAGAATATCCTCGTCCGCCATGATGTCCGTCACCATCGGGGAACCATCATAATCGGCTTGCGTCGAGTCGGGACCGAGCCGTTGAATGGAAAAACCACACAGGCCGGCATCCATGCCTTCGTGCAAGAGCCGTTGCATTTCTTGCTTTTCCGCGGAGGTGGCCGAGCGGGACTTGGCGGCCTCCAAGCCCATCACATACGTCATCAGCGACGCAGTTGGCATATACTGGATACAGTTGACGCCTTTGGCTGTACGGTCCAGCGAGTCCAGGTATTCAGGGACGGTCTCCCAGTCCCAGGTCATGCCCTCTTTCATAGAGTCATACGGGATAGCTTCCGTGCGCGTCATGGTGAGCATGGAGCGTTCCTGAAACGCGGGTCTGACCGGAGCAAAGCCAAAGCCGCAGTTCCCGAGCACCACGGAGGTTACGCCGTGCCAGCCAGAAATCGTACACCACGGGTCCCAGCGGATCTGCGCATCATAATGGGTGTGGAGATCAACAAACCCAGGCGCAACAATCAGCCCATCCGCGTCGATGACCTTTTTCGCCCCGCCGGTCGCTCGACCACCGATCTGGACGATTTTTCCATCGGTAATCCAGACATCAGCCTGAAAACGCGGGACACGTGTTCCATCAACAACCGTTCCCCTTTTAATATGGACATCACACTCAGCCATAACGTTCTCTCCTTTATTGGTATGAATGCTCGCCGTATAAGCCGACCTCGCCTTTCTATAGAGAGAACAGGCCCAGAAGGCAAGCCTGTGGTGTGTCGGGCTCTGGCAGACCAGTCGCTCCATTATTTGGAGTGTACGGGCTTCACGACGTGGGGCCGGGGCCATCGAATGAGAATGACGCACGGGCAGCGTTCGTCCTCATCGTCGAAACCATCGTCGGGTGAACACGCATATAGCATAGGTCTCATGTCCTGCCAGGGAGTGGGTTCTACGCGCGCCGAGGATACACAATGCCGTACTGCCGGAGCGTCCCTTCCAGGGTCGGACGACGCAGACGAATACGCTCATCATTCAGTAAATAGGAGAAGACATACCCAAGGCCCAGCATCAGAATCCCGATCAAAAAGCAATACATGACCGCCCGGTCGGGATATTGGTCTTTCAAATGGCCCACATAGAGTGGACCACAGATCCCTGCCGCGGCCCAGGCGGTCAGAATGGTCCCGTAAATCGTGGACATCTTTTTTGTCCCGAACACATCCAGCACAAAAGAAGGCATGGTGGCAAAGCCGCCGCCAAAGCATAAGAGGACGTAGCAAACCAGGGCGGCGAATATCCAGGGATTTCGTTCTGTCATCAGGATACCGAAGACAATCATCTGGCTGGCGAGCAGAATTCTAAAGACCCGGACGCGCCCGATACGGTCAGAGAGGAGCCCCCAGAACAGCCGCCCGACCCCGTTACACAGCGAACTCACGGCGATCAGTGTCGCCCCATATTCGACCAGGACGGCCGGTTCTAAAGACGGGTCGGCGAAGCCCCACACTTCTTGCAGGAGTTCCGACTGAAAGCTGATAACGGAGATTCCTGCGGCGATATTGAAAAAGAAGACGACCCACATGAAGATGAACGCCGAAGAGCGCAGGTAGGGGGTAACAGAGTCGGGGTCGTCACTCCGCGGGCTGTCGGCCACCGCGGCCACCCCGGTCGGAGGGTCGCTCAGGGCCAGGCTCGAAGGTAATAAGATACAGGCAAAGACAACGCCGAGCCACAAGAAAACGAGCGCCAGGTCGCCCTCCGCTTGCAGCACGAGCAGCGGGGCCAACACCTTGCTCAAAAGAAACGCGCCCACCCCAAAACCCATCACAACGATCCCGGTCATTAAGCCTTTGTGGTCCGGGAACCATTTCGCCACGGTGGCAACCGGTGTCACATAGCCAAATCCAATGCCGGCCCCACCGATCACCCCATAGCCGAGATAAAAAAGCTCGATAATATCCAGGCGGAGCGCAAAGCTCGCCAGCACATAGCCGCCCGAAAACATGAGGCTTCCGGCCACGGCCAATTTGCGCGGCCCAAACCGCGGCAGCATCGTGCCGGCCCAGGCGGCGGCGATACCCAGGGAAAAAATGGCGAGGCTGAAGGCCCAGGCCGTTTCGGTAAACGACCAGCCAAGCTGTCTGACGAGCAGCGTCTGAAAGAAACTCCACGCATACACGGTCCCGAAGCAGGTTTGCAGGAGCGTGCACAACAGGGCGGTCATCGCCCGCGGCATCTGTTTCTTTTCCATCATTTCCAAGCACCCTCAATCGCCAATCAACCCCGACCACTCGGGACGGACCAGCCGCCCGTACGGTCCAGACACTGCGCGGAACCTCTCCGCGGTCAAATCCTATCCATCGTTTCCAGACGCGACGCGCTGTTCCCCTTCCGCCCGCACGCCCTCCGAAAAATAGAGAAACAGTCGGGCCAGTTGTCCAACCTCATCGTCGCGGGTCAGCAGCGTGTTCTCCTCCTCTCCGTTGTCCCGGTCTCGCGCCAGGGCAACGGCATAGGCCAGCAGGTCGCCCAGGGGCTTGGCCGCGAGATTGACGAACCAGAGGGCCGCCAGGACACCAACAACCAGGATAATGGAGATGAGATAGACTTGGCGGCCGATTGCTCTCTGAATCTTGAGCGCAATCAGATCGGTGTCCATGCCGACATGAACGGTGCCGGCAACGCCAGCCAGAATCGGACTGCCCACTTCCACAAAATCACCCATCCCAGGCAGGCTGCGCTCTACAGTCTCCGTGTTATTCCGGTCTCCGGTCCGAATTTCTTCGGGCACACCGGGAACAAACGTATGGGCGACAAACTCGCCCTCTTCATCCGTAATATAGATATAGCGGATACTCTGAATTTCAACAAACTGATCGATGAGCGATTGCAGGGCCGACAGGTCTCGGTTTAAGAGAATGTCCACACTCGAATCGGCAATGGTCTTGGCAATGTCTTTGCTGTTGCTCTCGTATTCCTCGGACAAGTGCGTATCGACGGTATAGATACACAGCACGGAGGTGGACAGGCCAATCAGGCCAAACAGCGAGAAAACGCCAAATAAGGTTTTCTGAAAGAGCTTTTGGATTTTCATATCAGGCAAACCTAGCTTCCCAATTGTCCAGCAGGACAAAGCGGCCCTCGTCAACAACCGTATAGTAGACTTGCTGTAGCCCTTGGCGACGGCCAGGACCGAAGGAGGCCCGCTCGTCAATGCCCAAATCGAAATCCTGAACGGTAAAGACGGCCTGTTCGAGTTGACTCCGTTCCGGCCTGTCCCCAAGCCGGCGCAGGATTTCAACCATTAACTTGGCGTTGATAAATCCTTCCAGACTGACGAAACTGTGATCAGAGGGCAGATAGGGTTCTTTCAACAGGTCTAAGGGCGGCTGTGGATTGTGGCGTTTCATCAAGGCACGATACTCGTTGACGGCCGGCATGGAGGTCGCTTCGTAACTCGGGACCACTTGGGAGTTGACGAGCAGGCGGGTGTACCGTTCGCTGTCGCCCTGCCCCTCAGTCAGCGTCCAGTGGGTGAGGAGTTTTAAGAGATTTTCGCTACCAACAAAGGACAGGTTGGCAATCGGGACTCGCAGGTCAAGGTCCACCGCATCGCGGACAAAGGCCGCACAGGCCGCATAAGAACCGATACAGATCACGGCTTCAGGCTGTGACGCCTTCAGGATTTCAACCGGCCGGCGCATACTGGCCGTAAATTTCGTGCCGCGGCGGTAGGTCGCCTCGCCCACAATCTGTCTGCCGTAGTGCTTCAGGGCGCGGCGGACCCCCGCCCAGCCACTGCGTCCGTAGGCATCGGCTTGATAGAACACCGCAATACGGTTGCGGTTGATGCGCACGAAATTATCGACGAGACCAGCGGTTTCCTGACGATAGGAGGAACGCAGATTAAACGCAAAGTCGCCATAGGGGGGTTCCCGTTGCGGCTGAGCGCCGGTGAAGGGGAAAAACAAAAAGATATCTCTATCCTGAAACTTCTTGAGCACGGGCAAGACGCGCGTGACCGTCGGTGTTCCAACGTAGCCAAAGAGGAGAAACACCTGGTCTTGCAGCATCAGCTTCAGGGTATTCCTCACAGACGGGGCAGGTTGATAGCCATCGTCATACGTTTTGATCAGCACGTTGCGCCCGGCGACCCCGCCCTGCTCATTCACATGATCGAAGTAGGCGCTGGCCCCGCGGTAGAGTTCAATGCCCAACCCCCGGGAGGGTCCGGAGAAGGCCGCGGACATGCCGAGCACAATCTCGGTGTCGGTCACGCCCGGCGACATCTGCGGGGCAGGCGGGCGGGTGTCTATGTCAGCGACCGCTTTCAGGGGGTTCAAATAGGGGGCGACCGTGCACCAGGCGAGACCGGAACGGAGCAGCGCTCTCCTCGTCAGTGTTTTCATGGGAGCCTCGTCTTTCGCCGCGTGACCATTGGTACGGAGGATGGGGTGTTCATGCGCGCCTGTTCCCGAGAAGCGCCCTCAGCCCGAGACAGCCGCGTCAGTCATGTCGAGCGCCCGGTCAATAATTGCTAATCCCTCGCGGAGTTGCGCCTCGCTGATACAGAGAGGCGGATTCACAAAAAAAGTATTCCAGCGCACGAAGGTAAAGAGCCCCTGGTCTCGAAAAAATGTACCCAGCTGAGCCATCGGCCCCATTTCGGCGGCCGTCGCATTAAAGGGGGCCAGCGGCTCGCGCGTCTGACGGTTTTTGACAAGCTCGAACAGGCCAAACAGGCCGATTGAGCGGGCCTCGCCAACCGAGGGATGCTTGTGCTGTAAACGTGCCATCTCGTGAGCCAGAACGGCCCCCATCTTTTTGGCCCGCTCAATCAGGCCGTCTTCCTGGTAGACCTGAATGGTGGCAACCGCGGCGGCACAGGAAACCGGATGCGCCCCATAGGTCAACCCGGCGTACAGGACATTGTCTTCAAAATGGGCCGCAATCTCGTCGTTGACCATAATGGCACCAAGCGGCAGGTAGGCACTCGTGAGGCCCTTTGCCAGGGTCATTATATCAGGCACCACATCCCAGTGATTGACCGCAAACCACTCACCCGTGCGGCCAAAGCCGCTCATGACCTCATCGGCGATCAGCACGATGCCATATTTATCACACAGGGTGCGCAGCCCCGGCAAATAGCCGTCGGGTGGAATGATGAGGCCGTTCGTGCCGGTCACGGTCTCAATCAGCACGGCAGCAATCGTATGCGCCCCCTCAAACCGAATCACATCTTCGACGTGATTCAAGCAGTTGAGATTGCAGGCCGGCTGCTCCTGACACCAGCGGCACCGATAGCGATACGGGTCCATGGCCCGCACCACACCGGGGAGGCCCGGTTCAGCGCCCCAGCGGCGCGGCTCTCCAGTCAGACTGACCGCCCCAGCCGTCGCCCCGTGGTAGGAACGATAGCGGACAAGAATTTTCTGCCGCCGAGTAGCCAGACGCGCAATCCGCACGGCATATTCATTCGCCTCCGCTCCGCTCAGGGTCAAAAAAGATCGTTTGAGATCACCGGGGCTGACCTCGGCCAAGAGTTGGTGCAGCCTGGCCCGCGGCTCGGTCACAAGATGCGGCATCACATAGGTCAGCTTCTCAGCTTGCTCCCGAATAGCAGTCAGGACGCGCTCATCGCCATGACCGATATTGACGCACATCAGTTGCGAGTTGAAGTCAAGAAAGCGTTTGCCATCGACCGTCCAGAAGTAGACACCCTGAGCACGGTCAACGCTGAGTGGCTGCACTGCTTTCTGCGCGGCCCATTCATACAGGCCATACTCCCGAGTCAGGCGCAATATCTCGGCCGCGGAGAGACCGCTCATAGGCGTTTCCTGTTTCTTGTGTTTCTCCTCGTCGCGCGGCATTCGTGCCTCTTCCGCTGCCAGGTGATAATAGCCATACCAAACAAAAAAAGCGAGGAACGAGACAGCGAGCCCCCCACAGGCCAGCGTGGGCTGTCAGACTGACTCAACGCGCCCCGCCTTCGGAGGGGAAAGGGCTAAAATAAAAGGTAGGCCGCGTGGACCGCGCTGTTTGTCAATAGGAAGGCCGCTATAATCCCAACTAGAAATCCGTCAGCCGTTCGGTGGTTTCCGGGTCGAGAAAACTGGCAACGGTCGCCTCTGTTTCCAGTCGCAGGGCGGTGTGGATATCGCTGGCTGCACACTGATTGAGCACCCGCTTCATCGCTCGGACGGCCAGCGGCGGCAGGCGACTCAGTTTCTTTGCCACAGCGTGCGCCTCGGCGAGCAGACGCTCATCAGCAACCACGCGCCACGCCACGCCTAGGTCCAGCAAGGTCCGGGCTTCATACTGTTCGCCCAGAAACAGCATTTCCCGGGCTTTGTTCAGGCCGACTAAGGCCGGGAGGAGCGATGAGACGGCCCCCGTCACAAAAGCGTTGAGCGACACTTCAGGGAAAAACCCTCGGGCGCTTTCCGCCCAGATCGGAAAATCACAATTGAGCGCCAACTCGAACCCACCCCCAACTGCCCAGCCGTTGATGGCTCCCACAACCGGCTTTCCGCCAAAGACAATCGCCAGGGTCGCCCGCTGGACCGCGTCCACGGCCGCTCGGGCCTGCGCTTCGTTTTCAGGCTGGTGATGGGCCTTCCGGTCATCGCCAGCACAAAAGGCTCGGCCCTGACCCGTGAAGATGAGGGCCCAGGTCTCTGGGTCGGCATTGGCTTCGTCAAAGGCGCGAGCGATATCGACCATGAGTTGCTGGTTCATCGCGTTCAGGCGCTCGGGCCGGTTCAGGGCTATGGTGCGGACCCCACTGTCGCCCAGCGTGCTCAGAACGGTGTCATATTGAAAAATGTCCATAGCGCTTCCTCTCGGTGCGGTTCATTGTTCCTGGGCCCTCAAAGAGAGGACCCACGCTGCTTTGGGGGTGGCCCGAACGTATGCGTCCAATCAGGAACACCAGGCAATCTTTCCTCACAGATGCCTCTTGAGATACAAGGAGACAGGGACGGACGATGTATTGCCAAAAAGCCCGCATTGCGGAGCCGGAGAGTTGGGACCGGATCCACCTGGACTCACACGCCTGGGTGCGTCAGTATCGCGGGGCAGAGTTATGGGTGGAGGCCACGCCCCCTCAGGGCACCCATCCCGCACTCCACGGCGGCATGGTGAGCAATTCCGTGCGGACACCGTATTTGTGGCACGGACGCATTCGCTACCGGATGTCGCTCGATGTGCTTGAACTCTTGCCCGAGAGCGCGGACGTGCCAGACCAACCCTTACCTGACTGGATAGCGGCCCTGCACCCATGAGACGAGTCCCCCCATTCCTGTAGCGTCGGGAAAGAGAGCACCCAACAAGAAGGCAGCGGGAGCGCCCTGCCCGCTCTTCTCATTTGAGAAGGAGTACGGTAGGACAAGCGGTATGCAGACACTAGCGCGCTGGATAGTAGTGAGTGTTGTCCTCGGTCTTTGTGGAGTATCCCTGGCACGAGCGGACAGAATTAGCGAGCTGCGAGCACGGGCCGAGACCGGTGACGTTGAGGCCCAGTACGACCTCGCCTTCCTATACGATAACGGCTATGGCGTCGCACAGGACTACGCCGAAGCCGGGGTATGGTATCGCCAAGCCGCTGAGCAGGGCCATGCGACCGCCCAGTGGAACTTGGGCGTCATGTACGCCAACGGCCTGGGCGTCCCAGCGGATATGGCAACAGCGATAGCGTGGTATCGTCAAGCCGCTGAGCAGGACCACGTGACCGCCCAGTACGACCTGGGCATTCTGTACTCATCGGGCAAGGGCATTGAGCAAGATGATGTTCAGGCATTGCTCTTGATCAACCGAGCGGCGGATATGGCGGCCGAGCGGGCCGTGTATAGAGGCGACCGGGATTCATTCAATGCCGCCAAAGCAACCGCGGCGAAATACGCTGGGGCCCGCGCTAATCTGATTGCGCGTATGACGATTGCCCAGCTGACCCAAACGGCCGAGCAAGGAGTCGTCCTGGCCCAGGCCGAACTGGGCGTGCTCTACGGTCTGGGCCAGCGCGTCCCCCAGGATGCGACCCAAGCGCTGAAATGGCATCGCCAGGCCGCCGACCAGCAGCATCCGCGCTCACTCTATTTTATGGGACTGCACTACCAGACCGGGCAAGGCGTGGCGCAAGATGCGGCCGAGGCCGCCAAGTGGTATCGCCAAGCCGCCGACCAGGGCCATGCTGACGCGCAGTGGAATTTGGGGCTCATGTATCGCACCGGGCAAGGCGTGGCGCAAGATGCGGCCGAGGCCGCCAAGTGGTATCGCCAAGCCGCCGACCAGGGCCATGCCCAAGCGCAGGTCAATCTGGGCTTCATGTATGCGACCGGGCAGGGGGTCGAACAGAACGACACCCAAGCGGCAAATTGGTATCGCCGGGCGGCCAACCAGGGTGACACCCAGGCGCAGTATAATCTGGCCCTGCGCTACGCCAGGGGTCAGGGGACGCCGCTGGACTATGGCCAAGCCTATATGTGGATCACGCTGGCGGCGACAAATGCCTCGGGCGCGCACCAGAATACGGCGCGCACAGTACGAGAATATATTGTTGAGATGATGGAACCTGAGCAGATTACAGAAGGAGAAGAACTCCTGCGTAAACGGCAGCGTTCGAGTTCCGGGACAACGAGTCAGCGTGTTCTTCCATCGACCCGCCACGGGTGATGCACTCGTTCTCGCCAACTCACGCAGGGCGAAGCGTTCTCCCGAGCCGGACGTTTCGCCTGTGATGGAAGACAGGAGTCAGCCCGGCTTGAATGCTTAGAAGGAGGATGCGTATGCCCGGCCCTGAAGCTTTACCGAGTCTCCCTATGTCAGGTGTGATCGATGCCGACGGTCATATACTCGAAGCGCCCGACCTGTGGGAAAGATATTTGGAGCCCAAATACCGCGACCGCGCCGTCCGTATCCGTCAGGACGACGACGGCCTGGAATATCTTGAGGTCAACGGCCGCCCGTCCAAAATGACGCGCAAGGGCGCACCGTCGGGGCTTGGAGTGATGGACCAGCTTGGGGGGATTGAGTATAGACGCGAGCCGAGCGGGTCGGGCTATGTGGATAATGCCTCGTTTGGCTCTATGGACCCAAAAGAGCGGCTGCAACGCCTGGACATTGAGAATATCGAGAAGGTGTTTCTCTACCCCACGCTGGGGCTGTTATGGGAACCCGAATGCGAAGATCTTGAGCTGTCGGTGGCCTATGCTCGGGCGTATAATCGCTGGCTGGTAGACTTTTGTTCAGACTCGGATGGGCGTCTGCTCCCCATTGCCCATATCCCTCTGAGCATCCCTGAGCTTGCCGAAGCAGAGCTGCGGCGGGCGGCCAAGGATGGGATGAAAGGCTTTTTTGTGGCCCCGTATATCTGGAGCCGGAAAGCCCACGGCCATCCCGACCATGACCGCGTGTTTGCTGCGGCCCAAGACCTCGGTCTGCCGTTTGGCATTCACCCGTCGTTTGAGCCACACTGGGCCGCCCCCACCCGCTTTGGCCGGATGACAAGTTTTTCGACCGCATTTTACCAAAATATCGCCGGCGGGGACGCCATTCGCGGGGGATTTGTCTCGCTCTTTCAGTATGGAGTGTTCGACAAATTTCCGCGGCTCAAAGTCATTGTTCTGGAAGTCGGCGCCGGCTGGGTCGGGTATTGGCTGGAACGCATGGATGCGGTCTACGACTCACCGCTGGGCAAGAGTGTGCGGCTGAAAGACAAACCAAGCGCATATTTCCGCCGCCAGTGCTGGATTTCGGGTGACCCGGACGAGCGTTCCCTCGCCGGGGTGATCCCTTTTGTTGGGGAAGACCGGTTTTTCTGGGCCAGCGATTTTCCGCATGCCGACCATCCACCCGAGTATATTCCCAATCTGATTGCCCTCACGAATCTGATGACCGCTTCGGCCCGAGAGGGCATACTGGGAAAGAATGTACTCAAGTGTTACAGCATGGATGCGTAGCCGCGCCGTCAGACCTCACGGCGGATAGCGTCAGACTTTGAACACGTAGTCACGCCGACCTGAGACAGGAGGGGTCCCTGTCCAGCGACCCCTCAGAGCGCCCGGCTGGCAAGAATGGGCTTATTGCGGCTGGGGGACGATCCGCAGATATGGCTTGGGTGCCTTCCAACCGCCGGGGAATTTTTCCTTGGCTTCCTCGTTCGAGACCGCGGGGACAATGATTACATCCTCGCCCTGCTTCCAATTCACCGGCGTGGCGACTTTGTGTTGGGCGGTCAACTGACAGGAATCCAACACGCGCAGGACCTCATCGAAGTTCCGCCCGGTGCTCATCGGATAGGTAATCATGAGCTTGATCTTCTTGTCCGGCCCAACCACAAACACCGAGCGCACGGTGGCGTTGTCGGCCGCCGAGCGGCCCTTGGCCGTCCCGCTCGCATTCGGGTGGATCATGTCGTACAGCTTGGCAACGGCGAGGTCCGTATCGCCAATCAACGGATACGTGACGGAGTGGCCCTGCGTTTCTTCAATGTCTTTGACCCAGGCCGTGTGGTCGGAGACCGGGTCAATGCTCAGACCGATGATCTTACAGTTGCGCTTCTCAAACTCCGGCTTGAGGCCGGCCATATAGCCCAACTCGGTTGTACACACCGGAGTAAAATCCTTGGGATGGGAAAACAAAATAGCCCAGCCATCCCCGACCCACTCATGAAAATTGATCGTACCCTCTGTTGTCTCCGCCGTAAAATTAGGAGCTTCTTCACCAATGTGTAACGCCATCATTCATCTCCTTGAATAATCGTGTTGCTCGCAGTTGCCAGTCTGCCTACGGACCGATTCGTTTATAGCGCCTTGCGCGGAGGAGTGGAAGCAGGTCTGTCCTCTCTCTGGTGCAAAATCCAGATCGCTCAGAGTGCCCTTTTCTTGCCGCTCTCCAGTCGCCCTTGTCCCTCCTTACATATTCAGCCGAAACCCGACCTTGATCTTGACCTGAAACTGACTGACCGCGCCATCCTGAATCACACCGCGCGCTTCAACGACCTCAAACCAGTCCAGATTCTTCAGGGTTTGGTTGGCCCGAGCAACGGCATTCTGAATGGCCTCTTCCATCGAAGTCTCTGAGACCCCAACTAATTCGATGAGCTTATATGTTTTGTCTTCCATGCTTCCTCCCTTCCGTCCCTGCATCTCGGGCGCCGGTCGCGCTTATCCTTCTGCCCAGGCTTTCATTTCTTCATCGCTCAAATAGCGAAAGCCCACGTCAAGCGTGACCTGATACTGTCCAACATGACCGTCCACGACTGTGCCGCGGAGCGCCTTGACCTCAAACCAGTCGAGCGCCTTGAGCGTCTTGTTAGCGCGCTTGACCGCGTTACTCACCGCGGCCGAGATCGACTGCTCCGAGGTTCCCACGATCTCGGTAATGACATAGGTTTTGTCCTGCATATACTTCCTCCTTTCCGGCCCTTGTGCCCTCTTCTCTTCTGTCACCTCTTCGTTATCCTTCGCCCCTGGTCTCCGCGTGTCAACCATAGGGGCCGTTAGTCATATTCGCGGTAGTTGACCACCCGCCAGCCCTCGGCCTGGTTGCGCAGGGTTAGCACGATATTCTTGGTCAATCGTCCGGCTCCGTCAACGTCAAAATCTACTTTGTATAGGAAAGACACGCTCGATTCGCCGCGCGGTGTTTCTTCAAGCAATTCGTAGTACACCCGTGGCTGCCGGGTTGTGGCATCGATAGACGCGCCCTTAGTCAGCCGAATTTCCTCCTCTACCCGGTTACGGGCAAAGCCGGCGCAATAGGATTTGGCGGTCGGCAAGTCGATTCGGACATAATGCGCATCAAGAAAGCGTTCGGCCATCCCTTGGGCCGTGTGGGGGGAGGGCTGGCAGGTACTCAGCAGCAGCCACACCAAGCCCACAAGCCCCAGAGGAGAACGTCGAGCGGTCATGGCCCAAACTCTAGCCAGATTGCTTTTTGAATAAAGCGTCTAACTGCGCCCGAACATCCGCCCCGGAAGGGCGCGTTACGCTCGGTGGCGCATTCTTAAGCACAAAAAAATCACAGAAATTTGCCGCGTCCTTCTGCTGAACAAGCTCGGCCTGGGGTTCACGGCAGGCGTCAGCCGCCTGCCCCTCATAAAAGGCGCAGTTGAGACAGCAACGCACGTCTGCCCCACACGCTGCACACGTATCACGTCGCCCAATGGGCTCTTCAAGGGATATTTTCTGGTGACACTGATAGCACACTCGCACAATATCCCCCCCGTTCACACGATTCCCTTTTTCATCGCCGGCCGTCCTGCTCGTCACTTTCTTCAGACCGGTCTTGTTGATACCATTGTAGGCAGGAAATGGAAATTCCAATGACATCAGAACTCCGTGCGTTATTTGATCGCTATACTGTCTATCTGGAGGTGGAGAAAAATGTCTCTCCTCATACGCTACGCAACTACCGCAGCGACCTGCACCAATTCTTCTCTTTTGTGGCAAAGCCCACGCAGCAGGCTGACCCGCGCCCCGTCAATGTTACCCAGATCAACCCGCACGTGATTCAGGCTTTTTTGTCCACCTTGTATCGGCGGCATACCAAAAGCTCGATGAGCCGAAAGCTCTCGGCCCTCAAGAGTTTTTTTCGCTTTCTGCTGCGCGAGGCCGTGATTGACCAAGACCCGACCCTCCACCTGAGTTCGCCTAAGCCAGACCACCCCCTTCCGACCTATCTCCCGGTTGACGATATGTTTCGTCTGCTCGACGCCCCGGCACCAGATACGCCAGCCGAGCTGCGAGACCGGGCCATACTCGAAGTGCTTTATTCGTGCGGGCTGCGCGTCAGTGAATTAACCGGCCTGAACTGGGGGGATATTGACTCCAACCTTGAAGTGCTGCGAGTCAAGGGGAAAGGCCAGAAAGAGCGGATCGTGCCGATTGGCCACACCGCGCTTGACACCCTGCACCGGTATCGAGCGAAAATTCCGGACTTGCTCGGCAAGAAGTATCAGCCGGCGTCCCACGGTGGGTCGGCCGGTGACACCGGGCCAGTTTTTCTCAACCAACGCGGCGGGCGTTTAACGCCTCGGAGTGTTGCCCGGCTGGTGGCCAGCTATGCCAAACAATGCGGGCTGGCCCACAAGATCAGCCCCCACGCATTGCGCCACACCTTTGCCACGCATTTGCTCGACGCGGGCGCTGACCTGCGGGCTATTCAGGAGTTGTTAGGACATTCCAGCCTGTCCACCACCCAGCGCTACACCCACGTCAATTTAGACCGCCTCACCCAAGTGTATGATAAGGCCCACCCGCGGGCCTGAGCTGACCCTGGTCTGGCTTCACCCGCTGTCGCCTCTCGCGTGCCGCCGGCAATAGTGCCTTGCCAGACAATACTCTATGCTATGAAGAATAGGACAACGCAGATTCGGTGGTTGGAGGACACAGGGTGAACGCAGTCATGCACGGGACAACGATTCTCACCGTCCGCCGCGACGGCAAGGTCGCCATGGCGGGAGACGGGCAGGTCAGCTTGGGAGACACCGTCGTCAAACATGCGGCGCGGAAAGTGCGCCGTTTGTATAAGGAGCGTATTCTGGCCGGCTTTGCGGGTGGGACTGCGGACGCCATTACCCTGTGCGAAAAATTCGAAGGCAAGCTGGAAGAATATAACGGCAACCTGCGGCGGGCCGCGGTCGAACTGGCCCGGGACTGGCGTGCAGACCGGGTCTTACGTCGCCTCGAAGCGTTGATGGCGGTCGTCGATCATGAGTCATCGCTGCTGATCTCCGGGAGCGGCGATGTACTCGAACCCGATGACGGCGTTCTCGCCATTGGCTCGGGCGGCAATTATGCCCTGGCAGCCGCCCGCGCCTTAGTCGCCCATACGCCGCTGAATGCGGTGCGGATTGTTGAAGAGGCAATGCGCATCGCCGGAGCTATTTGCGTCTACACCAACGACCATATTGTCGTGGAGGAATTATAAGATGACGGATGTCGTCGACGGGGCATCCGTCCTCGTTCAGGCCGCAGGTCCCCCGGTTATGACCCCGCGAGAAATCGTCTCGGAGTTGGACCGCTATATTATTGGCCAAGCGAAAGCCAAACGTTCCGTTGCGATTGCGCTACGCAACCGCTGGAGACGGCAGCAGGTCCCGGAAGATTTGCGCGACGAGATTGCCCCCAAAAACATTTTAATGATCGGTCCGACCGGAGTCGGCAAAACCGAGATCGCCCGCCGTCTGGCGCGCCTGGCCAAGGCCCCGTTTATCAAAGTGGAGGCCTCGAAGTTCACAGAGGTCGGCTATGTGGGGCGCGATGTCGAATCCATGGTGCGGGACCTCACCGAACTGGCCGTCGGTCTGGTCAAGCAGGAAGAAAAAGAGCGGATTCAAGTCAAAGCCCGGGCCCAGGCGGAAGAGCAGTTACTTGACCTGCTGCTGCCCCCAACCCCGTCCTCATCCAGTCTGCGAGAGGACGGACCCCCACACGCCAGCCACGGGACGCGGGAGAAAATGCGCCGCATGCTCCACGCCGGGAAGCTGGACGAGCGAGAGGTTGAGCTTGAAATTACCCGCTCCGCCACCCCTTTTGTCGAAGTCATGGCACCTCAGGGCATGGAAGAAATGGAGAATCAGCTCAAGGAGATGTTCTCCAAGATGCCCAAACAAACCAAGAAACGCCGGGTGAAAGTCCCGGAAGCGCTTGAGATTCTCACCCTGGAAGAAGCCGACAGGCTGGTTGATATGGAAGCGGTCGTCCAGGAGGCCGTGCGTCGGGTCGAGCAGACGGGCATCATCTTTGTTGACGAAATTGATAAAATTGCCGGTCGAGAAAACGCCCACGGCGCAGATGTCTCGCGTCAGGGGGTGCAGCGGGACCTGCTGCCGCTGGTCGAAGGCTGTACCGTCAACACCAAATATGGCATGGTCCGCACCGACCATATCCTTTTTGTTGCGTCGGGCGCATTTCATACCGCCAAACCCTCGGACCTGATTCCAGAATTTCAGGGGCGTTTCCCGATCCGTGTGGAGCTGGAATCTCTGACCCACGGCGACTTTGTGCGCATCCTGACAGAACCAAAAAACGCCTTACTGACCCAGTATGTGGCGTTACTCGAGACAGAAAACGTCAGGCTCAACTTTACGGCTGAGGCCGTAGAGCAGATTGCTCAGATTGCCGCCAGCGTCAATGAACGCACCGAAAACATCGGAGCGCGGCGACTGCATACGGTCGTCGAACGGCTGGTTGAGGACCTGTCCTTTGAGGCGCCAGAATTGAGCGGTCGAGAGATGCCGATTGATGCCGGTTATGTCCGTGACAAGCTCGACGCGATTGTGAAAGATCAAGACTTGTCCCGCTATATTCTCTAAGCCTTGCAGCCTCGCCCGGCCTTATTTTGAGAGATTGACAGCCCCCCGGCCAAGCTGGACGGGAGCGGTGACCCGCATCTCCTTCTGATCTGTTGGGCTGGACATAAACTCCATCGTGAAACCCTCCGCATCGATATTGAGATGCTTTCGAATAGCGGCAAGGATGTCGTTCCGCAGCGCTTCCTTCTTCTCCCCAGTCAAACCAAGTCGGTCGTCTTGTAAAACCAGGAGGAGGCGACTCTTTGCCGTGTCCTTACTGCCGCCCTTACTAAAGAAGCCCTGGAGACGTTCCGTTAATGTCATGGCTTACCTCCCAAAGAGGACTTTTCTGAGTCGCTGGGTAAAACTCGAATGGCCGTTCAACTCAGGAATTGGAACCTCTTCCCCAAGAATCCTGCGCACGATACGCGCGTAGGCGTCACCAGACGGCGAGCCCCCATTCAGGACGACTGGTGTCCCTCTGTTACCGGCAATCATGACGGCCTCATCTTCGGGGACGATCCCAAGGAGGCGGATGGCCAAGATGTCTAACACATCTTGTTTGTCAAGCATGTCCCCGCGCTTTACCAGGGCCATGGACATCCGATTAATAATGAGCTGCGGCTCGCCGAGCGAACTCTGCAACAGACCAATGACCCGGTCTGCATCACGGACCGGAGAGACATCGGGGGTCGTGACGACAATCGCTTCATCCGCGGCGGCCACTGCGTTGCGGAATCCCTGCTCAATCCCGGCCGGGCAGTCGATTAAGACAAAATCGAATTCCTCCTTCAACTGCACCGACAAATCCTGCATCTGGTCGGCATTAATCGCCTCCTTCTGGTCAACCTGCGAGGCGGGAATCAGAAAAAGACTCGGAATGCGCTTGTCCTTGACCATCGCCTGCCGCGGCTGACAACGCCCACTCACCACATCAACGATATTGTAGACGACCCGGTTTTCGACGCCCAGAATGAGGTCAAGATTGCGCAGCCCAATATCCCCATCAATCATCACCACCTTTTTCCCCCGGCTGGCGAGACCGAGGCCGATATTGGCGGTCGCGGTTGTTTTCCCGACCCCTCCCTTGCCCGAGGTAACGACGATGGCGCGTCCACTCATGGCACACCTCCTCCCTATAGCTTCCCGTTATACGGTTCAATCACGATCTGACCATCGACCACCCGCGCGACTTCCGGGTGCCGGACGCCACGCGGGTTCTGCTTTTCTTCTGGGATGGCGATCATGGGTCCAATTCTGAGCTGTAACGGTGTCAGGTTGAGCGCGAGCACCACAGCCCCTTCGTTATCAGGGTAGCCAGCGTGAACGACGCCGCGCAACGAGCCGATGACAACCACATCTCCGCCCGCGACGATTTCCGCTCCCTGGTTCACATCACCAGCCAGGATGACATCTCCGTCAAAAACTTTCTTCTGTCCGCCCCGCATCCCGTGGCGCAGATACGAGGTCGGCTGTCCTTCAGGCGGAATGGGGTCTTGACCCGTTTTTCCCTTCCGGGGCGACGGCATATTCTCCCGGACGGACAATCCTTCTCTGTACAACATTTTCCTGCTTACAGCATTGTTTGAAACCACATAGCGGAGCAGCACATCTTCTCTGTGAAGGACCTCCTTCAAGTGCCACCATTCTTCTTTTTGCAGGAAGCGTTCCCCAAAGTGCAGGACGATAGGGGAGCCACGAAAGAAACCGTTCGCCCGCGCCAATTCTTCCTCAAGCGCAGCAACGATATCGGCAAACGGCGCACGATCATCGAAGAAGAGTGTCGGACCTTCCTTGAGCCCCTTTATGGAAAATAACGAGGTCTCCTCTTGTGACACAACCAACTCCACCCACTCGCCCATTTTGGATGCTGGTACAGCGCATCCTCAGCCACCCACAACTCCCTATAGCAGAAAAGTCTATAGTCTACAATTAGTGGCTCACATTTGCCCCACCGAGAAGGTTGGCCCCGGTTTTCAGGCCGGATTGAGACAGATATAGTAGCTTTTCAATTTTCCTTCAATTTGGAAGGATATATTCGTCAGAGCAGCCGGAGAGACCGGAGAAGAGAAGAACAGGGGAGACCATGCACAGAGAGAGGGATCAGGAAATCCGTCGTCGCCGCAAACGCCGAGAAAAAGCACTAAAACGTCGCATCAAAGAACTCAAGGCCCGGGCAAAGGGCAGAAAGTCCGCAGCTTCGTAATTCTGCCCCTTCGTCATCTCCAAACAGAGAAGCGCCAACTCCGCCCTGATAAAGGGGGCATCATGGTTCATGCGCGAGACCCACGCTATGCCGCCTCAGGCGTCGATAGCACTCAGGCCGAAGCCGGCTTAAATCGACTCCGTGCCTGGGTCGAACAAACCTTCTCTTTTCACCCGACGGCCCGCCCCGCCTTGCCCCTTGGATATTTTGCCAACATCATTCGTCTCGACGATCTCAACCTTGGCATCGGCATTACCACCGATGGAGTAGGAACCAAACTCCTGGTAGCCGAGCTACTGGGGAAATACGATACGGTTGGCATTGACTGTCTCGCCATGAACGTCAACGACCTGCTGTGCGTTGGCGCAACCCCGCTCTCATTTGTTGATTATGTCGCGGTCGAGAGCTTGCAGGCGGATGTACTCGACGCATTAGGTCAGGGTCTGCATCGTGGAGCGGAACAGGCCCGCGTCAGTATTGCAGGCGGGGAAATTGCCCAGCTCAGGGAGATGGTTCACGGCGTTCGGGACGGCGGGGGCCTGGACCTTGCCGGAACCGCCATTGGGACGGTTCCGCTTGACCGTATCATTATCGGTGCAGAGGTAGAGCCGGGCGATGTGCTGATCGGGCTGGCCAGCAGCGGCATCCATAGTAATGGCTTAACCTTGGCTCGGCAGGTGTTGCTCAAAGACGCCGGCTTCAAGGTCGATAGCTATCGGCAAGAATTTGGCCGGACCGTCGGAGAAGAATTGCTGGAACCAACCCATATTTATGTGCCAGAAATCACCGCCATGTTTGCGGCCGGTGTTCGGCTCAAGGCCCTGCTCCACATCACCGGAGACGGCTTCTTCAATCTCACTCGGACCGCGGCCCCAGTCGGCTATCATATTCATACCCTGCCTCCGCCGCCCCCGGTCTTTATCCTGTTGCAGGATGTCGGGCAGATCACGGACGCGGAAATGTACCAAGTCTATAATATGGGGATAGGCTTCTGCGTCGTCGTTGCTGAGGCGGAGGTTGAGCGCGTGGTACAGATTGCCACCGCTCATGGAGTCCAGGCTTGGCGTCTCGGCACGACGGTCGCCTCTCCGGAGCGAACGATCATCATCGAGCCTCGGAACCTCAAAGGCACGGCGGGGCGCTTTGCTGCGTGGAAATAAGGGCAACGTTATGGCCAGCGCAAACGACTCGCCTGACCGGGCAAGAGGAAACCTGCCCTCCCTGACAGCGACAAAGCTGGATACGTCTACTCTCGCCACCCTCAATCGGCAGTCGCTACTTGAACTGACCGTCGTCGGCAGAAAGACGGGCACCCGACGTACAGTCACAATCTGGTTTGTCACCGCCCAGGACAAAATCTATGTCTCGTCCGGGCGAGGCGCGGACTCACAGTGGGTCAAGAACCTGCGCCAGACGCCCACCGTCATCTGCCAGATAGGCACAACCCGCTTCCAAGGCGTCGCGGTTTGGGTCGAGGAGAGACGAGTACGAGAGACTATTTTCCCGCTCTTCTTTCGCAAATATCTCCGCGCTCGCCTCTTCCGCTGGATCGGCTGGTATCAAGAGGCCTTCGCTTTTGAGATCACCCCACAGCAAGGACCAGACGAATGACGAGGCGAATGAATTATTACCCGGCGGCACCCGCAATGCGGACCTAGCCCCGTCTTGTCGGTTTCGGGCACGAGGCCCTGCTAGGCGAAAATTTCTTTGACGTGCATCGTCAGTCCGGGGAGGGCCCGTGAACGCAGGATATCACGCTCGGTGAAGACTTTTCCGCGCCCGAACCGCCGGCCCGAGTGATGGTAGCGGGTGACTGCTCGGTCTTTGGGATCAACGATCCAATACTCCTCAACGCCGTTCTCTTCGTAGAGGGCCTTCTTCTCGGTGCGATCTTTTTGGGCGGTCGCCGGAGAAAGAATTTCGACCACGAGCGTGGGAACAATACGGATAAATTTTCCAGCTTGCGGTGTGGGGCCGGCTTTGATCTTCGCCGCGGCGAGAAAAGAGACATCAGGTTCGACCGTATCCCCAGAAGGCAGGTCGTATCCCGTGCTCGAACCAAGAATGAGTCCGAGTTGATGCGTCCGTACAAAAAGCACCAGCGCCGTGACGATATTCGCCTCAATTGACCCGTGTGGCCAGCCAGCCGGTGGACTCATCACAATCCTCCCCCGCAACAACTCATAGTGATTCAGATCACTGGCCGAGCGCTCATCCAGCCAGCGCTGAAATTCCTTTTGGGTAAAGGTCTCAGTGGAGACAAAAGCGGTTTGGACCGGCATACGATCACCTTAGTCTATTGCCTCTAGTCTGTCATCACATCCAGACGCAGGCAGAGTTCAGTCAGCGCGGGATGGTTCTCAACCGTTGCCCGGCCCTCGGGGCTGGCCTTGTCATACAGGAAAAACAGTTGCCCGTAGACCGCCAAGTCGGCAACGCTGGGTTGGTCCAGACCAAAAAAGAATGGGCCCCGCCCGACCATTTTGACCAAGGCGGCTAAGTGTCCGTCGAGTTCGCGCACCAGCAGGTCCGCCGGCAAACGGCCCGTCCCTTGCGCCCGAATCTGGGACCGCATCAGGCGGGGAAGCATGATCCTGACGAGAGGACGCAGCAACGGCGGCGCTGCGGATACAAAAGTCTGAAGTGCGCGTTTGGCATTGGCCGGAAGCGTCCACCGCAGGGCCATGCCATACCAGTACAAGGACTCGTCCGCCCAATCCTCAATCAGGCGTTGTTGGGCCGCAATCAGGGGGTCGGCTGACAGGAGTGGCGGGCTCGGCTGATAGGCGTCAAGCGCGTGCAGGATAAACGTTGAATCAAAGAGCAGGCGTCCAGCCAGTTCAAGCGCCGGCATCTTGCCCGTCGTGGGATTGTGCCGCCGGAGGTCCTGAAACGTGTGGGGCTCGTGGAGCTCAAACGGCAGCCGTTTGAGCATCAGGCCCCGATAGACCTTTTCCACAAAGGGTGAGCGGCGTGAGCCGTGGAGAATGATTCTCTGGTGGTCGGCCATCGCCTAACGCAGACCGCGAAAGAACGCTCGGATATCCTCGACCAGCAAGGCCGGCTGCTCCATAGCCGCGAAATGGCCACCAGCCGGCATGTCCGTCCAATGCTGCACATTATACGCGCGCTCGGCCCACTCGCGCGGCGGGCAGGCAATCTCTTTGGGAAAGGCGGCGACCCCGGTGGGGACTCGCACTTTTTCGTCTTTTCCCAACCGCCACGGATGGTGCCGCTCTTCGTAATAAATACGTGAGGCCGAATGAAAGGTTTGGGTGACCCAGTAGAGCATGACGTTGGTGAGCAGTTGGTCTTTGGTATAGGAGTTTTCTGGATTCCCGTCACAATCACTCCAGGTCCGAAACTTTTCCACGATCCAAGCGCATACGCCAACCGGCGAGTCATTGAGCGCAAAACCCAGGGTCTGCGGCTTGGTGCCCTGAATTTCCTGATAGCCGCGTTCCTCTCGCTGCCAGGTTCTCATCCCTTTCAGAAATGCCTCTTCTGTCGGGCTCAAATTGTGGCGGTTGGCTGGGTGGGGCGCAATCCCAACCATATTGAGATGCACCCCGACCACCTGTTCAGGGTGGGCATAGCCCAGCCGGGACGAAATCATTGAGCCCCAATCGCCCCCTTGGGCCCCGTAGCGCTCATAGCCAAGCACCTCTCGCATCAAGACGGCGAACCACTCGGCCATCCGACTGATATTGACCCGACGCTCTTGGGGGGGAGCGGAAAATCCATAACCCGGCAGAGACGGCACCACCACATCGAACGCATCGGCCGGGTCACCGCCGTGGGCGGCGGGGTCGGTCAACGGCCCAAGCATCTCCATAAACTCATAAAACGAGCCGGGCCAGCCGTGTGAAATAATCAGCGGCAGCGGCGCCGGCCCTTTCCCGCGCGCGTGGATAAAATGAATCCCCTGGCCGTCGAGCGTGGTTTTGAAATGTTCCCAGCGATTCAGCGCCCGTTCCTGGGCGCGCCAGTCATACTCGGTGCGCCAGTATGCGACGAGCTGCTGCATATACGAGAGATTCGCTCCGTAATCCCAGCCTGAATCGGGCAGCTCGCCCGGCCAGCGCACGCGGCTCAGCCGGTCAGCCAGGTCGGTGAGCACCGCATCTGGAATGGCTATCGTAAAAGGTTCCGGGGGTGAGTATTCCATGGGTATTCCTCCTGACCGCACGACTCCGTATCCGTTCCGTTTCAGTCTTGCGTGTCCGCTCGCCTTTTCCGCCATACCTTCAGCCGCTCGCCCATGACTTTTTCATGGCCGCGCTGACTAGGCTGATAGTAGCGTCGCTGGGTCAACTGCGCCGGCAAATGGGTCTGGGTCACAACGGCATCTTCATAATCGTGCGCATACTCATACCCTTTGCCATATCCCAGGTTTTTCATCAGCTTTGTCGGGGCATTGCGCAAATGGAGGGGAACAGGCAGCGGGCCGTGGGTCCGCACGTCTGTCTGGGCGGCGGTCATGGCGGTGTATGAGGCGTTCGATTTGGGCGCGACCGCGAGATAGGTGACGGCTTGGGCTAATGGGATACGCGCCTCGGGCAGTCCGACGAAATGGACCGCTTCCTTGGTCGCTATAGCCAGAGACAAGGCTTGCGGGTCGGCATTGCCAATGTCTTCGGCGGCAAAAATCACCATCCGTCGAGCAATAAAGAGAATATCTTCCCCAGCCTCCAGCATACGCATCATCCAGTACAGGGCCGCGTCCGGGTCACTCCCGCGCAAACTCTTAATAAAGGCGGAGATGATATTATGATGTTCCTCCCCAGCCTTATCGTAGAGGAGGGCCTTCTGCTGGGCGGCCTCTTGGACCAGGGCGCGGTCGAGCTGCCTGACTTTTTTTTGGACGGCCAGCGTCGTTGCACCCTCAAGGATATTTAAGGCAACCCGGGCGTCGCCCTGCGCGGACTCGGCGATGGTCTGCAGCACCGCTTCGTCTGCCCCCAGCTGATACTGCCCCAGACCGCGGTCTGTGTCCTGTAGGGCGCGGGACAAAATCTGGACGAGATGCTCAACTGCAATCGCTTCGAGCACCACCACGCGCGCGCGCGACAAGAGGGGCGCAATCACTTCAAAAGACGGATTTTCCGTTGTTGCGCCAATCAGAATAATCAGCCCCTGCTCCACGTGCGGCAGAAAAGCGTCCTGTTGGGCTTTATTGAAGCGGTGAATTTCATCCACAAAGACGACGGTCGTCTGCCCTGTTTGCTGCTGCTGCCGGCGCGCCTCTGCCAGGATGAGACGCAATTCTTTGACCCCGGACAGCACTGCCGAAAAGCTCACCCAGGGCAGTGCTACGGCCTGAGCGAGCATCTGGGCCAGGGTTGTTTTGCCACTGCCCGGCGGTCCCCATAAGATCAGCGACGTCAGCGTTTTGTGCTCAATCATCTGCCGCAAGAGGCGGCCTGGTCCGAGGAGGTGCGTCTGTCCAATATAGGTATCCAGCGTTTGGGGTCGCATCCGCTCGGCCAGAGGGGCTTTCTTGTCCGCCTCCCTTGCGGCAGTATAGGCAAATAAACCGTGCTGGTCCTTCAGATGAGGCTGGTGGATTGCCATAGACACACCATTATACGCGAGGCATGGAGAAAAGGGAGCGCCCTCAGCTTTCCGCTTGATATATGCAGACAATTGGTCTGGTCATCAAAGTCAATACGCCAGCGGCGAGTGCGTTGGGTCGCGACGTGGTGGCCTGGCTGCACGCGCGCGGCAAGAGCATTCTGCCGGAGGACCGCACCAGTGAAGAGCTGGGCCTTGGGCGGGGGTGGCGTAAAGTCGAAATCATGGCTCAGGCTGACCTAGTCGTTGTGCTGGGCGGTGATGGGACGCTGCTCAGCGTAGCCCGGCGGGCCACAACGCGGGAAGTGCCGATTCTGGGCGTCAATCTGGGCGGCCTGGGCTTTCTGACCGAAACCACGACCGCAGAGCTGTTTACCACGCTCCCCCGTATCCTTGCTGGCGATTATACCATTGAGCGACGCAGCCTGCTGACCGCCACGCTGGTCCGCGACGGACAGCCGGTTGGCACGTTTCAGGCGCTGAATGATGCGGTGATTAATAAAGGAGCCCTGGCCCGTATTATGGACCTGGCCACCTGGGTGGATGGCAAACATCTGTGTACCTATAAAGCGGACGGGCTCATTGTCGCCACCCCAACTGGCTCGACCGCCTATTCACTGGCCGCGGGTGGGCCGATTATCGACGCCACGCTTGGCGTTGTCGTCCTGACGCCAATCTGTCCACACACGTTGACAAACCGTCCAGTTATTCTCCCGGACCATGCCGATATCAAAGTCGTCGTCCAGACGCCGGATGAGGACGTGACCCTGACCCTGGACGGCCAAGAAGGCCATCCCCTCAAGAGTGGAGACACTGTGCGTATTCAGCACTCCCGGGTGACCGTCCCGCTCATCATCTCCCCCAACCGGACGTTTTTTGATGTCCTGCGCAGTAAACTCCGCTGGGGGGAAAGATAGCGCCGTCTTCCTCTGCCCGAACGACGGTGCAAGCCAGTATACGCCTTGACCGGACTCAATCGGCTCCCATATATAAATGTGGGCAGTCCAGTAGTGAAGGAAGAGCACCGTGAAATATGCTGTTTGTGTTCTTGTGGCCGCGGTCACAACGAGTTTCTTTTCATCTCCCGCCGTAGCAAACCCCTGCCAGGAAGCGCAAGAATATCTGGGCCTCACCCTCCATCCGACCACACAAAAAGACGCCCCCGGTCTCCCCATTGCTGAGATTACCCAGCTTACCCCAGGCTCACGTGTCGGGTTGCGGAAGGGCGATGTGCTTGAACAGGTGAATAGCTGGCCTATTCAGGACTGTCAGAGTTATCGTCACGCCGTCCGCGATGCGCAGAAAAAACAAAAGGCCGTCCTGCTGTTAATCGCCCGTAAGGGCAAACGGCGTCCGATCTTTTTTGAGCCCGAAATCTGGCAGCGCATAGAAGAGAAGAAAGAAGAGAAACAGGCGGTCGCCAGCCTGCAAACCATGTTGACGGCCCCGTTGCCAGAGGGCGTGCAAAAAAGAACGGGAGCCATAGGCGACCAGGCCCTCGCCACCTTGCGCGGGCTGGAAACCCTGGCCGTGCTGTCCGGCCCCCTGCCGGTCTATGAAAAGGGCGTACAAGAAGCCAGGCATCGTATCCGCACCCTGAGCCGCCAAAGCCAGGGAGAGGCCGAAAAACGGGTGGTGGCCGGCGCCAGGGTCCTCTTCGGCTATTATGAGACGGCGCGCGCCATCCGGCAGTACAAGTATGACTACATCAGCACTGAACGAAAAGACATCCGGCAGGGGCGAGCCGGAAGCTTTACTTCCGAAGCCGTTCCGTATTTTTACGATTCACCTGTCACCGCCTGGGTGGATAAATATCCGTTTCTCCGTTCGAGCATTCAAGACTCTCCAGATAAACTGGGTTTTGACTTTATTGAGCGGCCCGGTAGCTGGGACCCAGACCGGGCGGTACAACTCCTGTGGCAGCAGGCCCGGAATGAAACAGAGAAATTTGCCCGTTGGGTGGACGGGCAGGCGAGCGCCCGCTAATTCCCGCACGGTCTTGGGCCGAAAAAACCGCCCGGGCAGCGCAGCCTTCACCGTCTGGCTCGCGGCTTTCAGTCAGCCGGAGGTCGCCGGCGCGCCGGCCGCGGCCCTTTGATGCGTCGCCTCATGTCCACCTTGGTTGCCCTCTTGAAAAATACCATTCACCCCAGATAAACATCTCATTCCGGTCGTGACCTATCGACACCGCATAGCGCGAATCACAGCAAGGAGGGAAGTATGCCCCTAGGTCAGCAAGAACAAGCTTTTATTGACCAACTCGTGGCCGCCGGCGGCCGCGGCTTTCATGAAATGGAGGTTGCAGAAGCCCGCCAAGCCATTCTGCAACTCTTCCAGGTCGAAAACCCAGAGCCGGTTGCCAAGGTTGAAGACCGGGCCATTTCAACCCCGAACGGCAGCCTGCCGATTCGGGTCTATACGCCAGAGGGAACCGGCCCACTGCCTGTTCTGGTTTTTTTTCATGGAGGCGGCTGGGTCGTCGGCAACCTCGAAAGCCACGATGCCACCTGTCGTGCCCTGACCAACGCCGCCGGCTGTATGACGATTGCCGTCGATTACCGTCTCGCTCCCGAGCACAAATTTCCCGCGGCGCCCGAAGATTGTTATGAGGCGACCAAATGGACGGTGCTCAATGTCGCTGCTCTTGGCGGAGACCCGCAACGGGTCGCAGTGGGCGGCGATAGCGCCGGCGGGAACTTAGCCGCGGCGGTGGCGCTCATGTCCGGTGACCGGGGCGCTCCCTCGCTCGCCTACCAACTCCTGCTCTATCCAGTCACCAACCATGCCTTTGATACCGAGTCATGTAAGCAGAACGGGGAAGGCTATCTGCTGACCAAGGACTCCATGGTGTGGTTCTGGGATCATTATCTTGAGAACGACGCGGCCGGACGGGCCCCGTATGCCTCGCCTTTGCAGGCGAAATACGTGAACAGTCCGCCGCCGGGGCTGGTCATTACCGCCGAGTTTGACCCCCTGCGCGACGAAGGCGAGGCCTACGGCAAAAAGCTCCAAGACGCCGGCGCTGATATCACCATCTCCCGCTACGACGGAACGATTCACGGCTTCTTCAGCTTCTTCCATCTGGACGCCCAGAAAAAAGCCCTGGCGGAAGCAGCCGCGGGCCTGAAAGCCGCGTTCGCTCAATAAACGCGCGCGGGCGCTGAGAGAAGGACCGTCACCCCCACGGAGGTATGTATGGCTTCAACGATGACCTATTCCCGACCCGCGGCCTCTGCATCATCTGCGGTGGCGCGAGCGGAGTTTATTCGCCGCACCTACACCCACCTCGCGTTGGCCATACTGGCCTTTATCCTGGTTGAAAATCTCCTGCTGCAATCGTCGTTTGCGCCGGCGCTGGTCCAGACCATGGTTGGTGGCTACGGCTGGTTCGTCGTGCTCGCCGCATTCATGGGCGTGTCCTGGCTGGCCGACCGCTGGGCGCAGTCTGATGCCTCGCCACAGATGCAATACCTGGGATTGGGCCTATATGTCGTGGCCCAGGCGGTCATCTTTCTCCCCATGCTGTATATTGCCACGCATTATAGCTCGCCGGATGTTATTCCGACGGCAGGACTGATGACCTTGCTGCTGTTTGGCGGGCTGACGTTTACGGCCTTCACCACCCGTAAAGACTTCTCTTTTCTGCGGGGTATTCTCGCCGTAGGCGGATTTGTCGCCCTGGGAGTGATTTTGGCCAGTATGCTGTTTGGCTTTAGCCTAGGATTGTTCTTCGCCGCCATTATGGTGGCCTTTGCCGCCGGGTCTATTCTGTATACGACCTCGAACATTATTCACCACTATCGGCCCGACCAACACGTTGCCGCCTCGCTGGCGCTGTTTGCCGGGGTGGCTCTGATGTTCTGGTATCTGCTGCAAATTCTGCTTTCTCTGGCGCACGATGACTAGCGGTCAGGGCAATCCTTGTGGGTTGCCCTGGGTCGGACGGTTTCCTCAGCGTCTCCATTCCGTCACCGTGGCTGGCCCAGCACAATCCCCGTCAGCAGGCCGACCGCGCCTAGCCCTTGGAGCAGGCCGACCGACTCGTCGAGAAATATACAGGCCAGCAGGGCGGCTCCAAGCGGCTCACCAAGAATCGCCAGGGCGACCAGGGTCGGAGACAGATAGGCCAGCGCCCAGTTCAGAATAGTATGGCCCAACACTTGGGGAATAAGGGCCAGCAAGACCAGGACGAGGTAGGCCCGTGGAGCATAGCCCAGCAACGGCAGTTGGAGGGCGAGACAGCCGGCAAGGACCATAACTGCCGCGCATCCATAGACTAATCCGACATACACGCCCAGACCCAGGCGCGGTCGCGCCAGGCGACCACACAGCAGATAAGCAGAGATCATGACCGCGCCACCTACGGCCAAGAGGTCGCCGTACAGCGCGGACTCTCGTGCCGGCCCGGCCTGCTGAAAATCGTTCCAGCCGATACACAGGCTGCCCAGTAAGGCTAGGCCGATCCCACACCACTGCCGCCGGGCGAGGCGTTCCCGCCAGATGAGATAGCCGGCAATGGCCAACAGAAGTGGGTTCATGGTCACGAGTGCCACGGAACTCGCCACAGAGGTGTAGCGGAGCGAGGCAATCCAGGCCGCAAAATGGAGGGCCAGACACAGACCGGCCACACTCACCACCCGCAGGTCAGGAAGCGAGAGTGAGCCGCCCGCGGTCCGGAGCCGGACGAGGCTCAGCGGGGTAAAGAGCAGCGCGGCGAGCCCCAGCCGGAAGGCGGCCACCACGAGCGGCGGCACATCGGGGACGAGCTTTATCAGCGGTGCGGCCGTCGAGATGGCGAGGATGCCTATCCCCAGGATGGCGAGCGTTCCACGCGGCCTGTCTCCACGCATCCGAGCGAGAGAGGAAACGTCTCCTTCCATAGCGACGAGCTGCTGGAGACGTTTCCTCTTCGCGGAACGGGCCTTATAGTTGGAACTGCATCATGCCGAAGCCCACAGCCATGGTTCCTTCTTCATACATGACGACTTCGCCTTTTGCGCCTGCGACTGCCCCGGCCACCGCAATCCAGTTTCGGATCTCATGCGCGCCATTGCCAACCGTATCAAGCTCGGCGTCTGTGATATCGAATATAGCCGGGTCGTGCTGGCAGAGGAGGTCGAGAAATTTTTGATCGAAGTGCGCGTCTACCTTGCCCATGTCCGGCGTGCCAACCGCATGGGATAACCCTCCCGTGCCGAGCAGGGCCACGCGGCGGGAGCCTTCCCACGAGCGGATGGCTTGCCCAACCATCCGTCCGAAATCATAACACCGCTTCAGGCTCGGCAGAGGCGGTAGGACACAGTTCTGAATCAGCCACAGATAGGACATGTCCCACCGCGGCGTGAGAAAATTCAGGCAGCCCAGAAATCCATGCTCTAAGCCGACTTCACCAATCCGCGTTAAATCGAAGCCTTGGCGGACGCCCTCGTCAAGGACCGCTTCCGCCAGCTCCGAATCAAAATGGACCGAGATACTGTTACAAGGCACGCCGAGCCAGTTTTCGACCGGGCCGACGCCGGTCTCGGCCGTCACCACGCCGAACGACGGGTAGCGACGCGGGTCGAGGGCATAAAAATGTTCGTCTGAAATAACGACGATGGTATCGGCTCCAGCCGCAGTAAAGGTTTCCCGGAGGGTATGAAAACCAGTGTTGATCCTTCCCCAGGTGGCCTCATCCGCCATTTGGGGCGCGCTCATCATCAGGGGACTGTGCACTGACGACATGGCTGCCACGATGTCCGCCATTGGATGCTCCTTTTTTCTTTTCTCCCCCAGGCGGGAGAGGGTGAGGGTGAGGGGGCATACAGGTCTCCAGCAGGAACTTCCCTACCCGGCCGATTCTTTCACCTGTTGCATATACTGCGGGACCTCGACCCCCAGGGCTAAGGCAAATTGGACCAGAATGTAGGGATGAATTCCGTGCGTATAGAGCCACCCCCAGTCTGAGCCCCTGAGCCGTGCCCGCTCTTCGTCCGTTACCTCGTAGTTTGCCAGAATGACCTCGGGGTCTTTCTGGTACTGGGCTAGCGCCGTCTCCGACCGAAACAGGTCAACCAGCATGATGTTCAAGCTCCGCGCGCTCATAGGTCCTCCTTCTTCTCTCAGGGCCTGTTGGGACAACGCCCCTGCTCCCCGTATCTGCGTCTCAAACATTGGGATTATTATCATAACCGCAGGGGTTTTCATTCAATCTGCTTGGCCACATTTTGCGAAATCGCCTCCACCAGCGGGTAGTCAGCCACCGTCTGTACGAAAATTGTCCCGTTGTTGTGTCGTATTTTCAATTTCAGGCTTTGAGAATGAGCTTCTTAAAATGTAGATGGTCGCAACCCTTGATTTTCAGAGTCCTGTCCGGCGTATTGTTCAAACTACCTAGGGGTTCAGGCCGCTCTATGGTCGGACGTTTGTTGATGCTGATTTCCTTAATGGAGACAAAACGGCTCTGATACCGCGTTCCAAGAAAATCCTCTTTCCGCCAAAAGATACGGCCAATCTCACGACAATAGGCGATAAAGCACTGTGCCCCTTTAACTGCTCAATGATCTCTTTGTCCTTCGCCCTCCCCTTTTTTATCTCTATATAGAGGATAAAATTTCCTCGATCAGAATTCGTAATAAGAATATAATCGGCCCGCCTACATTCTCCTCTCTTGCATGTAAAAATATGATCCGGAGCCGGGAACATGTCCGCCTTGATTGCTATGGTGTCTTCGGGGAGGCCTTTGATCTCTACTGCATATTGGGACCCATCAGCGCTTTCTTTGAGCGTTATGATTTTTTTGCCGTGAGCAGTACTCTTAGGGGAAACAGTAGCTTGCTTCTTGACGAGTGCCTGCAAGATTTTCAGGTCGGAGGTCATTCATCACCTCCCCACACAATTGCTTCCTGAATCTCATTCATCTTGTTAATAGTGCTGTCAAAGCTGCGTGCTTCGATCCCTAGTTCTGGATTGATGCTGATGCCTACCAACGTGTGGCAGCGGCTCCTTCTCCGGTTGCCGTCCAGCTGAACGAGCCCTTTTTCCGCTATGTAGACCTTGATCTTCTCCGCATCGATAAGCTCTGAATCTTCATACCCCTCCTGTTTGGCGAGTTGCTTCAAGTATGGCTCATCGTGGTTCAGCATTATGAGCGTATTTAACTCCTTGATGATGTAGTCGCTGTGCGTGGTGATAAAAACTTTAATGCCGAGATTAACTAGGCGCGCGAAGAGGCGCGCTATGCGGCGCTGATTCTCAGGATGGAGGTTCAATTCCGGCTCATCTACCATCAACAAGTCGCCAGGCTCAGCAGCATGTCGCAGATAGAAACCGATGTCGAGCATGGAACGTACCCCGCTGGAACTTTCATCCATGCTCAGTTTAATGCGTCCATCTTTTGGTACGAAATAGAGATCGTCGTTGGGGGTTACTGCGTATGCGCCGCCGATGATATCGGAGAACCAGTCCAACATTTGAGGATGTTGTGTGGCAAGAAAGCTCCGCTTCTTCGCCATGCTTTCCAGTTGGCGGGTAAATTCCACATTGTTTTCAACAGGCAGCGCGTAGTCTTGGTACGATTTGAACAATAATTCCCGAGGATCGAGATTCTCCTCCGCTCGGCTCATTTCTTTCAGCAACCGATTGTGAGCGAAGTTTAGTTCCTTACGGAAAATTGCGGCACCGGTACGTTCGGCGCTAGAGATGAAAGTGTCGGGGAAAAATTGACCGAAAATGATTTCATTTATGGTGTCGGTGAGGAGTTCCCTAATAAACGGAGGCGGGAGACTCACCTCTTGTTTGTTTACCATTAAGGAAATTTCTGCTTCTGCGCTGCCCTCCGCCGTAGAGATGGAGAAAATTTGACGATTCTGAGTCCCAATTTTCCGTTCAAAAGAGACCGTTGTGACCGGCTCGGATAATATGCCGCTTTCTAAATGGACGCCAAAAAAGCTGTCTCGAAATCGTTCCTTGGGCGCGGCGAAAATGAGCGGTAAATTTTGGGTATACAATTCACACAGTTCCTTGAGGACCGTGTCGGCGTTCTGAGCGTATTCTACGAGGTCGATTCGTATAACGCCGTCATTTAGCAGATTGTTGATGGATACTTCGGAGATTCGTGCTGACTCGATAACGCTTATATGTTGCCGCCACATGTTCAGAAAACCGTATAGCGCGTATGTCGCATACGTTTTACCGGTGTTATTCCCGCCGCAGATAATAGTGAAATCACCCAGGCTGAATTCGGCTTGCTTCAACACACCAAGATTTTTCACCTTCACTTTCATACCGACACCTCCACAATCGTCATCGTGTCATTCCCGCAGATATCCACCATCTTCACCGCGGTCTGATGATCTCCTGCTTTTCCTGGTCGGTTAAGCGCAGCATAGGGTTTCACGAGACGCCTGGGCCCTGAAAACAGCGAGGGGCGGTCCCATTGGAACCGCCCCTGTTTTTTTGTGGTGTATCCGAGGCGCGTCTTAGGCCGCGGCAACATCAGGCACGATCTGTTCCCGTTTGCCAGAGGCCGGCAGCGGGCGTGAACCCGGCGTCACCTCAAACGGTCCGGGCAGGTCGAGTTCTTTGGCCATCTCACGCATGGCCGGCAGGACTTCCTGACCAAGCAGACGCAGGCAGGTCTTGCGCTGCTCAAAGCTCATCGGGCCGTGGTGGTACCACAAGCCCATGATGCCGGGGCGGAGGGTTTCACACATTTTCCGCAGCTTCTTCATCACCGTCTCCGGCGTGCCGGCCATAATCAGGTCGCTGTCCAGCGAGGCCTGAAACCCCGCTTCAATGCTCCGCTTGATTTCTTCGACGTTGATCTCACCCTGGGTATGCTTGATGATTTCCGCGCCGGTACGCGGGTCGGTCAGGGCTTGCGCCAGCCGCTTGGTCGCGGCCTTGGAGTTGTATCCCGGCGGGAACATCCATTCGGCGCGGGCAAACGAGCCGAATCCACCGCCAAAGACAAAGCCCCGGGCCAACTCGTGCGCCTCCTCCTCTGTCTCGGCGACACATACGTTCTGCAAATAACCAAAGTTTTCCGGCCCAGCCTGATAGCCTTCCTGCTCGGCGACATCGGCGTACAGGTTCACCATCTCGACCGTGGATTCAACATTGGTCCCCAGCGCCACATAGGGGTAGCGGTGTTTGGCGCTCCAGACGACCGTTTCCGGGCTGATCAGCCCCGGAATCCATTGCTGCGGCACCGGCTTTTGAATCGGGAGCTGCCAGGGATTCACGTTCCGGTAATGGTAGTGCTTGCCCTCGTAGCGCCACGGCCCCGGTTTGGTCCACGCCTGTTGAATGAAATCATGGGCTTCGTTAAAGCGCTCCCGGTTATAGGCCGGGTTGATGTTATTGGCGAGTTGTTCCGTCCCCGCCCCACGCACCCAGCCCGGGACCAAGCGTCCACCGGAAATCATATCAATCGTGGCCAGCTCTTCGGCCAGTCGCAACGGGTCGCCCACCGGGAGGGGGTTGCCGAGCAGGACGATTTTCACCCGATTGGTGATCCGGGCCAGAATAGCGGCTTCCACGTCCATGACGCCACCACCACAAAACGGCGTCTGATGGTGCTCGTTGAGCATGACTCCATCAAAGCCAAGCTCTTCAGCATAGACCCGCTCGTCCAGATATTCGTTCATGAGCTGGCCGCCCCGAGGGGCATCAAACATCGTATTGGGGAGGCCGAAATAGCTACTCCCGTTTTCGATAATCGCGTCCTCGGAGACATCCACGTATTCACGCTCCGAGAAAGACATAATGTGCATATGCAGTCCTCCCTTTTTGCTCGTTCTACGATTTGAGATTAATCCACCTGTACCACCAAGATTTGCACCCCGACTCTTTCATACTCGCAAGAGGGTCGCAATACGTCTTGGCGGCCCGATAGCGGGTCCATCCACAACGGTGCCGTTTTGCATCACCAGAGCGCGCTTATTCGGCCCGGTTACGCGGCTTCTTGAGCCAGCAGCGTGTCCACCGCCGCCTCTACCACCGTGCCTTTGAAAAAGTCGGGGTTGGTGCCCGTCCAGAGCGTTGTCGGATTGGTGAAGACAAAATCCCGAAAGTCGTCGGCAGAAATCACTTCGTGTTCGACTAGCTCATGGGCCTCTTCCAGGACTTCTTCCATGTCGGGGACATCCCAGTGGCCGATATCTGAACTGAAAATAGCCTTGAGCCGCGCGCCAAACGGGTTCAGCCTGGCATTAAACGCGATGGCGTTCATGGGGTCATCGGCTTCACAGCCGAAATAGAAATTGGGGACAAACAGGTCTTTGATGTCTTCGGCTTTTTCAATCCCGCAGCGCGCCCAATCATCCAGCCTGCTCCGGTCTTCCCGGGTGCCGCTCATCAGGCTTTTTTCATCAATCGGACGGCCGGGATACGCCTCGGCCCATTTGCCGCCGTAGCGTTGATACAGATCGAGCAGTTGCTCGGGGTTCAGATTGGCCGGATCGTAGTTGTCCATCTTTTGGCCGTTGCGCTTCTCCCAGTGGCCAATCATATCGGCGTACAGATTACACGCCCAGCCCACCCCACTTTCCAGGAAGCCGAACTTGAGCGTCGGAAACCGCCGCGTCACGCCACTCATGAACATGGCTTTACACAGCGCCTCGCCCGAGGCGGCAAAATGTCCGATGTGGTTATACATATAATTCGAGATGGAGGTCCGGCTGCCCCAGCCCATAGCCGGCGAGTGAAAGGTCGGGGCGAGCTTCAGTTCGACACAGCGCGCCCAGACCGGGTCGTAGTCATACGCGCTGTCCAAACAGAACGTATCCAGCCAGAAGGCGTGCTCGGCCACCTGCGGGGCGGCGCGTTCGACCACCGGAATGGGTCGCTGTACATGCCCGGCCATCATCACGGCCTTGAGACCGAGCTTCTGCACCACAAAATCAAGCTCTTCAATGGCTTCCTGCGGCGTGTGCATGGGAATGGCCGCGGCCGGGGTCATCCGGCTGGCATACTCGCGGAAATATTCGGCATGAAAGGTATTGAGCGCCCGGCAGGTTGCCCGGCGCAGTTCCGGGTTTTCAATATGTGGGAACAGGAGGCCCAGCGTCGGATACAGCACGGTAAAGTCCAGGCCGATGGCGTCCATCCGTTCGGACAGCAGCTTGGGCAGCATGGCGGTCGCGCGGTCCAGGGTGTTCTTGGTCGGCAGCGGCCACCACGGCGAGCGGGTCGCGCGTTGGTCCAGGCGTTCTGCCGGCGACAAGGAATACCAGCGGAACAAGCGCCCCCAGCCCCCGGAGTTGCGCTCGGGCGACAGAAAGCGCTTGACCATCGAGGTCCCCCCCTCTCGCTTGAGATAGTCGAGCAAGCCGGGCTCAAATTCGATCATATGGCCATCTGAATCAATCACCGGATGGTTCAGCTTGGCGCGGATTGCCGCAGATTGGGATGTTGACATGGGGACCTCCTCTCCCTGTCGCCATAGCACTTTGCCAAGCGGGACAAAAGCCACCGGGCAACCACAGGGGGTTGCCCCTACCACGGACGACCCGGCAGCCGGTCATCACACCGCCACCGGGCAACCACGGGGGGTTGCCCCTACATTTTTCATCCCCTCTCGCCTGGAGGGAGAAGGCCAGGGTGAGGGGGTCAACTCCACCAGTTGCATCTTCCAATTCTTACGCTACGCTCTTCCAGGCCGGCAGGAAGGAGGGTTATATGTCGCACGAGCAAGCCTGCTCAACCATCCTCATCGAGAATGCGCGCGTGCGCGTGACAGAGTGGCGTTTCGCCCCCGGTGCGGCCACTGGCTACCACCGGCATGAGTACGACTATATCGTCGTGCCCATGACAACCGGGAAGTTGTTACTCAAAGCACCAGCGGGCGACCACGAAGCCGAGTTGACCCAGGGCGTGCCCTATTTTCGGACGGTCGGCGTTGAACACGATGTGGTGAACGTCAATGATTATGAGTTTGTCTTCGTGGAAACGGAGTTGAAATAGGAGAAGAGCATGACCGCAAAAACTCGTATTAGAGCGAAACTCGCTGAGTGGAATCTTGCGCTGACGGATGCCGAACTCGATCAGTTGGTGCTCCCCTATGAAAACCTCTTACGCTGGCAGCGGGTCGTGGAGGACATGCGACAGTCCCGCCAACTCGTTGAGGGCATGAGCCTAGCGGAGAGCGAGCCCGTGCTGGTCCACGCGCTCGATAAGAAAGGGGGGGCACAATGACAGCGGCCCGAGAACTCGCCTATATGCCGATTGAGGAATTGGCCGGCCACATTCAGCGGAAGGCCGTCTCCCCGGTTGAAGTCACCCAAGCCATGTTGGATCGATTGGAAGCACTCGAACCGCAGATCCACGCCTTTAATACGGTGTTCCGGGATGAGGTGATGGCCGCCGCCCGGGCGGCTGAGGCCGAGATTCAGCGCGGGACCTATCGTGGCCCCCTGCACGGCGTCCCCATTGGCATCAAAGATATCTACGACTGTGGGCCAACCACCTGTGGCTCCCAATCGCTGGAACACTATGTGGCCGAGCAAGACTGCACCGCGGTCGCCAAACTCAAGGCAGCCGGCGCCCTGATCCTGGGCAAGACGGCAACCTATGAGTTTGCCTATGGTTTTCCCACCACACAGTCCTATTACCAGCCCACCCATAATCCCTGGAACCTGGCCCATGATGCTGGCGGGTCAAGCAGCGGCACCGCGGCTTCGACCGCTGCCGGGATGGCCTATGCCGGGATGGGATCGTGTACGGGCGGCTCCATCCGCTGGCCGGCCCAGTGTTGCGGCATTGTCGGACTCAAGGCGACCTATGGCCGGGTCAGTCGAGCCGGCGTCTATCCGCTCTCGTGGAGCCTCGACCACACTGGTCCGCTCGCCCGAACGGTGACTGACGCGGCTCTCATGCTGCAAGGCTGTGCCGGCTATGACCCGTTGGACCCAGCCTCGGCAAATCTGCCTGTGCCGGATTTTACCCAGAAGCTCGGTCAGGACATTACCGGCCTGCGGGTCGGGCTGCTGCGTTCCATTTATGCAGACAACTGCGACCCCAAGCTGCTCGGCCCGTATAACCAGGCAGTCAAGCAGTTCGAGGCCCTTGGAGCAACAATCGTCGAGGTGCCTTCCATTACGCTGACGCAGCTCCAGGCGATTGAGTGGCCGGGCTTATTTGCCGAGTGCGCGGCCATCCACGTGGACAATGTGCGCAACTGCGGGGATAAGTATAATCCCCATGCCAAGCTCTTTGTGGCCTACGGTCTCCTGGTCAGCGGGACCCAATATCTGATGGGCGCCCAGGTCCGCGCCCAGGTCCGGGACGACCTCCTCAAGGCCCTCGACACCAGCGTTGATGTCCTCATGCTGCCCACCGCCGGCTTTCAGGTCAATCCGATTGCCGATGCGTCGCCCGGCCTGAGCATCGTGTCCGCGGACTTCAGCGTCTATACCCCGATTTTCAATTTTACCGGGCTACCGGCCATTCAAGTGCCGTGTGGCTTTGACTCGGATGGACTGCCGGTCGGCCTACAGATCGCCGGCAAGCCGTTTGACGAGCAGACCATCTGCCAAGTTGGCTATGCCTATGAGCAAGCCACCGCCTGGCATCAGCAGCATCCGGCGTTGTAGGCGGCTGAACACGACGCTGAGCGTCTAGGGCGTCTCACCGAGCGCCATGCCGGAATTGCGAAAATAGCGTCGCAGAGCGCCGTTCCGGTCAACCCTAAATGAAGCGTGAGCGCCGCGCTGCTCGGCGTGGGGTTTTGCCACAGCATAGGTCCCTTCTACTTCAAGGATGTTGTTTTTCTGGTCCCAGAGCATCTCCTCCGCGCTGAGCTGCTCTCCAGTATGAGAACGTAATGTGACCTGCCCACGGAGCTTCACTTTCGGGTTGCCAAGCTTGACCCATGCACGGTCGGCAGAGAGGCTCAGAAAAAACTGCTCGCCTCGATTGAGCCGTAAGGAGACAGTTTGCAGGTCAATCCTAGATATGCCCCCCAACGTCTGTTGTGGGACAAGGCGGGAAAGGATGTGTTGAGGCGAAAAGGCAGAAGCGTCTGTATGTCGGGCCTCTTCAAACTCCGCCATATCAATGATCTCAACCGCGATGTTTCGTCCCTTGAGGGTGTGCATAAAGCCGAGACGAAAGGGACCCATAAGGCGCGTTTTGGAAACGCTTAAGGAGTCCCCGGAGATGTGGAACTGCGGGCGACCGTCCGCGTGAAATGTCGTACGAAATTCTTGTAGAGATGCGATGGCTCCTCGCTTGGGAGACAGGGTGAGGTCTTCACGTTGATTGTCAAAACCCAACAGAACAACCCCCAAGCATAGGCTCAGGACGCTGACCCAGAGAAACCAGCGTACTACCCGGGTCCGGCTGAAGACTCGTGTCGTTCCTATCATTCACCCCCCAACCACGTCAGGAAGTTTTCCGGGGTGTACGCCTCAATATCTTGCTGAGTGAAATCTGGAGCTATCCCGCCAAAAGTTGGGTCAGAAAAAGTGCCGCCAGGAGCGAGCAATAATGGCCGCAACGCTCCGATACGACCTGAAAAGAGGACGCTCAAATTCAGTCGTTCGGCATCATTCAGACCTATATCTGTTGGGAGTACCGTACTCGCGCGCAAAGACTGGCGCACGAGGTCCAGAATCCGCTTTGTCCTTTGAGCATCTGCAACATCTCCCGGAGTAATAACAAGTACGTCGTCTGCTTGACTATCCGTTTCTGCCAGAACCGAACCGAGCGCCTGACGCGCTCGCTAAGGCTTGGTCAAAGAACGTCCGCGCTGAAGAGAGACGCGCGCTCGATACCAAAGGAAAGGTCGTCGGTTCTGCGGCCAGGATTTCTTGTAGAGTTGGTGTTTTAAGCGCCTGCAACCCTACATCGACCCCATATGCGGTAAAAATTTCTAACACACCTCGGATTGCCTGGAGGGTAGCAGTGAGAACCTGTACATCACCCCGGTCAATTTCAACGACAAAACCATCGGGGAGCAGAGACAAGCAGGACGGCAGATTTCCGAGAGCAAAAAGAACTTCTACGGAGGTGGGAAGTCCGTTCAGAGTCGTGAGGGCTGCATCAATCTCTGGTACGAGAACATCCCGGAGGACATCGAAAATCTCTGCCGTTTGAGGAGCCCCAGACGGAATCTCCTCTGGAAGCGGAAAATCGACGAGGCAGACGTCGCTTGCATCACCGCCAAGAGACATACCGCTACGACGAGCGAGTTCTCTGAGTTGAGGAGAGTCAAGCGCTTTTGTCGCAATGCGAGTCATAGCGTGATAAAGCCCGGCAGCCGGATCGGCCGGATCGGCTATCGTTGCTTGGCGAAAGGCGCGGTTGGCTTCACGCATATCGCCAGCCTTCAGGGCCTCTAAGCCAGTTTGTACTCCCTCAGGCCCGTCTCCAGAGACCCCGGCAATGGCAAAGTTCTGCTGGCTCTGCTGCCACACAAGATCGACGTTGATCCCAGGCTGAGGAAAGTCGGAGATGGTAAAGGTACCACTGGCACCCCTGAGAAATTCGGTTTCAAACGTCGTCACGGTTACCGTCGCATTGGCAAACTCTACGCCGTCAGCGAGGGCACGAACAGTGTGAATACCATCCCCGAGCTTATTCCAGTTGTATAACAGCCCAAAGCCGTTGTCGGTGTCACCACACACGCCATACGTATCCACCCGCTCCGTCCCATAAGCGGCTTGCCACCGATTGGCCGTGTCATTATCAAACTCGATCTCTATCTTGCTGGCATCACACACCCAGCCCGAGATGACACCGACCCCGCTCACAAACGCCCCGGCGGGGGGGGTTCTCTAAAATCTTCGGCGGAGCACCCATATGACCACCACTTGCACCAGTAGCCCCTCGGATGACGAAATTCTGGAGGCTCTCTGCCCACTGAAGAGTGATTCTGTCTCCCGCAGATGGAAATCCCGTAAAGCTGGCTTCTCTCTCACGCCCCTGAGAAATTCATGGCCGAGTGTTGTCACAGTGACCGTAGTCGAAGCGAACTGGGTTAGAGTGATATTTCCATCGGAATCGAGTTCGGAATAGCCCGCCGCCACGTAATACACCCCGTCTCCGAGCCGATTCCAGTTGTATAACAGCCCAAAGCCGTTGTCGGTGTCACCACACACACCCAGCGTATCCTCTCGGCTTGTGCCGTAGCCTGCGAATAGGAGCTCGACATCGGCATCGACAATCCCGTCGGCATCTTCGTCGAGGTTCTCATCGTCATCAATACCAATACCGACCGCAGGCGCGTCGCACGCCCAGCCCGAGATCAGGCTAATACCACTCTGAAACGAGTTCGGCTGGGGATTTTCCAAGACCGCCTGGGCGAGGGCCGGACGCCAACTGAGGAGGAGAAACAGGATAACACCCCCTACGACCCCTACCCCGTGCCCTGTACTCCCTGGCGTACACAAATCCTTTGTCCGGCTCGGCATATTCATATCCCCCGCCTCAAAACGGCGGTTCCCAGATATGCGCCAGTTCCAGCACAAAGCCGGAGAGTGGGGGGGCTCCTGATACAGAAGGTGGATCATCCAGCACATCAAGGGGAGTGGCTGGACGGTAAAGGGAGACCTGTCGCGTGGAGGGGTCAATCAGCCAGCCTAGTCGCGTCCCATTGTCCAGGTATTCCTGCATCTTCTCCTGCACCCTCCCGAGGTCATCGGATGGGGAGCGTAATTCAATAACGAAGTCGGGGCATAGGGGCAGGAATTGCTCTTTTTGTTCGGCAGTCAATACCGTCAGGCGGGCGCGGTGCACCCAGGCCATGTCAGGGGAGCGGGTGGCCCCGTTTGGCAAGGTAAATCCGGTAGAAGAATCGAAGGCAACGCCCGTTCCGTCCTGCAATGCCCAGGTTGTGAGCATTGCGGTGATGAGCGCATTCCGACTGCCCGCTCCTCCTCCGGCTGGTGCCATAATCCGCAGGTCTCCCTCAGCAGTTTGCTCAATCCGCCATTCGCGGTTCAGCAAACAGAACTCATAGAATTGCTCAGGGTTCATGTCGAGAGCCGGGCGCGTATGCAGCACCAGCGGCGGACTCTGCGCATAGACTGGAACGCGCGGCATCGGCACCTCCAGGTTTGTCCTCTGGCCAGTTCTCCCCTGAGGCCCACCCTACCGGAAATGCGGCATGACTTCTTTGGCAAACAGCGCCATTGAGCGCTGTGACTTGCTTGGATCAAGCCCCGCCATCTGCATCCACATCACTAGATGGGTGACGCGCGTTGCCGCGCGGTAGCGCTCAATCTCCTGAATGGCGTCGTCCGGGGTGCCGACAATGAGCGGCGCTTGAAAAAAGGACAGGTCCTTGACGTGGCGCAGCTCGCCTACCGGCGGCACTGTGGGGGTGGACATGACCGAGCCACTCCAGGGCAGGTCGTCAGCCTCCTTAAAGCGCCGGTCATAGGAACTCATCATATAGTGCAGATGCGGCTCCACATCGTCCCAGGCCTGTTCCCGGCTCTCAGCTACATAGACCGCCCGCAGTTGGGCAATGTGATAGTCGTCGGTCCTGCGGCCATATTGCTGGAGTCCGGCATCATACATTTGCTGCAAGTCTACTCCGCCACTGCCGCCCAAGTGATAGCCCAGCCGCGCGGCCCGGGCGACCGACTTTTTCGCCATGGCCGCAATCCAAATCGGCGGGGAGGGTTGCTGAACAGGCTTGGGAGCCAGGACAGCCTCGCGCAACGTGTAATGTTTGCCTTCAAAAGAGAAGCAGTCCTCGGTAAAGCAGCGCCGGATAATCTCGGTTCCTTCTTCGAGCCGCGTGGCCCGCTCGGTGCGCGGAATGCCAAAGCTGGCAAATTCGCTCAGCCAATAGCCCTGCCCGAGGCCCAGGTCGAGCCGACCGTTGGAGAGGATATCAACGGTGGCGGCATCTTCCGCAACCCGCACCGGATTGTGCAGGGGCAGGATAATGATATAGGTCCCGAGCCGAATGCGGCTGGTTTTCATGGCCACCGCAGACAAAAGCGGCAGCAGGGAGGGCGACCAGGCGTCATCCGCAAAATGGTGCTCGGTCGTCCAGATGTGGTCGTAGCCCAATTCCTCGGCCAGGACCGCCTGCTCGATATGCTCCTGGTAAAGCTGTGGAAACGGCACTTCCCATTGTTTCGGATTCCGAAACGGCAACAGTAATCCAAAATCCATACCTTCCCCCTCTTTCGCCCCCGAGCAGGATTAGAAACGGCGCTCGTTCTGCTCGCCCGGCCGGACTGGCCGCACCCGGCTCAACACAAAATTGCGAGCGCTCGGATAGTATAAACCGGTCAGCCGGAGCAGCCGCTTTTCGGGCTCTTCCTTGCGCAACAGGTCTACATAATGCGCCGGACCCTTCAGATACAGACTCGGCTCACGATGACGAATTTCGGACAGAAAATTGATTATCGAGAAATCAGTATGGCGGCTCTCCATATCTTGGACCCGAAAACGCACCGTCTCTCCTTTGCCCACGGCCAGCGTCACGACCTGACGGCCCGGCGCCAAGCTGACCGTCCCGTACAGCTCCACGGCCAGCCCGCCGTGCTGGGCATGAACCGGGCCGGTTGTCCCAGCGTGCAGCAGGGGAAATCCGACCAGCAAAAAGAGAAAGTGGAGAGCAAAGCGCATAGGCTGCCTTCACATTCCCCCTCCCCTGACGGGAGAGGGCTGGGGAGAGAGGGAATCCGCTCTCAGCTTAAGACTCCATTGTCCTTGAGGGTGGTCACTTCGTCTGCCGCATACCCCAACACTCGCTGCAACACCTCCTCGGTATCCTGGCCAAAACAGGGCGCGGGCCGGCGGACCTGACACGGAGTATCCGAGAAATGCCACGGGATACCGGCATGTTGCCGCACCCCGACCTCCGGGTGCTCAAGCTCGGCAAAGAAGGGACGCGAGCGCAGGTGCTCGTCTTCAGCCAATTCCTTATTGGTCACGGCCGGAAAGGCGGCCAGCCCCGCGGCCTGGAGCGTGCGGGTGACTTCTTCCGCGGACCGCGCGGCAGTCCAGTCCGTGACAACCGCTTCGAGGGCATCTTCGTTGGCTTTCCGCTCTGCCAGCGTCGCAAACCGGGCCTCACTCGCCAAGTCTGTTTTGCCCATAAGCGCGCACAGCCGCTGCCACTCGGCGTCGTTTGCCACCGCTATACTTACCCAGCGGTCTTCTCCTTCGCAGCGGAACAGGCCGTGCGGAGCCATATGCGGGTCGCGGTTGCCCATCCGCTGTGGCGCGGCGGCGTTCATCTCCTGGGCCATAAGCCCTTCGCCCACCAGCGCCACTGAGGTCTCCCACTGTGACAGATCAATATACTGCCCCTGGCCGGTGCGGGCGCGGTGCATCAGCGCGGCCAATACGGCAAACGCGCCGTGCAGTCCCCCGTTCGGGTCGCCATAGGAAAACCCGACGCTCATTGGACGGGAGTCGGCAAAGCCCGTCATAGAGGCCAGCCCGCTCATTGGCACCTGGGCCGGCCCATAGGACACATACGGGCTTTCCGGTCCGGTCGCCCCATAGCCGGAGAGCGCAATCATGATGAGGTCGGGCTTCATGGCTTTCAGGGTGTCATAGCCCAGGCCCATCCGGTCCATCACGCCGGCGGCAAAATTCTCCGCCACGATATCGCTGGCGGCAACCAGCTTTTTTGCGACCTCCAGCCCTTCCGGTTTTTTGAGATTGAGGCAGATTGAGTGTTTGCCCTGGTTGTACTGATTAAAATACCCACACCGATTCGGCCCGGCTTCTCCGTCAGCAACCGGTGGAATACGGCGCGTGACACACAGGCGGCTCTCCGACTCGACCCGAATGACCTCAGCGCCCAGATGGGCCAGCTGCAAGGTACAGAACGGCCCGGCCCAGACCCAGGTAAAATCGGCCACACGAACACCCGATAACGGTAACTGCTCAGACATGATTCTTCACCTTCGTCTCTGGGGGTTGGCACCCCCGCTCCCCAATCAAATCACCTGCGTTGCTTGCAAGGACTGCAATTCTTCTGGGGCGAGCCCAAGCTGCCCGCCGTAGACCTCCGCATTGTGCTGGCCCAGGCATGGGGCCGGACGGCGCAGGGTCCACGGCGAGGCCGCAAACTTGAACGGCGCGCCCGGATAGCGCAGCGCGCCGGCTTCGGGATGACCAATCTCGGCAAAAAAGCCGCGCGCATTCAGATGTTCCGATTTGAGCAGATCGCCCATAGTCGAAACCGGGGCAAACGGCACGCGCCGTTTTTGTGCTCCGTGGTAGACCTCGTGGACCGACTTGTCTTGCAGCCAGTCTTCCAGCAAGGCTTTCAGGGCGTCCCAGTTGACCGAGCGGGCCACAAAATCCTGGAAGAGTTCGGTGTCCGCCCATTCGGGGTTGCCCATGAGCGCCACCGCGTTCTGCCACTGATGCTCTTCGACCGCGAGTACATAAATATAGCCGTCCCGGCAGGGCAGGACGTCTTGGGGAATCAATCGAAAGCCCAGCCGCGACGGCGTCGTCTGGTCGTATGGCCAGGCAATATAGTTATTCTCCATAATGGCGACCAGGCACTCTTGGACCGAGATGTCGATATGCTGGCCCCGGCCCGTCCCGAGCCGGGCGTACAGCGCCCCCAGCAAGGCAATACCCGCGTTGACCCCGGCCTGGAATCCGGCCTGTTGACCCGCGGCCTTGAGCGGCGGCAGGTCCGGGCGGCCACCCAGTCCGCCGAGAAAGACAATGCCGCCGGCGCTCCACATGGTTAAATCGTGCGCGGTATAGTCCCGGTGTGGGCCGGTTTGCCCAAAGGGTGAGATTGAGGTCATCACCACGTTGGGATTCTGCTGGGCCAGGGTCTCATACTCCAGGCCGAGAGCGGCGGTCTGGGTGGGATGATAATTATGGACGACAACATCCGCGTCTTTGACCAGGCGCTGGAACAGTTCTCGGCCTTTTGCCGTTTCCAGATTGAGCGTCACCCCCCGCTTATTCGTATTCAGATACAGAAACAGGCCGCTTTTCTCGGGATGAGGGGTATTCCCTGGATACGGTCCGCGCTGCCGGGCCAGGTCGCCGCTTGGCTCTTCGACCTTGATGACCTCCGCGCCAAGGTCGGCCATCAGCTTGCCGGCATACGCCGCGGCAACCATATGACCACATTCAACCACGCGGATACCGTGCAGGGGGCCCGGAGGCTGGGGAGCAGGCGTAGAGGAGGGGTGTTCGTTCATGGTGTTCCTATCTCGATGCGGGTTCTCGGTTTTGACTCTCGGACAGCCGGTCTGATACTAGACAATGGACCCCTGCCAGGCAAGGGTATGGAGCGTGTAGCTCACAAGGAAACAAGGAGGCAAAAATGGCAGATTCCGAACGCTATCAAAAGGGTGCGGCAAAGATGAAAGAACTCTTCGGCGTGGAGCCCCGACCGGGCAGTATGCACGAGGATTTTCTGGATATCACGGTCAAAAATCTGTTCGGCGATATCTGGGGCCGGGACGGCTTGGCCATTCAGGAGCGCTCACTGATTACTCTGGCGGCCCTGACCGTGTTGGGCCGCGACCCGGAACTCAAGGTCCACATTCGTGGCGCGCTCAATATCGGCATCAGCCGGGACAAGATCAACGAAGTCATGATCCACCTCGCCCACTACGGCGGCTGGCCGGTCGGCGTCAATGGGCTGCGCCTCGCCAAACAGGTGTTCGACACTATCGACGAGAAAAAGGCCAAGAGCGCGTAGCCGGTGTCGGCACAAGGCTCAGAGCCCTCGTGAGGGTTGGTGGAGGGGCGGTTCGTGAATCGCTCCTACACCTGCAATAACTTTCGATATCCCTCCATCATGCCGGCGCCGGCCCCCGATGAGTAGGAAACATTCACAAAAATCACCTCGTCCACCACGCCTTCATACTCAGTCAGCCGCCGCCGGCACTCCTCGGGCGTTCCGGCGATGGTGACGGTATCAACCACTTCGTCGGTCATGGCCTCCGCCGCTTTCTGGATATTGCCCTCCGGGACGTGCTTCAAGGCCGCGTCTGCGGCAGCCGAAAAACCCTGCTCACGCAGCATATACTCGTAATACGGGTGCGGCAGTGGAGCGAAGAGACGACAGATTGCTTCACGCGCAGCTTGGCGGGCGACTTCACGTTCCGCGTGGACCGAGACAAACGAACCCATCAGAAAACCGAGGGCGTGCGGGTCGCGGTCAGCTTGTACCGCAGACTTCCGGGCCGCAGGTTGAATCACCTCACGCGCGTACGGCGCGGATAATATCGCGCCCAGGGCGATGCCGTCCGCGACCCGCCCGGCAACGCGGACCATGCGCGGAAAAATGGCGGACAGGTATATGGGAATGCTCGGGCGAATAGGGGTCACTGCCGGTACCCAGTCCATAGTGTGAATGTCGCCTTGGTAGGCGACCCGCGAGCCGGCCGGGGTACGGACGATGTGTTGAAGGTTCTCAATATACTCGGTCATCTTTTGATAGGGCTTGTCATGCGGGATACCCTGCCACTCGGCGTTAATATGCCGGTTGCCGCTGCCGACCCCGAGCAGCAGCCGCCCACCGGACAGCTCGTCCACATCAACCGCGCTCATGCCCGTAATAAACGGGCTACGGCCGTAGGCGTTCAGCACATAGGAACCAATGCGGACCCGTTCGGTTGCCAGGGCGAGCGCGGTCAACGGGACAAACGCGCTCCGCCACGCTTCGGTCACATACAGAGAATCAAACCCCGCGGCTTCGGCTTCTTTGGCGACCACCATCATGTCGCGCTGCGACATCCCGCCTCCGGGAAAAATCAGTCCGCGTTGCATACGCCCCTCCTTGTCCGTGTCTTTTATGAGCCGAGGACAATGGCCCCGTCCCGCACCGCGGGCTTGCCCTCCGCAGTTCGTATCTCAAACCGCACCACGTCGCCCTCCGCCCCCGCTTGCCGTGACACAACGCGAACGGTCAGGCGCGACGGCATGAACACCATGGCACCAAAGCGCCCGCTGATCCGCTTGACCCGCTCTGGCTGACCGTCGGTTTCCTGGGCAATCACACGGGAAATGCCGTGCGCCAGGGTTGCGGTTCCATGCAGGATCAACCCTGGCAGTCCGTACTGCTCGGCCACCGCCGGGTCAGTATGAATCGGGTTCCAGATACGCGCGCACTCGGTATAGACATGGGCCGCCCCTGCGGAAATCGACACCGGGATTTCCGCCTGCGCTCCGGTCTGTGTATCGAGCGGGGCCAATGGCGTCGGCAAATCAGCAACCGGCATATCGTCCCCCTCAACGGGCACCCCACGAAAGAGCGTGCCGTACCAGGTCGAACAGACCGGCTGGCCAGCGGCATCGCGGGTATCAAAACGGACGGTCTGGTAGGCCCCCGGCTTGCGCCGTTCAACGCCGGCCACGGTGGCCTGGGTGGTCAGCTTTTCGCCCGCCCGGATAAGACGGTGTATCACCAGGTCGTGCGTGGCATGGAAGCCCCGCAGGGCTTCTGCGCGTTGCAGGGCGCGGTCTCGCAGGGCGAGCATCACCGGCCACTCAATACAGACCGGAAAAAGGGGATGGGCAACAATCCCGTCCGGTCGGCAGGTGTCCATATAACAGGGTAAATAGTCATCGAGTCCGGCCGCGTATGACATGACCCACCGCGCGTCGATTTCGCTGACAAACGGGTGTCCAACCGAGCCGACCGTTGCTGAGTGCAGTGACATGTCTGTCCTCCTTAAACGAGTGCTTCCAGCAGTGGATGTCTAGCCTGATAGCTTAATCTCGCTCGTCCTGCCACCTTTGCGGACTTCCAGGTGCATGGGCATGGCCACAGCCACTTCTTCGACATGGGTAATAATGCCCACCATCCGTCTTTCTTCGCCCCGTAATTCTTGCAGGACTTCCGTCACCAGCTGCACGCCTTCCCGGTCCAGTGTCCCGAACCCTTCATCCAGAATCAGGCATTCGGTTGAGGTCTGGGCGGCCCGCCCGGTCGCAATGGTGCGAAACCCCTGCGACAGGGCGAGGGCGAGGGCGAGCGAGGCTAAAAACGTTTCTCCGCCCGATAGCGAATGAGTCGGCCGAACCTGACGCTGCTCTTCGTGGTCAATAATCTGGAGCGTGATCGCCCGGCCCCGATACGCAATATCAAACACGTAACGGCCGCGGGTGAGGCGTTGCAGGTGGGCGGACGCATCGTGCATCAGGGCTTTTATGGCGTCACGCGACAGGAAGTCGGTAAATTCTGCGCCCAGCAGCTTGCGCAGGTCCGAGGCCAGACGCTCTTCACGCTGTGCGGCGTGCAGCTTTTCTTCTTCCTGCTCCTTTTCCTGCCAACGCCGTTCGGCCTCGGCGTGTTCAGCCGCTAAGCGGCCGCGTTGGGCTTGGCAAGACATCATCTGGGCGCGGGCCGTTTCCAGTTGGGGTTTGATCTGCTGTCCGTCCTCACCCGTGTCAGTGAGGTGGTGTTGGACAATCGCCGCCTGAAGCCGGTCCCGTTCTTTTTCGAGTTGGTGCTGAGCCTGTCCCTGTTTCTGCTGGGATTCTTCTAACACTCCCGTTCGGGCTTGAAGGTCGGCTTGCGCCTCCTTGGCCTGCTGTTCCGTCTGGTCTCGCTTGACCCGCACTTTTTCTTCGCGTTGTGACAAGTCTGCGTGGCGGGTTTGCCGGCCTGACAGCACCTTGCGTTCACTTTCCAGGTCTTCAGTCTGTGGCAACCCCGCGTCTTCTGCCAGACCAAGGCAGGCGCGCACGGCCAGCGCTTCGCGCTCGGCTTGGAGTAACGCACCCTCGTATTCGACGGCGAGCAATCTGAGGTCGCCATTTTTTTGGACCTGGGCGGTGTGCAACGAGTTGCGCGCCCCTTCGAGTTGATGCAAGGCTTTCTCCGCTTCCTGCATGTGTTGCTCGGCCTGCCTCAGCGTCGCGCGGCGTTGGGCCACACTCTGCACCGGGTCTCCACTCGTGGCGAGAAACGTCGCCAGCTCGCCTTTGAGCGCATCCAACTCACGGGTATCAGCCTCCAGCCTTTCGGTTGTCCCGCGTAGCGCCTCGGCGAGCTTGGCGGCCTCTTGTTGCGCGGATTCACGTTGGCGGGACAGTTGCACTTTTTTCTGCTCGGCAGAGGCCGCTTGCGCTTCCAGGTCTTTGAGCGCCGCGCTCAGCGCTGCGTGCCGGGTCTGTACCGCCCCGAGCGCTTCAGCAAGAGACGGATGGCCGGGGAAACGGGCGACAAAGCGGTCCTGGGCTTCTTGTCTGGCGCGCTCACGGTCTTTCAGCCCCCGATCCGCAGCCTCGAGTCTCACCCGACAGGTGGCAACCCTGGCGGCTGCTGCTTGTGCTTCGGCGCGTTGGTGTTGAGTCGTCAGTGAGGCGCGTTTGGTTTGCTGCTGGAGAGTCTTCAAATCCTCCCCGCCTTCTTGAGCAAGAGGAATTTCGCGCACCATGACCCGACACACCGGGCAGATATCGCCGACGCGCAACGTCTCCCGCAGATGGGCGGCTTCGTGCCGGCGTTGGCTGTCTTCCAGCGCGCTGCGAGCGGCCTGCTCCTGCGTTTCGGCCTGGGCGAGCGCCTGCCGGTTGTGCTGGGCCGTTTGTTCGGCTTGGGTCAACCCGCTACCGGCAGTCTCATAGTCGGATTGCGACCGTTTTTCCGCTGTGCGCGCTGCCTGGAGTTCTCTCCCCAGAGCCTCAGCTTCGGCCCGCTGTTCGCGGTTTTGCCGTTCCTCTGCCTGGGTGCGTTCGAGTTGGTCTTGCAGTGCCCGGACGGTCCGGGCGTGCCCCCCTTCCTGTTGTTTCAGGTCGTCCAGACGGTGTTGCGTAGCGGTGTGGTCCTGGCCCAGCGTCTCTATCCGAGCGGTGAGGCGCTGTTGTTCGTGGTGCAGTTTTTTCCAGCGTTTTGCGGCTCCGAGCTTTTCCGTCAGCGTGGCCACGTCGCCGGCTTCGGCAACGAGATGCTCAAACCTGGCGGCGCAAGACTGGTGTCGAGACCGGGCCTGTTCGACTTGGCGCGTGTGGGACTCGATTTTTTGAGCAAGCCCTTCAACTGCTTCCCGGACCCGGGTCTGCTCGGTATTTTTCCGCTGGGCTTCCTGTTGGGCGAGCACCCATTCCTTGAGATGGCCAACTGCACGGTTCACATCCTCGTGGCGCGCCGCATCATATCCCAGCGCTGCCCGTTCCTGGCCAATTTTTGCCAATTCCTGTGTCAGACCGGCAACCTGAGCGCTCGCTGCGTTGACCTGCTTTTGGGCCTGCTCTCTCTCTTGGGTACGTTCCTGCACTTCCTCCTGAAGCTCAGCCAGACGACCCCGCAAGCCGGCTATGTGCTCGACGTGTTGGGCCACACGGCGCAAGCCGGCTTCTCGCTGAGCAAGCTGCTCAATATGTTGGTCGAGTTTGGAAAGTTCTTCTTTCTGAAGCGCGATATGCTCCTGACTCAGGCCGGCGTATTGGGCCAGCGTTTCGTGCAGGGTGTCCGCCCTGGTTTTGGCCTGTACGGCAACGAGTTTGGCCTGGTCAGCCACCCGAGTGTACACCCCAAGTTCCAGGATTTTCGCCAACAACTCGCGCCGTTTTTTTGGCTCGCTGGTCAGAAACTCGGCATAGCGTCCCTGGGGGAGGATGACGGTTTTGGTGAAGCCGTCAAAATCGAGGCCCAAGAGTTCTTCAATCCGCCTGGTAAGCGACGCAGACCCGGACGTGTCCTGTATCCACTCTTCGCCCTCGCGTTCGCTGAGACCGGATTCGGTGATTTTGCCGGTCCGGCGGACCGCTCGGAACCAACGCTCACCAATGGTGAAGTCCAGCCCGACCTCGCACGTCTGCTCACCGGTCGAGATCACGCCTTTTGAGTCCAATCCATAGCGTGCGGTGCGGCCATACAGGCACCAGACCATTGCGTCGACGAGCGCAGATTTCCCGCTCCCCATCGGGCCGGTAATGGAGAAGAGGCCAAGTTGCGAAAAGTCCACCGCGTGAACCTGATCGCCTGTGACCCGAAAGGGCATGAAATTTTTGAGGCTGAGTTTTTGTGGACGCATGGGGAGAATTGGGAGGGGGACTGCACTTAGACGGGCTCATCCCGGGCGGTGCTGACCTCCTGATACAAGCGCTCAAACAGGGCGACAAGCTGCGGCTCAGGCTCTGTGCCGCGTTTTGACTGATAATAGTCGGTGAACAGTTCCGCCGGGGGGCGCTTGTTCGGATTGTGGACCGCTTCGCCGACGGAATCGTTCGCCTGTGTCTCTGCAAACCGGACTGAGACCACGCCCGGCAACGCTCGGATTTGCTCAATCAGTTCGGACGTTTGGCCTTCCGGCTTTAAGACGATTTCAACCCAGGCATTGGTGAATGCTTCGGCCTGCGACAATATCTCTTCGGCGCTTCCCGTTCGGCGCAGTAAGGCTTTGCCTTGAGTCAGAGCAATGGGCGTAACCTCTGCCGGTTTACCCGGCGGGGCTTCAATCAGATACACACTTTTTTGTTGCCCCCGCTCGCCGAAATCCATTTGCAGAATCGAGCCGGCGTAGTAGGCTTTCGCTGCTGTCCCGCCGACTTTCTGAGGCTGGTGCATATGCCCCAGGGCTACATAATGGACGCCGCTGGGCAGACTGCCAGGATCAATGGGGAAGACGCTGGAGCGCCATTCGCCTCCGCCAAACTCCGTGCCGTCAATATGCGCATGGACGAGTACGATGGACACGGCATTGCTGTCCATCTTTTCCATCGCCTTCTCCAGGGCGCGCAGAGTTTCCTGCACTTCGCTCCGATACGTACTGAGGCGTTCACTCTCACTTTTGTCGCTGCCTTCAGCCGTGGTGAGAACCCGGTGAGGGTGCAGATAGGGCAAACAGCCTACCAGCGCCTTTTCCCCTCCGGTCCGCTGGGGAATGGGAACAATCAGGTCCGAAAGGTCTGGACTCAGGTCGGTCATCATATGCACCTGGAGCAAATCGCCCAGCGGTTTCAGGGTGCGCAGGCGGGCCGCATCATCGTGATTACCGGGAATGACGACCGAGACGATATTGGCGCGAGCGAGTTGGGCCAGGGTATGCGCTACCAATTCCTCGGCGGCCAGAGGCGGGCGGCGCTCGTGAAAGATGTCCCCTGTCACCAGAACGGCGTCAACCTGCTCGCGCTTGGCAAGCGCAACGATCTCGGCAAACACGGCCCGGTGCTCGTCCAGCCGGGAGCGATTACGAATGGTCCGGCCCACATGCCAGTCTGAGGTGTGGAGGAATCTCATACCCGCCCCCCTAATACTCACTTTCTCTAACACGCCGAAACTTCAGTTTAGGGGGCGGCAGTTTCTGTTCATCCGCCCGGGTGGCCCAGGCCGGACGGGGAAACAGCAGGGGGACGGGGGTCGGAATATCGGGCTGAGACACGATCATGCGTCCGGGTGTTAAAATCGCAGCCCGTTGGCGCAGGGTGGAGGGCAGAAAGCCATATTCGGCCCGCTCGGCTTCCGCCGCGTCCAGGCGTCCGACAATCCGAAAAGCCGGGTTGGCGACAATCCGCCGCTCTACTTCGGAGGCGGTTTGCTGCGCGCCAATCAGAATCGTGCCGCTGGACCGCCCCCGTTCGGCAATTTCAAGCAGCCGCTCTCGAATGGGCGACCAGCCGTCACGGGGGGCGTAGCGATTCAGCTCATCCACCACAATAAAGCACAGGGGTTCGGCTGAGCCGGTGGCTTCTTTTTCGGCCTGAATCTGTTGCAGGACCGAGCCGACCACAAAGCTCTTGCCCACTTCGTACAGGCCGCTCAGGCTGACCACCGTCACCTGCTTATTGCGCCAGTTGATCGCATGGCGGGTCGGGTCGGAATCGACCGGGTCGCGGATAATATACGAAACCTTCTCTTCCGCTCCGTACAGACGCCGCATAAACGCGCCGACCGTGCCGGCCGAATGGTTGGTTGCACCGGCCAGGGCCTCCATCGTTCGGAGGAGGGCCGAAAAATCTCGAATCTCGGTCGAAGGCAGCGCGGTTTCCTGCTGTGCGGCTTCGCCGTCTGGCTCACTTTGCAGAAATACACCCGGTCCGGGCCCTTCCTTGTCCGCGGCTTCCGCGGCTTCCAGCAACTTACGCTCGACCTGATAAATCAGGGTTGAGAGGAGCGAGGCTTCTTCCCCACCTTCGGCAAACAGATAGCGCAGCAAACGCTGCCGGCAAAAATCCCGCACCGTCCAAAAATACGGCGTGACTTCATCGGCCTTGCGAGCGCCGACCTTGGGCATGATCGGACCCCGCGCGTTTTCCGTGGGCGGGACATAGAATTGGACCGAATCAAACGGTGCGGCCGGCAAGTCCATTTGCGCGTAGAGGGCCTCGTCTTCGAGACCGAGCGCGTTACTTGCCTTGTCCAGGAACAGCAGGTCTTCGCCTTTGACATTGAAGATAATCGCGTGGGTATTTTTCGCGTCGGTCAACTGCCCGCAGTGCAATAGGCTGTGCAACAGAAAAGTGGAATAGGTCGTCTTGGTGGCAATGCCGGACACGCCGCTGATATTCATATGCGCGCCCTTGCGGCCATTCAGAAAATCAAGATTGCCGGACACGACTTCCTTGCCGGACAGGGACAGACCCAGCGGAAACTTGCGCTCCATAGTGTCCATAAACAGGGCTTGGTCAAATTCCTCATCCGTGACCGTGCGCACCGGGTCGCCCGGCATGGGCGGATAATAATACTCGGGCATCAGGCGGGTCACTTTGACGTGGGCGGCGATAGACAGTTCAACCGGCAGGCCGCGCTCCGCTTCAACCACGTCGGAGTCAAAGGTCGAACCCTGATGGCGCGCCCGGACGATATTGACCATGCCGAATAATTTCAGCGGTCCGTGTGGCGAGTCGGTCTCGACCACGATGGCATCGTCAACCTGGACCGCTTCGTCTTCTTCGAGCCACACCCAGAATTCGAGCGGCGTGGCATCTTGCGTGCCGATGACTCTCCCCATGCCTTCTCCTTTCCGTTTAGCTATCCTGGCCGTTTGGCTATACCTGGTTCAGCAGGGCTTTCTCAATACAGCGCCGGACCAGCCTGGGGTCGCCCAGCCGGTGCCGCAGCCGCCGCTCCAGTCCACCGATGGGAATCAAATTCTGGGGCGCGCGCGGGTCTTTGGGCGCGCGGGAGGCCAGCGTCGAGACTACCCTGGCGGCTTGGTCCAACAGCGCGGTCGCCTTCTGAATACCCAGCCCGGCTTTCACTTCTAGCCGCGCCAGGCCGGTAAAGGGATGCTCAATCGGGCGGGGGTTCATCAGGCGTAGATAGCAGGTGAAGACCTCAAAACCTTTGCGCCGACTGCTGCCAGAAAACTCAAACAGCGGCGTCCGTTCCCCCGGCTGAAGCCGCTCCAGGATTTTTGCCTGCGGCGGCGCAAGATACATGCGCTGGATCGTTTTGATGACCCCGACCACAGAAGAGCTGTCGCCTAGAAAGGTCAGATTCCCGTCCGCAAGCACCAGCCGCTCCTCTCCAGACAGCTTACGGGCGAGGTCGTTCTCCGTCCGTCGCATGGCCGTCATCAGGCTCTCTCGTAAGGAGTCCGGGGTCAGGTCAGACACGCTCATGCGCCGGTAGCGCAGGGGAATTTTTCCCCCCGTCCCGGCCGCCACCAGCACATCGTGGCCGGATTGCCCACCGCCGACAATAAACAGGCGGTCGAGCTGTTCCTCGATAATCTCAACCCGGCGGTCAATCACGACCGCTCCAGCCGCATACGAGCCGAACAGGGCCAGGAAGCGGGTTTCTTCGTCACCCAGCACCGCCGGCGCATCAACCCGCATCACACCGTCAATCACCGCGGTCCGCTTCGGCATCTGCTCAGGCGTTGGTGTTCGGGGCTGCCAGGGACCGTCCTCGACCTGCCGCCCGGTCACTTGGGCGGAGGGATGGTCGGCATCGACCGCCTGTGGCGTCGTAATCTGGCTGCCGTAATCGCCCCCCCAGGGGTCTAAGGTGATACGCATACGCTCTGGCTAGATTTTCTTTTGTGGTGAGCGCACGATTTGGCGCTCGCGGACCGTCACGATAGTCCGCCCCGCGGCATCCGTAATCGTTGACTCCCGGACAATGATCTGCATGGGACCACTCCGGCCTGTTTTTTCATACACATCGGCCACCCGCGCGGTCATGGTGTAGGTCTGTCCGGCAATAATCTCGGCGTGGAATTCGATCTCCTGTCCCGCGTGCAGACTCATAAAGCCGGCCGGCAGCGCCACCTCGGGCAAGAGTTTCCCGCCGCGCATCCGCATACAAAACAGTGGGGGGGCGATCACGTCCTGGTAGCCGGCGCGACGCGCGGCCTCAACGTCCGTATACAGCGGGTTCAGGTCGCCCATCGCCTCGGCAAAGGACCGAATATCCTCAGCCGTCACGGTCACCGGGTCGAGTTGGACGCCGTGTTTGGCCTGTGGGTCAATGTCGAGCATCATGCGGGTCCTCGTTCTGCGGGTGGCTTTTCGATTTTACCCTACGTCAGCAAGCCCATACTCACCGCAATCCCCAGCGCGATCAAGGCGGCCCCAACCCCGCGGCCGAAGGTCGGGCCGCAAGACAGACTCTTTTCAAGCACGATGGCAATACTGAGCACGCCCATCCACACCAGATTCATCGTCCCCATGATAAACATGACCATCATCAGACTCCAGCAACACCCGAGACAATACAGCCCGTGGGACATCCCCATCTGAAAAGCGCCCCGATAGCCGTTGCGCCAGTGTGCCATCAGAAACGCAAAAGGCGAGCGGCAGTGCGCCAAGCAGCGGTCTTTGAGCGGGGTCAGTTGATAGAGGCCGGCCACCATCAGCAGGCCACCGCTGATAAGCAGATGATGGGTCTTCAGCAGGGGGAAATGGGTTGGCAAGGTCTGCATCGTCAAATCCGCGGCATAGCCAACGCCGCCGGTGAGGGTCCACAGCACCGCATAGCCCGACACAAAGACCCATACCGGCGTGGACGGTAGCTGTTGTGCGCGCTGCCGTCTGGACAGGGAGGCGAATATCCCGGCCACCGGCACGATAGCGGGAAACATCATGGCCACCATCATGACCCCCCACAGGCCGATATACAGCAGCATATTGATGACTGAGAACGGCATCCCCATAGTCATACTGCCCATCACCAGGGCATACCCGGCTCCGCCCATATGCTGGACAGTGACAATCCAGGCCAGCACCGACAGGCCGACCAGGGAGCACAGGAGCAGGCGATATTCACGACTCATACAGACCAACGAAAAGAGGGACACGATTCTGGCGTGTCCCTCTTCGGTCGGTAGGCGACTCCAGCCGGGGAATCCGCCTTAGTAGACCTTCTCATAGAATTCGAGCGCCGGCGCGCCGGCCAGGATAGCTCTCAGGTCCACTCCGAGTTCACCCAAATGTTTGCGATGGGCATCAACAGCGGCTTGGTCCGTATACTCTTCGTAGAATACAAACAGGCTCGGGTTTTCTTTTGAACGGCTCATGACATAGGCGTTATTGCCGGGCTCTTCACGCACGGCCGGAACGACATCCTTCATGGCGTCAATAAAATCCTGCTCCTTACCTTCACGAACCGTCAGCTTTGCCACCAGTGCAATCATGCGACCTCTCCTTTTCCTTGCGTAAGATATGCTCCGTTTTGCCTGAGCCCGGCACGTTTGGCAACACCGCAAACGCCACAGCCGGACCGCCCGCGGCCCCGCCCTTCAGGTCGGATTACGCTAGGCTCATCCGCCCTGCAAGACGGACCTACGACTCGGCGTGTTTCGAGAGCAACGCTCTGACGGATGGGACCAACTCGTGAGGAATCTCCATGACCGTTTGCGTTGGGTCATCGAGCGTGGCCTCATCTTCCGCCACCGATTCTTCCTCCGTTTGGGATTCGTAATGTTGGAGGACCCGGCCCTCGTCCCATCCAGCCGATGAGATGCTCAGTCCAGGCGTTCGCCCCCGAGGTAAACTCGGCCGGCGGGCAGAGGGCAGTGGCAAAGGGACAGCCCGTGTAGTCGAGCCGCAGGCGGGTCCGCAGCCGACGGACGCCAGCCAGGGCGTATACGCTCGTATCAGAACCGACCCAGGGGTGCAGCCAGGCCGGACTGCCGCCAAGTTTCAGTGTGAAACCATAGCTCCAGTCCTTCTCAAAGGCCCAGCCATCGGGCCAGCTTTCGCCGTATTGGTTGCGGCCGGCAGACTCTCCAGCGCCGGCCTGCCGACTCCGCACCGCCCCGCCGTGCAGGGCCACATCAAGCTCGCCGCTCAGCAACAACCGGCTCTGACCAATCCACACACGATAACCGGCCAGCAGGCCGAACCCAGCACCGACTTCCGTGTCGGCATCGCTATTGTGATACACCTTGCCACGGTGGGCTGAGATATTACGCGGGTCGGTATTATCGGTGGTTTTGGCATACGCGGTATCCACAAGCTCTAAGGCTCCTGTCGTCCCGACATACAAGCCGCTCCCCTGCCCATACACCACGTCCGCACCCCACAAGAGCGTGACCACCGCCGCGCTTATCACGGAGCGCTGTGCCCACAAAAGAACGTTTTTCATCGTGTCGGCCCTCTCCCCGGTTCCAACGCCTCAGCGGCCCTCGTCCAACTCACAAGCGCAGCGTTGCTTCGATACCCCAGACGGGTGGCTGGTTGAGAAAACCGGTCAGGTTGTTGAAGTCAATACCGCCCGTGGGCGAGACATTGTTCAGGATATTTCGGCCAAAGGCGGCCACTTCCAACCCGCCCGAAGCCGACAACCAAGTCAGGCGCAGGCCACCCTCAAGCAGATGATTGTCGCGGAACTCGCGTGACTCGTACAGAAAAAAGTTGATGCGGCTGCGATACGCCCAGTCGGTCGCAAGAATGAGCGCCGCGCCGCTGGCGAGCACCCGCGTATAGCTCAGGTTCAGACTGGCGATCCAGCGCGGGGCTTGAGGCAAACGGTTGCCGTCAATGGAGACCGTGCCCGGAACCGGGCCGGGTGGGTCAAGGACCGTACAGGCCGCGCCGCACGGCTGAACGAACAGACCCGCATCGTCCAGCCGGGTATAGTTATAACTCAGGCCGGCCGTCAGGTGCAGGCCGTAGCCCAGGGCCACGGCTCCTTCGGCCTCAATGCCCCGGCCGATGGTGCGGTCGGCGTTCAGCAGGCGGTTGATGTTGTCCACCCCGCTCCCCGCGGTCAGTTGTTGATCGTTCATCCAGAAATGATACGCCGCCAGATCAAGATGCAGGCGCCGCTGCCACAACCGCAGCTTCAGACCAAGCTCAACCGAGAGAATGTCTTCGGTGTCCGCTACCGTCACCTCGTCGCTGAACAACAGCCGGCCCTGAATGCTGGGAGCACGAAAGCTGCTGGCCAGCCGTACATAGGGCTGGATGCCGGGCCGGAGCTGATAGCGCAGGCTCAGGTCCCAACTCGGCACCAAGTCGCGCGGAGCCTCGCGAAGCGGGCCCAGCGGACCCGCGCCAATGGGCGACCGGAGCCGTTCGATACGGTACTCCTTATCGTCCTCGGAGACGCGCACCCCGGCGGCGATTTCGATGTTCTCGGTCAGGGCGAAGGTGGCCGCGGTAAACTCGGCCCACGCCTCGGTCCGTTGGCTCATGCTGGATACGCCCATTCTCGATATTCCCGGCCAGGGTATCGTAGTTGAGGCCGAACATGTCGAGTTCCTCGTGGAGATAGAAGACCCCCCCCCGCCAGTTCAGCCGCTGCCAGGCCGTGTGTTCCAGCCGAAACTCCTGGCTGAGCTGGCGCAGGGACGGAATCCTGTCCGCGGTCTCGGCGGGAAACGGAATCAGGCCCGGCCCGCTGGGCGGATGAAAGACCGCGCCATAGCCGCCGTCCACATCACCGCGCGAAAGGCCGTCGAGCCATTCTCCGCCGGTCAGCGAGATGAGCTCGACCGGCCCAAGCGTGTAGTGCAATTCGGAGGCAAAGCCGTGGCCGCTGACCCGCGCGTCACTGTCCGCGTCATGGCCGATTTTGTCGCGGCGGAAGCCCGACACCAAGTCGGTATGGCCCAGCTTCAGCACATTGGCCCGGAAGAGGCGGGGCGAGCCGTCAAAGTCGCGGATATGCACCTTGAACCGCCCAGAAAAGTTTTCCACCGGCGTCAATAAAAATTGAAGCCGGCCAGCCACATCACGATAGCCGCCCCGAGCGCCGTCCTCACCAGTGTAGGTGTTGTCCACCCAGTGGCTCCGCCGCTGGACCAACACCGAGGCGCGCGCCGCCAGTATGGACGGGATCAACGGCCCGGACAGGGCTCCCTCGAAATTGACACTGTTGAAACGCCCGTAGGACAAGCGGCCATATCCCTCGACATCCCAGGTCGGGCGGGCCGATTCGATCTTGATGAAGCCGGCCGTGGTGTTGCGCCCAAACAGCGTCCCCTGCGGGCCACGCAACACCTCAATGCGCTCGACATCAAAAACAGGGGTACTCTTGAGTTGGGCGTTTTCCAACACAATGCCGTCATACATCACCGACACCGGCTGGGAGGCATTCATATCAAAGTCGGTATTGCCCAGGCCACGAATATAGAAGCGGGGAAAGAAGCGCCCAAAGGACGACTCGGCCTGTAAGCTGGGCACCCGGTTGTTCAGAAAGCGGATGTCCATACCCGACGAGCGCAGCCGACTGAGCCCCTCGTCTTGCAGCACGGACAGCGACAGCGGCACGTCAAAGGCGCGTTGCTCCTGCTTGCGGGCCGTGACCGTCATATCTTCAAGCGTGTGCTGTGGCTGAGCCAGCGCCAGCGTCGGCGCCAGCATCACGGCGGACAGCAATACCAGCCCGGCCAGCCGGCCTTCAGATCTACTCCGATGGATTTGCATCCCGGCACTATAACTTGCTTTGTCGGAGCAGTGAAAGTCCGGCCCGATGCCTGGCCGGCCCTGGTGGGAATCGGATGGACAGCGCCCGTCGAGCCGTTTATCATTCCAAGTTCCTACGGGAGAGCTTGTATCGACAGGAGGGAAGGGCCATGAAAGCTGCGGTATTATATGAGCCGAACAAACCACTCGTGATTGAAGATTTACATCTTGACCCGCCCAAGGCCGGCGAGGTCAAGGTCAAGGTGGCGGCCAACGGGGCCTGTCATAGTGACTTGCACGTCATGACCGGCGATATGCGGATGCCGCTGCCCATGGTGCTGGGCCATGAGGGGGCTGGGGTGGTAGTCGAGGTGGGCGCTGGCGTGACCTCGGTCAAAGAGGGCGACCATGTTGTGCTGTCGTTCAACCCGGTGTGCGGCACCTGCCATTATTGTACGCAGGGCAAACCGCATCTGTGTGAAACCCGGCCCAGAGCACTCGGCACGCTCGTGGACGGGACGACACGCCTGCGCAAGAACAATGAGGAGATATTTCATTTTGCGTACACGGCCTCGTTTGCCGAAGAGACCGTTGTCCACGAGAGCTGCGCCATCAAAATTCGAGACGACGTTCCGCTCGACCGGGCGTGTTTTGTGGGCTGCGGGACCATGACCGGGGTGGGGGCGGCGGTCAACACCGCGAATGTCCAGCCCGGCTCCTCTACGGTGGTCATTGGGTGTGGGGGCGTGGGCCTCAACGTTATTCAGGGCTGCGCGCTGGCTGGGGCGCGGCAGGTGATTGCGGTCGATCTGCTCGACTCGAAACTGGAGTTTGCCAAGACTTTCGGCGCGACCCATACCATCAATCCCGGCCAGGACGACGCCTTCAAGGCGGTGATGGAGCTTACCCACGGGCGGGGTGTTGACTATGCCTTTGAGGTCATCAGCACGGCCAAGACCATCGAGCTGGCCTTCAAGATGACGGGCCGGGGCGGGTTGTGTACGGTGGTCGGCGTGTCGCCCGACGGCGCGCGCATCTCACTCAATCCGAACATCTTTTGTTTGATGGAAAAGCGGATTCAGGGCTCGTACTACGGTTCGACCCGTCCCCGTATCGACATGCCCCGCTTGATCGACATGTATGTGGATAAAAAGATCAAGATCGATGAGTTGGTCTCCAAGACCTTCGCGCTCGAACAGGTCAACGAAGCCTACGACCTCTTAAAAGAGGGCGGTGGGGTGGCCCGCAGCGTGATTAAATTCTTTTAGTCGGCCTCAACGGGGTCGGTGTTCGCGGGTCGGAGCGGGTCGGCTTGCCGCTTGGGCGGCGCGCCGACCAGCAAGAGCCAGCAGGCGCTGACCAGGCCGAGGTTGATCAGCCCGCCGGCCCAGAACGCCCAGGCCAGACTCAGCTGGTCTGCAATGGCGCCGAACAGCAGCGGCCCGACCATCATGCCAGCGCCATGCGACATCATCAGCAGGCTCATGACGGTGGCCATGCCGTATGAACCGGCGTTCTCCATACCCACTGCGGTATGGGCCGGGAAGGCCAAGCCATAGCAGCCACCGATACAGATATTGAGGGCCAGCACCTGCCAGAACACGGCCGCCAACGGAAAGGCGGCCAGGGCCAGGGCGCTGCCCACCCCGCCCAGGGCAATCAGCACCGCCTTCGGCTTGCGGTCGGCCAGCCGGCCGCAGGGGGCCTGTAGCACAGTGCTGACCATCACATTGACAGAGATTAACACCCCAATCTGGGTGGGAGATAACGTCCACAGCCGGGCGGCCAGAACCGGCAGAAATATCCAGATCAAGGCGTTCGTACACGCATAGGCGAGACGAAAGCTCGCCACCCCGACAACCGGACGACAGGTCAGCAATTGCCATAGCGCACCAGGTGTATGCCGGGGGGGTTTTGGTCCGGTTCGGATGGATTCAACCGGGGGCAGCAGAACTGCCAGCAACACAAAAGACACGCCGCTCAAGACGCTCATCGTCAGAAAATTGACCGACATGGAAGACAGGTCGCGGATCACTCCGCCCAGGACCGGCCCGCCGGCAATCCCGCCCAACAGGGCGGTATTCATATAGCCGCTGTACCGACCCTCCTCGCCACGCGGGGCCAGGTCGCCGACATAGGCCAGGGACACCAGATGGACGATGGCCATGCCCGTGCCGTGGACCGCCATAATGCCGACAAAGGCGGCGACTCGGTCGGCCAGGGGATAGGCCAGGGACGCCAAGGCGTAGAACAGCACCCCGACCAGCAGAAAGCCACGCCGGCCCCAGCGGTCGGACGCCCGTCCGATGAACGGCAGCAAGGCGGTCCGGGTCGCGGCATGAACGCTGAACAGCAAGCCCGCCCCCAGACCGCCCAGGCCGAATTGCGCGACATACACCGGAATAAAGGGCATCACCATGCCGTTTCCCAGCATGGTGGCAAACACTGCTCCGGCCAGAATAAAGATCGCGCGGTTGGGCGTGCTGTCTGACACAATAGCCTCTCAACACCACTCGTGACATCTGCCCGCCCGTCGGCTGACACGATGCTCAACCGACTCCGGGAGACCCACGTGAGCGGCCAGGTGGCCCGGAGTGGTATCAGGGCGCAGGGCGCTGCGCAATAAAGAACAACCGCCGAAAAGGAAACAGCGTCCCGTTCGGGCCAGCTGGATACGCCTGGGCGAGCTGCTGGCCGTACATCTCCAGAAAGGCGGCCTGTCCGTCCTGACCGAGGCGTTGGCCCAGGCGCGCCAGCGTTGGTCGCAGGGCCGTGCCTTTCATCCATTCCAGGACGGCATTCTCACCCGACAAGAGGTGATAATAAATCGTCTCCCACACCTGAACCGTACACCCGAGACGGTGGAGCGTGTGGGCGTACCAGCGGGGAGACTGTAGGCTGGTCTGCTCCTCCGCGCCAGCCAGCAGCGAGCGCCACGGCTCTTGCTGAGTGGACTCGCGCAGCAGCCGGTGGGCGGCCTCGGTCTGATTGTTCGGCATCTGCACGGCGAATACGCCGTGTGGGGCCAGCCGGCTGACCAAGTGCGGCAAAACGGCCTGGTGCTCGGGCAGCCAGTGCAGGGCCGCGTTCGAGATGATGCGGTCCAGCCGCCGCGGGGGCGACCACTCAACAAGGTCGGCTTCCACAAAATGCAGTCGGGGCTGCGCCGGCAACGCCCTGGCTCTGGCCAACATCTGGGGCGAATGATCCACCCCCCACACGGTTGCGTGTGGCCAGCGTGCGGGCAGGGTTGCCGTGAGCGTCCCTGGTCCGCAGCCCAGATCGGCCACGGTGGTCACCTCCCCCTCTGGCAGACGCTGCACTAAATCGAAGAACGGCTGGGCGCGCTCCTTTTGAAAGCGCTGGTATTGCTGCGGGTCCCAGGTCGGCATGACAGGGCCATGATAAGAGCATTACAGCGCCGGCCGCACCAGAACATCGCCCCCAACCTTGCGCTTCAGCCAGCGCCCGTCGGTCGAGTGGCCGAGCAGCTTGCCGTCTGCGACAATTACCTTGCCCCGCAAGATCGTCATGACCGGATAGCCCCGGCAGGTAAAGCCCTCCCAAATGCTGTAATCAGAGTCGGCGTGCAAATCCTCCACCGCCAGCGTTGGGGTCAACTGCGGGTCAAGCAGGACGATATCCGCATCGCTCCCCGGCTGAATGGCCCCCTTTTGCGGATACAGGCCCAGAATTTTGGCCGCGTTGGTGGCGATGATCTCGGCAAAGCGCTGGAGCGGCATATTGCGTTCGACCACACATTTTGTGAAGGCCACCGGGATGCGCGTCTCGATGCCGTTATGCCCGCCGCAGATGGATTCGATCCGGTCGCTGAACAGTTTGGGGCCCTTATAGGTCGTATACTCATCGGTGGCCGTGGTGCAGAGGCGGCCGTCGAGTAAACCGTCAACCAGTTCATCTCTATCATCGGCAAATTTCAGCGCCGGATAGGTATGAATCGCCATACCGTCCGGCTTTTTATAGTCTTCACAGGTGAAATGCAGATAGTGATGCAGGGCCTCGCCATACACGGGCTGGCCGGCCTGGCGCGCTTCGGCAATGGCGCGCACCCCTTCTTTTGCCGTGGTATGCACAAAATACACCCCGGTGCCGGTGTGTTCGGCCAGACGAATGATCGTCCGAAAAGCCAAGTCTTCGGACAGGTTGTTGTGGACGAGGTGCATATTATAGGCCTGGTCGCGGCCCTCGCGTTTGAGTTTTTCCAGCATATAGTTCACGACTTCGTCCTCTTCCGCGTGAACGGCCATCATCCCGCCGTGTTTGGCCACTTCGGCAAAAATTTCCCACAGATGTCCATACGGGATGCGGACCTCCGTGGTGGTAAAAATTTTGAAGCTGCCCACGCCCTCTTGTAATGCCTCAGCAATCTGGCCGGCGGCCTGGTGGCCACATTCTCCGGCCAGCATGTAATGAAAGGCGAAGTCCGTATAGCAGTGGTCGCGAAAGACCGCCCGGCGGCGTTCAAGTACCTCAAGCAGCGGGCGGCGGCGTTCTCCGCGCAGGGCCTTGCGGGACAGGTCGCCGGCAAAGTCGATAATGGTCGTCACCCCACCGAACGCCGCCGCCCGACTGGCCGCTTCAGGCGGCTGGGTCATCACATCCGGCTGGCCGGTCCAGTCCGGCGGGACGGGAATACCAATATGCGCATGGGGCTCAATCCCGCCCGGCAAGACGATTTTTCCTGTGGCATCAATCACCCGGCCGGTCGTGGCCTTCAGGCCGCCTGGTTGGCCCACGGCAACAATATGCTCTCCAGCAATGCCAACATCCAATTCCGCCACGGTGTGGGGTGTCACAACGGTTCCCCCGCTAATGATGAGATCAAGCATAATCCCCCTCCCTGGGTATATCCTCCTCTTTGTACTCCTTTCTGCTCCACTCAGAAAATCCCCCGGCCTTGCTTGCCTTTCCCGACCTCGCCTGATAGCTGACCGCTGGTGAGGGGAAGTAGTTATGCGAGCACTCGACGATATCCGCGTTCTTGATCTCACCCACGTTTTTAACGGTCCCTATGCCACCCAGGTGTTAGCCCTGCTGGGAGCGGAAGTCATTAAGGTCGAGCCGCGGCCCTACGGTGAGCGCGCGCGCACTATTTTTCCCATCCCGGATACCGAAAAGCAGAGCTATCCCTTTGTGATGCTCAACTCGAATAAAAAAGGCATTACCCTGAATCTGAAATCCGAACGCGGCAAAGCCCTGTTCAAACAATTTGTTCCGCAGGTTGATATTGTGATGGAGAATTTTGCCGCCGGGACCATGGACAAGTTGGGGCTGGGCTATGAGGTCTTAAAACACCTCAATCCCCGCCTTATTTACGCCTCAAGTTCGGGGTACGGCAAGACCGGCCCCTATAGCGCCTACCCTTCTTTTGACTCTATTGTCCAAGCCCTGTCCGGCATTATGAGCACGACGGGCGACCCAGCCGGACCACCCATGAAGGCCGGGCCACCGATTATGGACATCATGGCCGGCATTCACTTTGCGGCAGGGGTATTAGCGGCCCTCCATCAACGCGACCGGACTGGAGAAGGGCTCGAATTAGAAACCTCGCTGTTTGAGTCGGCCATTGGACCCCTGACCGCGCAAATCTCAGCCTACCGCGCCCAGGGCGGCCGCTATGAGCGTGCTGGCAACCGGGCTCCGAACCGCGCCTTCTCGCCGTATAACTGCTATCCGGCCAGTGACGGCTATGTCTTGTTGCTGACCTCAGACAACCAGCGTTGGCAGGCGTTGTGTACCCTCATGGGCCGCGAGGATATGGCCCAGGACGAAAAATTTGCGACCAACCGCGCCCGCGCCAAGTACGCGGATGAAGTGGACACCCTTGTCAGTGCCTGGACCAGACACCAGCCCAAACACGAGATCATGCGCCGGTGTGGTGAGGCGGACATCACCTGTGGTGCGGTCCAGACGGTCGAAGAAGTCCTCAACGACCCCCACCTGCGCGAACGCGGTATCCTCAAGGATATCGACCATCCTGCCGCCGGTCCGGTCACCGTGCTCGGCACGCCGTGGCGTTTCAACGGCCAGCAGCCTCCCAACGACACCCCGAGTCCGAATCTGGGCGAACATAATGAGCTGGTGTATAGGAAGCTGCTCGGTCTGTCCGCGGTGGAGATTCGCCAGTTGCAGGCCGACGAGGTGATTTGATCCTGCGTGCCGCCTTACCGCGTTCACGCCTTGCCCTTTGTCGCAGAGTCTCGTAGACTTTCCCTATGAGCTCTCTCCCTCCTGGTCCGAAGCGCCCCCGACTGTTTCAAACGCTGGATTGGGTGCGCCGGCCCATTCCCATCATGCGGAAATATGCCCAAGAGTATGGGGAGTGTTTCACCCTGCGTTGGCTCAATACGCCGCCGATTGCGTTCTTCAGTGACCCGGTTGCCATTCAACAGATATTTACCGCCTCGCCCGAAGACGCCCTGGCCGGCCGGGCCAATGTGATCCTCAAACCGATTTTGGGCAAAAACTCGGTCCTGCTGCTCGATGGCGCGCGCCACAAACGCGAGCGGAAATTGCTCATGCCGCCGTTTCATGGCGAACGTATGCGCCTCTACGGCGAGACCATGCGGGAGATTGCCGACCGATCAATTGACACCTGGCCGGTGGGACAGCCCTTTCCCATTCACCAACACACGCGGGAGATCACCCTTGATATTATTCTGCGGACCGTCTTTGGTGTGGACGAAGGGGCCCTGCTCCAGAAACTCCGCTCCTTGCTGATTGAGTTTCTCAGACTTGTGGGGCACAGCCCCCTGCTGCTCGTCCGTTGGCTGCAAATCAACCTGGGGCCGCTCACCGCGTGGCAACGCATCAGTCAGCTCGGCCGCGAAATCGACGCCGTGCTGCATGAGCAGATTGCCCAGCGGAGAGCCGCCGCCCAAAACGGACGCACCGACATCATGGCCCTGCTCATCGAAGCCCGAGACGAGGACGGCCAGCCCCTGAGCGCGCAAGAGCTCCGGGATGAGATGCTCACCATGCTGCTGGCCGGACACGAAACGACCGCCACCTCGCTGGCCTGGGTCATGCACCATTTATTACAACACCCGGACATTCTCGAAAAAGTTCACGCCGAACTCCGGAGTGTGGTCGGCGGGGGTCCCATCCGGGCCGAGCATGTTTCTGAGCTGACCTATCTCGATGCGACCATCAAAGAGACGGCCCGCCTCAATCCGATAGTGCCAGTCGTCGCTCGTTACCTCGCCCGGCCGGCCCGAATTGGCGAGTACGACCTGCCGGCCGGCTGGGTCGCCGCGCCGTGTATCTACCTCACCCATCGTCGGCCAGACCTGTGGCCCAAGCCTGAGACGTTTCAGCCCGAGCGGTTTATCGGGAAACGGGTGGACCCCTACACCTTTTTCCCCTTTGGCGGAGGAGTCCGTCACTGTCTGGGGGCCGCCTTTGCCACCTATGAGATGAAAATCGTCCTCGCCCAGATATTGTCTCGGGTCTCACTCCGGCCAGTGCCGGGACATACCGTGCGGGTTATCCGGCGGAGTATTACCTTTGCTCCATCTGACGGGATGCCGGTGATTCGGGAAGCCGCCTAAGTCTGCCTCAACGCCTCGCAGCTTTTCACCGGGGCGGCAGACAGGCGGGTGCAGACCACGGGACAAGAGGGCGCGCCATGAGTGACATCAACTGGGAGACGGAGAACGGAGCCGGGGCACGGCTGCACCAAAAGGGACATTATGTCGAAGCCGAGCAACACTTCCGGGACGCCCTCCAAGAGGCAGAAAAGTTTGGCCCACAAGATTCCCGCGTGGCCGTTGTCCTGAACAACTTGGGCAGCTTGTCGCATAATCAGGGCAAGCGCGCCGAAGCCGCTGGCTATTATGAGCGGGCCTTGTCTATCAGAGAGGCACACTATGGCCCCCACCATCCGTGGGTGGCGCAGAGCCTGAATAATTTGGCCTCGCTGTACCGAGAACTCGGCCGCTATGCCGAAGCCGAGACCTTCCTCCAGCGCGCCTTAAAAATCGCCGAGGCCCTGGTGGGTCCGACGCATTACCGTATCACCAATTGTTTGAACAATCTGGCCGCGGTCTATATGAGCCAGGAGCGCTACGCTGAGGCGGAGTCGTATTTTCGGCGGTCGCTGACCATCAGACAGCAGGCGCTTGGGCCGACCCACCCCGCGGTCTCAACCAGCCTCAGCGGACTGGCCGAGCTGGCCCTTGCTCGGGGTCAGTATGCCGAAGCCGAACCGCTCTTTCGGCGTGCGCTCGATATCCGCGAGGAGCAACTCGGCCCGGACCATCCGGCGGTGGCCACCCTCCTCGAAAAATATACCGATTTGCTGCAAAAGCTCAGCCGCCAGGACGAGGCTGAGGCAATGGCCGCTCGGGCCAGAATCATCCGCACCAAGCAGGCCCAGCCGCAGCCGACACAGGTCGGACATTAGCGGCAGAGGTCCCGGCCCACCCCGGTCCTGACCGCTATTTCCGAGCCGGCACCATTTCGTCCAACTGAATAATGATGCCATCCGGGTCTTTGACAAAGGCGCTGCGGATGGTGCCTTCTTTGGTCTTGGCCAGGACGTGCGGGGGGGCGGCAAATTCCACGCCCTTGCTCACCAGGTCTTTGTGGACTCGATTCAGCCCCTTCACCCACACCCCAAAATGAGAAATACCAACCTGGTCCACCAGGATGGGTTTCCCGGTTGGTTTGCCCTGCATCGGCGCAATCAGCGCAATCACCGGCGCATCTTCATTGAGGCCGTAGGGCGTAGCGGCCTTCTTGCCGTAGCGCAGAATGGCGAACTGCACCTGCTGGTTTTTCTTCTTGTAAATTCCCTGCTGGTACTCTCCCTCCTCAACCGTGGTTCCCTCCTGAGCGACCTTGAAGCCGAGCAAATCCCGGTAGAAGTGCAGGGAGCGCTCAAAGTCCTTGGTGCATAGGGCAACATGGGACATCCCGCGTGGGTTCATAACCATCCCTCCTCTTTGGCTGTGTCGCCTGGCGGCACAGCCAGTGTTGTTTTTTCCTGTCTATGTCAAGAAGAATCCCGGGGTCAAGAGACGCGGGCGAAAAAGCCAGGGGATTCACCCTCCGGCCAGAAACGCTATAGTGGCGGCCACAGGGAGGGCCGGCCAGTGGCAGATTCGGCGCAGCACATATCAGCAACCTTTGACGTGATCGTGGTCGGGGCCGGCAACGCCGCCCTGACCGCGGCGCTGGCCGCTCGGGCTGAGGGCGTCCGGGTCCTAGTCCTCGAAAAGGCCCCCCCCAAATTACGCGGCGGCAATACCCGCTTTACCGGCGGCCTGTTCCGCTGCACCTATAACGGTATCGACGACTTGATGGCGCTGATTGGCGACAACGATGACCCGAGCGATGTGACAGTCGAGCCCTATACGCAGGAGGACTTTCAGCACGATATCAACCGCGTCACCGCCGGCCAGGCCGACCCGGCGTTGACCCACACCTTGATCTCCCGCTCATACGATACAGTCCGCTGGATGGCCGACTTGGGCGTGGCCTGGGAGTTGAACCGGGCCGTCGGTCCGGTCACGATTGCCGGGGCCAATAAGATCAAACTCGCCCGTGGCGGGGCACTCCGCGCCAAAGGCGAAGGCGTCCGGCTGTCCAGTAGCCTGTTTCGCTTGGCGGCTGAAGCCGGCATTTCAGTCTGGTACGAAACCCAGGCCCAGCGTATTCTCACCGCCGCGGATGGTCGCGTGACGGGTCTGGCCGTCCGCGACCCCAGCGGCCAGCAGACCGTCGCCTGTCACGCCCTGGTGCTGGCCAGCGGCGGGTTTCAGGCCAACCCGGAGATGCGGACCGCCTATCTTGGCCCGAGCTGGAGCGTCGTCAAGGTCAGAGGCAGCCGTTTTAATACCGGCGAGATGACACGCGCCGCCCTGTCGGTCGGGGCCCAGAGTTATGGGGAATGGGCCGGCTGTCATGCCACACCAATTGATGCCGACGCCCCGGCCTATGGCGACCTGCGGCTGACCGACAAAACCAACCGCCTCTCCTACCCGTTCTCGGTCATGCTGAATCTGGACGGCGAGCGGTTTGTTGACGAGGGCGAGGATTTTAATTTGTACACCTATGCCAGAATGGGGCGTGACATTTTACAGCAACGCAGCGCCACCATTTTTCAGGTCTTTGACCAGCAGACGGTTTCGCTGTTGGAGACGCGCTATAACACCGGCACGCCCATTATCGCCGACAGTCTGACCGAGCTGGCGGCCCGCCTTGAGGAGCGCTACGCGGCTTTGGATTTTCGCCGGGAGGCTTTCCTGTCCACGCTTGAGACCTATAACGCCGCGGTCCAAGCCGGCCCTTTTGACCCTGACCGCAAAGACGGCAAGCGGACGCGGGGTCTACAACCGGAAAAAACCAACTGGGCGACCCGGCTCGACCGGCCACCCTTTTATGCCTATCCGGTCTCGCTCGGCATCACCTTCACCTTTGGCGGCCTGCGGATCAACACCGAGGCCGCGGTCGTCGATCATCTGGACCGGCCCATCCCCGGCCTGTTCGCAACCGGCGAAATGACCGGCGGCTTTTTCTATCGCAACTATCCGGGCGGCTCCGGGCTGATGCGCGGCGCGGTCTTCGGCCGGCTGGCCGGCACCCACGCTGCACGCTGGGCACGGGGAGCATAGGGCGATGCGGCAAACGCCCCAAGGGCCGACCCAGCTCAGAGCGCTTCTCTCCCAGGAAGAGCTCATTACGGCTCCGGGCGTGTACGATGGGCTGTCGGCCAGGATTGCCGAAGCGGCCGGCGTCGCAGTCTTATATGTGAGCGGTGGTGCCATTGCGCGCAGTATGGGCTATCCCGATATCGGTCTGGTCACCTTCACGGAAATGCAAAAGCGGCTGGAAGAGATTCGCGCTGTCACGACCCTCCCGCTGATTGTGGACGCCGACACGGGCTATGGGAATACGCTGAACGTCAGGCGGACGATTCGGGCGTATGCGCGCGCCGGTGCCGCGGCCCTGCATATTGAGGACCAAGTGGAGCCCAAGCGCTGCGGCCATTATGAGGGCACCCAGGTGGTTGACCAGGCCGAGATGGTCCAGAAAATTCAGGCCGCAGTAGAGGCGCGTGACCACAGCGCCCTCGTCATTATCGCCCGGACAGACGCCCGGGCCGGCCTGGGGTTGGACGCAGCGATTGCGCGCGGGAATGCCTATGCTGAGGCCGGGGCGGACATGATTTTTGTGGAAGCGCCCCACTCGCTGGCAGAAGTTGAGCGGATAGCCCTGGAAGTCAAAGCGCCGCTCATTATCAATATGTTCTGGGGCGGCAAAACGCCGCTGGTTCCAGCCGCGCAGCTCGCCGCCCTTGGATACCGCCTGATGATTGTACCGTCAGACCTGCAACGGGCTGCAATCCGGGCCATGCAGCGGGCCGCAGCCGCACTGCACACCCACGGCCATACTGCCGCGATGGCGGCAGACATGGTTTCTTTTGCTGAACGAGAGGAGCTGATTGGCCTGGCTGAAGCACAAGCATGGCAACAGCGGTTTCTGAGCGGTCAGGACCAGGGAAGGAAACCGCCGGCCCAGAAACGCCGCGATGTTGGCGGAAATATCTGAACTATGACGAACCCATCGCCTCACGTCACAGCGGCCTTGTGTCAGACGCTGACCCGAATGACGTTTGCGTCGCTGCCAGACGCAGTGATTACGGTGGCCAAGCAGGTCATCCTCGACGGCCTTGCCGTGGCCGTGGCCGGAGCCACCGAGTCGGGGCCTCGCATTGCCGCCGCCCATGTCAAAAGTCAGGGCGGAAAAGAAACGGCAACCGTTATTGGCCAGGGCTTTCGCACCGCGCCTGTTCTGGCGGCCTATGCCAATGGCATCACCATGCACGTCTTGGACTATGAGCCGATGTGGAGTCCGCCCACCCACGCCACGTCCCCAACTCTGCCGGCTATTCTCGCCCTGGCCGAAGAGCGACAGGCTTCGGGCCGAGAGATCATCACGGCTTTTGTCAAAGGCTGCGAGCTGCAAGGACATATTCGGCTGGCCTCGCATCAATACGCGCCTGGCGCGTTTACCGTCCATCCGCCAAGCAGCTTCGGTCTCATGGGCGCGGCGGTGGCCGCCGCCCACCTGCTGGGACTCAGCCAGGAGCAGCTTCAACACGCGCTCGGGATTAGCGCGTCTCGGGTGGGTGGGCTGATGGCCAATGTCGGGACGATGGCCAAGGCGATCCACTGTGGCTGGGCGGCCCTATCCGGTTTGGATGCAGCTTTATTGGCCGCCCGTGGATTTACCGGCAACCCAACGGTTTTTGAAGCGCCGAACGGGTATGTCGAACACTTCTTTGGCGCGCAGTTTCAGTATGATGAATTGCTGCGCCTGGGGCAGTCGTATCGCATGGTTGATCCGGGCTTTGTGATGAAGATGTTCCCCTGTCAGTACGGCACCCATTTCGGGATACTGGCCGCGCTGGCGCTCCGCCGGCAAATCGCCCGTCCCGACTCCATTCGAGCGGTCCATATTACTGCCCCGGTCATGCCCTATGTTGACCTCCCTGCTCTCCACAGTGGTCTGGACGGGAAATTCAGCTTTCAATATACGGTGGCCGCCGCCCTGCTCGACGGCGCGGTCTCGATGCAGACCTTCTCGGACGACGCTTGCGCCCGGCCCGCTCTGGCAGCCCTTTTGTCTCGAACTCGGCTGACCCAGGACGGGACGATTCCTGACGTTTTGGAAAGCATGTGGGTAGACGTTGCGGTCGAACTCCAGGACGGCCAACGCCTGACGGCGCGCTGTGATGGACCGCCGGGCTTTTGGGGCCGGCCGCCTCTCGCACACACCGACCACCTGGTCAAAATTCGAGACTGCCTCAGCGTCCACCTGACCGAAGAACACACGCAGCAATGTATTCAGCTTGTCGAACGGCTGGAAACCCTGGAGGCCCCGCAAATTGCCCAGCTTATGACGCTGATTGGATGATAGCATCAACGAACTGGAGGACCGCATGAGCGAACACCACGTGCTTACTACCGTGAGCAACCATATTGGCATTCTGACGCTGAATCGGCCCGAGGTCATGAACGCCTTCTCTGACACCATGCGCGGTCAGCTGCTCAATCAGCTCGAACAGTGGGCCACAGACCGGAGCGTCCGCTGCATTATCATTACGGGAGCCGGCCGAGCCTTTTGCGCCGGCGGTGACATCGCCAGCATGGCCAAGCTCCAGGACGCCAACACGACCGAGGTGCTTGAACAGCGCATGGCCCTTGGCAGCCAGGTCGTTCAGTTGCTGCGGCGTATGCCCCAGCCTATTATTGCGGCGGTCAACGGCGCGGCGGCCGGCGCGGGTGCTAACTTGGCCTTAAGCTGCGACTTGCGGCTCGGCTCGGACAAAGCGCTCTTCTCTGAGAGCTTTGTCAAAATTGGTCTGGTGCCCGACTGGGGCGGCTTCTTCTTTTTGTCCCGCCTGGTGGGCACGGCCAAGGCCCTGGAACTGATGATGACTGGCAGCCGGGTCAGAGCCGACGAAGCCCTGCGCTTGGGCCTGCTGAATCAGGTCTATCCGCTGGAGCGTTTTTGGGAAGACACGCTGACGTTTGCCCGGACGCTGGCCACGGGTCCGGCCGAGACCCTGGCCCGCATCAAAGAGGGCGTCTACCTCGGGGCGACCGCCTCGCTCGAACAAGCCTTGGCTTATGAGTACCGCGCCCAGAAAGCAGCCTTTCTGTCCGACGACGCCCGCGAGGGTATGCGCGCCTTCCTGGACAAGCGTGCGCCGGCGTTCGGGAAGCGCACTGGGGTTGAGTAGGTAGTTTTTAGGAGTCGGTTTTTAGTAGGCAGTTTTTCGTTTTTTGTGCTCCGGCCTACACGTGAAGGAGAGCAGAGATATGAGCACCTATACAAAGGTCGCCCTCATTACCGGGGCGGGCACTGGAGTTGGCAAGGCGAGTGCCCTGGCGCTTGTCCGGGCAGGCTATGCGGTTGTCTTGGCCGGACGGCGGGCGGAGTTGTTGGCAGCCACGGCCAAAGAGGCCGGCGGTGAGGCGCAGACGCTGATTGCCCCCACTGATGTCAGGGACCCGGACGCTATTCGTGCCCTGTTTGCCACCACAAAAACCACCTTTGGACGGCTTGACGTCGTATTCAACAACGCCGGCATCGGCGCTCCACCCGTCCCCCTGGAAGCACTGCCGTATGAACAGTGGCGGGCGGTCGTGGATGTGAATCTGACCGGCGCGTTTGTCTGCACCCAGGAAGCCTTCAAGATCATGAAAGACCAGGACCCTCGGGGAGGGCGCATCATCAATAACGGCTCTATCTCGGCCCATGTGCCCCGGCCCAACTCCGCGCCCTACACCGCAACCAAGCACGCTATGACCGGCCTGACCAGATCAACCTCACTCGACGGGCGTCAATACGATATTGCCTGCGGCCAGATCGACATCGGCAACGCCGAGACCGATATGACCGCGGTCATGCAACGCGGTGTGCCGCAACCCAACGGCTCGGTCGCAGCCGAGCCGACCTTCGATGTCGAACACGTCGCCCAGGCGGTCGTCTATATGGCCAACCTGCCGCTCGACGCCAATGTGCAATTCATGACTGTTATGGCCACCAAAATGCCGTTTATCGGGCGGGGGTAGGCGAAATCGTCTGGCCGGAGGAGATCATGAGCCGTAAGTGGAAACACGAAATTCTTATTTATTGGAGCGAAGAGGACGCCGCCTATATTGCCGCAGTTCCCGAGCTACCCGGCTGCATGGCTGATGGATCAACCTACAAGAAAGCGCTCGCCAATGTTGAGGTGATCATGAGGGAGTGGATAGAAACGGCGGAAGAACAAGGGCGTCCGCTTCCAGAGCCAAGGGGCCGACTGTTGTCCGCGTAGTTTTGAGAAAGCAGGGCAGTGATGTAAAGCTGGCGCGACCATGAATGATAGAGGAAGGAGCACTATGCCTCTCACGGAACAGATAGAAAGAGTTAAAGCCGACTTGCAGCAGAAGAAATTCGAATCGGAGGCAGAGGTTTCTCAGGACATCCTTCGTCGTATCTTACAGGGGTTAGACTGGGACATTTTTGATACCTCTCTCGTTATTCCTGAATACTCGGTAGAGAATCGCCGGGTTGATTTTGCGCTGTGTCATTCTCCCAGGCAGCCGAGTGTCTTTGTTGAGGTGAAAAAAGTAGGAAACTTATCCGAGGCAGCCGACCGCCAGTTATTTGAATACGTCTTTCACGTTGGAGTTCCAATGGCCGTCCTGACCGACGGACAAGAATGGATATTCTACTTGCCAGGTGAACAAGGGCGTTATGACGAGCGCCGAGTGTATAAACTCGACATATTGGAGAGAGATACGGATGAGGTGGTTGAAAGACTGAATCGGTATCTCAGTTATGAGAGAGTCTGTTCCGGGGAAGCCCTGGAGGCTGCAAAGTCTGACTACCAGAATGTTGTGCAGGACCGCAAAATAGAGAGAACTTTCCCGAAAGCCTGGAATGCCTTGTTAGAAGAACCGGATTCTTTGCTGCTAGAAATGTTGGCGGAGAAGGTTGCCGATCTCTGCGGCTACAAACCGGAACCTGCCGCCTGTGAGGAATTTCTGGAGTCAATACGGAAAAGCACCCCTAAAGAGCTTGGCCCGTCTGAGCGAAGTCTGCCACAAAACCCGTCCCCACAAACACCGAACACACAAGAGGCGCGTACCCGAAAAACTGGAACCTTCAGTATTGTTTTCAAAGGGACACCTTATCAAGAAGACAAAGCTATTGGGGCACTGAAGAAGGTTCTTCAGCTTCTTCACCAAGAAGATTCGACGTTCCTGGAAAGATTTGCTGATCAGATACGGGGGCGAGAAATAAGATATTTGTCACGAGACCGATACCAGCTTCATCCTAAAAAAGACGCCGAATACAACGAAAAACACTCTACTGAGGTCGTTCCAGGATGGTGGCTTTGGAAAAATTTCCCCGCTGGTACGATTAGAGAGATAATCAATAAAACGATCCAAATAGCTGGACCGCTCGGACAAGAGCTACGCGTGGATTTTCCATAAATGAGCACGGTGAGAGACCTGCACCAGAAATAGAGCTAGGATCGGACTATCGGGCCGCCTACGACGCGCTGGAGCCGGAGTTTGAACTGGCCCGCGCGCTCAGCGCGGTCCGTGTCAGCGCCGGACTGACGCAGCCGCAATGAGAATGAAAACGGCTCTAGGCCACCACGGACGGACCCTTACCCCGTGACCTCCCGCCTGCGCCGGACGCTTAACCTTGCCCTGCCCATCATGGGCGGCATGATCTCCCAGAACATCATGAATATGGTGGACACGGCCATGCTGGGCGCGCTGGGCGACGAGGCGCTGGCGTCGGTCGGGCTGGCTCAGTTCTCAACCTTTACCTGCGGGGCGTTCATCATCGGCTTGGCAACCGGCGTACAGGCCACCTCGGCCCGCTGGCTGGGGGCCGGTCGCCTGAGTGAAGTCGCCGTGCCGTTGAATGGCGGGCTGCTACTCGTCCTGGTGCTCAGCCTGCCGACCTCGGCCCTGCTGGTTCATCTCGCGCCGACCCTGTTCGCCATCCTCGGACAGGACCCTGCGGTCACCGCCCACGGGACGGTCTATTTTCAGGCGCGTCTGGTCGGCCTGCTCGCTATGGGCACCAACTTTGTCTTTCGCAGCTACTGGAACGCGGTCAATCTGTCCAAGTTCTATATGCGCACCATTATTCTGATGAATCTCACCAATATCTTCCTCAATTGGGTGTTGATCTTCGGCAATCTTGGTGCGCCACGGCTGGGGGTCCTCGGGGCTGGTATCGGCACCACCACGGCCTTGTATGTCGGGTCGGCGGCGTATCTGCTCACCGCTCTGCGCCATGCCCGTGCCGGGGGCTTTTTAGCCCGCTGGCCGGACCGGGCCACGCTGCTGATCCTGGTGCGCCTCTCGCTTCCGGCCTGCATTCAGCACGTCTTCTTTGCCGCCGGCCTGCTGGCCTTTTTCTGGATTCTGGGCAATATCGGCACCGCGGAACTCGCCGCCGGTCATGTCCTGTCCAACGTCCTGCTGCTGCTGTTTCTCTTGACCAATGGGTTTAGTATGGCCGCGGCGTCTTTTGTCGGCCAATCCCTGGGCGCTGGTAAGGTCGCGGAGGCACGGGCCTGGGGCTGGTATGTGGCTCGCCTCTCCATGCTGTTGGTTGGCGGCTTGGCCCTGCCGCTCCTGTTCGCGCCCGACCTGATTCTGCTGCTGTTCCTGCACGACCCGGAAACGCTGGCGCTCGCCCGGCTGCCGCTGCAACTCTCCGCTGCCGCCACATCAATCGAAGCCTTCGGTTCTGTGCTGATCAGTGCCCACTATGGAGCCGGGCACAGCCGGCGAGTGATGGTGGTCTCCCTGACCCTGCAATGGTGTCTGTTTCTGCCCATCGCCTTTGCCATGCAGGCCGTATGGGGATGCGGTTTGCTGGCGATCTGGATAGTCAGAATCGTCTACCGTATCCTCCAGACTGTGATCTTTGTCTGGAGTTGGCAGACCGGCGGCTGGACCCGGGTCCGGGTGTAACGGAAGCCCCCCTCACCCTGGCCTATTCCGGCTTCTTTTTCATTTCGTAGCCCAGCTCTTCAACGGCCAGCAGGATATCGGCAATAGCCGTAAAATCCTGGATATCGGCATGTCCCATACGGATGCTGACCGCATAGTTGGAGCCGTAAGGGTGCTTGGTCCGCCGGTGCTGAAACACCGCTTTGGCGAGCCGGAGGAGGTCAAACTTCGTACCCTCATTTGCCATATTATTTCTCAATCACGATGCGCCACTGCTGGGAGGTATCCGATTTCGGGGTTTGGACAATCTCCACAATGGCATACCCTTCCGCTTCCGCGGCCCGCGGGATATCACGCCGGCCTTTGGGGTCGTCAATGACGAGGACAAGCTGGTCGCCCTGGTCAAGGTATTCCAGCCGCACCTTGGCCTTGGCCCAATTCAAGGGGCATTTGACGCCCCGCAGGTTCAGGTGTGCGGTCTTACCCCTCATCGCCTCCTACATACCGGACAGAGTGGTGAGTGACCAGTGGAGGGTGCCGATTTGTCACGAACCCCTAGCCCCTCGTCCCTCGCCACTATACACTGCGCCATGTGGAACGCGACGAGAGCCGGCCTGTCAAATATGTGCTGCGGTCGGATGCAGACAGCAAGCGACCGCAGCACTTTAGCATTGACTACCAGCGCGAGCTGAACCCCAGCCAGTATGAGGCCGTCACCACCCGCGATGGTCCGGTGCTGGTGCTGGCCGGCGCCGGCAGCGGCAAGACGCGCACCCTGATATTTCGGGTCGCGCGAATGATCGAAGCAGGCGTTGATCCGGCGTGTTTACTCCTCCTGACCTTCACCCGCCGGGCTGCGGAAGAAATGCTCCAGCGCGCCGAGGCCCTCATGGGCGGCCGCTGTGATGCGGTAACCGGCGGCACGTTTCATTCGTTTGCCAATACCGTCCTGCGGCGTTACGCCTCCCTGCTCGGCTTTGCTAACGCCTTCACGATTCTGGACCGGGGCGACTCCGAAGATGCGATCAATCTGATCCGCACGCGCCTCGGCCTGGACAAAAAGGCGCGTCGCTTCCCGCGCAAACAGACCATTGCCGAGATCATCAGCCTGGCGGCCAATAAGACCACTAGTGTGGCGGAAGTGCTCGACTCGCAGTTTCCCCATCTGTTTTCTGAACTCGACCCCCTCAGCCAGATTGAGGCATCTTACCGGCAGTATAAACACGAACGCAGCCTGCTCGACTATGACGACCTGCTGACCCATTTGCGTGAATTGCTGCGCAGCCAGCCGGAGGTGGCCGAATGCCTGTCGCAGGTCTATCGCTATATCATGGTCGATGAGTATCAGGATACGAACCGGCTCCAGGCCGAAATTGTGCGTCTGCTGGCGCACTCGCATAATAACGTCATGGCGGTCGGCGACGACGCCCAGTCTATCTATAGTTTTCGTGGGGCCAGCGTCCGCAATATCTTCGAGTTCCCGGACCTGTTTCCCGACACCAAGGTCATCAAGCTCGAAGAAAACTACCGCAGTACCCAGCCGATTCTCGATCTGTCGAACGAAATTATTCTCCAGGCCAAGGAACGCTACACCAAGAACCTGTTCACCAAAAAAGACAGCGGCTTTCAGCCGGCCTTGATCGAGGCCGACAGCGAGCGTTATCAGTCGCGCTTTGTGGCCCAAAAAATTCTGGAACTACGCGAAGAAGGCGTGCCCCTGACCGAGATGGCCGTCCTTTTCCGCTCCAGCTTTCATTCGTTTGATCTTGAAATCGAACTGAGCAAATGCGACCTGCCGTTCGTGAAGCGGGGCGGATTCAAGTTCATCGAGACCACCCACGTCAAAGACGTCCTGGCCCATCTGCGGGTGCTGGCTAATCCGCAGGATGCGGTGTCGTGGCACCGGGTGCTCCTCCTGCTTGAAGGGGTAGGACCAAAAAGCAGCGACAAAATTCTCAACTACATGCTTGAGGGAGCCGCCCCGCTCCAGCGCCTGGCCGACTATCCCGGCCGTGGCGCGGTCAGGGCTGAGGTGCAGAAACTGGCCGCCGCGCTCCAGACTGTTGCCGACCCCACCCTTCAGCCGCGCGAACAGATCGACTTGGTCGTGCAGTACTATCTCCCGATTCTCAAACGGAATCAGCGCGATGATTATCCCAAGCGCCAGAAAGACCTGGAGCATTTTTCGATTATGACCGAACGCTACCGCAGCCTGAGCCGACTCCTGTCGGACATGGCCCTGGAGCCGCCCAACAGCAGCGTGGGCGATGTGCTGGCAACCGACCGAGATGAAGAAGGGGTCCTGACCCTCTCGACCATTCACTCGGCAAAAGGGCTGGAGTGGCACTCGGTGTTTATCATCTGGGCGGTCGAGGGACGTTTCCCCTCGCTGTACAATAAAGAGGACGACGAACTCGAAGAAGAGCGGCGGCTGATGTATGTGGCCGCCACCCGGGCGAAAGAAAATCTGTTTATTTCGTACCCCATCAATATCTTTGATCGCACCACCGGCATGGTCCTCAGTAAACCGTCGCGTTTTCTGGAAGACATTCCGCGTCGCATTCTGAAGCCGGTTTTTCTCATTGAAGAAGACGACGACGGGCGTCAGCGGCGGAGTCGTCCCTGGTGAACAGCCCTGCCGGTTGCGCTTAGCTGGTGACGGTCGAAGCCCGTCCGGCGTGTTGGTCCAGAAACGCCCCAAGGGCCGCATTGAACCGGGCGGGCTTTTCGAGATTCGACAGATGCCCACAGTCCGGGATGGTCACCAGCGCGGCGCCGGGAATGTGTTGCACCAGGAACTCCGAGGCCGAAGGCGGAGTGACCTGATCCTCTTCCCCCACAATAACCAGGGTCGGCACCGCAATCTGCGGCAGGACGGCGCGGAAATCGGCGGTCACAATGGCGTGCAGGGCCTGTATATACGCCTTTGGGCGCAGGGCGGACATGGAGGCGACCAGCCGCTCACGTACGGCTGGCCCGGCGCTTTCGGCAACCAGGACCTTGACCACCTCCGGCGCAATGTCCGCCGGAGTGAGGCCGTTTTCCAGGGGGTCAAGTCGGCGGGCGAGAAAATCCTGCCGGACGGCCTCAGGCACCCCGCCGAAACCGGACGAGGTATCCACCAGGGAGAGGGTGGCAACTCGGTCGGCATAGCGCCCATAGAAATCCTGGATAATCATGCCGCCCATAGACAGTCCGACCAAGTGGGCCCGCTCGGCGTTGATGCGGTCCAGGAGCCGGCACAGGTCATCGGCAAAATCGCTGAAACGGAGCGGCTGGGGAGAGTCGTCGCTGTCGAGATAGCCCCGCGCGTCCCAGGCCACAGCGCAAAACCGCCGCCCAAAATGGGCCAGTTGATCGGTCCAGTTGTGTCGATTGCCGCCAATGCCGTGCAGGAAAACAACGACCGGACCGCTGCCGGCAATATCGTACGCAATCGAGACCTGACCTGCTGTTCGGCGTGTTTCGGCCATAGAACGCTCCTTGGGTTGTTTTGCTCTCTACATTGTTTCCACAGTCTCAATGCCGAGCAGGTCCAGGCCCGTCTTCAAATACCGCGCCGTGAGGGCGCATAACAACAAACGGGTGGGCTGCCGGTCCTGCGGGGCCTTGAGAACGGAATGCGCTTGATAGAAGAGGTTAAACTGTGTGGCCAATTCGTACAAGAAGTTGGCCAGGAGATTGGGCTTGTATGAGCGCTCCACCTCAATCAGGACATCGCCGAAGCGCAGCATGTGCTTGGCCAGGGCTTGCTCTTCCGGGGCCAGCAGTCTGACCGGCGTGTCTGGAGTCGGCTGCCAGTCAGTCAAACCCCCTTTGCGAAAAATTGAACGAATCCGGGCATAGGCATATTGCAGATACGGCGCGGTGTTGCCGTCCAGGGCCAAGAGTTTCTCCCAACTGAAGCGGTAGTCCGCGGTCCGGTTCTGCATCAGGTCGGCGTATTTGACCGCGCCAATCCCCACGACGCGCGCCACAGCGGCCTGTTCTGCGGCGGACAGGCTCGGATTTTTTTCCTGGACAATCGCCCGCGCGCGCTCCTCGGCTTCATCCAGCAAGGCAGCGAGTTTAATGGGCTGGCCCTCACGGGTTTTAATGGGCTTGCCGTCCGCTCCCAGGATAGTCCCGAACCAGACATGCTCCAGGGCCATGCCATATCCCCAGCTTTGGGCGGCGGCAAAGAGCTGCCGAAAATGAAGCTGTTGGCGACCATCCGTGACATAGATGATGCGCTGCGGTCGAAAGGTCTCGGCCCGGTATTGAATCGTGGCCAGGTCAGTCGTGGCGTACAGGAAAGCGCCGTCCTGTTTCTGAATCAGGAAGGGGGTCTCCGCCAGCTCACTCTCCTCGTCGTAGAAGATACAGATAGCGCCCTCACTCGGACGGGCCAGATGCTTGTCGCACAGGTCTTGCACGACCTGGGCGAGCCGCGGATTGTAAAAGCTCTCTCCGAGCCAATGATCGAAGTGGACGTTCAGGCGCGCGTAGATACGCTCGAAGGCCCGGCGCGAGACCTGCATGAATTCGTTCCACAGCACGGTATTGGCGGCCTCTCCGCGTTGCAGTTTGGCCAGCTCGGCCCGCGCCCGGTCTGCCAGGGCCGAGTCCGTTGTGGCCCTGGCTTGGACCTCTTTGTAGAGGCGTTCCATCTCGGCCAGGGGGTCCTGCTCATACGCGGCCTGGTCAAGAAAAGCACGATAGCCGACAATCAACATGCCGAACTGCGTTCCCCAGTCGCCCAGATGGTTGTCCGTTTCCACCGTATGACCGCGAAAACGCAATACCCGGCTGAGTGCGTCGCCCAGAATGGTGGAGCGAATATGACCCACGTGCATGGATTTGGCCACATTGGGGGCGCTGAAGTCGATCACTATGGTTTCTGGATGGGCGGCAGGGTCAACCCCAAGCCGGGCGTCTTGAGCGAGCGCGAGCAGGGTGCGTCCCAGCCAGTCTGGGTCAAGACGGAAATTGATAAAACCCGGTCCGGCAATCTCCCAACGGGCGGGAATCTCGTCCGGGTTCAGCCGGGCCACAACGGCTTCGGCTAAGTGGCGCGGATTTTGTCGCCGGGCCTTGGCCACCGCCATGATGCCGTTGGCCTGATAGTCACCAAATTTGGGGTTGGCGGCGGGTTTGACAATCGCCGGGGCGGTCGTTCCACTCGCGGCCTGAATGGCCTGAGTCGTTTTTTCTTCCAGAAATTGTTGGACTGTTGGCATGAGATGAGTGATGAGGGTGAGGGGCGGGCAGGAACGCGCCCCTCACCACTGCCTTCCTTTGACTTGTGCTGTGATTTTTGAAAATAACCTACCACCTGACCGACTCAGGTATAGCAGAAGATGAGCGCGAACGAAGCACCGGGCAGGGGCCTCTGGTAAGGGCGAATACGGATGGAAGGCGGAGCGGACCAAGGGACGCCGCAGACCGACTGGGGGGACTGGATCGCCCTGCGTCTGGTACGGGGGGTTGGCAACGTCACCTACCGGCACCTGCTGGAGCGCTTTACGTCCCCGCCCAAAATTTTACGGACCCCGCCGGCCAGGCTCACCGAGGCCGGCATTAGCGCTCGGATTGCCCGCGATATTGCCGCGTTTGATCGGTGGAAAGACGTTGAAGCCGAGTTGGAGCAGCTGACCCGCCTGAATGCCCGTCTCGTCACCCAGACGGATGACGAGTATCCAGAACGCCTCAGACAGATTCACGACCCACCGCCCTTTCTCTACATCCGGGGGCGTTTGACCTCTCAAGATAACGTGGCCCTGGCCATCGTCGGCGCGCGGACGGCGAGTTCCTACGGACGGAAGATGGCCCGTGCACTCGCCCATGAATTGGCCGGCTGTGGAGTCTGCGTGGTCAGCGGTCTGGCCCGCGGCATTGATTCTGAGGCGCATCAAGCCAGCCTCAAAGCTGGAGGGAGAACGGTCGCCGTTTTAGGCTCGGGGCTTGACGTGATGTATCCACGTGAGCATATAGCCCTAGCAGAACAGATTGCCGAGAGTGGGGCGGTGGTATCGGAATTTGCCTGTGGCAGCCGGCCGGAGGCCGGGAACTTTCCCTATCGCAATCGGGTCATCAGCGGTATCAGCCTGGGAACGGTGGTGGTGGAAGCGACAGAAAAGAGCGGCTCGTTGATTGCCCAATGTGCGCTTGAGCAGAATCGCGAGGTGTTCGCCGTGCCCGGCCCGGGCACGGCAAGTCGGAGCCGGGGACCGCATCGCCTGATTAAGGAGGGCGCAAAGCTGGTCGAAAGCGTTGAGGACATCCTGAGTGAGATCGCCCCCGGCTCTGGTGCGGCCAAACCGCGCTGAGAGCAACGAGACCAGCGTCCCCAGCCTGCCATTGGAGCCAGATGAAGAGAGGGTGTTGCAATTATTTCCAGACGAGGCGGTGCATGTGGATACCCTCATCACCGGCAGTCGGCTTGAGCCGGCGCGGGTCCTTGAAATCCTGCTTGGACTGGAATTAAAAGGCGTGGTAACGCAACTGCCCGGCATGTATTTCACCGCCAGCGGACAAAACCAGAGAAGGGAGAGGGAGGTATGGCCAAAAACCTCGTCATAGTCGAATCGCCGGCCAAAGCCCGGACGATCAACCGCTACTTGGGCCGCAACTATACGGTCAAGTCCAGTGTCGGCCATGTGCGCGACTTGCCGACCGGCGGCAAGTCCGAACGCAAGACGACGACCGCCCGCAAGCGCACCAAAAAGACGCAAAAGGCGGCGGGCCGCAAGAACGCCCGGACCCAGTTGATCGCGCGTATGGGCGTTGATCCCGACAATAACTGGGCGGCGAGTTACGAGGTATTGCCCGGCAAGGAGAAGGTCGTTGCCGACTTGAAGAAGCTGGCCCACAACGCGGACGCGGTGTATCTGGCGACGGACCGTGACCGCGAGGGCGAGGCCATCGCCTGGCATTTGAAGCAACTGATTGGGGGGACACCCGAGCGCTTTCGGCGGGTGGTCTTTAACGAAATTACCAAAAGCGCCATTCAAGATGCGTTTGCGCACCCCGGCGACATTGACGAAAACCGAGTCAACGCTCAACAGGCGCGGCGCTTTCTCGACCGCGTGGTCGGCTTCGAGCTGTCGCCTCTCCTGTGGGCCAAGGTGGCGCGGGGCCTGTCGGCCGGTCGGGTGCAATCGGTTGCGGTGCGGCTCATTGTGGAACGCGAGCGGGAGATTCGCGCCTTTGTCCCCGAGGAGTATTGGGAGCTCTGTGCCGAGCTGGCCAAAGGCGCCGACGAACCGAGCTATCGCTTCCAGGTCACAAAAGAGAACGGAGCGGACTTTCGTCCGGGGACGGAAGAACAGGCCATCGCCGCGGCCGCCCGGCTGGCCGGGCAGGATTTTTCCGTCCTCAGCCGTGAGGACAAACCGACTCAGGCCCGCCCCAGCGCGCCGTTCATCACGTCTACGCTCCAACAGGCGGCGGCTACCCGGCTGAGCTTTGGGGTGCGCAAGACCATGCGACTGGCCCAGCAATTATACGAGGCCGGCCATATTACGTATATGCGGACCGACTCGACCAATCTGTCGCGCGAATCCGTGACCAAGGTGCGCACCTATATCGAGCGCGAGCATGGGCCGCGCTATCTGCCGGATAAGCCGAATGTCTACGCCAGCAAGGCGTCCGCCCAAGAGGCGCATGAGGCGATTCGGCCAACCGCCCTGACCGTCGAACCGACGGACCTCGGCAATCAGGACGCGGATGCCGGGCGGCTCTATGACCTCGTTCGGCGCCAGTTCATCGCCTGTCAGATGACGCGCGCCCAATACCTCAGTACCACCATCACCGCCGAGGCCGGACCGTTCGAGTTGCGTATCCGTGGCCGGATTCTCAAGTTTGACGGTTTCACCAAGGTGTTACCGCCGGCCTCGCGTAAGGAAGGCGAGGTAGAGCTACCGGCCTTTGTCCAGGGCGACGGGCTGGTCTGCCTCGGCACCGATACGGTGCAGCATTTTACCAAGCCGCCGGCCCGCTATAACGAAGCGAGCCTGGTGCGTGAGCTTGAGAAGCGCGGCATTGGTCGGCCGTCCACCTATGCGGCGATTATCTCGACTATCCAGGAACGGGGCTATGTCAGTCTCAACAAGCGGCGCTTTCAGGCAGAGAAGATCGGCGAACTCGTCACTGACCGGCTGGTAGAGAACTTCGGCCATCTGCTCAATTATTCGTTTACCGCAGACATGGAGCAGGAGCTCGACCTGATCGCGCTGGGAGAACGCGAGTGGCGCAGCGTGCTGGATGCCTTCTACGCCGATTTTTCTCAGCGGCTCCAGGTCGCTGGGGCCACGGAAGGGATGCGGCCCAACCAGCCCATCACAACCGCGGTCCAGTGCGATGAATGCGGCCGTCCGATGCAGGTCCGCACGGCCAGTACCGGGGTGTTTCTGGGCTGCTCGGGATACGCGCTACCGCCGGCGGAACGCTGTACGCGCACCATGAATCTCGTCCCTGGAGAGGAAGCGGTTGATACGGAGGCGGACGATGAGGGAGAAAGCCGGCGTCTGCGGGCCAAACGGCGCTGCCCCACCTGCGACGCTGCAATGGATTCCTATCTGATTGACGAAGCCCGCAAGCTGCATCTGTGCGGCAACGGGCCGGACTGCGCTGGACAGACGGTCGAGGCTGGCGAATTCCGCCTCAAAGGCTATGACGGGCCGGTCTTGGCCTGCGAGAAATGCGGCGCGGAAATGCGGCTGCAAAGCGGCCGGTTCGGTAAATACTTCCGGTGTACGAACAGCACGTGTGGCAATACGCGCAAGCTGCTGCGCAACGGTCAGCCGGTGCCGGCGCGGGCCGACCCCGTGCCCATGCCCGAACTCAAGTGCCGGAGGGTTGACGATCACTATGTGCTGCGCGATGGCGCCGCCGGCATTTTTCTCGCCGCCAGCCAGTTCCCCAGGAACCGCGAGACCCGCGCCCCCCTGGTCGCCGAGTTGCAGCCCCACGCCGCCGAGTTGGACCCCAAGTTTCACTTTCTGTTAAGCGCGCCCGAGGCCGACCCGCAGGGGCACCCCGCCATGATCAAATTCTCGCGCAAGAGTCGCGAGCAGTACGTCGCCTCCGAGGTGGACGGCAAGGCCACCGGCTGGAGCGCCCACTACCGGGATGGCGGCTGGGAAGTCCGCGAGCGGACAAAAACGAAACGTCCGCGTACAGCCAGAGCCCCGACGCCGGATGCCTTGTCTCAGGTCGCGTGATTGGGGAGCCGGACGCGCACGATGCAGACAGTCACGGTCATTGGCGGGGGCTTAGCCGGCAGCGAGGCGGTCTGGCAGCTCGCCCGCCAGGACGTTCCTGTTTGCTTATACGAAATGCGCCCGGTCCGTTCCACCGACGCCCATCACACCGACAAACTGGCCGAGCTGGTCTGTTCCAACTCCTTTCGCAGTGCTGCCCTGGTGGCCGCGGTGGGCCTGCTGAAAGCAGAAATGCGCGGTCTGGGGTCATTGGTCATGGCCGCGGCCGACCGGGCGCGGGTGCCGGCTGGCCAAGCCCTGGCAGTTGATCGTCAGGTCTTTGCCCAGACTATTACCGACGCCTTGGCCGCCCATCCGCTGGTTGAGGTAAGACGGGAAGAGGTCCAGGCCATTCCGTCCGGGCCGACGGTCATCGCCAGTGGTCCGTTGACCTCACCCGCGCTCTCCGAACACCTGCGGACATTGTTTGGCCGCGAATATCTGTACTTCTACGACGCCATCTCGCCCGTGGTGACAGCCGACTCCATAGACACGCGGGTGGCGTTTCGCGCCTCGCGCTACGGGCACGGGGGAGATGATTATCTCAACTGTCCTCTCTCGCAAGCCGAGTACTATCAACTCGTTGCGGACATTCTGGCCGCGGAAAAAGTCCCGGAAAAACCATTCGAGCAATGTCGCTACTTTGAGGGCTGTCTGCCGATTGAGGAGATGGCCCGGCGTGGCAAAGACACCCTGGCCTACGGTCCGCTGAAACCCGTCGGTCTGACCGACCCGCGCAGCGGAGCACGTCCGTATGCGGTCGTCCAACTGCGGCAGGACGACCGGGCCGGAACGCTGTGGGGGCTGGTCGGCTTTCAGACCAAGATGACCTACCCGGAACAGCGCCGTATTTTCCGCACGATTCCTGGCCTGGCCAACGCGGAGTTCGTGCGTCTCGGCAGCCTGCACCGCAACACCTTTATCGAGTCGCCCCGCCTGCTGCGGCCGACCTTGCAGTTGCGGCAGCGCGACGACCTGTTTTTTGCCGGCCAGATGGTTGGCGTGGAAGGCTATCTGGAGTCGGCCGCGGCTGGCTGGCTGGCCGGAAGAAACGCCGGCCGACAGGTCAAGGGTCTAGCCTTGTTGACACCCCCGCCCACCACCGCGCTCGGCGCAATCATGGCCTACGTGACCGCCCCCGAGCGCAAGGATTTCCAGCCCATGAATGTCAACTACGGGCTGTTCCCTGGGCTCGCGCGGCGTCTGCGGGGGCGTGAGAAAAAGCAGGCCCTGGCCGACCGGGCGCTCTCAGACCTGGCGACCTGGCAGGCCGAGCACGGTCTGGGTTGAGTAGGCCATAATCTTTCATGGCTTTCTCACGAGGCACCTTCATCGCGCAGCCGATAATCTGGTAGGTCAATGCGTCTTGTAGCATGTGACGCTCTCTTCCCCCTGTCGGAATCAGGATGCTCAGGATTAAGGGATATACTGGATTTCTTTTTTCCCATCCTGCTCATCCTCACATCCCGCCCATCCTGATGCTGGCAGTTTCTTCCGCCGTCAGCAAGCTGGGCAACCACAGGGGGGTTGCCCCTACGAGGCGCATTCCCTCCCCGTCGAGCAGGCCCCGGTCGAGACGCATTCCCTCTCCCCTGGAGGGAGAGGGTTAGGGAGAGGGGGCCGGCGGTCCACAAGGACCACCGCTGGGAAACTGAACCCATACCCCATCACCCCTACCCTTTCTGCGTCCGATCCTGCTAGGCTGTCCGGCAGTCTGGTGCGGAAAGGAGGCTGTATGGATTTTGCGCTGCCCGAAGAATACCGCCTGTTGCAGGAGACGGTGCGCCGCTTCGTGCGTCAGGAACTACTCCCGCTGGAGACCACGGTCCTGGAGCGCGATACGCAAGGCATGACGGGCGAAGACCTGGTGCCGACCGAGGCCGAAGAACGTCTGCTGGCCGTTGCCCAGGAAGCCGGCCTGTGGGGGCTGGACGTGCCCGAGGAATTTGGCGGGTTGAACCTGGGGGCGTTGCCGAAATGTCTGGCGACCGAGGAACTGTATAAGACCGTTACGCCGTTTACCTTTCCGCCCGACGCGCCCAATCTGCACATGCTGATGCAGACCTGTACACCGGAGCAGCGAGAGAAATACCTCCTCCCGTATGCCCAGGGCAAGGCGCATTCGGCCATTGCCATTTCCGAACCCGGCGCTGGCTCAGACCCGGCCGGGATGCAAACCTCAGCCGTCAAAAGAGGGGACCAGTGGGTGCTCAACGGGCGAAAAATCTGGATATCACGCGCCCATATTGCCGACTTTATTATTGTCATGGCGGTGACGGAAAAGGGCAAAGGGGCGCGCGGTGGGATTACAGCCTTTCTGGTGGATAAAGGCACCCCTGGCCTTGTGCTGCAACGCCAGATTCCGGTCATCGGCGGACACGCGCCCTGGGAGCTGGTGTTTGAAGACCTGACCCTCCCAGATTCTCAGGTGCTGGGCGAAGTGGGACAGGGCTTTGCGCCCATGCAACTCCGCCTGACCGTCCGCCGTCTGGAAATGGGGAGCTGGTGTGTAGGGCTGGCCCAGCGCTGCCTGGACATGATGGTTGCGTATGCCAAACAACGTGTGACTTTTGGTCAGAAGCTGGCCGACCGCCAGGCCATTCAGTGGTTCATTGCTGACTCGGCGACCGATATTCATGCCTCACGGCTGATGGTGCATCACGGAGCCTGGACATTTGACCAGGGAGACGATGTGCGCCAGGAGGCTTCCATGCTCAAGGTGTTTGCCACGGAAATGGCCACCCGGGTGGCCGACCGGGCCATGCAGATGCACGGCGGGATGGGCATGTCCAAGGAAATGCCGCTGGAGTTTATCTATCGTCGCCTGCGGCCGATGCGGATTTTTGAAGGACCGACCGAGGTCCATCGGTGGGTGATTGCCCGCAAGCTGCTCCGAGACTAAAAGATATCCGAGACGAAAAGAGAGTGGCCGGCTTATTCATTCAAGGGGGCAAAACGTGCGTACACAATTGTGGTGGTTCAGTGTTGGGCTGATTGTTCTCACCGGCTGTTTTTTGCGCCCGGCAAAACCGGTTGCCATTGAAGAGCGGATTGCGCCTATCTACCCGGAAGCGCGCCCGGTCGATTGCCCCATGAATATGCTGACCTCTCCCCCGGCCCAGCCGTATGATGTCTTTGCCCATATCGTCTCCTATGGGAACGAAATTGACGGGCTGGAAAGTATGAACGCCCTGATTCGCGACAAAGCCTGTGAGGTAGGCGCCGATGCCGTCGTCTTACTGCCCCCTCAGCAAGTCGCGCATATGAATATCGAAGACTCCTTCCCGGATTGGGTCCAGCAGCAGAAACAAGGCCAGTTCGGACGCTACGCCCAATCCGCGGACCGTCGGTTTTCCTTGGCCCGGCGCGGCTTTGCCGTGGTCTTCAAAAGGGACGGGACCGCCTACTGACCCGCAAGAGGACAGGGGTCCTCTGTAGACCAGTCCGTTGAGACCTGCCGGCGCGCTTTACGGGCTGTGCAGCCGATAGGCGTCAATATCAATCTCTTCGACCCCCGCCGGCGTCTCCAGACGAAAGAGCGACGCGGATGGGTCAGGAACGACCGAGACTTCCTGATAGACGAGCGAGACCTGCTGGGCTCCCTGGGCGTCGGACAGACTGATGGCAAACGGGAAAAAGCGGTCCTGGACCTGCCGATAGTCGCCTAACTCGCCTTGGGCCTGGAGCGTCTGGGTCGCATCCCGGACGGACCAGCCGGTGAGGCGCTGTGTGGCCGCGTCGAACCGGAGCGTGGCCAGACTGCCATCCGCGCGCTGAAAATCGAGCCGGTAGGCACCGGCCGGCTCACGGCGTACCGGCGTGCCCCCACCGTCTACCAGAAAGGGCGGCAGTCCCATCAGCAGGCGGGTGACCTCGCGTGCCGAGAGCAGCACCTGGGTGAAACGGGCGATATTGAACGGGCTGGCAACGCCTCGGTAGAGGACCTGAGCACGCGGGAAATAGGCGGTCAGGCGTTGCCCATCACAGGTATGAATAGCGGCGACACCAAGGAGTGAGAACAACTCGAGGCGAAAGCGGTCTGGGGCGGCCAGGGCAACAGCGTGGGTTGCAGACGCCTTTTCGTGCGTATCCCGGTACGAAACCTTGGCCAGGCCGCGCAGGCCGCTGAAAGCCTGCTGCCGGGCCTGGAGCGGGGCCAGTAATTCTTGGGGAGACGGGAGGGCGGCTGGAGGCGCAGGCACAGGCGGCGCCGGCCGGCGCGCCGCACAGCCACTGCCCCAGACGACGAGACCGGCAAGAACCACGAGCCAGGCCAACGAGAGAGACGAGGGTCGCCACGGTGGGAAGCGCGTCAAGCTGCTACTGGAGGTCACTGCCGCTCGTCTTGTGTATGCCCACCGGAGACAAGGCGTTCAGCTTGGTCCGCAAACGCTCAAGTTGGGCTTCTTCGGAGGTGTTCTTGATGGCTTCCTGGTAGAGGCGGGCGGCATCGGCGGTGCGGCCGATTTTGGTATACGCATCCCCCAGATGTTCAATCAAGGTGGGGTCAGCATCAACCAGTTCCACCGCCCGTTCGAGGTGCTGAATGGCTTCCCTATACTCGCCGCGCTGATAATACACCCAACCCAGACTATCAATATAAAAACCATCGTTGGGTTCGATGGCCAGCGCCCGGAGTATCAGTTGCTCAGCCTCATCTAAATGCACGCCCTGCTCTGCCCAGGTATAGCCCAGGTAGTTCAGCGCGGCGTCATTCTCGGGATTCAGGGCAATGGCTTTCTGCATATGCTGGATGCAGCGCTCTTTTTGTTTGAGTTCGTCGTAGACCGCTCCGAGCGTGAAGTGGTATTGATCGTTGTCCGGGGCGACCTCGATGAGGTGCTCAAGGAGTTCGACAGCTTTGGCCCGGTCATTATTGTCGCGATGGAGGGAAGCCAGAAAGCCAATCAGGTCCGGGTCGTCCTCTTTCACGCTAAGGGCCTGTTCCACCGCGGTGATGGCTTGGGCGATATTGCCCTGGCGCTGGTAGATATAGCTCAAGTAGACGCGCGCGTCGGCAAAATACTCGGCCTGCCGAGGAATATGCAGGAGTTCGACCGCGGCCCGGGTGTCCTGGTCGGCCTCTGTATACACGACGCCGAGAAAGTAGCGGGCGCGATGATTCTCGGGCTGGGCGGCTAAAACGAGGTTGAGGGCGGTGGCGGCCTTTTCGTAATCGCCTTTTTCTCGATAGATCAGGCTGATTTTGAGTCGCGTCTCCTGCGGGTCGGCTTCTATTTTTTCAAGTGCCTGAAACTGGTCCAGCGCATCATCAAGCTTCTGCTGGCCCAGATAGAAACGGCCGAGCCGCTCCCGCGCCCGCTCACTGCGCGGGTTGAGGCTCAGGGCTTGCTCATACATCTCTCTGGCCTGGGTGTTTTTCTTTTGCAGCTCATACAGGAGCGCGAAGTCGAGCAGGACCAGTTCTGACTGCGGATTGAGGCTGAGCGCCTCGTGATAATAGGTTTCCGCCTGCTCAAACCGCTGGGCCGCGGCGTGCGTTTGGCCGAGATAATAATAGCCCAGGACCGATTGGGGGTGACGGCTGACCAGTCTTTTGAGCACGCCAATCGCGTCCTCAAATCGCTCTTGCTTAGCATACAGCACGCTCAGGTAGAGATACGGTTCCTGGTCGTCAGAACCCTGCGTCAGCAGGGATTCGTAGACCTGAGCGGCTTCGTTTTCCTGGCCGGTCGAGGAGAGCAGGCCGGCCAGGAGACGCTGGGCCGTCACATTGTCCGGCTCGCTGGCCACGACCTGCTGGCAATGTTCCAGGGCCTCGGCCAGCTTGCCCTGGCGTAAGGCCATAGTGGCCAGCCGCAGACGCAGGAAGGGCGTGTGAGGGTCGTGAGAGACGGCGTGTTCAAGCTCGCTGAGCGCGGTCTCAGCGTCGCCCTCATGCAGGGCGACTTGGCTTTTGAAGAAATGCCCGAGGGCCCGATCTTCAGGGGCGAGCACCACTGGCGTGCCCGGAATGGGCAGCGCCGGCGCGGGTCTGGTCTGAGCGGGAACGGCTGGGGGGGCGCTCCGCACCGGGGCTAGGGTGGGGCGAGCCGTGCTGCACGAGGCCAGCGGGATGAGGGCGCAAAGCAGGCAAGCGCTCACGACAAAGGCAGGGAAACGCATAGCCAGAGGGTAGCATGGGCTGAAATTCACGGTCAATCCTGGAGGATCGGGCAAACCGAGTCCTGTCAGAAAAACAGGCCGCGCGGGTGCTGGCTCCGGCTCGGCCTGCGCAGTGGGTCGAAGTCGTGTATGCTGTCGGGTCAGCTATGTCACCCGCATTTTACGACTTGTCCCGCTTGTTTGCGCTGCGGGACCGTCTTCAGTCTCTCGATAGTGCCGGGCCGCCGGCGGCCTGTCTGTTGTCCGCACCACCGCACCCGCGGCCGCAACGGCTGGGCGTCTTGTGCGGGTCCTTCAATCCGCTCACCCTGGCCCACAGCGCGCTCGCCCAGCACGCCGGCCGCGTATTCCAACTGGACCAACTCTTATACACGATGGCCAAGGTCACAGTCGATAAGGAACAGGTCAGCGGGATGAGTCTGGAGGACCGCCTCTTGTTGCTCCTCCTGCATGTCCAACAGCAGCCACAGCTCGGCGTGGCCCTGGTCAACCGTGGGCTCTATTTTGAGCAAGCCCAGGCATTTCAGGCCCTCTTTGACGCGCAGGTCGGACTGTTTTTTATGGTGGGTATGGACAAGCTGGTGCAGATTCTGGACGCGCGCTACTACCAGGACCGAGAGGCCGCCCTGGAACAGCTTTTTGCGCTGACCTCGCTTGTTGTTGCCAACCGGGGCGATATGGCCCGGCGCGCGTTTGACGAGTTGTTACAGCGCCCCGCCAACCAGCCCTACCGGGACGCGATCCATTTCCTGGCCCTGCCCGAGCCTGTGGCCGGTCTCTCCTCAACCGCAATACGGCAGACCGGGGGAGGGGCCACAGACCTCTCGGCCCACGTCCCGGCTGAGGTGGCGCGGTTTCTGACCGAGGCGCGACCCTACGCCCCACCGGACAGCGCCACCGGGCAGCCGGACGAGACCGACGCCTACGCCGTGCGTCTGGCGCTCTTCGACCGCCTTGCCGCCGTCCGGGACTGGGCTGAGCGCAAGGTGGATTTCCAGCAGTTAGTGACCCAAGCGCTGACGCCTGACTCCAGAGGCCGGGCGCTGCGGGGCGCACCAACCGGCCACGCGCTGCAAGCGCTGATACAGCCGGCTCCCCCTGGAAAGGGCAGCCTGACATGAGTCAGAATCTCGAAGCCTTGATTGCGCACCACGCCAAGCTCATGGCCGATCAGATGGTGCAGGCGGTCGCATGGGCCGGCTCAGAGGAAGATATTCGCCACGAGTGCAATAAGCTCATTGACGAGTTCATCAAGAAAGCGGGGCTGACTGTCCAGGGCCGGCATGAATACGGTCTTGCCGGCGGGCGCATTGATTCCAAATACGGCGGGGTGGTCATTGAGTACAAAGACCCCAAGGGGTCGGACAGAATCACGGAGCAGAGAAACGCCCGGGGATTCAAGGCCGTCGTTACCCAGATCAAGAGCCGCTTCCGAGACTTACAGGCAGAAGAGCACGTCGGCATGGAACGCATTCTCGGGATTGGGTGCGACGGCGCGCGCATGGTCTTTGTCCGCACCCGCGGGGCAAAGCTTGAGGCTGAGGACGCCCAACCTGTCACGCCGTATACGGTCCAACGCCTGCTGCGGGCGCTCGTCTCCCTGGGCGCGCGGGGCCTTTCCTTTACCCCCGAGAATCTGACGGATTCTTTCGGCTCCGAGGCCCAGAGCGCACAGCACGGCGTGCGGCTTCTCCATGACCTCATCCGCACGACAGACAGCCCGAAGGCGCAGACGTTCTTCCGTCAATGGCAGATTCTTTTCGGTGAAGTGTGTGGCTATGACATTCATGGTCAGAACCCCAAAGTCAGGCAACTGGCCGATCACTATCAGGTGTCTCACCCCTCTCCGTCTGCCCTCCTGTTTGCCGTTCATACCTACTACGCCCTGTTCATGAAAATGCTGGCCGCCGAGATTGTCTCGGCCTTTTCTCCTCTTGGAACCTCAGCCCTCAAAAGACTCGTTTCTGCGCCAACTCCGGCCAAATTACGGGAGGAACTGCGCAATCTCGAACAAGGGGGCATCTGGTCACAGCTCGGCATTCGCAATTTTCTCGAAGGCGACCTCTTCTCCTGGTATCTGGACGCCTGGAACGAGGACTGCGCCCAGGCCGTCCGTGGCCTCACCCGGTCGCTGGACCGGTTCGATTCGACCACCCTCAGTGTTGACCCGGCAGAATCGCGCGATTTGCTTAAACAGCTCTACCAGCAACTTTTTCCCAAGTCCGTCCGGCACGACTTGGGCGAGTACTACACGCCCGACTGGCTGGCCGAGCTGGTCCTTGACGAACTCGGCTACGACGGCAACCCGGACAAACGCCTGCTCGACCCCGCCTGCGGTTCCGGCAGCTTTCTCGTCATGGCCCTGAACCGTGTCAAAACATGGTATGACGAGCACCGCTACGCCTGTGGCTTTGGCGAAGACGAACTACTGCGGAAAATTCTGCGCAACATTATTGGTTTCGACCTCAATCCGCTGGCGGTCATGGCCGCCCGGACGAACTACCTGATGGCCCTCCGCGATTTGCTGCGTCATGCTGATACCGTCGAATTGCCCGTCTATCTCTGCGATTCGATTATGACCCCCTCAGCATACGGCGACGTGTTCACGGGAGGCATGAGCAATACGCGACAGATCAAGACCAGCGCCGGCGATTTCAATATCCCGGCTGAAATGACTGAGAGAGCCAAGAGCATATCGGGCGCTATGCCGATGTGATTGAGTCTTGCATTCGTGATGATTATTCGCCCGAAGAATTCCTCGAACGCTGTGAGGCCGAATCCTTACCGACGACCGATGCCACGCTCCACAAGAACCTGTATGGCAAACTCCAACAGCTTGACGCCAGCAATCAAAACGGTATTTGGGCGCGGATCATCAAAAATGCCTTTGCGCCCCTCTTCATCGGGAAAGTGGATTATGTGGCTGGCAACCCGCCCTGGGTGAATTGGGAGAACCTGCCCGACGGCTACCGCGATGCCATGAAACCCCTCTGGGAGGGATACAATCTGTTCACGCTATCGGGGTCCGCAGGTCGCTTGGGCGGCGGCAAGAAGGACATCTCCATGTTGTTTACCTACTCCTCCGTGGACAACTATCTCGAAGAAGGCGGGCGGCTTGGTTTCGTCATTACGCAGAGCGTCTTCAAGACCCAAGGCGCGGGCGATGGTTTCCGTAGACTCAGATACGACCGGACAGAACCAAAAACAACGTGGCGACTGAAGCCCCGTATTGTTCATGATCTGAGTGCCACGCAGGTTTTTGAAGGGGCGACCAATCGGACCGCGGTCTTTGTCTGCGAAAAAACGACGCGCCCCTTCACGTATCCTGTGCGGTATACGACGTGGGCTGGGCCGTCGCGCCTTGCCCAAGACGAATCGTTAGCCGGCGTGCGTACTGCGACCACCCAACACAAAATAGGAGCCATGCCTGTTGTGGCTTCAAAGGACTCGTCCCCGTGGCTCACCGCCCCGACGCCAGCCCTGCCCGGTCTTCAGAAAGTCATCGGGCCGAGCGATTACCAAGCCTATGCTGGCTGCTGTACGTGGCTGAATGGTGTGTACTGGGTCAACATCATAGATACACTTCCCAGCGGGGAACTCTTGATCGAGAACCTGCATAACGTTGGGAAAATTCCGGTCAAACACGTACAGGCCGTCATCGAGCCGGCCTTGGTCTATCCCTTGCTACGCGGAAGAGACGTGCAGCGTTGGCACGCAGCACCTTCAACACACATCATTCTGGCCCAAGACCCGGAGACACGGAAGGGTATTCCCGAAGCCGCAATGAAGCGGCGCTGGCCGAAAACATATTCGTACCTGAAGCGGTTTGAAGGCGATCCCAAAAAGCCTGAGCATGGCACCCTGCGCGGTCGCTCCGGCTATCGTCAGTACTTTAAGCCGAGTGATCCTTTTTACTCTATGTATAATGTCGGACGTTACACGATGAAGGAATGGAAAGTCCTCTGGCCGGAAGTGGGACACTCCGTCCGTGCGAGCGTATCCGGTCCCTCAACGGTCGAGAAGGTGAAGCCCTCTTTACCCGACCATACAATCGTGGCCGTTTCTTGCGGTAGCGAGGATGAGGCTTATTTCGTCGCCGGAATGCTCAATTCTTCACCTGCTTATGTAGCCGCTGCGTCCTATATTGTTCTGCATCCGTCACCACACATTATGAAGAACATAGCCATTCCTCAGTTCAAAAAGACGGAGAAGCTCCACAATCGCGTCGCCGGTCTTTCTCGGCGGTGCCATGTCACGGCAAAACAAAACGGCACGGACAAGGTGGCAGCATTAGAGGCTGAAATAGACGCGGCAGCGGCCAAAATATGGAGCATCACCAACGCTGAACTGAAAGCTATTCAGAAAGCGCTGGCTGAGAGGTAAGGAGCATGCCCGTGGGTAGAGTACAGATATTGTCTATTGCCCAGGTCTCGATATAGTCCGTGCGCCCTGTCTCATCTGTAAATCCGCTGAATGCTCGGGGTATCGGGATGAGGTGCCGGAAAAGGAGGAATAGATATGAAGAAAATGAGAATCATCCTACTTGGCCTTTTTGCCCTGCTGTCTGGTTGCATGGACGATGCAAGGATAGCATCCTCGAATCTGTCCAAGGCCGCGGATAATTTTGAGATCGACCGGCGCATTGTGTTCTATAACGGCATAACCGACGCCTACATGCTGACTATCGAGGGGAAGTGCGCTATTGACCACCAGCGCGAACAACTGGAAGTGGTGTGTCGGGTGGCCCAGAATGCCTTTGTGAAGCATTTTTTGGGCTTGTCGGACAATGTGACGTATTTTGCCGAGCAGTTAGAGACGGCGGACGTGAGCGTGTATCACCATCGGGTGACGTTCAAGCCGCAGTCGATTCTGCCGGACGTGGACCTTCGGGGGGAGGCGGCGGAGTTGACTGAGAACACGTCTGAGAGCAATCAATAGGAGCTAACCGCCTGAAATCTCACCCATTCTCCCCAAAAAAAGGGGTGCCCTCTGGTCTGAAAACGCACCAAAAACACCCCCCAATTCCGCAGAAATGCTTGCAATAGTCAGCAGCAAGCCCGCAAGCCGTCAAAATTGCTAAGGAGCAAAGGATGAGCCGTCAACCCATCACCGACTTTCTGCACCACCACTTTCGGCATTTTAATGCCGCCACCGTTGTCGAGGCGGCCACCGCCTATCGGCAGCATCTCGACCGGGGCGGCAAGATGTTGCTGGCAATGGCCGGCGCTATGAGTACGGCCGAACTCGGCCTCTCCCTGGCGGAAATGATCCGCGCTGACTGCATTCACGCCATCTCCTGCACGGGCGCGAATCTGGAAGAAGATATTTTTAATCTGGTCGCGCATGAGCACTATGAGCAGGTGCCACACTATCGGGACTTGACGCCTCAGGATGAGCAGGGCCTGCTCAACCGGCATATGAACCGCGTGACCGATACCTGCATTCCCGAGTTTGAGGCTATGCGTCGGGTCGAAGGCGTCCTCCAGGAATTGTGGATGCGGGCCGACCACGCCGGCCGGCGGGCCTTTCCACACGAGACCTTCTACGAAATCCTGCGGACCGGTATGCTGCAACCCTATTATCAGATTGATCCCAAAGCCTCCTGGGTCCATGCCGCTATGGAAAAAGACCTGCTCATTGTTGCGCCCGGCTGGGAGGATTCCACCTGCGGGAATGTGTACGCCAGCTATTGCATGACTGGCCTGATGAAGAATGTCCATACCGTGCGGCACGGCGTTGAATACATGACGTATCTGGCCGATTGGTATAGTACGGTCTCGGCGCAGCACTCCATCGGGTTTTTTCAGATTGGTGGGGGGATTGCCGGAGATTTTGCTATCTGTGCGGTGCCGATGCTGATCCAGGACATGAAACGCACCCACACCCCGCTATGGGGCTATTTTTGTCAGATTAGTGATTCCACGACCAGTTATGGCTCCTATTCCGGGGCGGTTCCCAACGAAAAAATTACCTGGGGGAAACTTGGCGTGGACACCCCGCGCTACCTGATTGAATCGGACGCCTCGATTGTCGCCCCGCTGATCTTTGCTCAGGTGTTGGGACAGTAAATGGAAAAAGAGAAAAGCCTTGCCATTGCGGCCGCGCGCGCCGCGGGAGACATCATCCGCACCATCTACGAGACCAACTACACAGTGGAGTATAAAAGCGGAGATAACAGTCCGGTCACACGTGCCGACCGGGAGGCCAACCGGAAGATCCACACCATGCTCCACGCGAATTTCCCTGACTATGGCTGGCTGTCGGAAGAGACGGTCGATTCGCCCGCGCGGCTGACCACGCGCCGCGTCTGGGTGGTTGACCCGATGGACGGGACCCAGGAGTTCATTCAGAAAATCCCGGAATTTGCGGTCTCTATCGGACTCATTGAAGCTGGCTGGCCGATTCTCGGTGTGGTCTATCATCCCAGCCTGGACCAGCTCTTCTGGGCGGTCCGCGGACAAGGGGCGTGGTGCGGGAGCCGCCCCTTGCGCGTGCCTGCAACGTCGCGTTTGGCCGAGGCGACTATTCTCTCCAGTCGCTCGGAGACTAAACGGGGGGAGTGGAAAGACTTCACCTCGCTTTTTCGTGCCCGCCCTCTGGGCAGCATTGCCTACAAGCTGGCGTGTCTCGCCAGTGGCGAGGCCGACGCCTCGTTTACACTGAGGCCCAAGAACGAGTGGGATATTTGCGCCGGCACGCTCCTCGTCGAGGAAGCCGGGGGACGAGTCACGACCCTCAGCGGGAAGCCGGTCCGCTTTAATCAGCCGACCACGCTCTTGCAGGGCGTGGTTGCCAGCAATGGCCGGCTGCACACCCAGCTTTTGGAACTTGTGGCCCCGCGCCTCACCGCTCGACATCATGCCAAGAATCGTTGGTAGGCAGACTGCCCGGTTGACGCGGCCTCTGTCCCCCCGTTAGGATGAAAGAAGAGAGGAAAGAAATCGTGTCTCAGCTTGCTGCACTTTTTCGTGCCCGCCCTCACCCCCGCTGCGCTATCTGTCATAAGTGGAACCGTGTTTATGTGACCGGCGGCTCGTTTCTGTCCGCGTGTGTCCACTGCGGGGCCACCCTGGAGGTCCGTCGTCCGCCGACCTTCTGGGGTATCATTGCCATTTGCCTCAGCGTGCTGCTCCTCGCCGCGGCCATTCCGCTCCTGATGTGGTAAGCGGGGGGCTTCATTTCACACCAACGGGACATCTCTCAACATGAGTAGGAGAGGGGCTGCGTTGACAATATCCTAAAATGGGTTAATAATGGGGGCATGAAAGCTCACTCAATGCCTTTGCTGCCCAAAAGGAAGAAAAAAATAACACCGACGAATACGGTAGGGCGAGGACGAGCGTTGAAAGAGGATTTTACGCCGGAGTCGTCTATTTGGTCGGATGGACTCGGTATATCGCTAGGCGACAGTCTTGAGCAGTACGACTCGTGGGAAGCGCCGACCGCCATAGTGTCAGACGGCGGGTATGGTGTCCTCGGTTTCGAGGGGGACACGTCCGACCATTTGGGTTTACCAGAGTGGTATGGAACCACACATTGCGGCCTGGGCTCGAAAAGCGAAACCTGACACGACCCTGTGGTTTTGGAATTCTGAAATCGGCTGGGCGGCTGTTCACCCCATCCTGGAAAAGTACGGGTGGCGCTATGTGAACGCCAATGTGTGGAATAAGGGGAAGGGCCATATCGCGGGGAATGTGAATACAAAGAAAATACGACGTTTTCCCGTTGTGACGGAAGTCTGCATTCAGTACGTTTTTGAGCCCCGTGTGAATGGGCTGGTGCTGAAGGAATGGCTGTATCGGGAATGGAAACGAACCGGCTTACCCCTGAAGCGAGCGAACGAGGCGTGCGGCGTCAAAGACGTTGCTGTTCGGAAGTATCTGGACCAGAGCCACCTGTGGTACTACCCGCCACCGAAAATGTTCGAGAAAATGCAGCGCTATGCGAATGAGTATGGCCAACCGGAAGGCCGACCATATTTTTCGTTAGACGGGAAGAGACCCGCAACGGCGCAGGCTTGGAAAAGATACCGTTCTAAGTTTCACTGCCCGCACGGTGTGACAAATGTATGGGAGCGCCCTGCTTTGCGTGGTGCGGAGCGATATACAACACCTGGCTTAAACGGCAAGGCGCTTCACTTGAATCAGAAGCCGCTTGACCTGATTTCACGAATCATTGAAGCCTCAACCGAGGCTGGCGACGTGGTGTGGGAGCCTTTTGGCGGTTTATTTACGACCTGTATTGCGGCGCATGACCTCAAGCGGCGGGCCTTTGGCAGCGAGATTGATCCGACGTATTACTACTTTGGGCAGAAGCGCGTTATTGAGCGCTGTCTTCAGAATCCGCTGCTCTGATGTCTACGTTGTCCTCAAGTGCTTTTTGAAGCTCGGTTTCGTTCCCCCGTCCCAGGAGCCGCGCCCATGCTCGTATTGTTTTTCCGTGGTGCTCAGCGTTGAGCACCTTATGCTTGAATGCGGCAATCTCGGCCTGGTTGATTCTATTGATCTTGGCAAAATTTGTGTCCAGGCGGTACGGATACCTCGCAATTAGTTCTCGAAGTTTGGCCTGATATTCTGGCGTCGGTTGATAGGAGAAGGCATCTTTCGCCAAGTTGACAGCGGCTTCGGGAGAGCGTGGTTTGGCAATGGTGAGGAGGTCGAAAACATGGCCGGTGAGCGTTGCCAGGTGGACACTGGCCGCTTGGATGACATCGCTGGTCGTTTTCATGACGCCCCGCGCTTGGGAGACTTGCCGCTCAGTCTGGTGATACAGGCGTGAGGGTCGACATGCAGCAGGGCGGCGAGTGTCAGGAACTCGACGACATCAAGGCGGCGCTCACCACGTTCATATTTTGACACGTAAGACTGTGGTTTGCCTAACTGCCTAGCGAGTTCCGCCTGAGTCAGGCCGGTGGCTTTCCTTGCCGCGACCATGAGTTCTCGGAACTCGCGGTACTGCTCGGTATGGACGGACTTCACATCATTGCTCCTCCCGGCTTAGAGGGCGTGCGGTTCCGAATGGCTTGGGGGCGGTGTCGCCGGCGGGTTGACCGGTCCATCCAGGTGGACCTCCTTTTCGACGGTTTTTTCATCCGGGAGTTCCGCGCGTTCCAGCACAAAGGGTTTGCCCCGTCCCGTTGGGTTGGCCACAAACACATCATAGCTGCCCGTCTCCAGGACAAAGCGATGTTCCTGGCCGGGCTCGCTGCGGGCAATCTCTTTTTGCGTCCCCGCGGCGTAAATAATGACCTGAGTCAGCCGGCTGACATCTTGCCCTGCCAGCCGGGGATGGACCAGGAGTTCAGCCCGCACCCGCTCGCGCAACGTCAGTTCCCGGAGTCCGCCCCGCAAAAGCTCAATATCGCGCCACCACTGGCTCTGGGGTGGAACGGCGACCTTGACATCGACCAGGCCCGGTTGCGCCAGGATGATCTCTCCGCTCAGGAACGCTCCGAGCAGTTCGTTGGATACGCCGTCATAGACCTCGACCCCGAGGCCGATGTCCTGGCCGTTTTTATCCAGGACGTTGACCTGAAGGGCCGCGACTTCGCTCAGCATGACCGTACTGGTTCGACCGGACCGAACCAGTACGCGCTCGCGCGAAATCGTGCCGCCCAGGATGTCGAGTTCAACGCGGTAGGATCCGGGGGGCAACGAGACCGGCGTGTTCAGGGGGGTTTGGATGAGGCGCGTCTCGGATGTCGGGGGGTAGATTCTGGCCGAGAGCCCACTGGTCTGAGCCGGCTCTCCCGGAGTCTGGATGAGCAGGCTGCCGTGGGGTTCGGCCTGGGGCTGGGCGAGACAGATGTGGCTGGAGAGAAAAACACCGGGCAGCAGGGCGGCCAGGAGCCACAGCAATTGTCTACAGCCAGCCATACGAGACGCGCGTCACCAGGGCCTATTTTTCCAGCGGCAGGTCCTCGCGGTTGCCCCATTCGGCCCAGGAGGCATCGTAATTGCGCACAGTGTCAAAACCGAGCAGCCGGAGGGTGAACAGTCCGTGCGCCGCACGGATACCCCCCTGTCAATAGGTAACGACTGCCCCCTCGGGTCTGACTCCGGCCTGTGCCAACAGGGGACGCAATTCGGCCGCAGGTTTGAACTTTTTTGTCTGAGGGTTCACAAAATTGAGCCATTCGAGATGGACCGCGCCAGGAATCCGCCCGCCCCGCTTGGTGCCCCGGCTGTTCTCGCCGGTCCACTCCGCATCCGAGCGCACATCAAGCAGGACGGTATCGGAATCAATCGCTGCCCGGACCTGCTCCCAGCCGGCGAGCAGGTCGGCGTGAATCTGGGGCGTAAAGGTCGCTTTGGCCGGACGGGACGAGGCGTTTGTCATCGGCCGGCCTTCGGCCAGCCATGTGTCCCAGCCACCGTTCAATACTCTGACATTGGTATGACCGTAATAGTGCAGCGCCCACCACAGCCGGGCGGCGTACAGCCCGCTGAAGCCGTCATAGGCCACCACGAGCGTGTCGTCCCCAATGCCCATCTGTCCCATGGTCTGGGCGAATTGGTCCGGGCCCATGATATGCGGCGCGCCTTCTTTTTCCTTGAGATAATGATGGCCGCGCACGGGAATCGCCCCCGGAATATGGGCGCGGCGATAGGCGTCGCGATTATCGCAATCAACGACGTGCAGATTGTCATCCTGGAGATGCGCTGCCAGCCATTGGGTCTCTGCCAGCATATCCGGTCGAGCATAGCCGTGGTCTGTCATGATTGGCCTCCTTCCTGCCCCGCGCGCTCACTGTCCTGAGTAGCGGGGGGTCCGTTTTTCCATAAACGCCCGCACCGCTTCCTTGGCATCCTGCGACCGCAGGCAGACCGCCTGGCTCTTGGCTTCCAGCCGGAGTCCGTCCCGGACCGAAAGAGACTGGCTGGCATCAATCGCCCGCTTGGCAGCGCGCACCGCCAGCGGCGGCTGGCTGGCCAGTTGTTCGGCGAGTGCGGTTACGCTCGCCTCCAACGCCTCGTCGTCTACGAGCTGTTCGGCCAGACCGATACGGTAGGCTTCTTCGGCCTCAATCTGCTGGGCGGTGAAGATGAGTTCTTTGGCCTTGCCGGTGCCGACCAGCCGAGGCAGGCGTTGGGTGCCGCCCAGGTCGGGGATGAGACCGTAGCGGTGCTCCAGCAAGCCCAGCCGGCTCCCGCGGGCGACCACCCGGATATCGCAGGCCAGCGCCATCTGGAGACCGGCACCCAGGGCATAGCCCCGGACCGCGGCAATGGTCGGATAGGGGGCTTCTTCAAGCCAGGTAAAGGCTTCCTGAAAGCCCTGGATATTGGACACCAGCGGGTCCTCATCGGCCGCGGCTGCGGGCCTGGGCTCACGTTCGTGTCCGTTGAAGACCACGCCGCCAAAAGCCGAGGTGTCGATACCGGTTGAGAACGCGCGGCCGGCGCCCATCACGACGAGCACCCGCAACGAGTTTTCGTGTGGAGGCGCTGGGCTGGAAAGGGTCTGGCCGAGTTCCCGCAGCGCGGTCCACATCTGGGGAGTCATGGCGTTCAGCTTTTCCGCCCGGTTGAGACGCAGCCAACCGATATGGCCGACCTGTTCATAGCGTATTGCTTCATCGTGCGTCATATCCGTGTCTCTATTCCTTCCGAGAGTATGCTGCCTACCCTAGCGGTTTCGGGCGCTGATTCCAAACCCCTTGGGGAGGGGTTAGGGGCTAGTGGTTAGGGGTTTGCTGTTTGTATGGCCCGATAATCTCGCTGGCGAATTCGACGAGGCTTTCTTCTATCAGGCCCCACGGGGGAGAGATCACCATCTGGGTAAGCCCCGCGGCTTCAAGCTGATGGAGGCGCTCAAGGATGTCATCCCGCGAGCCGGTCAGGCTCATGGCCCGAATGGCCTCGGGGGTAATAAATTTGTCTTCGCCTGGGTGCAGAAAGCGTGAGTGCGTGGCATGGATGTCTGCCCAGCGGTCGTCCAGATAGCGTTGGTAGGCCGGCGTCAGAAAGGGCTGTAAAAAAAGCGGTACTGCTTTGCCCTGTTTGGCGACTTCATGGGCGTAGTGCAGGGCCACCGCAATGCGTGGGCCGACCCGCGCCAGGACACGCCGGCTGTTGACGGCCTCGCCGGCTTGCAGCACGCAGGAGATACCGAGCGTGACCACGCTGAAGTCCGCCGGCTTCCCGCCGGCCCGGTCTTCCCAGCCCGGTGCGACTGCCGCCAGATTGCGGCTAAGCGAATCGGGCGAGAGCAGGCTTAATGTCAACAGGCCGTCGCCCAGCTCACCGGCCAGAGCCTGGGCCTTGGGATGTGAGGCGGCGAGATAGATGGGGACCCGCTCGCCCACGTTGATATAGCCGTGCTCGATATCCATGAACCGAATATGGCTCTGTCGGCCCCGCTCGCGATAGACGACCGTCTCGCCCCGGAGCAGACCCCGGCAGACCTCAACCGCGTGCCGGAACTCGGCGAGCGGAACCGGCGGCATGTTCATGGTTCGCCAAGCCGTATGACCGGTGCCTAAGCCGAGGATCACCCGACCCGGCGCAAGCTGATTGATAGTGGCAATCGAATGGGCAATGACAGGCGGAATGCGCGTGCCCACAATGGTGACGCCGGTCCCGAGTCGGAGCGTGGTGGTATGCGTGGCGGCCAGGGCCAGGCAAGCGTACACGTCCGAGGTGAGCAGCTGCGAGTCCACAAACCAGGCATGAGTAAACCCCAGCTGCTCGGCCAACAGGGCGTGTTTCCATCCGTTATGAATATGCGACTGCAAGCCAACGCCAAAGTCCATAGGTGTCCTCACTCAATAACAATCAGAATGCCGGAGTAGACAAAAATAAGCCAGAGTGGACCGTATCCCTTTTGACAATCGATGCGATTTCCCGTATAGGTACGCCCACGAACGTCACAAGGGGACCTGCTGAGTCGGGTCACCTGCCAAATACAAAAACCTCTCCTAGGCGCGGGGTAGCTCCCTGCGCTGTGGTCAATAAGCGGGAACCCTCACAACTCCGTGTGGCGTTCGCAATGGCCCGACAACCGCCGGGTGCTCAGCTACACGTAGAGGAGGAGTCCATGTTTGCATCTGCTACAGGAGGAGCCTTGCCCTGGTCTTATTGTTGGCTGGTTTAAGCAGTTGTGCCACGATTATAACCGGCACAACGGAATCTGTGTCTATTAACACCGACCCAGTGGGGGCGAAGGTCGAACTGTCGAACGGGTCAACCTGTATGACCCCCTGCAATATCGAAGTGCCGAAAAAGGGGACCCTTCAAGTGACGCTGCGCAAAGAGGGCTGCCGCGCGCATACGACCGCGCTTATTCCCACGATTTCCGGCACAGGAGTCGTGCTGGGAGGACTCATAGACTACGGAACAGGGGCTGTTTATCACCACCAGCCAAATCCCTTATTTGTTCATTTGGACTGCGAAGACACACAACTTCATCCTGAGCGGTCAACGGTACAGCCGCAGGGGGCAAGCTGAGGAAACGCCTCCTGAGCACGGCTCCCGCGTCGCCGGCACGCCTCCGCCCGTCACTCAGACAGGCTATGCCCTCCGGTGCACTTACCCCGTCCGTTGGGCCGCTTTCACCCTATGCCCTCCGGTGCACTTACCCCGTCCGTTGGGCCGCTTTCACCGCTGGCTGTTCATTCTTCGGCCTGTGTCCGCATTACACACGCAGGGCCGCCAGGCAGGTTTCCACTATCGCCTCGCTGGCCGTCGCTTCGGCCGTAATGACCTGGGCGGCGCCGGCGGACCGCAGCGAGTCCTTGTCCATCTCGTATGGGGCCCGGGCGATCACCGCGACGTGCGGGGCGGTCGTCCGCACCGTCCGGACCGCGGATTCGGCGGCCCTGGTATCGTTGATATTCACGACCACCAAGCGGGCCTGCCGGCAACCGAGCTCCTCCAGTACCTCCTGTTGCGCGATGTCCCCGAGGACGGCCCGGTCTCCGGCGGCGTGGGCCGCGCGCACCTTGTCAGGGTTCCTGTCAACCGCGACATAGGTGAAACCCGCCTCCCGAACCGCCCGACAGACGCGCTGGCCTGTCAGGCCATAGCCAGCAACGATGATATGGTTGCTGGGCGGCTCGGGCGTATCGATGCCGGGGGGCTCTGCACCCAAGAGTCGGTTCAGCCAGGGGACATGCGCCGCGCTGCCGACGAGGCGTGGGCCAAAGGCAATGGCCATCGGCGTCAGCAGCATGGAGAGGGCGATGGCCATCAGCAGGTTGTTGGCAAGCACGGCGGTGAGGAGCCCGGTTCCAGAAGCAGCGTTCAAGAGCACGAATGAGAATTCCCCGATCTGGCACAGCGTCGTGGCGGAAAGGATACCCACCCGCAAGGGGAGTCGGAGTATCAGCGCGGTGAAGAGAATAATGGTGAATTTTCCAACAAGGATGAGGCACAGCAGGCCGACGGTCGGCATCAGATGCGCCAGAACGTCCGAGACCTCCAGCAGCATCCCGATGGAAACAAAGAACAGGCTGGCCAGAACCTCGCGGGCCGGGATCACCTCCGACATCGCCTGATGTCGGAACTCGCTCCCGGCGACGACCAGCCCAGCCAGAAACGCGCCGAGTGCCAGCGATATGCCGGCCAGCGATAAGGCCCAGGCCGTACCGAAGCAGACGAGAAAGACGCTCAGAATGAAAAGCTCGCGATCTCGCGTCCGGGCCACGAACGCCAGGAGGCGTGGAACGACGCGGCGTGCCGCAAGCAACACCCCGACGAGGACCACGAGCACGGTGCCAACCGTCGTGGCAATTTCCCGCATTGTGCCGCCCTCTCCAGCCAAGTAGGGCACTGCCAACATCATTGGCACCACGCACAGGTCCTGAAAGACGAGGATGCCGACTGCCAGACGGCCGTGCGGCGCTTCCAGTTCCCCACTCGTGGACAGGGCGCGCAGGACGACCGCCGTGCTGGAGACCGCGACGACACAGCCCAAGAATATCGCTGGGCCGGGCGACAGTCCGAACCACACGGCTAACCCGGTCGTACACGCAACCGTAAGGGCAACCTGCAACCCCCCTCCCAGCAGGATGACTTTCCAGAGACGCTGGAGACGGTCGAGAGAGAGTTCCAGGCCGATCCCGAACAGCAGGAGGACCACGCCAACCTCGGCCAGGACCTCGACATGATGTGAGTCGTTGATGAGTCCGAGGCCGGTAGGCCCGACCAACGCACCGGTCAGGATGAAGCCGGCAATCGAAGGAAAGTGAGCCCGTTTCAGGAGGATGACGACCGCGACCGCCGCCCCCAGCACGATGACGAGGTCCTTGAGGTAGGCGATTTCAGGCATGCCTTTCAGCCTAGACGAATCAAGGGCGTATTGGAAGTTATGAAGCAGTAGTCGGGGGCGGTTAGCGCGGCTCCAGCGGCATTCCTTCGCGCTTCCGCACATCGTTCAAATAGGCCAGAATGCCCTCCTCAACCGTGTACTTGGGAGTGAAGCCCAATTCGGTCCGCAGGCGGTCGGTGTTGACCAGCGAGGTCATGGCAACCGGGGTATCACTGACTGAGATGTTGGCCTCGGGCAGCAAGGCGCGCAGATAGGCTGTGATTTCGCCCGTCTGGCGGCTGGGGCCGGCCATATTGAACACGCGGGATTGGGGGTTTTCGAGGTGATACGCCCGGCGAAAGACCTCTGCGGCATCGGCCACGTACAGCCAGTCGGCCGTCTGCTCGTCTGGCGGCATAACGACCGGCTTGCCGAGCAGGGCCAGCTCGGGAGCCACCATAAAATGATCGCCGGCCGCTCCCCGGCGCTGGCCACGGCCCTCGCCAAACACCGAGGTCGGGCGGATCGCAATAAAGTCCATGCCATAGGCGTGATTGTAGTAGTCCGCGGTATGCTCGTTGAACAATTTGCACGCGCCGTACAGGCCGGCCTGGTTGCTGGTGGACGGGGCCGGCGGGTCGTCTTCGCTCAACTCTGGGGCGGCGCTGGCCGTGCGCTCGGGAAACACGGCGACCGAGCTCATATAAACAACGCGCTTGAGGCCGCTCAGCCGGGCGGCCTCAAAGATATTGGTGGTGCCGATACAATTCACGTTAATCGACGGCAGCGGATTGCGGATGCCGCCGGTTCCCAGATAGTAGGCGAGGTGAATAATCCCTTCGATCTTGTTGCGCTGGATCACGTCGATGAGCGCGGTCACTTCCATGACATCGCCCTGCAAGACCTTCACCTGGTCGGCGCCGTCCGCCACTGCCTGGCGGTTCGGGACGGTATCGAGAATGACAACATTTTCTCCCGTCTGAACCAGATGTCGTGTTAAATGTCGGCCCAAAAACCCGCTGCCTCCAGTAATCAGAATCGCCATAGGTCAAACCTCCTTTTTCCCGCTCCCTGGCTCCCCGCTGGATACCTGTTTGCGCGGGTATGACGCAAGGGAGGCCAGCATTCTCCAGCAGTGCAGCCGCCCTTTCTTTCTGTTGCTTTTTGGGACACCCTGAGCGCAGCAATCTGCATGAGGCGAGTTGAACGACCTCGTCGCGTGAGTCACAAGGGAGGGGAGTGCTATGACCCGTACTGCAACCGTGCGTCCGGTCGCCGAAGAAGAAGCCCGCGGCAAGGTCGCAGCGATCTATGCTGACATCAAAGCCACCAAGGGTATTCCGGCGGTGCCAAATTTCTGGCGGGTACTGGCCAGCCAGCCGGACAATCTGGAGATGATCTGGACCCGGCTGAAAGCGCTCATGCACCCCGAGGCCAGCGGGCGGGAATCGCCCCTTGATCCGCGGACGCGGGAGATTATTGCCCTGGCGGTTTCGGCCACCAATGGCTGCGCCTATTGTATCAACTCCCACACCGCGGCCCTGCGCAAACTGGGCTGCGACACCGAAATGCTGGGAGAAGTCATGGCCATTGTAGCGCTGTTCAACAGCACCAACGCCCTGGCGGACGGCTATCAGGTCACCCCGGATGTCTTGCCGCCGATTGATGAGGCATGACCAGGACCGTACACACCAGGAGCGACCATGCCGACGGTTATACCCACGGCGGGTAGGGTGTTTTTGCTTGCTCTCTTCTTGTGCATCGCGGCTGGTCTCTCTCCGTCCCTGGGGTGGGCCGTGGTCGTACCCCAGACCAACGTTCAGGAGAATGGAATGGAAACCCTGCGTATTGCCGGTCTCCGCGAGCCGGTCGAAATCCTGACCGACCGCTGGGGCATTGCCCATATCTATGCCCACAACCAGCACGATTTGTTTTTTGCCCAAGGCTATAACGCGGCCCGCGACCGCCTGTTTCAGCTTGAAATATGGCGCCGGCGCGTCACCGGCACAATGGCCGAGATCCAAGGTCCCAAAGCCCTGGACCGCGATATCGGCGCGCGGCTGCTGCGTTTTCGGGGCGATATGGACCAGGAATTTCAGTACTATCACCCGGACGGGAAAGAAATTATCGCCGCCTTTGTCGAGGGCATTAACGCCTATATTCGGCAGACCCAGGCACAACCCGACCTGCTGCCCCTTGAGTTCGGCCTGCTCGGCCTCACCCCCCAAGCCTGGACCCCAGATATCGTGCTGGCACGCATCGGCGGGATTTTTCTGAACCTGGAAACCGAGGTCCTGATCGCCCAGGCCCTCCAAACCATGTCGCTCGAAGCGATCCGGACGATGCTCCATTTGCACCCCGGAACGCCCGACCTGACCGTAGCCGCCGGGCTCGATGTGGCGACTATTCCCGGCGATGTCCTCAAGTATTATCAAGCCGCGCGCGAAGCGGTGGCCTTTGCGCCCGAAGACATTGTTGATCCACAGCAGCGTGCGCCGGAAACCGCTGACGCAACCGCTCAGGCTGCCGGCCCGCCCCACGCCGGGAAGAGCGTGTCACAAGACGAGGGCAGTAATAATTGGGTAGTGAGCGGCACCAGAACGCTCTCTCGGCAGCCGCTCATGGTCAACGACCCGCACCGGACGATTACTGCGCCGTCGCTGCGCTACTGGGTGCATCTGGTTGCACCGGGCTGGAATGTGATTGGCGGGGGTGAGCCTCATCTGCCGGGGGTGTCTATCGGGCATAATGAGCAGGGGGCCTGGGGGCTGACGATTTTTCCGACCGACTCCGAAGACCTGTATGTGTATAAGACCAATCCGCAGAACCCGCAGCAGTATTGGTATCAGGGGAAATGGGAGGATATGCGGGTGCTCCACGAGACGATTCCGGTGAAAGGCCAGGCCGCGGTTGCGGTTGAGCTGAAATACACCCGGCACGGTCCCATTCTGGCCGAAGACCCGGAGCGGCATCTGGCTTTTGGGCTGCGAGCTGCCTGGCTCGATATCGGCGGCGCGCCGTATCTGGCCAGCCTGCGCATGGACCAAGCCGAAACCTGGCAGGAGTTCCGCGCGGCGTGTGCCTACTCTCGGGCGCCGTCGGAGAATATGGTCTGGGCGGACCGGCACGGCAATATCGGTTGGCAGGCGGTCGGCGTTGTGCCGCTCCGGCCTCACTGGAGCGGTCTGGTGCCGGTGCCGGGGGATGGCCGCTTTGAGTGGGACGGCTATCTGCCAATTCGTGAACTGCCCCACCTGCTGAATCCGCCCGAGGGGTTTATCGCCACCGCCAACCAGGAGAACCTGCCGGCCGACTATCCCTATCCGATCAGCTATTACTGGCTGGAACCGTACCGGTTTGCCCGGATTGCAGAAGTCCTTGCCGCCGGCAAAAGCCTGACGGCCCGCGAGATGATGCAGCTCCAGAGTGATGAATACTCAATTCCCGCCCGCCTGCTCGTGCCGTTTCTGCACGCTCTGGACCAGGACTCGGTGTCGGCCGACCCGCTCGTCCAGACGGCGCTCGCTACGCTGCGCGCCTGGGATTTTGGGCTGGACAAAGACTCGGTTGCCGCCGGTATCTACGTTGCCTGGCAGCGCCAGTTGTGGGCGCAATTTCAGGACATGCACGTCCCGGCCGCTCTCCGGGAATCCTTTGCGAGTATTGTTATCAGCCCGCTCATCAATAGTCTCCTCGCTCCAGACACGCGCTATGGTCCTGACCCGCTCGCCGGGCGGGACCGGTTTATCCGTGAGAGTTTCGCGGCTGCCGTCCGCTCCCTGGTTGCCCGCTTCGGCCCGGACATGCACGACTGGACCTATGGCCAGACGGCCTATCACCACATCGTCATCAAACACATGCTGAGCGACGCGGTGAACGCCGAACTCCGCGCCCAGCTCGACGTTGGTCCCCTTCCGCGCGGCGGGGACAGCTTTACGGTCAATAATACCGGCAGCGAGGATAGGCAGACCGTGGGGGCTTCTTTTCGGCTGATTGCCGACCCCGGTAACTGGGACCGGTCGTTGGGTATCAATACGCCCGGCCAGGCCGGCGACCCGGCCCAGGCGCAGTATCGAGACCTGACCGGGCTGTGGGCCGCGGGGCAGTATTTCCCCGTGCTCTATTCCCGAGACAAAATTGTGGCAGTGACAGCGCACAAGACGCTGCTCCAGCCGGAGCCATAAATCGGGCGACGGTCTCCATCCCGGCAAACGCGGGGTAACGCTGGCTTGCCGGATTCACGCCTTCCTTGGTATATTTGGCCCGTATTCAGGAGGGACAGTTATGGCAGCACGAGCAGCATCTCCACGCAACGCCTGGCGTCAACAGACCCCGGGTCATGCCGGCTGGGCGCGCACCGCCCACGCCGATGACCCGCACAAATACTATATGGTGTCGGTCGATACGCACGGGATCGAACCAAACGATTATCTGGAAAAACGCATTGAGAAAAAATATCTCCACCGCATTCCACGCATGAAAATTGACGAGGACGGCGCGCAGTGGACCATCTGCGAGGGCATGAAACCCGTGCTGGTCAAACCGGGCCGCAATTATGAGAAACACCTGCCGGCGCTGGAGTCGTTTGAGGATATCGACATGTTCCAGCCCTACTCGAAGCGTTTTGAGGCTGAAGACGTGCGCCGCAACCAGGCCGGTACCGATATCCCCCAACGCCTGGCCGACGCGGACGCGGATGGCATTGATGCCGAGATTATTTTCCCGAACAAGGGCCTGCTGGCCTTTGGCACGCCGGACCCGGTGTTCCAGGGGGCGATGTTCCGCGCCTGGAACCGCTGGGCGCTGGAGACCTTTGGCGATCATTGGACGCGCTTCATGCCTATGGCCATGATTGCCAGCGGCGATCTTGAAGGGGCTCTGGCCGAAGTGCGGTGGGCCGCGGAGCACGGCTTCAAGGGCCTCACCCTGCCGAATAAACCCATCTTTGGGCCGCTCAAAGACGGCGAGCTGCAATACAACGACAAATCGTTCGAGCCCCTGTGGTCGCTGATTGAAGAAGTGGACCTGCCCATGACCTTCCACGTCTCAACCGGGCGGGACCCGCGCGCGGTCGGGGGCAATGGCGGAGCGCTGATTAACTATGTCTCGCACTCGATGTCTACGGTCATGGACCCGCTCGTGCACCTGATTTCCTCGGGCGTGTTTGAGCGCCATCCTCGCCTCCAAGCCGGCTCTATCGAAGGCGGCATCGGCTGGGTGCCCTGGATGGTCGAAACCCTCGACTATGCCCATCAAGCGCACCACATGTGGGTGCGGCCAGTCCTGCCCGAACCGCCTAGCTTTTACTATCGGCGCAACTGTTTCTCGGCCTTCATGAACGACCGCTCCACCCTGCTCCTGGCCGAAGAGATGAATCTGGTCGATAATTTCATGTGGTCGAACGACTATCCGCATCACGAGGGCAGTTGGCCGTACTCGGCCGCCAGCATTGAGCGCCAGATGGATACCTTGTCGGAAGCAAGCCGCGAGCAGATTCTCGGTCTGAACGCCGCCCGGGTATTCAAGCTGGATGGGCCGAAAGCGACAACATGATATGGCCCAAAACAGGCTCATTCACCGTCTCAGGCTCTCGAACCTGCTCTCATTCGGACCGGACGCTGGGGACATAGAGCTTCGTCCGCTGAATGTTCTGATAGGCCCCAACGGGTCGGGCAAATCCAATCGGCCCTATGTGGAGAATATCCCCAAACCTGATCTGTACACTGCTCTCAAAAGAGCCACCCAGACGAGCCGCAAGGGAGGGTATGGAAAAGGGCGGCACTCGTTCGACCTGCTCGCCCAACTGGACCCACAGAAGGTAGTAGCCGCCTCGCCCTATGCCAAGCGGCTTGTCGACGCCCTGCTCGCCAAGTCTTGAGCGCGGCGGGCTGTACAAGCTGGAACCCAAAGAATTGGGCAACATCCCCGCTCCCACCCTTGCCGAACTGCTGCCTGAGTCGGCGCAGCCTCACGAGGCGAAGCCGCCCGATCTTTTTGCATCCTGCTTCCTCTGAAAGAAACGCGGCCCGTCCTCTCCCTTTTTCTCCGGGAGGGGCGTCTGGCCCGTCAGTAGGACCGAGCCAGAGCATAGGTGTGTCCGGTCGAAACGGGTGATATAAGAGCCTTCGTCACTGTTCCGCGCGCGAGAAAAAGGAGGGTTCTGCTATGGACCGACAATACTGGTCATTTGTGATTCCGGCACTGGAGTCGGATTTTGCCACCGCGGTCAAAAAGCTGGAAGACCGCGGCCTTGCCGGGGTGACTATTCCCCAGGTGTACGGCTCGCCGTTTGCCCCGCTGGCGGCCGCGGCGGTCTCGACTACGCGCCTTGCACTGGCCACCGGCATTGCCATCGGCCTGACGCGCAGCCCGTTTGAGACCGCTGTGACCTCGCTCGACCTCGACCACCTGTCCAAAGGCCGCTTTATTCTGGGGCTGGGCACCGGCCCCAAACACTGGACGAACGGCTATTTCGGGATGCCATACGATAAGCCGGTGTCGCGGCTGCGCGAGGTCGTCCAGATTCTGCGGCACGTTGAGGACGGGGCTCGCGCCGGGGAGATGCCACCCTGGGAGGGACAGTTCTATCAGCTCAGTTTTGATGCCTATCAACCCACGCTGCCGCCGTATCGTGACCGGATTCCCGTCTGGATTGCCGCCCTGCGCCAGCGCATGTGCGAATTGACCGGGGAGGTGGCTGACGGCTTGATCGGACATCCGGTCTGGTCAGTCGAATGGGCCCTGGGTCAGGCCCAGGAGTCCGTAGCCGTTGGTGCGGCGCGTACCGGACGCGACCCGGCGACGATTCATTTTCAACCCTGGGTAACAGCGTCCATTGACTCGGATGAGAAAACGGCCCTGCAAGATGCCAAGCCCTGGCTGGCCTTCTACTCGGGCTTCAGCCAGTACTCTCCCTATTTTGAGGCGCACGGCTTTGGAGCCGAGGCACGGAAAATCGCTGAAGCCTCTCAGACCATGAACTGCGTGCAGGCCGCGCAATTCGTGCCAGATGAAATGGTCCGGGCCTTTGGCGCCCACGGCACCCCAGACCAGGTTCGGGAGCGGATTGAGCCCTTGTGGCAACGGGCCAACTCCATGTGTATTGTTCCGCCCAACTGGGGCTTGACCCTCGAAAAACTGGCGAAAAAGGTCCAGGCGATTACCGATACCTTCTGGCCGCAATAGAAAGACGCGCCGGGCGCTCTCAGGAGGAAGGACATGGATTTTCGTTATCTGCTGATTGACCATGACCACGGTATTTGTCGCATTCGCCTGAATCGGCCCGAACGCCTGAATGCGATCAACATCCGCGTTGGCCTGGAACTGCTCCAGGCGTTTGAGACGTGCGATTATGATGAAGCGGTTCGGGTCGTGATTCTGACCGGAGCGGGCCGGGCCTTCTGTGCCGGCGACGACCTCAAGGGCATGGCCGAACCCGACCAACCGGAGCGCAGATTCGCCGACACAGTTAAGCACTACGTTCAGGGTGAAGGCCGCTGGCCGCTGGTGGTGGCCAAGATGCGCGCCCTGTCCAAGCCGGTCATTGGCATGATTAACGGGCACGCGCACGGGGCCGGTTTTAACGTGGCGCTGGGCTGTGACCTGCGCGTAATGGCCGATACAGCAACCTTGTGTATTCCGTTCGTCAAGCGCGGTATCGCAACCGGGACCAGCCTGCTGCAACAGTTTGTGGGGATTGGCAAAGCCCTGGAGTGGGCGCTGCTCGGCACCCAGCTTTCGGCCCAGGAAGCGGAACGCTGGGGCTTGGTCAATCGGGTCGTGCCCTTAGAAAAACTGGAAGAAGCCACAATGGAACTCGCGGGCGCATTAGCCCAGGGGCCGACGCAGACCTATGGCTTTACCAAGTCGGCCATTGTGCACGGCTGGGAGGCCCCGCCCGAACGGGCGTATGAATATCAGGGCCAGGCTTTTCTGCTGTCCCACCAAACCGAAGACTTCCAGGAAGGCCGGCAGGCATTTCTCGAAAAACGTCCCGCGCGCTTTCAGGGACGGTAGACGGAGCGCACATGCCGAAACCATACACCATCGTTTTTCTGCACTCCCGCGGGTTGGTTCCGCCCGAAGTGATGCACTTGGTCAACGCCCAACTGCCAACCGGCTTTCACATGGATGCTCTGGAGCAAACCTCCCCAGCCGACACGCGCTTGGAAAAAATAGCGGGCGCAGACTTCATTCTAGCCTATCCGGGCAATCCTACCGCGGACGAATTGAACGCGGCAAAACATCTCCAACTGTTTCAGATGTTAAGCGCCGGCTATGAATGGATCGACCTGGAGCTTTTCCACAAGCTCGGAGTGCCGGTCGCCAATAACGGCGGAGCCAACGCGCCGACCGTGGCTGAGCACGCCATTCTCCTCATCTTAGCAGTCTTCAAAAAATTGCCCCTGCATCACAACACCCTGCACCAAGGACAGTGGATGGGGGCGCGAGAAACCCTTCAGATGCGCGAGTTGCGCAATAAGACGGTCGGCATTATTGGATTCGGCCGTATCGGTCGGGAGTTTGCGCGGATTGCCAAAGGGTTTCAGGCAAACATCCTCTATTACGACCCGGTTCGGGCACCGGCCACGGTTGAGCAAGCGGTTGGTGCCGAACGGCTGACGCTGGACGCGCTACTGCAAAAATCGGACGTGGTTTCCATCCATACGCCGCTGACCGCCCAGACCAAAGGACTCATCAACACGCGGACGCTCGGCCTGATGAAACCCTCCGCCATTCTCGTCAACACGTCACGCGGCCCGGTGATAGACGAGCCCGCGCTTATCGAAGCGCTGCAAGACAAGCGCATTGCCGGGGCCGGGCTGGACGTTTTTACTGCCGAGCCCCTGGAAACCGACAGTCCCCTGTTAGCGCTGGACAACGTCGTGCTGACCTCGCATATTGCCGGGGTGACGCTGGATACCTGGAGCCGCCGGATTGCGTTTGGTTTTGCGAATATCGAGCGGGTGGCCGCCGGACAGCCACCGGAGTCGGTGGTGGGGTAGAGCGGAACAATGGCGCGTTTGGGCTACCCATTTGCCGTTCGCTGTATCGTTGGCTTCCTCTCAAGCACTGGCCTCGCTGTCTCAGTCGGTGTGACGGCTGCCCTCGCAGATGCCCTGGAACGCTCCGTCCATAGGCTGGTCAACGAGCATCGGGTGACACGGGGCCTGAAGCCTTCAGCCTTCAAGCCGGAAATTGCTGCCATTGCCCGCCACCATAGTCGGGATATGGCGACCGGGCGGGTTGGGTTTGGTCACAGGGGGTTTGACACTCGCCGTCGGGCAGTGGCGGCAATGCTACGGCTTCGGAGTTTCGGCGAGAACGTTGGCTGGTCTCAGGACCCCGGCGTTGATGGGTTGTTCAGGGCAGGGCGACGATATGGACGTGAGGGGCACGTCTCAAGCAGTCAGGCCATTGTCGCGGATGATATCGTTGCGGGATGGTTATCCAGCCCCTCTCATCGGAAAAATATCGAAAGCCCCGATTATGAACTGACGGGTGTCGGTGTCGAGCAGGGGCCAGGCGGCGAGTACTATTTTACGCAACTCTTTGTGAGGACAACCGCTTCTCGTCCGGGAACCGCTGGCAGCGACCAGCCTCCATCTGATTATCAGCGTCCGGCAAGAACACCGCGCCGTGAAAAAGACCCCCGCACACGTCCGGGACGAAAAAGAATCGCGGACGGATGGGCCCAGACGCTGCATTAACCCGTGTCAGCGAATCGGACGTGCGGCCGGCTATGCGTTTCTGGTCTCTCGTCGCTCTCTGACCCACTGCCGCACCGCGCGGAGCCAAGCGGTGCTCTTGCGTGTGACGCTCTCGGCGAGAAAGTGATTTGCTATTGCGGCGGTGAGAAGGGAAAAAGCCGCACTGGTCTGTGCGGCTTGATACCGTCCGTTGTCTAATACGAAAAGCGTGAGCGTATGGCCAGCATAGCGCCAGACTTCCGGCACGCCGACCTGGGCATAAAGGGGGAACTTATCGAGCGAGGGGCTGGTAATATCAATTTCAATCACAAGGTCCGGGGGTGGATCGACCGACAGGTCAATGGCGTCTTTCCCTCGGACGCGCGCCTCATTGGTGACATAATAACAAGAGTCAGGCTCGAAGCCCGTATTGAGATCCGCACGCTTGAACGTCGTGGAGCCGAATCGACTGATATCAATTCCCATTTCCTCCGCGATAATCTCGACGAGAAGCGCAAGCGTTCGGTTCAGGTTTTCGTGCCGGGCGGAGAGGACCATAATTTCCAACACGCCTCCGTCATAGGTGAAGTGAGCGGTATGGCTGTCCTCAAAATCGGCGAGGAGCCGTTCATATGTTGTCCAACTCACTCCAGGCAAGATGACTCGTTGCCCGACCTCAGCGGGAGGAATAGGCGGCCTCGCGGCTGGTGCGGGGTGGATGCTCATCGGTTGCCTCTCCAGAGGAGAGCGCGGCTGCGTGACGCTCAATAGCTCCGCAGCCGGGCCCAGCGGTCCCGATGCCAGGCGGCGTCGCCAAAGGTCATTGCGGCGGCGCGGGCGCGTTTCATATACAGGCCGGCATCGTGCTCGTCGGTCATGCCGATACCGCCGTGCATTTGGACCCCCTCGTTGGTCGCCAGGACAAAGGCGTCGGAGCAGCGGGCTTTGGCCAGGGAGACCAGCAGAGCCAGGTCGCTGTCGCCAGTATCGGCTGCATTTGCCGCGGCCATCACGGCCGAGCGACAGAGTTCAATCTCCATGAAAACTTTCGCTGCTCGATGTTTGAGGGCCTGAAACGAGCCGATGACCACGCCGAACTGTTCGCGCGTCTTGAGGTAGGCGAGCGTATCGTCAAAAATCTGGCTCATCCCGCCCAGCATCTCGGCACACAGGCCGACTGTGGCAAGATCAATAATATGTGAGAGCGTCTGAAAGCCGTGCCCGATTGTCCCGACAACGGACTCGGCACCAATTTTCACGCCATCGAGAGTGACCAGGGCCGCGGCCCGATTATCAACTCGGGTCTGGGGGATGAGCGCCACGCCGGGCGTATCTGGCGCAAGCAGAAAGAGGCTGACACCCTCCTGGTCATTGTCTGCGCCGCTGGTACGGGCCGAGACAATCAGCGCCTCCGCGTTGTGTCCGTCCAGGACTTGAATTTTTTCGCCCGACAGCCTCCAGGCGTCTCCCTCGGCGGTGGCCTGGGTGGAAACCCGATTCAGGTCATAGCGGCTGCGGGTTTCTTGATAGGCCAGCGCAATAATCCTCTCGCCCGTCACGAGGCTAGGCAGCCAGGCGCGTTGTTGTTCAGGGCGACCGGCATGGGTCAGCAATTGACCGCCGAGCAAGACGGTTGAAAGAAAAGGCTCTGGAGCAAGATTGCGGCCCACGGCTTCCAGCACGACCGCGAGGTCGGCCAGGCCCATGCCGGCCCCGCCGTATTCCTCGGGAATCAGAATGCCGGCCCAGCCGAGTTGGGCCATCTCCTGCCACAAGTCGGGCGAGAAGCCCAGGCGGTCTTGCGTGTCGCGCAGGGCGCGCAGCCGGCTGACGGGGGAGTGCGTTCGGACGAAATCACGCGCCGTCTGCGCCAAAAGTTCCTGATCTTCAGTCAGCATAAGTGCCACAATATCTCTCCTCCAGTCATGCTTCTCCTCCGGTCGGTGAGTGGGTGAGCAGGCAGGCTCTCACTGCTCACCCACTCACCACTCACCACTACCACTCCCCACTTCCCCGCTCTCCTAATCGGGTAAGCCCAGCACGCGCTTGGCGATGATATTGAGCTGAATCTCGCTCGTCCCGCCCTCAATAGTATTGCCTCGGGAGCGCAGCCAGTCGCGGGTGAGGGTTAGCTCTGCGTCTTCAAAGCCGGGTCCATTCCAGCCCAGGGCGTGTGGGCCGGCAATGGACACTAATAGCTCAAGGCGACGTTGGTTCAGCTCAGTCCCGTAGATTTTGAATATGGAGCTTTCCGGGCCAGGGGGGCGACCGGCTTTGGCCGCATCGCGGGCGCGTTCCGTGGTGAGTCGAAAGGCGCGACTGTCCATTTCGTACTGCGCCATACGATCCCTGATGGTCGGGTCCGCTATTCGACCGGCGTCCAGGCCAAGATGCTCCTTGGCCCAGTCGCGCATGGTTCGGCCTTTACCGGCAGTCGAGCCAAAGGCTGAGGCGATCATATTACGCTCATGATTCAGCAGGGACTTGGCCACTGTCCAGCCTTGGTTCACTTCAAAGATGACATTCTTGGCCGGGGCGTGCACGTCGGTCAAAAACGTCTCACAGAACGGTGAGGCCCCGCTAATGAGTTTAATCGGGCGGGTTTCCACGCCTGGAGACGCCATGTCTACCAAGATGAAGGTAATGCCGGCTTGTTTTTTTGCCTCTGGGTCGGTGCGGACGAGCATGAACATCCAATCGGCCAAATTGGCAAATGAGGTCCAGACCTTCTGGCCATTGATGATATAGTGGTCGCCCTCCAGGACGGCTCGGGTTTTGAGCGAAGCCAGGTCACTGCCCGAACCTGGTTCGGAATAGCCCTGACACCAACGAATCTCGCCTTTGATAATGCCGGGCAGATGTTCATGCTTTTGTTCTTCGGTGCCGTATTGCAACAGGGTTGGACCGATCATGGTCAGGCCAAAGCCGATCAACGGCGCTGGCAGGCGCAGGGCGTTCATTGCTTGCTGCAACACCTTGGCCTCTTCTTTGGACAACCCGCCGCCGCCGTACCGGGTCGGCCACTCGGGCGCAGTCCAACCGCGCTCGGCCATGACATCCAGCCAGACTTTCATATCGGGATTCGGGTAGCGGGCCTGACGGCCGCCCCAATTTCCGTCAAGCAGGGTGTTCCCCGTACCGCGAATCGAAGCCGGAGCGTTGGCGTCTAGCCACTGCTGTGTCTCAGCACGAAACGTTTCGAGATCGGCCATGTCAACTCCTCCTCAAGAGAAAGGGCGACCGTTGGGTCGCCCTTATGTGAGCAAGATTCAGCGCTGTGGACAAGCGCGGGGTGAAGGACCCGTGCTGCTTAGGCCGCCGCGGCGTGGGCCGGCATATTCAGCGGTTCCGGGTCCTGGAGCGGCTGCGTATCCCACTTCTTGAGTTCTGGCAGGACATGCTTGGCAAAGCACTTCATGCTGCCCTCGGCCTCGTCGTAGGGCATCCCGGCGTAGCTGAAGTTGCACATAACGGCCTTCATGTCGATGGTGTCCCGGACGAATTCGAGTTTCCGCAGCACTTGGTCCGGTGTTCCCCACGGCATGAGTTTCACGAAGTCTCTGGCCGCTCCGTCCATACCGTGTTGCTCAATGTATTTTCCGACGTTGCTGTAGAACTCATAGCCCTTGTTCTGACCAAAATGTTTGGCCGTCATCTGATAGTGGTTCATGGCCGTGTGATAATAGGCCGCAATCCACTTGGTGGCCCGCTCTTCGGCCCGCTTGGCATCTTCATCCACATAGAAGAACCCGCCACAGAACGGCTGGGGCGGCTGGGTACCAGGATTCTCTTCCTGCCAGACCTTGTGGTAGACCTCGAAGTCTCCTTTAACGACATCCCACGGTTTTTGCGGAATGACCAGCAGGCCAATGCCGAGTCTGGCCATGATCGGCATGGATTCCGGTGAGACGGCCGCGGCATAGGTGCGGCCCTTGAACGAGTAGGCCGGGTAGGGACGGATATCACGGCGGGGCTGTTGGATCGTCGGGCCGCCCTCAATATAGCCGTTCTCCAGTCCATTGATGACGAGTTCGGCGTATTCAACAAAGCGTTCACGGCCTTCGTTCTGGTCAATCCGAAAGCCGTCATACTCAACCCGAGCCAAGCCCCGACCAAAGCCCAGGATCATCCGTCCGCCCGACACATGGTCAAGCAGGGAGATTTGCTCGGCAACGCGAACCGGATCGTGCCAGGGAAGCACGATGACCATCGTGCCCAGCCTGGCCGTCTTGGTGCGGCCGGCCATATAGGACAGGAACTGCACTGCGTCAGGACACATGGTGTAGTCCGTAAAGTGATGCTCAATAGACCAAATTGAGTCAAATCCGAGGGGTTCGGCCATCTCCGCAATCCGAAGCTCCTCACGGTAGACTTCGGCATCCGAGCGAGCGTTCCCAGGGTTCTGAAAGACCGGGGCGTAACCAACATGCATACTGCCTCCTTTACCATTGTTGATATGAAATGAATGATTCTGCATCATATACAAGTCGGCTCAGTCCGCATAGACCCAAGGCAGATAAAGGAGAGGAGACCATGCTGCGCTTCCAGGACAGTACGACCATCATCGACGAGCCGAAGACGGCCCGGATGGAACAACGCACTGAACCCAGCGTCAAAGCACAAATTCAGCAGGCAGCGGCTCTGCTCGGTATCGACGAGACCACGTTTGTCACCAGCGCGGCACTTGCGCAGGCTAGGCTCACCATTGCCGCTCAGGAACAGACGCTCCTCTCTGCTGAGGACCGTGAGGTGATCCTTGCCGCCCTTGATACGCCTGCGGAGCCGACCGATGCCTTGCGACAGGCCCTAGCTCTGCACAAGACAGATGCGGCATGACGGCTCAGGCCGCTCTCAATCCGCGCGGGATCATCATTGAACCGCTCAATCCTCGAAAACATGATCGAGCGGCTTTTTCTTGCGGGACGGCCCGACTCGACAACTTTCTCAAACGGACTGCCAGGAAGCACCGAGCGGGAGATTTCACGCGGGTGTGGGTGGCCACGAAGAGCGGACAAACCGGCATTCTCGGCTACTATGCGCTGAATGCGCATACGCTCAAAGGCAAGACCTGCCAGGGTATCTGACGAAGAATGCCCCCCGGTCTGACGGCATCCCGGCCGTCTATCTCTCGATGATCGCGGTCGACCGCCGCTATCAGGGCCAAGGGGTCGGACGTATTCTCCTCGCGGATGCCTTGAGCCGTACCGCGAAGGCTGCCAATCAGATTGGGTTGAAGGCGGTCGTCCTTGACGTGATTGAGGACGGCGGTGCCGAGATCACGGAAAGACGCCGGGCGTTCTATGCGGCCATGGGGTTTCAGTCGTTGCCATCGAGACCGTTGCGGATGTTTATCAGTATCGAGACAGTGCGTAAGGCCAGGCACTAATGGAGAAATTTTATCCCGCCCGCAACGCTTCGAGCACTTTGGCCGGATGGTCGGCGGCTTTGGCGACGCGCTTCCAGTGCTTTTTCACCTTGCCGGTGGGGCCTATCCAGACCGTCGAGCGAATGACGCCTACGGTCTTTTTGCCGTACATCATCTTCTCGCCCCAGGCACCGTATTTTTGCATGACCCTTTTGTTCGGGTCGCACAGGAGCGTGAACGGAAGTTGGTATTGCGTGGCAAACTTCTGGTGTGAGGCGGCGCTGTCCGTTGAAATACCGAGGACCACCGCATCCTGGTGTTGGATGTCCTGCCAGAGGTCCCGAAAGCCGCAGGCCTCTTTGGTACAACCGGGCGTATTATCTCTGGGGTAGAAATAGACAATCACGTTGTGGCCGCGCAGGTCTTTGAGCGCGACCTTATTTCCGGCTGCGTCTTGTAAGGTAAACGCTGGGGCGGCTTTTCCTTCTTCAATCGGCATAGGCTGCTCCGTGTATGTGCCGGTATTTGACTCGCTCGGCGGTATTTCCTAAGGTGTCCCGACTTTTTTGCATCTCAGACTTTCGTATCCAAGCAGAGAGGACGACTCAAGGGAAGGAGAGACAGACATGGATTTTGATTTTTCTCCAAAGGTACAAGACCTGAGAAAACAGGTCTCTCAGTTTATGGAGGACTACGTTTATCCGAATGAAAAAACGTTTGAGGACCAACTGAACTCCGGCCCGGACCGCTGGCAGATTCCGCCGATTATCGAAGAGTTGAAAGATCAGGCCAAGACTGCCGGGCTGTGGAATCTGTTTCTGCCCGAGAGTGAACACGGCTATGGCCTGACCAACCTCGAATATGCCCCCCTGTCGGAAATCATGGGGCGAGTGCACTGGGGCTCGGAGGTCTTTAATTGCTCGGCTCCAGATACCGGCAATATGGAAGTGCTGTCCCGGTATGGCACCCCGGAGCAGCAAAAGGAGTGGCTGGAGCCGCTGCTCGAAGGCAAAATTCGTTCCTGCTTTGCCATGACCGAACCCGCGGTGGCCTCGTCCGATGCCACCAATATCGAATCTCGCATCGTGCGGGATGGCGACGAATACGTCATCAACGGCCGCAAGTGGTGGTCCTCAGGCATGGGCGACCCGCGCTGTAAAATTCTCATCTTCATGGGCAAGACCGACCCCGATAATCCGAGCCGCTATCTCCAGCAGTCCCAAATCCTGATCCCGCGCGACACACCGGGCGTGAAGGTCCTGCGGATGCTGTCCGTGTTTGGCTACGACGATGCTCCCCACGGTCATGCCGAAGTCGAATTCAAGGACGTGCGGGTGCCGGCCTCGAATATGATTCTGGGCGAAGGGCGGGGGTTTGAGATTGCCCAAGGGCGGCTTGGCCCTGGGCGTATTCACCATTGCATGCGCCTGATCGGACAGGCCGAACGCGCCCTGGAAAAAATGTGTACCCGCGCCAAGTCGCGGACGGCGTTTGGCAAGCTGGTCTCCGAGCGGACGGTCACACTGGAGCGAATTGCCGAGGCTCGGATTCGGATTGAACAGGCCCGGCTGCTGACGCTCAAGGCGGCGCATATGATGGACACGGTCGGCAATAAGGCTGCCCGCGCCGAAATCGCCATGATTAAAGTGGCAGCCCCGAATATGGCGCTGCAAGTGATCGACTGGGCCATGCAGGCCCACGGCGGGGGCGGGGTGGCCGAAGACTTCGGGCTGGCGCGCGCCTATGCCTCGGCCCGGACGCTACGCTTTGCCGACGGGCCGGACGAAGTCCACCGCAATCAGATTGGCCGCTTGGAACTGCGGAAACACGACGCCTGATTCCACATAAGAGCCGGCAGAGCAGGAGAAGCGGTGAGTGTCGGATGAGCGGAGCGTCATCCGACCGGGGCAGGCCGGAAAGGGACGCCAAGCATGGACTACAGACGTGAATTTCTCGCCCTCCTGCTCAAAAAAAACGCGCTCAAAATTGCCGGCGACCCCAGCGCCGGCTTTCAACTCAAGAGCGGACGTGTCAGCCCGAGCTTTATCTCGCTCGGCTCGCTGACCGACGGCGACAGCCTGCTCACCCTCAAAAAATGCTATAGCCGGGCCGCTTTGGCAGGCGTCGAGCAGGGCGTGCTGCACGACTTCACCTATGTGTTCGGTCCAGCCTATAAAGGCATTACCCTGGGGGCGCTGCTGTGTGAGGGGCTTCAGGAATACGCGAGCAAGTCTACGTCTCTCCTCTACGACCGCAAAGAGGAGAAAGCCCACGGAGAGGTGAGCCGGGCCGGTTCGGTTGAGAAGCTCATTGTTGGGGCGGAAAATTTTGTTCCGGCCAGCGGGATTCTGCTGGTGGACGATGTAGTCACCACCGGTCAGGCCAAATACGAAGCGCTCAAAAAGATACGCCTGCTGGGCGCACACCGCATCGCCGGTCTGGTCGTTGCCGTTGACCGACAGGAATTGCTGGGCGACGCCCAACAGATCGGGCAATACAGCGCCATTCAGGCCCTCGAACACGAACTCGGCATCCGCACCTTCGCCATTCTCACCATGCAGGAGATTTTCAGCCTGGTGCAAGACCGCCTCTCGGCAGCAGTGCGGCAGGCCTGGATTGCGTATTATGAACGCTATGGAGCCGTCCAACTCGGGTAGGGGAGGAGCCGTGCAGCCCGCGGATATTTTCTGTCTGTCAGCACAGATGAAGAGGGAAATATGTTTTTTGCGCTGCTCGCCGTCACATTTGTCATTGCGCTCGGCGTCTCGTTCGGGGTCGCCCGTCTTTTTGAGCGTCCGGTCAAGCAGATTCTGACCCGGATTATTGCCGATGAGATCCATCTGGCCTGGGGCAAATACATGCAGTTTGCCATCTACGTTGTCGGCATATCTGGAGGGGTGCGGGTCTGGCAGCTCGAGCGCTATATCACCCCGCCCCCGACCGGCGAGGCCGAAGCAGACATCCTGGTGCTGACATCTGACCGTTGGGTGCTCGAAGTCTACCGCACAGTGATTGGGACGATGCAGAGTGTGGCCTGGATGCTGATGATCTTTTTTCTTTTTGCCCTGCTCGCCTATGTTGTGGTCCGAGTCTTTGAACTCAGACGGCCGGGCGGCGCGTCATAAGCGACGAGGCAGTATGCTGAGCAACATCGAACATCTCAATAATCTCGTCAACGCGGTGGTCTGGGGTCCGCCCCTGATGGTCCTCCTGATTGGAACGGGAGTGTATCTCAGCTTTCGTCTGGGCTGGCTCCAACTGATGCACTTCGGCTTGATCTGGCGTTCAACCATGGGTCGTCTCTTCTCCGGTCGAACCGCAGCCGATACCGGCGAAATCAGCGCGTTTCAGGCGGTCAGTTCGGCCATGGCGGCGACGGTTGGGGTCGGGAATATCGTCGGGGTCAGCACGGCCCTGTATTGGGGTGGGCCGGGGGCCTTGTTCTGGATGTGGATAACCGCGCTGGTCGGTATGGCGACCAAGTTCAGCGAGGTCGTGCTTGGCATGAAATATCGCCAGGTCAAGGCGGACAGCGGCGAGATTGTCGGTGGTCCGATGTATTATATTGCTGACGGCCTGGGCTGGAAGTGGCTGGCCGGGGCGTATGCTTTTCTAACCGGGGCGGCCGCACTGGGTATTGGCAATATGGTCCAGGCGAATACGGTGGCGGCGAGTTTGTATGAGACCTTCAGTCTGCCTCGACCGGTCGCCGGCGGATGTGTGGTCGGGCTGGTAGCGGTTGTGATCCTGGGGGGGGTGCGGCGCATTGGCCAGACCACCGCCTATCTGGTGCCCTTTATGGCCGTGCTCTATCTGGCCGGGGGCGTGTGGATTCTGCTGCGCTACGCCGCGGCCCTGCCGGACGCGCTGGTGACGATCATCAGCGCGGCTTTCACGCCGGCCGCCCCGGTTGGCGCTTGGGGCGGGGCAACCGTGATGCTGGCCATGCGCTACGGGCTGGCGCGGGGTATCTTTTCTAACGAGGCAGGCTTGGGTTCGGCCTCCATCGTGCACGCCCAAGCCAAGAACACGCCGGTTGGACAGGGCTTGTGGGGCATATGGGAAGTGGGGGTGGATACCCTGCTTGTCGCCAGCATTACCGGGCTGGTGATTATGGTGACGGGTGTCCTCGGTCAGCCGGACACCTCTCCGGGGCTCTTGGCTGCAACGGCCTTTGCCCAGGGGCTGCCCGGGGTGGGAGACCATGTGGTCTTTCTGTGTTTGACCCTGTTTGCCTATAGCACCATGCTGACCTGGAGTTTTTATGGCGGGCAAGCCTGGGCGTATCTGTTCGGCCCAGGCGCGGTGCTCCCGTATCGGGTGCTGTTTCTGGCCTTTTTGTATATTGGCGCAACCGGTGGCTTACGCTTGGTCTGGGACATCTCCGACACGCTGAACGGCATGATGGCCATTCCCAACCTGATGGCGCTGCTCGTCCTGGCTAAGGTGGTCGTGCGAGAGAAACAGGCCAGCCTGTCGGCATGATACAGCCTCGGCTCAACCGGGCCCAATCTCGAAGCGGGTCTGCATCCGCTCCCACCAGCCGGCCAGGGACGGGGCGGCATCAAACAGCGGCTCGTCGCTGACCCGGGTCACCCACGTCAAGGTGCCGAACAGGCTGAAGTCGGCATAGGTCAACACCTCAAACATATACTCATGGCCCAAGGCGACGGCCTCCAGGTCAGCCAGGGCGGCTTGGAGGCGCGGGCGAAAGTCGTCGCGTTTGGCGGCGATGTCTTCCAGACTGGTGCCGAGCCGGGCTTCCCGGTTTTCCCGAAAATAGGCGCGGTCTACCGGCTCGATCTTCTCAAAGATGTCAGACACGACGACTGGAAAGAGCGCCGGATGGAGCGTCCGGTCAATATACAGATTAAAGAATCGACAGGCCGCCTTCATACCCGGACCGGGGAAGAGCTGGGCCTCTGGATAGTGGTCTTCCAGATATTCGGCAATTTTCCACGAATCCGAGACCACGGTGCCGTTGTCTGTGATGACCGGCACCCGGTCCTGTCCAGAAAAAGCCAGTTTGTCCTTATCGCAGAAGCGAATCGGGACCGTGGTATAGTCCAGACCCTTGTAGCGCAGGGCCGCCTTGGTTCGTGAACAGAACGGGCTGAAGCGCAAACTGTTCGCTCCGGCCAAGTCGTAGACCGTAATCATGGGGTTCTCCTCTCTGCGCGCGTCTTTCGTCATTTCCAATAAAGCCGCCAGAAGTCAAGGCACGCGGCCCGGTTGGCGGAATGGGCGGCCTGGGATAGTCTGGCGCGGACCGTAGACAAAACCAGGAACAAAGGAGGTCAGAGTCATGCGAGAAGCCGTGATTGTATCATCCGCCCGGACGGGCATAGGCAAAGCCTTTCGGGGCAGCCTGAATAAAACCAGCGGTGCGACCCTGGGTGCTCATGTCATTCAGAATGCGGTGGAGCGGGCCGGGGTGGAACCGGCAGAGGTGGAAGATGTGGTGTTCGGTTGTGGGCTGCCGGAAGGCTCAACCGGGCATAATATCGCGCGCACCTCGGCGGTAAAGGCCGGCCTGCCCGTGACCACCTCGGGCATGACCATTAACCGTTACTGCTCCTCCGGGCTGCAAGCGATCAGCACCGCCGCCAACCGGATTATTGTCGATGGGGCCGATGTCATGGTGGCTGGCGGAGTCGAGTCAATCAGCCTGGTCCAGAACAATCTGAACACCAAGAATTTTGTTGACGACTGGCTCATGGAGCACAAACCCGAGATTTATTTCCCCATGTTGAAGACGGCCGAGATTGTCGCCCAGCGCTATCAGGTCTCGCGCGAGTCGCAAGACGAGTACGCCCTGGCCAGCCAGCAGCGGACCGCGGCCGGCCAAGCGGAGGGCAAGTTCGACGACGAAATCGTGCCCCTTACCACACTCATGGATGTGACCAACAAGGAAACGGGCGAGGTCACGCAAAAAGAGGTCACGCTTGCTCGGGATGAGGGCAACCGGCCCACGACCAATATGGAGGGCCTCTCAGCGCTCCCGTCGGTGACCGAGGGCTCGATTACCGCCGGCAATTCCAGCCAGTTGTCCGACGGGGCGGCCGCGGTGGTGTTGATGGAAGCCAAGGAGGCCGAGAAGCGCGGCCTGGAGCCCCTGGGCCTGTATAGAGGTCTGGTCGCCTCCGGCTGTGAGCCGGATGAAATGGGCATTGGGCCAGTCTTCGCCATTCCCAAACTGCTTGAGCGCCACGGCCTGAGCATGGACGATATCGATCTCTGGGAACTCAACGAAGCCTTTGCCGTGCAAACGGTCTATTGCCGCGACCGGCTCGGCATTGCCATGGAGCACTATAATGTGAACGGTGGCTCCATCTCGATCGGGCATCCCTACGGCATGACCGGCGCCCGTCAGGTGGGGCATATCCTGCGCGAAGGCAAACGGCGAGGGGCCAAGAACGTCGTGGTGACGATGTGCGTCGGAGGCGGGATGGGCGTGGCCGGCTTGTTTGAGGTGTTGTAGCGTCTCCCCTCTCTCCCCTGGAGAGGGCCCGTCCCGTTCATCCTTCGACTTTGCTGGCGCTACGCCTGTCCTGAGCTTGTCGAAGGGCTCAGGACGAACGGGACGGGAGGACTTTGCTGGCGCTACGCCTGTCCTGAGCTTGTCGAAGGGCTCAGGACGAACGGGACGGGAGGAGAATCTCTGTCAGGCCACCCCCTGTGCTGACCTTCGGAGATGGGGAACGACCCTCCTATGCCGAGAATGATTCGAGTATTTTGTCCCGGTAGTAGTCGCGTTGTTCCTGGGTTGTGCCGGTGTTGGGAACAGCGAGAATGGTGGTGTCGAGCAGCCCTTCGCGCTCGTCCAGCTTGGCGCGAACGCGGTCAAGCGGGCCGACCGCGCAAAAGGCATCGACCATTTCATTTGGAATCAGGTCGAAGCCCTTGTCCTTGTCTGGCGTATTCTGGAGTGATCTGACCTTTTCAACCGTTTCGCCAAAGCCGTGGGCGACAAAGATATCATCGTAAATCCGGGCCCAGATACTGAACAGCATGGCCCCTGCGCCAACCCGGTAAGCGGTTGCCAGATCGTCGTCGATGACCACAAAGCATTGGCCCAGGACTTCGACCTCGGAGCGACTGCGGCCGGCCCGGTCGAGACCGGTTTTGAGCGGCGGCAGAATGTTCTTGCGGACATGCTGCGGCGAGAACATCGGGTTCCCAATCAGGCCGTCGCCGAGTTCGCCCGTGAGGGCAGCCATACGCGGTTTGACCGCGGCCACATAGATAGGCACCCGGGGTCGGGGCTTGGGAATCGAGCGCGGAAAGAAATTGCGGGCGCGGATATTGTAGAACTTGCCTGCGTAGTGCACCTCGCCGCCCGTCTCGGCTTTATCCATAATGAGGTGCAGCACCTTAATATACTCCCGCATTTGACTGACCGGTTTGCCGGCATCTCGTCCGGCGTACCAGTTGTTATTGCGGTGTTGGTGGGCGACTCCCAGACCGAGCGTAAACCGGCCCTGACTCAGCAGGTCGAGGTCCAGGGCCTGAAAGGCGAGCATCACCGGGCTGTGATTAAAGGCCAGCACCACGCCGGCCCCAATTTTGATCGTCTGAACGCTGGGCGCGATACCGGCCAAGGGAATAAGCGCCGAATTGGTCAGTTCGGCCTGCCAGAGTGAATCAAATCCCGCGGCCTCGTATTTTTTCACCCAGCCGACCATTTCGGCGTGGGAGGCAGCGGCGAGAAACATGGAGTATTTCATGCGTGCGTTCCTTCTACAAAAAGATGTCGTTTTCCCCTCTCCCTGTGGGAGAGGGCTGGGGTGAGGGGGTTTTACGCAGCCGGCTCGTGCTGTCCCCACTTATCAAAGTGGGTCACTTCAGGCGCGGGCCGACGGGAGACCGGGCCGAATTTTCCCGAAGGAAAGCCAATCGGAAGGGTGGCCACCACACCATACTCAAACGGAATGCCCAGGCGCTCCTGTAACTCGTCCTCGAACATCTGGTGCATGGTCGTCAGGCTTGCCCCCAGGCCCAGGGCGCGACAGGCGAGCAGAATGTTCTGCACACACGGATAGATGGAGCCGTAGGAGGGCGGGGCTTTGCCTTCGCGTTCTTCTTCGGGCACGGAAAACGGCCAGTCCCGTTTGCCGCAGATCAGCAGCAGGACAGGCGCTTCGTGCATATGTTCGGCCAGGTGCATTGCCGCCCGAATGGAGCGCGCCCCGGACGATTTGTCGTTTGGGTCAACCCTCAGCCCGTCGCCGAAACGGTCCACCAGGGCCTGATAGTAGCGTTCCTGAAAAAACCTCTTGTTGTCCGGGTCCTGGAGCACCACAAACGCCCAGGCCTGACGATTCTGGCCGCTGGGTGCCCGTATCCCGGCGTCAAGAATTTTCCGAATCATTGCGGTCGGGACGGGGTCGGGTTTGAGCCGCCGCATGGCCCGCGTTGAGTGTATGGTTGCAAAGACTCCCATTTCTTCAGCCATCATATTCCTCCTTCTCGATTGAGGGCCGTTCCGCTCCTTTGACTGCGCGCGCATTCGCTCAGGACAGGCCCTTGAGTAAGTGTTTGGCAATGACCACGCGTTGAATCTGGGACGTACCCTCATAAATCTGGAGCAATTTGGCGTCGCGCATGAGTTTTTCCACCGGGTACTCGCTGAAATAGCCGTAGCCGCCGAAAATCTGGACCGCGTTGGTCGTGATCTGCATGGTCCGGTCGGCCCCGAACGCCTTGGCATAGCTGGACACAATAGACGAGGGCGCGCCCTGGTCAAGCAGCCAGGCGGCTTTATAGGTCAGGAGACGCATGGCTTCGAGCTCAATCGCCATATCGGCCAGCATGAACTGGACCGCCTGGAAGTTGGCAATGGCCTGGCCAAAGGCTTCCCGCTGCTGGGCGTATTTGACCGATTCGTCCAGCGCCCGTTGGGAGATGCCAATGGCAAAGGCGCCCACTTCGGGCCGGCTGCGGTCAAACGTCCGCATGGCGATCTTAAAGCCCTGACCTTCCGCCCCGACCAGGCCAGCCCGCGACACCTTGACATCCTCAAACACGATCTCCGCGGTGTCTGAGGCCCGCTGCCCCATCTTGTCGTGCATACGGTTGGCCGTCACACCAGGAGAATCGGCCGGCAGCACAAAACATGACACCGCACGATGGCCCTGACTTCTATCCTCGGTCGCAAAAGTCACATACCAACGGGCGACCGAGCCGTTGGAGATAAAATGTTTTGTGCCGTTGAGGACAAAATCGTCACCGACTTTACGATAGGTGGTGGAGATAGCCGCGGCGTCAGAGCCGGCCCCCGGCTCGGTCAGGGCAAAGGCGGCGTAGACCGGCTCGGCAACGAGCTGGCCAAGGTATTCCTTTTTCTGCTCGTCGCTCCCCGCGACCAGGAGGGGGGTGGTCGCCAGATTATTGGCCACCATATTGAGCGCCATACCGGCGCAGCCATAGACGATTTCTTCGTCAATCAGACAGGTGTCAAACACCTCCAGCCCCAGGCCACCGTAGGCGGTTGGCACCAGCGGGTTGAGGATGCCCAGCTCCCAGGCTAGACGACACACATCGTCCGGGAACTCTTGTTCTTTGTCGTATTTTGCCGCAACGGGAATCATTTCCTCAACGGCAAACTTGTGGACCGTCTCTTTGAGTTGGTGTTGTTCCGGGGTCAGTTCAAAGCCGTACACGATGGGCTCTCCCTTCAACAAGGCCCAGGCTGGGCCTTCTGCTCTCTCCATAAGCAAGGCGCGACAGCGCGCCTTATTGCAACCATGCTAAACAACCGGCCTCTTCCAGAATCGGGTCCAAAGCCGCTTGCTCTTCAACTTTGGCGTACCGTTCCCGCAGAACGCGCAACGACCGGGCGTGATATTTCTGCGTGCCCTGGGCGTACTCCTTGCCGCCCAGCATGACCGCATACCGCTCTTGACCGGCCGCCAGCGCCCGGGCGTTGGCCGTTGTCCAGGGCAGAAAGGTCTGCCCGATTTCTTTGAGGAGAGGCTTCAGCGTGGGGGCCAGATCGTCCCAGGTTTCCAGTCCGCCCTCATCCTTGGGGTCCAGCATCTGCATCGCCCAAGAAAGGACGTTCGGGGCAACCGCCCGCATGATGGTCCCAGCCGAGGGATCGGTGGAACATTGGTGGAGCTGAGCGGCCAGACCAAAATCGCCGAATGTTGGCTTGCCACCGAACAGATACATCCGTTGTGCCAGGTGCGGTTCGAGCAGGGCCAACAGACGGTCGAAGGAAGACTCGATATGCTCCCGGGTCTGCTCGCTTGAGCCGACAAAGGACAAACGCGGGACCATCCGCGTTCGGATTTGCTCGGTCGCCAGCGCGTATTCTTCCTCACTCAGCCCAGGGCGGGTCAGACGCGCAATGCGTTCCGCCGTTGATTGCTGGTCAGGCTCATACGTCCAGCGATAGTGGAACATCTGCTTATTGCCCCACTCGTCACCATACTCTTCGATCAGAGCGGACAGGAAGGCCAGCCTGGGGTCGCTCGGATAAATGGACGGCTCGGGCTGGAGTTTCTCAAAATGTTCGATAATGGGGGTGGAGTCCTGCATCCCCTTTCCGTCCGGGGTGACAACCAGCGGCACGAGCGGCAGCTTGGCGTAGCGTTCAAACTCGGCCTGATTGGTTGAGTTCCGCCCAATCCATTCGTGCGGAATCTGTTTGTACCGAAAGTAAGCCCGGACTTTTAAGGAGTAGGGCGACAGCTCAACACCAAAGAGACGGTACATCCTGGTCATCCTCTCACGGACCTGATTGAGACCCGGCTATTGCCCCTGAAAGCGGGGGGCGCGTTTCTCCAGGAAGGCGGCGATTCCCTCTTTGCCATCGTCGGTCTTGGCGCGGGCGGCAATGGCCTGGGTCTCGTTTTCCATCTGGGTTTCAAGCGTTTCCGTCCAACCGCTATGGAGGAGTCGCTTCGCCCCCCCAAACGCCCCGGTAGCGCCCGCGGCCAGCGCCGTTGCCAGTTTTTCTGCCTCGGCCAGCAAATCTGCATCCGGGACAACACGGTTCACAATGCCCCAGGCTGTGGCTTCCTGAGCGGATAGCAGCCGGTTGGTGACCGCCAGCTCAAAGGCGCGCTTCATGCCGACGATGCGAGGCAGGAAATAGGTTGAAGACCCGTCCGGGGTCAGTCCGGCGCGCGTATAGGCCATGGTGAATTTTGCCGATTCGCCAGCAAAAACAATATCGCACGCACACGCCAGGCTCATGCCCGCTCCCGCGGCTGTCCCGTTCACCGCCCCGATCAACGGGGCGTCCATCCGGGCAAACCGCGACACCGCGCCGTGCAGATAGGTGGTCACTTCCTTCATATGGGCGGGCAATTGGTCGCCCTGGGCGGCAAAGCTTTTCAGGTCGCCACCAGCGCAGAACATGCGACCCTTGCCGGTCATGACAACGGCGCGGATATCCGCATCCTCGTCGCAGGCGAGCGACACCTGCATCAAATCCCGCGCCAAGTCGATATTGAGCGCATTGGCGGAATCCGGCCGGTTCAGGGTGATGAGTGCGAGGTTGTCTTTTTTTTCAAACTGAAGGGCGGTGTAGGTCATGCGGTCCTCCGTCTGCCGAGGCGGCTAGAGTCCTCGCAGGAAATCGGCTATGGCTTGCCCGATTTCCTGCGGGGCGTCTTCCTGAATAAAGTGCGAACCCGTGACGGTCGTTTCCTTTTGGTTCGGCCAGGTCCGGCAGTACTCGCGTTGCGGACCAGTCAGGATCGCCCCAGGGTCGGCATTCACGAAGAGTTTGGGCACGGGACTGCTTGCCAACCATTGCCCGTATTGTTCGACGATCTCAACCACATCGGCCGGTTCACCCTCAATCGGAATCTGACGCGGCCAGGTCAGCGTGGGCCGGCGCGACTCGCCCGGCTCGGTGTACGGCTTGCGGTAGACGGCCATTTCTTCTGCGGTCAGTTCTCGCATCACACTGCCGGGCAGAACCCGCTCGACAAAGACGTTATGCTGAAGCACCATCTCCTCGCCGGCAGGAGAACGAAAACCCTGAAAGACCTTACGCGCCGCCTCGGGGAAGGTCTGCCACGTCAGGGGACACACAATGGCCTCCATATAGACCAGGGCTTTGATGCTGTCCTGATGCCGATAGGCCCAGTGAAATCCCAAGGCCGAGCCCCAGTCGTGGATCACCAGGGTGACATTCTTCGCGTGCTGATTGAGCCCAACGGCGTCAAACCACGCGTCCAGATAGCGAGAGTGGTCAACAAATCGATAGGAGCCGGCCGGATTTTTGCCCGAATCGCCCATGCCGATCAGGTCGGGTGCCAGACACCAGGCCCTGCTTTCGACCTCGGCAATAATGTTGCGCCAGAGATACGACGAGGTTGGGTTGCCGTGCAGGAACACCACCGGGTCGCCGCTCCCAGTATCGACATAGGCCAGCTCACTATCGAGCACGGCTACCCGTTTCCGTTCATAAGGATCGTTGGCTGAAATAGCTTGACTCATGCTGCTCTCCTGAAAAATCCGCGCTCCCCGGTCTACTGCTGTGTTCCCGCAATATCCGCCATCAAGGCCAAGGCTTCGGGCTGCCCCGACTGCACCATCATAGTTGAAACTCCGGCGGACTCCCAGACCTTGAAACGCTCACGAATCCGCTCCGGCGGACCGCACAGTGAGATTTCGTCGCACAGCTCATCCGGGACCAGCGCGGTCGCCTCTCTTTTCCGCCCAGACAGATAGAGGTCCTGAATCTCTGCCGCCACGTCGGCATAGCCATACTTCGAGACCATCTCATTATGGAAGTTTCTGCCTTTGGCCCCCATCCCGCCAACGTAGAGCGCCAGGGTCGGCTTGAGTTGGGCCAGGCAGGCTTGAACATCGTCTCCAATCACCACGGTGCAGCCGGCCAGGATGTCGAAGTTCTCCAGCGACTTGCCGTTGCCGGCCCGGGCAAAGCCCTTGTCCAGGTCGGACGTGAACATATCCATCCGATAGGGTGAGAACCAGATTGGCAGCCAGCCATCGGCGAGTTCGGCCGTAATGCGGATGCTGAGCGGCTTCATGGTGGCCAGATAGACGGGCAGGCGGCGGGAGTGCAGAATGGACTTGAGGGGTTTGCCCAGCCCGCTGGCGTCTTCTCCCTGATAGGGTAGTTGATACACTTGGCCGTCTAGCGAAACCGGCTCTTGACGGTCCCAAATTTTGTGCAGGATTTCAACGTATTCGCGGATACGGGCGGCCGGGCGGCTATAGGGCATCCCGTGCCAGCCTTCGATGACCTGCGGCCCGGACATGCCCAGGCCAACAATCACCCGGCCGTTTGACAGGGCGTCCAGGGTGGACATGGTCATGGCGCACATGGCTGGCGTGCGGGCCGGAATCTGGAGAATCCCGGTGCCGAGTTTGATGCGCGAGGTCTTGGCCGCCAGATAGGCCAGGGGGGTCACGGCGTCAGAGCCGTAGGCTTCCGCACTCCATACGGAGTCATAGCCCAGCTTTTCCGCTTCAAGGATCATCTCCAGGGGGAGCGCGACCTGGCCACCAGAATACCCAATGCCGATTGCAAGTTTCATACGAACTCCTTTCTTCAGCCGGCTGTTTATATCGAACTACCGGGCAGGCGGCTACTCAGGGCGCAGGGCTGCCGCTACGCGCGCATAGTCTTCAAGCCGCGGCAAGATGAGGGGCAGGTCCACTCCGGCCGAGCGATACTCGGCGACCCGCTGTCGGCACTGTTCTTCCGAACCGATGAGATACAAAGACGACACCATCTCGTCAGTGATGAGCTTGACCGCTGCTGTCCCGCCGTCTTTGGCGTACGACTCCCGTAACGGCCCAAGGATAGCCGGGTCGAAGCCGCCCTTTTCGAGCAGAATCTCACCCACATAGGCTTCATCAAGGAGACGCACGATACGCTTTTTGAGGGTTGGCATCAGGCGCTGTGGATCGTCGGTCAGGCGAACGACCAGCATACAGGCAATATCAATGGCCTGCGGGTCGCGGCCGGCCGCTTGAGCGGCGCTGCGAATCTCTTCCACTGCGTAGGAGATATAGGACGGGGGCACATAGGCATTTAAGACAACGCCGTCGGCAATCGCCCCGGCCAGACGCAGCCCTTGTTTGCCGATTGCCGCAAGATAGATGGGCAGATGGGGCTGAATCGGCGTGGTGGCGAGCCGGGCATTCCTGAGCGTAAACGGTCCGGCCGAGTCGGACACCCGTTCGCCGGACAGGAGCCGTCTCAACAGAGAAACGCTGCCCCGCAGGGCGGCCTGGGCATTGCCGTAGACCATCCCCATCTTGCCCTGGATCACGGCGTGTTCGCTGCGGCCCATCCCCAATACGAAGCGTCCGCCTGTAATCCGGTCCAGCGTGGCTGCTGCCATAGCGAGGAGCGCCGGGTTGCGGGTGTACGGATTGGTCACCCCAACGCCGAGTTTGATGCGCTCGGTCGCCGCCCCAAGGTAGCCGAGCAAAGAGAATATCTCCTCGTGGAAATAGCGTTCCGTTACCCACAGGGATTCATAGCCGGCATTCTCGGCGATGTGGGCGTAGTGCTTGAGTTCGACGCCACTCTCAATACCGTGGTAGAGGACGAGACCTGATCGATTCATAGAGCGCTCCGTTCTGGTTCTCAGGGGTGTTTCTGGGCGACAAACGTCCAGTAGGTCGGGATAATATCCGGGTTTTCCTGGGTCACGCGGAATCCAGTGTCGGCCAACATAGTGAGAATAGCGCTGCGGGTGTTGACGATATTGCCCCAGGTGACCTCAAACCACTGCTCCAGGATGCTCATGGTAAAGCGTCGGTCGTGGAGGTCGGCTCCCGTTTCGGGCGCGCAGCGGTCAACCAGCAGCAGGCTGCCTCCCGGCTTGAGCGCCCGCTGACAGCTCCGCAGGATGTCGGCTTTTTTTGCGTCGGGTAGCTCGTGGAAAACCTGAACCATGGTGATGAGATCAAACTCGTTCTCAAAGGACAGCGCTTCTCCGCCGACGGAGCGCACGTCTACCCGGTCGCTGAGCCCCTGCTCCTGGAGCAGCGTTTGGGAGGTACGCACAAAATAGGGTAAGGGCTCGATACCGGTCACGTGGCAGGCGACGAATTCCTGGGCAAAACGCGCGATGACGGTGCCGCTCCCGGAGCCAACATCCATGACCCTGCCCCCGGCACTGAGTCGCTCTTCCATGCCGGGCAGCGTGCGGGCCGCGGCCACCACGACCGGGGCGCGCAAGGCCGAGACTTTACCCTGGTGGTGAAAAAAATCTTCATCATGGTCGTGAAAGGTTTTCAGCGCGCCGGTCCGAAAGGCATCGGGATAGGCCGGAAAGTCCCGCGACAGGCTGGCCAGGACATGGCTGGTCAGTAACTCGGGAGCTTCGTCGCCAAGCAGTTCGTCCATAAACGGCGCAAAGGTGAACTGCGTATCTCCGTCCGCTTGGAGTATCCCAACGGCACAGGCGGCCTGACACCAGACCTGTGTCCGCCAGGGGTCAAGGGCCAGAGTTTCGGCTAACACCGCGGCCGAGACGGGTCCGCCCCGGCGCCGCATCTCGGCAAAATAGCCCAGCCGCCCGCCAATGTCGGTAATATGCGTCGCGTGCAGGCCGAGCATCCAGCTCCGTATCATCCGGGCTTGACTATTTTTTGTGATTTCTTTGTTGGGCATGATTGATCCTTAGCTCCTGTGTTTTTGCAAAAACGTCCGAATTGCCTGTCTTGACTGGGCTGGCTGCTCCACCCAGAACACATGGCCGGCCGGTTCCAGGACCACGAGTTCGGCCTCGGCGATATTCTCAGCCAGCAGTTGTGAGTTCTCCCAGGCGATCAAGGCATCGTCCTTGCCCGTAATGACCAAGGTCGGACACGTAATCTGGGCGAGACGGTCAAACGTATTGTGCGTAGCGGCGGCCTGCATCCGATGCCCAAAGCCCACCGGGTCAAGGGGTTGCTTTTTACGGGCTTCAATGAGTGCCGGGATCAGCTCAGGGTGCTGTGCGACATAGGCTTTGGTAAAGGCGGTCTCGGCCAGCGCCCGCCCGCGCGCTTCCGCGGAAAGCGGGGCGGTTGAATGGGAACGCTGGAGCGCCTCGCCCTCCAGGCGGACGGCCTGCCGGCCACCGGGCGTCGTGCAGCCCAACACCAGGGAGCGGACCGCCGGCCCGTGCCGAATAGCCAATTCCTGGGCAATCATGCCGCCCATTGAGACGCCGTATATATGAGCGGGCGAGAAATCCAGGTGCTCCATGAGCGCGGCAGTATCATCGGCAAGCAGGCCCATCGTGTATGCACGGTCCGGCTTTTCGCTCTGGCCAGAGCCGCGTTGGTCGAAGAGGAGGGCCCGGAATTGGTCCACGAAATCGGGCAGCAGATTGACAAAAATGCTGCGGTCGCTCTGGGCCCCGTGGATGAGCACCAGTGGTTCACCTGTCCCGTGCACCTCATAGACCAGTTCAACCCCATTGACGCGAGCGTGTTGCATACTCCCCTCCTATGCTGGGTGTTGCAACGGTGTGGGCTTTTTCAGCCCAAAAAGCAAGAGCACTCCCAGAAAATTCAACCCTGCGCTTAAGAGAAACGCCGTCTCATAGTTGCCATAGACATCGTAGAGATAGCCGGCAACCGCCGGACCAAAAGCGGCCGTTGAGCCAGCCACGGCAAAAATAAAGCCGACAATCGCCCCGACGGCGACCCGCCCGAAAAAATCGCCAACAATGGCCGGGAAGAGCGCCGTCGTCCCCCCATACGAGAGTCCAAAGACGGCGACGGCAAGGGAGAGCAGGGACAGACTGGTGCTGAGCCAAAATCCGATAAAGGCCAGCGTCTGTAAGAGGAAGCAGGCCCCAAGGGCGGGGATACGGCCCAGGCGGTCGGAAATCGGTCCCATGACGAGTCGCCCGCTGAATCCAGCCAAGCCAATGACGCTAATGAGGGTGGCCGCACGGACTTGGGGAACGCCGAGGTCTACCGCAAAGGGAACAATGTGGATGACGGGCATGAAGACGACTAACCACGTCAGCGTGAAGATGACGACCAGCATCCAGAGAGCTGCGGTCCGCCGTGCGGTTGCCAGCGTCCAGGTATCAGCGCTTGACAATCGGGGCGGGGTTTCAGACGGCTGGGGCCGTTTGTGCGGGGCCGTGCCATCTGGCCCCAATCCGACGGTCTCCGGGTCGCGAATAATAAACCATGAGCAGAGGACGATCAGGGCTGTGCCCGTGAGCCCCAGCAGCCAATAGGTCGTCCGCCAGCCATAGGCAGCAGTCAGGCCGGCGGCAAGAGGTGGGACCAGAAAATTACCAAAGCTCGAACCACTCGTACTTATGCTGAGGGCCAGCCCACGGCGGTGGATAAACCAGCGGACAACGGTGGAGTTGCACGGCACAAAGGCGGCGCTCATGCCAAGGGCGGTGATACCGCCCAGGAATACATAGAGTTGCCACAGCGTATGCACTTGGCTCATCAGCATGGTGCCACCGCCGACCAGCAGACCGCCCGCGCAGATGACTGGCCGAGGTCCCCAGCGGTCGGTACACCAGCCACTCACCAGGCCCAGGCTGCTATAGATGAACACGTAAAACGCATAGGACAGGGAAAGCGCTGTTCGGCTCCAGCCCATTTCAGCCGCCATCTCTGGCATAAACACCCCAAAGGAAAATTGGATGCCATACGTAGCCATCAGGACGGTAAACGAGCCGGCAACAACGACCCAGCCGTAAAAGAATGGTGGCTGGCGAGCGGTCTCGGTCTCAGCCCTACCAGGTTCAGGAGCCCTCACTGCTCCGCAGTATCCGGGGTAGTCGGAGAGTGGTCAAGTGAGGACCAAGGAAGAGAAGCAAGGGGGAGCGCAGCCGGCAGAGGGCCGGTGGCTATAACCCGAGCGCCTTGGCAATGTTGACGCGCTGAATTTCATCCGTGCCACCGGGGATGCGCAGATTCCGCGCAATGCGGAAGATCTTTTCGATCCCGGACTCTTTCATCAGGCCGTGCGCCCCGTGCAGTTGGACGGCTCTATCGGCCACACGATACAGCGCTTCGTCGCAGAAGACTTTGAGCGCGCACACTGTTTTGATGAGCTGGGGATCAACCTTGAGCGCCCACAAATTCCCCTGGTCGGCCTGCCACAGGCTTTGGAGCGACAGGCTCCGCATGGCTTGGACGTCTAGATAGGAATCGACCACCATCCACTGCAAGGCTTGAAACCGACTCAGCCGCCCCCCAAACGCCCGCCGGTTCGTGATATAGTCGCGGCAGCGGTCAAGCAGGTATTGTCCCAGACCGGTACACATGCCCCCACGCCGGACGCGAATCCAGTTAATCATGCCCATGCTGAGGTAAAAGCCCTGGCCTTCCTGCCCCCACATCTGGTCGGCTGAGAGCTGGCAGTTCTCGAACTGGAGTTCCCCGGTCATACCGTCATCCATAATGGTCCGATACGTCCGGCCGCTGGTCAGCCCAGGGTTGTTGCGGTCAACGAGAAAAGCCGTTGCGCCGGCTCCCCCTTTGTTCGGGTCGTGCAAAGCACACACGAATATCAGGTCGGCATACTGCGCATTGGTAATATATGCCTTGGTGCCATTCACAACCCAGGTGTCACCGTGTTTTTCGGCTCGGGTCTCCATACCGAGTACGTCAGAGCCGCCTCGGTATTCGGTGATAGCATACGCAGCGGTTGTTTCTCCCCGGACCAGGGGCAACAGGTATTGCTGTTGCTGCTCCTCGGTCAGAAACATCAGCATGTGATTCGGACCCTCTGTCCAGGACAACATCCACTGGGCGACCCCGATGCCGTGTTGATAGACGGCCTCATGCACAAAAAACATATCGGTCAGACGAAACCCGCCGCCGCCGACTTCCTTGGGCATATGCAGGGCATACAATCCCCGCTCCGCGGACCGTCTCCGAATCGTCTGTTGGGCGGCGAGTACTTCGGGAGCGAGCCGTCCGTCTTCACGGAGGTAGCGGTGCTCGTTGGTCAGGTGGTCGGCCAGACTGCGCTCAATGGGGGCGATATCGTTTTCAATAAAGCGATGGATATCACGAACCGTTTGCTCAACGTTCGCCGGTGGGGAGAAATCAATCATACGCCCGTTGGTAATGGATTCTCAGCAGAAAGGCTATCCCGTCCGAGGACAACGGAAACGCAATGGGTGATGGCATAACAAGAGGTGCTTGGGCACTTCATCTATATATTTTGGAGGAAATCATGCAAGAGTCGCCGCTCGTTGAATACATTATAGAGAAAGCGAAGCCGAAATGACTTCAACACGGCATTGAATTCAGCAGGCCCTGCACAGGGCCTGAGGGAGAAATGTCCAAGTCCACCTTAGGAGATGACACACCATGCAACTCATTGATAAAGAGAGCATCCTTGCAATGACGCATCTGTGGGAAGGCGACCGGTTTCCTGATGGACGTCCGCGCGTGCCTGACGATATTCTTCGCCGAATGGAGGCGATCAGTCTCGAGCAGGCGTGGGGGGGTCCTCAACAGAAATAGTTATAAATTTCAATTCGCTGGCAATTGGCTGAATCTCCATCCGGACCGGATTCTGGTCGGTAGAGCGGTGACATGCGCGTTCGTGCCGCTCCGTCCGGATTTCAACGACGCCATCTCTGCACAAGGTGAAAAAGATGGATGCGTCGGGGGACAAAACTCGTGGGTGATTGACACCCTCGTCCAAGACGATGTTATCGTCGTGGACCTTTTCGGTAAAGTGAAAGAGGGTACCTTCGTCGGCGATAACCTCGGTAACGCCATCTATGCGAAAACGGGAACCGGTATGGTCATAGATGGGGGCATCCGAGATTTGGACGGTATCTATGAACTGCCTGATTTCGCCACGTTCGTGCGCGGCGTGGACCCGACAGCTCTTGCAAATGTCACGTTGACCGGTATCAACATCCCCATCCGTATTGCGGAGGCGACGTGTCTACCGGGCGACATCGTTTTAGGCAGACGTGGCGGTGTTATCTTCATTCCACCGCACTTCGCACAGCAGGTGGTTGAGCGCGGTGAAGAGGTCGGCCTCCAAGACAAGTTCGGGCATCAACGGCTGCGGGAAGGCGTGTACACAGCAGGCGCAATAGACAGCGAATGGTCAGACGAGATCAAGGCAGATTTCGCAAAATGGCGTGAGACTCAGGAATGAAGTACGTTTGAATGAGGATTTTTTGAAAGCGGTGGATATCACGAACCGTTTGCTCAACGTTCGCCGGTGGGGAGCAATCAATCATACGTCCGTTGGGCATGGATTCTCAGCAGCCAGCGAAAAAAACAGGAAAAAGGGGGCCGTGGGCCCCCGTGGTATTAGCATTTTCGGCTGGCGGGAGAGGCTGCCTCCCCCCGACAACATTCCAGCTTAGTAGTCATCAAAGTCGTCATCGTGGCTGTGGTCATCCATCCCGGCTTGCGGCTTTTCGGGTTTCTCGGCCACCGCCGCCTCGGTGGTCAACATCAAACCCGACACGCTGGCCGCATTTTGGAGGGCGACCCGGACGACCTTTGTGGAATCAATCACACCGGCTTGGAACAGGTTCTCATACTCGCCCGAAGCCGCGTTAAACCCCGTCGCATCGGTCTTTTGTTTGACCTGATTGACGACCACCGGAGCGTCCAGGCCGGCATTGCTCACGATTTGTCGAATCGGCTCTTCAATCGCCCTGCGCACGATCTTCACGCCGGCATCTCGGTCATCGTTGAAGGCCAGTTCGTCCAGCGTGGACTGGGCCCGAATCAGCGCCACTCCGCCGCCGGGAACAATGCCTTCTTCCGCCGCCGACTTGGTGGCATGCAGGGCGTCGTCCACCCGGGCCTTGCGCTCTTTCATCTCAACTTCCGTGGCGGCTCCGACCTTAATCACTGCCACTCCGCCGGCAAGCTTGGCCAAGCGCTCCTGGAGCTTTTCCCGGTCGTAGTCTGAGGTGGTTTCTGCAATCTGGGCACGGATTTGGTCCGCCCGCCCGGCGATGTCTTTTTTCTGGCCCACCCCATCCACAATGGTGGTGTTGTCCTTATCCATGATGACGCGCTGACAGCTTCCGAGGTCTGACAGATCAATATGTTCGAGCTTCATACCCAGCTCTTCGGCAACCACCTGCCCGCCAGTCAGGACGGCGATATCCTCCAGCATGGCTTTGCGCCGGTCACCAAACCCTGGAGCCTTGACCGCAGCACAGTTCAGGGTGCCGCGGATCTTGTTCACGACCAGGGCCGCCAGTGCTTCCCCGTCAACGTCTTCGGCAATAATCACCAACGGTCGCCCGCTCTGCGCGATTCTCTCCAGCAAAGGGACGAGTTCCTGCATATTCGAGATTTTTTTCTCATGCAGGAGAATATAGGGCTGCTCAATCTCGGCAACCATCCGCTCCTGGTCGGTCACAAAATACGGAGAGAGAAAACCGCGGTCAAACTGCATTCCCTCCACAACGTCCAGCACCGTCTCGATCCCTTTGCCCTCTTCAATAGTAATCACGCCCTCCTGGCCGACTCGTTCCATGGCCTCGGCCAGCTTGCCTCCTATTTGGGCATCGCCATTGGCGGCAATCGTTCCGACCTGAGCGACTTGTTCCTTTCCTTGCACCTCGCGGCTCTGTCCGCGTACCCCTTCGACGACTTTTTCGACCGCGGCATCGATACCACGCTTGAGTGACATCGGGTCAAATCCGGCCACCTGGAGCCGCAACCCTTCAGTCAGGATGGCCCGAGATAAGATGGTGGCCGTGGTGGTCCCGTCTCCGGCCGCATCCGCCGTTTTCGTTGCCACCTCACGGATCATCTTGGCACTCATGTTTTCGAATTTATCCTCAAGTTCAATTTCTTTGACAACGGTCACCCCGTCTTTTGTGACAACCGGAGCACCGAAGCTTTTCTCCAGGAGGACATTGCGCCCTCGGGGACCGAGGGTCACCTGGGTTGCATCTGCTATGATATTTACACCTTTGAGAATCCCGTTCCGAGATTCCTCATGTAAATGGACTACCTTACTCGCCATACCACTGATCTCCTTTCATACCCCTCGTGGCCAATATGTATTGTCGCGCAGGGGCAACTTAAGCATCTTTCCTCGAAATGCAAGCACGGGCGAGCACTGTCATTGAGGGACATGTGCCCAGCGAGCTTGGGGGATATCACCCGGACTGACTGCCGGGATGGTCGCCAAAGTCTGCTTCCCGTGACGGACGGCGATCTCGCCAAGGACTTGGTTCCGAAACACCGGGGCGGTCACGTAGGTTGGCAGTTGAAGGGCAATGGACACAGCGCCGACATCGCTTTTGGGGACTAAGGGCGCCGCTGTTGCTGCCGCCACGGGCTGAAAGGCCGACAGATTCCCATTCTTAACCCGAACCTCAACCCACAACAGAGACCCCCCTTCGATCAACGGCAGTCGCGTAAAATTGTCGAACCCCCACTCAAGCAAATCCTCGGCAACACGGAAGCGCACCCGGCTGGTTTTCCCGCCAAAGACAATGGCGATCAGACGGAGCGGGCCCCGTTGAGCCGTGGTGACAAGATTGAAGCGGGCTCTGTTCGTAAAGCCGGTCTTGAGTCCATCAACCCCATGTATGCGCCCAACTAGTCGGTTCGTATTCGGTAAATGATTGCGGCGATGACCGAAGGGCGTAGAAGGCTGGGAAGTCCATGTTAAAACGTGCTGGTGGCGCAACAGTGCCCGGGTGAGCAGGGCGACATCATCAGCCGACGCTTTATCTGGTGCCCGGTCGGTTTTGGTCGGCATCCCATTGACCGTGCGGTAGCGCGTCTGCTCCATCCCTAACTGCCGGGCGCGCGCATTCATCTGCTCGACACATTGCTCGACAGAGCCGTATACGTGCTCGGCAATGGCAACAGCCGCATCGTTTGCAGAGGTGACCAGGACGGCTTGGAGCAGCTCGTCCAGGCGAAAGACTTTCCCAGCCCGCAGAGAGATCGTTCGTCCCTTTGTTCGACTCGCCCGCCGGCTGATAGTGACCGGAGTCTCCAGGTTGACCCGTCCTTTTTCAATGGCTTCAAAAACAATCAGCCCTAACATCATCTTTGTGAGTGAGGCTTGGGGCCATATTTTTTGGCTGTTGTGGGAAAAGAGCACTTGACCGGTTTGCGCATCTTGTAAGAGCGCCGCTTCAAAATGTTTGAAGGCCGGCAGTTCGGGCTGGGGGGAGTATTCGCTCTCATTGGCTGCGCCTGCTGTCTGGAGAGTTCCGATCAGGAAACTGCCGATAAGAGTAAAAATAAGAATGCCTCGCGCCCACGTGTCTGATTGCATCTGCTCCTCCTCACCCCTGCGCGTCGTCCGAATAGGACAGGTGGACATGGCCCGGTGGGGACCATGAAAAGTTTGTAATGATATATGCTAACATCATGTGTAAGATATTGTCAATAAAGGATTTTTTATTCCTCGATATATGTGTTTCAGGAGGAGCGAAAGGGCAACCTGCGGTCCACAACATCTTGTACCTAGCGAGTTTCATCACTCAAGAACTTGTGGAGGGAGAGAATATCCCTATGGATGGCTATCAGGATTTTTCGTTGCTGTTGATCCGGTTGAATGGGAAGGGGCGCTTCTGCGGCAGTCTGAGAAAGAGGAGGGGCCTCATCCGATAATCTCTGACCCTCTTTGAGCCGTTTTTTGGCTCCGGCAATCGTGAATCCTTCTTCATATAAGAGACGCTTGATGTCCAGGAGGATTTCGACATCGCGCCGGCGGTATAATCGATGGCGCGAGGGGGTTTTCCCAGGCTTGAGAATGGGGAACTCGGTCTCCCAATACCGCAACACATAGGGCTTCACCCCAACAATTTTGGCGACTTCACCAATGCGGAAATAGAGCTTATTCGAAAGTTCAACTTGGCCCACGACAATCTCAATCCTAGAGGAGTGGGTTAATAGCCTTTTTTAAGACAGGGCTCGGTTTGAACGACAACACCCGCCGGCCGGATATGATAATTTCTTCCCCGGTCTGCGGATTCCGTCCTTTCCGCGGATGTTTCTCGTGAATGACGAAATTCCCAAAGCTGGAGATTTTGACCTTTTCTCCTTTTTCGAGATGGCCTTTGATGATTTCGAAGATCGACTCCACTACATCGGTCGCTTCTTTTTTCGAGAAGCCAACCTTCTCGTAAATATGCTCGATAATATCTGCTTTTGTCATGCAGAGCCTCACCATACGTCCTCCATCAGCAGGAGGCGAGGAATTTTTTAGCCGATATCAAACAGGGAGGAACCGAGTCGCGTCTGTCATGCGCCGTTCTCCAGGCAGCCGATAAGGAGCACAAGATGCTGTAATACCACAACTTTATTATCAAGAATAACGCGCCGAGCATAGTAGAGCCTCGTCTTGAAGTCAAGTTTGGACGCGCCTTGACATCTTCTCGGCAGAAGGGCTTTCAGCAAAGAAGCCCCACCGCTAGGATAAAAGACAAATCAAGCCAAGGAGGGGACCCCTTGCAGGAAATCCGTACTCAGCTGAGTGAAGACCTGACCGCGGCGACAACAAGCCACGCCATCGAAGCTGTTCGCGTTCGTTATCTCGGACGGAAAGGCGCAATCACCCTACTGCGGAAAAACGCTGATTTCTCCGCGATGTCAGCGGATGAAAAGAAACGCTTTGGACAGCAGTTCAATGAATTAAAGCGCTTTGCAGAACAGCAGCTCGCAGCCGCACAGGCACGTCAGACCAGTCCGGCCCTCAGCCCGCCGAGCATTGATATGACGCTGCCAGGTCTCAACAATCACCTGGGCCATCTACACCCGATTTCTCTTGTCCAACTGGAACTCGAAGAAATTTTTCAATCGCTGGGGTTTATGATCCTTGATGGCTACCACGTGGAAACGGACTTTTATAATTTTGAGAGTCTGAATATCCCCCGCGACCACCCCGCCCGAGACATGCAGGATACGTACTGGCTCAAGAATGGCCTGCTGCTCCGAACGCATACATCGGCCAATCAGGTTCGGGCCTTAGAGGACTATGGCGCACCCGTTCGGGCCATATTCCCAGGGCGTTGTTTTCGGAATGAGGCTATTGATCCCAGCCATGAGAATACCTTCTACCAACTCGAAGGCTTGATGGTAGACCGAGAGATTTCGGTCGCGAACCTGATTGCGGTTATGCGCACCGTGCTGACCGCGGTCTTTCACCGAGAGGTCACAGTGCGCTTACGTCCAGGCTATTTCCCTTTTGTCGAACCTGGCTTTGAGTTGGATATCCAATGCCTGCTCTGCGTCGGCACGGGCTGTTCAACCTGCAAGAAATCCGGCTGGATTGAATTGCTCCCGTGCGGTCTGGTGCACCCTCGGGTTCTTGCATTTGGTCAGGTTGAGCCGGACCGCTATAGTGGTTTTGCCTTTGGCTTAGGTCTCACCCGCCTCGCCATGATGAAATATAATATCCCAGATATCCGGCTTCTGAACTCGGGCGATCTGCGCTTCTACGAGCAATTCCCGGCAGCCGTCTGAGCAGGAGTCAGCCATGCACCTCTCTCTTGACTGGATCGCCCAATATGTAGACCTCTCGGACCTCTCACCCCAAACAATCGCCCACCGGCTCACCATGGCCACGGCTGAGGTGGAGGGGCTTGAGACACTGGTTCGCGCCCTTGATGGGGTTCGTATCGGCGAAGTCGTAGCGGTCGAGCCGCTGGACGACCGCTCCACCTTTGTGTCCGTTCAGTGTGGCACGCAACAGTTTACGACCGTGTGTGGCGCGCTCAATGTGCGGGAGGGGATGAAATCTGCCTTTGCCGCGGCTGGGGTCACGATTGCCGGGGGGCAGACGATTACAGAAAAGCACGTCGGTGGGAAACCGAGTCAGGGTATCTTGTGCTCGTCCGAGGAACTCGGCATGGGTGGCGGCCATTTCGGTATCCTCGACCTTCCTGCGTCTCTTGAGAGTGGGGCTGCGCTGTCCGACTTCATCCCCCCCTCAGACACCCTGCTTGAAATCGACAATAAGAGCGTCACCCACCGTCCCGACCTGTGGGGGCACTACGGCATCGCGCGTGAAGTGGCGGCTATTTTTCAGCGCCCGTTACGGCCGCTCCAACTCGTTGATGTGGCCCAGTATAACGCCTTACCCGCCTATCCACTGACCCTTGACGATCCCGAGAATTGTCCCTGTTACTGCTGTATTGAGATGACCGGAGTCGCCGCCCTGCCCTCGCCCCTGACGCTCCAATACCGTCTGCACGCCCTGGGACAGCGCACCTTCAATGTTCTGGTCGATCTGACCAATTATATTATGCTTGAACTTGGCCAGCCCATGCACGCCTTCGACGCGAGCCGCCTCCAGGCTGTCCGCGTTGCCCCCTTTGGCACAACGGGCCCGTTTACAACGCTTGATGGGCAAGAGCGACAGATGACCCCGGCAGATCTGATGATCTGGAATGAACGGGAGCCGATTGCTCTAGCCGGCATCATGGGCGGGCTCAATAGTGAGGTCAGCCAGCAGACCACCGGCCTGCTGCTTGAGAGTGCAAATTTTAAGGATGCGCGCATTCGCCGGACCGCGAGCCGGCTGGGTATTCATACCGATGCCAGCCAACGTTTTGAGAAGCAACAGCCGCCCGCGAATACAAAAATCGCGACCGAGCGTTTTCTCGCCCTGCTGCTCGAATCCGGTCTTCAGCCTCGGATACGCTCGCGGTTCACCTCACAGGGGGCATTGAAGACATATACCCGCTCTCTCGATATTCCAACTGACTTCTTTGATCGACGCATAGGCAACCCGATTGCCCCAGACAGGATGGTGTCCATCCTGACCTCACTCGGTTTTGAAGCCAGTGTGACGAACAACATCCTCTCTGTCGGCATCCCGCCGTTTCGGAGTGAGAAAGACATTTCCTTACCGGTTGATATTCTGGAAGAAGTCACCCGTATTCAGGGGTATGACAACCTTGAGCCGAAGATGCCGAACTTCTCGGTTGAACGGGTGGCCTTTAATGATCGTCTGCGCACCCAGCATAAAGCTCGTCGTATTCTCGCCCAGGCGCACGGATTCTCGGAGGTCCATAATTATAGCTGGTTTGACGACACTTGGCTCAAGACGCTCGGCTATGAGCCCACAGCCACGCTGGAGATGGCCAATCCCAGCGCAGAGCAGCATGTCCGGCTCCAGACGACTCTGCTGCCCAATATGTTTGCCGTGGTGAAAAAAAACACCGTCCTGCGGGAGAGTTTCCGCATCTTTGAGTTGGGACGAGTCTATCTGCCCGCTGGCGAACAGGACCACACAGAGAAAAGCGTGCTGGCCGGGGCGAGCTGTCAACACGAACGCCTGGGGAATTTGGAGGCGCATTTTCGCCAGATCAAAGGGGCCCTTGAAGCTCTTGCCGCACATCTCAGTCTGGGCGCACTGGCGTTTGCGCCTGGTACGACAACGACCGCACCGTGGCACACGCCCGGCGGGTATGTTGACATCTTACTCCACGAGGCGCGGGTCGGTCAGCTTGGCTTTTTGTCCGACCCGCTCTTGGCGAAAATTGCCCCCGCCGCTCAGGTGGTCTGGTTCGAGCTGGATTTCGACAAGCTTGAGGGGCCCATTTTTCCGACCACCAGCTATGCGCCGGCTTCTCGCTATCCTGGCTCGTGGTTTGACTTCTCTATTGTGGCCAGCGCCCAGGCAGGTTTCGCCGAGTTGGCTCGCACGCTCGACGATTTTTCTCACGACCTGCTGAAAAAGCGAGAGTTTATCACTCTCTATCAGGGCAAGGGGTTAGCGGAAGGGACCGCCAGCTATACTTTCCGGTACTGGATTGAGTCTCAGGACAGCACCCTCACTGGGGAGCAGATAGAAGCCTTCCAACGGGAGTATATCGCCTTCCTGGAGTCGAAGGGGCTGCATCTCCGTTAGGAGCAGGAGGAGTGACACCGGCGATTTCTCCGTTACTGAAAGCCACAGGGTGCGCAGAGGGGAAACAGCTTCCTACGCTGCCAGACGCTGCTTTGCCACGTCGGTGACTGCGGCAAAGGCCGGTGGGTCTTGCATGGCCAGGGCGGCTAGAATTTTCCGATCAATTTCAACCCCAGCCTGAGACAACCCATAGATGAGCCGGCTATAACTCAGCCCATTCAGGCGTGCGGCAGCATTGATCCGCACCGTCCATAAACGCCGGAAATCGCGTTTTTTATTGCGCCGGTCTCGGTAGGCGTAGGCCAAGCCCCGTTCGACGGTTTCACGCGCCTGACGATACTGACGCCGACGGCCACCGGTAAATCCTTTGGCCAGTTTGAGAATCCGCTTTCTGCGCCGGCGGGCCTTAAAACCTCGTTTTGCACGTGGCATACACCCTCCTCCTCTCCGTCTCAAAGGGTAAACGTGTCCAGCATCTCGTGTGTATTGGAGACACGTTCGCCCTTTCTATAAGTAAGGAATCAGTTTTTTGATCGCCTTGGCCTCGGAGTCTACGACGAGCGCCGGCTGGCGGAGATTCCGTTTCTGTTTTCGTGTTTTTGTTGACAGGATATGACGCAGGTAGGCGCGGCGGCGGCGCACCTTGCCACTCCCTGTGATCTTAAACCGCTTGGCCGCTCCACGGCGGGTTTTAATCTTAGGCATAGCTACCTCGGAACAACAAGCATTGACATATTGCGTCCCTCCATTCGAGGCTGTGGGGTCTCAAGAGAGGCGACATCTTCGATTTTTTCATAGACACGGTTGAGCAATTCTTTCCCAATCTCTGGGTGGGTAATCTCCCGTCCTCGGAAAAAGACAGAGACTTTGACCCGGTGTTTTTTTTCAATAAAGCGGCGGATATGATTGACTTTGAAGTCAACATCGTGCTCGCTGGTCCGCGCGCCAAGCTTGACTTCTTTGACCATCACCTGGGTCTGATGCTTCTTGGACTCCTGCACCTTCTTTTTCTGGAGATAGCGGAACTTGCCGTAATCCATGATACGGCAGACCGGCGGAGAGGAGTGTGGGGCAATTTCAACGAGGTCAAGCTCTTGGCCGAGTGCGGTCCGGAAGGCCGCGCCGAGCGGCTGAATCCCAACCTGCTCCCCGTTTGCATCAATGACCCGGACTTCCCGCGCCCGAATCTGCTGGTTAATCCGCGTTCCCGTTTCTTTCGCTATGATACACCTCCCGGGATACGTTCACGGTTCAAGCGCTCAATCAGAGCCGGCACGGACAGCGGGGCGATTTTTTCTCGCTTGCGTGCCCGTGGGGCGACGGTCCCGGCTTGTACCTCTTTATCCCCAATGACGACGGTATACGGGATTTTCTGCATTTCCGCTTCTCGGATTTTATATCCCAGCTTCTCATTCCGCAGGTCCAGCTCGCAACGAATCCCGGCCTGTTTGAGCTGGGCGTCAACCTGCCGGGCATAGGCGTCTTGATTATCAGTCACCGTCACAATTTTCACCTGGACTGGGGCGAGCCACAACGGAAAATCCCCACCGCAGTGTTCGATCAGTATCCCCATAAAGCGTTCGATGGAGCCAAGGACTGCACGATGGATCATCACCGGCCGAGCCTCGTCCCCGTGGGCGGTCACATAGCGCAGGTCAAAGCGTTCGGGCAGCATAAAGTCGAGCTGAATCGTTGCGAGTTGCCATTCACGACGTAAGGCGTCGAGAACGATGAAGTCAATTTTGGGTCCATAAAAGGCACCATCTGCAACATTGACTTCGTAGGCAATCTCGTTCGCTTCGAGGGCCCCAGCCAGGGCCGCTTCCGCCCGTTCCCAGGTGGCATCATCGCCCAGTCGTTTTTCTGGCCGTGTCGCAAGGTAGAAGTGGACTTCCTCGAAACCAAACGTCTGATATACTTCGTTAATTAGGCGCAGTACGCCACTCACTTCACTTTCGATTTGCTCCGGGGTGCAGAAAATATGGGCATCATCCTGAGAAAATGAACGCACCCGGGTCAAACCCGCTAAGACGCCCGAGCGCTCGAAACGGTGCAGGCGGGCGAAGTCCGCATAGCGCAGCGGCAGGTCCCGGTAGGAGTGCTTCTTTGCCGCATAAATATAGGTATGACCGGGGCAGTTCATGGGCTTGACACCAAAGTCACGTCCCTCAACCTCAGTAAAAAAGATATTTTCCTTGTAGTTCTCGTAGTGACCGGAGCGGTGCCAGAGATCAACATCAAAGATCTGCGGGGTCAACACTTCCTGGTAGCCATAGCGTTGGTAGAGACCACGCATATAGGTGATGAGCTCATTATAGATAAAGGTCCCTTTGGGGTGAAAGAATGGACTCCCCGGCGCAACAGGATTGAAGCTGAACAGATCAAGCTCCCGCCCGACGCGACGATGGTCACGCCGTTTGGCTTCCTCAAGCAAGGAGAGGTGTTGGCGGAGTTCCTTTGGCGTGGCAAAGGCCGTGCCGTAGATGCGTTGGAGCATCTCGTTCTTTTCGTCTCCCCGCCAATACGCCCCGGCCACGCGAGTGAGTGTAAAGGCTGGGATGCGGCCAGTTGACGGGGCGTGGGGGCCACGGCATAGGTCAACAAACTCACCCTGCCGATACAGCGAGACGACCTCATCCTCCGGGATGCCGGCGATAATCTCCGCCTTATACGCTTCGCCCATCTGGGTGAAGAAGCGAACCGCGTCATTACGGGTCACTTCTTCACGGCTGACCGGGAGGTTTTCGGTAACGATGGTCTGCATCTCTGCTTCGATGCGGGCGACATCCTCCGGCGTGAACGACCGATCATGCTTGAAGTCGTAGTAGAATCCGCTCTCGACCACAGGGCCAATCGTGATCTGGACTTCAGGAAAAAGGCGTTTTACGGCTTGCGCCATGAGATGGGCGGTCGAATGGCGCAAGACTTCGAGTCCCTCGGGCGAGGAAGGAAAAATCGGCTCGGACGCCTCAGTGACCAAAGGGGAGGACACATCGACGACTTTTCCATCTACACGAGCGGCAATGGCCTTGGGGAAACGCCGGCTGAAGTGTTGGGGCCCCGCAGCATTCGTCCTGTCTTCGGTGGGCCGCTCGCTGGTACTGGCAGTACGGTGTTGAGCAATGTCGTTCATATCAAAAAGAAAAGAGGCGTCATTGACCTTCTCCTACCTCTTTTCCCTCACGCGCCTGTTCAGAGGGTCTTGCTTTCCGGGGCATAGGCACGGGCGGGATTGAACCGCCGACCCCTTCCGCGTCAAGGAAGTGCTCTCCCACTGAGCTACGTGCCTGCAGGACGCTCCGCTGTTCAAAAAGAGTAGGCGGGTTCAGCATTTCACATCTATTGGAGAACACGTTCACTCTTTTCGGTCGCTTGGTGCGTACCAACTTTCCTATAGCGTGTCAAGAAAATGGCTACGCCGCGCTTTCTGGACGGACCTGAACGGTGATACTTGCTTCAACGTCTCTACTGAGCCGAATCGGTACAGTGTAGGTGCCGAGCTGTTTAATCGGTTCAGTCAGGACAATTTTCCTTCGGTCTATGGTCACGTTTTGCGCCTGAAGCGCCTTTTCAATATCGATGTTCGTCACAGAGCCAAAGAGCTTGTCCTCTTCTCCTGCACGAGCCGTGATAGACAGGGTGAGACTGGACAGCCGGTCACGGACGGCGTTGGCGTTCCGCTGCGCGCGTTCTCTCTTCTTTGCGGTCAGACGTTTCTGGTGCTCTAAGACCCGGACATTACGTCGGCTGGCTGTCAGCGCCAGACCACGCGGAAGCAAATAGTTCCGCGCGTATCCATCTTTGACTTTGACGATATCTCCGATTTCGCCCAGGTTCTCGACGTCTTCTTGCAAGATAACTTCCATATACACCTACCCTATGAGAGCAACTGTGAGCACGCAACCAAATGGCTGACCTGAACAATACCCCGCTATACCTGCGCCGCCACGTAAGGGAGTAAGGCTATCGCCCGCGCCTGTTTAATCGCCAGGGTCAATTTCCGCTGATGCCAGACGCAGGTCCCAGTGATGCGACTGGGGATGATCTTTCCACGCTCCGTGACAAAATCCTTCAGGACAGCGGTCTCTTTATAGTCAATGAAATCTCGCTTATCGACACAGAAGCGACAGACTTTACGCCGCATGCGGCGCGGGTATCGGTCATCGCCGCCTCGTCGGTGAAATCCCCCCCTAGGTGGTCTTGCCATAGCTCGTCCCTCTACTCTTCTTTATTTCCTTCGTGACCGGCCAGATAGCGTGCGGCTTCATGCCTCAAGAATACGGATCGTTGTCGCGTGGACCTCATACGTTCTTTGTCTCGCCCCTTCCACCTGATGCCACCGATAGGGCGCAAGCGCCCCTTCTACTAAGACGGTTCGCCCAACGGTCAGCACAGGACAGTACTCTTCGGCAAGCCTCCGAAAAGCCACGACATCAACGAGTAAGTCCTCCTCCTTCTCCCGACTTTTCGGCACACACAGAGAAAACGCCCCGATGGCGACGCCTTGGGGCGTACGCCGCAGTTCCGGGCGGCTCTCAATCCGTCCGGCAAAAATAACCTTATTATAGCCCGCCCTCACGCAGGTCACTTACTCCTCATTCGCCTGTCCATTCGAGTCAGAATGCGCCGCAGTGCTTGTTGACTCGGATGGAGCCTCCGCCGGCCCGGCCGTTGCGACGGCTTCTCCATTTTCCGCAGGAGGACTTTGGGCGGGGGCCTCTGCCGCCGGAGGTGCCGTCTGCGCCTCCGGCAAGTGGCTCGCCGGGCGGCTGGTTAAGCCACCCGGAGGAATGGGAGACTGTCCATCTGAGGGAGCCGAGCGCGCGACAGATAAGAAGCGCAGCGTGTCTTCACTCAACCGCAAGCCGCGTTCAAGGTCCTTGACCGCTTGAGGAAGAGAGTCATACTCTAAACGCACATAGTAGCCGCGTCGCTGCTTTTGAATGTCGTAGGCTAAGTTCCGCAGCCCCCATTCTTCAACCTGCAACAGACTGGCCTGACTCTGCTCCAGAGTCTTTTGCATCCCTTCAATCGCATCCTTCACCCGTGTCTCAGATAACTCTGGGTGGAGAATACATACGGTCTCATAAATCGGCATGAACTCCTCCGCTGGGTCTCTCTCAGTCTCCGTCTCGCGCTGAGCGGCTGTGGTGAGATTCTCAGCCCTCCTCCGGTGCGGGGTGGGCGGGCGTCGTAGGAGCCGCACCATGACATGCTGCCGTAGCACGCTCAAGCCCGTCTCTCAGAATGCACTCAACCGTGCTCGCTGCGCGTTGTGCCGCCGGGAGGATAAAGGCTTCTTCCGCCTGAGTAAAGGGCTGGAGCACAAAGTCCGCAGTATTCAGCCCGGCAGCAGGACGGCCAATTCCAAGCTTGACACGGATAAAGTCCGGGCTGCCCAGAGCGGTAATCAGCGAGGCGATGCCCCGGTGTCCGCCTGAACCACCGGTCCGTTTCATGCGCAGGTGGCCGAGCGGCATGTCTACATCATCATGCACAACAATACAATCCGTTGGCCGCAATTGGTATTGGGCGCACACGCACGCAACCGCCTGTCCACTGTGATTCATAAAGGTCTGCGGTTGAATCAGCCCCACCTTTTTGCCGTTCCAGCGCGTCCACGCCACTCGAGAGGAGCAGATCAACTGGGACAGACGGGTCCCCCAGCGTTGCGCTAAGATATCAATGACCCCAAAGCCGACATTGTGACGAGTTTTTTCGTAGTTCCGACCGGGGTTGCCGAGTCCAATGATCGCAAACATACGCCTATACGAGGAGTGACGCCGGCATCGTCTCTGAGGCAGCAGCCCCGTCACTCAGCCGGAGTCTCCCCACTCGGGTCTCCATCCTCCGGCGCTGCTCCGTCCGCGGCTTCGTCTCCTGCTTCCGTCTCTTCCTCCGCAGCCGGAGCAGCGATGGAGGCAAGGACGAGCTGCGCGTCCTCAAGCGCAGAGACCCCGGACGGGAGGGTCAAATTTTCAATCCGGATAGCGTCGTTAATCTCAAGCGGCGTCACATCAATCTCAATGATCTCAGGGATATCGAGCGGGAGGCATTCCACCATGATTTCACGGCGGAAGTAGTGGATCTGTCCGCCCGCGGTAACACCCTCCGCTTTGCCAACAAGATGGACGGGGACCCCAACCTGAATCGGCACCTGTACATCAATCGCATAAAAGTCGATGTGCAGTGGTTCTGTGGTCACCGGGTGATGCTGAATCTCTTTGAGAAGTACGATTTTCCCATCGAGGGCTGTTGTCGGTGAGAGAAATTCAATCAGATGAGACCCCTCTACGCTTTCGACCTTATATTGGAATTCTCGGGTATCGACACAGACGGAAACGGCGTGTTCCCCCGGACCGTAAAAGACGCCGGGCACCCGCCCGCTCCGTCGGAGCCGGCCCATTGCCCCTTTGCCTTTTTCTTGTCGCTGTTCCACATTCAGTTTTATGGTTCCCATGGTTTCCCTTCTCTCTCCAACGGCTTACACGAATAAGGAGCTAATGGATTCTTCATTGTGAATGCGGCGGATGGACTCTCCGATCAGGGTGGCAAGCGAAAGGACGCGCACTTTTCCGGTCTCTTGCGCTTGGGGCGTAATGGGGATGGAATTGGTGACAACCAATTCTTCAAGCGTAGAAGCCCGCACCCGCTCTATAGCCGGGCCAGACAGCACGGCATGCGTACAGCAGGCAATCACCGCTTGGGCCCCAGCATCTTGCAGCCCTTTTGCCGCGGTGGTCAACGTTCCGGCGGTGTCCACCATGTCATCAACAAGAATCGCGATACGGCCCGCGACGTTGCCGATAACGTTCATCTCAATCACATCACGATTCGCCTTCCCGACAATCTCGCTTTCGTCCTCCTGCGCGCGGCGCTTATCAATAATGGCGAGTGAGGCTCCCACACGCTTCGCAAATGCACGCGCGCGCTCCACGCCTCCGGCATCCGGCGACACGACGCTGACCGGTTCGCTGCCAATGCGGGAGCGCAAATACGGCAGCAGCACCGGGGCGGAAAAAAGATTATCCACAGGGATATTGAAAAACCCCTGGATCTGTCCGGCGTGGAGCTCTGCCGTGAGCACACGTGAGGCTCCCGCTGTGGTCAAGAGGTCTGCGACCAGTTTGGCACTAATGGGCACCCGCGGCGCAACCTTTCGATCCTGACGGGCATAACCATAATACGGAATCACTGCCGTGATACGGTTCGCGGACGCCCGCTTAAAAGCGTCAATCATCAGCAGGAGTTCCATCAAATTATCGTTTCCCGGCGTGCAGATGGACTGGACGACAAAGACATCCCCGCCCCGCACATTCTCGGTAATCTCAACCGCAATCTCCCCATCGCTGAACGTGCGGATATCAGCCGCCCCGAGCGCGGTTCCCAAATAGGCACATATTTCTTGCGCAAGCGGACGATTTGAATTCCCGGAAAATATCTTTAGCACAATAGGGTGTCTCACATGGGTGGGGGTACGGCGCTATTGCCTGCGCTTGCCCAGAGAGAAAGAGAGCTGGGGAGGCAGGATTCGAACCTGCGAATGCCGGGACCAAAACCCGGTGCCTTGCCGGACTTGGCGACTCCCCACCAGGATAGCAGTCATAGTCGTATTGCTCTCGGCGCTCAGTTTCTCTTTTCTTCTCGAACGTTGCTCTTCCGCCCCGCTGGCTGCTGACCGTATGGGACGGACTGCTAGGCAGCCCGATTGTTTAATGAAATCAACATATTACAGAATATGCTGGGCTTCCCTGAGGCTGTAGCCATTAACACCTTTCATGAAAAAAGTCTAGCGACTCGTGTGTCGAGAGCAACCGTTATCTGCTCAGAGACATCCTCCCAGCAGCGTCACGACAAAGATATCTTCCGGGCCGGCCAAAGCTGCCGCGGCGTGTGTGGCGGCCTCCTGCGTCGGAAAGAGGCCAAAGACGGCAGAGCCACTCCCGGACATCAGGGCCACTTCCGCACCAAGGCTAGAGAGTTGCTTTTTTCTGTCCGCAATCAGGGGATAGGCCGGCAGGACCGCCTGTTCAAGGTCATTACCGAAGCAGGCCGTATCCGGCCAGTGCCCCGTACCAAGGGGTGGCGTCTGGTTGATGACCTGGGGCTTCGACTTTGGGACGGCTGGCTGAAGCGCATCAAAACGTTGATACGCCCACGGGGTTGAAACAGAAAAGCCTGGGACCACAATGACCAGCCAGCGTGGCGGCAGAGCGGGCAGGGGCGTGAGTATTTCCCCAATCCCGCCCACCCGAGCCAGCTGACACGGGACAAAGAAAGGAACATCCGCACCAAGCCGGGCGGCAAGCCGACACAAATGGTCAGGGGGCAGGCCGAGTGAGAGTACTTGGTTCAGCGCCTTCAGCACTGCCGCGGCATCGCTGCTCCCGCCGCCGAGCCCCGCCCCAGCCGGGATGTTCTTATGCAAAGTCATAGCGATGTGTGCGCCGACCCCGGCTTCTTGACAGAGTAAGGCGGCTGCTCGATAGGCGAGGTTTGACTGGTCGGTAGGAATGGTTGCATCGTTGCAGCGTACACAGATGTTTCGCCCCGTCCCCCCCGTCCTCTCCGCGGTGATTTCAATCTCGTCATACAGGCTGACGGGGGCCATCAGGGAATCCAGTAAGTGGTACCCATCGGGCCGTTGGCCGATAATGCGTAAAAAGAGATTGACCTTGGCGGGAGCAAGAACACGCATGACTGTGCTTTTCTTTGGCCAGCTGCCGGTCTCCCTTGCAGACCAGCGTTCCACTTGTCACAATACCAAGATGCAAGACTTCATGACAGATGCCCAGGAGATTGCGCAGGTTATTGCGCGGCAGGCTGGAGCATTGATCCAGGAAAACCGGTTCAAGCCCAAACAGGTCAGTGTGAAAACGGATATCGTCGATGTCGTCACAAATGTGGACAGAGCGGCCGACCATCTGATTACTGAGCAGCTCCGTATCCACTTCCCCACCCACACCATTGTCGCCGAGGAATCGGCGCAATCTGGTCCGCAGAGCCCCTATTGTTGGTATATTGACCCCTTGGACGGCACGACGAACTTTACGCATACCTACCCGCATTTTGCGGTCTCGCTGGCCCTCACTCACGAATCCACCGCCATCGTCGGCGTTGTGCATGATCCCGTTCGGAACGAGACATTTAGCGCCCGGCGAGGAGGGGGCGCGCAGCTCAATGGGAGTCCGATTTGTGTCTCTACCGCGTCCCGGCTTGACCAGAGTCTGCTGCTGACCGGTTTCCCCTACGACCGCCGCAGATATAGCGCCTTTTACTTGCAGTACTATGAAGCTTTTATGCGACGCACCCAGGGAGTAAGACGGAGCGGGTCGGCCGCGTTGGACCTGTGTTATGTGGCCTGTGGTCGGGCGGATGCCTTTTGGGAATGGCGGCTCTATCCGTGGGATATTGCCGCCGGCACGCTGATGGTCGAAGAGGCGGGCGGGCGGACCAGCGATTTTTCCGGCCAGACGCTCGACCTGCACGGCGAACAGACCCTGGCTTCAAATAGCCATCTGCATGGGGCGCTGCTCGATGTTCTGAAGCAACTCCCGAGCAGCCCGTCCTAAAGTCGTGCTGTTCTGAGGGCAAAGGCCGGTCCAACACCGGCTTGGGGTTGTACTCAAGGAACAGGCAAGTTATCGGTAGGGAAACCTCGGTGTGGTAAGGTGCTGATGAGGAAGTTGCTAATACTGATTGCTCTCGCCCTCCTCCTTCCTCCTGTCAGTCAGGCACAATCTTTATACGTGAGTGACTATCGTGAATTGTTGCTGCGAACCGGGCCAAGTCAGTCCAATCCCATCGTTGCCGTACTCAAGACCGGCGATGCCGTGACCCTGATCCGTAAAGCCCAAGACGACTATTCTCTGGTCGCCTTACCTGACGGCCGTCAGGGCTATGTTGCGGACAGATATCTGACCGAGCGCATCCCAACCGTGCGCCGGGTGCAGATGCTCGAGGACCAAATCGCCGAACAGAATCAGGAGTTGGCCCGTCTGCGGGAGGAAAACACCCAGCTTCAGACGGCCCGGGAAGAAATCCGGCGCACTGAGGCGGAATATACCGCCCAGATCCAGACCCTGGCGTTGGAGCGGAATCAACTCGAGCGTGACGCCTCGGTATCCATCTTTCTCGCTGGGGCGGGCGTACTGCTGATTGGCTGGCTCTTAGGCTGGACCCGGCTGCGGCTGCGGCGCAAATCGCAACACCGGCCCGGGTTGAACCTTTAGTGCGGCGCTGACGTTTGCTGCGCAGCCAGCCTTACGCCGCCCGAGCCCACTTCTCCGGCATGTCCTGAAACTCTTTTTTCACATACGGCATGACCTCAGTGGCAAAGAGTTCCATATTTTTAATCGTTCGGTAGTGCGGCATATCGCCGATTTGCAGCAGGGACAGCAAAATGCCATAGCCCAGCTTGCCGATTGATTCAACGAGGCGCTGCCTGACGGTTTCCACACTGCCAACCACGCAATAGCCCCGCGCATTGAAGTCGTCAAACGACATATTCGCATAGTCCAGCTCATCCGCGATATTGAGAATATGCCGCATGGACTGATGGGTGACATAGCCCGGTGGAAAGAGCATATTGAGCGGGATACGCAGCCCTCTATGGTAGAGCCACAGCACATGCTCGGCGGCTTCTTCCCGAGCACGTTGATCTGTTTCCGCCACATAGATGGGCAGTAAATGACCCAGCTGATAGGGCGAGGCGGTATAGCCGGCTTCTTCGGCGGCAGCCCGGTACTGATCAAAATACATCTTGACCAAATCGTCAGACATATACACGGCCAGATACGGATACTTGCGGGCCGGGTCGGCACACCAGCCCATGGTCTCTTTACTGCCAAAACCGGGAATCCAGATTTGCGGGTGCGGTTTCTGGTACGGGCGGGGCCAGATGTTCACATACCGGACTTGGTAGTGCTCCCCGTCAAAATGAAAGGGCCCGGTCTCGGTCCAGGCGCGGATAATCAAATCATGCGCCTCACGAAAACGCGCAATGGAGTAGGTCGGATTGACGCCCATCGAATAATACTCACAGCCAATACCACGCACAAAGCCGGAGATGATCCGTCCCCCACTCACCACATCCAGCATGGCAATTTCTTCGGCAACCCGGATAGGGTGGTCCCGCAACGGGAGCCCATTGCCAACCATGGCAATTTTGACCCGGTTTGTGCGCCGCGCCAGCAGCGCGCCGATGATATTCGGGGAGGGCATGGTGCCATAGGTGTTTTGATGGTGCTCGTTCACACACACGCCGTCGAAACCAAGGGTTTCTGCATACTCCAGCTCATCAAGATAGCGATTATACAGGTCACGGCCTTTGGCAGGGTCATAGTGTTCGTTCGAGAAGGTGACCCAGGCCGAGGGGTATTTCGAGGTATCGTCAAAATCTTCGGGAACGTGCGGCCACGGCATCAGATGGAAGTTAAAGAACTGCATACACGTATCCTCCTTGACAAGTCGGCCCTGCATCCCGAGGCCAATTTTCCGAAGTCATTCCTCATCTCTCTGCCTTACTGCTTTTCTCCGACACCGGTCAAGCGGCCGCATTGATGTGAGCCCGGCTAATTTGTCTGAAGCGCGACCTGCGGCAGCGGCATGCGTGTGGCCCGTTTCGGAGCGGGCAGCGTCAGGGCGAACAAGGCCGCAATCGCGCCGGTGCCCGTACTCGTCAGAAACGGGACGGCATAATCCCCGAACTGCGTGTGCAGGAGGCCGCCTAGCATACCGCCCGACCCCATCCCTATGGACGCCACCATAAAGAAAGCGCCTAAGATCGTTCCAATGGCTCGCGTGCCAAAGTATTCTCGAAAGAGCATGGCGTAGACCGGCATGGGTCCACCGAACCCCAGCCCGAACAGGATGGCCCACGAGTAGAAAGAGGGCGCCTGGCGGGCTTCGATAAAAAACGGGATCATCACCGCCTGAAGACCGAGAAAGAGGGCAATGGCCCACTTCGCGCCAATCCGGTCGGCTAACAGCCCGTTGACAATTTTTCCGATCATACCAAACACGGCCATCAGCATGACAACCCGGGCCGCCACCGACTCCAACACCCCGACGTCAGTCATATGATTGAACCCGTGCAATAAAATGCATGAGTGACACATGCAGCAACCCAGGACCATGAGGTTCAGGGTCCAAAAGGCGCGGGTCCGCATGGCCTCACCCAGTGTCATGCCGGGTGGAGACACCGGCCCCGGTGCGAGCGTGGAGCCTGTCGGCGGCATCCTGGTCGGTGCGAGCTGCTTATCCCGCATGAGCAGGGAGAGGGGCAGCACGATGAGGGTTATCATGCCAAGCCAGATATACGACCAGCGCCAGTCGTTATGGGCGAGCAGGAAAACGGCCAGGGGGGCAAAGACGGCCGAGCCCACATTCTGCGACTGAGCAATCGCCAGCGCCAACCCCTGACGCTGCACGAACCACTTTGTCACCAGGGCGACCATCGGGACACCCGTTGCCGAGCGACCAACCGCCAACACCACCCCAAAATACACATAGAGCTGCCACAGGGATTGCACTTGGCTCATCAAAAACGTGCCAGCCACAAAGAACAGACCACCGGTAATAATCACCCACTTGGAACCAAAACGGTCGCTCAGACGCCCACAGATCAGGCTGGAAAGGCCAAAACTGATCCAGCTAATCATCGACGCGACCGAAACCGTCCCCCGGTCCCAGTCAAACTGCGCGGCAATGGGTTTGAACATAATGGCGAAAGATTCGATCACGCCATACATGCACAGGCTGATGAGCAGTCCGGCAAAGACGATGACCCAGCCGTATGCGGGCTGCTGTTGCTCTATGCGTTCGGATTGCGGCATGCCCCCTACTTTCTCCTCAAGAGAGGAGGAACCCTATTCCAGATACGCGGTACATTTAATCTCGACCAAGAGCCCCGGCATGGCCAGCGCCGGCGTCCCGATTCCTGTCCAGGTCGGGAGCCGGTCAAGATTCGTCAGGTAACGGTCCTTGACCTCAATAAAGAGTTGCAGGTCGCGCAGGTCGGTATGGTAGGTGACCATCTCCACCACATTGTCAAAGGTCGCTCCAGCCTCAGTCAACACTTTTTTGACGTTTTCAAACGCCTGCACGAACTGCGCTTCCTTATCCGCCACCACCTGCAAGTGCTCATCCCGGCCGACTTGGCCGGCGATATACAAGAAATTCCCGGCCCTCACGCCGGGAGAGTAGCGGAAGCGTGCTCTGATATTCTGCATTGCCGGCGGGATAATGTCTGTCCGCATAGCGCCCCTCCTTCCTGTCAGTACTGCATACCAGGCAAGACGACCGAAAGGAAGCCTGATTGGGCGCGGGTCTCCCTTCTCATTTGGCTTGGCCTTTGTTAGGAGGAGGTATCCACACTGGAAGGATGAATTATGGTTGCCCAAATCGCCCACCTCGACGCCCTGGCACAGGCCGAGCTCGTCCGCACCGGAGAAGCCACGCCGCTCGAACTGGTAGACGCCGCCATTGCCCGCATTGAGCACGTCAACCCGCGGCTCAACGCCGTCATCACCCCCCTTTTTGAGAAAGCGCGCGACCAGGCCGCCTCTCCCCGGTTGCCCGACGGGCCGTTCACCGGCGTCCCCTTTCTCCTCAAGGACTTTGGCTGTCACTCCGCCGGCGACCCCTATCATCAGGGCAGCCGCTTGCTGAAAGAGCTGGGCTGGACCGCAAAGGAAGACACCTATCTGGCCGCCAAACTCAGAGCCGCGGGCTTCATCTTCCTCGGCAAGACCAGTACTCCTGAGTTTGCAACCATGCCGACCACTGAACCGGAAGCCTACGGCCCAAGTCGGAATCCCTGGAATACGGAGCATTCCACCGGCGGTTCCAGCGGTGGGGCCGGCGCGGCGGTGGCCTCGGGCATGGTCCCGGCGGCCCATGCTAACGACGGGGGTGGTTCGACTCGGGTACCGGCCAGCGAGTGCGGTCTGGTCGGACTCAAATCCACCCGTGCGCGCGCCTCCCTCGGACCGGAGTACGGCGAGGTCTGGCAGGGCTTGGTCAACGAACACGTTGTGACACGGAGTGTCCGCGATACGGCTGCGATTCTTGATGCCATTGCCGGCCCCATGCCGGGCGATCCGTATTTTGCCACCCCGCCGGCGCGCCCCTTTCTGAAAGAGGTCGGCACTGCTCCGGGAGTCTTACGGATTGGCGTCCTGGCGGATTTCCCCGGACAGGCCAGCCGGCTGCACCCAGACTGTGGTGCAGCCGTTCAGGCCACGGCCCAGCTGCTCGGTTCACTCGGTCATGCCGTTGAGGACTCTTACCCCAGCGCGCTCAACGACGAGCAGGAACGCCGGCGGCATGTGTGGGCAATTTTAACCAGCGCCATCGCCTCTCATATCGACACCTTGGGCAAACAGACGGGCAGGACCGTTACCCAGGATGATGTGGAGATTCACACCTGGGCCATGGTGGAAATCGGGCGCGCCCGCACCGCCACGCGGTATATCGAAGCCCTTGAGTGGCTCCAGGCCGACACACGCCGGCTCGCCCGCTGGTGGCAGCCTGAAGACGGCTCAGCCGGCTTTGACATCCTCGTCACCCCCACCCTTGCCGAGCCCCCGCCCCGGTTGGGCGAGTTTGTCTCCACACCTGAGAATCCTCTTGGAGGAGCGCGGCGTTCGGCCACCCTCATGCCGTTTACCGTCCCGTTTAATGTCACCGGCCAGCCGGCCATCTCGTTGCCGCTCCACTGGAACGGCGCAGGACTGCCCATCGGTATTCAGTTCGTGGCTGCTTATGGCCGAGAGGACATCCTGTTTCGCTTGGCCTCACAGCTTGAGCAGGCCAAGCCGTGGGCCGACCGCTGGCCCTCGGTGCGGTCAGAGTAAGCGACAGGAAGCGCGGGGGTCACTGAGGGGCTTCAATAGTTTTCTCTGACAAACTCCTTCAGTTTGGCTTTCAGTCCACTGGAAATCGGATAGGAGTTAATGTCCCTGATAATATCCTCTTCACCCTTTCCCTGCGCTTGTAGACGTTCAACGACCCCTCGATAGATATTCTCAAAGCCATAATCAGAGATGCCTTTAGCGATAAGCCCTAACAATAAAAGGACCGCGATTCCGCCAAGCATGCCGAGCGGGCCGCCTAAGGCTGCCAGAGCAGTGGTCAGAGCGGCGGCTCCAGCGAAACCCGCGATTTTCATTGCGACCAACAATACGAGACCGGGCACGCCTAATGCGACGATCTTGTTTATGATTTTGTCCATGCGCTGGTGTCTCCTTTAACGAGTAAAGATTGGTCCCGTCAGGCTTGCCTGGCCGTGTCCACATCACAACATGGAATGGAGTGAGGTCCTGCGTATTCACCACAGCGCGGGTAGCTACTCCCGCGCTTTATGGTGTGTTCTATTCAGCAGGCGACCCGACTCAGCGGGTACCATGTTGAACGTGGACGGACAGGAATACGACCGAAAGGGGTAGATATGTCAAACCGGAAGAACTCCCTAGGAGTCATAGAGAAGCATAATCTCGTGGGCCGTGATGCGGGCCATGGCCGTCGCTACTGAATCCCGACCCACGCGAGATAGGCAGAGCCTGGGATGCTTCGCCGCCAGATGCTTGCAAATAACGCAAGCATCTGCCATAGAGAGCCCGTGAGAAGCAAGCACCGTAAGACCCTGGCCGCCGTCTTTACCGACCCGGTGTCAGGCACCATCGAATGGGCCGAGGTCGAGAGCCTACTGCTCGCCGCTGGAGCCAGGGTTATCGAGGGGCGAGGCTCACGAGTACGGTTTGAGAAGGATGGGCAGGTAGAAACGTTTCACCGCCCGCACCCGACCAAGGAAGCCAAACGCTATCAGGTCCGCGCTGCCCGTGCGTTCCTGGAACGGATCGGAGTAATCCCATGACCAATACCATGCGCTACAAGGGCTATTCGGCCCGTATTGAATATGACGACGACGATGGAATCTTCCTAGGCCGGGTCGCTGGTATTCACGATGGCGTGGGCTTCCACGCGGATACGGTAGGGGGGCTGCGAGCAGCGTTCCACGAGGCCGTTGAGGATTATATCGAGACCTGTGCCAAGGTCGGCAGAAAGCCGCAAAAGGCTTTCTCTGGCCAGGTGATGTTTCGGGTCAGTCCCGAGGTGCACCGTAAGGCTGTCATCGCGGCCGAACTGTCTGGCAAGAGCCTGAACCAGTGGGCCGAAGAAGTGCTGGACCGCGCCGCACGTTAGGGCCAGCCTCATATGAACATTCCAGAGTGACGGTCCAGCACCACGGCCCTGCTTGTACCCGTCCGTGTGCTGACTCGCCTCCGCTTCCCTATCTTTTCCCAGAGGCGGCTGATAGCTCAGAGGGCCGTATGAGCGGGCCGCTTTTTGTGCTGTCAGTGGCGCTGTTTGCCACCATGCTGGGGAATGGGGTGGTGATTCCCTTTATCCCTATCTACGCCCAGGAGTTCGGCGCGAGTGGCGTGGCCGTCGGCATTCTGTTTGGGGCGCACTCGGCGTCTCGGACTTTTCTGCTGCCCTTCATCGGTCGGGCCTCGGACCGGCATGGCCGCAAGGCGTTTTTACTCTGGGGGCTGTTCTGCTACGCCCTCAGCTCGGCTGCCTATTTGCTCGCTGACAGCCTGTTAGCCCTCATCGTGATCATGGCGCTCCAGGGTGTCGCCACGGCCATGGTCCAGCCGGTGTCGATGGCGTATGTGGGCGACCTGACCCCCAAAGGAAAAGAGGGGGAGTATGCTGGTTATGTCAATACGGCTTTTCTGGGCGGTGTGGCCGGAGGGCCGCTCTTAGGCGGGGTGATGAAAGACCTGTTCAATATGCAGGCCAGCTTTATCCTCCTAGGTGGCCTGAGCCTCTTGTCTTTACTCCTGCTGCTCTTCTTCCTCCCCGAAGTCCAACAACAGCACGTCTCAGAAAAAAAAGGGGGAGCCTCCTGGCGCACGATTTTCTCCGCGCGACCCATTCTGGGGGTGGCACTCTTTCGGGTGGTGTACGCGTTGTCCAGCACCCTCATTTGGGTCTTTGTCCCCCTGCTGTCAGCCTCCCTGCTGCCGTTGACCACCTCACAGGTTGGCGCGCTGATTTCCCTGAACGTCTTGATTAGCACGATCCTTCAGTCGCCGTGCGGACGGCTGTCCGACCGGATGAGTAAGGCCGCGCTCATCGGTATCGGCAGCCTGCTCAGCACCATTTCCCTGGCTGGTTTTCCCCTGGCCTCAACATTCTGGCATTTACTCGGCTTGAATGCCCTGGTTGGCGCGGGGTTTGGGTTGGCCTATCCCGCCCATATGGCGCTGGCCATGGAGCATACACCGGGGTCAAGTATGGGAACGATGATGAGTATGCTCTTGACGGTTCATAGCTTTGGGATGACCATTGCTCCACCGGTCTTCGGCATTATCGTCGATTATTATCATTTGAGCAGTATGTTCTATAGTGCGGGTCTGTTGTGTATCGTGTGTACCGTCGCCTGCTATTATTTGACGTATGATTCTGATGGACTTCTCCAGGCTGGGCGAGTGGTTGAGAAAATCGGCGGTAACAGACCCACACCAGAGTAGAGAATAACTGTGCGCAAGACGTGGCTCTTTGTCAGTGCGATAGCTGTCTGGCTCGGCCTGGAATGGGCCGTAGTTTTTGCTCAATCCGAGCTGCTGAGTCTGCAAAAAGTCCGGCTTTCAGTCCAAGGCAATCGACACTCTGTCCTCTTTCAGTTCTCGCGCCCCCCGGATGCTATCAACTCGTTTGCGCTCTCGTCTCCTTCCCGTTTGGTCATTGATGTCCAGGGCCAGCCCCGAGGCACGCCAACAGCCGTGTACCAGGCGGAGGACGCAATCCTGGCCCAGGTTCGTCTGGGTACGCACCCGACCCACCTCCGACTGGTCCTGGACCTCAAACGGACCACGATTCCGCCCTTTACCGTAGAACAACGCGCCGACCGGGTGGCCATTGTCTTTGTCCATGAAAACGGGACGGCAGGAGACGCCTCCTCCCAGGTCCTTTTTTCGCAGACAACCAAGACGGCAAAAGCGCCACCCAAGCGCAGCATTGCCCTCCCTGCCCGTCCAGAGACGCCCGTCCCGAGCGTGCCGCCACCGCTGCCAACCCCTGCTGCGCAGCCGGCGGCTGAGCCGGACGCTCAACCATCCGACTCGGGGCCGCAGCGATCTGTATCGTCCCAGGCCCTGCTCCATCTGCGGCAGGGACAGGAGTTTTACGATACCGGCGACCTGAAGAAGGCCATCGCGGAGTGGCGCGAAGCGGTTCGGCTCTTGCCGACCAACGCCAAGGCCCACCACCTGCTCGGGTTAGCGCTTGGAGATCATGGGGCGCGGGGCGAGGCAGTTGACATGTTACAGGCATCGCTCCGGCTCGACCCGCAGAATGCGATGGCCCAGGTGCATCTTGCCCGCACGCTCGAAGCCAACGGGGATATCCAGGAGGCCGTGGCCGCGTATCGGAAAGCGCTCCAACTCGTTCCGACCTCGTCGTATATCCATGACCGCCTGGGTCATATTTTTGCCGCGCAGGGCAAGCACCAAGCCGCGGCGGACGAGTGGCAGCAGGCGGTCGCCTTAGACCCGGACTATGCCTACACCCATGCCAATCTGGGGGAGGCGCTTGAGAGTCTGGGACAAAAGACACAGGCCCTTGCTGCCTATGAGCGCGCGGTCGAACTGGACCCGCAGGCGCCTTTTGTGTCCGAGGTCAGGAAGCGGATTGACCGTCTCCGCGCCTCGGAATCATAGGGCCGGTCGCCCAGGACTAGAATTGAAAGATCGCGCTGACCACACTCTCGTGACGGCTGTCACGGGGACGACCGTACAGGTCGCCAATAGCCCAGGGACCGGGGTCGTGCGAGCGGACGCGCCAGAAGAAATTCTGCTCAAACCGCAGGACAAAATAGTTTGACCACAGGTAGTCCAGAGCGAATTTATTATACGCCCCCGTGGAGAGCGGATCGAGCGCAAACACAAACAACGGCTGCCACAGCCCGCCCGGCCCATAGCTGGTGGAAGCGGAAAAGGTCAAGACAAACTCGTTCTGATCGATTTTGTCTCTATTCGTGCTGACGAATCGGCCCGGCACGACCTCGCCGTCGCTGTTGTGGGCACGAAGGACGGACGGAATGCCGCGGTAGAGCCGGCTGTAGTCCAGATAGCGTCGCCAGAAGAACTGGGCGGAGAGGAAAAATGTCCGTAAATTGTTCAGCGGGCGAATCCAGGTCGGGCGGTCAATGGCCAACATGACAACCGAGCGGTCGGCAGTGTCAAAGAGATTCCCATCCCGGTCGATTCGGGAGAATGCCGCAGTCGGGTCGAGTGCGACCGGCACGCCCGTGGTAAAAGTCGTTTCCACCCGGAAAACGGACTGCGTATATTTTTCCTCCGAATAATTGGCCGCAATGCCCAAGACGTGGGAGCGCGGATGCACGCGGTCAAGCACGGTATGCCAGGTGTCGCCCTCAAGACGATTCGAGCGGACCTTGAAGCCGGCGTCCGCGGAAAAACCGTAGAAGTAGTTGAGGCTGAAATCGATCCCACCCCAGATGGCCTTGAAGCGAGCCCCGGCTTGGCCGTTTTTGAATTTTTTGCTCGGCTTGTCATCCCTCACTATAAGGGCGAGGTCAAGGAGTTCATCTCCAACCATCACAGAATTCGCCACCTCAGCCAGGCCGTCGCCAATAAACCCCCACGGCCGGCGGGGGTCGGCAGCGACCTTATTGGGCTGAAAATCCCACGGAATCCAGACCGCCTCGATAAAGGATTCTTCGAGCGGGCCGAATTTGCCAATGTCGTAAATCGCCCGCACCATCCAGAGCGGAATGCGGATATCTTCCCAGGGCTCCCAGTTGGCGTGCCAGCGCAGGTCAAGCGGATTGATCACATCCAGCGCCCGAAAATTATCGGTCTCCCCCCACACGACCTGCTGCCGGCCCAGCCGCAGGGTAAACGGAGGCAACACCATATCCACAAAGGCTTCACGAAGTTTGTACTCAAACTGCCGGTTGAGCCGCTCATCCTTGCCGAACGCTTCACTGTAGGTGTGTCGAATATCGTAAATCGAGTCGTACACGCCGCGACCAATGAGGGTCAGCGTCGCCTCTTCCAGCCGGCCAGTGGAGAAACGCCCAAAGGCCTGGCTTTCACGTAAGAAATAATACTTGCCCTCCAGTTGGGCCGTATTCCGCTGCATGATGAGTTCCGCATCCCGAAACATGGGGGTGCGGAGGATATTTTGGGTTTTGACAAATCCTTCGAGTTCAATGTCATCAGCCACATTGATGATACCCCACGACGGTGCGGGCAGCACGGCCAAGCCGAGGAAGAGGACACACCAGGCAAAGCAGGGACGAAGGCGCATAGGAAACTCTCCCCAGAAGTCTAGCGCCGCCCGCTGACCATACTGCGGACGGAATAGACTTGCTTGGCCCGTCCCGAGGAGAAACGTCTCGTCATGACATAACAGTGCGAGTACGTCGCATGTGGCTTTTTGGCGTTAATGTCGGTTTCTCCCAGATGGTAGAATAGGCGCTGCCCGACATTATTCGAGAAATCCAGCTTCATATAGGGGGCTTGGTCAACCGTATCGTGGGCAAAGCCATCGGAGTACTTCAGGAAATGCTGGTTCATGCGCAGGAGCTGGTCGTCCTGCCGGTCGAAGCCGAACATCCACAGCGTCCAGAAGGTCTCGGTGTCGATAAACACAATTTTATGGCTATACGGGTGGTTATCGGATTTGGGATCAATCAGCAGCACGTGTGCCTCGCGTACCTCCCAGCGCGTATTCTTCGGCACCCACAGATGCGGGCCGCCGGCTTCCGGGTTGGTCTCGACGTTCATCGTGGCCAGGAGCCGCCGTTTGCCCAGATAGCTCCAGTTGTGCTCATACACCTTGCCGCCAAAGCCCATGGCGTCTTCCATGGTGTAATCCATGCCCATGACCTCACTGGTGCGCTCGGAGGCCAGCGTGCGGCGCGGCTTGCGCTGGGCGGGCGTATACATCCAGCCGTTGTCCTCTTTGTAGTGGTCTACATAGGTTTTGGTCAGCATTTTCGCCCCGGCCAAGTCGCGCGGCGAGCGGAATTCCATCAGTTGCTTGGTTTTCACTTCTTCATAGCCCGGCACCAAGCAGTGGTCTCCCTGGGCATAACGGGAAGCGACCGCGGTAAACTCAAACTGGCGGTCCAACTTGCCGTTGAGACTCCGCGACCAAGCCACCATCGGCATCACATAGTCTTCGGCCCCAGGCCGCCACAACATATTCCAGATGACTTTCTGGGCCGCGTGTGGGTCGTCTGCGTCGATGTCCGGGAAGGGAAACCCCCCGCCCTTAAATCCAACCAACACACCCTGCTCGTCCAGTTTATACCCGGACGGAACATTCTGGCCCCAGCCTTCCGGGGGCGGGTAGGTCCCGGATTCCGTGATCTCCATATCCATGCCGTCATAGAAGTAGTATTCCCAGGCCGTCTGAGGAATGAATGATTCAAGTACGGCGCGGTCTTTGAGGGTGAGATGCTGTCCAGGAGCCAGCGCGGTCTCCGGGCGGGAGTGCTCAATCCAGTGCCGGAGCGTGTCATAGCTCTGGTCCTGATTGGCAAGCACGGTTGTGGGTGGCACCCACAGGCCGCTGAGCACCAGCGCCAAGGCGACCACCGGGAAATACGATAAAAAACAGCCGGGACCCCGTAACGCGCGCTTCTCCATATAGGTGCCTCCCTTGTCCGAAAGCGAACAGAACTTTACTCTCGGTGCGGATTTATTGACTCGCAGTAAGTATTGGACATATTCTTTGCTGTCAAGGGATTATTTTTATCAGGATTGAAGAAGCAGGGATGACAAAAAATCGCCGACTCTTTCAGGCCGGATAGGAACCCGAGCAAGTCGCGCTATGCAAAGAAAACGAACCGGCTTCAAAATTTTTGCTGCCGTCCATCTCGGGATGGGGAGCGTCGGGCTCGTTTTATGGCTGTCCCCGGCCTTTTCCCAGTCTGCTGCGCTCCGCTTACAAGAAATACGTCTGACCACTGAGGGGGAAACACGCCTGGTTCGGTTTCAGTTTTCTCAGTCGCCTGACTCCATCCGGTCGTTTGCCCTCTCGTCGCCCCCACGCCTCGTTATTGATGTGCATGGCCCGGTGCAAAACGTGCCGTCCCAGAGCTACCAGGCAAATGATCCCCTCCTCGCCCAGGTGCGCACCGGTTCCCATCCCCAACGTCTGCGCCTTGTCCTAGACCTCAACAGCCAAACAGTGCCGGAGCATACGGTTGAACACCAGGCGACCACGGTGCTTGCCCGACTTGGAGAGCGGGGCGAGGGCTCTGCGGCGGCGCGGACCCATGTGCTTTTTTCGCGCGCTCAAACACCACCGGCTTCCCCACCTCTACTCAAGAGCCCGACTCCAGTCGTGGCAGCGACCCCACCGCCGCCTTCCCCCCAGATTGCACCGGAGCGGTCCGCTTCTCCACAACCATTATCGCAACAGGCCCGCTATCATCTTGAACAGGGACAAATTCTCTATGATGCGGGTAAAATTGATAAGGCAATCATCGAGTGGCAAGAGACCCTGCGCCTCGCTCCGCAGACTGCCCAGGCCCATCATCTCTTAGGGATTGCCTTCCGAGACCAAAAAAATCATACCCAAGCCGCGGACGCCTTTCAGCACGCGCTCCAGCTTGACCCGGATAATGCCACTGCGTACGTCCATCTTGCCCGCGCGTTCGAAGCGCTGGGCGAGGAACAAAGCGCGTTTGACACCTATCAAAAAGCCCTCCAGCTGGTTCCTTCCGCCCCCTACGTCCACAATCGGCTGGGATATCTCTTAGCCGGGAGAGAGGATTGGCAGGGGGCGGCCAATGCCTGGTACCAGACCATACAACTAGCGCCTCATTACGCCTATGCCTATGCTAACTACGGCGAAGCACTCGAAAAGATGGGCAGGAAGAAAGACGCCCTGTCTACATACAAAAACGCCGTCCCGGTCTGCGTTCGTTTTACGCAAGCGTTTGAGGATAACCGAAAAAAAAGCAATGCCGATGCCCTGTGCGCGGAGATACGCAAACGTGTGGCGCGCCTCCGAGAGTCGTAGCAGAGAGACCGCAACGATGAAGAAACAGACGGCATTCCTCGTCCTGGTCGTGACGTGGACCGGGCTGAGCCTGCTAGCCCCTGGGAAGAGTGGTGCGCAATCTCTTGCCCGACCCGTGGGACTGTATGTGCAGGAGATAAAGCTCGCTCAGGCAGGCAACCAGCGAACGCTCCGCTTCCACTTCTCCCAGCCACCGGATTCTGTCCGCGCCTTTTCCTTACGCGCCCCGGCTCGCTTGGTCATTGATGTAAGCGGAGGCGTTGAACGCTCAGCCTCAGCCACGTATACCGCAGCCGACACGCTGATTACGCGGGTCCGAGTTGGCTCCCATCCTCACCACACCCGTTTCGTCCTCGACCTCAAGACGAGCCAGATTCCGTCTTTTTCAGTTGAGCAACAGGCACATATTGTGACTGCTGTCCTGAATGAACCGCCTGACTCGGACGCTCCCAAGGGCCACGCTGAACAAGCTGGCGATTCTCAGCAGGAAGACACTCAGATTCTCTTTGTCCGCGCCCTGGAGCCGGCGTCTCCCGCTCCGACAGCCTTGGCGAAGCCCGCTCCGACAGCCTTGGCGAAGAAAGTAACAAAAAAGGTCTCCCCACCCTCACCCCGTCGCGCACCACCGCCGGCTGCCTCACCACCTGAGACGCCTGACAGAGGAGTGTCACCCCGGACCAGCCCTTTACCAGCCTCCCCCCAAGGGCTGAGCGCGGCTCCCCCGCTCACGGCTACTCCCCCATCAACCCCGAGGTCGCCTGTGCCGGCCCCCGGCATCCCAGCTCAGGACCCCCTCAATCCACCCGTTTCAGCCCTAGCCGCCCGGCATCTCAGGCAGGGCTATACCCTCTATAATCAGGGGAATGTCGATGGGGCGATTCATCAGTGGCGTGAAGCCATACACCAGGCCCCCAGTCACGCTGAGGCGCATTATCGGATAGGAATAGCGCTGCAAGAACGCGGGGAACTCGCCCAGGCAATGACGGCATTGCGCGAGGCCGCGCGTCTCAGCCCGGATGACGCGACTATCCATATCCACCTTGCCCGCGCGTGTGAGACCGCCGGGCATATCCAGGACGCATTGTCAGCCTACCGCACCGCCTTGCAGTTGGTCCCAGCCTCAGCCCATGTGCACCATCGCCTTGGTCATGTACTCGCGGCAGAAGGCAATCTAGCGGAGGCTATGCAGGCCTGGCGACAGACGATCCATCTTCAGCCGGATTACGCCTATGCCTATGTGAGTCTCGGGCGCGCTTTAGGGCAAACGGGCCAGAAGGGAGAAGCAGTGGCCGCCTATGAGCAGGCTCTTCGATTAGACCCCCGAGCGCCTTTTGTCGAAGAGGTCCGTCAGCAGCTCGCTCGACTGCGGGCGGCTGAACCGTAACCCGGCTGACTCCTGCGCGGGAGCCGCATCTGAATGAGGCCGGCGGAGGGCGGCCTGAAATTTCGGGATCGACAGGAGACGCCCAACAGTCCGGCTGAGCGCCAGGGTGAGCGTGTCGTCAGCCGTATGATAGCGATGTTGGGTGCCTCCTCGCGGGGGGTCGTGGATCACGTCCCAGACTCGTTCTTGCCACACGACCCGCCCGGACGGCAGTTGATACAGCGAGAGTCTGAGCGAGACCGCAGCCCGGGTGGGTCCGCGGACCGGCACGGCGAGCCGGCGGGACCCGACCCGGACCTGTTGGTAGCGGCGCAGGCTGAACAGCGAGAACTCGTCTATCGTACAGCCCAGGGCATACGTCGCCCGCTGATTTGTGGCCGACAGCGGCTCTGGAAATGGAAACGGCAGCATTTCCGTTTCAATACCCGCCTCACGAAAGTGCAAAGTCAGGGCGTATTGCACGCTCTCGGGAAGTCGGGCGAGGGTAAAAAACGTCTTGGGGATATCCGGGAGATGGGGCATCCACGCGTCCATATGCCGCAATGTTCCGAGGTCGGGGACGCTGCCGGCAGGGGCAATGGTTACCTGCCCCTCCTCAAAATTCAGACCGGAGAATCCAATGAGCGCGTCTCGGTCGTCAGGCAACGGAATGATTTTCTGGCGGGTTTCGTGGATGTGGAGAGCCGGGCGACGGTCAAGCGGTCGTAAGACCAGCATATACAGCGGTGGGAGCAGGGGCGGCCGCCGGCGCGTCAAGCCGGGAATATAGCCAACCCCAACGGGATGGACTTTGGGGGGGCGCGAGACCCAACGTGAGAGTTCCGTCAGCCAGCTATCAGTCAGCGCCGTTCCAGAGCCGCATCCGACCCAACCTCCACCAAAGAGCATCCCAAGGAGCAGCCACAGGCAGGGACGGTCAAAAGAAAAGAGAGGACCTGTGTTCATTGTATGGCGCGCAAGTGCGTCTGTCTCTATGGATCAAGGCCGTACAACTGAGCCGCATTCCCGGCCACCATCTGGTAAACCTCGTCCTCTGGCACCCCGGCAAAGTCTTTGGCGATCTGTTCGACCGAACGCGGGAATGTCCCCTCCGTGTGCGGATAGTCTGCGCCCCACATCAATCGATCCACACCAAGGAGGTCGCGGGTCTGAATGCCAGCCCGATCATCCTCAAAGGTGGCCCAGAATTGACGTTTGAAATACGTACTCGGAGATTCCTCCAGCTTCGGCTCCATCCAGCGCCGGTGGTCGTTCCACCAGTGATCCATAAAGCTGAGCAGCGAGGCGATCCAGCCGACGCCACCCTCGGCAATGACAAAGCGCAGCGTGGGATGGCGCTGTGGGACCGCACTCCAGAGCAGATCGACTAAACCCCGCATGGGCTGGAACATCTTCATTTCAACCACGGCCATGCCCGTGCCCATCCGTTTGTATTTGGAATAAAACTCTTCGGCCGTTCCCGTGCCGGAATGGGTGGCAACCGGCAGCCCGATATCTTCGAGCGTGCTCCACAGACGCTCATAGTCCGATGTCGCATACGAACGATCTGGCACATCGGCGGGAATCGTGAAGGTCCGCAGGCCCTGCTTGGCGCACCGCTCGGCTTCCTCGCACGCCCATTCGAGCGGGCCGCGCACGGGCAGTAAGCCCGCCCCCAGCAGTCGCTCTGGCGCAACGGCACAGAATTCACTCAGCCAGTCGTTATAGACCCGCATGGCTGCGCGCTGGTATTCGGCATCTTGCAGCGTAAAGAATTGGAGCCCAAACGCGCCGGCGTAAATCACCTCGGCCTGGACGTGGTCCAAGTCCTGGTCACGCAGTCGGAGTTGTGGGTCCCAGGCCCCTGGGCGTGTATCCGCATGCCGACTGGCCATGGTCTCAATAGTCCCGGCGAGCTTGTCTTCCATGGTCGCACCTTCGAGCCCGACCGGAAAGGGCGTCAGCCCATCAATAATGTAGTAGTCAGCATCCTCGCGTGCTTCGACCCGCGGAGCGCGGTCACGAAAGCGTTTGTCCATCCGGGTGGTCCACAAATCTGCGGGCTCAACCACATGGCCGTCCGCAGAGACATACCCGCTTGTGCGTATCTCCATCTCAAACCCCTCCTTTCTGGATAGTAAAGACTCGTTACTCACTATACGTGTGGCCTCATATATTTGGCAAAACGTTCTACCGGGTGTTTCAATCCTGCCGCCAAAGAAACGGGGAGTCGGAGCATTGCTCTCCGACTCCCCGTCTGTTCATGGCGATTCGTAAGAGGGACCCAGCGCGTGACCTAGCGGGCCACGCCGTTCCGGAGCAGTGCGCCCGAGGTATTGCCGGTGCATTCACCATTCTGGAAGGTCTCTTCACCATTCACCAGAATATGCTTATAGCCTTCGGCTTTCTGGACTCGCCGCCACTCGTTGGCTGGCAGGTCGTGAGCGATCTCGCCCGGCAAGGCGTTCACGGTGTTGATATCGTAGACCACGATGTCGGCTGCTTGACCGTGACGCAGCGTCCCACGGTCCTTAATGCCGGCAGCCCAAGCCATGATCCCGCTCAGGCGGAAGTGGGCTTCTTCCAGGCTCATGACCCCCTGCTCGCGGACCAGCCAGGACAGGACTTCGGTCGGATAGATGGCCGGCGTAATGAACTTCACGTGCGCCCCACCATCCGACACGCCCGGCAGCGTATAGGGCGAGCCCATCAGCTCCTTGTAGCCGTCGATGTTGGCATTGGCCACGGGGCCGGCCCACTCGGTGCGCAGATCATCAGCCACGGACAGGGCAAGCATGGCGTCGATGACGTGCTTGCCCTCCTTCTCGGCAATCTGCTCTACGGACATGCCCTCGTATTGGAGTTTGAGTTCAGGATTGCGCACCTTACGCGCAATAAACTTGTCGAACTCACCAAAGACGATATTCATGGTTTCCATGCCGCCACCGTCGTAGTCTTCACGCATTTCCTTGCGCAGTTCAGGCTTCGACAGTTTGGCTTTCCGCTCTTCGACCGTTCCGAGCGTCGCTTCCTTCCAGGCCGGAATGCCATCAAACAGGTTCCAGTCTTCCAGGGTCATCCGCACCGGAGCCCGAGCGGTGACGCCCTGGCCGAACACACGAGCGCCGCGTTCGTTTGCCGCATTGACCCAATTCAACTGCGCCCGGTGGGACTCAGGATGCTTATCGCTGATTAACATGGCGTTGTACAGCAGCGGCTGCCCCGCGGTTTTGGTCATCTCTTCCAGGAATTTGAAATCGTCATCAACCCCAAACGTGCTCTCGCTGGCCCCGGACTGGGTAAATTGGATACAGCCTTGGCCCACTTCGTTCATGGCCTTCGCCATTTCCATATAGAACTCGTCCGGCAGGATGTCGGTGATCATCGGCGTGCCATCATAGTCGCGCTGCACAGACACCCGGCTCTCGGGCACCAGACGTTGGGCAGACCAGCCCGCGGCCCCAGCCTGCACGGCTTCCTTGTACAAGCCGGTGATGGTCTCCATCTCTTCTTTATTGGGGAAACGTTTTTTGGCATCATCGAAGCCGCCCATCACATACGCCACGGCCGGGGCGAGTGGAAAGAGATGGGAAACATTGACGCCCAAGGGCATACGGGACAGACGGTCCATGTATTGGGGAAAGGTTTCCCAGTCCACCTTCATCGACACCCGCATGGGCTCCAGTGGAATCGCTTCGGTACGGGACAAGGCCAGCATGGCTCGGTCGGCATCTTCTGCTCGCAACGGGGCAAAACCAAACCCGCAGTTCCCTATGGTGACGGTGGTCACACCATGCCAACTGCCAATCGTGCAGTATGGGTCCCAGTGCAGCTGGGCGTCATAGTGCGTGTGCAGGTCAATGAAGCCTGGAGCAACAATCTGCCCACTGGCATCAAGCTCCTTCTTGGCGTCGCTGCTGCTGATTTTCCCAATCTCAGCAACCTTCCCGTCCTTGATACCAAGGTCGGCCTGGTAACGCGGCACCTTCGTTCCGTCGACGATCGTGCCGTTCTTAATCACAGTATCAAATTGTGGCATACTCCCCTCCTTTACTGATGCTTTACCGTCTCATTACTCTTGGAGAAATCTGCTGTCAACCTTCAGGCCGAAAAAAATCAGAGCGCTGCCCGGAGGGGCTCTGCCGTGGCCAGTGTTTGCCATCGCTCTCTCCCCTTCACCCCAGGGTCCTTCGCGTTCTTCTCGTCTCCTCAATGCGCAAAATGCGGCATGACTTCCCGCGCAAATAATTCAAGGCATGATGTCACCTTATCCAGTGCGAGTCCTGGCAGATGCACCCCCATGGCCAAATGGGTCACCCGCGTTTCATCCTGGTAGCGTTGCAAGGCCCGAATGCAATCGTCCGGGGTGCCCACAATGGGCATCCCGCCCGGAATAGTGGGATCAATAGTGCGCAGTTCCTCAACGCTGGGTACCTGCCCCATGGCGCGGTCGGCCCGCAGGTCGCCGGCTTCTTTGAGCAACGGAAAAGCGGAAGAGAAGAGATAGTGCATATGCTCACCAACGAGGTCCCAGGCTTGGTCCCGACTCTCCGCCACATAGACCCAGCGCAGTTGGGCCAAGTGATAATCTTTCGGATTCCGGCCACAGCGTTCCAACTCATCATCGTAGGCCCGCTGCTGGGCAACTTCCCCCGTACCCATCAGGTGAAACCCCATCCGTGCCGCCCGCTGAACCGCCCTCTTGCCACGGGCACCGATCCAAATCGGTGGATGGGGTTGCTGGACGGGGCGTGGAGTGAGACGCACGTCTTTGAGATGATAATAGTCTCCGTCAAAAGAGAAGGGGTCGTGGGTCCAGAGTCCCTGAATAACGGCCAAGTCTTCTTCCAAACGCGCCTCACGTTGCTCACGGGGAAAGCCGAAGGCCGTAAATTCTTTCTTGCGATAGCCTTTGCCCACCCCAAGATCAAAGCGCCCATTGGACAGAATATCCACAGTGATGGAGTCCTCGGCCACCCGTAAGGCGTGTTGAAAGGGCAGGATGAGAATGAACGTCCCGATTCGGATGCGTGTCGTGCGGGTGGCAATACCGGCAGCAAGGGGCAAGAGCGCCGGCGACCAGCCATCAGCGTCGAAGTGGTGCTCGGTCAGCCAGATGTGGTCGTAGCCAAGTTCCTCGACTCTGACGATTTGCTCCAACAGGTTCTGATACAGTTCAGGAAAAGGCCGCTCCCAGCGGGTCGGATTCCAGAACGGCATGAGCAGACCAAATTTCATGCTCCCCCCCCTCTCTATGTGGACGGCCTAGCAGAAGCGAAAGAATTATTCAAAGCCAATTTTATTTTTTCTTGCGTCTGTTGCTGACGGTTGCCGAATGAAGGTTCGTTCAGTTTTCCTGTCGTATCAGGCTGTTTTCTTATCCGAGCGTATGCGCCGCAGAGGGGAAGGTGTTGATCCCCAGCACTTCTCGAAAATCTGCGGTGGGTTCCACGATCATCGAATCGACGCTGATGCCCATCGCATTGGCGACCCGGTCCAGCATACTGAAGTTGGCACCGATGACCGCCGCCGACGTGACCGCCGCCGGCCCTAATCGCTCGGCCACGGCCTCACGAGCGGCCGCCAGTTCCGTGGGCTCGGGGTTCATCAACACCTCAGCGAATCGCACGAGTGCGTCCCCGTATTCCACACCGCTGTCAATACGAGCATCGAGCGCGCCGGCTAACTCGTAGGTGCAATTGGTCGCTTTTCCACTCTCCCGGAGCAGATAGGTATGCCACGTGGTTCAGTAGAAACACTGGTTATGCGCCGAAACCTTGGTGGCAATCAGTTCTATCTGCGCTCGCGAGAGGGCGTGGTCTGATGGAGCATCAAAGTTGAGCAAATGCTCGGCACTGAAATACTGCTGACGGACCAGCGTCATCACCCGCCGGGCTTCATCTGGCACGAGGCTGACCGCGCGTAAGATATTCCCCGCCGGACTTTGTCCGTATAACGACTCAGCTAATAGGCCACCTTTGGGAGCGCTAGGGACACTCGCGGTAAAGAATCCCTCATCAACGGCTTCACTGGGACGCTCAAAAGAGGGGAGCGTCGCGTCGGCGGGCTCCAGTAATTTTCGGGGCGGGATGCCGAGGCCGCGGGCAAAAACATCAAGATTGGACAGGCGCGCCACCAGCGCAACGATTTCAACATACGCGCCCTCGCTCACCCCCTGGGCCTGTATGTCCTGGCAAAACTTGCGGTCGATATGCTCTGAATCAACCGCCACCGCACGCGCCAGTCGTATCGCCGCGTCAGGGAATGTGGCCTGTGCAGCCAGCTTTTCATCGCCGACGGACTCTTGTAAGCCCTGTTCGCATTGCGCCCTCCGTGCCGTGGCGGCAATGGCAGTTCTTTGGGCTGCCGTGCCCCACGTGCCGCTACGCGCATAGGACTGAAGTTCGTCGCCGTGTAAGGTTTCAAGCGTCGGGGAAACAGGGTAGTGAGCATCTGAGTACAGCGTCATTGCCATTCACCCTCCTCATCTCGAAGAAATATAAGTTCTCGTGCAAATGCACTCAGGCTAGATGTACCTCTTGACAAGCCGTTCCACAAGTCAACAATGCCTCGCAAGAGGGCAAGCGAATCAATACACACACAAGGATAGAGGAGCTTAAGATGACCACTCCCTTACGGTATCTTCACCACCCCGCTTCACAGCCGTGCCGCGCGGCGCATCAATTCATGCTGGAGAACGATATTCCCTTTGAAGCGGAGCATGTCGATATCACCACCGATATCAACGAGCGACCGGAGTTCAGGACAAAGTACAACCCAACTGGGCAGGTGCCGATTCTCGTGGATGGGGACTTCGTGATCTGGGAGAGCGCGGCCATTGCGTTCTACTTGAACGAGAAGTTTCAATGTCCCGCCCACTGGTTCGGGCGCGACCCGCAGCAGAAAGGACATATTCAGCAGTTTCTGCAATGGTATGCCTACACGCTCCGCCTCGGCGGCGGGGCGTTCCACTGGACGATCTTCGCCCCCATGATTTACGGCTATGATAAGGACTTTTCCGCGGAGATAAAGAAGGGACGTTATCTTCTGTACGAGTCGCTTGATCTGCTTGAGACCTATTGGCTCAAAGACCGGGAGTATCTGTGCGGCGCTGAGATCAGCTATGCGGACCTGACCGCTCACCAAGACCTCGTTTCTCATGACGCCGGAAAGATCATTCCGGCTGGGGTGTGGAAGAAGCACCCGAAGGTCAGGGCCTGGTTTGAGACCATGGCCGCCCGTCCACACGCAAAGACGGTCAGCGCCTGGCAGTATGAGAACGTTGGCAAAATCCTGAATGACGGGGTGAGATTCGAGTTTACGCGGAAAACCGCGGTATTAAAGGGAACGGAGGTCTACAGCGGCCACAACCACGGCATTCGTTACGCCGGCCAGGACGACCGCTACTTAAAAGAGGAGGAGTCCAGCGGTTGAGAGGCCGCTGGAGGGGTCCCGGTGTGTCGGGAGCGCTATCTCCCCATCTTGAGCCGGTCCTCCTGCGCCCAGCCTTCTTTGAAGGGAACGGTAAAATACGGGGTCAGCGACATCTTCTTGAACTTCCACTCGCCATTCTGTCTGACGTATTCGTCGTCATAACGGGCGGCCACAAAATACGCCTCCCCTTTTGAGATGGTCTTTGCTTCGAGGTAGGCATAGCCCCTGCCCGTATCCCCTCGCACCTCAACCGCATGGTTGTGCATAAATTGTTTGACAAAAGACAGCAGACTTTCAACGCCTTGAAAAAACTGCGTCAGCTCGGCCCGGCCGCTGGCTTTGCCCAGATAGTCGAAATCGAGGTGCGCATCCTCAGTGAACAGGTCGGGAATAGCTTGCAGTTCCCCCTCGTTAATACACTCGTGATAACGAAACCGGAGCGAGCGAATGGCTTCGCGGTCACTCAAATCCTGAATTTTTGCTTCCAACGCCTGCAAACGAGCTTCGATATCCTGAGACATGGTTTCCTCCCTATTTAGCTGTGTTCTTTTGGCCCCAAACCTTCAAACCACGGCAGCACCAGCGTCTCATTGATGGAGTAGGTCAACGCGTGGCTCCAGTCAGGCAACTCCGTGTACTTCAGCTTGTAGCCGATGTGTTCGAGCAGCGCATTCGATGAGCGAACGGCTTCAACCGGAAAGATGAAGTCATGCACCCCGTGAATCACATGGATTGGCACCTCAAGGCCGCGCTTCTGTCGCAGCATCCCATCGGTGGCGGGGCTCAGTTCCCCCGCAATCGGGGCGATGCCGGCAAAGAGTTCGGCCTGCTCCAGCCCCAGCAGATAGGTATAGGTCCCCCCATCGGAGAGACCAGACAGATAGACCCGCGCACGGTCAACGCGATAGGTCTCACACACAGTGTCAAACATGGCCCGGATAGACCGGCTGTCAACCCGCGGTTGCAGGACAGACCACGTCGGCCCGCAGGACTTTGGCGACAGCAGCAGATAGCCCCTGCTCTTGGCCGGCCGCAGCCATGTCCAGATATAGTCATCGCCCCGACCATATCCACCATGCAGGCAGACGATGAGGGGCCAATCTGTAGCCGGGCTGTAGTATTCCGGGACGTACAGCGAGTACTCGGCATGTTCCTCGGTCTGCGGCTGATGGAGCATCCCAACTGGCACCGCCGCCTCGTCGGCCCGCGCTTCCAAGGCGTCACGCTGGGACGCAGCCTCGGGCAGCAGCCAGTATGGGGCGAGCGTCGGGAGCTGAGCACGGTGGTGGTATAAGAGGTCCAGTCCTCGACACAGCGAGAAACGACTATTGACAAACGCGCCGCCAAAATTCGGTCCAGGGACTCCGCCCAGAAAAGCCGTGCTGGCATTATGGAGATGCGTCAGCGCGGCGGCGAAAGCCGCGTGAAAGGCGGTGAGTTTTTCGGGCGGTTCCAGGCTGGTGACGGCGGACAGGCCGGTTTCAAAAAAGTCACCAATAGTGTCTCGCACTCGTCCCTGTGCCTCGGGTATCTTCCCGAAGTGCATCTGCTCCTGCACGTCTTCAAACGTTCGCAAAAAGAGCAGGATTTTTTCTTCCAGCGGCCGAATCATCCCCTGGTAATCTGCCGTATTCGTCATGCGTCCTCCGGCTCCGCTTCGCGTCTCTATTATCTCTCTGCCCGCTCTCCTGTGTACAATCCTTTGCAGCGGCTTGCAAATTGCTCTATCGTACCCAGGAGTTGCCTGCCTCAGTGTTAAGGAGGGAAGTATGAGCACCGCAACAGCCCCGAGTGTCCCGCAGAGTACGCAGGAGTTAGCCGCGCGCTTTGGCGACCCGGATCAACTCGCCGTCAAGCATAAGCTGCCCTATATCGATGAGGCGGCCGCGCGTTTTCTTGAGCAGTGCCCGTTTGTGATTGTCTCCACGGCAGACGCCCAAGGGCGGTGCGACGCTTCACCCAAGGGCGACCCGCCGGGCTTTATCAAAATCGCAGACAAGCACACTCTCTACCTCCCAGACCGGACTGGTAACAAAATGTTCCAGAGCCTCAATAATATCTTGGAGAACCCGCACATCGGCCTACTCTTGCTCATTCCGGGTGAAGAATGGACCATGCGCATCAACGGCCGTGCCCGGATTACCACCGCCCCCCACATCCTGGAAAGACTCAGCGCTCGGGGCCGCCCGGCCCAGCTCGCCATCGAAGTCAGCGTCGAAGAATGCTACTTCCACTGCCCCAAGTCATTCAAGCGGGCCGAGCTATGGAACCCGGAGAAATTCCACCGCTATACGGGCGACTCGTGGGGGGTCATCCTCGCCCAGCGGACTCAGATGGAACCCAGAAAAGCCGCGGAACTAGACGACATGCTCGAAGGGGCGGTCAAGAATTTGTAGCGGTCGAACCCGCGCGTGACAAATATAGAGAATTTGAGAGCGGCTTGCGCCTCGGGTGCGAGTGCTGTTGGGTGAGACTTTCTTTATTAGTTTCCCCGGCATTACGCAAACTCCGGGGCGACCTTGGTCGCAAACAGCTCGATGTCTTCGAGAAGCTGGTCTTGCGGTTCGAGCCCATTGTAGGCGACCAGAGAAAAATACTCGAACGGAATCTCTTCATAGATCTCGGCCATCTGCTGTTTGACCTCATCGACCGTGCCGGCCACGATCAGCCCCGTGTTAAGCACTCGCTCCAGCATGGACCCGCTGCCTTCGCTGAGTAAAACCGGGAAGAAGTGGGAAGCAAATTCTGAGAAAAAAGGGACGATCACTTTATCCACCTTCTCATAGGCTTCGTCCCGTGTCTTGCCGATATAGAGAAAGCGTAATAATCCCTGGCCCTGCCCAGGCCGGAGCGACTGGCCGCGCTGGGCCGCGCCTTCGCGGTACGCTTCGTCTTGCACGCGCGCCCCAGCCAGGGGCGCAAAATAGCAACACGTAAAATCCTGTTCGCCCGACCAGCGCGCCGAGTCTGGACTGCCTGACGAGCTAATGAACACCGGCGGATGCGGCCGTTGGTAGGGAGCCGGCACCACGCTGATCTGGCTGACGCGGTTCTGTTCGTCTATTTCTCCCGGTGCACCGTACTCCTGCGCGCAGGGATAGGCTGGGTAGTCGGCGATGCCTTCGTGCGGGAACGGGACTTTGAAAAAATCACCGTTGTACGAAAAGCTCGGTTCGGTCCAGGCCTTTTTGACAATGGTGACCATCTCCCGAAAGATGCGCTGGTTGACATCATCCGCAGTCGCCTGTGGCTCAGATTCGCGATTCGACAGCGTTGGCAGCGTGTTGTACTGCTGCCCGAGCGTTCTGACCCAACGCGCCTGATAGCCCCGGGCAAAGCCGACGAAGAACCGCCCTTTGAGAATGTGGTCAAGCACTGCCGTCTCTTCGGCCACACGTAACGGATTTTGCGTGCCCATGACATAGCCGAGCTGCCCCATCCGCATCTGTTTGGCATAGGGGCCTAACCAGGCGTTCATCAGTCCGGGCGTGGGGAGCATTTCAAATCCCTCAGAGTGGAAATGGTGCTCAATAAAACTCATGCCCCAATAGCCCAGATCGTCCGCGGCTTGCACGATATCGACCATACCATCAATGAGCTGGGCGTAGCGCTCAATGTTTCGTCCAACGGGCCGCAACTGACGGCGTTCTGCGTTGGAGCGCACCGGCATTGAGGGAACCATCTGAATCATCGTTTTCATGTGCAAGCCCTCCTGCTGGAGCGGGTGTGACTCGACAGCGGTGTTCGTATGGCAAGAGGAACGGGCGTGAAAGTCCGCTCCGCATCCCCCTTACTCCGCTCCTATCGCGTCCAGACCCACTTGGGCGCAGTCGATGTCCTCAGCCTCGGTGCCACCACTCGCCCCAACCCCGCCAATCAACGTGCCCTCAAGAATAATCGGCAGTCCTCCGCCGGCCAGGAGCATGGGTTCATCAATCAGCTGAGTCAGACTCTGAAATAAGTCCGGGCGCTGCTCTGCCAGCTCTTCCACCGCGGCCGACGGGCGCCGGAACGTTGCGGCGGTAAAGGCTTTTGCCTGGGCGACCCGGGTCGTCATCCACCGAGCCCCGTCCATACGGATGAGCGCCACTTGGCGTCCGGTCGCATCAACGACGGCAAAGCTCATGGTCCAGCCCTGTTTGAGCGCTTCTGCCTTGGCGGCTGCCAGAAACTGCTCAGCCAGGGCCAATGTCAGGGTTGGCGGGGGCTGTTCCTGACCGGCCCGTTCCTCCTGACCCGTCTGTTTAGCGACTTCTGCCAGATCAACCGTGTCAGCCACCGCGGTGGCGTCTCCTGGTATTTGCTCTTGTGCCTGAACCCAAATGGCCATGAGGCCCATGATCAGCATCAGGCCCAGAACGACACCAACTCTTCGTGCAACCACTTTACCCATCGCTACCCCTCCTTCCACCTCGCACTGGTCGTAAACAAGCTTTTCTCATTATTAACCCTTCTGCGTCAGCAAGCAATACGGCGGTCCGTTATCCTTCTTCTCACTTGGTTTTCCCGGTCCTCTTGCCGGGCTCCTCTCTCGTGTCCGCACGTGGCATATCAGCCGCCAATAGCAAGAGGAAATATCGTGTTGACAGCCATAGTCAGCCTATGGCATGGTTCGGGAAGACTGAGTGAGCGTTCAATTTTTTCGACCAATAATAGGGAGGAACAGACATGGCTGAATATGACGTACTCATCCAGGGTGGCACCGTCGTCGATGGTTCTCGCACTCCACGCTTCATGGGCGACGTTGGCATTAAGGACGGCAAGATCGCAAAGATCGAACCGAATGGGAAGCTCAATCCGAGCGATGCAGCCAAAACGCTGGACGCGAATGGGCTCATCGTTGCACCGGGCTTTATTGATCTGCACACCCACTACGACGCCCAGATTAACTGGGACCCCTATGTCACCCTGTCCGGCTGGCACGGGGTGACCTCAATCGTGCTCGGCAACTGCGGCTTTGGTTTCGCGCCAGTGAAACCCGAGATGCGTGAGCGCGCGATGCTAACGATGTCTCGCGTTGAAGCCATTCCGTACGAGTCCATGAAAGCCGGCATGAAATGGGATTGGGTCACATTCCCAGAGTGGCTCGACTTCCTGGACAGAACCCCTAAAGGGGTCAACGTCCTGAGCTTTGTTCCCATTGCACCGATTATGATCTGGACCATGGGACTCGAAGCGGCCAAGAGTCGTCCGGCTACCGACAAAGAGAAACAGACCATGCGTCAGATTCTGAATGAATCACTGGACGCCGGTGGGTGTGGATTCTCGGCCCAGCGCCTGGGGGACGGCTTTGTGTCCGTGCAGCGCGACTACGACGGCACACCGATGGTGACGGACACCATGGCTGACGAAGACATGCTCTCCTTTGGTCGGGTGTTACGGGAACGGAGAGAAGGCTTTATCCAGCTGACCCAATCCAGCCCGGACTTTGAAGCCGATATGAAATTCTACGACCGTCTGGCCGACGAGTGTGGCCGACCGATTCTGTTCAATGCTACGGCCACACGAGACGACCGGCCGAGTATCCACCGCCGTATCCTGCGTTGGATGGAGAAGACCAATAGAGCCGGGCGCAAGATTTACAACCAGACCGCGACGTTTCGTCAAGGCTTGTACTTCAGTTTTGCCGATATGTCAGGCTTGTTCGACGGCAATGATGTCCTGCGGGAAGTCACCATGGGCACGCCAGCCGAACGGCTTGAAAAGCTCAAAAACCCCGCTATTCGCCAGGCTCTGGTCGCGGAATATGACACTGGCCATACGCCGGTCGTGACCGGATCGCTCAAAGACTTCACGGTCGAAACCGTGAAGAACGAGAAGTTTGAAAAGTTCATTGGCAAGACGGTTGAAGAAGTCGCCAAGATGGAGAACAAGCACGTCATAGACGCGATGTTCGATATTGCGGTTGAGGAGAATCTGGAAACCGAATTCTATACTCCCGCTCGTAACGTCCGTGAGGATTATGTGTCCGAGCTGATGTCTTCCCCGTACAGCATGGCCGGGGTATCAGACGGCGGTGCGCATACCAAGTTCATCACCATTGGGGCCTATCCAACTGACCTGCTGACGTGGATGGTGCGCGACGCTGGCTTTATGAGCCTTGAAGAAGCCCACTATCGTCTGAGCGGGATGCCGGCCCAGTGCGCTGGCTTCCAAAATCGCGGTATCCTGCAAGAAGGTGCCCGCGCAGATGTGGTCATCTACGATCTTGAAAACTTGAAGCTGACCCCAGAGAAGCCAAAGGTCGTTCACGACTTTCCGGGTGGCGAGTGGCGGCGTGTTCAGTATGCTGAGGGCTATCGCTGGATCATGGTGAACGGCGACGTCACCTTTGAAGACGGCAACTGCACCGGCGCAACCCCGGGCCACCTGCTGCGCCACGGCAGGGACTAAGCCTCACAGACTCCTACCGCGCGAACCAGAAGGGGCAGGATTTTTCCTGCCCCTTTTTCTTTTGACTTCTGAGGCGCTATCCTCCGGGGCATCCTGATTCTCCGGCAACTGAGACGGGCGCGGAAACCCCCGAATAGCAACCACCGTCCTGTCCGCGTCCTGCCAACGTGCATGGGTAAAACCCAGATTTGCCACATACAGGGTGCCCGCGTGGACCACCAAGCTGGCGTTCCCGTCCAACGGGGCGGAGTGTTGACTCGCCACCACCACCCGCTTACTGCCGTCGGGCGACAGGCCAATAATTTCGTTCCGAAAAATCTCTGACACGTAGATATTCCCCTCCTCGTCCAAGGCAATACCGTCAAGCAGGCTATGGCCACGCGAGACGATAATCGGCTCGCCAGCACTGCCATCCGGCTGAATCGGAATCCGCAGGACGAGCGGGTCGCCACTGGTGGCGGCATAGATATTGCGCTGCCCTGCATCAAGGGCCAGGACATTCACGCCAAGCGGGAAGCCGGAATACGGCGTCGCCGACCAATGCAAAAGCGGATGTTCCGACCACAAGCTGACCCTGCCGTCCAGAGTAATTTTCCAAATCCCGGCATAGGTCAAATCGGCCAGATAGATATTCCCCACATCGTCAATGGCCACATCGTCGGGAAAACAAAAGGGCCAGCCATCGCCGCGGGTGGCGACCGGTGTGACCTCGCGCGTTTCGGCATCAATCCGATAGACCCCACTCGCCACATCGGTCGCGTCTCGGCAGGCCGGGTGGCGTGGGTCGCCGACCCGGTCGTACTTGGAGCGGGCCTTATACGCCACGTATAAATTGTCATTTTTGTCCGCGGCAAGACCAAGGACGTGCCCCTTCCCGCTGTCGGCTTCGGTGGGAACCCAGGCAATATGGACGTATTGCCCGCCGTCTTTGAGCTGCACGATCTCGCCGGTATTGAACAGCGAGGCATACAGGTTGCCTTGGCTGTCCACCCCGATGCCCTCCGGGGTATCGGGTAATTGCGTATAGACCAGGGCCTGAAAGGCTTCGGGCGGCGCTTCTGCGGTCGCTTCCGCCACAGCCGGCGGACTGCCGGCGGCCTCCGTTTGGCTTGCCGGGCTTTCCTGCCTTCCCAAGTCTTCCTCTCTGAGGGCCTGGGCCATCACGACGTGAGCGGTCAGCCCGACTCCTATCAGCAGGCTGCTGAGTATCCTTCGTATCTTTTGCATGGTTGCGCGTCGCCTCTCTCTCGTTATACCAACTCGGTAAGCAGAACTTGGGCAGCTTGAAAGTCCCGCGTCTCACGCCCTTCAGTAAACCAATCGGTGACTTCTGTCAGCACCCGCCCTGCCCGCTCTCGTTGGCCCTGTGCGCGCCACTGCCGGGCCAAGCTCGTGGCAGCCCGCAGCTCCCACGCCTTGGCCCCTTGTTGACGCGCCACAAGAAGGGCCTTTTGAAAACACCCTTCCGCTTCACTGTTTTCCCGGGGAATGCTCGTCTGGGCTGAGAGCCTGTTTGCATCCCGCACCAGCAGCAGTTCTCCCCGCAAGCGGTAGAGCTCCGCTTCCGAGAAACGCTCGGCGCTAGTGTTGACGACTGCCAGCGCCTCATCAAGGAGGACTAAGCCCTTTTCACTCCGTCCGATCTTTCCGTACTGTTCGGCTAAAAGCCCAAGAAAGTAGGGACGGAGGAGCTCCGCTCCAGAGGCATACCAGTCAGCAATCACCTTTTGCAATTGCTCAACCGGGGCTTCGGTGGACGCTTGGGCGGCCGCGGCCCAATCTCGGAAGATCGTCCCGATCATCTCCCAATCGGGGAACCCGCACCGTTGCGCCAGGGCAATTCCGGCCACGGCCCGCTCAGCCGTCACCTCGGCTTCGCCGCGGAGTTGGTGTAACAGCCCCGTCCAGTTCAGCGCAGCCGCAAGACTGAGACTCTGCTGTTGGGCCTCCTCTTGTGCCCGGGCCAGGGCTTCCCGGCTCTGCCGCAGGGCCTGTTCTGGATAGCCCAACACCCACAGGGCCAGGGTCTCATATAACAAGCAGACGGTTCGTGGATCTGTCCCGTATTGAAATGCCAGGGCTTTATGCTGTTCCGGCTTATGAAGCGCCAGGGCTTTTTGCAGGTGTTCTCGCGCATGGGCAAACTCCCCAATCCATAACAAGGTGTTACCCAAGGCGCGGTGGACCTCAATAAGCAGGTCTGGGTCCTCAAGATGGTGCGCCAGGGCCAGTAATTGCTCACCCAGTTTCCGGGCCGTTCTGAGCTCGGCCCGCATCTCGTGGACGACCCACAGACCGCGGAGCACCTGAAAAGACTGCGGAGTTTCTCCAAGCTGCTGACACAACTCCTGGGCGCGGGCATAGGCGCGTTCCACCTCCGGGGCGGCGTAGCCTTTGGTCGCCATGAGGCTGGGACCTAAGCGGGTCTGCAGGGTCAGCTCCCGGTGGCTCCGGTCGGGGGTCTCCGGGAGTGCGCCGAGGAGCGCCAGCCCCTTGAGAAAATGGCCGATGCCCTCACGGTGCGCCGAGCGTTGGACGGCCTGCTCGCCGGCGTATTGCCAAAATCCAACCGCCTGGTCGAGCAAGCCGGCTTCGGTGTAATGGTGGGCGACTAATTCCGGTTGATGGTGTCTGATATCGGGGAACTGCTTGACCAGGACATCGGCGACGTGGTGATGAATCTGCTGGCGTTTGCTCTTGAGCAAGGACTGATAGGCCGTATCTTGCAGCATGGCATGTTTGAAGACCCACCGCGCCTGGGGGAGCAGACCTTTTTGAAAAATCAGTTCGGCCTCCACGAGTTGAGCCAGCCCGCGCGCGAGCCGCTGCTCGTCAGACGGCCAGACCGCCCGGATCAGGGCATAGGAAAAGGCCCGGCCGAGCACAGCGCCGATTTGGGCAACCGCTCGGGCGGTCCGGCTGAGCTGGTCAAGCCGGGCCATGAGTGAATCCTGAAGCGTGGCAGGAGTCGTGTGGAGCGCCCTTTCCGCGCCGTTTTCAGGCACCCCGGTCTCGAGCACGGTTTTGGTCAGCTCTTCAACAAAGAGCGGCACGCCGTCAGTCTGGGCCGCGATATGGTCCACCAAGGGCTGAGGCAGGCGCTGGCCTTGGGCGACGTGGGCAATGAGGTCCTCAACCGGCCGCCGCTCCAAACGGTTGAGGACCAGCAGGTGGACGGGCGGCCGCGGGGGCCACGGCGGAGTAAATTCTGACGAACGAAAAACCAGGAGAACAAAGAGATGGAGCGGAGGGGCGCGCTCAATGAGCATCTGAATCAGATCGAGCGTCGAAGGATCGACCCAGTGCAGGTCTTCCCAGACAATGAGGAGGGGCCGCTCTTGCGACTCTTCGGCCAGCCACGCGACCAGGGCTTCCTGCGTCTTTTGTCGCTGTCGTTCCGGACTCAGGCGGAGCGGAGCAAAGCGTTCAGGCAGCGGCAATGACAATAAGGACGCAAAAAGGGCCCCACTCTCCTCTGGCAGATGGCGGTAGCCTTCCAGAGCGGTCTCTAAACGGCGCAGCTTTTCCTCTTCGGGTTCATCGCCCTGGAGTTGCAACCACCGTTGGAGATGGTCGATCACCGAGTAAAAGGCCGTGTTGCGCGCATAGGACGAACAGCGAAATTCTCTGCGCGCCTCGCCCGCCCTGGCGACCTGCTCTTTGAGTTCCTGGACCAGGCGCGACTTCCCAATGCCCGGCTCTCCACCTAGCAGGGCGACCTGTCCCGCTCGCCCCTTGGCGCTCTCCCAACATTGTTGCAGGAACGTGAGTTCTTCCGCTCGTCCAACCAGAGGAGGCAGGCCGGCTTCAAGCGCCACCTCAAACCGGCTCTGCGCGCCTTCTTCTCCGATGACTTGGTAGACCGAGATGGGAGTCGTCCGGCCTTTGAGCGCATGGGGCCCAAGCGTCTGGCACGCAAAAAAGCCTTCGACGAGTCGATAGACTGCGGCACTCATCACGAGCGTATTGGCCTTGGCAATGGCCTGGAGGCGGGCGGCGATATTGGGGGTCTCACCGAGCGCGAGCGGCTCGTGCCGCTCGCCGGCCCCCATGTCGCCCACCACGACCTGTCCGGTGTGAATACCGATCCGCAGCCGAATCCGCGGAGCCTCGTCCGCCCGCGGACGGAGAGACGCTCGACGCCCGGTCTGCCGGAGCTGAGTGTTCATCTGAGGCAGTTGAGCAAGAAGGCCCAAGCCGGTTTTCACGGCCCGGACCGCGGCCTCTTCGTGGGCAATCGGATAGCCGAAGTAGACCAGAATGCCGTCGCCGAGATATTGGGCGATATAGCCGTCGAAACGTTGAATCACACCGGCACAGGTCTCTTGATACGTCCGAACGATGTCCCGCCACTCTTCGGGGTCAAGCCGGCCGGCAAGGGCGGTTGAGCCCACAATATCGCAGAACATGACGGTCAACTGTCGCCGGCCGGTGGACGTGTCCCTCGGTGCCGGCGTGGAGGGCCGGTGTGGCTCCGGTGTTGACTCCGCTGAGGGCACCGGGGGCGTTTGGCCAACCGGACGGACGAGGAGGAGAGTGCCACATTCGTCACAAAACTTTGCCCCCGTCCGGTTAGCTTGCCCACAATTCGGGCACGACATAGGCAGGCTCCTCTGCCCCCGACTTCTTCTGATTGATCCTGGGAGACTGACGAAGCCTCAGCCGCCCTTACCACTCGATGGTTGATGGGGCTCCCTTATACAAGGTCCGGACATAGGCGATGACTTTCCAGGCTTCTTCCTCGGTAATCACCCCGTCGTAGCCGGGCATTTTATTGCGCCCGGTCATCACTTGGTCTATCACCCGGGTGTCGTCCCCCGTGCCCTCCTTCCATTCTTCATCCGTTAAGTCGGGTCCCATGCCTCCTCCGCCACGTAAGCCGTGACAGCTATAGCAGTTCAGGAGCTTATAGAGTTCTTCGCCCTCGCTGATCGCCTCTGGATTGCCCGTATACGGGTTGCGCTTTCCCGGCCCGCGGGTGATTTCCTGTCCCGCCTCACCCCGTCCCTCAGTCGGCTGGTCAGCCGAGGCTTGAGGCGGTTGGGTGTCAGACACCTGTGTGTCGTGTTGAGGAGCGTGAGAGCCGGGCGGGCGGGGAGCCGTACCGGGCACCCCGTAGGCGACCAAGATATGCCGAATTTCTTCGGCGTACTGCGTCAGCAGACCATTGAGCGTATTTTTCAGCCCGTGGTCGCTCTTGCGCACACCAATCGCGATGTCGTAGGCCAGGAGGAGGGAGGGGGACTCGACCTCGGACGCGACAGGCACCACGCGCAGCGAGACGGCTTGCTGCTGAGCGAAATAGCCGCCAATCGGCCCCCACACAATAGCCGCGTCGATTTCTCTGTTGGCGACGGCTGCAACAATTTTTCCGGGTGGACTGGGGTCAGCGTAATTGCCGAACACGCTATAGCCGACCACATTGTCTATAATCCCGCGCCGGCTCAGCGCATGGGCCGGCGGACTGTTGGTGTAGTCATCGCCAATCAAATGCACCCCAATTTTCAACTCTTTGAGGATGGGGTCATCAAAACGAGAGAGGTCATAGGGCGCGTCTTCGGGATAGACAAAAGCATAGGCTGAACGGTAATACGGCTGCGTCGTTAAGACCATATCCATATCGGCCGGCAGACCCATGACCACATCACACCGAGCGGCGTTCAGCGTACTGCGCAGAAATCCCCGGCGCTGGGGCCACCACGTATAGGCGACTGCGCGGCCCAACCCACGGGCCAGGACCGCGGCGATTTTATTCTCAAACCCTTCTTGCTGCCGATTAGAAAACGGCAGATTGTTGGGGTCTGCACAAACACGCAACAGTTGGGTCGCCTCCTCCGTCTCGGTTGCCCAAGCGGTGACCAAGAGGAACGGGACAGACAGGAGCAGGAGGAGGGTGAGACAAACGGCAGCGTGGGGGGCTGCTCGTCGTCCCCCCTCAGCGTGGTTGAGCATAAGAGGCTTTACGGCGGGTCGAGCACGCTCGCTTACTCAAGCGCAAAGACGTACAACATCCCGCCTTTATTTGTGTCTTTTCCCAGGTCGGCAAATGCGCCCACCGCACCCAGCGCCGCGGTGGGATCGTCCGTTGACAGGTCGCCGGCAACGACGAGACCCGACCAACCACCGATCCCGGAGAGAATCGCCACGTACTGCTTGCCATCCGGTCCGAGATAGGTCATGGGCGCGCCAATAATGCCAGAGCCGGCTTTGAACTTCCACAGTTCTTCGCCAGTCACAGCGTGGACCGCCTTGAACCAGCCGTCCATGGTCCCGTAGAACACCACATCACCGCCGGTCGAAAGCGCCCCGCTCCAGGCCGACCATTTTTCCTTAATGCCCCATTTTTTCTCACCAGCCACCGGGTCCCAGGCAATGAATTCCCCTCGGTGCCCGCCAGGGCCGGGGAACATTTTGACAACCGCGCCAACATAGGGCACGCCGGCAATATAGCGGACTTTCATTCCCTCATAATCCATGCACAGATGGTTGGTTGGCACATAAAAAAGATTGGTTCTCGGTGAATAGGACACCGGCTGTTGGTCCTTGGTTCCCATGGCTCCGGGGCAGATGCCTTCCGTATTCACCCCTTCTTTTGTACGCTTGTCGGGGTTTTCGACTGGCCGGCCGGTCTCCAGGTTAATCTCTTTGGCCCAGTTCACATGGCCAAATTTATCCGCGGCCAGGACCCGGCCGGATGTCCGGTCAACCTTGTAGGCAAAGCCGTTGCGGTCAAAGTGGACCAGAACCTTTTGGACTTTTCCGTCTCCATTAGGCAGGTCAATCAGCACGTTTTCATTGATTCCGTCATAATCCCACGCATCGTGCGGGGTCATTTGATACGCCCACTTGGCTTGGCCCGTATCAGGATTCCGGGCAAACAGCGTCATCGACCACTTATTATCCCCCGGCCGCTGGTCTGGATTCCAGGCGCCTGGATTTCCGGTCCCGTAGTAGAACAGGTCCAGTTCGGGGTCGTAGCTATACCAGCCCCAGGTCGTGCCCCCGCCCCGCTTCCACTCCTCGCCCTTCCAGGTGGTGACCCCCAGGTCCTTGCCTTGGTGCGAGGCATACGGGGAGGAAAAATCTTCGCCAATCAGCACCTCGGCATCCGGGCCAGCCGGCTCGGCAAACAGGTAGTCGTCAACCACACTGGCCATAGGACCCAGTTCAAGGTTGATGCTGACCTCATTTTCACTCGGGTACCACCGCAGGCGAAAGCCGATAGCTTCGGGCGGCACCCGATGTGTCGTGTGCCGCCCGCCGGGACCGTCGTAAAAATAGTCGCTCTCTTCTCCGTCTCGGCTGACCAGCCACGCGCCCAGCCAGCGCTTCCGGTCTGCCGGCGCTTTCTCGGCCTCCCCCCAGTCCAGGCGTAGCGTCTCAAGCCGTCCGGCGCTCATATGCGACTCTCCTCAGCATCTGGCTGACCCGTGGGCAGATCAAAACCGTATAGTTGGGCCGCGTTGAGCCCCAAGACCTGGCGTCGTTCGGACTCGGTGAGATCGCCCATAGTCCGGTCAATGGCTTCCTGTGAACGCGGCCAAGTGCCTTCGTGATGCGGATAATCATCCCCCCACAAGAGCCGGTCAATACCAATCCATTGGCGCGTCTCCAGTCCAACCGGATCGTCCTGAAAGGTGGCATAGCCTTGACGGCGAAAATACTCACTCGGCGGCATCGACAGCTTGGGCGCAATCCAGAAGTGGTGTTTGTGAAAACCCTCGTCCATGACCCAGAGTGTCCAGGCCAGCCAGCCAATCCCGGCTTCGACCGTCACAAACTTGAGGGCGGGGAAACGCTCCAACACCCCAGACGCGCACAGATGGACCACCGGATCAATCGCCGTTGATAAGGCATGGACCACGTAGTTAATAATCGCACCACCATTGCCCGAGGCGGTGCGCGGGTCTTTGCCCGTTCCCACGTGGAAACTCAGGGGCATCCCGGTTTCTTGAATGGCTGCCCACAGGGGATCGTATAATGTGAGATTATAGGGCTGGTCTGGAACGGTGACGGGCAGAAAAACGGTTTTATAGCCGAGCTTGGCAACGCGCTGGACCTCCTGTACGGCAGCGTCAACGTCTTGCGGGGCAATGGCGGCGGTGGGGACGGAGCGTTTTTGCGCTGGGCTGAACACCTCAATCGCCCAGTCATTCCAGACCCGACACATGGCGGTTTGCATGGCCGGGTCAGGCGAGGTCCACATCAGCAGCCCCCGATTGGGATAAATGACTTCCGCGTCAATCCCGTCCCTGGCCAAATCCTGCTGCCGCCGTTCTAGGTCGAAACTCCCGCCCTTGGCCCGCTCTAAATCTTCTCCGCTCAGGGTGAAGTCGCGGATACGCTTTTTGTCCTGCCCTTCAACGACCAGCCATTTCCGCCCGTTGGTATCGACCGTCAAACGCGGAATCCGGTGGCGAAACTTGGCCGCAATCCGCTTTTCCCAGAGGTCGGGCGGCTCCAGTACATGGCAGTCTGCGGAAATGACAAAATAGTCCTGCATGGGAATCGCGGCTTGTGTAGACATGGGACACCCTCCCGGCTGTAATCAAATAGGGCTGAGGCGCTTCCACCCTTTAGGCAAGTTCTCTTCGAGCGTCAAGTATGATCGCACCTGCCGCCGCCTGGAACCAGCACGGTCCAGCCGGCACGCGCCAACGGAGAGGCTATTGCCAGGCCGGGCGCTTTTCTCTATACAGTCAAGACTTCATCAAGAGCGTGCACGCACGAATTGCACACCGCATCCCCAGCGCGTCCTTCCTCTGTTCGCGAGGCGAAGAGCTGAGGTGGGGGAGGGGAACGCAGGAAAGGGAGCACACATTGACACTGGAACCGCTTCTCTGGGGACTGGCAAAGGGCACAATCGGCTTTATTGGACTCATTCTGTATTCCAGCTTTTTTGAATGGGCGTTGCACAAATATCTGATGCACACCCTGACCCTACCCTACTCATTCCGGGCTCACGCCCTCGTCCACCACGGGCTCTTCCGGGCTGACGCGACCTATCATATCCAGCCTGGAGTTGATCCCAAAAAAGTCACCTTTGCGTGGTGGAATGCGCCCCTGCTCATCGGGCTGCATCTGCCCCTCCTGCTCGGCTTCGGCTGGGCGTTTGGCTGGCCCGTCTGTGTTGGGGGGCTCCTGGCCCTCGCCCTCGACTACGCCCTGTACGAGTATATTCACTATTGTATACACGTCCCTCGCAACCGCTGGATTGAACGCACCCAGGCGTTTCGATTCGTGCGTACCCATCACTATATTCACCATCGTTATCCCTACCAGAATCTCAACGTGGTGAACGTCTTGGCCGACTGGATCATTGGCACCATGCGGACGGCCGAGGAGGTGGACCTGAGCGCCGACCCGATTGCCAATCCTCAGGCTGAGCAGGAGTTCGCAACTCCCCTTGCCGCGTTCTAGCGTGGCGGCCGGTGTCAGCCGGAACGCTCTCTGTCCATATAGGCCCTGGCGGACGAATAGGACGAAACGCTGTACGGCACAAGGAAGGTCAGGGCGATCTTGAGACCGAGCCGAGGAGAGAATTCGAGATTCAAAAGCAGGTCATATTGATTGATCACGGTCAGGATGGGTCCCACGACACTGGCCACTTTCAGGGCGCGCTTCACCGTCTCCCGTCGAAACCAGTGATACAGGAAGCGCCGGCCTGCACCGCATTGATTGTCTGCTGTCACTTGTCCCCCGCTGACAATGTTTTCTCGAATATCCGGTAAGTTTTATATACCTGCGCGCCCATGCGTTCGAGACCGCGCCGCATCGCCCAATTCTCTTCCAGAATCCACGAACATTCCACGCGCCGGTAACCGTAGGCCGGCACGTCCTGCCAGAGTTTGAGGTACAGCATCGCATCCAGACCGCGTACCCGAACATCTGGATTGGTGCCAAGCAACAGGACCCGGAGCGCGTCAATCCGCCGCTTGTACCAGAGCAACTTCAGCGCCCCCAACGGGAAGAGGCGGCCATTCATGCGCTGGAGGACCTGGTTATAGTCTGGAAGGGCGAGGGTAAAACCAACCGGCTTATTCTCCAATTCGGCAATAAGGCACAGCCGGGGGTCCGCAACGAGGCGAAGCGAATCCGCAAGCAGGTCTACCTCAGCCTCAGTCATCGGCACAAAGCCCCAGTTATGTTCCCAGGCCCTGTGGTAGATGGCCTGCAACAGGCGCACTTCTTCTTCAAATCGAGCCAAATGAATCTGCCTGATCGTGATGGCCTGTTTCTGCTGGAGCCGTTGCACCCCATGCACGAGCCGTTCCGGGATAGTCGCGTCTTTCCGCAGATCAATGAAATACGCCAACAGGTCCCGCGCCTTGGCATAGCCCGCGGTGCGGAGCAAGCGGGCGTAGTAGGGGCGCTGGTGGGGCATCATCACCATGGGGGCCGTGCTGAAACCATCAATCAACAACCCGCACTCCTCATTGGTCGAGAAACTCATCGGTCCCCGAATGCTCCGCACCCCGTGCGTGCCGACCCAGTGTTCCGCGCTGGTTAATAACGCCTGGGCAACCCCCTGGTCGTCAATACTCTCAAAAAAACCGAAGAAGCCCACTGACTCGTTGTGAAACTGGATATGCCGATGATTGACAATGGCCGCAATCCGTCCCACGACCTGCCCATTCAGGTGGGCAAGAAGATATTGGACGTCGGCGTGTTGGTGGAAGGGGTGCCGTTTGGGAGAGAGGAGTTTTTTCAGATCAAAAAGCAGGGGCGGGACCCAGGCCGGGTCGTCCCGATACAGCTGCCACGGCAGGTGGATGAACTGGCGCAAGTCCTGCCGGTCACGGACCGGGTCTATCCGTACATCTCTGGGCATCTCTGGCGCGGCACGGCGGCAACGCTTCTACACCGCAACTTTTTCCATCTGGATGTGGGGCCGGATACGGGCAAAGACCGCTAGGACAAAGTCGATCTGTTCATCGGTGTGGGTGGCCATCATGGAAATCCGAATCCGACACGAATTCTCAGGGACGGCCGGCGGGATAACCGGGTTGGTAAAAATGCCGGAGTCAAACAGTTCTTTCCAGATCATGCCCATCAGCCACATATCGCCGACAATAATAGGAATCACCGGCGTGTCACTCGTTCCGATGTCATAGCCGAGCTGCTTGAGCCCAGCCTGCATCCGGCGCGTATTTCGCCACAGGGCGGTCCGTCGTTCGGGCTCTTCTTCAATAATCTGCAAGGCGGTCAACACCGTGGCCACCGACGGCGGCGGCATACTGGCGCTGAAAATCAAAGAGCGGGCGTGGTGCTTCAGATAGTGAATAACGGGCTCTGGACCAGCCACCACACCGCCAATCGCTGCCAGAGACTTGGAGAAGGACGACATAATAAGACCGACCCGGTCCTCTACCCCGAAATGCTGCGCCGTCCCGCCACCGTTCTGGCCTAACACCCCAAGGGAGTGGGCATCATCAACCATGATCTCGGCCTGGTACTGCTCGGCCAGGGCCGCCAAACTCGGCAGGTCGGCGATATCGCCCTCCATAGAAAAAATGCCATCCGTAACAATCAGCTTGCCCGCCTTGGCCGGGGTCTTGTGCAATTGCTGCTCCAGGGCGTCGAGGTCTCCGTGCGGATAGCGCAGCACCGTCCCGTGGGCAAGCTGAGAGCCGTCTACCGCGCTGGCGTGGTCGAGCTTATCGAGATAGAGATAGTCCTTTTTTCCGATCAGGGTTGCCAGGATACCGAGATTGGTCTGATAGCCTGTACTGAAAACGAGCGCGGCCTCTTTGTTGAGAAAACGAGCCAGACGCGCTTCGAGTTCATCGTGCAAGTCCAGCGTCCCATTTAAGAAGCGGCTGCCAGTGCACCCACTGCCATAGCGCCTGAGAGCGGCCTCAGCGGCTTCCAACACCTTTGGATGGTGGGTGAGGCCGAGATAGTTATTTGAGCCCATCATCACCTTGGGCTCACCGCGCACGACGACTTCAGTCCCTTCAGACGACTCTATGGGTGTAAAAAACGGATAATAGCCAGTTGCTTGAGCCTCCCGAGCACGCGTAAAACGAGCGCATTTCTCGAAAAGGTTCATCCCGTCCCCCTCTCCGTGACATCCTCGATTGTCAGTTTGCATGACATGTTGCGGTCCCGGTTTCACCTCAATCCCCCAAGCCCAATGACGGTGTTCGCTATAACCATTTCTGTTGTTTGTACCATGCCGCGGTTGCCGCAAATCCGGTGGCCAGCGGGATCTGCGCCTCAAATCCTAACTCTTGCTTGGCCAGCGCGGTTTCGCACAGCCAGCCAGGAACCAGGAGTTCCTTGACTTTTTCACGGTTGAATATCGTTGCGCGCCCGAGGACGGCTGCGCCTCCTTCGCTGACCGTTGCCGCCATTCGCACCAGCAATCGTGGGATACGGACCAGACGAACCGAACGCCCAACGGCCTGACCCAAATAGGCCGCAATCTCACCCCAGGCATAGGGACGGGATTCCGCCACGTGATAGACCCCGCGCGCCTCAGGCATGAGAGCCGCACGGAGCAGGGCTTGGACCAAATCCGTCACATGGACAAGCTGCACCACACCATCCGGTCCTGTTGGCGTTGGCAAAAGGCCCCGAGAGGCCAGACGAAAGAGCAAAAAAAAGTCTTTTTCTCGTGGACCGTACACAACCGGCGCCCGTAAGGCGACGACCTCGAAAGTATCGGACGCGGCCAAGCAGGCTCGTTCCCCGACGAGCTTACTGCGTCCATAGGCGGTAATGGGGGAGGGGGTATCGTGCGGTTCAACCGGCCGACCGGCCTGAGCCGGACCCGCGGCGGCCAGTGAACTGAGATAGACAAGACGCTGCGGGCGCGGCTGTGCGGCCCGCATGGCCTGAACGAGCCGCTGCGTTCCTTCAGCATTCGCGCCCAGATACGCCTCTTCTGTGTGCGCCTTTGTCACCGCGGCAAGATGAAAGACGGTATCAACTTGAGAGACCGCCCGTGCCAGGCTGTCGGGGTCTTCGAGTGCCCCCGCGACCAACTCGACCTTACCGGTCTGCTCGTGAGCGAGGCGGGCGGGATCACTCGTCGGGCGAACGAGCACCCGCGGCCGGACGCCCTGTTCGATGAGCGCATCCACAAGGTGCGAGCCAATAAAGCCAGTTCCTCCGGTCACAAGAATGCGGGTCCCAGCCTTCACCAGCGGGGCGCGGGGTGTTATTGCTCGGGTGCTCACGGTAACTCGAATCATGTAAAGTCGGACGCTAGATAACAGATTTCTCCCTTTTAACCAAGGGGCAACACAGCCAGCCGCGTGCCTGCCTGAGAATGACGCTGTTCCTCAGAGGCTTCCCCATCGATTCACCCTTCGCTCTTGACCCTTCGCTCTTAACCCTCTGCTCTTGACAGGGCTGTTCCGGTCGCTCTTATAGAGGCTCCTGTATGATGAGGCGGCAGAGCCCAAGGTCAAACCGGAGCATTCATCCTGTGGCATTTCAAAACGAAGGTCTTGGCGAAGTAGCGGACGAGCAGTTCGCCGCGCAGATACGGAAGCGCTTTGCCTCCATATTCCGGCCCAAGGCCGGCCTCTATTGGCTGGACCTTTTGCTGTCTTCTCTTGTGGGCTGGACGGCCTTTTGGTTGAGCGTCCAGCACTCATTTGGCTCTCCGGCCTATTGCGCCGCGACGAGCGTGGCTCTCCTGGCCCTTCTCCGCGCGGCCTTATTCATTCATGAAATTGCCCACCAGAAGCGGGGCAGCCTGCCTGGTTTTGAAATCGCCTGGCACGCCGTGGTCGGTCTGCCGGTCATGCTGCCGAGTCTCATGTATGTGGGTGCACATGGAGACCATCACCGCTCTCACACCTTCGGAACAGTCGGCGACCCCGAATATATGCCGCTCGCTCATGGCACTCCTCTCGGCTTGGTCTGGTTTGTGCTGAGCGTCTGCGTTGTGCCACTTTTGTTGCCGCTGCGCTGGGGGATCATCGGTCCTCTTTCATCAGTGATTCCTCCGTTGCGCAAGATCGTTATTCAGCGGGCTTCAACCCTGGTGATCAATGTTGCGTATCGCCGCCCCCTGCCGGGGAGGCAGTATCGACGACGGTGGCGCAGTCAAGAATGGGCAGCCGCGCTGGTCGCCTGGCTGGTGGGCGTAAGCTGGTATGCTGGACAGATCCCTGGGGTCTGGCTCGTGCAGTGGTATATCGTGACGGCCGGCATGTTGATCGTCAACCAAATCCGAACCTTAGCCGCGCATCGGTATGACCATACCGGACGGCGGTTGAATATCACCGAACAACTGCTCGATTCCGTCAATCTATGTGGCTGGCCAGTCTTCACCGTTCTTGCCGCTCCGGTGGGTCTCCGCTATCACGCCCTCCACCATCTCTTACCCAATGTCCCCTACCATCATCTCGGTCGGCTCCATCGGCAATTGCAAGGGGAACTCTCTCCCGCGAGTGTTTATCAGCAGACGAGTGAACGCGGTATTCTCTCGGCCCTCAGGCATCTGGTCGCCCGGATGGGCCGGCGGCGCGCTGCCCCGCTTAACGCAGAGCACGTTGGCGAAGAAGCCTGAACAATACCGGCCAGCCGAAGAGCAGGGGGTAACGTCGCTGTCGCTCTGACAGTTCCACCCAGACCCCGCTATGCCGGCCCAGTTTCCATAAGACATAGGGCAGCCAATCGTCAAAGGTCAGCGCGGTTTTGAGGAGCCGCACCGCATACAGGCATTTTGCTCCGGTCGCCCGGCCGGCCCAACTGACCCGGCCGGCCCAGCGGGTCCGCCGTGGCAGCGCAACCGCCCATCGTCCAGCGCGTTCTTGACAGGCCCATCTCTCCTGCTGCTCCAGCAGTTTGAGCCCCAAGCGTGCGATTCGGTCGTAGCGTTCCGGCCAGGCGGCGTATAATGCCCGGATGGTTTCCGGCCGTTCGGTCCGCAGCTCGGTCCGATACGTCTCTCGAAATCCCCTCTGCCACAGGTCAGCCAAGTGAAAAGGGCGACGCAAGTCACGCTGCGCAAAAAAGAGAACCGCGCGCGAAAGAAAGGTCAGCGTCGCTTGTGTTGCGGCGTGTATGACGCGCTCCCGCACTTCCTCGCTACGTACAAACACGAGCCGGGCTGGCTGACAGAAGCGGGCCCAGATCAGAGCGGGGACAGCGGTTGGAGTCGTCGCCCGCTCGAAATCCGCGGTCGAGATCACCGCGTATTTCGCCCGTAGCGTCCGCCTCCCCTGCCTGGCCTCAATATAGAACACATTTGGCGGCAGCAGGGCGTTCAGCCATCTGAGCAGCCGCCTGTCATAGCAAGACCGGTACGAGCGGACGAGCACGTAAAAGTCGAGCACCGCGTCGGCAGTCTGCTGAGTGCGGAGGCAGGAACCGTAAAACAGTACGGCATCTATTGCCTCGGCATGACGCTGTTGAATTGCGGCGGCCACGACGTGGGCGGCTTCAGGCACCGGCTGGGTCCACTCTTGAGCCAAGAGGGCGGTCAGAGCCGGCAGGGGTGCGTGCACGTCATCTCGCATACTGTCTCGCCTACTTAGGCGCGAATAAAACGGAGGCGCTGGTCGGTCGCAAGATGCAGGGTCCGACCCAGCTGCGGCTCAAAGAGTTCGCCATCAATGGTAAAACCGCAATCCAGGCGCACGGTCAGCTGCTCCACATTGTGACTGCAATAGCCCGAGTCCAGCGCAAACCGCGGCGGGGGCAGCCCACGTAAGACCTTCCAGACAGCAACCGGGCTCCGGGCGGCATGTGCCGCAATGGCAGTAAACCGAAGCGGGGCCGCTTCGGTTCCCCAAAACGGACAGAGCCGCAGGAAGAGCCGGTGCAGCGTGGTTGCCATCACGAGTTGCAACGGCTGTGGTGCCAGCTGCTCGCTGAACGGCTCCTTGGCCCGCTGGTCAAACGCCAAGCCAATATCATCTGGGGCAAACGTGCCGCTGGGGGCACCGCTCGCCACCCGCAGCAGGGCCCCGCCTAAAAAGAGTCCGGCCCCGAACAGGCCCTGCAAACGCCGTTTGGGATAGAGCCGATGCTTCAAGGCGAGCGCTCGCTGGATCACCCCCGCACCGAAAAACAGACCATACTGCGGGCTCGTGTCCGGGCCGCAGGCGACGCGCAAGACCGGCCGGCGCACGACCCGCTGCTCCAGCGTATTGGTCCGCAACGCGCGGATTAACGCCATAAGTCCAGCGGCCGGCGACGCCGTACTGCCCATGTCCGCGGCGCTCATATTTGTTCGTCCGCCAGGCAACGGCGCAATCGCCGGCAGCGGTTCAAAGGCCGAGCCGGTCAGCACCTCAGTCAAGACACGTTGCAGCGTGCCATCTCCGCCATTCACCGCAAGGAGCGTCACACCCCGGCGAGCGAGGTCGGCCAGCGCTTCGGGCACCTCTGCGCTCGACCGCGTTGTCACATGCACGACCTCGGGCGCGTGCTTGAGGGCCTGTTGAACCGCCCCCAGAGACCCCCGGCTCAGACCGGCCTGACAATTACTGAACAGCCCGAGTCGCACGGAAGCCCCGGAATACAGATCGACCTATGCTGTCCACAAGCGTCATTCCTGGCTGATACGGCCGGCGCTGGGCCCCATGCGCCGCCCCCTTGTGCCTCATGCCGGCCTCCCGACTTCCTGCCAGGTGTGAATCGGCCGGCCACGCCAGCGTTGCACACAGGCTTGGCCCAGGCGCAGCGTGTGAAACCCCAGAGAACAGACGGTCCAGACCGCCACCAGCCAGAAGCCCAGGTCGGGACGACCGGCCAGGGTCCCGAGCGTCAAGAGAATCAGGTTCGGATTCCGGCGGGCGGTAATGGTCCGAAAAAACGAATCAATGGGCCGCCACGAGTGAATTTCCAGGTGAAACACCAGCAAAAAGAGCCCTTCGAGAAGCCGTCCGAGCAGATACCCGCCAACGATAATCGCCACGACCGGCTCCTGCCAGAGCAGGGCCGAAGAAAAACTGCCGGCCAGGCCCGTCGCCCAGGCGATATACCAGAATGGCGGGTGGATGAGGTCAAGGCCGTGGTCCAGCACATGGCCCATTCGACTTGTGGTGCAGGTGACGCGGGCCAGCTTGCCATCCACGGTATCCAAAAAGGTCATGAGCCAGGCACATACTAAGCCAGAGCCAAATTGTCCCTCAACAAAGAGCCAGGTCGTGACACTCACCAGCAGCCAACTCAGCCCGGTCACGATATTGGGCGCAACATGGGCGCGGGCGAGCCGGCGCGTCACAGCGCGGGCCGGCAGCGGCCAGACCCATTTGGTCACCACGTCGGTAATCCCCTTATACGACGCCCGAAACAGATGATTTTCAATCTGGGTCCGTGAGTGCGCCCCCACCCGGAGAAGATAGGGTGGGTCGTATTTACGCAGGGCCGAAGAATAGGCAGCAACAAGGTCATTCGGCACTCGGCAGTGCAGGTGTTCCCGCGGCACTGCATCCATACCGGTCGGGCCGGCCGGCAGCGCTCCGGTCTGACTGCCTGATGTCACAAGCGCGACAATGCTTGCGGGGGTATCGGGATCGACGAGCGCCAGGCTACGGCCACCGCTCCGCTCAAGACTCTTCTTCAGCAATACGCGGATTAAGCGCTCGTCAAAAACATAATCGGTACGAAAAACGAGGAGGGGGCTGTCAGGGGGAACCGGAGGACGGCGTGGGCCTGTTGCAATCTGCGCCTCAGGCACCCCCGCGGCCCGGAGGGTGCGCCGGAGGCGTTCTACCGGTGAGAGGCCCCACACTTCGACCGGAATCGTGGCAGCGTTTTCAGCCTGCGCTCCGGCCTCTGATTGTTCGGCGAGCCATACCTGCACCCGCCCGGCTCCCGCCATCGGCTTCATCAATCTCGCTCCTCTGCGTCACCGAGCAACTTGACCACCGCCGGCCAGTCGTCACCCCGAGCTGCTGCCCCCGGCCGGGCGGTCTTATCATACGCCAGAGAGGTGGTATAGATTGGAGAGCACCATCTGGAGCAACACACCATGCCAGCCTTTACGCTTGCCCATTTATCAGACCTGCACGTCACCCCGGTCCGGGTCCGGCGTCCCGGAGATATTCTGAACAAGCGCGTCTTGGGCGTCGTGTCGTGGTCCTTGCGGCGTCGCAAGGAATACCGCCCCGAAGTCCTGGCCGCGCTGATTGACGATTTACACACCCAAGGGCCGGGCCATGTGGTCATTACCGGCGACCTGACGAATGTGGCGCTCGAAGACGAGTTCTCCGCCTCCCTCCCGTGGTTGCAAAAAATGGGCGGCCCACAGCGCGTTTCCCTGATCCCCGGCAACCATGACACCTATACGCGCCGGAGCGAATCTTGTCCGTGGGCATATTGGGGCGACTATATGCGCTCGCATATCCTGCCGGATACGTGGTCAGGTCCGACGCGGCTGCCCCCAGACTTTCCGCCAACCGAGTTTCCAACCCTGCGGACCTGCGGACCGGTCGCCCTGGTCGGCGTCTCAACCGCGCGCGCAACAGCCCCCTTCTCTGCTTCAGGCACGGTCGGTCAAACGCAACTCGACCGACTTGAGCGGCTCCTGCACGCCTTGGCAAACACGCCCTTGTGTCGGGTCGTGCTCATTCACCATCCGCCCCAACCCATCGCCCTCACGGCCCGCCGCCGCCTCACCGACGCGGCTGACTTACGGGCCGTGCTCGCCAAAACTGGCGCGGAGCTTATTCTGCACGGCCATGTGCACCGCACCGTCAGGGCGAGTATCCCCGGACCCTGGGGGCCGATTCCGGTTGTCGGGGTCCCCGCCTCCGCGGCGATTGGTCGGCGGCCACAGCGGCGCTCACGCTACCACTTGTATCGGATCGTGTCATACGGCACGGCGAACGGGCGACCGCGTTTTCAGATCACCCTGACCGCCCGCGGGTATGACCCGAAAACAGCCAGTTTCCACCATGCTGCCGAGCAGCCTCTCTCGCCCGGCCTCACTCTTGACTCTTCCACAAACCTGGCGCTAGAAGCAGAGCAGTCTGCACAGAGAGTCTGATTATGAATACCCGCCCATCGTCGTTACTGCTGTTCTGGGTCGGTCTCCTGACCCCGGTGTTCAGCCCGCAGTTGGCCGTTCCGGAGCCCGTCGCCAGCGATGTCCTGTCCGCCATGGTGACGATTCGGGCTGAGGTCCCGGCCAGTGCGCGCACGGCCCAGTTTCTTGGGGAACAACGGAGCGGGAGCGGCGTGGTCATTGATACCCAGGGGCATATTCTCACCATCGGCTATTTGGTCATGGAAGCCCGCCGGGTTGAGGTCACGGGCATAGACGGGAAACCCATCCTGGCCACCGTTGTGGCCCATGACACCCAAACCGGTTTTGGTCTTTTACGCGCCAACGAACCCCTCAACGTGACCCCCATGCCACTTGGCAGGTCTGCCGACTTGGCTGAGCGGACAGAAGTCATTATTGCCAGCGACAGCAATGCGGCTTCGGTCCGCCCGACTTTGGTGACCTCACGGCGAGAATTTGCCGGCTATTGGGAATACCTGCTCGAAGACGCCATTTTCACCGCCCCGCCACATCCCCGCTATGCCGGCGCTGCGCTGATTGGACCGGACGGCAAGCTGCTGGGCATTGGCTCGCTGTTAGTCAATGACGCCCTGCCCGGCCGGGAGTCTTTGGCCGGGAATATGTTTGTGCCGATTGACCATCTCAAGCCCATCCTCACCGACCTGATTCGGACCGGCCGCACCAAGGCCGCCCCGCGGCCCTGGCTCGGACTCTTTACCGAGGAGTTCCGCGATAAGCTGATTATCATGTTTGTGGCACCGGACGGGCCGGCAGAGCAAGCCGGGGTGCAGATCAACGATTTGGTCCTCAAGGTTGCCGGTCAGCCGGTCAAAGACCAAGCCGACTTCTATCGCAAGCTGTGGGCGGTTGGGGAGGCCGGGGCCGATATCACCCTCACCCTCCTCCACGGGACCGAGATCAAAGACGTTACCGTGCGTTCCTCGGACAGAGAGCGGTATTTTCGTCCGGCCCCCACCCCCAAAAACCCGGATAGTGCAGAAGCGCTCCAGGCAACGTAGCTCCTCGGTTTCACCGCCTGACGCTCCATTGTGCACGGTTTTCCCGCCGTCGGGGCAATTCAGGCCTGGTCCCGACGGTCCGATAAACAAAAAGCTGCTTACCACCTCCGAGATGACGAGTACTCCAGGAAACCGTCTGCACGCTCATTGCCGTACCCGCTTGCCGGCAGCCTTACGCGCCGACCTGGATTTCCACGGCGCAAACCAAAAGCACACCACTCATACGTGGCATCCCTTTCCCGCTAAATTTCCGCCACAACTCCCACAGTTTTTCATCGAATCTTTCACGGACGCCGGCGAGGTCGTGCTTGATCCCATGTCCGGCTCAGGCACGACCCTGGTAGAGGCCGCGCGTCTGGGCCGGCGGGCCATCGGCTGTGATATTGACCCCCTCGCGCGCCTGATTGCGACGGCCAAGCTGCGTCCTGTCAACGCAGCCTACGCATGGGAAACCGGAACCGGGTTGATCCATGCAGCCCAACGTGCCCTGCACCGAGACCGTGACCAACTGGAATACGCCCTGGACCGGCGTTTTGATCCGAAAACGCGCGCGTTTATTGATTTCTGGTTTGTCCCCCAACAGCAGTTGGAACTCCTCGCGCTGTTGCAAGGCATCGAAAAAGTCCAACCAGAGGGGCTGCAAACTTTCTTCAAGATTGTTTTTTCGTCAACCATTATTGCAAAATCCGGCGGCGTTTCGCTGGCCCGCGACTTGGCGCATACGCGCCCGCATAGGGTCGTTGACAAAAAACCCAACTCGGGGTTCGTCGAATTCACCAAGCGACTGAAACAGACCCTCAGCACCAATGCCGCCTATACGACGACACCACAGCACCCTGCCCGCGTTCTGGCGGCCGGCGCGGCCAACACTGGCTTGCCGTCTGCCAGCGTTGATCTCATCGTGACCTCACCACCCTATGCCAACAACGCGATTGATTACATGCGGGCGCATAAGTTCTCGCTGGTCTGGTTTGGTTGGCCTATCGACACCCTGTCCAGGATTCGCGCGCACTATCTAGGACACGACACGGCCGGCCCGACTCAATTCAACGATTTACCCCGACAATGCGAAACAACGCTGACACAACTGGCCGAACGAGACGCAAAAAAGGCCGCGGCCCTGCGGCGCTATTTCGGTGAGATGGCCGCGGTAATCGGGGAGATGGGGCGCGTTTTGAAAAAAGGCAAGCCAGCAGTGATTGTTGTTGGCACCTCAAACCTCCGCGGTCTGGATGTCGAAACCCATAAAGGCTTGGCCGCCCTCGGTGAAAAAGTTGGCTTTGAGTTGACCGGCATTGGCGTTCGCCATCTGGCCCGCGACAAACGCATGATGCCGGCCCGCTGGGGGTCACAAAGACATTCACAAATCGAGGAACGAATGCACCAGGAATACGTGATTGGCTTGATAAAGCCGTGAAGCGGAGGAGGCATGGTGAAGGGGAGAATAGCCACACGTCTACATCGACATCTCATTTGATATCTATTGCTTAACAATTTAATATCAATACAGACTACCTTATAGACATAATAAGGGGGAACAGTATGCCAAAGACTCGTCGTGTTGTTTTTAGCTTTGATGAGCGGAGTTTGGATAGCCTGAAGAATATCACCGAGCAGGGTCATTTTGCCTCAATGGCAGACTCGGTTCGTGAATCACTCCAAATCAGTCGTGCATTGCAGGTACAAGCAGGCCAGGGCTACACCGAGGTCGTGGTACGGAATCCAGAAACAAACGAAGAGCGGATTATTGTTATCCCAAGCCTCCAACCTGCTTCAAAAAGATAAGGACAAGTAGCCATGAGCGAGGTGGTTGAGGAGAGGGGCAGGTACGATCAGGAAGAAGAAATCAAGGCGGCCAGCACCGTCGCCGTATCATACGCCTCACGATAATGCGTCACGACACCGTGCAGCAGGGTCCAGGCGGCCATGACGGCCACGTCGTACCTTTTGCCGGTGGCCCTCACCCGGCTGCGTTCCTGGCACATGACAATCACCTGATTGCCCTGCGTAATGAATTCTCTGGGCACCAATTGTTCGACCTCTAGCGTTTTGCCGCGCGTGGCAAACCACTCCACGACCTGCTTGCGCCCCCGGACGGTCCCGGCCCAGGGGATGGCCTCGGGTCCGGGCGAGTGCCATTCCACAGCGTCCGACAACGGCTGGAGGATGGGCCTCACGTCGCCCTGCATCCCGGCCATGCAGAGATGGGTATAAATCTGGCGGACAATATGCTCATTGTTCGGCTTGGGTGCGGGACGGGGTTTGATCTTGTCCTTTGAGGCTGCCCAGGCCGCGGTAAAGGTATCAAGCACAGGGCCGTGAAACATATGTTCTGTTTTGCGGCGTAAAACTTCCGGGTCATTTTCCACAGCCGGGGTCTGGTCCGGCTGCGCGTCCGGGGTGGACTGAACCTCGGCTCGGTCCGGCGTTTCTGCGGCTTTCTTCGTGCGTTGCGAGACTGCCCAGGCCGCGGTGAAGGTATCAAACGCTGGCGAGTTGAACGGCTGCTCCGTCTGTTCCATCAGGGTTTCGATATCGTGCCTCTTGGCCATACACCGTTTCCTCGTCTGCTTCAGATGTCCGTTTGGCCGTCTTGTTCACGGGCGGCCAGGATATGTTCAACCATCACCAGGTCCGCAGGAGTGTCTACATCAAGGGCCGCCTCGGCAAATGGCATCTCGACCAGGCCGACCCGGGCACCCAGAACGCGGGAAGCCTGGACCAGAGCCGCCGGCCGGTCGAGCCGACGACAGAGCAGGCGCACCAGATTCCCCCATCCAAACGTACTCACCAGCCGCCAGGGTCGCTTCCGAAACTGCCCGGCGCGCACCCAAAACCGCACCGCCCGCGCCGCCTGTGCGGTCCGCAGGAGAAAAAGATTCGTTCCGCTCCAGCCCTCATCTGCCAACACGAGAAAGGTCCGGCGTGACGCGGGATATGACGCGCGAAAGAGTGAAGCGGAGACCAGCCCAATAACGATATCGGCCTCGCAGTGCTGGGCCGCAGTACAGAAATACTTGACCATAACCGGGGTGAGCAGCGCATGGTCAGCCGTTGTCACCAGCACCGGACCCCGTGCTCCGTGCGCTTCAAAGTAATCCAGCACACTGGCTGCCGGAGAGGCTTGACTGGCGTGGAATCTGACCCCGCCGGCCTCCCCACAGTCGGCCAGGACTGACGCATCGTCGCTACTGACCACGATGTCCCGCACCGGCCCAGCCGTTCGGAGGCTGGTCAGCACCCGCACGAGCATGGGGACGCCGGCAACCGGGATACAGGCTTTGTGGCTCTGGCCCGCGGCCTGGGCGACCCTCTCCTGCGGCCCGCGGCGTCCGGCAAGCACCAAGGCCGTCAGACCAGGCTGCTCGGCAGGTTGGGCATTTTCAGAATGGCCGTGCTGCTGCATGTTGCGGGATTTCCTTTCGGCTTTCGTACTGATAGTCCTGAGCCTCCTGAGAATCAAGATGCGTATTTGGATTGACGCAACAGACCCGAGGAGCGCACTCCGCGTCTTCGGCATGACGCTGCTTGAACGCCAGCTCCATACGCTGCTTGAAGCCGGCCTGGAGCTAAGCGCGGTCTATATTCAACTTGCCGCTGAGACCACCCATCTGCCTTCACTCCTCCCCGCCCGCCTGAGGCAGAAACTTCCGCTCCAGTGGGGGGAGGGCGCTCAAACGCTGGCGGACTATCGGACCGGTCTGCCGCCAGACACCCCCAACAGCCCCCTGCTTGTCCTGGAGGCTCGGGCCGTGGTTGACAGCCGGCTCCTGCGCCATCTTGCCGGCCGGTCCGGTTCCTGGGCGGCCCGTGGGGACTGCGGCCCAGAGCAGACCGCGGTCCTGCGCCTGGACGGAGACGTTTCGCTGCTCAACGCCGACACGCCGGGTCTCTCCCCGCCCGAGCTTGCCCAGAAAAACATACAGCACGGAAGCCTACAGGAGGTGCGCCTCAGTGACGTTCCATCCTATATCCGCAAGCTGCGGCGCGACCTGCCCGTCTATCTGTTTCGCATTGTCAACCCCACCGGCCGGGACCGGGCGGAACGTTTTCTGTTCTGGTCCAATTATAAGGGCTCGACCGATTTCTTTACCAAATATGTCTACCCGCCCTTAGTCTGGCGCGTCGTTCGTCCGCTGGCGCGCTGGCGGGTGCATCCCAACCTGGTTTCGCTTTTGAATGTCGGCCTCACCTTCCTGGCCATACCCCTCTTTGCCCAGGGCTATTGGGTCACAGCTTTTAGCCTGGCCTACACCATGAGTGTGCTGGATTCTGTTGACGGTAAGCTGGCCCGTCTGACCTTCAGCGCCTCCCGGCTGGGCGATATTCTGGACCACGGCCTGGACATCATCCATCCGCCGTTATGGTATTTTGCCTGGGCGTGGGCATTAGGGGCCGGAACTCTGACCGCTCCGGTGATGCAGTTGGCCGTCTGGATGGCGGTCTTGTATGTTGCGGACCGTATCGTCGCCGCGTTGTTCAGCGCCCGGGTTGGCCGGTCTATTCATGGCTGTACGCGGTTTGATGAGCGGATGCGAACGTGGATCTCGCGACGGAATATCAACGTTCCCGTCTTCATGGTCGGCCTGCTCCTGGGCTTCCCGGTGCTGACCTTTGCCCTGATAGTGGTCTGGCAGGCCGTTTCCTTCGGTTTACACTCCCTGCGCGTGGTCCAGTTCTGGAATAGAGAGGAACGCGCCGCGCGCTAGCGCGCCCTGGGCTCCTTCCCGTCTCCACACTCTGCCGCTCTTCTCGCCATGCGTCTCCTGCTTGCCTTTGCCCGCGCCTATCCCGGACGGAGCGCGCTCACCCTGGCCTGTCTCATATTCGCAACCTTTGCCGAGGGCCTGAGTTTCTCCAGCCTCTTGCCGCTCTTGGGTCTGGCAACCCGGGTCCACAATCCAGCCCTCTCACCCGACACCACTCCCACCAGCCTGGAACAGACCAGCCGGGCGGTCCTGGCCATGTTTGGTCTTCAGCCCAGCATCGGCCTGCTGTGTCTGATCATCGTCGCCGGTATGCTCCTCAAAGCGGCCTTTGTCCTGCTCGCCCAAAAGCAGGTCGGCTATATGGTCGCCCATGTGGCCACCGACCTGCGGCTGTGCCTGTTGCGCTCCCTCCTGGCCGCTCGCTGGGAATACTATGTGCGCCAGCCGGTCGGCGGCTTTGCCAATGCGTTTGCGACCGAAGCCACGCGGGCCTCTGAAGCCTATCTGTATGCGGTCACGATTCTGGCCTTCAGCATCCAAACCCTCTTATACGTCATCCTTGCCGTTTCTGTCTCCTGGTCGGCGACCCTGGGGGCGGCCCTGTTTGGGGCACTGCTCATCTTTGGCTTACATCGCCTCGTCCGGTTGGCGCGGCGGGCCGGAGCCCGCCAGACGGTTCTGCTCAAGGCCGTGCTCGGACAACTGACCGACGTGCTGTACGCGGTCAAGCCGCTCAAGGCGATGGGCCGCGAGACGCAGGTCGGCCCCCTGCTCGAGCGGAGTACCCAACGCTTAAACCGCGCCTTGCAGCGCGAAGTCCTGAGCAATGAGGCGCTCCGCGCCTTACAGGACCCGCTGCTGATCGCTTGTCTGGTTGGGGGCCTGTATATTGCCCTCACGTACTGGGCGCTGTCTATTGACGCGGTGATTATGCTGGTTCTGCTGTTCGGGCGCACCCTGAGCAGCCTGAACAAGGCCCAGCGTCAGTATCAGCGCATGGCCGCTCGGGAGAGCGCCTACTGGTCTCTCCAAGACACCCTCCAGCAGTCAGAGGCGGCCAGAGAGACCAACACCGGCACCCGCCACCCCCAGCTGACCCACAGCGTTACCCTCCAGGAAGTCAGCTTTGCGTATGCCGAGAAACCCATCCTTGAGCGGGCCTCGTGCATCATTCCAGCCGGACATGTGACCCTCCTTATCGGCCCGTCAGGAACGGGGAAAACGTCTACGGTAGACCTGATTGCCGGCCTGCTCCAGCCCCAGAGCGGCGCCGTCGCTATCGACGGGGTGCCGCTGACCTCAATGGACCTGACCGCGTGGCGCACGGCTATCGGCTATGTTCCGCAAGAAATGCTGCTGCTCCACGAAAGCGTCTTTGCCAATGTGACGCTGGGCGATAGCGGGCTGACAGAAGCCGACGTCAAAGCGGCCTTACGCGCCGCCGAGGCGTGGGAGTTTGTGCAGAGCCTGCCGGACGGAATGTCAACCAGGGTCGGAGAGCGGGGCGCCCGATTGTCCGGGGGCCAGCGACAGCGGATTGCCATTGCGCGGGCGCTCGTCCATGCGCCCCAACTCCTCATTCTGGATGAAGCCACCACCGCGCTTGACCCTGAGAGCGAGGCCGCTATTTGCCAGACCGTTCAGCGCCTGCGGGGCACAATGACCATCCTGGCGATATCCCACCAGCCGGCGTTGTTGGATATTGCTGACCACGTGTATCGCCTGGAGGCCGGCCAGCTCAGGCCAGTTGACACCGCGGCTTCGCCTCCTTACGTACAGCAAACCGCGTAAAAGGTGGACCACGCTATGGCCGTCTCGGATTTTGCCACAAGACTGCGCAAGAGCGTGCGGGCAATGCTGCGCCCCGAGCCGTATGCCAGACCGGGCACCCGGACCCAACTCGAACGGGTCGTCCTCGGGGTCCGGGCAGGGACGGCCCCGAGTGCGCAGCCGCCGGTTCGCATCTTTGTCGGGACGGAGCCGGGCCAGCATCGGGCCGAGCGTGTTTTTATCTGGTCCATTGAACAGGTGCGTGACCCTGCCCGTGTCTATACAGTCTACCTGATGAAAGACTTGGCCGGTTTTGACCGGCGCGGCTGGCTGACCGGCTTTACGAACTATCGCTTTGCCATCCCGTATTTTGCCCAAGGGCACGGGCGGGCGCTCTATAATGATACCGATCAACTGTATTTAGCCGACCCAGGTGCATTGTTTGACACGCCTCTGGGCAAGGCCGGTTTTCTGTCCATTCACGGTCACGATACCTCGGTGATGTTGCTCGATTGTGAGCAGATGGCCGCAATCTGGACGCTGGAGGCCGCCCAACAGCAGCGGCGCCAGCAGCTAGAGGCTGCGGCCCGCGCCGTTCCCGGCCTGTGGGGAGCGCTTGACCCAGACTGGAACGCCCGGGACACTGAGTACGCGCCAAAACGCTCCAAGCTGTTACACTATACAACGATTCATGCTCAGCCCTGGCAGCCGTTTCCTCAGCGCTTCGCCTACCAGCACAATCCGGTTGGACAGGTCTGGTTTGACCTGGAGCAGACCGCAGACGCCGCCGGCTACCAGGTCTTTCAGGCCCAGCGGCCCAGTGTCGGCTACCAGACCTTGTGCGCCCGTCTCCGGGACGCTTCGCCCGGCCCGAGACCAGCGCCCCGGAATGGTCACAGCCGCGAGTTTCAGGAGCAGGTAGAAAAACTCAGAGCCACGACACCGCAGCGCACGCTGCTGGATTACTCTTTTGGCCTCAGTCCCTTTTTGACTCGCCGTCCTGACCCCCTCGTCTCCCACTATAACCCAGCCTGCGCCGCCCCAGCCCCTGCCGCCGGCCCAGTTGCAGACGGCGTGGTGTGTACAGCGACGCTGGATTTTCTTCCCGATGAAGATGTCCCTTGGATGTTGGCAGACCTCTTTCACCACGCTCGGCGCTTTGTGTGTCTTGCGGTCAGCCACGGTTCGTGTGCATACCCCCTCCCACATGGCCCCCCCCTCCGGGGCCGAGCACGACCCCTGGCCTGGTGGCGCGCGCATCTGGACCGCCTCAGCCCTCGCTACCCAGGCGTCCAGTGGCACCTCACAATCGAGATGAGCCACGGGGCCGGCTGGAGAGGCTGGACGCCTAAAAAAAAGCCCGTGCCTCCCACCAGCCCGCACATCCAGGTCTGTGGGGGGAACCTCGGCCGCCAACCCGTGGTGTGGGTCCTCACCTCCCACAAGCCGGGCACCACAACCCAAGCGCTCGGTCTTGCCAAGAGCCTCGGTTGGCCCTACACGACCAAGACGCTGTCTTTTCGAGAGCCGGGCCTGTTATACGGGGGCCTGCTTGGGAAGCACCGTTCAACCCTGATGGGTTTGGAACGGGGCCGTTCCGATGTGCTCGCCCCGCCCTGGCCCGACCTGATCATTACCGCCGGCTGGCAGCCGGCTCAGGTTGCCCGTTGGGTCCAACAACAGAGTGGGGGACAGACCCAACTCGTGATACTCGGTCGCAAAGGAAGTCGTCCGCTCCGGCCAACAGATGTGAGTGTTGGCTGCGCCCACTTTCGTTTTCCCCCGCATCCGCGCCGGATTGAGACCCTCGCGCCACTGACCCAAATCAGCCCTGAACGGCTCCAGCAGGCCGCGGCCCACTGGCGGCCTCTCGTCCAGGACGCCCCGCATCCCTGGATTATGCTCCTGGTCGGCGGGGCAACCCCGCGCTATCAATTTGATCCCCACATTGCCCGAAAAATGGGACAAGATGTCCGGGCGTTTGCCGAGACCGTCAAGGGCAAAGTCTTTGCCACCACCAGTCGCCGCACCAGCACAGCCGCGGCCGCGGCCCTGGGTGAGGGACTGGGACCATCACACTTTGTGTACTCCTGGCAGCCCGACCACCAGGCCAATCCCTATATGGGCTACCTCGCTCTTGCCGATATCTTAATCGTGACTGGTGAGAGCGAATCCATGCTGGCTGAAGCCGCGACCACGGACACCCCACTACATATCTATCCCTTGCCACAACGCCCGGATCATATATGGGGACGCGGCAAGGAATGGGTTATCAACCAAGCGCAGGCGAAACGGCTCACCCCCCGCAGGAGCGTCCAGCCGCAACGCGGCATATCTTATCTGTGTGCCCGCTTGATCGAACGCGGCTTTATCCAGCCACGGCGCGACCTGAACGCCTTGCACGCGGCCCTCGTCCAGAGAGACATGGCCCGTTTTTTTGGGGTGTCAGTCGAGCTCTCCCCTCGCCCGGCCCTGCGCGAGTTTGAGACGGTTGCCCAACACGTCCGCCGCTTACTTGGATTTCACCCTCCCCCGGAGCCCGATGCTCAGCATTATCAGGACGAGCCCGAGGCCCTATCTTGACGGCTCGCCAACCGGTGCCGCGGTCTCACAAGCGGAGCAGCGCGCCGGTTGAGAGGAAAAATGGGTTTGGGCCTCGGCCAGGTCGTCTGGGGTATCTGTCTCGGTCCACCACAGCCCCTCAATGGAGGCCACTTCGACCAGGGAGGAGGCGGCCAGAGAATCAATGACTGATAAATACCAACGCTGGAGGCCGCGCGGGTCGCGCATGGCCTGCTCCAGGGCAGCCCGGAAGGCAGACACGCCACTGGCCCGAACAGTCATCAGCCCGATGGATTCGCCATGCACGACCGCCGGTGACAGTGTTTTTCCTACCGCGGCCAGGAGACGCTCGTGGCGAATCGAGACCTTCATGTCATCCTCGTCATAGCTGGGCTTGCGATCAATCGCCAGACGGATCGCCGCAAACGGGGCGAGCAGAAGACGCTCTAACACCGCCGGCTCAAATAAGGTATCGCCGTTCAGCAGCACAAAATCCTCAGTCATTTCTGGGATGGCAGTCCAGCACGTGGCCAGATTATTCGATACGGCAAAGAACGGATTAAAGCGGGTGGTCACGGCAATCTGCGGCAGCCGGCGGCCGGCCAGAAAATGTTCCACCTTGTCGGCCCCAAAGCCGGTCATAACCGTCGCGCGTTGAATGCCGCACGCGGCCAGCGTCTGGAGTTGGATTTCCAGGGCCGGCCGGCTGCCATCAACTGGTAGCAGACATTTGGGGGTTGTTGCGGTCAGGGGCAGGAGGCGCTTGCCCTGCCCCGCGCTTAAAATAATCGCCTTCATGAATTGCTGCACAGTAGCCGAATGACTCTGCCCGGTATAAGAGAAAACCAGCCACGAATCAAGCAGGAGCAGGCCGTCGGCCCTCACAGACAGACTTCCAGCAATGTGTGCCCGCCCGTCTTTCTCACCACGCCGACTCGGCCAGCCGCTCGGCTTTTATATTGTCGCCGAATTGTTTGCGCCCACCCTGTGGGCCGTGTTCGGGCTGACCGCACTGGTGCTGACCAAAGACTTGCTCGGCTTCTCTGACTTGGTAATCAATCGGGGTCTGGGCCTGGCCGCGGTCGGCTGGATCGCTTTTTATGAGTTGGTCCCGCTCCTGTCTCGCACCCTGCCCTTTGCCGTGCTGGTGGGCACCCTGGTCGGGCTGGGCCGTCTCCGGTCTGACCGGGAACTGCTGGCCCTTGAAGCCGCGGGTCTGGCCCGGCGGCATTTGGCGCTGCCGATTCTGGGCTTTGGCACGGTCCTGACGCTGTTCGGGCTGGGCTTTTCGCTGTTTACCGCCCCCGCCGCCCTGCGCGCGCTGGATGACGCCCTGGGCCGCATGATCCAGCAAAATCCCGGCGTGGCGCTACGTCCGGGCCGCGTGCATGAGTTCGGGGAGGCCCGCATGAGCGCCCGGGAAATTTCGGCCCGGGGGGATAGCCTGCGCGGCATCCTCTTATGGGTGCCGGATACCAGCCAGGAGTATTTTGCCGGACAGACGCTTTTTGCCGAACGTGGGCGCGTACAGCCCCTGGCGCAGGGGACCGCGCGGCTGATTTTATACGATGGCGTTATACTCCTCTCCCCCCAGGAAGGCGGGGGAGAGACCCGTTTCCAAACCTTTGAGACCGTGCTGCGGGAAACACCGCGCACCGAGACGTGGCCGGCTCAGCCGCTGACCCGGCTCTCGTTGCCGGCGCTGATTGACCACGTGCGAGCAACCGCCCTGGCAGGAGAGCACCCACAAGCGCGGGGGGCGCGCACCGAGCTGCACCGTCGTTTTGCAGCGCCGATGGCCGGGATCGTTTTCAGCCTGTTCGCCCTGCCCCTCGTCTATCTGGGCCCCCGCTTCTCGCGCGCGTCGGGCGGCGTTCTGGGGTTGGTGCTGACCGTGGGGTATTACGGCTGCACCCAACTCGGCGACGGGCTTGTCCAGGCCGGCGCAGTGCCCGTCGGGCTGGGCGTCTGGCTGCCCAATCTGCTCGTCGGCGGGCTGGCCGGCCTCCTCCTCGGGTTGCAAGACCGGCCCTGGGTCAAACGGCCCACACGCGCTGAACAGCCGGTTCAGGACCCCACCGAGGCAGCAGCTCCAGCGGCCCTCCACACACGCCCCTGCCTCTTGCCGCGCTACGTGCTGCAACACTATCTCCTCATGTTGGGCCTGGCCTTTGGCTTTTTGCTCATGGGTTATCTCCTGGTTGATATTCTTGAACGCCTCGAATGGTTTGCCCGTCACCATGCCACACCGCGTGAGGCCCTCCGGTTCTACAGCGCCCGCACCCCCTTGCTGGCCTCACGCATTGTTCCCATGGCCCTGCTGCTGGCAACCGCTCTCACCGTCAGCACGCTGTCTTTTCACCGGGAACTGCTCGGTATGCGCGCCTGCGGGGTTTCTGCCACCCGCCCGCTGTCCTGCCTGCTCCTGGTTGCCGGCCTTGTCACCCCCGTCTCCTTTGTGCTGAACGAATCCATCGTGCCGCGCTCAAACGCCCTGGCCGACCGCCTCAAAGAGACACAAATCAAGGATCGCACCCTCCCCACCGGTATCTTACAAAAAATAGTCTGGTACCGGGCCGGCAGCCATGTGTCTCAGGCAACCCGGCTCGACCCGGCCCTGGAAGAAGCCACCGATGTGTCGATCTACGAACTGAGTGAGCAGGGCTTGCCCCTCAGCCGCACCGATGCGCGCCGCGCCAAGCATATCGGCAATGGGATGTGGGAGCTCGACGACCCGGTGCGTATTCGTATCTCGGAAAACGGCCTTCAGCGCGAGCCGGCCGAGCCGCTCATACAGTTAGGGGAAGCCCCGGATATCCAGCTTGATACCATGCACCTGAGCGTCTGGCAGTTGGCCCAGGAAATCAGCGGGACAGAAGTCGCCGGCTATGACGTCACCACCTATTGGGTTGACCTCAACGTCAAATACGCCGCCCCCCTGGCCTGCGTGTTGCTGCCGGCTATCGTCCTGTTCTTTGCGCTGCACGGTCCGCCGTTTCCGGGCCCAGCCGTCACCCTGCTGGTGAGCGTCGTCCTTGGCGTGGGCTATGTGCTGTTGACCGGGGTGTGTGCCTCACTCGGCTATGGCGGCCTCCTGTCTCCCACCCTGGCCGGTTGGGGGCCGGCGCTCGGCGCGGCGCTGCTGGCCGGCCTCTTTGCCTGGCGCAATCAGGGCTGAGGGGGCCGGGCCACCGCAGGGGGGTGCCCCTACATTATGCCCTCGTCCCTGGTGGGCGAGGGCGAGGGGGCTGGCGGCCCGTAGGAACCGCCATACCATCCGGCCTACTTCCCGCTCTCATGCACAATCAGTTGGGCAGAAAGATGGGCGGGGTGTAATTGGCACTTCACGTCAAACAGACCGGCTTTGTCTGCCATAAACTCGACCGTCTTGGTCTCTCCGCTGTTGACCACCTCTTCGACGCCAAAGGCCGGAATGGCAAAGCCGTGGTTGGGCGGGTCGCCGGGAATTTTATTGACGACCTTGATCCGCACCGTGTCGCCCTGCTCGGCGATCAGCACAGACGGCACAAACATCTTGTCGCCTTCGTATAATACATTGACGATCGTAAATTTCCGCACCGTTGCCGCCTCTCCTTCAGCCGGCTGGTCGGCCCAAGCCGCGGACATGCCGGCAACCGCTCCGAGTGCGAGCAGGCTCAGCGTTGTTCGTGCTATTTTCCACCACTGCTGGATCATACCGTCCTCCTTCACTGGGCTAGGATAGGGGTAGTGAGCCATAACCCTGCACGGATTGCAACGGGACCAAGCCGGGCCACCACAGGGGGGTGCCCCTACATCTGCATGGGCCGTTGTGAGGTCTGCCGACCAAGCCGGGCCACCACAGGGCTGGGCCACCACAGGGGGGTGCCCCTACATTTTTATGCCCCTGGGAGGTATGAGGCCCGTGGTGTCGCTTGCTCCCTAGCTGACCCTCTCCCACTTCCCTGCTATGATGCGCCGACATGCCCGCCCACACTGCCTTCAAACTCGTCTCGGACTTTCAGCCCCAGGGCGACCAGCCCCAGGCGATTGCTCAGCTGACCCAAGGCTTGCAAGACGGACTGCCCCATCAGGTGCTGCTGGGTGTCACCGGCTCGGGCAAAACCTTTTCCATGGCGCATGTCATTGCGCGGCTGAACCGGCCAACGCTGGTGATGGCACCTAATAAAACCCTGGCGGCCCAGCTCTATAATGAATTCAAAGACATCTTCCCGGACAATGCGGTTCGCTATTTCGTCAGTTATTACGATTACTACCAGCCCGAAGCCTACGTCCCTCAGAGCGATACCTATGTAGAGAAAGACGCCTCGATTAACGAAGAAATCGATAAGATGCGCCACTCCGCAACCAAGGCACTGCTGGAGCGACGCGATACTATTATCGTCGCCAGTGTCTCCTGTATCTATGGGCTCGGGTCGCCCGAATCGTATTTTGATCTCATCCTCTTTATCGAAGAGGGCAGCCAGGTAGACCGCGACGCGCTGCTCCGCAAGCTGGTCGATATTCAGTACCAGCGCAACGATTTTGATTTTCATCGCGGCACGTTTCGGGTCCGGGGCGATGTGGTTGAGGTCTTTCCGGCCTACGAGGAGAGCCGCGCAGTGCGGGTCGAATTCTTTGGCGATACGGTCGAGACGATTGCCGAGATTGATCCCTTCAGAGGCAAAGTCTTGCGCCGGCTGGATAAAATCGCCATTTACCCGGCCAGCCACTACGTCACCACCTCGGGCCGGATGCAGCGCGCCACCCAGGCCATCCAAGAGGAGCTGGCAGAACGACTCAAAGAACTGCAACAGGCAGACCAGCGCCTTGAAAGCCAGCGCCTGGAGCAGCGCACCCGGTATGATCTCGCGCTCCTGCGCGAAATGGGCTTTTGTCCGGGCATTGAGAATTACTCGCGTCATCTGGATGGCCGCCAGCCGGGCGAGCCGCCCCATACGCTGCTCAACTATTTTCCTGACGACTACCTCGTCTTTATTGACGAGAGCCATGTCACCGTCCCTCAGATTGGCGGCATGTATCGCGGTGACCGCTCGCGCAAGACCACCCTGGTGGAGTATGGCTTTCGGCTGCCCTCCGCTCTGGACAACCGCCCCCTCAGTTTTCAGGAATTCGAGCGGCGCGCCGGCCAGACGGTCTATGTCTCGGCAACGCCGGGCGACTATGAACGCGCACAGAGCAAGGGCCGCGTGGTTGAACAGCTCATTCGTCCCACCGGTCTGCTGGACCCCGACATTGCGGTCCGGCCGGCCGGTGAGCAAGTAGACGATCTGCTCGAAGAAATCCGGCAGCGGAGCGAAAAAGGCGAGCGGGTCCTCGCCACCACGCTGACCAAGCGGTTGGCTGAAGACCTGACCGATTACTATCAGGAAATCGGCGTTCGGGTCCGCTATCTCCACTCGGATATCGACACGATTGAGCGCGTGGAAATTATTCGTGCCCTGCGCCAGGGCCGCTTCGATGTCCTGATTGGCATCAACCTGCTGCGCGAGGGCCTCGATATTCCCGAGGTTTCTCTGGTCGCCATTCTGGACGCGGACAAAGAGGGCTATCTACGCTCTGAGCGTTCTCTGATCCAGACCATTGGCCGGGCCGCGCGGAACGTGAACGGGACCGTCCTGCTGTACGCTGACAAAATGACCGCTTCGATGCAGCGGGCCATTGATGAAACCCTGCGCCGGCGGCGCATCCAGTCCAAGTATAATAAGCAGCACGGCATCACCCCCGAGAGTATCCGCAAGGCCCTGTCCTCGCCCTTGGTGAAGGTCTATGCCGCCGACCAGGTGACGCTCCCCAGCGTCTCTGAGGACAGCGAAGGATATATCGCTACCAAGGACCTGCCCAAGCTGATCGCCCAGACCCGTCAGGACATGCAGGCCGCGGCCGCGGCCCTGGATTTTGAGCAGGCCGCGGCCCTCCGCGACCGTGTACAGGATTTGGAACGCCGCTCTCTGGGTTTACCCGGTGAAACAGCCGCCGTTCCGCCCACGGCCTCAGAAACGCCGGCAGCGCCAACCAAGCAACCTGCTACGCGGGGCCGCCCCAAAAAAGCCACCCCGCGCAGCACAAACAAAGCCCTGGCCCGCGGCCGCCGCGCGCGCTGGCAACGCTGAAAAATTGGGGAGCAAGACGCATGGTCAGTGGGGGCGTCCACCCCGGCCCTCCCCTCTACTTTCCACTCACGACTCGCCACTCGCCACCACACCCGAGAACAGCCATGTCAAAAGACCGCCCAGACCACACCCAACACCCGGATGAGCTGACCCACGCCCGAGCCATTCTCGAAGCCGAAGCCGAGGCGATCCGTTCCATTCGCCTCAACAACGACTTTCTGCGCGCAGTGGACCTGCTGGAGCACTGTCGTGGCAAAGTCATTCTTACCGGCATGGGCAAAGTCGGGATTATTGCCATGAAAATTGCGACTACGCTGTCCTCAACCGGCACGCCGGCCTGTTTTCTGCATCCCGGTGAGGCCGCTCACGGCGACCTGGGTCTGGTCAGCAAAGACGACGTTATCATGACATTTTCCAATAGCGGCAGAACGCGCGAAGTCCTGGAAACCATCCACCGGGCCAAACAACTATACGCCCTCCCGCTCATCGCCGTGACCGGTCATCCGCGCTCCCCCATTGCCCAGAAGAGCGACCTCGTTCTCAGCGTTGGCACCATTAAAGAGCCCTGCCCAATCGGCCTGACCCCCTCGGCCAGCACCACCGCCATCCTGGCCCTGGGCGATGCCCTGACCTTGGTCCTTATGACGCGCAAACGCTTTACCAAAGCCGATTATGCCAAATTCCACCACGGTGGCTATCTGGGGCGGCGCGCCCGCAAAGAAGCAAAAGAAGAACTGGCCATCAGAACCTAAAGCCCCGGCGGGACCGTTCACCCTGAATGAAGGAGGGAATTATGAGCTATACAACCCTGACCCAGCAACAGGATGAGGCGGTCCTGACCATCACCGTCAACCGCCCTGAGGCACTCAATGCCCAGAGTCGGTTGATGCTGGAAGAGTTTGATCAGGCCCTGGCCGCCGCCGCGGAAGACGAGTCGGTCAAAGTCATTATCGTGGCCGGCGCCGGCAAGCATTTTTCTGCCGGCCATGACATTGGGACGCCGCAAGAACGGGAGGACTGGAAAAAGCGTCCGTATCCACAGGGAATGCCGGGTGAATATAAACGCGGCCGGGACCTCTATCTCGACTGCACCCTGCGCTGGCGGGATTGCCCCAAACCGACCATTGCCCAAGTCCAGGGCTACTGCATTATGGGCGGGCTGATGTTGGCCTCGGCCTGTGATCTCATTATCGCTGCGGACGATGCCAAGTTTTGCGACCGCACGGTCCGCTGGGCGGGGGCCCATGTCCAGTACGCCAGTCTAGCCTGGGACATCGGCTTTCGCAAAGCCAAGCAATATCTCTTTACTGGCGATTGGATTACCGCGGCAGAGGCCGAGCGGCTTGGGCTGGTCAACGAGGTTGTGCCGCGCGACCAGCTCGCCGCAGAGACGCGCAAGCTCGCTCAGCGGATCGCCCTGCAAGATGCCTATGCACTGCGGATCGCCAAATTCTCGGTGAACCAGATGCAGGACGAAGCTGGCTTTCGGACCGGCGTCACCGGCGCGTTTCAGTCATACGCCCTCACCCGCATGTATCGGCTGGAAAAGGGCGAAGACACCTTTTCCGGGTCCAAGCGGGCCAAGGAGCGCGACGCCGCGTTCGGGGATAATCGCTAGAGAGTGTCCTTCTGCCTGTCGAAGACGGGCGGTTTATCGTCACGTTTCCCGACTTTGGTTGGGGGGCCACTGATGGCGCGACCTGTGAGGAGGCGCTGGAAGAGGCCAAGGACTTACTGCGGGAACTGATGGCAACGACGGTCTGCGAGGGCCGGGCCTTACCCGAGCCCACACGCGCCAGCACGCGGCGGCCGTTGGTCATCCCGCCATTACAGATCGTCCTCAAAGCGGCCCTCTACGAAGCCTATCGTCAGGCCAACATCTCACAACGTTGCCTCGCCCGCGCCCTGGACGTTGGCGAAAACGAGGTGCGACGTATGCTGAACCCGGACCATGCCACCAAGGCCGGCACGATAGACGCGGTTTTACGTCAGCTCGGCACCCAGGTATCTCTGACTTTTGATACGAGAGAGAATGCCTTTAGTCGAGTCGAAACACCTTCATCACCTCATCCCCCAGGTGATTGATGACCTTGACCGCAATCCGGCCCGACTCCGGTTTGGCGAACGGGCGGGAGGTGTCGCGGTTGAGGGTTGCCCAGGCGTCTGCGTTAATCTCGGCTTTGAGGGTCGTCTTGAGCGCCTTATAGGGATCGTTGGCACCGAGGAAATAGGCGTGACGAACGAAGAAACTCTCTTCGTTGTAGTCGGTGTCGATAAACCAGCAGGCAATGCCGTCGGCACTGTCGCTACGGATTTCGCCGGTGTTGGGATATACGTCCACCCCGTGGACCGTGACCTGAGAGTAGTGGATAGGGGTTAGTGGATAGTGGATAGGGGTTAGTGGATAGGGGTTAGGGGTTAGTGGATAGGGGTTAGTGGATAGGGGTTAGTGAGCGCATCAGGGCGTAGAGCATTCTGTTTATCTCGGCGCAGTCGTTCAACAAGGTCTCGGAAGCCTTCTTGTCGATCAACTCCAGCCTTTCGGATAAGGTCAGAAAGGTCTCCAGTTCTGCCAGCGAGCCCCGCGCAATGCCAAGCGACTGAAGAAACTCCCCCGTCGTGCGCCTTGCCTGCCCTTCCGCGATGTTCGCCGGAATCGAGGACGCCGCCCGCCGCATTTGTGAGGTAATCCCATATTTCTCGTCGGCAGGAAAGCGCTGCGTCAGCGCGTAAATCCTCACCGTCAAGTCCATTGATTTCTGCCAAACCGTCAAGTCCCGATACGAGCGTAAAGATGTCATACGGAGCAATTCTGTTTCCGACACTATCCACTAACCACTCTTCACTCGCCACGGTAATATCCGGCTCGCCAAAAATGACGAACAAATTGCCCTTGCCAGTGTTCTTCAGATCGTCGGCCATATGCAGGTCGGCGTTCATGCGAGCTTTGAGCACAGGAATGTGACCGAGCTTGTCAAACTCGGACGAGCGCGCGTCGTAATTGAAGGCGCAAGTAATCAGCGCGTCAAAACCGCCCTCCGCGGCTTCACGAGCCGCAGCCACCAAATCCGGGCGCGAGACCGTACCAAACTCCGGGCCGATGAAAATCGCGCCGCGATTTTCAGTGGATAGTGATGAGGGGAGAGTGGATAGTTTTTCGCTGTCTTGCTCGCCACTATCCACTTCCCTTCTATCCACTATCCACTTCCCCTCTATCCACTCTCCCTTCTCCCCTACTCCACTATCAAACCGGCCTTCGGCGCAGATCAAATCGCCCGGCCAGGGGGTGATTGCGGTGAAGGTAATTTTGTCGTCTTTGTGGGCCTGCTGCACGCCGGCGGTTTTGAGGTTTTCCAGAATCACTGCGGCGAAGTCCTGCTTTTCGCCGTACCCGACCGTGCTTTCAGCTACACGGTCGATGAGTTCGTCGTTTTCATCGACACCCAACACCCGGTGCGGAGACAGGCTTTCGACCGTAAACGGCCCGGCCACCCGAACTTTTTTCTTATCCTCGTAGGGCTTGTCGTAGAGGTACTCGTAGTCGGCTTTGGCCGCGATGGAGGCGTCGATTTCGCGCTGACGCGCCACCCTCGCCGTCCAGAATTGTTCGTGCAGCGGCGCAGCCTCCGGCGGCCACGGGTCCGGCAGGTCTCTTGGTACTTCCCATTCCGGTAGGGGCGAATCGCCGACGATGGCTCCGAGTTGTTCAAGCAGCGGCTGAATCGTCTCCTGCCATTTCTCCCATATTACGTCGATTTCGGCGTTGTTGGCGATGGCCTTGAGGGTGATGTGGGGGACGCGCTCGTACACGAAGCCTTGGCGGATGTCGGTGTATATGGGCACTTCCGAGGGAGCTTTGCGGGCCAGCGCGGCTTCTTTGATTTGGCCGTCGCGGCTGTCGGCGAGCAGGTAGTAGGGATAGCGAGCACCCATGATACGGGCACGGGCCAGGGCCAAGGCGACGCGAGACGTATCAATCGTAATCCACCGCCGGCCCCACTGTTCAGCAACGTAGGCCGTCGTGCCAGAACCGCAGGTTGGGTCAAGAACGAGGTCGCCGGGGTCGGTGGTCATGAGGACGCAGCGTTGGACTAGCTTCTGAGAACTCTGAACAACATATACCTTCTGTTCAGAGAATCCTGTCGCCAAGACATCGTCCCAGACATTAGCGATAGGATAGACTGGAAAATCGTCCAAAAATCTCCGATACATCAAGGATTTACCAATTGGCTTGAGTCTGTGAGCTTTCTCCAGACGCCTCATTCCTTGCAAGTTCGTCTTCCAGCCTCCTCTAGCGACCCGAAATATCTTTCCTGATACGGTGAATTCAAACCTAGTCGTTTCACCGCCGGATTGACTGGAGAGATTGTCAGCGGCAAACACATGCCCTCTGGGATTCCGTTCCTTAGATATCCGCGATTCCTGTAAGTCTAGCGATAGTTCCCATAGGTATTGGGTTGTTCCTGTTTCTCCAAGCTTTTTGAATTTGTTCAGTTGCCGGTACTTCAAGCGTTCCTTATCGACGGCATACCAAACTACATAGTCAGCTATTCCAGCAAGGTATTGGGACGTTTGGCTACTTGTCTTCAGGACAACAATATCTGCAATATGGTTGTCCTGTCCGAAAACTTCCTCCATCACCGCCCGCACCCGATGGACATTCTCATCCCCAATCTGCACGAAGATGGAACCGCTCTCCGCCAACAAATCCCGCGCCACCGTCAGCCGGTCCCGCAAATACGTCAAATACGAATGAATCCCATCCCGCCACGTATCCCGAAACGCCTTCACCTGCTCCGGCTCCCGCGTGATGTGGTCTGCCTTCCCGTCCTTGACATCGCGGCTCGTGGTTGACCACTGAAAGTTGCTGTTGAACTTGATGCCGTAAGGCGGGTCAAGGTAAATGCACTGCACCTTGCCGCGCAGGCCCTCGCGTTCGGCCAGCGACGCCATCACCTGCAAGCTATCGCCCAAAATCATCCGGTTCGACCAGTTGGCGTCGTGCTGATAAAACTCGGTCTGCGCGTCCGCGCTCGGCAGCCCGTTAAAATCCGCGAACAAATCCGGCTGCGCGCTCGCGTCGCCGGTCTCCTTGCTGCGCTGCCGCAAATCGTCAATCAACACCTTCGGATGCACCTTCTCCTGAATGTACAACGGCGGAGCCTGCACCACCAAATCCGCCCCGTCCTGTTCATCCTTCCCCCGCCACACCAGTTACGGGTCCAGGTCGCGGTTGCGCCGCTCATAGGCAACCTGAATCGGACTCTGTTCGTCCTTACGCATCACCGCCTGAAACTCAGCCGTGGGGATGTTCTTACGCGAGGCGTCGGGGTGCCGCAGAGTTTCAACCGTCTTGGCCGTCTTCTTCGCTTTTCGAGGCATAGAATTGTGTCCAGCGGGCAAGCATAAAAAAGCCCCAGGATTTCGGCCGGCTCGTGATCGCGAGGAGCACAGCGTACTCTCAAGGGGCGGATAATCTATTACTTACCGACCGTCAAGCGCTTTGCCGGAGGAACACAGACAGCCTTCAATCGCCTCGTAGAAGAATCGCTCCCCACTCCCCACTATCCACTAACCCCTCACATCCCCAATTCCCGCTCAATATCATAAACCGCAGTAAACTCGGCAAACGCCCAGCGGCCATACTGCCCATGATTATTCACGCCGGGAATCCAGTAGGTCTCCATCGTCGCCTTCTTGTACTTGGCGTCCTCGCCCCGATAGCCTTTGATCTCAACAATCAGATGCAACGGGTCGTCATGCCCGTCGTTCAGCAGCACGATAAAGTCGGGAATATAGGTCCGCAGGGTCGAGCCGGAGCGGTAGGGCACCTCCAGGCCGAGGTTGTGATTTTTCACATAGGCCCGCACCGCGGGGTGCGACTCAACCACCCGGCAGAATTCGGCCTCCCAATCGCTGTCGAGGATGACCCAGTTGATATGACACCGCCGGGCATCCGTCTGCCAGCGGTGCGCTTTGGAGGTATGGAAGTGCACGTGCGTGGTCGAGCCGGTGGGATTGTAGGGGTCCAACACGGCTTTTACGGGCCGGTCGCCGATGACGGAACGGGTGATACCAGCAGTAATGCGCTCGCAGGCCATATCGGCCAGCTCCTGATACAGGAGTTGAGCGGGGTAGGTCCGGCCTTTGCAGACCAGACAGGTCGCCAGCCATTGCGTGGTGATGCGTTTCAACTGCCCGAAATGCGTTTCAACTGCCCGAATAAGTGGAGCTTCGGTGCTGCGCCAGGGTCGCGCCATTTGGTGTAGAGCAGGCGCTTGGTCACGTGGAACGCCACGGTTGAGGAACGCAGGTTGTCCAGATGCTTCAGGCTCAGGTCAACATCCGCGCCAATAATGTCCGCGTTCCGGGTCATTGAGGGGCCAACCAGGTCTGGGGTCAATTCCAGAACGGAATCGGCGTTGAACTGCACGCTGAGTCGTTCCTCCGGCAGTTCAACGAGATAGCCGGCGACCCGGGGAAACTGAATGGCCAAATGGTCGCGGTCGGGCCGCACCGCTTGAACCTGCACGGTCTCGCGGGGCGTTTGGGGCGGAGCAACAACCGGCTTGGCGGTAAAGTCAAACGGAATCCCCAGCACATCGGCGTATTCCACATTCAACAGCCCCTTCTCATTCAGCGTGTAGGATTGCCTGCGCAAGGCCCGCCCAATGACCTGTTCGCACAATAATTGCGTGCCAAAGGCGCGCACGCCTAACACGTGCGTGACCGTGTTGGCGTCCCAGCCTTCGGTCAGCATGGAAACCGACACCACGCAACGAATCGACGCGCCCAACCGGCCCGGCTTGCCGACCGTGTTCATGACTTCCCGCAGCAGGTCTTGGTCAGACAGGTTTTCGGCCTGGCGATGGTCGCCGGTCCGTTCGATAATCTCGCGGCGGAAGCGTGCTATCTCATCTGACGCCATCGCCCGAAAATTGGTGTCCAGGGCAGCCCCGGATTCGAGTTGCTGGCTGTCGATGAGGAGGGTACGCGGACGCGCCAATTGAGTCCCGTCGGCCTCATGGTTTCGGAACAGCGGCAAGCGGCCATGCTCGAGTGTCGGTGAACCGTCGTCATTGTCCCGCCAAAAGCCGGAGATATAGTCATACACCAGCTTGGAGGTCGAGGTGTTATTGCACACCACGATAAAACAGGGCGGCACCTGAATGCCCTTCTGCTGCCATAACGCAGAGGTCTGTTGGTAATGGCCGTACAGGGCGTCCAGGGCGGTCTGGAGTGCAACCGGCAGGCTGAGCGGGTCAAGGGTCTTGGCTTTGCCCCGGCCCTTTTTCGGCATCCGGGGTCGAATATGTTGCCACAGATTGCGGAATTTCGGCATTTCGCCGCCAGGGATGTTGTCTGCCACCGGCACCCGGGGCAGCTTGACAATTCCGCATTCGATGGCGTCCATGAGGGAAAAGTCGCTCATCGTCCAGGGAAACAGCGTGCCCTCGGCATAGCCCGAGCCGCGCAGAAAGAACGGTGTGGCCGATACGTCGATAATCCGCGCCAGACCCAGCGTGCGGCCCACGGCTTCCAGGCCAGAAATCCACAGCCGCGCCGCCTCATTGTTTTTCTCCGCTTCTTTTCGCTCGTCGCCTTTCAGTATTCCTTCGTCATCTTTTTCCGGTTTCTCGCGGTAGCAGTGGTGGGCCTCATCGTTCATCACCACGATATTTTTCAGGCCCATCAGGTCGGGCATGACGCGCTGAAGCATCTGCCCTTCGGTCTCCAAGGTGTTCAAGGCGGCCCCGCGCCCCTGGAGCAACGAGCGACCGCCTTTTGAAAGCGCCATGCGCTCACGCCGCTTGAAGGCGTGATAGTTGGTAATGACGATTTTGGCCCGGCTGAGGTCGCCGCGCATATCGCCCGGCACCAGCTCCCGGCTGGCGTAATAGCTGTCCGGGTCGTTCGGTTGCAGGACGCGCAGCCGGTCACGGATCGTCAAACCGGGCGTAACGACCAGAAAGCCACGGGTAAATCTTCTGCTCGTTGGGCGGCGGACCGCGTTGATGGTCTGCCAGGCGATCAGCATGGCAAGAACCGTGGTCTTGCCCGCGCCGGTGGCGAGCTTGAGCGCCACGCGCTGTAAACCCGGATTGGCGTCGGTATTGGCGTTGGTGAGATGTGCCAGAAAATCCTTGCCGGTCTTGCCCGCTCTCGGAGCAACCTCGGTCAGCCAGATCGCGGTTTCCACGGCTTCCACTTGACAGAAGAAGGGCCGGATAGTGCTGAACTGATGCTGTCTCCAGTGTTGCAGCAGACGAGCGGTCTCGGGTGTCACCTGCCAGTCGGCCGGATTCGGTCGGCTGCGCCACTGGTCCACCTGACGACGGAGCGCGGTGATAATGGAGGTCGGGTCGTACTGCTGCTCAGCGGTTGAGAGTCCGTGGCCTTCATCTAAGGCGAGTGACTGCTGGTGCGCGGAGCCTTTGCGTTTGCGCGGCTTTGGAATGGGCGTAATAAACTCGGCCCGGCGGCGGGTTGCGATGATCCGCTGGGTTGGCTGTCCCTGCTCATCAAGCTCCCAGTGCTGCCTGGGATACTCGTAGGGCGAATTCAAAACAGGCTGTTGGAAGAAGCGCTGGTCCATCAGAACGCCTGGCTCCGGGAAGGAAGACTGACGAGCGGCCGTTTTCTCAGATTGGACGAGCGCGCCCTCCGGCTGGCTCTGGTCGGCCATATCGCCGTCCTTCCCTTGGGTGGTTTTTTCTGTGTTCGGAACATTCCTGGTCCAGCGGACTCTTCGGCAAAAAGTGACAGGGACAGGCCCTCGCTCCTCTCCCCTAGCGCTTCGCCTGTGTGGTGGCAATCCCGATTGAGACCGTCCCGACATTTTCTCCTTCTCTGTTGACCGTCCCCCGTCCACACCCCTACCCCATTAGACAAGCAATTTCTCGGCGTATATAAGAGGCGGCACTACGCGCGGTCAATGCTGCGCGTAGTGCCGTTTGAGACGGCCGTCTGCATTCCCTGTATGCTCCACGTCGGCCTCCGTATAAGGAAAAGCGTCACCGTGTCCCCCAATCGCTATACAGATGTTGACACGGGTGCCCCTTCAGGACTTGGGTGGGCAATGTGAACGACAGACTGCCTTCGTTATCGGCCCGGGCGCGTGACCTGTGCGCCCTCCTGCGTGAGCGGGTCCTGCTCTTTGACGGCGCTATGGGGACATCTATCCAGGCCCAAAATCTGAGCCCGGACAATTTCGGCGGGCTGGCCTACGAAGGCTGCAATGAACACTTGGTGTTGACTTGCCCTGACGCCATCACCCAGATTCACGACGACTTCTTGCGGGCCGGGGCGGATATCATTGAAACGAATACCTTTGGCGCGTCGCGTATCGTCCTGGCCGAGTATGGTCTGCACGAGCAGACGAGTGCCATTAACCAGACCGCGGCCCAACTCGCCCAGACCTGTGCCCGTCGTCACAGCTCTCCACACCGGCCCCGCTTTGTGGCCGGCTCCATGGGGCCAACGACCAAAACGATTTCAGTCACCGGCGGGACGACCTTCGGCCAACTGCGGCACGCCTATGCGGAACAAGCAGCCGGCCTGCTCCGGGGGGGCGTTGACCTACTGCTGATGGAAACGACCCAGGATACCCTCAACCTGAAAGCCGGCCTCTTGGGGGTTGACGCTGCGTTTCGGACGGTCGGGCTCCGCGTCCCGGTTGCCGTCTCGGTCACGATTGAAACCATGGGAACGATGTTGGCCGGCCAGGGAGTGGAGGCCCTCTATACCTCCGTGGCCCATCGGGACCTGTTGGCACTTGGCCTCAACTGTGCGACCGGACCCGATTTCATGACCGATCATCTCCGGACCTTGGCGGCATTCTCCCGTTTTCCCACGCTGTGTATTCCGAACGCCGGGCTGCCAGACGAAGAAGGCCACTACAACGAATCCCCCCAGATGGTCGTGGCCAAGCTCGAACGGTTTGTCGATGCCGGTTGGCTCAATATGCTGGGCGGCTGCTGTGGCACGACCCCCGCCCATATCGCCTTGCTGAGTCAGATGCTGGAGGGCAAGCCGCCGCGCAGGCCGCCGACAACGACCCGCAGCGTGGTCTCGGGACTTGAACCCCTGGTGATTGACGAAGACAAACGCCCGGTGCTGGTCGGGGAGCGCACGAATGTCATTGGCTCGCGCAAATTCAAGCGGCTCATCCGCGACGGCGCGTTTGAAGAGGGCGCGGAAATCGGCCGCCGACAGGTGCGGGGCGGGGCCCATATCGTGGATGTCTGCCTGGCCGACCCGGACCGTGAAGAACGCGGCGATATGACCGCCTTTCTGGATATGCTGGTGCGGAAGATCAAAGTCCCGCTGATGATCGACTCGACCGACACGCAGGTCATTGAAGCCGCGCTTGAGCGTTCCCAGGGCAAGGCGATTATCAACTCAATCAACCTGGAGGACGGCGAGGAACGGTTTGCCCAAGTCGTGCCGCTGCTCAAACGCTACGGGGCGGCGGTGGTGGTGGGCTGTATCGATGAAGACCCGGAACAGGGCATGGCCGTTACCCGGCAGCGGAAGCTCGCCGTGGCCAAACGCAGCTATGCGCTGCTGACCCAGAAGTACGGCCTGGTCGCCGAAGATATTATTTTTGATCCGCTGGTGTTTCCCCTGGGAACTGGCGACCGCAACTATATTGGCGCGGGTGAGGAGACGATAGCCGGCGTCCGGCTGATTAAACACGCGCTGCCGGCCTGCAAGACCATTCTGGGCATCAGCAATGTGTCCTTTGGCCTGCCCCCGGCCGGGCGCGAGGTGTTGAACTCGGTGTTTCTCTACCACTGTGTCAAGGCCGGGCTCGACTTGGCGATAGTGAACACGGAAAAGCTCGAACGCTACGCCTCGATTGTCGAAGCAGAAAAACGCCTGGCCAACGATCTCATTTACTGGCATGGCCCAGACCCGGTGGCCGCCTTTGCCGCTCACTTTCGACACAAGAAAGAGAGTACCGTGCGGGATACGCGCGCCGACCTGCCGCTAGATGAACGGCTGGCGCGGTCCATCATAGAGGGCTCCAAAGACGGGCTGATAGACGACCTCAACACCGCCCTCACCGAGCGCGCCCCCCTGGACATTATCAACGGACCGCTCATGGCGGGGATGGATAAGGTCGGCCGGCTGTTTAATAACAACGAACTCATTGTGGCCGAGGTCTTGCAGAGTGCGGAGGCCATGAAGGCGGCGGTTGGGCATCTCGAACCCTTTATGGAGAAAAAGGGGGAAGGTGTCCAACACCCTGAAGGCGCTGGACCCGTTTCCGCTTCGCCGGACGGGGGGCTCAAAGGCACCGTCCTCCTGGCCACCGTCAAGGGTGATGTGCATGATATCGGGAAAAACCTGGTGGAGATCATCCTGGCCAACAACGGCTACCGGGTGGTCAACCTCGGCATTAAAGTTGCGCCCGAAACCCTGATAGAAGCCGTGCGCACCCATCAACCCGACCTCGTAGGTCTGTCCGGTTTACTGGTCAAATCGGCCCAACAGATGGTGGTGACGGCCCAGGACCTCACCACGGCCCAAGTGAGCTGTCCCCTGCTGGTTGGCGGGGCCGCGCTGACTCCCCGTTTTACCGCCAATAAAATTGCCCCCGAGTATGCCGGCCTGGTCTGCTACGCGAACGATGCCATGCGTGGTCTGGACCTGGCCAACCAGATTATGGATGCAGACCGGCGCGGGGCGCTGCTACGAGACCTTGAGAAAGAGCGGGCACGTCTGGCACGCCCGGCGCGCGCACCCCAACCGGGCGCAGCCGAGACGCCAGCTATCCAACCTACGCTGCTTTCACACGCACAGCCGGCCCCACATCCGCCCGACCTGCGGCTGCATACGCTTGATGCGTATGACCTGGACGCGATTTTTGCCTATCTCAACCCCACCATGCTGTACGGCAAGCATCTGGGCCTCAAAGGGAATCTTGAGACCTTGTTAGCCCAGGGTGACAAAAAAGCGGGCGAGTTACACCAGCAGGTCCAAGCCGTGATAGATGAGGTGGTGGCCAAAAAATTATTGCGGGCGCGGGCGGTATATCAATTTTTTCCGGCCCAGGCCGACGGCGACCGCCTGCGGCTGTATCGGGCCAACGGCCAAGAGATTGCCGCCACGTTTGTCTTTCCCCGCCAGCAACATGGCGAGGGCCTGTGTCTGAGTGATTTTGTGGCTCCAGCGAGCAGCGGTGAACAGGACTATATCGCGCTGTTTGCCGTGACCTGTGGCCACGGGGTCCGCGAACTCGCGGCCCAGTACCGTGAGGCGGGCCGCTATCTTCAGTCCCATATCCTGCAAGCCCTGGCGATTGAGGGCGCGGAGGCGTTTGCCGAACTGCTCCATCAGCGCCTGCGGGCGATGTGGGGTTTTGCCGACCCACCGGAGTTGACCATGCGAGAGCGCTTCAAGGCGCGCTACCGTGGCGTCCGGGTAAGTTTCGGCTATCCGGCCTGTCCACGCCTCGAAGACCAGGCAGGTTTGTTTCGGGTGTTGCCCATCACCGCTGCAATCGGCGTTGGGCTGACCGAGGGCTATATGATGGAGCCAGAAGCCTCGGTCTCGGCGCTCGTCTTCCACCATCCCCAAGCCAAATACTTCACGATCCTGGATGACGAGCTAGCCGCGTTTGAGCGGCGGCTGGCCGAGCGCACAAACGACCTCAGCGTGGCAGCGCTGTAGCTGGCTCTTCAGGCTGGGCTGGGCATGATAGAGCCGGCCAGGGCTGAGCGGTGGCATGGAGCGTGGCTTGACGTGTGACCTCCGTCGGCCTTCCTCTCGCGCCTCACTCTTGACAAACTCGACCCTGCCCGATTAGTCAGTACATCTTTTGACAGTTTTTCCAAAGCGAGGGGCTATGCCAACCAAATATATTGATGTTGATGGCTATGCGGTGCATTACTTTCACACCGGCCAGACAACGCTGCCGCCGGTCGTGCCTGATGTCAGCCAAGGCCGACTCTTTTTATACGTCCACGGGGCGGGCAGTAATGGGCATTTCGCCCATAAAATGCTGGATATTCTCTCCGCGGCTCACAGTCCGCTCGCCTTCGACTTTCCAGGCCACGGACGTTCGAGCGGAACAGAAAGTCTCAAAAGCGTGGCCGCGTATAGCGACTTTACCTATCGCTTGTGGCAGACCTTGGCTGTCCGCCCGGTGGTGATTATTGGCCATTCGATGGGGGGTGCCATTGCCCTGGACTTGGCCCTGCGCCACGCGGATATGGTCGAATGCCTCGTCCTGACCTGCACCGCAGCGCAATTCACTATCCCGGATGAGTTACTCAGCACCTGGCAGGCGGTGATGAAAGGCCGGCGGGGACAGCCGTTTACCAAGGTGTCGTGCTCACCGCAGACACCGCAGGAGATTATCCAGGCTGGCTGGATGGAGCAGATTAAAACCGACCCGCGGGTCCGCTATTTTGATTTGCTGGCCTGCCAGCAGGTTGACCTGAGAGCCCAGCTTGGACAGATTGACCGGCCGACACTGGTGCTGGCCGGCGCCGATGACGCCACCACGCCCGTCGCTCAGGCCGAAGAGCTGCGGGACCATATTCCGAATGCCCAACTGGCGGTCATTCCCGAGGCCGGTCACTGGCTGCCACTTGAAAAACCGCAGGCCGCCTGCGACGCCATTCAGGCGTTCTTCAATGAAAGAGGAAGCGTATGAGTATCAGTCGAAAAGCCGCGCTGGCCGGCGTCTACGAGCACCCGCTCCGTTGGGCTCCGCATAAGACCCAATACCAGCTCATGGCCGAGAGCGCGCGCGGCGCGCTGGACGATGCCGGGCTGAGTATCAAAGACGTGGACGGCCTGTTGACCTCGGGGGTGGGCGGGATGGGGATTATCGCCTTGGCCGAGCATCTGAATCTCAACCCCGATTTCCTGGACTCCAACTCGATTGGGGGCTCGTCCTTTGTGTCGCATACGGCCCATGCCGCGGCGGCGATTGCCGCCGGCTACTGCACGGTCGCCCTGATCCTGTACGGCAGCAAATGGTCCTCAGACCGTTTTGCCGTTGGCACCGGGGGGGGTGGGAGCGGCGACCCGCCCGAACAATTTGAAGGCTGCTACGGTCCGACCACCGTTGGGGCCTACGCCCTGGCCGCCCAGCGGCATATGTATGAATTCGGCACAACCAGTGAACAGCTGGCCGAGATTGCCGTGACCACGCGCCAACACGCCGCGCTGAATCCGCACGCCAAGTTTCGCGATCCGATTAGCGTTGACGACGTCCTGGCCTCGCGCGAGGTGTCGTCACCGCTGCACTTGCTGGACTGCTGCATGATCTCCGACGGCGGCGGCGCGCTGGTGGTCACCTCTGCGGAGCGGGCGCGCGACCTCAGAAAAAAGCCGGTGTATCTCCTGAGTGCGGCAGAGTCCTGCGCGCATACCAGCGCCGGGATGCGCGATATTACTGACGCGGCGGCCAAGCAGTCCGGTCCCACGGCCATGCAGCGGGCCGGGGTGAGTCATAGCGACTTTGACATGGCCATGATTTATGACTCCTTCACCATTACCGTCTGTATTACCCTCGAAAGCCTGGGATTTTGCCCAAAAGGGGAAGGCGGGGCGTATGTCCAGAACGGCCGTATTGGTCTGGGCGGGGAACTCCCGCTCAATACCGACGGCGGCGGGCTATCCTCCAACCACCCTGGGATGCGCGGTATTTTTCTGGTGATTGAGGCGGTCAAGCAGTTACGCGGCGAGTGTGGGGAGCGGCAAGTCGAAAATTGCGCCCTCGCCTTTTGTCATGGAACGGGTGGCACGCTCGGGCTGCGGCACAGCGGTGCCTCTCTGGTCCTCGGCGTATAGACGCGGTTCAGCAACGAGGCCAGCAACGAGGGAAATGCTTATGGCTGATGAGAGAAAGAAAACGAGTCGTCCGGTTCCACGGGTCGATGAAGAGTCCCGCCCGTTCTGGGAAGCCTGCGCCCGGCACGAGCTGTATGTCCAGAAATGTCGTGAATGTGGAACGGTCTTTTACTATCCCCGGGCCTTTTGCCTCGAAGACCTGTCGCCGGACTTTGAGTGGCTGCGCTGTAGCGGCAAGGGGACGGTCTACACCTTTACGATTACCCGTCAGAATCAGAGTGCGGGTTTTCGCACCAAAGTGCCCTACGTCATGGCCTATGTCGAACTGGAAGAAGGGGTACGGGTGCTGACCAATATCGTGGGCTGTGACCCGGAGAGCGTCACCATCGGCATGCCGGTCGAAGTCACCTTCGAGGACCTGACGCCAGATGTCTCGGTGCCACTGTTCACGCCGGTCGCCTCGTCAGTGGGGTCCGACGCATAGGACTCGGCTGACCCAATTGACTCAAATCGTTGGCTTCTGGCACTATAGGGCCGTATTTTGCAGCCAGAAAAATGACGCTGACCATTGACGCAGATATCCCATGGCACGAGTAATTGACCTCCACCTTCATTCTGAAGCCTCGGACGACAGCCGCGCCCCGGTTGAGGCTTATCTCAAATGGCTGGCCCGGAAACGAGGCGAACGGCCGCTGGACGGCATCGTGCTGACCGAACACCGTCAGTTCGACACCCAGAGTGACTACCGGGCGCTGGAAGATAAGTATGACCTGCTGATTCTTAAAGCGTCTGAAGTCGAGACCGAGTATGGTCATGTGCTGGTATATGGGGTCAACGACGCCATGCTGCGACGCTTCGACTTCTCCAACGTCCGGCTGCGAGCCCAGGAGTTGATTGACGAAGTGGCGCGCATGGGCGGGGTGGCCATGCCGTGTCACCCAGGGCGGCCCACTATCGGCCTGATTGAACACTATGCAAACCGTCCTCCGCTCGCCGGCGTTGTGGGCGTTGAAGCTCTGAACGGGGGCAGCAAAAAAGGCGAAAATGAACGGGTGGCCGCGCTGATTGATACGTATGGCTATCACGCCTTTGGGGGCAGCGATGCCCATCTGGTCAGCTTTGTCGGGATTTGCGCCACCGCGTTTGAGCAAGATATTACGAATACAGAAGAATTGGTTGAGGCGCTCCGAACCGGCGGCTACCGTCCGGTTGATTTTCGGGTCCGACGCACCCCAGCCCGGCCGGCGCCCAACGGTGGGTCGGGCGCGTAGAGGAGACACGCATGGCACTGGAATTTGATCGGTCCATTTTAGGCCAGGTGTTTGACGAAACCGACTTTCCAGCGGTTGAGACAGCCGACATCCTGCAATTTGCCGAGGCGCTGGGAGAGACCAACCCGCTCTACACCGACCCAGAAGCGGCTGCGAACGGCCCCTATGGCGGTCTGGTGGCGGCTCCGACGTATGTGACCCGGCTCCGGCCCAAAAAAATGACGCCCGAGCATATGCCGCGTTTCGGCAAGGTCGGCTTTGACGGTGGACGTGATGTTGAAATTTTTGCTCCAGTCCGACCCGGGGACCGGCTGAAAATGGTCAGCACCATCCACGATATTTACGAGAAAACCGGGCGCAGCGGCTCCATGTATTTTATCGTCCTGCGGAATAAGATCACGAACCAGGACGGCCAGCAGGTTGCGATTGTTGACCATAGGATTATGCAGCGATGAAGACGCGCTATTTTGAAGAGGTCGAAGAGGGCGACGAGTTGCCGCCTATCGACCTGCTCCTGACCAAGGATTTTGTCCGCAAATACGCCAAAACGGCCGGTATGGATTTCCCCCGCTTCACGGACGACGAAGGGGCCCGCCAGGAGGGCCTGCCGGGCATGATCGCGCCTGGGGTCCTGAGTATGGGCTTGCTGGCCCGACTGATCGGCGAGTGGAACCAAGCCGCCCAGATTACCCGGATCGGTACGACGTTTCGCAGCCCGGTCCTGCCCGACTGCGCGATTCACCTGCTCGGCTTTGTCACCCAGAAGGATACGGAGCGACGGACGGCTGAGTGTGATATCTGGATGGAGAACGATGACGGCGAACGCTGGGTCATTGGTACGGCGACCGTTTTGCTGCCAACCCGAAACGCCTAGTATGCAGAGAGTAGAACAATGCAAAAACAACGACTGAGCGGTGTGATGATGGTTGTGTGTTTCGTCAGTGTTCTCGGACTTGGCCCGCATGTGCCAAAGGCCGGGGCTCAGAATGGGGCAATGCAGTCGGGGCTGGATGACTCGCTGGACATGCTTGACAGATCCACCCCGGTGTACAAACCGTCTGTTTTTGAACCCTTTAATGAGAAGATGTTCTCTTTCAACATCTGGATGGACGAACATATTCTCCGCCCGGTCGCCCGTTCCTATGCCGGGGCGGTGCCGGAGCCGGCGCGTCTCAGCGTGCGCCGTTTTTTCCATAATATCGGGGTTGTGCCGCGCTTTGCGAATAGCCTCTTTCAGCTCAAGCTGGACGGGGCGGCGCGGGAAGCCGGGCGCTTTGCGATTAACACAACCGTCGGTGGGTTCGGCTTTTTCGATGTGGCCAAAACGCAGTTCGGACTCGAAGTCAGCGAAGAAGACTTTGGGCAAACGCTCGGGAAATATGGCGTGGCTTCGGGTCCGTATCTGGTGCTGCCCTTTATCGGCCCTTCCACGGTGCGCGATGCTATTGGCCGGGTGGCTGACGGAGCGATGGACCCGAAGATCTATTTTTTATCCACGGTCGAAGTCATGGCAACGGATACAGGCACCCTGGTCAGCAGTGCGGTCAACGAACGCTCTCTCAATCTGGAACTCTTCGAGAGTGTGGACCGCTACTCTCTTGATATGTATAGCGCAGTGCAAGACTTCTATCTGCAAAATCGGGAGAGGCAGATCGCAGAATAGGCCGCCGGCCTCGTGCAAACATCAGGAAAACGGCGACTGGCGTGTTGAGGAGCTTGATCGTGGTCACAATTCTCCTTTTGGTGGTCGGTCTCCTTTTTCCCCGGCTCGGCTGGGCAGATTCTCCGGCGGAGGTGACCGAGCGGCTGCTCTCGACTATGCAGTCGTGTGGTCAAGACTTTGGTTTGCCCTCGGCTCCCCCGCAGTGCACCAATGAAGAGATCGAAAAAAACCTGGCCATTACGCAACTGTCGCGCTGGCTGATGGGACCCCACTGGGACACCCTCGGCCAAGAGAAGGAGGCTGATTTCATCGGCCTTTTGACACGCTTGCTGCGTGAACTGGCCTACCCCAGAGCGTCGGAATTTCTGGCGGACACCCAGTTCGAATACGGCGACATGCAGCAGCAAGGCAACGAGGCCCTGACCGAGGTCTCGGTCGTGAATCCAGATGAGGGGCGGGTGACCATCGGTTTTCGGCTCAATCAGTCGGAGGGCGTATGGAAAATCTGGGACGTTCGGCTCGACGGGGTCAGTATGGCCAGCAACCTGCGCAGACAAGTGCAATCGCTCATGTCCAAACAGTCCTACGAAGAGTTGGTGAAGCGGATGCAGCAGATCATTGCAAACGCCAAGACCGACGAGGCCGGATAAACGCCGGCCTCGCTGCCCCCGCCTCTCTTCGTCTGAGACATCCCAGCGCGTTGGGTGAGTGGAGACCGTATCCGTGCAGGTCAGCCCTTCTTTGAAACACCGCCTCGTTGCCCTGGAAAAACGCGCCCTGCGAGCCTGCGCTCGGGGAATCGTTGCCTACGCCAAGACGGCCCTGGCCCTGTGTCTCCTGCTTTCGGTTGCGGCCTCGGTCTACACCGCCCGCCACCTCGAACTCGTCACCGGCCGCAATGATCTGATTTCGACCGATAAGCGCTACCTGCAACTCGACGAAGAGTATTCCGAAGAATTTGTCGGGGTGGATCAGGTGGCGGTGGTGGTTGCCCCGCAAGACATCCCCCAGGGCAAAGCCTTTGTGACCCGTCTGGGTGAACGGCTCGCTCGGGAGCAGGAGCATATTGCCGAGATTTTTTACCGCGTCGATGCTTCCTCCTTAGAGGGCAAGAAGCTGCTCTATCTGCCGGCTGAGGATCTGCGCGATTTACAGCGGAGTCTGGCAGACTCGCAAGAGATCATTCACGAGTTGCTGACAAACCCCGGTCTGAATACGCTGTTCGAGGCGATTAACACCCAAGTCAGTCGGGCCGTTGTGTCGCATCTGGTTGACGACTTCCTCGGGCTGGGAGCCCCGCTGGATGAGGACTCGGGTGAGTTCTCCGACTCTCAGTTGTCCTTCCTCACCGCATTATTACAGGAGATTGCACGCGCGCTGCACGGACAAGACTACCGCTACCGCTCTCCCTGGGCCGAGTTTTTTGGTGGGACCGCCCAGCTCGATGATGACGGCTTCCTCATTGCCGAGAACCGTCAATACCTCTTCCTCATGGTCGAGGCAAAAGAAGACGCCAGCGCGGGTTTCAACGACCTTCAGGAGTCGATGGCCGCTATTCGGCAGGCGATTGCCGAGTTGAAAGGGGAGTTTCCGGGTCTGGAGGCTGGCGTCACCGGCACAAAGGCGCTGGGCAATGATGAAATGCTCAGCGCTCAGCACGATACGGCCGTGGCAACCGTGGTGTCCCTGTCGGGTATTGCGCTCCTGTACTTGATCTTTTTCCGGCGAATTCGGCACCCGCTCTTCATTGTTTCAGCGCTCATGATCGGTCTGAGTTGGACGCTGGGTTTTGTCACCCTCTCAGTCGGTCATCTGACGATTATTACCGTCTTTATCGCCCCAATGCTGCTCGGCCTGGCCGACGACTTCGGCGTCCATTTCATGACCCGCTATGAGGAAGAGCGGGGCAAGGGCAAAAACCAGGCCGAAGCCATTACCATCGTGTTTGAACAGACCGTCCCCAGCATTATTGCGGGGGCGCTGACCACCGCGCTCGCCTTTTTTGCGGTCATACTGGCGGACTTTCGCGGCGTGCAGGAACTCGGCATCATTTCGGGCGGGGGCATTCTGTTGTCGGTTGTGGCGATTCTGACGTTCTTGCCGGCCATGATCGTCGGGATGGATGCGTTCTGGCCCTGGCGGGTTGCCGTCGGACGACAGACGCTCTTGCAGACAGCGTTTTCTGGGCTGGGCCGATACGTCGAACAGAAGAGCGGGGTCCTCTTCGGCATCGCCGGCCTGGCCACCGCGGCGGGACTCCTGGCGCTGCCCTGGGTCTCCTTTGACTATAATTTGCTGAACCTCCAGGCGCACGGCACCGAGTCTGTTGAGTGGGAAAAACGCATCATTGAAAACTCTGAACGCTCGTCCTGGAACTCCTTGGCGACCGCCTCGACGCCAGAAGCGGCGCGGCAAAAGGCCCTGGCATTTGCCGCCCTGTCCAGCGTGGAAACTGTGGAGAGCGTCGCCTCACTGATTCCGGACGGACAACAGGAACGCCTGCCTATCCTTGCTGCTATGCGCCCGCTGCTGAGCGAGCTCCCTCCGCTCCGCACGGACCCCCAGCCGGTGGCAGTCAAGCCGCTGGCCCAGACCCTGGATAAACTCCGTCTGAAAATTCGCACCCAGGAAGACACCAGCGAAACGCTCCTGCATGAGGCCCGCCATCATCTGCTGGCCGTTTTTGAAGCGCTCCGCACCCTGCCCGAACAGAATGTTCAGCAGCGTCTGGCCCTTTTTCAGGACGCGCTGTTTGTCGACTTTCAGGACAAATGGTCTCTGCTCAAGAATAATTTATCTCCGGCTGGGCCGATTACCTTTGCGGATGTCCCGTCTCAGTTGCGCAGCCGCTTTGTCAGCCGCGACGGCCAACGGTTTCTTTTACAGATCTATCCCAAGGAAAATATCTGGGAGCGCGAGCCACTAACGGAGTTCATTCGGCAGTTGCGCACGGTTGACCCGGATGTGACCGGCTCCCCGATTATTGGCTACGAGTCTATTGGGGCGATGCAGGCCGGTTATATTGAGGCGGCCGGGTATGCCTTCCTCGCCATCCTGGTTGTCACCTTTGTGGCGCTCCGACGGGTCACGGATGCCCTGCTGGCCGTCCTGCCACTCGGTCTGGGCATGGTCTGGACCGCGGGCCTGATGTGGCTGGGGAATGTGCAATTTAATCTGGCCAATATGGTTGCCGCCCCCCTGATTATCGGCATTGGCGTAGAGAATGGTATCCATCTCGTCCATCGTTTTCGGGCCGGTCAGGTCGGCTCGGTCGGCAGCCTGATTGCCGGCAGTACCGGCCAGGCGGTTGTGCTGTTTTCGCTGACGACCATGGTCGGCTTTGGGAGTCTGATGGTCGCTCAGTACTATGGCATTTTCAGCATGGGCCTCCTGCTGACCCTGGCAGTCGGGAGCGTCCTGCTCGCCTCTATTGTGATTCTGCCCCTGCTCTTATATCGAACGGAAGGAAGCCGGCAGGATTCGAGGCTCGCCGCTCCAGCACTCCCCGGGCAGGACTCGACAGGAGACAGGGGGCGTGAGGTGAGCCGATTGAGTCCGACCCAACCAAGCCAATAGCCCAAAAAGGAGGCCCGTTCCCTCATGGTCAGTGGACCCCATTTTGTGCACCATCTCAGGCAGGCCGGCTTTGATTTTTTTACCGGAGTGCCGTGCTCCTTGGTCAAGGGGGTGATTGCCACGCTTGAAGAACGGGGGGGCTATATTGCCGAGACGCGCGAGGACGCGGCGGTGGGCCTGGCCGCAGGAGCCTATATGGCAGGCAAACAACCCGTTGTCATTATGCAGAACTCGGGTCTGGGGGTCTGCCTGAATGCCCTGTCTTCTCTCAGTTTGATCTATGCCCTGCCCTGTCTGCTGCTGATTACGTGGCGCGGCTATCAGGGCAAGGATGCGCCGGAGCATCTTATTATGGGCGACATCCTGCCCGCCTTGTTATCCACCCTGAAAATTCCGTACCGGGTGCTTGAAGAACAGACCCTTGAGGACGCGATTGGCTGGGCGGCCTCGACCCTGAAGCAGACCAGTCGCCCGGCGGCGCTGATTCTCCCGCCTGGAGTGGCCGCATGAACCTAGCCCAGGCCCTGGGGGTGGTGGTCCCTGTCCTGCAAGACGCCCTGGTAGTCCATGCAAATGGGTTTATTGCGCGGGAGTCCTTCAATCTTGAGGACCGGCTCGGCAATTTTTACATGATCGGCTCAATGGGCCTGGCTGCGTCCATTGCACTTGGGGTGGCCCTGAGCAAACCCGAGCGGCGCGTGGTCGTCTTTGACGGTGATGGCAATGTCCTGATGAATATGGGCGCACTCGCCCTGATTGGCGCGCAGCAGCCCCGCAATCTGGTCCATATGGTTTTTGATAACGAAGTCTACGGCTCGACAGGCAACCAGCCGACGATTTCCAGCCGCGTAGCGCTCGATGCAGTGGCGCGGGCGAGCGGCTATGTTGATGTGCGCCACGCGGAGGATGCCGACCAATTACGCGCCGCGGCGCAGGAGATGCTGGCACCAGACCTGTCCGAAAAAAAGGGACCGTCCTTTCTGCTGATTAAAATTGCGCCAGACCGGGAGGAGCGGCATATCGGTCGGATTACGCACGCGCCACAGCACATCGTCAGGCGCTTTATGCAGGCCATCGCAAGCCGGCAGAGGACCACAGGACACTGAGGTGATGCAGCAATACATTCTTCTGAACCCCGGCCCGGTCAATGTTTCTCCACGTGTCCGGCAGGCCCTGCTGCGGGGAGACCTCTGCCACCGCGAAGCAGAATTTGCCGACCTGCTGGCCGCGGTGCGCGCCAAGCTCCTCCAGGCGTTCGCCCCGGAGGGCTATACCGGGGTGGTGGTCAGCGGCTCGGGCACCCTGGCGGTTGAGGCCATGATTGCCTCAGCCTTGCCCGCGGGCGGAAAGCTCCTCGTCATTAACAACGGCGTCTATGGCGACCGGATGCGCCAGATGGCCGAAGCCCACCGTATCCCGACCGTAGAACTGACCTATGCCTGGACCCAAGCGCCCAACCCGGAGCAGATTGCCTCTGCCTTGAGCGCTGACCCCGCTATTACGGCCGTGGCCCTGGTCCAGCATGAGACCACAACCGGCCTGCTCAACCCGGTAACGGAAATTGGCCGTATCGTGCGCCGGCAGGGCCGGTTGTTTCTGCTGGACGCAGTGAGTGCGCTGGGCGGCGAAGACCTCGATGTTGGGCGTGACAGCGTGGACCTGTGCGCCTGTACGGCAAACAAATGTATCCAAGGCCAGCCGGGTGTAGCCTTTGTGTTGGTTCGGAACGAAGTCATGGCAGCCATGCAGGACGCTCCCCGTCGTTCGTTATATCTCCACCTGCCCCTGCACTGGGAGGCCCAGGAACGACGCAGCATCCCTTTTACTCCGGCCATCCCGGCCTGGTATGCACTCGACGCTGCCCTTGACGAACTCCTGGCGGAAACACCAGCGGGACGGGTCGAACGCTACCGTCTGGCCGCGCAATTCCTGCGCAACGGCTTTGCACAACTCGGCCTCGCCTTTCTCCTTCCGCCAGCATTGCGGTCGAACTCCCTGACCTCTCTCGTCTTACCCCAGGGCGTTTCCTATCCCGATTTACACGCCGGCCTCAAACAACGAGGCTTTGTCATTTACGAGGGGCAGGGCAAACTCCGCACCGATATCTTCCGCGTGGCCAATATGGGCCATCTGACCCTGGACGATTTTCAGCGTTTTCTTGAGGCCCTGAAAGCAGTGTTGACAGGGGGGAGGCGATGAAGGCCATTATCCTTGCGGCCGGCGTTGGCAAACGCCTTCAGGCCGCCACCGACCAGCGGCCCAAATGTTTGATTCAGGTCAATGGCAAGACCCTGCTCGAACGCACCCTCACCGCGTTGGGCGCGGCTGGGGTCAGAGAAGCGGTTATCGTGATCGGCTATCGGGGAGCCCTGATTGTCAAAGCAATCGGCGCGCGCTGCGGCCCGGTGGCCGTGCGCTATATCAGGAACGAGCAGTACAAAAAGGGGGCCATTCTGTCGCTCTGGAGCGCGCGTCACGAGTTTGATGCCGACCTGCTGGTCATGGACGCCGATGTGCTGTTCCCGGTGCGTTTGCTGAAACGCTTAGTGCACTCCAGACATGCCAGCTGCTTCTTACTTGACCCGAGTTCCGAGAATACCGGCGAGGAACAAATGCTGCTCACCCGGGCCGGGCGGGTGCTGACCATTATCCGGGGTGGCGCGGGTGACTACGACCTCGTGGGCGAGTCGGTCGGTTTTTTCAAGGTCGCCCGAGAGGCCGTCCCGCTCCTCCGCTCTATTCTTGAGGACTGTGTGGCTCAGGGCCGAGACACCATTGAGCACGAAGAAGCCTTTTCGGTGTTGCTGGCTCAGCACCCTGCTGGCTTTGAGCGGGTTGACGACCTGCCCTGGACGGAAATCGACTTTCCGCAAGACCTCGAATATGCCGAACGCGCCATTCTGCCCGCTATCGAACGGCTTGACGCGCTCGAAGAGGGCTGAGGGATTGAGAGACAGCGGCCGGGCAACCACAGGGGGTTGCCCCTACATTCCCTCTCGGAGAAACACATGGTCGCAGTCGTAGACATAGCGGCTTGCCCCTACATTCCCTCTCCCCTGGAGGGAGAGGGCTAGGGTGAGGGGGATTCCGTGCCGCTAAAGGCAAGAGCGGAGCCGGCCGGCCCCGCCGCCCGCTATCTCATCGTCAACGGAGACGACTTCGGCCTGTCCACTCAGGTCAATACCGGCATATTACACGCCCATCAGCAGGGCATTCTGACCAATACCAGCCTCATGGTCACGGCGCCGGCCTGGGAGGCAGCGGTTGACCTCGCCCGCTCAACACCAAGCCTCGGGGTTGGCCTGCATCTGACCTTAGTCCAGGGGCGGGCGGTGCTCTCCAAACCGCACCTACGCGCGATCACCGATAGTCAGGGGAATTTCAGCCAGGCTCCAATCCGGTCCGGCTTGCAGTATTATTTTTCCCCACGGGCGCGGCAAGAAATCCGGGTCGAGTGCCGTGCTCAGATTGAACGTTTTCTGAACACCGGCTTACCCCTGTCCCATATTGATGGCCATCTCAACATCCATATGCACCCGGTCGTTATGGACGTTCTTCTGGCCCTCGCCCAGGAATACCCTATCCCGGCTATGCGTCTGACCCGCGAAGACCTGGCGACCAGCCTGACAATTGACCCACGCCAGGCATTGAGGAAACGCGGAGAGTCTGTGGTCTTTACCCCCCTCGCCCGGATAACAGCAAAAAAGCTGCGGCAGGCCGGCATCCCCTACCCGGACCATCTGTTTGGCCTGCATCAAAGCGGCGCGCTGGATGCCCCCTATCTGCGGGGCCTGTTCCCGCGCCTCCAAGCCGGTGTCACGGAACTGTACTGCCATCCGGCCGGCCGGCCGTGTCCCGAGGTCGAACGCTGGACGCCGACCTATCGCCGAGATGTTGAGCTGGCCGCGCTGACGAATCCGACCGTGCGCGAGCTGCTCGTTCAACAGGACATTCGACTCGTGCCGTACTGCGCCCTGCCTGGGCTGCGTGCGGGAACACAAGCATCAGGGCTTAACTGAACTGACGCGCACCATACGCCCATCTTTTTTGAGCCGGAAGGTATACTCCCGCCAACGGACCGTGTTGCCCCACAAGCTGGCACACCAGACCACAAAAGAGATCAGGTCGGTGAGTGGGGTCAGCAGAAGAGCCGACCGCGGCAGCCTCGATTGGAGAAAAACCGCGTTCATCAGAGCAGCGCTCAGCAGGCGTAGCCCGAGGACGCTGAGGGCAAGAACCGTCATCTCGACCGACGCCCAAAAACAGCCCAAGCTGACGCCGGCCCAGACCGTGCCAAACGTCACCACCGTCCCGATATACCCGCCGGGCCGACAGTTGCGTTGCGTCCGCGCCCAACGCAACTGATGAGTAAACAACTCGCGCAACGAACCCGCGTCTGGGCGGGTTTCCACGACAGCGGGCAGCACGCGAATCTGATACCCAGCCTGGGCAATGAAATATCCAAGATAATAGTCGTCTGCCAGATAATCAGACAGCCGGGCAAACCCCCCAATCGCGTCGAGGCCGGCGCGTTTAAGCGCCATGGTTGCGCCAAAGGCATACGAGGGCTGTTCTACCTGGCTGGCGACCACGACCTGGGTGGTAAAAGTCGTGTTAATCATCAGCGATTCCAGCAGGGCTGGTACGGGCCGGCGGGAACCGCCGCGATACACACAGGTCACCAGTCCGGTTTCCGGCTGGGTCAAGGGGGGGATGATTGTTCGCAAGTAGTCGGGGGCAACCCGGACATCACTATCGGTAATGACCAGATAGTCATACTTCATCTGGGCGGTCAGGTGGTGCAGGGTGCTGACCTTGTAATTGGTCCCAATCACCGCCGGCGCAACAACCAGGGAAATATCGCACTGGGGAAAGTCGTGCTGCACTTTGGTCACAACCGCCGCGGCCGGGTCATCGGGGTCACGGACGCCGCACAGGATTTGAAAAGTCGGGTAATCGAGCTGGCAAAAGCTTGCCAGACTGTCATACAGGTCGGGCGGTGCGCCTTTGAGCGGCTTGAGCATCGTGACCGGGGGCAGGGGAGTGGGAGGCGTCGGACGCGAGCGGAAAAAGCGCCAGGCCGCATAGACACTAAAGAGGCAATAGGCCAGGGCACAGCACAGCAGGCCGGCCAGGAACCAGAAGACGATCAGCAGAATAAACGTCCCCATCCTCTCCCAATCTCCAGCGTTGGGGCAGGTGTCTTCTTGTGGGACATGGAAGTCAGACACCATCTCCCCCCGGTCGGGAGGAGACGCGCTAGACCGCCGGAGAAGACGAGACGTTCATCTCCCGCCGTTTGCGCATGGTACGGAAAAAATCTTTGCCTTCCTGCCACATCCGTTTGCGCTCCTCCGGGTCGCGCGCCATCTTTTTGACGGCTTTGAAGATATAGCGCGGACGGAGGTAGTACGAGCGGTAAAATTTCTCAACCGTTTCAAAAATTTCTTCCCCGGACAGGTTGGGATAGTTAATCACGCACTGCTGATAGCCCGACTCACCCACCATGTCCTCGGCCTTGATATAGCCGTTGTCAAGGGCGAAATCGTAGAAGGCGGTGCCAGGATAGGGGGAAGCCAAGGAGACCTGAATGGTTTCTGGATTCATCTCCCGGGCGAAACGCATGGTCTCCTGCATGGTCTCACGGGTTTCTCCCGGCAGGCCCAGAATAAAGGTGCCGTGGATCAGGATACCAAGCTGGTGGCAGTCCCGCGTAAACCGCCGCGAGGTTTCGAGGGCCACGCCTTTTTTGATATTTTTGAGAATGGCAGCGTTGCCCGACTCATAGCCGACCACAAACAGCCGCAGCCCGCCATCTTTCAGCACCTTGAGGGTCTCGTAGTCAACATTGCCGCGGGCATTCGTGGACCAGCACAGGCCGAGACGGCCCATTTTTTTGGCGATCTCACGGGCGCGTTTCGGGTCGGCCGTAAACGTGTCGTCATCAAAGAAGACTTCTTTCATCCCTGGAAAGAGGCGCTGCATTTCCTGCACTTCCTCAATGACATTGCCCACCGAGCGGGTGCGGTAGGAATGGCCGGTGGTCACCTGCGGCCACAGACAAAACGTACAGCGCGCCGGACAGCCCCGGCCGGTGTATAACGACACATACGGATACTGGCAATACGGGCTGTTATACTTGCGGAAGTCCAAATCCCGATCATAAATCTGGGTGACAAAGGGCAATTGGTCAAGCTCTTCATTGGTCAGCGTCGGACGGTCAAGATTGTGATGGATGTGTCCGTCCTGACGATAGCTGATGCCGCGGATATCTTTCCACTCCCAGCCCTCAGCGACTTCCTTCATGGAGTAGTCAAACTCTTTTCGCGCGACGATATCAATGGCCTCAGAAATCTGTAAGGTCTTCTCCGTCTCAGCCGTGGCCTGACCGCCCACAAAGGCGATGTGGCAGGCCGGATTCTTTTCTTTTATTAACTCCGCGGTCTGCGCATCCAGTTTGACCGACGGGGTACTGGTGTGCAGCACAACAAAATCGTACGCTTGGGCGATTTCAACGGTCTGGGCCTGATTCAAGCCTTCGGGCGGGGCGTCCAGAACGCGGCTGTTGTCAATCATGCCGGCCGGATAGCACAGCCAGGTCGGGTACCAGAACGACCAGACCTCCCGAGTCGCCTGATAGCGTGAGCCGGCGCCTCCATCGAAGTTTTCATACGCAGGTGGATTCAAGAACAATGTCCGCATGTCGTGCTGCTCTCCTTATAAAGCCCGGCATTATACACATGGGCAGCCAAGAGGGAAAGCCAGGGATTAGGTAGAAGTTGGCAAAGGCTTGTAGAAGTTGGCAAAGGCTTGTAGAAGTTGGCAAAGGCTTGTAGAAGTTGGCAAAGGCTTGTAGAAGTTGGCAAAGGCTTGTAGAAGTTGGCAAAGGCTTGTAGAAGTTGGCAAAGGCTTGTAGAAGTTGGCAAAGGCTTGTAGAAGTTGGCAAAGGCTTGTAGAAGTTTCTGGTGAAGGAGGAGTGCGATGAGAAAGCTGAAGTGGTGGCAGGTCGGCCTTTTGGTGAGTGTGTTGACCGTGATGGGTGTCTCTGCGGCTGAAGCGCAAGACACGAACCAGCAAGAACCAGCCGCGGCTCAAGAGACGGAGGCGGCGGCATCAACAGATATCATAGACTTGGGCGACCTACGCGTGGTCGGCTCCCGTGTGGCGGGTCGTTCGGCCCAGGATTCGCCGGCGCCGGTGGATGTTATTCAGGGCGAAGACTTGCAGACCTACGGCATTCGGGACATGGACTCCCTGCTGTCGGCCACCGTGCCGTCTTATAATGTCGGCCAGGAACCCATCAGCGACGAGTCCACCTTCGTGCGACCAGCCACGCTACGCGGGTTGCCGCCGGACTCCACCCTGGTGCTGGTCAACGGCAAACGCCGCCACCGTGGGTCGGTGATCAATTTCCTGGGGTCTCCGAACTCCAGGGGAGCGCAGGGGGCCGACATTTCCACGATCCCGTCCATTGCCCTGGAGCGGGTTGAGGTGCTGCGCGACGGGGCCGCGGCTCAATATGGCTCGGACGCCATTGCCGGCGTGATGAACTTCAAGCTGCGCGAAGACACCGAGGGGCTGAGCGTCCAGACCAGCTATGGCCAGAACTACCACGGAGACGGCGACAAGGTGCAAGTGGCCGCCAATCTGGGCGTGCCCCTGACCGAGCACGGCTTTGCCAACTTCAGCTTCGAGTTTCTGAATGCCGACGAGACCAGCCGCAGCGTGCAACGCAGCGATGCGCGCGGGCTGATTGAGGCCGGGAACGAACACGTGCGGCGGCCGGCGGCCCAGATTTGGGGCGCGCCAGAGGTGCAATACGACTACAAATTCTTCGGCAACCTCGGCTTGGACTTGGAGGAGATCAACAGCCGGCTGTACGCCTTTGGCAATTATGCCGAGCGCAAGGTCGAGGGTGGCTTCTATTTCCGTAATCCTCATACCCGTGGGGGGGTCTTCAGGGGCGACTCGCTGGAAGACGGCACCCCCACCGTCAAGGTGATTGACCTGTCGCCCGACGGCAGGTCGGGCGGCTGTCGCGATATTCCTCTCCGCGGCAACGTGCCCCAATTTGGAGAAGTTGCCGATAACGGCCCGGACTGCTTTTCGTTCATCGAGCGCTTTCCCGGCGGTTTTACTCCCCGCTTCGGCGGCTACGTGCAGGACTGGAGCATCGCCTTTGGCCTGACCGGAACCCTGGAAAGCGCCTCCGCCCTGCTCAACGGCTGGTATTACGATGTGAGCGCCTACTTCGGCGAGAACAGCGTGGACTATTTCATGCTCAACACCATCAACCCGCAGTTGGCCGATATGCGGACCGCCATCCCAACCGAGTACCGACCGGGCGGTGTCTCCCAAACCGAAAAGACGTTCAATCTGGACATCTCCCGGCCCGTGGACCTCGGCAGCCTCCTCTACTCCGACCTGAACATGGCGTTCGGCTTCGAGTATCACATTGAAGAATATGAGGTGAAACTCGGGGGCGAAAACTCCTGGTATGCCGACTTCGACCGCTTCGGGCCGCAGGGGCTGGGCGTTGGCTCGAACGGGTTTACCGGATTCGGACCCAATATCGTCGGTGACTATGAGCGGAAGAATTACGCCCTGTATATGGACCTGGAGGCCGAAGTGATTCGGTCCCTGACCCTGGGCGTGGCCGGCCGGTATGAGAACTTTGACGATCCAATCGGCGAGTCCGTCAACGGGAAGGTGTCGGCCCGCTGGCAGGCGGTGGAGATGCTGGCCGTGCGCGGAGCGGTCAGCTCGGGCTTCCGCGCCCCCACACCCGGCCAAGCCAATGTGAACAAAATTACGACGTCGTTTTCAGACGGCCTGTTAGTGGACGACGCCACCTTTCCGGCCTACCATCCGGCTTCGGTCTTCTTCGGCGCCAGCGATTTGACGCCAGAAAAATCTGTCAACTATTCGGCCGGCCTTGTCTTCAACGTGGCCGATGTCGATGTCACCGTCGATTATTATCGTATCAAGATGCAGGACCGCATCGTTCGCAGCAGCCGCTTTAATGTGGCCGACGAACTCGCCAAGCGGGGCATCAGCCGGGCAGAATTCGACGCCGTGGTCGGGCCGAACCAGATATCGGTGCTCCGCTTCTACACCAACGACTTCGACACCACCACCCAGGGCATCGACGTGGTAGCGAGCTACCCGCTGCAATCGGTGGCTGGCTTTACGCAGTTCACGCTCGTCGGCAACTGGAATAAGACCGAAGTGGACAGCCGCACCCCAGAGTTCATCAGTGATAAGCTGGTACGGCAAATCGAAGAGGGCCTGCCGCAGTTCCGGTTCTCGCTGACAGCCGACCACAACTGGGGGCCGTGGCGCTTCCTGTCCCGGTTGTATTTCTACGACCGTTTCCGCGACTACCCGACCGACGGCAGCTTCGGCTTTAATGCCGGCGAGCGCTTTCTGGTCGATATGGAACTCTCGTACACCTTCCTGAACCTGCCGTTTATGCAGGCGGCGACCGTCGCCTTTGGCGCGGAAAACATCTTTGATCAGTACCCGCGCAGGAACCCGCAAGCGGCTGGTGCCGGCCTGAAATACCCGGAAACCTCGCCCTACGGCTTCAACGGCGGGTTCTACTATCTGCGGGCCGGCTTCGAGTTCTAAGCCCGGACATCCTGGCCGGTCTTGCGGATGACGCGGGGGAGGTGGCCTTCACACCAGCCCCCGCGTTGAGGTGGAAAAGCGACACAGGACACTCGGGAGGAGGGGAAGCAATATGAGGCAGTGTCAGTGGTGGCAGTCGTATCTTTTCGCGGGGGTGTTCATCCTTACCAGCGCCCTGGGGATTGGCGCGCAAGAGACGGCGGCACCAGAGCCGGCCGAAGCCCAAGCCCGGACAACAGGAACAGGTCCTTGGTCTTGAAGAACTCCGGGTCATCGGCTCTCGGGTGGCGGGTCGTTCGGCCCAGGATTCACTGGTGCCGGTGGATGTCATTCAGAGCGAAGACTTACAGACCTACGGCATTCGGGATATGGACTCCCTGCTGTCGGCCACCGTGCCGTCTTATAACGTCAACCAACAACCCATCAGCGACGCGGCGACGCTCGTGCGGCCAGCCACGCTACGCGGGCTGCCGTCGGACTCTACCCTCGTGTTGGTCAACGGCAAACGCCGCCACCGCGCCTCGGTGATTACCTTTCTGGGAGGTGGGGTCTCGGACGGTTCTTAGGCTCCAGACGTTTCCGTGATTCCCGCCATTGCCCTGGAGCAAGTTGAGGTGCTGCGCGACGGGGCCGCGGCTCAATATGGCTCGGACGCCATTGCCGGCGTGATGAACTTCAAGCTGCGCGAAGACACCGAGGGGCTGAGCGTCCAGACCAGCTATGGCCAGAACTACCACGGAGACGGCGACAAGGTGCAAGTGGCCGCCAATCTGGGCGTGCCCCTGACCGAGCACGGCTTTGCCAACTTCAGCTTCGAGTTTCTGAATGCCGACGAGACCAGCCGCAGCGTGCAACGCAGCGATGCGCGCGGGCTGATTGAGGCCGGGAACGAACACGTGCGGCGGCCGGCGGCCCAGATTTGGGGCGCGCCAGAGGTGCAATACGACTACAAATTCTTCGGCAACCTCGGCTTGGACTTGGAGGAGATCAACAGCCGGCTGTACGCCTTTGGCAATTATGCCGAGCGCAAGGTCGAGGGTGGCTTCTTCTACCGCAATCCCAACACCCGTGGCAGCGTATTTCAGGGGCCTGAGGAAGACGGCCGGCCGACCGTCTTCCAAAACCCGGCGGCGAACTACGACCAGGCGTTGGCGGCCTTGCCCGAGCACTGCTGGGCTTTCAACGAGCGGTTTCCGGGCGGGTTCACACCCCGTTTCGGTGGGGTTGTTGAGGACTGGAGTATCGCCTTTGGGCTCCGCGGCGAACTCTCCAGCACCGGCCTGAGGCTGCTCGATGGCTGGTCCTATGACGTCAGCGCCTCGTTTGGACATCACACTGCGTCCTTTTTCATGCACAATACCGTCAATCCGAATCTGGTTGCCATGCGGATGAATGTTCCGACCTCGTATGAGCCTGGCGGCTACCGGGAGTTTGACAAGACGTTTAACTTCGACATCTCTCGGCCGTTCGATGTCGGACTGTTCTATTCGGCCTTGCACTTGGCCTTCGGGCTGGAGTACCGGGAAGAGGAGTTCGAGATCAAATCTGGCGACCCGAACTCCTGGTTCAGCGACGAGGGCATAGCCCGGCAGGGATTCAGCATCGGTTCCAACGGCTTTCAAGGCTTCACAGCCCGAGTGTGGCCGGCACCCATCGCTGGAACAGCTACGGCGGCTATCTGGACCTGGAAGCGGAGGTGTTCAAAAACCTGACCATCGCTCTCGCCGGCCGGTATGAGGACTATGAAAAAATCGGCGATACGCTGAACGGCAAGGCGTCGGCGCGCTGGCAATTTCTGGAAAATTTTGCAGTGCGCGGCTCGGTCGGCTCGGGTTTTCGCGCGCCGACGGTCGGGCAGACCAATTTCCGCAAAGTCAGTACAAATTTCATCGGGGGGAGATTAGTAGAACAAGGCACCCTGCCGCCGGACCACCCGGTCGCCGTGGTCAAGGGCGGCAAGCCCTTGGAGCCGGAAAAATCGGTCAATTATTCGATTGGCACAGTCTTCAACCTGGGCAAGGTGGAAGTGACGGTGGACTATTACCGCATCAAGGTCCAAGACCGCATTTGGCTGACCTCGCCGCTGGCCCTGACAGAGGCGGATGTTGAGGCGTTGCTGGCCCAAGGGGTGGCAGAGGCTTCCTCCTTCAGCACAGTCAACTTCTTTACCAACGACTCTGACCTGACCACGCAGGGGGTGGATGTGGTGGCCACCTATCCGTTGACGTCGGTCGCCGGCAACACCCTGTTCATGCTGGTGGGCAACTGGAACGATATGGCCGTCGATAGCTATAATCCGGCCGTCATCGCGCCGTGGCTGCTGCGGACCATGGAAGAGAACTTGCCGGAATTTCGCTTTTCGCTGACGGCTGACCACACCTACGGACCGTGGCGGTTGCTCAGCCGGCTCCATTTTATGACAGTTTCTACGAGGCCCACCTGCAAGAGCTGGCCCTGCCCATCAATAGCGGGGCGCGCTGGCTCGTGGACCTGGAACTCTCGTATACCTTCCTGAATCTGCCGTTTATGGAGGCGGCGACGCTCGCGGTGGGTGCGGAAAACCTGTTTGACAAGTATACACAGCGCAATCCCTATGCGACTATCGCCGGCGCGAAGTATCCAAAAACCTCGCCCTACGGCTTCAACGGCGGGTTCTACTATCTCAGAGCCGGCTTTGAGTTCTAGCCCGGACGCCGGGTCAGCCGCGGGTCTGGGCGGGGAGTTTTCTCCGGGAAGAGGGCATACCCCGCTCGGGCCAGGACGAGCAGGCCGACGAGGTTGTAGACCGCCTCTCGGGCCCGTTTGAGAATCATCAGCGTCAGACCAGCGCTCTCCTCAATACCGAGCAGGCGGCAGAGGAAGACCCCACCCGCCTCACGCACCCCCAGCGCGCCGGGAATGATTAAGGCCGCAGCCGTGACGGGTTGAATCATGGTTTCAATAATGAGGGCGTCCATCCAACTGACCGGGGCGCCCATCAGCATGAAAAACACATAGACTTCCACCGCCCCCACCGCCCAGCCCAGAAAGTGATACAGGCTGGCCGCAATGAAATTGGAGGCGTCTCCGTCGTACAAATGAAAAAGATGTGCATCAATGTGTTGCGCCCGTTCCTGCCAGTGCGCCAACCGGCTCCAGCCGGGAAACCAATGCCGCAGCCAGCCGACGCATTTTTCAACCAGCCCCCGCCGCTGCCAGCGCACGAGGACCATCACAAACCCGTAGGCCAGGACAAAAACCGCCCCGAATATCCACCAGGCATGATAGCCAATATCCAGACGGTATAGAAAAAACGGCAGACCCAGCACAATAAAGGCCACCTGAGAAACGGTGAGGGCCGTCTTGGCCGCAACAACCGAGGCCGTGCCAATATCGGCGGCCACGCCGTGTTGTCGCAGGAGATAGACTTTAATGGCTTCGCCACCGACATTCGCCGTGGGGGTCAGATTATTGATGGCCTCGCCAGCCAGTCGGGTCAGCGAAAGCTGAAGCAGGGAAAGCTTCCTGGCCGCGGCTGAACTCCCCAGGGTATAGCCCCACCCCCTGGCGTCAAGCAGCGCGACAAAACTCTGGGGGAGCAAGAGCAGGGGTGCCAGCCAGCCAATATGGTAGAGATGCTGTGTGACCTCAGCAAGGCCGACCTGCCAGAGGAGCAGCCCCAGCAGGCTGAGCCCGAGCAGCACCGCGCCAAGCTGGACCGCCCGGCTCTTTTTCTGCTCCGCGGTCATGGCTGGATTGCTCTACAGCAAGGCAGACCCAGGAAAGACAATACAGGCGGCAAGCAATCGCTCTCGTGTCCGAGTAGGTGGCCTGAGTCTCAGCTACTCAGGGGCCCCGGACGGGAGGCCGGCCATCTCTCGGATAACGGTCGCCAGCGCGCCCCAGTCCAGGTCGCCCCGGCCTCTGGCAAAGGCGGCCCGCAGATGGTTGTCAGCCAGGTCGGCCAGCGGCAGGGGCGCGGCAACATCTTTGGCCAGCTTTTGCATCAGCCCGACATCTTTCAGCCCCAGCGCCAGGGCAAAGCCGGCCGGGACGAACTCCTGCTTGGCGATCCGACTGCCATAGCTCTGAAACAGCGGCACGGGCAGCAAGGCCCGAATCAACTCCAGCACGGTCTCATTCTGCAAACCGCCCTTCTCGGCCAAGGTCAGCGCCTCGCTGAGGGTTTCGATGCTGGCAATCACAAAGAAGTTCCCCACCAGCTTGAGGACATTCGCCAGGTGAGGCTCTTCACCTACTACGATGACCCCCTGCCCCATGACCTCAAACGCGGGGCGGCAGCGGTCAATGACCGCGGTGGGACCAGCCGGACAAATCCACAGTTTTGCCGCGGCCGCGGTCTCTGGGCGGCCAAAGACCGGCGCGGCCACAAAATGCGCCCCCCGGTCGTGATATCGCGGCGCCAGCTCTTTGGTCACATCTGGGGAGACGGTACTCATATCAACGTGAATCCCGTCCGGTTTGAGGCCGGCCAGAATGCCGTCCTCACCCAGCACAATCGCCCGCAGCGCGGCATCGTCAGCAATAATGCTGATCACCATATCGGATTGCGCAGCCAGCTCGCGCGGAGAATTGGCCCACTGCGCTCCGTGTTGGCGCAAGGAGTCGGCCCGTGAGGCGGTGCGATTGAAAACCGTGAGGGGAAAATCAGCCTCCAGCAGATGGTGGGCCATAGGCCGGCCCATCCTGCCTAATCCAATAAAACCAATCGAGAGCGTCATAGGAGTGTCGCTATTCTTGTGGGGGGTTAGTGCATGGCGTGCGGTTCACGCAGAATAAATTCGGCGATTTCCGCATCAAACCGCTCTCCGTCCGCGGTCGTCATCTGGTAGCTGCCCCGCATGGAACCAAAGGGCGTGGGTAGCGGACAGCCCGAGGTGTACTCAAAGGATTGTCCCTGGGCCAGGACGGGCTGTTCGCCCACCACGCCTGGCCCTTTGACTTCTTCCACATGGCCGGTCGCATCAGTAATAATCCAGTGGCGGGTCCTGAGCTGAGCGGTCAGCGGCCCTTCGTTGGTAATGCGGATGGTGTACAGGAAGAACCACTGGCTCTGTTGAGGAGAGGAGCGGGTCGGGTCGTATTGGGTTTCCACGCTGATGCGAATCCCTCGGGTGACGGTTTCAGAGGCTGGCACGCTGTCTCCTCCTCTTGTTCTCGTTGGCACGCCGGTCGGACGAATAGGCCGGAGTGTATGACCCCCCTGCCAGCGCGTCAACCAAGTCAGGCCCCTGCCCCTTCAGCCAACGCCGCCGCAATCTCTGCCGCCAGCCGCTGGCCGGTTTCGGTGTCCAAGGTGCCGGCCGGCCATGCAAGGCCGATCCCCGCGCCCTTGGCCGACTCTGGGAATCTGGGGATAATATGAAAGTGGACGTGCCTCACGGCCTGGTGCGCACTGGCCCCGTTATTCTGTAAGACGTTGAACGCGGTGGCCCCGCTGGCTTTCAGGACGGCTCGACTCAGCCGGGGTAAAACCCGGCCAAGGGCCGCTGCGGATTCGTCCGAAAGCTGGTCCAGCGTTTCTGCCGGCTCCTTGGGGATGAGCAGGGTATGCCCGCTGCTCAGCGGGCCAATATCAAGAAAGGCGAAGACCTGAGCGTCTTCATAGATTTTGTGACACGGAATCTCGCCCTCAATGATTTTCAGAAAAATCGTTTCGGCCATGCCCCGAGAGTAGCGTATGACAGGCCGGGCGGCTAGGGTTCTCCTCTCAGCTACGGAAAAGCCTTCTGACAGTCGAAGCAATAGGTTTTCCCGCTGAAACGCCCCTTATTTTGGAAGCAGAACATCGCCACCTTTTTCGATATACGCTTTTTACATGCGGCGCAGAAGTAGGAACCGTTGTTCGATGTGACATCGGTCTGAATTCCGAACTTCTTCCGATAGTCAATCCTGGCCGGCTGATGCTGCCCTGCCAGGGAGCGCGCCATATTCCAGAGCGTGTCTTGCCCGATAAGACGAGCGAGAGCAAACACGGACACGGACTCCTGCTCAATTTTGTCTTGCAGCATATCAGACTTGATCACCATACTGGTATCAAAAGTAGGGGGTCGTATCACCTTGGATTCGGGTGAGACCAGTATCAGGCTCTTAAACTCTGGTCTGATGGTGAACCCCAGCCGTTTCGGCAAGAACGTCTGGTTCTTCAAATAGCGTTCCAGAAAAATGATATGACGCTTATTCTGCTCAATGGGAGAGGGAATGGCCTGAGCACCGCCGTTTAAGAGGAACGAAAATTCGCCCGACTCGGAGATTTTGAGGCCGGTACGATAATGCTTTGACTCCAGAACAAATATCTCCAAATGACGACTGATGAGTAAGTGATCGATTTGGGCAACCCGTCCACGGTGTTCCAGCCGCAGGTCGTGTAGGACCGCCCAGTTTTTCGAGTCGCGCCACTGAAAGTCGATATAATAGGCGGAATCCCTCTCGCCTTTTGCGCCTGATAGCAATATCTTCAACTCTTTTTCGACCAGAATGCGTTTATTCGCTGGAAGGTCACGGTCCAACAGTGCTCTCAACTCGTTTATTTGGGGTTGTAGCGAATCTTTCTCCTTCACGAGCATTGTGAGGACCCCGGACGTTTTTTCCCACTCTTATGGCAGTCCGGCACCTGGCACCGCAACCTGGACCGTTTCAATACACGCGGCAGACTGCCCTTGGGCCAACTCCTCCACGGTGGTGGCTGCGGTCAGCATGAAGAGCGTCTGCCGGTCTTCTCCGCCCAATATGCAAGCAACGGCCCGTTTGTCCGGGACAGCAATACGATGCGTGACCGCTCCGCCGTCTTTGACCCGCATAAATTCACCATCCCCGAACGAACTCACCCAGACCGCTCCTTCGGCGTCCAAACAAATCCCGTCGGGGGTCGCTTCGCCGAGTTGGGCAAACACGCGCCGGTCTGACAAGGAACCATCGTCCGCGATACTGAAAGCGGTTAAACAGTGGGCAAATGTTTCGGCGACAATGAAGGTGTTTCCGTCCGGGCTGATCACGCTGCCATTCGGAAAGCCCAGACCGTCGGCGACCACGCGCGCCTGTCCGTCTGGCGTGACCATGACAATGTTTGCCGGCTGTGCGTCTTCGCCGCCCATCAGGTCGTAGCCAAAGCTCCCGATATAGGCCCGCCCCTGAGTGTCAACAACCATATCGTTGATATCGCCCCGGACGAGCGCAGAGACATCCGCGACTTCGGCGAGACCGTTGGGGTCCTGTCGGAGCAGTTTTTTATCGTGCATGGAGACGATAAGCAGGCGGCCGTCGGGCAGAAAGCCCAATCCCGACGGGCGTTGCGGGACCGTTGCGACCACCTCGGTGTTGCCCTGGGTATCAACCCTGAGCACTTTCTCGGCAAACATATCGGAAACCCAGAGTGTACCGTCGTGCCAGCGTGGCCCTTCAAGAAAAACAAATCCGTCGGCGAGAAGCTGTGGAGTCATGCGGTTCCCCTTTCATTTTTAGCGGCCCCGGAAGGCCGGCTGGCGTTTGTCCATGAACGCATTGACGCCTTCCTGATGATCTTCCGTCTGGCCACAGCGCAAATGCGTTTCCGCCTCCCGGTCAAGCATAGTGCGAAAATCCACCCCGCCCGAGGCATTGACGTTGGCTTTCATATAGCGGTAGCTGACCAGGGGGCCGGAGGCAATCCGTTCGGCTAATGCCAGCGCTTCGTTCATGAGCTGGTCGTGGGCAAAGACCCGGTTGACCAGACCAATCCGTAGCGCTTCCTCTGCGTTCAGCATGTCCGGCAAAAAGAATAACTCCTTGGCCTTGGCTTGTCCGACCAAACGGCTGAGCTGCCAGGTCGTCCCATAGTCGCCGCCATACCCCACCCGGGCATAGGCCGTCCCGAGCCGGGCCCGGTCGGAGGCAAAGCGCAGGTCGCACGACAGGGCGATGCCTAAGCCGGCGCCGGCAGCCGGTCCGTTTATGACCGCAATCGTGACCTTGGGCATATGGTGCAGCAACCACGGCCAGGTATGCCCGGCGCGGAGTTCGTCGATCTGCTGCTCCAGGGTGGAATCCCGCGTGCCGATCTCCTCCCCCTTTTGCATGGCTGACACATCACCGCCGGCGCAAAAGCCCCGCCCCGCCCCGGTCAGCACCACCGCGCCAACCTCGGGGTCTTCCGACATCTCCCGCAACGCCGCAACCGCGGTCTGGTTCATCTCTCTGGTCAGCGCATTGAGCTTATCCGGGCGATTCATGGTCAGAATGCCAACCCGGTTTGTGACTTCGATAGTCAGATCAGCCATCGGTCTTCCTCCTTGTTGCCTGTGGATGAAGCTTGCACTTTATCGCGTTTTGCGTAGAAAGGAAGGGACAGTCTGCCGGAATGAAAGACGGCATGAAACAGGAGGAATTATGACAGCCACCGCAGACCCGCATCACATTACGAGTGTGGAGCAGCTTCGTGAACGCATCGGCTCACCGAGTGAAATTGTTCCGCATAAGCTCTGGACCGCGTTGGACGAGTCGTGCATGGACTTCATCCAACGCTCGCCGTTTCTCTTGCTGGCCACGGCAGACGCCGCCGGCAATCAGGATGTCTCGCCCAAGGGGGATGGGCCAGGGTTTGTCGGTATTGAGGATGCCCACACGCTGCTCATCCCGGACCGGGCCGGCAACAAGCTGGTCTTCGGGCTGACCAATATCATTGAGAACCCGCATATTGGTCTGATTTTCCTGTTGCCGGGCACACCGGAAACCATGCGGGTCAACGGTACGGCGGAACTGACCACCGACCCTGAAATTCTGGAGCGCCTGTCCGCGCGGGGCAAACCCGCGCTGGTGGCCATCCGGGTCCATATCAAAGAAGTCTTCTACCACTGCGCCAAGGCGTTTATTCGGTCGCAACTCTGGAAGCCCGAGACCTGGCAGGAGCGCCTGAAGCTGTCGTTCGGCAAAATTCTGGCGGCCAAGATGGGCGGGGACACCGGCATGGCCAATAAAATTGATGAGTTCGTCGAGCAGGACTATCGGACGAATCTATAGGCTCCCTCTCCCGGAGGGCGCGTCAGCGGTGCGACTTTCCATCGCGCCCAGCTTCCAGGCCATGCTGCTCCTGAAACGTGTGCAGGGCGCGCGTGAAGGCCGGGTCTTCTTCCGTATCGGGCCGGCCACCTTCGTCGGGGAGGCCCAGCCGCGCCAGGTCCTCTTGCCAGCGTGCCAATTGCTGCGGAGACAGGGGAACGGACACCGTGTAATGCAGCCTGGTATCATCACTGAGCAGGATAACCGTCAGCGTATCCTGTTGCACCAGCTTCCGCAGCAGGGCCGCATCGCTCGCCTGTCTCGGGTTGAGCGGGAACACGCCGCCTTTGCTCTCTCCAAACGTCGGGTGCAGTTGGTAGCCGACCGCCACCACCCATACCTGCTCGGGGCTCTGCCATGTAGACAGGCTCAGGGTCAGCGGCAGGGGCGCGGCAATGAACCAGTCCAGGTCTTCGACCCGGCTGACAACGGCCAACTCTTGTGTCCCCTCACGGTCAATAAATCGGACGGAATACAGGGGTTCTTCCAGTAAGAGCAGCCAGCTCTCTCGCTGAATCACCACACCAGTCGCTTGCATGAGCTGCCCTCCTGTCCGGGGGTGGTTCAGTGCCCCCGCGCTCTTGACCCACAAGCGTGCATCTATCATACATGGCACTCGCAGGCATGGCACTCGCATGGCAGGTTCGACCCCGGGATGTCCAGGGGCCACCGCGAAGCGTTCGGTACAAGGGGTAATCGGCCATCACACTGGAAGGAGGGAGCATGGCGAGGCCGGTCAGGTATAAAATCGTTGGGCTCCTGTTCTCTGGAACCGTCATTAACTACATCGACCGGGTGAATATCTCGGTTGCCGCGCCGGTCATCATGGCCGATTCCGGCTGGAGCAAGAGTGAGTTTGGGACGGTCTTCTCTGCCTTCCTGGTTGGCTACGCCGTGCTCCAGTTGCCGGGCGGTCTGGTGGCGGACCGCTGGAGTGCGCGGAAAGTGCTGGCCCTGGCCTTTTGTGGCTTCTCGCTGTTCACGGCCCTGACCCCACCGGCCGTTGCCGCCTTTTGGCTGCTGCTCAGCGCGCGTTTTCTGGTCGGCATGTTTGAGTCCGTCACCATTCCGGCCCTCACTTCTGTCAACGCCCGCTGGATTCCGCGGGCTGAGTTTGGCCGCGCCCAGACCCTGAGCATATCCGGGGTCACGGTCGGTCAAATGATTGCCTATCCCCTCACCACCTGGATTATTCTTAATTTCTCCTGGCAGGTCGTCTTCTACTTCAATGCGCTGCTCGGCTTTGTCTGGGCGGCGCTCTGGCTGTGGTTTGCCACGGACTCACCCCGGGAACACCCCCACATTGATGCAGCCGAACGGACCTATATTGAATCCAACCTGCCTCCCCGCCCGGCGACTGCGCTCCCGCTGCGGGCCGTTTTTACCAGCGCATCGCTGCTGACCGTGACCCTGGCGTATATGTGTTTTGCCTACGTGTTGTGGATGTTCCTGTTCTGGTTTCCGACCTATCTGGTGGAGGCGCGCGGCATGTCTCTGGGCGTGATGGGCACGGTCGGCATTTTTATGCACGGCGCGTCGTTTCTCGGCGTTATCGGGGCCGGGATGCTGTCAGACTGGCTGCTGCGCAACGGCTGGAGTGCCCAATTCGCCCGAGTGCGCTTTGGCGCTTTCGGCCTCACCCTGGCCCTGCCCTGCCTGGTGCTGGCGGCCCAGACATCCTCGCCGCTGCTGTGTACCGTCTTTCTGGTGCTGTTTTACGGCCTGTTCAGCATGGGCATTGGGGTGTTTACCACGGTGGCTCTGGAGTTTAATCCGCATCAATCCGGCGCTATCTTTGGCATGATGAATACGCTCGGCACCTTTGCCGGGATTCTGGGTCCGTGGTCCGCCGGGCAGATGATTGAGTACAGCGGAGGAGATTGGACCCTCCCCCTGTTTGTCGCGACCGGGGTGGGAGCAGTCAGCGCGCTCATCTTATTTATGGTAAAAATCAGGAAGATCGAAATCGAAGATGTTGGCCCGCGAGCGGCGGACAGCGGCTCGTGAGTCTGGGCGGCAAAAGAACAACAACAGAGAGGAGCACCCTATGGCAGACCGACAGAAACTCTCGGATACAGATATTCAGGCCAGGCTGAGCAGTATGCCGGGCTGGAGCGTGGCCGACGGCAAGCTGCACCGAGAGTATGCGTTCAAGGACTTTGTTCACGCCTTTGGTTTTATGGCCAGTGCCGCCCTGGTGGCGGAATCCATGAATCACCATCCCGAGTGGTTCAACGTCTACAGTACGGTCAGGGTTGACTTGGCGACCCACGATGCCGGAGGCATTACCGAGTTGGACTTTACCCTGGCCGGGAAGATGGAAGACCTCGCCAGCGCCGGCTGAAACATCAGGCCGGGCCACCACAGGGAGTTGCCCCGACAACACACGGGCAGGCTGGGCAACCACAGGGGGTTGCCCCTACAGATAATCAAAGGGAGGGACGGCAGGCCATGCGAAACAAGAAAAAATACGACCGCACCACGCAAGATGTTGGGAATATCATTGGGATGGAACATGTGAATGTCACCGTGCCGGACCAAGCCCTGGCTTCGACCTTCTACGTCTCCGGCCTCGGCTTGACCCGCGACCCATATATGATGGTCGGGCCGGGCAATATGTGGGTCAATGTCGGCCAGCAGCAGTTTCACCTCCCGGCGAGTGACCCCCAGGTGTTCAGGGGTCACATCGGGGTAGTGGTGCCAGACGTGGACGCCTTGCAAACGCGGCTCGAGCGGGTCCAAAAACGCCTGGCTGATACGGCCTTTCGCTGGTCGGCCAAAAAGGGCTATGTCGCAGTGACGTGTCCGTGGGGCAACCAGTTGCGGTGTTACGCGCCGAGCCCCAAATTCGGGAGCATGACGCTGGGTTTGCCCTATATTGAGATACCGGTCGGACCAGGCGCGGCAAGCGGGATTTGCCAATTCTATCAGGACATCATGCACACACCGGCCCGCGTCGTCCGGGCGCGCGGCAGTGCGGTGGCCCACGTCCAAGTCGGGCGGGCTCAGGTCTTGCGGTTTCGAGAAACCACGAAAGCGATTCCCGCCTATGATGGGCATCATATCGCCATCTACGTTGCCAATTTCTCCGCCCCGCATTCATTTTTGAAACAGCATCAATTGATTACCCAAGAGAGCGACGCCCATCAGTATCGCTTCCAGGCCATCGTCCATCCTGAAACCGGCACGCTGTTATGCGAGCTTGAACACGAGGTGCGCAGCCTGTTTCACCCCATGTACGAACGGGAATTGGTCAACCGCAACGCCAACCAGAGTATTTTTGCCTATCAGAAGGGACAGGATACGTTTGCCGCCTGAGCGGTTTGCAAGCGAAACTCGCCTCAATCTGCGGCCACCCTTCAGAGACGTGTGAGGGGGATGAGAAAAGACCGAGAGCGTTCAACGCAAGCGTTGAGGGATATTCAGTTCTTTGTTGCCGCCTGTGGACCTCTCGCGCAGACCCTTTTAGCAGAGCCGAAACACCTCATGCCCTCATCCCCATCCCCTCTTGGGAAGGATGCCGCGTCAGCCGGGTCAGAGCTTCTGCAATCAGCCCTACCGCCTCCTCAAGGTTTGCGTCGGTCGTGCCAAATCCGAGGCTGAAACGGATGGAGGATTCGGCCTCCTCGCTACTCAAACCGATGGCTCGCAGGACATGCGACGGCTCAGGAATGCCCGAGGTACAGGCGGAACCCGTGGAGGCTGCGAGGTGCGGCTGCAAAGCGCCAAGAATATCATCCGCCGAAAACCCAGTGAACCGGATATTGGCATTGCCAGGGTGGCGGGCTTGCTCTTGAGGACCATTGACGGCTATCGGCCACGGCAGACGCCTGAGCATTGCGACCAACGTATCCCGACGCCGGCCTAACTGCGCCCGCTTCTCTTCCGCATCGGCAGCGGCAAAGATGTCTGCCGCTACGCCCATCCCAACGCAGAGCGGAACCGGGACCGTCCCAGAGCGCAGCCCATTCTGCTGTCCACCACCATAAATCAACGGCTCGATTTGATCCTGTAATTCGCGCGCAATATAGACGGCTCCAATGCCTTTTGGACCATACATCTTGTGTGCCGAAAGGCTCAGCATATCGGGCTGGCTCGCCAGTAACTTCATGTCCAGCGCAAGGGGGGCTTGCGCTGCATCGCAATGAAAAACGGCTCCATATCGTCTGACCAGTTCGGATATGCGCGCAATGTCTTGAATCGCCCCAATCTCATTGTTGACGGCCATAATCGACACGGCGAGCACATCATCGAACGCCTCTTCCAGAGCCGACATTTCTACAAAGCCTTCCGCCTCAACCGGGATCAGTTCCACCGAGAAGCCGTAGTGCTCTTGCAAAACTCTCACAGCAGCCAGCACGCATTTATGTTCGATAGCACTGACCAAAAGGCGGCGCTTGCCTCCAGCGGCTCGACGGCCTAAGCCCAGCAGCGCCAAGTTGTTCGCCTCGGTCGCTCCTGAAGTAAATATGATCTCATCGGCATCCGCTCCAACCAGCCGCGCCACGCGCGTTGCGGCCTCATATGGAGTCATGGCAGCCACAACACGCGCATCGACCGGCGTTGTGGCCTGATGGTCAAAGTAGAGGGTTTTCCCGATTTTCATTGTTCATCAACGGCTTGCAGGCTCTTTTCTGACCTTAACATAAGATATAGAGTGCAAGCCACGTATCCTGGAGGCCCCATACGACATCCACAGGGCAGATGGCACGCGGACCACTTTTTCAAAACGGCTATACTCCGCAGTTTTCAGGACACCAGACGTTTACGCTCCGTTACGGGTGGCTGAAAAAGGCGTTTGACCGTGTCGCCGCAACCGAGAATGCGCCTGATAACAGAAACGCCTGTTGGGACGATGAAGCCATTGCACGCTTCGGCGTTGGTAAAAACATGGTGGCCTCTATACGCCATTGGGCCAAAGCGAGCGGAATCATTGAGGAGCCAACCGGAACAAACACCGCTCGTCCGACAGAACTTGGCCGGATGCTTTTCGGACCGAACGGGCTTGACCCGTATATGGAGCACCCCACCACGCTGTGGTTAATCCATTGGCAATTGGCGGGACGGCCCGAAAAAACAACATGGTTCTGGGCCTTCAGCCACTACCCTGACATCATCTTTGAGCGGGACACTCTTGTGAAGAGACTCGAACGCCTCGCCCAAGACCGACAGTGGCCGCGTATAACGGGCAAGACAATCAAAAACGATGTTGCCTGCTTTATTCGGACCTATGTTGCCCGGCAGGCGTCGGGCAAGATGAGGCACGATGACGTGCTTGAGTCGCCCCTGACTGAGTTAGGTCTTATCAAAGCTATCGGTAAGCAAGACGGATTTCGTTTTGCGCGGGGTCCGAAGAGTACGTTGGGCGCTAGTGTCTTTACCTATGCGCTCATCGACTTCTGGATACGCTATTTTCCTCATGCGGCCACATTGTCGTTCGAGGTCATTGCCCACGCGCCCGGTGGGCCGGGCCGGGTCTTTCTGTTTGACGAGAACGATGTCGTTGACCGTCTTGTCGCGCTTGACTCGGTGACACGCGGCAGACTCAGATGGTCCGAGACCGCCGGGCTGAAACAAGTTGTGCGCACGACCGATATCGGCGAGGAAAACCCGCTGTCCTATGTGTCAAGCGATTACCGCGAGCGCGGTCAGAGGGCGGCTTGATGGCCTTACGCGAACGAGTCCGTATAGCGCGCCGCTTTCTGAGATCGATTCGCATTGACGATGATCTGGGTGAGTCCACCGCGCTCGAAGGATTTATCTGCCCCCCATCGTCGGCTGACGTTCTCCTGACAATGGCGCGTCATGTCTCTGAAACGGGACATGGTGCATTCACATGGACCGGCCCGTACGGAAGCGGAAAGTCTAGTCTAGTCGTTGCCCTCGGCGCTTTGCTGAATGGGAATGCGAGATTCCGGGACGAGGCGGCAAGCGTCTTCGGGCAGAGTTTGACCACAACCATTTGGAACGCCCTACCAACGGGTCATAAAGGCTGGCGAGTTGTTCCGGTTGTTGGTAGACGAGACCATCCTCAGTGTCATTGGGGAAGCCGTTCAGAACGCCGGGCTCGTACCGCGCCGGCCTCGCGGAGGCTGGACCGAGAGTAAACTGATCGCCGCACTGACAACCGCGTCTATCGAAACCCCCGAGACTTACGGGGGGCTGATTTTGTTCATTGACGAGATGGGCAAGTTTCTTGAAGCCGCCGCGCGGGACAGCTCCGATATCTATGTTCTTCAGCAACTTGCAGAGGCCGCTTCACGAAGGAATGGACGTTTGCTTATCGTCGGCGTGTTGCATCAGGCATTTGAGGAGTACGCTCATCGGCTGTCGCAGGAGGTGCACGATGAGTGGGCGAAAATTCAGGGGCGCTTTATCGACCTGGTTGTAGACACTGCCGGTGAAGAGCAGATTGCCCTGATTTCCCGCGCAATTGAGAGCGACCGTCTTACACAAGGGCCAAGCAAGGCGTCATCTACGGTTGCCGCAATCGCGCGCCGCGAACGTCCGAGTGAGGCCGAGCGGTTCGCCTCCATGTTGGAAGCGTGCTGGCCGTTACATCCGGTTGTGGCCTGTCTGCTCGGTCCGATATCGCGCCGACGTTTTGGTCAGAACCAGCGCAGCATTTTCGGCTTTCTGAATTCAGCCGAGCCATACGGTTTTCAGGATTTCCTCAAACACGCCGGAGACAGTGAGCGGTACGGCCCGGACCGTCTGTGGGATTATCTACGCGCCAATCTGGAGCCGTCCATACTCCCAAGCCTCAGGATGGTCTCCCGAGAAAAAGTTATGGGACGAGCTAGAATCGCTGAGTAGGGGCCTCTCATGGAAAAAAATTGAATTTGACCGCAACAGAGCACGCCTAGTTTCCAATAAGGCTAGGGGCGTGTATCTGATAGGTGCCCCGCCGCCAATCAAAACAGGCACCATTATCAATGCTTATACCGTACTCTATGCCGGTCAGGTGAAGGGATCGAAGCGCAGTTTACGAGACCGCTTTCTCGAACACATCAGAAAGCCTTCTCCAAAGCTTAAGATGTTTCTCGATTGTTACTATCCTACCGTCCACTTTTGGTGTGCCGCGGTAGATGACCAAACGAAAATAGACAAGTTAGAAGTTCTGCTCATAGAAACCTTCAATCCCCCTTGTAACAGCATCAGAGCGCCCGGTACTCAGGCTCTACTTGGACGACTCGGAACCGGAAAAACCATTCGTGCAATCAGCAAACGTCAGTCTATATAGGAGGACTCTATGCGAATCTACCCTGCAATCCGAGCACAGATGGGAGACTGGAAGTATTACATTGTCCGCATGAAAATGCGGGAAGTCGCGCACGAAGTGAAACTTGCACAGGATATCTATGAGGACAAAACTCTCAGCGACGCCATTCAACGTATACTCGGTCAAAACCTCGTGAAGAAAGAAATTGTAGGCTACTTAGCTCGCCGCCCTGATCGGTTTTTCTCCTCAATTGTCGTCGCTGCTATGGAAGGTGAGCCGGCGTGGCATCCGGTTGAAATGGATAGCAGTACCGTCCCAACGATTTTTACGAGCAGTAGCTCTCTGCGGGAGAGCTTTGGCGTACTCTCTTTCGGTGATGACCCCAAGTATTACGCTCTTGATGGCCAGCACCGAGTAGCTGCGATCAAATTGCTTGTTGACGGGAAGCGGATATGCCAGCGCCTCAAGGCTTTGACAACGATCTATTGGCGGTGATTGTGGTCCTGCGGGAGGAACACGACGTGCCCGAAGGGGAATGGATGAGGCGTTACCGAAGACTATTTTCCAGTCTCAACCGCTACGCAAAGCCTACAGACCGAGATACGAACATCATCATGGATGAAGACGATATCTTCGCTATCCTTACGCGCCGATTGATTACCGAGCACAAATTTTTCCAAGTACCGGCCCCTGAACGCAAATCTTTCAAAGTACTGACCAAGGGAAAAAGTCTTAGGACAGGAACGAGTCATTTTACAACTCTCCAAACCCTCTACGCCGTAAATCGTATACTCTTGGAGACTCGGGAGAGGCAAACACGAGGTTGGGGGAGCGCCAGAGAAAAGCTGGATCTGCAAATTCGACCGGATGAGGATGATCTTGAACGGTGCTACGTAGAGCTATCCACTTATTGGGAGGCGATCTTCACGGTACTGCCCGATCTTCAGAAAGATCCAGCGAAGATGCGTCATCATGAGATTCCCAAGTCGAATCCTGAGAATTTCTGCGATCATCTGCTGTTCTGGCCAATCGGGCAGGAGGTGTTTGCAAAGATCGTCCGCTCTCTGCTTGATGATGCAAGTCTTGAAAACCCGGAGGATAGTGACGCAATCGTGTAGGCGTTACGGCCGGTGGCCGAAGTTTCGTGGCATCTCCATAAGTCTCCCTGGCGACATCTCCTACTCGTTCCAACAACGCCCGACGCAAAGTCCTGGCGTATGCGCAACGAAGATAGAAAGCCTGCCTTGGATATCGCCAATCGTCTGCTCCGCTGGCTCGTTGGACTCGACTCTCTTGATCGGGGAGAGATGGAAGACCTGCACTCAGATTGGCGGAATCTGCTGTATGAGCCTCCCCTAGAAACCCACATTGATGAAATGTGGAAGGAGGTCGAAGAGGCCCGGGCGCGCATTGTCACCTAAGGCAGGGCCGGATGAAAAACTGATGGCACTGGAATCTCCGCTCAATATCTCGGTACAGTTTGAAGAGGAAGGAACCACCAAGGCAGGCGGTACAATCCTGCGTCTACGGCGGAGCCCGAAACGTGGCGGGAGTCCTAACATAACGCCCGACAGGCTGACGCTCGCGGCTGAGTGGGCGATTGACCTCGACGCGCAGTACCGAGAACTTATCCTGACAGACCATAGCCCGTTGGTGGTTGTGCCAGCCAAGCATACGGAGGCTGTGTCGCGTGCAGAGCGCGACACACTACCCGACTACCGGAAGCTCCAACTGAGTCTCGGAGAACTGATCCGTCCCCTTCTTCTGAAGCCACCGGAGTCGAAGAAATTGTACCCGTTCCAACGCCAGGGCGTAGACTGGCTTACAGAGCGGGATGGCGGCATTCTGGCCGACGATATGGGCTTGGGAAAGACCGTGCAGGTCATTTCAGCCATGCGCAGTCTGTTCAACCGTGCGGAACTCCGAACCTCTCTTATTGTCTGTCCGAAAAGCTTGATTGCAACTTGGGAGCGGGAGTTCAGCCGCTGGGCTCCCGAACTCGGCGTGGCGGTACTTACGCCACCAGCGAAGCTTCGTGAGGACGCTTGGAAGGTTGTAGTCGGCCGTCGTCATGTACTCTTGACCAACTACGAGCAGCTACGTCAGCCTCCCCAAGTTCTAAGACAAACTCCGCCTGATTTAGTCGTTGCAGACGAGGCGCACCGGATTCGCAAACGCAACTCGCAGATTACGTCCGGAATCATTCAACTGGAACCCAAACGCTTCTGGGCGCTTACCGGTACTCCGCTAGAACGCGATCTTGAAGACTTGGCAACGCTGCTGTCTCTGGTTGCCCCAAAGAGCTTTGCGCCCGCCGATGCGAAGCTCCATCCATCCTCGTTGCGTAGTCGGGCCCGTTCTTACGTGTTGCGACGTCGCAAGCAGGAAGTCCTAGAAGAGTTACCACCCGTACTTGATACGACCGACACGCTAGAATTGTCTGAAGCGCAGAAACGGGCATATCAAACGGCAGTGAGGGAGTATCGCCTGAAGGGAGAAAAAGGGGACGAGCTAACACTCCTGACCCGGCTGCAAGCCTTGTGCGACCTCGACCCCGATAGTCGAGAAAGCTGCAAGATAGAAAGAATCCTGCATCTGCTTGGACGTATCCGCGAGCAGCGAGAAAAAGCCGTAGTATTTTCATATCGACTTGAACCCTTACGCGAGTTGCAACACCGAATTACCGAGCGATGGGAAGCGAGGAGCGGAATCGTGTTGTGGATTATTTTCGCAGCGATGAACGAGCGCTCGTCTTGCTCGCCTCAACTCGTGTCGGAGGCGAAGGACTCACTCTGGTGGAGGCGAATCATGTTTTCCTACTCAATCAGTGGTGGAACCCCTCTGCCAACGATCAGGCACGCGACCGAGTGGTGCGTGTTGGCCAGTATCGCAAAGTGCGTGTGTATCGGTTCTGTTGCCGTGGAACGGTGGAGGAAACTTTGGAGTACCTTCTTGATTCTAAGCGGAATCTCTTTAACGAAGCGGTGGAGCGTCTTGGACAAGACGAAAGCGCAGTGTGGACACAGATGTTGCACAAGACAATGAAGACTCGAATCATATCATTGCTGGAAGGCTAGAAGTGAAGGACTAAGGAGAGGTGTAAAAACGATTGAACAAGTCCGCACACATTCACGTGTCTCTTGTAGATACCGAGATACCGAGTTGGTGAGGATCATAACCTTGTATGAGCCAAGACCGAATGAATGGATCGACTACGCTAGATGGTTCATATCGAAGCCAAAGTCACGCCGTCCATTCCCTTTCCGGTCTTCAGATTCGCCGAGCCAGCCACCTGATATGCTGGAGCACTCACTGTGAACGGTTCCCTCACCCACAGGGAGAGGGGCCGGGGGTGAGGGGTAAAGCGCGTTTCCACCTGGCGCAAGGTGTCTGCAACAGTAAGCGCCGGTCCTAATACCCGCTGCGTTTGTCCACGATGTTATCCAGAGGCTCGCCGCGCAGATACTGGCCCAGAATGGGCTGGAATAAGGCCACCATGTGCTCCCAATAGTTTGAGCGGACGCCGGAATAATGTGGCGTCAGAATCACATTTTGCAGGTGGAAAAGTTCGCTGTCCGCCGCCGGTGGCTCGGGGTCGGTAACGTCCAACCCGGCACCGCCAAGACGGTCTTCTTTGAGGGCCTGGATTAAGGCCGCTTCCTGAATAGTCGCCCCGCGGCTGACATTCACAAGAAAAGCTCCCGGCTTCATCAGCCGCAGTTCATGCTCGCCGATCATGCCCTGGGTTTCCGGCGTGTGCGGAGCGGCAATGACAACATAGTCCGACTGCGCCAAGAGTTGAGGCAGGTCGCTTGGTCCGAGCAGCTCATCAACGCAGGCCGGCTTGTCACCCCCCCGCCGCTTGCTGGCGACGACCCGCATCCCGAACGCCCGGCAGCGTTCGGCCACGGCCAGGCCAATACTGCCCAGCCCGATAATGCCAACGGTTCGACCGTGCAGCTCGGCAATCAGCGAGAACCGGCTGGTTATTTCTTGACGCGCCCACCTGCCTTGTGTCTGGACACGATGGGCGTCGTGCAGGCGTCGGGCAAACATGAGCATCACCCCCAGCACGTGCTCGGCAATCGGCAGGCTGTAGAGACCGCGCGAGTTGGTGACCATGGCATCGCTCTGGATCATCTCTGGAAACAAGACGTGCGTGGCTCCAGATGTGGCGAGGTGGAGCCATTTGAGATGGGGAGCGGCAGCGAGTTCCTCTTTGCTGAATTGGATGGCGCACAGCACCTCGGTATCGGCCAGTTCGGCTATCCGCCGGTCCGGGTCCTGGATCGGATTGATGCGGGCCTGTGGAAATGCGTCTTGCAGTTGCTGGGCGAGGGCCAGGGGAAAATCGGGAAAACCAGGAAACCCGGCCGTGCCGGCCAATGAAATACTCACCTTGGTCATGGCTGTCCTCTTGAGTCTGTCCTGAGCAGACCGCCGGCGCCGGCCGCTTAATCCAGCACCTTCTCCTCTTTGAGCCGGGCAATCGCTTCTGGCGTATAGCCCAGCACGTCCCGCATGACCTCGTTCGTATGCTGGCCGAGCAGCGGCGCTGGGGTGCGGACGCCATTGGGCGATTCGGCCAGTAACCAGGGGATACCCATATGCAGCCGGGGGCCGACTTCAGGATGGGGCAGGCGCGCAAACGCCCCGCGCGCTTCCAACTGTGCATCTTCTGCCAAGTCAGACGCGCTCAGCGCCGGAAAGGCGGCCACCCCGGCCTCTTGAAGCGTCCGTGTTACGGCCCAGCGGTCGCGCTGGCTGGTCCACTCGGTCAGCAGTTTTTCCAGCTCGTCTTCGTGCGCTTTCCGGTCGGGAGCGGTCTGAAAGCGCGCCTCGCTGGCGAGTTGCGCCTTGCCCATCGCCTGACACAGCGCCTGCCATTCTGCGTCCGAGCCACACGCGATTGAGACCCAGGCATCTTCGCCCGCACACCGAAAACAGTTATGCGGAGCCATTATGGGGTCGCGGTTGCCGTCGCGCGCCGGCTGGGTGCCGTTCATGACGTAATCCATCCAGCCTTCGGACACCAGGGCCGCCACCGCGTCAAACAGCGACACGTCAATATACTGGCCCTGGCCGGTCCGCTTCCGGGCGACCAACGCGGCACAGACCGCGGTCGCGGCGTGAATGCCGCTATTCGGGTCGCCGTACGAAATCCCGACCTCTTGCGGCGCGCCGTCCCTATAGCCGGTGAGGGAAGATAAACCGCTGACCGGGGCCATCGCCGGGCCATAGCCCATATATTTTTTCCGGGGGCCGGAATGACCAAAACCCGAGATCGAAGCCACGATGATATCCGGCTTGATTTGCTTGAGGTCGGCGTAACTGAGCCCCAGGTTGTCCATAACGCCGGTCGCAAAATTATCCACCACCACATCACTCTGCTTGATAAGTTCTTTGACAATCTCCATCCCCTGCGGGGTGGCGACGTTGAGGAGCAGGCTTTTCTTGCCCATACTCCACTCGTTAAAAATACCGGAGCGATTCACCCCGGCTTCCATATCCTTGGGGTAGATGGGCAGCCGGCGCGTAATATCCACCCGCGCGTTGGACTCAATTTTAATCACCTCCGCCCCCAGGTGCGCCAAGTGCATGGTGCCAAACGGCCCGGCCCAGACCCAGGTAAAATCCGTCACCCGGACACCAGCCAAGGGCAGACGAGATTGGGCGGGTTGGGCGGGTTGGGCGGGACGAGCAGGCCGGGGCAGGCCGGCGAAAACCTCGGCGGTATGCTCTCCCAGGCGTGGGGCCGGACGCCGCATCTGCCACCACGGCTCATGCAGGCGGTAGGGCGCACCGAGATGGGTCAGCTTGCCCGCCTCGGGGTGTTCAACATCCACAAAAAACTCGCGGGCGCGCAGATGCTCGTCTTCGGCCAGCTGGGCCATAGTCTGCACCGGCGCAAAACAGATTCTTCGCTCCTGACCCATCCGAAACAACTCGTGCACCTGCTGCTGCTGGAACCACTCATCCAGGTACATTTTGAGCACATCCTGGTTTTTGGCGCGCTCTATGCTGCCCTGAAAAATCTCCCAACTGGCCCACTCGGGATTACCCATCAGGTCAACCAGGCGTTCCCATTGGTCTTCTTCTGCAATGACCAGAAAAATCAGGCCGTCCTGACAGGTATAAATCCCCCAGGGGTAGAGCAGCCGCTTGCCCAGGCGCGAGGCGACCCGCTCGCTATACGTATAATGGACGAAGCTCTGTTCCATAAAAGAGGACACATAGGCCTGCACGCTGAGGTCAATATGTTCGCCACGTCCAGTTTCCAAGGCCCGATAATAGGCCCCCAGCGTGGCGACCGCGGCCGCCAGCCCCCCTTGAAATCCCGTCTGCTGACCATACGCCTTGAGAGGCGGCAAGTCGGGATAGTCTGAAGCCCCAGGGCTTAACCAGGCCCAGCCGCCGGCATTGGCCACGGTGAGGTCATACGCCTTGTAGTCTTTATACGGACCGGTCAGGCCAAAGGGCGTAATCGAACACATCACCAGCCGGGGGTTCAGGGCGCGAAAGGCCGGATAATTGAGTCCACACTCCGCCATACGTGGCGGCGCATAATCATGGACCAGGATGTCGGCCCACTGCACAAGCTGAGACAGGCGGTCTTGCTCCTGCGTCACATCAAGCGTCACGCTACGCTTATTGGTATTGAGGGATAAAAAGAGGCCGCTTTGCTCCGGGTCTGCTCGACCGCCCGGAAACGGCCCGCGCCAACGGGCCTGGTCGCCGCCCGGTTCTTCGGCTTTCACCACGTTTGCACCGAGGTCGGCCATGAGTTTGGTCGCATACGCTGCCGCAGCAAGATGGCCGAGTTCCAGTACGTTGACACCTTCGAGACCCTGCATATATTCCCTCCTTTGCCAGAGCGGGTCAGCCACGCTGACGGCTGTCTCAGTATTGATCAGCCCACCTGTTCTACCACTCATCGAGGCAATTGCCTAATGTTTTTCTTCATTCTGGACAGCCGCGCGCGCCAGGGGCGTTGCTCTCCTTTCGCCCTCACACCCCGGATGACTTGAAACCGAGCCGGGTAAGACATATGCTCCCGATAATCATTTTCCTAGTCATAAAAGGAGGAGCGCCGTCATGAGACCGCCAGAAGTTCAGTCCAGTATGATGCACTACCCTGGCCAGGGCGATACACCCGTCAATGCCTACCTGAGCCAGCCCACCAGCGCTGGCCCGCATCCCGGTGTAATCGTCATTATGGAAGCCTTTGGCTTAAACGATCATATCAAAGACGTGGCCGACCGGTTTGCCCGCGAAGGCTATATTGCGCTGGCACCGGATATGTATACCCGCGAGGGCAATCCTGACCCGACCGATATCAACGCTGTGATCAAAGTCATGTTCTCCGTCCCCGACTCGCAGGCGATGGCCGACCTGGACGCCGCGGCCCAGTATCTCAAGGGCCGGGCTGACTCCAACGGCAAAGTGGGCGCTATCGGCTTTTGTTCTGGCGGGCGCTACACCCTGATGTTTGGCTGCACAAGTCACAACCTGGATGCCGCGGTCGATTCGGCCGGCGGTTTTATTATTCAGGACGATTTTCCACCGACCCGCCCGACCTCGCCGATTGATCTGGTCAAAGACTTGTCCTGCCCCCTGCTTGGCCTCTTTGGTGAAGAGGACCCCAACCCCTCGCCCGAACACGCCGAGCGCCTCAAAGAAGCACTCGACAAGCACGGCAAGACGTATGAGATGCGCATGTATCCCAACGCCGGCCACGCCTTTTTCGCTGACTATCGGGACAGCTATCGCCCGGTAGCGGCCCAGGATATGTGGCACCGCGTGCTGCTGTTCTATGGCGAACATCTCAGCAACTAGCCTCACAAAGGAGACATCCCCATGGCAGTAGAAAAATTTCCCGTTGAAGCGAGCCATATCCTGATGTTTGCTCGTTCCGTGGGCGACTATAACCAGATTTATGCCGACCAGGAGTACGCCCAGACCACCGAGCCTGGGTCTATTATTGCCCCGCCGACCTTTGTTCAGGCGAGCGCGCAGTTTGATCCCGACTATTTTCTGCGACCCCACCCGGACAAGCCGTGGTTCGGCTCGGGCAAAGAGCCCACAGGCGTAAAAAAAGAAGGCAGTGGGGGCGGCGGAGGCGGCCTGCACGCCGAACAGCACTATGTCTATCACCGACATCCCAAACCGGGCGATATCCTGACCGCCACGGTCAAACCGGGCAAAAAATGGGAAAAACAGGGCAAGCGGTCAGGCAAGCTGCTCTTTTCGGAGACCATCACCGAGTACCGCGACCAGAACGACGAATTGGTTGTCACCGCCCGGAGCGTTGGCGTCCACACCGAGCGGCCCGTCGACCAGTAGGAGGACAAACATGGCATTATCAGCGAGCAGCCTCAAAGTCGGAGATATCTACGAAGAACAAGTGGTCGAAGACCTCAAACGCACCCAACTCGTCCAATACGCCGGGGCCTCGGGCGACTATAACCCGGTGCATACGGATGAAGTTTTTGTCACCAAAGTCGCCGGCTATCCGTCCGTTTTTGCCCACGGCATGTTGTCTATGGGCATGACCGGCAAGATGTTGACCAATTATGTGGGCGACGGCCGTCTGACCCAATATGGCGTGCGCTTTACCCGCCAGGTCTGGCCCGGCGACTCCCTGACCGCCAAGGCCACAGTCAAAGACATCCGTCAAGAAGAAGGCGGCCACATCATTGATCTGGACGTCTCGACCGTCAACCAAGACGGGGTCGAGATCGTCAGCGGCTATGCCTCGGCGCGGGTTGATCCGTAGATTCCTGGCCTCGTTTTTCTTCCCGAGTTGTGGACTCGGGGAGAGAAAGAGCGTCTGACCATTCAGGCCGCATCCTTTTCTGAAGGCGTAAAAGTCACACTGAGCCCAACGGCCCTGAGAATAAAATCCGTCCTCTACCCAAACTGAAAATTTCTCACACAGATGAGGCCACGGACCGGGGTCTCCTTGCAATTTTTGGAAAGGCTTTCAATAACGGCTTGTCAAAGGTCGCTAAGGGACACCCTTCCCGCTCGGCGAGTTCGATAGAAAGCGTATCGTAGGCTGCGATATTTGCCGAACAGGCCCGGATGAGAGCACCGTGCCATAAACTTTGGACTGGCACAGTGCGTATCCCCAGCATGACTGCCAAATCGAGCTTCTGGAGGCTGGGTGCCGAGGAGAAAATAGGCAATGACGTTGGTATCTACGACGACTCTCACCGCCGCTCTTCTTGTATCCAGGCATCAATGTCCCGGGCCGACGGTGAGCGACGGTGAGTATCCCACGAACGCTGAATCTGCTCGCTTGCCGCAAGCCGGTCTCCAACGTAGCGTTCAAGCATAGCGCGGACTTCTTACTCCATAGAACGATGGTTGCGTTGTGCGAGCAGTTTTATAGATTGAATGATCCCCGGTGAAAGATTCCGAATCGTTAGCACCGCCATGACTGCAAGGTGCTAGCATCTGAGTTGGCCGCCGGCAACACGGAGGAAGCATGGAGACGCACAACGAAGCCTTTCGGCAAGCCCGCATTGATCTCACCGCCATCCTGCGCTGGGCAGACCGGCTCGGCCTGAGTGAGGGCATCTGCAATCACTTCAGCGTGGTCGTTCCCGGTACGACCGACCGGTTTCTCATCAATCCGCAGGGCCGGCATTGGGCTGAGTTGCGGACGAGCGACCTGCTCGTTGTTGACCCGGCTGGAAACGTGCTCGAAGGCAAATGGCAGGTCGAGCCCACGGCCTTTTTCATTCACTCCCAGATTCATCTTGACAACCCGTCTGCCCGCTGCGTGCTGCATACCCATATGCCCTATGCGACCGCTCTATGCGCCATTGACGGCGGGCGTCTCGAATGGATCAGTCAGAATGCGCTACGTTTTTATCAGCGGGTTGCCTACGAGGAGGCGTATAACGGTCTGGCCTTGGACGAAGCGGAAGGACGGCGGCTCAGGGAAAAGCTGGCCGACGGGAAGGTGGTCTTTCTCGCCAACCACGGGGTGCTCGTGACCGGGCCAGACGTAGCAACCGCGTTTGACGATTTATACTATCTGGAGCGCGCCTGCACGATTCAGATATTGGCCCACTCAACCGGCCTACCACGCAAACAGATTCCCGCCCAGGTGTGTCGTCAGACGCGCGCGCAGCTTGAAACAGAACGCCAGCAAGCCAGCCTCCATCTGGAAGCCATCAAGCGCATCCTGAAGCGTGAAGACCCGGCCTTCCTGGAATAAGCGCCCTCCTGAGACGTACCGCCAAAAGTCAGCCGCTCAAACAGCAAGAGGGTCCTCCCGGACCCTCCCGCCTATCCTGCTCCCATCCTCTCATCCCGATCAAACGTCGAGACGATAGCCGGCACCGTCTCGCACCAGCTTGCCGGCGGTCGGCCCGGCAAAATGGGTGCCGATAATCAGCGTCGGCGTATCGGCAAACTGCTCAAAGGTTCGCCAGCGGGTCGCCAGGGCCATATTGTTATCGATATCGAACGGGGTGCAGATATTCGGGTCGTGGAACTGAATCGGGTGGTGAATGAAGTCGCCCGTAATCATGGCCGCCTCGCCGTTGGATTCCACCACAACCGAGCAGTGGCCGGGGGTGTGGCCCGGCGTCGGAATCAGCCGGACGCCTTCGCAAATCGTCGTCGGCGCGTCAATCGACTTGGCCAGACCGGCGTCAAAGACCGGCTGCATGGAGTCCTCAAACACGCGGCGTTGAATAGTGAAGAAGTCCACCGCATCGGCTGGCAGGCTGGCAATCGTGTCGTCGTCAATGTTGCCAAACACCTCCAGCTCTTTCTGATCCATGAGATAAGACGCATTCGGAAAGGTCGGCACCCATTTGCCGTCAACCAGCTGCGTGTTCCAGCCCACATGGTCGAGATGCAGGTGGGTGCACATCACATAGTCAATGCCGTCCGGGTCGTAACCGGCCGCCTTCATGTCGTCCAGGAATGAGGTGGACAGATTGCTCATAATGTCCATAGGGGCGCGGTTGCGGTCATTGCCGATGCAGGTGTCCACCATCACGGTCGCACCCGGCGTGTCCACAATCAGCGTATGAATGCTCAGCGAGAGCGCTCCTTCGGGCGTGACAAAGTGGGGAAAGAGCCACTCAACCTGTTTCACCACCTCGGGGGTGGCGGTCGGCAGCACATCCGAAAACTCTGGATACACGATCTCCTCAACCTTGGTGATTTTGGTATCACCTATCTGCCAATGCATGATGTCCTCCTGTTCGCTGCATTGTTGGGGTGTTTTTGTTGCCTGGTGTTGGGCCTTCTTCCCTATAACGGTCCTGGTCGGACGGGGTCCTTGCCGTCCCAGTTTTTTGCGGCGTTCTCAACCAGCAGAAATAAATCCTTGAACACCGAGTGATTGTCCCACAACTCGGTATAATGACCGATGGTGCTCACCGTGTCAAAATATACCAGCTCGGCATTGCCGACCGTACATTCAAATGCGGCCGCGTGGCCCAGCGCTTGGTACTGCGCACAGGCCGCTTTGTAGTCTTCGGGCATCAGGCCGAAATGATGCACCCCAACCCGGCCAGCGTCCAGAAACTCTTTGTAGACGGAAGGCTCGTCGTTATGTTGCACAATCAGTTCAATCTGGAGGTCGCCACTATTGCCCAGGGCCAGGGTCACATCCACATTCGAGGGATTGCCCCGGTAGCGCTGATTTCTGAGCGGACAGTGTTCAAATACATAAAACGGTCCGACCTTCAGCACGTCCACCCAGTATTTGAGCGCGGCGTCCATGTCTTTGACCACATAGGCCAACTGACGAACGGTATACAGCGGTTGTGTCATCTGCGTCCCCCTTTGTGTGATAAAAGTGGAAAAGATAAAGACTAACATTTTAGCTGACATCAGCCCGCTCGACAAGGAGAAGAACTCGGCTGACCTGTCGGGGAGCGGCTGGACCCGTCAAGAGGAGGCGTCCTTGGATTCGCCAAAAATTACATACCCTTGCACCTGGTCGTTCAAGATCATTGGTTCTGATGCGGCCCAAATCACGGAGGCCGTCGTCGCTCTGCTCGAAGCCTTCGCCTATCAGTTCAGCGAATCGCGCCACAGTCGGACGGGGAAATACACCTCGTTTCATCTGGCCGTGCAGGTCAAGAACGAAGCAGAGCGGCTGGCCATATTCAACGGCCTCAAGCGTATTCCGAGTGTCAAAGTCATCCTGTAGGGAGAGGGGACACCGCCGGCTGTGCAGGAAAGACACACCCTTATTTTCTGTGAGAGCAACAGCGTGCTATACTTCTCTTCACTTCTCTTCTGACAGCGGCGGTTGAGAGGGATTATTATGGCGAGGGTGTCGAAAGCCGAGCAGTCTCAAAAAACCAAGCGCATCTTGCTGAAGACCGCCCGGGAGCTGTTCACCCAGAACGGGTATGCCGGCACCTCGACCGAAGAAATTGTCCGCCGCTCCGGGGTGACAAGAGGCGCGCTGTATTATCACTATGATGAGAAAGCCGGCCTCTTCGCCGCGGTTTTCGAGGAGGTGCGGGCCGATTCCGTCCACTTCATCAGGAAAAAAATGCAGGAGGCGGAAGACGCCGGGGCGGATTTGTGGCAGCAGGTGATCGTCGGCTGCCACGCCTCTATTGAAGCCGCATTAACCCCGAGTGCCCAGCGCATTATCCACACGGATGGCCCATCCGTGCTGGGCTGGTTCGTCGTCCAAAGAAGCGGGCCGGGACTGGCCCTCTTACGAAAGATCATCGGGCAGCTCATGGACCGGGGCCTGGTTGAACGGATGCCGATTGACCCGCTGGCCTACCTGCTGTGGGGAACGTTTTTCGAGGCCGGGGTGTATATCGCCAATGCCGATGACATCTCTGTAGCCCGGGAGGAAACCGTCACCCTGCTGGTTCGCCTGGTGGCCGGACTCCGGGTCCGCGTGCCGGCCGCTTATACCGGCGGGCAGAGCGGTTCCGGCACGCTCCAGTGACAGGACGCAAGGAAGACCGCCGTGCTTGAGTCTGCGTTGCTGCTGGCCCGCTGTGCACTCTTCGCCGCCGCGGTTGTTTCTGACCTGACCGGACGCTGGATTCCAGACGGCATTCCCCTCACCCTGCTGCTCCTGTTCGTCGTCTACACCCTGGCCATTGGTCATCGAGCCGCGGTGTGGACCCATATCGCTGTGGGGACGGTCCTGCTGCTCATCGGGTTTGGCCTGTTCGTCTTCGGGGGGCTTGGCGGGGGCGACGGCAAGCTCATGGCCGTCGCCGGCTTATGGGTCGGGCCGCATGAGCTGACGCTCTTCCTGATTAGTCTGGGGCTGCTCAGCCTCAGCCTCGCCCTGTTTGCCCTGCTGCCGTTCGCCCACCCGCCGGCTGCGCGCCAACCTGCCCTTTGCGGTCGCCATTGCCCCCCCGGCGATTGTGCTCCTGGCCGTGCGTGCCCTGCCCGTCTGACGGAGTGAGCGCGTATGCGCAGATATCGAACCCTGATTTTTGCTGGGGATTATCCCCGCGGCCATTGCCCTGTCAGTCAGCATGTGGCTGTATTTCAGCCCGAGCGAAGAAGAGGAGGCCGGGACGCTGGAGCCGGCCGTGGCCCCGCCGCCCGAACCAATCATCCCCCTGGTTGAGGTCTTGGCTGTTGGCCGCGACATGCCGGCCGGGACCCTGCTCACGGCGAGCGACCTCACCTATGTACCGCTGGAGGCCAGAATGTGTTGTCCAGCCATATGCGCCGGGAACCGCCCGAGACCGGACAGGAGCAGGAACCGCCCTCAGCCATCGGCACCGTGACCCGCGTCCCGCTACTGGCCGGGATGCCGCTGACAGACGCCGGTCTTATTCGGCCGGGTGAAGACGGCTTCCTGGCCGCGGTGCTGCTGCCCGACCGCCGGGCGCTGACCATCACCGTCGATCAGGAAATGAGCCACGCCGGGATGATTCGCCGGGAGACCGGGTTGATGTCATTTTCACCATGCAGGTCTCATCAGATGACCCCAGCCAGCTCAACTCTTTCAGCCGAACCGTGCTTGAGGATATTCGCGTAGTCGCCGTGGGGCGGCGCATCGAGAGCGTCACCTACACCGACCGAGAGGGCACCCCCCAGGCCGGCGGCAATACCGTGACCCTTGAAGTGCGCCCGCCAGAGGCCGACCAACTCGTGCTGGCCAGCACCCGAGGCAGCCTGGCCCTCGCCTTGCGTCCGCTCGGCCAAGCCGACGACGGAGGCTGGCGCGCCCCGGTCGGTCTCAACCGGCTCCTCCCGCCGCCGGCCACGGAACCTCCGACCCCCGACCCGGTACGGGTGCGGGTTTTTCGGGGCGCTGACCGCCAGGAAGTCCTGCTGGATAAATAAACAGAAGCCATCCTCGAACGCTCAGATAGGAGCCACAGAGCATGGAACATCCAGAATCTGATCAAAGTCTCATCAGTCCTGAGGTTGAACGAAGCTTCGACCGTATTCAGTCTACCCTGTCTCTTTCTGATAAACGGCTCGGTAGTGTAGAGCGTTTAGCGAAAGAACTTGAGTCTCTTGTCGAGGAGAAGGCCTCCACACAAGAACAAGAGTAATTGTGATTGGACAAAAAGCCCGGTTCGTCACCGGGCTGGGCGGCCCTTGTTTTCCCGGCAGCGCCCGTTATTTCCCCAGGTTGCCCAGCATCTCCATAGTCTGGACAAACGCCGGTCCGGCGACCAGCAACAAGGTTCCTGGTGTCACCAGCAACAGCATGGGCATACTCATCAACACCGGCAGCCGGGCCACCTGCACCTCAATCCGGGCCGCGCGCTGCTGTCGCTCGCTGTGGGCGATATTCCGCATGGATTGAGCCAGCGGCTTGCCATAGCGCTCGCCTTGGGTGATGGTCGTGGAAAAATCGCGCAGCCCCTCCACCCCGGTGCGAATATGCAGGTCGTGCAGCACGTTTTTCCAGTCCGCGCCGAGCCGGAGTTCAGCCTCAGCCAGCGCAAACTCGCGCGCCAAGTCGGGGGCCATGGGCGCAAGCTCCTGCACCACCCGAGACAAGGTGCGTTCAAAGGTCAGCCCGGACTCAAGGCACAGCGTCATCAGGTCCAGCGCATCCGGCAGGGCCGCAGCCATGCGCTGTTGCCGGCGCGCGCTGAGTTGGTCCAAACACATCTCGGGCAGAATCCCACCCACGACCGCACCGGCCAGGCCGGCCAGCAGGATGGTGGGGGTTGAGGTATAGTCCCCCAGCCATTGGCCCGCCGACATCTGGAAGCTGAGCAAGGCACCGCTGGCCAGGGTCACGACGAGCTTGACCGTCATGAATATCGACAAGGCGTCGGGCCGGTGAAACCCGGCCTTCGTGACCGCGTCTTTCAGCTTGGCCCGCTCGGCCGCCCCGACCGGGACCAGCCGGGACGAAACATTCAGGAGCACGGACGACACCAGCCGCAAGGAAAAGCCGTCGCCGGCCTGGGTGCGCCGTTTCTGCGGTTCGCCATAGACCGCCACAGACCACGCTCGCACCTTGGCCAGCCGACGGTCTATGACCTGGGCATTCCGACTACTGCGAAAGACGATAACGCTGGCCACCGCCATGCAGGCGAGCGTGATGAGAACGACAAGCCAGAACATCATGCTTCTTCTCCCTCCGACACACGCCTGTGTGAGGCGCTTTCGTTTTCCGCTTCGTATGCGAGGAGCATAGGTAGAGACAGACAGTGTGTCAAACACGCGACGCCTACCGGGAGGGGGGCCGTTTCCCCTCACCCTGGCCTTCTAACGACGGACCGCCCCCCTCCCGTGGACGTTACGGGGCCGGGCAGGCACAGGGGCCTGCCCCTACAGTCCCCGGTGTTGTAGGGGTAATCCCCGGTGGATGCCCTGCTCCTCTCTTCGGCCTTGCTGGGTTTGCTCCCTCTCCCCTGGAGGGAGAGGGTTGGGGTGAGGGGGAATAAGAGAGCGGAGACACTTGATGCTGATATTCAGGAAGGTGGGAAAATTCTTATCAACACCGAGGCAGTAGTCGCGGCTATTCCCGCAGCGGCTACCATTCCTGCAAGGATGCCACACAGCCACCAGACCTTGAGTTTCTGGATGTCCTCTTTCGTCGCAAGGTGAGGGATTGTCGCTTCAATCGCGGTAAGGGATTCTTCCACCGCTCTCAGGCACGCCTCTAAACCATCTCCACCTGACCCGTTGCTCCGGCGTTTCCGTCTGGTGCGTCTTGGCGTCAGCGTGGCAATTTTCTGATGAGGCTCACTCATGAAGACACCTTTTCAAGCCACTCCCAAAAGGTATCATCTTGCAAGCCGTTGATCGTATCCGGCACCTCCAAAACTTTGTTAGGCTTCTCAAGAATAATAAGATAGACGCTCATAGTATGTAGACCATCCGATTTTCCTGAGCGTTGTCAATTGCCCTGTGGAAAAGCCGACACGACTCACCGTCCGACTCGGGCCGACAGCGCGCGGGCGACCAGGAGCCCGCTCAGAATGAGGCCGACCCCGTAGCGGAGCAGGGAACCCCCCGACTCGGTATGGAATAAGGTCTCAATGGTCTGCGGGTTGGTAAAATTCTGGGTGACCAGCACCGCCACCGGCACCAGCGAGATGATTGCCAGGGTCAGCCGGGTCTGGGCCGTCGAACTCTTGGCCTTGAGCGAAATATCGTGGCGGGCGCGCAGGGTCGCCGAAAGATTGCCGAGTGCACCCGAAATGCCGTCCCCGGTCGTCATCTGCAAACAGACCGCGGCCGAGAAGAGCGAAAACGCGGAAATACGCACCCGCGCGGCAGCACTCCGAATGGCGGTTTCCGGGTCCAGCCCGGCGGCCACCGCGGAGGCGACCTCGCGCATGATTCCCCCGACCGGCGGCGGGGCCTCCTGAGCCACAATTGAAATGGCCTCCATTGACGGCACCCCGGCCCGTACCAGACGGACCACCTGGTCGGTCGTCTCGGGAAACAGCTTGGTGAATTCGTTGCGCTGCCCGGCGTCTTGCAGGGCCAGCAGCCCCCAACTGCACCCCAGCCCGCTGGCCGGCACCAGGAGCACAATGGCGAGCGGACTGAAACCCATGAACGCCGCGCCCAGCCCGGTCACGACCGCACCCAGCATCCCCAGCCCAACCGCTTTGGGCAGGGCCTGACGCGCGTCAATCAGGGGGAATTGGCGCCCCAGCCGCTCAACCAGCCGCGACTTGCTGCGTTGCTCACGGAAAACGCTGACTTCGTTGCTGGCGGTGGCGTTCGTCGCCGGGCCGCCCTTGAGCGTTGCTGCCACCCGACTCATCCGGCGTTTTAGCTCCCGCTGCTGGGGCCAAAAGATCACCACTAGATACACGCAGGGAATCTCAATCAGAAACGCGCACAGCGCAATCATCATGCTCAGCAACGGGTTGCCGAGATGCTGCAAGCCAGGATACCGGGGATAATCACCCCGGCCACGCAGACCAGCAACGTCAAGGTCGAGTTCATGCTGCGGCCTCGACATTTCTGGCGTTGCCCATCTGGAGCACTTCCATCAACTCGGCGCGCAGACCCGCGGCGTCCACCGAGGCCATCCAGGACGGCTGACGACCGGTATTCTCAAAATTATGCTCCTCGCCCGGCAGACGCCGCCACATCTCCTCGGTGGTAATGATTTCGCCCTCCATCCCGACCACATCGGTAATGCTGGTCACACAGCGGTGGCCGGAGCGCAGCCGGGCCAACTGCACCACCAGGTCAACCGCGGACACAATCTGGCGGCGCAGGGCCGTCAGCGGCATATCGCCCGAGGTCTGCATCAGCATATTTTCGAGCCGCATCAGCGCGTCGCGCGGATTATTGGCGTGGAGCGTACACATTGAGCCCGGATGGCCGGTATTCATGGCTTGCAGCATCTCGTTGGCCTCACCACCGCGCACCTCACCCACAATAATCCGGTCGGGCCGCATCCGCAGGGCGTTAATCAGCAGGTCGCGGATACTCACCTCGCCGGTGCCTTCGATACTTTTCGCGCGCGTTTCCAGCCGGACGACGTGGGGCTGTTGCAACTGAAGCTCCGCCGAATCTTCAATCGTCACCAGCCGCTCGGCGTTGTTGATCTCGCGCGACAGGGCATTCAGAAAGGTGGTTTTCCCGGCTCCCGTCCCCCCGGAAACCAGGATATTCAGCCGCGCCTTGGCACAGATCTGGAGCAGCCGGCCCATTGCCGGGGTGAAGGCGTTGCGCTCGGCCAGGTCGGCCAAGCTAATACCACGGGCCACAAAACGCCGGATGGAAAAGGTAGCCCCGTCAATCGCCAGCGGCGGAATAATAATGTTGACGCGGCTGCCGTCGGGCAGCCGGGCGTCCACCATCGGGCTGGCCTCGTCAACCCGCCGTCCGACCCAACCGGCAATCCGCTGGGCGATATTGAGCAAATGTTGCTCATCCCGGAACCGCACGTCCACCTGCTCCAGCCGGCCCCGGCGTTCGACATAGACCGATTTGAGGCCATTGACCAGAATGTCGGAGATATGCGGGTCGCTGAACAGCGGCTCCAGCGGGCCGAGGCCCTTGATATCGTCCACCAGCCGCTGGACCACCCGCCGGCGGTCGAGCGGCGTCAGGTCCGAGGCAATCGAGTCGTCCCATATCCAGAAAGGACTGGATCTGAGCCGCCAGCTCGTCCCGGCTCAGGTCGGCGGACTTGGACATATCGAGCGACTGCACAACGGTCGGGTGAATTTTGGCCGCCAGGTCGGCGACCATCCCGTCCGCGGTCTGGCGGCGCGGCAGGGTGACCGGCTCGGACACCCCGGCCCCTGCGGCAGCGCCGGGCTGGTCCTGCCGGGCCGGGGTGTGTGGAGTGGCCTGCGCCGGAGCGGTCGGCTGGGGGGGCGCTGGCTCCGGGGCGGCTGGTTTGGGGCGGCGTCCGAAAACATTACGTGGCATAGCAGTACTCTTTACTGAGGCAATTTCCCTGAACAATACTCTTGACCTGAGAACCCGTAGCAAGACTTGCCTTAGAATTGGGAGTCGGACTCTTCAGGGTCGGCCAGTGAAATGGCCGGCCGGGTCAGCCGCCCGGTCAGATTGTCCAGGGCTTTGCGGTATTTCTTGCTGAACTCCTGTTCCGGCAGACCGTAGTTGGTGGCCGCCGGCAAACCAGGCTCGAACGGCACAGTCACATCCGGCTCCCGCCCGGCCAGGGTATAGCGAATATCCTCCGAGGACAGGGCGCTCTTGCGCGCCCTGGTGTGGTTTTCGACCAGCAGGCCCCAGTTGTCCCTGCCGAGCAGGGCCATACGGCGGACGACCCGATTCAGGCTGACCAGGGTCGGCTCAAAGACCAGGACCCGTTCGTCCGCGTTTTCCAGCACGGAAAACAGCAGGTCGGTATCCGTCAGGCCGTCCACGATAACCAGGTGGGAGCGGTTGGCAAGCTGCTCCATCAGCCATTGGACGGCCGCAGCCGCCGGCGGAGCCGGCAGGCTGTCGCTCGCCCGATAGCCATAGACAGAGATACGGGGTGTGACCCGCGTCTCTACCCCGTCAATCAGGCTCGGGTCCGGGTCCGGCTTGGCCGCCAGGTCGAGCAACTCGTCAAACCCGACCGCCGGCTCAACGTCCAGCATCAGCGGCAGGGCCCCGGCGGTCCGCTCCAGGTCCAGCACCGACACATAGCTGCCCTGGGCCGCCGCGGTCAGGGCGGTCAGCGCCGCCAGCGTAGTGGCCCCGCTCCCGCCACAACCGGCAAACGCCACCACCCGGCCGGCGTACAGACGGGCGGTCAGGTCCTCACTCGCCCCGCAGCGCGGTCGTGACCGCATCGTGAATATCGCTGACCGTCAGGGGTTTGGGCAGATAGTCGCTGACGCCACAGGCCAGTAGTTCACGGGTGAAGCGGGCCGTGTCATTCGAGCTGACGGCAATGACCGTGGTCCCAAATTCACACACCGAGGCCAATTCGTGAATCCGCCCGACCGGAAACTCGGCCCCGTCGAGGTCAACGAACAGCAGTTGGGGCGAGGCCAGCGCGGTCAGCGCCTTAATCGCCTCAGCGATATCACCGCGCCGCACCTGAGCGCTCCGTCCGGCCAGCGCCCCTTTCAGCGTCCGTTCGGTTTCCGCGTCAGCCGCAAAGGCGAGGATTTTGCTGGTTTCGGTCGCTTCCATGCCGGGTGTTTCCCCGTCGGCTAGGAGTCACCGCCCCCAATCGCAATAGTTTGCGATACAGACGGCAGCTCGCGTACCTCGTCCGCCACCCAGCGCTGATAGGCACCGTGGGTCGCTCCATAGGCGGCAACCGGCCGCTCGGCCGGCGCCGTTTCCAGGCTTGCCCAGATTTCGTCCAGACTGCGCTGCGCTCCTGCGGCATTGGACAGCGCCATGCGGGTAGACGGCAGGGTTTGCTGGAGCGAGAGCGGCACAACAGCGCAGCCGGCGCAGGCCACGGCAACAGCCAGCGAGCAAAGCAAAAGGGGGGAATCGGAGCCACAAGCCACGGTCTGTCACGCATCGGAGGGCGCGCCCTGTTGGCTCCCGCGTGTCCCAAAGTAATAACCGACAAGAGCGCCGCCAAACCCGACGACTGGAGGGAGAACAGTTTTTGCCCAGTCAAGCACCTGCTCGTTTGCTTCACCGTCGCTGAAAACAACAAAGACGAATGGAAGCAACATGACGGCTGCTATGAGACCGAGCAAGCTATAGGCAACAGGTTTAACGATTTTTGCCCACTCAGGCGAATGCGGAGGGATCTCTTGTGCCTTAAGAACATCATCAAGAACATCTATCTTGTCCGGCGCTTTTCCCTCGTCTGCTTTTAAGTCGATTGTGTCTGGTTGGTCTGCCATATCATTTTATCAGCACTTGCTGAGTGACATCCTGACCGTCTTTTTGTGTGTGAAGCTCCACCCGGTCTGCTTCGACCGCGTGCTTGAGCAGGAGCATAGACCGTCTGAAGACCTCTCTTTTTGTGGTGTCAAGTTTAACGGTGAGATATTCCAGGGTTGTATTCAGAGAAGGCGTCAGCGTCACAATATACGGGATTCCGTTTTTCACGTCGTCCTCACTGAGCTCTACACGATACGAGATTCCGTTTTTCATGTCGGCCTCCCCTGTTTTTAGATACGCCCAAACGTAGCCGAAGTTGCCAGAGACCACAACGCCCGACGCGCCTGTCAGTAGTGATATCCACGTATCCGGCGACCGGGCAGTTGGCGGTCGCGGTCGGGCGCGCGGGGCATGGTCGTGGCGGTGGTCAGGCGGGCTGTCAGCCTGCTTCCGGGCGGGCACGATGCCCGCGTTCCCAGCGGTGAATCTGCCGGCGCTTCGGGGGGTTAGGCAGCTTGATCTATCATCCAACGGGTGGGTGGTTGTGGCTTTTTCAGGCGTTCAAGAAGAGCCTGGAGTCCGGCCGTATCATCAATATGGTCCAGATAGAGCAGCCGGATGAGCAGGTCATGCTTTTCAGATGGTGAACAGCGCCCCTTTTCCCATTGTATCACCATCTCAGACGGACAGCCTAAAATCTCAGCCAACTGTGCTTGGGTGGCGTCCACATGTAAACGAAACCAACGAAGTTCCCGGGGGCGCAGCGGCTCGTGTTGTGCGGCGAGACTCTGCCCAATGGCCCGGTGCAGGTCATCTAAATCTCGGACAGACACCCCCTCACCATCTTCGAGTTGATACAGCGTGTACCCATTGAGCAGATAGACATTCTCTAAACCACACGCAGTGTAGCAATACAGTTCTTTGTCATCATCCTGCTTATGCCGGAATATGCGCTTGGTCTCCATTATAAATCCTCCCATTCCACGGTGACGACAATGAGTCTCGTGGCGTCTGAAAAGACTACGGTCACGACACCGGCTTCACGGCTCCCTCGCAAACGGTAAACCATTTTTACTTTCTGTGCATTCTTTTCTCTGGCCGGCTCCACCCCTCCCCTGAGATCACCGTTCCGTAGAACCTGTAAAATGTCGGCATCAGAGATGTCCCTCTCGTCCATTCTTTGCCGGGCATGAGAGGACAAGACAACATTGGAAGAATCGAGAGCATTTTTACGAATTGCACGGACAAGGCACGCCTCTGGGGTCCGCAAAAACGAGACATTTTCCGCCATACTTATGAGCTATCAAGAGTATGAACCACTCTCGTGAAGGCTTTGCTAGGCATAGTCGAAGTTGCCAGGGACCACAACGCCCGACGCGCCGTCAGTAGTGATATCCGCGTATCCGGCGACCGGGCAGTTGGCGGTCGCGGTCGGGCGCACGGGGCATGGTCGTGGCGGTGGTCAGGCGCGCCGTGACCACGACAATCAGCTCGGTCGCGTTCGAGCGGACCGACTGCGTGCCGAACAGCATCCCCAGCAGCGGAATATCCTTGACCACCGGCAGACCGGCTTCGACCGCCTCGCTCTGGTCGCGGTATAAGCCGGCAATCACAATGGACTCGCCATCGCCGACCTCAACCGTGGTCTCGGCCCGCCGCACATTAATGACCGGAATCTCAAGGCCGGTCACAGTCAGCGAATCGGTATCCGAACGCTGCGACACTTCCGGGCGCACGGTCAGCATAATCCGTCCGCTGTCAATAATCGTCGGCACAAAGTCCAACAGCACGCCGTATTTCTTGTACTCGAAAATAATCGCGCCATCCTCAAAGCCCGAGGGCAGCGGGTATTCCCCCCCAGAAAAGAAACTGGCCGTCTCGCCCGAGACCGCAGTCACATTGGGCCGCGCCAGGACCGTAGCCAAGCCGGCCGTAGCCAGGGCGTCTATCAGCCCCCGCACCGTTGTGCGGCCAGGGCCGATGCCGGTGCTGCCAAACAGGGCCGCGGCTTGGCCTTCGGCCAAGCTCTGCCCCACAAATCCTCCGGTCGCCTCGTTAAAGAAGAAGCGCCCGAGCCGCATCCCCAGGCTGCGATCTCCGCCGAGGTCCGGCAGCACTTCCCAGTTGAAGCCCAGGGTTTCGCTGACGCTGCGTTGCACTTCGGCAATCTGCACTTCGAGGTTGACCTGCTGTTTGCCTGTCACGCTGATACGGTTTTCGACCGGCGTTTCTTCGGGCAGGGCAGCCGTTGTCAGCCGCAGGGCCAAATCGGCCGCAGCAATAGACGCCACCGGGCCGCTGAGTTCGACCCCCCGGTTGAGTTGACGCACCACCACATTTTTGAGCGTGGGCACGCCGGCCAGGGCGGCCTGGGCCGGCTGAATATCCAGGATTGTGGCAATCGTCCACTCACCGACCAGGGCGCTATCCGCATCGAGCACGGCCACTGAAGTGCGGCCCACGGCCTTAGCCACCACGAACAGCACCCTCGACGAGATCAGGCGCATGTCTGCAATGTCCGGGTTGGCCACAAAGACCGACTCCACCGACGTATCGAGCCGGAAGAGCCGACTCTGAGAGACAGGAATCTGCACCGAGGCCGGGAGGACCGGGAGTTGGGGAGGTGGCTCCTCCCTGGGAGCGCAGGCTTCCGGCCTGCTTCCCGGCGGGCAAGATGCCCGCGCTCCCAGGGGCGACTCCGCCGGCGCGGCAGGCACGCCTTCTCCCTCTCCCTCTGGGAGAGGGTCGGGGTGAGGGCTTGTAGCGGTGGGCTCAACCGCCGGCGGCGCGGCGGGGGGTGCGGGGGGCGCGGCGGCGAAAGGCAGGACAGGCTGGTCCGTGGGGGGCGGGTCTAGTGCGGCTTCTGCCTCGTCCGCTGGGGGAGGGCTGGGAATAGTGGCAGCCGTGCTTTCTGCCTCGTCCACGGGAGAGGACCCTCTCCCTAGCCCCCTCCCAGAGGGAGGGGGAACTGTGGCCGCTTCTCCCATCCCAACGGGCGGGGGATGGGAAACTGTCTTGTGCATACATTCTAACTGTATGTCAAGGGGATCCTGTTCTCATTCGGACACCTTGAGTTCTTATAGACTTGAAAAATCAGATACTTAGCTTGGCAAATGCGGGTACTCAGACTCAAATGAGGACAGCACTTCAAGGCGGGCTGGTACATACCGTCTGCGTGGGAGGATGTTTTGTAAATACGTTCTAGCTGTATGTCAAGGGTCTCTCTACCGGATTGTGGCTCCGCTCGCGTGAGGCGCTGCCCGGCCTGTCACGCGGCCGGCCTCTTCTGACGCAACCGCTCTTGGGCCAAGTCGTACTGCGCCTGGCGTCGGACCCAGAACGCGGCATTGCTCCACCCAAGGCGTTCCAAAGCCAACGCCATCGCCGGCGAGACGCCGGTGCGGCCATTCAGCAGCCGCGAGAACGTTTGCCGGGTACAGCCCAGCTTGGCGGCCGTCTCGGTCACGGTCCAGCCAGCGGCCAGCATTGCATCCCGCAGGCTTTCGCCAGGGTGCGCGGGGTCGTCCATCGTCGCCATGAGTCGTCTCCTCCTCAGATAGGTCAATCCTAGTGGTGGTCACACATACCACATTCCAGGTGACAATCCCCATGTCCGTCATATTGACAGTGCCAGGCAGGCTGCTATGGGGGAGGAAATTCAGGTCGAGATGACACGGGAGGCCCACCCATGACCGAGCCGGATACCCTGTGTGGCTGGGGAGACCAAGACAAAGTGGATTATTTTGTTCAGCGCAGCGCGTTCTTGATTCCGAAGCGCGCTGAGCAACTCACGACCGTGCTTGACCTTTTCCCGTGGTCGGCTGAGACCCCGATTCGTGTGCTCGATTTGGGCGCCGGCTATGGGGCGGTCACAGCGACGGTGCTTTCCCGGTATCCACACGCCAGCGTGGCTTGGCTGGACGGCTCGCCGGCCATGCACGGTCATGCTGCGCCGTACTTGGCTGACTATGGCTCGCAGGTCGAATTTTTTCTGCGCGACCTGGCTGACCCCACTTGGCATACGGACCTGCCCGGTCCGTTTCATGCCGCAGTCTCAGCCATTGCGCTGCACCATCTGACCGACCATCGGAAAAGCCAATTATGCGCCGAGGTGTTCAGCCTGCTCCAGCCCGGCGGCCTGTTTATCAACAATGACGTGGTTGCCGGCGACCCGGCATTACGCGAGCAGTTTGCGCCCTTGGCCGACCGCGTGATTCAGCAGCAGGTCCGGGAACGGACTGGCGAGCAGCACTCGCTCGAAGCAATTCGCCAGATACGCACCGCCCTGCCGCGTCCCACGGGGCAGCCCAGCCACATCGCGCCGCTGGAGCCGCAACTGGACTGGTGGCGGGAGGCTGGCTTTACGCTGGTGGACTGCTACTGGAAGTTTCTGAATTTTGCGATTTTTGGCGGCTTTAAGCCCCAGGCGGCCTAGCCCAGGGCGGCTCGGGTCCGAGGCAGCCGTGTCTTTTCAGCGGCCCAAACTTCCAGTACAGTGCCCTGCAAGACTCGGACAAAAAAGGAGAGACGGGTATGCTGTTTGGCTATTTTACTGAGCGGCCGTATCGCTGGGTCAGCGAAGACGAGGTGCTTGAGCACCGGGGGTTTTTTGCCCTGCCCAACGCACGTTTTGACCGCGAAAAGGCGGCGGATGACTATAATTTTTTTCTGGATGAATACTGCTATGCCGAAGAAGTCGGCTTTGACGCCCTCATGCTCAACGAGCACCACGGCAACCCCTTCTGCATGGGCTCAGTGATGAACGTCGAAGCCGCTATTCTGGCCCGCATTACCAGCAAAGCCAAGATCGTCTTGATCGGCAATCCCCTGCCAGTGCTCAAGCATCCGCTGCGGATGGCCGAAGAGTTAGCCGAGATTGATCTGATTTCGCGCGGGCGGCTCGTTACCGGCTGGGTGCGGGGGGCCGGCAGCGAGCAGTTCTTCAATAACGCCAACCCGGCCTATAACCGGGAGATGTTCAACGAAGCCCACGACTTCATCGTACAGGCGTGGACCAAGCCGGGGCCGTGGCGCTATGAGGGCAAGCATTTTCACTATCGGCATGTGAACCCGTGGGCCTTGCCCTATCAGAAGCCGCATCCGCAAATGTGGATCCCGGGGGTACTCAGCCCGGAGACGGTCCACTGGGCGGCCCAGCATAATTATCCCTATCTGGCCCTGGTGACGGCCCTGAGCCCGACCTGCGATTTGCTGGACTATTACGCTGATACCGCGGCGGAGAACGGCTATCAGGCCGGGACGGAAAACTTTGCCTATCTGATTGGCGTGTTCTGTGCGGACACGGACGAAAAAGCGCAGGAGTTGGGCAAAGGGTTTGTCTGGGGCGGCGGCGCGAGTGCCTTTTCCCGTCCCGAACATACCCTGCCGCCGGGCTATAATTCCAAAAACGCCATTCGGCTGCTGGCCCAACGTCCGAGCGGGGGCTGGGTCGGGGTGGATTCGGACCGGCTCAAGGAGGCCCAACAGGGCCGCAAGAAAAAGAAGAGCACCAACCTGGATGAGGTCCGCCAAAAGCTGGAGAAGTCGTATAAGCGCGCCCAAGACGATTACCTGATGATTGTCGGCTCGCCCAAGACGGTCATTGAGAAAATCAAAACCATGATCCGCGTATTGCGGCCAGGCACCTTCGCCTGCTTCCAGGTACAGGGGCCGGTCGGCAACCGAGACCGGATGAACAGCATCCGTCTGATGGGCCAGGAGGTTATTCCCGCGGTCAAAGCATACGCCAAGGAAATCGACCTGGTTGATCAGTTCACCCGCGTACCGGGTTCCGTCACCCTCACCCCCGGCACAAAACGCCTGCCCGTCGTGGACCGCACCCCGCTGGTAGACCTTGGGATGCAGCCGAAGGCGTAAGGCGGCTTGCCCCCCATCGCCGGGGCAACCACAGGGGGTTGCCCCTACATTCTATCCCCTCTCCCGCTGGGAGAGGGTGAGGGTCCTTTGACACAGGGGAGAGGTGCACATGGCTATTGATGATGCGCGTGTTCGGGAGCTGGTTGAGAAAATCCGGCTCCTCCCCCCGGCGAAAGTCTCCGAGGTCGAAGCCTTTGTCGATTGCCTCTGTCAGCGTGACGCCGACCGTCGCCTGAGCCAAGCCGCGACCAAGTTATCCGAGTCAGCCTTTGCCCGCGTCTGGGACAATCCAGACGACGCCGACTATGACCAACTATGAGTTCAGAGACATCATCCTCGCGCCTTTTCCTTTTACGGACCAGACCACAAGTAAACAGCGTCCGGCAGCAGTAGTGAGTTCATCTGCTTATAACCAAGATCGACCTGACCTCATCATTATTGCAATCACCAGTCAGGTCAGACCAACCTCTACGCTGGGAGATGCCCCTATTGTGGGCTGGAAAGCAGCCGGTCTCTTGAAACCGTCCATCATCAAGCCAGTACTGGCCACTATCGAAAAAACGCTTATCCTCAAGAAGTTGGGCCGCTTAGGGGAGCGGGATCAGAAGACTCTCCAAGAAATTTTGCATGACATTCTTGGGAGCCAAACTCCATAGAGGGAGGCCGGGCAACCACAGGGGGTTGCCCCTGCGCTCTATCCCCTCTCCCGCTGGGAGAGGGCTAGGGTGAGGGTTTTTCTTGTGGACGCGGTTTGACCGGGGCGCTTCTGGTCGCTACTTTTCCGCGCATGAGGATGTTGGCCGAGGCCGCACGCAAGGGATGGCTGACACTGCCAACGCTTCCCGCCACGGGGGAGCCTCCGACTCCAGAGCGGGTTGCGCCGCTCCGTACTCTTCTTGGCGAACTGGACGCCGATAGAAACGAACGGTGATCTCCCTCGATACCTCGGTTGCGCTCGCCCAGATCCTTGCGGAAGACCGCCTCGGAGATGAGCACTGCCCCCCTACGCCGGGGCCGCGTGCATCCGCCACGACTTCTCTCCCGCCGGCAGGTTGAACAACCGGGCGGCATTCTCCCGCATGATGTCCTGGCGTTGTTCCTCGGTGATATGGGCCGCGTGGTCGGCCAGTAATTGCTGGGAGCCCGGCCAAGTGGAATCCGTATGCGGAAAATCACTGGCCCACAACAACTGCTGGTGCGGCATGATATCGACCGCATGAAATGCGGTCGGATCGTCCTGGAAGGTCATCCAGACATTGCTCTTGATATACTCGCTGGGCAGTTGTGACAGGCCGTCAATAATCCCGCCCTCGGCGTTGATCTTGGCGGCGTGGTCCATGCGGTACATATAGTGCGGCATCCAGCCGGCGTCGCCCTCGGCACAGACCAGCTTCAAGTCCGGGTGACGCTCAAAAACGCCCCCCAGAACCATTAGGCCAACAACGTCCTGGACGGCCCGGATAATGCCCAGAAAATTATTCATCTCATGGCCGCGGTGCGGCATATTCAGGCTGCCGTCGCGCGAGGTCAGAATATGAAAACAGAGGGGCAGGCCCAGGTCGGTGGCACACTCCCACAGGGCGTCGTAGTCGGTGTGGTCATAGTCTGCGTAAATGGGCCGACCCGGCATCATCATGCCGACCATGCCCATGTCCTTGGCGCGCCGAAAATCCTCAATTGCGCTGTCCACGCTCAAGACCGCGGTCTGGGCCAGACCCAGGATACGGTTTGGGGCTTCGCTGCACATGGCCTGGAGCCAGCGGTTATAGGCCCGCATACAGGCGTTCTTATAGTCCGGGTCGCGGTGCATACACAGGCCCATGCCAATGGAGGCGTAGATGACTTCCGCGGCAATGCCATCCTGGTCCATATACGGAATCCGCGCCTGGCCGCCATAGGCTCCCTGGCGAATATCCGGGAACCGGATTTTTTTCGCGCGGCGGTTGCGTTCCGTGACCGTAAAACCGGCCCCGTCAATAAAGCCCAGGGGAATCGGCCGCTTCATGCCGTGGACGACAAAGGCGTCCGTGCCGTCCGGTTGGGCCACGATACGCGGGGCGATATCCCGGTATTGGGGCTCGATATAGTCGGTATAACAATTGGCCGGCTCACATACATGGCCGTCGGCTGAAATAATCCCTGCCGGTATATCTTGCATTATTGCTCTCCGTTTCCCGTTCCAGTCGGGGCGGGGGGTTCCGTATAGACGTGTCCAGCCTACAGTACGGAAACATCTGCCGCTTTTCAAGAAAGACACCAGACAAGAAAGACACCAGAAACGGCGATTGCGAACACCACAGGCACAGCGTATGGTTCAACCGGCCGTGGCAACCACGCTCCGGGAGAACGGAGAAGCGCAAGATGTCCCTCCAAGAGATAGCCGATCTGTCCAGCGCCGTTGAGCCCGCGCACGAACTCCACCATTCGCTGTTGACGCTCGGGATGCTCATCATCGTGACCAAGTTGGCCGAGGGCGTGTTTCGCCGGCTGCGCTTAAGCTCCATCGTCGCCTATGCCGCGGCAGGGATGTTTCTTGGGCCGATCATGGAATTGACCGGCGTGTGGTGGATTGAGCCGTCGCTCCACCTCGAATTGATTTTGACGCTGGGGGTGTTCATCTTCTTTTTCCTGATTGGCCTGGACGAGGTGGATATTTCCAGTTTCATGGCCTCCCTCAGAGGCCATTACTTTCTCGCTGCCATCCTGTCCGTCATTGTGTCACTCGGCATTTCGATGCTAGTCACGACCGATTTTGTTTTCGATTTCGGACTGCAACTGAATTTCACCGAGGCGCTGGCCCTGGCCGGCGTGCTGTCGATGACCAGTCTGGGCATTGTGGCCAAAGTGCTGACGGACGGCGGACACCTGAAACAGCCGGTTGGCCTGCAAATTTTCACGGTGGTGATTATCGCCGAGTTGATTGCCCTGCTGCTGGTCGGCTTCAGCATCGGCGAACACGCCCACCAGGTTTCGCCCGTCGGCATCCTGATTTTGCTGGGCAAAGTGGCCGCTTTTTCGGTGGTGTGCTGGGTCTTATCGTCGCGGGTGCTGCCGCCGGCGGTGGCGCTCTTGCAGCGGGTGATCCGGGTGCCGCAGCTCTCCTTGGGTCTGCTGCTGGGCCTGCTCTTCCTGACCATCTACGGCGCGGAAGTGGTGGGGCTCCACGGCTCGCTGGGGGCGCTCCTGTTCGGGGCGTCGCTGTCGGGCCTGTCCTATCAGGTGCGGCGGGAGATCATCCCAGGGATTCGCAGCGTGGCCGAGGGGTTTTTCGTGCCGCTCTTTTTTGCTTCGGCTGGGTTGAGCTTCAGCTTTACCTTCGCAACCCTGCCGCTGGGGGCTATGGCCGGCTTGGCGCTCATCCCCTTGTTCGGCAACTTCACCGGCGCTTTTATCGGCGCTTACGTGTCCCGCCTCGTCGTTCCCTACGCCGTGGCCACCGGGCTGATGGGCAAGGGCGTGGCGGAAATCGCGCTGCTGCTGGTGATGTGGGATTCTGGCATCATTGACGAGGTGGTGTTCTCCTTTCTGGTGCTGGTCATGTTCTGCTACATCCTGTTCATGCCGGGGGTGATTAACTTCGCGGTCAGCCGGGCCAGCCGCCGGACGGACTTGCCAGCCCAACTCGACGATATTCCGTTGAGTGTCGCCCGCTTCGCCCTGGAAGATATCAAAATTGACGACATTCTGGACCGCGCGTCTCGGTATGCTGGGCCGGCGGTCACGGTGCGTGATTTCATGGAGCAGTGGATCGTTCCGCACCAGCACCACTACGTCGTGGCAGACAAGGGCGGGCTGGTCGGGATTGTGTCCCTGGAAATGCTCCGCTACCTGCCCCAGGACGCTTGGGGCAAGACCCCGCTCAACGCGGTGGTCCGCCGCCAACCCCCATTGGCCTGGCCTGATGAGCAAGTCGAGGACGTGCTGCAACGGATGTCAGAGTGTTCTCTTTCCGTCCTGCCCGTTGTGGAAAGGGAGTCGGGCAAGTTTTTGGGCGCGGTCACCAGCAACGACATCATCCAGCTTATGACCCTGGAGACTATGGGCGAGAGCCGATAGTCGCTCTGAAGGCCAAGCCCGGTGCAGAGATGTTCCCCGGCCCGACCCGCCTTGAGCGTCACCCCACGCTGGGCTAACGTGCTGGCATGAATGCCCAAGCGCCCCTCACCTTCGATAATCGTTTTACGCGGGAACTGCCGGCCGACCCTGAAATCGGCAACACCCGCCGGCAGGTCATGCGGGCCTGTTATTCCCGGGTGCAGCCGACCACCGTCGCCCAACCCCAGTTGGTTGCCTATGCCTGGGAAGTCGCCGAGGAATTGGGCCTGTCACGCGCCTTTTGTGAGTCGAACGATTTCCCGCTCATCTTCTCTGGGAATCGGGTGCTGGACGGCATGGACCCCTACGCGATGTGTTACGGCGGTCATCAGTTCGGCAACTGGGCCGGGCAGCTCGGGGACGGCCGGGCCATTAATCTGGGCGAAATCATCGCTCCGACCGGCAAACGCTGGGTGGTCCAGCTCAAGGGGGCCGGCCTGACCCCCTATTCGCGCCGCGCGGACGGACTGGCCGTCCTGCGCTCGTCCATCCGCGAATTCTTGTGCAGCGAAGCCATGTACCATCTCGGCGTCCCGACCACGCGCGCGCTGAGTCTCGTCTCAACGGGTGAACAGGTCGTGCGCGATATGTTGTATGACGGCAACCCGAAACCCGAGCCGGGCGCGGTGGTGTGTCGGGTTGCGCCGTCGTTTGTGCGCTTTGGGAATTTTCAGATCTTTGCCGCCCGCGGAGAGACCGATGTCTTACAACAGTTGGTGGACTATACCATCCGCACCGACTTTCCTCATTTGGGCGCACCGTCCCGGGCGACCTATCTGGCCTGGTTCGAGGAAGTCTGCCGAACGACTGCCCGGCTGCTCGTGCACTGGCTGCGGGTCGGCTTTGTCCATGGGGTGATGAACACCGACAATATGTCCATCCTGGGCTTGACGATAGACTACGGCCCGTATGGCTGGCTGGAAAACTATGACCCCAACTGGACGCCCAATACCACCGATGCCGCCAGTCATCGCTACGCCTTTGGCAAACAGCCCCAGATTGCCCTTTGGAATCTGGTCCAGCTTGCCAATGCGCTCTACCCGCTGATTGAACAGACGGAGCCGCTGGAAAAAGCGCTCAAGAGTTATCACCAGGAGTTTGAGACCGGCTGGCAGACCATGATGGCCCACAAGCTGGGGCTGCGAGCCTTCAGGCCCGACCTGGACGATACTCTGGTCGCCGGCCTGCTGGAAATTTTACAACTGGCCGAGACGGACATGACCATCTTCTACCGGCGGCTGGCAAGCCTTACTCTCGACGCAACACCAGGAAATCAGAGCGACGACGCCCGCTTGATAGCGCCGCTATTGGACGCCTATTACGTCCCGGAACAGTTGACCCCGGAGACCACGGCCCGCCTTGCCGCCTGGCTGCGCCGCTATCACGACCGGGTGAGGGCAGACGGGACAGACGATGCAACGCGCCGGAAACGGATGAACACGGTCAACCCGAAATACGTGCTGCGCAACTATCTCGCCCAACTCGCCATTGACCAGGCCGAGCAGGGCGACCCCTCCCTGGTGCACGACCTGCTGGAACTCCTCCGCCATCCCTATGCTGAGCAGCCGGCCAAAGAAGTCTACGCCCAAAAACGGCCCGACTGGGCCCGCCAGCGTCCGGGCTGTTCCATGCTGTCGTGCAGCTCGTAATCATAGCTCAGGAGAAACCCCAGAAGGAGAGAGCAATGGCACATCTGACCACGCTTCCGGCAACGGCCGACACTGCGGATATCCTCCCGCTCATTGAAAAAGACGGGGCGGTTGTCCTGAAGGATATGCTCCCCCCTGCCAAGGTCGATCGGCTATTGGATGAAACCGGGCCGTATATTGAAGCCACGCGCAACGGGCAGGACCCCTTTGTCGGTCGGCTGACCACACGCACCGGGGCGCTGGTGGCCCGCTCGCCGGCGTGTCGTGACCTGGTGACCAATCAAACGGTGCTCGAAGCTGCCCAGACTTTTCTGTCGCCCTACTGCTCCCGCATTCAACTCCATCTTGGCCAGATTATTCGCATTCGGCCCGGCCAGCCCAAGCAGGCCATCCATCGTGACCGCTGGGCCTGGGGGACCTATCTGAAAGACATTGAGCCTCAATTCAACACCATCTGGGCGCTGACCGATTTTACCCGCGAAAACGGAGCTACGCGGGTTATTCCGGGCAGCATGAACTGGCCGGATGGACGCCGGGCGAACCCGGACGAAATGGCCCAGGCCGAGATGACGCGCGGCTCGGTGCTGCTGTATACCGGCTCGGTCTTGCACGCCGCCGGCGCGAACGACTCGGCCAACGACCGGATTGGCCTGAATATCACCTACTCGCTGGCCTGGCTGCGTCAGGAGGAAAACCAGTACCTGTCCTGTCCGCCCGAGATTGCCAGAACCTTATCAACAGAATTGCAGAACCTGCTCGGCTATACGCTGGGGAGTTATGCCCTGGGTTATTACACGCCGCCGCTGCCACCCGGAGAAGGCCCTGAGTCCATCGGCCCGCAATACGCCCTGGGCCGTGAGCAAGACGGAGAGGGTCTGGGCAGTGCGGAGCTACGCCACGCAATCCAAACCGCGACCGGAGCGACGAGCGCGGACTAAGGAGAGTCTATGATAAATCGGCATTTTGAGATGATTCACACCAACGGGGTCCGGCTGCGGACCGTTGTCGAGGGAGATGGTCCGCTGGTGATTCTGCTCCACGGCTGGCCGCAGTGCTGGTATCTGTGGCGACACCAGATTGACCCGCTCGTGGCCGCCGGCTATCGCGTCGCCGTGCCCGACCAGCGCGGCTACGGCGGCAGCGAGTGTCCGCCCAATATCTCAGATTATAATATCCGTACCCTGGCCGCGGATGTGGCCGGCATTGCGCCGGCGCTGGGCTATGAGGAATTCACCCTCATCGGCCATGACTGGGGCTGCGTTGTGGCCTGGAATACGGCCCTGCTGCACGAGGATCGCTGTACCGCGGTGATGGGCCTGTCTGTTCCGTTTTGGCGTATGACGGATACGACGCTGAATCCGCCGGGCATGGACGACCAATTCTGGTATATGCGCTACTTTCAGGAAGAAGGCCGGGTGGAAGCCGAGCTTGAGCACGACCTGGAGCGCAGCCTGCGTATTCTATATTACGGGCTGTGCGCCGATGCGCCGGCCCACAGTTGGATGAAGCAACTGGAGCACCCCAGGTCGAGCGGCCTGCTGGACGTGCTGCCCGAGCCCGAGCAGTTGCCAAGCTGGCTGACCCCGGCAGACTTGGCCTATTACGTTGAGCAGTACCGGACGAGCGGTTTCAGAGGGCCGGTCAACTGGTATCGCAATATCCCGACGAATAATGACCTGACACCCGAACTCGAAGGCAAAAAATTCTCCCAGCCGGCCGCCTTTGTGGCCGGAGCGGTGGATGATGTCCTGCTCTACGACCCCGACTGGCGCACCACGTTTCCCGAGGCGTTTGCAGACCTGCGCTTGCTCGAAATCATTGACGGTGCCGGGCATTGGGTGCAGGCCGAAAAGCCACAGGAAACCACCGCGTGTATCCTGCGTTTTTTGCGCAGCCTCTAAAACGGCGCGGCCGGCGTCAGGCTCCTGCCCAACCGCCTTGGCTGGCTCACGCTTCGGATTCACTGCCAGATACGACAGGAGACACCCTATGAGTCAGATTCGAGAGGAAGTCATGGCCGCCAACGCGCGCTATGCCCAGAGCTTCGGCCAGAAGGCCGACTTGGCCGGCCCGCCACGCAGACGCTTTGCCATTCTGACCTGTATGGACGCCCGGCTCGACCCGGCAAAATACGCCGGCCTGGCAGAGGGCGACGCGCATGTCATTCGCAATGCCGGCGGGCGGGCGAGTGACGACGCTATCCGCTCCTTCGTGATCTCGTATAAACTCCTGGGAACGTGCGAGTGGTTCGTGATTCATCACACCCAGTGTGGCATGGCCACCTTCACCGATGAGGTCATGCGCGGTCTCCTCGCCAGCAGCCTCCAGACCGCCACGCTGGGCGCTTCGGGTTGGCAGGACTCCGGCCAGGGGCCCGGCTCAACCGAGGGGAGCTATATCGATTGGCTGACGATCTCCGAGGGCACCCACAGTCTGGTTGAAGATGTGACCCGCATCCGCAATCATCCCTTAGTGCCCAGCACGATTCCCATTTACGGCTATATCTACGACGTGAAGACCGGCCGGCTTGAAGAGGTGGCGGAAGCCACGGCAGCCGGGCAAGTGCGGTAAAGGGACCGGGATAGACACCCTGCGCCGGCTGACGCTAATTTATCCGCACCATCCCCGCCTCCGGCCCGAGCGGCGGTCAGACAGAAAGGTTTTCCCATGACCCATTCAGTTTCGTACGCAAGAGATGGCGATATCGGCGTCATCACCGTCAACAACCCGCCCGTGAACGCGCTGAGCCAGCATGTTCGCCAGGGTTTGCTGGAGAGCTTTACCGCAGCCGGCCAAGACGACACCATCGCCACGGTGCTCATCTGCGCCGGCCGGACTTTTATCGCCGGCGCGGACATTACCGAATTCGGCAAACCGCTCCAGCCGCCGAATTTCCTCGACACTATGGATATGATTGAGAACCTGTCCAAGCCGGTGGTGGCCGCCATTCACGGCACGGCCCTGGGCGGTGGCCTCGAAACCACGCTGTGCTGCCATTATCGCGTGGCGGTCCCGTCCGCGCGGGTTGGACTGCCCGAGGTCAGCCTTGGACTGTTGCCGGGTGGCGGCGGGACGCAACGCCTGCCGCGTTTGATCGGTCCCGAGGCCGCGCTTGAGGTCATTGTCTCAGGCGCGCCGCTGTCGGCCGGCCAGGCGCAACGCATTGGCGTGATTGACGAACTCGTGGCCGAGGACGGCCTGCTTGACGGGGCAAAAGCCTTTGCCCGCAAGCTCGTCGCAGACGGGGCCGCGCTCAGAAAAGTACGCGACCTGAACGACAAGATCACCGGCGTTGACCTGGCCATTTTTGACGCGGCCCGCCAACAGGCCAGCAAGACGCGGCGCGGCTTTGAGGCTCCTCAGCGCTGCATCGACTGTGTTGAGGCGGCCTGCACGCTGCCGTTTGAGGACGGCTTGGCCACAGAGCAAGCACTGTTCCGCCAAGTCCTGACCAGCCAGCAGTCCGCGGCCCAGCGTCATATTTTCTTTGCTGAGCGGGCCGCGGCAAAGGTCAGCGATATGCCGAAAGACACCCCAAGGTGCGCCATTCGGCACGTGGGCATCATTGGGGCCGGCACGATGGGCGGCGGCATTGCCATGAACTTTGCGAATGCCGGCATCCCGGTCACCATCCTCGAAACCGGCCAGGAATTGCTGGATAAGGGCCTGGCCGTGGTCCGGGGCAACTACGACCGCAGCGCCAGGCGAGGCCGCTTCACACCGGAACAGGTCGAAGAGCGGATGGGACTGCTCACGCCGACCCTGGACTACACCGCACTCAGCGAGGTGGACTTGGTGGTGGAAGCCGTGTTCGAGAATATGGAAGTCAAAAAGCAGGTCTTTGCGCAGTTGGATACGGCCACCAAGCCCGCATGTATCCTGGCGACCAATACGTCCACACTCAACGTGGATGAAATTGCGTCGGTCACGGCCCGCCCGGATAAGGTCATCGGCACCCATTTTTTCAGCCCGGCCAATGTCATGCGCCTGCTCGAAATCGTCCGCGGCGACAAAACGAGCTTGGAGACCCTGGCCACGACCCAGGCAGTTGGCAAGGCCATTCAGAAAATCGGCGTGGTCGTTGGGGTGTGCGACGGTTTTGTCGGCAACCGGATGCTGCATCAATACAGCGCCCAGGCCCAATATCTGCTGGAAGAGGGCAGCCGGCCCCAGGATGTGGATGGCGCAATCTACGAGCTTGGCCTGGCGATGGGGCCGTTTGCCATGGGCGACCTGGCCGGTCTCGACGTGGGCTGGCGCATTCGACAGGGGAAGGGGCTGCCGGACAGCCTCCCTGAAGGCGAACGGTACTGCGCGATTCCCGACCGCATTTGCGAGCTGGGCCGGTACGGCCAAAAGACCGGCGCCGGATATTACACCTACGCGCCGGGCGACCGCACCCCCCGGCCCGACCCGGCTATTGAGGAGTTGATTGTCAACTACTCCAAAGAGAAGGGGATTGCGCGCCGGTCTATCAGCCGTGAGGAAATCGTCGAGCGGTTGATGTACGCCCTGGTCAACGAGGGGGCCAGGATTCTGGAAGAAGGCATTGCCCAGCGCGCCAGCGATATTGATGTCATCTACGTCTATGGCTATGGCTTTCCGGCCTACCTTGGCGGCCCCATGTTTTACGCCGACACGGTGGGCCTCAAGCAGGTGTATGCGCGCGTCTGCGCCTTTGCCGAACAGGACCCTGCCTCCTGGCAACCAGCCCCGCTGCTCCAGAAATTGGCCGCAGAAGGCGGTACGTTCCATTGATCAGGATGGAGCAGGATGGAGCAGGATGGGGAATGGATCAACACCAGCTCAACCACGCCCTGATTGAGTTCTTAGCCGCATCGCCAACCCCGTTCCACGCGGTCGCTCAGATGGCGGCCCGGCTGTCGGATACGGGCTTTGAGCATTTGGACGAATCCGCGACCTGGCCTCTCGTTCCAGGGGGTCGCTATTGGCTCAGCCGTAACGACTCGTCCATTCTTGCCTGGAGGATGCCGACGCGCCGAGCCGTGGCCGAGAGCGGCTTTCGGATGGTCGGGGCCCACACGGACTCTCCGGGCCTGAAGGTCAAGCCCCAGCCCGAATTCCAGCGCCACGGCTGCCTGCAACTCGGGGTTGAGGTGTATGGCGGCGCATTGCTCAACCCCTGGTTTGACCGGGATTTATCAATGGCTGGGCGGGTCAGCTATCTGAGTCAGCGCAATGAGGTCGCCCACGCTCTGCTTGATTTCGCTCAGGCGATTGCCATCATCCCCAGCCTGGCCATTCATCTTGACCGCGAGGCAAACCAGCACCGCTCCATCAACGCCCAGACCTATCTGCCGCCCATTCTCGGCCAGACTGACGAAAAGCCGGATTTCAAAGCGCTGCTGCACAAACGGCTCGAAGCGGACGGGGTGACCGATATTCGTCAGGTCCTGGACTACGAATTGTTTTTCTACGACACCCAGCTGCCCCAGCTGCTCGGCTTGGCACACGAGTTCCTCGCCTCGGCCCGGCTGGATAATCTTTTGAGCTGTTTTGTCGGCCTTCAGGCCCTGACGACCAGCGCTGGCGAACACGGGGCCCTGCTGGTGTGTAACGATCACGAAGAGGTCGGCAGTACGTCGGCGGCCGGCGCGTGTGGACCCATGCTGACCCACACGCTGGAGCGCGTCATGCCCGATACGGAAGCACGCGGGCGCGCCCTGGCCCGCTCCATGCTGATCTCGACCGACAATGCCCACGGCGTGCATCCGAATTTTTCTGACCGGCACGACGACAACCATGCGCCCCGCCTCAATCGCGGCGTCGTCATTAAACACAACGCCAACCAGCGCTATGCGAGTAATAGCGAGACCAGCGCCATCCTGCATAAACTGGCCGTGGACGCGGATGTGCCGGTCCAGGACTTTGTCGTGCGTAGCGACATGGCCTGCGGCAGCACTATCGGACCCCTGACCGCGGCCCAGGTCGGGGTGCGCACCCTGGATATCGGCGTCCCGCAGTGGGCGATGCACTCTATCCGGGAAGTCGTGGGAACCGCCGACGCGCTGCACCTCTACCGGATACTGCTCCGCTTCTTCGATACGGAGCGGGTCTGAACCCTAGGCCCCGGTCAACTCGGGCAGGTGCATCGCTGGGGCACGGTGCTGGGTCAGCTGCTCATATGCGTAGGCCAACCCAAGGATATCGGCTTCACGGTACGGCAGGCCCACGATCTCCAGGCCCACGGGCAGGCCGTCAGGGGTAAAGCCGGCCGGTACGCTCACGGCCGGCATCCAGGTCTGGGCGGCGATGAGCGTATTGGTCGGAAAATCCAGCAGGGGCCATTTGCCGGCGTCAAGCTCGGCCCTGGAGGGCGCCGGCACTTGCGTGGTGGGAAACACGAGTGCGGTTGTGCCGGCCTTGGCCATCGCATTGATGACCGTCCGCTGAAACTGTTCGCGCGCGGTATAGCGCGCATAGTACTCAGGGTCGGCAGTGGGGTCGTCGGGACCCTCGGCCAGCGCGGCCAGGAAATCCAGCTTGGGATGATATTTTTTCGCCCTGATGATGTCCTTAAGGTTTTTCATCGGCAGGCCCGGGCGGGCGGCCAGGAAGTGGTCGATATCGGAGCGGGAACGGGTGATATAGAGCGAAGAGCGCTCAATGTTGTGCTGAAGATTGGGGAGCGTGATATCAACCAGGGTGGCGCCGGCCGCGGCGCAGGTCGCCAGGGCGGCCTCGATCAAGGCGTTGACCGCGGCGGCCTGGGGGTCGGCGGGGTCGCCAAAGACTTCACGCACCACGCCAACTCGTGCCCCCGACAGGGCAGCCCGGTTGAGCAGGGCCGCATACTTGATCTTGCCGGCAATAGCCGCGGTCGCGGTATAGGGGTCAGCCGGGTCAAAGCCGACCAGCACCTCAAGCAGTCTGGCGGCATCCGTGACCGTGCGACACATGGGACCGGCAGAGTCCTGGAAAACCACCAGCGGCGACATGCCGGCCCGACTGATGAGGCCGGGCGTCACCTTGAGACCGACCAGATTATCGAATGAGGACGGCAGGCGGATTGAGCCGCCGGTGTCCTCACCCAAGCCTATCGCCCCCAGGTTGGCCGCGACTGCCGCGCCGGTTCCACCGCTGGAGCCGCCTGGGTCGTGGGCCAGGTTATACGGGTTCTTGGTCGTGCCGGATTTGGACGAGTAGCCGAACCAGGACGTGGCAAAGTCCGGCATGGCGGTCTTGGCCAGAATAATCGCGCCGGCCGCTCTGAGCTTGGTAATGGCCGCGGCGTCGGTCGCCGGCATATAGCCGTCCAGAGCAATCGAGCCGAAGGTCGTCATAATCCCGGCTGTTTCAACTTGGTCCTTGACCACAACCGGGACGCCATGCAGCGGCCCGGACAACTGCCCGGAGGCGGCCAGCTCGGCATCGAGCCGAGCCGCCTCGTCCCGCGTGCGCGGGTTGACGGTCACGATGGAGTTCAGCGTCGGGCCGTTGCGGTCATAGGCTTCAATCCGCGCCAGATAGCCCTCCACCAGGTCCACGCAGGTGACTGCGCCCGCCCGCAGGGCGGCATGAATTTTTGTAATAGTCGTTTCTTCCAGCGTAAATGACATGGCCTTCCTCCGCGTGATGTATTCCGAAAAACCCGTGCTCCTGCCGTCGGGCGCTGCGGTGTCGGACAGGACCGGAGCCCCGGTCGTTTGGGGGCAGACAGCGAGAAAACGTGCGGCGCTCTTTTCTTTGAAAGACGAGTTGGTATAGCCTGCCTTCACCACAGCGGCCTACCCCTTCAATATGACGCTGACGGAGGAAGCGCAATGCAAGGCAAAGTGATGACCGTTCTTGGCCCGATTGAGCCGGACAGGCTGGGGATTACCCTGACGCATGAACACCTGCTCATCGATCTGCGGGTGTGGTGCGAAGAACCCGAAGACGCACAGAAAAAAGCGTTCGTGCACGCGCCAGTCGAAATGGCGACGCTCGGCGCTATTCGGCGCGAACCCTTCGGCAATCTGGATAATTGCGTCCTGGATGACACGGCCCTGGCGATTGAGGAGTTGCGCCGGTTTAAGACCGCCGGCGGTGGCAGCGTGGTGGACTGTACGAATAACGGCCTGGGACGCACCCCGCTGGCCTTAGCCGCCATTGCCCAGGCGACCGAGATTAATATCGTTATGGGCTCCGGTTATTATATCGGTCGTTCCCATCCGTATGACATGGTGGACCGGTCGGTTGACATGCTCGCCGCTGAGATTGAACGCGACCTCATGCAGGGGGTTGCCGATACGGGAGTGCGCTCCGGCCTCATCGGCGAAATTGGGACTAGCTTCAAGGTCCGCGAGAACGAGCAGAAGGTCTTGCGGGCCGCGGCCCGCGCCCAGCGTCGCACCGGAGCGCCGATCAGTGTCCATCTGCTGCCGTGGCAGAAAAACGGCATTGAAGTCCTTGATATTCTTGAGGGCGAAGGCGCAAATCCCCATCAGGTCATTCTGTGTCATCTCAGCCCGACGAGCGACGACTTGGCCTATCATACGACGCTGGCCGCACGTGGCGCTTACGTCGAGTACGACTTTTTTGGCATGGAATACTATGTGGACAGCGTTGGCCGCTACCTGGGCTCGGATGCCGGGAGTGTCACGGCGCTGAAACGCCTGATTGACCAAGGCTGTTTGGAACGGCTGCTCCTGTCCCACGATATTGCGATGAAGGTCCAACTCAGCCACTACGGTGGCTGGGGCTACGCCCACCTCGTCAAGAACGTCGTGCCCATGCTGAGTCGCAGCGGACTGAGCGCCGAGCAGATTGACACCCTGCTCGTGGAGAATCCACGGCGGGTGCTGACCTGGGGCGCGCCAGTGTGAGCGGAGGAATCCCTCCGCGTTTTAGTCTTTCCGTTGCGCCTGGACCGCCTCCTCGGCGGTCATGACCACGACGTCACCCGGCCCGGCGCTGACCTCGCCGCCATCGACCACATAGGTCATGCCGGTCGCAAACGTCCCGGCCGGACTGGCCAGGAAGAGGGCTAAGCCCGCGATTTCATGGGGTTCGCCTACCCGTTTCTGGGGGTTGATGGGCGAGCCGCTGGTCTCGACCGCCTCAACTAGTTCCTGGGCCAGCTCGGTCCGAATCAGACCCGGCGCAATACAGGTCACCCGGATTTTGTCGGCCGCCCACTCCTTCCCCAGGAGTTGGGCCATATTGACGAGGGCCGCCTTGGACAGGGCATACGTGCCGATTCCCATGGACGGCCGGACGCCCTCATTCGAGGTGATGTTAATCACCGCCCCCCCACCGCGCTGACGCATGGATGCCCGACATAGGCGGGCCAGGTGCAGCGGCGTCCACACATTGGTCCGCATCACCCTGAGGAAGTCGGCTTCGTTTTCCTCGGCCAGGGTCACGAGCGAAACGCCGGCCGCATTATTGACCAGGATATCGACCCCGCCAAACGCCTCAAGCGTGGCCTGGTATAGCTTGTCACAGTCCGCGCTGACCGACATATCGGCCTGTACGGTCACAACCCGGCGACCGGTTGCGGCGACGTCCTGTTTAGCCCGCTCCAGGGCCTCCAGCCCGCGCGCAGCAAGCACCACGTCGGCCCCGTGTTCGGCAAAGGCCAGCGCAATCGCCCGGCCAATACCTTTGGAACCACCGGTCACAATGGCGACTTTGCCGTCCAGAGAAAAATCGACGATACCCATGCCGCTCTCCTTTACGCTCAGCGTTTTTGTTTCTGCTCTTAGCACGACTAGCACGACTCGGGCCGGGGGCCAAAGAATTTTTTCTCTTGACTCGACAACCCCCCGAAGACTAGCATCCGAGCACAGCGAGGGGGACGCTATGAATTTCGAGCTGACGGCCCAACACCAACGAATTCAGGCTCAGTGCCGGGAGCTGGCAGCCGACTTTGCCACCCGCGCCGCCGAGCACGACCGCGCGGCAACCAACCCGGTCGAGAATTATGCGCTGCTGCGTGCGGCCGGGTTTCACACCCTCAATATCCCGACCGCACTGGGCGGCTGGGGGGAACAACTGTTCGGCCACTCGCTCGCCCTGGAACAGCTCGCCCAAGGCTGCCCGGCCACCGCGCTGTCCTTCAATATGCACCTGGCCTGGGTCGGCTATCTGATGGAAAATACCGAGATTGCCCCCGACGTGAAGCAGCGCGTAGCAGACTGGGTGGTCCAGGGCAATAATCTGGTTGCCGGCTCGACGTCTGAGGCGAGCACCTCAGCCCTGCTGGCGTCGTATGCTCCGGCCACTCAGGCAAGACAGGTGGACGGCGGCTATGTTATCAACGGCAAGAAATTCTTTTCGTCTATGGTTGGAGCCGCGGATTTTCGGGCCGTTCCGGCGCGGCGCGAGGACGCCACCACCCCTGGCGCGGCGATTATTTTTCTGGTGCCGCGCGACGCTCCGGGTCAGACCGTCGAGGAGGTCTGGGATGTCTTGGGGATGCGCGGCACCCGCAGTGACTGCCTGCTGCTGGCAGACTGCTTTGTGCCCCCGGAAGCGGTTGTGTTTGATACCGACAATTTTTTTCCTTCCATTGCGCGCGGCGCGAACTGGTTCTGGGCCTCGTATACCGCGGTCTATCTGGGGGTGGCGGCGGCGATTTACACCGAGACTCTCAAGGTCGTTCAGGAGCGCGTGCCACGCGGCTTTACCCAACCCCTGGCCTATCATCCCGACGTGCGCCGAAAAATTGCGGAGATGAACGCCGACCTCGAATCAGCGCGGCTGAGCGTATACCACGCGGCCTGGTTGAGCGATACCGAAGGCCCGACGCAGCCGGCCATCGCCGCCCTGTATCGGGCCAAATATCTGGTCGGCGAAGCCACGGCCCGCATCGGGCGCAACGCCCTGACCCTGGGCGGCGCGCATACGTTGTTCAAGGGGGCACCGTTGGAACGGCTGTTCCGCGATGGTACGGTCGGGGCGATTCAATTTCCGCCCAGCGATTTCTGTCTGTCGAGCCTCGGGGCGTTAGCTCTGGGTCTCGATCCGCATGAGATTCTGCCGCCGATGAAGTGAGATGGATTTCCCCCGGTAGGGGGCAGCAACCCCCCAGGGGTTGCTGCCAGGGAAGCGCGTCTACCTTGCCCGGCCGGACAATATCTGGACTCCTGCCCCTGTTTTCACAACTGAGACGCGGCCTTACGGCCGAGCCCTGGTGTCTTCGGAGCGGTCTGCACGGGTCGGGTCGTAGGCATCCCCGATACTCGCGCCCAGCAGCCGGATGGGGCCGGTGGATGGGGTTGCGGCCCAGTGCAGCGTATTGGCCGGCAGGTCGAGCCGGTCGCCGGGTTTCAGCACCCATTTCTGGTCGCCCACGCCCAGCGTGATCTCCCCCAGGACGGCAACCAGCACCTCGTCGTTCGGGTGCGTATGCGCCTCATACGAATGGTTGGGTTCATCGTCCTCGATATAGGCAACCAGCCCTTCAGCTTCCATAGCACGGACGAGCGCGGACTGGGTGGGTGGTTCGGGCCTATTCCAACGGGTCACTTTGAGTTCCATATCATCCCTCCTGCGGTTAATGCCTGAGATTCCCTGTAGCGCCAAAGGCTGGCTGGGTCAATGGACAGGGCGGGGGCCGGCCGCGGCCTCGATTGACAACATTGCGCCTCCAGACGGATAATGCCGGCACAGCAACGCTTTCCATGAGGAGGGAATCGTATGCCCAAGCACAGAGTCATTTCGTCAGACGATCATATTTATGAACCGCTCGATCTATGGACAACCCGGCTGGATAAAAAATTCCGTGACCGCGCCCCCCGGGTGGTCCCGGACGAGGGGGACGACTGGTGGTATTGCGAGGGGATTAAAATCCAGACCGCGGCGGCCGGGGCGCAGGCCGGCCTGCGCTTCGAGGACCCAGACCGCCTGAGCTTTAAGGATAAGGTGGAGAATATCCGCCCCGGTGCCTACATCCCGGAAGAGCATATCAAAGATATGGATGCCGACGGCATAGACATGGGTCTGGTGTATCCGACCGTTGGTCTGCAACTCTACCAGCGCATTCAGGACAGTGCGTTACTGACCGTCCTGTTCCGGGCCTATAACGACTGGCTGGCCGAGTTCTGCGACACCTTTCCGAACCGGCTCCGGGGTATCGCCATGATTAACCTGGACGATATCCCGTCAGGCATCCGGGAGATGGAGCACTGCGCCAAGCTGGGGCATCGGGGTATGATGATTACCATCCAACCCGTGAGCGGGCGGAGCTACGACAGGCCGGAGTACGAGCCCGTGTGGGCCGCCGCCCAGGATTTGGCCCTGCCTATCAGCCTGCATGTCACCACCAACCGGCCCGACCCGGACGACCCAAGCGCCCTGCTCCTGGACGCGGCCAAGCCGTCCTTTTTTGTCAACCTGGACCACTGGCCCCGGGTTTGCCTGACCGACATGATTTTCAGTGGCGTGTTTGAGCGCTATCCCAAGCTCCAGGTTGGCTCGGTCGAAATGGAACTGTCCTGGGTGCCCCACTTCCTGGACCGCATGGACTATAACTACACCCAGCGCGCGCGGGAGATTGCCGGGGCGCGCTTCAAAGAGGACATCCGGCCCAGCGAGTTTTTTCATCGGCACGTCTTTTTGAGTTTTCAGGAAGATGTGATGGGGGTCCGCGACCGGGAGGTGATTGGCGTGGATAGCCTGCTGTGGGGCTCCGATTATCCGCATCAGGAATCAACCTTTCCCAAGAGTCAGGAGTTTCTCGGCGACCTGCTGGCCGACTGTACTGAAGAAGAGTGGGCCAAAATTGTCGGCGGCAATGCGGCGCGGGTGTATCAGTTGGGCTGAGGAGCAGGAGGGACGTTCAGTGGACCGGGCCGGGTCGAATCGCCCGTTTATCGCCGGGATGGTCCTGACCTGCCCGGAGCCGACCTGCGGCTATGCGCTATACGAAATTACGCGCTGGGCGCTCACCCAGGATTTGCTGGAAGACAACCAGCATTATATGAAGCCGCTCCACGCGGCCATTCGTCCGCGCTCGGTCTGGTCTTCGCTCAAATGCGGGTTCTGCGGCACTTCACTCTACGATTATAAGCGGCGCGCCCTGCATACGTTTGAGTTGGGCTGGTGGTAAGCCAGTCCGGCTCCCTAGTCTGCCTGGCCGGCGGCATTCGCAATGGCGAGCAACACATCGGCGTGGCAGGCGTCGTCCAGCGGACACCAGCAGGCCAGATGCTTGCCTTTTAAGTGTTGCTGAATAGTCTCGGCTGAGGGCGGGGCCGGGAGCGTATCGCCGCCCTGAAAGAGTGCGGCCAACCCTGGGACCAATTGGTCGTTCAGCCACAGCTTGTACACCGCCACGAGAAAGCCCCGGTCAACGGCCCTGTTGGGTTTTGCCTTGAGCCGGAAGAACGGGTTGCCCCACTTGCCGGGCCGGCCGACATAGACCGCGTTTTTCGGCATCTTCCAGTTCTTGGTGCGTTTGCGTTGAATCCGGTCTGGTTGTCTTTTGCGCGCCATGCGCTCAGCATAAGAGGGTCTGGTGTTCAGAGCAAGCGTTGACAGGCGCTCGACAAGACCGCTCCGAACGCAGTACGCTAGGGGCATTCGTGGATCGTTCAAGGATACGGCCATGCCCAAGCAAGTCCATCTCGCCGGCTTCGCCCTCTTTACCCCGGCTCCGCATATGCCGCTGTCATGGATTTATCCGCGCCAGAAAATCCGTCACAAATGGTATGAGGGCGCGTACTGGGAGTCCGTGGTCCGCACCCTGGAGCGCGGTAAGTTCGACATGCTGTTTTTCGCGGACAGCCTAGCCGGCGGCACGCAGCCCGACCAGGTGCGCTACGCCATACAGTTCCCCAGCCACGACCCGGTTGCTCTGATTACCTATCTCTCGGCAGTCGCCAAGAAACTCGGCTTTGCCGTTACCATGTCCACGACCTTCTACCCGCCGTTTCTGCTGGCCCGAACCTTATCCACCCTCGACCATCTCACCACGGGTCGCATCGGCTGGAATATCGTGTCTTCAACCTCAACGGCTGAGGCCAGAAACTTCGGGCTGGAGCACCTGCCAGCGCACGATGACCGCTATGAGCGCGCCGACGAGTATATGCAGGTCTGTTACGGCCTGTGGAACAGTTGGGACCCGGATGCCGTGCAAATGGACATGGAGCACAAGGTCTTTGCCGACCCGTCCAAAGTCCACCGGGTCGATTTTCAGGGCCGGTGGTATCGGGTCCAAGGGCCGTTTACGGTCATGCCCTCGGTTCGTCGGCGACCGTTTCTGTTTCAAGCCGGCCAGTCGGACCGGGGACGGGCCTTTGCCGCCCAACATGCAGAGGGCATATTCAGCGCTGCGCGCGGTATCAAGCAGATGTGCGCATTTTGCGACGATATCGCCAGCCGGGCAGAACGCCTGGGCCGCAATCCAGACACCATCCCCATCATGTGGGCCGGTCAGCCGCTCGTGGCCGAGAGCGCGTCCGAGGCGCGCGAACGCTGGGCCGCCATTCGCGCCCGGATTCCACTGGAAGCGTCCTTGGCCCAGATGTCGATGCACTTCAATCTCGACCTGTCTCAGTTTGATCTTGATGTGCCGGTCCAGGATTTGGACGTGCCCGGCACCAGGGGTCTGTTCGAGATGTACCAAAAATACGACGTGAACATCACCCTGCGTGATATCGCCAAAACCTATCTGACTGGCAGTGATACCAACCCGCTGGTTGGCACCCCGTCGCAGGTAGCGGACGCCATGCAGCACTTTCTCGAAGCGGGCGGCGGCAACGGGTTTCAGATTACCCCGCCGTTTTATGCGCCCGACTATTATGCAGACTTGGTGAATCTCCTGGTCCCGGAACTCCAGAAACGCGGAGTGTACCGGGACGACTACACAGGCACGACCCTGCGGGAACACCTGTGCGGGTAGCTTCGGGCTCGCCGAGGTCGGCGCAGAGCCGGCGGCTAGGCCGCCTGATTGTTCTCGGGCAGTTCCATATACGTCTCGCGCCACGCGCCGGTTTCGTCCCAGCGGAAGGGCGTTTGCAGCGTCGTCAGCGGATAGCGCGCGGTCTCAAGCAGGTCGAGCGCCATGCCGACGATGGCCCGCTGCATGTCCACGTCGCCCGGCTTACCGCATGGGTTACCAAGCGGAAAATCGGTAAAGACAAAACGGGCCACCCCGCACTGCTCAACAATATCACGGGCCGAGCCAAGGACGACAGTCGGGATACCCTGCGTTTCAAGATGGCGGGCAACCAGACTCACGGTCTGGTGACACACCGGTCACAGGGCAACCAGCAAGGCAATATCGACCCCATCCTCCCGGCAGAAGTCAAGGACGGCCGGGGCATCCTCGTGCACAGTCTGCCGCGCACTATAGACCGTGGGCACGCCATAAAAACGCGGCGACAGGCTGCCCAGCCGGCCGGCGGCCACGTACTCGGTCAGGCGGCGGACCGGCAGAAAGCTCTCCACATCGTCGGTATGGGTGGCTGTTTTATGCCATGAGAGATGATGGGTGTAGAGCGCCTCGGGCGCGGGGCGGGTAGACGCGACATACCGGCGACGTTTCCGCCCGCCGTGCACATCCAGGGCCGCGGTAGTGACCAGAGCGACCCGGCTTGCGCTCAGTGGCTTGGTCAGCGGCGTGAACGGCGCGTCCGGGTTGGACGCCCAGCGGTAGGGATTGCCGTAGCCCTTCGCCAAGTAGTATTCGCGCGATTTGTCGATATAGCTGACAAAGCCGCGCTGGGTTGGATCGAAATCACTCATCGGGGTTCTCCTGCTGACAGACTACGCGGCCATCAGCTCGGCCAAAGCCTCGGCGTCACTGACAGGCTCGGGCCGGCCGTTAGCCAGGGGCCGCGAGCCGGGTTTTTTCTCAAACGGGTCAAGCAGCCCCAGCGTCTTGCCGTGCTCGCGCATGGCCGGGATCACGTCACGATTGAGCAGTTCCAGACAACGCAGCCGGTCCTTGGCCGGCACCGGGCCGTCCAGCCAGAAGGAAAAGATGCCCGGCCGCAGGATATCCTGAATTTTCTTGAGCTTGGGAATCACATGGTCCGGCGTCCCGGCGATCATGACCATTTCCTTGAGAACGCCGGGATAGCCGTCGTAAATGGTCTTTTTGACGGCTTCGATTTCTTCGGTCGTCGTTTCTCCCCCCTCACCGTAGAGCGGTCCGGCAGAAGCATTGACGCCAAAGTTCGTCTGGGCCAGGCGGCGGGTCGCGGCCTTCGAGTTATAGCCCGGTGGGAACATCCATTCGGGCCGAGCAAAATGGGCAAAGGCACCACCGTACAGAATCCGCTTCCCCATCTCTTCCGCGCGTTCCTGCGTATCCGCGACCATGACCGGTTGGAGATAGCCAAAGTTCTCTGGTCCGGCCTGATAGCCTTCACGGGCCGCGGCCTGATTATAGAAATCCCACAGTTCCAGCGTCGGTTCGAGCCGAGTGGCCAGGGCCACGTAGGGGTAGTGGTTCTTGGCGCACCAGGCCGCGGTTTCCGGGCTGATAAGACCAGGAATCCAGAAGGGCGGATGCGGCTCCTGAACGGGCAAAACCCAGGGGTTGACGTGTCGGAAGTGGAAGTGTTTGCCCTCATACCGAAACGGGCCGGGCTTGGTCCACGACTGGATGATAAAGTCGATGCCCTCTTCAAAGTATTCGCGGTTAAAGGCCGGGTTGGCGTTATTGGCGAGCTGTTCGCTGCCAGCGCCGCGGACCCAACCGGAGATCAGGCGGCCATTGGAAATCAGGTCAATCATGGCCAGCTCTTCGGCCAGCCGGAGCGCATTCGACACCGTGGGAACCGGATTGCCGAGCAGCGCCATTCTGACCCGGCTGGTCGCCTTGGCCAGGACCGAGGCTTCGACGTCCATGACCGCGCCCAGGCAGAAGGGGTTGGCATGGTGCTCGTTGAGCATAATGCCGTCAAAGTTCATCAGTTCCTGGTCGGTGTAAATTTTCTCGTCGAGATACTGGTTGAGCAGCCGCGCGCCGTGCTGACGGTCAAAATAGCGGTTCGGCGTTCCGAAAAAGCTGCGTTTGCGAATAATCTCGTTTTCGAGGTCGCGGTATTGCTCCGGGTGTTCTTCCGGGTCGTAGTGATAGGCGCGTTCGGTAAACCACATGAAGTGCATAGTCTGTCCTCCTATTATGGAAACATCTGCAAAAATGCCGAGAATATAAGAGACGGACGACGGGAGCAAGAGGAATCTTGGGGCATGGAGCGTCCGTTCCCGACACCAATCAGCCCACAATACGCACCTCGTGCCCGCTGCATACCAGCATGGGTTGGACCAGCTCGCCAAAACCGTCCGGCTCATAGCCCTGGACATCAGCGAAGGTTGCGTTGGGATGGTCAATCCAGATTTGCGCCACCCCGTCGTAGGCGCGCTCTCGCTCAGCATCGTCCAGGTCAACCAGGTCCACGGAATAACGCACCGCGGCCGGCGTCTTATTGATGGCCGCGACAACATTCGGCACATGGACGTTCAGCCAGTAGTCGTCCAGGTGGGCGCGCCCAATGCCCTGGCGTCTCTTGACAAAGAAGACGAGCTTGGTGGTGTCGCGGGTCGTCGGCCCGTCAACGTTGAGATGCTCGGTCACAAACAGATTGCCGCCCGGTTGGATAGCGGCATAGGTGCTGAATTTGTCAGCGTCGATATCCGGCGGAGCCTGCCGGCCAATCGTCGTTTCAAAATGTTCCCGGTCCCGAAACCATAGCTCGGCCATCCCGTCCGGTTGGCCGCGGCCGGCGTCAGCCGTTTGCTCGAAGAAGGTGATGCGATAGCGTTCCGGCTTGACCAGCGAAACGACATGCGGGGCGTGCACATTTTCCCAGACGTGGACCAGCTCGTCATGCGAGACATGCTCCAGACGCCGGACGGTCGCCATAAACTTTAACATCGGTTCCCTCCTGAGAAGCCAGCCTGGGGGACGGGCAGCCCAGGAATATCTGAACGCGCCCGAAAGACGCTGCCCTTGAGCGGGCGTTGATCGTTGTTGGCGGTGACGACGTACAGGTCCGACAGGTCGGGCCCGCCAAAAGCGACACTGGTAATCGTTTTGGCCGGGACCTTGATGCGTTGATCGACCGTGCCGTCCGGCTTGAAACGCACGATTTCCCCCCGTCCGGCCACCGTGGCGACCCAGACCCCGCCTTCGACATCAACGGTCATGCCGTCGGGCATTCCCTCGGGTAACTGCGCGAAGAGTTGCCGGTCGCTGACCGTGCGGTCGGCACCGACCGCATAGGCCCAGACGGCCCGGGTGGTGGAGTCGCAGTGGTAGAGCAGGGTGCGGTCCGGGCTGAAGCCCAGGCCGTTGGTCACCTCAACTCCCTCCCAGAGGTGCGTCACCTGGCCGGGCGGGTCAACGCGGAAGAGTGAACCCACCGGCGGCGTGCTCTTAAAGTCAAAAGTATGAATATCGCAGCCAAACGAACCGACCCAGATACTGCCCTGGTCATCCACAGTGAGGTCGTTCAGGCCGAACAGGGGCTTCCCCTCCCACGCAGTGAAGATATCCCGCAGTTGGCCGGACTGCTCATCCCAATGCGCCAGAGACAGACCCGTCACGAATATCCCGCCGGCCGCGTTTAAGCCGATGCCGCCCACAAACTTCCGGTCCGCGATTAAGGTCTCAATCGTCCCGTCGGGGCTGCGCCGAAAGACACCGCCCCCCCGCACATCACTGTAGTAGAGCCGATTCTGCTCGTCGGTCCGTGGCCCTTCGACGAGGCCGTAGCCGGTGGCCAGGGTTTCAAATTCCATAGACTCCCTCCTTCATCATGCAGTTATGTAGTCTCAACACGTCTGCCGTGCAAGCTCAACACGTCTGCCGTGCAAGAATGGCGTGGATATCGCCAGGAAGTTTCGACACGTCCCAGGACCAGCGGCCAAAACCACCATGTTCATTGACCGCCCGCGTCCATTCAGCCAGAAAGCGGCGTTTGGTCCGGCTCTGGGCGCTATCCCAGCCCTTGGTTTCCAGCACAAGCATATGCCCGGACCTGAGCCGGATGAGAAAGTCGGGCCGATATTTACGCACCACGCCACGATGGACATAGAACACCTCGAAGCCCAGATGGTCGTTTTTTACCCAGGCATCGACCAGGGAATGATGATCCAACGCAAAGGCTTCGGCGGCCTCCCAGGTACTATCATAGACACAAAAATTGATATGGCTGCGGGCGGTATAGGCACACGGCTTGCCCGTATACCATGTCATCATGTCGCCGGTTGAACAGATTGGGCGGTCCCGGTCAAACACCGGCTCCAGCTTCTCCGTGTTCTCGAAGCGAATCGCCTCCCAGATATGCTGGATCACCTTGGTCATATTCAGGGTAATGAGCAGGCGTCTTTTCAGCGCATCCTGAGAAAACAGGGCCGGCGTGAGGCGGATGTGGTCGGAACGGATGAACTGTACGACCAGACGCACCAGTTGAGCCAGGAGGAACTCCTTGCCCCCTGCCAGTTCTGCTGCATCTGGTCGTACACATCGCGGGCAGTCTCGAAGATAATCCGCTGGGTACGGAACTCCCGCGCCAGGCGTTCCAGTTCAATAGCTGCGATCTTTGTCAGGTCCGGCTTGCCGTCAACAGTCGAAGCTAACTCGGCGATCTGCACTGTTTGGCCGGCGTTGATATGCAAGGGCGTTACCTGCTCCCAATCAAGGCGCAGGTGTGGCCGGTATACGTGGCCGATGCGGATGATATTCGGCCAGACGATCTCGAAGGCGGCCTTGTCCGCCACCGGCTCAACCACTGTCTTCGGCTCCGGCGGTGGTGGCGGGCCGTTTTCCTGGGACTCATGCGGCAGGAAGGTAAAAGGAACCCCGAAGATGTTGACGTACTCCGGCTCGAAGAGTTCGATTGCCTGCCCGGTTACGGGGTCGGTCTGGGTGTGCGTTTCATAGGTGGTCCGACGCAGGCCGCGCCCAACCACCTGCTCGCACAGCAACTGACTGGAGAAGGCGCGCAGACCCATGATGTGGGTAACGGTCTTGGCGTCCCAGCCCTCGGAGAGCATCCCGACGGAAATCACGTTCTGGATGTGCTCACCGGGCTTGCCGATTTGGCCTACCGTGTCCACCTGCAAGCGCAGCCACTCGGCTTGGGAGCTTTTAGTGGTCGGTTTTGAGTTTTGAGTTTTCAGTTGGGAGTTTTGAGTTTTGAGACTGTTCACTAGAAACTGACGACTCAAAACCTCTTCTCCCGCTTCGGCCTCGTTGAGCGTCTTCGAGTCGATATGCAAAGTGCGCTCAGCGTCGCACAGGGCGTCAATACGGACCTTCTTGTGGTCAAAGGCGTACTTGATCCGGGCTGCGGTTTCGGTGCGATTGGCGACGGTAATCATCACCGGCGGAACGCCGGGCTTGTCCTTCTGCCACGCCGCTGCGGTCTCACGCCAGTCATAGCCGAGCAGGTAATAGCCATTCGTCACGAGGTCGGGCAAGGGCTCTTCCGGTCTGGCCCTGCGGTTCAGGTCGTCCTTGACCTCCGGGTCGTTATAGATATGATACGGGTGGGACTTGTAGGTCGTGGCGTCCGGCACGACATCGTCGCGGATCACGACGCGCGGCGTTTTGACCAAGCCGGCCTCAATAGCGTCATTCAGCCCAAAATCGCTGACGATCCAGCCGAACAGCCCCTCCTCAGAGCTTTGCTTACCGGACGGTGCGAAGGGTGTGGCGGAAAAATCGTAGCAGGCGAGAATGCCGCGCGCCGCATTGATGCGGTCCAGGCCGCCAACCCATTTGGTTGCTTCCTCAAGCTCGTTTTTGGCAATACCCCGGATTCTGGCCCCGGCCGGCACCCGCCAGGCATGATGCGCCTCATCGTTGATGACCAGGATATGGCGCGCCTGCGCTAGGTCGCCCAGCACGTCACGGACATAGGCTTCGTCACTCTTGGCCCCGCGTTTATCGACGCTACGCTTCTTGGCGATCTTCTCCTCGGTCTCCTAGTTGAGCGTGTGCCAGTTGCGCACAACAATTTTGCCCTGACGGAGCGTATCGCGCAGAGAGGACGGAACAATGTTGAACGCCTCGTAGTAGTTCTCCGGGTGGGACGGCTCCAGGACCGCCAGCCGGCTCTTGACCGTCAGTCCCGGCGCTATGACCAGGACGTGGTCGGCGAACCGGCTATCCTGCGAATGGCTGGCCTTATTCAGGACGTGCCAGGCAATGACCATAGCCATGACAATGGTCTTGCCCGAGCCGGTGGCCATCTTGGCGCATAGGCGACGAAAGGCCCCACCATCCGTAGGAATGTCGATACCGCCCTGAGCCGCGGCCGGCGCTTCCACCAGCCAGATCAGGGTCTCAACAGCCTCCAACTGGCAAAAGAAAAAGCGCCGGGTCTCGAATTCCTCCGCGTCGGTCCAGTGCGCGAGTAGCCGCTTGGTCATGCCCGTCACCCCCGGATAGCCGGCCTCGCGCCACGTCTTGACGCGCGGGCGAATCCGGTTGACCAGCGGGATTTCCACAAAGATGCCAGGGTCGTCAAACGCCTTGGAGTCGTCCTACGCAACCACATAACCGGCTGGCCGGCGGCCTTCGGTCAGGGCAAACAGCCGCGTCTCGCGCTCATATTTCCAATACCGCGCCGGTTCCGCATAGGGCGAGTTGATGATGAGGCGATCTATCGTTGCTTGGGCCATTACTCTTCCTCATCCATAGACGACCTCAGCCGACTCCAGGATAGCTTTCCGGCGCAGGTAGTTTCGGCTTGTCTCAATGGCACGCCGGCTGACAAGATCAACCTCACGGCCGAATATGGCCTTTAACTCTCCTTCCATGCGGCTCAGGTCAAAGAGGGTATGCCGACTTTCTTTCTCAAACCGCACCAGCACATCAACATCGCTGTCGGGTCTGAAGTCGTCCCGGAGAACCGAGCCAAATAATGCGAGTTCGGTAATCTGCCAATGTTGACAGAACGCCCGAAGCTGTTCTTGGGGAATAGCAATATGAGCGGTCATCGTTTTATTCCCCCTCACCCCACCTCCACGATTTTCAAACTCTCAATCCCCCGGTCATCAATGATCTTGACCGCAATGCGGCGGTGCTCGCCAGACTCGAAGGGCAATGAGACCGTGCCGCGGTAGGCTTCAATCAGGTCGGCGTCAATTTCGGCTTTGAGGTTGCGGGCGAGCTTGGCCCAGCCGTCCTTGGCACCGGCCATTGGGAAGAAGACTTGGCGGGGGAACAGGCTGCGCCCGTCATAGTCCGGGTCCAAGAGCCACATGGCGATCTTGTCCGCCCCGCCAGACTCTACCCCGCCGGTCTTGGTGTTGTAGTAGTCAAAGCCGAGCACGGATACGCGGTGCAAGTTTTGAGTTTTGGGTTGCCAGTTTTTCGTGGGGGGGGTGATGGGAAATTTCAGGCGTGTAGCGATTTCTTCAAGCCGGCCAACAATTTTCCGATCTCTGCGCAGTCGTTCAATAAGCGTTCGGCATCCCGCGAGGTCAGATATGCCAAATGCTCCGAGATCGTCAGCAAAGTCTCCAATTCCGCCAAGGAGCCTTGGGCTATGCCAAGAAACTGCCGGAACTCCCCCGGCGAGTTTCGGGCTTGACCTTCGGCGATGTTGGCCGGGATGGAAACGCCAGCCCGCCGTATCTGCGAGGTAATGCCATACTTCTCTTCCTTGGGAAAGGAGCGCGTACAGGCATACATCCTGCCAACCAAGTCGATTGACCGCTTCCACACGATCAAGTCCCGATAGCTTCGTGAACGTTCCATATTCCGCAATCCTGCACTCATCCTCACCAGAAACTAAAAACTGAAAACTCTCAACTTCCACGTCCGGCTGTCCAATCAACCAAAAGCTCTCATTGCTGGCGCGTTTCTTCTTGAGGTCGTCGGTCAGCAGGTCGGCGTTCATTTGCGCCTTGAGGAGCGTAATGCCGGGCCAGTTGGTTTCGTCGATATCTTTGGACGCCTCGGGGTCGAACTGAAAAGCGGCAAAGACGATCATCGTGGGTTTGGGAACCAGGCTTTGCGCCTCTTCAATGGCAAGCCCAACTTGGCGCTGTTCCAGCGGCGCGTGGTCCAGCCCGAAGGAAATTACGAGAGTTGTTAGTTTTGAGTTTTGAGTTTTCAGTTTTCAGTTCTTCCCCTTCTAAAAACTGCCTACTAGAAACTAACAACTCCTTACTAGAAACTGCCAACTCCCCCGCTTCTCCCTCGGCGTGCAGCCAGCGTGTGCCGGGCAAAGGTTCCAGCCGGACAAAGGATATGCGCTGCCCGGCTTTGCCGCGAATGCCGGTCTTGAGCAGTTCGTCCCGCCACTCGCCCGACCGCGCAACAGACGTATCGGCGGCAACCTCCCCTCCTCCCTCTCCCTCTGGGAGAGCCTGTCCTGAGCCGAGTCGAAGGGGGTCGGAGTGAGGGTCGGAGTGAGGGCCGGGAGGGTCCGCAATAACCTCGTCCACGGCCTTCACGACCGGCGCGGGAACCGCCTCGACGGTAAACGGGCCGGTGACACGCGCCTTCTCTTTTTCTACAAGGGGGCGGTCATACAGCGTCACCTCAGCGGGCGGCTGGTCGTTCGCAATGCTTTCCAAGGTCGTCCGTCGTGCTCCCTGGTATCGTAGTCCGCTTCCGATTCCCTCAGTGGGATGGGCGAGCGCATAGAACTCAAACACCGGCGTCATAAGGCGTTGCTTAGCGAGCGTTACAGCGACGCGCGAGGTGTCACACGTCATCCAGCGGCGGTCCCATTGCTCGGCAACCAGGGCCGTCGTTCCTGACCCGCAGGTTGGATCGAAAACCAAGTCACCCGGATCGGTTGCCAACAACAGGCAGCGTTCGATGACCTTGGTGTTGGTTTGAACCGCATAGATTTTCGCGTCCGTGAAACTTCCGGTAATCGTATCGGTCCAGATATTGCCTCTCTCCTGGAATGGAAAATCATCGTGGAAGCGGCGATATCGAACGCTACTTTTGGCAACATGGATACGGCCCTCAGAGGCGAGGCGTTCCATTCCCTTCGGGTAGTTGGCCTTCCAGTGCGAGTTCGGGCTTGGACGATAGGTTTTCCCTTCGTACTCGAACGGTTGCGGCTCAGATGTAGCGCCCTGGGATTGAATGTTGTCCGGGTTGTACAGGCGCGCGCCGTGCGGAAGCGACGTGTCGCCGCGTCGTTCGGCGGCGGTCACGCCACGGTATGAGCCGTCCGGCAGAAGAAGCCAGCGGGCATTACCTCCTCCCGGAATCAAGGGTTGCTCCTCGTAGAGCTTGTGGACCTTGAGCGTAGCCTTGTCGCGCGCATACCACAGCAGAAAATCCCCAAGCGTCGCCAGTGTTTTTGTCGCAAAACCGGATGTGGTCTGGAAACTGATTAACGAAACGAAGTTCTCCGTTCCAAACACTTCATCCATGATTTCCCGAACGTGGTGCAGGTTTTCATCGGAAATCTGCACGAAGACGCTGCCGCTCTCCGTCAACAGTTCCCGCGCCAGCAAGAGCCGGTCCCGGACATACGTCAAAAAGGAATGAATCCCTAACTCCCAGGTATCCCGAAACGCACGGATGGTCTCCGGCTCTTGGGTCAGGTCATCGTCCTTGCCGTCCTTGACCTCCCGTTTGTTGACAAACGGCTGGAAGTTGGAGCCGTAGCGAATGCCGTAGGGCGGGTCGATATAGACCATCTGCACCTTGCCGGCCATGCCTTCTTTTTCCAACAGGCTGTTCATGACCAGCAGGCTGTCACCGGCAATAAGTCGGTTGGTCCAGTTGTGGGTGTGCTTGTAGAACTCAATGGCCTGACGGATGGGCGGGTTCTCCTTGGGCGTAGCGAACAGCGAGCGCTGCGGGTCGGCGCGGTTTTGCTTTCTCACCGCCTCGATAATGCTGCGCGGGTCAATGCGCTCATGGACGTGCAGGGAAACCGTCGGCACCGTAAAGGACGTGTGTTCGGCCTTGCCGGCCCAGTGCAACTGCGGGTCCAGGTGCGGGTCGTAGGCGTAGGTCTGCTTGCCGGCGTCTTGGTCCGTGTCTGGTGTCACCAGGCCGACCGGGGGGTTGTTCACCCGCTCCTTGTCGGCGTGGGTGTAGGGCTCAATGTTTCTGGACAGGTTTCTTTTTGGGCGTGGCATGGTGTGCAATGAGACGATTTCTTTTCCGTCCAACCTCCGAGCTTTCTCCCCCTCACTTCAGCAATACCACACCGGGCTTGCCAACACCTGAGCCGTAGCCACGCTCGTCGCGTAGGGAGCGCAAGCCCTGGCCGTCTCTGGCATGACCACCACAGACAAAGCGCCCGACTTTGTGTAAGCTGCGTGGCTATATCTGTCAGCACGACGCTTTCCGATGCGGCACAAAGCATTTCCCTTTTATTATGGCTGGGCGGTCGTGGCCGTGGCCTTTGTCACCCTGGCCATTGGCGTGAACACGCGCACAACCTTCTCTCTGTTATTTCCGCCCATTCTGGCGGAGTTTGGCTGGGACCGGGGCAGTACGGCCGCGGCCTTTTCGTGCGGTTTTCTGGCGGCCACTGTGTACGCCCCTCTGGTCGGCCTGCTCATGGACCGCTGGGGACCACGCCTGGTCATCCCGATGGGCGCGGTGCTGGTCAGCAGCGGCATGATTGCGCTGACCGTGGTGTCTCAACCGTGGCACTTGTATCTCACCTTTGGCATTCTGGTCGGCGGGGCGAGCACCTCCATCAGCTATCTGGGCCACTCCCTGTTTTTGCCGTACTGGTTTGTGCGTCGCCGGGGTCTGGCGCTGGGTATTGCCTTTTCCGGGGTGGGTGTTGGTTCCATCATCCTCTTTCCGTGGGTGCAAAGCATTATTGACCACGCCGGCTGGCGTGAGGCGTGTTGGGTGGTGGCTGGAGTCCTGGTGGTGATCGTGCTGCCGTTGAATGTGATCCTGCAACGCCGGCGGCCCGAGGACCTCGGCTTGGCCCCCGACGGAGACCACGTCCCCCACGCCGCGCACGGGGCGCACCGCCCGGCTGACAATATCGTAGACCACGCCTGGGCCGCCACCGACTGGACCCTGGCCCGCGCCCTGCGGACCGCCCGTTTCTGGTGGCTGGGCGTCGCGTTTTTCAGCAGTCTGTACGCCTGGTACGCCATCCAGGTGCATCAAACCAAATATCTCACGGATAGCGGCTTTTCACCGGAAACCGCGGCCTTTGCCCTCGGGTTGGTCGGGCTGACCGCCTGTGGTGGTCAGATTGGGCTCGGGCTGCTGTCCGACCGGATTGGACGCGAATGGGTCTGGACCATCAGCATGATGGGCTTTGTCTTATGCTACGTCATTCTACTGGGGATGCCGGAGCAGCCCAGCCCGGTGCTCTTATACGCGATGGTGGTGGCCCAGGGCCTGTTGGGGTATGGCACCGTCTCCGTGTTCGGCGCGATTCCGGCGGAGATATTTCAAGGGCAACAGTATGGCCGCATCTACGGCACGCTGACCATTACCGGCAGTCTGGGCGGCGGGACCGGCCCCTGGGTCACTGGCCTGCTCTTCGACCAGACCGGAAGCTATACCACCGCGTTCTGGATCGCCATGCTCTTCGCCTTCATCTCTATTGGCGGCATGTGGATGGCCAGCCCGCGCAAGGTGCGCGTGGTGGCCGGCCAAGTGCCGCGCCTGGCCGCGCAACGGGCCCGGGCCGGACGAGGGGAATCGTCAGCGGCGCAGTAGCGGTTTTTGTCGGGGCCCCTGTCATGCGGGCTGGCGTTGTCTTGCTCTCCAGCTTCATCCCGAGTACACCTGCCAGCAAGAGGAGGAGCGTGATGACATATCGAGCCCTGGCATTGCCGCTGAGTATGATCCTGGCAGCCGCTCTCATGCTGGACCGCCCGCGCGGTGCTCAGGCGGCAGACCCCCTCCCTCCGCTCACCGCGGCCACGCTGGAGCAGTGGATGTCCGGCCTCTCGAATTGGGGACGCTGGGGAGAAGATGACGAACTCGGCACGCTCAATCTGATTACCGCCGAGAAGCGCCGTCAGGCGGCCGGGCTGGTCACCGCCGGCGTCTCGGTTTCTCTGGCCTTTGACCTGGCGAAAGAGGCCAGCACCAATACTGAGTTTCCGCTTGAGCATAGCCTGCGGGTGCATGAGAACGACGGCGGCGTCTTTGCCGAAGATACCTATACCATCCGGTATCATGGTTTTGCCCATTCGCATGTGGATGCGCTGTGTCATATTTTCCACCAAGGCAAGATGTACAACGGTTTTCCACGCTCCGGGGTCAAACCCGACGGCGCGGAGCAGCTCGGCGTGCAGACCATGAAACAGGGTATCTTTACGCGCGGGGTACTGGTGGATGTTCCCTGGTTGAAGGAGGTGCCCTATCTCGAACCTGGGACCGCGGTGCGCGTCGCAGACCTGCACGCCTGGGAACAAAAGACCGGCGTACAGATCACAAGCGGCGATGTACTGCTGGTCCGCACCGGCCTGCATCAACGACGCCGCGCGCTGGGCTCCTGGAACTTCACCCAGCGGGCCGCCGGCCTGCACACCTCAATCGTGCCCTGGCTCAAGGCGCGCGACGTGGCGACGATTGGTTCCGACGGCACAAATGAAGTCTTCCCGTCCGGGATCGTAGGGATGCCGTTTCCGATTCACCGCCTGGCGGTGGTCGCCCTGGGTATGCCGCTGCTGGATAATCTGAACCTCGAAGACTTGGCCCGCGAAGCGCGGGCGCGCAAGCGCTGGACTTTTCTGTTTATCGCCGCGCCCCTGCGGGTTCCTGGCGGAACAGGCTCGCCCCTCAATCCGCTGGCCATATTTTAAGATGATGCTTGTTATCAGCGTCGTAGGGACAACCCCCCGTGGTTGCCCTTCCCTCAACCCGCTGGCCGTATTCTCAGATGATGCTTGAGGCGGAGGTCCCTTGTGTTTAGCGTCGAAGCCATACGGAACGCCCTGACCGTCCACCGGCCGGCGTCGCGGCGTCTCAGTGCCCCGCGCGGTTGGGCCGCAGTCGCCCTGATACTCGCCGGAGCGGCAGACCGGCTGCAACTCTGCCTGATTCGACGGGCTGACAAATCGGACGACCCGTGGTCAGGCCATATGGCCTTTCCGGGCGGGCGCTTTGCTGCCGAGGATGCCGACCTGCACGCCACGGCTGAGCGGGAAACGCACGAAGAAGTGGGGCTCCGTCTGGACCCGGCCCACCGTCTGGGCGCGCTCGCCCCCCTCGCCATCCGGCTGAGCGGACGGGACCAGCCCCTGGACCTGTTTCCTGCGGTCTACTACCTGGGGCCGGCCCTTCCGGCATTGACGCTGAATCACGAGGTCGCCGAGGCATACTGGATGCCGCTGGCCCATGCCTGGGAGGTCGGGAACGCCACCCACCTCACATTGTCTGCGGACGGCACGGCGCTGTACTATCCGGCCATCCGTTTCCAGGATCAGGTGATCTGGGGTATCAGTTTACGGGTCCTGACCCTGTTCTCCGATGTGCTGGGCCAGCCCCTGCCGCATTTGGAGGCCATCCCAGGACTCGGGCACTGACCCGCCCGAATGGTGAATTCCGAGAAACTCGCCACTCACCACTCTCAAGGAGGGATGCAATGGAAGTTGTTGGCTATGCCGATCGGTTTAGTGTCGCGCCAGGGGAAACCATTCAATTTTACGTGAGTTGTACGCAGCCCAGCTACCAGGCCGACATCGTGCGCTTGATCCACGGAGACCCCAACCCCAAAGGCCCAGGCTTCAAAGAGGAATTCGTTGCAACACCGGTCAGTGGCGCGTATCCGGGCCGTCGTCAGGCTATCCACACCGGCTCACATATTCTCGTGTCCGACGCCCCCCTGCTGCGCCTGCACACCGGCTTCACCCTGTACACCTGGCTCTATGCCACCACGCCGCAGAAAGGCGTACAGGGCATTCTCACCAAGTGGTCGGAGGCGGAAGGCGGCTATGGCCTGGTGCTCGACGAGGGCGGTGTTCTCGCGGTGTGGCTGACCGACCCGGCAGGACGCACCGAGCGGGTGCGGATCACGACTCCGCTCCGCGCCGCGGAATGGTATTTTGTGGCCACCACGTTTGACACTCACAGCGCTCAGGTCGCCGTGTATCAAGAGCCGCTGCGCGCCTGGCCACAGGACCAGACCCGGGCGACCGCGACGGCCACGACCCAGATCCAGACACTCCCCGCGACCCGAGTTGATTGCGTCATGGCTGGCCTGTGGCAGACGGGCGAGAACGGCGAGCCCCGCGTTGGCCGACATTTGAACGGCAAAATTGACCGTCCGGGGATGTTCCAGCGCGCCCTGCGCCGGGACGAATTACTCTCGCTCCAGCGCGGCGCATCGCCGCTGGCCTTTGGCGACGCGCTTGTCGCGGCCTGGGATTTTTCGGCCGAGGTTGCCTCTGACACCATTATCGACACCTCGCCCCACGGTTTCCACGGCCGAACGGTCAACCTGCCCGCCCGGGCCATGACCGGCTATAACTGGAGCGGGCAGGAGGCGGATTTCCGTCATGCCCCGCACGAGTACGGGGCGATACATTTTCATGACGACGACCTTGAGGATGCCGGCTGGCAGGTTGATTTTCGCTGGACGCTGCCGCCCGCGTGTCAAAGCGGGGTGTATGCCGCGCGGGTACGAACCGAGGGGGGCGAAGACCACATTCCGTTTTTTGTCCGCCCGCCACGAGGTCAGGCCAGCGCGGATATTGCCTTTCTGGCTCCGACCAATAGCTATCTGGCCTATGCCAACGAGCAGCTGACCGACCTGCCGCCGGCCTTGTTTCCCAATCAGCAGCGGGGAGCACTGACACCGGAAGATTGCTACACCAGGCAGAACCGTTTGCTGAGCCTGTACGACAGTCATGCCGATGGCAGCGGGGTGTGTTATTCTAGTCGGCTGCGGCCCATCCTCAATATGCGCCCCCGCTACCACATGCGGGCGCTCAACTGCCCACATCAGTTGCCCGCGGACCTGCACCTGATTGACTGGCTCGAAGCCAAGGGCCACGCCTATGATGTGCTGACCGACGAAGACCTGCACGCCGAGGGTCTGGACCTGCTCGCCCCGTATAAGGTCATCATCACCGGCAGCCATCCCGAGTACTGGTCCGGGCCGATGCTGGACGCCGTGGAAACCTATCTGAACACCGGCGGACGGCTGATGTATTTGGGCGGCAACGGTTTTTACTGGATCACGTCGTTTGCTCCCGGCCGGCCCCACGTGGTTGAGGTCCGCCGCCGGATTGGCACCCGGAGCTGGCAGGCCAAACCCGGGGAATACCATCACAGCACCACCGGCGAATCCGGTGGCCTCTGGCGCGACCGGGGCCGCACCCCCCAGCGCCTGGTCGGTGTCGGCTTCACCACCCAGGGCTTTGATAACAGCGCTCCATACCAGCGGACACCCGACAGCTTTGCTCCCCGTGCGGCGTTTATTTTTGAGGGGCTGGACGCTGAGGAAGCCATTGGCGACTTTGAGTCCTTAGTCCTCAACTATGGGGCAGCCGGATTTGAGATGGACCGCGCCGACCGTTCTCTGGGGACACCCGCTCACGCCCTGGTGGTCGCCTCCTCGTCCGGCCATTCGGACGCCTATCAGCATGTGATTGAAGAAGTCCTCATCAGCGACTCGCAACAGGGCGGCACGGTCAATCCCAAGGTCCGGGCCGATATGGTGTATTTTGAATATCCCCAGGGTGGCGCGGTTTTTTCGGCCAGCTCCATCGCCTGGTGTGGAGCCTTGTCCCATAATCAGTACGAGAACACCGTCTCACGCATTACCGACAACGTCCTGCGTCGCTTCGCCACTGCGGGGCCGCTGAGCGAGTGAGGCCGGCGGGGGAGAGGGGCACCGACCGGGGCAAACATTGTGGTCAGCTTCTCGGTGAGCCACTTTTGCCGGGGTCGGCTCCCGTTCGGCTGGAACAGCGCTCCACGTAGCTGAGTGCGTCGAGTCAAGGGCCTCGTCCAGGGTATCGCCGGCCGAAAAGCAGCCCGGGAGGTCGGGCACGGTGACACCATAGCTGCTCTGACGGTCTTTATGGATGACGATTGGAAAACGCATCAGCGGCCCTCCCATTTCCAGCCGGCCTGTCGAAAGATGTTGCGGAGTGTCCCGATTGGCATATCCTTGGTCGGATGCTTGACCGTCACCCGTCCGGCCTTGTCAAACGCTCCGCCAACCCGTCTGAAGATTGACAGCCGGCGCGGTGGCAGGATAAGGGCTGGCAGGGAAGGCTGTGTGCAAAGGGGGGAAGCATGGAACAGGGGGCCCACACCGATCAGCCAGCCGAGCCAGTGCTCGCCCTGACCGCCAAAGCGGTCGAGATGATTAAACACGCCATGCGGCTCAAGGGCCTCCGGGACGGGGGTATTCGGATGACGGTCGCCGGCGGCGGCTGCAAAGGCTTTCAGTACAGCCTGAACCTTGAGCGGACCGCGCAGGCGGACGATACGGTAGTCGCCCAAGACGGGCTCAAAGCCTTCCTCGACCCGGACAGCGCGCGGCATCTTCAGGGCACGCGCCTGGACTATGTGACCAATCGTCAGGGCAGCGGATTTCATTTTTTCGGCCTGGAGTCATCCCGGACCATTGGCTGCCGGTCCACGGTTCTGCTGCGCTGGTGTATCGAAAACAACACCCGGACCGAGGGCTGCGTCCAATGCGCCAAGCGACCGCTGATGGACATAGACCTGGAGGCGGCCACCCCGTTTGTGGATAGCCGACAGAGTATTTCCCATCCCGGTCTCCGTCCGAGGCCGCTGTGTGAACAATGCCACTATGTCATCTGCCAGTGTGAGCAAGAGTAAACGGGCCTGATTCGGCCACCGCAGTATGGTAAGCAGCCCGTCTCTTCCAAGAGCGGACCAATCTCGTCCAGACTGACAGCATCCAGCGAGGCAAACCGCCGCCGCAGTGCAGCCAGACATTTTTGCTGATAGCCAAAGGGCGCTTGGGCGTATGTCCGACCGAGCAGGGTGACTTCAACCTGCTCGTCGCCGCGTTCTATGGCCCCGGCATTGGCAACGAGAAACGGCAGATACGTTTCTGCCGCCAAGCGCAGCAGGCCGACCGTTGCCTCGGGCAGGGCCACGTGCGCGGGATACCACTCGCCCTCCAGGCCGGAGGCATCGTCGAGCTGCCGCGTCCAGCTCTCGGTGCGTTGGGCCCGCTCGCGCATGATCGCCAGCGGGGTCGGGTCGGTGGCCAGTGTTTTGAGCTGTCCGAACAGGCCGAAGTCGGCCAGGGACGGGCGGCTGCCAAAGAGATAATCGTGCAGGCCAACATGGGTTTCGAGCAGGTCCAGGGTACGAGTATAGCTTGCCTCAATAATGGGCGCATTTTGCCGGGTGCAGCCCACCAGCGGCATACGTTCGATCTGGCGTGTGGCAAAACGCTCAGCCGCCACGGCGCGCGCGTCTCCTTTGTGGTCGGGGAAGCAGTCATCCGCGATCCAGACCGAGGCGTACCGAATGTCCGCATCAGCGGCCCAGCGGTAATGAAACATGGCTTTGGTCAGCCACTCGTCGGCAAAGTCTTCAATAAGATAGGCGAGAAAGGCCCGACCGGACGAGGCGGGGAGCACAGACCGCTGGCCAGGATGGCGCTGCTCCAAATCCTCGATAATCGGCGTGGAATCGATCCGCCATTGCGCCTCGCCCGGAAAACGAATCAGGGGCATGAGGAGGGGCTTCACCGCGGCGAACTCCGCCATATTCCGCTCCGTCCGCAACACCCAGTCAAAGGGCAGGCGTCGGTAGCGCATCACGGCCCGGAGTTTCACGGAATAAGGCGAGCCGTTCTGGCCGACGACGCAATAGCGGGTACTGGCATTCATTTCACCCGTCCTTCACCACACTGACACCTTGCGGATTCAAACGACAATTTGTCAAGGGCTATAGAGGAAACTCACCCCTAATCACTCACCACTCGCCTGCATATAGTCCGCCAAGGCAAACGCCGAGACCGCCCGCCGATTATTACCGAGTCGGACACTGTGTGTCATATGCCCGACAACCGCTACTTCAGTGTGAGTAATGCCGGACGCGCTGCCAACCAGGCCGGCCACGTGCTCCAGCCTGGCAAAGGACTGGGCGCGCGGGGTTTCTGACCACTTGGCATCGAGCAGCCGAATATGGTCATACGGCCCTTGGATGAGAAAATCGGCTTCGCGGTTGTGCTGGTCGCGATAGAACCACAGGCCCCACTCCGGGTGGCTGAGGTCGCGCCATTTGCACAGCTCCGTCAGGACAAAGTTCTCCCACACCGGACCAGTGAGGGGCGACCGGCCAAAGGAATCAGGGCTCAGGCCCAAGAGGAAACATAACAGCCCGGTATCGTTAAAATAGAGCTTGGGGGACTTGACGAGCCGTTTGCCGACATTAGCAAAAAATGGCTCAAGGAGCGTGATCTGGTTGCTGGCCTCAAGGGCCGACAGCCATTGGCTGGCCGTTGTGTGGGCAATCCCCACATCGCGGGCCAGTTCAGACTTGTTCAGCAGTTGCCCGGCCCGGGCCGCACAGGCGCGCAGGAAGCGCTCAAAATCGCGCAGGCTGCCCACGTTCAGGATTTGCCGCAGGTCCCGCTCCAGATAGGTACTGATATATGCCTGATAGAAGTCTCGGACCGGCAGGGCGGGGTCGGCCCACACCTCTGGAAAGCTGCCGCGTATGAGCAGTATGGGGTGGGAGTCGGTCGCCGCCTGCCACCCCGTGGTTTTGATCTCTTCAAGGCAGAGACCGGGCAGGCTGAGCAGGGCGCAACGCCCGGCCAGGCTGTCACTGACTTCTCGCATCAGGGTGAACTTTTGTGAGCCGGTCAGAATGAATTGGCCTTTGCGCTGGCGGTCGATGGCGAGTTTGAGATACCGAAACAACCCCGGGGCGTACTGGACTTCGTCAATCACGACCGGAGGAGGGTGATCCTGTAAGAAACTTTCCGGGGCGTCTTCAGCCTGTTCAGCGAGAAGTTGCAGGTCCAGACTGACATAGTGGTAATCGGGGAAGAGGCGTCGCAGGAGGGAGGTTTTGCCAGTTTGCCGCGCGCCGGTCAGAATAAGCGCGGGAAACGCCGCAGCCAGTTGCTTGAGTCGGTCAGAAATCCGTCTGTGAATCCACATGCTGATAATCTGAAGATTCAAACGATAATTTGTCAAGAGGAGAAATGCTATCAGACCAGTGTGGACAGTTTGCCCTTCGAGAGGGGATGCTATCGTGAGGGTATCAAGCGGGGTTTGCAGGTTCTCATCACACAAAATCCCTGTATAATAGCGCCTTATTTGGCCGCCTGAGCGGCTACGGAACAAATCTGGGAAGGGGACACTATGGGCGTATTATCTGGGTATAAAGTTGTTGAATTCGCGGGCATTGGCCCGGCTCCGATGTGTGCGATGCTGCTCTCGGATATGGGCGCGGAGGTGCTGCGTATCGACCGGGCCGAAGATGCTGACCTTGGCGTGCCGACCGATGCCAAGTTTAACTTGCTGGGCCGCGGGCGGCGCTCGGTGGCGATAGACCTCAAGAAGCCGGAAGGCACGGAGGCCGCGCTCAAGCTGATTGCCCAAGCTGATGCCCTCATTGAGGGCTTCCGGCCTGGGGTGATGGAACGGCTGGGGCTCAGCCCCGAGGTGTGTCTGGCCCGCAATCCCCGCTTGGTTTTCGGGCGCATGACCGGTTGGGGCCAAGAGGGCCCGCTGGCCAATGCGGTTGGGCATGACATCAACTATATTGCCCTGATTGGCGCGCTGCATTCGATTGGGCGGAAGGGCGAAGCGCCGGTTCCGCCGCTCAATCTGGTTGGCGACTTTGGCGGCGGGGGCGTCTTCCTGGCGCTGGGCGTGGTCGGTGCCCTGCTGGAAACCCAGAAGTCGGGCAAAGGCCAGGTCATTGACGTGGCTATGATTGATGGCGCGGCGTCGCTGATGACGGCCATCTACGGTCTGCGCGCCGCCGGCAAGTGGACGGACAACCGTGGGGAAAACATTCTGGACACGGGCGCGCATTATTACAATGTGTACGAGACCAGCGACGGCCAGTATCTCTCCATCGGTTCGATTGAAGCCAAATTCTATGCGGAGTTGTTGCGTTTGACCGGCCTGGAAAGAGAAGAACTGCCCCATCAGAACAACCGGGCCGAATGGCCGGCGCTGACCGAGAAACTGGCCGCGATTTTTAAGACCAAGACCCTGGCGGAGTGGAACACCCTCCTGGAGGGCAGCGACATCTGCTACGCGCCGGTCCTGAATATGGCCGACGCGCCCAACCATCCGCACAACCAGGAACGGGGAACCTTTGTCGAGGTGGAGGGCGTTCCGCAGCCGGCCCCGGCCCCGCGTTTCAGCCGTACTCCGAGCGCTATCCAACGCCCGCCGGCCAGTCCGGGCGAACACACGGAAGAGGCCCTGCGCGATTGGGGCTTTGACGCCGGCGAGCTTGAGCAGTTGCGCGGCAGCGGTGCGGTCGGCGTGCGGGCCACGGCGAAATAATCCCGGTAGCTAGACAATCTTTGCTGGGCGGCCTCATGCCCAGCAGAGACATTTGCCTTCGATATCACCCCGTCCGTAGGCTAAGGTGTGGCGGCGTGGCAGTGTGGTTGGCTCCTGGTTGCTGGATTTAACGGCGAGGGCCCCGGCGGAAAGCCCGGAGTTGGCCGAGTTCTCCGGCGAGGTCCAGGATTCGGGCGAAGGCCGCTGGACGGTGGCAACGGCTATTGAGGCGGCGGTTCCTGCCGCCGTGTTGTCGGCGGCACTCCGCGCGCGTTCTCGGTCGCGCCAGACTCATACCTTTGCCGAGAAAGTCTTATCTGCTCTGCGCTTCAAGTTTGGCGGGCACGTTAAAAAGAGGAAACCGGCTCTTCAATGCAAATAGAGAGGGGCCGCCTTGCGGGCAGCAGTCCGGCGTGAGAGAACACCGGCATGACGACCCATGTTCTGGCCGGGGATATTGGCGGAACCAAGACCAACTTGGCCCTATATGCGCTTGCGGGGCGGGAGGCGCTCTCCCTCGTTCGAGAAGCGTCCTTTCCAAGCATACAGTACGCCGGACTGGAAGAGGTTCTCGCCGACTTTTTTGCAGGAGAAGTTTCTCCCGAGCCCCGTCTTCGCTCCAGTGGGCCGGACACGACAATAGCGGCCGGGGCGTTTGGTATTGCCGGGCCGGTTCTTGATGGCAGGGTCGAGGCGACCAATCTACCCTGGAAAGTGGAAGCTCCCGACATCCGGCGGGCCATCGGCGGGGGTCCAGTCCAGCTGATGAACGACCTTGAGGCAACGGCCTATGGGGCGCTCTTCCTGCCCGCGGATGAAATCCTGACGCTCAATGCAGGGACGCCTCGGCAGGGCAACTGTGCGGTGATTGCGGCCGGCACCGGCCTGGGGCAAGCGTTTCTGTTCTGGGATGGGCAAGGCTACCGGCCCGTGGCAACAGAAGGCGGCCATGTTGATTTCTCGCCGCGGAACGACAAGGAAGTGGCCTTGCTGCACTTCCTCAGAAAGCAGCACAAGGGGCGGGTGTCCGCTGAGCGGGTGCTGTCCGGCCCTGGCCTGGTCAGCATCTTTCATTTTTTGTGTCAGGTCTTCCACCGCCCGGTGGCCGAGGCCCTGCGGGCACGCCTGCAAACTGAGGACGCCGCCGCGGTCATCGGCCAAGCGGGAGTCACCGGCAGTTGCCAGACCTGTGCGGAGGCGGTGGACATGTTTGTCAGTCTGTACGGGGCACAGGCCGGTAATCTGGCGCTGACGGTGATGAGTGTGGGCGGGGTGTATATTGGCGGGGGCATTGTGACCAAGCTGCTGCCCATAATGAACGCCGGCGGCTTTATGCAGTCCTTTACGGATAAAGGACGCTTTGGCCAGCTCTTGCGGGATATGCCGGTGCGCGTCATTCTGAATCCCAAGGCCGCCCAGGTCGGTGCGGCCCACACAGCGATCAGGGTGCTCAGGATGAGGGGATGAGCTGGATTAAGAACTGGATGAAGAAGAGGAGTTTTTGACTCTGCCGGTCTGGGTGGTGTCGTAGCCGTCGAGTTGTTTGACGGCCTGTTTGAAAGCGTCGGAGCGGATGACGGCGACGAGCCGCTGGCCGGTTGCAGTGTGGAAAAAGGCGTGCTGAAAGACGAGGTCGTATTCCTCGCGCTCAATGGGCACAAAGTCGAGCCCCAGGGCTCTGGCCGCGGATTTGACGCCAAGACCGGTATCCACCAAGCCGCTGGCAATAGCCACCGCGACCGCCATATGGGTGGTTTCTTCGCGCTCGTAGCCGGTGATGCGTTCCGGTTTGATACGCAGTTTTTCGAGCTGATAGTCCAATAGGACGCGGGTGCCCGCACCCGACTGGCGGTTGATAAAAATTATGTCCTTACGCTTCAGGTCTCTGAGGTCTTTGATCTTTTTGGGATTGCCTTTCGGAACGATCAGGCCCTGTTCCCGAATGACCAGATTCATCACCACCGCCTTGGTGAGCATCCGTTGTTTTCTGAGGTCAGGCAGATTATAGACGCCGGTGGCGGGATCAAGCAGGTGACTGCCAACCATATGCGCCTCGCCGCGTTTCAGGGCCACGAGGCCGCCGAGTGAACCGATATTGCTGGCAGATATTTTAAGGCCCGGATACTGGGCGCGGAGCTGGTCGTCAAGCACCCCGATGGTCAGGTCGTTGCTGCCGGTAAACAGGATGGTGTTGGCGATTTCCTCTGCCGGACGCAGGAGTTCGACCTGCACCTCCGTTCCGGCATTCAAGCCCTCGTCCAAGGACGGAATGCGCAGCACACCGTCAGCCTTGACCATGGTGGTGATAACGCCGGCACCGCGTCCGATAGGATTGGCCACAATCGTGTCGCCAACCTGACCCAGGTTGACCCGGACAAACTCTTCAAGGCCGAGCCGCGACGGCACCTTACGCGGCAGGACCGCCCTGATTTTGGCCGGCTCTTCTGCCGGCCGACCGAGATAATGGGCGATCAGCTTCCGCACGACCTGCTGACAGATGACGACCGCGGAAACCGGATAGCCGGGCAGACCAATGACTGGCGTGCCGTCAAGCACGGCCAGAATGGCGGGTTTGCCGGGCATGACATCAATGCCGTGAACCAGGATATCGCCCAGCGATTCCAAGGCCCGGAGCGTGAAATCGTGTTCACCCGCGGAGGAGCCGGCAATGATAATCACAATATCGTGCCGCTTGACCGCTTTTGCCAGGGCGCGGGTAATGGTTGTGAGATCATCCACCACCCGGGGCAGACGCTTGGCCGCACCGCCCCACTCTTCCACAAACGCCCCGGCAACCCGGGAGTTGAATTCGATAATCCGGCCCGGCTCGGCCGGGTCGCCAGGTTCGATCAACTCGGAGCCGGTGGGAATAATACCGACCGTCGGCGGGGCAATGACCGGAATGGTAGTGTGACCGGCGGCCAGCAGCGCGCCAAGATCGTATGGCCGCAGTTTATGGCCGCGCGGCAGCAGGGGCTCGGTGGCAACAATGTCTTCACCAACGAGACGGACGTGCTGCCACGGGGGGGCGGAATCACGAATTTCAATCTCCGCATCGCTTTTCTTGAACACCCGCTCAATCATGACCACCGCATTGGCCCAGGTCGGGATGGGGTGGCCGGTATCGACATATTGAAACGGCGGCGGGCTGGCGGCGTTCTTTTTCCGAGGTGGCGGCGCGTCTTTTGCGACCTGCTTGAACGTCAGCGGAGCAAACTCGCTCGCCCCAAAGGTATCCTCGGCGCGCACGGCAATGCCATCCATGGCTGCACCGTGGTAATGCGGGGCGGACAGGACGGCAAAGATGGGCGCGGCGGTGGTGCGGTGGAGAGCTTTTTCGACCGAGACCTGGGAGGTTCTGGGACGAGGCGGGACGGCCCCGAGAAAAATACCGAGCGCGTCTTCCAGCGATTTCTTTTTGAGATAGCGCTTACGGTCTGTTTTGGCGGCGTGCTGTCCGGGCATAGGGGGCGCTCTCACGGGCAATTCATGAATTGCCCCGACATTCGGGTGGGCAACCACCGGGGGTTGCCCCTACGGTTAGAACAGAATCACGTCAACTTCTTCTCCGGCCTCTCGTCCTTCTTCATTATGTGGAATGCACACCATGCCGTCGGCTTGCACCAGGCTGAAGATCGCGCCAGATTTTCCGGGCAGCGGCTGGGCCAGCGGAGCCTCTCGCTCGCCATGAGGGGGGGCGTTTTGCAGCGTGACCCGGACATAATCCTCCCGTCCGGGGGCAGAGGCAATGTTTTGGGCCAGCCGGGCGCGGGTGGTGCGGAGCGGCACAAAGGCCGTGTTTGCGGACTCGCCCCCCATCATCCGTACCAGTGGTGCGCCAAACAGGGCAAAAACGACCAGCGCCGACACCGGGTGACCGGGCAATCCCATGACCGGCTTCCCGGCGGCACGGGCAAAGATCGTCGGTTTGCCCGGGGCAATGGAAATGCCGTGAAAGAATAGTTCTGAGCGCGGAAATGAGCAGATGACATCCAGCGCCATGTCCTTGATTCCAACCGAACTGCCGCCGGACACCATCACCACATCGGAGTGTTGGAGGGCGGTGTCCAGTGCCGTGGTAAACGTCCGCGGATCATCTTTGATAACGCCCAAGTCCGTCACGGTTCCGCCGCATTCGGTAATCATGGCGTGCAGAGCATACTGGTTCACATTCCGAATTTGACCGGGCCGGGGTGAACGTGTCGGCGGAATAATTTCATCGCCGGTGGAAATCAGGGCAACGGCTGGGCGTTTATGGACCGGCACGGTGGTAATCCCCACGCCGGTCAGCGCGCCGATATCGTGGGCGCGCAGGCGGCGGCCGGCCGGAAAAATCGGCTTCTTTTTTTTGATGTCCTCGCCAACCCGCAGGATATTTTCCCACGGCGACACGCTGCGTAAGACCTCAACCGTCCCGTCTCCCACTTCTTCGGTGTATTCCACCATGACCATCGAGTTCGCGCCTGGCGGCAGCATACCGCCGGTCGCAATCCGCATGGTCTCGCCCTTCTTGAGCCGATGTTTCGCTTCCTCGCCCATCTCTATGGCCCCAACGAGTTTGAGGTAGGCCGGCAGACTGGCCGACGCCCCAAAGGTATCCTGGGCACGGACCGCGTAGCCGTCCATATTCGTCCGGTTGAAATGGGGCAGGTCAACCGGCGAGGTCAGGGGCTTGGCCAGCGTCCGTCCGCAGGCGTCGAGCACCGGCAGCGGTTCGCTTTTGGTCTGGGGCGCAAAGGCGGCAAGCTGGCGGCGGGCTTCCTCGGACGTGACCACCCGAAAAAAAGACTTGACCGGGGCTGGGGCCAGAGGAGTCAACGTATCCGCATTGCTTTGTTGAGACGACATATTTACGCGGTGAGCCGCTGATGCGCGAGGCACGGCAGTTCCTTTCGCACTTTTTCCAGATAGTCGAGATCAATTTCGGCAGTAATGCAACACTCGCGGTCGGGCGCCCGAGCAATAATTTTGCCCCACGGGTCGATAATCATGGAGTTGCCGTAATCGGCAAAGCCGTACACGTTTTTCCCGATCTGGTTGGGCGCAATGATATACACTTGGTTTTCAATAGCCCGCGCCCGCAGCAGGGCTTCCCAATGGGCCGCGCCGGTCGGAAAGGTGAACGCTGACGGAACGGAAATAATCTCCGCGCCCTGGCGTGAGAGTGACCGGTAGAGTTCAGGGAAGCGCAGATCGTAGCAGACCGAAAGACCGACTGTGCCGAGCGGCGTGGGGGCCACGACGACGGTTTCCCCCGGCTTCATGCTGTCCGACTCTCTGAGGCTGACCTGGCCTGGGATGTCAACATCAAAGAGATGGATCTTCCGATACTGGGCCAGCAGCTCACCCTGGGGGTTGATCAGCAGGCTGGTATTATAGGCGCGGGTTTCGTCCGATTTTTCGAGGAAGGAGCCGGCCAGCAGGTGAATTCCGAGTTGGGCTGCAATATCTTGCAAACGGCGGCTGGTCGGACCGGGGATGGGTTCGACCTGTTCGGGCTCTTTTTTATGGCGTCCGCGCCAGGAAAAGACCTCCGGCAGCACGACCAAGGCCGCGCCCCGCTCCGCGGCCAAGCGGACAAAGGTTTCGGCCTTGGCCAGATTCTCTTCTTTTGAAGCGGACGCGGTCATTTGAATCGCCGCGGCGAGGTAGAATTGCATAGCTCAGACTCCCTCGGTCTCTGGAAACGAAGACTAGCGAACGCCTCTCAGGGGGTCAAGAGAAGAGGCTGGCAGGTGCAATACAGCGGGGAAGCCGGTATGCTGTCAGGCGTGAGGCGACTCCAGAAAAAAAGAGCGGGCCGGCGGGGGCGGCTTCAACACCTGGGGGGAGTTCTGGCCGGCCTGGGGCTTCTCGCCGGCTGCCAGACGCTTCAACATGGGTTGTCTTTTGCCGAGTCGAGCCGGGACCTGCAGCTTGCCCGGATATTGGGCAAACGAGCGGCGCTGGAGGAGCAATACTGGCAGTGCCGGGTTGAGCACGGGTCTGCCGACGCCGCGGCGTGCGCTGAATACAAACGCGAGTTGGACAAGCCGTCCGTGCTGCCGGCCGCCTCAGAGTAGGGCCTGGGTGGGAAGGCAACCCCCTGTGGTTGCCCGCTCCCCCAAGAATCAGGACCGCTGCCTATCCATAACGGCCAGCCCCTCCAGGGCCAGTCCATAGCCCAGACCGTCGAGCATCAGTTTTTTAATCTGCTGGGTCAGAGATATACGCGCGTAGCGCAGAGTCAGAGGGGGCTGTTTGACGAGTTGTTCGGCCAGCTCCCAGGCGCGGGCGGACAGTTGCTCCGGGGGCAGCACTTCGTTGACCACTCCCAGGCTGAGCGCTTCCTGAGCGGAGAGCTTTTGCCCGGTCAGCAAAAAATAGCGGCCGCGGTTGGCACCCAAAAGCAGCGGCCAGACCAGATGCACGCCGTCACCCGGTACAATACCATTCGGAAAATGCGGCGCATCCTGAAACGCCGCGGTCTCAGACGCCAGGACGATATCGCACAACACCGGGATCTCCGCATGGATCAGGGCTGGCCCGTTGACCGCGGATATCATGGGCACGGGAATATCGAGCAGATTCATCAGTAGGCGCTTGCCTTCCCAATACACCGTGTCCCAGCCGCGTGGCGTCCCCAGGTTATCGCCAAAGCTGGCGAAATCGATCTCCGCACAATAGCTGTCGCCCGTTCCAGCCAGAATCACGACCTTATTCTCCGGGTCGGCTCCAATATCAACGCAGGCATGACCGATTTCGCGGTGGACCGGCTCATTCCAGACCAGCGGGCCGGCGTTGACGTGAAAGGTCACCTCGAGAATGCCGTTGCGACGCTGCATGTTCATGGTCTCGTACTTATTGGCATAGTCTTCCAAGTGGCTCATCTGTCCCCTCCTGTATGCTTTTATCCCCCCTTCTAACGTTTCTCTCAGGGCGCTGTCGAGAGATATGATATACAGGCAACACAGCCACACCAAGGAGAGAAAGGGGAACCGCCATGCCGCAGTTTGAGAGAACCGAGCGAACCCGATTGCGCCGGATGCCGGAGCGCGCGTCATACGATACCGCAGCCGTTGGGGCCATTCTGGCGGAAGGCTTGTACTGCCATGTCGGCTTCAGCGTTGACGGCCAGCCCTATGTGATTCCCACCATCTACGCCCATATTGAGGATCGTCTGTATATTCATGGCTCGGCGGCCAGCCGGATGTTACGCACGATTGGGGAGAGCCTACCGGTCTGCGTCACCGTCACCCTGCTCGACGGTCTGGTGCTGGCTCGTTCGGCCTTTCATCATTCGATGAATTATCGCTCCGTGGTGATTCTCGGTCAGGCGACACATGTGACCGACCCGGCCGAAAAGCAGGCCGCCCTCAAGGCCATTGTCGAGCATATCATGCCTGAACGCTGGGCTGACGTCCGTGCGCCCTCGGCTCAGGAGTTGAAAGCCACCAGCGTGATCCGGGTGCCCTTGGAAGAGGTCTCGGCCAAAATGCGGACCGGGCCGCCGGTGGATGCGGAGGAAGACTATCGGCTCAACTGCTGGGCGGGTGAGCTTCCGTTGAGCTTGATCCCTCAACCGCCGGTCGTCGACCCGCAACTCCGGGCCGATATTGCTCTGCCGGAGTACGCGAAAAAATATACCCGCTCCTAAGAAGTTTCGGTTCCCTATTCCGCCAGTGCACCGCCACAGGAGCTCCCCGCGCCGGCGGTGCAGCCGTAGCAATGGGCATCCAGACGAATGTCCCGGCCAATGAGCTGCCGAACCAAGCTGTCGGTTGAATGCTCACCTAAACGTAGCGGGGTGCCGTTGCCCAGCCGCAACTCAAGCATCTGATTAAAATCGCAGTCGTATAGATAGCCGTCCCAGGAGATGCTGACCAAGTGGCGGCACATCAGGCTCTCCAGGGTGGCCGGATTAAACGCCTGGGCCAGCAGTTGCATGTATTCGGTCAGCTTGCCGGCCCGCTCCAGGCTATGGGCAAAGCGGGCGATGGGCATATTCGTAATCGTTACGAGGTGGTTAAACGTCAGTCCAAAGCGTTCGCCGAGTTCCCGTTTATAGTCCGCCTCCAGGTTTTTCTGAGGCGGCGGCAGGTGCGCCCCAACCGGGTTATAGACAAGATTCAGGATTAAACCTGAGCCGTCCTGCCCATAGCCCAGGGCGTTCAATTGCTGGAGGGCCTGAATAGATTGCTCATAGACGCCGTGGCCACGTTGGGCCGTGACATTCTCTGCCGAATAACAGGGCAGGCTGGCAAAGACCTCAACCTGATGTTGAGCCAGAAACGCGGCCAAGTCTTCCTGCCCCGGCTCAAACAGGACGGTCAGATTACAACGGTCCAGCACATGCCGGCCGTCCTGGCGGTTTTGCTCAACCAGAAAGCGGAAGGAGGGGTTCAGCTCGGGCGCCCCGCCAGTCAGATCGACGGTCCGTGCCTGTGCGGTCCGGGTGAGGGCGAGGGCCAGTTCGGCTGTGCGGCGATTCATGATCTCGGTCCGTTTCGGACCAGCGCCGACGTGACAGTGGAGGCAGGCCTGATTGCACAATTTGCCCAGGTTGATCTGAACAGTCCCCAACTCAGCCCGTTTCAGCGGCAGACCCCGCTCCTGGCGCAGCCGCTCGGTAAAAGGTTGAATAGCGGGTTCGGGCGGGTGCATACAGTGTGTCCCTTCCTTTGGCTAACAGCATTGCCGGGGCGCACAGCACGCCTCGGCGTCTGGCGTGGCTTGAGAGGCGAGTTCCTGGGCTCCGGGCTCGCCTTTATAGGCAGCCAGGGTCAGAGACCGAAACGCGATTCCTTCGACCGTGCGCCACGGCTGCGCACCGCGCTTGAGCACGGTCGTGCTGGAGAAACCGGCTGCGCCGAAGGCGTGAATGAACGCCTCGGCCTGCATCGCCCCGGAGACGCAGCCGCTCCATAATTCGGGGTCGGCCTTCAGGTGAGCCGGGACCGGTTCGTCGGCAACGATATCGGAGATGACCGTCCGCCCGCCCTGGCGCAGCACGCGGAAAATTTCCCCAAAGAGTTGCGGTTTGTCTGTGTCCCGCACCAGGTTGAGCACGCAGTTTGAGACCACCACGTCAACGGAAGCGTCTGCAATCAGGGGCTGCTGCGCGCGCTGTTCCGCCATGACGGCTTCAAAGGCGTGCCAGTCTTCGACCGAAGCCACCGGCTGCTTGCGCAGATAGTCGTCGGCAACCGCGAGGCTGGTGCGCAAATCCTGGATTTTGCCCCGGTAAAACTCAACATTGTGATAGCCCAACTGTCGGCCAATAGCCTGGCGATGTTTCTCGGCGATGTGCAACATCTCCGGTGTCATATCAACGCCGATGACTCTGCCTGCGGCGCCAACGACCTGGGCGGCGATGTAACACACCTTGCCCGTTCCCGCGCCGAGGTCAAGCACGGTTTCTCCGGGCCGGAGGTATTGAGAGGGGTCCCCACAGCCGTAGTCGCGGGCAATAATTTCATCGGGAATAACCTTGAGAAAGCGCGGGTTATAATCAACCGAGCAACACAACTCGGCCTCTTCCCGCTGGGCTCCCGTGGCGTAACGATCTTTGACGACCTGCTCAACATTGAACGCTGCTGCCATTCCTTCTCTCCCTTCCGAGCCAGAATCCTTGAAGTATTATGGGCTATGGTATCGTATCTCCTCGTGCCTGCGCTAGAGTATCGCTACTGATGCACCCACGGGGCGAGGAGGGTGATTGATGAGGAACACCATGAGTACGACCACAGACAACGCAGTCTCGGCCTCAGATAGCGCGGCCGGCTTTCGCCTGCTGCCGCATTTTGCGCGCTTCAACCAAAAAGATGATGTGTTTCGCCGCTCGTGGTGGGATGCGCGCGTGCGGAGTCAGAAGAGCCAGCGCTTCTACGAGACGTATCGAGAGCCGCTGAAAACCTGGCGCAAGGTCGATGGCTTTACCCAGAAGGATTATGCGCTCCGCAATGCGGCCTGGCATGTCAGCGACCTCTTCACCGAACTCAAACAAGACCAGGACCGGCGAGAAGGCTTTTCTGACGAGTTTACCTTGTACCGGGATATGGCCGCAGAGCAAATGGACCTGGGGACACCAGCCCAAGCCGCGGCTGAGATCAAACGGGTCGGGAAAGCCTGTGGCGCGGACTTGATTGGCATTACGGATTATGACGAACGCTGGATGTATGAGCAGAAATTCAGCGACATGAGCAAGCGCGAAAAGCCCCAGGAAATTCCCGAGGGCCTGGCGTCTGTTATTGTGGTGGCGCAGGCTATGGACTACGACCTGATTCGGACCGTGCCGTCTGCGCTCAGCGGGGCGGCAACGGGTCTGGGGTATTCGCACGACGCGCTGGTTGTCCTGTCCCTCGCTCAGTACATCCGCAACCTCGGCTATCACGCGATTGCCAGCATGAACGATACCGCGCTGGCGATTCCGTATGCGATCAAGGCTGGCCTCGGCGAGTACGGGCGGCATGGCTTGTTAATCACCAAAGAGTTCGGCCCGCGCGTGCGACTCGGCAAGATATTTACCGACCTGCCGCTGGCGCCCGACCTGCCGATTCGGTTCGGGGTAAAGGAATTTTGCGAGACCTGTCGGCGCTGTTCTCAGGGCTGTCCGGTCAACGCCATTCCCTCGGACGCTCCGTCGGCCACCGTCCATAATCAGTCCAACATCAAGGGGGTGGTAAAATGGACGGTCGATGGGGAAAAATGTTTCGGCTATTGGACCGCCCAGAATAGTGACTGCTCAATCTGTATCCGGGTCTGTCCCTATAATAAGGACTTCTCCAAATGGTATACGCGGCTCGGGCGCTGGCTGGCCGGCACGCGATTACGCAAGCTGATGTTACGGCTTGACCTGGCCCTGGGTTTTGGGAGCCGCCTGCCCTCAAAGCGCTGGTGGCAGGGGGCAGGGGGCAGGGGAAACGGCGAGCGCCGCCGAACGCCCCTGACCGCCCGACAAGCGCACCTCAGCCCGGGAAAGTCACCACCGGCACGGTCTGTATGGCCCGCGCAATCGCCTCAGCCGGATACTCGTAGCGTTCGAGCTTCCCGGCGTGGTAGTCGGCATAGGCGCTCATATCAAAATGGCCGTGCCCGCTCAGATTAAACGCGATGACTTTCTTTTCGCCACTTTCCCGGCAGCGTACGGCCTCGTTCATTGCCGCGCACACCGCGTGATTGGACTCGGGCGCCGGCACTATCCCTTCTGCCCTGGCAAACGTCACCCCGGCCTCAAAGGTCGCCACCTGATCCAGCGCCACCGCTTCAATATGACCGCCGTGGACCAGCGCGCTCACGTGCGGAGCCATGCCATGATAGCGTAGCCCGCCGGCGTGGATGGTGGCCGGCATAAACGTATGGCCGAGCGTATACATCTGGCAAATCGGGGCCACGCAGCCGGCGTCGGCCCAATCCCAGGTGAAGGAGCCTTTGGTTAGGGTCGGGCAGGCCGCCGGCTCAACCGCAATAATCCGCGTGTTTTTATCGTGCTTGAGTTTCTCTCGGACAAACGGAAAGGCAAAGCCGGCAAAATTCGACCCGCCGCCGGCACAGCCAATAACAATGTCCGGGTATTCGCCGGCTATTTCCATTTGCCGCACTGCCTCTTCCCCAATAATGGTTTGGTGCAGCAACACATGCGGGAGAAAAGAGCCGAGACTGTATTTTTTTGTTCCGCCGGACGTTTGGGCGGCTTCAATCCCTTCCGAGACCGCCAGCCCCAGCGAGCCGGGATGGTCTGGGTTTTCAGCCAGAAACCGCCGGCCGACTGCGGTCCGGTCGGACGGACTGGCAAACACCTCAGCGCCATAGGTCGTAATCACATGACGCCGATAGGGCTTTTGCTGAAACGAGATACGGACCATATAGACTTCGCAGCCGAGACCAAACATATTGCAGGCCATAGCCAGGGCGGTGCCCCACTGCCCCGCGCCCGTTTCCGTGGTCAGGGTCTTGATGCCTTCTTGCTTGGCATAAAACGCCTGGGCCACGGCCGTGTTTGGTTTATGCGAGCCAACCGGACTGACGCCCTCGTATTTGTAGTAGAGATGGGCTGGGGTCTGGAGCGCCTGCTCCAGGCGGCGGGCTCGAAAAAAGGGGGTGGGCCGCCAGAGTTTATAGATATCGCGGACCGGCTTCGGAATCTCAATATAGGGCTCTTGGCTGACATCCTGAGCGAGGAGGGCCGTAGGCGTGAAGGAAGCGAGGTATTCGGGTGTGACTGGCTGTCTGGTTTCCGGGTGGAGCGGCGGCATCAGGGGCACGGGCATATCCGCGTTGATATTATACCACGCCGTGGGCATCTGGCTTTCGTCAAGCAGATATTTGATCTGGTCGCTCATGCGCTCATCCTTGTCTCACAGGCCCTCTCGCCGGGAGGGTGAGGGGGGTCCGTGTCCTCCTTACGCCTGGGTCACGTCGCGGACCGCACCGCGAGCCGCGCTGGTGGTCAGCGCCGCATAGGCTTGCAGGGCGGCCGACACCGCGCGTTTGCGTCCGAGCGGCTGATAGGCAGCCTGGCCTTTGGCCGCCATCTTTTTGCGTCGGTCGGCCAGCTCTTCTTCCGAGAGCAGGACGTTGATTGAGCGCTGCGGGATATCGATGCGGATCGTATCGCCCTCTTCGACCAGGGCAATGACGCCGCCTTCCGCGGCTTCGGGCGACACATGCCCGATTGACAAGCCACTGGTCCCGCCGCTGAAACGCCCATCGGTCACCAGCGCGCATTTGGTGCCAAGATGCTTGGACTTGATATAGGAAGTCGGGTAGAGCATCTCCTGCATCCCTGGTCCGCCGCGCGGGCCTTCATAGCGAATGACCACCACATCGCCGGGCCGCAGCTGGTCACTGAGTATGCCCTCGCAGGCCGCGTCTTGCGATTCAAAGATACGCGCCGGCCCCTCCATGACCCAGATGGATTCGTCCACCCCCGCGGTTTTGACAATACAGCCCTCCTCGGCCAGATTGCCGTACAGGACGGCCAGACCGCCGTCTTGGCTGTAGGCAAATTCGGTCGAACGAATACAGCCCGTGAGCGCGTCCTTGTCCGGGGTGTCATAGTACGGATTTTGCGAAAAGGCTTCTTTGGTACGGATATTACACGGGGCAGCCAAGCTGCGTTTGCGGGCAAACTCGTCCGGCTGCTCGCGCCGGATGTCGTTCGTTTCGAGCATTTCGCCCAGGGTCTTTCCAGAAACGGTCCTGACCTGCGTGTGCAGTTTTCCGGCCCGGTCCAATTCACCCAGGATGGTCGCAATGCCGCCGGCGCGGGCACAGTCTTCAATATGGTAGATATCTGAGGCCGGGGCGAGCTTGCAGATACACGGGACTACGCGCGACAGCCGGTCAATATCGGCCATCGTAAAGTCGACTTCGGCCTCTTGGGCCGCGGCCAGCAGATGGAGCACCGTGTTGGTCGAACCCCCCATGGCGATGTCCAGGGTAATCGCGTTTTCAAAGGCTTCAAATGTGGCAATGCTGCGCGGCAGGACCGAGTCGTCCCCCTCGACATAATAGGCCCTGGCCATCTCGACAATGCGGGTGGCGGCCTGCTGAAAGAGTTCCCAGCGCAGGGCGTGGGTGGCCAGGATGGTGCCATTGCCCGGCAGCGCCAGGCCAATCGCCTCGTTGAGACAATTCATGCTGTTGGCGGTAAACATGCCGGAGCACGAACCGCAGGTCGGACAGGCCGCCTCTTCCATTTTCTCGACGTCTTCGTCGCTGAGCGAGTCATCCCCGGCCCCAATCATGGCGTGGACCAAATCGAGCTTGGCCAGGCCGGTAGACAGTTCGGTCTTGCCGGCTTCCATCGGTCCGCCGGAGACGAAAATGGCCGGGATGTTCAGCCGCATGGCCGCCAGCAGCATACCGGGGGTGATCTTGTCGCAGTTGGAGATGCAAATCATGGCATCGGCCTTATGCGCCTGGACCATATACTCCACACTGTCGGCAATCAGCTCGCGGCTGGGCAGCGAATACAGCATCCCGTCGTGGCCCATGGCAATGCCGTCGTCCACGGCAATGGTGTTAAACTCCACGCCGTAGCCGCCGTTGGCATCCACCACCTGTTTGACCCGCTGTCCAATCTCGTGCAGATGGACATGGCCGGGCACGAACTGGGTAAACGAGTTGGCAATGGCAATAATCGGTTTTTGGAAATCGTCCTTTTTCATGCCAGTCGCCCGCCACAGGGCACGCGCGCCGGCCATACGGCGTCCTTGGGTCGTGATGCTGCTCCGAAATCCGCGCTGTTGCATAGTGCTTTGCCCTCCTTATGCAGTCAGCCCGGCAGCATAGCATCTTTTTTTCAGAACGTCGTGAGGCGGGGGGGGCCTCGCTTCTCGCGGCACGTATGCTCTCCCTTTATTGATCGCCTCCGACACGCTAGAAGAAACGCTCTGACTAGAGAGCAAGGAGGATTACAGCATTATGGCAGGCCAAGTAGACGGAAAAATTGCATTGGTGACAGGCGGGGGGTCGGGTATTGGGCGGTCTACGTCCTTAGCGTTCGCCCGTGAAGGCGCGACGGTCGTTGTTTCCGATGTGGTGGTTGAGGGTGGAGAGGAGACGGTCAATTTTATCAAATCCGCCGGGGGCGAGGCCGTGTTCGTGCAAACCGACGTTGCCCAAGCGGCGGAAGTCGAGGCCCTGGTCACGCACACGGTTGAGACGTATGGACGGCTTGACTGCGCCTTCAATAACGCTGGCATTGCGGGGGCGGCGGCGCAGACCGGAGAGTATACCCCGCCACACTGGGACCGGGTGATTGCGATTAACCTGACCGGGGTGTGGCTGTGCATGAAGTATGAACTCCAGCATATGCTGACGCAAAGCGGGGGGGCGATTGTCAATACCGCCTCAGTTGCTGGTCTGGTTGGGTTTCGGAGTGGGCCGGCGTATGTGGCTGCCAAGCACGGGGTGGTCGGGCTGACCAAAACGGCGGCATTGGAATATGCCAAATCCGGCATTCGCGTGAACGCCGTCTGTCCGGGAGTCATTCGGACACCGATGTTCGAGCGGGGCATGGCGATAGACCCACGCATAGAAGACGGCATGACCGCCAAAGAGCCGATTGGTCGCTTGGGCAAGCCTGAGGAGATTGCTGAAGCCGTGGTCTGGCTCTGCTCAGAGGCGGCCTCATTTGTGACCGGCCATCCGATGGTGGTTGATGGCGGTTGGGTTGCCCAATAGGGCCAGAAGAAGGGAGCGGAGGAATCTCAAGGAGGGCGATTGCTCCGACCGGTCCACTCGCGGGATACCGGTGCTCTTGGACAGTCTAGGATGACAAGCCGAGTCGCTCTTCAATCAGCCGTACCCGCTGTTCCAATTTGTACTCAGGCTCGCGCTCCGGCCAGATGGTCTGACGCAGGTGCTGGTTGAGCAAGGTCTGGTATTTCCCTCCCTCCCGGGCTGCCTGCTCCTTAAAGTAGTGAATAATATCAGCGTCCAGGCGGATGTGGATATTGACCTTGGCGTTGGAGAGGTCCGTCTCCTCTTTGGTGAAGAGCCGGGGCTTGGAGATGAGACGGAAACGACTATGGTTTTTCTTTGCGGTTGGCTTCTTCATACTCTCTTCTTTCCCGGCGTCGTTCTTGGGCGGAGATCAAACGGATGACTTGCTCTCTACGGGTATAGACAACAGTCACCGTCCTCCCGTTGCTGAGCTTGCCCGTCCTCCAACGTCGCTGTTCTGTAATCGAGGAATGGGCTATATCCTCTTTTTCGATCCCATATGGATCGTTGAACACTTGCAAAGCTGCTTCAAATGTCACGCCGTGTTTCACAAAATTACGAGCGTTTTTCTCCTCGTCCCAGGTCCATTCCATTTGATACCTTTATGTACACAGCGTATCCATACCGAAACGGGCCGGCAAGATGTGTCCCTGGTTCCCCCGGAGCGGTTTTGGTACAGTCCAGCGAAACACTGTGAGGACTGGAGACAGTATGCGTCAACGCCTTCGCTTCGGTGCTTTTCTTGCTCCCCACCACACCGGACATCCACGAGAGCAATAGGGCATGGGTATTTTTTCTGGAAAAGTCACGGTCGTCACCGGTGCCAGCCGCGGCCTGGGCAAACCGATTGCCATTGAGCTGGCGGAAGCCGGCGCGCGGCTGGCCTGCGTGGCGACCCGGGCCGAAAACGCGGCAGAGACGGTGGCCGCAATCACGAGTCAGGGCGGAGAGGCGGTCGCCTTCGGCTGCCATGTCGAGCGGGCGGCCGAGGTCACGCGCGTGTTTGCCGAGATTGAGGAACAGCTCGGACCGGTTGATATTCTGGTCAATAATGCTGGGATCACCCGCCCGCAGTTGACGCTGGAGATGACCGAAGAGAACTGGGACCAGCATATGGATATCAATGTGAAGTCCATCTTCCTGTGTTCCCAGGCTGCGGCGCGTCATATGACGCAGCACGGCGGGGGTTGCATTATCAATATCGGGTCGATTCTGGGGCGCAACGCCTTCCCGGCCACGCTGGGTTACTGCACCTCAAAAGCCGCGGTCGATCACATGACCAGGGTCATGGCAATTGAGTGGGCCAGGTATGGGATTCGCGTGAACTGTATCGCGCCGGGCTATATTGAGTCGGACATGATTGACGGGCTTGAGGCCGATGGCAAGCTGACCGCCCTCGATTTGATCAAGCGCACGCCCCAACGGCGGCTGGGCTCCGGTGCGGACATTGCCAAAGCCGTCCGCTTTGTCGCCAGCCAGGATGCTGGTTTCATGACCGGCGAGGTCATGGTGATTGACGGTGGCTGGAGCGCCTTCGGATATTACCAGACCAGAGGCGGGAGATAGAAAACGGGGCCGCCCTCGCCCGTCTGCTTTTCCTCTATCCCGTTGGGCTGGTAGATAGAGGGATTCGCCGGCACCCTTTGACTGCACGCTGAAGGAGGGCAGTATGACACACGAGACAGTCCAGACCGAGTTGTCCGAACGGGCGCGCGGCTGGCTCAAATATCTGTACCGCAAGGCCACGGTGGATGACGACTGGTCCAAAGACGGTCGGCCGTCTGAAATGTGGGACGATAAAAGCCTGCCCCCCATGGGGAATTTTCATCGCTTTGACGCCGTGGATTCGTCCTACGCGGTCGCCCTGATGAGCGACATCACGCCGGCCTGGCGCGAGGTGTACAGCAAAATTCTTGAAAGTCTGGTTGACCGTATTACGGACTACTGGGGAACCTATGACTGGTCCGCGCAGATCGGCCCCGACCCGCAGCGTGAGCACTACCCCGACGAATTTTTCCCCCTGCTCATTCCCACCGAACTCCGTGGCAAATACGACTCACCCGGCTGGGCCGCAAACGGGGTTGAGCCGTGGGGCTATGAGCCCGACCCGATCAAGGCCGCCGGGGCGATTTACTATAAAGGCTTTCTGTCGTTGACCATGGGCCTGCACCTGTATGTGTCGGGGGACCGGAAATATAACGACGGCTTCTCGGTGGTGAATAATGGCGAACACACCTTTCACTACACCCACACCAGCATGAATGAGTATATCAGCGATCAGTGGTGTGGCAGACCCGAAGGCTCGCATTGAGAGAACACCAAAGTGTGGCCGCTGTGACTCACGGTCACCAGCCTCGGTCTGAGGCTTTACGACATCTTCTACAACGGCAAGACGTTCCGCGCGTTTGAGCAGTGGTACGAGTACGCCAAGCGCAACTATATTGCCCCGTCCGAAGACCCGCTCCTGCCCGAGTGGGTGACCATTTATTACGACCCGCTCATTGATTACAATAACACCCTGCTGGCCGTCTTTAGCTGGATTATGTGGGGGTTTTACCTCTTGCCGAACGACCGGGCCATGGCCACCCGCTTTTACGAGGCCGCCAAGCGGGACTATCTGGTCGAAAAGCCGGACGGCACGGCGTATATGACCTTTGCGCCCGGCGCGACCGAGGATCATCCGTATATGACGGTCCGCGCCCTGAGTCTGGCCCAGGACCTGGGTGACACCAACACGGTCAGGAAAATACGCGCCCATGTCGAGGCCAACTACGAGCCAACCTGGGACCGGGACGCGGGCGAGTTCTATTATGGCTTTGGACTGAACGAGCCCTATCCGCGTGGGCAGTATAACGCCAATCTGATGGTGGCCGAGGTCGGCGGCCCAGGCGCGTGGTCACGCCTCTATACCGAGCCGAACCTGGAGAAGTTCGACCAGCCCAGCGTGTACGGGGTGGACTTTCCCAACATGGGTTTGTCACAGGCGTATTACGACCAGGAGAGGAAAACTCTGGTTTTACGAACCTATCCGGCTGACCCGGCCGCCCAGGGCCGCCCGACCAGCTTTCGCGTCAAGAACTTGGCGCAGCCGAGCGCCTGTCGGGTCCGCATGGATGGTCAGACGTGGGACAACTGGAGCGTACAGGGCGACGAGATGGCAGTCTCAACCGAGATTGGTTTGCACGCATTTCAGATTATTGAAACCTGAGACCGGGTGCTCTCCGAAGGAGTGAATACCATGACCACAGCAGATTGGAACAGCTTAGCCGAGCGCCTCACCAAGGCGCTGCGCCCGGTGGCCGCGCCGCTGGCGATTACCTTCAGCCCGGCCCGCCCGGAAAACATTCCGGCCTTTGACGAACCGTTAGCCGCACCCACACCGGACGGGCGGACCGGGCGGGTGCCGGCCGGCTGTGTGTTCTGGATCAAGGCCGGGGAGCGCACCTTCAGCACAATTGCCGAAGACCACGGCAACTGTAGCGTGGGCAGTCTCACCCACGGTTTCAAAACCTTGGAAGAGGCCGCGCAAGGCCAAGACGTGGCGACCTTGCTGGACAGCGGCTGGGTGGCAGAGGAGGTCTTCCCCCATATTCCAACGGTAGCGGACCAGCCTGGGGCCGTGACTTATGGACCGCTGGCGGAAACGCCGCTTGCGCCCGATGTCGTACTGCTCCGTATCAACCCACACGCCGCCATGGTGCTGTCAGACGCTCTGCCCGACCTCAAGATCGAGGGCAAGCCCCAGTGTCATATCGTCGCGATGGCGAAAGACGGCCAGGTCGCCGTGAGTGTCGGCTGCGCGTTGAGCCGGGCACGAACCGGGATGCAGGCCACCGAGTTGACGTGCACCATTCCCGCCCGCCGTCTGACCGAAGTCCTCGACAGAGTGGAGCAGACATCCCAGATAGATACCATGGTGGCGCGCTACGCCGGAGAGGACGCCCGCCGGTTTCAGTAAGCAGCCGAGCGTGCCGGGAGCCAGAGTCACAGACTCGCACGTATACGCGCTGGCATCTGATCCCAAGTCTGGCCGTCCAAAGAGCGCCCCGTTCGCTTCTTGACTGGCCCGCCCCACTGTTTGAAGAAGAAGGGGACATGGTGGCGGACAGACTGGTCGCGGATATCCCGTACCCAGTCTACCTGCATCGGCCTGGCACCTGGGCCGGACTCACCACCCACGATCACCCAATCAATCCCGTCAAGCGGGAGGGCCGGCAACGGGCCGAGCAATGGTTCGAGGGAAAGGAATTTCGTGTGGGCCGGGGTGTCTTTGAGCGGTATCAGCCGTCCGCGCCAGCGTTCAGATTCGATACTGGCACCGAGCCAGATGTTTGGCGTCCAGTGCAATCGGGCCGCCATCCGGGCCACCTGGCTCGGTCGCTTGGTCAGCACCTGAAAGGTATGGTGCGACGCGCGGTTCATCGTCTGGAACACGGCCTCAATGAATGGCGAGGGAACGGACTGGTGGAAGAGGCCGGACATAGAATTGACGAAGACGACACGGGGCTTCCGCCAGTGCAAGGGAGCGCTGAGGGCAGATTCATGGACGGTGGTGGTAAACCCGTGTCGATATTTCTCGACGCCCATTGCGCGGAGTCTTTGTGACATGCGCTCCGCATAGCAGTGCTTGCAGCCGTGGCTAATTTTTGCGCACCCTGTCACCGGGTTCCAGGTCGTCTCGGTCCACTCGATGGTTGAGTATGTTGACATCGCTACATCCTCTTCAGGATATGCTCGGCAATACGTTTCGCAGGCGTAATTCCCCTTTACATTGCCAACACAGAACAAAAAATCGAACAAGGCAGCATTCTTAGAGTTCTTGAGGAGCCGGGATTTCTCTAGGAATCTCTTGCCGAACAGCTTGGCTAATTTGCCTTTGTATGTGTTGAGAATTCCGTCAATACCTGGCTCTCGCTCATATTCAGTATCTCTGAACAAGTCCTCTTGTGGTATTTCACTATACAGGGCACGCCAGCTTTCGTCACCGAATACTTTATTTAATCTAGCGACCCATCTGGCCGTAACATCTTCTGGCCGCTTCGATTGCGGGAGCATCCGAGAAATGGCGGATACAGAGAACAGAATCCAAATGTCCAGGGCGTTGAATCCTGCCACCATTTCAATGGTGGCCCATTCGACTTGTGTGCCGAACGGGTCAAGAAAAAGGACACCTCTCCATCTCCTCCAATCCAATTGAAGCTCTCTGAGAAATTTATTAGCGTCCGAGTTCTCAATCTGAATATCTCTGTCGGGATATCTATCTATTAGCTTGGTCAATTCGCTATACCGGTCTTGATCTTTCTCAACGAAAATGAGTTTGTCGAACGGCTTATTGTTAATACCGACAGCAATAGCTGCCGAGCCCTGGATGAACTTGAGGGCGTCCGGGTCGGCTCGACTCGCCAGTTCGACAGAGCCCGTCCCGGCGAAGGCATCAATGTAAACCAGTTTGAAGGACTGATCTTTTAATGCAGTTGTGTAGGCGTCCAGATACGCTTTCAGTATATTCAGTTTTTCTTGAGGCCACGCCCCGCCGTAGCTTGCCGAGGGCTCCGCTACATCGTCCATCCTACGGCCTCCGCTCTCTCCCATATTTCGGGCTCTTGCCTTGGTCCGAATACGACGAGACCCAGAGGGGACACCCCAGGGTCTCGTGTTGACTCTTACGGCACCGTCGAAGCTGGGACTCGTTGGAGCACCGCTTCACCCGACCGGCCACCTATTCCGGGACCGGGCGGGCACGCTGGTTGTAGAGCATTTTGCGGAGACGGTCTTTCTCTTCCTGTGAGAGCTTGGCGACGTCGAAGCCGAGGTCACTGCCGACGGCCATGCCTCTTTTGACGCCTTCGCGTTCCGAGAGTTCCTCGAACCAGCGCTTGAAGTACTTGAACTCGTTGATGTCCTGACCCTGGGCCTCCCAGCTGACCGTCCAGGGGTAACAGATCATATCGGCAATGGTGTATTCGTTCCCGGCCAGATAGGGCTGCCGATACAACTGGTTGTTCATCACGCCGAACAGACGGTTGACCTCATCCGTAAAACGCCGGACCGCATAGGTCTGCTCCCCTTGCGTGTCGCCCAAGCGACGGAAATGGCCGCATTCGCCACTCTTGGGGCCCTGGTTGGCCATCTGCCACATCAGCCACTGGTTCACGTCGTAACGAGCGCGCACATCCTGGGGATAAAACTGCCCGGCCTTCTCGGCGATATACATCATCATTGCCCCGGACTCGAAAATACTGATCGGCTCGCCCCCGCCGAGCGGCTCGTGGTCCACGAGGGCCGGCATCCGATTATTCGGACAGATTCTGAGAAACTCGTCCGTGAACTGATCTCCCTGGGCGATATTGCACGGGATCATCGTGTACGGCATCCCGCACTCTTCCAGCAGAATGGTGACTTTCTTGCCGTTCGGGGTGGGCCAGTAGTGTAGGTCAATCATACGTTTTTCCTCCTGACGTTGGTGCGCCTAGCGCATACTCGCCATAAACGCGGCGTACTTATCCAAAATCGGCAAAACCTTGTCCCGGCTCTCGGACGGAACGGCGAAGATGGAGCGTTCGACTCCCAATTCCTCATACCGATTGATCACCGCTTCCTCAGCCGAGGCCATAAAAACGGAGACAGACAGGTCCGTCGGCTGACGCCCGAATTTTTCCGCCCGGGCGTGCATATCGCCGATCCCGCCCTTGAGGTCGGGCGTGCGTGGCTCGATTGGAATCCAGCCGTCGCAGTAGTTGGCCACCCGATTTAATCCGCCGGGAGTGTGGGAGCCCAAAAGAATAGGGGGATGGGGCTTTTGCAGCGGCTTGGGATAAGACCAGATCGGGTCGAAGTTCACAAACTCCCCGTGATACTCGGCCTCCTCCTGCGTCCAGATCGCCTTCATAGCCTCGATTTTTTCTCTCAGAATTTTCCAGCGGCGGTCAAAGGGCGTGCCGTGGTTTTCCATTTCTTCGGCGTTCCAGCCGCCCCCGATGCCGAACAGCAGGCGACCGTTGGAGAGCTGGTCTACCGTGGCCACTTCCTTGGCCAGCTTAATGGGGTCGTGCTCCTGCACCAGGCAGATGCCGCTGCCGACTTTGAGCGTTGTCGTGGCGGCGGCGGCCGCCATCAGCGAGGCGAACAAATCGTGAGTATGCCAATAGTCTCTGGGTAAGTCCTTGCCCCCTGGCCACGGGCTGCGCCGACTCGCCGGAATATGGGTATGTTCGGGATACCAGACCGACTCAAAGCCACGGTCTTCACACGCTTTGGCAAAATCGTCAGGACGGATCGCGTAATCCGTGGCGAACATGACAATACCATATTTCATGCCTTCCTCCTTTGCGGTAAAAATTCTCTGCACTCCATGCGAATTGGACCGGAAAGTCAACCGGTCCCGCCGGCTGTCTTGCTTCCCCGCGGGACGGTTGTATATGTTGGGAGCGATATCCAGCGAGGGAGTATTATGAGCCAAGCGAACACGGCCCGCGTCTTTGTGAAAAAATCGGATCCGCTGAGTGCGGAAGACCTCATCCCGGTCCTGGACCTCGGGCCGTTTCTGGCCGGAGAACCCGGCGCGCTGACCCGCCTGGGGCGGGAGGTCTGCCAGGCGCTGGAAGATATCGGTTTCTTTTTCATCAAAAACCACGGCGTGCCCCAGGAGCTGGTTGAGCGCGTGTTTGCGGAAAACGCCCGCTTTCATGCGCTGCCGCTTGAGCGCAAACTTGCCGTCAAGGTCGATAGCAAAGGCATTGGCTATATGCCCCAGGGGCTCCAGCAGCCCAAGTATAAACAGGACGAGCCTGACCGTAAGCCGGATATTGGCGAGGCGTTTTTCATTGGGCGTGAGGTCCAGGCCAGCCAAGCCGACAGCGCGCCCGCCCCGCTGTATCAGGGCGGCAATCAGTGGCCGGCGGATTTGCCCGGCTTTCGGGAGACCCTGGTTGAGTATTTTGACGCGATGGAAGCGCTCAGCCTGCGCCTGCTGCCGGTGTATGCCACCGCCCTGGGTCTGCCCGAACATTTCTTTGACGAGGCCTTTCTACACTCGCGGCCAATGGGCATCCTGCGCGTGTCTCACTATCCTGGAACTCCGTGTGAGGACAACCAGTTTAACGCCTCGCCGCATATCGATGGCGACTTTATCACGTTTCTGGCTCAGTCCGGGGTGCCCGGTCTGGAATTGCGCACCTCGGACAAAAAATGGATTCAGGCCCCGGCGCTACCCGAGACCTTTCTGGTCAATGCCGGCGAGATTCTGCGTCTGTGGAGCAACGGCCGCTTTCGCGCGACGTTTCACCGAGCCATCAACCGCTCGGGTCGTGACCGGTACGCGATTCCGTTTTTCTATAGCCCCAGCCCGGCCACCCTGATTGAGTGCGTAGAGACCTGTTGCGACGCAGACCATCCGCCCAAATACCGGCCAGTGACGGTCCGAGAGTATACCGAGTGGTTCTCGCACAAGGTCTTCGTCCATCTCAAAGACAAACCGGGCCGCTCGCCGTATTACGAAGGAGACCGGCCTGACAGTGCGGCCTAAGACGGTCTGAGAGTGTCACGCTCATCAAAGGAGGAAGCGGATATGCCAGCACACAAACCCGAAGAATGCGATCTATTGTTGCTCGAAGCAATCAAAGCCGGCGACCTGGACGCGGCGCTAGCGCTCTATGAACCGGATGCCACCTTTGTGGTATCGCCCGAGCAGGTGGTCACCGGCCACGATGCCATCCGCAAGGTCATGCAGGGCTTTATCGACGCCCAGGCCACGTTTCACGTCGAGGCGGTCACCGCGGTTCCGAGTACGGACGGAACGGTGGCGGTCACGCGGGTGAAGGGCAGCAGCACCAGCCCTGGGCCGGACGGCAATCCGGTCACGACACCGCTGCACAGCGTGGAAGTGGTGCGCAAGCAGGCAGACGGGACGTGGCGCTTCATCGTCGATGATCCTAGTGGCGAAGGTATGCAGTAAAGTACGAAGACGGGCCCCTGGGCCGCTCAATCGGGCGGCGCATTAGTACGCCTCCGCATACAGACGCCTGATGGTGGCACTATCTTTGCCTTGCAGAAACGCGAGTTCCCCAGCCTTATGAGCCAGGAACACCTCGACGAATTCCCTGGGCAGCCAAGAGCGCAGTCGTGGCTCATTATCGAGGGCTTCGAGGGCAGATTGCAGGTCGGACGGCAATCGGACGACACCGATTTTTGCCAGTTGGTCGGGCGGCAGCAGACTGAGGTCGCCGGTCGTTGGTGTGGGTGCTGACTCGTTGTCTCGAATGCCCTGTAAGCCGGCTCTGGCCAGAACGGCCAGTTGTATATAAGGGTTGGCGGTTGCATCTGCGGCTCGATATTCCACATGGAATTGTGACTCCGGGTTGAACCCTGCGCGTCCAATCACCGGACACACACGCAGCGCGGCCTCTCGGTCATTCTCAGCAAAATTATTGAAAGCCGCGCTCCACCGGTGCGGCTGCAAGCGCTCATACGACGCAACGCTGGAGGCCGTCAGCGCCAGCAGGCTGGGCAGGTATTTGCGCAGACCACCAAAAAAGCTCCCCGCCACAGGACTCAAGCGCGCCGGCCGGCTGGCGTCGTAGGTACAGGCAGCCCCGTCCCGGTCGAGCAGGCTGATATGAATATGGAGGCCGTTTCCGGTGCCGGCGTTCACCATTGGAGCAAAGCTCACTTTTCGGCCTGTTCGTTTGGCAACGGCCCGCACCATTTCCCTGACAATGACACACGCATCGGCTGCGCGCAGGCCCAGGCTCGGCGCAACCGTGACCTCATATTGATCCTGACCGTATTCCGGTAAGAACGTATCGGGTTTGAGGCCGGCCGCCCGCAGGGCAGCCAGAATTGTCCGTCCGAACGCAGCGCTATGCCTGAAGCTGCCTAAACCGAAGCTCGACCACGGGGCGGTATCGTCAGCAACGCTCCAGAACTCGTGCTCGAAGGCCACTTTCAGTTGCACGCCGGCTTCGGCCAGCAGGTCGGCTAAGGCGCTGCGTAAAATCGCCCGCGGACAACAATCCCAGGCTGCTCCGTCCAAAGTCCGAATGTCCCCCAGCATGAAATGCTCTGGAGCACTGCCGTCCTCAAAAGCAACCCGGACTTCCGTGCGCTCGTCCGGGATGAGCAATAAGTCGCCCAGCGCCCCAAAGGGGCCGGCCGCAATCGTGTTAAAACACGTGATGAGGCTATTGGTCGGGACCCAGCCTACCCCACGGCGGAGCCGGGTTGCTCGCTCTTTGGCGGGGAAGCCTTTGCCGCGGACTTGGTTTGCCACATCCGCGTAGACAACCATGATGAGGTCTTCGCTAATCATCGTGGCCCTCACCCCGGCGCTCGATTTCGGCGATCAGGTCCGCTGTCACGACTTGGCGACAATAACCCTGAATCGCCTTCTCGCTGGCCTGCTGTCGGGCGGCTGAATAGGTGGCGCACCCGTCAGTGACCATAGTGACAAGATAGCCCAGATCGCAGGCGTCGCGGATGGCGCTCTCCACACATTGATCGGTTGCGACGCCAGCAATCACTAATTGTTTGATTCCAAGCGCCCGCAGCACGTAATCGATATTCGTGGCGTTGAACACACTCGAGGCCGTCTTGCTGATGACAATCTCATCACCCACCGGAGCAATATCAGCCAGGACTTGGGCGTCCCATGAGCCTTTGGGGACGTGAAAGCCGGTAATTTTATAGTCGAGACCGCGGTCCCGCCCGTCGTGGGTAAGATTTTCGATCACGCAGAACAGCACTTCTATGCCAGCGGCGCGGCAGCAGCGCTGGAGCCGGGCCATATTCTTGACAGCCGGTTTGAGGGCGGCCAAGAAGAAGTCGCGTTCGGCTCGTTTTGCGAGCGGCAGCGAACGGACTTCTGTTCCATCTGGATGGGCGCAGTAATTTTGGACGTCGATAATGAGAAAGGCCGACTCGTCTGGGCGGAGCGGGAGGTCACGACTCAGGCGCATAGACGCAGCTCCCCCAGACAGCGCTGAAGCGAGCGAGTCAAGACCTGCCCCCAGCGTGCCTGTCCCGCTGTGCTGCGAATGAGATCGTTCCGTATTTCGATTAACACATGTGGGAGACCACGCGCCTCACCGAAGTGCGGAATGGTATGGTCTTCATCGTCAGCTACCACATAGGGCTCGTTCATGCCGATGAGGGCCTCGGGGGCTTCGAGGCGCAGGTGTGTGGCCAGCCGGGTCGCCAGCCTGTCATCCCGGTTGAACAACAGCCCGAGATGCCACGGGCGCTCAACCCTGTTGAGCCTTGGGGTAAAACTATGGATACACACCAGCACCGTTGGCACGGCGCGTTGCTGCCGCGTGTCGCAGGTCTGCTCAATCCTATCGCTGAAAGGCTGCCAAATCTCCCGTATCCGTTGCGTGCGGTGCGGGTCTGAAAGCCGCGCGTTGCCGGGGATGCTGACCCCGGCTGAGACTGCGGGAATGACATCCGGCACCCCGAGCGGTCTATTACAATCCACCACAAGACGGGAGTATTTTTGATAGATGAGTTCGCCTGGCAGATCGTTTGCCAACTTCCACGCCACGGCCAGAGCGCCGATGTCCCAGCCAATATGGCTCCGCAGGGCAGCCGGCGACAGCCCGAGCCGGCCGAGCTGGGCCGGGATGGCGTTTCCGGCGTGCTCGCACACAAGGAGCATGGGCGTGTTCCCATGCTGATGGAGATGGCCGACTGGGTGGGCCTCATGCGGTTGGAGCAGGGCTGGTTCGGGGGCGTCCAAGGGGCGAACCTATAAAAATGAAAGCCGTCTTTCAATATCGAAATGACCCGGGCCTTCTCACTCCCACGAGTGCTGCGCGCGTCAGGGCGCTCCTTCAGCGTCCCGGATTTCGACCTCGACAAAAACCGCGCCGGTCCATTCTGCCCGCAGATAGGTCCACGGACGCAGTTTCTTGAACCCCGCGCTGCTACGCTCGGGGTCGTCGATAATGGGCGTGGCCCAGCCGCTGACCTCCGTTCTCTGAATGAGCATGGTGACTGCTGCGCCGCCCTCAAGGTGTTTCCACCAGCTGGAGTCACTGCCGATATAGACCATATTCCCCTCGCGCAGATAATCTACCGGAAAGGTTTTCATCTCTGCCGAGTCCCGCTGCTTCATCGTGATGAGCATGACGCCACCGCTCAGCAGGCCATGCCGCTCGGATTGCAGGATGATCGGCACGAGCGGATGGTAGGCCGCGGCGAGGACCGAGAGGCCGGCGAGGATGGAAATAATGGTAATCATGCGTTTTCTCCGCCCTTTAGCTTGCATACGTCACACCCGTGCGCTGTTCTGACAGTTCCCACAGCCTTTTGGCGTTTTCGTCGTTACGGGCGTGCTTGCTCATATACGCCGTCGCCGGGGGTCCGGTCAGCTCGAATGGACCGCCGGGGCCAAAGTAGTCCCTTCCGGTGATATCCGCAGCCGTGGCCGCGTAGAGCGTGGGCAGCGCGCCGGCCGGCGGGTCCTGGGCCATAAGCGGCAAACTCATGAGAAACTGCAAACTCGGTTTATACTGCTGGAGATTGGTGCGGGTTGAGCCAGGATGGGCCGCGGTGGACAGCAGAGCGTCGGTCTGCGTGTGATAGCGCCCGTGCAGCTCGCGCATGAACAGCAGATTGGCCAGCTTGCTATAGCCATACGCCTTACTGGGCGCATACTTCTTTTCCGCGTCCAGATTGTCGAAATGCAGGGGGCCATAGCGGTGCATGAGGCTACTCACGGTCACGATGCGGGAGTTTGGTGTTTGCAGTAACGTCGCCAGCAAGCGCCCGGTCAGCGCAAAATGGCCGAGATGATTCGTGCCAAACTGTCGCTCAAAACCATCCACTGTCCGCTCCAACCCAGGCACCATCATAACCCCCGCGTTATTGATCAACAGGTCCAGGTTGTGATGGGTGGCGGTAAAATTCTCGGCGAATGTTTTAACGGACTCCAAGCTGGCCAGGTCGAGCGGTTGAAATTCGACCGTGGCCCGCGGAGCGCTGTGCAGAATATCCGCACAGGCGGCTTCGCCTTTTTCTTTATCGCGGCAGGCGAGGAGCACCCGCGCCCCCTTTTGCGCCAACACCCGGGCCGTCTCCAGGCCGATACCACTGTTGGCACCGGTCACAATCGCAATACGCCCGGTTTGATCCGGCACGTCCTTTTCGCTCCACGCCATAGTCGGGCCTCCTTCAACTGAGCCGATTCTCTTGAGGGGCGACATTTTGACATATTGACTTATGATGTCAATAAGTTATTTCCTAGCTCGCAAGGGATGAGGAAATTGACAGGCCGGTCGGGTCTGTCATGATGTCTCGACTATGAGTATGGCCCCAGAACACACGCGGAGCGAAAGCCGCCGAGCCGCAATTTTAGAGGCCGCCCAAACCTGCTTTTTTCAGTACGGATTAGAGCGGACGCGCATGGAGGACATCGCCCGGCTGGCTCATGTTTCAAGACCCGCCCTGTACGCCCATTTCGAGAATAAGTCGGCTATTTTCCTGGCTCTGGCCCGGGCCCTCATGGCCTCGCAGTTGCAGGAAGCCAAAGGGGAACTCCGGCATTCCGGTCCAATCTGGAAGCGTGTCATGTCCGCCTTTGAAGCCTGGTCGGTGAAGCCGCTGGAGATGATAGCGGCAGCGCCCCACGCCGATGATATTATTCAAGCCGGCTCGGGATTAGCGGCAGATGTCTATCGCGAAGGACAGGGGAATTTCCGTCAGCTGCTCTCCAGAGCCCTGCAAGAGGCCACCCGAAAGGGCGAGCTGAATCTAAAAAAAGCGGGGCTCACGGCAGCGGCAGTGGCAGACCTGCTTGTTGCGGCGGCGACTGGCGCAAAAGTCGATTGGAAGGATACCGGCCTGTACGGCAAGCGCCTGGCCGGTTTTATTCGCGTCTTTGCGGCGGCAACAGCGCCGGAGGAATGAGGTGAACCGCACCGGCTCCGGTCAGCAGGGGTTCGTCGGCTGGCCGGTTAGATCCCGAAGAAGCGGCTGGCATTCCCCCCCAGAATTTTATCCACCGACTCAGGCGGCAGCGAAGACAGGGTTGCGCGCGCCTTGCGCACCGGCTCAACAAAGCCTTCGGCGTGGGGGTAGTCCGAGCCAACAAAGAATTTTTCATCCCCGGCAAACTGGACGATGAGGGGAAACATCCGCTCTTCAGGGTCGCCGTTAATCCAGATATTGCGCTCGAAGTATTCGGACGCCGGGCGTTCCATCTGGGAAGTATGGCCCATATATCTATACCGGTAGTCGAGCCGTTCCAGCCATTCGCCAATCCAGCCGACCATCGCCTCTATGGTGGCGACCCGCAGGCGCGGAAAGCGTTCCAGCACGCCGTCGTAGACCATGGTCGTCAGGGCCATGCGCGGGTCCTGAATCAAATTCATGGTCACGAACATCATGCCGGGGTCACGGTCGCGGTACCATTCGCGCCCGGTCGAATGCTTATGTCCGGTCAGATGGATACCGACACTCAGGTCCAAATCCTGCACCGCTGCCCAGATGGGGTCCAAGTCTGGATGGCCGAAGCTGCGCCCGTTGACGGGCGCCGCGGCCACAAATATCGTCCGGCAGCCCAGCTTGGCGACCCGCTTGAGTTCGCGCACGGCCAGCTCAGCGTCGCGCAGGGAGATATGCGCCGCGGGAAAAAGCCGGGTACTATGGCAGGCGCACAGCTCAAACGCCCAGGTGTTATAGGCCCGGCTCAGGGCATCGGCAAAGACCGGGTCCTCCACGCTGCCTTCCCATAAGAGGCCGAGCGTGGGGTAGATGACCTGAGCCTGAATCCCTTCGGCATCCAGGAACTCAACCCGCTTGTCCATATTCTGCCAGTCCGGGCTGAGGGCCAGATATTGATCGAAGTGGCTGACATCCCGGCCCATTTCTTTCTGGCCATAGGCCACGACCGCGGCGAGCAGGTCGGCGGTGTTGACCAGCTTGAGGGGCCGGCCGTCAATCAGGATGGTCGGCTCCCCGCTGGTCGGGTCCTTTTCGACCCGCATGGCCCGCTCCCGAAAGGCCGGATCAATATAGCGGGGGTAGAGGTCAAGCGGCTCCATAAAGTGGCTGTCACCATCAATCACGTTCATTGCCATGCTCCTCTCAGTCCGACTCCGGCAAAAAATTCCGATCAAGTATCTGCTCCAAAGCAAACGGGCAAACCAACGGAAACGTCGCAATGGGTAAACCGCGCTCATCTGCGGCCGCTTCCCGCGCGTCCTGGTAGCCGGCGTCAAGCATACGTTCACTATACGGTCGCAGACTCGGGCTGTCGGCCAGCTCGTCGCGCACCCGGCGTCGGTGCTCTCGTATGGTTGCCCGCCAACTATTGGTCCGACGGTTGGGCTGATAGCGATATTTCAGAAGATGGCTCAGGATAATAATGAGCACGCTTTTCACCGCCCGGCGCTGGCTTCTGCCCATGTCTGCCATCTCCTCCGCCAGGTGCTCCATATCCAGCCGGTGCGTCTGGCCGGACCGCAACGCTCCGACCTGTTCTTCAATCCAGGCCGAGAAGTCCTGTTCGTACAATGCCTGTCCGCCCGGTTGAGCGCTCGGACGGCCCACCGCTGACACTGCGGCGGATTGTCTGCCGATTGGGCTGGGGTTGCATACGGGGGATGCCATTGCCGTGCTCCTATTCCACCTTTTGGACCAGATCGATGCCAAACTGTTCGGCGGCATTGCCGCCCAGCATCCGGGCGATGGTGGCCTCGTCGAGGTGGGCCTGACGCAGGGTCTCAATCGCCTCCCAGGCGCTGGTGGTCTCCTGTTGCGGATAGCGCGAGCCCCAGACGATTTTGTGGGCAAAGGTGTGGGGCAACTGCTGAATCAGCCGTTCCTCGGCGTCAAAGGCGAGCAGCACCCGGCCCTCTTCCCACAGGTCTTCCACGTCGGTCCGCACCGGATAGTAATGCAGGGGCGGAATCGTCAGGGCCGAGGCTTCCATTTTCTCCAGGACCTCTTCCATCCACGACGCCTGACCGCCGGCCATCACGACTTTCAGGTGCGGATAGCGCTGCATGACCGTAAAACCGATCAGGGTCGCGGCCACAAACATATGATTATCCAGCCACGGAGACAGAATCGGCGCGACCGGATGGCCAATCGGCTGTTGGGCTCCAAAGGTAAAATTCGGCCCGTTGCCGCCACCCGCAAACGGCCCGCCCCCGACTTCCCTGAACAGGGTGACTTGCGTGAGCCGACGGTTGACCTTCTCGATAAACGGGGCGTGGGACGTCCACTCCGGGTTCCAGAGACCCGTGGCCGGATGGACGGCGAGCGTCAAATCGAGCCGCTCAAGCTCGGCCCAGAAGGGATCATAGTAGGGATGGGTGTAATAGCGGCCCTGAACAAACAGCGGGCGGAGAAACACGCCCCGAAAGCACGCCATGGCCACGACCCGCCGTAGCTCCGCCAGGGCGTAATCCATGTTTTGCAGGGGAATCATGGCCGCGGCGTACAGGCGGTCGGGCGCGGCCTGACAGAAATCGGCGATCCAGTTGTTATACGCCCGCGCGAGGGCGTTGGCGCAGTCCGGGTCCTTGACCAGGGGGAAGCCCTCGGCAAACCAGGTCGGATAGAGCAAGGTCTGATCTACGCCCATAGCGTCCATATCCCGCAGCCGCGCCTGAGGGTCAGACGCCCCCTCGGTCATGGCGTGCCGGGTGTCGGGGTCAAGCTGCCCGATCTGTTCGCAGCTCATGCCCGGTCGCCAGATGGCGTAGCGGGGGATGTTGGGATTGACGTGGTCGTGATGGGCCTCGCCGTTGATTTTCAGATAGGAGGCGTACTGGCCGTCCTCCCGCCACAGGGAGAATTTGCCCAGGGCGCGATAGTCCGGCTCCAGATAGGTCTCCCACAGCGCGGGCGACTCAACAATATGCGAGTTGGCATCAAAAACGGCAAAACGCTTGGTCATGGCCGGGCTCCTGCGGCCCCCCGGCCGTTGGGCTGTTGGCCACGTTCACGCAGGGGTCGGATGAGCGCGGCCTCGGGCTTCAGGGCACGCTGTACCTCGTCCTCGGTCGGCCACCAGTCCGGGCGTTCGAGCTCGGTCACTCGCTCCCGAATAAAGGTTTTGGGAGCCTCAATATGATACAGCGCGCGCGCGTTTTCTCCCAGGAATTTGCTCTGGTAGGACTCGGGCAGCGCACACGAGCGCATGGTCTCCAGCGCGCGCCATACATCGTCGCCGTCGTGATGATACACATCCGACGACCAGGCCAGAATGTCTTGATAGAACTCGGGCAGACGCGAGGGCGGCGCTTCATCGCCCTCAAAGCCGGTCACGCAATGGGCGAAAAAGGTTTCGCTCGGCAGGCGCGTGAGCGGAGCCAGCGCACGCTCGTTGCGGTACAGTTTGTAGAATTTATCACAGCGGTCCAATAAGAAGCTCAGCCAGGTCGAAGAGGCTTCAAACACCGCGGCGCGCAGCCTGGGATGGCGCTCAAAAAACCCCGACATTAAAACCATCGTGACCCACAGCGCGGCCTCGGCCTGGAAGTTTTGCACATTGGTCAGAAACGAGTGGGGCAGACCCGCGGAGATAATGGTCCGGGCAATCAGCTCTGCGCCCGAGTATTGTTCGGCATAACCGGCCGGCTTGAGCGAGCCAAAGGCCGGAAAGGGGTGCATCCCGTACACCACGCCGGTGTCTTCCATGGCCCGCCACACCTGCTCATACTTGGGCTGGAGCGGATAATTGCCCATAGCGTCCACGGGTCGGACCAGACCCACCCGACAGCCCTTGTCCGCCACCCGGTAGACTTCCTGGGCCGCGTATTTCGGGTCCTGCATGGGCAGCAGGGCAGCAAAATAGAGCCGCTCAGGGTCTGCCTGACAGTAGTCATACGCCCATTCGTTATAGGCTTTGCACATGGCCTTGGCCCCGAGCGCGTTTTGCAGCCAGGGATAGGTGTCGATATCGGTCGGGATAATCATCACCTGGTCTATGCCCTGGATATCCATATCCCGCAGCCGCTCGCGCGGTTTATACGACCCCTTGTGATCCAGATAGTCGGCCTGCTCCGCGGTCAGCGCGGTCTTGGGATTCAGGTTACGGACGTACAGAGCGCGCTGGATATCGTGCTTAAGCCCCGGCCCAGCAAAAGAAATGGCGTGGATACGACCCCGCCGGCCACCAATCAGTTGCGAGCCAATACCCGACCCCGGCACGCCATTCACAATCAGTTGCTTGCTCTCGGCATCAAACCACATGGTGGTCTTGAGGGCCGCCAGTTCGTCTGTGGTCAGCCAGTCCTTGGCCCGCTCCCAAATCCAGGGCGGCTCGGTCACATGGGCGTCGCAGTCAAAGGTTGGGAAGTCTTTGGTCATGGGAGCAAATTTTTGAACCGGCATATCCGAGTCCTTTCAACGCAGCGTCAGGCGGTCAATCTGGACACAAAGCTGTTGATAAAGGCGTTCACCTGGTCCGGGACTTCAAGCTGGAGGAAGTGACCTGTGCCAATGGCCTGGGCAAATTCGACCTGTTTGAAACAGGTTTTCAGATGGTTCAGGTCGGCGGCCTGGGGGAAGGCGTCCGCCATCCACGGGCCGACCATGACCAGCGTGGGCTGCGACATGGCCGCGGCCGGCGTGGCCGAGTCAGCAGCCATCAGACAAATCTCTTTGACGCGCACGTCTACAGGCGTGCGACGGGCCTCCCCGACCGCGGTCTCGACCAGCGTCCGGTCGGCCTGGGGACCAAAAAAGCCGGTGTATAACTCACGAAAATAGGACTCACCGTCCGGGGCGGTCAGTTTTGCGACCATCTCGGCGTAAAACCGCTCGGTCCCGGTTGTGGGGTGGTCGAGGTCGGCTCCGGGCATCACCGCCGAGTCAACCAGAATAAAAGCGCGCACCAAGTCCGGGTAGTCATGGCTGAAGGCAACACCCGCCGGCCCGCCACCGGCGTGGGCAATCGCCACGGCCTGATTGAAGCCTTCGTGGCGGGCCAGAGCGGCGATGTCCGCGGCGTGCCGCTGGGGCGTATGGCCGGAGCCCGGCGTCGTCGATTTGCCCATGCCGCGCCGGTCCATACGCAGAATGCGGTGGGTGTCCCGGAAGTGAGACGCCTGCTTCTCCCAGTGGTTCAGATTCGAGCACCAGCCATGAATGAAAATCAGGCCAGGATTGCCACAATCCTGACCCTCGACTTTATAGTGCAATTCGGCTCCGTCGTCGGTTCTGAATATCGGCATTATTTCCTCCTTGCGCGCCTGACTTCATATCATATTGAGACCGCTTGACCACTCGCCTGCGTGGCCCAGGGCGTTCTGCCGATTCATCCCGGCTTGACCGGCCCTTGAGCGGTTGATGTAAAGCCTCACCATGAGTCAGCAGGACCAATTTGATCGGATCGTCTCCACCCTCCACGACGCCGCGCTGGCCGACAGCCTGTGGCCCGGCGCGTTTGAGCTTGTGAATGAGGCAGTCGGGACGCTGGGCAGTCATTTGCTGATCCTGAGCGGGCAGACGCAGGCCAATCTCGCCGTCCTCTTCGAGAGATCGCACTACCTCGACCCCTCCGACGAATTGGTGGACAAGGTGTATAGCCAGCGCTACTTCCCCCACGACGAACGGATTCCCCGCTTCCTCCGTCTGTCCGACAGCCACGTGGCCACGTCCCCACGCTCTACACTGCCCGGGAATTACGCACCTCCCCGACCTATAATGAATTATTGCGTTACTCTTATGGTCGCCAGGGTTTGAATGTCCGCCTGGACGGCCCGGATGGCGTCCACATCGCCTGGGCACTGGCCGACCCCCGTAACCCCAACGGCTGGGGCACCGACTCTCTGACGCTCCTCACCAAGCTGTTGCCCCACATCCGGCAGTTCGTCCGCGTCCGGCAGGCATTAGCCCGCGCCGGGGCGCTCCCCACCTCGCTGACCCAATTACTCGACAACGCCCTCATCGGCGTGTGCTACCTCAACCGGAGCGGGACGCTTGTCCAGGCCAACACTCGTGCCCTCGCCATTCTGCGCCGCGGCCACGGGTTGACAGATCGAGACGGGCTCCTCTGCGCCGGCTTGCCGACCGACAACGACACACTCCAGCGTCTTATAGCCCGCGCCCTGCCGCAATGGGACCGGGCAGCGTCCAGCGGGAGTCTGACGGTCCGCCGGCCCTCCAAACTCCCGCTTACCCTCCACATCAGTCCGGTGGAACACCCGGCCGACTTTGGTGCCCAGCGCATTGCCGCGCTCGTGCTGATTGTCGATCCCGCGGAGCGACCACGGGTTGACCCGGCCACGCTCGCAACGGCCCTGGGCCTGACCCGCGCCGAGAGCCACGTCGCCGCGGCCCTGGCCGCCGGCCACACCGTCCGGGACATTGCCGGGGCCACGCACCGGAGCCCAGCAACGGTCCGCACTCACGTCAAGCAGATGTACGCCAAGCTCGGTATCCACATCCAAGCCGACCTCGTGCGGCTGGTACTGACGGCCGCTGGGCTGCCGTTTCCCCGCGCCTGAGTACCCCTCTCCACCCAAGAAATTTCGTCTCCTTCCGAAAAAATACCCAAAATTGGGGAGGACACAGGCAAGGGTGGTGTGCTTTATGGGGGGCAGAACTCTTGGGAGGAGGGATTTTGTATGTCTTTGTTTATGCGTTTGTGCTTCAGTCTCGCTCTTCTGGCCCCGTCGCTGGTCCACGCGGCTACCCTGGAGAATCCGGGCAACGGGTCCTTTTATTCGGGTATTGGGGTCGTCTCCGGGTGGAAGTGTTGGGCCAACGGACCGCTCACCGTTCGCTTCAACGGTGGCGGTGGGTTGTGCGGCCAGAATCCCTTTGAGGTCTGCATTGACATCTGGACAGGCCCGGACGATGGGTCGGCCGTCCAGCAGAAGGCAATCTGTCAATCCGCCTGTAACTATGCGACCGCCTGTCACGATGAGGGCGTCCGGGTCAATTGCGACAACCTCCGCAGGTTAGACGAACTCAACAATACCAACGCCAACATCAGCAATTGCCCCGTCTGCCCATAGGGTAAGGGAGAGAAGATAAGACCTGGCAGTCAAAGCCCTTTGGTGAGGCGTCAGTTGGAAATCACCACCCGGAAGGGGGAAGTGGAAGGTGTAGTTATGAAACATCCGCTGCGTCACACACCTGACGCAGAAGGGCTTTACCCAAGAGCAGGTCAGCTTGATCAATGGGAATCTGGCAACAAAAGCGGACCTTGCCGCCCTCAGCACTGGTCTTGAACTCAGTTTGTCTCACCTCAAAGTCGAACTGTTGAAGTGGATGGGGCCCAGCTTGCTCAGGGCGGGTTGATTGTTACCCCCATCAAGCTACAGTGAAGGCAGTGTGACAATAAGGAGGAACGGCTGTGATTACTCCGAGTGTGATTTGCGATGACGATCTCATGCGTGCGGTGTTCTATAGGTCCCTCAACAGGGAAGAGCTGTTGTTATGGGAGTCGGGATATTACCATAGACAGGCCGAAAAAGATTCGGCCACCTCTCTTGATGAATCCTCTAATCTTCCCAACCCCCCTGGCAACAAGGCAAATTCGCTCTTCAAATCGTCAAGGCGTTCCTGCTAGGGGTGAGCAATCAAGCAGGCCAAAGAGCTACGCGTATCCTGTTCGATCTTCTCGGCTGGAAGTCACCCCTCGACTAGCTACCAACCCAATGGGGGGCTCCGACGCTGGAGTATCGGGCTGGGAAATATGTAAAGGTCTCATGTGAAGGAGGAACCGCACCATGTCGGAAAAATCGTCTAGCCCACGCTATCCCTACGATGACCCGCCAGTCTATTTTACCTCACAGGGAGGGCGCTACGTCTATCCCGCTGATTTGATGCGTAGTAAACACGCGTGGGACAGGATCAAAGAGCTTGAGGCATTTGCAGAGGCTCACAATCTTCAGGTCGCCCAGGGGCTCGGCCCACCGCCTTCGGGAAGCTCGCCGCAACAGAAGTGACGCTCTACTACGGGGTCGTCAGATGTTCACCCGACATCCGCTATGAATTTTGGCTGGCCTCTGCTCCCCGTTCTGGGAGGTTACTGGTTCGTGGTTCGCTGGAATCGGACCCGTTTTATCGTGAAACGCAGGTCCGGTTATCATCTCTTCTTCCTGGCCGCTATCACGGGGATGTTTTTACATGTCCCTGGGGCCGTGGCGGTGGCCGTCGCTTATTGGATGATTTCTCTCTTTTATCCGCCGCCGTCTTGCTTTGAAAAATTCTCCCTCTTCGCTTCTGATATGTACCCCCACATCGCCGTATCTAGCTTTCTGTCGGGGTTCGTGCTGCCGTACCTGACCAACCCCTTCTTTCCTGAAAAAGAAGCCACTGATAAGGCAGCAGCAGACAACGGAGATCTCCTCGAACTGCTCCTCGCAGAAGCCATAGATCACACCATGCTTGTCGAACTGGTACTGAAAAGCAGAAAGGTGCATATCGGTTTTGCTCTGAATAATGGGATTGACTCCCAGGACGGAGAATTCGATATCGCCCTCATTCCTCTAGTCAGTGGGTATCAAGAGCCGGATACTCTCGACTTGAAACTCACCGCCTCCTATCTCAAACGGATTCCCACCTACGATCCCCAAGGGATTAGAGGAGGGCAAAAATCTGACAAGGGGTCGCGTCTTCAGGACATCAACCGCTCTATCGTCATCCCTCTGTCTGAAATCGTATCCGCACGCATATTTGACCCTAGCGTTGAAACTGTTGACCCCTCTTCGTCCAGTCATGGGTAGTGTCGCAGTCTCGGCGGGCAGGTCAGCGCAGCGTTCCCGGACATTCTCGCTGGAAACGGGAGCTTGAACCCCCCCAGGACGGCCTATGCTCGGCAGGTCCGAGGCCAGCCCATGAGCCCAACCCTGATTAACACCCTGCGTTTTGCCGACCGCCTCAAGGAGGCAGGCTTTGCCGGAGCGCAAGCCGAAGCCCTGGCCCGGTGCTCGGCGACGAGTTGACCGCCCAACTCCCGGCCAAGGCTGATTTCCAGACCCTACAAGCCGACTTCAAAGCCCTGGACGCCAAGTTCGACGGTTTGGACGCCAAGTTCGACGGCCTGCGCTCCACCTCAATACCCTATTCGTGCTGGTCGGGCCGCTCGTAGCGCTCGGGCTGGGTGAGCCGGTCTCGAAGCGCTTGGGCTCCTGAAACTCCGTCGGACGGGTGAGCGCAGCGTCACCCGCCATTTCACCGATAGTCAAAGCCTCTTGGTACGGTCGCTTTTGGGCCGTCGTGGCTCATCGGCGATTTTGCGAATATCTGTGACTATCCGTCCCGATTGTATGCTGGCTTCGGTTTGATCCAGGCACCAAGACCGTATATCTTTCATCCCATCATGGATGAATACAAAGAGCTGGCCCAGGCTGCGGTTATCGCGCTGCAAGCCGCAAACCAACCGACCTGGACGGATGTCGCTGGGGTTGTGGTCGCGGGGCTCGTCGGACTGGGACAGTACGCCCTCATCGCATGGGGTATCCAGATCATGAAGGGCAGCAATGACCGCCGTGAGGCGAGCATGAAAGCGCAGCACGAGCGGCACGAAGCAACCATGACGGTGCTGCAAACCCAGCACCATGAGACTATGGCTGCTCTCCAAGCCCAGGGGCAGGTCCTGGCAGAGATAGGCGCCGGCATCCGAGAGGTCCTGGAGCACCCGGCAGACCCTCAGTCCCGTAGGGCGGGTGAGCGGAGCGCAACCTGACCGCCTCGCTCGGAGACTCCGCATTGCCAAGAAGAGCACTGGCTGCTCTGGGTCGTATAGCCACAAAAACTACAACGGAGGTCCCATGACTCAGTTTGCCAAAGAGGTCATGCCAGAACTCCACAAGCTCGGCCCCGACCCGGCGTTCGATAGCGAGCCTGCCACTCCCCCGGCGTTTCTGGCGGCCTGAGAGGCTGGCTGCTCTGAACCCGTCAGCGCCCAGCCGGGGCGAACCCGGCCCGGAAGCCTAATAGCCCAAGGCCCGCGCCGCGCCTTCTAGGACCACGGGCACGGACCAGGCCGTGCGGGCGAGGCGAATATCGTCGCTCTGGCCGGCAGCATACAGCCCTGCGGCGCTCATCCAAAAGGCGGCGGAGCGCAGTTGGTATAACATGCCGTAGTACTGGCAGGCCGCTTCGTCGATCTCGATACCGGTGGCCTGCTCGTAGTCCCGGAAAAAAGCATCCCGCTCAACGAGATGAGAGAGGAGGTCGCTGCCTTCTCGGTTGAGGTCGGTCAGCACATAGGCCACGTCGTACATGGGGTCGCCGATGACTTGCAGCTCCCAGTCGAGCACCGCCGAGATGCGATCATTGTCGATTAACACATTGCCGGTCCGATAGGCTCCGTGGACTAAGCTGAGGCGCTGGGTTTGCGGGGCGTTGGCCCTGAGCCAGCCGATCAGATCAACGAGAATCGGGTGCGGCTCCAACTGCGAGCATGCAACCAGCTCGCACCATTTCTGGACCTCACGGAGCGCAAAGTCATTGCCCGACTCGGGGACGCCCAGGAACGACAGGCCCGCCGCTTCCCAATCAAGGGTGTGGAGCGTGGCCAGGGTCTGGGTAAAACGCTGGGGCAGCCGGCCACGCGCTGCCGCCTCGGCGTAAAAGCGTCTGCCGGCCGAACCCCACGGACTTGGGCAGGTCCCGGCCACTTTTTCCATGACAAGAAACGGTTTGTCGAGAATGCTCGGGTCGCTTTCGTACCAGTAGGGCGTGGGGGTCGGGAGCGGCGTGGGTGCTAAACACTGAAGGACCCGAAATTGCACGCCAAGATTGGAGAAGTGTCGCAGCAGCGCATTGCCAGGGTCCCGCCGCAGGCACAGCCCCTGGGTTTTGGCGGCCCCGTTCTCCGTCCAATGCGCGTCAAACAGCCAGGTTTCGTGCGACCAGCCCACGGCGACGCGCTCCATTGCCTCAAGACGCAAGTCCGTCGCGTTCGGCAGCTTGGTATGAATATATTGACGGATACGTTCCGCCATGCCCTGCTCGTCCGTGGCCTGTTGCGTCGTGCTCATGCGGTGTACACCAGCTCGCGGTCAATGCCGGCGCGGAGCCGCGTGCGGACGCGGCCCAGCAGGTCGGTAAAGCGTGCCTCGCCCAGCTCTGCCCTGGTCGCGTACAAGGTTTCAATCAGGCCCGACACACTCGCCGTATCGAGGTCACGGCGGACCGTCCTCACCGCGGCCCGCAGGGAGGGGGGCGTATCCTGGGAAGTCGTCAAGGCGTCCAGTTCTTCGGCGAGTGCTTGCCAATCGCGTTGACTCGCGGCGCGGTGTTCGTCAGCCAACCGCAACTGGCCGGCGAGTTTCTGTAACACCACCGCGGCCATAAAGGCTTGCGTCTTGGGATAGGCTTGTTCAACCGCCGGGCCGACCTCTTTTTTGAGCGTCCGAGCGAGGCGTTCCAGGAGTTTGTCCGGGGCTAATACGAGGGAGTCAGCCATCAGGCCCCCTCTCCGTTTGCCGCCCGAGCGCTACGCCGCATCCGGGACCAGCGATGGACCGGCCACATGTCCTGGTCCTCACCGTGCCCGCTCTCCCCATTGATCTCCCAGCGCATCAGGCTGTTGATATCGATAAACGTATGGCGATTAATCACGAGCCGACTCAGCGGCGCGCCCCGCGCGTGGAGGGCCCGGCCTTCCGTATCGTGGGCCTGAATCTCGACGTGGGTGATCCAGCCGTGTTCTCTATCGCGCGCAACCCGGCGCTCGCCCCGCGTCAGGGGCAGCGTTCGGCCCTCGCGGTGAAGAAAGCCATACGCGACCGGATTCCGGTCGGCCTCCACATTGGTAACGGCGAGAAAACCGTGCTGGGCCGTGGCCACGCCAGTCACATAGGCGGCCTGACGCGGGCGGTCCTCCCGCCGCCGTCCCCAGGTGCGGTCGCGTACCGCGAGACAATCAATCGGGATCGTTTCTCCGTGCAGCACAATCTCGCCACGCACCCGCCCGATCTGGTCAAAATGGTGCGAGCGTCCAAAGGTCGAACCCGTGCTGGTCAGCGGTGCGGGTGGCATGACGCCCTCAAAACGGAGCGCGGCCCGCAAACGCGGCTCATCGTGATAACCCAGCGCATAGGACAGACAGGGTTCGAGGACCCGAATCGAAACACCAGTCGGGAGGGCAATGTTGTCCAGGTCTTGAGCGCGCGGCAGCTCAAGTGCGGTATAGTTTGCGGAGTAGAGCGCTTCCCAGGGCAGATGGGCCGAATCGTCCCACACCCAGGCCCCACCCGCGACGGTGCCGATGTTCGGCCGGGCCAGGGTGTATAACCAGCCGCCTAAGCGGCGTTCCGGGTGGGAGAATGAGAACCAGGCCGTCTCGGTTGCCCACCAGTCCCCGGCCAGCTCATCGAAGTGAAAGCGGTCGTCTCGCGCAGTAAAGATACGTTGTTCGGTCATAGGGGGTGCTTTCTTTGGTCGCGTTGGGAAAGCGCTCCAGAACAGTATAGACGCCTTTGTCCATCAGGCATTCAGCACCGGAACGCTTTAGCGCAGCTCGAAGCCTTCGTAGCCCTTGGCTGCAATGTCAGCAAAAATTTTCCGGTAGAGCGGCACGCCGCCGGCAAACAAGAGGAAGCGGCCACGCACATTCTCAGGATTGGTACTGCCGAAGAACCACGAATCCTGCATCTCATTGATAAGCAGGCCCTGGGCCGAGTCATAGCAACGCTGGGTCCAGGCATCTTCGGCCTCTGCGGTTGTGGTCATCGTCTCGAATCCGTGCTCACGCATATAGCGGATGCAGTCAACGATCCACTCGACATTACTCTCAGCACAACGAGTGATATTGCAGAACACCGCCGGGTTGTGCGGCCCCATCACGGCCCACAGATTCGGGAAGCCCGAGAACTGCACGCCCAGATTGGTGCGGGGCCCGTCGGACCAGTGTTCTTGCAGACTCCGCCCGTCTTGGCCCCGGATATCCATCCGCAACAGTTCGCCGGTGAGGCTATGAAAGCCGGTGGCGTAAATAATCACGTCGAGTTCGTGCACCGTGGTGCCGGTGACAACCCCGGTGGAGGTGATTTGCGTGATGGGCGTTTCGCGTAGATCAACCAGGCTGACATTGTTCCGGTTGAAGGTCTCGTAGAAATTCTTCTCGCCTGGGCAGCGCTTGGTCCCGAAAGTATGCTTTGGGATCAGTTTTTCGGCCACGACCGGGTCGGTAACGCGGGCGCGAACTTTATTGGCCAGGAACGCGGCGACCTCATCCGCGGCCGGCTGTGACATGAAGGAGTCGCGGTAATTGCCCAACCACAGCGCGAACCCGCCGCGGTCGTACAATTCCTGATAACGGGCCAGGCGTTCCTCTCTCGGCACGTCTAGCGCAGCGCGTGGATCCGGTTCATGAATAAAGCCGGCCCAGGTGCGTTTGCACAGGGCGAATATCTCGTCCGCGTCCTTTTTGAGTTCCCGTTGTTCCGCGGCGGCAATCGGACGGTTGCGCAGCGGGGTACACCAATTTGCGGTCCGCTGAAAAACGGTCAAATGTCCACAGTCAGGGGCGATGGTCTGAATAATCTGGACACCGGTCGGGCCGGTCCCGATGATGCCGACGCGCTTGCCTGTAAAATCGACCGGCTCTTTCGGCCAGCGGGCGCTGTGCAGCGACAGGCCCGCAAAGTCTGCAACGCCGTCATAGTCCGGGAACTGGTGGGCCGACAGCAGACCCGTCGCGCAGATGACGTAGCACGCCCGGGCGCGGACACCGTTGTGGGTCGCAATCTCCCAGTGCTTGTCCGTTTCGTTGTAGACGACGGTCGCCACGCGGGCGTGACACTCGATGTCACGCTTGAGATCGAATTTATCCGCGACAAAATGCAGATACCGCTCAACTTCCGGTTGGCCCGAGAAATGCTCGCTCCACTCCCATTCGTCGATCAGTTCCTGGGAAAAAGAGTATTGGTAGGAATAACTCTCGGAGTCGAAACGAGCGCCTGGGTAGCGATTCCAGTACCAGGTGCCGCCAATATCGGTGCCGGCCTCGAACACCCGGGCCGACAGGCCGAGCGTGCGGAGTTGATATAGCGCATACAGGCCGGACACGCCGGCACCAATAATAATCGCCTCATAGTGCTGGGTCACGATCAAAGCCTCCTGTGGTCAGCGCAAGGATGCAGTTGCTCAGAGGCTGTCAAGTAATGGCGGGAGGAGAACGATACGTAGACCGGAGGGCGGTTTCCAGACAGCCTGAGGCGCTGACACACGGCTGGACAATGCTTGCGGACCAGGCGCGTCGCTCACACTTCATCCGCCTCAGCGTAGCCGAGACTGCGGATATCCTGCCCGTGCCCCTGCCGGGTGATGGTGTATTTACTGACCAGATAGATCGAAACCCAGGGCAGGCTCAGGCTGAGAGCCACATGAAAAACAGCCAGATTGCGTATCGGCTCCTGCATGGCCTCCACGCTGGGATTCGGGACTGAGAAGCCAAAGGCCGATAGCAGCAGACCCACGACGAGCACCCCACCGGCGCTGACCATCTTCTGTGCCAGGGCCGGGCCGGTGGTCAGCAGCCCCTCGCTCCGGCGGCCGGTCTGGCGCTGGCTCTCCTCCACGATATCTGCGCCCATAGAACCGACCAGAATAAAACCCGTCACCGTCAGTGATATCAGAAACGCGCTGTGCAGCAGCCACCATAGAGCGTCGGTTCCGTTGGCCGGGAATAATGTGACGGGCAGCAGGGGGTCGAGCAGCCGCAGTCCGACCGGCAGCGGTCCCAGCGTCGCCGACAGCAGAAACAGGCCAATCGCCGTCCGTTTTTTGTCTCGTCCACGGGTCAGGGGATAGGCGAGCAGGCCACAACTGATGGCGACGAGCATATGGACCACCGGAAAGACCTGGACGTGTTCCGGGGTCCACTGCCAGAAGTACAGGTCATAATAGCGATCTGTATTGCTGTGCAGGCCGACGTATAGCGCAAAGACCAGACCCGCGGCAAACAGCATCAACCACGAACGGTTCGAGAGTGTTTCGATAATTTCCCGCCTCAGCCGGCGCAGGCTGAATGGTCCGCCAGCGTCATTCTCGGGGACGTGCAGGCCGGGGATATGCCGATGCAGGCTGAGCGTGGAGATCATGCCGGTCGTAAAAATCAACACCCCGCCAATCCAGGCCATATTGTGATAGCCGGCCGGGTTCAGATAGGCGCGCGAGCCCTGATAGCCGGCGGTCTCCGGCAATAAGAAGGCCAGCGTCAGCCAGGCAAACCCAACGCCCCCAAACCAGCCGTAGGAGGTACTCCAGCCGACCAGTTGCGTCCGCTGGTCGTAGTCCTTGGTGAGTTCCGGGCCGAGCGCGCCGCGTGGAATTTCGTATAAGGTCATGGAGACCCGCACGGCCACGGCCAGACACAGCAGCCGCACGAACAGGCTGTTCTGGCTGAGGTCGGTCGGCGGCTGGAGCAGCAGATAGAATGAGATGGCAAACGGCAGGATGCCGGCGTACATGAAGGGATGCCGCCGGCCCCAGCGCGTCCGCGCCCGGTCCGACCAGACGCCGACCAGCGGGTCGGTGACCGCATCAACCACCAGGGCCAGGGCCAGTCCGGCCCGCGCCGGGTCCAGCCCCAGGACCTGATTGTAATAGACCAGCACCCAGCCGCCGAAGACGTGGTTCTTCACGCCGCTGGCGATGGCGCCGAACCCAAACGCATTCAGGGTGCCACGGCTGGCGCGGAGGGCGTGCACGGCCAGTTACGTAAGGTCCACGCCGTCCAGCCGACCGGTGGAACGCCAGTCGGCCAGGATACGGAAAAACTTGATCGGCCCGGCCCCATAGGTCCCGGCGAAAAAGCCGTTATCGGTATCCAGCTTGCCCTCGTTATTGTAATAGCCGGGGGTGCACTCGGCATAAAACCGCTCGGCAATCCGTGCTTTGTCCCGCATATCGGCCAGCCACATGTCTTCGGCTTCGCGCGTGGCCTCAATCCGGCTGGCACCCCGCTGGCGGGCTTGGTCAAGGATATAGGTCACGTGCTTGGCCTGCTCGTTCAGGGCGTGCGGGACGTTGACCGACAGAGCGGTCTGGGTGAAGCCCAGGAAAAAACAGTTTGGGAAGCCGTTGGCCTGGAGCCCGAACAGGGTGCGCCAGCCCTTGGACCATTTGTCGCTCAGGGAGAGACCGTTGCGGCCGATGATGTCGTAGCCGGCCCGGCGCGTATAGCTGGTGCCCACCTCAAAGCCCGTGGCAAAGACGATGCAATCGACCGGGTACTCGGTCCCGTTGGCCACAATGCCCCCCTCGGTGACGCGCTCCACGCCCTGGCCGTCGGTATTGACCAGGGTCACATTGGGCCGGTTGAAGGTCGGCAGATATTCGTCGTGAAAACAGGGCCGTTTGCAGAACTGCCGATACCAGGGCTTGAGGGCCTCGGCAGTGTTCGGGTCGTTGACAAGGGCTGCGGCCCGGTCGCGCACCTGATTCATCTTCTGGAAGTCGAGCAGCTCCATGAGCTGGCCCTTCTCGCGTGAGGTCAGACGCCGGCCCAATTCGCGGGAAGCCGTCTTGGCGGCAATTCCGGTCAGGTTGCGGAAAATCTCGGTCCAGCCGTCGGCGACCAGGTCTTCGTCCTGGTCGCCACCGCTGACCAGAATGTTGAAATTGTCCATGCGCCGCTGCTGCCAGCCCGGTTCGAGGTGGGCGGCAAAGTCCGGCTCGGTTTCCCGGTTATTGCGCACATCGATGGACGAAGGGGTGCGCTGGAACACATACAGGTGCTGGGCTCCCGCGCCAAGATGGGGAATGCACTGCACCGCGGTCGCGCCGGTGCCAATGATAGCGACGCGCTTATCGGCCAGGCCGGTGAGATTCCCCTCTGAGTCACCGCCGGTATAGGCGTAGTCCCAGCGGCTGGTGTGGAAGGTATGGCCCGTAAAGGTGGTGATACCGGGAATACCGGGCAGTTTTGGCCGGTTGAGCGGTCCGTTGGCCATGGCCACGAATTGGGCCCGGATAGTGTCCCCCCGGTCGGTATGAATAATCCAGCGCCCACTCGTATCGTCCCAGCGCATTGCGCTGACCCCGGTTTGGAGGCAGGCGTTGGTGTACAGGTCGTAATGGCGGGCGATGGCCTGGCTGTGGGCAAATATCTCGGGCGCATACGAGTATTTATGCTTGGGAATATAGTTCAGCTCTTCGAGCAGCGGCAGATAGCAGTACGACTCGACATCACACATGGCCCCTGGATAGCGGTTCCAATACCAGGTGCCGCCAAAGTCGCCGGCCTTCTCAATGACTCGGATATCGTCAAAGCCGGCCTCGCGCAGCCGGCCGCCCATCAGCAGCCCACCAAAGCCCCCGCCGATGATGGCGACCTGCACCTCGTCGTGCAGCGGGGCGCGCTCGACCCACTCGCTATACGGGTCGTCGCTATAGCTGGCAAATTCGTCAGTCACTTCCTGATATTGCGCGTTCCCGTCCGCGCGCAGCCGCTTGTCGCGCTCGTGGCGGTATTTGGCCCTGAGCGCCACCGGGTCAAATCCTAATGTTTCTTTTGGGTCCCGTTCTAATAGATCGATGCTCATGCGTGTCTCCTCAGTCCGAATTCCCGGTCCGGCGTTGATTGTGCAATTGGTTGCTCTGCATAATGAGCGCATACCTTAAAGAACATTTGTCAGGGCGTCTATTGGGCCCCGGACACCGCTGGTCTACCGCTCAGTGACAAAAACCGAGCGGTAGACCAGCACGGACCGACAAAACGTTTTTGACAGTGAGCGCATGAACAAGAAAACACTCAGCGAGCGCGATATTTGCACCAAGTTCATCACACCCCATCTTATTGCGATGACGACCTGCCGGGCGTTAGAAGCGGAAATTGGGTAAGCTCGTGGGCAGGCTGCCTAGCTCTTGCAGGCGGTTCTGAAGGAGGCGTTTGATCCCGAAGGGCCAGACAAAAACCATCCTCGTCCAATCAGACAAACTTCCCCGGAGAGACCTTGAAGATTTTGGCCAGTTTGCGAGCGGTTTTCAGACTCACCGGGCGGAGGCCACGTTCCATATTGGAAACATGCTGACGGGGCATCCCCCCAAGCCTTTCGCCTAATTGGGCTTGCGTCAGTCCGTGATTCTCCCGGTATATCTTGAGGGAGTCTCCCGGCGTGGTCTTCGCTTGAATCTCTCGATACCAATCGGTTGCAAAAATATCCACGCTCTCCTCGTCACTCTCTTCTGTAAGAAGAAGTTCTTTACCAAATTCTTCTTCCAAAACCGCAATCAGCTTAGGAGAGAGTTCCCCCCTAATGTTGACCTCAATACGGGGTGTTTTCACGACTGCCTGCATAGGACACCTCAATGACGACGGAATGACGCTCATGAGATAGGCTCAGGCATTCTTCTTATGCTCTTGAGCATTTTTCTTTTAATGACGACCTTGTACATATCAGGCGATATAACCGTTTTTTGATTACATAGCAAATTATCGACGAGCCTGTATACTATGCGGCCATTAAGGCACCGGACAGGGTGGTCATTCCCCTCACCCCAGCCCTCTCCCCTGGAGGGAGAGGAAGGAAGATAAGGAGCAGGACTATGCGACTCCAACTGGCGCTCAATGTTCGGGACCTCAACGAGGCGGTCGAGTATTACCCGAAGCTGTTTGGCGTCACACCGCATAAACTGAGAGACGGCTATGCGAATTTTGCGATTGATACGCCACCGCTCAAGCTGGTCCTGTTCGAGAACCCGCAGGCTGAGGAACGGTTGAACCATCTCGGGGTTGAGGTGTTTGATGAGGCCGACATTGCCTCCGCTACGGCCCGGTTCGAGGCCGCGGGGATTACGCCCGAGGTCCAACACAAGCAGACCTGTTGCCATGCGACACAGAACAAGGTGTGGGCCCTGGAGCCGCAAGGACTACGCTGGGAGTGGTATCGGATCACCGACGACGACCCCACGGAATGAGCATACAAGGAAGAAGGAAAGATCTATGGATACACCGTCGGGTATCATGGAAAAACCCCTGATTGACCCCTTGAGCTGGCTGTCTCCGTCCGCCAAGCCGCAAGCCTATTACGATGCCATCAAACACAAGTTCGCCGAGGAACGGAATCTCAGGCTGCGCTACCGCCCGGAAGGCACGGCGCAGTACACCTCTGACCTGACCGGTGTGCTGGCGCAATACGAGGAGGACCCCTACGGAGGTGAGATCATTCCGCGTGAGCCTCTCACCGATCAGGTGGAGTGCCTGTTCATCGGCGGCGGCTTTTCTGCCCTGCTGACCTCTGCCCGGCTGCGCAAGTGCGGGGTCAAGAGCATTCGTATCGTAGAACGGGGTGCTGATGTGGGCGGCACGTGGTATTGGAATCGCTACCCCGGCGTGGCGTGTGACGTGCCGTCGTATGACTATCTGCCGCTGCTCGACGAGATGGACTATGTACCCAAAGACCGCTTTGCCAAGGGGCCCGAGATTTTCGCCCACTGTCAGGCGATTGCGAAAAAATGCGATTTGTACCAGTCAGCGGTTTTCCAGACCACGGTGACGTCTACGACATGGGACGAAGCGGAAGAGCGGTGGCATATCAGAACCGACCGGGGCGACCATATACGAGCCCAGTTCGTCATTTGCGCCAATGGCACGCTGTCCAAGCCCAAGCTGACCAGGATTGCCGGCATGGAGTCCTTTCAGGGCCACTCCTTTCACACCTCGCGCTGGGACTATGACTATACCGGGGAAGACCTGTCGAAGCTGGCGGATAAGGTCGTCGGGATTATCGGGACCGGCGCGACTGCGGTCCAGGCGGTTCCTGGCTTGGGGGAAGCAGCCCAGGAATTATACGTGTTCCAACGCACCCCATCCTCCATTGACATCCGCGACGATCATCCGACCGACCCCAACTGGGCCCGAAAACTGAAGCCTGGCTGGCAGACTGAGCGCCGGAATATGATGCGGAAAATCATGGACCCCCAGTTGACCCAGGAACAGAAGGCCCAGCGGGCCGCGCTTCCGCGCGAGGAGATTATCCGCCGCCAGGAGAACGCCAATATCGACTACATGCTGCGTATTCACCAGCGCATAGACGAGATTGTGCAAGACAAGGCCACGGCCGAGGCGCTCAAGCCGTGGTATATGTTCATGTGTAAGCGCCCCTGCTTTCACAACGACTACTTGCCGACCTTCAACCGACCCAACGTCCATCTGGTCGATACCCACGGCAAGGGTATTACGGAAATCACAGCCAAGGGGCCGGTGTTTGCGGGCAAACAGTATGCGCTGGACCTGCTCATCTATGCCACTGGCTTTGAGGTCCAGAAGACCGGGATTTACAACCAGATCAGGGGCGTCGGCGGGCGCGACCTGACCGACAAATACGACAGCGGCATCCGCACCCTGTTTGGTCTCCACACCCAGGGCTATCCGAACTTGTTCATCATGGGAGGGTATCAGTCTTCGTTTCAGTTCAATCTGACAGATATTCTCAACACCGAGGGCGATCATATCGCGGCCTGCATCGACTATGTGCGCCGCAATGGCTATCAGTCCATAGACCCGACACCCGAGGCCGAGGAGTGGTGGGTGCAGGAAGTCATCAAGCACCGGGGCAAGACCAGCCGCAATCGGGACTGTACGCCCGGTTATTACAACTTCGAGGGTGAGTCCAACCGCCGCCAGGACGGGAACTATAACGGTGGCTTCCACCGCTACGTGCGCTTCATGCAGGAAGCCCGTCAGAAGATGGACGCCCACTTCGTTTTCACCAGGAAGTCGTGAATGGTGCTGATAGAACGAACAGCCCGGCCATAAGAGGAGGGCCGAACGCTTCTGAACGAGGAGAAAAAAAGGAGGACACTATGACCATGACCGACCGACTCGACCCGGAACTGGCCGCCCCGCTCGAAACGTTTCTGCACCTGACCGGAGGCGGGCTCAACTTGCACGATATCCCGGCGACCCGTCGCGCGAGGGAAGAGATGGCCAAAGCGCAGATGGCCAAGGCACCCCCCATCACGGGTATTACCACTATGGACCGGCAGGTGCCCGGACCTGACGGACAGGTGTTCGTTCGCCTCTATCAGCCAACCGAGCGGCCCGACACGCTACCGGCCCTCCTCTGGATTCACGGCGGGGGCTATGTGCTGGGCAGCGTGGAGTGGGACGACTTGCTGGCCTCCCATCTGGCCAAGACCGCGCAGTGCGTGGTGGCCTCGGTTGAGTACCGGCTCGCTCCCGAGCACCCTTTCCCGGCTCCGGTTGAGGATTGTTATGCCGCGCTCAAGTGGCTGGCGACCCACACCGGCGAGCTTGGCGTTACGCCTTCTCGAATCGCCATTGGCGGGGCGAGCGCGGGAGGAGGGCTGGCCGCCGGGCTGGCGCTATTGACACGCGACCGGGCCGAGGTCGAACTGGCCTTTCAACTGTTGATCTATCCCATGATTGACGACCGTAACGTCGCGCCCGCCAGTGCTACGCGGCCCGATACCTTTGTGTGGACCCGAGAAAACAACCTCATGGGCTGGCACGCCTACCTGGGACGGGAGCCCGGCGGAGCGGATGTATCGCCGTATGCTGCGGCTGCGCGGGCTGACGATCTGGCGGGGTTGCCGCCGGCCTATATTCCGGTGGGTGATCTCGACCTGTTCCTGGATGAGAACATCGAGTACGCCCAGCGTCTGCTGGCGGCTGGGGTGCCGACCGAGTTACACGTCTATCCGGGCGGCTATCACGGCTTTAACAGCCTTGCTCCCGGTGCGGAGGTCGCCCAGCGCTTTAATGCAGAACTCGATGAGGCGCTCAGGCGCATCCTGCACCGCTAGTCGAACCAGGGGCCTGGGGGAAGGCTTTTCAACGGGACCCCTATCGAATCCCGTCTGAATATGATTTGTAATGCCCAGATAGACGACTGTCAGGTCGTTGTGTTTATTTTCTTGCCAGGAGGAGGCAATTGTTGTGATGAAGTTATTTGTTGGGAATCTCTCATGGGACGCCACCCCGGCTGATCTCGAAGCGTTATTCGGCGAAATCGGGTCGGTCACTTCAGCCAATGTTATTACGGACAGGGAGAGTGGGCGCTCGCGCGGCTTTGGCTTTATTGAAATGGAAAACGACGCGGAAGCCCGAACGGCGATTGAGCGTCTCCATGACTATGAGTTTATGGGGCGACCCTTGACGGTCAACGAAGCACGCCCCAGGGAGCGCCGCGAACGTCGGTGGTAGCGGTATGCCAGGAAGAGCAAAGCCAACGAGTTTTCTCAAGCGCCAACGGGAACAATACCGTCAGCAAAAGCAAAAGGCGAAAGCGGAGCGCCGGCGCGAGGCCAAGGCCCGCAAGGCGGCCAATACTCGAGCCGAGGGAGACGAGGACCCCGATATTGCCGGTATTCGACCCGGCCCGCAGCCTCTTCCCGACCAATGGAATGTGGTCGAGGAGGAGGAGTAAGCCGGCCGGATTTCCCGCTGCCTGAGAGACCCGTGCGCAGCAGTAGGAGACGCGGCCCCGTTGCGTCTCCTGCGTGTGTTCAAGAGCCCCCACTATGTCGAGGGGAGGCTGACGATAGTCCAGCTTCCGTCAGCACTCCTGGTCGCTTCAATACCAGCCCCGGCGACCTCTGCCGGGAGACTCTCCGCGTCGGGGTAACACCCATCAAAAGTTGGAATACCGGTTTCTATACACGCTTCTCCGGCTTCATTAACGGAAACGGTAAAGTTGATGCTGAGCAGGGAGCCCATGCACATTTCTCCTGGATACAGCGTCAAGCCTTCCATACACGTTCCAAGGTCAATGGGTCCGATAGGCTCGCTCCCCATGAAGTCAACCATCTCGAAATGCTGGGTGGCCTCATTCCACTCCAGCACAGTGGTATCACCGGGCATGGGAAAATCTGCGACCGTCACCTGCCGGCTCGCCCCTCTCAGAAACGTCTCGCCGGGGGTCGTGACCGTGAAGGTACTCCGCGCAAACTCTACCCCGTTATCGTAAGCCACCACGCTGTGCTCTCCATCGCCCAGATTGCCCCAGTTCCAGTAACTGAAAAAGCCGTTGTTCCCATCATCGTTATTACACACTGCACTCGTATCTGAACGGGGCAGGCCATACGTCGCCGGGAAAGGGCCTCCACCGTTGAGGCTGATCGTAATGTCCCCGGCCTCACACTTCCAGCCGGAGATCACCCCGATACCGGATACTTTGGCCCCATTGCCGGGAATTTCTAACGTGGCGGCGTAGACCAGGGAAGGGAGCAGCACCATACAACCGAGCAACCGGAAAAGAAAAAACATCAGAACCTCCTTCGTGAACACTGAGATTTTTGCCGGGGCACCATAGCTATTCCGTATCGAGTGCGCAAACCGTGGGAGGGCAAGGACCCCTCACAGCAAGGGCTCCAGCTCGGCGGCCCGCGTTGGAATGGCGGCCCGCACGCGGTTGAGGTGCTGCTGACGCGCGGCTTGCCGGATGAGGTCACCAGCATGCACGGCCACGGCGTGCTGTTCGAGCATGGTTCGGGCTTGTCGGCGCTGGTCAAGCCAGGCTTGACTGACGTACCAGACTTCTTGTTCACCGACGGCGATACGGGTGTCCTGACCGGCCCACACCAGCCAGGACAGGGCGTAGGACCAAGCAGTCACCTGAGATGTCTTCCAGTCCGCCTCCGGCAAGGGGCTGATATCAAGACTGTTCCACTGGGGAGTGAGGCCCTGGGGTGGCCCGTATTTATTGACCACGGCCAAGCGCATGGGAGCGCGGTATTCCAGGTCAGAGAGCACAGCGTCGTCGGTCTCAGGCGCATGTTGGACGGCCTCAGGGGTCAACTCAATGCCAAGCGCATACAGGCCGAAATGGCGATCAATCCGAAAGAGCACCGTCCGCGTCTGCCAAGTGGCGTACAATACGACCTCAGGGCCCGAACGGATGGTGACCGCGGCCTTCAGGCTTTTATCTGCGGTCCGTTCAAGGGCAGGGAGTTGTTCGACGTGCGCCAGCGTTGCCTGCCACTCCGCACCCAGGGGCAGGCGAGGTTCCGCCTGGGCAGGGGCAGGGGTGGATTGCGCCCCCGCCCCTGCGACCAGCAGCAAAAAAACGATGCGACAAAGAAAGGACGGCCTGAAAAACATTGCGGTCATGATTAATATCCATCAAAATGCGCTATGCGCTCGCGGTGATAGGCCCCGGCGCCAAAGGCGAACTCGTTCCACTTGGCCCGCTTGAACCAGAAGTGCATATCGTGCTCCCAGGTAAATCCAATCCCGCCGTGCATTTGCACGGCCTTATTGGTCGTGCGCGTATAGACCTCAGACAGCCGGGCCTTGGCCAGAGACGCCGCCCGAGACGCATCGCTGGCGCGGATGTCAAACGCATGGGCTGCGTACCAGACCAGGGACCGGGCCGGTTCAATGTCGCTTACCATTTCGGCAGCCATATGTTTGAGCGCCTGAAAAGAAGCAATGGGCCGGTTGAACTGCTCGCGGCCTTTGGTGTACTCGACGGCCATGCTCAGCGCTTGTTGCGCGCCCCCAAGACTGTCGGCAGACAGGGCCACGCAGGCCAGGTCTTGCAGCTGGGCCAGCAGTTTCCAGCCTTTTCCCTCCTTGCCGAGCAAGCCGGAGCTGGGCACCGCCTTGAACCGCACTTCGTACACCCGCCGCGTTCGGTCAAACATGTCCAGCGGGTGGATTGTCAGGCCCGGGGCATCCCGCTGGACCAGCACCAGACTCACGCCTTTTTCGCCGCGTCCACTGGTTCGGACGGCCACCACCAAGACGTCGGCCACCGCGGCAAACGGGACGAACATTTTGGTGCCGCTCAGCGTATAGCCGTCCCGTTTTTTCCGGGCCTTGAGGCGAATGCCGGCCGCGTCCAGGCGGTCGCTGGCTTCAAGAAAAGCCAGGGTTCCGAGGGCCTCACCCGAGGCCAGCCGGGGCAACCAGGCCCTTTTCTGCGCAGCGCTCCCGCCGCGCATCAGGGCGAACGTGGCCAGGGCTGAAGAAAACAGAAACGGACCGGGCACGACGGCGCGGCCCATCTCTTCGAGCAGCAGGGCCATATCGAGCAGCCCGAGTCCGAGCCCACCGAATTTTTCTGGGACAAGCAGGCCGGTCCAACCCAGCCCGGCCATTTTTCGATGCAACGCCGGAGAAAACCCATGCTCGTCGTCCAAGAGCGCCCGCACGAACTGGGGGGAGCACTCTTGGGCCAGAAATGCTCGGGCTGAGTGCTGGAGCAGGTCTTGTTCTTCCGATAAGCCGAAGTCCATCAGCGCCCCCTTGGGTCCGCGTTAGCGCGACTTGGGCATACCGAGCCCACGCTCGCTAATGATATTTTTCTGAATCTGGGACGTGCCACCGCCGATAATAAGCCCCAGGGTGAACATGAACTCATACGGCCAGATGCCATTGTCGATGACGTGGGCGGCCCCCCGGTTGAGCGGGGCGTAGGAGTTCATGATTTCAAGGGCCAGGGCGCAAATATCGTGGTTCAGTTCGGTCCCGACCAGTTTATTCACCATGGCACCGATGCCGGGCCGGCGGCCTTTGGTGGCGTCGGTGAGCTGCCGAAAGGAGTGGTATTTCATGGCTTCGACCCGGGTCGTCAGGTCGGCCAACTGCTGACGGATGCTGGGGTCTTCCGCGGCCGGGCGGCCAGAGCGGCTATGGCTGCGGGCCAGGCGGATCAGGTTTTGCAGCATGAGCTGGGTGCGGGTGGTTGAGCCCAGCATATTGCGTTCATGAAACAGGGTGGCGTTGGCGACCAGCCAGCCCTGGTTGAGTTCGCCAACCAGATTCTCGCGCGGGACGCGGACATCCTCGAAAAAGACCTCATTAAAGCCGGCGTCGCCGGTCATCTGGACCAGGGGGCGGACGGTGATTCCCGGTGTCTTCATGTCGATCAAAATATAGGAGATACCGCGATGCTTGGGCGCGTCCGGGTCGGTCCGCACCAGACAGAACATCCAGTCGGAGAACTGAGCCCCGGAGGTCCAGACCTTTTGACCGTTGACGATAAATTCGTCGCCGACGAGTGCGGCTCTGGTTCGCAGTGAAGCCAGGTCCGAGCCCGAGCCAGGCTCGGAATAGCCCTGGCACCAGATTTCTTCGGCAGTGAGGACTGGGGGCAAATAGCGCTGTTTCTGCGCTTCCGTGCCGACTTGCAGCAGGGTGGGACCGAGCATGGTCAAACCGGACGCACCGATCAGACCCGGGGCACGGGCCAGGACCAGCTCTTCATTCACAATGGTCTGGCGCATGATGTCGGTGTCGCCCTGTCCGCCGTAGGCTGTGGGCCAGCCCAAGGCGACATAACCGGCCTCGTACAGTTTGCGCTGCCAGTCCTTGGCGCGTTTGATGCGGCGCGGGTCGTTTGGCGGCAGGTCGCTCAGGGTTTTGTCTTTTTTGGGAACATTGGTTTTGAGCCAGGTCCGCACCGTTTTCCGAAACGCCTCGTCCTCTTTGGAATACGCCAAGTCCACGCCGGGCCCCCTTCACTGCCTAGAGATTATATAAACGCTGGGCATTCTCGCCGATGATTTTTTGCTGGGCGTGGGTTGGGAGTTTGGCGCAGGAGGCTGTGACGGCATCGACCACGCCGGGAAAGGTGCAGTCGAAGTGGGGATAGTCCGACCCCCACACCACACACGCCTCAAGCCCCCAGTCCGCAATGCTGCTCAGCGTGCTCTCGTCCGGGTCCATGGAGATAAAGCACTGCTCCCGAAAATGCTCACTCGGTCGTTTTTTGAGCCACGGGACATAATGGCCCATAGTGTCAAAATGGCTGTCCATCCGGTCCAGCCAATAGCCGAGCCAGCCGACCCCGGACTCCAGAAATGCGACTTTGAGCCGAGGAAACCGGGAGAGCACGCCCCCGCAAATAAGGTCCATACAGGCTCCCTGCTGTTCCCAGGGGTGACACACCATATGGAAAAAGAACGGGTCCTTATAGCGCTCTTGGCCCAGGGTCGGCATCTTGGTGCCAAAGCTGCCATGAATGGCAACGGGCACGTTGAGTTCTTGGGCCTCCTGCCAGAGGGGATGATAAGCCGGGTCGTTGAGCCGGCGGTTATTGAAGGGATTGGGACGCACAAAGACGGCGCGCATCCCGAGGTCTTTGACAACCCGACGCATTTCAGTCACGGCGGCCTCAACATCCTGTAAGGGCAGCGGGGCCACGCCGTAGAAACGCTGCGGGTAGGCTTTGCAGAAGTCGGCCAGCCAGTTGTTATAGGCCCGACAGGCTGCGGCCGCGACCCGCGCGTCGGTGATATCCCCGTAGATGAGCCACAGCGTCGGATAGAAAAAGGCGATTTCAATGCCTTCGAGGTCCATATCCTTGATCCGCTCATGCGGGTCATAGCCGCCGGGGACAATCTCATTCCAGGACATAGTGCGTGCCCGCTGGGCGTCGGACATGCCACCCGGCGTGCAGGCCGCCGCAATCGCCATATGGCGGTCACGTCGCAGTTCGCCGTTAATTTTCAGGCAGTCCACCCCGTCCGCATCCTGCGCAATCTGAATCACCTGGGCCCGATAGGCTGGCTCGGTGTATTCTTCCCATACGCTCGGTGGCTCAAGCAGGTGTCCGTCTGCGTCAATAATAGTGGCCATGACTTTCTCCTCTGCATAACGCGGCCGGCTCCTCTGCATAACGCGGCCGGCTCCTCTGCATAACGCGGCCGGCTATTGGGGGGGCGCTGGCGGGAGGACGCGCAAGTGATTACTGATCCGCTCATAGGTCTGCCCGTCTTCTGCCAGCCCCTTTAAGGACACGACACAACACTCGTCCTGGTCGCTCAATGCCGGCCAATCAACGGATTCGGCCGGAATGCCGATTTTGACGATGACGGTATCGACCGACAGAATAAATTCTTCCAGGGCGGCGAAAATTTTTACCTGCGGTTCCAGCGGAGATACCACGATTTCTTGATAGGGCAGCGGCAAGCGTTCCTCGGGGACGAGTTCATAGTCCAGGGTCACGCGCAGGACATCTTCAGCCGGACGGGTGAGGGTGGCATTCGAGATCTCGACCAGCGGTTTATACACCTCGGGCTCGGAGCACCCGACCGCGAGCGCGAGCAGCGGCAAGAGACGGAAGGTGAAAAATCTCGGCATACGCTTTCCACATCACTGTTTCGGGTTTTGGTATCGGCCTGGCTGTCATGCGCTGCCGCGCTACACGAGCCGCACATCTCGAGCGAACTTCTCCATCATATTCATCATGTCCCTATACGTCCGCGCAAAATTGAAGAAGGCCAGATACAAATACGTTGCGCCGAGTTCCTGATAGCGGGGGATATCGTCAAGGAGTTCGTCCGGCTTCTTCCCACGCGGGGACACGCACAGGGTAATCTCGGAGAGGTCGCGGCCGGCCTTTGCCGCTTTTTCCTTGAGTTTCTCCACTCGCTCGGCAAACTCTTGCGGACTGAACACCACGGCCGGCCAGCCATCGCCGTAGGCAACAACGCGGCGCAAGGCCGGGCCGGTATGCCCGCCTATCCAAATGGGCGGATGGGGTTTTTGGACGGGTCGTGGCTCACAGCCGACTGCACTAAATTGGTAAAAGCGGCCCGTAAATGCCGGGTTTTCGTTGGTCCATAACTCTTTCATAACCGCAATGGTTTCTTCACTGAGCGGGCCGCGGTCAGAAAAGGGCGCATTCAAGATGTTGAACTCTTCCTCCATCCAGCCGACCCCCACGCCACAGATGAGTCGCCCGGCTGACAAGACATCAAGGGTCGCCAGCGTCTTGGCCGTGACAATCGCGTTGCGGTGCGGCAACACGAGCACCGCCGTCCCGAGCCGAACCTTGTGGGTGCAGGCGGCCACAAAGCTCAGGACGCTCAAGGGCTCAAGCAGCGGGGCCCGTGGGTCAAGGGGAAAGCTGCCGTTCGGGCTATAGGGATATCGGGAGGTAATCTGCTGGGGCGTAATAATGTGGTCAGCGACCCAGACGGAATCAAAGCCCAGCGCTTCGGCAGTTTGGGCCGTGGTCTTGAGGCGGTTGAGGACATCCCCCTGCGCCAGCGGCCCAAGATGGGGGAGAAACGCACCGTACTGCATCGTCAGCCTCCGTGGGCGGAAAATTCACCCCCTGCTACCATACCCTTAGGCGAAATGCCAATCGTCTGCGGGCATTCGCTACGCTCAGGCGAGGAGTGGGCAGGCCCCGCGGGTCTTATAGCTATCCCCGGGTTGACATGCTACAGAGCAGACCGAGGCCAGTCATGCCGAGTGACGTTAAGGAGGCACAGCGGAAACGGGTTCAGCATCTTCATGGTATTGAGGAACCCGTTGACGCTTCAGGCAAAGGGGCGGGGGTTCGGGTCCTCTTGGTCCGTCATGGAGAGACCAGCTGGAATCAGGAAAACCGCTGGCAAGGCCAGGCCGATACGCCGCTCAGCCAGACCGGCTATGACCAGGCCCGCCAGCTTGCTCGGCGCTTCCAGCACGAGGGGCGGCTCGTTCAGGCGATTTATACCAGCGACCTCAGGCGGGCGCGTGACACCGCCGGAGTGCTGGGCCAAGCGCTCGGCCTGAGGCCGACCGAGGCGACGGCGTGGCGCGAGATGGATATCGGCACCTGGAGCGGGCTGACAACCGCCGAGGTCGCGGCCCGGCACGCCGAGGAGTGGGAACGGCTGCGGCAGGGCGAAGACCTGCCACGCGGCGGGGGCGAAACGTTTGCCCAGTTTCAGGGCCGCTTAGTGCAATCGAGTCAACAGTTTATCCGGGACCATCGGGGCGAGCAGATTATCGTGGTGACCCACGGGGGGGCGGTGCGGGCCTTCCTGTTGCACTGTCGTGGCTTGACCATGAGCCAATTCGGCCGGATTGAAAAAATTGGCAATACCGGCATCAGCGAAGTCTCCCTCTTTCCAGGCGGGGAGACCACCATTCACCTGATTAACAGCACCGCCCATCTCAACGGGGCGGTGCTGTCCGGCGAGACGGTTGACGCCTAGCGCAGCGTCACAGCACCTGAGCGTCAACGCAGTCGTTTCGCCGCCCTCTCAACGGACGGAAGAGGAGAGCAGGCTGTTATATTTTTTGTCCTCACGCTGGTTCAAAATCAGCCTGAGCCTGGGGCTTTTGCTCCTGCTGATCTCTTCCGTGGATGGAGCCGCTCTCGTCCGGCAGTTGTGGGCGACCCGGCTTGACTATATTGGTCTGGCCTTCTGCGGGTATCTGCTGGGACAGGCCCTGAGTGCCTATAGATGGCGGCTGCTGGCCGGCCGGCTTGGATTTGGGCAACCGCTGAAAACTTTTATCGCCTACTATTTTGCCGGTATGTATCTGAACCTGTTTGTCCCCAGCGTGGTGGCTGGGGATGTCGGCCGAGGCTATCTGCTGGCGCGAGGCCGCACCCGTTTGCAGGTTGCGCTCCACTCCGTCCTTGCCGACCGGCTGAGCGGCTTGGTCACGCTGGTCTGGGTCAGCGCCGCAGGGTTTCTGCTGTGGGGCCCCAGCGTTCTGCCGGTTGCGCTGTATTATGGGATGCTGGCCGCGGCCGGCGGGAGCATCGTGCTGTGGTGGGGGCTCCCCTGGCTGGTTGAACGCTGTACGCCCCCGGACCATATCGTCCGGCGTTATGTCACCCAGCTCATCCGGCCTTACCAAACCGACCGCGCCCTGCTCAGCTCCGTGTGCGGCCTGTCTTGCTGCTTTCACCTCTTTCAGATCGGCTTACATGCGGTTGTGGCGACCGCCCTCGGGCTGGTGGTTCCGTTGTGGTATCTTATCCTCTTTATCCCTGTGGTCCAGATTTTGAGCGCCCTGCCGGTGAGTTTTGGCGGGCTGGGGATACGAGAAGGCGGCTATGTGGTGTGTCTGGCCCTGTGGGGGATAGGGCAGGACGAGGCGCTCGCCTTTGGGCTGGTCTGGAGCACCATCGTGCTCGGGGCGAATATCTGTGGCGGCTTGGCCTTCTTCGTCTGTCCAGAGGTCAACTTCTCGCCCACGGCGCTGAAAAAAACGTGGGACGCACCAGAATAGTTTCTTCTCGACCGGCCCCAACGGAAATCATTTTGACCGGGACGTCCACCAGGGCTTCGAGGCGTGCGACGTACTGACGGGCGTTGCGCGGCAGGTCGTCCAGGCTGCGCATAGCGGTCAGCGGCTCGGTCCAGCCGGGGAGTTCCTCATAGATGGGGGTGACCTGTTCAAGGATGTGCGCGCCGGCCGGCACCTCGTCATATTCCTGCCCCCGGTAGCGGTAACCCGTACACACCCGCAAGGTCGGGAAACCGCTCAGCACGTCGATCTTAGTCAGGGCCAGGGCATTCAGGCCACTCAGCCGCGCCGCCGTCCGCACCACAACGGCATCGAACCAGCCACAGCGTCGGGGGCGGCCCGTGACGGTGCCAAATTCACCACCCTCGTGACGCAGCTTTTCGCCGTCCGGGCCGTGCTCTTCGGTCGGGAAAGGGCCGCCGCCGACCCGCGTGGTATACGCTTTGGAGATGCCCATGACGTTGTGGAGGTGCTGGGGGGCAATCCCCGCTCCGGTGCACACCGCCCCAGCAATGGTGTTGGATGAGGTCACAAACGGATAGGTGCCATGATCGACGTCCAGCATGGTGCCCTGTGCCCCTTCGAATAAGACCTTGCGGCCGGCCCCAATCGCGTTGTGAATATAGCGCGAGGTATTGGTCACATAGGGAGCCAGGCGGTCGCGCAGGCGACGGTAGTGGTCGAAGATGGGTTGATACGCCAGCCGCGGTTCTTTGAGCAGGGTCCCGAGATACGTGTTTTTCTCTTCGAGGGTGCGGGCCAATTTCTGGGCAAACACGGCTTCGTCCAAGAGATCGACAAAGCGCATCCCGACGCGGGCCATCTTGTCTTCATATGTGGGACCAATCCCCCGGCCGGTCGTCCCAATTTTGCCCGCACCGCGGCGGCGCTCCCGCGCGAGATCGATAGCCTTGTGATAAGGGGTAATCAGGTGGGCGCTTTCACTGATCTTGAGCGATTCTGGGTCAGACAGGCGGCCCTGCTGCCGAAGGGCGTCGATTTCCTCAACCAGGACTTCGGGATTGACCACCACGCCATTGCCGATCACGCACACCTTGCCGTCGTGCAGCACGCCCGACGGGATCAGCCGCACGATGGTTTTCTTCCCCGCGACCACCAGGGTGTGGCCGGCGTTATTCCCCCCTTGAAAGCGGACAATGACGTCGGCTTCACGCGCAAGCAGGTCCACCACCTTGCCTTTCCCTTCATCGCCCCACTGGACGCCGACAACGACGAGCGTGCTCATTGGCTGTGTATTCCTTCTTCCCCCCCACTCAGAGGCGGATCAGCTGGGCCGACAGAATGGGGTCGAGTCTGCGCAAGGCGGCCAGGACCTCGGGCGAGACTTGGGCATCGACGTGAATCAGGGAGATGGCTTCTCCGCCAATTTTCTCTCGACCCAGTTCCAGGCCGGCGATATTGATCCCCAGGGTGCCGAGGAGGGTGCCCACTTGGCCGACCACGCCGGGAACATCTCGGTTGTTCAGCAGCAGAATCGTCCCCTCGAGGACGGCTTCCAGATGAAAATGATTCACCCGCACCAGCCGCACGGTCTGATTGCTGAAGACCGCACCAGCAGCAGAGTTGCTCCCGTCTTTGGTCTGGACGCTGACATCAATGGAATTCAAAAAATCACTCGGAGTGCTGCTCCGTGACTCGACCACCCGGATGCCCCGCTCACGCGCCACCAGCGGGGCGTTGACCACATTGATTGCCTGTTCGAGAATCGGGCTGAGCACCCCGCGCAGGATGGCGGCGGTGGCCGGCGCAACCTCGTAGGCGGTAATCTCTCCGCTATACTCGATGTGGATCTCGCGTGGAGCGTGCGGCGTCATCTGGGCGAGAAAGCTGCCGAGTTTTTCGCCCAGGAAGAGATAGGGTTCCAAGATGGCCAGCTGCTCTTGACTCAGGGCGGGGAAATTCACCGCGTTCTGAATGACCCCACGCTGGAGGAAATGGGCAACTTGGTCAGCAATGGCAATCGCCACGTTAATCTGAGCCTCGTCTGTTGCCGCCCCCAGATGCGGGGTGCAGATCACATCCGGTCGCCGCAAGAGCGGGTGGTCGGCCGGGGGCGGCTCGTCAACAAAGACATCCAGGGCAGCACCCGTGACCGTGCCACGCTCCAGGGCTTCGAGCAGGGCCGTTTCATCGACGATCCCACCCCGCGCGCAATTGATGATACGCACGCCGGCTTTCATTTGGGCCAAGGCAGCGGCGTCGATCAGACCCCGCGTTTCCTTGGTCAGCGGCGTGTGTACGCTAATAAAATCGGCCTGTCGATACAACTCCTCAAGCGACACGAGTTCGACATTCATTCTGGCCGCGGCTTCTGAGGTGACAAAAGGATCGTAGGCAACGATGCGCATCCGCAGCCCCAGGGCGCGCTCGGCGACAATGGAGCCGATATTGCCCAGACCGACCAGGCCGAGGACTTTCGTGCAGACTTCGGTCCCTGTGAATTGGGCCCGCTGCCAGTGGCCGGCTTTGAGCGAGGCAGTGGCTTGCGGAATGTTGCGCGCCAGGGCGAGCAGCAGCGAGATGGTGTGCTCGGCGGTTGTCACATTGTTCCCGCCGGGCGTGTTCATGACAACGATCCCGCGGCGGGTAGCGGCCTCAACATCGACATTATCAACGCCGATGCCGGCCCGGCCAATCACGCGCAGGTTGTGGGCGGCCGCAAGGACCTCTGCCGTGACCCGTGTCCCGCTCCGAATAATCAGGCCCTGATACGGAGCGATCCGCTCGGCAAGTTCCTGCGCGGTCAGTCCCGGTTGAACGGCAAAGTCGATATCCGGCTGCGCTTGCAGCCGCTCCACCCCCTGAGGAGCGAGTGGGTCCGTAATAAGCACCTTATGCGCCATGGTCATACTCGTCGTTCGGAGCGCTCATTCGACGGCCGGCCAGCCTGGCAGGAGAACGGCTTCAGCGGCCCGGACGCCACTGCCCAACGTCAGCCCAACCCCAAACCGACTCAGGGCCATCTCCAGGCTGCTGATAGCCGTAATGATATCAAAAGGGCCAGCATACCCGAGGTGAGAAATGCGCGCGATTTTCCCGGTGAGATGGTCCTGCCCACCGGCAATATCCACCCCCATACCGTCGCGCATATAGGTCAGCAACCGCACGCCATCAACACTGGACGGGAGCCACACACCGGTGGCGGCCGGGCTGGGATGGGTGGCGGCTAAGCGGCGCAGACCCAGGGCGCGCACCGCGGCGTGGGTCGCGGTCATCAATAGCGTATGGCGGGCCCACACCTGTTGGAGCCCTTCCGCCTGGAGCTGCTGGAGCGCCTCTTGTAGGCCGTGAATCAGAGAAATGGCCGGGGTGTAGGCGGTGGTATGGCTGGCTTGTGCCGCGCGCTCCTTTGGCAGGTCAAAATAAAAACGAGCAAGCTGGGCCCGCTCCGTAGCCTGCCACGCTTTCGGACTGAGGGCGATAAACGCCAGCCCCGGGGGCAACATCAGGGCCTTTTGTGAGCCGGTGATGAGCACATCAATCCCGGAGCGGTCCAGGGGCATATCGGTTGCGCCAACCGCAGTAATGCCGTCAACAATGAGCAAGGTCTCAGAGTCCCGCGTCAGGGCGGCAATGTCGTGGACTGGGTGCAGGACAGTGGTCGAAGTCTCGCTGGCCTGCATCAGCACAGCCTTGGCTGTGGGACGCCGCCGGAGCGCCTGCGCCACCGCGGCTGCCGTCACGGCCTGCCCCCATTCGACCCTAATCTCTTCGGTGTGGACGCCAAAGGCCGCACAGATTTTCAGCCAGCGCTCACCGAATTTCCCGCCATTGACCACAATGACCCTATCTCCTGGCGAGCAGGTATTCGTGACGGCCGCTTCCATCGCCCCGGAGCCCGAGGCCGCCAGGATGAGCACGTCCTGGGTGGTCTGAAACAGCCATTGGAGGCCGTGCTGGACTTCGGCAAACAGGCGGCTGAATTCAGGGGTCCGATGATGAATGAGGGGCTGCGACATCCGCAGCAAAACGTCAGGGGGGACTTGAGTCGGTCCCGGAGTGAGTAAATATCGTTTTAACATCGGCCGGCCCACGCTCCACGCATAAAAAAGCCCGGATGGGCTCCCCGTATCCAGGCTGTCATTGCTCCCTCCCCTCCTTGGTCAAGACATGGTGTATCGAAGCAGTCCGGCAGAGTCAATGCTCCTGCCGCACCTTCGTATCCGCGCCTAAACCGCCTAAAAGTCTTTGGTTTTCGCTTGACACACAAAATGCCGCATAGTATAGTCGTGGGAAAAAGTGGGAGAAAGTGGGGATGAGGGTCGCTCCGTGTTCCGCGGGAGTTTTGAACATACCATAGACGAGAAAGGCCGAGTCAGTATCCCCTCGAAATTTCGGGAGATATTGGTTGGGCGGAACGATGCTCGCCTGATTGTCACCAAATTCATTCTGGCCTCCTTCCGCTGTCTCGATGTATACCCCTATGCGGAATGGGAGCATTTTGAGCAAGAATTGAGAAAAAAACCCCGTTTTGATCAAAATTTCTTAAAAATCGAGACTTTTTATCTCTCTAACGCCCAGGAGTGTAGCGTTGATAAACAGGGCCGTATTCTGATTCCCCCGCTCCTCAGAGAATATGCCGGCCTGAAGAAGGACGTCATGTTTGCGGCCGCGCTTGAGAAATTTCGCATATGGAACAAGGCAGTATGGCAAGAATTTAATGAAGAATCTGAAAAAGACCTGGCGCAAGACCCACGACTCTTCAGCAGTTTGAACGCCGGTGTGGCGGCAGACGTATAGAACAGACCCACGACAAGCAGAGCCCCCATGCAAACCGCATCGCTTCTCCCTTCAGCATCGCTGCAACCGCTCCCAGCGCCCGGACACATCCCGGTCATGCCGGAGCCGGTCCTCTCCTTGCTGCAACCCGGTCTTGGCGGAGATATGCTTGACGGGACGCTCGGTGGGGGTGGACACGCCGCGGCCCTGTTAGCGGCCAGTCGGGGGAAAGGCCGACTGCTGGGGCTGGACCGTGACCCCCGTGCGCTCCTGGTCGCCGGCCAGCGGCTCACGCCGTTTGTCGGTCAGCATATTATCCGTCAGGCGAATTTCAGCCAAGCCGCCGCGGTCCTGGGTGAGGTGGGCTGGGCCGGAGTCGATGGCGTCCTCCTTGACCTGGGTTTTTCCTCGCTCCAGGTCGAAGACGGGGCGCGCGGCTTTAGTTTTTTACGCCCAGGGCCACTCGATATGCGGATGGACCAGAGTAGCGGGCAGAGCGCCGCGGATATTGTGAATACTGCCACTGAAGAAGAATTAGCCCGTATTCTGCGAGAATATGGAGAAGAGCGGGCGGCCAGAACGATTGCCCGGGCCATTCTCCAGGAACGCGCCCACCGCCCGATTCGCACAACGACGGCCCTTGCGACCCTTGTTGAGCGCAGTGTCCGCCGGTCCGCCCGTCAGCAGCGGCATCGAAAGCGGAAGCGAGTCGGACACCAGCCAAAGATGGACCCCGGCCTGCTTCGGGTCCATGCGGCAACACAGACCTTTCAGGCCTTGCGCATCGCCGTCAATCAAGAACTCCGGCACCTGGCCCTCTTCTTACAGGAGGGCTATACATTGCTGCGGCCCGGAGGCCGCCTGGTCATGCTCGCCTACCATTCGCTTGAGGATCGTCTGGTGAAGACCGCCTTCCGGCGCTGGGCCTCAGCCTGTATCTGTCCGCCCCAGCTCCAGGTGTGTGCCTGTGACTGGAAGCCACAGGTCCGCGTGCTGACCCCAAAGCCGCTGACCCCAAGCAGTCAGGAAGTCCGGGCCAATCCGCGGGCGCGGAGTGCGCGCCTGCGCGCTGTGGAGCGCTGCGAAGGAGGAGGATGATGCGGAAGTTACCCAGATGGGGTCAGTATGGCGTGCTTGCGGCCGTTGGGTTAGCCTTAGTCCTGTCCCACCTCTGGGTTCGGCTTCAGGTAGTCGCTGCGGGGTATGGGCTGGCAGAGACGCTCAAGATCATCAACGCCCTGCAAGAGGAACACCACGCCCTCACCATAGAATGGGAAGCGGCCACGGCACCCAGTCACTTGTCTCAGCTTGCCAGCGACCGGCTTGGCCTCTCAGTGCCGCGCCCGGAGCAGATCGTTATTCTGCCGTAGGAGGACCGTATGTCGAGACGGGTCGGTCTAGTGGCGGGGATGTTGGGCGTGGGTTTGCTGCTGATTGTCGTCCGGCTCGTCCATCTCACGGTAGTGCAGAGAGATGCGCTCGCCCAGCGCGCCGCCGGACAATACCGCCACCATGAGACCGTGACCCCCCAGCGCGGGGCTATTGTGGACCGGAACGGGCAGCGGCTGGCCTTCAGCGTTGGGGCTGAATCCCTGTATATCCATCCGGCAAAACTCCCAGCCGATGTGCATGACGTCATTCCCGTCCTGGCCCAACACCTCTCCCTGCCCGTCCGCCAGATTGATGCCCTCCTCCATTCCTCCAAGCCTTTTGTCTGGCTCAAACGGGGGGTTCTGCCCCAGGAAGCCAGCCGTATCAAAGCGCTCCGCCTGTCTGGCCTCGGCAGCAAGAGCACCCAGCGCCGCGTATACCCGTACCGGACGCTGGCCGCGTCCCTGCTCGGGTTTGTCAATGTAGATGCCCACGGCTTAGCCGGCATCGAAAAGGTGTATGATCGCTATTTGCTCGGCTCAGTGAGTCGCACCCTGGGGGAGCATGATGGGCGTCAACGGGCGATCTTGATCCGGGGCGGCGGTCAGCAGCCCGAAACGTTCCGCGTCCGCTTGACTCTGGATACGACCCTCCAGTATGTGGCTGAGCGCGAGTTGGGACGGGCCGTGCAGCACAGTCGGGCGGCGGCTGGGTCTGTGGTCATCCTTGACCCCCAGACGTTTGCCATTCTGGCCCTGGCTCAGGTCCCGACCTTTGACCCGAATACGCCCAGATATTTTCCACCCGAGGCACGCCGCAACCGGGCGATTACCGACTCCTATGAGCCCGGCTCAACGATCAAGGCATTATTGATTGCCGCCGCCCTGGATGCCGGGAAAGTCAGCGAAACGGACTCCATTTTTTGCGAAAACGGAGCCTACCGGGTTGGCCGGCATACGATCCGCGACGTGCGTCCCTACGGCGATCTGAGCGTTGTCCGGGTCCTGGCCAAATCCAGCAATATCGGCGCGGCAAAGATCGGCGCGTTGCTCGGCAAAGAACGCTATTATGACTATCTGCGGGCCTTTGGGCTCGGCCACAAGACCAGCGTGGGTCTGCCCGGAGAGATTAACGGGCAGCTCCCCCGGCCCCAGGGCTGGTCGCGGGCCACGCTGGTGACGGCCAGCTATGGCTACGGGCTGGCTGTCACCCCCCTGCAATTGGCCTGCGCCTATGCCGCCCTCGCCAACGAGGGCCGGCTCATGCGTCCCTATGTTGTGAGTGAAATCGTGAGCAGCACCGGGGAAGTCGTCCACACCAACGGTCCGACCCCGCTCGGGCAGGCGATTCAACCCGAAACCGCACGGCGGATACGGGCCATGCTGGAGCATGTTGTCGGGCCGGATGGAACGGCTTCCCGCGCCCGCATTGACGGGTTTCGGGTTGCCGGCAAGACCGGCACGACAGAAAAAATAGACCCCCGTGGCGGATATTCGGAGACCGGCCGCATCGCGTCTTTTGTCGGCATGGTTCCGGCTGAACAGCCTCGCCTCGTCATCTTGACGGTCATTGATGAGCCCAAGACGGCCACCTATGGCGGGGCGGTCGCGGCTCCGGTGTTTCAAGCCATTGCACGCCAAGCCCTGGTCTATCTTGGGGTTGCCGGCGGCGCGGGAGAAAGCGCGGACATCCACTGGGCAGGTCGGCCTCATTTCTCAACCGCCGGGCTCTCCGCGGCATCTGCGGTTTCCGCCGCGGCTTCCAATGCGAGAGAAGAGGACGCCTCAGCCGCCCCCGCCGCGGCCGATAACTTTATCGGTCTCAGTCTGCGGGCAGCCATGCGCAAAGCGTCTACGAACGGGCTACAGGTGGTGACCCACGGGAGTGGCTATGTCACGGACCAGCGGGTCCTCACCAAGGTGCAGACTGGCGAAGCCGTGTATGAACTCAGACTTGAGGTCGACTGGTGAGGTGTGCGGTGACGTGGTTGCGACAACTCCTGCCGCCTGAGATATCTGGGTTCACTGACCCGACGCTCCAGATTCGCGGCCCGGTCGATATGCCAATCGAGTCTCTGGTGTATGATTCGCGCCGGGTGTCACCCGGCGCGCTCTTTTTTGCCCTGCCAGGAACCAAGACAGAGGGGGCGGCCTTTCTTGAGCAGGCGCTTGACCAGGGAGCCCGCGCTATCGTTGCTCCGCCAGGGACGCTGGTGCCCCCGGGTGTGACCTGTATCACCTCGGCCCAGCCCCGGCGGCTGCTTGGGGTCATGGCCGATCAATTTTATCAGCGGCCGAGTGAGCGGCTGACCCTGATCGGGGTGACTGGAACAAGCGGGAAAACAACCACCACGTATGTATTGGAGGCCATAGGCAAAGCCCTGGGCTGGTCGGTTGGCGTGATCGGAACCATGAACTATCGCTATACAGACCAGGAGCGGCCGGCTCCCCTGACCACCCCAGAGGCGGTTGAACTCCACGCTCTCTTGGCCGATATGGTCAGGGCTGGCGTGACTCATGTCATTATGGAGGTCTCGTCTCACGCCTTGGCCCAGGAGCGGGTCTGGGGCTGCCGCTGGGACGGAGGGGTTTTTACCAACCTGGGCCGTGACCATCTCGATTATCATCTGAATACGGCAGCCTATTTTGCCGCAAAGGCGCGGCTCTTTCACGACGGTCTGGCCCGCTCGCCCAAGCGGAGCCGCTTTGCGGTCGTCAACGCGGATGACACCTGGGGCCAGCAGCTCCTCACCGCCCAATTTCCCTATCCGGTGCTGACCTATAGCCTTCACCAGGACACTACGGTCTCTGTCCGCCACGTCAATTATAGTCTGGCTGGCGTCCAGGCGGAGTTGCGGGTCGGCCAAGAGACACTCTGTGCGGGGTCGCCTTTGATTGGTGAGCCGCATGTCTACAACATCCTGGCGGCCGTCACGGTTGCCCATGCCCTTGGAGCCCCACTCCAAAAGGTGGGTGCCGGCATCGCCCACTGTCGCCGGGTTCCGGGACGGCTCGAAGTCCTGTCGGTCGGACAAGAATTTGAGGTCTTCGTGGATTATGCCCATAAGCCCGACGCGCTCGAGAAGACGCTGGTCGCCCTGCGGGCCCTCACCCCAAAACGGCTGATCACCGTCTTTGGCTGTGGCGGAGACCGAGACCGAGGCAAGCGGCCGCTGATGGGAGAAGTGGCGGGTCGTTTGAGTGATGTGGTGGTGTTGACCTCGGACAACCCTCGAACCGAAAACCCAGACCGGATATTGGCGGAAACAGAAGCAGGACTCCGGCAAACGGGGATGACCCGCGCCGGCTCCAACCGGCTCAGGGACGCGCAGGTCCCGGCGTATCTGGTCATTGCCGACCGACGCAGCGCCATCCGACGCGCGCTGGATGTGGCTCGGGCCGGCGATGTCGTTGTTATTGCCGGCAAGGGCCACGAGGATTATCAGATTGTCGGCACGACACGCTCCCATTTTGATGATGCGGAAGAGGTGCGGCACTATCTGGCCCGGCGGCGTGGCGCACAACAGGTGCTGGAGGGCGGTGCGTAATGCTGTACGACTTTCTCTACGCCCTGCATACGACCTACTCCGGGTTTAACGTCTTTCGTTATATTACGTTCAGAACCCTGTTAGCCGGCTTATTGGCGCTGAGTGTGTCCTTTATCCTCGGCCCCTGGCTGATCGCGCGCCTGACCAGGCTCAAGGCGGGTCAGCCCATCCGCTCGGACGGACCCGCGGCGCATCTGAGCAAAGCCGGCACCCCGACCATGGGAGGGCTGTTGATTCTTTTCTCTCTCACGCTGGCGACGCTGTTATTAGCCGACTTGAGCAATCCGTATATCAGGTTGGCCCTGGGCGTGACCATCGGTTTTGGTTTAATCGGATTTCTGGATGACTACCGCAAACTCAGCCGGCAGGATTCGCGTGGTTTGCGCGGCACGTATAAACTGCTGGCCCAATGTGCGATTGCCCTGGCCGCGGCCGGCTATCTGGCGGCGCAGCCAAACTTTGACACCACGCTGACCATCCCCTTTTTCAAAGACGTCCGCCTCGCCCTGGGCTGGTGGTATATCCCCTTTGCCGCCCTGGTGATGGTCGGAGCCTCGAATGCCGTCAATCTCACCGATGGTCTGGATGGCTTAGCCATCGGGCCGGTTATCATCGCCGGGGCGACCTATACCATTTTTACCTATGTCAGCGGCCATAGCCGCATTGCTGAATACTTGCAGGTCCCGTATGTGGCTGGAGCCGGTGAGGTGGCCGTTTTCTGCGGCGCATTGGCCGCGGCCGGGCTGGGCTTCCTGTGGTTTAATGCCCATCCCGCCCGGATGTTTATGGGCGACGTCGGCTCGCTCTCTCTGGGAGCGGCCCTCGGTATCGTGGCGCTGATGAGCAAGCAGGAAATCGTGCTGGCGGTCGTGGGCGGGGTTTTTGTCATTGAGGCCGCTTCGGTCATCTTCCAGGTCATCTCGTATAAATTGAGGCAGAAGCGTATCTTCCGCATGGCTCCGCTGCACCACCATTTTGAGTTGCTGGGCTGGCCAGAGACCCTGGTCGTTATCCGTTTTTGGATTGTTTCTATCATCTGTGCCTTGGCGGCATTAAGCACGCTCAAACTGCGCTGAGAACACGCCGATGAACCTGGGGGGAAAAACCGTACTGATTATTGGCCTGGGGCGAACCGGGGCAAGCGTGGCGCGGTGTGTTCTCGCCCACAACGGCCACGTCCGTGTCGCCGACAGCCAGGCCGAGGCGGTCGCCGCCGCGCACGCCCAGTTTGAGCTGGAAATCTGCTCAGACGACAACATTGACACCCTCCTCCGTGGGGTCCATCTGGTGGTTCCCAGCCCTGGCGTGCCGGCACACCATCCACTGCTGAGGGAGGCGGTCCGGCGGCGGGTGGCGGTCCAGAGTGAAATCGAGTTGGCCTATCGGCTCCTGACCTGTCCGCTAGTGGCCGTCACCGGCACGAACGGGAAAAGCACGACAACGGCTCTCCTCGGGGAGATGATTCAGCGGTCCGGCCAGGAGACCTTTATTGGCGGCAACCTGGGCACGCCCCTCATAGACGCAGTTGGAACCTCTGCCACGGTTGCGGTGGCGGAGATTTCCAGCTTCCAGCTCGAATGGGTTGAGCAGTTCCGTCCCCAGATTGGGGTGTTCCTCAATCTGAGTGAAGATCACTTAGACCGGCACGGGAGTCTTGAAGACTATGGCCGAACCAAACGGCGCTTATTTACGCAGCAGGGTTGGTCTGATTGGGTGGTCATGAATCGAGACGACACCAGCGTCCAGGCCGCGTGTCACGGGCTGCCCGGACGGCGCTTTTCTTTTGGTTGGACACCGCTGGCTGGCGACAGCCGCGAAGGGGCCTGGGTTGAGGCTGAGACCCTCGTTCTTCGTCATGCCGGCCGCGAGCGGCACTATGCGATTCAGGACATCCGGCTGCGCGGGCGGCATAATATCGCCAATGTCATGGCCGCGGTGAGTGCGGCAACGTTATGGGGGGTCCCCCCGACCGTCATCCAGACCGTATGCGCTTCTTTTACTGGCCTACCTCACCGGCTTGAGCTCGTCGCGGAGAAAAGCGGAGTCGCCTATATCAATGATTCCAAAGGGACGAATATCGACGCCGTGGTCCAGTCGCTCAACAGCTTTTCCGCGCCCGTTATTCTCCTGGCTGGCGGGGTGGAGAAAGGCGGCGATTATCGCCCCCTTCGAGAGGCCGTCCAGACCAGGGTGAAAAAGCTGGTTCTGTTTGGCCAGGCCCAGCGCTCCTTATACGCGGCCTTGGGCCAGGACACCGAAATACTGCTGGTTGACGCCTTGGACGAGGCGGTGCAGGCTGCCCACCGGGGAGCCCGCGCCGGGGATATCGTCCTCCTCTCTCCGGCCTGTGCGAGTTTTGATCAATTTCGGAACTATGCCCATCGTGGGGAAGCGTTCCGGTCCTATGTTGAAGCGCTATGAAGCTGTTTGACGGAATCTTCACCGGGCAGGGCACAGACGCCCAAACCGCCCAGCCGACCCGGTCCGGTCCGGTTGACGCCTGGCTGCTCGGAGCGGTGCTGCTGCTGCTTTTGAGTGGAGAACTTTTTGTCTTGAACACGACATATTTTTATGCGTTTGACCGCTTCGACGACGCCTATCTTTTTGTTCGGAAACATAACGTCGCCCTGGTCATCGGCTGTCTTGGCTGTCTGGTGGCCCTGGCCCTGCCGTCAACCGTCTTCCGTACCCTCGCCTATCCGGCCTTAATCGTGGCGTTCGTCAGCCTGTGTCTCGTCTTGCTGCCGGGCTTCAGCCACGGCAATGTGCAGCGCTGGCTGTCCCTCGGAGCGTTCAATTTTCAACCGTCTGAATTCGCTAAGGGCGCTGTCGTGCTCTATCTTGCCCATATATTTACGAAAAAGGCGGACCGAGTCCACAGCTTTGTGCATGGCTTGCTCCCCCCCCTTTTGGTGGTCGGCTGCGTCGTGGGGCTCGTTGTCATGGCCCCAGATTTAGGAAGTGCCGTCTTCATCAGCCTCCTTTTGGCCGCTTTGCTGTTTGTTGCCGGCGCACGGGGCCGACATCTCGCCGTGCTGGCTGGTGTCGGGCTGCTGGGGCTCAGCTACGGCGTTCTCAGTGCGGACTACCGGACGGACCGTCTCTTGACGTTTCTGAACCAGTCGGCCGACTTGCGGGGCGAAGGCTATCAACTCGATCAGTCTCTCCTGGCCTTTGGGGCCGGCGGGGTCTCTGGGGTGGGGCTCGGAGAAAGTCGCCAGAAGATGTTTTATTTACCAGAGGCCCACACTGACTTTATTTTCGCGGTGATTGGCGAAGAAACCGGCTTGTGGGGCACCACAGGCATTGTCCTCCTCTTTGGCCTCTTCGGCGTTCGGGGGCTGCGGGTCGCGTCAGACCATCCGACGCAGTTTGGTCGTTTCCTCGCCTTTGGCTTTACCTTCCTGATCGTCTGTCAGGCCGGAATCAATATGGCGGTTGTCGTCGGCCTGCTCCCCATAACCGGCCTACCGCTCCCTTTTATCAGCTACGGCGGGTCCGCCTTAGTCATGACCCTGTTCTGTACGGGCCTGTTGCTCCGCCTCTCGCGCGAAGTCCACCCAAAGGAGAGTGCTCATGCCTAGGGCTCCGCGTCTCCTGCTTGCCGCCGGCGGCACCGGCGGGCATCTCTTTCCTGGCGTTGCTGTGGCCGAGCTTGCGCAGCGACAGGCTGGTGCGGAGGTGCTGTTTGTTGGCACCCCCGGTGGCATGGAAAAGGATGTCATCACCCGGCTTGGATTTTCTTTACGTTTCATTTCTGCTGAACAGCTCCGGGGACGAACACGATGGGGCAAAGTCCGGGCCCTGGGAGTCGCCGGCTATGGGGTTGGGGCCGCGTGGCGTATCATTCGTGAGTTCGCCCCGGATGTGATCTTCAGTATCGGCGGCTATGCGTCTGCGCCGACCGTCCTGGCTGGCTGGCTGCGGCGCATCCCCTGTGTCCTGCTTGAACCCAACGCGATTCCTGGACTGACCAATCGTCTCCTCAGTTGGTTTGCCGGCCGCGTCTGTCTTGGGTTTGAAACCGCCGCCGGCTTTTTCCCGGCCCACAAAGTGGTCTATACCGGCAACCCGGTCCGGTCTGCCCTCCAGCCAACGCTCCAGCCAACGCTCCAGCCAACGCTCCAGCCAACGCTCCAGCCAACGGCACCAGACAAGCCCTTGACCATACTCATCTTTGGTGGCAGCGCCGGCGCCCAGCGGCTCAACCGCATCGTGCCCCAGGCCATAGCCCGATTACACAGCACCCACAAGACACACCCGGAGGCGGACCCAAGGCCGTCGGTGCGAATTATCCATCAGACTGGCCGCACCGAGCACGCCGCGGTCTCGGCTACTTACGTGGCTACGGGGATAGCCGCCCGGGTGGTACCATTTATTGACGCCATGCAGGATGTCTATGCTGAGGCCGACCTCGTGATTTGCCGGGCGGGAGCCATCACGGCCGCGGAGCTGACTTTGCTCGGCAAGCCGGCCATCCTTATTCCCTATCCATACGCGGCAGACGACCACCAACGAGCCAATGCTGAGGCCCTGGTGCAGGCGGGCGCGGCGGTCATGCTGCTGGACCAGGCGCTGTCCCCCGAGTTGCTTGAGCAGACGATTGCCCCCCTCGTCCAGAATAGAGACACGCTCGGGCGTATGGCTCGCGCGGCCGCGGCTTTAGGTCGCCCCGACGCGACCGCGGCCGTCGTTCAGACCTGTCTGGCCTGTATCCCTCGTCTGTCTGCTGCCGGTCAGGAGATTTCGTGTCAAAAGAGATAAAAGAACCGGAACCGGGCGGCAGCGGAGACCGCTGGGCGGCAGCCAGCCCCCCTGTCGGCCAATCAGCCACAGCCGGACATGTGTACTCGCTCCAAACTGGGACGCCGCTTGCCCGCTCGCCCCTGCCCCTGCGCACGACCGCGGTGTCCGAAACGCCGGTCTTGTTTGATACCAACCGGCGGATTCACTTTGTCGGGATTGGCGGAGTCGGCATGAGCGGGATAGCCGAGGTCTTACTCAATCTGGGCTATCAGATTAGTGGGTCGGACTTGACCGAATCCGACACCACGCGGCGCTTAAAACGGAACGGCGCGCATATTGTGTACGGTCACCAGCCCCAGCACGTCCAGGCCGATACCGATGTGGTGGTGATTTCGTCGGCGGTCAAATATGCGAACCCAGAAGTCGCGCGGGCCCGGGCGCTCAGTATTCCGGTCATTCCTCGGGCCGAAATGCTGGCTGAGCTGATGCGCCTCAAATACGGCATCGCGGTTGCCGGAACGCATGGCAAGACAACCACGACCTCCTTCATCGCCACGATCCTGGCCCATGCCCACTTTGACCCCACCATGGTCATTGGTGGACGCCTCAATGTGCTGGGGTCCAACGCCCGGCTCGGGCAGGGACGTTTTCTCGTTGCCGAAGCCGACGAGAGCGACGGGACCTTCGTCCTGCTCAGCCCGACCATTGGCGTGGTGACCAGCATTGACCCCGAACATCTGGATTACTATGGGCATATGGATCAGGTCCAAGCCGCCTATCTCGACTTTATCAATCGGCTGCCCTTTTACGGTCGGGCTGTGCTGTGCCTGGACAGTGTGCATATCCGCTCCCTGCTGCCCCAGGTCCGCAAGCGGTTTGTGACCTATGGCCTGAGTCCAGAAGCGGATGTCCAGGCCAAACGTCTCACCGTCTCCGGCCTCACGACCCGCTGCGAGGTCTGGCGCAGAGCGGAGCGGCTGGGCGAGATCCAACTCAACCTCCCTGGCCGCCACTATGCCCAGAATGCCCTGGCCGCGGTGGCGGTCGCCCTGGAACTCGGTATTGCGTTTTCCCAGGTCCAGGAAGCCCTGCACGACTTTACCGGCATTCAGCGACGCTTTGAGGTCAAGGGAGAAACGGCCGGGGTGCTGGTCGTTGACGATTACGCCCATCATCCCGTAGAAGTCCGCGCGACCTTACGGGCCGCCAGGGAGGGCTTTGGTCGGCGTTTGATCGCCCTCTTCCAACCCCATCGCTATTCACGCACCGTTCACCTCTTTGACGAGTTTCTGTCAGCCTTTGACGATGCAGACGTTTTGGTCCTGACGGAAATCTACCCCGCCGGCGAAGAGCCGCCGGCCGATATCTCGGGCGAGCAGCTCTATCAGGCCATCAAACGCCGCGGCCATGCCGAGGTCCATTTTGTCCCCCACCGCGCGGACTTGGCCCAGGCGCTCCAGACCATCGTCCAAGCCGGGGATTTAGTATTAACCCTTGGGGCTGGGGATATTGTTCGGACCGGGCCAGAACTGCTCGCCCAACTCCAGACTGGAGGCCGCCATGCCGGCTGAGTGGCAGACGGCGCTGAAGACGCGGCTGCAACGCGCCCTTGGGCCGTGTGTGCGCTTTGATGTCGGTCTGGCCCGCTATACCTCGTTTCGTATCGGGGGGCCGGCAGATATTTTTGTCGAACCGCAGACGCTGGGAGAACTCCAGACGCTCATGGGGATTGTGACGGAATACGGCCCACCCTGCTTCCTCCTCGGAGGGGGAACGAATGTCCTGGTCAGCGACAAAGGGGTCCGCGGGGTGGTGATCCGGCTGGGACGGGGTTTTGACTACGCAGAGTGGGCAGGCCGGCCTGAGCAGCAGCCGACGGTACAGGTTCGGCAGGTTCGGGTCGGTGCCGGCCGGTCGCTGGGCCGATTCGTGCGGGAAGCCGTCGGCAAAGGGTATGGGGGGGTAGAATTTGCTGAGGGAATCCCTGGACGGGTCGGGGGCGGCCTATTGATGAATGCCGGGGCCTTTGGAGGCGAGCTGAGTGAGGTGGTTGAGAGCATCACCGGGGTGACTCACACCGGCCGGTCCCTGCGCTTGGCCAATGCCTCGATTGGCTTTGGGTATAGAACGACCGCCCTCCCGCCGCAATTTATTGTGAGTGCGGTGGTGTTCCGGCTACGGCAAAAGCCTCGCGCCAGTCTGACCGCCAGGCTGCAACAGGCCCGCGAAAAACGCCGCCGCGGCCAGCCCCACGGCTACCCAAACGCCGGCTCCATCTTTAAGAACCCGCCGGGACGCTATGCGGGGCGTATCATTGAGGCGGCCGGCTGTAAGGGCCGCCGCCAGGGACAAGCCCAGGTCTCACAGCAGCACGCCAATTTTATTGTGAATACCGGCCACGCCACCGCGGCTCAGGTCTGGCAGCTCATCGAGCAGGTGCAACGCCAAGTCTGGCAGGCAGAGCAGGTCTGGCTTGAGCCCGAGGTTCGGCGGGTGGGAGAATGGTAGCCGAGATGCAATCTGGACAGCGGGTCGGCGTGCTCTGGGGCGGACTGTCGGCCGAACGGGAGATCTCCCAGCTCACGGGCGAGGCGGTGTGTACCGCACTGGAGGCACGCGGCTATAGCGTGCAGGCGATCCCGGTTGAACCAGACGCGGCCTGGATTGCTCAGGCGCAAAGCATGGATGTCATTTTTATCGCCCTGCATGGAAAATTTGGAGAAGATGGGGCGGTGCAAGGCGTACTGGAAACCCTGGGGATTCCCTACACGGGGTCCAGCGTCTTGGCGAGTGCCGTTGCCATGAATAAGCCGCTGACAAAGCGGATCTGGCAAACCCACGGTCTGCCAACGCCCGACTGGCAGATTGTTGAGCAGGGGACGCGGGCTGAGCCGGTCGTGCCCTCCTACCCGGTCGTGGTCAAGCCGGTTGCGGAAGGCTCGAGTGTTGGGGTGAGCATCGTCCACTCGCCGGCGCTGCTCACCCCCGCCCTGACCCAGGCATTTCAGTATGACCCGACGTGTTTATTAGAAGCCTATATTCCCGGCAAAGAGGTGACGGTCGGTCTGCTCAAGGGACAGGCGCTCGGGGCCCTGGAAGTCGTGGCCAAGGGCGAGTTCCATTCCTATGAGGTCAAATATACGCCGGGGCGGGAAAAATTTCTCATGCCGGCCCCGCTGCCGGCAGCCACCTACGAGCGGGTTCTCACCCTGGCACGGCAGGCGCATCGGGCCGTCGGGTGCAGCGGATATAGCCGAGTTGATATGCGGGTCAACCCGGCGGGAGAGATTTTCCTGATCGAGCTGAACTCGCTGCCCGGCCTGACGGCCTTGAGCTATCTGCCCCGCATCGCCGCCCATCATGGACTGTCCTATGAGGACCTGGTGGAGGCCATCCTGCAACAGGCCACCCTCCATATTCCGCGAGGAGACGTATGAGCCCCCCAGCCGGCCGCCCGTTCTCTGGGTCTCAGAGACTCACCCGACGCCTGCTCTTCTGGGGGCTGGTATGCGTTGCCGGCAGCCTCGTGGGAGTCGGCCTGGTCTCCTACGCCCAGCAGCACCCGTACTTCGCGGCAACAGATATTCTGGTCTCAACCGACGGGCGGCTCACACCGGACGAGCTCAGGCAGTGGGCAGGGGTGAGACCGGGGATGAATATCCTCACGCTGGACGTCCAGGCAGTTGAGCAGCGTTTACGCCAACATCCCTGGGTCTCCACTGCCGCGGTCACGCGGGAGTTCCCGCAGCGTCTCTCCCTGACTGTCCGGGAACGTCGCCCCATAGCCCGCATCCGGCGTCCAGAAGCCGCCTATCTGGACGAGCATGGTGCCAGTTTTGTCGCCCTCGCCTCTGATGCCCCCGACCTGCCGTATGTAAGCGGGCTTGAGCGGGTGTCCCTGGACTCGCCGACGGTCAGGACGGTCCTGGCCGGGGTGCATTCATGTCTCGCCCTGATACAGGACTGGCCCCTGTCATTGTCTGAAATTCATTGGGACGACCGGCGAGGATATACACTGTTTCTGTCTGATCGGCAGATCGTGATTCGGCTCGGCCAGCAGCTCCGTCCCAACGTGTTTATGCTGATGCAACGGGTACTGGAGCGCTGGCCGCACGACCGACCGGCCATTGTTTTTGACGCGCGCTTTACCAATCAGATTGTCGCGTCTCCTCTGCCCTTGAAACTGGATAAGGGGCAGACAGATGAACGTAATTCGCACGCTTAGGGGGCGGTATGGAGAAGAGAGAAAACACGGATTCCCTCCTGGTGGGTGTTGATATCGGGACGTATCAGACCTCGGTTTTCGTTGCCGACCGCACGCCCGATGGGCTGACCGCTTTGGGAATGGGGACCGCCCCGTCTCAGGGAGTCCGCAAGGGCCTGGTCACCAATGTTGAGAACGCTGCCCAGGGACTGCAACAGGCGGTGGCTGAGGCTGAAGCCAATGCCGGCTGCGAAATTCATGATGTCTTTGTCAGCCTGACTGGTGGACATATGGGGGGCATAGCGAGTCAAGGCGTAGTCCGGGTCAAAGACGGCGAGGTGTCTGCGGACGATGTGCAGGAAGCGGTGGCCGTTGCCCGGGCGATTGCCTTGCCCCCGGAGTGTGAGATTTTACACGTCTTTCCACAGGGGTTTCTAGTGGACGGCCAAGAGCGGGGCCACGACCCTATTGGGGCGAGTGGGGTGCGGCTTGAGACCGATGTCCACGTTATCAGCGTGTCCTCAACCGCCCTGTCCGCCCTTCAGAAGTGCTGTGAGCGGGCCGGGCTGTCTCTCAACGATGTGTACTATGGCGCGCTGGCGGCCGCCGAGGCCGTCTTGACCCCGGAAGAAAAAGAGCTGGGGGTTGCCGTGCTGGACATTGGGGCGGGAACAGCCAGTGTCGCCGCTTTTTGTCAGGGCTTCGTCCATTCCACCACGGTCCTGCCGGTGGGGGGGGAAAACGTGACCAACGATCTGGCCGTGGGCCTGTGTATCCCCGTGGCAGAGGCAGAAAAGCTCAAACAGCAGCACGGCTGTGCGCTGGCCAGCCTGATTGCGCCGGGTGAGGTGGTTGAGATGCCGCGCATTGGTGAGCGTGAGGCCGCCCCACTCCCACGCCGAAAAATGAGCGATATTATCGAACCGCGGTTTGAAGAGATTTTTGAGCTCGTCCGCGAGCGGCTCGATTTTGAGGGTCTCTCAGACCGGCTCGGGGCGGGGGTGGTCCTCACCGGCGGGAGCGCCCTCCTTGAAGGCGTGCCGGACCTTGCCCAGCGTGTCTTCCGTATGGCCGCGCGGCGGGGGGCGCCGCGCTGGACAAATGATGTGGTTGCTCCAGCCCAGGGTCCTCTGTATGCAACCAACATCGGCCTGCTCCTGTGCCAGGCCCAGGAGACGCTACGCCCGCCGGCCCAGGTGCGGAACGGACAGAACTGGCAACATATGCGCGAACGAGTCGCTGAATGGTTCCGGGAATTTTTTTAGACCATAGCCTCGCCTATGGAGACATGCTAACTGGAGATGAAGGAGGTGGGAGATGATTGAGTTTGTGGAGAATGAGGGTAGTGGGGCTCAGCTCCGTATCATTGGGGTTGGTGGAGCCGGAGGCAATGCCATCAATACGATGATCAGTGGTGGGCTGTCCGGCGTGGACTTTATTGTGGCCAATACGGATGCGCAAGCCTTGCGGGTCAATCTGGCCCCGACCAAGATTCAACTCGGCTCCGAGTTGACCAAAGGGCTGGGGGCCGGCGCCAATCCTGAAATCGGGCGCAATGCCACGATGGAAACCGAAGACGAACTGCGGCAGCATCTGGTCGGCGCGGATATGGTTTTCGTGACGGCCGGGATGGGGGGCGGAACCGGCACGGGCGGCGCGCCCATTGCTGCCCGACTGGCAAAGGAAAGTGGGGCGTTGACCGTTGGGGTTGTCACCAAGCCGTTTCTCTTTGAGGGTAAACGGCGTATGCGACAGGCCGATGAGGGCATCCACGAATTAAAAGAAAACGTGGATACGCTGATCTGCATTCCAAACCAACGCTTATTGGCGGTTGCGAGCCGGAGTCAGCCTCTCATTGAGGCCTTCCACAAGGCGGATGAGGTTTTGCTCCAGGCCGTTCGCGGCATTTCTGACCTGATTATGGTGAGTGGTCTGATCAATCTCGACTTTGCCGATGTCCGCGCCATCATGGCCGAGATGGGCATGGCGATTATGGGGGCGGCCACGGCGAGCGGAGAGAACCGGGCAGAAGAGGCCGCCCGGCGGGCCATTGCCAGCCCGCTGCTTGAAGATATTTCCATTAGTGGCGCGCGCGGCGTGCTGCTCAATGTGACCGGTGGGCGGAGTCTGACCCTGCACGAAGTGAATGAGGCCGCCACGCTGATACAGGAAGAAGCCGCGGAAGAGGCCAACATTATCTTTGGCGCGGTTATTGACGAGACCTTGGAAGAAGAGTTGTTCATTACGGTCATTGCCACGGGATTCGAGGAACAAGAATTAGAGCAGCCAAAAACGCCAACGCTCAGCGCGGTGTCTGGGGGGAAACAGGCGAAAACAGGGTCGCTCCGGTCATTTGATCCAGCCGTGCTGGAACAACCAGCCTATGCCCGGAGACGTATCCTGCCGCAAAGTTCGGTCATCTCGCCGACGAAGAATCCGAACGCAGCACCCAGTGATGAGCCGGCCGACAGCCTGCCCGTCTTTCTCCGCAAGCAGACCCCGTAACAGGAGCCACCCCATTCGACCTGATTCATTGCGGGCTTCCAGCCCGCACGGCCAAGCCCCGATTCCCACGGGTGCGAGAGGAGTACGCGGCCCGTATGTGGCGGACCACTGAACGGGCGCGTAAACGTCTGGCGGCTGAAAGGCGCGTCTTTTCAGCCGCTATTGATGGAGACATTCCGCTGTGCCTCATTTATCCCAACGAGTATGCGGTCGGGATGTCGAACCTCGGTTTCCAAGCAGCCTATAAAATTTTCACCCAACATGAGAGCTGCCGCTGTGAGCGGGCGTTTCTTCCAGACTCAGACGAGGCCAGCGCTCTGAAGCGGGCTGGAGCCTCCCTGGTCTCGCTCGAGACGCAACGGCCCCTGGCCGATTTTGAGATACTCGCCTTCTCGATTTCGTTTGAAACAGACTATCTGCACGTCCTTGATATTCTGGCTGCCGCCCATATTCCGCTCCGGGCCGCCGAACGGTCGTCCCACCATCCCTTGGTCATTGCCGGTGGACCGGCAACCTTTCTCAACCCCGAGCCCATTGCCGATTTCATTGATCTCTTCTTAATCGGTGAAGGCGAGGAGATGATTCCAGAGTTTCTGGAGCGCTACGCCGCTCTGGACAGGGAGCACGACCCACCAGAACGCTTGCAGGCCCTCAGCACCATAGCCGGTGCCTATATCCCCGCCTTTTTTCAGCCGGCGTATGAGGCGACTGGCTCTCTTGCCCAGATGACCCGTGTCGCCCCGCACGCGGGCCAGGAGGCGCGGCTGGAGAGCCCCGAACCGCGCGTGCAGCGCCGCCTCGTCATGGACTTGGACGCCTATCCCACAACGTCGCAACTCCTGACCTCAGAAACCGTTTTTGGCGATATGTTTTTGATTGAGGCGAGTCGGGGCTGCGAGTGGGGCTGTCGGTTTTGTGCCGCCGGCTTTATGTATCGGCCCGTCCGCTATCGGAGTTCGGCCGCCTTAACACAACAAGTGACACACGGCCTACAAGAACGGCAGACTATAGGCCTGATTGGAGCCGAGATGGCCAGCCAGCCGGGCATTGCCGGCCTGTGCGAGTTTATTGGTCAGGCCGGTGGCCGCGCGTCTCCGTCTTCGTTAAAAGCCGATGTCATTACCCAGGATTTAGCCCGTGCGGTTGGGCAGAATAATACTCATTCCGTAACGGTCGCCCCGGAAGCCGGCTCGGAGCGAATGCGCCGAGTGATTAACAAGAACCTCACCGAGCCGGAGATTCTTCGCGCCACAGATCTGTTAGTCGGCGGAGGAGTCCAGGCCCTCAAGCTGTACTTCATGCTGGGCCTGCCAACCGAGACCCAGGCCGACGTTGATGCCATTGGCGCGCTGACGCACAAGATGCACAGCCGGTTTTGCGGCAAACGGGCCAAGGTCGGGAGGCTCACTTTATCGATCAACGCCTTTGTGCCCAAGCCGTGGACCCCGCTTCAATGGGAGCCCATGCAGGAAATCCCCGCCCTCCGACGCAAGATGACGCGCCTACAGAAACAACTCGCGCGTCTGTCGCGGGTGACGGTCGATATCGAGTCGCCACGGGAAGCCTATTACCAGACGGTGCTTTCCCGTGGCGACCGGCGCGTCGGCCAGCTCCTGCTCGATATCCACGCCCACGGGGGCGATTGGTGGCGCGTGGTCCAGCGCTGGAGACGTGAGGCAAAGCGCCGGCCCGACGCGGCCTGGGACCCCGCTCAGGACCGATTCAATCCTGACTTTTTTGTCCACCGCCGGTATGACTCGGCCGAGCGGCTGCCCTGGGATTTTATCGATCATGGGGTGGACAAACACTATCTGTGGGTCGAGTGGCGTAAGGCATTCTTGGAACGCCAGACGCCGCCGTGTGATGTGACCTCGTGCCGCAGTTGCGCCGCGTGTTAGGCAGTTTTTGAAGGCGCTCAAGACGCATACCGCCTATGATTTTTGGCATCGGCAATGACGTAGCCGAAGTCGAGCGCGTCCGGGCGGCGCTGGCGCGTCCCCGCACGGGCCAGCGCTTCCGCAAGCGTGTCTTCACTCCTGGTGAGCAAGCCTACTGCGAGCGTCGGGGCAAAGCCAAGTATCAGAGTTATGCCGCACGCTTTGCGGCCAAAGAAGCCACGATGAAAGCCCTGGGACGCGGTTGGGGCCGCGCGGTGGGCTGGGGCGATGTTGAGGTCGTCCGGCGGCCTGGCTCCCGGCCCGAGATTGTTCTGCACGGCAAGGCAAAAGCCTATGCCGCCGGGCATAATATCCGCCAGTTGCACCTGGCACTGACCCACACGGCGACGTTGGCAGAGGCCCAGGTCATCGCCGAGATATAAGCCCGGTCAGCAACGCCAACCACCGCTCCGACCCGTTAGAGTGCAATCCTGTTCCCGTGCGTCAACAGGTCGGCCACGGTCTGAAGGAACGCCCCGGCAGGAGCCCCGTCTATGACGCGGTGATCAAAGGTCAGGCTCAAGACCATCATCGAACGCGGGGTGACTTCGCCACGATAGACCGCCGGTTTTTCAACAATCCGCCCGACGCCGAGAATGCCGGCCTGCGGGGTATTGATAATCGGCGTAAAGGCATCCACGCCGTACATACCCAGATTGGAGACGGTGAACGTCCCCCCCGACACTTCTTCGAGCGTGAGCTGACTGGCCCGGGCTTTCTCGGCTAAGGTCTTGGCCTCTCCGGCAATGTCCTTGAGCGGTTTTCTGTCCGCATCCCGAATGACCGGAACGATCAAGCCTTCGTCCAGGGCAACCGCCAATCCCACGTGGATGGCGGTATGCGCGTGGATGGTATTCCCTTCCAGGGAGGCGTTCATGCGCGCGTGCTGCTTCAGGGCATGGGCGCAAGCCTGCACAATAAAATCGGTATACGTGACAGGGAAGGCTTGACGCACCTCTTGACGGCGCTCAATCAACTGCGTGACATCGACTTCTGTGCTGATGGTGAGCTGGGCGCTGCCCTGGAGGCTCTGATACATCCGCTCAGCAATCACTTTGCGCATACCGCGCAGCGGAATATCTTCCGCCGCGGCTGGTGCCGGCGGCGCGGCTTGCCCCCCGCTGTCAATGACTTTCTGCACATCTTCGCGAGTGACCCGACCGCGTGGACCGGTCCCGGTCACGCCGGAGAGATCAATACCCTGTTCTTTTGCCAGCTTTCGGGCCGCCGGCGTGACGGGAACGCGGCTTCGCTTCTCTGCCGGAGCCGTGGGCGGCGCGGCAGCGGCCACCGGGGCCGGCTCAGGCGGAGCCGCGGTCGGGGCGGCTGGCGGGGTGGCGTATTGCGCGGCGACCGCCGCCACCTCCTCGCCGGCTTCTGCCAGAATGGCGACAGGCAGCCCGACACTGACCACGGCTTCAACCGCATACAATAATGTGGCAACCGTGCCGTCTGCCGGCGCTTCGACTTCATACAGCACTTTTTCGGTTTCCACCTCAAACAGGGCTTCGCCGGCTTTGATGGAGTCGCCCGCGGATTTGAACCATTGTTGGATTGTGCCTTCGGTCATGGTCAGACCAAACTTTGGCATTACGACTTCTACGGCCACAGGGATATCCTTTCTTTCCTCAGACGCTCAGGCGGAGGGAGGCTTAGCCCAGCATCTCCTTGACAGTTGCGGCAATTTTCTTGTCGTTGGGCAGAATGAATTTTTCCAAGGGCGGACTGAACGGAACCGGGACATCAGGCGCGGCCAGACGCTTGACCGGGGCGTCCAGGGAGTCGAAGCCCTTATCCGCAATAACGGCCGAGATTTCCGCCGCGGCGCCACAGCGCAAATGACCCTCATCAACCACCAACACATTATGCGTCTTTGCCACAGAGGCGAGGAGCGTGTCCTCATCCAATGGAATCAGGCTGCGCGGGTCTATGACTTCAGCCGAAATCCCGTCCTCTTCCAGCGCTTTAGCGGCCTTGAGCGCCTGAGAGACCATATAGCCAATCGCAATAATGGTCACGTCTGAGCCGGCCCGCTTGACCGCGGCCTGCCCGATGGGCACCAGATATTCTTCCTGCGGGACTTCTTCTTTGCTCCGGCCCAGCTTGAGGTGTTCAAAGACCAGCACCGGGTTATTGTCCCGAATGGCGCTTTTGAGCAGGCCCTTCATGTCGTAGGCCCCTGAAGGCACGACTATTTTGAGTCCGGGTACACTCATGAACTGCGAGTAGACCGTCTCGGAATGCTGGGCCGCGGCCGAGCCGACCGCCCCGCACACGGCCCGGAACGTAATCGGCATATCGGCCTGGCCACCCGACATATAGCGCAGCTTGGCGGCCTGGTTACAGACTTGATCCCAGCAGCAGTAGAAGAAGCTGGCAAACTCGATTTCAACAATCGGCCGCATACCGGCCATCGCTGCGCCCACCCCGGCACCGGCATAGCCGGCTTCTGAGATGGGAGCGTTCAGAATCCGCTCGGCCCCAAATTCATCGGTCAAACCACTGGTGGCCCCGAACGCGCCAACCCAGACATCCAAGCCCATCAGGAACGTTTTCGGGTCGAGCCGCATTTCCTCAGCCAGGGCGGTATTAATCGCTTGAATAAAATTCATTTCCGGCATGGTTGCCTCCTCCGCGGTCAGGTGTAAACGTGCGCTCCACTAGATGTGTCGATGCTGGCAGGGCTACGCCGGTGAGAACATATCGTCCAGGGCCTCCTCAGGTTCTGGATAGGGGCTGTCTTGCGCAAACTGGATGGCAGCGTCAATAGCGCCCTGCACCTCGGCCTGGACCGCAGCGAGCGCTTCCGCGCTGAAGGTATCCGGCACGAAACGCTGCTCAAAGGTCACGAGCGGACACCGTTTCTTCCACGCGGCTATCTCGTCAGCAGGACGATAACTGCGCGGCCCGAGAAAGGCTTCCTCGCCAACCACGTGGCCTTCCCAGCGATAAGTTTTACATTCAATCAAGGTCGGGCCTTCACCCTTGCGGGCGCGTTCGACCGCCTGACTGCTGGCCTCATAGACCTCAACAACGTCATTGCCGTTGACCACAACGCCGGGCATATCATGGCCGCGCGCCCGGTCGGCAATATCCTTGACCGAGGTCACATCCTTGCCGGCGGTGAACTCGCCGTACAAATTGTTTTCACACACATAGATAACCGGCAGCTTCCAGGACGAGGCGATATTCAGCGATTCGTGAAACGTGCCTTCGTTTGAAGCCCCATCGCCAAAAAAGCAGGCGGCGACTTCGCCACTGCCGCGCACTTTGGCCGCCAGACCCGCCCCCGTCGCAATCGGTAAACCAGCCCCGACAATGCCATTCGCGCCCAAGATACCCAGGTCAAAATTGGCGATGTGCATGGAGCCGCCTTTGCCCTTACAGTAGCCGGTCTTTTTGCCAAACAACTCTGCCATCATGGGTTTGACTTCGCCACCCTTGGCGATCAGATGACCGTGACCACGGTGGGTGCTGGTGATGTAATCCTGCTCGGTCAGGGCGGCGGCCACTCCGGTGGCGGAGGCTTCTTCGCCAATCGAGACGTGGACGAAGCCGGGGATTTGACCCTCTTGAAAAATATCGCGTACACGAGACTCAAACTGCCGAATCGTTTGCATCGTGCGGTACATATCAAGCAGCTTGTCGGTACTCAGGCTGGTATCCGCCATAGACCTGTCCTCCTTTGATGTTTGTGCGGAAAGCCCCGTCTTCATAGTCCGAAACAGGGGCGCAGGTCAACTCTCTCTTAATCTCGATAACGCCGCCACGGGGAGAAGCACGAGACGCGGCCAGAGGCGTTCACCCGCCCACGGTAGCAGGATCGTCGGGCCGGAACAGGAGGCCGCTTGGTCAGGTGGAGTCTCGCCGGCATTCACGCTACACTCAGGAACCAATCCTGCGCTGAGGAGAACGGTGTGAAATTTGGCATCCTCCAATTTTTTAGCTGGCCGGAGCGACGGACGGCGCTTGCCACGGTGTATCAACGTGGTCTGGAACGTATCCAGATCATGGACCAGAACGGCTATGATGCGGTCTGGCTGACTGAACATCATTTTAATGACTATAGCGTCTGCCCGTCGATCCCGGTTATTGGGACGTATGCCGCGGCCCAGACCAAGCACCTGCGGATCGGGACCGGCGTGTGCCTGGCCGGCTTCTACCACCCGCTCCGGCTGGCTGAGGAAATCGCCCTGCTCGATATCCTGTCCGGCGGCCGGGTGAATTGGGGGGCCGGGCGTGGCTTTGATATGAATGAGTTCCAAGCCTTTGGCGTGCCCGTCGAGGAAAGTCATGCCCGTTTTCGGGAAACCGTAGACATCGTGCTCAAAGCCTGGACCACCGCCCGCCTGACCTATACAGGCCAGTATTTTTCTTTCGAGCAGGTCGAGGTGCTGCCCAAGCCCTTGCAACAACCACACCCCCCGGTGTGGGCCGCGGCCTCTTCACCGTCAGCCATTGAATGGGCCGCTTCCGTCGGCCACTCGATTCTCATGGACCCGCACGCCACCCATGCTGAATTAGGCCATAAATGGGAGCGGTATCGGGATACGTTGACCCGTTACGGCTATACTATTGAGGGCCGACAGACGCCTATGGCCCGCCTGCTCGCTCTTGCTTCCACCCAAGAAAAGGCCGCCGAAGTCGCCCGCCAGGGAGCAAAATGGCTGGTGGATACCTATGTGCCACCCGAGATGTATGGGGCCGGCGACCCGGTCCAGCGCTATGTTGATGAAGTCGTCATTCACGGCACGCCGGAAAAGGTCAGAGACGAACTCGCCCGGCTGCATGAAGAAATCCATCTGGACTACATCATTGGCGCGCCGCTGAGCCACGACAGTTTTCTCCAGTTTACCGACCACGTGTTGCCGTGGATGGGGTAGGACCCGAGCAGTTGAAGGACTCCAGTATGGGTGATGTTGCGTTTGGTATCTTCGATCACGTGGAGCGCCGGGCAGACTCGCTGGGCGAGTTGTATGCGGGGCGTATGCGGCTCCTCAAGATGGCTGACGAAGCCGGCTTTTACGGCTATCACCTGGCCGAACACCATGCCACACCGCTGGGCATGGCCCCGTCGCCGAGCGTCTTCCTGTCTGCGGCTATCCAACACACCACCCGTATTCGCCTGGGTCCGCTGGTGTATTTACTGCCGCTGTATCATCCGCTGCGCCTGATTAGCGAAATCTGTATGCTCGATCATATGAGTAACGGCCGCCTGGACATTGGGGTTGGCCGTGGGGTATCGCCGTTTGAGCAGGCGTATTTTGAGGTGCCGTTTTTGCACTCACGGGCCATGTTTGGGGAAGCCTTGGAGGTTGTCACCGCCGGCCTGCGCCAGGAGCGCCTCACATATGAAGGCAAGTATTATCAATGCGCTGATGTCCCGATGGAACTGCACCCCAGACAAACGCCCAACCCCCCGTTCTGGTATGGCGTTATCAATGCGAACAGCCTGCACTTTGCCGCCGAACGCGGGATGCACATGGCGAGCGGCGGCCCCAATAGCGGTCTCAAAGACCTGACCGCCCAGTACATAGACAGGTGGTCACAGCAGCGGGACAATCCGCTGAATCTCAATCCCCAGGTCGAAACGCCCAAAATGGGCGCGTTCCGCCATATTTTTGTGGCCGACACAGACCAGGAGGCCGAAGCCATCGCCACCCCGGCCTATAAGGCATACTACGCCAATATCGAAAAACTCTGGCTTGACTTTGGCGTGGCCCACACCCTATTCACCCCCGACCTTCAGGTCGCCCGCAGTCTGGACGTCGCCATTGTCGGCTCTCCCAGCCGGGTACAGGATGAGGTCGCGGCCTACTTCGAGCAGACCGGCTGCAACTATATTTTAGTCTCGCTCGCCTGGGGCAGCCTGACCCAAGCCCAGTCCGAGCGTTCGCTGGAGTTGTTTGCGACCCAAGTCATGCCGCAGTTCGGGTGATATGACAACTTGTGAACCTCCATCCCCGGCTCGCAATGAACCCAGCGCAGGGCTGCGACTGCTGCAACCCTATCTACAACGCTCTCATGCCAGAAGCGCCCGACGCTGGGCCAGAGCGGTCGAAAAATGCGTCACCATCGATCATCTTCGCCAGGTGATGGAGAAGCGCGTGCCGCCGATTGTGAGAGAGTATTATCGGGGCGGGGCCGACAACGAAATCACGCTCAGAGATAATGTCGCGGCCTTCCAGAGAGAACGCTTCAAGCCCAGAAGCGCGGTTCAGCTTGACAGCGTTGAGATGCGGACTGAGATTCTGGGACACGCCCTTGCGCTGCCGGTTATCGCCGCCCCAGTCGGCAGTACCCGTCTGCTCTGGCCGCGTGGCGAAGCCGTGGCCGCCAAGGCGGTCGGAGAAGCCGGGACGCTATATACGCTCTCCACCCTGACGGGCACGGCCCTGGAAGAAGTCCGGGTCGCCTCGCCAGGACCGTGTTGGTATCAACTGTATCTCGTTGGGGGAAAAGCCGTTGCCGCCCGAGGAATCGAACGCGCCAAAAACGCCGGCTATTCTGCCCTGGTGCTGACCATTGACACCGCGGTGGCCGGGAATCGGGCCCAGCACGAATGGCTGGGGGCCTCACAGGCGATTCACGGCACGCTCTTCCAGAAGCTGAAATTTGGCCCGCAAATGATTCCCCATCTGTCCTGGCTGAAGAGCTTTTACGCAGACGGCGGGATGATGCAATTCCGCAATGTCATACTGGACAACGGACAGCCCATGCCCTACGCAGACGTAGGAGCCCAGCTACGCGCCTCGGTGGTCACCTGGGAGCATCTGGCCTGGATTCGGGACATCTGGGGGCCGGACAAGCCCATCCTCCTGAAGGGCGTCCAGTGTGTCGAAGATGCCCGGCTGGCGGTCGAACACGGCGTGGACGGCATTATCATCTCCAACCACGGTGGCCGCCAGATGGACCGCGTCTATCCCACCTTATCCATCCTGAAAGAGGTCGCGGCCACGCTCAAGGACGCCAGCATGACCATCTTATTAGACGGCGGCATTCGTTCCGGCGGAGATGTCGTCATTGCCTTAGCCCACGGGGCCGATGCGGTATTGGCCGGCCGGGCGTATGTCTACGGTCTGGGGGCGGGCGGAGAAGCCGGGGTATGCAAGGCGTTCGCCATCCTGAAAAAAGAAATCGAGGATACCCTGCGGCTCCTGGGCTGTGCCTCCATCCACGACCTGAACGCAAAAGAACATCTGTTGCCGTATCCCTTTCACTGAATCGGGGACAGCTCTTCTGAGGCGTTCTATGCCGCCGACCCGTTGGCCTGACTATCGCGCAGCATGGCCTGTTCCATTTTTTTCATACCGGCGCGCGTAGAGACATCACACTCGACCCGGCCCTCGGGGGTGTCCACCAGGGTGACATAGGACCCGCGGTGGTTGCTGAAAATCTCAAACGTCGTACAGCCGTCCGGTCCGGCGATATGCGGCCCATAGGCCACCCCCGGCTCGGTCATCATCACGTCACCGGGCTTGAGAATGCGCTCGCCCACGTCCAGCGTGCCCTGCACGACAATCTCGAACCGATGGCAGTCGTGGGCGTGGCGGGGCAGGGTCCAGTTGGGTCCCATGCGCAACGTCACCACAGTCGGCGGGTTGTCCTTGCGGTCGCCGAGTAAAAAATAGGCCAGCCCGGTCACGCCTTCCAAGGGCAGCTCAACGAGTTCTTTCAGTTCTTCGGGATACTGCTTCCAGAATTGCGGATCATCCATTGATAAAAAAGACGCCATAGTGTCCTCCTTTTCTTACTGTTTGTGTTGCTGCTTTTCGCCTGTCAGTCCCGTCGGTCCTCCGGTCAATGCCGCCGGCGCACCACGCGGAGCTTGAACGAGCCAGTCGGGCGGGGGTGGGGGAACTGTTTGACCTTCAATACACAGTCGGGCGGGTCCAGCCTGAGTTCGGCGGTATGGAAGAGGGTCGCGATATTGAGCACCAGCAGCACTTCAGCCAAACTCCGCCCCAGGCATTGGTGCGTCCCGGCACCAAAGGGCACATACACCCCGGCTGGTTGATGCTCGGCGCGCTCCGGCGTGTAGCGCTCAATATCGAAGCGCTGTGGGTCTGGAAAATGCTCCGGCATCAGATGAGTGGCTGTGAGGCCGACTAAGACCTGTTCGCCGGCCGGTAGCTGATAGCCGCTGAACTCGAACGAGTTGGCGACGGTCCGCAACGTCGCCGGAGCGAGGGGATAGCGGCGCAACGTCTCCATTATCACGCGCTGAGTTACGTCCATGCGGCGCAAAGCCTCCAGGCTGGGCCCCTCGCCCGCAAACAGCGTGTCGGCTTCGGCAGTCACGCCGGCGAGCAGGTCCGGGTGTTGCAACAACTCATACGACATAAAGGACAGGACGGTGGACACGGTGTCGAGCCCGAAAGCGAAGGGTCCCAGGGCGGCCAGCCACAAATCGGTCTCAGGCAGAAAATGGGGGTCGGCCTGGTTGAATGCCAGCAGGTCGTCAATGAGGTCAACCGGCCGGTCGCCACGGTTGTCCGGCGCGTGGGCCGTCATGAGTTGCTGAGCCAGCTCCTCCAGTCGTTTGCGGGCCCGCCGAAAACGGGGCAGGGAGGTCCCCCACAGGGGGAGCTGATGGACGGCGGTGGCCCGGAGCATGGTGTCGAAGAAAAAAATGAGGTCATCCAGGCCATCCCCCAGGGCAGTGTTGGTGGTCAGGCGGCCTAATTGTGCGGCCACGATGCGCTGAAAGGCGTGTTGCCCAGGAATCCCGGTGTCCAGCGGCCAGGTGTCTATCTCTTCGCGCATGAGATGAACCGCCTCGGCCTCGCGGTTTGTCAGCAGATTGCGCGAATAGTAGTCCACGTGCACTTGGCGGAGACGGGTGTGTTCGGGGCCATCCATACCGGCCAGGGATTTTGTCTGACCGAGCCGGCTGGTGAAATCCGACCAGGGCTCAAGGGAGCGCAAATGCCGCTTGTCCTGCGCCAGGAAACAATTGGCCTCCGGGCCGACCAGCACCAGAAAGTGCCGCTTAAAGGTGCGGATACGAAAAACCGGACCAAAGGTGCGGTAGTTGTCTATCAGCAAATTGTGCAGACCACGCACCATGCCGAGGGTGTTGCCCAGCAGCGGCAGCCCCGGAGCCTGCGGGATGTCCTGCCGCGACGGCGGGGCGGCCTCCACCGCCACAGACTCCAACTCCCGAATCGCCTGGGCGACCGCCTGCCCGATCAAGTCCATCTTCCGCACCAGCGCCAGCCGCTCCTGCGCCCTGGCCCGTTCCGTCTTGGACAGGATGGCCTCGAACACCCCGCAGACGTCCGCCAGACAGATCAGCGCGACATCGCGCGGGTCGGGAATCTCGTCGCTGAACAACACCCGCATCACGCGGAGTTTGACATACTCGGCGGCAGGACCGTCAATGCCCGGATAGCGGCGCGAGCGGGAGACGGTGCGGTCCAGGAAGATCAGGCCGCCCCCCCGCTTGGCTTCGAGAATGCCTTGGTCAACCAGCCGGGCGAGGGCAGTCTCACGAATCTCGGCCCCCCGCTTGGCAAGCACGGTCAGCCAGAAGCGGATGTCGCGGAGAGCCGGCAACTGCGCGATATTGGCCAGCATCGGGTCAAGCAGATTGTCGTTGAGCGGCGTCGCATCCAGGACGGTCAGTTGCGTCAGGTCGGTATCAATCCGTCCCTCGAAAGCTAAATCCATCAAGACCGCGCCGGCCAGAACGATGTGCAGCGAATGCTCCTGAAAGGAAGCGTCCGGCACCCCGCACTCTTCGTCCAGCAATAGCAAAATGGTCTCTTGGGCAAACCGTAGCATCTCTTCGGCTCCCTGTTCCTGGTTATGCCGCTTGTTCCTCTCCTGCTAGGGCGTCGGCAGCGTATCCAGCGGTAACAGAAAGAACCACCGCTCGCGCGGTACGCCGGCGTCTTTCATCGCCTGCTGGGCGGCGCGGATGATTTTGCCGGCTTGGGTGGCGTCCCGAAACCAGCGCAAGCCGGCCCAGGCCGCCGGCGTATGGTCAACCAGGGCCAGGGCCGCGGTTTCATAATAGCCCCGAATATCCTGGGCAACGCGGGCCGGCACGCCGGGAATCCCGGCTTCCTTCCACGGCGTGCCCTGACTGACCCGGATAAACGCCTCAAGGGCAGACGGCACAGCGTCGGCACTGATGACCCGCCCGGCTCCCACCCGGTTGCCGTATTGTGCGAGCGCCCGCTCATAGGCCGGCCGCAGTCCGCGGGCTTCGTCAACCGCGGGATGCGCGTCCGGGTCGTGGCGCGGCGGCAGTGGGCAGGTCAGGACTTCGGTTGCCTGGTCCGTCACAGACTCGGCAAAGTCTTCTACCCCCGGCCCGGTTCGTTTCAGCATGGCCAGGGCGTGGGCCAGGACGCGATGCTGAAACGCGAGATCATTTGGTTTGCCGAGCGGGCGGCCCAGCGGAAAATCGCATACCAGCCCGCGCGGCGGCGCGGTGCCGGTCACGTGCTGACGGATAGAGCCCAACGCCACCGTCGCCAGGCCAGCCGCCTCAAAAACATGCGCCAGCGTACACACGGTACGGGTGCACAGCGGTCACACCGGGGTCAGCAGCACAACATCAACGCCCCGTTCCTTGAGCAATGCCGCGCCGGCCGGTCCGCCGTCCAGCCGAATCTGGGCCAGATCAAATTGATTGCCGGCATAGGCCAGATGGATGTCCGCCACCTTGCCGATGATTCCCTGCGCGGCCAGTTCGTCCAGGCGGTCAATGGGAAAGACCACGTTGAGGTCCGCGGCCACCCCGGCGCTGTCGAAGTTCGGGCTCCAGTGACCAACCAGATAGTCCCGCCGGGCCGCATCCAGCACCCGGTAACTCGTATCCCGGGCCGCAAAATCGTCCTGCTCAGGATGATGCAGTGAAGCCGAGGTCACAATCGCCACCGTCGCGTCTTCCAGTGGCGGGGGGGTCACAAAGGCCGGGTTTTCAAACACCGGACACTCAATGTCCTGGACTGCGCTCTTGATATCGTGGTCTGCCATGCGTTCTCCTTTCAACCGGACTCAGAGAGGCCGCTTCCTTCTTGCGCTTACAGCATACATACGGTACAGATTCCAGCACGAAGAGGACCGCCTCAACCGCCGGGACGGCCGCTCTGGACATCCGGCGGTAATGGGGAGGGCGGCAAGGCGGTTCCCGTTCAGTACGACAACCTACAGGAATCGTTCATCAGGGCCAAGCCAACACGGCGCAAGGCCGTATGAAGGAGAGGTATCGTATGCAGAGCAGAAGTATCCTTATAGCGCTGGCAATGGGCCTGCTCTTACCCGGCCCAGCGTTCGGCCAGACAGCCGACAACCAAGACGCACCCGCAGAGACCAGTCGTCTCGACCTGTCTACGCCCTATTACGCTTGACGAGCTGGTCGTGGTCGGGTCGCGGGCCGCAGGGCGTAGCGTTGCGGATTCTCCGGTGCCGGTCGATGTGGTGCGCGCCGAAGACATTCTCCAGACTGGCGAGACGGAAATGGGGCGGGTCATCCAGACGCTGATTCCCTCGTTCAATTTCTCCAGTTCAACCATCAGCAATGGCACCGACTCGGTCCGGCCGGCCACCCTGCGTGGCATGGGCCCGGACCAGGTGCTGGTCCTGGTCAACGGCAAGCGGCGGCACGGCAGCGCCCTCATTCATGGGAATACCTCGGTCGGGCGCGGCACCGCTGGCACCGACTTGAACGCCATTCCGGTTGGGGCGGTCAAGCGTATTGAGGTCCTGCGCGACGGCGCGTCTGCCCAGTACGGTTCCGACGCGGTGGCCGGGGTCATTAACATCGTGCTCAAGGACGATCTTGAAGGCTCGATTCAGACCCAGTGGGGTCAGTACGCCCACGGCGACGGCGACCGCTTTACCGCCCGGATCAATAAAGGCTTCCAGGTCGGCGACGACGGCGTGGTTCACGTGGCGGTCGAGTTCATGGACCGCGACCGCACCAACCGTGCCGGCCGGCAGGGGGCGGTGCAGTATCCCGACAGCGTGACCTGCTCCCTGGGCTCGTGTACGGACGCCCAACTCGCCCCGGCCCGCCAGGCCGACCTGCTGGAAACCCATCAAGCGGGGGCCACCGTCCTGCTGCAAGACCCCGGTGACAAGGAGCGCCACTTCGACCGGCGTCGTTTCCGCATCGGGGATTCTGAGTTGGAGCAGGTCAGCGGAGCGCTGAACTTCGAGAAGCCCCTCGATACCGTGTGGAAGGGTGCCGAGGTCTACGCCTTTGCCAACTTCTCGCGCTCCGAGAACGAGAGCGGCGGTTTCTATCGTCGGGCCAATCAGTTTGAACGGAACCCCTACCTCGAAGGGCTCTTCCCCCAGGGGTCGCACTATCCTGACGGCTTCCTGCCCCACATTGAGACCACGGTCTGGGACTACGCCGGCGGGGGCGGCCTCAGCAAGACCTTTGACAACGGGCTGACCGCCGACCTGAGCGTGGTGCACGGCGGGAACGATTTCGGATTTCATGTGCTCAACTCCCACAACGCCTCGTGGGTCAACCGCAGCCTGGGCCAGAACGCGCCCTTTCTCGACGGGGCCGGCAATCCGGTCTTTCAGGGGCTGGACGCCTCTGGCGCACCCGATTCGTCCGCGGACGCCGGCAGCCTGCAACTCTATCTGACCACGGTCAACCTGGACTTTACCCTGGCCGCCGGCGACAAGCTCTTTCTCGCCTGGGGCGGCGAGTATAAGCGCGATCAATACGAAATCATCGCCGGCGAGGAATACTCGTATGCCGACTATGACGGCAGCGGGGGGGTTCGTCCGGGATTCAGATCTTTCCCGGCTTCAAGCCCAGCAACGAGGTAGACGAGACCCGCCACGCTTTTTCCCTGTACGCGGACTCGGAACTCTACCCGACCACCTGGCTCACCGTCAGCCCTGCGGCCCGGTTTGAGCACTACAGCGACTTTTTGGCAAGACCATCAACGGGAAAGTCGCCGCCAAGTGGGATATGACCGATTGGTTTGCGCTGCGCGGCTCGGTCAGCAGCGGCTTTCGCGCCCCGTCCATGCAGCAACTCTATTTCAACAATACCAGCACCCAATTCGTGACCGACCCGGACACCGGCCTGACTCTGGCCGAAGAACGCGGCACGTTTCAGAATGACAGCTGCATCGCCAGGGCGATAGGCATTCCCGAACTGGAAGAGGAAACCTCGGTCAACCTCAGCGCGGGTTTTGTCTTTCAACCGTTTCCGTCGTTTTTTCTGACCACGGATTTCTACCATATCGAGGTTGAGGACCGCATCATCCTGAGCGGGGCTGTCACCCCGACGGGAGCCGGGGTGCCGGACAGCGTGGCCACGTCGCTCATCGCTCAGGGGGTCAGCAGCGGACAGTTCTTTATGAACGCCGCGGATACCCGCACTCAGGGCTTCGACTTTGTGGGCGTCTGGAATGTGCCCCGTATCCCCTGGGCGACCTGACCCTCAAGGCCGTCGGCTCCATGACCAAGACCGAAATTCGGAAGGTCAACCTGCCGTCCGGCCTGCCGTCCTCGCTCTTCACCGCCACAGACCGGGGCATTTTGGAAGACTGGCAGCCCAAGAGCCACTTTCTGCTGAACGGCGTGTATCGCCTGGAGCGGTTCGCCGCTTCCATCTCGCTCCACCGCTATGGGCAGTACAAAGTGCATGAGGGCGGGGGCAGTTTTGTCCAGAATTACAACGCCAAATGGCTGACCGATATTCAGCTTAGCTATAATCTAGGACGGTTCGGGATTCTGAAGGCCGGGGCGAACAATCTGTTCGACGTGAAGCCCGAAAAGAACCGTATCGGTCAGTCACGCGGGGGCACAATCATCGACACCGACGGCAACACCATTGTGGACTCGCCTGGGGTGTTCCGCTATTCGCGCCGCTCGGCCCCGTTCGGCTTCAACGGCGCGTTCTACTACGTGGGCTTCGAGTACCGGCTGTGAGTCACGCGCCGGGACAGCCCGGCGCAGCCCGGCTGTGAACCGAAATGCGCTCAGTCGAGCCGATAGGCGCGGGCCACGTTTTCTCCCAGAACGCCCCGGCGGGCGGTTTCGCTCATGGGCGCGACCATGGCCTGCAATTCTTCAAGATAGTTGGCCGGATGGTCGGGGTGAGGATAGTCGCTCGCCCAGAAGAATTTATCCGCGCCAACCAGGTCGGTCAGCACGGCGATTGTGCGCTCTTCGGGGTCCGCGGAAATATAGCACTGCCGCTGAAAGTAGTAGGACGGCTTTTCCTTGAGCCGCACCGTTGCGCCCAGCGTCGTGCCCTCGAAGATGGCGTCCGCCCGGTCAAGAAAATAGCCAATCCAGCCGGCCTGCGATTCCAGGACGACGACTCGTAAACGCGGGAAGCGTTCAAACACGCCGCATTGAAACAGGCTGCCAAAGGCGTGCTGCACGCCCTGACCGGCGAACAGGTCCACATACCACATGGCCCAGCCGAATTTGTCATAGCGTTGGTGGATACCCCATGCCGGCGGCTCAAACGTGGGATGAATGGCAAACGGGATGTCGCAGTCCTGGGCTGCGGCAAAGACCACATCGTGGCGGGGGTCGCCGTGGGGGATACGGGAAATCGTAAACGGACTGACAAACACGCCTTTGCAGCCGTCTGAGACGGCGCGTTCAATCTCGGCGGCCGCGGCTTGGGGGTCGCCCAGCGACACATGAGCAATGGGCACCAGCCGGCCGTTCGAGTCCCGGCAGAAGTCGGCAATCCAGCGATTATACGCCCGGCAGTAGGCTGCGGACAGTTCGGGGTCAAGCAGTTCGGCCTCCCACAGCAGCCCGAGGGTCGGGTAGAGAATCGCCTTGTGCATACGCTCGCGGTTGAGCAGTTCCACCCGCTCTTTCATATTCATGGTGCCGAAGGCCGCCCCTTTGAGATAGGTCAGTTCCGGTCCTGGCCGGAGCGCCCGGACCTCTTCGGGCCGGATATCGCCCCGCATGGCCCGCTGGCGCAGTTGCGTGGCCTCGTCCACCTGCTTGCCCATGCCGCCCAGGGTGCCCAGCGTGCCCGGACGGGTCAGCTTGGCCCGCTGGGTGTCAACCTCCAGGTATTCGTAGCCGTCGTCCGGGTCCACCCGGAGCCGCAGCGCCCGGTCCCGATAGGCCGGCTCAAGATAGCGCTGCCACAGGTCGGGCGGTTCAAGAATATGGCCGTCGCAGTCAATGAGTAAGGAATCGGTTGTCATACATCTCCCTCATGCAGCAGGATATGAACCCGATGCTGTACCAGAAAGACGGCGCGTTTTCAAAGGCGCGGATGTTCGACCGTTTGTGTAATCGGCCCGGCTCTTCTACAATAGGCGCTTCAGTATTCTCGGGCGAACAACCCGCAAGCGCAAAAAGGAGGCAGTATGAAAGTCGGGACGATTATGCAGTTGACCAGTTTTGACGGCAAGCCAGACCTGCAAACCTATCAGGAGGAGCTATCGCTGGCGGATAAAGCGGAAGGCTATGGCTTTGACTCGCTGTGGAGTCTGGACCACCATTTCACCGGCTATGTGATGTCGCCTGACCCGTGTCAGTTGTTGTCCTATATGGCCGGTCGCACCACCAAGATTCAACTTGGCACCGCGGTGATTGTGTTGCCCTGGCACGACCCGGTTGAGATTGCCGAGAAAATCGCCCTGCTTGACCTGGTATCCGGCGGGCGCACCATCTTCGGCTTTGGGCGCGGCGCGGCCACGGTCGAATACGCCGGCTTCCGCATTCCTATGGACGAGTCGCGCCAGCGTTTTGTCGAATGCGCCGACATTATTCGCCTGGGTCTGACGCAGGACAGCTTTTCGTATGACGGCACGTATTATCAAATCCCGGATATTCAGGTCCGGCCGCGGCCCCTCTCCAACCCTGAGACCCGCTTCTACGCTTCTTCGGTCAGCCCGGAGTCTGCGGACATTATGGCCAAGATGGGCTTTGGGGTGCTGATTATCGCCCAGCGCAGTTGGGAAGACACGGCCACGGATTATCAGCGCTATGTCGAGACGGCCCTGGCCAATAACATCACGCCCCGGCCGCCCATTGGCCTCTTCAACGTGCTGGTTTCCGACGATGCGACCGAAGCCGAAGACCTGGCCCAGCATTATATGGGCACGCTGTTCGACTCGATTGAAAACCACTATGGCTTTTCCTCGGGCAAGCTGAAAAGCGTCAAGGGCTATGAGTTCTACGGCAAAATGGCCAAGACGTATGCCAAGCTCAACGCCGACGCCGAGGCCAAGGTCAAGGCGATTGAGTTCTTCCGCAGCCTGCACGCGGCCGGCACCCCGGACCAGGTACTTGAAAAAGTCCGCTATATTCACGAGACCGTCGCGCTTGACCACATGGTTGGGACGTTCGCTTTTGGCGGCCTGCCGGCCCCGAAACTGAACCGCAGCTTCGAGTTGTTTGCTGAAAAAGTCCTGCCCGTGTTGCAGACCGACCCAGCCTTCCAACTGCCCAAGGCGCAGACCGAGCGCCTTGCGGCCAGCGCCTAGCCAGCGCCTCAGTATCATCGGGGCAGACTCGACGGTCTGCCCCGCTCAGAACTAAATCTACACAAGAGAGAGAAAGCAGAAAGACAGCTTCAGCGGGGCGGAATCGGCGGGGTTGTTTTACTCGTCAGCGTATTTCAGAGACGCTATCGCAGCGTTGCAACTCACATATGGAAAAAATAATCTCGTGAGAGAATCCAGTTTTATTGTACAGCCATCAGTTACTTCAAGGCACAAGGCCATCTCGTCCTCCTCACTTTCAACACATTCTCCAAAAGTTGGACGGCTCCCAAAAGCGGTCACATTGACTACATCGCTATCCCATGCACCGTCATGATAACCAAGATGAATACTGTCTTGTCCCCATTGAGTATGAGGAGTAATCACATAAGTATCGTCTCCCCGCTGTCCTTTATAGGTATCATTCCCCTCGCCACCATATAATATGTCATTCCCAGGTCTTCCGTATAAGTAATCATTTCCATCCTTGCCTCTTAATATATTCACCCCGTCATCACCATATAGCTTATCGTTCCACTTCCCACCGGTGAGATTCTCTATGTTCGTCAGCGTATCGCCTTCAGCATCAGAATACTTACCGTATCCTCCATCAAGATACACATTTACCCCATCAGAAAAACGATAATCTGCCGTGTCTGTGCCTGATCCTCCTCTTAATTCATCCGCTCCTGGTCCGCCAACTAAGACATCATTCCCAGAGCCACCAAGTAATAAATCATCACCAAACCAGCCATCTAAATAATCATGACCACCACGAGTCTCTAATGTATCGTCCAGATTCGCCCCAAAAGAATCATTATTATCCGAACCTGTCGATCTTAAATGCGTCGAAACATTATATCTTGCTTCACATCTCCCCGTCCTTACTATTCTAGGACACGAAGCTTCACTTTGACGTGTAGGCTGAGTCGGAGGGTCAGGGTCGCCATGCAGAATAAAAATTCCGTCATCTACTTGATGACGAAAATTACCCACTAGCATGATTCTTGTGTAGCGCAGATCATTAAAATCTTCTCGATTCTCTACAATGAGAGAGGGAACTTGTATATTCACTGTTCGGACATACTGACCATTCTGATCGTAACACTGTCCAATGCGTATATAAAAATCACCTACAGAATCAATATGCTCAAACGCTCTCAAATCAATATAATCAATTCGTCCTAGAATTGCACCATTCGCAGGATTCCCCAACATGCCAGCCCGAAAATCTACAATCCGTACTGATCTATGTTCGGGTCGAATGACAAAGCGATCCACACCTGTGTGACCTAAATAGACATCATCACCACCAAGACCATCTAATACATCGTTGCCAGTCTTCCCATTTATGTAGTCATCTCCATCAGTTCCCACTAAATTATTGTCATGGCTATAAGGGGTACTCGTTTCAGTTCCCTCAATAGAGTTCAAACTCTCATAGTCAGCCTGTGAACACTTAGTTGGATACCAGGCGAATGCTGGAGTGATATACATCGTCAGCACAAACGCTATTGCCGTTGCTTGGATTTTCATGGGGATTCCTCCGTGCAGGTGGTAAAAATGCTGGGGCCTCTGCGGCTCCGACGTGTCTCCGATTCAGTGCCCAACAGATAGCTCGAAGCCAACACTGCACAGGGTGGGGGAGGTCAAGGAAGAGGTCTGAGTCATATGCCAGCCGCCCCCTTCCATACTGAGAATTGCCTTCACCAGGGCTGGAAATTCATCGCCAACAAGGCGGTGAGGTGGGCGGGGTGACAGGCCAGAACCGGCGTTTCCGACGCCGCCGGCTGGTCTCTTGTCTGCCGCACCATTGCGGTGGCCGTCACCGGCTCGCCAGAGAGTCGATACAACCCGCCCCCGGCCTGCCATAACACCATTGCGGCCGCGGCAATATCATAAAAGTGGAACCGGGTCAGAAAAGTCGCCTGGAGTGCGCCAGTGGCAACCAGAATGACCTCGTAGCCGGAGACGCCAAAGCTCCGCAGCTTGCCGGGATAGTCACGCAGATTCCAGTGCTGAGCGTCCGATGAAACCCCGAGATAGTCGGATTTGCTGATGTCCGGGCGGGCGGGCGGGAGCGTCAGCGGAACGGTATTCCACTCGGCGCGCTGACCGACTGCGCTCAGAAAAACCTGCTTAGCGGCCGGCATACTGAACATACCGATGAACGGTTGCCACAGGCCGGCGTTCTCCTGCCGCTGGAACACGGCCAGGGAAATGCCCCAGACCGGAATACGGCTGCGGAAGGCCGCGGTCCCGTCAATCGGATCGAGAATCGCCACATACCGAGCCGAACGATTGCCAGACCAGCCCTGCTCTTCCCCAAAAACGCCAATATCTCCAGAAAAAAGCGCATTCAACTCGCCACGCAGAAAACCCTCAACAGCCCCATCCGCCGGCGTCACCCACGAGCCATCAGGCTTCAGCGAACCCGCACTCCGGCCATACTGCTCCAACGCCATACGATCCGCCGCCCGGACTATTTCTCCAACGCGCCCAAGCACCTGTCTCTCCCTCATCTTCTTATCCTGCTAATCCTTCCATCCTGCCCATCCTTCCATCCTGCTAATCCTTTAATCCTGCCCATCCTGATAGCAGTTCCCCCACCACCTGCGCAGTACGCGCCGGGTCGTGCCGGACCAGAGAATGGGCCGACATGACGTGCCCGAATTTCACCACTTTGACGCCCAGGTCATACAACGCCTCAGTATCCAGCCTGACTTGCGCGGCCTGCTCCTCCTGATATTTGCGTGCCAGCGCCGCGGGGATATCGCCTTGGTGGACAACTACCGCGTCAGGCGTGCGGCCGGCATACTCGGTCAGCTTGGCCACGTGCTGAGAGGCGGAATAGCCGTCGGTTTCGCCATGCCGGGTCATCAGGTTGAGAATATACACGACCGGCGCGCGCGCGGCCTGGAGCGCTTCTGGAATCCCGCTGACCAGCAGATTCGGAATGGTTGAGGTGTAGAGATTCCCCGGCGCAAAAATAATGAAATCACTCTCGTGCAGGGCCTGGACCACTTCGGGGTTGGCCCGCGCCTCGGGGGTGAGATACACCCGTTGGATCGGAATGGCCGTGTCATGCTTGGGCACGTCGATATTGGCCTCGCCCTTGACCACAGTGCCGTCCGCCAGCTCGGCGCACAAATGGGCGTGGTCCCAGGTCACGGCCAAAACCCGGCCCCGGATTTTGAGGATACGGCTGATGGCTTCAATCGCCTGTTTCTCGGAGTCCAGGATTTTGGTCAGCGCGAGAAAAAACAGATTCCCAAAGCTCCGGCCCTCCAGGGGCGCGTCTACAAACCGAAAAGAAAACAGATCGCGCAAGAGTTGGCTCTCTTCTGACAGGGCCACCAGACAGCGCCGCATATCCCCCGGCGGCAGCACCCCAAACTCGTCTCGGAGGCGACCCGAATCGCCACCCGAATCCATCATGGTCACAATAGATTGGACCCACAGGTCGGCATCCGCCCGCAGACCCGACAAGACGTTGAACGACCCGGTCCCGCCGCCAATTACGCTCACTCGGCGTCGCATGGGCCTGTCGGGTGGGGCGGTTGGGCCCACTGATGCAGCGCTTCCAGGGCCGGACTCGCCAGCCCCTCGGCCTGCCACTGTTCGCACAGCACCGCCAGCGGGGCGTGCAGGGCGGGTACGGGGTCGGCCCCTGGAGTCATGCCAGATGTTTCCGCTCGCAGCCAGGCGAGGGTGTCATCCAGGCTGGACAATGACCCGGACAGCAGGGCCTGCCGGAGCCGCGGGACCGTACTGGTATCAAAAGCGCGTTTGTGGGCGAGTTCGATCATATCGGGCAGGCGGAGACTCGCCGCACTCAGGCGACAGTCGAGACGGGCCAGAAGGTCGTTATAGACCTGTCTGGCCGTGGCCTCGGCCCTGGTCCGCACGGCATCCAGAAGCGCCCGCCCTCGGAGCGGGGTTTCGGCTTGGTCCGGCATAAGCTGGCAGTACAGCTTGAGTTTCGGCTCGGTGCCCGACGGGCGGATAATCGTCACCCCGCCGGCTGTCCGCATTTGTAAAACATTCCGGGGGAGTCTGTCGGTGTCACTCACAAAGGGGCCGAAGCGCGCCTCGTCCCAGTAGTCAATCATGTCCGTCACCGCACAGCCCCCAAGCTGCCGGGGCGGGGTGGCGCGCAGGGAACGCATCAGCCGGTCTCGGTCCAGCACGCCCTGCGCCCCACTCAGCATGATAGAGCGGTTCACATCCGCATACCCGCCCAATTCTTCTAAGATGTGGATGTAATAGTCCAGCAAGGTTTTTCCGTCTTGGCGGAGCAGTTGGTAGAGGGTGGCAAAATAGAGACAGACCGGCGCGGCATCTTTATCTTTGAGGTGGGGGGTCAACATGCCGCCGTGGCTTTCCTCGACCGCCAAGACCAGCTGCTCGGACCCACACCGCAGGTGGTGATAGGTGCCGGTCCGGTCCAATTCCTTGAGCACCGCGGCCACATGTTTGAATCCGACCAGCAGGTCGTCCACGAGCCAGGAATCGCCGGCCTGGGCCACAAGTTTGCCCAGCAAGCGGGTGGTCACCAGGGTCTCAATGACCAGTCCTGTGCGTTGCGGCCCTCTGGAGTCCAGCATCAGGAAATAGCCCAGCATGGCCGCAAGCTGGTTGCCGTCAAAATGATACCAACTCCCATCCGGCAGTCTGGCCTCAAGCCCTATCCGGTCCGCGTCTGGGTCGCTGGACAGGACCACATTCACCCCTTGGGCCGCGGCAAAGGCTTTTGCCGGTTCGGTCGCCTGGGGGATTTCGGGGTTGGGCAGGCGAAAGGGAATGGCCGCAAAAGTCCCGTCCGGGCCTTGGTCGGGCGGAGTCCGCACCGGGAAGCCGACGCGCTCCAGCAGTGCGCCCACCGTTGTCAGCCCGCAGCCGCTCAGGGGCGTAAACACGACCGGATAGGCCGGCAGCGGGGTATGAAGCCGGTCGTAGAGCCGCACATAGGTCTGGATATATTCCTGGTGTAACTGCGGGGGAATCGGGCGAATGCGGTCCTGGCCCAGGGCCTCTTCAAAGGGGATAGCGTGAATGTCGGTGGCCTGGGCCATGATATCCACCAGCCGCTGGTCGTCTGGGGCCACCGGCTGGCTGCCGTGCTGGTCATACACCTTGACGCCGTTATCGTCGGGCGGATTATGCGAGGCAGACAGATTGATACCACCAACCGCCCCAAGTTGACCGATCAGATAGGATAGCTCCGGCGTGGTCAGCACGGCCGAGTCGTTTTGCGGCTCGGCGAAGTAGACGACCAGACCGTTCCCGGCGTAAATCTCGCACGCCAGTTTCCCCAGGGAGCGGGACGACACGCCCAGGAGGGGGTGGGCCGGACCCAGGAAACCGTACACCCCCGCCAGGTCGTGAAACACCCGGACATCATTCGCCACGACCACCGCTAGGTCAGTCCGCTGGGGAAACACCGACCTGAGATATTGACAATGGCCCTGGACGGTCATGGCCACGGTGGTCGGATTCATGCGGTTCGGCCCGTAACCGACCCGGCCACGCCGGCCGCCGGTTCCAAACGGCAGGACCTGCCAGAAGGCGTCAAACACCAGGGCCAGATGGGCGGTATCGAGATGCTGGGCCAGCACCTCAGGCCAGGCGTGCGGCACCTCACCCGCCAGCCAGCGCTGGAGGCGTTCGTGGGCGTGCTGGCCAGGCTCTCCATAGTCCTGTCTCAGCCGCTCACCAAGCCGGGCCAGGGGGGTCATGCTTCAGCCCGCTCCTGAGCGGAGCCGGCCGCCCGTGTCTGCTGCATCATGCCTGCGGCCAGCCTGAGAGCGGCCCGCATACTATGTGGACTGGCTTTGTTCTGGCCGGCAATGTCAAACGCGGTGCCGTGGTCGGGCGAGATGCGAATAATCGGCAGACCCAGCGTGACGTTCACCCCGTCTTCCCAGGCTAACAGTTTGAGCGGGATGAGGGCCTGGTCGTGATACTGGCAGATCACGGCATCGAATTCACCCCGCACCGCCCGCACAAACACCGTATCCGCCGGCAGCGGCCCGACCACGGTGCAGCCGGCGCGGCCGGCCCGCTCAACAGCCGGTTGAATCAGCCGTTGTTCTTCGTCGCCGAACGCGCCGGCTTCTCCGGCGTGGGGATTCAGTCCGGCGACGGCCAGACGGGGCCGGGGCAGGGCGTAAAAACGCTGCAAATGGGTGGCGGCAAGCCTGATGGTTTTCTCTATCCGTTCACACGACAGGGCCGACGGGACCTGGGCCAGAGGAATATGCGTCGTGACCAGAATCACCCGCAACGGCTGGGTGTTCCCTCGCCCTTCGACAGGCTCAGGCCGGCCAGCCGAGAAAGGGGGGGGCGACCCGTCCAGCATCATCCGCACTTCGCCCGTATCCGTCAGGGCGGCCAGGAGTTCGGTATGGCCGGGGTAGAGATGACCGGCCGCCTGCCACATGGCTTTGCTGATGGGTGCGGTGGCCAGTCCGTCCAGAATACCGTCCAGAGTGAGACGCACCCCCCTTTCGACGTAGCGATAGGACGCCTCTCCGCCGGCGCGCGTGGGCCGGCCGGGGATACGCTCGGCGGGGGCAAGTTGGGAAAGGCCCAGCACCGGGATATGCCGCGCCTCAGTTGGCCAGCCCTCACCCACCTGCCACTGATACGGGCACAGGGGGGAGGCCAGGCGGGCCGCGGTTTCCTGTACCACCGCCAAGTCGCCCAGGACGATGACCCGACAGCCGGGCGGTGGTGACTGGAGGGCTTTCAGTATGACCTCCGGCCCAACCCCGGCGGGGTCGCCCATAGTCACCCCGAGCACAGGCTTGATAGGCATGGATAGGGCCGGCTTTAGAACGGCCAGAGCCAGCCGAGGACACCCTTTTTCTTGCCGACCTCCAGACGGTCTGGAGCCACCTCTTCCACCTCAGTCTCTAAAACGCCGCTCGTCTCCGTGAGACCCGAGCCAAAGTCTTCTGACACTTCGAGGAAGTTTTCAACGTGATGGCGGAAGCGCAGGTCCTCATTAAACCAGCGCGCATAGCGGACGCGCAGGGCCTCATTATAGAGATTGTTTTTAATCTCTTCGGAAACGGTCTCCAAGGGTTGCAGACCGGCGTTGCGTTTGTCCTCGACTTTGAGCAGGTGCATTCCAGAATTGGTCCGAAAGGGCTGGCTGATATCGCCATTTTCCAGGGAAAAGGCCACCTGCTCGATGCCTTCGGGCATTTGTCCGCGTTCAAAATAGCCCAGGTCTCCCCCGCTTTCAGCGCCCGGACCTAGCGAGTACTGGCTGGCCAGATTGCCAAAATTTGTGCCGGCCAGGGCCCGCTGACGGACTTGATGCACGAGTTCAAGCGTCTCCTGTTCTTCTCGCTCGCTGGCCGCCGGCGACAGCGGGCGGAAAATATGGCGAATGCGTATCTGGGCGGGTTGGGTGTACTCGTCGATATGCTCATCGTAGTAGCGCTGGACATCCTCGGGTGTGACATTCACCCTGGATCCGATCTCACGACTCATGAGCATCGCCTGTTCGACCTCGACCGCAACCCGTTCGCGGTAGGCTGCCATGCTCATCCCCTGCTCGTGCAGGGCGGCTTCAAATTCTTCGTCGTTGAAATTGCTCTGGGCTTGTATCCGGGCAATATAGCCGTCGATGTCCGTCTGTTTGGCTTTCAGGCCCTGCTTTTCGACTTCTTTTCTGATCAATTTCTGCATGATGAGCGCGTCCAGGACATCGTTGTCCGACATCCCGGCGGCCCCGCCGGCCGGCGCCATCGGGCTGGCGTCGGCAACTGCCCGGAAGCCCTGCATCTCGTGCGAGGTAATCGGCGCGCCGTCAACGGTCGCCACAATGCGGTTAATGACCTCGGCCTGGATTGCGGCCGGCCCCAGCCAGACGACGCAGGCCAGAATCCCCATCTGGATGCGGAGGCGTTTTGCCGTCCAGACACGCCGACGCTCGATAGCGTTGTTTTGTACGCGATTCATCCTGCCTCCTTACTCTTCTCGTCAAGGTCGTGCAAGAGAGTCTTGACCCCGGCCATTACGTCTTCCTGGGGCCGCAGCGAAAACGCGACCCGACCGTCCGGGCTGAGCTGCGCTCCCCGGTCATTGCGCTGCATAAAAGCCACCAGCCGCTCGCCTGGTATAGCTGAGTCGGGGTGGAAGTGCAGGGTGACACGCTCGCCCTTGCGGTAGACCGCACTGACTAGATAGTGGCGAAGGACCCGGCGCAGGTCCATGACTTCAATAAAGTCCAGGACTAGGGCCGGTAGGGGACCAAAACGGTCTTCCATTTCGGCGGCCAGGTCTTCCAGGTCGCTGCGTTGTTGCACATTGGCCAGCTTTTTGTAGAAGACGAGGCGCTGATTGACATCAGGAATATAGGCTTCGGGCAGATAGGCCGTCAGGCCAATATGAATTTCCGGCTCAATCGCCACCTCGATTTCGCCCCCGCGTAGCTCGCGGACGGTCTCTTCCAGCATATGCGTGTAGAGTTCATAGCCGACCGCGGCAACGCGGCCGGACTGTTCTTTGCCCAAGAGATTGCCGGCGCCCCGAATCTCCAAATCATGCGCCGCCAAACGAAACCCCCCGCCCAGGTCGTCCAACTCCTGGAGAACCTCCAAACGCCGCTGGGCGTCCCGGGTCAGCGCCCGTTCCCCCGGAATGAGCAAATAGGCATAGGCCCGCATAGCGGACCGTCCGACCCGACCGCGGAGCTGGTAGAGTTGCGCCAGGCCAAAATGGTCCGCCCGGTTGATAATAATCGTGTTTGCGGTCGGGATATCGAGCCCGGACTCAATAATGGCCGAGCACAGCAGCACGTTCACCCGGTGGTGCATAAAGTCCAGCATGACCGCTTCCAGTTCCCGCTCGCCCATCTGGCCGTGGGCAATCGCCAGGGCCGCCTCGGGCACGAGGGCGCGGAGCTGGTCGGCCATTTTTTCAATGGTCTCGACGCGGTTATGGACAAAAAAGACCTGTCCTCCCCGGGCGAGTTCGTGCAGAATCGCCGAGCGGATGAGGTCGGCATCAAAGCCGGCCACATAGGTGCGGATGGCCTGCCGGTCCACGGGCGGGGTTTCAATCACGCTCAGGTCGCGCAGGCCCATCATGCCCATATTGAGCGAGCGCGGGATGGGCGTGGCCGACAGGGTCAGGACATCGACCGCGTGGCGGAGGCGCTTGATTTTTTCTTTATGCGTCACCCCGAACCGATGCTCTTCGTCAATCACGACCAGGCCCAGTTCCTTGAATACAATGTCGCGCTGTAAGAGCCGGTGGGTGCCGATAACGATGTCCACCGTTCCGTCGGTTACACCCCGCACCACGGCTTTGACTTCCTGGGCCGAGCGGAAGCGATTGAGCAGCTCGACCCGGATGGGATAGTCGGCAAAACGGCGGCTAAAGGTCTCGGCGTGCTGTTGGGCGAGCACCGTTGTCGGCACCAGGACCGCCACCTGCTTACCATTTTCAACCGCCAGATAGGCCGCCCGTAGCGCGACCTCGGTCTTGCCATAGCCCACATCGCCGCAGACCAGACGATCCATAGGTTTCGGGCTGCGCAGGTCGGCCTCTACCTCTTCTATGGCGGCCCGCTGGCCGCGGGTTTCTTCAAACGGAAAACGGGCCACAAACTCCTCGTAGTCGCTGGTGTACGTGGCCAGGGCCGGCCGCTCGGCGCTTTCCCGGACCGCATGAATTTCGAGCAGTTCCCGCGCCATAGCCTGAATGGCCTCCCGGGTCTTGCGCTTGACGCGCTCCCAGGTCTGGCTGCCCAGGCGATCCAGGCTGGGTTCTTTGCCGTCTGCGCCGGTATATTTCTGGACCAGATTGATGCGCTCCACCGGCACGTATAATTTATCGCCGCCCACATATTCGAGGTGGAGATAGTCGCCCGTGGTATCGGCCACGCTCAGGTGTTGCAGCCCGTGATAGCGGGCAATGCCGTGGTCGGTGTGGACCACATAGTCGCCGGCCGCCAACTGGCTGAGTCCGGTCAGATAGTCGCTGACCGGCCGCGGGCGGGAACGCCGTCGGTGGCGACGCTCACCAAAAATCTCTTCCTCTGCCAGGAAGACCAACCCATCTGCCGGCAGCGTGAAACCTTGCGACAAGGGGCCAACCACAATAGCGGCCGGTGGGCGCGCTCCAGGTTGGCGGGGGCTGTCCCACCCGCCGGCCGGTTCGATGGGGAGTTCCAGCTCGTAACCAAGTAAGAGATGCTGGAGGTGGTCGGCCTGGCGTTGACTCGAAACGGTCAGATAGACCTGCTGCTGCTCGTCCTGCCAGCGCCGAATACGTGTGACAAGGGGTGCCAAGCTTTTTTCGGCAGCCGGCTGAGCGGCGACCGGTTTCAGGCCGGTGTGCAGCCTCGAAGTGACCGTACAGTCGGTCAAAGAGTTGGCGGTTTCCAGGCTGCGCACCTCAACCCTGGCAAAGGCGGGGTGCCCGCTCAAGACCCGTTCCGCCGGCAGATAATACTGCGCGGGTGGCGGAACAAACCGGCCGGCCTCCCGGGCGGTGTCCACCCGGGCTGCAAGCTGCTCCCAAAATGTCTCCGCCGCCCGTTCTTGTTCAGGCGGGTCCAGAACCCAGACGACCGTGCCGCGGGGCAGATACTCCATCAAGCCTTCCAGGTCGGGATAGAGATAGGGCAGGAAGAATTCGACCCCAGGGAAAGGCAGGCCACTCTTGAGGTTCTCGATAATCCGCTGCTGTTCCCGATGGGGGATGTCGCCGGCGTCCAGCGCCTCTTCAATCGTGCGCCAGGCGGCCTGAAGACGCACGACCGAAAAAAAGCGCATGGGTAAAACCATGAGTTCTTCACAGGGAGTGAGCGAACGCTGCGAGGCCGGGTCAAACGCGCGCAGGGTCTCAATGCTGTCGCCAAGAAACTCGACCCGCAACGGCTGCTGGGCGAGCGGCGGGAAGAGATCGACAATCCCCCCGCGGACGCTGATTTCGCCTTTTTCCTCTACCAGCGGAACCCGCCGGTAGCCCCATTGCAGGCAGTAGTCAACAAAGGCGGACAGCGGGAGGGTGTCGCCAAGGCGCAACAGAAAGGTGGCCGTGATGAACTCTTCCTGGGGCAGGAGCCGCTGGAGCAGGGCCGGGGTTGAGGTGACGAGAATCGGCGTGCCGACCGAGAGCGCATCGTATAAGCCCTCAATCTGGGCGGCGATGACCTCACTGTTGGGCGACAAGCCGTCGGCCACTGATACGTCCCAGGCCGGGTAGTAGCGCACCCGCGGGGCAAGGTCCTCCCCGACAAAGAAGCGCAGGTTGGCGGCAAAGGTCTCGGCCTGTTTATCTGACGGCAGCACACACAAGCTTGGCTGCGGCGTGTGGCGCAGATGACGAGCAATGAAAAACGCGCCGGCCGCGCCCTTGAGGCCGGCCAGACGGATGACCGGCGGGGCCGGCTCAGCCGTACTGAGCCGCGCGGTTGTTTCAAGGGCCACCGACAGCGGCGCGGCCTGAGACGGACCCGCGTCCAAAAGGGGAGACCGGTCCGGCATCGGCGGTATAGCGGAGGGCATGTCCACGCTCTCGGTGCCCAGGACGGCGCGTTAGCGGCTGTCCTGCTGGGCGGTGGAGACAAGACCGAACAGGGGAATGGTGAGCTGCGTTTCTTCGGGATGGTCGGTCATGACCTCAACCCGGCCCCGTATCCGGCCCGGCTCAGTGTCAGCGCTGATATGCAAACGCAGTGCAAACTCTTTGCCGGGTATGACCTCGGTCAGCTCAGGCACAATCGTGTCGAGCGAGCTGTGCACCTGTCCAATGCTGAGCGGCTGGGCGGAGCGGTTCTTGATACGGACCGTCCGCGTCTCTCTGACTCTCTGGCGGATGACCCCAAACGACACTTGGGCCGGCAGGGCAATGACGTCGCCTTCAATATGCCCCACAACCGGAATGCTGAGAGTCGGCTTTTTCGGACTCGTCGTGGTCACCGTAATGGTATCCTTGAGCGGGCCGCGCGGGGCGGTTTTGGAGACCCGTAGCTGGAGGGTTTTGCCCTTTTTGCCCTTGACCTGAGCGGCTTCGGCCCGGATGCTGAGGGCGGGATGGGTATTGCTGATGTCTGTGATTTCAAGGGATTTGTTGGCATCGAACAGGACACTGACGGTGTGGTCGGTCGGCACGCCGCGTTGAAGCCGGCCCAGATAGACCTGGGCGGGTTGCACCTGAAATTCAGTCGCAATCTCTCCCTGGAGCGTCAGGGTCGTGACCGGGCTGAGGGGGTCATTGGTATGGACGCGGATGTTTTTGGCTTTGTGGCCGGCAAAACGTTTCGTATCAAACGTGGCCTGAATGGTGCCTGCCATACCGGGTTGGATGGTGTCGGCGGCAATGACCGCGGCGGTACAGCCACACGAGGTTTTGACGGACTGGACCCGCAGGTCCCGGTTGCCCCGATTGGTAAACCGAAAATCATGCGTTACCTGTTCTCCCTGCTCAACCTGTCCAAAGTCGAACACGGGCGTGTCAACGTGCATCCGCGGACCGATAAAGGCGACCGTATCAGGCGGCGTGTCCACCTGTGCCTGACCGGCCGGCGGCTCTGCCGACACGCCTGGGGAAACACCGAGACAGACAAGGGCCAGAAGGGCCATCAGCATACCGGAACGCATGGCGACACCTCACTTGGGAGCAACATCGGACGGGTTCGACGGAGGACGCTGAGCCGGCCGAACCGCCCCATTATTCGGGCCGGCCAGGAATTTATCCAGATAGCGCGTATGCACCTTGCCGGCTAAAAAATCCTGGTCGCGCAGAATTCTCTGGTGCAACGGGATATTCGTTTTAATGCCCTCAATCTGATATTCGGACAGCGCGGCCCGCATCCGTTGCACCGCCTCGGCACGGGTCCGAGCGCTCACAATGACTTTTGCCACCAGGGAGTCATAATAAATGGGCACCCGGCTGCGCTCCATCACGCCGGCTTCCACCCGGACACCAATTCCGCCCGGGGGATGATAGGCGCGAATCGTCCCAGGGGAGGGCAGCATGGTGACCGGGTCTTCGGCCACCACCCGGCACTCAATGGCATGGCCTGAAAAACGGATATCCTTTTGACGCCAGGCCAAGGGCTCGCCCCCAGCCGAACGGATACCGGCTTGCACCACGTCAATGCCGGTCAGCATCTCGGTCACCGGGTGTTCGACCTGGACCCTGGTATTCATTTCAATAAAATAGAAATGGCCCTGCGGGTCGAGCAGAAACTCAATCGTGCCCACATTGGTATAGCCGACCGCTTGGGCGGCCTTGACGGCCATAGCGCCCATCCGTTCGCGCAGGCGTTTGGTCAGGGCCGGCGAGGGCGCTTCCTCAATAAGCTTTTGATACCGGCGCTGGATCGAACACTCGCGCTCCCCCAGATGAATGACGTTGCGGTGCTGGTCGCCCACGATTTGAAATTCGATATGCCGGGCGCGTTCCAGATATTTCTCGACGTACAGCGTCCCATTCCCGAATGCGTTTTCGCCCTCTTCCTGGGCAACGCCAAACAGGGTTGAGAGTTCGTGCGGATTCTGGGCGACCCGCAGCCCGCGGCCACCGCCACCGCCGGCGGCTTTTATCAGAATGGGAAAGCCGACCTGAGAGGCGACGGCCTGGGCTTCTTTCACATCGGTGGTAGCGGACGAGGTCCCGGATAACACCGGGACGCCGGCGCGCTCCATGATCCGCCGCGCGCGCGGTTTATCGCCCATCAGCCGGATATTGCGGACGCGGGGACCAATAAAGGTCAGGCCCGAACGCTGGCACGCCTCGGCAAAATCGCCATTCTCGGACAGAAAACCATAGCCGGGATGCACCGCATCCGCGCCAAAGGCCAGCCCGGCACTGACAATCGCCGGGATATTGAGATAGCTTTCGAGTGGGTTCGGCGGCCCGATACACACCCGCTCATCAGCCAGGCGGACGTGCAGGGCGTCCCGGTCGGCCGTCGAGTACACGGCCACCGTCGCAATCTCCATCGCCCGACAGGCCCGCAGAATGCGGACCGCAATCTCTCCCCGGTTGGCAATAAGGACTTTCTTAAACACGTGACGAGAATTCTTCTGACGGTCGCCTGACGCCACTAGACGGGCTCAAGGAGAAACAATGCCTGGCCGTATTCGACCGGCTGGCCATTCTCGACCAGAATCCGGCGCACCCGCCCCCGGATTTCCGCCTCGATTTCATTCATCATTTTCATGGCTTCGATGATGCACACCACAGCCCCGGTTTCCACCACCCCACCAACGGTCACAAAGGGCGGGGCGTCAGGGTTGGGCGCACCATAAAAAGTCCCAACCATAGGCGAGGTGATGGTCAAGCTGAGGTCAAGGCTGTCCTGTTCCTGGGCTGGGGGGGGCGTCTCCGCCAGCGGAGCGACCGGGGGAGGCTGGGTCTGCGCTTGGACCGGCGCCGGCGCGGGGGTCGCTCCACCGCGCACCAGGCGCACTTCGCCGGCGCGGTTTTTAATCTCCAGCTCGCTCACGCCCTTTTCTTCCATCAGCTCAAGGAGCTGCCGGATTTCGTCAATCTCCATATCTGTCCTTACCCAAGGGTCTCCCGACGCCCACCCTGTGCATAACACGCTCTACGTTCCTCGCCCAGCGTCCTGACCGGTCTGAGACAGGGGTCAACGCTGGACAAGGGCAACCGCCCCTCGCAAGCCCAGTAAATAGCTGTCCACCCCAAAGCCGCAGATCTGCCCGACTGCCGCGCGGGCAATATAGGACTGATGGCGAAATGGTTCACGTTTGTACAGATTCGAGAGATGCACCTCAATGGTCGGGAGGGCGACCGATAAAATCGCGTCCAGCAGGGCCACGCTCGTATGGGTATAGGCTCCGGCGTTAATGAGGAGGGCCGCGTACTGTCCGCGAGCGGCTTGGATGGTATCGACCAACTGTCCTTCGTGGTTGGATTGAAACGTCTCGACCTCGACACCGAGTTCCTGGGCCAGGGCCGCCAGCCGATCATTCACGTCGGCCAGGGTCGTCGTCCCATAGATTTCAGGCTCACGCAGCCCCAGCATGTTCAGGTTTGGGCCGTGCAGGACAAGGATGCGTATCGACATAAGCGAGGGGAAAGTGTAAGGGCAAACCGTCAGAGCGTCAAGGTGTGAGCGCGGGGAGGGACGGGCGGCCAGCCCGCAATAACCACGGCCACAATCAAAACGGCGACACGCCCCGCCGCTTGGCCCTAGACCTCAATCACCATGCCGTCATAGGCGCATTCCAGCAAAACCTCGCCCTGCCGTTCCAGGACTTCTCGACCAATATGGCTGAGCAGCAGGCGTTTACAGCCCAGGCGGTGCTGCTCCTGGGTGATCCGGGGATAGCTGATATGGAAGGAGGTCTCGATCTGAAAATAGCAACACTCACAGATAAACAGGTCGGTCCCGTGCGAATACCGGATCAAGTCCTCATTCCAGCCGCAGTCACCGGAATACAGCAGGGCCTGGCCGGCGGTTTCAACCCGATAGCCAAACGAAATATCCCGCTCCTGGTGCGGCACCCGGAAGGGCAAGAACTCAACGCCACACAGGGTCGTCTTTTGTCCGGGTGACAGTTCCCGGAAACGCATATCGAAACAACAGGGCCGTTTCGACAACTCGCGATACATGGTGGCGTGCAGGGTGCGGACCCGTTCTTCGGTGCCTGGCGGTCCGACGATGGTCAGGGGCCGAGAGCGCTGGCGTTCATAGATATATTCGAGGAAGAGAAACGGCAGGCCGCCAAAATGATCGCCGTGCAGATGGCTGATGGCGACAAAATCTATACAGTCCGCCGGAATCCCGAGAGACTTGAGCGCGAGCAGCGTGGTCGTGCCGCAGTCAAGCAGAAAGCAGGCGTCAGGGGTTTCAACCAGATAGCCGCTCTGGCGCCGCCCCCCGTTACAGAACGCATCGCCCGCGCCAAGCACTGTCACCCGCATATCTTGCCTCACCCTGCCGAGAGCGGTGGTGTCCCAGCAAGAAAAGCCGGGGCGCTCTTGGCCCGAGTTCTAGCGTGTTTGGGGAGGCCGGACAAGGGTTTGGGCGGCTGTTTGGGCCCGTGTGGTGGCGGGTTGGGAAGGGGAGTGAGATAGACGAGGCGACGCTTGTCGAAGCTTCATCAGGCCGCTGCTTCGACCTGCTGGACTGTTACGTCTGGCGGTGGCCAACTCTCCAGATTAAGCGGTGATTACAATCTAGCCATCGCTAGTAGGCTGAACTGGTAGGGTGCTACCTATTCCATTTGGCAAAGGCGCTTATACTCTTCATGATCCGATTGAATGTCCTCAAGGTTACGAGTGCCTAGACATAGTTCGAGACAATTCCTAATGCGTGAGCGTCCGGTGCCAGAGGCCTGAAAGAACGGGTCTGCAAAGTTGACGAACCTGCATTTCTCCATCTTTTCGATGAAAACCCCTTCTCTTTCTTCTTTCACGAAGACCTCTTTTGAAATGTTTCGAAATACATCAAAGAGGGCTTGGACCCCCACTGTCTTCTGAATATACGACCGGCTATCTGAGATATCCCAGAGTTTATCCTTCACCGCAGTAAAATAACTCACAAGAACTTTATAGATACACTCATCTTGACCTTGAATGTAAAGGGACCTCAATGGTGCCGCATTTTGGGTTAGAAAGGAGCGCGAACGAGACTTCATAGGCTTCTGGTGCAGAAGGTCCCTATCGGCCTTTGGATTCTGCGATAATAGCTTGGCAATTCCTTCCACGACACAGGCGGTAGAGACCTGCCAGACAGGTTTCTCCTCTGGAAATAGAGGTTCCTCGCTTATCGGAGCAATCTTGATATGTCGGTGGAATGGAGATTGTGGATCAAGATTAAGCTTCCGAGTGAGATAAACAGCTAGATTATCAGGTGCCCACCCCTCACTTTCTTCATCGTCAAGATTATAACCGAACTGTTCGTAAGCAAGGCTCTTATTCACTTTCCTCTGATTTATGTTGATCGTTGCAAAAAGGTATGCCTGATACGCATGAGGTAAGTCCATGTAGACAGTACACAGAAGCTCCATACTTTTGCGTGCTTCACGACAATAATCAAATCCAAGGAGCCTATGTTGACCGTCGACTACGCTCGCCATTGGCTCGGATGTTGGAATTATCAATTCATAGGTATGCTCGTCAGCCGGCTCGATTTTCCAGCGCTTCTCATCGTCTTCTTGAAACTCGCCATTGTGGATATAGTTCGCAGCAAGAATGATACTGTTAGGGAATGCAGATTCGACAGTGTCAATATACTTAGCAATTTGCCTTGCTCTTCTTTCTGAGGACGTTCGCTGTGCCCCAGGTAAGCTATACCAAAACGCTTTCTTATCAACTGAGGAGATGCGAGTAGGATCAAGAAATGTCACATCTCGAAGCGTAGCCGCATCTAGTGAGATGACAAAAAAGTCACCAAGGGGTTGATGAACTTTAAGAGCCGGCAGGCGTAGCGGAAAGGAAGTCACTCCAATTTGCCTCTTTTCTCTACTGTGATAGCTTCCCACCTAGCGCAGAATACGGATCAACCTCTGTCAGGTCTGAGTCCGAATCATGGACATTCAGCCAAACAAAAGCTGCTGCGATCCCTCCAACGCCTGAAAGCCACCCTATATAATCTCGATTATCCATAATGAGTACGAGAATCGCGGGTGCAACGGCAAACACAAGCGTTATAATGAGGAGGAACAGACGAAATGTCCCATTATCATCCTGACTGCGCACAATACAATTAGCCAGCGCCGTGACGGCGATACTGATAATGTAGGTGGCAAGGTTGCGGTATACGTCTAGTGCGGTAACAGATTCGTAACCAAACCAGAATTGGCCAGCTAGAACCCAAGCACCTAGAGCGCCGAAAACACAGACTACAAAAAAGAAGTAGAGAGAAAAACGTACACTTCATTACTAGTCTAGTGAAAGGACGCGCAATTCTCTTCAGCAATACTCCCCATTCCCCCATCACTAACTTCCCATATCCTTCCAAAACTGCCTCGCAGGTGCCGCCGTGAGATTACCTTGCAAGCGCAAAGCAGCCTCGGCCTTTTTCAAGTCGCGGCGGATGGTGTCCCCAAGCACTTTCTTCTGTTGCGCACTACTTAATGTATGCGGCGAGAAATGCGCCCCACACTCCGCAAGCTCAGCAAAGTTGGTCGCATTCTCTCCTGTTGTTACAAAAGCATCGGCGTCCTGAGAGGCGAGCCTTCCTCTCGTCAGCTCTCCAGAGAGGCCGCGCTTGCTGCCTGGATGTTGTCCAACGCTTCCTCTGGCGTGTCCCCCTGCGAATGACAGCCCGTCAGGGCGGGACACCATATCTGGAAGCCCCCTTCCTCTGCCGGTTCAAGAAGGACTGTATAGCGCATCTCTATCTCCCACCCTTCTCCAAATCAGCCTGATGAGTCGAACACATTCTCTCTGTGCCAGTGGAGGGAATCGGGACTAGGGGCATAAATTTCTTTTGCCGGCAACAGAATCCGTTCGCGCTGAAAGCGACTTGTCGGCTTTGCATTCGGAGACTTTTCTCGAAGATTTTTAGAAACGAGAATTTTATAACCTTCATCTATACTGAACCAGCCGCGATCAAATGCCCAGTGGTGATTTTTGCAGAGAGATAGACCGTTGCTAATTCGATCATCGCGAAATTTGGAGAAAGGCATGATGTGAGCACCATCGACAACACCCTGGCCGAATGAGTCAATGATTTGGAGGCCGCAAAACGCGCAACGCTGTTCATATACCGAAATGACTATCCTCCGAAAGGCAGTGCTTCTTACGACGAGTTCTTCTTCATTCTTTAAGTCTTCCGGGCCGTACACGAGACCCCCCTCCTGCTGTAAGCGATCTTGGAGCGCTTGGAACGAATTAATTTCCAGCATCCGTTCTATGTCGCTTTTGCGGTGGGGAAACCACCTCAGGGCCAAGACCCTGGCCAGAGCATTTCGCGCCACGGGAATTTGCAAGAGACTGAATAATTCGTCGTCGAGAAAAGCATACTGAACAGCATCGTGAAGGGCCGCGATAGTCCTGAGCCTGATCCGAGAAGAAGTAATGGCCTCAAATCCCGGCTTTGCTTTGAGATGCCAGAATTTCCCGCTTTTCATATGGAAGAAGGGAAGGGCGATATCTGGACGATACGCTTCCGTTCCGAGTTGGGACCAATATTTCAGGAACGACGCGATGAGCTCAGGGGATAACGGGATTTGATTTTCTTTGATCTTTCCCTGTCCGATAAGTTCGATCACAGACAAAAGTAAAATTGGCTTATGGGGAGCAAGCCCTTTGTTTACGTTTACTCTCAGCCGAGAGAAATTTAGAGTAGAAGTGGATGTTCTTTTCCATGGAGAGTTTTATCCATTTACTTATGGATATTTGTTGGACTGGCCCCGCCGCGCCTCTCCCCTCAGTTCCCTGCTATAAAATTTTCTGGTGAGGGTGTCAATTTCGGACTCTGCTCCGTCTTCTCCCTTTTCCCTTTGAGCCCAGCGCCGGATACGCGCCACAAATTGCTGGACTCACCTCTGCTGGCATGGTAAGCGCTGAGACTGGCTGGGGGGAAGGATACGGCCCGGTGGCCGTACCGGTCTTCAAAACCGAGTTGCGTGGCGTAAGTTGCGCGGATGGTTCGACTCCATCCCTTCTCCGCCAAGCTCCCTCACCTGTGAGTTCTATAGAGAGGCGTTCACGGCACAAGGTCGTGCGGGTCAACAACACCGCGCAGGTCAAGCAAGAACGTGTCGTTGTGAATCCGACCCAAAATAGGCGGCTCGGCCTGCCGAAAACGCTGGGCAATTTTTTCTACGGACAGGGCGCGATGCCGAACCGCAATGACCGTACTGGGGATTTCCTCCTCTGGCAGCGCCCCGCTGCCAATCTGGGCGGTTGCCGGCTCGACGCTCAACGAGAATGCGTTTCCTAGCGCCTGTTGGATGAGCGGAACGGCCTGGGCCGCCACGGTCTCCATCTCGCTCACCGGCCGGGTGAGCCAACGCAGGGTGGGTAAGTCTCGCCGGAGGTCCGGGGAACGCCGATACAGGCGCAGGGTCGCGCTCAGGGCCGCCAGGGTCAGCTTGTCGAGGCGGAGTGCGCGTTTGAGCGGGTTTTTTTTGATTTGGTCCACCCAGACTTTGCGCCCGACAATAAGCCCCGCCTGCGGCCCGCCGAGGAGTTTATCGCCGCTGAAAGTGACCACATCCGCGCCTTTGGCGACCCGCGCGGCCACCACCGGTTCCGGGGGCAGTCCGTACCGTACCAGGTCAATCAGCGCGCCAGCCCCCAGGTCTTCCATGACCGGGACGCCATGCTCCCTGCCTATGGCGACCAATGCTTCCAGGCCAACCTCGGCGGTGAAGCCCACGACCCGATAATTGCTGGTATGGACTTTGAGCAAAACACCCGTCTGGGCCGAGAGGGCGCTGGCATAATCGCGCGGATGGGTCCGGTTGGTCGTGCCGACCTCGCGCAGCACCACGCCGCTCTTGCGCATGACCTCCGGGATACGAAAAGAGCCGCCAATCTCAATCAGTTCCCCACGGGACACAATGCCTTCCCGTCCTTCGGCCAGCGTGTTCAGGGCCAATAACACCGCGGCGGCATTATTGTTCACGACCGTGGCCGCTTCCGCGCCGGTCAGCGCCCTCAGGTCGGCCTCAACCAGGTCGTCCCGGTCGCCGCGGCCGGCCTGAGACAGGTCGTATTCGAGCGTCACGGGGGTAGACGCCGCGCGGACCACCGCGCAGACCGCCTCCTGGGCGAGCAGGGCGCGCCCGAGATTGGTGTGCAGCCCCGTGCCGGTGGCGTTGACGACCGAGCGCAGCGGGGGCTGGTCCTCGCGCTGGAGTCGGGCCGTCAGACGCTCAACCAGGTCACGCTCGGCAGGCGGTGTGGTCTGTACGCCGGAGCGTATGTCCTGACGCAGGGTCTCCAACGTCTGACGAATCAGGTCGGCGATATACGGGCGGTTATAACGCGCCAGAAGGGGCTGAAGCGCTGGTGCTGCCAGCAGTTTCTCTACAGATGGGAGCGCGCGGAGGAGGGAGGGCGGCGTTGTCATACCCGCTCCCAGCTTGTCACACGGCCTTCCCCCTTGCAACGGTGAAAGCCAAACTGTTAGCCTCGCAGACCACAGGGAGGCAGACTATGGAAAGCGCTACGGACCACTATCAGCGGACAACAACCCGCCAAGCCGAGCAGATTCTGGGCTTCCTGCGCACTTTTGAGGCGCTCCAGGAGCAGATCCACCTGGCAAAAATCCCTCAGCATCAGGCCGAACTCGTCGAAGAAGTGGGCGACCTGTTCACGACCCTCAATACGCACAACGAGGGTCTGGCAGTCCCCTCAGACCGGACCGCCTTTCATACAGACTGGCTGGAAGCGCTTGCCCACCTGGAAGACGCCTATACGTCCTTTCGGACCGGTTCGGCGCATAATTTTATTGTCGCCTATATGCAGAGCCGGCGGGCGTTCTCGCTGGGCAAATATCTTTTGTACCGTCTGCGCGCCGCGCTGCCGCCGCTTCAGCCGTACTGGTTTTTGGCGGATGATTTCCCGCGTCAGACCGAGCTTGAAACCCCGGCCAAGGACAACACCGCCCAGACCGGCGTGCTGCACCGCAAGCAGACGAGTAAACACGCTGAGTATTCCGTATACGTTCCCGAAAACTATACCCCCGGCAGACGCTGGCCCCTGGTCATCACCCTCCACGGCGGCCACGGGCGGGGCGATGATTATCTGCTGACCTGGCTCAGGACGGCCAAGAGTCGCGGCTTGATCCTGCTCTCGCCGAAATCCCTGGGCCAGACTTGGTCCATTCAGCAGCCCGGCCTTGATGTGCGCTCCATTCTGTCCATGCTTGAAACGGTCATGGATGAATACGCGGTGAATACGAGCCGGATTCTGGTCAGCGGTCTGTCTGATGGCGGGACGTTTTCATACGCCCTTGGTATCAGCTGCCCCAAGCTCTTTGTGGGTATCGCTCCCATTGCCGGGGTGTTGCCGCCCTGGCTGGATTATAAGCAAGCCACCGCCCTGCCCATCTTTATTGTTCACGGGGCAAAAGATTTTATTTTTCCGGTCTCCTCAGCCCGCATGTCCCGCAAGTTTTTAGAGGGTCAGGGCTTTACCCAGGTCCGCTACACCGAGTTGCCCGACTGGGGGCACGCCTATACGTATTCCATCAATGAAACTCTGGTGCTGCCCTGGTTTGAACAACTCCCGGACCGAAGAGTAGCTAGTAGCTAGTGGCAGCAAAGAGGCGGGCGGACGTGGCGGACACACCCCACCAACAGGAGCGGCCCCTGGGCGTGATTATTCTGGCGGCCGGCAAGGGGACGCGCATGCGCTCCGAGCGGGCCAAGGTCCTGCATCATCTGGCCGGGAAACCGCTCCTGACGCGCGTCGTTCAGACCTGCCAGCGCCTCCACCCCAGCCGCTTGGTCGTGGTGGTTGGTCATCAGGCCGCCGCGGTCCAAGCCGCGTGTCAAGCAGACGGGGTGCGCTTTGTCTTGCAGAAAGAGCAGCGCGGGACCGGGGACGCGGTCCGTGCAGCCAAAGCGCAGTTTGCCAGTTTTCTGGGGGATATTCTCATTGTCTCTGGCGACGTGCCCCTGCTCACGTCCCGGACGCTAGCGCGTTTTGTGGCGGAGCACAGCGCTCAGCGGGCAACTCCGTCGGTCCTGACTGCCCGGCCGACCGACCCCGCGCAGTACGGGCGTGTGCTGCGCCGCGCCGACGGCCAAGTGGTCCGCATTGTGGAGGCGCGCGACGCTTCGGCCCAGGAGTTGAGCGTCCGGGAAATCAACACCGGGATATACTGCGTGGCGGCGGACTTTCTCTTTGCTGCGCTCGACCGGCTCCAACCCACCAATGCCCAGGGCGAATACTATCTGACCGACATCGTGGCCGCGGCAGTTCAGGCCGGCCGGCCGGTCCAGGCCGTCTTCACGCCTGACTATCGGGAAGTCGAAGGGGTGAATTCTCGACAGGAGCTTGCGCGTATGGAAACAACCCGCCAGGAACAACTCCGCCGGCAGTGGATGGACGCCGGCGTCACTTTTGAGGACGCCCAGACGGTCTATCTGAGTGAGGAGGCAACTATCGGACCGGACACGGTCATTGGTCCGAATACCCATATCAAAGGCCGGACCGTTATCGGCTCCCGGTGTCGCATTGACGGCAATGCCTATATTGAGAACTGCACCATCGGCGATGAGGTCCGCCTCTATTTTTCGGTTGTGCTGAGCGACAGCCAACTCAGCGCGGGCTCCTCGGCTGGGCCGTTTTCCCATATCCGGGCCGGGGCGGTGCTGGCCCCGCAGACCGAGATTGGCAATTTCGTTGAGGTGAAAAAATCCACCCTTGGCGAACGGACCAAGGCCAAACATCTGGCGTATATCGGCGACGCGGAAATCGGCCGCGAGGCCAATATCGGTGCGGGTACAATCACCTGCAACTATGACGGCTTTCGCAAGCATAAGACCAGGATTGGCGACCGCGTTCAGGTCGGTTCGGATACGACCCTGGTAGCCCCACTGACGGTCAACGACGATGCGTATATTGCCACCGCCACTACCGTCCGGCAGGATGTGCCGGCGGGTGCCCTGGTCTTTAATCGGCGTCAGGAAGAAATCCGCGCCGGCTGGACCGCCACCAAACGGCGCAAGGAAAAAAAGAAGGCCGCTTGAGTCCAGGGGGTCGTTGGGAAGGATGCTCCCATGTGCGGCATTATGGGCTATGTTGGGCAGCGCGAAGCGGCGTCGCTCCTCCTCCAGGGACTCAAGCGGCTTGAGTATCGCGGCTACGACTCCGCGGGCATCGCCGCCTTCACCAACGGCCATATTGCCATCCGGCGGACGGTTGGCAAGCTCAGCCAGCTTGACCAGCTCTTACAGGCCGACCCCCTGCCGGGCTCGATTGGTATCGGTCACACCCGCTGGGCGACCCACGGGCCGCCGTCCGAGGAGAACGCCCACCCGCACCGCGCCGGCGATGTGGTGGTCATCCATAACGGCATTATCGAGAACTATCTTGACCTGCGCCACGAACTCAGGGGCAAAGGGCGGGTGTTCAGCTCTGAGACGGATACCGAAATCATTGCTCACCTGATTGACCACTACCTGCAAGCAGGACACGGGTTTCGTGAAGCGACCCGGGCCGCCCTGCGGCAGCTGTCCGGTTCGTTCGCCCTGGTTGCCCTGAGCGAGCGTGAACCGGGGACGCTTCTGACGGCCAAAAACGCCACGCCCATTGTGATTGGACTTGGGGAGGAAGAAAGCTTTGTAGCCTCCGATATTCCCGCCCTGCTCGATTACACCCGCCGCGTGCTCTTCCTCGACGACGGCGAGATGGCCGAGGTGCATCGTCGGGGTGTCTCGCTCTCGGACTTCTCCGGCCGGTCGATTGCGCGCGAGCCGCGCCATATTAGCTGGGACCCGATTACGGCCCAGAAGGGCGGCTATAAACACTTCCTGCTCAAAGAAATCCACGAACAACCTCAGGCCATTATCGATACCATGCGCAGCCGTATCCTGGAGGAATCCAGCGAGATTGCGCTGGGTGAGATTACGGACCGGCTCCCCACGCTCGATACGGTGAAACGGGCGACCCTGGTGGCGTGTGGCACGGCCTGGCACGCCTGTCTTGTGGGGAAGTTTCTTTTGGAGGAACTGGCCGGACTGCCGACCGAGGTCGATTACGGCAGTGAATTCCGCTACCGCCCCACGCCGCTCGATACGGACAGCCTGGTGCTGGTGGTTTCTCAGTCGGGCGAGACCGCGGATACCCTGGCCGCACTCGCCGGGGGCAAAAACAAGGGGGCCAGCACGATGGCCATCTGCAATGTCGTTGATTCATCCATTGCGCGCAAAGCCGACATGGTGGTCTATACCCATGCCGGACCCGAGATCAGCGTGGCGTCAACCAAGGCGTTTACCACCCAGTTGACCGCGCTGTATCTGCTGGCCCTGCACCTTGGACAACGGCGGGGCGTCCTTGACCAGGACCGCAGCCGACAACTCATCGAAGCTATCGTCGCCCTGCCGGCCTTCGTCCAGACGACGTTACACAAGGCCAAAGCGATTGAAAAGATCGCCAAAAAATACGGCCATGCCAGCGATTTCTTCTATCTGGGACGGGGTATCAATTACCCGATTGCGCTTGAGGGCGCGCTCAAGCTCAAAGAACTGTCCTATATTCACGCCGAGGGCTATCCGGCCGGGGAGATGAAGCACGGGCCGATTGCCCTGATTGACGATCAGATGCCGGTTGTCGTCCTGCTGCCCAAAGGCCCGGTGTACGAGAAAACGCTCAGCAATATGAAGGAGGTGGAGGCCCGCGGTGGCCGGATTATCGCCCTGACCGACGCGCCCTCGCCCGAGCTCGAAGAAATCGCCTGGGAGATTATCCAGGTGCCGACCACCAACCACCTGGTCATGCCGATTCTGCTCAGCATTCCGCTCCAGCTCCTGGCCTATCATGTGGCCGTGTATCGCGGGACCGATGTGGACCAGCCGCGCAACCTGGCCAAGAGCGTGACGGTGGAGTAGGAGTTGACGATGCTTTTCCCTTTGAAGAGTTCAGCCTGGACAGGGAGGCAGATATTCGAGTAGGGTGCAGGGCATGAATGTTGTCATTGAACTCCCGGAAGATATCGCCCTCCATCTCACACAAAATTGGGGCAATCTCTCTCAACGGACTCTCGAAGTAGTCGCAATCGAGGCGTATCGAGCAGGAGTCTTGACCGAAGCGCAGGTGCAGAAAATGCTGTGTCTCTCTTCACGTTGGGAGGTTGACAGCCTGCTCAAGCAAGCACGTGCCTATCTGGACTATACTGAAGAAGACGTAGCAGGAGATATTGAAACGCTCCGTGCAGTTATCCAGCCGTGATTACCATCTCCAACACATCCCCTATCTGCTATCTCTATCTCATTAACTGTCTTTTTCCCTCGGCAATTGAGCGTCTACAGAAGACGAACTTTCGCGTTTCTCCTCGTCTTCTCAAACTCCTGTCAGACCGTTATGAAAGAGAGGAAAAGACCATCGAGAGGAACGCATGATTTCCGGTGTGAAACAGTTACTCGAAGACTTGGCGCGCACGCCCTCGCTTGTCTGTACGGTCGGGCGTGACGGGGTTGTCAGTGAGCTTTTTCTGGACGAGCAGGTTCAGAAGGTCGAGTTTGCCGACTCGTGGGCAACGGTTGAGTATAGCGGCTGGCATATTCACGCCAACCTCGACACCATTAGCCAGGTGCGCTTTGCCGAAGCGCCAGAGCACGGCGATTCCGTCAGCGTGTTTGTCAGCCTTGATGACGCAGACGGGAAGGCCGTCTTGCGCTTTTATTTTCCACACCCCAGTCAGACCTACCGCACGTATACCGCGCAGGAACTCAGCCTGTTTGCAACATTCAAGGCGCGCTATGAACAGACATTCGGCCAGAAGGATTAAGGCGAAAGTCCAAACCCTGACCCCTCATCCTCTCTTGACGTGCCTTGTCATCAGCAGACGGCAAGGATAGCCTTCAGACATGGACACGCTGCAAGATATCCAGACAGCCGTGAGCCAATTGTCGGCCAAACAACTCGTCGCCTTCCGCGCTTGGTTTGCGGAGTTCGATGCCGAAATATGGGATCGTGAGTTTGAGCATGATGTTGCCACCGGGCGACTCGACGCATTGGCGGAGGAAGCCTTGCAGGCCCTGCGCGAGGGCCAGTGTAGCGACCTGTGAGACATCGCGTCACCCGCAAGTTCCGGTCGCTCTACAACGAGCTTCCAGCCGAAACACGGAAGCTGGCCGATGAAAACTTCCGGCTGCTTCGGCAGGACCCCTACCATCCCTCTCTCCACTTCAAGAAGGGCGGCCGATTCTGGTCCGCCCGAGTGGGTCTTCATCACCGCGTCCTTGCCGTAGAAAACGGCTCTGACATTGTGTGGTTCTGGGTCGGACGCCACGACGAGTATCAACAACTCATCAACCGGGGTCGGTAACTATTTGGCAATCCCCGCCAACTCGCGGGCGTACTCCGCCGCGGCCGTAAAATCGTACTCACGATAGGTCTGGAGCTTTTCGGCTTCGAGGGAGCCCTCGGCGTGGACGGCCAACACTTCCTGGTAGCCGCCAAAGTCCCCGGCGGTCAGGTCGGAAATCAGATTCATCAGCCGCAGCCGGTGCTCGGTTGAGGTGCCTTTCTTGCCGCCCAGATATTTCTGGACGTAGGGGCCGGTGGCTTCGCTACGCCAGTCCTCCATGCTCGGCCCGGTCACGAGCAGGCCGCCGCTCACATCCTGCACCATCTGGACGGCCTGATGGTAATTGGAGGCAAACTGGTATTTGGCCACATTGGTCATCAGCGTGTTGGGCACGGCGATACCCGGCGGGACAACCGTGTGTTGCTGGGCCGCGGCCAGAATCAGCCCCTGAACGGTGGCATGATAGCTGGCCAGCTTGGTCAGCTTCTCACGGATATGGCCGGCCCGCTCAATGCCGTTGTATTCGGCAATGGCCTGAGAGGCGCCGGCCAGGAGTTCCAGGAGCGGCAGCTTGTACGACACCGCGGTGAAGCGGTGGAACTTCACGAAAGTCAGCGCCATCAAACCGGCCGCGGCCACCTCACCAGCCAGGAAGACCCGCTCCCAGGGCACAAATACGTCATCGAAGACGGTCAGCGTCTCCATCATCTTGTGTTTGGCACTGATCGGATACTCGAAGTCGTTTCTCTGGAAACCGCCATAGGAGCTGGCCAGGAGTTTCACCCCGCTGGTGGCCGCCGGGATGGCGAAGGCCACGGCGTAGTCCTCGTCGTCGGCACGCATGGCCCGGGTCGGCAGGACAATGATTTCGTCCGTATTGGTGGAGACCGAGGTATGAATTTTGGCGCCGCGGACAACAATGCCGTCGTCACGGCGGTCAACAATGCGCACATAATAATCTGGATGGTCCTGGCCCTGCGGACCCAGGCTGCGGTCGCCTTTGACATCGCTCTGGGCCACGGCCACCGCGTAGTCATTATCCCGGCACAGCTCATAGTATTTTCTGACCCGCTCCCGATAGTGGTCCGCGCCATGTTGGGCCATCTCTTCGGCAACAATATGCAGGGCCAGGAGGGCGTCCGTGCCGATTTCTTTAATCAGCACGACCAGCGTCGCCCCCTCGCGGGTACTGGCCTCAATCAGACGGCTGCGCTGGAGCAGGTCTTCGGCATTCTGGGGCAGATGATAATAGCGGGAGTATTCCTGGCCGGTCTGCGGGTCGGTGACAACCGCCAAGTCGCGGTAGCGCGGGTCTTCGGCCATCTGATAGTCGATGCAGGCGTGCTGGACCGCCTTGCCGATGACCGGGTGGGTGGTGACATCTTCGACCTTTTCGCCGCGATAATAGACTTCCCGGCCGTCTCTCAGACTCTCTTTGTATTGTGCTGGGGTGCGCAGGCTCATAGTATACTCCTCGTTTGGAAACGTGCCGCGAGTATAGCCACGACAGCGTTGCTGTGTCCATTGCCCCTGACAACGATAAGGGCGGTGAGGCTGTGAGACCTCCGCGCCCTCACCCCCCGGCTGCTTCCTCAGAGGAGGAGCCGAGCCTGAGTCGCAGCAGGATGGTGGGGGCCTGGGAGGCGTCAGTGGCTTCCGGCCTCGTCAGCCGGCCAAGCGGAGAGAGCTTCTGATGCAGGGCGGTCAGTTTTGCTGAGGGCAGAGAAAGCACGAACAGCCCGTCCTCATCCTTAACCAGGATAGCGCCCTCGAATTGCTGGACGACCGTGCGGACCTGCTCCGCCAAGTTCGGAGCGTCTTGACTGGTCAATTGCCACGAGACTGGCTGGATAATGCTGCCACTGCCTTCCGGGATGGCAGAGGGGCCGTCTTGGGCCTGCGGAGGTGACGAAAACGTCAGTCCGACCATGATCAGGCTCAGGGCAAGCCAGAGCAGATATTTTTCAGGCTTCCGTCGGGTCATATCATGCGCCTCCTGTGTGGAATGCGTCAACGTACCCAGCCTTCTCATATCTGTGGGAGGGCACGCTGCCTCAGTATTGTGACGGGTCCCGGACCAGGATGAAAGGGCGGAGCGGTGACGCGGCGGCATTTGCCTTGAGACGCAACAGCGCGTAAGGTTGCCAGCATATTCTTTGTCCAGCCTATTATTATGGCAGAGCACCCCCACCAGAAAAGCGCGCCGGCGGTCAACGCGACGGGAGAAAAACTCCTGCGGCTGCTGGCCGGCATATCGACCGAAGAACTCGGCGACCCCGAGAAAGCCGCCCGGATGATAGAGCGGACGGTCCGCATGATAGCCGCCTATATTATCGTGGCCGGCTTCGCCCTGTTCTTTTTGGCAATTCCGAGCTTTATCGCGCTTGACGGCAGCCTGCATACCGGCAATTTCAGCGCCTTTTTCTGGCTGGGCAGCCCCTTTTTCGACTGTCTCATCCTCCTGGGGCTCAGTCTCTTTCTGGGGCGGGCCAAAAACCTCCCTACGACCCTCGGCCTGGTCGGGGTGGCCGGTTTTGAGGCACGGCTCTATCTGCACTACGCCAGCCTGTCCGATTTTGTCATGCTCCTCATGGGCCTGATGGTCCTCATTCACGCCCTCCAGATTCTCGGGCTGTTCGTGTTCGGACGCTACGGGAGACCGTCTCGTCTGACGGAATAGCCGCGCCATGCCGATCTTCATCGCCTCCGTTCTGGCCCTCATTGTCCTGCTCTGGGCGCTTGGCTGGTACGCCAAACGCTGGGTGCGCACCGACGGTGACTTTTTGCTGGCCGGCCGGCAGGTCAGCCTGATTCCGGGGATTGCCAGTATTTGTGGCATTGCGTTTGCCGGCAGTATGACCAGCATCGTGCCCGGCCTGACCATACAGTACGGTTTTCTGGGCTGGATATTGGGCGGCAGCCTGCCCCTGGTCATTGGCTATATTGCGTATGGCGTCTTTGCCGGCCCGTATATCCGGCGGTGTGGCGCGTACACCATTCCCGAGTGGCTGGAGATGCGCTTTGACACGCGCACCCGGGTCGTCGTCAGCATTGCCACCCTGCTCGGCGTCACCGGCGTGGTCGCCATGAATGTGGTGGCCATGGCGCTCATTATGCAGGGGTTTCTGGGTGCGCCGTTGTGGCTCATGATTACCATTGTCCTGGGCGGCCACCTGATATTTATTTTTCTGGGTGGCATGTGGGCGCTGACCCTGACCGACGTCGTACAGGTGGTGTTAGGCTTCCTCTTCCTCCCCGCCCTGGCCGTCTACTGTTTAATCAGCTATGGCGGCTGGGAGCTGATCGAGACGAGTTTCGTGACCGCCACGCCCCTCTCAGCCGGGGTACTCGGCTCTTTTCCGTGGTTTCAGGTCAGCTATCCCAGTGTGCTGACGGTTTCACTCGTCGTCGGCTTTTTTATTCAGTGGGGCGGCAACTACTATTGGCTGCGCGCCGCGGCGGCGCGGACCGAACCGATTGCCCGCTGGCAGTTCATTATTGGTGGCCTGCTCGTCCTGGTGATCCACGGTTCTATGGGGGTGCTCGGTCTGTATGCCGGCAGTGTCCACAGCGCGGCTTTTCTGGACCCGGACAATCCGGCCAACCCCATGAGTGCCTATGGCTTGCTCATGCGGGACTTTCCCTCGGCTATGGCCCTGGTGGGCCTCGTCGCCGCCCTGGCCGCGACGATCTCGACCACGAGCAACGCCCATATGGGCATTACCTCCTCGCTCGCGCGCGATATCTATCAGCGCTTTATCCGGCCCACGGCCTCCCCGGAAGTGGTCTTGCGGATGAGCCGTCTGCTCACCCTGCTGACCGGTTTTGCCATCTGGCTGCTGAGTTTTTATCCGGGTGGGCCGTATTATCTGCTGGCGGTGAGTTGTGCCATGCTCGGCCCCGCGGCCTGTGTCTTTGTGCTGGGACATCGCTGGGCTTTTATTACAGAAACGGGGGCGTTTTGGGGGACGCTTATTGGGACGGTCGCCATGCTCGTCTACGAAGTCCTGAAGTTCATGGGCGTCCCACTCGGCGCTATGCACACGGTGGTGGTGGGCTCCCTCATTACCTTCCCGACCGTGCTGGGTCTGTCCTGGCTGACGCAACCGGACGGTACGCGCCGGGACGAGTCAAAACCCGTGCGGCTCGTTCCAGAACAGGAACGGCTGCTGGTCCTGATTCGGACCGGCTATACGACAATGGTGGAGCTGAGCGATTTCACCCTGCTCAATGCGGCCGAGTGCCACCGGCTCATCACGCAACTCGAACAGGCCGGGCTGGTTCAGCGCTGGGGCCGGAGCGGGCTCGATTATTTCACATTTGGCCTGACGCTGGCGGGAGATCGCACGCTTGCCGGCCTGCCCCACGCGCCGGCGGGCTTGAGCGGTTTTGCCGGCCTGGACGCGGACAGCCGCGCCCTGTTGGAGCAGCTTGCAGAGGGCAACAAAAGCCTGCGCGACCTCAGTGCGGCCACCGGCCTGGACGCTTCCCCGCTCAGCGTCATCGTCAACCGCCTTGACCAACTCGGCTATATTCGCGGACAGGGCGTGTGGCAGCGAGTGCTGACGCTCTCAGAAAAAGGACGGGCGCTGATAGAGCCCGTGGAGTCCGGCCTGAGCCACCCAACCGACCCAAAGACCCCAAAAGGAGGGGGCGGCCATGTTGAATAGCAGCGGGGATACGCTCCTGCCCACAACTATGGTCGGCTCGTATCCCCGCCCGCACTGGTTTACCTATCAGTTGCACGGGCGGGATATCTGGGAGGCGTTTAAGGACGTCAACCATGCCGAGGCGTTTGAAGATGCGGTCCGCACCGTCCTGCAAGACCAGGAGCAGGCCGGGCTGGATATTCTGACGGACGGTCAGATGTGGTTCGACGACTACGGCGGCTGCATCGGGTCTTTTGTCTGGTACTGGTATGAGCGTATTCACGGCTTTGTGCCAACCAAACACCGCCACCCCTTTGTTGCTGGCGGGAATGCCTCACCCAATGACGCGGCCTGGCTGACCGACTGGGGGGCGACTGCCGTGACTGACGCGGTGAGACGCGGACCGCTGCGGCTGGCCGACCTATACCATATTGCCCAGCGCAATACCAAGAAACCGGTGCGGTGCAGCGTGGGCGCGGGGCCGCTCAACCTGACCTATCACGTCCATCTCGAATACTACAAAACCCAGAAAGACTTGGCCTACGCCCTGGTGCCTATTTTTAATGCCGAGATGAAGGACATGGTGGCGGGCGGGGCGTCATTTCTCCAACTGGAAGACCTTGGGGCGTGGCTGCCCCTGTTCAGCGGCAACCCGGACGACTTCGAGTGGGTGGTGGATGTCATCAACAAAACGGTTGACGGGGTGGAGGCCAAGCTGGCCTGGCATTTCTGCTTTGGGGCGGCCTGGGGGAACGCCTCACCGGGTTTGTTTCCGTCCGGGGCGGGCTATGGCTCCATCCTGCCCCATTTACACGAGACTGGGATTGAGCAGTATGTGCTCGACTTTGCGGTCCGCGAGATGGAAGACGCCCATATTCTGAAGGACCTGCCGGCGGACAAGGAAGTCGCGGTCGGCGTGATTGATGTGCGCAATCTCCAGGTCGAGACCCCGGAGCAGGTGGCGGAGCGTATCCGCACAGTGCTCCAGTTCATTGGGCCGGAGCGGGTGACGCTGACCACAGACTGCGGTCTGCGCGCCCTGCCCCGCTTCTGCGCCTATAATAAACTGCGTGCCCTGGTCAGAGGAGCCCAGATTGTCCGCGCCGAACTGGCCGGGAGATAAGGGGATTGAGTCTCGTCAGTCTATAGGGTCTATTGAGGCTGTAAGGCTCACAGGACCCAACAGACCGCCCGTGTAAGGAGAGACGACATGGCGACAGGTGCTATTCCGTGTGGGATTGCTGTTCCCCAAGTGTTTCTTGATGGCCCGGTTGATATGGGCTTCATCCGCAACTTTGTCCAACGCGCCGAAGCCCTGGATTATGACAGCCTGTGGGTGCAGGAGACCATTGTCAGCGACTTTGCCATTCTCGAACCGGTGGCCCTCCTCAACTATCTTGCTGCCATTACCTCAAAAGCGCGGCTCGGGACCTCGGTCCTGCTGACGGTGCTGCGCAATCCGGTACAACTGGCCAAGAGTTTGTCGAGCCTGGACCAGATGAGTCAGGGCCGGCTCATCTTTGGGCTGGGCATTGGTGGACATGTTCCAGAGACGCTCTTTGGCTATTCCAGCGAACTTCGCGCCCGGCGTTTTGTCGAGGGCATTCACACCATCAAGGCGCTGTGGACCGCGCCCAAGGCCACGGTCAGCGGGACGTTCTGGAACTTCGAGAATGTGGCCATGGAGCCCAAGCCGCTCCAAAAGCCGCATCCGCCTATCTGGTTTGGCGCGCGCGCGGAACGGCCGCTGCGGCGCGCCGTCCGGTACGGGGACGGCTGGATGGGCGCGGGGTCGTCTTCCAGCACGGATTTTATCAGACAGGCGCGCTTGATTCGTCAGTTTCTGGATGAAGCAGGCCGTGACCCGGCCACGTTTACCATCTCCAAGCGGGTCTATATCGCGGTGGATACCGACCGGGCGCGCGCGGAACGGCGGCTGCGAGAGTGGTTTGGCATTCGATATGAGAATGCGGATATGGCCTCAAAGGTGGCCGTTTGGGGCAGTCTGGACGAATGCCGTAATAAGATCGGTGAGATCGTCCGGGCCGGGGCGGAACATCTCTTGCTCAACCCGGCCTTTGACGACCTGGAACATCTGGAGATGTGTGCCCAAGAGATTATGCCGGCGCTCTGAGGACCGGCCGGTAAGACAGGGGGACGGTGCTCATGATTACCATGAACGAACACTATCTGAAGCTGCAAGCCTCGTATCTGTTTTCCGATATTGCCAAGCGGGTCAATGCCTATCAAGCCGACAATCCGGGCCAAACCATTATCCGCTTGGGAATTGGCGATGTGACGCGCGCACTGCCTGAGGCGTGTATCACCGCCTTGCATCGCGCCGTGGACGAGATGGCGGACGACGCGACCTTTCGGGGCTATGGCCCGGAGCTGGGCTATGATTTTTTACAAGCAGCCATTGTGGCCGGAGATTTTCAGCCGCGCGGGGTGACGCTCAGGCCCGACGAGGTTTTTGTGAGTGACGGCGCGAAGTGTGACTCCGGCAATTTTCAGGAGCTTTTTTCCCTGGACACGCGGGTGGCCGTGCCCGACCCCGTTTACCCGGTGTATGTGGATACCAATGTGATGGCTGGCCGGACCACGGCCTGGCAGGACGGCCGCTACGAGGGGCTTGTCTATCTGGAGTCAACCGCGGAAAACCAGTATATCCCAGCGCTGCCCCAGGAAGCGGTTGACCTCATTTATCTGTGTTTTCCCAATAACCCCACGGGCAGTATGATCGCCTCAGACCAGTTGCGCCTCTGGGTGGACTATGCGCGGGAGCATCAAGCACTCATTTTGTATGACGCGGCCTATGTCGAGTTTATCCGAGACGACAGCCTGCCGCAGAGTATTTACGAGATCGACGGCGCTAAAGAGGTCGCGGTCGAATTTCGGAGCCTGTCCAAAACTGCTGGCTTTACCGGCACGCGCTGCGCCTACACTATCGTGCCCAGAGAGTGCCGGGTGTACGACGCTCAGGGTAACGCTCACGCACTCCATGCGCTCTGGGACCGGCGCCAGTCCACCAAATTCAACAGCGTCTCCTATCCGGTCCAGCGCGCGGCCGAGGCCGCCTTTTCGCCCGAGGGTAAGCAACAAATCCGAGCACTGAGCAATTACTATCTCGGCAATGCTGCCCTGATTCGTGAGGCGATTACAGGCTTGGGCTATGCGTGCGTGGGTGGAGAGCATTCTCCGTATGTATGGATTCAAACCAATACGGACTCTTGGAAGTTTTTTGACCGTTTACTGCACAAGGCCGGCGTGGTCTGCACCCCAGGGGCCGGGTTCGGAAAATGCGGTGAGGGCTATGTGCGCCTGAGCGCCTTTAACAGCCGAGAGAATGTCGAGACCGCCCTACAACGCATCTCGGACGCTTTGGACTAAGGTTGAACACCGCCACGTCTCCTTGGGCGTATCCGGTCCGTCACGCCACACCGTGGCTTTTGAACCAGGCCAGGAGCCGTTGCCAGCCGTCTTGGGCCGCCTCCTGACGATAGCTGGCCCGATAATCCGCGTGAAAACCGTGGGGTGTATCGGGATAGAGAATAATCTCTGACGGGCTTTCTGCTGCTTGCAACGCGGCGCGCATCTGTTCAACGGTTTCGTTTGGAATGCCGCTATCGGCGCCGCCGTACAAACCGAGGACCGGCGCGTGGAGCTGGGCGGTAATATCGACCGGATGGGTTGGGGTGAGTGCGGAGGCCGGCCCGACCAGACGGCCATACCAGGCCGCCCCGGCTTTGACCTGTGGGCTGTGGGCGGCATACATCCACACAATGCGCCCGCCCCAACAAAAACCAGTGATGCCGAGTCTGGTCACATCACCCCTGCCGGACGCCTTGACCCAGGCCACGATGGCGTCCAGGTCGGACATGACCTGCGCATCCGGGACCTTGGCAACTACGGTCCGAATAATCTGCCCGATATCCGTCATCTGCGAGACATCGCCCTGCCTGGCGTAGAGTTCCGATGCAATCGCGACATAGCCCTGCTTGGCAAGGCGGCGGCACACGTCCTTGATATGCTCATGCACGCCAAAAATTTCCTGGACAACCAGCACAACCGGAAAAGGCCCGCCGGTTTGCGGGCAGGCCTGGTAGGCGGGAATCATGATATCGTCCAGCGGTATCTGGACTTCCTGAGTATCCAAACCACTGGTATCCGTGGTGATGGTCTGGGCCGAAACCGGCCGCACGGCAAGCGCAAAGCCCGTGGCCAAGGTAGACACCACAAATTCGCGTCGGGTCAGTATTGTGTTTCTCTTTTTCATAGCTGCTCACCCCACTTGCGCGGCCTAGCCTAGCCCGTGTTTCTCCGGCCGGCAAGGATGAACAGACAAGACGACAAGCGTTGATTGGCGCTCGCTGGCTTTTGCCCTTCGGTTTCGCTAGGGAAGAAGGCATGATCTGTTAGGGGCGTGCAGAAAAGAACGAGGTCAGTAACATGAAAATAGTGAAGACCGCCTGGATATCCCTCCTGCTCAGCGTGGCTCTTGCCGCAGCCGCTTTTGCCAACGCAGGCCACCAACTCCTGCTCAGCCAGACTAAGGCCGAGCGGGCCACCACGCTGGCCGGCATTTTACAGACAAGCGGCAAAACCTGCGCTGAGGTCTCGCGTTCGTTTCTGCAAGGCACGGACGAAAACCAGGCCGCCTATTGGAATGCCGAGTGCTCCGGGGGCGAGACCTATGTCATTCAGGTTCCGGCCAGCAGCCAGACCCGCGTCCTTGAATGTAAAGTCATGGCTATGGTCGGGGTGGAGTGCTTTACCCGCTTCGAGCGTTGAAACGCCTCGATTTTCACAAGCAGGCCGAACCCGAAGGACGTCCCTCATGCACTGGGCCCGCGGGATTGACGAACGCCAGCGCTTTGCCACGCCGTCTTATGGCTGCCTGTATCTCCCAACGGAAACGGCCGCGCTGACCTACCGTATTATCCGCGCCCTGACACGCCAACAGTATAATGAACTCCTCAGGCGCGGCTGGCGGCGCTTTGGCTGTGAGTTCTTTCGTCCGGCCTGTCCCCAGTGTGTCCAGTGCCGGAGTCTCCGTCTGCCGCTGGCCGATTTTCGCCCGTCTCGCAGTCAGAAACGCGCGCTGCGGCGCAATGCGGAGATTCGGGTCGTGGTGCAAAAGCCGACCCTGACCCGTGAGCACATCCGGCTCTTTAATGCCTACCATGCGTATATGCACACCCGGCGTGGCTGGCCCGCCCAGACAACGCATGAACGCGCGTATTTCCGCAGCTTTCTCCTGGGCAACTGGAGCTTTGCCCGGGAGTTCCTGTACTACGACCACGCGCGTCTCGTTGGGGTGGGTCTGGCGGATGTGACACACGAGGCCCTGTCGAGCATCTATTTTTTTCATGAACCGGACTGGCGGCCCCACGCGCCCGGAGTCTTTTCGATTGTACGCCAAGCCGCCTACGCTCAGCAGCAGGGGCTGCGCTATCACTATCTGGGCTATTGGGTGGCGGGTAGCACTTCCATGGCCTACAAAGCCCAGTATCGTCCGCATCAGATTCTCCGGCGCTATCCGCCAGATGAAGAAGAGCCGGAGTGGGTGACGCCCCAACAATCCGCGTGACAATCCGCGTGACAGTCCGCGTGAAAGGACGGTCACGTTCCGATATGCCGCGTGAGCGGGATACCGAACTGGGCTGCGGCGTTGCCGCCGAACATACGCGCCAGCAGCGGCTCTTCCACCCCGGCCTGGGTCAGGGTCTCAATCGCTTCCCAGGCGCTGGTTGTATCGTGCTGAGGGTAGCGCGAGCCCCAGACAATTTTTTCCGCAAAGACGTGGGGAAGTCTCTGAATCATGCGCTCTTCGGCGTCAAAGCCGAGCATCACCCGACCCTCTGCCCACAGTTCTTCGGGGTCGGTCCGAACCGGATAGTAATTGAGGAGTGGAATCGTCTTGGTCGAAGCCTCCATTTTTTCTAGCACCTCTTCCATCCACGACGCCTTGCCATGCGCGACCACCACTTTCATAGCGGGAAAGCGCTGCATGACCGTAAAGCCAATCAGAGTGGAAGCCACAAACATATGGTTATCGAGCCAGCCAGAGAGAATCGGGGAGAGCGGATGGCCGACCGACGGGGAAGCAAAAAAGGAAAAATTGGCCAGGCCATCCCCGCCACCGGCCGTCGGCCCTCCGCCGACCTCGCTCAGCAGGGTGTGTTGATTCAGCCGGTTTTTGATCTTTTCAATAAACGGGCCGTGGGACGTCCACTCGGGGTTCCAGAGCCCCGGTGTTGGATGCACCACCGCCGGCACGCCTAAGCGTTCCAGCTCGGCCCAGAGCGGGTCGTAGTACGGATGGGTGAAATAATGCCCCTCAATAAACATGGGCCGAATGAACGCGCCCCGAAACTGCGCCAGCCCGGCTACCCGCCGCAGTTCTTCCAACGCAAAGTCCATGTTTTGGAGCGGCAGCATAGCCGCGGCATACAAGCGCGTCGGCGCCGTCTGACAGAAATCGGTGAGCCAGTTGTTATACGCCCGGGCCAGGGCCGCGGCCACGTCCGGGTCCTCAATCAGCTGAAAGCCTTCAGCAAACCAGGTTGGATAGAGAAAAGCCTGATCCACGCCCATGGCGTCCATATCGGCCAGCTTGGCCTGTGGGTCAGACGCGCCGGCGTTTGCGGCATGGGGGGTGTTAGGGTCAAGGTCGCCGATCTGCTCCCAGGTCATGCCCGGTTTCCAGATGGCGTGACGCGGGATGTTCGGGTTCATGGGGTCACGAAACATCTTGCCGTTAATTTTGAGATACGAGCCGTACCGGCCTTCCTCGCGCCACAGGGCCGTTTTACCCAGCGTGCGGAACTCTGGCTCCAGATACTCCTCCCAGACCGCCCGCGGCTCAACCACGTGGCTGTCACTATCAAAGACGGCAAAAGACTTCCGTCCAGTCATACCCGGTCTCCTGCCGGCCCTTCTGCAAGCGCATGGCCGTTGACCCGGTGTGCGCCTTCGCCGTAGGGACGGACCAACCCGGCTTCGGGCTGTAGGGCGCGTTGAATTTCGGCCTCAGACGGCCACCAGTCCGGTCGTTCGATTTCCGTCACCCGCGTCCGCAGGAAGGTCTTCGGGGTGTCGATATTGTACAGCTTACGGGCGTTTTCTCCGAGAAACTTGGTCTGATAGCGCTCCGGCAAGTTGGACTCACGCATCATGGCCAGCGCCCGCCAGGCGTCGTCGCCATCATGATGGTAGACATCCGACGACCAGGCCAGAATATCGCCATAGAACTCGGGCAAGCGCGACGGCGGGGCCTCGTCTCCTTCAAAGCCGGTCACACAGTGAGTGAAAAAGGTTTCGCTCGGCAGGCGTTTGAGGGATGGCAACTCGCGCTCGTTGCGATACAGCGTGTAGATTTTGTCGCACTCGTCCAGCAGAAAGCTCAGCCAGGTGGAAGACGCCTCAAACACCGCGGCCCGGAGCCTGGGATATTTCTCAAAAAAGCCAGACATCAGCACCATGACGACCCACAGCGCCGCCTCGGCCTGAAAGTTTTGGACATTGGTCAAAAATTGGTGCGGCAGGCCCGCGGTAGTCACCGTCCGGGCAATTAATTCCGCCCCGGAGTATTGGGCCGTATAGCCTGGGGGTTTCAGCGCGCCAAAGGCCGGGAAGGGGTGCATGCCGTAGACCACGCCGGTCTCCTGCATGGCCTGCCAGACTGGCTCATACTTGGGCTGAATCGGATAATTGCCCATCGCGTCAATCGGACGGACCAGACCCACCCGACAGCCCTTGTCCGCCACCCGGTAGACTTCCTCCGTGGCAAACACCGGGTCCTGCATGGGCAGCAGGGCGGCAAAAAAGAGGCGTTCCGGGTTGGCCTGGCAGTACTCGTGGGCCCATTCGTTATACGCCTTGCACATGGCCTTGGCCCCAACAGCATTTTGCAACCAGGGATAGGTGTCGATATCCGTCGGGATAATCATCACTTGGTCAATGCCCTGCACGTCCATATCGCGCAGTCGGGCCGTGGGCTCATACGAGCCCTTGTGGTCCAGGTAGGCGGCCTGCTCCTGCGAGATGGCCGTCTCAGGGTGTAAATTACGGACATTCAGGGCGCGCTGGATGTCGTGCTTGAGTCCCGGCCCGGCGAGCGAGAGAATGTTCACAACGCCCGGCGTGCCCCCAACTCGTTGCGAGCCCAGGCCGGCCCCAGCATGGCCGTTGACAATAAGCTGCTTGGTCTCTTGGTCAAACCACATCGTGGTCTTAAGCGCCTCCAGTTCATCCTTGGTCAGCCAGTCCTTGGCCTGCTCCCAGAGCCAGGGCGGCTCAGTGACATGCGCATCGCAGTCAAAGGTCGGAAAATCCTTGGTCATGGGGGCAAATTTTTGGGTTGGCATACGCTCCCTCCTTTGGACCGGATCGTTTTAGCCTGCTGTCCTTTTGAGACTCGGTGCACCGAGCGAAAAAGCGACATCTGACTTCAACCGGTCTTCCGTTGTATTGTCACCTTCCTGGGAAACTTGTCAATCTGCGGCCTGGGAACGGTGCGGGTGGTATGCGCCACTCTCGGGCAACCGGCCCGTGTCAACAAGAACACGCCGCATGATGGAGTCGTCAGGCTGAAACGGAATGGACAGGGCGGCCGGCAGCGTCAGCGGCTCGACCGGAAACGGAAGCTGTTGAATTGCGGTGTTATACACCTGGGCCAAGAGGACCGGGAGATGCACGACATCTTCAAGATTATAGTGCAGCAGCGTGTCCAGCGCACCGGCCTCGCCGCGCTGGTGATAGCGCCACAAGACGACCGCGCACCAGCCATCGAGCTGGGAGACGAGGCCCGGCCGTTCAAGACCCAGCTGCTTTTCAATTTTTTTCAGACCACCCTTATAACCAAGCGCAGCAAGGGGATAGCGCAGGTCAATATGGGCCTGGTTGAGCGGAATGCCGAGGGCGGCGCGGAGAAAGGGCAGGTCGAATTGCTTACCGTTATACGTCACGAGCAGGGTGAAGGCTGCAATATCTGTCACAAACTGTTCCAGATTCTGGCCGTGGACATACACCTGCGCCCGCTCCCCATCCGAAAGGCCAATAACGGTAATATACGCCTCCTCAGCGCCTAAGCCGGTGGTCTCAATATCGAGATACGCCACTCGCTCGGAAAACTCTGGATACAAACGCCAGTGAAGTTGATGAGGGAGCTTGGTGGTGAAGTACTGAGGGTCGCGTTGTTCGAGCGCGGTCAACGAGCGTTCAAGTTCAAAACACGCGGCGGCCTGGAGCCAGCCGGGCAGGGCGCCGCGGGGCGGATGGTCCAGCAATTGTTCCCAGGTGGTCACACCCGCTTGCCATAAGCGCCGCTCCGTTCTCTGGCCAATCCCCTGGATATGGCGGAAGGTGTGCTTGAGCATGAATGACTGTTGTATGACGACGAGCAGCCGCACGCGCCAGCCATGCCCTACGCTCTGACCACCGCCACCTCGCCGGAATAGCCCGGCTGGCCTGAGCCATTGACCAGCAATCCACTTTTAATCGGCAGACCGTATTGCACCGTGCTCCCTCCTGTGTCCGGGTGGTCCCTCGCCCCCGGACTGTAGCGGCTTTCCTGGGAACCGACAAGGATTGCTGAGCGTCCCTCGCCGCGCTGGGTCTTTCCTTTTTCTTTGCCCGGCAATTTGCTATACGGGAGGGAGACTGTCAGGGACGTGGCTCAGCCCGTTTGAGCGGGCCTGAGGGTGGAAGGAGATGGGGATGTGGAGAGGGATGTGGATATGCGGGGCGGCGCTGTGTCTGCTCTTGCCGGCGTGTTCGCCAACCAAGCCACCAACACCAACACAGAACTTCGTGACCTGGAGCCAACACGCTCCTCCCGACAAAAAACAGATGTGCGTCCTGCCCTTTGAAAACACCAGCCATATTGAAGGACTGGATGAAAAGGTGCGCCGGGGTGTGGCCGGCCGTTTGAGCGTCAAGCGCTTTACCGATGTTGAGCTGCACACCATAGACGCCCGCTTGGCCGAGATCCCCCATTGGTACAGACTGCCACCGTCAGACCTCGGTCGCCAAATCAACTGCGATGTCCTCGTCTACGGCCTGGTCTCTAAGCCGGGCAATATCTACGTGGGCGTCTATGCCCAACTGGCCCTTGCCGGCACGCTGCGTATCATCGGCGTGGCGACTGGCGACGTCCTGCTGCACGAGACTTATATCACGCGGCTACACGACCTGGGGCTGCCGCTGTCGCCGGTCGGCCTGGTCGCCAGTATGGTCCGTAATTTATGGACCTTTACCGATGCCCGGTTTGTCCGCGCCATCGACGACCTGAGCCGCAATCTGGCCGCGCTCGTGCCCGACCTGCCGGAAACCAGCGCTCATACCAGGACAGCGTCTCGGCTGGAAGGCTGAAGCTACCTCACCCCGCTGCCCTGTGCTATCCAAAAGAAAAAGACGAGAGGAGCATGGCCATGGCGGGAAAACTCGACGGACAGGTGGCAGTGGTCACCGCAGGTGGCTCTGGGATTGGCGCGGCATCCGCGGTCCGTTTTGCCCAGGAAGGGGCAGCGGTCATTGTCGCAGATTTGAGCGGGAAACGGGCGGAGGCGGTCGCCGCCCAGATCAATGACGCGGGTGGAAAAGCCACGATGATCAAAATGGATGTGGCTGACCCAGATGGGATACAGGCCACGATTCAGCTCGCGCTCGATACCTATGGCCGGCTCGATATTATGTTCAATAATGCCGGACTCGGGGAGCTGACCCGGCTTGAGGACACGTCCCTGGCGAGCTGGAATCGGACAATTGCTGTGACGCTGACCGGGACCTTTTTGGGCATGAAATACTGCCTGCCCATTATGCGGCGGCAGGCCAAGGGCGCTATCGTCAACACCGCATCTGTGTCCGGCATAGGCGGCGACTATGGCATGTCGGCCTATAACGCGGCCAAGGCCGGGGTGATAAACCTCAGCCGCTCGGCGGCGATTGAGAACGCCCAATATCATATCCGGGTGAACTGCGTCTGCCCCGGCGCGATTAACACGCGCGTGGCGCAACTTCTGGGGGGGGACCGGGCCGACGAATTTCGCCGTCTCCAAGGCGAGGCCCATCCCCTCGGCCGCATGGGAGAGCCGGAAGAAATCGCCAATACGGTCCTGTTTCTGGCGTCTGATGAAGCCTCCTTCATCACCGGTCAGGCCCTCGCCGTGGACGGCGGTGTGACCTCCCATACCGGACTCCCGAATATGCTGAGCATCCACGAGCACTAAGCGGGAGTCGCGTGTGAACTGGACAGCCCTGAGAGCAGCCAAAGAAGCGGACGGTCAGCAAGAGGCCGCCACGTCGCTGAGCGAGGTGACGCCGAGTATTCGTGATTTTACGCAGTTTGTGACCACCCAGAAACAGGAACTCAGCCTGATTCCCGCGCTCAAACGGGCGGACCCGGAGACGGGTCAAGTCTGGCCTGAGTTGGACCTCGTTGCGCTCGCCCAAGCCTGCGATGATACGGAAGCCGGGGCCATCGGCATATATACCGGACCGAGTCTGTTCGGCGTATCGGGCGCTGATATGCACGCGATTGCAGAGCGAGTCACGACTCCACTGTTCGCCCTCGACCTCGTCCTGCGTGACAGTGAGATTCATGCTGCCCGTCTGTGCGGGGCGGATGCCGTGTTACTGTGGGCCGGTGCGGTCGATGCGCCTGCCTTGGAACGCCTGATGACCACCGCCCGTTCCCTCCACGTCGCCCCCGTTGTCATGGCCCAGACCCCCGACGAACTCCGTCAGGCGCTGGCGGCTGAAAGTTTTATCATCGGTCTGGCTGCGCCGAGTGGAGCACTCGACGTTACCCATGTGTCAGCGCTTGCCGCTCAGGTCCCACGGCAGAAAATCGTCATATCGCTGGATGAACTCCGTACACCCGAGGAAGCCTCAGCCCTGTGCGGACAGGTCGATGCCGCACTCGTGAGCCAGTCCGCGCTTGATACGGCTGATGTGGAAGGAAGTTTGACCGCGTTCATGCCCTGAGATTCGGGCCAAACCTCGACTCCCGCCGGGCCGGCCGGACTATAAGACCTCTGGATTGACCGGCGTGGGTGGCCGCTGACCGCTCAGAAAGGCCACAATGTTTTCGGACGCAAGGGTGGCCATGCGCGTTCGGGTGGCAATGCTGGCGCTGCCCACGTGAGGGACAACCAGGCAGTTATCGAGCGTCAGCAACGGGTCGTCTGCGGGCAGCGGCTCCGGGTCGGTCACGTCCAGCGCCGCCCCGGCGATGACCTTATCCCGCAGGGCGGCATACAGGGCGGGCGTATCAACAACTGGGCCCCGCGCCGCGTTAATCAGAAAAGCGGTCGGCTTCATCTCTGTGAGCTGAGACGTCGAGATGAGTTGGCGCGTTGCCGGACTGAGCGGAACCAGCACGACCACAAAGTCCGACTCACGCAGCAGGGTGTTCATATCGACCCAGGTACAGCCGAGCTGCTCCTCGGCCTGTGTGTTCCGACTCCGATTATGGTAGAGCACGCGCATATCGAAACCTTGCGCCCGTTTGGCGACTGCGGTGCCAATCCGCCCCAGGCCGATGATGCCCAGCGTGGCGTGATGAACATCCGTCCCAAGAAAGACAAACGGACTCCACACCGGCCACTGACCGGCACGCACGCGGCGTTCGCCTTCACCGAGGCGGCGGGCGACCCCGAGGATGAGCGCAAAGACGAGGTCGGCTGTGGTTTCGGTCAACACGTCCGGCGTGTTGGTCAGGACGATGCCGCGCCGGGTCAGCGCCAGGACATCCACATTGTCATACCCGACGGCCATATTCGCCACGATTTTGAGCTGCGGCGCGTGGTCGAGCAGGTCGTCATCAATGCGTTCCGTGACCATGCTTAGCAGGGCAGCGGTCGGGCGGAGCTCGCGCAGCAAGGTCGCGCGCGGAATGGCGTGGTCGGACGCCCAGACAGACAGGGCCGCACGGGTCCGTAAGGGGGCCAGGGCGGCTTCAGGAAACTGACGAGTCACATAAATGTGGGGTGGTTTACGGGGCATGGCTCATCTCGCCTCAATCGGCAGCACTCAGAGGATGGCACAGGCCGGCTTGAAGTATTAGAGTAGGAACGGAACCCTGCAATCCGTAAACATATACGCCAGCGCGGGTACGCATCACCGCCAGGAAGTTGAGGAGTGACATAATGGACCAGCCTTCCGAGAAAAGCATTAAACGTATGCGCATCTACGTTGAAAAATACATGAAGAAAACCGGCACCTCAGGCCACCCGGAGTCCGAAGTGACCGAAGCGGTGATTCTGGGTCTGGCCAATAATATCGACGAGGTGGGCCGTCCGCTGTGCCCGTGTAATTTTTACCCCGACAAAAAAGCCGAGGTCGAACGCAGCCGCGAGTGGGTATGCGCCTGTGACGAAATGAAGAAGTGGAAGTACTGCCACTGCCTGCTGTTCGTGACGCCCGAGGGCACACCGATTACTGAGCATCTGCCCGAAGACCACGAGGGCCGTCAAATCTACGGCGTGGTCAAAGACCCGACGCCGGGCCAGGGCCGCGAACTGGCGGACAAGACGTAGCCCGGCGTCCCCTGCTCAGCGGCTCACAAAATTATAGGTCAGCTCCAGGCCGAAGATGCGGCCTTTGGCCAAGGGTGAAAAGGTGCCGCCACCGAGTTGTGCCGGCAGTTGCGTATCACCACCGAATCGAACCCAGTCCAGCAAATTTTTACCGTATAAGCCGACCACCCACTGGCTGTCATTAAGGTGGATGTCCACCCCGGCCTCCAACATTTTCTGCTGCCGGTTGAAGCCCAGGTTGGCGTCGCCGCTGAACTCTTTGTCCCGATAGGCATAGATGACCCGCGAGGCCAGCCGGACGCGGCTCCCAAGCGGCAGCGCATGTAACAGGCCCGCGCTGTAGGTCCACTTGGCGGCCCGGGGGGGGTCCAGGTCCTCATCCCTGCCGTCCACCCTGCCGTCGTTGTTGAGGTCGAACTTGACCTTGGAGTAGTCCGACTCGACGAAACCGGCCGCACCGAACAGGCTCAGGCCAGGGGCGAGGACCAGGCTGCCCTCCACTTCAAAGCCGTACATATCCGCATCGGCCGTATTGCGGATCACCTGCACGATATTACCCTGCGTCCGCACCACTGGCATTCCGTCCACAATATCGACGAACGGCTCGCCAGTCTCTGGATTGAGCACCGGCAGATTTTCGGTAAGCGTCAGTTCGCGCTGCAAGTCATCAATCATGTTGTAGAAAAACGCCCCATTGAGCCGGGCGCGGGTCCCAAAGGTTTTTTTGAACCCAATCTCGAAGTTGTCAACCTGCTCTTCGTCAAAGGGACCGGGACCCCAGTCGCGGGTGTCTCCCGGCAAGCCGAAGAACGTGTCGCGCAAATTATAGCCACCAGAGCGAAAGCCCCGTGTCCAGTGGGCGTAGAGCAAAGTGTCGTCATCGTGCCGATAGCTCAGCCCGACCTTGGGCGATAGATTGGTCCAGTTCTCCTTGTCCCGGAAATGGCTGGGACAGTCCGGGCCCTTGACGACATTACACGGCGTGGACCCGGTCCGGGTCAGATTGGAAATGACGGCTTCCTTTTCTTCGTGGGTATAGCGCAACCCCGCGGTCAGCGTCAGCCAGTCGGTCAGGTCGTAGTCGCCGGCCATGAACAGCCCGAAGGTTTCCACGTCGTACAGGCCACCGCCGTTGAGCAGAATTTGCCCGAAGCTGAGAGAGCGATATTCGTGATAGGCGATGTCATTATTGAAATAATAAAACCCGGTCGTCAGCAGCAGCCGGTTGAAAAACCACCCACTATAGCGCGTCTCGTTGCTGAACTGTTCCGCGGTAAAGTCCGACCCCCCAGTAAAGAGGTTGAGCTGCGTCGCATCGATATCACTCACACCGCTCCCGCCGACATCCCGCCAGCCAAAGATATTGGTGATAGTTGCATTGTCGCCCAGCGGCACGTCCCAATCGGCCCAGGCATTAAAAAAATGAGTCTCGGACAGGAGATGGCCTTCCTCGTCAATGGCAAAGTCGTGGCTGTTGCGGTCAAAATTGGTAAAGGGATTGGTCAAACCCGCGCCGTTGGTATGGTTCTGGGCGGCCGGTCCGTCGCCGTCGAGGTCCTGGTATTCGTAGCGCAGGGTTAAGTCCAGGGTGGCGGTCGGGCGCCAGGAAAGAACCGGGCGCAGCATAATGGTGTCCTGGGCCCCAAATGCCCTGCCGTTGTGCTTGTTCTTGAACCAGCCCTGGTCCTGGTTGGAATACACGCTGAAACGCGCGGCCAGGCTGTCCGTCAGCGGGGCGTTCAGCGTGCTTGACACATAAACGTTGGGGGCCTTGCCCCCGCCCTCGACCGCGCTACGGACCGTGGCCTCGTAGCGGTTGGTCGGCGCTCTGGTGTTGACCAGCACCGCGCCACCAACCACGTTGCGGCCAAACAGGACGCCCTGCGGGCCGCGCAAGACCTCAACGCCCTCCAGGTCAAAGGCGTCGTACAGCACCGTTGCGTTCGTGCCCAGATAGATGCCATCGACAAACACCCCGACCGTCGGGTCTATGGACGGAATCGAACTGTTGATGCCCAGGCCACGAATCGAAAAATTCGCAATTCCACGCGCCGTCCCAACATCGTCCAGGGAGACATTCGGCATACGGACCGACAGATTGCTCAGGTCGCGGACCTTGAGCGCCTCAAGTTGTTCGGAATCGAAGGCCGTAATCGACAGGGGCACGTCCTGTATCATCTGCTCCCGCTTCTGGGCGGTGACAACAAGGTCTGCCAACGTCGTTATGCTGTCAGCAGGAGCGGCCGCTTCCTCTTGCGGCTGCGCCTCCTGAGCGTGGGCCGCCGTTGGGAGCGCGGCAGTCCCCAGCACGAGGCTGAGTGCGACCACGTATCCGGCGGCATGGGCTATCGTCGCCCCTCTCGGCGACAACGCAGGGGTGTCGTTTGTAGGATTCATGACTTCCTCTATTCGGGTGTGTGAGTGTGTTGTTTCTTTTTGCCGACCGTTTGACCGTCGGCCCGTTTCGATCAGGTCCTGACAAAATGATAGGTCAGCTCGAGTCCGAAGGTGCGACCCTTCATCAACGGCGAGAAATCGCCCCAGCCACTACTGACAAAGTTCAGGCCGTGGGCAGCTTGGTGCAGCAGGTTCTTGCCGTACACCCCCACCACCCACTGCCCGTCGTTCAGGTGCAAATCGGCTCCAGCGTCCAGCCTTTTGAGCTGCCGGTGGAAGCCCAGGTTATTATCCATGTGATACTCTTTGTCCCGATAGGCGTAATTGATGCGCGAGTTGAGCCGGGCGCGGGTGCCGACGAGGAGGGTGCGACGCAGGCCCAGGCTGTACGTCCAGGTCGGAGCGCGAATCAGCTCGAGACCTTTGTCCCTGCCGTCCACCGCCCCGTCCTGGTTCAGGTCGTGGCGGACGTCGGTCAGGTTCGTATCGAGATATCCCATTGAGCCGTCCAGTATCAGGTTGTCCAGCAGGACGAGAGAGCCGTCGAATTCAACGCCGAGCAGCTCGACATCCGCGGTGTTCAGGAAACTCTGCACCGCGCCGGCGTCACTGCCGACCAGGACGTCCCGTTGCAGGTCCTGGATCATGTTGAAGAACACCGCGCCGTTGAGACGCAGGCGTGTACCGAGGGTGCTCTTGAAGCCCAGCTCGAAATTGTCGGCCTGCTCCTGGTCGGTCGGGCTGGGGTCGGTGCCCTCACTGGTAATGCGCACATTGTAGTTGCCAGACCGGAAGCCGCGCGTCCAATGCCAGTAGAGCATGATGTCGTCGGTAGGCCGGAGGGTCAGACCAATTTTCGGGGACAGGCTGTTCCAGTTCTTGTCGTCCTTGAAATGGCTGGGGCAGACCGGGCCGCTGACCATATTGCAGCCTGGCGCAGTCAAGTCGGTTTCTCTATTGCGCTGTAGATAGGATAAATCGACTTCCTTGTCCTCGTTGGTGTAGCGGAGGCCACCGGTCACCGTCAGCCAGTCGGTCAGGTCGTAGTCCATATTCAGAAACAGACCCAGGGTGTCAACATCGTAAGCGCCGCCGCCGAACTCGTTCCGGGTCGCCGCCGGCGCCCGGACACTCCCCTCGAACTCACGCCATTCATGGTAGTCGAGCGCGTTGGTGAAATAGTAGACGCCGGTGGTCAGATGCAGCCGGTTGAAAAACCGCCCGGTGTAGCGCAACTCGTTGCTGAACTGCTCGGACTCCTGCTGGGTGCCCAGGTTGAATGAGGACAGGGGGAAATCTTTCTGGTAGAGGGGCGGCAGCCCGTCCACGTCGCTGAACGCGCGGCTCTCCGTTGTGCGCCAGCCGAAAATATCGGTCAGCGTGCCGTTGCCGAACGGCACATCGACATCCAGCCGAGCGTTGAAAAAAATGCACCTCGGCATCGCTATAGCCGTCTTCATCGACAAAGAAGTCGTGGTCGCGGCGGTCATAGATGACCGTATTCTGGGCCGCCGGCCCGTCCCCGGAGACGTCCTGATACTCATAGCGCAAGGTCAATTCCACCATATCGGCTGGCTGCCAGCGCACGACCGGGCCAGCATCAGCGTATCTTGGGCACCGAACGCCTTGCCATCGCGCTTATTCTTGAACCAGCCCTGGTCCTGGTTGGAGTAGACGGTGAGGCGAGCGGCCAGGCTGTCCGTCAGCGGGGCGTTGAGGGTGCCGGCGGTGAAGAAGTTGGGCGCTTTCCCGCCGCCCTCAACCGCGCTACGGACCGTGGCCTCGTAGCGGTCGGTTGGCGTTCTGGTGTTGAGCAGCACGGCGCCACCGACCACATTGCGGCCAAACAGGACGCCCTGCGGCCCGCGCAACACCTCGATGAGCTCCAGGTCGAAGGCATCGTACAGCATCACCGAGTTCGTCCCCATATATATGCCATCAACAAAGACGCCCACGGTCGGGTCAATAGACGGAATTGAGCTATTAATGCCCAGACCACGAATCGAAAAATTCGCCGTCCCGCGCGAGGTGCCGATTTCGTCAAACCCGACGTTGGGAATGCCTACGGTCAGGTCGCGCAGGTCACGCAGCTTTGTGGCTTCGATGTCCTCGACATTGACGGCGGTGACTGACAACGGCACGTCCTGAATCGGCTGTTCGCGTTTCTGGGCGGTGACGACCAGGGCGTCCAACAGCATAGCGCTTTCGACCGCCGCCTCTTCTTCCGGCGCGGCCTCCTGGCCGCCTCTTCTTCCGGCGCGGCCTCCTGGGCGGTGGCCATGAGCGGGGAAAAACCGACGCTCAGTATGATGAGCAGGCTGGCCGGTTAGCATACGGATATTCTGGTGTTCATGATCCTTCCAGTCTCATACTGAGCCAGGAGCCCACCCCTTCTACCGTGCCGGTCTCTGGATGTAAACACCGATTTCAGACGCCGGTAAAATGCCAGGTCAGTTCCAGGCCGAAGACCCGGCCTTTCGACAGCGGGGAGAAGCTGCCGATCCCGCTGGTGGGATTGCGGGACACAAAATTGATGCCGTGGCCGGCCTCGTCCAACAGGTTCTTGCCGTACAGGCCGACCACCCACTGGCTGTTGTTCAGGTGCAGGTCCAGACCGACATCAAACTTTTTGAGTTGACGGTTGTACAGCGAGTTGTTGTCCTGGGAGTATTCTCTGTCCCGGTAGGCGTAGTGGACGCGCGAGTCGAGCCGGAAGCGGGAGCCGAGCGGCACACTGTGGCGCAGACCCAGGCTATACGTCCAGACCGGAGCCCGGATCAGGTCAAGGTCCCGGTCTGTCCCGTCTATGCTCCCGTCGCCATTCAGGTCATACCAGATGTCAGTGTATTGGGCGTCCAGGAACCCCATTGAGCCGTGCAGCATAAGCCCGTCCGCCAGTACAAAAGAGCCGTCCAGTTCCACGCCGAATATCTCGGCATCCGCGGTATTGGCAATATCTTGCACAGCACCGCTCGGACCGCCGGGGATCAACACATCGCGCTGCATGTCTCTGATGATATTGAAGAAGACCGCGCCGTTGAGCCGCGCGCGGGAGCCGAGCGTCGTCTTGAAGCCAAGCTCAAAATTATCGACCTGCTCTTCATCGGACGGGCCTTCCTGATCCGCCGACCGGATACCGGTGATACGCACATTGTAGTTGCCGGACCGGAAGCCGCGCGTCCAGTGCCAGTACAGCATGAGTTGGTCAAGCGGGCGCAGGGTCAAGCCGATTTTGGGCGAGAGACTGTTCCAGCTGGCATCGTTTGAGGAGTCAATCGGACAGCGCCGGCCGCGCAACATGTGGCAGCCTGGGTCGTCCGGGTCATTGACGACTGAGTTATTTGGCAAATACGCGATATCGGCTTCCTTTTCCTCGTGCGTGTAGCGCAGTCCACCGCTCAGGGTCAGCCAGTCGGTCAGATCATAGTCCAGGTTCAGAAACAGCCCGACCGTATCCACGTCGTAATAGCCGCCCCCGAATTGATGGACGAGCGGGCCGTCGGCAAACTCAAGCTGGCGCGCTTCAAAGTAATCAAGCGCGTTGGTGAAATAGTAGACACCAGTGGCGAGTTGCAGGCGGTTGAAAAACGTCCCGGTGTAGCGCAACTCGTTGCTGAACTGCTCGGACTCCAGGTCAGTCCCAAAGTGGAATCGGCGCAGGGGATGCACCGAGTCCGCGGGTTGTCCGTCAATGTCGGTCAAGGCGTCACCCCGCGCTTTGCGCCAAGCGAAGATGTCGGTAATCGTCCCGTTGCCAAACGCCACGGCCCAGTCCGCCCGGGCATTGAAGAAATGCGTCTCGGCGTCGAGATAGCCATCTTCGTCCACATAGAACTTGTGGCCCCGGCGGCTGTAGTAATCCACATTCTGGGAGGCCGGCCCGTCGGATTCGATGCTCTGGTATTCATAGCGGAGCGTCAGGTCAAAATTCGCGCTGGGCCGCCAACTCAGGACCGGTCGCAGCATGAGCGTATCCTGAGCCCCAAAGGCTTTGCCGTCGCGCTGATTTTTGAACCAGCCCTGATCCTGGTTGGAGTGCACCGTCAAGCGGGCCGCCAGGGAGCTCCCCAGCGGGGCGTTGAGGGTGGCCGAATTGAAGAAATTGGGGGCTTTGCCCCCGCCCTCGACCGCGGAACGGACCGTCGCCTCGTAGTGCTGGGTAGAGGCTTTGGTGTTGAGCAGGACCGCACCGCCGACCACATTGCGCCCGAACAGCACCCCCTGCGGCCCGCGCAAGACCTCAATGCTGTCCAGATCAAACGTGTCGTACACCATCAGCGAGTTCGTCCCCATATAGACGCCATCCACGAACACGCCCACGGTCGGGTCAAGAGAAGGAATCGAACTGTTGATCCCCATACCGCGAATCGAAAAGTTTGCCGTCCCGCGCGAGGTGCCGATCTCGTCGAATCCCACGTTGGGGATACCGATAGTCAGGTCGCGCAGGTCGCGGAGTTTCGTGGCTTCCAGCTGCTCAGCGTCAAAGGCCGTCATCGACACCGGCACGTCCTGGATGCGCTGCTCGCGTTTCTGGGCGGTGACAACCACATCTTCCAGCAGCAGCGCGTCTTCAGGTGGGGCGTTCTCAGGGCCAGCTTCCTCTTGGTCCGTCGAGACGGCATCCTGGGCAAGGGCCGGTGTCGCCACAGTCCCGAGCAGCAGGACAAGACTGAGCGCGAGCCGGCCGGCGCCAGTCCGCCTCGCTGTGGCGCGAGCGTGGGCTTGTTTTGGTGGATAGGCAGCCCATGAGTTCATTCCGTCTTCCTCTTTACCTTACCTGTCAGTACCTTTCTGTGAGTGGCCCAGCCGCGTGTGCGCCTTGCGCCAGATAAAGCGCCTAGGGTAGCATGTGGCTGAATTTTAATGAAGGAGGACGGTATCTATGCAGATTGGATATTTCGCGATTGGCATTGGGCTGGGCGCAGACCCCGAGGTGGTCAGCCTGACGGCGCAGACCGCCGAGCAGGCCGGCTTTCATTCCCTCTGGGCTCCCGAACATGTGGTCTTACTCGACCAGTACACCTCAAAATACCCATATTCAGCCGATGGCCGGCTGCCCATGCCGACCACCCAGATTGATATCCTCGATCCATTCAGCGCGCTGACCTATGCCGCGGCGCAAACCACAACCATCCGCCTGGGCACCGGCATTTGTCTCGTACCCGAGCGTAATCCGGTGGTCACGGCAAAAGAAGTCGCCAGTTTGGATAAACTGTCGGGCGGACGGTTTGATTTCGGGGTCGGGGTCGGCTGGCTGGCCGAAGAGTTCACCGCGGTCGGGGTCCCCTGGGAGCGTCGGGCGCAACGTACGCGTGAATATCTCACGGTCATGAAAATGCTCTGGACCGAGGAGGAGTCTGAGTTCAGCGGGGAGTTCTGTCGCTTCCCCAAAGTCCGCTCCTATCCCAAACCCGTCCAGACCCCGCATCCCCCGATTATTTTCGGCGGCGAGAGCAAGCCCGCGCTGCGGCGTGTTGGCGAGGTCGGCGACGGCTGGTTTGGGGTGAACGTCACCCCCGCAGCCGCCAAAGAGCACATCGAGCGGATGCAGGGCTATGCCGAGGCCGCGGGCCGCGACCACACTCAGTTTCACTATTCCGTCTCCACGGGCATCGGCATGCCGATTACCCTGGATGAGATCAAGCAGTTCCGCGACCTGGGCGTACACCAGATCATTGTGGGCGGGTTTCCCACCAGCGCGGATTCCGTCAAGAGCGATATCGAGAAGCTGGCCGAACAGGTTGTGGTGCCGGCGGCGAATCTGTAAGCGTCGCTCGGAGCGAGTCGCCTCCTGACTCGCTCCGGCCAAGCGGCCCGTGCCATCATTCGCTTCAGGACAAAGGATGAAGTTGAAGCAGCCTGAACCCATTCCACGTCACTTCCAAAATATGGCCGAAGCCGCAGACTTCTGGGACGGCCATGACCTGACCGACTATGGGGACCTGACCAGGGCAGTGGACTTTGAGGTGGACATTCAGCGGCGTGTGTTTCTCACCGCCTTAGAGCCTGAACTGGCCGAGAAGCTGGCCGCCTGTGCCCAGCGGCAGGGGTCTCGACAGAGACGCTTATCAACGTATGGTTGACGGAAAAGGTCGCAGCCGCGGGACAGCACAAGTGAGGCGGTCTGACCCTGCTGAGAGGAGCAACACGATGAGCCGACTGTACGGAGACCAGCACCGCGCCCTGCAAGACCAGTTTGCAACACGCAAGCTGGCGGACTGGGTGGAAGACGCGGTGGTCAAGACCGCAATCGGCAAGGGCGAGAGGGCTTTTCTCGAGTCGCGGGATATGTTTTTCCTCTCCAGCATTGACCATCAGGAGCGGCCTACGGTTTCGTATAAAGGCGGCGACCCGGGCTTTGTCAAAGTGATAGACGAGCAGACCGTCGTGTTCCCCAGCTATGACGGCAACGGCATGTTTTTCTCGATGGGAAATATCGCCGGCAATCCTGAAATCGGCCTGTTGTTCATCGACTTTGAGACGCCGAACCGCCTCCGCCTGCAAGGCCGGGCAACCCTCTCGACAGACGATGCGCTGATGGCCGCATACAAGGAGGCCGACCTCATCGTTCGGGTGCGGGTATCCGAAATCTGGACCAACTGTCCCCGCTACGTCCATCGCTACCAGAAAATTGCTCCGTCCCGGTATGTTCCGCGCGCGGCGCGTGAGACCCCGCTCGCAGAATGGAAGCGGATCGACACGCTCCAGGATGTCCTGCCGCCCAAAGATCAGGGCCGGACAGAAAAAGCGGGCGGCACCATCTCCATGCAGGAGTGGGCGGAAAACGCCAGGGCCGGCAGGGGCTAGAGCCTTCCCCATTCAGAGCAGCCATGCGGCCAGCGGACCGCGGTTGAGCGCATCGTCACCGCCCTGCACGCCGCAACCTTTGACCAGCAGTTGCCCGACACCTTTGCCCGGATAGATGAATCCGTTGGAATGGCTGGCAGTCATCTTCTCAGCCTCAGCGGCCTGACCCGCGCCGAAAGCCACGTCGCCGCGGCCTTGGTCGCCGGCCACACCGTCCGGGACATTGCCGGGGCCACGCACCGGAGCCAAGCGACGGTCCGCTGGCACGTCAGACGGATACACACCAAGCTCGGCCTTGCGCACCAAGCCGACCTCGTGCGGCTGGTACTGACGACCGCCGGGCTGCCCCTGCCCCGTGCCTGAGCGCGCTTCAGATCCCCGCCTTGTTCCCTCTCCCTCTGCACAACTCCCCCGCGTTCGTTTACCTTCGAGAGGAGGTGCGCTATCCTGCGCTTCGTTCATGAGATTTACCTGGGATTCTACGAAAGCGGCAGAAAACATAGCGAATCATGCGGTGCCTTTCGATGAAGCGCAGTCCGTCTTTGGTGATCCCTTAGCCACGACCATTGGGGACCCTGACCATTCTCTTGGCGAGGAGCGATTTCTGACAACGGACCTTTCTCGACAGCAACGGCTGCTCATCGTGTGGCACACCGAAGAGGGGGACATGATTCGCATTATTGGGGCGCGGGAAGCAACGCCCCACGAACGGAGGATTTATGAGTCCGGCGAATAAAACCACGGCAGACAAAGCGATGCGCGCTGAATATGACATTCGGGGCGGGGTCCGGGGGAAGTACTACGCACGCTATCGGCAGGGGACAACCGTCGTTGTGCTGGAGCCGGATGTCGCAGCCGTCTTCACTGATTCAGCCGCTGTCAATCAGGCGCTCCGTCTGCTGATTCGGCTCGCCCGGCAGCATGTCGTGGACACCAACCCTTCCGCCTGACCGGCCACGGTCCCACGGTTCGCTCCGCCTGCCCCATCCGGGAGGGCGGCTGACCCCACGCCCCCTCCCTCTGCTCCTCTCCAAAAAATTTCGTCTCTTTCCGAAAAAATACCCAAAATTGGGGAGGAATTACGGCAGGTATTCTGCTTAGGTTCGGGGATATATTTTCAAGACCGAAAGGGTATTGTCATGTCAACCACGAAGACACCGGCTCTCCTGGCTTACGTTCCCGTTGTTGTGGTTCTCCTGTCGGCCTTCTCAGCCTCACCCGTCCTCGCCCAAGCCACTCTCGAAAACCCCGCCCCCAATTCCTTCCAAAGCGGCGTCGGCGTGATCTCTGGCTGGGTGTGTGAGGCCAGTCAGGTCGAGATTGAATTTAGTAACGATGCGGCCAACCGCTGGACCGCCGGCTATGGGACCCGGCGAACGGATACGCACGGGGTGTGTGGCGACACCGACAACGGATTCGGGCTATTGTTCAACTGGAATCTGCTAGGCGACGGGTCCCACACCGTGACAGCCTATGCGGACGGGGTGGAGTTTGCTGCCGTCACCGTCACCGTGACGACCTTAGGCGGGGAGTTTCAGCGGGGGTTGAGCCAGGAGGTGACTATTCCGACTTTCCAGCGGTCGGCACTGACACGGTGTTGGTGTGGCAGGAAGCGCAGCAGAACTTCGTGGTCGCCACCGCTGCTCCCACTGACCGGCTCGTCGCTGTCAGCCCGACTGTGGTGCTCCCGACTGGCGTCACTTCGGTCTCAAGCCAGAATGTCGCCGTCACCTCCCTGATCTCGCCGACCGGTCAAGTCCGGGCGAGTCCTGAGCCCACGCTGCTTCTGGCCGAAGACGCCGGCGGCACTGTGCTGCTGTCGATTGCCGATATGGATGGCGGGTTACTCGGCGAAGGGCCGGGAGACGTGGACGTCAGCATTCACAGTACGGCCATCACGCTAGTCGCCCTGGCTGCCGGCACGCCGATTCACGCGATAGACCAGCGCTTTGTAGACCAGATTCAGGCCCACGCGCACTATCCAGCCTTGGTCACAGCCCTGACCGAGCGGCTGAAAGAGGACAAGAACTTTTTGGACCGGCTGTTTGAGCATTCTGAGGTCGTGGCTCTCATTCGGCAGGTGGCCGGCGCGTCCACCGCGCTTGAGGTGCGGCAGAGGGCGAGCGCCCAAACGGAGGCCGTTCCACCCGAGGGCGTGCGCTACTCAACCTTCGCGTCAGGCAGCCCGTGGCGTAAACATGCGCCGTGGCAATGGTTTGGCGAGGCGTCACTGGCAACCCTCTCGCCGCCTTTCCTGGCGCGTTCGGTGCAGTCTCCCGGGACCCATGCGAGCGGCAACCCCAACTTCATCGACTACGCCCTGGAGGTCTACAGCAACGGCACCTACCAAGACTGGTATTACATCCCCGGCAACGGCTCGCTGTGGGACAAGGGGACCAATTCGTATGCTGCCCATCGCCTCCTACCCCTGGACCCCACGATTGATGAAGTACGCTTTGAACGGTATCGCTTGAGCGCTGACAGCCCCCGGGCCGTGCTGCTGAGTTTGGTCAATAGCATGAAGATGCTGACCTCGGTGGTGGGCCTGCTGGTCAAGGTCAAAGCACTTGAGGACTGGTTGAAAAAGCTCCCGCTCGAAGACGAACCCCAGGCTCTGGTCAGCTGTGCCGTACAGTTTGCGCAGGCAGGTAAGCTTCCCCCGGCATCAATAGGGAGTCCCCCCCTGCGGGCGTTGATGCTTGTGCGAGACAATTCGCTTAAGTGGTTGAATACGCTACGGAGCTGTATCCCTGGCAATTTCAAGCCCGGGCAGGTCGGTTATTTCGCGCAGTTAGACAAGATTCTGAAAAAGTGGGTGCGTGAGAACATCCTGGAGACCGTCGCCGGCAAGCTGAACCCGCTAGGCTGGACCTTCCTCATTTTTGAGGCTGTCAATGAAGTCGGGCCTCGGGCCGCCTCGTATCTCGCGCCAAGCGCTGGCTCGGTGGAATACCACCTCGCCTGGAAAGAGGATGGAAGCCGCCAAGCATACATCGTCTGCGCCAGTACGTCCCAACAGGTCGCCGCAGGCTGTCTCTCCCCCGCGCCTACCAACCTGCGAGTGGACGCAGTTAACGACACCGAACTTACCCTAACTTGGGACGCGGTCCAGGGCGAGGCCATGCGGGAGTACGTGGTATATGAAGTGTTGGGGCCACCTGCTGCCGATGATGTACCCCGCACGCGGCGCGGAACCACCCGAGAGCGTCAATGGACGATTGGAGGGCTGGCACCGGAGACGGAGTACTGTTTCTCGGTGACAGCGGTGAACAGCGAGGGGGCGGAGTCAGAGCACTCCGCCCATGCGTGCGGGAAGACGCACGAGACATCACTATGCAACCCAGACCCCGGGTGTCAGGACGAAAGGTGGGATTCGGACCACGAGGAGTGCAGAGAGTGCACGGCGTCGTGCATGCAGTTCGAGAGATGTTGGGATGTCGAGAGTGGGGTAGCCTATGAAACCACATGCGCTGAAGAGCTTCCCTCTGGATCGTACCACCTCGTGTGTGGCAGTGGTCATTCGGTACGCTATCCACAGAGATAGGGCTCCATATCGTCACGTTAGGGAGGGAGCCGTTCTGTGCGAGCCCCCTCGCAGGCAGACAGGGGCTTACAACGCAAGTTAGCTAGGCCGAAGCAGGAAATGATCGATAAAGGCAACCGCGCCGGTCACAGAAAAACGATCTTCGGCGTCCGCGGATAGGGCATGTCACCGGACATTCTCGCTGACATCGGCTGCGAGAGCTTGAACCCCCAGCCAGGACGGCCTATGTTCGGCAGAGCAGAGGCCAGCCCATGAGCCCAACCCTGATTAACACCCTGCGCTTTGCCGACCGCCTCAAAGAGGCGGGCTTTGCCGGAGCGCAGGCCGAAGCCCTGGCCCGGGTGCTCGGCGACGAGTTGACCGCCCAACTCCCGGCCAAGGCTGATTTCCAGACCTTGCAGGCTGACTTCAAAGCCCTGGAAGCCAAATTCGACGGTTTGGAAGCGAAGTTCGATGGCCTGGAGGCCAAATTCGACGGCTCGGACGCCAAGTTCGACGGCCTGGAGGCGAAGTTCGATGGCTCGGACGCCAAGTTCGACGGCCTGGAGGCCAAGTTCAACGGCTTAGAGACTAAGTTCGACGGCCTGCGGTTTACGCTCAATACCGTGCTGGTGCTGGTCGGGCTGCTCGTAGCACTCGGGCTGGTTGAGCCGGTCTCGAAGATGCTTGGCTCCTGAAACTCCGTCGGTCAGGTGCGCCAAACCGAAGGGCGTAGCCTGGACTGTACAAGTGCTGTGTCCATCCTGTCCTCTGTTCCCGTGACTGCGGATTCTTTACGAGGGCTGAGTCTTTGTCCGCTCTTCCGTCATCTTCCGGAGCGTGGCAACCTCCTGAGACAGCTCCCGCTGACGGCGGGATATCGACAGCGCATACAGAAAAATCACAATCCACACCACGCTGAACGCGGCAAACAAATATGGCATATCTTTTCCTTTGCTATGAGGCTGCCATCACATGCTGGCGCAGGGCGCTGATTTCGTCGCGCAGGTGCAGGCTGCGTAACCTGAGTCGCAATAACCACGTGAAGACGCACCCAAACGCCCCGGTACAGACGAGCAGCGTCCAGGCCATTTCCGGGGCCATTTGTTCGACCTTGGGATGAATCCCGCGCCAGAGACGAATAGAAATATAGAGCAGCGGGATATTAATCACCCCAACAATGCCCAGGACGGCGGCATACCGGGCGACCGTCTCGGTATCCCCGGCAAAAACGCGCAGCAGCATATAAGCGGCATAAATCAGCCATAACACCAGCGTCATGGTGAGACGGGGGTCCCAGGTCCACCACACCCCCCAGACCGGGCGCGCCCAGAGGGGCCCGGTCAGCAGCACGAGTGAGCAGAACACCATACCAAGCTCGGCTGCGGCTTGGGCCAGTAAGTCAGCCGAGCGCTTGCCTTGCCATAAGAACGCCGCGCTCGCCCCGGCCACGATAAAGAAGCCGAGAAAGGCCATCCAGGCTGAGGGCAGATGGAAATAAAAAACACGCTGCACCGCGCCCTGCACCCGCTCATTGGGAACGTATAGAAAAACCATAGCCAGGGCTGCCAGCATCGCTGCGCATGTCAGCCACGGCAGGCAAGCGTCAATGTACTCAGCTTTTTTGTCTGAGTGGGGGGCAGGTTGACTCTTGAGAGAGTCGGCCAGATGCGAACCAGACGGCACCGTGTTCATACGCGCTTCATCCACAGACAGTCCTCCTATTCTTGTACAACAAACCCAAACATCAGCCAGCCAGTCACCACAAAAATCACATCAAACGCAATCAGGATACGGAACCACGTCCCGGTCCAGACTTCTCCGGCCAGGAGTGCTCCGGTGACATGCACCGCGGCCAGAAAGAGTGGCACCAGAAGGGGCAGGAGCATGAGCGGGAGAATAATTTCCCGCGCGCGCGTCTGCACAGCAATCGCCGCGCATAGCGTCCCCAGCGCGGAGAAGCCCACAATCCCGCACAGCAGAACGAGCGCCAGCCCAAGCAGGGAGACCGAGAAGGACAGCCCGAGCAGCGCCAGCGTGAGCGGGGCGACAACGGCTTCCACCACGGTGAGAAAGCAGACATTGCTCAGAAACTTGGCAAGAAACACCTGACCAGGGTCAATCGGACAGAGCAGGAGGCCGGCAAAGCAGTGCCGTTCCTGCTCCAGGATGAACGCGCGCTGGAGACTCAACATCCCGGCAAAAACGAGCGCCACCCAGAGCAGCGCGGAACCGAAGGCGGGCTGATTCAATTGCTCGGGCGTGAGGGCAAAAACAAACACCAGGATAGTCAGCAGGGCCAGAACCAGCACAGCCGACACGCGCTCTTTGGTGCGCAGCTCCAAGAGAATATCTTTCCACACAATCGCCCACATGGGACAACCTAGCGCGTGCAGGCGGTATAGCACTCGACAAACTCTTGCGGAGACGGGAGCGGCCCGGCCGATTGCCAGACAATCCGTCCCCGGTGCAGGATGAGGGCGCGGGTACACAGATCCCGACTCCGCACAAAATCGTGCGAGGTCAGGATGACCGTCTTTGTCTGGTCTTTTGCCCGAGCCAGGCTGTCGTGCAGGGTCGAGAGCGCCTTGGGGTCAAGACCGGTGTCGGGCTCGTCGAGCAGGAAAAGGTCCGGGGCGTGTAAAAGCACCCGCGCCAAACTGAGGCGCTGTTCCATCCCCCGCGAAAAATAACGGACGGGCATGGTCCGCCAGTCCTGGAGGCCGACGTATTCTAATTGTTGCGTCACGCGGTCTGTGAGGTTCGGCACCTGATAGGCTTTCCCATAAAAGGTCAAGTTCTCTTCTGGAGTGAGGTCAGGATACAGGCAGCTCTCGTGTCCGAGAAAGCCGATTTTTCGCCGGACCGCCAGCTCGGAAGCGTCTGAGCCAAAGAGCGTCAGCCGGCCTGAGGTGGGGGTCAGCAGCGTCGCCAAGAGCCGCAACAGCGTTGTTTTGCCGGCGCCATTGAGCCCAAATATGCCGACCACTTCGGCAGGGGCCATACGGCAGGAGATATCATTGAGGACTGGGGTCCACGCAAAGGTCTTGTGGAGATGGTGCGCCTCAACAACCCAGGTATTCATTGCGGTCTGTTGAGTCAGGGCGGTCTGTTGAGTCAGGACTCTATGGACCCGCTGACTTGAGGAGACTCAACAGACGCCTTGCCCGGCCCCTTCTGGGCGAGTTGGTCGAGATGCGCCAGCGCTTCAACGGCGCGCGCTTCGTATTTCTGCCGGATCCATTGATAATCCTCGTCCGCCAGCTTGCCCATTTGTTTGTCAAACTCTGCTTCTCGGAGGGCGGCATAGGCCGCGGCTTTCTGTTTTTCCCAGCGGGCGATGTGCTCGGCGGCTGGGAGGGGCGGGGCGGAGTCCGACGGGGCGGCCAGCAAGGGCCAAGCAACGAGGACGGCAATCAGCCCAACCAGAATAATGCCGGCGGTGTACAGCACAAAGGTCATGGCTCTCCGTTTAGCCCTCAAAGGTCTCAAGCTCTTTTTTGAGGCGTTCCTGATACGGGTTGGGGCTTGGTCCAGAAGCGGTGGAGGACGAGACCGCCTGGACTGTGGGCCGATTTTTTGTCCAGCGGCGGGCGAGCAAGCCAATGCTGATGGCCCCAATCAGAACAACGAGAAAGGGTGTTATCCAGGCCGCCAGATTAAAGCCGGTGGCCATTGGTGCGGACAGCACTTTTTCTCCATACCGGGCCACAAAAGAAGCCAGAATCGCCTCGCGGGAAGCGCCTTGGGCAAGCTGCTCGGCAATCTGCTCTTTGGCCGGAATGGCAAAGCCGCACTGCAAGTGGTTACAGCTATGCACGGTCAGGCCGCAACTACACTGGCAGGTTAGGGCCGCTTCCATCTGCTGATTCGTCGGTTGTTCTGGAACTGCTTGAAGGGGAGACGCAGCCTGGGCCACGGAGCATCCCCAGACGAGCAGCGCGACCCAGACAGACGAGCCGGCCGGCAACAGACGTCTATTCCGCAACGGCTTGCCCTCGTATGTCTGCCGCTGCCCGCCCCAGGGCAAAAGCTTGTCGTTCCGCCGGATTCGGGGCCATGATGACGCAGGTGCCCAGAATCAAGATCAACCCCCCAAGCCAAATCCAGGACACCAGCGGATTAATGAAGACTTGAAAGGTAGCCAGGCCCGACGGCGCGTCGTAGCTGCCAAGCACCAGGTAAAGGTCTTCCACCAGGGTTGGCCGAATATCGACCTCGGTGGTGGGCTGGTTTTGTTTTTTGTAGAAGCGTTTCTCGGGATACATGGTATCGATCTGCTGTCCGTCAACCAGCACCTGCACCGTCGCAATCTGGGCGGCAATATGCGCGTCTTCCCTGTCTGTGATCCCCGTGTAGTGAAGGGTATAGCGGCCCACCGTAAAAGACTGCTCCGCGCCCACGGTAATCTGTTTTTCAATAGTGAAGAGTGCACCGGCCACCCCGAAAAAAATCAGGACCACACCAATATGGACGATATAGCCACCGTACCGACGGGGGTTTTTGCCGACCAACCGCCCCAGGGCCTGCGGCCGGCTTTCGTGCAGCATCACCTGTCGGGCGCGGGTTCCACGGGCGAACTCAGCCAGGATACCGGCCAGGACGAATCCGGCCAGCGAGAAAATCACGACTGCATAGTAATTGCGGTAGCCCAGCACAAAAAGCAGGCCACCCAGGGCCAGCCCAACCACCAGCGGAAGCGTAAATTGCCGTCTGAGGCTGCTCCAGCTTGCCCGCCGCCAGGCAATAATCGGCCCGACGCCAGTCAGGAATAATAACAACACCCCGAGCGGGCCGTTCACCTGATTGAAGAAGGGCGGCCCGACCGTAATTTTGACGCCCCGGACCCACTCAGAGAGAATGGGGAAAATGGTTCCCCAGAACGTGGCAAAGGCCAGACCGACCAGAATGAGATTATTGAACAGGAAAGCCGCTTCGCGGGACAACAGGGAGTCGAACTCATTGACGCTCTTCAGGTCTGGCAGACGGTAGAGCAGGAGTCCAATGGAAACGGTCAGGATAAAGGCCAGGAAGGCCAGGAAATAGGGGCCTAAGCCAGACTGAGTAAAAGAGTGGACGGACGAGATCACCCCGCTGCGCGTCAGGAAGGTGCCGAAAATCGTTAACACAAAGGTCAGGATGACGAGGGTCATATTCCAGACCTTGAGCATGTCTTTCTTTTCCTGGATCATGACCGAGTGGAGATAGGCAGTGGCGGTAAACCAGGGCATAATCGCCGCGTTCTCAACCGGGTCCCACGCCCAGTAGCCGCCCCAACCCAGCACCTCATAGGCCCAGCGTCCGCCCAGCAGATTGCCCAAGGACAGAAAAAACCACGAGGTCAGGGCCCAGCGCCGGGTGGTCCTGATCCACACGTCGCCCAGTTTCCCGGTGGCCAGGGCGGCCAGGGCAAAAGCGAACGGGACAGACGCGCTGATAAAGCCTAAATACAGGGCCGGAGGATGAATGGTCATCCAGTAATTTTGGAGTAAGGGATTGAGGTCCGAGCCTTCGTCCGGGATAAAAGACAGTCGTTCAAACGGGGGAGTAATGAAACACAACAGACCGAGGAAGAAGAGGGCAATGGTCATCAGCGTCGCCGTCACATACGGCATCAGTTCTTGGTTTCGAGTCCGATTCTGGAAGAGGACGATCACAGAGAACAGGCAGTGGATCAGCGCCCAGAACAGGAGGGAGCCCTTTTGCCCGCCCCAAAACGCGGCGACCGTATAATGCAGGGGTAAGGTGGAGCTGGAGTAGCTTGCCACGTATTCGACATTAAAATCCCGCGTCAGCAGGGCGTACAGCAGGGCGATGGACGCCACAACGACGCAGCCGCCGACCGCGTACGCGGCCTGGGTTCCGCTGGCAATCCACACTGGCCGCCGTGTCCGAACGCCCCACAGGCTGGTGACAATAGCGTAGACGGCTAATAGGCTCGCAAGATAGAGGGCAAGGGTACCAAGGTGGGTCATGGGTCAACCGTTCTCATCGGGTGTTGATTTGACAGGGGAACAATCGAGACCACGGTTGTTCGGTGCCAGGGAAGGGCTCAGCCTTCGATTTCGGGCTCATACTTTGAGGGACAGCTCGTCATAATCGTCGCGGCAACGAGTTGCTGGTCTGGCGTATACAGGCCCTCGACAATCACGTCTCGCCCCTCGGCAAACATATCTGGTAAAATCCCCTGGTAGGAGACCGCGACCCCTGCGGGCAGGGCGCTCACGGGCATTGTGCCCGGCTCAATAGGCATCAGCCTGAAGGCCAGATTGAGCGATGCCGGGTCCCACTGAATAGAGCCTGCCTGCACCCGCCCGGCAACCCGAACGTCGGTATTGGTCAGCGCCTCCCGATTGAGGAGAAACTCGTCTATGGTGAAGTAATACACTTTGGTCTCTTGTATACTCGTATACATCAGATAGCCGACCGCGCTGACGATGAGCAGGGAGCCGATCAAGAATTTACTTTGCTTTGCTGCCATGTTTCACAGCTAACCGATTTCGAGACCCTGCGCAAGCAAAGCCCGCGTGAGGCGAACACGGTCTCCTGAGGAGTCCAACCGATTGCACGCCTGGCGAGTCCCAATTGATTGACTTTCGCCCCCTGTTTCTATATGTGGGGAAAACTGGACAAAATAGTGTGAATCAGCATGTTTGAGGCCCTGGGAGAAAAGCTGGACGGGGTGCTGCGCCGGGTGCGCGGACACACCAGACTGACCGAAAAGAACATTGATGAAGCGTTGCGCGAAGTGCGGCTAGCCCTGCTGGAGGCGGATGTCAATTTTCGGGTGGTCAAAGACTTTGTCGAGCGGATTCGGACGCAGGCCCTTGGGCAGGATGTGCTGGCCAGCCTCTCGCCCGGCCAACAGCTTATCAAGGTCGTCAATACCGAGTTGGTCGCACTCCTGGGCGGAGAGCAAACCGAGTTGGATATATCGGCCCGGCCCCCGGTCGTCATTCTGCTCGTTGGCCTGAACGGTTCCGGGAAGACCACGACCGCGGGGAAGCTCGCCCGCTATCTGACTCTCGAACGGCAGCAGACCCCCTACCTGATTCCGGCAGATACCTTTCGTCCGGCCGCTATTGATCAGCTCACCATTCTCGCCCAAGAGCTAGGCGTGCCGGTCTATCCGACCCCGAACGACGGCTCGGCTCCCGACCCGATTGTCGTGGCCCAGGCCGGGATTGCCGCCGCGCAGCAAAGTGGCTGTGACGTAGCGATAGTGGATACCGCTGGCCGTCTCCAGGTCGATGCCGAGTTGATGGCCGACCTGGAGCGGATGAAAACGGTGCTCCAGCCGCACCAAACCCTGCTGGTCGCCGACGCCATGACCGGCCAGGAAGCAGTGAATGTCGCCCAAGGCTTTCACCAGCGTCTTTCCATTGACGGGATCATCCTGACAAAAATTGAAGGGGATGCCAGGGGAGGGGCGGCCCTGTCCTTACGCTCCGTCACCGGCGCGCCCATTCTGTTTGCCGGTATTGGGGAAAAGCTCGACGCCCTGGAACCCTTTCACCCGGACCGTATCGCCTCGCGTATCCTTGGCATGGGTGACGTGCTGTCGTTGATCGAAAAGGCCGAAAAGGTCTACGACCAGCAGCAGGCCGAGACGCTTGAAAAAAAACTCAGGAAAAATCAGTTTACCCTGGAGGATTTTCAAGAGCAGATGCGGATGGTCCGACAAATGGGCTCCCTCACGGATCTGGTCGGCCTGTTGCCCGGAGCAAAAAAAATGCTCAAGGGCACCGATATGGCAGGGGCGGAAAAAGAGTTCAAACATATTGAAGCCATTATCAGCTCCATGACCAAGGAAGAACGCCGGAGACCGGAACTCCTGAACGGCAGCCGCCGCAAACGGATTGCCAAGGGCAGTGGCACCTCGGTGGTTGCAGTCAATCGGTTTCTCAAGCAGTATCTCGAAGCAAAAAAGATGATGAGGAGGCTTTCCGGGAGCGGCGGAGGGAAGAAAATGAAAAAACGCTTTTCCCTCCCTGCCTGGGGAAACTAAAAGAGTATGGTAAAAATTCGACTGGCTCGGCACGGGGCGAAAAAGCGCCCCTTCTATCGTATTGTTGCTGCAGACTCGCGGTCGCCACGGGACGGGCGGTTTCTCGAACGGCTCGGTTCATACGACCCCACTCAGGATCCGGCCCTGGTCGAGATTAAACAGGACCGGCTTGCAGCGTGGCTGAAGAATGGAGCGCAACCGACCGAGACCGTTGCTCGACTCATCAAAAAGGCAAGGCGCACACAGGAATCCTGATCTGATGTACAGGGAGAGACTATGAAAGACCTTGTTGCCTACCTCGCCAGGGCGCTGGTGAACAACCCGGATGAAGTTGAGGTCTCAGAAATCCAAGGAGAAACCGCGGCCATCCTTGAGTTGCGTGTGGCCAAGGAAGACCTGGGCCGGATTATCGGCAAACAGGGGCGGACGGCCAAGTCGATTCGGACCCTGCTCAATGCGGCGGCTTCCCGTACAAACCGCAAAGTTGTCCTTGAGATTGTCGAAGAAAAATAGTTGCCCGAGCCCAGCTTCACGGATTGAACTGGGTCGTGTGGTCAGTCCACATGGTGTTCGGGGAGAGGTCCGATTCCTCCCCCACTCTTTCCCCTGCCCGACCTTGCGGTCCGGCCTGCGGGTCATACTGCGAAAAACAGACGCCTCGGACGAGGGATTCGCGCTGAAGCAGGTCCGGCCACACCCGCCCTGTCTCCTCTTGAAGTTCGTCGGGGTCAATTCTCGCGACCGGGCCGAGACCCTCCAGGGGGCAGGCCTGCTTGTGGACGAGACAGCCTTACCCCAACTCCAGGCAGGGGAGTTCTATCACTACCAGGTCATCGGATTGCCTATCCGAACGCTGACGCAAGAATCCGTCGGGACTATTGCGGCGGTTCTGACGACTCCGGGCCATGAGGTCTTCGTGGTGCGGAACGGGGACAAGGAATATCTCATTCCGGTTGTTGAAGAGGTGGTACGGACCCTCGCCATCGAAGACCGCCTAGTGATTATTGACCCGCCCGAAGGACTGCTTGAAACTGAGTAACCGCGCCAACACCGCTTTGTCTCTGGAAGGGTTGGGCGACTCATTATAGCCTATGCAGTTTCACATTATTACCATTTTCCCGGAGTGGTTTGCCTCGCCCCTCTCAACCGGCTTGTTACAGAAAGCCCAGGACAAGGCTCTTCTCTCGTTTGACGTGCACAATTTGCGTGACTATGCACCGGGGAAACACCGCTCAACCGACGACACGCCCTACGGTGGGGGATGGGGCATGGTGATGACCCCAGAGCCCCTGGTCAATGCGGTCGAGGCAGTGCGGATGTCCCTCAGCCAGCCACGGTGTATTTTCCTCTCTCCGCAGGGACCGCCGCTTTCCCAGGCCAAAACGGCCGAGCTGGCCGCCTACGAGGCACTCGTCCTGGTCTGTGGCCGCTATGAGGGCATAGACGAACGGGTTCTGGCCTGTATTGATGAAGAGGTCTCCATTGGAGACTATATTGTCAGCGGGGGAGAAGTCGCAGCCCTCGTATTGATCGATGCCGTCGCTCGGCTCGTGCCAGGTGTGGTTGGGCGGAAAGAATCCATCGAAGACGAGTCTTTTAGTACGGGCTTGCTCGAATATCCGCAGTATACCCGCCCGGAAGAGTTCCGCGGCATGGCAGTTCCACACGTGTTGTTATCCGGTCATCATGCAGACATCACCCAGTGGCGACGCAGACAGTCGCTCCTGCGGACCCGCGCGCGTCGGCCAGACCTGCTCAAAAAGGCCGCCCTGAGCCCCGAAGAACGCCGCTGGCTCGCCCAGATGGATGAGACAGACACATAAAGTCGAGCCCGGTCTGGACCGCACGGCAGAGACGCTTATGGCCGCTGTTTATATCGCCCTGATTCATCACCCGGTGTATGACAAAACGCACAAAGTCGTGACGACTGCCATTACCAATATGGATATCCACGATATTGCCCGGTCGGCATTAACCTACGGGGTAAAACGGTATTTCGTGGTTCATCCGGTCCGGGCACTTCAGGCCCTGGCGGAGAAAATTCTCGACCATTGGCAGAGCGGGCATGGCAGCGTGTATAACACCACCCGCAGAGAGGCCCTGTCCATTGTCTCTCTGGCGGACTCGCTTGAGGAGGTGCGGGCGCGTATTACCCAGAGTGCGGGTCAGCCGCCGCGCGTCATTGCCACCTCGGCAAAAGGCGGGGACAATCGTCTGAGTTTTGCCGCCCTGCGTGACAGCCTGAAACACGAGCAGGGCCCCGTCCTCCTGCTTTTGGGAACCGGCTGGGGGCTGACACAGGAAGTTTTTGCTCAGGCCGAGGCGATTCTTGAGCCCATTCAAGGGGGTGCCGCGTATAACCATCTGTCTGTTCGGGCGGCCGCGGCCATTCTGCTTGACCGTTTGCTGGGAACGCCATCTTGACCGCCTGCCAGTGGCAGGGTAGTACACAAAGAGCAGTACGCCCCCGCCGTCCCTATTCAGCAAACACACGGCTGTAGCAAGACTGCCCCTCTCCGTCTCAGGTGAGGTATAAACCTATCGTTCGTCCCACACTGCCGCACAGTGTACACACAGACCGCAGAGGAGAACCGCATCATGAGTAACCTACTTGCTGCCATTGAGGCCAAACAGCAGAAGACGGATATTCCAGATTTTAAGGCTGGGGATACCGTTCGTGTCCATGCCAAAATTATTGAGGGCGACAAAGAGCGGGTTCAGGTCTTTGAGGGAGCGGTCATCAGCCGCTCGAACGGTCGGGGCAACCGGGCGACCTTTACGGTTCGGAAGGTGTCCTACGGGGTCGGGGTTGAGCGTATTTTTCCGCTGCACTCTCCGCGCATTGAGAAGCTCGCAGTCATCGCCCGGGGACGGGTCCGGCGCGCCAAGCTCTACTACCTGCGTCAACGCTCCGGCAAGGCGGCCCGTATCAAAGGCACCCGTCTCCAAACGCCAGAGGTTGGCGCAACGAGCGAGGTCATGGCCTTGGCCGAAAGAGCGCAGCCAACGGACCAGTCCAAAGAAGCCAAGGAATAGTCCTAGCCGCGGGCCGGCCCGTGCCGGCGCATCTCTCTATTCCGCGTCGTCAGGTGACGCCTGAGTCTGCGCCTGACGCGCGCGTCGCCGCCACCAGACCAGCCCACCCGCAATAAAGCCGAGCAGCCAGACCGTCGCATAGCCATACTCTGGCGTCGCGTACAGAATCAGCTCATCAAACCGCCCGATGAGCAGTGACATTCGCGCCATGACGGTATAACCGAAGGCCGCGCCAAAGGAGACCATGAGAAAATACATCCCGAGGCGGGCCACGCGGCCCACGCTTCCCGTATGTTCAACAGAGAAGAAAAAATAGACCAGAACGCTGACGACGCCTATCAGAATGAGGGCCGTGTTCAGTTCGGCCAGGCCGAAGCTGACCCCGGTGGGACCAACCGCAACGAGGGGCTTCAGCGTTCCTTGGATTTGCTGCAACACAAACGAAGATAACAGCCGTGGGATCGCGACCCCTGAACTCACGCCGACAATAAAGGCAAATGTCAGACGACTCGTCCAGGCGAGACGGGGCACAAACCGCGCCAGCATCAACAGGCCGAAGATCAGGGGGATGACCAGCCGCCATTCCTGCTGCTCAATCAGCGGCACGGCAAGCTTTTTACGCAGGACTTCCTGATAGGTAATGACCAGCAAATAGCCGACCGACGCGCCAACAAAGATGTGTTCACCCAGCTTAAAGAAGGGATTATCGCGGTACAGAAACGAATAGATACACAGGCTTAAACCCGCGGCCAGCCACGCCCCCCACAGCATCTCCACATTCATACGCAGCCTACAGAGTCACAGTGTCCAGCATCGGCAGGTCTCGTTACGGACGGGTTTACTCTTTTCGCCCCCTCAGCAGGGAGGAGACATTCCCGAGGATGATCAGGCCGATAATCAGAAAATGGGTCGCGGACTGCGCATCCATGCCCGCGGTCGCTTTGCCGGGCTGATTGAGCAGGGTTTCATATTCGGCCGCCCCACGCAGGCCGCCGAGCAGACCGGTAATTTGTCCGGTTTGTAAGAGGGGATAAAACATGGGCGCGCTGACCGCGGTACAACCCCCGCCCAACGCAAAGCCGTGTTTTTCCTTGCCATAGACATACCAGGTGTCGAGGCCAGGAAAACCAGCGCTGAGACTGAGAGCGTAGTCAATATCGCCCAAGTGACGGACCCCGGCGAGCACGGGCAGCCGTTCGGTTTTTCGACCGGCATAGTCGGTCGGAAAAGTGGCGGCCACGCTCTGCCCCAGACTGAGAATGGCATTGGCTTCCCCAGGTCCATAGCCGAGGAAAACGTAGTCCGTCCCATCGGTCTTGCCAGCGTCCTCAGCCTCGCGCGTGACCACGGCCTCGGCCATACTCGTACCCGTCGGCCACAGGGTCAGGGCCACCACCCGCAGATTTCTGGCAAAAGCGTGACGTAAGAGCGCCACGGTCATGGGATAGAGTTCGGTCTTTGAAGCAGGGTCGTAATCCAGCGACAAGAGCACCACCGCGCGCTCGGGGAGGCGTTCCAGCGTATCATAGAGCTGCCGGGTTTCCGGCGAAATACGAACGGGCAGACCGAGGGGGTAGAGCAGCGGCAGCACCGTGACCAGGCTCATCAAAACAAAGATGAAACGGCGGTCGAGTTGCAACAGTCGGAGGACCCGCTCACGCACCGTCACCTCCGCCCAGATAGGCGCGCTCAATGCCAAAAATGATTTTGATCGAAGTGGCAATCGCGCCCAAGCTGACGCCTATCAGAATCCCGCGCTGAGCCGCCGTGTTCGGCACGGTCATAATCCAGTCAGCCAGGGCTCCGACCCCAGGCAGGAGCGACTCACCCAGAGGCACCCGCCCCGCCATAACCAGGACGGCCGCGCTGAGCAGAATGGTCGCCTCAAGCGTGCGCGCCCGAAAGGCGCGGTAGGCCGCAGACGCAACAAAAAAAGCCAGCAGCGAGAACATGCTGCCCTGAAGCGCCACCAGGACATAGGTGTACAGCCAGCCGAAGAAGGTTCCCTCGGCTTTTCCCTCAGCCCACAGCCCGGCTCCGAACACGGTCAGCAGTGACACAAACAGCACCACACTATAGCCCCAGCCGGCCTCCTGCCGGCTGATTTTCTGGGAGTGGGTTGCCAGCAAACTGCCGACGCCAAGCACAATGGCGAACCCAGCGATAATTTGGCTCCAGAGCGAAATCTCCTGCAAGAAATGCTCCGAAGCCGGATGAGGTATATAGTATTGCAGGGCCAGGGCCAGCCCAAACACACAGGTCATCACCAGGGGGAAAGTCTGCTGCCAGAAACGCATATGCCTCACTGTCCGGTGTTCGCCTGTCTCGTGGGGAATACCGGTACTCTTTCCATCCACACCTAGCGAAAATCGTACAATATCTGCACCGCCGTCTCCCAGATAGTCGTGCCAGTGACCGCGCCGAGGGTGAGCAGCCCTGTTCCCACCACCAGACCGATAAGCAGAAAGCCTTTCCCCACATCCTGGCCACGGAGCGTGCCGACCAGCGCGGGGTCGCGCGACAGATAGGCGCTGGCGGCATACAGGTCTTCGCCAATCAGGGTATGATCGCACGTCGCAATGAAAAACGGCAACTGGTGCTCGGCATCCGTCCCGGCAATCTGCATCGCCCCGGTTGCGGCCCCGGTCTCGGCTAACAGCAGCGACTCCGCGTAGTAATAGCCGATGAAAAAATTCGCCGCCGGCCGCTCACGCAGCATAAGGCCATCAACCGCCGCGGTATAGGCGAACTGGTCAGTGGTAATAAAAAAATTACTCTCGTCAGCATAGGCATCCGGCCGACCCACCGTCCGGTAGGCGTTTTTGACCATATCCTGAGCAATAGCCATGACAATGGGCGAGCGGTGCGGGATTTTGAGAGCGGTCCCGGACGCGGCCGCCCGTTTCGCCACCTCGCCCAGCAGCACCGTGGCTGCAATCGTGGCCATATTCGACGCGTCGCCACGGCCGGTCAACTCACCACTGCCGGTCAGGTAGAGAATCGGGCGGCCGGTTTCCACTGCCCGGCCAATCGCTTCTTCAACCGCGTCAATGCCGGGGAGGCGGCGCAGGAAGAGCGTGGGCTTCCTCCGGGCCGCGCGAATCGAGAGCAGGACGACCGTACCGAAGGTGAGCATGAAGAGAAAATTGTTGAGCTTGGCCCACTGAAACCAGTTCGGCTGTGGCACGGCGGAGAAGACCGGACTCTCAAAGCGCTCGTTCCCAATGAGCGCCCGCACTTTCACAAAATAGCGCGTCCCATCCAGCAGCCGGCTATCGGCGACCGTACTGATCTGAAAGAAATGCGTCTGCGGGTGGGGGTTCCCCAGCATCCACCACGGGGCCATACGGTCTTTTTCGTAGTGGCTATTGGCCGGAATCGTTGCGACTATCTGAAACGCCGCCTGCCCCCGGTGGCTGAGCAGAATCTGGTACTGGGCCTCGCCAGTCTCTTCAAAATCTCCCTGCCAGCGCAGGCCGAGGCTGCCCCCGCCGTCCCCCGGCAGATCAAAGGCTGCCCCCGTCAGGCGGGAAGGGGCGGCCAGTGCCCGCGCCTCCAACACAAGGACAAGGGCCAGCCCAAACAGCAGGAGCGAACCGGGGCGTTTGCTGCGGGACCGGCGCTCAGCGGAACGTGCTACCCCCGGAGAGAGAGCTATGCCAGTCAAGATGTTCCGCCTTGTCGGGATGATACCCCCGTCTGCGGGGCGCGGAGCGGGGGGAGGGATTTCCCGCTTGCCCGTGGCGGGGCGGACCGCGCGTGCAGCAGCTTCACCAGCCGGGACACGGCGTCTCTCCGCTCCAGGATATCGGCCAAGCGGGCCGTTTCTGCCGGCGCACACACCAAGTCGAGAAAAGGCCGCAGCCCGTGAACGACCTGGCTGCCCAGAAAATTGAGCGGCGCGCTGGATTCGAGCAACAGAGCCGCCGGCGTCTCAAGCCGCCGGCGCACAATCGCATCGGCCACTTTTTGCAGGAGCTGAAGGTCCTGCGGGGAGAGCGGCCTGGCTGCCGGGCCAGTGGCAAAGGCGTGCGCCATTGCCCGCCGGAAACGGTCCCAGAACAGTCCACCAGACATATCTTCCATATGGCAAATTTACAGGAGTCGGACAATCCCAACCGCCGTGCCCCCCCCCTCGGCTTCGGACCGCGGGTCTTCCTCGGGTGCACGCTCACAGGCGGCTGATAGCTGAACGCCAAGCACTCAGCTATGATACTCGCCACTCTTTTGACCGCGACAGGTGAGGATACCCCCATGCCACAGCCCTACGACATCATTATCATTGGCGGCGGTGCAGCCGGATTTACCGCCGGTCTGTATGCCGCGCGTGACCGCTGTCGGGCACTCCTGCTTGAACGCTTTTCTGCCGGCGGACAGGTGCTCAACTGTGAGCATATCGAGAACTATCCCGGCTTCCCGGATGGCATCGCCGGCTACACCCTCGGGCCGCTGCTACAACAGCAGGCCACTCGCCTCGGGCTTGAGATGCAGCTGACCGAGGTCGGCTCCGTCCAGCGAGGCGACGCCGGGCTCGTGCTGCAAACCGACAGCGGGGCCTTGCATACCAAAGCGCTGATTATCGCCACCGGGTCAAGTTTTTCAACGCTAGGTATTCCGGGTGAAAGAGAATTCGTCGGCAAAGGCGTCTCGCACTGTGCGGCCTGTGACGGCGCGTTTTTTATGGACCAGCCGGTGGCTGTTGTGGGCGGCGGGGATGCCGCGCTTGACGAAGGACTCCATCTCACTCAGTACGCCTCACACGTCACGGTTATTCATCGCCGCGCGACGCTGCGGGCCTGTCAGCTTTTGCAGGAACGGGCGCGGACAAACGACAAGCTCTCCTTTTGCTGGAACAGCGTGGTGCGGGCAATCGAAGGCGACACCGGGGTCGAAAGGATACAGCTCGAGGACGTCACAACCGGGCGGCCCACCCGGCTGGAGGTCGCTGGCGTGTTTCTCTATATTGGTCTGACGGCCAATACCCAATTGCTGGGAGACTTGGTTCCGCTCAATGCGCAGGGGCAGATTGTGACCGACCTCTGGATGCGCACGGCAACCCCCGGCGTTCTGGCCGCCGGCGATGTCCGCAGCCACTCTGCACGGCAACTCGTGTCCGCGGCCGGAGATGGAGCCACAGCCGCCCTTGCAGCAATTCGCTATGTGCGTACTAATGAATGGGCAGGCCCTTCGACTGGGCTCAGGCCCGGCGAAACGAAGGCGCGCTGACACCAACACCGCATGAGGATAGTAGTATGAACTATGTACCCTACGTGATTGAACAGACTGGGCGGGGTGAGCGGACCTACGACATTTATTCCCGTTTGCTGAAAGACCGGATTATTTTCCTTGGCTCCGAGGTCAACGACGCCGTGGCCGATGTGATCGCCGCCCAGCTTCTGTTTCTCGAATCCGAGGACCCCGAGAAAGACATTCACCTGTATATCAACTCACCGGGCGGCTCGGTGACGGCCGGCTTGGCTATTTACGACACCATGCAATACGTCACCCCCAACGTCTCTACCATGTGTGTTGGCCAGGCGGCCAGCATGGGGGCGGTGCTCCTGACCGCTGGGGCCCAGGGAAAACGGTTTGCCCTGCCGCATTCTCGGATCATGTTGCACCAACCGCTCGGGGGGGTACAGGGCCAGGCGACCGATATTGACATTCACGCCAGAGAAGTGCTGCGCATCCGGGAAGAGCTAAACAGCATTCTCGTCAAACATACCGGTCAGACCGGAAAGAAAATTGAAAAGGACACGGACCGGGATATGTTCATGACCTCCAAGCAGGCATTAGAGTACGGCGTGATTGACCAAGTTATTTCCAGCCGCAAGACAGACGCGAGCGAGGAAAAAGAGAAAAAAAGCAAGTAAGGCTGACAGTCGAGCCTATCGGCGTGTTAATTGCGCGCGTTTACTCTGCTTTGTCTGGCGTGAACAGATGGCACCAGACGCTATGCTCAGTCGTCCCCTGCCCGCTGCGGACGAGCGGCGGTGGGCTGGTCTTGCAGTGCTCCATGGCCTGTGGACAACGGGTGTGAAAGGCGCAGCCCGGCGGCGGATTCAGGGGAGAAGGCACATCACCGCTCAGGACGGTCCGTTGGGTCTGGACCGTCGGGTCGGGGATGGGATTGGCCGACATGAGCGCCAGGGTGTAGGGGTGCCGGGGGTTGCGAAAGAGTTCATCGACCGGAGCGACTTCGACCAGCTTGCCGAGGTACATCACGGCCACCCGGTCGGCGATATATTCGACCACATTCAGGTCGTGCGAGATAAATAAATACGACAGTCCCAGATCGTTTTGCAGGTCCTGGAGCAGGTTCAGAATCTGGGCCTGAATGGAAACGTCCAGGGCCGAAACCGGCTCATCACACACGATAAACTGTGGCTTCAGGGCCAAGGCGCGCGCAATGCCGATACGTTGCCGCTGTCCACCCGAAAATTCGTGCGGATAGCGGGACCGATAGCTTGCGGACAGGCCAACCCGCTCCAACAATGCACCAACCTGGCGGTCCAGGGCTTCGCCCCGCGCCAAGCCGTGGACCTTGAGCGCCTCGCCGATAATCGCGCCGACCGTCATCCGTGGGTTCAGCGAGCTATACGGGTCCTGAAAAATCATCTGCATCTGCTGCCGGGCCTGCCGCACCTGGACGCCAGAAAATTGGCAGAAGTCCTGGCCCTGGAAAAATACCGCCCCGCCGGTAGGTTCGATGAGCCGCAGCAGGGTCCGCCCGACGGTCGTTTTCCCGCAGCCCGACTCGCCGACCAAGCCAAACGTTTCTCGGGGCTGAATGCTGAACGACACCTCGTCCACGGCCTTAACCCAGCTCGAGACGCGCGAGAACACTCCGCTGCGGACCGGAAAGTATTTCTTGAGATTGTGGACCTCCAATAAGGGGGGGGCTGGAGGTTGGACAGGCGACGATTGGGTCATGGTAGCAGTTGCCATAATGCTCTTTTCATTGCTCTCCCCCCACCCCCTCGTTCCTCAGCCCGGCTTCCTCGTGCAACCAGCACGCCGCTTCATGTCCAGGCTCTATCACCCGGAGTGAGGGTTGTCTGGTCGGGCAGTCAGCCAGCACGGCTGAACAGCGAGCGGCAAAGGCACAGCCCGGCGGATACTGCAATGGCGACGGCACACTGCCGGTGATGGCGGCCAGACGTTCGGCCCGCTGCCCCCGCCGTGGCACGGCGTGCAGCAAGGCCCGGGTGTAGGGGTGCAGCGGGTTGTGAAACAGCGGACCAACCGGGGCGCGTTCGATAATTTTTCCCGCGTACATGACCGCCACGTCCTGGGCGAACTGAGCCACCACGCCGAGGTTATGCGTAATCAGCAGAATCGCCATGCCCAGCTCGTCCTGGAGTCGGCTGAGCAAATCGAGAATCTGGGCCTGAACCGTCACGTCCAGGGCGGTGGTCGGTTCATCGGCAATCAGCAAGGCTGGCCGGCAGGCCAGCGCGATAGCGATCATCACTCGTTGTTTCATTCCGCCGGATAGCTCGTGCGGGTAGTGTTCGAGCCGTTGCCGCGGCGAGGGAATCCCGACGGTTTCCAGCAAGCGTTCAGCCTCTTGCCTGGCTTCGCGTACCGACAGTCCCTGATGGAGTTGAAACACTTCGCCAATCTGATGGCCTATGGTGAAAACCGGATTGAGCGAGGTCATCGGCTCTTGAAAGATCATCCCGATAGATTTGCCCCGAATGGAGCGCAGGTCTGCCTCGGATAACTGCGCCAAGTCGAGGCCGTTGTACACCAGGGAGCCGCTGACGATACGCCCCGGAGATTCGAGCAGGCGCATAATCGACAGGGCGGTGGCGGATTTGCCACACCCCGACTCACCGACCAGCGCCAGGGTCTGGCCCGGCTGAATTTCAAGGTCAATGCCCCGCACCGCTCGGACTTCGCCCTGCTCGGTGAAAAAGGAGACGCGCAGGTCGGAAAGCGTGAGCAGCGGCGGGGCCATAGCGTTCAGCCCATATTCCGCAGACGTGGGTTGAGGGCCTCGCGCAGTCCTTCACCAACCAGATTAAACGCCAGGACCACGATAAAAATGGCGAGACCGGGAATAAAGAACAACCACGGTGCATCGAAGATAAACCCTCGGCCGCTGGCCAGGATATTGCCCCAGGTCGCATACGGCGGCTGCACGCCAAACCCGAGGAAGCTGAGACCCGATTCGGTCAGGATCGCGCCGGCCACGCCGATAGTGGCCGAGACCAGAACCGGGGCAATCGCGTTCGGGACCATATGCCGAAAGATGATCCGACGCTCGGGTAAGCCCAGGGCGTGGGCGGCCACCACAAAGTCTTGTTCCCGCAGGGCCAAAAACTCGGCCCGCACAAAACGGGCGGTGGCCATCCAACTGGTCAGACCAATCACAATCATGATGTTGTAAATGCTCGACGGCAGGAGGGCGACCGCGGTCAGAATCAGAAAAAATGTCGGAAAGCACAGCATAATGTCGGTAAAACGCATGATGAGCGTATCGACCGAGACCGGGCCGAGCTTGAGGTTGCCGTAGAAGCCGGACAGGCCACCGAGAATAATGCCTATCGTGACCGAGATGCCGACCGCAATAAACCCGATCGATAAGGACACAAACGCGCCCTGCAACATACGCGCAAACACGTCCCGGCCCAGCTCGTCTGTCCCGAGCAGATAGACCCCTCCGAGCGGATGGCCGGCCGGCGGGATAAGCGTCTGGGAGACAGAGGCAAAAGGCGGCAGGAATTTATCCGGCAAGCGCACCGTGGCCGGGTCGAAAACAACCACCCACTCGGTCAACACTTTCCCAGCCGCGGCCATCACCACCAACAGGACCAGGACGACCAGGCCACTGAGGGCGAGCCGATCTTTCTGGAAGATGCGCCAAGCCTCCTGTAGCGGCGTTTCCGGCCGCGGCAGCGCGGCCTCCCCTTCAGACGTGACGCGATGAGTCAGTGCAGCCATGCTTATTGCAACCGAATGCGCGGATCAACAACGGCGTAGAGGATGTCCGAAACCAGGGTGCCGGCCAAGGTCAGCGTGGCGGCAATAAAGTTAATCGTCAGGATCACGGGGAAATCCCGGGCGAGAATCGCCTCGTAGCCCAGCCGGCCGAGGCCCGGCCAGGCAAAAATCTGCTCAAAGATCACCGAGCCACCAATCAGGCCCGGCAACAAAAAGCCAAACATCGTGACAAACGGCAGCAGGGCGTTACGCAGGGCGTGATGATAGATCACCCGCTCTTCGGGCAGCCCCTTTGCTCGCGCGGTACGCACATAGTCCTGGCGGGCCACTTCGAGCATTTGGGATCGAACATAGCGCGACAGGATGGCAATGCCGGCAATCGCCGACATCACGGAGGGCACGACCAGATGCCACAGCCGGTCCATCCAGCGAAAGACCGGCTGGGCGCGCTCCATGCCAAAGGTGCGCATACCGATAATGGGGACGTTGAAGATATCCACGACCCATTGAATGGCCAGATAGGACAAAAAGAAGCCAGGGATGGAAATGAAGGCGTAGGCCACAAAGGTCGTGGTGCGGTCAAATGGCGAACCCCGCTGGAGGGCGGCCTGAATCCCGGTCGGAAACGACAGACTCCACACAATGAGCGTGGCACAGATGAAGAGCGGCAGGGAGTTGAGAAACCGCTGCCAGATTTTGGGCAGGACCGGCTGGCTGTCCTTAAATGATTTCAGCTCGCCGGTTGCCAGGTCGCGCAGCCAGTAGACGTACTGCACGTATAGGGGTTCGTCCAGATGAAAAGCGGCGCGAATGCGGGCGATGTCCTCGGGCTTCATACGCGGGTTAGCGGGGTCCACCTCGCTGGGTTCACCCGGGGCGAGATGGACAATCGAGAAGGCGATCATCGAAATCACGACCAAGAGAACCAGCCGCTGGAGAATGGCACGCAGCAGAAAAATCCACATGAGTTACCAGTCGGGGGTCAATTCGAGCTTGCGCCACTTATTGAAATAAAAGGCGATACTGCCGCTCTTGGTGGGATAGATTTTTTCATAGCGTTCGCGGCCGTCGGCCTCGCGCTCAACCAGGACAATTTTTTTGTCCAGAACGCGGGTTGCCAGCCCAACGTATAGAAAAGTGTAGGGTTGGTCGTCGGCAATTACCTGGTGCAGGCGATGGGCCAAGGCCCGCTGTTGGTCGAGGTCATACTCCTGGCGGATACGGACGATCAGCGCATCCGCCTCCGGGCTGGTATAGCCAACAAAATTCAACTGCTGGGGGCCGGCCTGACTGGAGTGGAAAATTTGATACAGGTCAGGGTCGACACCCATACTCCAGCCCAGGACCACCGCGTCGAACGAGCCGGTATTAACGAAGTCCTTGAGAAAAACCGCCCACTCAAAGACCTGGGTATTGCATTTGACCCCAATTTTTTTCCAGGCGTCCTGGGCAATGGTCATGATATTGGCCCGGATCAGGTTGCCGTTATTGGTAATCAGGTTGAATTCAAACACCTGCCCGTCTTTCTCCAGCCAGCCCTCGCTATTGCGCTGCCAGCCCACTTCTTCGAGCAGACGTTGGGCCCCCTCCGGGTCATACGGGATGGGCTGAATCGTGGGGTTATACCATTCGGTCTGACGCGGGTAGGGCCCGGTGATCTGCTCCCCTTCCCCGTATAGCAGATAGGTAATGATCTCATCGACATTCAGGGCCATACCCAGGGCGCGCCGCACCCGCTTATCGGCAAATAAGGGGTTGCGATGATTATAGCCGATATAGGAATAGCCAAAGCCCAGGCTGGAAAACGCCTGATACGCCTCCTCTTGTTTGTAGCGCGCCACCTGATGCGGCTGCACGCCGTAGGCGTCGATGGCACCACTCTTGAACTCAACCTCTTGGGTCAGCAGCTCAGGGATGACGCGGAAATAATAGTGTGCATACTCGGGGGGGCGCTCCCAGTACTCGTCGTTCCGAGTGAGGTGAATAAACTCGTCCCCCTGCCATTCGACAAACCGAAACGGACCAGTCCCGAGCGGCTGACGGTTAAACTGGCTGTCGCGCATCCCAAAACTGGCCCGGGCCGCGTCCGATAGCTCGCGGGCGGCCATTTCCTTTTCCATTGCCGTCTCGTTCAGCAAATGCTCGGGCAGGATGCCCATCGTCCAGGCGTTAATGGCCGGCGAATACAGGCGCTTATAGGTCACTTGGACCGTGTGGGGGTCGAGAATATCAATCCGTTTGATGGGCTCATAGTCCGAGGTCCGGGGCGAGATATTGCGCGGGTTCATGATGGCTTCATACGTAAATTTGACATCGCCGGCGTCGAACGGATGGCCGTCATGAAAGCGGACCCCTTGACGCAGGTGAAACAGAATAATCGGATTATGCTCTGCCACCGGTAATAACGCCGGAAACTGCGGCTGCACTTTCTCGCGCAGGGCTGCGTCGGCCACCGTGATGGAGTCGGCGTAGGGAAAATCCTGCAAATAGGCTGCGCCCAGAAGCGGGCTCAGGCGGGTAAAGAAATCCTGGTCCACCCGGCTGAGCGTGAACTCGACCCGCTGTGGAGTCCGAATCGTGACCGCAACCGGGGTGGGAGTCGGGTTTCCCTGCGCGTCCGGCTCTACAAGGGTCAGCGTCTCCTTTTTCTCTTCGGCCGGCAGAAGCCGGAGAGAAAGGAGGATGCCGTCCAGTCCGGGCAGGCTGCCGCTCGCCTGCGCCAGGGAGAGAATCTCAATCAGCCGCTCTCCAGTCGCCGAGGTCCCGTCCGGCAGTGTTATCTCGGGTCGGGCCAGCAGGTAGGCTTTTTCGGTAATCGACCAATCCGTTGCCAACCGGCCACGCAGGGTCAGGTTTTCGTCCATATCGAGCAGACCATCGAAGATGAAATCCGTAATACGGCTGCTCGCGCCATCCGCGTTCAGAATGGGATTCAGAATTTTGGCATCGGCAATCGACCCCTCAATATAGGTACGTAGCCGGGCCGGATTGCCCACCGACTGCTTTTCATAGGTCGGCACCCAGAAATACGACTGCAATAGGAAGACAGTCAGTATCAGGGGCGTGAGAATCAAGGCGCGTTTGACGTTCATAACCAGGTAGGGGCAGGCCCCGGTGCCTGCCCGAACAGGGCGTCTACCCGAACAGGGCAACCACAGGGAGTTGCCCCTACAGTTTTTCCTGTTCCCAGTACGGCTCGGTATCGAGCGGTGGTTTGGTGTCGCTGAGCTGAAACAGCACCCCGCAGGCGCTTCTCGGCGAGATAAAGGCGTCACGGAAAGCCGACTCATCCAGATGCTTATCAACCACGCGCACCCCCTGGCCTTCCAGAAATGAGACTTTTTCTTTGAGGTCCGGGGTTTGGAGCGTGATATGGTGTACGCCCTCGCCCCGCTTTTCGAGGAATTTGGCCAGAAAGCCGTCCGGGTCAATGGGCTCCAATAGTTCGATGGTGAAACCCTGGAGATCAAAAACAATAAAGCGAAACGTGCCGCTACGCTCCACGCGCTCAAACATAAACTTGGCCCCAAGTATCCCTTCAAAAAACGTTCGGGCCTGCTCAATGCTGCGGACGGCAATGCCGATGTGGTCCAGCCGGCCAAGTGGTGGGCGCTCTGCCATGGCTCCTCCTCCCCTTCAACGAGGCTCAGGACAGGCTCTACACCTGCCACGCTCGGACAGGGTGTAGCGTGTTTGGAGCGTTGAAGGCAAGAGCGGCCACATCCCGGCCCCACGTTTCCCCTCTACTGTTTCGCTCTGAAAGAGTAAACGTGTCAACATCTTGCATCTATTTGGGGACCCGTTTACCCTTTTGGTTCATAATGCGGACGAAAGGAGTCCTGCATGACGCTCGAACCTGCCCTGCCGAGCGGTCCGACCCCCAGCCGCCTCAAAGTATGGATTGAAGCCTGTCGCCCCTTTTCGTTCACCGCTTCTGTGACCCCCGTGGTGATTGGGTCAGTCTTGGGCGGACTGGACGGCCCCTTTTCCTGGGGACGTTTTTTTATCGCACTGGGGGGCGCGCTCTGCATTCATATTGGGACCAATATGGTCAACGACTATTACGACCATCAGAGCGGCGTGGATACGCTGGCCTCCCAGAGCGGGAGTCAGGTGCTCCCGCGCCAATGGCTCGCGCCGAATGCGCTGTATTGGGGCGGGATAGCCGCCTTTGTCATTGGTAGTCTGTTTGGTCTGGTGCTGGTCAGGCTGTGTGGCTGGCCCGTTCTCGCCCTGGGCGTGGCCAGTGTGTTGGCCGGGTATTTTTATACGGCGAAGCCGCTGTCGCTCGCCTATATTGCGCTGGGTGAAGCAACCGTTTTTGTCTTCATGGGCACGGTCATTATTATCGGGGCTTATTATGTCCAGCGTGAGGGGTTTACCCTGGCTCCGGTGCTGATTTCTCTGCCGGTCGGCTGTCTGGTCGCCGCTATTTTACAGGCCAATAATATCCGCGACATTGAGGCCGACACCTCCCACGGGAAAAATACGCTGGCGACGCTGGTGGGCCGTCGGGCGGCCAACTGGGAACTCGCCACTCTGGTCTATGGTGCGTTCATCCTGACCGGGCTCCTCGTCGTTTCCGGCTATGCGCCGTGGTCAATTGTGCTGACGTTTTTATCCCTTCGGCTGGCGATTCCGGCGGTACGGCGCGTGTTTCACGAAGACGAGTTGCGCGGTATAGACGAGCAGACGGCAAAGCTGCACCTCGAATACGGGGCTCTGCTGATTGTCGGGCTCCTGCTCAGCCGTTTCGTGGGTGCATAGGGGCAGGCCCCTGTGCCTGCCCTGATTGACATCACCTCCGGGCAGACTTAGCGTATATTCATGCGCTCGTCCCGGTTGGCATTGAGCGCGAAGGAGGTCACAGTCATGCTACGCACCACGCTTTTACTCGGAGCCCTGACCGGCCTGATTATGCTGATTGGGCAGTATTTTGGTGGCGCTTCGGGGATGACCATTGCCTTTATCTTCGCCGTCATCATGAACTTTGGCAGCTATTGGTTTTCGGACAAGATCGTCCTCAAAATGTACGGCGGCCAGCAGGTCTCGGAAGCCGACGCTCCGCAGCTATACCGCATTGTTCATGCCTTAACCGTTCGCGCCGGCCTGCCCATGCCCAAGCTGTATATTATCCCCTCCGAGGGAGCGAACGCTTTTGCCACGGGCCGGAATCCCGAAAACGCAGCCGTGGCTGTTACCCAAGGCATTCTGCGTGTGATGAATGAGCGCGAGCTGACCGGCGTCCTGGCCCACGAACTCGCCCATGTGAAGAACCGCGACATTCTCATCAGTTCCATTGCCGCCACCCTGGCCGGAGTCATCATGATGATTGCCAATATGGCCCAGTGGGCCGCGATTTTTGGCGGGTTCAGCCGCAGCGATGACGAAGAAGGGGGCGGTGGGATGCTGGGGCTCATTCTGATGGCCATCCTTGCACCCCTGGCGGCCACGATTATCCAGATGGCGATTTCCCGCACGCGCGAATACGCCGCGGACCGGACGGGGGCTCAGATGAGCGGCGACCCCGAGGGCCTGGCTTCGGCCCTGGAAAAGCTCGGCTTGGCGTCCGAGCGCGTCCCTGTGGACGCCTCGCCGCAGACGGCCCACTTCTTTATCGTCAACCCACTGTCCGGGCGGTCCATGGCCGGGTTGTTTACCACCCATCCCCCGCTGGAAGAGCGCATCGCCCGGCTGCGAGCGATGTCTGGGCGCGTAGCGTAACGGCTGTGATTTTCACAGGACCGTATGGAGGGGCAGCCCTGGTGGCTGCCCTTTTTGATTCAGGCGCGCGGAGTTCCGTGACGGAGAGACCGTAGAACGTCATCACGTCGTTGATGTTGATGACGGTTCCGTGAAAAGAGTCTATTTCGGAGTCAAACTCAAATGTGCCGATATAGTCTTTGTACTCAATCATGGCCTCATTCCCATGTCCGCGAGAAAGCGCGTTGAGTGTACTTCTGTGCCGCTTTGTCATGAGCGCGTCATGGGATTGTTCCGGCGGCCTTCAATCCTGGCTCGTAATTTCTCCAGTTGAGGACCGTCCTGATTCTCCTCGTTGAATACGTCAGCGGTCAGCTTGACTTCGATTTTGTACTTCTCTGGCGATACGTTTGGTGGCTTCGTATCGGTCATGTTCCAGTAGCCTTTTTGGAGTTGTTGACTCTTTCCGCTCCAAGTCCAGGTTATGTTGCGGTCCAAATCCTTCAGTTGTCCCAGCGGGTCCCAAATCCAGTGGATAGCATATCGATTGTCATCGTCTTGGCCCGGACTCAGTACCGCAATAAAGTATGTATCTCCGTTGTGACCTGTTTCACCAGCTAATTTATATTGCTCGTCAGACCAGTGAATAGCACCCGGTGGGTTCTCGACATGTTTGGCCTCGATATGTACCGTCCGGCCACCAACCGAAAGGGTAAAATCTCTACCTGTATGGCCATTCTTTACGTCGGACCATACTTCGCATAATCGTTCCTCAAGCCACCGCTCTGCTTCTAGTCCGCTCTCAGGGTGCGGGCCGACTGCCCGTTTCTCACCGTTTCGCTGTTGAGGACCTGCCCGACTTTGACCATTTCCACCGTCTGATCGATGCACGTTTCGTAAGTCTCCAGGGGCGCTCTTGTCTGTATTCTGGGGAGTTTTGCTGCCGTTTTCAGAAATAGCCTGCGCGGCTTCATATCCGTCGTGGTTTTTTGCTATTTGTTGCTCCACATTTTTCACGTCTTTGGAGCTTTGGTGAGCTGGGTCAGAACCGCTAGGAACGGCTGAGGAAGGATGAGTGTATTCTGGCGAAAAATCTCTACTCCTCAATTCTGTTCCTTCTTCTTCTGATTGCTCATTTGGTATTGACTGTTGGAAACTGCTTTTCACTTCTTCAAGCGCCTCTTCTGGAACACCGGCGTCACGGGCCCGTTCAATAACGCTTTCATCGTCATCGTCAGCCAAGTAGACCTCAAAGTCGTTTGCATACGCAGCGTGGAGATCATCATTACGCAAACGGTGCGCCAGCGCGTCAGCAAGGGCGCGCCATTTGTTTTTTGCGCTTTCAATATTAACCAATATGAGGTTCGTTTCTTCCTCCTTCCACGAGTGGACGGGACAGCTTCCTAGGTTCGACTCATTTACGGAGAGTTCTAAAAATAGGTTTGTGACAGCCTTGATCTCCACTGTCTCAGGTAGCTCAATTTTCTTCACCTTCTCCAGTGCAATCCGGCGCTTCTCATAACGTTGAGAAAGAAGCCTCTCCGTCTCGGTGTGGTTGAAATCGTTGAAACGAGGGTGACATTCTATAGCGTCTGAAAGTTTCTGAACGCCAAGGTCTCCTGATTTATCTCCGTCTTTGAGCCGGAAAATGAACAGCTTGTATCCCTGCTTCAAAAGCGCTTTCTCTAGCGCCGAGTCTGTCAGATAGGGCTTATCTATCCAGTACACTTTAATCAGGTGGACTAAAATGAAGTACTCGCTGTTCCTCCTCCAGATGAACACAGGGTATTTTTACGTCGTCTCTAAAGCGAGAAGTTTCTCGCTTTGGATATGCTCGATACAGACTACGTACCGCTCGCCATAGCGTTCCCCCGTCCTTCCAATTGGGCGGGGCTTCTTCGGACAGATTACCACCTTTCTCCGCAAGCCTACGCATCCACCCGTGCCACTTTTCAGCGTCGTCAGGTAGGCTGTCCATAACGCCCAATTCGCGGAGCTTAGACTCAATACCCCCCGATCCATGCCAAATGTTGTTATCGATACCGGAGCGGTCCACTTCTGGAAGTAGGCCGCTCAGTCCCTTGTCTGGTAAGAACGCCTCGTTTGGTGGAATACAAGGCCGGTCCTCGAGTATTGATTTTTTTACCGGGAGCCACGCTTCCTTACGAAGCTGCTCAAGCGCAAAGGACTGCTCGGAGTCGCTATAGACGTTACGTCCTGTCCTGTAACTCCAGCTTTTTTCTGCTTTCTCACTTGATAACTTCATCAGGGTAGGAAGAATGGCCTGTATGATCTTCTTCTTTCTCACCTTGGATAGACAATCTGGAAAATCCCGAACGAGATAATTTTTCCCTCTGAAAGAACTCTAGGTCTCTCCCACAAACCAGACTTATATACTGACCAAAGCCGATGAGCCGGAATCGTAAAGTCCTGTGTCCGGCAAACTTTTGGCTCCCAAGACACTCCGACCCAGCGTAACAGACCTATCCATTTGTTTTTATCTATCTCTCGTAAGGCGTTCGGCCACTTCTCGAATGCTTGAACGATTCCGTACCCCTCCCTCTCCTTAAAGAACTCATCGAACGCTTCAGGTCCATCCCACTTTTTGCCCACAAAACAGTTGATGGCGGGCAACCAGCCTTTGTCTGTAGGGAGACGAAAGCTGGTTGATAGCGTATCTCGGCGTCCTTCTTCTCCTTGAATCCAAGGCTCTACTTGGTCAAACTGATGTTGCGATTCCCAACGCGCCAACAATTCCAGAGCGTGAAAACCCTGCTGCTCCCACTCTTGAGGGGTCCATTTTTTGACAATGGGAATTAGAACTTGGTCGAGATAGTGTGTTTTCTCTCGCAAGAGAAAATTGTCTACGAGATTTTTCCAAGGCCGGCGTAGTCTGTCATTCTCTTTCCGCGGCTTCTCCCATTCCTCAATTTCCTTTCGGAATTCAGGGTGTAATGAGTCGGCGGCGAGCCACGTCGGCCAAGCCTTCGGTTTGTCCCAAAGAAGCGGGCATTCACCTTTGAGCGGCCGTGCCTGTTCATTGTCTGTCCACCAACAGGAGACCTTGCGAAGATTGTCTATCCGCCAACAGGGGTCCTTGCGAAGGAGGTCGAGAGTCTGCTTTCGTTCCTGTCCTAACGGAATCCGCTTCAAGCCGCCCTCCGTTAGGACCCGTAATGAAGCAATACACTCTTCGAGCGATTCATTCCGACAGTAGAGAAGGATCTGAATATACTCACTGTCTTTAATGTCTGTAGCACCCAGCTCTTTCAGTACACTGGATAAATCGGAGAGTTCCGGCATGACAAGGCTTGCGTTTTTTACGACCTGTTCGTTCGTCCGCAAGGCATTACCTAACTTGTCTTTCAGGAGTTGACTTTTAGGAGGGGGCACCTTTCCGCCGCCTATGACAGGGACGAAAGGTGTTGACTTGATCTTTTCCCGGATTGTCCTTTTGACCTCCTCTAATATCGTACCTCCGTTCTCCTCGCGTGGGGCGATTGATCCAAAAGTTTTCAGGGCCGTTCGCGCGGGGATGTCTCGGAGCACTTTTTCAAGGACTGTACCGAGAAGGTCTAGGAGTTCCGTATCGTAGTTCCCCCCACGAAGATGCTTCCGATTCTGTTCCAGGTCGAAAGAGGCGTGAAGGAGAGCTTTTACACCAAGTTGCTCTTCGGTGGGAAAGAAGACGTGGAAAGGTAATTCATTAGTATGGGAAACTGCTTTCCCGTTTTTATCCAGGGGGAATGCAATAGTGACCGTTAAGCGTTTGGACTCATCGGTCTCTTTCGTTCCCGTCCAGCGCTTCCATCTTGTTGCTCCGCCAGGATGGTGGAGTACAGCCGTCCCGTTAGAGCGGCTTCGTTCGACTCTAAAACATCTCTCCTTTCCGTCCAGAATGATACGAACACTCTCAAGTTCTTGACTCAGGAGGAGAAAAAGCGGTTCGAGTCTTTCCAAGGTATTCTTAGCTTTCTCCTGACTCTCCTTATCTCGGAATGGTAAACAGATGACGGTGCTGTAGCCTGCCTCCAGCAAGTCACGAACCATCTTGCTTGGCTGATAGAGATGGGGAATACGAAACGTGAGCCGTGGCGGATTCTCATGGATATCCTTGCATTTCAAAAGTTCCCGCGTCTTATCGGGGGAGAATCTGAAATGAAACGAACCGGAATGGATTTCCGGCTCTTCAGTAATCTCCAAAACAGATTTGAATCCTAATCCCTTGGAGCCGATTAAATCTGCGGGCTGGCGTTCGTTAGAACCCATCACATCGTCGGCGTTCTGAAGCAACTCCCAAACAAAGCGTCCTCCATAATCGTGACTGATCTCGCGCTCTGCACGAGAGTCGCTTGTGAGGCGAGATATATCATTCTCGTAAGTCTTTATTTCACGTTGCCTAATAGCGGAAATCAACTCCTTATCTTCACACTCATAGTTGTCCGAATCACCGTCTATTTTCTCACTGAGATGGGACGCGCAAATTCCGATGACTCCCTTCCGGGTAAAGGTACGCCCGCTGTTTACTACATAGAGTGCGTCCCTACCCAACTCAAAAAGGGCCGCCTTCATCTCTCTGCCACTATTCATGAATCGCTCTTTCCTACGACATTGAGGGCGGGCGTCCCGCCCGCCTCTGCCTTACTTCACCGCCAGCGGGTTCAGCGGGCTGCCGACCGCATTGGGGATATTGAGCGGCGGGGCGACCCACAGGAATTCATACACGCCGTCAGCGGCGCAGTCTTCTGCTAATGCTTCAAACGTAAAAATCTCCCCCAGCGAGAGGCCGATGTCGCGGATGGCGACCTGATGAAAAGGGATGAATTCGTCATCGACCTCGGACGGCAGGCGTTCGACGGCGATATTATCCACGGCAATGCAGGCAATTTCCTTCTGATGTATCCATTCCGCAGTTGAGACTGAAACGCCGGGCTGGGCGTGGAAGTAGGCTTCCTTCTGTTCCGGTGCGTCGAGCGTATACCAGTACGGCACCCAACCGGTGCGGATACATAGCGCGTCCCCGCTTTTGACCTCGACATTCTGGGCTTGGCAGCAGCCGTTGAGGTCTTCGACCGTAATCGGATAGTCCGCCGGGAGATGTCCGTCGGCTTCGCAGCCCTTGTGGCGCACCATATCGAGCAGGACACCTCGGGTGACAAACGACTGGTAGAGCTTGCCGATATCGTTCTTGGACGCCCCACCGTGGGCGGTGATAGCACTGGCCGGCACGTCGTTGTAATACTTGCCCTCGTAGCCCACGTGGGCCAGGCTGTCCCACTGCGTCGAGCCTTGCAGATACATGGTGATATAGTCGTCGTTGGCAATGGCGGACCCCGCCAGGCCGACTTCTTTGACCGGCACATTGAGGATAGACATAAACCGTTGCGGCGGGGTGCGGGTCGGAAAAACCGGGCCGTTCTGGTCAATCGGAATGCAGCAGCAAAAGACCTGTCCTTTTTTGACGAGTTTCGCCGCGGCGACAATGACTTCCGGCGTAATGAAGTTGGCCGTTCCCTTTTCATCGTCCGCTCCCCAGCGGCCCCAGTTTGAAACTTTTGGTATGGCTTCGCGTCCAGGCATGATCGGTCCTCCTTTTTGGGCTATGGCAGAGGCCCTCGTTATAGCGGAGCAGACCACGCGCGTGTAGAGGCGGCTTGACGCTGGAGAGAGGCTCGCGTACAAGCGGCTCAATTCGACCTGCGGAGCAGACGGAGAAAACTTCAGCAAAAGAGAGGACACTATGCCAGGACCGCTCAACGGCGTCACGGTGATTGAAATTGCCCAGGAAATTCAGGGACCCTACGCCGGCTTGTTTTTGGCGGACATGGGTGCGGATGTGGTGAAAATTGAAATGCGGGAGGTGGGGGATTTGAGTCGTTTTCTGGTGGTCCAGCTGGTCGCTGGGGCGGACGCGCAGAACGCGCATTTCAGTCCCTACTTCCTGGCGATGAATCGCGGCAAGCGCAGCCTCACGCTTGATTTGAAAACGCCTGAGGCGAAAGAGATTCTCGGCCGCCTGCTTGATTCTGCGGACGTCCTGCTGAGCAATTATCGGCCCGGCGTCCTGGACCGTCTCGGCTTTGGCTACGAAGAATTGGCAAAACGGAATCCACGGCTCATCTACGCTCTCGGCTCGTCGTGGGGTCCCCAAGGACCGTGGGTGACACGCCCGAGCCGTGACACGCTGGCCCAAGCCGCCGGCGGTATCATGGCAAAAAACGGGATGCCGGCTGAGCGCCCCCTGCCCTGCGGAGCCTTGGTCGCCGACCACGCCGGGGCGTTTATGCTGATGAGCGGCATTCTGGCCGCACTGTATGCCCGCGAGAAAACCGGCACCGGCCAAAAAGTCGATGCCTGTATCTATGGCACCGTCATTGCCATGCAGCCTATGGAAATCAACTTCACCTCAGTCAGTGGCGTGGAGACGCGCAAGGCCGGGCGGGGTCATCAATTCCTGCAAGGGGTGTGGGGGTCGTTTCCGACCAAAGATGGCTGGCTGTGTTTAGCGGGTGTGGACGACAAACGCTGGCCAGACTTTTGCCGGGTGATGGGGATTGAGCACGTGCAGTCTGAGCCAGAATATAGTGACAACGTCGTGCGTAATTTTCGCGGGAGACAAATCGAGCAGCTTTTGGATGAGGTCTTTCCGACCAAAACGACCGACGAATGGATGGAGATTTTAACCCAGGTCGATATTCTTGCCACCCCAGTCCAGGATTACCGGGACATTCTGAACAGCGAGCAAGCCTTGGCCAACGGCTATATTACCCAGATGGAGCATCCTCAGCTTGGGCCGGTCCGCGTCGCCGGGACGCCCCTGACCCTGAGTGAGACCCCCTTGGAGCCCACGAATCCTCCGCCGGAACTCGGCCAGCATAGCGAAGAGATATTGCTTGAAGCCGGCTATTCGTGGGAGGATATTGCCCGCTTTCGAGACAAGGCCGCGGTGTAAACGCCGGAGGGACCGGAGACCTGCCTATAGCGCTTCAAGCAGGCCGAGCAGTTCGTCCAGACGATTGACCACCAGAGCGGCGTCCGTCCCCTGGGCACGAATTGAACGCTCAAACAGCACCGCGGTCAAGCCTGCCTGCCGCGCCCCAACAACATCCATCTCATAGCTGTCACCGATATGCAGGGCTTCTTGCGGACGGAGGTCATGCGCGGCAAGCGCGTGCTGAAAGATAGCGGGCGCGGGCTTGGCGGCCCCGGCGCGCGTCGAGGCCACAATCGGGTCGAAGAAGTGGCCGATGCCCAGACCGTCAAGCACACCAAACAGACGGGCGTCAAAATTTGAAATCACGCCGAGCCGATAGTCGCGCGCCTGTAAGGCCGTCAGCGTCCGGCGGGTTTCCGGGTAGAGCTGCCATGCCTGGGGTGCGGCAAAAAAATCGTACAGGGCCTGAAAGTAGGCTTCAAATGCGGGAAACGGACCGAGCGGGGCAAAGACCTGTTGGACCACATCATGCCACCAGGCTTTCTCCAGGTGTGGAATCTGATCCGCCTCCGCGCCGGGAAAAGCCATCGGCGGGGCCGTCGCAAAGCAGCGCCGAAAGCCGGCTTCCAGGGCCTGAACGCTCACGGTCTGACCATACTCACGGGCCAGACGGGCGTAGGTCTCGCCGACCGAGCCGTTCACGTGGAGCAGCGTGCCGGAGGCATCGAAAAATACGGCGCGCCTAGCCATGCAGGAGCTCATCCAGCGCGGCCAATAAGGCGTCAATATCGTCCCGGCTGGTGTAGTAATGAATCGAGACCCGCAGCCCACCAACCCCGGAGCAGTAGCGCACGGTTGGATAAATATGCCGGGCTTCCAGGGCCTGATTGAGTCGGTGCACCCGGTCTGCGTCCGCAAACGGCTCGCAGGTGACAATGCCCGACCGCAGCGCGGGCGCCGCTGGGGTCCAGACTTTGATGTCGCGGCGTTGCAGCTCGGCTATCAGAAAATCGCCCAGCGACAGAATATGCTCGGTGACCGCGGCCGCGTCGAGTTGATTCACATAGGCCAACGACGCGGCCAGGCCGGCGGTCCCAAGGTTTTTGGGCATCCCATGCACCTCGAACTGGCGGGCGTCTGAGGCCAGGGGCAGGGACAGAAAGGGCGTCAACCCTGGGTCGCCAAGATAGCGCAGCCAGCCTTCCGGCGGCTCGGCCAGCGCGAACAGGCCGTGCGCCAAGCCCGGTTCGACCTGTGCCTGGACTGCTGAGCGGATGTATAACAGCCCGATATTAAACGGCGCGTTCAGCCATTTCTGAGCCCCCGCGGCCAGGAAGTCGATACGCAGCTTGGAAAGATCGAGCGGCAGGGCACCCAACTGCTGAATGGCGTCCACGACCAGAAAACATCCCCGCTCTTCGGCCAATTGCGAAAACGCGGCCAGGTCCATGCGTAAGCCATTGATCCATTGGACCGAACTCACCACAATCGCCCGGGTGCGGGGGTCTATCAGCGGCACATAGTCATCCACCCCAATCAGGCCCGCCCGATGGCGGGCGACTCGGACCTCAACCGCCTGATGCTTCTGAGAGTGGGCAGCGCTGATGGCAACCTGTGGATATTCCAGGTCGCACAGCACGATATTATCACCAGGGGAAAACGGAATGGCCGCCAGGGCGGTATTCAGCCCCATGGTGGTATCGTCGGTAAAGGCGATGTCTGTGGGCTGCGCCTGGAGCAGCCGCGCGGCTTCCTGCCTGGCCTGCACCGCGGGTTTGCCGAGCGCCCGATAATAGGCTGGATAGCCCATCTCGGCCGGCCCCTGACCGAGCAGGGTCGCCGCGTGCTGGACAGCCTGGGTTGCAGACTGCGGCGGCAACCCAATCCCAGCCGCGTTCAGATAGACTTGTTGCGTTATTCCTGGAAAATCCGCGCGTATGGCCTCAACGTTCAACATGCTCCCTCCCAAAGTCCGGCCGCGTCAGACTCCCGCCGGCGGCTGCCAGCGGTTGGCTCGGCGCGCGTGTCAACCCAGACCGCATTGAGCCCTGCCTGACTTTAATGATACACCACGCGCCCTTGGCCGGACGAGGTAATGGTCCGCAGCAGGCGGTCAATGGCGGTCCGCAGATGACGCTCATTCTCTTTGAGCTGGGGGTCTATGGGACCACTGGGGCGGCCCTCTCCAGTGCGCGCCCGGAAGGCGTCGAGCTGCATTTCCAGGCGCTCGGTAAGTAAACGGTCGGTGTCCGCCAGGGCCGGCAGGCTGAGGCCGCCGGTGTCCAGTTCATCGGCAACCGTCAGCAAACGATTGAGGAGGCCGGTATGATATTTGCCGACTTCTGTCAGTAATGACACATCTTGCCGAATAGGCTTCAGAAAAAAGGCGCTGCCAAACGCCTGGACTGCGCCAGCCAGGTCGTCTTGGGCAAGCAACTCGTCTCCACGCCGACAGCCCAGACGCTGACGGCGAAATGCCCAGCGTTCAAACAGCCCGCCAAAGGAATCTTTGAAGCCGTCGATAAAAACTTTGACCAAGAAGTGAATCAGACTCAGACCACTGAAGAGAAAGAAAACGCTCGAGAGCGCCAGGAGAGATGAGGCATCCAGCATAGTGTTCCCTTACCACCCCAGACGCACCCCTGGACGGCGGCGGCTATTCAATTCCCTGCTCAATATATTCACGTGAGAACCTGACATAATTATTCGCCGAGCGGTGGAGCGATGCAACCTCCTCGGATTTGAGCCGGCGTATCACCCGGCCTGGATTGCCAAGCACCAGCGAACGAGGCGGGACCTGCGTCCGTGGGGTGACGACCGTGCCAGTGCCAATGAGACATTCTTCTCCGACTTCAGCCCCGTCCAGGACAATCGCGCCCATACCGACCAAAGTGAAATCACCAATCGTACACGCATGCACGACAACGTTATGGGCGACAGACACCCCATCGCCGAGGATGGTTGGAATGCCCCCACTAAAGACATGAATAGTGGCATTGTCCTGGATGTTGACCCGTGCCCCGATGCGGACCGCGCAGACATCACCCCGGACCACCGCATTAAACCACACGCTGGATTCCGAACCGACCTGGACCTCGCCGATAATCTGGGCGCTCTTCTGAATATAAGCGCTGGGATCAATCTGAGGCGTCCTACCGTGGTGGGTGATAATCATCAGGCTCTCCGTGCCGTCGGACCGTCATAAGCACTCCCTGGCCCTGGGTCAAGGCGACTGGCTCCCAATTGGCAAGCCCACCGGTCAGCATTCCCTCTTGTTCCCGTATAGAGAAGGGTTTATGAAGGTCAGGCAGAGGCGAGAGCAGACGTATGATGAGCCGAACCTCCTTTTTGGCTGGCCTCGCGTGTGGGCTAGGACTTGTCCTCCTCAGCGCGACCCAGGTTTTAACCCAAGAAAAGACGCTGCAAACCGAAGGCTGGCAGGGCAAACGCCCGCCGTCGCCGGAACAGCCGACCCTCACTCCAGCCCCTCAACGGCCGGCTCCCACCGGGAAGCAGGTGCTCGAAATTCCCGTCCAGCCCCAGCAGCCCAGCCTGCCCCCGCCACGTCAGCAAGCCAGCCTGCCGCCGCGGCCTCAGCCCCTCCAGCCCCAGCCCAAGCAGCTCGTGACCGTCACCGTCACGGACCAGAACGGCGGCTATGTGCCTGGTCTGCAAACGGACGATTTTGTGGTGTATGAAGGCGATACGCGGCAGGAGATTACTTACTTCAATACCGGCGAGCATGAACCGGTCAGTCTGGGCTTAATCGTCGATTCGAGTGGCAGCATGCGGAATAAGATCGGACATGCGCGCCATGCCTTGCAGCGGTTTATCAACGCGATTAAGCCGCAGGACGAGGGCTTCCTGGTCGGATTCAGCGCCCAGCCGTTTGTGCTGCAAGACTTCACTGACAGTCGGATACTCCTGGCCCAGGGCATCGGCCTCATCCGTCCCCGGGGCGGGACCTCCCTGTACGACGCGATTCTGACCGGCCTGCGGCGGATGCAACAGGGCAAACACCGCAAGAAAGCCCTGATTGTGATGACAGACGGCATGGATACCTCCAGTTTGTCTTCTCTCGCGCGAACGATTGCCGTCTCACGGCGGGCCGGCGTGCTGATTTACACGATTGGGATTGGCAACCCGCATCAGCGGCACCTGTCGGGTGGCAGCGGACTCACCATCGGTCCATTTGGCGTTGTCGTTGGTGGGCATGATGATCGGGTGGATTCACGCACGCTTCGGCGGCTGAGTGAGGAAACCGGCGGCCGCCACTTCCTGCTCAATACCCGGGACGTGGTCAACAGCCGGGCCGTCCTGGATACGGCGACGCAGACGATCTCGCGTGAACTCCGCTTCCAATACAGTCTCGGGTATGCGTCCTCGGGGAGCGGCGGTCAGTACCGGAGCGTCCGCGTGGAAAGTACCCGACCTGATGTCGTGATTCGCACGCAAAAGGGCTATGCGGTCGAGTAAGGCGGGAACAGGCCCTCATGAGCCTGGATGATGCTGGACACGGTGACTCTTTTTGGAGTGCGGTGCGGGTGGACTCCCCAGCCCCATTATTTTTTCTTCAGCAGATGCTCGCGGACCTTGTCGCGATCAAGCGGTGTTGTCGCCAACGTATCAAAGATACTGGCCAGGGCTTGCACACAGCGGACAAAATCCGGCCAGACGGCCTGGGGGCTGGTAAAGGTCAGGTGGGTCGAATGCACGCCCTCGTGGGTGTGGGCCTCTCCCCCGTCACGCGCGCTTTTGACCTCAAACGGCCGCGCCGTTGTGGTCACAGTGAGATGGAAGACATCGGAGTCCTCCTCACCCACCGGACGGCGCAGTTCCATGGCTAAGCCACCGTCGCCGCCATCGACCTCAACGATATACCATGCGCCCGGATAGGCACTGGAGACCTTGATTTTGGGCAGCTTTTCGGTTGGGTCGGTTGCCATAGCGTCCTGCCTGCCTCACGGTGACGGCCGTAGCCGGCTCAGATCATTCCGGGACGGCCTTCTACCAAAACAAAAGAAAAGCGTCAATAACCACAGGGGATTAAGGAAAAACAATGAAGACGATTTTTGTCTCGCCTCGCGCTGATCATGCTGATGCGCGTTCGCTTTCGGGAGCACTCCAACAGGCCCAGCCGGACGATATTATTCTCGTCGAGCCCGGACGTTACTCCCCGTCTCTGACTGGAGAGCGCTTGCCCTTAACCATTCCGCCCGGCGTCCAGGTCCACGGCGCGGCCAGACAGGAGTGCATTATTGACGGAGAAGGGCACTGCGCCCCTTCCTTTCAGCCCATCCGCCCGGAGCAGTCCGTCGTCGTTCTCACGGATGGGACGAGTCTGAGTGGCGTGACCGTCACCCACGGTGGCGGCCACGGGATTGGCGTTCCCCCGTCCGCCGCGGTCAGCGTGCGTGCGTGTACGCTCAGCAATCACGGGGATCATGGGATTTTCTTATGCGGAGTCGGCGAAGCGATTATAACCAACTGTGAGTTTTTCGATAATGGACTGGCGCGGTTCGAGCCGAGTTTGCCGCGCGGAACAGGCGCACGCCAGGGCCATCATATTTTTGCCGAAGCCCGGGCCGGCCAGCGCAACCAGCTCTCGATTACCGACAATGCCATGCGTCGCTGCTTTGCCGATGGTCTCGCCTTTATCTGTTTCTTTCCCGAACCGAACGGCGTGTCCTTCGGGGCCACGATTCTCCGCAACACGATTGAAGACTGTGAACGGGGGGGTCTGTTGTTCTCGTGCTCTTTCGGCCCGTCGTCCAACCGGCAGACGCTGACCGTTGCGGATAATACCCTTCGGGCAAACAAACAGTTTGGCATTAACATCCTGACCGCCCTTCCCCTGGCAGACAAGGTGCCTCAACACGGCCAGCTCACCGCCCTGCTGACCGGCAATACCATCACCACCAGTCCAGTCGGCCTCGCCGTCCACGGCGCGCTGGGGGAGGCGCAGCATAACACCTGTCGCGTCGTCATTGACCAGAATGCCATAGCCGACTGGGAAACGCACGCAATCCGTCTGGTCGGCGGGTCCGGCCTGGACGATGTGGAGACCACAGACAATACGGTCGTTGCAACCCTCTCCCGCAATGTTTTCAATGGCACGTCGCCAGCCGTCGTGGTGCAGGCGGCAAGTGGGACGGCCCAGAGTATCACGCGCCGGAATAAGGTCACCGCCCGGGTGCTTGCCAACAGCCTCGATAGCGCCGGCGACTCGCCGATTCTGGTCAGCAACGGCCGGCCCGATAATCGGGCCGAAATCCGGGCAGCCGGAGACCCCTATATCCGGCGAGAGGAAGACCTGCTGGGTTGAGCCGGACTCGCCCAACGCTTTACGGCCGTGGGCCGACGCGCTATGACGGCGGCTGAACAATGGCGGCCCAGGTGGCGACTCCTCAGCCGGGAAGACTCGGCACTCCGCCGTCTTGACCGAGAAGAAGGAGGTACTGCATGATTCGCTTGACCTTTGTCCTACGTCGTAAACCAGAGATGCCCCGGTCCGACTTCCAACACTACTGGCGCACCGTCCACGGCCCCCTGGTCGCTAAGAGTTCCAGCGCGCTGAACATCCTGCGCTATGTCCAGGTGCATACCCTGGACGACCCCATCAACACTCAGCTTGCAGAAGCCCGAGGCGGCATGGAAGAACCCTATGACGGCGTGGCGGAAGTGTGGTGGCCCAACCGCGAGGCGCTGACCTCAACCTTTGGGACGGCTGCCGGCCAGGCCGCGGCCCAGGAACTCGTCGAAGATGAGGCGCGCTTTATCGACCTGGCCCGCTCGCCCTTGTGGTTCAACTACGAATACCCGCAGGTCAACCCCATACCGGAAGAGATGGTGGCGCGCGAGTCCAGCCCGCTGGTAAAAATTTTCTTTTGTCTGCGCCATCCAGAGCATCTCAGCCGCGAACAGGCCCAGCTCTACTGGCGTACCAACCACGGTCCGGTGATTCGCGGCGTGGCCCAGGGCATGGGTATGCAGCGCTATTTCCAGGTCCACTACTATGCGGACGAACTGGAAGGCAGGCTACGGGCCAGCCGGGGGACCACTACCCCACCCTATACCGGCCATGCCGAAGCCTGGTTCAACCGGGCTGACCTGGCCACGCTGGCCAACGTCCCGGAAGCCAAACGGGCCATGGAGATTGCGGTTGAGGACGAGGCCCACTTCATTGATTTTCCGCGCTCGGCCATGTGGATAGCCAAAGAGCGCGTGTTCATTGACCGCCGTTAGGCGCGCGGCCGCGGACGAGGCGGTCCGCCCTATCGCAGAGTAAACCCGGCGTAGCCCTGGTCCGCCACCTCATCGCATTTTGCTCGGTAGGCCGGGGAGCCGCCGGCATACATCAGGAAGGTCCGTTTCTTGCCGGGGATATTCGCCCCCATAAACCAGGATGGGGTATCGAGCAAAATCGTGTCTGCGGCGACCGCATTGACGTGGGCCGTCCAGTCGTCTTCCGCCTCCGGGGTCGCCACAATCTGGACGTACTCGTGCGCCCGCATATAGCGCAGGCAGTCGGTCACCCACTCGACGTTCTGCTCAATACAGCGCGGGATATTACAGAAGGTGGCCCCGTTGTGAGGGCCAACAACCGTGAACAGATTGGGGAAACCGGCGGTCTGCAAGCCGAGATAGGTCCGCGGTCCGTCGGCCCATTTGTCCTTGAGCGTCTGACCGCCCAGCCCGCGAATATCGATCTTATTGAACGCCCCGGTGACCGCATCGAACCCCGTGGCATACACGATGACATCGCAGGCGTATTCGGCGTCACTGGTCTTGATACCTGTGGGAGTAATACATTCGAGCGGCGTCTCGTTGAGGTCAATCAGGACCACATTGTCCCGATTGTATGCCTCGTAATAGCCGCTCTCCAAGGGGACGCGCTTGGCTCCCCACGGATGGTCCTTGGGCACCAGCTTTTCGGCGACCACGGGGTCGTTGACGCGCGCGCGGATCTTATTGCGCACAAACTCCGTCATGGTGGCATTCGCCTTGAGGTCCGACATGGTGTCGCCGAAGTTGCCCAACCATTTGGCGAAACCGGGCTGGGCCCACAACTCTTCGTAGCGCGCCAGCCGTTCTGCCTCGGATACTTCGAGCGCTGAGCGCGTATCAAAATCGTGCAGGAAGCCGGCAAAAGTCTCCCGACAGCGTTTGAAAATCTCAGGATAGTTGGCTTTGATTTGCTGCTGGGTCTCAGGGTCTATCGGCCCGTTTCTGAGCGGCGCGCAGTAATTGGGCGTGCGCTGAAACACGGTCAGCTGGCCCACATCCTTGGCAATTTCAGTGATGAGTTGGACGGCAGTCGCCCCGGTGCCGATGACCCCCACCCGCTTGTCGCTGAAATCCAGGGACTCCTTGGGCCACTCAGCCGTATGGAAACTCAGGCCGGTGAAGCGGTCGCGGCCGGCAAAGTCGGGGATATACGGGGCAGACAGCACCCCAATGGCGGTAATGAGAAATCGCGCCCGCGCCCGCTCGCCGGTGTCGGTCTGGACCTGCCAGCAGCGTGCGGCCGCATCATAGCTAGCCGCGGTGATACGGGTGCTGCACTGGATGTCGCCGCGGAGGTCGAACTTATCGGCCACGTGATTGAGGTAGCGCTCGGTCTCGGGCTGGCCGGCAAAGTGCTCGCTCCAGTTCCACTCCTGCAAGAGTTCCTTCGAGAACGCATAGCCATAGGTATAGCTCTCGGAATCGAAACGCGCGCCCGGATAGCGGTTCCAATACCATGTCCCGCCCACACCGGCGCCAGCCTCGTACACCCGTACCGAGAGCCCCAACTCTCGGAGCCGGTAGAGCTGGTATAGACCGGCCACCCCGGCCCCGATGACGAGGGCGTCAAGCGGGCCGGTCGCCTGGGTGCCGACGGGCGGCGGATTGTGAGCAGACGTTGCCATGTTTGCCTTCCCTCCTGTCTCTGCTAAGCGGCCTTGCTCCGGCTTCGGGTGGTTTTGGCGGCTTTGGTTGCCCGCTTTGTGGTGCTGCGTTTCGCCTTGGATGTGGTCTTCGTCTTTTTGGCCTTATCCACCATGACCTGAATCGCCCGCCAGTCCAGTACATGAGCGATATTGCCCTCCTCGTCGTGGAAACCAACCGGCCCGTAGACATTCGCGAGGTAGACCGTATCGACCGGGTGCGAGGTAGCTTCATGCACCGCGCCGGCCGGCTCATAGACCCAGTCTCCGGCCCGCGCAGACCCGCCCCGGTAGTCAAAGCCCCCGGAGATCACGTAAAAATCAGCCGCGCCCAAATGGGTATGGGGCGGATTCACCTGGCCCTTGTCGGCTTTGATGAGCGCACTCCAGGCCCCGGTCTCTTTACTGATGCGGAGCACCTTGAACTGATTCCCGTCGCCGCTCTGAATCCACTCTTCCTCATCGGTCCGCACCAGGGCCGCGTCCAGCGGATCAAACACTTGTTCAACTTTGGCCATGCCGGTTCCCTCCTTTGTCACGCGATTCAGCCATCATAGTCAGGCCGGACAAAGGTATGCAAGGGGTTCCCCCGAGACATCAGGCGATATTGAGAACGCGCCGCGCCAGGACTATAGTAGCGGTCGCACCCAGCGTGAGCACCTGACGATTCGATGGCAGCGCCCACAATTGAGCGACACCGCACCGCAATCACCCGGACCGCCCTCTCCCGTCCGGTCCGTCTTGCCCTTGAGAACGGCCTGATTACCCCAGAGACCCGGGTCTTTGACTATGGCTGCGGACGGGGCACGGATGTGCTGCATCTCAGACAGCGGGGCATTCCGTGTGAGGGCTGGGACCCGGCCTATTTCCCGGACAACAAGCCGGCTCCGGCCGATATGGTGAATCTGGGCTATGTGGTCAACGTGATCGAAAACCCGCACGAGCGAGTCGACGTCCTGCGGCGGGCCTGGGCGCTGACCCAAAAAGTCTTGATCGTGGCAGCCCGCCTCAGCCTGGAAGCAACGCGCGATACGCTCACCCCCCACACCGATGGTGGCCTTACCCGCCGCGGGACTTTCCAGAAATTCTTTGAACAGCAGGAACTCCGCGAGTGGATCGACTCTAGCCTCGGGACCCCCAGCCTGCCGGCCGGACCGGGCATTTTCTATGTGTTTCGGGACCCGCAGCAACGCCAGTCTTTTGCCGCCGCGCGCTATCACCGCCGATTCACAATACCACACCAGCGTCTCAGCGAGGTCCTGTTTGAGCAACATAAGGAACGCTTGGAGCTGCTGCTCGCATTCCTGACCAGCCGGGGGCGCTTACCGGAAGCTGCCGAGCTGCCCGAGGCCGAAGGGATTTGCCAGGCGTTCGGCAGCCTCAAACGTGCCTATGGCGTTATCCGGCGCGTCACCGGCGGGGAGGAGTGGGATACGATTCAGGCCGAGCGCCAGCAAGACCTGCTTCTCTATCTGGCGCTCTCCCGCTTCGAGGGGCGTCCGCGCTTTATGCACCTCCCCCGCGATCTTCAGCGGGACGTGCGCGCCTTCTTCTCGTCCTATCGCCGCGCCTGCGCGCTCGCCGATGAGCTGCTGTTCTCCGCCGGCAACCGGGTCGCCGTCGAGCAGGCCTGCCGGCGTGCCCCCGTCGGAAAATTGACGCGCCAAGCCTTATACCTGCACGAATCGGCCCTGTCTCACCTCCCGCCCATTCTGCGCGCCTTTGAGGGCTGTGCCCGGGCGTATATCGGAGTGGTGGAGGGCGCGAATATCATCAAGCTGCACCGAGCCTACCCCCAGGTCTCCTACCTGTCCTACCCGGACTTTGAACGCGACCCCCATCCCGCCCTGGCCAGCTCGATTATCGTTCCCTTGCAGCCGTTCAAGATTCGTTCCCGTATCTACCGGGATGCGCCCAACCCGCCGATTCTGCACCGCAAAGAGACCTTTCTGTCCGCAGACCATCCCCTGTATGAAAAATTTGCCCGCCTGACCCGCCAAGAGGAGAAAAAGGGGCTATACGAAAAGCCTGAATTGATTGGCACCCGAGCAGGCTGGCAGGTCGCCCTGGCCGACCGGGGCCTGCGTCTGGCCGGGCACCGGCTGCTGCGTCAGGCTGCCGGCTAGGCGGTCTCCGCCCAGGGAGCAGGACAAACACCTGGAGATGGAAGCAGGCGTTTGTCCTGACAGCCATGCGATTCTTGCAAAACAGAAATCGAATTCTAAAATACAAAAATGATTCCTCGAAAAATTACGGCGGCGCTGCGCGCCCGGCAGCAGTCCTATCCAGCGGTCGCTCTGGTCGGGCCGCGGCAATGTGGCAAAACAACCCTGGCCGGCTCTCTGGGGGGTCGGTACTTCGATCTTGAGCAGGAATCAGAGCGGCTCCGGCTGGACCTCGAATGGGACATGATCGCCCGTGAGCGCGAGCTTGTCATTCTGGACGAAGCCCAGACATGGCCCGCAGTCTTTCCACGCCTGCGCGGCGCCATCGACAGCGACCGCAGCCGCAACGGTCGTTTTCTGCTGTTGGGCTCGGTGTCTCCGTCTCTGATGAGCCGCGTTTCTGAATCACTCGCGGGGAGGTTGTCCCTGGTCGAGCTCACGCCCCTGCTCTGGTCCGAGCTCGACCAGGAACAACGCCAGCGGCTCTGGCTCTTTGGCGGCTATCCCGATGGGGGTGTCCTGAGCGGTGGCGGATTTCCCCTCTGGCAGCAAGACTATCTGAGACTGCTGGCCCAGCGCGACCTCCCCAACTGGGGGATGCCGGCTCATGCCCAGACGACGCAGCGCCTGCTTCGGATGCTCGCCGCCACCCACGGGCAGGAGTGGAATGCCAGTCAGCTCGGAAAGAGTCTGGCGCTCTCGTACCATACCGTCAACGGCTATCTCGACTATCTGGAAGGCGCATTTCTCGTGCGCCGCCTGCCGGCGTATCACGCCAACATCCGCAAGCGTCTCGTCAAACGGCCCAAGGTCTACTGGCGGGACACCGGTTTGCTGCACGCGCTCTTGAACGTACACGACCGGATCAGCCTCTTGAGTCAGCCCTGGGTCGGCGCGAGTTGGGAAGGGTTTGTCATCGACCAGATCTTGGCCGCGCTGCAATACACCGGCCGGGCGTTCGAGGCGTACTCTATGCGAACGAGCGATCAGCGCGAGCTTGATCTCTTACTGCGGGTCGATGCCGAGCTCTGGGCGCTGGAGATCAAACTCACCACCCGCCCAGGGCCAAACGATATGAAGCGGCTCAACGCGACTGCCGACTTGGTCGGCGCGGACCGGCGCTTCCTGGTCTGTCAGCGCAGTGATTTCCTCCAGAGCGGTGCCCAGGTCCTGTGCGACCTCGAAGGTCTCATCGCTCATATCGAGGGATGAGAGCGGAAAACGCTCTAGCTACTCGCGGCAAATTCAGACGCCGGGTCGCCGGCGATTCGGGCGTGATACATCACCCGTGCTTCGGTCATATCCCACGGGCAGGCGCGGTGCAACAGGCGGCGGTTATCCCACAGTACAGCGTCGCCAGCGGCCCACCTGTGGTGATAGACACGCGGTGGCTGGCAGGTTGGTCCACCAGGTCCTGGAGTAATTGTTCGGATTCCGCTGGGTCCAGCCCCGGAATACCATACGCATGACGACCAATCAGCAGAGATTTACGCCCGGTCTCAGGGTGGGTTTTCACCAGGGGGCGCAGGGGCGGGTCCTGGACATCCAGACCATAGCCATTATAGTCGCCGCCTTTTTTGGCTGAAAATCCGATTTTTTCTGTGAATGGTGCAGGGAATGATAGGCTGACAGCTGGGCCACTTTCTCTTTCATGGTGTCGTCCAGAGTGTCATACCCCGCCCGCAGATCCGCCCAGCCGGTCTCCCCGCGTGACGCCGGCACAATGTGGGCCGTGAACACCGCACCCTTGGCCTGCACGGGCATATAGGTACTGTCGCAATGCCAGCCCATATTGCCTTTGAGCACCTGAGTCATCTCGTCTGCATCGTCTTCGAGGCGAATGCTGCCGTCCTTTTTGACGTTGCTGATCGGCACCAGATCGAACTCCAGCTTCCCAAAGCGTTTGGCAAATGCGACCTGTTGGTCATGAGTCAGATGCTGGTCCGGGAAGATGAGCAGGGCGTATTCCAGCCAGGTGTCGTACAGCCGGCTGAAGGTGGTCTCGTCAATGGCGGCCAGCTTGAGTCCGGTGACGGTCGCCCCGAAGCTCGCGTCCAGCGGTTCAACGTGAAAATCTGTCATCGGTGTACGTCCTCCTCGGTTGCCTCAGCATGGCGCGCGGACGGAAACCTGTCAATCCATTCCCGGCCAATGAAAAAGCCCTTGCAAACACAAGGGCTTCGAGAGAGCCACCCATCGGATTTGAACCGACGACCTACTGATTACGAATCAGTTGCTCTACCAACTGAGCTAGGGTGGCGTAGATTGCGGGGATTTTACCAGTGAGGCGAACTGCGGGGCAAGCCCGCTCGGCTTTAGTCAAGCTGCCGCCGCAACTCGCGCGCGGCCTGCGCGGGGTCGGGCGCGGCGCTGATAGCGGAAATCATGGCGATCCCGTGAGCGCCAGTCTCCAGGACTTCAGGCACACGCGCGGCCTTGATCCCGCCAATCGCAAAGACCGGCACCGCGCTACAGGCAACTGCCGCGCGTAAATGGTCAAGCCCCTGCGGCTGGCCATAGACGGCCTTTGAGGGGGTGTAATAGACCGGGCCGAAGACGAGGAAATCGGCCTCTCGGGCCGCGACGATTTCTTGCCGGGAATGGGTGGAGACCCCAATGATTTTCCCGGCTCCCAGCAGCCGGCGGGCATCGCGAACCGCAAAAGAGCGCTGTCCGAGGTGAACGCCATCGGCGTCAACCGCAAGGGCCACGTCGAGGCGGTCGTTCACCAGCAGGTGCGCACGATAGCGCAGGGTCAGCGTCCGAAGCTGTTCGGCTAGGGCGTAGAGATCACGGCCTGCGAGGTCTTTTTCTCGGAGTTGAACGGCCCGTACCCCCCCGTCGAGGGCGGCGTGCACGATATCGGTCAGGGGCCGGTTGGCGGTTTGGGCCCGGTCGGTCACAAAATACAGGCGGAAATTCGGCATTGGTCAGACGGCCTGAGCAAACGCACCCCCTTCGACAAAAGCCGGCCTCCCAAGCGGGCACGGAAGGCGTCGGGCTAGGCGATCATGCCGTCGAGCGGGCTAGAAGCGGTGGCGTACAGCTTTTTGCCCATGCGCCCGGCCAGATAGGCTTTGCGCCCGGCTTCTACCCCTTGGCGCATGGCGTCGGCCATGAGGAGCGGGTCTTTTGCCGCGGCAATGGCGGTGTTCATCAGCACCGCGTCACAGCCCATCTCCAGGGCAACCGCGGCGTCCGAGGCCGTGCCCACGCCGGCGTCAACAATCACGGGCACGCTGCTCTGTTCAAGGATGATATGGATATTATACGGATTGCGGATGCCAAGCCCGGAACCGATGGGGGCGGCCAGCGGCATGACCGCGGCGCAGCCCATGTCTTCGAGCTTTTGGCAGGAGATTGGATCGTCGTGAATATACGGCAGCACGGTAAAACCCTCGTCAATCAGGGTCTTGGCCGCCTCCAGCGTCCCCGGGATATCGGGGAAGAGGGTCCGGTCATCGCCAATCACTTCGAGCTTGACCATATTGCCGGCCCCGGCCTCGCGGGCCAGGCGGCAGGTCCGCACGGCGTCCGCGGCGTTATAGCAGCCGGCCGTGTTGGGCAGGATGGTGTAGTGCGTGGGATCGATATAGTCAAGCAGATTTTCCTGGTTGGGGTCGGTGATATTCACCCGGCGGACCGCCACCGTCACAATTTCGGCTCCCGAGGCCTCAATCGCCTGTTTCGTTTCTGCAAAGTCCTTATACTTTCCCGTGCCAACAATAAGCCTGGAATGATATTCCTTGCCTGCGAGTATAAAGGCGTCTTTGGGGCCTGGCATGGCGTCCTTCCTGTGTTGACCGCTTCGCTCTCAGACTAGCAGCCGCCGCCAACAAAATGGACGATTTCCACTTCATCGTCCTGTTGCAGTCCGCACTTGGCGTACTCGTCACGGGGGATAATATCCCGGTTGACCTCAACCGCAATCCGTTTGTTTCCAAGGCCGAGTTCTTCCACGAGGCCGGCGACCGAGATCCCCTCTCGGCATTCCCGCACATCGCCGTTGAGCTGCACCGTCATTGCGGCCCACCATATGCCCACGGGTTTCCCTTTACAACCCAGGAGGCTTCTGGTATTCCCCTGTCTGCCCATCCAGATGGACCGCTTTCCAACCCGTTACTGTCAAGGAGTACCCCATGGCGACCGTCACCCGCGCCCTGATTAGCGTGAGCGACAAACGTGGCGTTGTTGATCTGGCTCGCGGCTTGGCCGCGCTTGATATTGAAATCCTCTCAACCGGCGGTACGGCCAAAGCGCTGACCGCAGCCGGTCTTGCGGTCACCCCGGTCGAACATTTTACCGGCTTTCCTGAAATGCTGGATGGCCGGGTCAAGACCTTGCACCCACGCATACACGCCGGGATTCTCCACCGCCGGAACGACCCCACCCATCTTGAGGCCATGACGGAGCATGACCTCAAAGCCATTGATCTGGTCGTGGTCAACCTCTACCCGTTTGAACATACCATTGCCCAACCGGACTGTGGCTTGGCCGAGGCGATTGAAAACATCGATATCGGCGGGCCGTCGCTCTTGCGGGCCGCAGCCAAGAACCACGCTGATGTGGGGGTCGTGGTGGACCCGGACGATTATCCGGCCGTTCTGGCCGAGCTGACCGCAGCCGGGGCCCTGTCTGCCGAGCGCCGGCTCGCCCTGGCCAAAAAGGCATTTCAGCTTACCGCCCGCTACGACGGTGCCATTGCCGACTATCTGGGCAGCCTCGACGGAGCGCAGCGCCGGCCTTTTGGCGACAGTCTGCACCTGCAATACGTCAAGGCTCAGGACCTTCGCTATGGAGAAAACCCCCACCAGTCCGCGGCTTTTTACCGCAGCCCGGTCGTCCGAGAAGCCTGCATTGCCAACGCCACCCAGCTCCAGGGCAAGGCGCTGTCGTATAATAATATCGTCGATGCCAATGCCGCGTTTGCCCTGCTCCAGGAGTTCGATGAAATCGCCGCGGTCGCCATTAAGCATACCAACCCGTGTGGCGTGGCCACCTCAACGGACTCTCTGGCCGACGCCTTTCGGAAGACCCGCGCCTGCGATCCGATCTCTATTTTTGGCGGGATTGTGGGCTTGAATCGTGAGGTTGATACCGAGACCGCCCAGGAAATCCTGAATCTGTATGAACAGGGCTTTCTTGAGATTGTCCTTGCCCCCGGCTATGCCGCTCCGGCCCTGGAGATGCTGGCCTCGTCCAAGCGCCTCCAGAACATCCGCTTGCTGGAAATCCCGGACCTCGCAGATACCCAGCCGGCCCGCTACGAGGCCAAGCCGATTCCCGGCGGCCTGCTGTATCAGGAACGCGATACCGGCCAGGTCAACGTGAGAGACTGCGAGGTCGTGACGCAACGCCCCCCGACCGAGGCGGAGTATCGCGCCCTGGATTTTGCCTGGCGGGTGTGCAAACACGTCAAATCCAACGCCATTGTACTCACCTCAAGCGAGCAGGTCATTGGCGTGGGCGCCGGTCAGATGAGCCGGGTTGACGCTGCGAAGATCGCGGTCTCCCGGGCGCGTGACCTCGGGCTGGACACCCACGGCAGCGTGGTCGGCTCGGATGCGTTTTTCCCTTTTCGTGACGGGCTCGACGTGGTGGCCCAGGCCGGGGCAACCGCCGCGGTGCAACCCGGCGGCAGCCTGCGGGACAAAGACGTGATTGCCGCGGCTGACGAGCATGGCATGGCCATGATTGTCACCGGTATGCGGCATTTTCGGCATTAGCCAGGACGCGGCCTGAGCCATGAATATCCTGGTGATTGGCAGTGGCGGACGTGAACACGCCCTGGTGTGGAAGATACGCCAGAGTCCGCACGTCTCGAAAATCTACTGTGCGCCGGGCAACGCCGGCATTGCTGACCACGCCGAGCTGGTGGCGCTGGCCGCGGACGATATTGACGGGCTGTGCGCCTTTGCTGAAAAAAAACAGATCGGACTGACGGTTGTCGGTCCTGAGTTGCCGCTGAGTCTCGGGATTGTCGACCGGTTTGAGGCGCGGGGGCTGCGCGTATTCGGTCCGAACCGGGCCGCGGCCCAACTCGAAGGCAGCAAAGCCTTTACCAAAGCACTCTTGCAGCAGCAGGGGGTGCCAACCGCAGCCTGGCGCGTGTTTCGTGACCCGGACGCAGCCAGCCGGCATATCGAAGAAGTCGACGCCCCGCTTGTGGTCAAGGCCGACGGATTGGCCGCGGGAAAAGGCGTCCTGGTATGCGCCACCCAGGCCGAAGCCCAGGCCGCCCTCACCACCATCATGCGCGAGCGTCAGTTTGGTGCGGCCGGCGACCAAGTGGTGATTGAGGAGTTTCTACGTGGTGAAGAGGCTTCCTTTCTGGCACTGACAGATGGCACCCATATTCTTCCTCTGGCTTCTTCTCAGGATCACAAGCAAGTCTTTGACGACGACCAGGGACCGAATACCGGCGGGATGGGGGCCTACTCGCCAGCCCCGGTCGTCACCCCAGCCCTGACCGACCGGATTGTGCAGGACATTCTCAGCCCGGTCGTCCGGGGGCTCAGACAACGCGGTATTGTCTATAAAGGCGTTCTGTACGCCGGCCTGATGATCTGCCACGGTCAAGCAAAAGTGCTTGAATTCAACGTCCGCTTTGGCGACCCGGAATGTCAGCCGCTCATGCTGCGCCTCAAGTCAGACCTGGTTGAGGTCATGCAGGCCGTGATTGACGAACGCCTCGACCAGGTGACGCTCGACTGGGATGCGCGCGCCGCGGTGTGTGTCGTACTCACCGCGGGCGGCTATCCGGGCGGCTATGAGAAGGGGCAAACGATTGGTGGACTGGAACGGTTCGCCGACTGGCAGGAGGGCGCGATTTTTCATGCTGGCACAAAACGACATGCCGGCGCGCTCGTCACCAATGGGGGCCGCGTTCTGGGCGTGACCGCGACCGGGACCGACCTGCGTCAGGCCATTGCCACCACCTATCGAGCGGTGGCACACATTGCGTGGCCGGGCCTGCACTATCGGCGAGATATTGGCCGGCGGGCGCTGGCAGGCTCAAACCGAAGGTCCCCCTCTTCCTGAAGGGGGCAGTCCGAAGGCAGGGGCAAAAAATTCATGGCACACATTCGTCCCTTTCGCGCGTTGCGCTATAACCCGGCGGTGGTTGGCGATCTGAAAAAAGTCGTCTCCCCGCCCTATGATGTCATCAGCCCGCAGCAACAAACCCTTCTCCAGCTCCAGAGCCCGTATAACGCCGTCCATCTCGATTTCAACACCGCGGACGACCCCTATACGGCCGCGGCCCAGACTTTTCAGGATTGGTTGTCCCAGCGGGTTGTACAGCCCGACCCGCAGCCGGGCTTCTACTGCTATACGCAAGAGTTCACCCTCCCTCCCCCCTATTCCGCCCAAGGGGAGGGGCATAGGGAGGGATATCGCCGGACCGGTATTTTTGCCGCGCTCCGCGTTGAAGATTTTGAGTCCGGGGTCATTCGTCCGCACGAGCGGACCTTCGAGCGAGCGAAAAAAGACCGCCTCGCCCTGCTGCGCGCCTGTCGAGCGCATCTGAGTGCGATTTTCTGTGTCTACGCCGGCGTAGGCTGGTCGCTCGCCCACACACTCCGGGATACCCTCGCCCGGCCGGCTGCGGTCAAGGTCGCAGACGAGGCGGGGGTCACCCATCGGCTGTGGCCTATTCAGGACCCGGCCACTATTGCGGACATTAGCGCTCAACTCTCGGACAAATCGCTGATTATCGCCGACGGCCATCACCGCTATGAAACCGCGCTGCAATACCGCCGTGAGCGGACCGCGGAAGCGGGTACGGACGCAGACCGGCCCTTTCATTACGTCCTGGCGTATTTGACCAGTGCCGAGGACAGCGGCCTGACTATCCTCCCCACCCATCGCCTGGTCCGGCAGACCCGTCTGCCCAGTCCGGCCAATCTGCAAGCCGTTCTCAAACGCGACTTCCGCCTGACCCGTTATGCCCCGGCCCAACGCCAGGCATTTCTGAACGCCCTTTCGGCCCCCGGCCCGGAGCGTCGCATCGGGTGCGTCATGGCCGGAGCCGAGCACGACTGGATATTATCCTTCGACGACCGAGCCACGCAGGGCCTGCCGGCTTCGGCCGCCCTGCGGGCGCTTGATGTCACCGTGTTGCACGATGTGCTCTTCGCGCGTTTTCTGGGATTACCGCCGGCCGTCCAAAAGCAGGCCGTCTCGTATACGAGCGACACCGACGAGGCGCTGCAACGTGTGCGCAACGGAGACGCGCAGGCCGCCTTTCTCTTGCGTTCAACCACCTTTGCCCAGATTCAACAGGTGTGTGCCGGCGGCGAGACCATGCCGCAGAAGTCAACCTATTTCTATCCCAAGCTGTTGACCGGCCTCGTGTTCTACCACCTGGAGCAGAGGTAGCCCATTTCACGCCAAGCCGGCGGCTTCCGTCAGGCTGGCTGTGATTCGGCCGGCAGCGGGGACTGAGGGCCGGTCAGAATCGTCGGCCACCGCCACCGCCGCCAAACCGCCGGCGTTCAGGGGGACGCGCGGGGTTGATCTTCAGGACCCGCCCCAGGACCTCTTGACCGTTAAATTTTTCAATAACCGCGTCAGCCGCCTCTTTCGAGCCCATTTCGACAAAGGCGAAGCCCTTGGACTGCCCGGAGAAGCGGTCCGTGACCACACTGACCGAACTGACCGTGCCGACCTCGGCAAGGACTTTTTCCAGGTCCGCGTTTTTTGCAGAATAGGGCAGGTTGCCGACAAAGAGGCGCGTGCCGGACGGCGAACGGAGTTGGGCCGGCGGACGGTTGGTAGCCGGAGCAGGTCTCCCCCGCCCCCCATCCCGAACGGGCAGGGGACCACCCCGGCCCGGTTTGACTTCATTCACGGTGAGGGCCTGCCCATCGACTTCTTTGCCATTCAGGTCTGAGACGGCGGCCTGAGCGGCCGTTTCGGTCTCCATTTCGATAAAACCGAAGCCCCGAGACAAGCCGGTGGCGGGGTCGGTAATCAGTTCAGCAGAATGCAGGGTCCCAAAGGGGGTGAAGAGGTCTTCAAGCTCAGGGAAGCATAATAAGGGGGGTAGATTGCCAACGTACAGTTTAACAGCCAAAAATGAATCTCCTCTCTTCTCATTCCAGTGCGCGCGACCCGTTCCCTCCAGCCCCACCGTGCGCAGGCGGGAGGAGAGTAGCAAATTCTCAGGGTGATTACAATGAAAGGGCACCCTGGCTTGATTGTTCCAAGACCAATGAGGTGCTAGTTATCATGCTCGGCAGCAAACTGCGCTCCACGATACGGTATGGATTTCCCTCCCTCTCCGCATGATGCACGTCATTCCGCGTTCTCGGCAGTAATTCTGAGTGGCGGGAAAAGCTCACGTATGGGCCGGCCCAAGGCCCTGCTCCCCTTTGGTGACCAACCCCTGATCGCTCACCTGGTGCAGCACCTGTCCCAACGCTTTGCCGATATTGTGGTGGTCGCCGCCCCGGACCAGGCTCTCCCAGCCCTGCCGGTCACGCTCGTCCGTGATGCCGTGGCCTATCAGGGGCCAGTGGGCGGCCTGTACTACGGCCTGAGCGCAATCCGCGGTTCGGCGGCCTTCGTCACCTCGTGTGATGCGCCTTTTCTCCAGCTGCCGTTGATCGACTATCTCCTCTCGCAGCTCGACCACAACGGCGGTGCATATGATGTGGTCGTGCCCGTGTGGCAAGACCGGCTCCAGCCGCTGCACGCCGTGTATCGCCGCCGTGTCGTTCCCCATTTACACGCCCAACTCACCGCTCACCGTCTCCGCCCAGTCTATTTGTACGACCGCGTGCCCACCCGCAAAATATCGCCAACGGACATCAAGCGCTTTGACCCCGAGGGGCTGAGTTTCCTCAACATGAACACCCAGGCTGATTATCAAGCGGCGCTCGTCCGGTGGCGGCAGGGCTGGGCGCAAATCTCGTGTACGGTTGAGCTATTCGGTGTGGCCCGCCTCAGAGCGCGCAGCCCGCACGTCCGGCTGACGCTCCCGGCAGGGGCAACCCTCGGCGCGGCCCTGACTGCCTTAGGCGCGGCCTGTCCTGCTCTTGTGGGGTCGGTACTGTCTCCAGCGACACCGGGCCACGCCAGCCTGGAGCGTGGCTATGCGTGCAATATCAATGGCAAGGACTTTGTTCGAGATGCGCGCACCCGTATCCAGGCGGGTGACAGGCTGCTGATTTTGTCGAGCGATGCGGGCGGATAAAGTATGTACGGATTCCACGGCCGTCTGCTCCATATAGACCTCACTGCACAGGCGTCTACCTGGCAAAACATTGAAGCGGCTCGGCTCACTGCGGTGCTGGGCGGTGGGGGCCTGGGCGCGTCATTGCTATACGAATTTGCCCCCCCTCACGTGGAGCCATTCTGTGCGGACAATCCGCTCATTTTCACCAGCGCGCCGCTGGTTGGCACGGGTCTGACCACCACCGCCAAGTATGCGGTGGTCACCAAGTCGCCGCTGACCGGTTTTATCGCCGACTCGCTTTCCTCCAGTTTTTTCGCCCTGGAGCTCAAGCGGGTCGGGGTCGATGCGCTGGTCATTACGGGTGCGGCCGAGCAGCCGACCTATCTCCTGATAACGGACAGCGGCGTCGAGTTCCGAGACGCCAGCCCGCTCTGGGGTATCAGCGCTCAGGCCACCGAAGAGCGCATTCGGCACACGGTTCGCACCGAGAAAGAAGCGGAGGTCCGGGTGGCCGCCATCGGGCCGGCGGGAGAGAACCTAGTGCGGTTTGCAACCCTCAGCAACGAGGGGCGGCACGCCGGGCGGGGTGGTGTCGGGGCGGTGTTTGGCGCCAAGAAACTCAAGGCCGTGGCTGTGCGCGGGCAGTGTCGGGTGACGGTCGCCGATACCGCGGCGGTAGAAAACATTGTCGCCACCTTACGTGAGCGGAGTGTTGGGCCACACACGGCAAAATACCGCGAAATCGGGACGGTGGCGAACCTGGCAGTCTTTGACCGGCTGGGCAGTCTGCCGACCCGGAATTTTCAGAATACCCCGCTTGCCCGAGCGGAAGCGCTCAGCGGAGAATCTTTAGTCACCAATAGTTTCAGCCAGACGCACGGCTGCGCCGCGTGTACTATTCGCTGCGAGCGTCTGTTTCGGTCCCTGAGCGGCGAGGCCCAACGCCTGGAATACGAAACCCTGTTTGCCTTTGGTCCGCTGTGCGGCATTGAGGAGCCGGATGTGGTGCTGCGGGCTGCCCGGCTGTGTGACCAATACGGACTGGATACGATTAGTACCGGCGGCACTATTGCCTGGGCCGCGGAATGTGCGGACACGGGCCTCTGGCCCGAGCTGCGGGCAACCGGGCTGTCCTTTGGCAACGCGGAGGCGATTCTTGGCCTGATTTCAGACATTGCCTACAGACGAGGAGTAGGGGAAGTCCTGGCCGAGGGCTCACGGCGGGCGTCCCGCCACATCGGGGCTGAAGCGGAGCGCTTCGCCATGCACGTCAAGGGTCTGGAACTGCCAGGCTACGAGCCGCGCAGCCTCAAGACCATGGCACTCGGTTTGGCGGTCAGTCCACGTGGAGCCTGCCATAATCGCTCTGGGGCGTATGAGGCGGATTTTTCCGGCCAGGTTGATCGTCTGCGCGCCGATACCAAGCGCGGGGCGCTGGTTGCCGCGTCTGAAGACTTCTCCGCGGTCTTGGATTCACTCATTGTGTGCAAGTTTTTACGTAAGTGCTTTGAGGATTTTTATCCCGAAGCCGCCACGCTTCTGAGCGCCGTGACCGGTTGGGATTACACCGGCGCAGACCTCAAGCAGGTTGGTGAACGTATCAACACGATTAAGAAACTATTTAATATGCGCGAGGGCTGGCTGCCCAAGGACGACTGGCTACCGCCCCGCCTCTTAACCGAGCCGCTGTCCAGCGGCGTGGCCCAAGGGGTGCGTCTGAGCCCGAACGAGCTGCGCCTGATGATTCACAGCTATTATGCCGCGCGCGGCTGGGACGAACAGGGAGCGGTCGGGGAGGAGAAAAAACGGGCATTAGGGCTCTCAACCGCATATCACAGGCAGAAAGACTGAAGGAGGAAAGTGGCTTATAAGGAGGGCACTCTTCATGTACGAATCAAAAAATGTCTTAGGCGAAAAACTCCAGGTGTGCAGCGCACGGCCGCTCACCGGTTTTTATCGGGACGGCTGCTGCAATACCGGCAAAGAAGATGTCGGCCGGCATACCGTGTGTACCCAAGTGACCGCAGAATTTTTGGCCTTTTCCAAGGCCAAGGGCAACGACCTGAGCACGCCCCGCCCGGAGCTGGGCTTTGCCGGACTCCGGCCCGGAGACTGCTGGTGTCTGTGCGCGCTGCGCTGGAAGGAAGCCTACGAGGCCGGAGCCGCACCCGTTGTGATACTGGCTTCCACCCACCAGGCCACCCTTGAGCATATTCCTCTGACGCTGCTGAAAGAACACGCCCGGGATCTGCATTAGGGTGCGACCCTCACCCGCTATTATCCCCTCCCAGGAGGGGTGGCGCATAGTGGCGGGGGGATTCCTCTGGTGTAGTATCTGGCGAGAAGAGAACCATGGACGCTTATCCTGATGTATTCTATCAGTGGCAATGTCAGGTTACGCTCCGCTAACCCAACCTACTCAATTGCTATTCAGTAAGTCATTCGGCTACTCGTCTCCGCCCTCGTCGCCTTCGTCCTGAGTTTCCTGCTCCAACTCGGGAGATTCTTCATATTTAGGCTTAAATTCTGTTCCCCCTGTCTCCGGACGAGCCTTCGGGTATAATCGCAACAGGTCCCATTCATTTATGGCAGCCCTGACCTTATACCGCATCCGGCCTTGATAACCCACTCCACCTGCCTTTGCTTCCAGTTGGGGCGCGTCCCATTCATAGGCCGTACCATGGATTTGTCTCAAGGTCTCAACCGTCGCATTCACATCTTCATCAGTCGGAGGCTTTAATTGAATAGCCTCTCGTTCGAGGGTCTTCATCCCTGTTTGGGCTCTGGCCGCAGCGATATCATCTCCGCGTGAGCGCAACCGTTGGGCTGCGAGGCTGCGGTCCCGCTTGCCAGAATCTCCCAAAATAGCTGTGGCAAAGTCGCTCGTCACCGTGCCAACAACGATAAGACCTGGGTATTTTTCATCTTCGACCTTGCCCCATAAACGGGCAAGCTCTGCGTAAGACTTGGCTCTCTGCAATATAGAGTAAGAACCGACTAATTCGATCTCATCCAACAATACAACCCGCCCTTTGTAACCAGCGCCTCTCGCCAGCTCCGTGGCAAAACGTAAATGCCGAGGGGGCAATTCCTTCGCCTTTGGCGCTTTGAAGGGGTAATTAGACAATTGATCTATTTGTCTGAGTCCATTCTTCACGTCGGAAACTTTGATCTTTTCTCCCGACCAGAACGCTCTGATTCTGCTCATAAGTTCAAAATCATTTGCCCTTTCATGAACCATCAGAGTTGCCGGGAATATGGTATGCAACCCGTTCTGGTCGGAGTTGGCCCACTGAAAAAAACGGGCGTATGCCCCTGGTGAGCCATCAAGTTTGAGTCCTAGTTCTTCCATAGAGCTGCCCGGTTCGGTCCAACATCCGGCCGTGGTCTATTGCGGACTTGAAAACCTTGTCCATGCTATACAGAGGTGTCTCTTTACTAATGGTGACTTTGCTGCACACAAAACCTTGAGACAAGGCTTGGTGTTCCAGGTATGAGAGTAGGTGAGACTTACCCGTACCAAAATCGCCAGAGACCAACATGCCTAATGAGCTGGAAGGGGGGTCGTCAGAATCGGCAGCTTTGGATAGCAGTTCTTTGAACCGATTTTCTGCTTGCGATTGATTGCACCCTAGTATCTCGACAGCTTTTTCGTTAGGCACGCCATTGCGGAGTCCCTCCAAAGCGCGCCTGCAAGCCAATGCGTCTCTTCCGTCTATGTCGGTATTCATGGGACCGGTCTTTTCTTCAGGATATTCGTACCAAGGATGCCAGGGGATTCACCAAGTTTTCATCTCGGACATCATCCATAACTCTTGTCATAAGGGCCTGATAACTTCCAAAGCCTCTGGAACGAGCGTCGCTGTCAGGGAATGTACGGTCAGTCATGATGAGCAGTAACGCTCCGGTCAATTGGTCTGTTCCATCGATGAACTCTCTCAGAAGTTCATAGTGGTCCATGACCATTGCTTTTGTGTAATACCTCTGACCGTCTCTCGGATTCCGAGGAATTGCTACGCGGGAGTTGTCGAGCAGTACGACAGTCCCTCTTGCCCCTATGTGTCGGAACCAGAAGAGAGAGGATTCAATGAAATGTCTCGCGGTGACACGGTTTATAGCGGTATTGATAGAAAACGATTTCACATTGCTCACTCTCGTATTCGTTCCTGTTAGCCAATCAATCAAGGGTTGACCTCCATATTGATTTGGACGAGTGTTCTCGCGCAGGCAAAGGTGGGTCATAGCGGCTCTGAAATCCTTAGCCATGCGATACTCCTTGAAGACATTACCCTCTATCTCTGGTCTCAACTCTTGGAGGACGAGTTGTGGATCAAGATTTTTATTTATCCTACCGATAACCTCAAAAATGTTCTCCGTATCGTTATTGTAGTCAATGTTATTGATCCCAAATCCACGCTTTTCTGCTAGGCCCAGGATCAGGCGTCGAGCCAACAGACGCCAACCTACTTGGCTCGCCATCACGAAAAAATATCTTGCGGCATGTGGACTCTGGTCTCAGCCGCGTCAAGTTTCACGACAATGTAATCCAGGTCTCTGCACCGACTCTCTACCGCTTCATGTAGTGCCAGTTTCCGGTTTTCTGGCGTCACGGCAAACTTGATGGACGCACCACCCTCTGCGATAAAAGTCGATAGGTATTCGTCATCGACAAATTTGAGCCAGTCGTGAAGCGATATTTCGTTCGCCATTATTCACCCCTGGAAAACTGGATTCCGTAATACGTGATAAGCTGATCGTCTGGACCGACAAACTGGAAGGTGTCGCGGGCTCTTTTCGCGCCTGTTGAAGACGGGAAAGATACCCGTGCTCCTTTCTTAGTGCGGGATGGACCCTTCGCTTCCAAGGCATAAATATCCCTGGCAAAATCTACATTGTCATATTCACGCTTACTTCCGGGCAAGGAGGTAAATGCCTTATACACCTCGACCAAAGGGACAACGGGACCATATCCATCATTGGTTAAACGTGGAGAAGACGGTTCTCTCGATATGAGCGAATACATCGCGTACAACGCCTCTAGGAAAGTATCGGACCGGAAACGGGGTGGTTTTTTCTGTCTTTCAATCAGAAACTCTACCAAGCGGGACGGTCTTAAAGTCGATACCTTCTTTCTGTCGATTCTGACAGCTCGGTCCCCAGGCAGAATCTGAGCTATGGACGGATAGGAAATCAACCTGCCATCTCTTTCCTGGATGCTCAATTTTCTTTTCTCTGGCTGTATCACATAGCTCGTTCGCATAGCGTTCTTTGAGATAGTTCTCTTCTTCCTCGTCCGTAAAGGGCCAAGTCTTAGTAACGTTGGCAACTTCCTGACGCAGAGAACCCAGCGCGGGACCGAGCCTTGCACAAGTCCTTTTGATTGTGTTTACGTTTCCGTCCTGGGCCGCCTTCTGCAATGCCCTAGCGAGCTTTGCCAAGTCTGTTGCAGACTTGAGAGTCGAAGCCGCAGCTTCTTCCATGTCCTCGAATGCCCGTTCAAAGCTTGCCATCAATTAATATCCTCCGTCTATCATCTGAGACCTTAGCCCATGTTTCTCAAAGTTCGCACATCCTTGTAGTTGATTGAGAAAATTTCTCAAGTGATTCGTTGCCGGCTCCTACATAGTCCCTACCTAGAATACCAGAGCGGAGGAAGACCACATCTTCCCCGCTCAGTTCGTCGGCTTCCCCCAACGCCTGAACGTCGTGTGATGAACGGTAGACGTAGACGGTCCGGGTCAGTGCATATCTCAAACCTGATAGCATATTCGAATAGAGTGAACGTTCAGATTCGTTTGGCGCTCGCCTAAGCCCCTACCCAAACAGCCGGCCCACCGCATACCGCAAGCCCGGCAGCACATCTTCCCCGCTCAATTCGTCGGCTTCCCCCAACGCCTGAACGTCGTGTGATGAACGGTAGACGTAGACGGTCCGGGTCAGTGCATATCTCAAACCTGATAGCATATTCGAATAGAGTGAACGTTCAGATTCGTTTGGCGCTCGCCTAAGCCCCTACCCAAACAGCCGGCCCACCGCATACCGCAAGCCCGGCAGCACATCTTCCCCGCTCAATTCGTCGGCTTCCCCCAACGCCTGAACGTCGTGTGATGAACGGTAGACGTAGACGGTCCGGGTGGCGGGCTCTATGACCCACACCAGACGAGTCCCGGCTGAGAAATACTCGGCGATTTTGGTTTGCACGGCGCTGAAACGGTCTGAGGGCGAGGTGACCTCAACCGCCAGGTCCGGGGCAAACGGCCAATACGTTTTGGGGATACCGGTCTGGGGAATGCGCGCCTTGGCAATAAACGCGGCGTCCGGGGCGCGGACGATATCGGGGTCGCGCCGTAAGATGAAGCCGGTTTCCGCGCCGCTACAAATGCCCAAATCGTGCGCTTCAACGTATTCGTCAAGAATACGGCCGATTCGGACTGTCAAAACTCCATGCTCGCCCCCGGTCGGTGCCATACGAATCAGTGCTCCTTCCACGAGTTCGTACTTGTAGTCGTCATCGGGCAGGTCAAACAGGTCTTCAGCAGTCATAGACGCAGGCTGGGTAAGAGCGGTCATTGCCTTCTCCTTCTGACACGTCTTTCCCCTCATCCTTTGAATCCAGGCGCGTGACGCCTGCCGCTCAGGGCCGACGGCCCCCCTCCCGTTCGTCCTGAGCGCAGCAGGAGCGAAGTCGAAGGACGTGTTGACTCTTTTCAGGCTTCCGCAGTGCGGTTGACGCTGATCCGCACCGCGCAGTATTTGAACTCGGGAATTTTCCCGTACGGGTCCAGCGCTTCATTCGTCAGCAGGTTTGCCGCGGCCTCCTGATAGCAGAAGGGCATAAAAATCTCGCGCCGTTGCAGGCCGGCATCCACCCGCGCGTAGGCGCGAATCTCGCCCCGGCGAGAGGCAATGGTCAGCCGGTCGCCTTCTGCACCGCCCAGCGCGGCCAGGTCTTCAGGATGGACGTTAATCACAGGCTGGGGTTCGATGGCGTCCAGGACGCTTGCCCGCCGGGTCATCGCGCCGGTATGCCAGTGCTCAAGCTGGCGACCGGTAATCAGCACAAACGGAAATACTGTATCAGGCAGTTCGTCAGCGTGAATCAGACGCGCGGGGACGAACCGGCCTATGCCGTCCGAGGTCGGGAAATTCTTTTGAAACACCACTGGCCGCCCTGGGTCGTCTTCGGTCCAGCACGGGTAGGTGATGGAGCCCTGGCTTTCGAGCCGTGCCCAGCTAATGCCCCCGAGCGCGGATATGGCCTGGCGCATCTCCTCGTAGACCGCCGCCGTATCTCGATACTGCCAGTCCAGGCCCAGACGGCGCGCCAGCGCTTGAATGATGTCCAGGTCCTGACGCGCCTGGCCCGGCGGGTCGAGCGCTTTGCGGGCGAGCTGGACACGCCGGTCCGTATTGGTAAACGTGCCGGTCTTCTCTGGGAGCGCCGACGCCGGCAGGATGACGTCGGCAAACGCGGCGGTCTCGGTCAGGAATAAATCCTGCACGACCAGGTGGTCAAGCTTGGCCAGAGCCTGCCGGGCGTGATGCAGATTGGGGTCGGACATGGCCGGATTTTCGCCCATGATGTACATGCCGTGCAACCGGTCGGCGAGAATGGCGTCCATGATCTCGACCACGGTCAGACCGGCCTGCGGGTCCAGGGGAACGTCCCACAGGGCCTCGAAGCGCTGACGCACCTCGTCGTCATCGACCCGTTGGTAGTCGGGGAACATCATGGGAATCAGACCGGCGTCAGACGCCCCTTGGACGTTATTCTGGCCGCGCAGGGGGTGCAGCCCGGTTCCAGGCCGGCCGATCTGGCCGGTCATCAGCGCCAGCGCAATAAGACAGCGCGCGTTGTCCGTGCCGTGGATATGCTGCGAAACACCCATCCCCCAGAAAATCATCGAACCGGACGCAGTGGCATAGCGCCGGGCAACTTCTCGAATGGTCTCGGCGGCAATCCCGCATACGGGCGCCATCTCCTCGGGGCTGAAGCCGGCGACGTTTTGTTTGAGGCGGTCAAATCCGGCGGTCCGCTGTTCGATAAAGTCCTGGTGCACCAAGCCTTCCTCAATGATGGTGTGCATCATGGCATTGAGCAGGGCCACATCGGTGTCTGGTTTGAATTGGAGATAATACGCCGCATGGCGGGCGAGCTCTGTCCGACGGGGGTCCATGACCACCAGCGTCTTGCCGGCTTTGGCCGCATTCTTCATAAAGGTCGCCGCCACCGGATGGTTCTCCGAGGCGTTGGAGCCGATGATGATAATGCACTCCGCCCGCGCCACATCGGCCACTTGGTTGGAAACCGCGCCCGAGCCTATGCCTTCCAGCAGGGCAGCGACCGACGAGGCATGACACAAGCGCGTACAGTGATCGACGTTATTCGTCCCAAACCCCGTCCGCACCAGCTTTTGGAAAAGATAGGCTTCTTCATTACTGCCTTTGGCCGAGCCAAACCCGGCCAGTGCCTGGCTCCCTTTTTCGGTCCGGATTTTTTTGAGGCCGCGCGCCGCAACGTCGAACGCTTCTTCCCAAGAGGCTGGGCGAAAGACCGCCGACGGGTCAGCCGGGTCGATGCTGATTGCGGGGGACTTGGGCACCCCCGGTCTGCGGATGAGGGGCTGGGTGAGCCGATGCGGATGGGTGATATAGTCAAAGCCGTAGCGGCCTTTGACGCACAGCCGGCCGTGGTTGGACGGGCCGTCCCGTCCGGTGACGTGCAGAATGGTGTTGTCTTTGACGTGATAGGTGAGCAGACAGCCCACGCCACAATAGGGACAGACGGAATCCACCGTTTTGTCCGGCTCAATCAGCCCCACCTGCTTGGCTGGCATGAGCGCACCGGTGGGACAGGCCTGGACACATTCCCCACAGCCAACGCAGGAGCTGCTGCCCAGAGCGTCGTCTATATCAAAGACGATCTTGGCCTGGTTGCCGCGCTGGGCGTAGCCAATCACATCGTTCACTTGTTCTTCGCGGCAGGCGCGCTGACAGCGGGTGCATTGAATACAGGCGTCGAGATTCACAGCAATGGCCGGGTGAGACCCGTCCGCCTCCGGCTGCTGACGCGGGGCAAAGCGCGGTGGGCCAACGGCCAGCGCGCGTGCCCAGGTCGCCAGTTCCGAATCACGGGTATAGGCGGTCTCGGCAGTGTCCGAGAGCAGCAATTCAAGCACCATCTTCTGGGAGCGGCGGGCGCGCTCACTCGTGGTGGCCACCTCCATGCCCTCCTGGGGTGTCCGACAGCAGGAAGGAGCAAGGGGGCGCTCTCCTTTCACTTCCACCACACAGGCCCGGCAATTCCCGTCTGGCCGGAGCCCGTCCTTATAGCACAGGTGGGGAATGGCTACCCCGTGACGCTGAGCGGCTTGTAAAATGGTTTCACCCGGCAGGGCGTCAACCGCCCGTCCGTCCAGGAGAAAGGACGTCGGTTGGGCGCGCCCTTCGACCGGGCTCAGGACAGGTTCAGGAACAGCGGTCATGGGGCAAGCTCCTCGGGGAAGTATTGGATGATGCTGCGCAGCGGGTTGGGCGCGGCCTGGCCTAAACCACAAATCGAGGCGTCGCCCATGACGTGGGCCAATTCTTCAAGCAGGGGCACATCCCAGCGGTCGTGCGCCATGAGTCCGGCGGCTTTGTGTGTCCCCACGCGACACGGTGTACATTTTCCGCACGACTCATGCGAGAAAAAGCGCATCGCATTGAGCGCCGCGGCCTTGGCACTGTCTTGATCGGACAAAACGATGATGGCCGCGGAGCCGATGAAACAGCCGTAGGGTTGCAGGGTATCGAAATCGAGCGGCAGATCGGCCAGCGCGGCCGGCAAAATACCGCCGGACGCACCCCCCGGAAAATAGGCGTATAGCGCATGACCGGGCAGCATCCCGCCGCAATACTCGTCAATCAGCTCACGCAGACTGATACCGGCCGGGGCCAGGTGGACCCCTGGATTTTGGACGCGACCGCTGACGGAAAACGATCGAAGTCCCTTGCGTCCCCGCCGGCCGTGGCTCGCAAACCACTCCGGGCCACGTTCCAGAATATCACGCACCCAATACAGGGTTTCAAAATTATGCTCCAGGGTTGGGCGGCCGAACAGGCCGACCTCAGCCACATACGGCGGCCGGAGACGCGGCATACCCCGTTTGCCTTCAATGGACTCAATCATGCCCGACTCTTCGCCGCAGATATAGGCACCCGCCCCACGGCGGAGGTGAATAGCGGGCAGCGCCAGCGACGGGTCGGCCTCCAGAGCGGCAATCGCATTCTTGAGAATCTGAAGACAGGCCGGGTATTCATCCCGGATATAGATATAGACGGCGTTGATCTCGGCCACCCAGGCAGCGACCAGCATCCCTTCCAGGAAACGATGCGGGTCGCGTTCGAGATAATAGCGATCCTTAAAAGTGCCAGGCTCACCTTCATCGATATTGACCGCCAGGAGACGCGGCCCCGCATAGCCCCGGACGATGCGCCATTTGCGGCCGGCAGGAAAGCCGGCCCCGCCAAGGCCGCGCAGACCGGAATCTTCCAAGGCGTCCAGAACAGAATCGAGGTCGCGGCTGCCATTCAGACACGCACCCAGCACCCGATATCCGCCGCCGGCCCGATAGGCATGATAGTCCACCGTGTCCGTCGGCAAGCTGGCCTGCGTTGCGTGGTGTTCAACCGCCTGACTCACCACCTCGACACTTGCCGGACCAATGGGGTTCTGACCGACCACCGCAACCGGTGCGGTTGCACACCGGCCCACACACGGAACGCGCTGGACCCGTACCGTTTTGCCGCATGCTTGTTCTAAGGCCGGAATCAGGTGTTCGGCTCCGGCCAACGCGCAACTCACCGAGTCACACACCCGAACGGTGAGTGCCGGCGGAGGGGTTTGTCCTTCTTTCACCACGTCGAAATGATGGTAAAAGCTGGCAACCTCGTACACCTCAACGGGGGCGAGCTGCATTTCGTGGGCGAGGGCCACCAGGTGAGCCGCAGACAGATGGCCGTAGTGATCCTGGATGAGATGCAAATGCTCAATCAGGAGGTCCCGCCGGCGCGGAGTATCGGCCAGCAAGGTTTGGACTTCTCGGAGGGCCTGGGGGTCAACACTGCGCCCTTTTGGCCGAGTCCGCAGGCCCCGGGGCCGTTTTCTGCCGCGCTCACCACTGTGTTTCATCGTCTACCCTATCGGCCCAGAGCCTGTGTCAAAAAAATGTAAAGGACAGAACCATAGCCTATTTATCGGCGGTGGCTCAAGAGTCCTGCCCTGCGTGCCTACCCTTGACACCGGCGATTGCGGTTTTTATTTTTTCGCCTCAGAGACGTTCAGTCTCGGACAAATACTCGCTCACAATCAATGAAGAAATTCAGGCTTGTCGACGTCTACTATCGTCTATACAGCCAGGCAGCCACGACTGAGGAGCATATCCGGTGCCGGATGGAGATATTTTGGCTCTGAACGAACGGGTGAGAGAGGAAGCGGCTTCACTGGCGCGCTTACGGGACGCTATGGGCCAGGTCATCATTGGTCAGCAGTATCTCGTAGACCGCTTGATGGTCGGTCTGTTGGCGAACGGCCACGTCCTGTTGGAAGGCGTTCCGGGTCTGGCCAAGACCCTGGCGGTGAAGACCCTGGCCCAAGCAATCAGCGCCAGCTTTCAGCGGCTCCAGTTTACCCCGGACCTCCTGCCCGCAGACCTGATTGGAACGCTGATTTATAATCCCCGCGCCCGGGACCTTTACCACCAAAAAAAGGGCCGGTTTTTGCCAACATTGTTCTGGCCGACGAGATCAACCGGGCACCGGCCAAAGTCCAAAGCGCCTTATTAGAGGCGATGCAGGAGCGCCAGGTCACCATAGGTGAGGAGACCCACCCCCTGCCCGCCCTCTTCCTGGTGCTGGCCACCCAGAACCCCTTTGAGCAGGAAGGCACCTATCCCTTGCCAGAAGCCCAGGTTGATCGTTTTATGCTGAAGCTGTGGGTCACGTATCCTTCAAAAGCGGAAGAGCGGCAAATCCTGGATCGCATGGCCACCACCACGCCGCCGGCCGCCACGAGTCCGGTGCTGAGCCCAACGGATATCGTCCGCTTGCGCGCCCTGACCGACCAGATTTATCTGGACGATAAAATCAAGGACTATATTATTGATCTGGTCTTTGCCACGCGCGACCCTGCGACCTATCGCATTGATATCCAGCGTTTTATTCAGTACGGCGCTTCGCCGCGGGCCACCCTCTCATTGACCGTCGCCGCCAAAGCCTACGCCCTGCTCCAGGGCCGCGGCTATGTCACGCCGTAAGATGTGAAATCCATCGGCCCGGATGTTCTCCGGCACCGTGTTATTATTACGTATGAGGCCGAGGCCGAAGAACTGACCACGGATGCCATTCTGCACCACATCTTTGACGGGGTGCCCGTGCCCTAGCTTATGCTCACTTCGGAACAACTCAAAGCGGTCCGCAAGATTCATATTCGCACCAGCCATCTGGTCAACGATGTCTTTGCCGGCCAATACCAGAGCGCGTTCAGAGGCCGCGGCATGGAGTTTGCCGAGGTCCGCCAGTACTGCCCAGGTGATGACGTCCGCACCATCGACTGGAACGTCACCGCCCGGACGGGGATCCCCCACGTCAAGCGGTTTAGCGGAGAGCGTGAACTGACCGTGATGCTCGTGGTGGACGCCAGCGCCTCGACGCGGTTTGGCACCGTGTCTCAGCTCAAGAGTACCATGGCGGCCGAGATGGCCGCCCTGTTTGCCTTCTCGGCCATTACCAATAATGACAAAGTTGGGCTAGTGATATTCAGTCACGCAGTCGAGCTGTCACTCCCCCCCAAAAGGGCCTCCGCCACGTCCTGCGGGTCATTCGTGAGGTGCTCTCCTTCCAGAGCCAGCAGCCCGGCACGAATATCACGGTCGCCCTGGAACATCTCAATCGTGTCAGTAAGCGCCGGGCGGTGGTTTTTCTCATTTCCGATTGGCTCGACCCACACGCCGCCTTTGCGCTCACCATTGCCAATCGTCGCCATGACGTTATTGCCATTGTGTTAGACGACCCGCGCGAGCTGACCCTGCCGAACATCGGCCTGCTCGCGCTCCAAGATGCAGAAACCGGCCAGCGGGAGTTAGTCGATACCGGGGACCGGCGGGTCCGGGAAGAATTCGCCCGGCGGGCCGCCGCGGCCCGGGACGACAGAACGCGCATGTTGCGCCGCGCACGCGCGGATGCCATTACCGTGCGCACTGACCAGCCGTATGTAGACGCCTTACTGCGTTTTTTTCGGATGCGTGAGCGCCGGCATTAAGGGCATGACGTTCGTGAAGTTCCTCATGAGATGCTCATCCCGGGTTGTCCCAAAAGCGCCGCTGGCTCTCCTGCTCATAGGGTGCTCCCTCCTCGGCCTGCCGGCCGTGGGTTGGGCCGTAGCGGACGGAGAGCAATCGACCGGCCCGGTGCGCCTCCAGACCAGCGTTGACCGAGACGCGCTCACCCTCGGGGATCATCTCCGCTACACTATTACGATCAACGCGGAGGCCGGCGTGGACGTCGCTGCCCCGCTGTTCCACGAGCGCATCGGCGACTTTGATATTATCGACTTTGGTCGGGAGCCAGACCCGCCACAGGCGGACCGGACCACCCTCACCCACTGGTATATCCTCACCATTTTTACAACCGACTATCATATCCTCCCCGCCCCACGCATCGCCTATACAACGCCTGACGGCACCCAGCACGAGGCCACAGGCGAGGCGCTCCGCGTCCATGTGGCGAGCCTGCTCGCCCAGGAAGGACAACCGACCGACATTCGGGACATCAAACCCCCGGAAGACCTGGCCTTTCCCTGGCGGTCTGTCCTCCTGAGCGGGGCAGTCCTGGTTGCCCTGCTCGGGACGGGCATAGCCCTGTATTATGTGCTGAACCGATTCCGTCGAGCCGCGGCTCCTCCGCCCCGGCCCGCCCACGAGGTCGCCCTTGAGGCTCTGGCCCACCTGCGCGCCCAGCGCCTCCCGCAAGCCGGGCAGTTTGAGGCATATTATGTCAGCCTGTCCGCCATTGTTCGGACCTATCTGGAAGATGGCCTCCAGGTGCGCGCCCCGGAAATGACAACCGAAGAATTTCTCGTGGCCGTCACCCGCGTTTCTTCTGCCCCTCGCTCCGCTCAGCCGTCCGCCCTGCCCTTGGGGGGCACCCCCCCCCAGCCGTCTACCGCCAGCCCACCAGCGGTTGCTCGGGACGTTCCTGGCCCAGGCCGACTTGGTAAAATTCGCCCGGCAGCGCCCCAGCCTGGCCGAGAGCGAGGCGGCCTATGAAGCGGCCCAGCGCTTTGTGGACGAGACCCGACCACGGCCGGCTCAGACGCATTCTGACCAGCCCAGTCAGCCCCAGGAGGAGCGCTATGCGGCTGCATGATCCCTGGGTGCTGCTGCTCTGGCTCCTCATTCCCCTGGTCTTGTGGTTCCACCGGCGGCGGGCGCACGAAGCGGCGCTCCGCTATCCCAGCTTGGATATCCTCCGTTCCCTGACACAGACCGGGAAACGACACTGGCGTTGGATTTTGCCCGTGTTGCGCGGGGCGGTCCTCTTTCTCCTCGTTCTCGCCCTGGCCCGGCCACAACTCGGCAAAGCCGAGAGTCAGTCTTACGGGGAAGGGATCGATATTGTGCTGGCCGTTGATATTTCGAGCAGTATGCTGTCCGAAGATTTCAGCCTGGATAATGGGCGCGCCAATCGGCTGGAGGTGGTCAAGTCGGTGGTCAGGGATTTTGTGACGGTCCGAGGCGGAGACCGCATCGGCCTGGTGCTGTTCAGCGCTCGACCCTACACCCAGTGCCCGCTCACCCTGGACCACGGATGGTTGTTACACAACCTGGACCGCGCTGAGATTGGGATGATTGAGGATGGCACGGCGATTGGCTCGGCCCTGGCCACCGCGGCGGGGCGCTTGGAGCACTCGGAGGCGAAGAGCAAGGTCGTGATTCTGCTGACCGATGGACAGAATAATGCCGGCCGCATCTCACCCCTGACCGCGGCCGACGCGGCCCACACCCTGGGCATTACCGTCTATACCATAGGCGCGGGGACCCGGGGCATGGCGCCCTATCCGACCCGAGACCTGTTTGGCAATACGGTCTATCGCCCCATCCAGGTCGATATCGACGAGGAAACGCTGTCGAATATCGCCCAGACCACGGGCGGACGCTATTTCCGCGCAACCGACACCGCCAGCCTCCAGTCCGTTTACGACACAATCAATGACCTGGAGCGGACCCCTTTTCGCGCCCCCCTCTACCTCGACTATGAGGAATTCTATCCCTGGTGCATCGCGTTGGCGCTGACCCTGCTCGGTCTGGAAACGGGCCTGAATCGCACCCTCCTCCGCAAGCTGCCCTGATGGTTTGGCGTACCCCTCAGTTGCTGTGGCTGTTGTGCAGTGTGCCGCTTGTGGCCGGTCTCCTGGTATGGGCTGTGCGGCGGCGGCAACGCGCCTTGGAACAGTTTGCCCAGGCCAGCCTCTTACCCGCTCTGACAGCCGATACAGACCAGCGTGGGCACTACTGGCGCGGCGGCCTGTTGCTCTGTACGCTGACCCTCCTGCTGCTTGCCCTGGCAGGACCCCGCTGGGGGCTGGAGTGGGAAGAGCTACACCGAGAGGGGGCGGATATCATTATCGCGCTGGACACCTCGCGCAGTATGCTGGCAACGGACCTCACTCCGACGCGGTTGGACCGCGCCAAACTGGCTATTCAGGATTTTGTGCAGCACCTGCAGGGAGACCGAATTGGGCTGGTCGCTTTTGCCGGCTCGGCTTTTGTCCAATGTCCCTTGACGCTGGATTACGGGGCCTTCTTGGAGAGCCTGCGTTCCATCACGGTCGGCACTATCCCTCGGGGCGGGACCGCTTTGGGCGCGGCCATCAGCACCGGCCTGGCGGCCTTTGACAATCAGCCCGGTCAGCACCACGCCCTGTTGATTCTCACCGATGGTGAGGACCATGCCGGACAGATTCAGGCCGCCAGCCAACAGGCCGCAGAAAAAGGAATAAAAATCTATACCGTCGGGGTCGGCAGCCCGGAAGGCGAACTGATTCCGCTCAGCGTTGACGGCCGGCGCAGCTTTCTGAAAGACCGTCAGGGACAGCTCGTCCAGTCACGTTTGGATACCGAGACCTTGCAGCAAATTGCGCTGGCAACCGGCGGGGCCTATGTCTACGATACCGGCCCGAGTCTGGGTCTGGGGGAGATATACACGCGCTATCTGAGCCAGCTCCAAAAGCGAGACCTGACCTCAACCCTGGAGCGGCGCTATGCCGACCGCTTTCAGCTCCCGCTCGCCCTGGGCCTGCTCCTCCTCTTCCTGGAGGTCTGTATTCGGGACCGGCGTTCTCAGGCGGCCAGCGGTGGTGCGTCTCCTGGCCCGGTGCGGCGCTCCGTATCCCCGCAGGACAGGGAGAACACGTCATAAAGACCGTCCACCGCCTGCTGCTCCTGAGCTGTGTCCTCTTCGGTGTCGCCTGGACTGATAGTCTGCGCAGCCAGGTTGTTGAGGGGAACCGCTTATTCTCCGAGGGGCAATTCAGCGCCGCGGTCGAATCCTATGGCCGGGCATTAGTCGATCATCCCGATTCCCCGCTGCTCAACTTCAATATGGGAGCGGCGCACTATAAGGCCGGCCAGTACTCGCAAGCGCTCGCTTCCTTTTCCCGCGTGCAAGCGGGGTCTGAAGACTCGGCTCAGGATGCCAACCGGACCGCCCGGACCGCCTATAACAGGGGGAATACCCAGTATCAAATCGGCGCGCAGGCCGAGGCGCAGAACCCGCAGGCGGCCCTCAATGCCTATGCCCATGCCTTGGCGTCGTATCGGCGGGCGCTGGGCGCTGACCCAACCGACCAGGACGCAAAATTCAACTATGAGTTTGTGACCAAAAAGATCGAAGCACTCCAAGAGCAACTGGAAGAGCAACCGCAACACAACCAGCCCAGCCAGCCAAATCACCCCGAGCAGCCCGAGCAGCCCGAGCAGGAAGCGCAACCGCAAGCGGACAACCGGCAACCGCAGCAGGACCAGACCGGGGAACAGCCCCCGGACACTGCCCAGGCAGAGCAGGAAAGACAGGCTGGCCAAGACCAACCCAACGAGATGTCCGAGGACGAGGCCCAGGCGGTCATCGATACGGCCCGCAACGAGGAACTCAGCCCGGAGGAGTTTACCAGGCAGGCCCAACGCGGCAGCCTGGCTGAACCCGTACAAGACTGGTAGGGCAGAAAAATGAAAAGACGCGCGTGTATGCTCCCCCTGTGCCTGCTGCTCGGGCTGGTCTGTCCGACTCTGGCTGCTGCCTCGGAGGTGAGTGTCCACGCCGCGGTCCACCCGCCCCGCGTCACGCTTGGCGAGGTGCTCACGCTGTCCATCGAGGTCAGAGGAGTCCAGACCACACCGGCTCCGACACTCGATATTGATGGATTCGAGAGTCGCTATCTTGGGCCTTCCACGCAGATGTCTATCAGCAACGGTCAAGTCGCGGCCTCCGTACAGCATCGCTACGCTCTCCACCCGCTCAAACCGGGCCAGTTCACTCTGGGGCCGTTTTCCGTGGAGCATCAAGGGCGGCAGTATCAGACCGACACCTTGGACGTGACGGTTGCGGCGGCCCAGCCCTCACCCCAGGCCCCCCCGCGCCGGCCTTCCGGCAGACCGTCCTCTCCGGCTCAGCAACTTCCTCACACAGCCGGCGGCCAAAACGCGCTGCGTCTTCAGCTCTCCGTCCCACGCCACGAAGTTTATCTGCATGAACAAGTGCCGGTTGCGGTCACCCTGTCCATCGGAGCGGCCCACGTAGCCGATGTTCAGTATCCACAACTCCGCAAAGACGGTTTCTCGGTCGAGCCCTTCACTGAACCCACCCAACAGCGACAGACGCGGGACGGCCAGCGCTTCACAGTTCTCCATTTTGACACCGCGGTCATTCCCCTCCGCTCTGGGAGTCTGGCGCTCGGTCCGGCGAGCCTGCGACTCAACGTCCTCACCCGTCGCCGGGGCGGTTCGCCTTTGAGTGACCCGTTCTTTGATCGTTTTTTCCAGAACGACTTCTTTTCCTCGTTTTCTCCTGAGCGGCGTCCGCTTACGCTGCGTTCCGACCCCCTGACCCTCAGGGTGCAGCCGCTCCCGGAGACGGGCCGGCCAGAGCATTTCTCAGGTGCGGTCGGCGCGTTTGCGTTAGAGGTGCACGCCAGCCCACGGGACCTGTCGGTCGGAGACCCGATTACCGTTCACATGAGTGTCAGCGGCACGGGCTCTCTTGTCGAGGCCGACGCACCGACGTTTGTGCAGACTGACGGTTTCCGGGTGTATGAGCCGCTGGCCGGGAAAGTGCAGGGGTCCACCAAATCCTTTGAGCAGGTGCTCATTCCGCAGGACCAGACCCTGGAGACCATTCCCGCGGCGCGGTTCAGCTATTTTGACCCACAAGCCCGGCGTTATCGGACGCTCGAAAGCCAGCCGATTGCCCTCAGCCTTCGTCCCTCGCACACCACGGCGCGCCAAACCGTCGTGACCGGCCCCCCGACTGCTCCGTCGGCCCACAGTCAGGACGAGCGCGAGGCGCTTGGTCAGGACATTGTGTATATCAAAGACGCGCCCGGCTCCCTGATGCCGCGCGCCCGGCCGTGGTATCGCAGCCTTGGTTTTCTCCTGTGGCAACCCCTGCCGCTGCTGCTCTGCCTCGGTGCCTGGTGGTACGACCAACGCCGTCGCCGCTTGCACAGCGATAGTCGCTATGCCCGCTTTACCGCCGCCGGGAAACAGGCGCGGCAGCACTTGGCTCAGGCGGAGCGCCTCCTGGCACAGGAAGAATATCCCGCCTTGTACACCACGCTGGCTCACACGCTCCGGGCCTATGTCTCCGCGAAGTTCGACCTCCCAGCCGGGAGTACGGACCCCCAGGCCCTCCACGAGCGGGGGGTCGCTCCAGGCGTGTCTGGATCATATTGAACAGGTGTGGCAGACCTGTGAGCAGATGCGTTTCGCTCAAGGGACGACCGCCGCCATGCGAGACAAGAGCCACGAGACCCTGGCCCTTGTCCGTCAGATTATTGACCAGCTTGAGCGCGCGCATCGCCAGTTTCACACGTGGGCCGCTTAGCCTGACAGGATGATGAGCCCGCCGCAATTTCTCCAACTTCGGCGCTTTTGGGGTGTACGATTTTTTTCCGCGCTGCTCAGCGGGCTAGGGCTGGGCTGGGCACTGGCCCTGGCCGCCACCCCTCAGACCGCCTTTTTCCACGCCAACACCCTCTACACCCACGGGCAGTACGCCGAGGCAGTAGACGCATACGAAGCGCTGCTTCAGTCCGGTCTCGCCAGTGGCAATGTCTATTTCAATCTCGGCAACGCCTATTTCAAGGCAGGCCGCGTAGGCAAGGCCATTCTGAATTATGAGCGGGCCCGGCATCTCCTCCCTGGCGACCCGGACCTGGCCGCCAACCTGCGCTTCGCCCGCTCCCGCACGGGCGCGGAGGGCTGCCAGCCGCCCCTGTGGCAAGGCGTGGTCTTTCCACTTGCCCACAGAGTCGCCCCAGACCGATTGGTGTGGCTCACCAGCGCGGCCTATACGCTGCTCTGCCTGGTTTTTGCGGCCTACCGTCTATGGGCGGGTCGCCCCCAGTGGCTCTTCTACGTGGGCTGGGGAGTCGCCGTCTGCCTGGTGGTGCTCACACTCTCGCTGGTGCAGCAGCGACGGACGAGCGAGTGGCAGCGGCCGGCTGTGGTGCTGGCCCAAGCAGACACCCCGGTGCGTTTTGAGCCGGCTCCGAATGGCACGGTCCATTTTTCCGTTGCCCAAGGCACGCGGGTCCGGGTCCTTGATGTCCGAGCAGACTGGTGGCAGGTCGCCCGCTGCTATGGACGGCGCGGGTGGATCGAAAAAACCACGCTCGAAGAGCTGTGGTCGCACGCCGAGCAGCCGACCACCTTGAGCCGTCTTGCCCCCCGGCCTATGCGGGCCGGAACTTGACCAGGGTCAGCTCCGCACTCACGTCCTCAAAAGACGCCACCACCGGCATCCCTATCGTCACCTGGTCGGGCCGGCACCCAACCAGATTGGTGGTGATATGCGGGCCTTCGGCGAGTTCAATAATGGCGATGACGTAGGGCACCTCAGCGGCAAAGGCCGGGTGCGTCGGAGCCTGGGCAATGGTGTAGGAATACAGCCGGCCCTTGCCGGAGGCGGGAATCCAGATGAGGTCGGCGGCTAAGCATTCCGAGCAGGCTTCGCGCGGGTAGAAGATATGGATTCCACACGCATTACAGCGTTGAATCTGGAGTTCATGCCGTTTGGCCGCGTCCCAAAAGGGCTGAGAGATCTCATTCGGCTGGGGTAGGGGTTTTTTGTAATCGCTCATGGTTTGCTTCTCCGTCCGCTATACGCCCAAGACGAGGCTGCACTGCTCGGCCATGATGCCACCATTGCCGTTCACATAGCCGAGCGTCGCGTCTTTGACCTGCCGCCCCTCCCCCCGTCCCATGAGTTGCCGCGCGCCCTCAATGACGTGACTCATACCACCCGCCAGGCCCGGTTGCCCAAAAGAGAGTTGGCCGCCGTGGGTATTGCACGGGAGGTCGCCCGCATAGGACAGGTCGTGGTCTTCTACAAACCGCCCCCCTTCGCCTTTTTCACAAAAACCGGCGTCTTCAAGGGTGACAATCACGGTGATGGTGTAACAGTCGTAGGGCTGTACAAAGTCCATATCCTGCGGGCCGACTCCGGCCATCTGAAAAGCGGCTGCCGCGGCGGGTTTGACTAATGAGGTTGTCAGGCTGCGCGCATGGGTAATGCTCGAATGGCCACCGGCCTCGCCGGCGCCGAGCAAGACCACAGGCGTGTGTGGCCCGTCTTTGGCACGTTCGGTGCTCGTGACAATAAACGCTCCGCCCCCGGTACACGGACTGACGATCTCAAGCAGGTGCAAAGGATCGACAATCATGCGGGAGTTCAGGACATCATCAATGTCGATTTCCTTGTTCCCGAACAGGGCGCTCGGGTTTTGACAGGCGCTCTTGCGCTGGTCTACCGCAACCTTGGCCATTTGTTCCGGGGTAGTCCCGTATTCATATTTATGGCGTTGGGCGATGAGCGCATAGCCGGGGTTGGCGGCAATCAGGCCGTAGGGCGCGTCGAACTCCGCCTCAATACTCGGAAAGGGCGGCATTTGCCGCGCTCGGGCGCGGCGGTCGCCCACGACGCACAGCACCGTGTTGCACATCCCGGCTTCAATGGCCGCGGCTGCCCGCCAGACCATGCCGGCGGCAGAGGCACCGCCGAGCTCGACCTGATTAAAATAGGTGGGCCGAATTTGCAGGTAATCGGCCACCACCGAGGGCCACAGGACGCTATAGTCGCTCAGCGCCCAGCCGGTCAGCAGCCCGTCAATATCACGCTTTTCCAGGCCGGCATCGGCAATGGCCTCGCGGGCCATATTGGCAATAATCCCCAACGGGGTGATATCCCCAGCACCTTTTTGGGGTGCCATTTCGGCAAATCCAGCGATTGCCGCTTTCCCTTGTATGCTCATACGTCCCCTCCTGTGCCTCGCACGCCGGCGTTCTGCTCGCCCAGCGCAGGGCGGAGTCCCTAGCTAAGCACGAAAACGCTGAGTGCGGAACCGGACCCGGCGTTGCCGGTTCAGGCGACTCGCGCGCGAGAAGGGGGAGTCGTAAGCGGAGTATGGAACTTTTTGTCGTTACGCCGCTGGCTTGCGGTAGAATTCAACGTAAAATTGGACCGCTCCTACGGGTTGAACAGTATGGGCGACCTCGGGGGCAATAATACCTGCCTGTTCAGAGTCCAAAAGAAACGTGCGGTTGATGGGCGCTGCCACCACATACCTGAGTTGGCCGGCCAAGACCTGAATTTTTGCCCACACGCCCGGTTTCGTGGCGTGGGCGGCGGTCAGTCCGGCCGGAATGGAATCGGCCTGAAAAACCGCGGTTCGTCTGTACGGCCTGAAGTCATCGGGCAGCTCGAGCCCGTCACACCGGACGCAGTTGAGGGTCACGCCAAGCTTGGACGCTCGGCCGTCTGCGGTGACGACCCAGGGCCGGTTTTCAAACGGCGGGTTGTGGCGCACATGCTGCCCATGACCACACACCAGGTCGGCGACCCAATCATTTTTCGGATCACGATGAAATCCGACGATTTTTCTCTCCATAATCCTGAACGCGCGAGTGGTGGATAAGCGTCCGGTGCGCCTGGCAAAAAAACCGGAACCGCATCCCCATTGCCAATAGCAGATAGCCCAGCCACAAGAGGAGCACGGCCTGCGCAAGGGGGAGGGGGAAAAGTTGCTGTTGGAGCGCGACGTGGAGGGCCATCAGCCCGGTGCCGATATAATTCAGCACGCCGGCCCAGTGCCCGATGGGATTGGACACAAGCGCGAGCGACGCCGCTCGTCTGGAGAGCCACCATGAATCAAGCGTATACTGGCCAAAGGCGCAGCCCACCGCGCACGGAATCCACCACGGCACAATACCGCTATAGGTGAAATAGGTCAGGGTCACGAGGAGAAAGGTAATATCTGCCAGATTATCGAATATCTGGCCCCAGTCCGAACTCAGGCCCTGCGCCCTGGCAACCGGACCGTCATAATAATCGCTGGCGCAGATGACCAGAAAGAGCCCACCAACGCATCCCACGCGGAACAGGGTTGGCTGCTGGCGGCTGTATTCGATGAGCAGGAGAAACACCGGGGTCAGAACGAGGCGTACACTGGTGAGTAGATGGGCAAAATTGAACGGCCGGTGGTCGGACGGAAAAAGCACTTTTGTCTTGACCGAATGTCCTGGCATGGTCTTTCAGTCTAGCCGGGAAAAGTGGGCAGTGGAACCGCTGCCCCAATCCTAGCGGGCTTGCTCAAGGTCTGCTTCCGGACTAGCATCTGGTCAGGGCTGAGTGTGAGGAGCAGGGCAGAGGCAAAGACGGTGGGGCGCAAACAGATAACAATTTACACGGATGGGTCCTGTCTCGGAAACCCTGGACCGGGCGGCTACGCGGCTATCCTGGATTACAAAGGACACCGCAGAGAGCTGTCGGGCGGTTTCAGACGGACGACGAACAACCGCATGGAACTGCTGGCGGCCATTGAGGGCCTCGCCGCCTTGAAGGAGCCGTGTAGCGTGACCCTGCATAGTGACTCCGAGTATGTCGTCCGCGCAATGCGGGCCGGCTGGCCCTACACCTGGAGCAAGAAGGGGTGGCGGCGCAATGGTAAAAAGAGCGTTGCCAACCGGGACTTATGGGTTGCATTGATGGAGCTGTGTCGCCAGCACGATGTACACTTTGAGTGGGTCAAAGGCCACGCCGGCCACCCCGAGAACGAACGTTGCGATACACTTGCGCAGACTGCTGCGCAGACGCCCGACCTCCCTGCCGATGCAGCCTATGAGCGCGACAGGCCCAAGGCTGCGGTGCCAGCCTAGCCGCTCCGGCCCTGCGCTCTGAATCGCAGGCTGTCCGTACAAATTGAACACAGAGGGGTGCGGGGCAAGAGAAGCGCTACGGTTGCGCTTCCGGTTGTTGCGCTTCCGGTGGGGTCCCCGGTATTTCGACCTGCTGCGCCTCGGCGGCTTCAATCTTGAGGACTTTCACGGCAAAGAACAGCGACTTTCCGGCCAGCGGATGGTTCAGGTCAACAATAACCGTGTTCTCCTTCACCTCCGTGACTTGGGCAAACATCATCTGACCATCCGGGCCGCGGCCTTGGAGTTTTTTGCCGACGCTCCGCGCCTCTTCGGGGACATTCTCTGTCGGTATTTCCTGGAAGCGATTCGGGTCAACCTCGCCATAGCTCTCCGCGGGGGGAACTTCGACGTTCTTCGTATCTCCGACTTTTAATCCGGTGAGCTGTTTCTCCAGACCCGGAATGATTTCCCTGGCACCGTGGGTATAGACGAGTGGGTCTTTCCCCACATTCGTGTCAACAACCGTCTGGTCTTCAAGGGTGAGGGTATATTCGAGTGACACCCGTTTCCCCTCTCCAATCGTCTCTTGCGCATAGCCTGAGGTGGCCAACAGGAGCCCCACACTGAGAGTGATAATAAAAATCCGCCGTTTTTCCTGCCCGTCACGTGTCGTTCCCATCAAACGTATCCTTCCTTCTATGGTCTGCGTGGCAGAGACCTCACGGTTGCTCGGACACCGTCTCCACCTTCAGTATTTTCACGTCAAAGAATAATGTTTCTCCGGCCAGTGGATGGTTGGTATCAATGACCACCGTCTCTGCCTTGATCTCAAGAACCTTGGCAAAGAGTGGCCGGCCCTCCGGGCTTCTTCCCTCGATTGTCTCACCGACTTTTTGCCGGTCTTCGGGAATCGTGTCTTTCGGCACTTCGATAATCCGCTCTGGGTCGTCCAGGCCGTAGACGTCTTCAGGCGGCATGGCAAACTGTTTCGTCTCTGCCGCCTTGAGTCCGGTCAGGTGCGGTGAGAAAAAAGGAACCCGTTCCTTTGAGCCATGAATATACACCAGCGGCTCCTGGCCGACGTTCGAGTCAAAAACCCGCTTGTCCGCGAAGGTCACGGTGTATTCGAGCGATATCCGTTTGCCGTCGGCCACCGTCTCCTGCGCCTTCCCAGAGGCAGGTCCGAGGACGGTCAGCAGGAGCGCCAGACTGGCGGTCATGCAGCCCAGCCGTCTCTTCCCGTCCCCGTCCCGTCTGGTCTGCATGTCCTTTCCTCCTCAAAAAAAGCAAGGCACGAGGATATCTCGGTTTGATCCTCGTGCCCTGAATGCCGTTCCGCAAGCCTTGCTCAAGATCCGCCCGGGTGTACATCGGGCTGGCCGCCAGCATAGCACACGGCGAGCATCACTCCATCCGCGGCGGTTTCAGATTGGACCCCAACGTGCCCTTGAAGACTTTGAAGAGATGCTCAAGGTCCCACGGTCCCTGACTGTAAATCGTCTTTTCGGACTTGAGGTGGGAATACAGCGAGATTTTATAGCCACTCGCCCCAAAGGCCTGGCCGTTGACGTATTGGGCTTCGTCGCTGGCCAGAAAAATCACAATCGGTGCGACATTGGAGGGATCAAGCGGACTCCCTTGGGCAGAACCGCTGCTCCCTGACAGTCCCATTTCCTGGGCAAAATTGGCCGGAATCGTATCGGTCATGCGGGTGGCCGCCCCAGGCAGTATGGCGTTGCAGGTGATATTATACTTTGCCAGGGCGTTGGCGCTGCTATACGTCAGACCCAGGATGCCGGCCTTTGCCGCGGCGTAGTTCGGCTGCCCCGGCGCGCCGAGAGCAGACCCGGAAGAGAAGTTGATAATCCGGCCACTCTTCTGGCGACGCATCAGAGCCGAGGCGGGGCGAATCGTGCAGTAGTGCCCCTTGAGATGGACCGCCACCACCGCGTCCCACTCTTCTTCTGTCATATTAAAGATCATCCGGTCGCGCAGAATACCGGCACAGTTGACCAGGATGTCGAGCCGCCCGAACGCATCGACCGCGGTCTGAACCAGGTTTTCTCCCCCCTGTACGGTGGCGATATTGTCCGTGCTGGCAACGGCTTCTCCGCCCGCGGCCTGGATTGCCTCCACCACCTGCTGCGCCGGCGTCTTATCTTGCCCTTCGCCGTCAACGCTGCCGCCCAGGTCGTTCACCACGACCTGGGCGCCTTCTTTGGCCATGAGCCGCACAATCCCGCGGCCAATCCCACGGCCCGAGCCGGTGACCACTGCAACTTTTCCCTCAAGTTTTCCCATGCTGAAGCCTCCTTATTGCTACGGATGCCGATCCAGCGGACTCAGAGCAGCCCGAGTCCGCCGACCGGCTCCCCGCGCGTTTTCCCCCTGTCATTGATGCCCGTGCAGTAACTCAGAATAGGTCGGCAAGGGCCATAGGCGGCCATCCACTAGGGCTTCCAGCCGGTCCGCTACGGCCCGCGCGGACTGCATCCGCGGTTTCATGGTTTCGTGGGCGTAGGCCGCGGCTTGCGCTGGCTCATCGTCGGGGAAAGCGTCGAATGCCTCGGCCAGCTTGTCGGTTTCGGTGAGCAAGTGCTGAACGAGGGCGGTCTTTTCGTCGAACAGTTTGGACGAGTAGCCGGATTCGGTGCCCACCCGGGCATCCTCAATAGCAACGGGAATGATGAGGGTCCGCAGGATGTTCACGAGGGTCCGCGCCTCAATCCACAGCTCCGTCGCGTACGCCTCTTGCAGGACGCCTTGGCGCGCGACGATCTCCCGTTCGTTGAAGATGCCCAATTCTCCAAAGAGCTTGATATTCTTGGCCGATGTGAGCGCCTGATATGCCTCGGGGCTGCTCTTCAGGTGGATCAAGTCGGATTTTTCGGCGTGTATGTACAAGTCCTCGGAGTAGCCGTTGCCGCTGAAAAGAACGCCCTGATTCTGCTTGATGGTTTCACGGATGACTTGATCGACCGCCTGGCCGGCTTCGATCTGATCACACATATGCTTCAGGCTGTCGGCCAGCGCCGCGTTGACCATGGTCAGCGGGAAGGCGATATGCTGGTTCCCGCCCACCGCACGAAACTCGAACCGGTTGCCGCACCAGGGGAAGGGCGCAGTCCGGTTGCGGTCTTCCAGGTTGGCCTTGATGTCGGCCACCGGCGCCGATACCTTAATCTGCTTGTGCTGCCGGCCGTAGACGGTAAAGTCGTCGCCGGCGACGATTTTCTTCACCCGCTCTTCCAGGAATTCGCCGAGGTGGAGCGTGATGATCGCCGGCGGTGCCTCTTGTGCGCCCAGCCGGTGGTCGTTGCCGGCCGTGGACACCCCGCACCGCAGCAAGTCGCCGTGTTTGTTCACCCCCCGCAGCAGAGCGGCGACGAAGGCGATGAAGCGGCGGTTGTCGCTTGCGGTTTCCCCCGGCACAAACAGATTGAGACCGGTATCGGTGTTCAGGCCCCAGTTGTTGTGCTTGCCGGTGCCATTGATGCCGGCAAACGGCTTTTCATGGAACAGAATAACGAAACCGTGATCGAAGGCCAGATCGCGGAGTACGTCCATCGCCAACACATTGGTGTCCGCGGCCAGATTGGCCAGATTGAAGATCGGCGAAATCTCATGCTGCGCCGGCGCCACCTCGTTGTGGGTGCAGTGGATCGAAACCCCGAGTTCCCACATCTTCTCGCGGGCCTCTGCCATATAGCGGTTCACCCGTGGCGACAGTCTGGAGAAATAGTTCGTCGATAGCTCTTGCCCACGAAGCGGCGTGGCCCCCAGCAGGGTGCGGCCGGTTGCGACCAAATCTGGCCGGGCCAGGTATTTTTCCCGGTCAATCAGGAAGAACTCCTGCTCCCAGCCGACATTGCACACCACTTCTTTGGTGTCCATGTCTCCGAGATGCTGCAACAGCCGCACGCTCTGCTCGTTGACCGCCAGGTCCGCCCGCAACAGGGGGGTCTTCTGGTCGAGCGCCTCGCCAGACCAGGAAACGAAGGCCGACGGAATATACAGCGTATCCCGGTAGACAAACGGCGGAGAGCCGGTGTCCCAGCCGATATAGGCCGCGGCCGTATGTGTTTCGCGCAACCCCCCGTTCGGAAACGACGACCCATCGGTCTCAGTCTGGAACAGTTCGGAGCCGGTCAGATTGATAATCAATCGGTCTGTTGCAAAATCCACCGCCACGAAGGTCTCAAGCTTCTCCCCGTGAATCGGTCCCCGCAACGGTGAGAACCAATGTGAATACCCGATACAGCCCTTCGACTGGGCCCACTCCCGGATGGATTTTGCCAGCGCGTTGGCGTCGTCCTTGCCCATCGGCAGTCCGGTCGCCCGACAGCGCGCAAACGCGTAATAGACTTCCGGGTCAACCAGCTTTTTCAGGATTGCGTCGTCCAGCACCCGGTTGTTCATATTCGCCAACGCTGGCGGCAAGGCGGCCGTCTGCGCTGGGGCATCATGCGTGGAGTGCATCGTGGCCATGGTTGCTCCTTTCATCACCTGGGACGCTCAGCCTTTCGGCAGGCCGAGTACCCGGTCGCCTAAGATATTCTTCTGTATTTCCGAGGTCCCCCCCCCAATGGTCAGTAAGCGATACCAGAGCGCGGCGCGTGGCCAGCGGCCATGATCAACCGTGTAGGGTGAGCCCTGCATGAGTTGGGCATAGGGTCCGAGCAGCTCGGTGGCAAACCGGGCGAGCCGCATATTGAGTTCCGAGCCGGCCAGCTTATTGACCGAGCCCTCCGGCCCGGGCGGCCGGCCTTTGAGGCGTTTGCTGAAGCTGCGGAACATATTATAGGTCAGGGCCTGGCATTCAATCGCAAACTGCGCCAATTGCTGACGCACGGCCGGGTCCTCACAGGCCGGCCGACCGTTGATGGCCACCTGTTTGCTCACCTTGAGCAACTCGGACAGCTGGCGGTGGACGGGCAAGCCGGCGCCAATCCCGGCGCGTTCGTGCATCAGGGTGGTGACCAGGACTTTCCAGCCCTCATTTTTTGGCCCAAGCAGATTGGCCTTGGGCACCCGGACTTCCTCAAAAAAGACCTCGTTGAACTCGGCATCGCCCGTCATCTGGACCAGCGGTTGAACCGTGACTCCCGGCGTTTTCATATCCACGACTAAGCAGCTGATTCCCCGGTGTTTGGGCGCGTCGGGGTCGGTGCGGACAAAGAGCTGGATAAAATCCGCCCGGTGGGCAAAGCTGGTCCAGACTTTCTGCCCGTTCACCACAAAAGAGTCACCGTCTTCTACGGCCCGGGTCTGCATCGAAGCCAGGTCAGACCCGGCTCCCGGCTCGGATAGCCCTTCACACCAGATTTCGTCGCCGGACAGAATCCGGGGCAGATAGCGTTGCTTCTGCTCTTCGGTGCCCCAATGAATCAGGGTCGGGCCGGACATCATCAGCCCCAGCGTATTGGCAAAGCGTGGCGCATGGGCCTGTTGTATCTCCTGATTGAAGATGAACATTTCCATCAGGCTGGCGTTACGCCCGCCATATTCCTGTGGCCAGTGGATACCGACCCAGCGGTCGTGGTGGGCGGTCTTTTGCCACGCCCGCTGATACTCAAAGCGCGCGTCCGCGTCGATAGCGTCAAAATGCTTGGGGTCGTAGCCGGCCGGCAGGTGGCTTTGGAGCCAGGCACGCAACTCGTGCCGAAAAGCCTCCTCTTCCGGGGTGAAATTGAAATCCATGCCCGTCTCCTTCCGCGGCCCTAGCTTAACCGCTTCATATCCAGGGGTAAAGAGTTGAGGAGATCCAGGGGTAAAGAGTTGAGGAGATCCAGGGGTAAAGAGTTGAGGAGAGGCCGGCGGGTTTTCCGTGGAGGACAACCGCCCTAATTTTCGGGGTATAGCTTCTCCAATTGCGCAAGGAGGTCGGCCGGCGTGCCGGGCTGGGTCTTTTGTCCGGTGATGCGGGGTCTGTCCTCAGCGTCCGGCGCCGGCTTTTCCGCACTGGGCTGTTTCAGCCGGGCGAGGTCCCGCTCCCTGGCCGCTAGTTGCCGGCGTAAATCACCCACCAGAGCCACCAGTTGGGCGTGCGACAGGGCTGTGACATCCCCCTCGGGTTCCATTCCTTTTTTCCATCACAGGTGTGGACGCTTGACAACGCCGCTGTGTCGTTGAACGCGCATTTTGACAAGTCCTCACCCGCTTGCTACCTCGTCAGCTATGGATGTGACCCTGCGCCAAGCGCTTGACACTGCCGTGGCCGAAAAGTGGGGGCCGGAGACGCAGATTACGCGGCTTGACCCCTTAGCCGGAGATGCCTCAAGTCGGAGCTATGTTCGGCTCTCTCTCGGCGGTGGCGGCCCTTCTTCGGCGGTCGTCATGGTTCTGGCCGGAAGCGGCCTCGCGCTCTCCTCGGACGAGCTCGCCGTGTTCGACGAACCCCTCAAGGAACTGCCCTATCTCAATGTCCATGCTTTCCTGGAGCCTCTGGGCGTGCATATCCCAGAGATCTACGTGGATGGATATCAGGAGGGGTTTCTCCTCCTGGAAGACATTGGCGACCTCCCCTTACGCGAGGCCGTCCAGGACCTGCCGCCCGCCGAGGTCGAGCAATGGTATCGGCGGGCTATCGATCAGTTATTGCTCATGCAAATCGAGGGCACCCGTCAGCAAAACGAGCGCTGCATTGCCTTTCAGCAGCGCTTTGATAAGCGCCTCTTTTTGTGGGAATTCGAGCATTTTGTTGAGTGGGGCTTGGACAAACGTGGCCGGCGGTCCCTCTCTCCGACAGAGACGCGGACCCTGAGTGGCATCTTTACAGATATCTCCGCTCGTCTCGACCAAGCTCCCTTTTTTCTCAACCACCGCGATTATCACAGTTGGAATTTATTCGTGCAGCCGGCGCGCCTGCGGGTGATCGATTTTCAAGATGCCCTGCTCGCCCCGGCCACCTACGACCTCGCCACGCTCCTCAATGACCGGGATACGCCGGCGGTGGTCTCTCCAGAGTTGGAGGAAGCCCTGGTCACATACTACCACGAGGCGTGGCACCACACTGGTGGTGACCCGGTAGCGTCTGCCTCCGTGTGGGACGAGTATAATCTGTGCCTGCTCCAGAAGGCCTGTAAAGTGGTTGGGCGGTTCTACTATTTGGAACTGGAAAAAGGCAAAAGCGGCTATACGCGCTATATTCCGCCGACGCTGGCAACGCTCCGCCGGGTGTTGGGCCGTCTGCCGCAATACCGCCCCCTGCAAGACATTCTTGCGGACCACTTTTCGGAGCATTTCTCCGCCCTATTATGATGCGTGCCATGATTCTGGCGGCCGGCTTCGGGACCCGGATGCGGCCGCTGACGGACAGGCTGCCCAAAGCACTGGTGCCGGTCGCCGGGCGGCCCTTGATCGAATACTCCCTCCTGTTTGTCAAATCCCACGGCATCGAAGAAGTCGTGCTGAACCTCCACCACCTTGGGCCTCTGCTCAGAGAAGCGTTGGGCGACGGCAGTGCCTACGGCCTGCGCATCACCTATTCTGCGGAAGACCCCATTCTGGACACGGGCGGCGGGATCAAGAAGGCTCAGCCGTTTCTCGATGGCGAACCATTTCTGGTCTTGAACTCAGATACCATCCTTGATTTCGATTTGCCCGCCCTCCTGGCCACCCACCGGCAGACCCAGGCCATTGGCACCTTACTGCTCAGGCCGAATCCCGATGAGGCGACGTATGGCCGGATTGAAACGGACCGGACGGGCGTGGTCCGGCGGATTCGAGGCGAGCCGAGCGAGCTGGCGGTCACGGAGCCGCTGTCCCCCTTGATTTTCACGGGCTGCCAAGTCCTGGCGCCACGTATTTTTGCGGCCATGCCAGCGGGTCGTGCTTTCAGTACGACCCACGAGCTGTATCCCCAACTCATCCGAGCCGGAGAAACCTTGCAGAGCGTTGTGCACCCTGGCCCCTGGATGGTGGTTGATGACGCGGACGGTATCGCCCGCGCAACCCAGGCAATTATCTCCGGCCAACTCCGCTTGTCCTACCTCCGCCTCTAGGAGCGTGCACGTATCCTCCCATGAGAGAGAGGGTGCTCCGTTTAGGCTGTGAACCGGTGTGTGACCAGCGCGGCAAAATTCGTGAGACAGCGCTGGGCCGCGGGCGCGTTTTGCACGGTCTTGAGGAGCCAGTCTTGCAGCGGTTGCTGCCCGGACGGCCAGCCCGGGAAAGACTCGGCCGGCAAAACGGGGGCGAGCGAGGCAATCAGCCCTGCCATAATCGCAGGGGTGAATTCTGGATGGAACTGGGTTCCCCAGATATGCTCCTCCAGGGAGAATGCCTGGTAGGGGCAGGCTTCATTGTAGGCCAGGGCCGTTGCACCCGGAGGCAGGGCGGTCACGATTTCACCGTGGCTCTGCTGGGCATGAAAGGATGGGGGCACTGCGGAAAAGAGCGGGGCCCGCTGTCCGTCCGGCGTCAGGCGGACCGTTACCGTGCCGAGTTCCCAACCGCGCGGGTTTTTTTCAACGCTGCCACCAAACGCGCGGGCAACGTGTTGATGGCCGAAACAGATGCCATAGATGGGCACGGATTGGGCCGCGGCCCGTTTCAGAAAATCTTCACTCTTGGTGATCCAGGGCTCGCGCTCATTCGCCGACGCCGGTGAGCCAGTGACGATAATGCCGGCCGAGTCTGGTTCGGGCAGGGTGTCCTTGCGCGCATCTACCACAGCGCAGCCGGCTGGGCCCAGGACGTTGAAGAACGCCTGCTCGTACCGGCCCTGCTGTGTGGTCACGGCGCGCGGTAATTCACCCGTTTTCAGAATGAGCAGTGGTTTTGTCATACGTGGGCCTTTTCATTCCGTCCGGTGCAATATAAAGCCCCCAGCCAGGCTTGGGAACCCAGTAGCGCTCCGGCAAAAGAAAAGAGGACTAGGCGATACGCCCCCACTCCGCTATGTCTGTCCTGAGCCCAGACGGGGGTTGGTCAGGATGTGTATCACAAGGAGGGCAGAGTATGCGTGACTATACGGCAGACAATCTTACCGAAGCCGTGGTGAAAGAATATGCGAACAAGACTCAGGACCCACGTATGCAGCGCATTATCACCGGCCTCATCAAGCATCTGCACGCCTTTGTCAAGGACGTTGAACTCACGGAAGCCGAGTGGTTCGCCGCTATTCAGTTTCTGACCGCCACGGGCAAAATGTGTGACGAGAAACGCCAGGAGTTTATCCTGCTGTCTGACACGCTCGGCGTGTCCTCGCTGGTCGATGCGCTCAATCACCCCAAGACGGGTCTTGGGACGGAATCGACCGTCCTGGGTCCGTTCCATGTCGAGGGCGCACCAGAGCAGGAAAACGGGGCGTCTATCATCCGCAGAAACCTTGGCGCGCGGCCAACGCTCATGCGGGGGATAGTCACGGACGCGACCGGCGCACCCATTGCGGGCGCCACGCTTGATGTCTGGCAGACCGCGGCCAACGGTCTGTACGATATTCAGGACCAGGACGCGCCGGAGTGGAATCTGCGCGGCAGGTTTACGACTGAAGAAGACGGCCGCTATGCGCTCATCTCCGAAACCCCGGTGAGCTATTCGATTCCGACCGATGGCCCGGTCGGGCGCATGTTGGACGCGACCGGCCGGCACGGGATGCGGCCGGCGCATGTGCATTTCAGGCTCTCTGCTGACGGCTACAAACCCCTGACCACCCATGTCTTTGTGAAGGGTGACGCCTATCTGGACTCTGATGCGGTCTTTGCCACCAAGGACTCACTCGTGGCCGACTTCAAAGCCTGTGAGGACGCAACCCTGGCCGCACGCTACGGCCTGCCAACCCCCTTCACCCTGCTGGAGTACGACTTCGGGCTGATGCCGGCCGCGCGCCGGTAAGCCGCGCCCGTTAGCGTTCCCGGTGGTCCCGTTCCTGGCCGGGCTGTTTGGGATGGGCGTATGGGTGGGGGCGGTCCGTTTGGACGGCAAAGGGAATAGCGGCCAGGTGCTGCATACTGTCCTGATAGGCGGCGATGAGGCGGTCTTCGGCCGCATAGTTGAACGGGTCTTGCAGGCGCTTTTCAATCGCTCCACCCCGCTCAGGCGGGTTGGCCAGATACCAGGCGACCGTTTTTTCTATGGCCTCCTCCACTGGATAGCGGTCCGTATACCCCAGTTGGTTTTTGATCTTGGTCAGGTCAACCACGCGGTGATGCGAGGTTTCCTGCATGGTGTAGGGGCGTGCGGGGCGCGCCAGGTCGTTCGGCATACTGATAATATCCCACTCATAATTCATGGCGCTGGCAATCACTTCAATCACCTGATGGATCGTGAGCTGACTCTCATCGCCGCAGTTGTATAACTGTCCGGCCGATGCCTCGGGCTGATCCACCGCCAGCAGCACCGCGTGGGCCAGATTGGCCGCATAGCCATGCGTAAAAAGCGTCAGCCCCCCATCGGCGACGATCATATGCGGGCGCTGGTCAAGAATACGCCGGATCACACACCACTCGCGTGGAATGAGCTGATAGGGACCGTAGACGTAGGGATAGCGGAAATAGGCCGCGGTGGGGTGGTATGCCAGCACAGCTTGTTCGGTTTGGGCGATCAGATAGGCAAAGCGGAGTTCTTCCTCACTCTCAACAACCGGTGCGTCTTCGGCAACCGCCACTTTGAGCCCAACCGGAGACAGCACCAGGGGGTCCATATATCCCCGGTAACTCGCCACCCCGCCGACGCCCACAAAACGCCCAATCTTGCCAACCAGGGCTTCGGCAAGAAAGCGAATGCGTCCGTAGGTCACGACCGCCAGGTCGAACGTGCGGCCAGCCAGGGCGGCGTCTATGGTTTCTCGGAAGTGCGGGTCCCCATGAAGATGTTCAACCTCGTGCGGAATCTCAGGAATCTCGTGCGTGCCACGATGAAAAATCGTGACCGCATAGCCCCGCTCAATCAGGCCGTTCACAATAAACGGTCCAGTCGGTCCCGTCCCCCCAACAACCAGTGCTTTCATAGCGGCTCCTTTTCTTCTCAGCACTCGACCCGTATCGACAGCCTTGCTCTCCGCGTTTAATACAGCCCCAGCCGCTTCCGCTCCTGCTCGTATTCCTCGTTGATCCGTTGCCAGTGCTGCGGATGGACGTCCGGTCCCTCGGGCTGCGTATCCGGCGTAAACCAGTCTTTGACGCGGCGGACCATTCGTGCAGAGAGCGACACAGGCCCTTTTTTCGGCTTGTTTGTTTTGCGCGCCGCCGGCCAGCCAAACTCCCGCTTCACCTCGGTCCATAGCCCTTCATCTTGCGGCATCAGATGCGGACGGTACGGGACACGTTCCGTGTGTGAGACACACCCCAGGGAGAGGCTTACACCGAGCAGGAGAAAAATACAGCCCTTTGCAATGGTCATGGTACAGCGGCCAGCCTACCACATGCACCATGACGGACAAACTCTGCGCCAAACCGATTCATGAAGCCGTAGCAGTAGCTAAAGCAGTATGACGCTGGAGTTTCGAGCAAGCTTTACCAGGGAAGGGCTTTTGGCCTTATAGAGCAAGATGCTCAGCCGGCATAAAACCGAGAACTGTCTATTGTTCATCAGGTGACGGAGCGGTTGCGGCCTCGGTAGAGCTTGCGGCTTCGTCCTCAAGAAAAGACGCGGACTGTTCGGCAGCCGTGTCGTACTGCTGCTGGGTTATCCGCCCGCGCATTAACTCGACCCGCAGAAAAAGAAAATAGGTCTGGATGACATCCGTGCGACAGTAACGGTGAATATCGTCCAAACGTCCATCTTCCCACAACTGCTGGACCATCGACCCATCAATATCGGTTTTGCCCGGCAGTCCGATCAGCTTGGCCAAGGCGTCAAAGCCGCCCCGCAGACGGTGAACGCCGTAGTTGGTCAGAAAATCGTACAGGTCGTAGTGGCCCTCGTCAGAGAAGCGGTAACGGGCCTTGCTGTTAAAGTAGTGGGGAATGCGGCAGCCATGTTTGAGCGCTTGCAGCTCCAACACGGGCAGGTCAAAATTCCGCCCATTGAAACTGACCAGCGTCCCCGAGAAGCGTTCCAGCCGCTCCCAGAACGCTCGGATGCGTGCTTCCTCGGCGGCCTCCGTCTGAGCAGTGTCCGCGGCCTGAATTGTCTCGACCCCGGTCAGCACTCGCGCCTCATTCACCTGCCCGACCGCAATGGAAATAGGTCGATGAAAAGACAGCGGGAAAAAATCGTTCCCCTGTTCCTCGCGCAGGCGCTGTTGCATTCGGCGGTAGGCGTCGTCGTCCGACAAACCTTCTTCGCCCGCCGGCGGGAAAAAGACGGCTCGCACCAAGCCCTTATCGATACGAGTCTCAATATCGAAAACAGTGTAACGCATACGAAACCCCCCGGATTGGCATTCGCTCCGGGACACCAGACGCACACCCCGACTTTAGGCGATAAAGCGCGTGATGGATTCGTCTTCGACTCGTTTCACCTTCCCGTCGTACATCAGCAAATGCAGATGGGCCAAGGTTTCAAACGTGGCCGCAAACACATGAAAGATCGGCAGACCGGCATTCAAATCAAAGACCTTGGACGCGACTTCATAGGCCGAGTGCGCTTTCCCACGGATGAGGTCGTACATCTCATCCAGACGGTAGTAATGATGCTGCATAATCTGCTTGGCGCGGTAACGATGATCCTTAAACACGCCCCCGTGGGCGGGCAACACGAGTTCTACGTCAAAGTCCTGAATTTTCTCCTGAGAATCGAGAAAATCCTGGAGCGGATTGTCCGGTCCCGCGTAGTATACGCCGACGTGGGGGGTAATTTTGGGTAGGAGATGATCGCCCACGATCATGACCTTATCCGCCGGCAGGTAGAGACAGCAGTGCCCTTGCGTATGGCCGGGCGTCCAGACGACCCGCAGCTCACGTTTCCCTACGAAGAGGGGTTCGCCATCACACAGGAAATGATCCGGTTTGGCCGGCCTATAGCGAGAACCATAAAAGCTGCCTGGGGTCGGCAGCTGCTCCGGCGAGTCCAACGGGATGCCGTGTTGCTGAAAAAACGCAAAGGCTTCGGGGTGGCGTTCGGTAGACTGGAGCCGTTCGACTCGGGAGAGTTCCAGTTCGTTTAAGTAGACGTCAGACCCGGTCAACTCCTGATACGTCTGCGAAGTCCCAAAGTGGTCGGCGTGATGGTGGGTTGAGATGAGGCTGCGGATAGCGCCCGGCTGACAGCCGACTTCGGCCAGTGCGGATTTGAGCGTGGCTATGCTGTCCTCGGTGTGCATCCCCGTATCAATCAATGCCCATTCATCGGCGTCTCGGACCAGGTAGACATTGACAATGCTGGGGCGCATTGGCAGGGGCAAAAACAGTTGGTAGACGCCTCGGGCAACTTCACGGACCTTGGCTTGCGTCTGCGCATCGGGATGTTTCATTCGTGTATGCTGTCCTTAATGGGAAACGTGGCTTTTATTTTCACCTTCCAACGGGCCACCGTCCCGTCTTCAACCACCGCGGTCACGTCTGCGACCTGGACCTCGTAGATGCCACTAATCGTGACGGCTGCTCGGGCGACCGCGAGGGCGACCGCGTCTTCAATACTGGTTGAAGACACCCCTGTCAGTTCAATCGTTTTTTCGACCATAGGCCCTCCTTGTGTCAGGCTGACTGAGATGACTATTGCTCTGGGGCAGCACGCGCGGCCTCAACAGGCCGACAGGCTGCTGTGCGGACCGTAGGCGGAGACGCCTCGGGCGTATAGAGTCGGCTCCGCAGCGTCTCTTTGAAACGGATAAGCAGTGCGTGTGCATTGCTCCCTCGGTGCGTATCAACAAGCTGCTGGACCAATAATCCGTTCAGCGTGGCCCTAATCAAGGCCGCGTCTTTCGCTGGCTGCATATCAGACACAAAGACCTTGGCTTTTCGGCCCTGATTCAGAATAGAGGTCAGCAACTGCTGATACACGTGGTGGAGGTTGCTCACATGGTCAACGACCTCTTTTGCATTCCCCTTTTCGCGGACGACTTGGCCAAGGATAAACTTGACTGACGAGAAATGATCCGTAATAAATATATAGTAGTCATCAATCAGTTTATCAAATTGTTCCCGTTCACTCAGCCCACGCAAGCCCGTAGCGTCGATAGCATACACGGACAGAAAGTTCGCGGAGCGGTCCGAAAGAGGTCATCCTTGCTGTTGAAATGCCACAAGATGAGAGCTTTACTCACCGCCGCGGCTCGGGCAACTTGAGCGAGTGACGTATCAGCATACCCCTGTGTGGCAAACAGACGTCCGGCAATGTCAAGGATTCTCTCGCGCGTGTTCACACGGGCACGGTAAGTAAAAAGCGGGAAACTGTCAAACGTGCCGGGGTAGCGGGCGCGCACCAACAAAAGAGAGAAAGACTGTTTCATCTGTATGAGCAATGGTAGCCTTCGTTTGAGTATTCTCGTCTTCGTTGTGATCAGCGGGCTCCACGCTACGGTGCTCTGGTCGCCTCCGCCGGGACCGCCGGCGGTGCCGGGGGCGGTCCCGCCCGTCCTTCACATTCCGCGTCCGACCATCGCTGATATCCAACACCGGGGCGTGCTCACGGTGCTCATGCACCACGATGCGGCCTCGTATTTTCTCTACCGTGGGAAGGAACAGGGGTTTGAATACGAGCTGGCACGCGGGTTTGCACAGCAGCTCGGCGTCACCCTTCAGGTCCGCACTCCACCCCCAGGCGTTCCGCTCACGCAGTGGCTCATTGAGGGCAAGGGCGATATTGCAGCCGGGGTGCTTTTCGCCTATGGTCGCCCGTCCGCGCTCGTCCGTTACTCGCACGCCTATTCCGTTCCCCCCTACCCGTCCACGCTCCCTGACACCGGGCTGGAAAAAGCGCCGCCGTCTCTCCGGCGCGTCCGACTGGACAGCGGTTTCTCCGGCCTCACGCTCTCGGTGGCGATGAAAAAGCCGGCCCCCTTTGTCCCGCTCCCAACTCCAGTCCTCGGCTGGGCGGTCCGGAGAGAACAGGCGGAACTCCTGGCAGCGGTGAACCAGTACCACGCCCAAACGAAGCGCTCTGGTCTGCGGAAAATTTTGTACGAGAAGTATTTCACCACCCTCCGTTTTCTCCGGTCGGATGAATCCACCCTCTTCTCCGGTCGTTTGTCGCAGTACGACTCCCTCATTGCCCGCTATGCCGAACCGGCCGGCTTTGATTGGCGTCTTATTGCCGCTCTTATTTTTGAGGAATCGCGCTTTGATCACACCCGGAGAAGTTCCCGTGGAGCGCAGGGCCTCATGCAGGTCATGCCCATTGCCGCCTCTGAGGTGGGAGTCAGGAATTTTCGCACCCTCCAGGGGAATCTTGAGGCCGGCGTCAAGTATTTACGCTTTGTCCTGACCCAATTTCCCAACGGCCAGCCCCAGGACCGTCTCGCCTTTGCTTTGAGTGGCTACCTGCTCGGCCCGAGTCGGGTCAGAGCCGTCCAGCGGCTCGCCCTGGTGCTCGGCTACGACCCGCACTGTTGGAAAGACTCGGTTGAGGCCGTCTTCCCCCTCCTGGAAGACGCCGAGTATTACCGGCGGGTCAATACCCATTTTATCCCTGGGGGGAAGGCCGTACAGTATGTCAATACCATTCTCAGGCGCTATGAATTATATACGCGCTATATCCCGCGGGTCCCGACGGCCCCCGCGCTTCCGTCTTAAAGGCCGCTGCTCTGGACAATGAAGTGCGCCTACTGTCAGGAACAGGCTGGCTGGTTCAAACAGATCTGCCAAGACTGCCAGCGCTTACACGCGCTGTACACCCAGCAGCGTGGGCAGCTCGGCTTGCTGCAATTCCTGGATATCTGTATTGAAACCGGCCTGTCGCGCGAAAAGATCGAAGCATTTATGAACGCCGACCCCGACGGCAGCGGCAGCATCAAAGATCAGATCACTGCGGATATGAGCACTGAACTCCTGGGCGCAATGGGAATCCGGGCGCAACAGACTGCTCACGATGTCAAGCGCCTGCGGCAGAAAGGGGGGTGGCGGCGCATGGATGAGAGGCCAGAGGAATAGTCCCCGGACCGGCGCGGCTTGATTCTGCTCCGCGTTCACCGCTATGACAGAACATCATTTCGGAGGAGGATGTATGGGAGAGATTGCATTTGGAACGGCGTTGCCAACAATGGACCATATTGGGGAATTTGCCCAGCGCGCAGAGCGCTTAGGTTTCGATTTTCTCGGGTGTGGCGAACACGTCATGTTTCACGGACCGGTCGGCAATACTTTTATTTCGCTCTCGGTTGCGGCCGGCGCCACCCAGAAAATTAAACTGCTCAGCTCCATCGTCCTCCTGCCCTTATATCCAGCCGCCCTGGTGGCAAAAATGGGCGCAGCGCTCGATGTCGCCTCGCACGGGCGCTATCATTTTGGGGTTGGCATTGGTGGAGAGTTTCCAAAAGAGTTCGAGGCCTGCGGCGTGCCGGTCAAGCAGCGGGGCTCACGCACGAATGAGGCGCTCGAAGTGATCAGCCGTCTATGGACAGAAGAGAAAGTCTCCTTCCAGGGCAAGTACACCACGCTGAATGACGTCAGTATTGAACCAGCGCCGGTGCAGAAGCCACGCCCGCCCATCTGGGTTGCGGGCCGCAAGGAACCGGCCATGCAACGCACGGCCAAATATGCCGACGGCTGGCTGCCGTATATGTATACACCTGACCAGCTCCACGACAGTATTGAGAAGATCAAGCGGCTGCGCAAAGAGTACGGGCGGGATGTCGAGTCGTTTCAGCCCGGGGTGTTCATCTTCACCGCGACTCATGCGAATGGCGATACAGGCCGGGAGATGGCAGCCAACCGGCTCGGCAAACAGTACGCCCAAGATTTTTCCAAGCTGATAGGGAAATATGCACTCGCCGGCACGCCGGACGAGTGCCGGAAACGACTCCAGGAATACATTGACGCCGGCGCGCAAACGGTCATCCTGCCCTCGGCCTGTCCAGCCGACTATATTGATGAAAATACACGTCTTATTGGGGAAGAGATCATTCCGGCGTTTCGATAAGCGGCCGGCTGTCCTTCTCAGGGGGACAGCCACGGATTATGCCGACCGATACGCGGCGCGGCACTCCTGGCTACAGAAATAGACCGTCTGGCCACGCCGCGAGACCTGAAGCGCCTCGCTCTGCGGAATAAAGCGCTCACACTGGGGGTCCTGGACTAAGGACACTCCCTCCGCTCCCGAAGCGTCCGCCGGCCGTTTCCTAGGGTCAGAAGCGGCCGGCAAAAAAAGACGGCGCAGGCCCGCGATTACCAAATAGCCCCCGACAATCAGGAGCAGCAGGCGCACGAGTCCAGGCATAGCTTGGCTATTCGCTTGCTTGCGGACCGTTCCCCGGACTCTGTAAGTAGTTCAGGAGTTCGGAGTCTGGATTCAGGACGAGTGTGGTGTCATTACTCAGGATTTTCTCATACGCCTGGAGTCGTCGCGTAAACGCATAGAATTCGGCGTCTTTGCCAAACGCGGTGGCATAAACACGTGTGGCCTCGGCATCGCCTTCCCCTTTGAGCTTCTCGCTCGACTCATAGGCGGTGGCCAGAATGACTTCGCGCTCCCGGTCAGCAGAGGCGCGAATCTGCTGCGCTTGCTCTTCCCCTTCTGCCCGATAGCGCTTGGCAATCCGTTCGCGCTCGGCTCGCATCCGGGCAAACACACTGGCCTGGACTTCTTCGGGCAGGTCGAGCCGCTTGATCCTGACATCGGTCACTTCAATGCCAAAGGTCTTGGCCGTCTCACGGGTGTCTTTGGTCACAATCGCCATAATATCTTCACGTTTTTCGCGAATGAGGTCGAGAAAATTATGCGTGGCGATCTCTTGGCGGAGGCGGGCCGAAATAATATCGTCCAGCCGCGCCATGGCCCGAATACGGTCTCGAACGCTCCGGTAGAATTGGAGGGGGTCTTCGATACGCCAGCGCGAGACGTGGTCTACCAGGACACGCTTCTTGTCGAGCGTAATGTATTCGGACTCACGGGCGTCGGTTGTCAGGACCCGTTTTTCAAAGCGGACCAAGTTTTGTGCCACGGGGAGCTTAAAGTAGAGACCGGGCTCCTGAATGATCCGTTTCGGATTCCCGAACTGTACGACCATCCCTTGTTCCCACTCACCAATCGTGAACGCGGCCTGGGCGGCGACAAAAACTAGGACTAAGCCCAGCCCAATCACTAAACGCGGTATCATTTATTTCCCCTCCTGACTGGCAACGGCCCCAGCCGCGGTCTCGCCAGCGCCCATCTCTTTCAGCGGTAAGAGGGGCACGACCCCACCCCCGCCATTTTGTGAATCAAGGATAAACTTTTCCATGGTCGGCATAATCCGCTCAACACTCTCAAGATAGAGCCGGTCGCGCGTCACCGCCCTGGCTTTCTCATATTCGGCCAGAATCTGGAGAAAACGTTCGGCGTCACCCTGGGAGCGGATGACCCGCTGGGCCTTATACGCCTCAGCTTGCTGGACCATTTGGGCCGCCTCACCCCGCGCTTTTGGCACAACGTCCTCCTGATAGCCTTCCGCCTCCTGGCGGAGCCGGTCCCGGTCCTCCAGAGCCCGGACCACATCGTTGAAGGCGTCTCGGACTTCATTCGGCGGGTCCACGGCAAGCAGGCGGGCCTCGGTGACAAACAGGCCGGTTTGATAGATGTCGAGCAGGCTCTGGAGCGCGCCTTTGGCTTGCTCCTGTACCTCGAGCCGTCCATCTGTCATGGTGTAATCAATCGTGTTCCCCCCGACCGCGCTACGCAGTGCCACTTCCGCCGAGGAATGCAACATACTTTCGGGTTCATACGCGCCAAAGAGATATTTGACCGGGTCTTGGATACGGTACTGCACCACTAAGTTGACCTCAACGATATTTTCGTCGCCGGTCAGCATTAAGGCTTCCTGCGGAATGGTGCGGCCACTGCCTCTGCCGCTACGTCCGGGGACTCCTGACGGACGGTAGCCGACTTGGGCACTCCGCACCCGGGCGATATCGACCACCACATGGCGTTCAATGGGCCAGGGCAGATGAAAGCGCAAGCCGGGGTCGGTTTCCGCCACAACCGCCCCAAAGCGGAGTACGATTCCTCGTTCGCTTGGACCGACAACATAAAATCCCGAGCCTATCCACAGAAGGGCAATGACCCCGACGATCAGCCACACCCCGGCCCCTTTCGTAAAACGTTGGAACGACTGCTTGAGGTCCTCAAGACCCTGGAGGAGTTCGTCGCCGGGAGAGGAGCCACCTTGGTTTTGCCATCCATCTGCCATATTGCCCTCCGTCTTTTTTCCTGCCGTCGCACCCTCGTACTGCCTGTCACTCCGGCATGGGGTCATCTCAATTTTCTGGAAGCATATACATGCGAGAGAAAGGTCGCGCTGGGAGCCAGTTGTTTTAGCGGTCATGATACACGGGATGGGAAAGGAATTCCAGACAGCATGGCATATGAGGTCAGGGCGGACGCAGAGACACGGCAATGGACAACCCTCCAGCAAGAGCGGTATGTTGGGCAGGCACCAACGCACAAAAGACACACAGGAGTCCACCATGTCAGATACGCTCCTTCTGCAAAAAGAACCCCCGTTAGCCTGGATCGTTTTTAACAAGCCCGAGCGTCGGAACGCGGTGGACCTGGACATGTGGAGCACCCTGCCCCAACTCGTGGCCCAGGTCGCCGCAGACGATGCCCTGCGCGTCCTCATCCTGCGCGGGGCGGGCGAGGAAGCCTTTGTCTCAGGCGCCGATATTTCGCAGTTCGGCACGGTCCGCTCCGGGTCTGAGGCAACGCGGGGCTACGACCAAGCAGTAGACGGCGCGCTGCAATCGCTCGCCAGCTTGGAAAAGCCGGTCCTGACCATGATTCATGGCTTTTGCATGGGAGGCGGGTGTTCAGTTGCCGTCATGTGCGACCTGCGTCTGTGTGCCGATGACGCCCGTTTTGGGATTCCGGCAGCGCGTTTAGGCATTGCCTATCCACTGGAGCGGGGAGTTGAACGGCTCGTTCATATTGTCGGCGTCTCCAATGCGGCTGAGATTCTGATGACCGCCCGGGTCTATACCGCGGACGAAGCGGCCCAGATGGGGCTGGTCAATCGCGTCCTGCCCAAGGCCGAGCTTGAGTCTTATACCCGCCAGTATGCGCTCAAAATGGCGGATAACGCCCCCCTCAGCGTCGCGGCCCACAAGTTTTTCGTCCGAGAAAGTGCCAAAGCGGCCACCCTGCGCGACATGGAGGCCATCAAGGCTTGGTCCGCCCGCTGCTTCGGCAGCCAGGACTACCAGGAAGGGGTCAAAGCCTTTATGGAAAAACGTCGTCCCCAATTTCAGGGGAAATAGCCGCGTCGAAAGGTCAGCATTCCTGCCGCCCTCTGGGCCCGAGACGGTTCCTCTCAGTGGGCCGTCACCGGTAAAAAGAGGGCTTGAATCGCGCCTCAACTGACTATACAGTCAGTCATATGACTAGAAGTTCATCCATAAAAAACTCATCCGTCAAAAAAGAAGAGGTGCTTCGCGAGTTTCGGGTTCGCGAAATTTTGAACGCGACGTGCCGAGTGGTGGCACGGCATGGATTTCAGGGGGCCACGGTTGAGCGCGTTGCCGAGGAGGCGGAGATCGCCAAAGGGACCGTCTATCTGTATTTCCAGAACAAAGATGAACTCTTCACCGCCGCGGTGGAACAGGGCATACAGAATTTCACCAGCCAGGTACGCACCCAAGTCGCGGAGGCGCTGACGCCGCTGGAAAAGCTCCAAGGGCTGATTGAGGTCAGCCTTGAGCTGAGCGATACGTATCGCGATTTTTTCAAGACCCTGCTGCTGGAGCGCAATTTTCTGGCCGCCTCCCCCAATCATCCAGAAGCGGCGCATATGCTCGACCTCTATCTGGCCCATATTCATTTTATCGAAGAAATTATCCAGGACGGCGTGCGCGTGGGCGTGTTTCGGCCCCATAATGTTGAAGCCGCGGCCTTTGTCCTCAATGAGGCGATTCGCGGCTGCTTTCAGCAACGCGCGTTGGGGCTGACGGCTCGTCCGGCTGCCGAAGACGCCGGTATTTTGCTCGATTTATTTTTCAACGGGATTCTGAATCAGCCTCAGAACCATGAGGAGCTGCTATCGTGAAGCACTGTATCTTTCTTCTTGGCCAGGCCGGTCTGGTGTTAATCCTGCTCGTCTTTCCGAGTTGTCAGTCGTCCAGTTCAGAAGCGGCCAAAACCCAAGGCCCGGCCGGCGTGGCCCCGCCTCCGCCCCTCACTGTTCAGGTGGCCCGGCCGGTCGTGCGGACCGTGGTCCGGACCGGCCGCGGACAGGGCGCGCTGTTCGCCAAAGAGAGTATCATTCTCTCAAATAAGCAGGAGGGCTACGTCCACCAAGTGCACGTGGACTTTGGTGACAAGGTGAAAAAAAACCAGCTCCTCGCTGAGATGGAGCAGGAGGAGCTGGCCTTGGAGGTCGAGGTGCAGGAAAGTGCGCTCAAACAGGCGGAAGCCAACTTCATCCGCGCCCAGGCTGAATATACTCGCGCCCAGGAGTTAGCCGCGGAAAACCTGATTCCCGCCCAACGGCTGGATACCAATGAGGCCGACTACAAAGTGGCGGAGGCGCGCGTCCGCACCGCGGAAAAAATTTTGGCCCTGGCGCGCAAACGCCTGCGCGATACCCGCATTGTTTCGCCGGTCAACGGCTTTGTCCAAGAGCGCTTTATCAACCCTGGCGAATACAAACAAGCAGCCTCGTCGCTGCTTGAACTCGTCGTGGTCAACCCGCTCAAGCTGCGTTCCCCTGTGCCGGAACGTTTTGCAGCGGTGGCCGAGACGGGGATGCCGCTTCGGGTTGAGGTCGAAGCGCTGCCTGGGCAGGTTTTTGAAGGGACGCTGACCCGCATGGCCGCCCGGGTGGACCACAGGACCCGCTCCCTGCTGATTGAAGCCGAGATCCCGAATCCTGAAGGAAAACTCCGACCCGGCTATTTTGCGCGTATTACCGGCGTCCTTGGAGAAGAAGACGCCCTCTTTATTCCGCGCACCGGCCTGGCGCGTTTTGCGGGGGTTGAGCGCATCTTTATCGTCGAGGAGAACGTCGTCACCTCGCGTGAGGTCACCTCCGGCATGGAGGATGGAGACTGGATAGAAATTGCCTCAGGGCTTTCAGCCAGCGAAACGGTCGCCGTCAGTGCTCTCAACCGTCTGGCTGATGGGATGACCGTGCAAACGCAGGAGGTCCGTGGGTCTATGGAGTCTTCGGGTCCCAAGGAGGCACAGGACCCACAGGATTCCTTCTCTCAACCCCAGTGAGCCGTGTGGAGAACGTATGATTCTTGCCGATGTCTGTGTGCGCCGCCCCGTCTTTGCCACCATGCTGGTTGGGGTGCTCGTGGTGGCCGGCTGGTTTTCCTACAACGGGCTGACCCTGGAATTAATGCCCAAGGTCGAAATGCCGGTGGTGACGGTGACAACCACCCTGCCCGGTGCCGGGCCGGAGGAGATTGAAGCCCAGGTGACCAAGGTCATTGAGGAAGCCATCAACACGGTCAGTGGGATTGATGAGCTGCGGTCCGTGACCCGTGAAGGGTTATCCCAAATTATTGTCCAGTTTGTCCTGGAGAAAGACCTCGGCATCGCCGCCCAAGAAGTCCGCGACAAGGTCGGAACGGTCCTGGCCGACCTACCCGAAGATGCGGACCCGCCGATTGTCGAGAAGTTCGATATTGACGCCACGCCTATTGCGACCGTCACCGTCTCAGGCTTTCGCGGTCTCAAGGAGCTGACCGAAATTGCAGAGAATCAGGTCAAAGAACCCCTGGAGTCGGTGACCGGGGTCGGGGCCATTGACGTCTTGGGCAGCCGGAAACGGGAAATTCAGATTCTGGTTGACCCCGAGCGGCTCAAGGCCTACGGACTGGCCATCCGCACGGTGGCCCAGGCCCTGGCCAAGCAGAACGTCGAATTTCCGGGCGGACGCATCACCCAAGAGAGCGGAGAGACCGTCCTGCGGACGCTCGGGCGGGTCAAATCGGTCCGCGAGTTCGAGGACATCGTGGTGGCCACAAAGGACGGCGTGCCTATTACCCTGGCCGATATTGGCCGGGTCGAAGACGGTGTTGAAGAGCCACGCTCCTTGTCTCGGTACGACGGCAAGAACGCGGTCTCCCTGATTATTCGCAAACAGTCCGGGTCGAACACGGTGGCCGCAGTCGAAGCAGTTCAGGAGCGTCTGGTTGAGGTTCGTCAACTCCTCCCGCCGGGGGTCGAAGCGCTCGTCACGCGCGATCAGTCAGAGTTCGTCAAAGCTTCGGTGCACGAGGTCGAGCAGCATCTCGTCCTGGGCTCGCTGTTTGCGAGTATCATCGTGTATTTTTTTCTCGGTAATCTGCGGGCGACGCTGATTGCCGCGGTCGCGATTCCGGTTTCCATCATCTCGACCTATACGCTTTTGGCCGCGGCCGGCTATTCCCTCAATCGGATCACCTTGCTGGGGCTCACCCTGGCCGTCGGCATTGTCATTGATGACGCGATTGTCGTGCTGGAGAACATTTATCGCTACATCGAAGAAAAGGGCATGAACGCCTTTGAAGCCGCGCGCGCCGCCACCGCCGAGGTGGGCTTGGCCGTCAGCGCCACCACCCTGTCGTTGGTGGTGATTTTCATTCCGGTCGGCTTTCTCAAGGGGATTATCGGCATGTGGCTGAGCAGCTTTGGGTTTACCATGGCGTTCTCGATCATGGTCTCCCTGCTGGTCGCCTTTACCCTCACGCCCATGCTGTGCTCGCGTTTTCTGCCGAAACATCTCGACGAACATGCGCCCAAGAGTCAACGGGCGCTCCAACAGGCAGCAGAGGCTGAGCCCACGCAGGCGGCCAACCCTGCCCAGTCCTCACGCGAGTCACGGCTCTACCGGCTCATCGACCGCTCCTACACCGTCATGCTCCAGTGGTCGATGCGCCACCGCTGGGCGATTGTGTGCCTCACGCTGGGCGTGTTTGCTTCCACCCCGTTTATTGCGGGTCTGGTGCGTCCCAGTCTGATGGCCAGCGACGACCGGGGGGAGTTCGAGATCAATATCAAGACACCGCCTGGCTATTCACTGGCCCAGACGGATGCCGTGACACGCCAGATTGAAGAGGAAATTCATTCCCTTCCGGGCGTGAACCACCTGCTGACCGAGATTGGCTCAACCGTGGGAGAGTCGGTCACAAAGTCAAAAATTGTCGTGACCCTCACCCATTACTCCGAACGCACCCTCCACCAGAGTCAGGTCATGGATTTGGCGCGTGAGAAGGTCCAGGGGTTTCCCAGTCTCAGGATCAGCGTAGACCAGATTCTGCCGGTCAGTGGTGGAGGTATCCAGAATGTAGATGTCTCGTATAATTTGCGTGGTCCAGACTTGGAGACGCTTCAACAATACTCTGAAGAGTTGAAAACCCGCGCCCAGGCAATGCCCGGCCTGCGTGATGTGGACTCGACCTTTGAGGGTGGGAATCCCGAACTCCAAGTCCATCTCAACCGCCGGAAAGCCTCGGACCTCGGCATTGAGGCCGCGGATATTGCGTCAACCCTGCGTATCATGGTCGCGGGGGAGAAAATCACGACCTATCGTGAAGGCGACGAGCTGTACGATGTGCGTCTGCGTCTGACACCCGAGAGTCGGAATCGGCCCGAGGTGATTCAACAAGTCGCGGTTCCGTCCGCGTCGGTTGGGCAGGTCATCCTCAATAATGTGGTCGATATGGTTCCCGGCACCGGCCCGGTGCAAATTGACCGCCAGGACCGACAGAGACAGATTACGATTACCGGCAATCTCGCCCAAGACAAGGCGCTCGGTGACGCCATTGCCGACATCGATACCGAGGTCGCAGACATGGGCCTGCCCCTGGGCTATACCACCGGGGTAACGGGCATGGGCAAGATGTTTGAAGAGATGATGGAAAGCTTTCAGATCGCTTTTCTGCTGTCCATTATTGGCATGTATATGGTCCTGGCGGCACAGTTTGAGAGTTTTCTGCATCCGATTACCATTATGCTGTCCCTGCCCCTGGCCGTCCCCTTTGCCTTGTTGGCATTGTATATCGCCGGTCAGCATTTAGCCTTGTTCGCAATTCTGGGTATGCTGTTGTTATTCGGAATCGTGAAGAAAAATTCGATCCTGCAAATTGACCATACGATCAATTTGCGGGCCGCCGGCCTGCCGCGCGATGAGGCCATCCTGCGGGCCAACCGGGAACGCCTGCGCCCGATTCTGATGACGACCTTAGCCCTCGTGGCCGGGATGATTCCGATTCTGATCGGCCAGGGACCGGCCGCGGAAAGTCACCGGGGCATTGCGGTCGTGGTTATTGGCGGGCAGAGTTTATGCTTATTGATTACCTTATTGGTGACTCCCGTTGCCTATTCCTTATTCGACGATATTGAGGCATGGCTGGGTCGTGTCGTGCCGTTGATTCGGAGCCGGCTCACACGGCTGTGGCGACGAAAACCGGCCCGCGCAGCACCCGCCGGCGTGGCGGTTGAAGAAAAGGGATTTGGAGATTAGCGGACCGGACAGACCGGGGGCCGCCCGCTCCTTTCTCTTGACTTCTCCTCTCCCGAGCCGTATCATAGATAGGTTCTTGTTTTTTAAAGCCTTGGCCAAGCACGTCGGCCCGCCTATAAACTCTTTTGGATCAACGAAGCAGAAGCAGTGTTGTCGGATCGGTTGATACCTTCCTCGCCCTCTCTCATGCGTTGGGAAGTAAGGCAGGACCGAGTCCCGTCGTGTTTTGATATTATTCAAGTAAAGGGGGGCTGAAGCGTCTTATGGAAAAAAAGAAAACCAGAAAAATGCCACCTGTTGCACAGGCTCCCCAACAGACATCCGTACAGACAGCGGCCCAGCCGCCTGAGAAGTCCATACTCATCAAAGCCCAGACGGTCACTCCCGCCGTTTCCACGTCGCAGGGGGAGAAGCCAGCCCGAGAAATCGAAACCATCATGTCCATTCTTGAGGATATGGATATTGAGACGGTGAATGTTCTTGAGGAAGGCGGCTCTGCCAACATTGAAGAAGAGGGCAGGTCTACCGCTGAGACGGGCAAACAGGACGAAGAGGTCTGGGGGGAGCGGGTGGCCGCGGCGGGGGAGCCGGTAACGGGAGACACCTCAGACCCTGTCCGCATGTACCTCCAAGAGATGGGGAATATCCCCCTCCTGAGCCGTGAGGAGGAGGTCGCGATTGCAAAAGAGATTGAGGCGGGGGAGCAGTGTATTCGCCAGGAGATATTTTCTACTCCGGTGGCGCTTCAATATATTTTATCGCTGGGGAGTCGGCTCAAACAGGACGAGACAGAAGCGCGGCGTATTTTTGGCGACGAAGAAGAGGATACGGATACGGCCGGCAAGGAAAACCAGCGCATTACGCTCTTTCTGAACCGGATGGGTCCGCTGAAGCGCCTCGCCGGCGAACGGGAAAAAGTTGCCCAAGCGTCGCGCCGGCGGAGCCCGGTCGCAGAGCGGCAGAAAGCGCTGAAGCGGCTGGACGCGCTCCGCGAGAAAATCAGGACTTCGCTGGATATCCTGCCCTTAGGGCGGCGTCATATTACGGTGGTGGCCGATAAACTCAAGGAAGTCGGCACCATGCTGGACAAGCAGGAACGGGCTATCCGCAGACAAGAGTCCGCCCTGAATTGCAAGGCGTCTGAGATTCTTGCCCTGGAACGAGCCTTCACGGCGAAGAATGGGAAGACCCGTCCGCGAGCGAGCGGCCTCGGTGGGAAAGCCCAGGAGCAGAAAGTCCACGAGGCCAGTCAGATTATCAAGGACGCCCGCAAAGAAATCCGGTACCTTGAGAAACAGCTTGGAACGAATCGTGAAGAACTGCGTCAGGCCCTGAAGACCATCGCCCGGGGAGAAGCGCAGGAGCAGGAAGGCAAGCGCCGTCTCATTGAAGCCAATCTCCGCCTGGTGGTGAGTATTGCCAAACGCTATGTCAACCGCGGGCTGGGATTTCTCGACCTGATCCAGGAGGGCAATATCGGCCTGATGCGCGCGGTTGAGAAATTCGAGTATCAACGCGGTTATAAATTCTCAACCTATGCAACCTGGTGGATTCGACAGTCGGTGAGTCGAGCCATTGCCGACCAGGCCCGGACGATTCGGATCCCGGTCCATATGATTGAGACGATCAATAAGGTGCTGCGGACCTCTCGCTACCTCGTCCAACAGCTCGGCCGCGAACCTTCGCCAGAAGAAATTGCCACCCAGATGGAAGTGCCGGCGGACAAAGTCAGGAAAGTCCTCAAAATTGTCAAAGAGCCGGTCTCTCTGGAGACCCCGATTGGCGATGATGAAGAAAGTTCGCTGGGAGATTTTGTCGAAGACCGGCAGACCCTCTCTCCGGCAGACGCGGCGATGGCGCTGAGTTTGGAGGAGCAGACGCGCAAAGTCCTCGCCACCCTGACGCCACGCGAGGAGCAGATTCTGCGGATGCGATTCGGCATTGACGAAAAGACAGACTACACACTGGAAGAAGTTGGACAGCGCTTTGCCGTGACCCGTGAGCGCATCCGTCAGATTGAGGCCAAAGCCTTGCGGAAATTGCGCAACCCGACCCGGGCGAAGAGCCTAGAAGCCTTCATCGATAGCTAACAGCCACCGTCTACGGTGTAGTAGAATCATTGGAATAACCGGAGGAAGGCGTGAATTCCAAAGACTTGGAACAACAACTCAATCGGTGGCGGCAGGAACGTGGCCGGAAGCCAGCCCAGCCGCCTCCCCCGACCTCAGCGAAGCGGACCGTTCGAGTCAACGGCCAGAATGTTGTTGTTGTGAAGCGCTCCCGGAGCAAGCCTTCGGGACAGGTTCCCGCTCAAACGTCGTAAGAGCCCGTGTACTCTCCGAGAGAAAACGTGTCCTCCAAGCAGGATGTTGACCCGTTTTCTCTTTTAGCCAAAGAGTACACTTTGGACCGCAGCACAGAACGCCGGTGTTGAGGCGGACCCGCCTTGGTCGGGCGGCAGGGTCTGGCCGTCGGCATACACGCGCGCGACTGCGTCCTCAAGGCGCTGGGCTTCGTCGGTCCAGCCGAGATAGTCGAGCAGCAGCGCCGCGGAGAGCAACGTTGCGGTCGGATTAATGATGTTCTGGCCGGCAATATCAGGGGCGGAGCCGTGGACAGACTCAAAATAGGCATAGGTGTCGCCGTAGCATCCGCTTGGGGCAAGTCCGAGGCCACCAATGGTACCGGCAGCAACATCGGACAGGATATCCCCGTACAAATTCGGCATGACAACGACATCAAATTGCGACGGACTAGCGACGAGACGCCGCGCAAAATCATCGACGATATACTGCTCATAGCCCAGGTCGGGATATTCCTTGGCCGTTGCTTCAACAACCTCGCGGAATAGCCCATCACTTTTCCGCAGCATATTGTATTTGCTGGTACACGTGACCAGCCCGCTTCCCCCCTGCGCTTTGCGCTTGCGCGCCAGTTCAAAGGCAAAGCGGGCAATGCGGCGGGAGCCGTGCTCGGTAATCGCTTTAATGGCAAACCGCCCCTGGGCTGTGGTATCGAGCGGTTTCTGCGTGATCGCACTCGTCAAGCCGAGCGGCGCCAGCGTATTCAGGTCGCCCTCAACTCCCATATACAGGTCTTCCAGGTTTTCTCGGACCACAACAAAATCAATGGATTCCGGGTTTTTGAGCGGGCTCCGAAACCCCGGCCGCCAGCGCGCCGGGCGGACATTGGCATACGTCTGTTTGCCCCAGCGCAGATAGCCGATCCCGCCGGTGGTGCCATTAGTCGAGCCAAAGAGGGTCGAGTCCGAGTGGGCGATGGCTTCCCGCAGCGCGCGCTCAAACCCCTGGCGCGAGCCATACTGCTGGACCCCCGCGGCCCCGCCCGGAAATTCGGTAAAGTCCAGGTCCAGGGCGAAGCTTTTCAGGATTTCGACCGTTGGCGCCATGGCCTCAGGTGCAGCATCATCACCGGGAATCACAACAACACGCTTTGCCATATCCGTCTCCTCATAGCCGGTCATGCTCGGGCGAGAACGTCTAATCCTGTGCCCTCAACCGTACATCACGATAGTTCTTGCCTGGCACGATTTTTCCCAGAACCGCCGGGTGCTGCGCGCCGGTTGCACTCGGCACGTTTGAGGGCAGGCCGTGCACGGTCGCATAGGCAAGAACGGCAAAGGCCAAGGCTTCCAACGACTGGCTCTCATAGCCGGTCTCTTCAAGCAGTCGGACGCGGATACCGGGCAGGGCCTGAGCGAATTGGGCGCGCAGGGTCGGGTTGAGCGCGCCCCCCCCGGTGAGATAGACCTCAGCCAGCGGGCCGTGGGGCAGAATAAAGTCGTGATACGCGCGGGCCATGCTCGTGGCGGTGACGGCGCTTGCCGTCGCTACTTGGTCGTTGGAAGACAGCTTGAGCTGGGCGGCGCGTTTGAGAAATTGCTCGGCAAACGGCGCCCCGAACTCTTCTCTGCCCGTCGATTTGGGCGGACGCCGGGCAAAGTACCGATGCTGGAGTAGCTCGTCCAGGAACCGGGTATGTACGCTCCCGGCTTTGGCCCGCCGGCCATTCCGGTCGTACCACTGCTTCCCCTGGGTCACGGTGTGAACAACCGTGTCGATCAACATATTCCCAGGGCCGGTATCAAAGGCCAACAGGCTGTGTTTTGCCGAACGCGGCGGCAGGTAGGTGAGGTTGGCGATCCCACCGATATTATGAACGGCAACCGCGCGGCCGGGCTGTTGAAACAAAAAGGCGTGGACATAGGGAACGAGCGGGGCGCCCTCTCCGCCCAGCGCCACGTCTGCCGGCCGAAAGTCGGCTATCGTGGTGATGCCAGTCCGCTGGGCAATGACCGCGGGTTCTCCAATCTGGAGGGTTGAACCTGGTCCGGGCCGCTGCCGGGGGTTATGATAAATAGTATGCCCGTGAGAACCGATGGCCACGACCTGCTCCAGCGAGACGGCTGCGCCTTTGCACAGCTTGAGCACCGCCCGGGCAAACAGCTCGCCGAGGAGGACATTGACTTGTGAGACTTCGCCGGCGTCAAGCTGAGCGCCCTGGCTGACGCTGAGGAGACGGGCTTTCACGGGTCGAGAGTACGGGAAGGAACGGAAGGCCCGTTGTTGAAGACGGAAGCGGCCTCTCACGCGGGCAATATCAACCAGCACGGCATCAATCCCGTCATGAGACGTGCCGGACATCAGGCCGATAACGGTCCGTTTTGACATGGAGCTTTCTACCGGAGAATGGGGAAGAGTGGCGAGCAAGAAAGCCCAACTCACCACTCAAGAACACGTGGGGTTCAGTCTCTCAGATCAAACTGAAAGACAGCGGTCATGCCCTTGGCCGCCTCGGCGTTGAACGCCTCCGGCGTGCCGTCAATGACTTGCTGTACGGTCTCGGCCGGCGGGCGGCCGGCCGGCCGCGGCGGGAAGAGGTTTTGGAGCTTGAGCGCCAAGCCCATATCTCCAGCAATTTTCAGCTTACCGGTCATAAAGGCCATTTGGCCGTTGAGTTTGCCGTTGACCATATCCAGGTAATCACCCTCTTTCATGGTGATGGTAATGTTCGGGGACGCATGGGTGCCCGTCTGCACCTCAATGCTTTCGTTTACGACACGGAAATGGTACTGAGTGGCCATCGCGGCTTCCTCCTCATCAGTCCAGGATTTTAGCACGCTATCATAGATCGGCGTGCTGAGAAACTGGAGAGGTGGAAGAGCGTACCGTGGGAGGAGAAAAGGTGAATATGATACGGTGTCACAGGGTCTGGAAACCAGAATGGGTTGGTCTCGCGCTTCTTGTGGGGAGCCTGTCGCTCAGTGTGTCCGGCCACGCCCAGGAGCACAGCCTTCAGGCTGCCTTGGCCCAGGTTGCCCATGAATCAACGCTCGAAATCACGACCAGAGGGCGGAAGAGTGGTAAGCCGCGGACAAAACCGATCTGGTTTGTCTACGACCAGGGGGCGTTGTATATCCAATCCGGGAGAGAGGGGAAGACTGATTGGTATCGTAATCTGCAAAAAGACCCGCAGATGCAGTTGAAAATCGGCCAGCTCGTCCTCACCGGGAAGGCACAGTTTGTGACAGACGCGCCTGAAACCGGTCGAGTCCACGACCTCTTCCGCTCCAAGTATTCCCTCGCCCGCGTTGCCGGATTTGTGGGGTCCTCAATCGGGCACGGCAAAGTCATTCTGGTTGAGCAACTGACTGAGGCCACGCCACAGGAATAGGCGTGGTATGCGGGTCAATGTTGTCATTGTTGCCGCGGGAAAAGGGACGCGGCTGCAAAGCGGGCTGCCCAAACCTTTTCTCTCCGTTGCCGGCAGGCCGATTCTGGTGCATACCCTGCGACGTTTTGCGCCTATCGAGATGGTCCGGCACGTCATTGTGGTGGTTGCCGCTGAGCGTGAGGCGCTTTGTCAGGAGATGCTTCACACGCACGGCCCCTGGCCACAGCCGCTGACCATTGTCCACGGCGGAGCGGAACGGCAGGACTCGGTCCGAAACGGTCTGGCCGCGCTTGAGACCCGGTGCGAAATCGTCGTGATTCATGACGCGGCGCGGCCGTTTATCAGCGTTGAGGCCATTCAGCGCAGTATTGACGCGGCTGCCGAAGCGGGCAGCGCGGTGGTGGCGACCCCGGTCCGCGACACCATTAAGCGCGCCGACGCGCAGCACACGGTCCGTGAGACGGTCTCCCGGCATGATTTATGGCTGGCCCAGACCCCCCAGACATTTCAGGTCGGAGTGATTCGGGCCGCCCACCGCTGGGCGCAGCAACACGGCGTTGCGGGAACGGACGATGCCAGCCTGGTTGAGCAAATGGGCCGGCCCGTCCGCCTCGTTCCCGGCGACGCGATCAATTTTAAGATCACCACGCCGGGCGACCTAGCGCTCGCTCGGGCCGTACTGCAAGCACCAAACGGTGTGCGGCATGGATTATAGGGAAATGATTCAGCAGCTGTTGCGTGTAAAAAGGACTCTATCCTGTCAGTCGCTTTCGATAACGGAGGGAGCGGGTTGCTGGATATGAAGCCCATGTCTCTTTTGACGCAATCGCCTGGGAGTGTGGCGCGGACCTTGATCCTGAGTTTGTGTACGACAGGTGCGACGTTGTACAACAAAACACTTGAGGGGACGGCTGATATCGGCATATTCTTGGCAGTCCCGTCGCTGTGCAAGATCGCTATCTGCGCAGGACTGCCCGGCCAGCCGGCCCAAAGAGGTTGGGGGTCGGGCTCTTGGCCTGGGCTTCCTGCTGCGTAATAAGCCCCCGCGTAGCGAGGTCAACGAGCGCCCGGTCCATGGTCTGCATCCCATCCTTCTGACCAACCTGTAGGGCTGAGGCGATTTGGTGCCCTTTCCCCTCGCGGACCAGCGTGCGGACCGCCGGGGAGCCTATCAGGATTTCCAAAGCTGCGATTCGTCCCCCGCCTCTCTTTTGACATAAGGTCTGCGTGATGATGGCTTCCAGCGCGTCGGCGAACTGCGTCCGAATCTGGGCTTGTTGGGCGGCTGGAAAGACGTCGATGATTCGGTCAACGGCCTGCGCCGCGCTTGGGGCGTGTAAGGTACTCAGGACGAGATGACCGGTTTCGGTAGCCGTGAGCGCGAGTTGGATGGTTTCCAGGTCGCGCATTTCACCAACCAGAATAATGTCGGGGTCTTCGCGTAAGGCGGCCCGCAAGGCATTGGCAAACGAGTGGGTGTGGACACCGAGTTCACGCTGATTGACGAGGCAGTGCTTGGACTGGTGCGTGAATTCGATCGGGTCTTCAATCGTGATGATATGGCCGGCGACCGTCTCGTTGAGGTGGTTGACCAGAGCGGCAAGGGTGGTCGATTTTCCACAGCCAGTCGGACCGGTCACCAGGATGAGCCCTTTTTTTCGCGCGCACAGTTGGCTGAGAATCGGCGGCAGCCCGAGTTGTTGGAGCGAGGGCAGGGCGGTTGGAATGGTCCGAAACACCACCCCGGCCCCGCGCTGCTGCATAAAGACGTTCACCCGGAAGCGACCCACCTCAGCCATGTCACAGGAGAAGTCAAGTTCGAGGCTGTCTGCAAAAATTTTCTGCTGGTCCGCATCCATCATATCGGACGCGAGGACGCGGACCTCTTGCCCAGAGAGCGGAGGATGGTCGAGTTGTATCATTGCGCCGTCGAGGCGCATCATGGGCGGTGCGCCACTGCTGAGATGCACATCCGAAGCGCCGGCTTGGACGGCAGTGGTGAGCAGCGCGGTGATATCCAAGGACATGGAAACCTCTTGACTGTGGAACAAAAGCGCCGACTTGCTCTCGTCCCTCGATCGCTCACTCTACGCAGAAGAGGGAGACAGAACAAGGAGGATGCCTCGCGTTTCAGGCTGGGCTGCTGGGGGGACACGCCGTCTCTATGCACTCAGGGCCGCCTATGGTAAGCCCACGAATATCTCTGCCACAGGGGAAAGGGGGTCGCTATGGGATATGAGGCCATTATCTACGAGCAGGTCGAAGCCAACATTGTCCGTGTGACGCTGAATCGCCCAGAGAAACTGAACGCGATGAGTCGCCAACTCCTGTCCGAATTGGATGCGGCCCTGGACGAGTTTGAAGCGGACCATGCGGCCAGTGTTCTGATTATTCGTGGGGCCGGGCGGGCTTTCTGTGCCGGCTATGATCTTCAGCCGGTTTCAGGGCCGGGCGGAGGCTTTACCGTGACCAGTGACCGCTGGGGCTTACGGAAGATCGTTGCCCGCTGGCAGCACCTCTGGAACCTGCCCAAACCAACCATTGCGCAGGTCCACGGCTATTGTCTGGCCGGAGCGACAGAGTTTGTCGGACATTGTGACTTGGTTTTTGCGGCCGACGATGCCCAGTTCGGCCATCCTGCCGGACGTTCGCTCGGCGTGCTGCCTTCGCTGGCAATGTGGCCCTATCTGATGGGGATGCGTAAAACAAAAGAGTTTCTCTTTACTGGAGATTCCATGACCGCGACTGAGGCCCTGGACAACGGCCTGATTAACCACGTCTACCCAAAAGAGCAACTTGAGGAGGAGGTGCTGCGTTACGCCCGCCGCGTCGCCGCGGTGCCGGTTGACCTGTTGACCCTGCATAAGGCGGCGACCAATCGCTTTTTCGAGGCTATGGGTCTGTACGCGGCTGAACAGTCGGCCACGGAATTTGACGTGATTGCGCATCAGACCACAACCGTTAAGACTGAAGTCAAGAAAATGATGGAACGTGGGCTCAAAGAAGCGCTGCGTGACCGTGACAAGCCGTTTGCCAAGAAATAATTATGGAAAGAGCACCGCTGGACGGACGCCGCATCTACCTGATGCGGCATGGAGAAACCCTCTATCAACGGGTGGCCGATGAAGGGGCGCTGGGGAATGGGGCCCTGACTGAGCGGGGGCAAGCGCAGACCACGGCGCTCGCTCTGCTCTTGCGGGGGGTGCCGCTTGATGCAATTTACGCCAGCCCGCTTGAGCGGGCGTATGAAACCGCCCAGATTATTGCCACAGAAAAAGAGCTGGCCATTCAGGTGGCCCCCGAGCTGAGCGAGATCATCCCGAGTGAGGCGGTCTTAGAGCAAAAGAGTCTGACCGACATATTTCAGGAGATTCGCGCCTTTTTTAAGAATTCGGATGCGGACTGGGACGCCTCCTACCTGGGCGGAGAGAGTTTCCGTCAGGTCTATGCTCGTGCCGGTCGCTTCCTCCAGACCCTCTTGGCCAAAGATGATTGGCGCACCATCCTTCTGGTGGCGCACGGGGGCGTGAATAACGCTTTTCTGGCCCACGCTACCGGGGTGACGCAGGGGAGGATTTTGAATATCGAGCAGGACTTCGGCTGTCTAAACATTATTGATTTTGTGCACGGTCGCCCCTTTCTCCGCCTCGCCAATTTTACCCTGTACGATCAACTGAAAATGCACCTGCGGGAGCACAGTTTGGATATTATCCTCAATTTGTTACGGGAGCGTGGTATGATTGATGCTGATTGATCCTCCGAAAAAAAAGAAGAACACCTCTTGCTTTGAACCCGCATGTCTTTTATCAGTCTGGCTAAACTAGTTTATGGAGATGGCATATTAGCGTTCAACTCGTCATTTTAGGGCTGTTATCCGAGAAGCCGTTTCATGGCTATGAACTACGGCAGGAAGTTGAGCACCGGCTGTACGCCAAGTACATCAACCTGAGTGGTGGCTCGCTCTATTATAATCTCGGGCAGCTTGAACAGGCCGGTTATGTGGAAAAGACCAAAGTCGAGCAAAATGGGAATTATCCGGCGCGGCAGGTCTACCAAATCACAGCGGCCGGCCACGACCATTTGCGGGTCGAGTTGCGGCGTCAGCTCTTCGACACCGAAGAGCGAGCCAAAACCTTTGACCCCTTGAACGCCGCACTCGCCTTTAGTCATCTGCTGAGCGACGCAGACCTGCGCGCTGCGTCCAGAGTCAACTCGAGTGGACCCGCCGGCGTCTGACCTGGGTCGTTCAGCAGCAGGCATACTGGAATGAGCAGGGCGTCACGCTCCCACAGGCCCAGATTATTGCGCATGGATTGGCGTATTTGAAAGGGGAGATTGATTGGCTTGAGGAATTCCTGGCCACAATGGATGGACAGAACGGACGGGAATTAAAAGCAGATGGACCAACCCGCGTCTCTTTTTCGGAAAGCGACGCGATAGAGGCAATCAAGGTATAGACATTCCACACAAGAGGAGGGTTCAGCATGGAAAATTTAAGTGTTCTCGATATGATCCAGCAAGGGTGGTATATCACCTATCCTCTGATCATCATGTCGGTGGTTGTCATCACCATTATCTTTGAACGGCTGGTTGCCCTGCGCGGATTGATTGGGGGGACCTTGCAGATGGCCGGCGGTCTGGTTGGCGTCTTGCAGAAGGGCGATTTTCAAGGGGCTATGGCCTCTGCTGAGGAGCAGGCGAACGAACCGGCGGGTCGGATATTTCGTGATGTCCTTTCTCAGCAAGAGGGAGAATCGCTCGAATACTTGTCTGAAGTCACTGAAGACCGCCGTTTCGAGGAAATCGAGGCGCTCAAAGGCAGCATATGGGTGCTGGGAACCGTGGGGGTGAGTGCCCCGTTCATTGGACTCCTGGGGACCGTCATCGGGATTATCAAATCCTTCACGAGTATGGCGGTTGAGGGCAGCGGGGGGTTTGCCGTGGTGGCCGGTGGTATTTCCGAGGCGCTGGTGGCAACGGCGCTTGGTCTGGCGGTTGCGATTGTTGCGGTGATTTTTTACAACTATTTTCACACCAGACTGGAGCGGATCGAGGCGGCCCTGACGATCAGCTCAGACCGCGTGCTCGAAGCCGTCCGCCTGGGGAGGAAAACGCATGGGAATGGCTAGTCCACGCAAAAAGAGCGGGGGTGGGTCCGATATTATGGCCGAGATCAATATCACTCCCTTGACTGATATCTTTTTAGTGCTCTTAATCATCTTTATGGTCACGAGCGTGGCGATGGTTCAATCTGGAGCGGAAATTAATCTGCCCGAGGTGCAGGAAACCGACTCGGAACCGCGTCAGATTGTGATTACGGTCACACCCCAAAAGGAAATTTTTGTGAACGCCAGACCGGTAACGATGGCCGAGCTTGAGGTGGCTATCCGGCAGCAAGTCGACGCGAAACCAGATGTCCCGGTTGTGCTCGAAGGCGACAAGGACGTTATTTTAGGAGAGGCGGTCAAAATCCTCTCCATTGCTCAACGAGCCGGAGCGGCTCAGGTCGCGATTGCTGCCAGACAGGCCGGCTAAGCGACCCGGCACAGTCAAGGAGGGTAGGGCCATGGCTTCGCCCGAAGAAAACACGAAACCATCCGCGGACACTTCCGTCGAGCGTAAAGTCCAAGAGGACCTGTGGCTGCATCGAGGCGGAGGCTTTCGGAGAAATGCGCGCTGGTTTGCGTTCTCGACCGCGGCCCATATTCTCGTTTTGTCCATCTTTGCCACCACGGCCGTGACCATCATGCAAGAGCCGGAAATGGTACGGGTCAAGGCCCTGCCGCTGACCCCGGAAGAACTGGACGCTCTGGCTGAGGAGGAACTGCCCGACGATTGGGAAGGCGAGCCTTCCCTGGAGGATATTCCGGGCATTCTGACCATGGAGGACCTCGCGCCGAATAGAGCGCGACCAACCGGGCCGGCGTCCACCGGGCCGCTTCAGGCTCCTATTCAACGCGCTGCCATTCCTGTCTTCTCAGGCATCGGACCGGTGACGATTGAGGTCCAGCGGGCGGACAGTAGTTTTTCTGGTATCGACACCCATCTCAGCGGTCTGGTTGGTGCTGGAGACCTCGGCGGGGGTGGGGGATTTGGCGACTATGGGCGGGGGCTGCGCAAGGTCGGTCTGGATGTCGCCCTGGTGATTGACGCCACAGACAGTATGCAGTTTGTGATCGATTCGGTGCGTGACCGCTTGACGAAACTGGTCACGCTGTTGCGCAAGCTCGTCCCGACCTCACGGATCGGTATTGTGGCCTATCGTGACCGGGGTGAGGAATATGTCACCAAATGGGTGGATTTGAGTTTTTCCACCCCCAAGCTCAAAGGCTTTTTGTCGAATCTGCATTCTGATGGCGGCGGCGACTGGCCGGAAGCCGTGTATGAAGGAATGGACGCGGCCATGAACGACCTGAGCTGGCGGAAACGCTCACGGCGCGTGGTCATTCTTGCCGCTGGTTCACCGCCCCATCCAGAGAGTATGAGTAGTGTGCTGAGCTTGGCGCAGGGGTTCCAGGCGCGTGGTGGGGTGGTCAGTGTCATGGACCTGGCCGATAAAATGCACGAAGACTTTGAGTACGCGCTCTGGGAGCGGACCGGGAAAGTGATGAATGTCGCCTTTCAGCCAACACCGCTGCCGAGTTTCTACCGCGACTTCCGGCATACCATGGCGTCTGTGGCCCGGGCCGGCGGGGGCGACTTTATCCCGTTGACCGAGGAAAAGGCATTGACCAAGAACATTATCATCATGACCTTTGGTTCGCGCTGGGAAGTGGAGATGGCGAAATACTTACGGGACTTGGAGTAGGGTTGCATGGGCAAAGAACGTGACCCTGATTCCGAGCCACCTGCCACCGCTCCCCGCCTGACGTGCAGGGCAGGGTTAAAAAAGGAGTACAAGCGTGCGGCGTCTGGTTTCCATTATCGGTATCATCTCTCTGAGTGTGCACTTGGGTTTGCCGCCCTCCGAGGTCGAAGCAGCGTCGGTTGCTGAACTCTCGGCCCGGGCAAAGCAGGCTCGGAGCAAGGCCAACGCGCTCAAACAGGGGAATGCGCAGGCCAAACTCCAAGCCATTCAAATCCTTGGCCCGGTCGTCTTAGCATTTGTGGCGCTCCCAAATTTGGCCCAAGCAGTCAAAACCACGTCGAGTAGAAACGCCATTCGTACCGTCTACGAGACGCTCCACGGACCGCTGAACGATATTTATACCGGCAGTTTCAAGCGGGTTGACCAGATGACGCAGGAGGTCATTGCGCAGGATGGCGACCTGGAGGCGGTGCAGGACTCACAGGAATACCGTTCGGAACAAGGGGTGGCGGCCCGCGCTTTATATTTCTTGAACTGGCTGAACTACATCGGCTCGTTCACCTTCGAGGAGAAGAAAAAGGAAACCCTGCTGACCAAAGCCATGAACGGCTTTGGTGAATTCGCGGTCGGCGACCAGGCCTCGCGGCTCAAGAACGAGAGCCTGTTCGGCCGGGCGTTGAGCGAGCGCGAACTTGAGAAGTTTGACTGGGCCATACGAGATTTTGAGCTGCTACTGAAACAGCCCGGCTTGTCAACCGATATGAAACGCAAGGCCCAGCGGGCCCTGGAGCAGACACGACGCTATGCCAAGCGTGGCGGGAAGGCCCAGCCTTCTCCGACGGAACTGGCACAAGCCCAATTTCAACAGGCAAAGAGTATTGCCAAGCAGAGTCGCAAGGCGAGCGGTAAGAAGCGGAACCAACTGCGCGGTCAACTCTTGGCCTTGATTCTCGAACTCCGCAAGGCCGGCGGGAAGTGGGCGGACCGGGCCGACGCCTTGATTGAGGCAGAATTGACGCGCGAGGAAGAACTCGTCATTGCCGAGCAGGAAAACCCGTTTCCGCCCTGGTTAAAAGCCAAGGAGCATATGCAGAAGCGCCGGTTTGCCAAAGCGGTTCCTTTTCTTGAAGAAGTCATTGCTTCAACCGACCCCAATGCTGCCGTGTATCAGGCCGACGCCCAGTACTACCTTGGCGTTGGGCTGTACGAGCAACGTCGCTACCGACAAGCCATCAAGACCTTGGACACCTTTCTTGGCAACGGCGGGGCCAAGACCAAGCACGCGGCGGACGCGGAATACTTTCAGTTCAAGTCGGCGGAGTCATTATACGCCCGCGGCCAAAGCGCGCAGAACGGGAAGCTGTATGTCCAGGCGATTCGCGACTTCGCGCGGAAATACCCCAGGCACCGCTCCATCTACGAAGCCCACTTCCGGCTGGGCGAGTATTACCAAGAGCAAGAGGAGTATTTGAAAGCGGCGGACGCGTATCAAAAGGTGCGCGCCGCGCCGGCCTTCCGCGTGCGCGCCGACTATGCCACGCTCCAGTCGTACTTTGAGGTGCTGCACGCGATTGAAGACGGCGATACCAGCAGTGGCCTGAGTGAAGACGATATCCGCCAGCGGATTGGCGTCAGTCTGGACGACTACTGGAAGAACAGCGCCAAGCTGGCCAAAAGCAATCCCAAACTGGTGAAGCGGGACCCCTATCGTGAATATCCGGGCAAGGTCAGCGTGATGAACGCCGTCTATTTAAGTCACGATATGGATGCCAACGCCGAACAGATCGTCTCTTTTCTCGAAGGCTTCGAGGAGAAGTATCCAAAGCAGCCCGATGCGTTTGAGACCGTTGCCCGGACCCGGCTGGTCGCGTTGCAGAAGACCAGACGCTATGCCGAGCTCGCCCAAGACGTCGAAAAAATTGTCGCGCGCTATCAGCCCGACAAACAAGCCGAACTCCTGGCTGGCCTGTCTGGAGTACTGGAAAAAGACATCCGCAAACTCCGCCGTCAGAATGAGAAAGACAACGAACTCATTGCCAAGCAGACGCTGGCGCGGCTGCATGAGGTCTGGCTCCAGAATGATGGGGTCTTTGCGGAGGATCAGTCCCCAGACCGCTTCCACTACGACTTGGCCCAGCTCTATCTCGATACCAAGCAGTACGACAAGGCTGCGCTGATTTATAAAGACCTTGAGCAAAAGCAGGGCGCTTATGCGCTTGTCGCCATTGTCGGACTCGCCCAGGTCTCTGAGGTACAAGGAGATAAAAAACGGGCGCTGTCCCTATGGGAGGCCATGCTCAAGGGCACCCAGGTCGGTGACCCACTCTGGTTTCGCGGGACGTTTGAAGTCGCCCGGCTCAACGACACCCTGGGCAATGCGACCCAGGCATGTAAGACGGTCAATAGCGCGCAAAGAATGCTGAAACGACTCGGCGATGCCAGTCTCAAGTCCAAGATTCAGGACTTTGCCAGCCAAACGTGTGGGGTCTAAGCGCCTCATCTTTGGGGGCGAGTGATGAAAATCGCTGACAACGCCGTCAATCCACGTTCCGCCTTCCACTGGGGCGGCTATGCGCCTCGGGTCAAAGAGGGACGCTTGGTTGGCATGGACGCCACCCCTGAAGACCCCGACCCCTCTCCTCTCGGGCGCTCCTATGTCGAGGCAGTCAATGACGAGCTTCGCATTCGTCAGCCTACGGCACGCGAAAGCTGGCTCAGGAACGGACCGGGCAGGGGCACCCGTGGGGGCGAGCCTTTTGTTGCGCTCAGTTGGGAGCGTGCGCTTGACCTCGTTGCCGCTGAGCTTGAACGGATCCGCAATACCTTCAGTAACCGGGCGATTTATGCCGGCTCATACGGCTGGGGCAGTGCCGGCTCCTTCCATTTTCCCCAAGGCCAACTGCACCGTTTCCTGAATCTCTTTGGTGGCTTCGTCCGTTCAATCAACACCTATAGCCATGCGGCAGCCGATGTGGTCATGCCCTATATTGCCGGAAATTTTTTTCGTCTGCTGATCGAACAAGCCTCGTGGCAGACCATCGCCCGGCATTCCGAACTGGTGGTGGCGTTTGGCGGGATGCCGCTCAAAAACGCACAGGTGGCCTATGGCGGAGTGGCCCGGCATCGCACCCGAGACGGCTTGGAAGCCTGTCGGCGGGCGGGTGTCACATTCCTGAATATCGGGCCGGTGAAAAACGATACCGCCGACTTTCTACAGGCCGAATGGCTGACCCCGCGCCCCAATACCGACGTGGCGCTGATGCTCGGTCTGGCCCATACCTTGGTCACAGCGGGGCTGGCCGATGACGAGTTCCTGACGCGGTACTGTGTCGGCTTTGAGCGGTTTCGACCGTATCTCATGGGCGAGAGCGATGGGCAGCCCAAAGATGCGCACTGGGCAGCCGGTATCACTGGTCTGGAGGCTGAGACGATTACCACGCTGGCCCGGCGTATGGCCGCCAAGCGCACGCTGATCACCCTAGCCTGGTCCCTCCAACGGGCAGATCATGGCGAGCAGAGCTATTGGATGGCCGTCACCCTCGCCGCCATATTGGGACAGGTCGGCCTCCCCGGCGGCGGGTTTGGCTATGGCTACTCCGCTGTCGCTACCGTCGGAAACCCGGCCGCGCGCATTCCCTGGGCCACCCTTGAGCGCTGTGCCTACCCCGTTGAGGATGTCATCCCGGTTGCCCGCATTGCCGACCTCTTGCTGCATCCGAACGAGGCATTTGACTATAACGGACGCCGGGCGACCTATCCTGATATTCGCCTGGTCTACTGGGTCGGCGGTAATGTCTTTCATCACCATCAAGATGTGAACCGCCTGTTGCGGGCGTGGCAAAAGCCAGAAACCATTATCGTCCATGAGCCGTGGTGGACGCCCATGGCGCGCCACGCGGATATCATCCTTCCAGCAACGACCCCGCTCGAACGCAACGATATGGTCTGTACGCCCCGCGACGGTTTTGTGGTGGCGAACAAACAGGCGCTGGAGCCGGTCGGTGAGGCGCGGAACGATCACGATATTTTTGCGGCCCTGGCCGAACGCCTGGGCTTTCGAGAAGGATTTACCGAAGGACGGGACGAAGCCGCTTGGCTGCGCCACCTCTACACGCTCTCCCGCGAGCGCGCGCAGGAACGGGGTTTTGCTCTGCCTGACTTTGAGCAGTTTTGGACAGACGGCTATTTTGAACTGCCGCCCCCCGCTGAGCCCCCGCCTTTTCTGTCTGCTTTTCGGGCCGCCCCTGACACGCATCCACTCGACACGCCCTCCGGGAAAATAGAAATCTGGTCAGAGCGGATTGCGTCGTATCACTACGACGATTGCCCGCCACACCCGACCTGGATGGAACCTCTCGAATGGCTGGGGAGTGAGAAATCCGAGCACTATCCCCTCCACCTGATTTCTAATCAGCCAGCCAGCCGGTTGCACAGCCAGCTCGACCAGGGGTCAGTCAGCCGCAGATCAAAGGTCGCCGGACGCGAACCCCTCTGGATCCATCCGGTCGATGCTCAGGCGCGTGGGCTGAGCGAGGGCGATATTGTCCGGGTGTTTAACGACCGGGGGCAATGTCTGGCCGGTGTCCGCGTTACGTCCGCTATCCAGCAGAGCGTGGTCCAGCTTCCCACGGGAGCGTGGTATGACCCGCTTAAGCCGGGGCTGCCAGGGTCGTTGGAAAAACACGGCAACCCGAATGTGCTCACTTTGGACAAAGGGACCTCAAAGCTGGGTCAGGGGCCCAGTGCCCACACCACTCTGGTTCAAGTCGAACGCTACCAGGGCGACCCACCGCCCGTGACGGCCTTCGTTCCTCCAGAAATTCGTCAGGAATAGGCAGAAGCGGGGCGAGAGCGCCAGCCTAAAAGTCGATACTAAACCCTTCGTTGGCCTGGGTGCGCTCTTCAATGAGAAACCCGCGGGCGCCGGTATATGCGCCCGGCGGGAAAGATAGATAGCCCCGGACTTCCGCACCGGGTGTAATGGTCTGATCGGTGAGGACCGGCGTTGGACTCTCTTCGCCGGCTTCCAGCGGTCGCACCCGTTCGCCCGACTCGGCGCGTAAGGAGACCGTATTGGCTTTGAGCAGATAGGCGCGGTCGGTCTTATTGTAGATTTTCACTTCTATCACAAAGTTCTCACTGTCCCGGATACGCTCCCACCTTTCGTTCACAGAGGCGGCGCTTTCCTGTACGCGCTCCCATCTGTTGTCCGTTGCTCTGCGCCCGGCGGATGCGCCTCGCCCCGGCGGGACGATGGTCATCGCAGTGGTTGCGTTTAATGGCCGGACCTGAACTTCCACATTCTGCGGCTGAGCCTGAAGAAGCGCTGGAAGGGCAGACAAAACGCAGGTCCCGAGGACAATCAAGCAAGAACGACGCACCCACTGAGGGTATGCAAGCCTGGGTCTCGCTGAGCAGCGCCATGCAAATGGGTTCCTCATAGCAGCCTTCCTTCCTGTCGTCCGTATCAATACCAAAGCGCGAATGTGGCCCTTTCTACCCTCCTTGTTTTCCTTTGACAAGGAAACACTCGGCAGAAAATCAAGACGGGAACTGCTCAGCGCGTGTGTCTCTGCCGGCTTCATGTCGATAAAAAGCACCCCGTTATACATACAGATACGGTCTGCGACGAGTTTGAGACCCTTCCCCTCAGAGGGGAACTCCGCTACATATACCGCGCTATGCCAACACAGGTGGACTCTCCGGGAATTCTGTATTTTATCGACCAGGGCGGGAATGTGATGTATCTCATTATTGCCCTGTCCATTTTCGCGCTGGCTATTGTCCTTGCAAAGTTTTGGGGCTTGGCGCGGTTTCAGACGCAGCTGAACCGGCTGTGCGAGCGCCTGCATCTCCTCATCCAGGGGTCTGGCGGGCATCTCGACCAAGACGGGACCCTGAACACGGCCCTCCAAGTCTGCCGCGAGCACAATGCTCCGCTCGGCCGGCTGTTCGAGACGGCCTTCGTGTATCGCCTTGAGGGCCGGACGGAGCTGACACGCCGCCTGGAGCGATTTGGCGGTGAGGTGGTGGCCGGGCTCGAAGCGTATATGACGGCCCTGGCCAGCGTGGTCGGGGTGGCCCCTATGCTGGGCTTCTTGGGCACGATTATCGGCCTGGTCGAAGCCTTTATGAGCTGGGAGACGCTGGGCGACCAGATTACCGTTGGCGTGCTGGCCGGTGGTATTTATAAAGCCATGTTGACCACGGCGGCAGGGCTGACGGTAGCCATCCCCTATTATCTTCTCTACAACCACCTGACTTCGCGCATACAGCGTTTGACCCGTCTGACCGAGACCCGCACCGAAGAACTGCTCGATGCGCTGACTGGGACGACCGCCCAAGAAGCCGTCCCGGAGGCCGTGCCCCTACAGGAGCCAGCCCGTCATGCGGTTTAAGCGCGAGACGAAAATTTTGACGAGTATGGAGCCCTTGGCCCTCACTGATATCGTCATCAATATGTTCATCTTCTTCTTCATCACCTTCAGCTTTCTGGCCACCTTTCAGAAAACGCGCGAAGGCCAGGTTGATGTGAGCTTGCCCAAGGCGGCGTCGGCAAAACCCCCGGTGGAGAAAAAACGCCTGAATGTGAGCCTGAAGAAGGGTGGCCAACTCTTCTTGGGGGAGACCCCGACGACGATTGCCGAACTCGAAGCTCGATTTAAGGCGGAAAAAACCCAAGGCGCCGACGTGACGCTGGTCATCCGGGCGGACGGCGATGTCACTCATAATCGGGTCGTGCAGGTCATGGACCTGGCTCGCACCGAAGGGCTCGGTCGCCTGGCCATTGCCACCCAGGGCAGGTAGGGGTTGGGGACTCACACAGATGAGGGGAAAGGCAGTCCGGCCTGAACCCGAATAGCCGACCGCCACCCCACCCTGGCATGTCCCCCTGGCAAGAACACAATCTGGCGGCGATCACCCGCCGCCTCGCCCCCCTTCACCACTCCCCGCAGGGTATCCTCTTTGAGCAACAATCTGCCTATAACCATATCGTCGTCCGCAGAAAGCACGCTCAAGTGCTGCTGTGTTATCGACACCAGCGGAGTCGCGTCGAGGAAGTCCAATCCCGCCTTGACCCGCGCGCGCCCTTGGACCTCCTCTCCCCGTACACCCAGGCCATGTTGTTAGCCTTGGTGTGGTGCCCGCAGCCACAGCGTATTCTTCTGGTCGGCCTGGGGGGTGGACGGCTGCAAATGCTCTTGCACCATGTCTTTGAGAGCGCCCAACTGGACACCGTAGAACTTGACCCCCTCGTCGTGGCCCTTGCCACCCGATTCTTTGGCTTTTTCCCAGACGAGCGCCAGTCGGCCGTGATTGCCGATGGCCGCGCGCATGTCCGCGCCCTGGCGGCTGGGACGATGTATGATCTGATTATGCTGGACGCCTACCGAGCCGACGGGGTGAGCCCGCATCTTCTGACTCACGACTTCTACGCCGAATGCCGCGCGCGTTTGGGTCCGCACGGACTGCTCGTTTCCAACCTGCACGCTTCCACGCCCGTGTATGATGCCGCCCGCAGGACGTTCGCCGCGGCCTTTCCGTATACGGCGGCCTGTTCGGTGCTGAGCGGCAATGTCATTGTGACAGGCAGTGATACAACTGCCCTGGACCCCAGGATAATGCGGGATCAAGCCACTCTGGCCGCCCGGTCCGAGACAAGCGGTCTCCCGCTTGCAGCCTGGGCGCAGAACGTCTCTTTCCGTGCCCCCTACCGGAGGAGGGCCGCCCTGTTGCGAGATAGCGCGCTTTCGGCGTGAAGTGTCGGTGTGGGCCTGGCGGGCGCTTTTTCAGCACTTGCTTCCATCGCCGCGTGTTTTCAGCTACAACCCTGGCAAAAGCCGTTTGACTTGCCCATTAAGGCCGCCGTATGTCTGCCAAACACCGCCTGTATCTCCGGGTCGGAGATTATGTGATCCATCGCCGCTATGAAGAATGGGGAACGGGAGAGGTGGTTGAGGAAATGACCTCGGTCCTGGAAGGCGGGACCTGTCTAGCCCGGGTGAACTTTGCGGATGGTCAGCAGCGGACCTTCGATAATAATCTTGACAGTCAGTCCTGTTGTTATTTTTTTGGCGTGCGTCGTCATGAACATCCCTTGTTTGACCCGGACGGGGACCCCGATTTCGCCCTCGCTTCTCAGAAGCCGGTGAAGCGACAGACTCCACGGCCCAAGCGGACCGTCAAGCGCGTCCCCCGAGGCTAGACCGTTGATTCGTTCGATGCGGACGCGGTTCCCGGCGCTGCTTGGGCGGCTTCCAGCGCCTCTCCTTTGGGGCCGGTCCTCCTGACCCGCCTCAGTGCAAGCGTTCTGACCGTATCGGGATTCACCCACGGGAGACCGATGGCGCAGGGTTTTGCCATGCCTTCCTCCTCAACTTCTTCATAGTGTGGAAAGCCGGCCCTGCCAAAGTTGACCATCATCCGTTTGCCCATCCGCAACGCTCCTTACGCTTGTGCTGGTCTATTCATGGCCCTTCTATGACACCGGGTCAAGTCCGCCCCTGTGCCTCTGCCCTCTTGGTGCCCTCTAGCAAAATGATACCCCAATCGGTAGCCTAGGCGGCAAAGAGACTGTTCGGGTGAGGAATACGACGAGATGAAACCGGTTGCGGAAAACGTAAAGCTGGCCGAGGTCGAACTTGGCGTGCTCCAGGCGTGGGACAGGAACGATATTTTTCAGAAGACCTTGGCCAAAACCCAGGCGCAACCGCCCTTTATTTTCTATGACGGTCCACCCTTTGCGACCGGATTACCACACTACGGACATTTATTGGCCGGGACGATCAAGGACATTATTCCCCGTTTTTGGACCATGCGCGGGCGGCATGTAGACCGTCGTTTTGGCTGGGACTGTCACGGTCTGCCGGTCGAGATGGAAATCGAACAGGCCCTGGGAGTCAGCGGGAAAGCCGAAATCGAAAAATTCGGGATTGCCAATTTCAATAATGAATGCCGGAAAATTGTCCTGCGCTACACCCAGGAATGGGAAAAAACGGTGCGACGGATGGGCCGCTGGGTCGATTTCCGGCATGACTACCGCACCATGGACGCTTCCTTTATGGAGACGGTGTGGTGGGTATTCCAGCAGATGTGGGACCAGGACCTGGTTTATGAAGGCTATAAAGTCCTGCCGTTTTCCACCCGGCTGGGCACCGTCTTATCGAATTTTGAAGCCAACCTGAACTATAAGGACGTCCAAGACCCGGCCATCACGGTGCGCTTTGCGGCTGAGGGCGAAGAGCAGGTCTTTTTTATTGCCTGGACCACCACCCCCTGGACCCTGCCGTCGAATCTAGCCTTAGCCGTCGGCTCTGATATTGACTATGTAAAAGTCCGCGACCACGCGGATAAGGTCGGCTATATTCTGGCTGCGGCCCGGCTCAAGACCTACTTTCCCAAGGAAGACAGTTACACCATTGAGGCCCGCTATCAGGGCAAGGACCTCGCCGGCCGGACGTTTACTCCGCTGTTTCCCTATTTTGTCAAGCAAAAGGAGGCCGGCGCTTTTCGAGTCATTGAGTCCGAGCATGTAACCACCGAAGACGGCACCGGTATCGTCCATATGGCCCCGGCCTTTGGGGAGGAGGATTTCTATGCCTGCCAGCAGGCGGGTATTCCCCTGGTGAACCCGGTCGATGATGATGGGCGGTTTACCCCGGAGGTCAAAGATTTTGCCGGTCTGCACGTCAAAGACGCCGACCCTCACATCATCCAGCAGCTCAAACAGGCAAAACAACTCGTTCACCAGGGCACGGTCCAGCACAGTTATCCCTTCTGTTGGCGGAGCGAGACGCCGCTCATCTATAAGGCCGTCACAACTTGGTTCGTCCGGGTTGAGGCATTACGGGAGCGGCTGGTGAAAAATAATCAGTTGACGACCTGGGTGCCAGATCATCTGCGGGACGGACGCTTTGGCAACTGGCTGGAGAACGCCCGCGACTGGGCGATCAGTCGCAATCGGTACTGGGGGACGCCGCTGCCGATTTGGAAAAACGAGTCCGGCTCCGAGGTTGTATGTCTGGGCAGCGTTGATGAACTCGCCGAGCGAACCGGGACGCGGATAGACGATCTTCACCGGGAATTTGTTGACGACCTGACGTTTCCCGACCCAACCGGGACCGGGGTCATGCGGCGGGTGCCGCAGGTGTTCGACTGCTGGTTTGAGAGTGGTTCAATGCCCTATGCGCAAATCCACTACCCGTTTGAGAACGCAGAACATTTCTCGCGGGTGTTTCCCGCCGACTTTATTGCCGAGGGGCTGGACCAGACCCGAGGCTGGTTTTACACCCTGGCGGTCGTCGCTGCCGCGCTGTTTGACAAGCCGGCTTTCCACAATGTGGTTGTCAATGGGCTGGTATTGGCCGAAGACGGCAAGAAGATGAGCAAGCGGCTCAAGAACTATCCTGAGCCCGAACAGATGCTGGCCGAGCATGGGGCTGATGCCCTGCGCCTCTATCTGATTAACTCGCCCCTGGTCCGGGCCGAAGAACTCCGCTTTAGTGAGCGCGGCGTGCGGGATACGGTCCGCCGTCTGCTCCTGCCCTGGTGGAACGCCTATAAGTTCTTTGTCACCTACGCCATGGTTGACGAGTGGCGCCCGTCACACGTGCCGGAGGAAACGTCGCCGAATATCTTGGACCGCTGGATTCTTTCGCGCAAACAAACCCTCATTCGCCGGGTCAGTACCGAGATGGAGCAGTATCGGCTGTATAATGTCGTCCCCGCCCTGTTGGATTTTCTCAACGAGCTGACCAATTGGTATGTCCGTCTCAACCGGCGTCGTTTCTGGAGCGAGGCCGATGCGACCGCCGAAGGCAAACAGGCGGCTGACAAGTTGTTTGCCTATCAGGCCCTGTATGATGTCCTGCTGACGTTTTCCAAGCTCATGGCTCCGTGTACGCCGTTTCTGGCAGACGCCATTTACACCAATCTGGTCACGCTCCAGGAGGCGGAGACCGCAGAGAGTGTCCATCTCGAACCGTTCCCCGATTACGACGCAAGCCAAGTTGACACGCGGCTCGAAGATGCCGTGGCTCGGATGCAGCGGGTGGTCCTGCTGGGACGGAGTTTGCGGAACGAACGAAAAGTCAAAGTCCGCATCCCGCTCCAAACGCTGACGGTCCTCCATCGTCAACAAGAAATTCTGGATGAGTTGCGTCCCTTGGCAGGCTATATGCAGGAAGAGTTGAACGTCAAAGAAATCGCGTACAGCACAGCGGAAGCTGAGAAAATTACGCTCAGCGCCCGGCCAAACGCGCAGATCCTCGGCCCGCGCTTTGGGAAGGCGTTTGGGCAGGTGCGCAAGCGGATTAACGGTCTGACTCTCGATCAGATGCTGATACTTGAGGCCGGAGACTCGATTCAACTCAATGGCGATGCGTTCCAACCCGAGGAGATTCAGATCCTGCGCCACGCGCGTGAGGGGCTGCCGGATGTCCGTTCAGATCGATTTATCTCTATCGATTTTCCGTGCGAGATGAACGACGCGCTGGTCGCCGAAGGGCTGGCCCGTGAGGTCGTGCACTGTATCCAAAAACTCCGCAAGGAAGCGGGCTATCAGGTCGAAGACCGCATTACCGTCAGCTATAGAGCGGATAGGCGCTTACATCAGGCCATTACGCAACACAAAACCTATATCCAACACGAGACCTTAGCCCGCACCTTGGTGGACCGTCAGCCAAGTGGAGATCAGGTCCAGAGTGTAGAGATTGATGGTGCGAACCTGACGCTTGGCGTACAGCGTGAGTCTGCCTGACGGTATGATGAGTCATTGACCCGCTATCAGGGGGCGACTACACTGAAAATAGTCAACGCTTGATCCAGAGATTATTATTCTGAGAGGGAGGTGTGAGGAGATGTTCATAAGGAGCAGCAGATGGGGGGGCGGCGTCCTGGTCCTCTCGATATTTTTTCTGAGCGCCTGTTCTCAACCCCTCTCAACCCGAGAGAAAGGCACCCTGGGGGGCGCTGGTCTTGGAGCCGCCACCGGCGCGATTATTGGCGCGGCGGTGGGGAATCCGGGGGCGGGGGCCGCCATTGGCGGCGCGCTGGGGGGGGTCACCGGCGCAGTCGTTGGGGATAAAATGCAGAATCAGGAAACACGCCAAAGCATACAGGAGCGCGACCTTGAGTTGCAACGTCGTGAGCTTGAGTTGCAACGTCAAGAACTTGAAGAGCTGAAACGACAGCAAGAATACTAGACGCCAGAAAGTGTTGGTTATGAAAAAGATGACCCTTCGTCTGCTGACATCCCTGCTTGTTCTCACGGTTAGCTGTGCGCAGCCGCTATCAACCCGAGAGAAAGGCACCCTGGGGGGCGCTGGTCTTGGAGCCGCCACCGGCGCGATTATTGGTGCGGCGGTGGGGAATCCGGGGGCGGGGGCCGCCATTGGCGGCGCGCTGGGGGGGGTCACCGGCGCAGTCGTTGGGGATAAAATGCAGAATCAGGAAACACGCCAAAGCATACAGGAGCGCGACCTTGAGTTGCAACGTCGTGAGCTTGAGTTGCAACGTCAAGAACTTGAAGAGCTGAAACGACAGCAAGAATACTAGACGCCAGAAAGTGTTGGTTATGAAAAAGATGACCCTTCGTCTGCTGACATCCCTGCTTGTTCTCACGGTTAGCTGTGCGCAGCCGCTATCAACCCGAGAGAAAGGCACCCTGGGGGGCGCTGGTCTTGGAGCCGCCACCGGCGCGATTATTGGTGCGGCGGTGGGGAATCCGGGGGCGGGGGCCGCCATTGGCGGCGCGCTGGGGGGGGTCACCGGCGCAGTCGTTGGGGATCAATTTCAGAAGCGCGATACGGAACTCGCAGCGAACCAGCAGCAAATTGATCGACAACGCCAAGAAATAGAACGCAACCGTCAATTGCTTGAAGAGCTCAAACGACGCAATCTTGAGGCGCGTGAGACCGAGCGCGGGGTGGTCGTCAATCTGCCAGATGTCTTGTTTGCATTTGGCCGGTCTGACTTGACCGGTGATGCGCAGAGTCGAGTCCAAGGTATTGCTGACGTGCTGAATGATCAGGCGCATGGACGCAGGGTGTCGATTGAAGGTCACACCGACGCTATTGGTAGCGAAGAAGCAAACCAACGCTTGTCTGAAAGACGGGCCGCGAGTGTCGCCGGCGCCTTGGCGACATCGGGAGTCAACCAAGCCCGTGTCACCACAACGGGGTACGGCGAACGGTATCCGGTTGCCCCAAATACCAACCCCGATGGGTCGGATAACTCAGCCGGTCGAGCCAAAAATCGCCGGGTTGAAGTCGTGATTGAAAACTAGCGGTCTGCTACGAGTTGGGGAATGGCTCATTCCAGCAATTCGTCTTGAATGTCTGCCTCTTCCGGGTGCTCTGAGGCCGGCGTTGCCCCTGCGCTCTCCGTTTCGGGCTCTGGCTGCTCCCAAAAATCCTCTGGATTCTTATTGAGCCGGGAAAAAACATAATCCCGCAGGGTGAAGACGGTCGCGCCCTCTGCCTGCATGGCAAAGTGTTTTTCCGTTTCCTCGTGGGTGGTCTGGCCGAGCAAAACCGTCGCGAGTTTTTCTCCGGCCTCATCGGTAACGACGAGAGTGACGGTCGGATTGTCGAGTCCATACAGACTCAAGTCTGCTGGATTATCGGCGGCGATTTCAAATCCGCGCAGTTCCCGCAGGTCAGTGACAAATTGGCTGAGGGTTGTCGTCTTGAGCGTTCCTTCAGATTCGCTATCAATTTCCCACGTATGCTCTTTCCCCCGTGAGAGCGTGAATCCCGCTCCGCCTTGGCGCGTGACCACGACTTGGTTTATCTTCCCTTCCGGTATGCTGGCGACGCTCTTATCTCGAAAGTCAGTCACGGACTTATTCAGGTCTGTCAGCAGCCCCGTACGCACCAGGTACAGCGTCTCTCCATCGCCACGCTTGAGATATCGTTGCGTTGTCCCAGCATCCACGCTTTTCTCATTGCCAACCGAGAGGGTTCGTTGCGTGTCTTCTCCAAGGTGGAGCGAAACGGTCAGTTGAGCCGGGTCAAGGCCAAAGGCCGACAGATTGAGCAAGGGTTGTTCAACGAAGTCTTCCGCCCGCATACCTTCTAAGGTCGAGAGATACGTTTGGACAGCGTTGGGGTCGGCTGCGTAGGCAGCGGGGTGTTCAAACGCCCAACCCGCATCGGCCTTGGCCAGCACAATGCTTGTCTCAGCAGTATTGATGACTATGCGGGTGACGCGGTCGCTCTCAAACGGCAGCACCGTCTTGTCTCGCAATTCCTTGACTTCTTTGGTGAGTCCCAAGCGAAACGCCTGGCGGGTGAGATGGAGCTGTGGGTCTCCTTCTTTCTGCACATAGGCAGAAAACCCGACCGGCGTGTCTTTACCAATGGACACGGTGGGCAGTGTCGTACCGTCCTGTAGAGCAATGTGTAGCACGACGGGCGGCTGGGCCAGGCCGTATAGGGCGAGGTCAACCGGCTCTTGTGGGGTCAGGCTCCGGGTGACCTCTTCGTCTACTATGGTAGCCAGCATATTATTCACCGTCGTATCATCGGCTTTCGCCTGGAGCGGAGCCGTGATGTCCCACTCGCCCGCCGCGGTCTGTTGCAGGCGGATTTCTCGCTCGGGGTAGGTCAGGGTGAGCGTATCGACTGCCTCCTGCTCAAATGTCAAAACCGTCGGTTTTTCAGCCTCCTGCTTGGCTTTGGGCAGTTCAACAAAATAGATATACGCCCCCAGACTCAGGAGGACGACCAGCATGAGAAGGGTTCGTGGCACACTCATAACTCGTGGAGAACAGAGACCGGCCGGTTAGCGCCGCCGCCACCACGTGGCAAGCCCGGCAATGAGCAGTATCTCGGGCAGAATCAGGACGGACAGGTAAAAGACTGTCGTACCTTGGTCGGCAGTCAGCTGCACACGTGAAGCGCGAAGCGTCCGGGGGCGGATAGAAATCAGCTCTTCTTCCCCGACCAGCCAGCTCACAGTGTTCAGTAACAGGTCTCGGTTAAAATACTGGCCAATGAATTGGTTATTGGCAAAACCGGCGTTGCCAAAGACAACCAGCCGGGCCGTATCCTCCAGCTCCTTCTCTATTTCTTTCAAATCCACTGTGACCGCAGTCGCCAGCGAGATAGGGCCTTTACGGTCATGGTCGTCGAGCCGCACGCTCTGGTTTTCGAATACCTCCTCAAGGTCGGTTTCCGCCCAGGCGTTCGGGCCGGTCTTGACCAAGCTGACGGGTGTGATGCCAGCCCGGCCGGCCGCATCTGCTTCAACCGAGCGGGACAGGCCGTAGGTCGTCAGTGCCGCCGAGCCACGGCGGCTCAGGTCCGCCGTGATGGGATGTTCCCCATAGGTCTGGGCCAATGGGGTGAGGGTAAAGGTCCGCCCGCGTAACAGTTGGAGTTGTTCATCGACGATGACATCGTTGCCGACCTGAATCCCCCACTGGGCCAGATACGGAACGAGCTCTGGGGTTGTCCGCGGGTTGAGCAAAAAGAGTACCGCCCCAGCCTTTTTCACATAGGCATCAATCAACTGGGTCTCATGCGCGAGGAGGGAACGCTGGGCCCCGGCCACGACCAGCAGATTGGCCGCTGCCGGCACCGAGGTGTCGGGCGCGAGGACCAACGGGTTGACGGCATAGCCCTCGTTTTCAAGCGCGGTCCTGAGTTGTCCATAACTCCCGGCCTCCTGGAGGTCCTGGCTGCTGGGCTCGCCATGCCCTTCAAGAAAATAAATGGTCTTCTTGTCTGGACGGGAGATTTTGATGATGCCGTTGGTCAGGTCTTCTTCCGTTGTCCGGTTGATGAGATTGGTCTGGTCTCCATAGCGTAAGACAATGGTCGGAAGCGTGGAGACCTGGAATCGCTCGGCCAAATCGGGCCGCTGGTCGGGGTCGATGATCCGCGAGGAAATTTTGTCCGAATCGTACGCATAGCTACTCAGCAGCTCGCGGAGCTGCGGGTCCGAGCCGGCTTGGACAAAGGCGTCAATTTCCAGGTTTTTATCCAGCTGGCGGAGGACATTTACCGACTGTGGAGACAGGCTGTAGATATTGGCCTCGGTCAAGTCGAAGCGGTGATGGTGACGGGTAGACAGATAATTTACCAGGATGAGGATCCCGATAAAGAGTAGAGAATAGACCGCGGCGCTGGCACCGTATTTGGTTGAGCGCTGGCCGAGAAAGGTTTTGACCGACCCTCTGGACGAGACGAGGGCCCCAATGACGGCCACCAGGCCGGTCAGCGTGTGCACGAGAACATAGGCGGAAAAATGGCGGGTCAGAAAGTAGGCCACGCCGGCAAACAGCAGCAGAATGACCCCGACTACGCCGTAAAACGACCCAAGACGCGCCATAGCACTACCTCCAGCGCAGCGATTCAACCGAACGCTGGGTTAAGAATAAGGACAGCAGGATGAGGCTGAAAAAATACACCAGATTTTGCGTATCAATGAGGCCGTTGACCATTTCGGCAAAATGTTCGGTGACGGAGAGATAGCGCAAGAGGGGGCCGAGTACCTCACCGGCGGTGTCGGCCGGCCAGCCGATCATATACAGCAGCAGCGTAGCCACCAGCCCGCTCACCGCGGCAATGATCTGGTTTTCGGTAAACGATGAGGTGAGGAGCCCGACGGCGACAAAAGAAGTGGCCAACAGCAACAAGCCGAGATAGCCAGACAACAGGACTCCGACCTCTGGATTGCCAAAGGCAATCAGCACCGCCGGGTAGACCCCGGTCAGGCCCAGCATGATGCAGATGAAAAGAAACGAGGCCAGGAATTTGCCTAATACAATATCGCCGGTGCGGAGCGGAGAGGTCAGAAGGAGTTCATAGGTGCCGCCTTTTTTTTCTTCCGCATAGGCGCGCATCGTGATCATGGGCACGAGAATGACGAGGACAATAGACAGGTTGTGCATCAGCGGAGCAATAACAAACTCGTTCAGATTCAGCTGATCTGCCGCTCCCTGCTGGAGCTGCGTATAAATACTGAGCAACACATTAAATCGGGAGAGCAGGTTGAAGAAAAACCAACCGCCCAGCAAGAGAAATCCGGTCAGGACGACGTAGGCGATGGGCGAGACAAAATACGCCCGCAGATCCTTGCCAATGATGGTGCATACATTTCTCATTCCGCGACCTCCTCCACCGTTCCCTCCGTTTCCGCCGCTCCTGGCTCTTCTTGGGCAATGGCCGTGAGAAACACGTCTTCGAGAGTCTGGTCCTGGGCGAGGTTGGCTAACATATCCTCGACCACCACTTTTCCGGCGTTAATAATCACTACTTTCTCACACACCTGAGCGACTTCGGGCAGGATATGCGTAGACAGAATCACCGTGTGTTCGCCGGCCAGCTCTTTAATCAGGGACCGGATGCCAATAATCTGTTGCGGATCAAGGCCCACCGTTGGCTCATCCAGGATGAGGACGCTCGGGTTATGAATAATCGCTTGAGCCAGTCCCACCCGTTGCCGATACCCTTTTGAGAGATAGCCGGTGACACGAGCGGCGACATCGGTCAGGCCGCAGCGTTCCAGCGCCCGGTCCAGGGCATCCGGGATATCTGCACGCGCCACGCCTTTGATATGGGCGACAAAACGCAAATACGCGGTGACCGTCATATCGTTATAGAGCGGCGGGGATTCCGGGAGATACCCGATCCGTTTGCGGGCCTCAAAGGACTCATCAAAGATATCGAAGCCCGCGACTTTGACGGTTCCCATTGTTGCCGGCATAAAGCCCGTAATAATGCGCATGGTCGTGGTTTTCCCAGAACCGTTCGGTCCGAGAAATCCGAGAATCTGACCGGACTCGGCCTGAAAGGAGATATCAGACACCGCAGTCAAGTCGCCGTAGCGTTTCGTAAGATTTCGTACTTCTATCATGGTCTTGTTACGCCTGAGAAGGGGCAATACACGAGCTGATGAAAATCCACTTTTGGCAGCAACTTTTAAGACCGGTTGCCCCGTTTGTCAAGTTGACCACGGGCAGCCCAGGTGTACCTGCCGCTGTTGGACGAGCACGCCCCTGCGCCATTCCGGCCCTGCTCCTCCTCAGCGAGCGATGGACTGTCAGGAAAAAGCCGGCTCGGTTATTGTGGCCTGGAGCCCCCTTTCGTGTTGCTCCGCGACTTTGTGCTGAATAGGAAGTCTCCTTTCTCGTCTCACCCAAAGGATGCTGGAAAACAGTGGAAGTAAGCGATTGGGAACTGGTCCGGCGTTGCAAGCAGGATGACCGGCAGGCGTTTCAAGAACTGGTTGAGCGGTATCAACGCAAGGCCGTGGCCATTGCGCTGGGCATGCTCCACGACCGTGAAGACGCCCTTGAGGTCGCCCAGGAAGCATTTACCAAGGTTTTTACGAGCATCGGCACGTTTAAGGAAGCGTCCAGTTTTTACACCTGGCTGTATCGCATCGTTGTCAATCTCTCTATTGATCGGCAACGGCAACGCAGCCGCAGAGCACTATTCGAGCGACATCAGTCAAGGGGGGATGACGATGAAGATTGGATTGAGAGCATTCCAGATACACAAGGCCGCGATCCTTCAGACCGCGTTGCCGAGCGCGAACTTGGACAGCAGATACGGGCCGCTCTGAACGAGTTGACGCCGGCCCATAAAACCGTCATATTACTACGAGCGGTTGAGGGGCTGTCCTACGAAGAGATCAGTCACGCCCTCCAGTGTTCCAGGGGAACGGTGATGAGTCGCCTGCACTATGCCAGAAAAAGGCTGCAAAAACGCCTCGGGCGCGCCCTCTGACCAAGACTGCCGGCCTATGATTCCTCTCGTTTGTCACCCACCAGCCCTCCCCCGTCCTCACACCGTGAGGACGGAAGCCTGTTAAGATTCAGGATAGCCCAACGTATGGCGAGATGTTCCCACTCCTCACAACTCATCTCCCTTGTGTACGACAACGAGCTTGGTGAGGCACAGCGTGACGAAGCCGCCGCGCAGATCGCCGCTTGTCCAGAGTGTGCCGGCCAGATGCAGCGGCTCGGACGCACCCACGCGGCCCTGTCTCAGGCACTCGCCGAGGAGGTCTCGCGCATTGATTTCTCAGATTTCTGGCCTCGGATTGAGCAGGGACTAGCGGCCCCCCCTCCATCGCTGACGAGTCAGTGGGCGAATCGTTTGCGACTCTGGCGTAGACCGTGGCACCCCTTTTCTTCGTGGCATATTCCGGCCTGGGCTACGGCTGTCGGATTATGTCTTTTCACCGCGGCTGCCTCTACTCAGCTCCCAACTTCGAGAGGGTCTGTGCATATCCCGGCTGCCAAGAAGCCGCTGCTCGTCGCCCTCAAAAATCAAGCGCAGATCGAATCTCTTTCTGCGACCTCGACCGTCTTGGTCTGGAATGAACCGACGAGCAATGCCACGGTGATCTGGATCGATGAAATACTAGGGGAAGAGCGGCCATGAACCTGTGGCGCTTGTCTCTTTTTGTGTCAGTCGTCCTCGGGCTTCTCCTGTGTCCCGTCTCAGGTGCCGCAGGGGAGATGGTTCGTATCCGTGTGGAGACGGTCCTGGCCACCGACGCCTCACACGAATTTGACAATCGTCTGACCGGAATGCGCGCGCAGCTTTTGGCCTTCCGCTATTCTGCCTATCGCCTGGTACAGGAGGAACGTCGCAACGTCAGCTTCGGCAAACAGGCCAATTTCTCTTTGCCCGGAGGACGGTTTCTCCAGGTCGTTCCAAAAGAGTATGTGAACGAACAGATTGCGCTGCACGTGATGCTGATGGAAGGCGCTTCCCCCTCTCCGCTGATGAGTACGCTGTTGTCCATTCCGAATCGGGGTATGCTTTTTGTCGGTGGACGCAAACACCAAGGCGGGACACTCATCATTCGGATCGGCGCATCGGCTGACACCCTCCCTTCCACCGTCATCAAGACGGAAGAATAACCCTCGCCTCCGGCCTGACAACGCTTATCCCAGCAGGTGGGAGCCGATACTCACCAGCCCACCGAGGGGCCAGACATACCACGCAAACAGGTGAAACCGCTCTTGTTGGACGAGGCGGAGGATGAGCGCAATCGCGACATAGCCGACGCTGCCGGCAACGAGCATACCCGTCACGTAGGGACCGAGTGGCGGCAGGGCCTGTTCCTCCAACTTTGAGACTTCCAGCAGGGTTGCCCCAAGAATCGCCGGAATGGATATGAGCAAAGAGAAACGCGCGGCCAGTTCTCTCTTGAGGCCAAGCAGTATCCCCCCGGTAATCGTCGCCCCAGAACGCGATATGCCCGGGATAACGGCAAGACCCTGAAGGACTCCGATGATGAGCGCGTGACGCGCGTGCATATGGGCTGTCGGAGGATGGGCTGCTTGTCCCTTGCCCCACCAGAGCAAGCAACCCGTCAGGATGAGCATACATCCGACGACATCCGGGCGGATGAAGAAGGGGATGAAAAAAGTATCGAGGTATAGCCCCAGGAGGGCGGTCGGGATCAAGGCCAGAACAATATGGAAAACGGTTTGTCTTTCGCGCCCAGAGAAGACGCTCGGCGCAGGCGGGGCGGCGCGCATGAGGCCGGCGCACAGTCCGTAAATATCGGACCGAAAATACATCAGGAGAGCGACGGCGGTCGCAACATGAAGGGCGATATTATACAGCAGATCAATCTCCCCTGAGCTGCCAAGGCAATACTGGACCAGGACGAGGTGGCCGGAAGAAGAAACAGGCAGAAACTCGGTTAAGCCTTGCAGGATGGCAAGCAGACAGGCGTCAAAATATCCCATGCCGTTATCATACACTTCCGATAGAGAGGCCGACGACCAGAGGGAAAGCTTTTCGCGCGAGCTCAATACATCCAAGGGGAGCGATTCCCGTCTTCACGGGAATGACGAGCGCGCGGCTCCCCAGCCCTAAGCACTGGTATCTGCCCCTGGCTGAAAGAGGGGTAAGGAGGCTTCAACGTCCCGCAGGAACGGAGCAGCCAGGTCCTTTTCTGAGAGCAGCGGGGCCTGCACCGGCCACGCAATGCCAATATCTGGATCGTTCCAGGCCAAGCCGATTTCATCATGCGGATCATGGAAATCCGTACACTTATAGAGCACTTGGGCGCGTTCGCTCAGGACAGCAAAGCCGTGGGCAAAGCCAGGGGGAATATACAGCTGACGAAAATTTTTGGCGGAGAGCACAACGCTGGTCCATTGGGCAAAGGTTGCTGACCCGCGCCGAATATCCACCGCCACGTCAAAAATCTCGCCTTCCAAGGCCCAGACCAGTTTTCCTTGAGGATGCTGCCTCTGAGTGTGGAGCCCACGGAGGGTGCCATACGACGATTGAGAATGATTATCTTGGACAAAAGTCGCCGTAATCCCGCCGGCGTGATAGGTCCGGGCGTGGTAGGTTTCGAGGAAGAAACCGCGTGCATCGTGGTACACGTCCGGTTCAACCACGGTTACGCCTGGGAGGCTGGTCTGGAGAAAGCGCATGTCTCCCCTCTACTCCCCTTCAGGCTGAATCAAACGGAAGAGGTATTGGCCGTAGGCATTACCCCTCATGCGCTGGGCCTGCTGGAACACCGCGGCTTCAGAAATATATCCCAGAGTATAGGCAATTTCTTCGACACAGGCGACCATCAAGCCCTGCCGCTCCTGGAGCGCTTGAATGAAATTCGAGGCCTGGAGCAGCGACTCATGCGTCCCGGTATCCAGCCAGGCGATGCCGCGGCCCAGTTTTTCCACATGCAGACCTCCCAAGCGAAGATAGGCGCGATTCACATCCGTGATTTCCAGCTCTCCCCGCTTGGAGGGTCTGAGGGCGGCGGCAAGAGAGACAATCCGATTATCGTAGAAATAGAGCCCGGTGACCGCATAGCTTGAGCGCGGAGTGGCCGGCTTCTCTTCGAGCCCGACGGCCCGTCCTTGGGCGTCAAATTCCACCACGCCGTACTGCTCTGGATTGCGGACTTGATAGGCAAAAATGGTCGCCCCACTCGTGCGCTGAGTCGCTACCCGCAGTGAGTCCGGGAAGCCGTGGCCATAGAAGATATTATCACCGAGCACCAGCGCAACTGCGTCACGGCCAATGAAATCGCGGCCAATCAGAAAGGCTTGGGCAATGCCTTCAGGCCGGGGTTGCGTCGCATACTGAATATCGAGGCCCAGCCACCGGCCATCCTGTAAGAGACGCCGGAAGCCGTCCTGCTCATGGGGCGTGGTAATAACCAGGACCTGACGAATCCCCGCCAGCATCAGCGTAGAGAGCGGGTAATAGATCATGGGTTTGTCGTAGACGGGCATGAGCTGTTTGCTGACCGCCCGGGTGATGGGAGCGAGCCGCGTACCAGAGCCGCCAGCGAGGATAATGCCTTTCACGCGCTATCCTTTATCCGGGGCGTCCCACCTAAGCCCAGACGCTCTCGGTTATACCTGTCCGTCCCTATGGCTTCGCACCACCGCCGATTGTCCACATACCAGCGGACCGTCTGCGCCAAGCCCTGCGCGAACGTATAGCGTGGCCGCCAGCCGAGACGGGTGCTGATTTTTGTGGCATCGATAGCATAGCGCCGGTCATGGCCAGGACGGTCGGTCACCAATGTCAGCAGGTCGGCGTAGGCAGTCAGACCTCGCTTCTTGAGCGCCGCATTGCTTGAGGCCGGCAGCAGTGCTTCAAGATTGGTACAGATCTGCTCAACCACCGCCCGATTGGTCCACTCCTCCCCGCCTCCGATATGATAGTGTTCCCCACTCTTGCCCTGGCGCAAAGCCAGCAAGATGCCTCGACAGTGGTCTTCAACGTGCAGCCAGTCACGGACGTGTTGTCCATCTCCATAGAGGGGCAGCGGTTTCCCCTCAAGCGCGTTCAGAATCATCAGCGGAATGAGTTTTTCTGGAAACTGGTAGGGGCCGTAATTATTGGAACAATTGGTAATCAGCGTGGACAGACCATACGTCTCATAATAGGCGCGGACAAAATGATCGGCGCTGGCCTTTGAGGCGGAATACGGCGAATTCGGCGCATAGGGGCTGGATTCGGAAAAGCTCCCCAGCGGCCCCAGGCTGCCGTAGACCTCGTCTGTCGAGACGTGCAAAAAGCGAAACTGCTCCTGAGCCCCCAAGGCGGCCACATATTTTCGGGCTTCCTCCAGCAAATAAAATGTCCCAATCAGATTCGTTTCCACAAAGGGCCAGGGGGTGTCAATCGAGCGGTCCACGTGGGTCTCGGCGGCACAATTCACCACGGCCTGGGGGCGATGCGTGTGGAATAATTCGGCCACCGCCGGCTGCTCGGCGATATCGGTCCGGGAAAAAATCACACGCGGATGGTGGAGGACGTCTTCAAGATTGTGCAGACTGCCAGCATACGTCAGCTTATCAGCGATAACGACACAGGCGGTTGTTTCGGCCAGGGCGAGACGGACCAGATGACTCCCAATAAACCCTGCCCCGCCAGTGATCAGCATGGTCTCCATACGTCCCCGGGCCCCCTATCTTGCGCCACCCCCCTGCGTAGCAGCCACGAGGCTGGCCAGCCGCTCGCGATAGCTGGTTGGGTTCAGGCGAAAAGCCGGGTAGTCTCGGTCCACCCCGCTGTAATAGCGGAGCAGGAGCAGATAGCGTCGGACCAGTTCTGGCAACAGGAAGTGTCGGCGCACGTGTTCCTGGGCCTGTCTGCCGAGGTGGGCCGTTTGCTCTGGCTCCTCAAGAATTCGCGCCATATTTGCCGCAATCGCGTCAACGTCCAGCGGTTCAACCAGATAGCCCGTCTGTCCGTCAACGACCTGCTGCACAATCCCTCCGACACGCGAGCCAATGACCGGGGTGCCCTGCCAGAGCGCCTCGGACACGACCAGGCCAAAGCCTTCCCGGGTTGAGACATGGACAAAGCCCTGGGCCAGTCGCATCAGCGACCCGACGACCTGATCGTTGTTTTCGACATTGACCCAGAAGCGGATGTCGGGGTCAGCACCAGCTTGCGCTTGCAGCTGCTCCAGCATGGCCGCGCCTTCGGGGTCGTCGGTGGCGGTGTTGCCCAGAAAAATGAGGTAGGGGGCCGGGTCATAGGTCTGGCGTTGACGCAGCCGTTTGAAGGCGCGCAGGATGGACCCCTGATTTTTGTGGATGTCATAGCGTGAAATGGCGGCGAGGATCGGACGGTCCGGGTCAATCGCGTGCTGCTGGAACAGTGGAGCGAGCACCTCTTTGGCCTGGGTTTCGGTATACTGCCGGTTTTTTTCTGCCCGCGGGTCTATGCACGGCGTAATCTGGTATTGGGGAATCTGGAGCCCCGGTCCGACAAACTCGGGCATGGTAAAAATCGCCCCGGCGTACTGGTTGAGATAGGGTGCCAGGAAACGCCACACCGTCTGGTTCGGCGTTGACGTATCAATATGACACCGCCACAGCACATTGCCCATGAGGAGGCCGCTCATAATCAGCGCCGCGGGTTGAGGGTCGTGGACAACGATCAGGTCCGATTCGATGGGCGCATTTGCGTGATGAGCGGCCAGATTGTCCAAATAGGTTTCAAATAGCTCCTCAAGGGACAGCGGCTGGTCCACGCCCTGGAGGGTATTGTGAAACTTCTTGGTGACCTGAAAAAACGCCTCATGCCCCTGGATAGTGAACCAGCGCGCCTCGACGCCGAGCGAGCCGGCAAGTGGAATCACACTGCGCAGCATCTCCGCCACGCCACCGCCGACAAAGGTCGAGTTGATATTGGCCCAGCCTTTGCCCGCAACGGGAGCCGCCAGCTGCGCGAGCGCCGCGACCCGTTCCCGGCCGATATAGGGCTCATATTCGTCAATCGTCAGGGGAGAGGCTGGGGCATATTCTTCCAGCCTGGCAGGCCCGTCACTCATGCTGTCTGTCCTTCTGTCCGGGAGCCGACCCGGATTCCCGTTTTATACGGGAATGACGGCGCTATAAAAAGTCTGAATCGACACGGGTTGTCAATGGGGGAGCGGGGCCGGCTGATGCTCAGGCCGCAACAGGTCCATCACCGTCTTGACGGGCTGAAACGTACTCTTCGGCACTTCCACAAAAGCCGTATTCCAATGTGCCATCGCGCCATTCCAGAGCCCCGGTAATTCAAGGGCCCGTAAGGACCGGCCATCTTGTGATTTTTCGGAGATAAAGCCGGTCGCCGGATCGACGAAGCGCGCTAAGGGAAAGGGCCGGCCACGATAGTCACGCACGCCACAGACAAGATCAACCGGATTGAAATGGGTGGCCGCTTGCCAGCGGGCGCGTTGCGCGGCATTGCTCATCTCGACCTGGGAAGACTCGACAATTTGGCGCGAGAGGGTCCCGTTAGCCTGTCTGACCCAGAACGGGCCGCCCCCTGGCTCTCCGGTATTTTTCACCACCCCACACACACGCAACGGGCGGTTCAGTTGAGCCAGGAGAAAGGCGCATTGCTGCGGCCTTGCCGTCCGCTCAAAGTCCGGCGGCAGGACCAGCGACAACTGTTCCTGGGCAAAGCAACGGGCGGCCTCAATAACGCGCCGCGCGTCGTCCGGCGCACGTGGGGAGGCGGCTTTGAGCTGCGCGATATGAAAAAATGCCTGGTGTTGCAGGTGGAGAAGATAGCCACACAGGAGTTTTTTATACCGGTAGGTATCGGGCTTGAGTCGGTCGGGCAGGACATTATCGATATTTTTTATAAAAATAATATCCCCTTGAAGGTCGGCCAGATTTTCTAATAACGCGCCGTGCCCACCGGGACGAAAAACCAGAGCCCCCCTGCTATCCCTGACCGGGATGTTGTCTGAGTCCACGGCGAGCGTGTCTGTCGCCGGCTTCTGAACCGAATATGCAATATCGAGTTGCGCACCCCGCTGAGCGTAACGGTGACGCGCGCGGTCAAGAGCCCGCTCAATAGCCCGCCGGTGGGGCGCGGGAACCGTGAAGTGCAGCCGCGCCAGGCCGGTAGCGTCCCGGACATACGCTAACGCTTCCACCAGATGTTCCTCAAAAGCGGTCCGGTTATGGTCTCCATAGGCGTGAAATGGCACCAGCCCTTTGGGGAGGGCCGCGTAGTTCAGGCCGGTCGGTGTGAGGAGATAGGTGAGAAGCGCGCGATACTGGCCCTGACTCAGCAGCCCCTCTAGCGTGTGGCCGTCTGTGTGTACGACGGTCCGCAGGGCCTGAGAAAAAGCAAATCGGTCAAGCTGGCTGACAAAGCGCTGCACCGTCTGGCAGTCGGCATCTCCCTCGGCCGCTCTCCTGGCCAGCGTCTGGGGCGCGAGCCATTCCGGCCGCTGGGAAAAAGAGAGCAGGAGTTGAAACATCCGACTGGCCGCACCCGAGGCGGGAACAAACTTGAGCAGGCGTCCGGCGGCGGCCGCCTCGGCATGGAGCTGTGTCAGGCGAGCGGTCTCTGCCGGGAGGCGGTCAATTCCATCCCCAAGCGTACACGGGCGGTCCAACTGAATGGACGGGAAGCCCTGCTGAAAGCGCTCAAGCTGAGCCGCAATGGTCTCAGGGGCAATACCGCGTGCCCGGAGCTGGGCGCGGTCCGCAACGGTCAGCGCATAGTGCCTGGTCATCACTTTGCCTTACGCCTGGCGAGAGCATTGCAGCCGCCCTCGCCTCAGTCCTCTCCCCCTTCAGACGGGTGCGGTATCTTCCCGGAATCCAGCGCTCGCCAGCCGTCGGAGCCGCCACCCCTATCCCCCAGACCCGAACCCCGATACACTTCCTGCCAGTCTTCCGCGTGAGGAGCCTGGTATGGCCGTTGAGATACCCGTACTCACCCACCAATTGCAAGCGTTCTGTCTGCACCATTATGGCCAAGACGCGCGCGTTCATCAGGTTGAGGCTATGCCCGGTCATGCCGGGCTGAGTTTTGGCTTCACCGTGACGTATCAAAAAAATGGACAGCTTGCGCACGAATCGTTGGTCATGCGTCTGCCACCCAAGGGCGTTCGGCAGAGCGGTAATACCGATGTCCTGCGCCAAGCGCCGCTCCTGCGCGCGCTCAAGAAGAACGGGCTGCCTGTCCCTGAGGTGCGGTGGGCGGGTGACGACCTGCGCTGGTTCGAGGTGCCCTACTTGATGGTTGAACGCCTGCCCGGTCGGACCTTCCACGTCTGGGAACCCGACGTGTCGTTTGACCGGGACGCTGAAGCCGTTGCGCCGCTCTACCGGCAGGCGGTGCAGGCCCTAGTCCAGGTCCACCAGCTCGATTGGACAACCGAGCTGGCCGGCTGGGAAGCGCCCCGCTCACTCGAACAGGAAATCCGCTTCTGGGACCCCATTTTAGCCAAGGCCGCCGAGCCGGAATGGATCACCTGGGGCGAAGCAGTCAGAGCACTCCTCCTGGACCACCAGCCCGCCGACCCTCCCATCGGCCTGTTTCATGGCGACTATCAAGGGACCAATCTGCTGTTTGACAAAAAGCGGAACCCTGTCCTTCCTCAACCGGCAGATGCGGCACAGGGTTCCGCTTTCCCGCCGGCTGGCGAGCAACTGGTGGCCCTCCTGGATTGGGAGATTTCCGGCATCAGTGGACATCTGCTCGACCTCGGCTGGCTCCTGGTCTTTATTGACCCGGAGAGCTGGGATGCGGCCCGCCGTCCCCTCTCAACCACCCCGCCGATTGACGAACTCGTGGCGCTGTATGAAGACGGCATGCAACGCAAAGTCCCCGATATCAATTGGTATCGGGCGCTGGCCGGCTATCGCTTTGGCGCAATCAGTTGCTTTAACGTCATGCTGCACCGCCGCGGCAAGCGCCACGACCCCGAATGGGACCTGATCGCCCCGTCGGTCAAGACACTGTTTGGCCGGGCCGAGGAGTTGCTGCGGTCGGGCCCTCTCCATTTGTCCGGTCGCTCGCGTCGCATTAGAGATTAAAGGATTTAAGGACCGCGGCGAGTTCGGGGTCGCGCTGGCTCAGCCGGCGTAGGGATTCCAGCAGAGCTTGCAGGCGAGGCCGGTTGGTCGCGAACTCATCTTCCAGGCTTTTGATTTTGTCCTCAAAGGGACGGGTGAGGCTGCGGCGGTCCCAGAGGGCAAAACCAATAGTGGCGGCCAGCAGCCCGGTGAAGGCCCCCAACAGGGCCAGGGTGAGCCGAAACTGCCGCTCGAACTGCGTGTTCATGTCCGCGCGTAGCTGGGCGATTTGCTCACCCATGTCCGCACGCAGCTGCTGATTCTGCCGGTTCATGTCTTCACGCAAGTGCTGATTCTGCCGGTTCATATCCTCACGTAGCCGGTTCATGTCCGCACGTAGCTGACCCATCTCCGTACGGAGAGCGCTCTGCCCTTTCTCCAGGCGGGTCAGCCGCTCGGCAATCTCCCGGTCGGTCAGGTCCGGGGCCGCCTCTACCGCCCACCCCGGGCCGGGGAGCAAGAACAGGACCGAGAGTCCGGTGAGAATGAGCCGGCTCAGCATGGAATCAATACAACGCCACAGGGACTGGAAAGTCAACGCAACTCGCCCCTCCTCCGTGCTCAGCCGGCCTCGGCCATGATCCGCTGGGCGCGTTGTATAAGTTGCGGCACCTTCCACGCAAACTCGGCGGCTTTGGGATTGGCCGCGGTGCCTTCAAGGTAGTGTCGATACAGGCCCTCCAGGATCACGGCGTATTTCCAGACCGCCAAGCAGCGATAGAAAGGAAAGTGTTCCATGCTGCGGCCGGTGCGCTCAGCATAGCGGGCAGCCATTTCTTCGCGGGATAAAAATCCCGGCAACTGGGTCATGGCGTTGCTATCTATCAAGTCTGGGCTGTCGCGTGCGTCCCCAGTTGGTCCCCAAAAGCTGAGCAGCCAGCCGAGGTCGGTCAGCGGGTCGCCGAGGGTCGCCATTTCCCAATCGAATATGGCGACGAGGCGGGCCGGAGGGGAGGCCGAGAACATCACATTATCAATTTTGTAATCACCGTGGACCACGGTCGCGGCACTGGCTGGAGGCAGCCGCTGTTGCAGCCAGTCGCCGACTGCCTCCAGTCCGGGCAAGGGCCGGGTATGCGGCAGGGTCAGCGCACATTGTTTGGTCCAGCGCTTGAGTTGGCGCTCCAGATAGCCCTGCGGTCGGCCAATGCCGGCCAGGGCGGTGCCTGGCCACTGCACGGCGTGCAGCTCGGCGAGCGCGTCGATTAATTCTTCGCCGAGTCGTTGGCGGTCTTGCCGGTCCGCAAAAATTTCCGGAAGCGTCTCACGGATCACGAGGCCGTCCACTCGCTGCATGAGATAAAACGGAACGCCGAGCACGGCCCGGTCTTCACACGCAATCACCGGCTGTGGAGTCCGCACGTCACAGGCCGAGAGGGCAGACAGCACCCGGTACTCGCGCAGCATATCGTGGGCAGTCGGCAGGAGGTCGCCGCTCGGTGGACGCCGCAGGACCCAGCGGTTGTCTCCCCAGGAGACAAAAAACGTTTCGTTTGAATAGCCGGCTTCATGCCGTTCGATGCTGATATTGCCCTCGGCCAGAGAGAGCCGGTCGCGCAGAAAACCAATCAGATTCGGCAGGTTAATGAGCGGACTGTTTTCCTGAACCATCTTGACACCCCTCACCCTCTCCCCTTGTTGCGCCTTGATAGGCCGCGTGTTGGCGTCGGCGGTCGCTGATGCGTTCTTCCACCGTTCCCGCGGTTATGACTTCGTATAATACCGCCTGCTTGCCTTCCCGTTTACGCAGAATGCGGCCGAGACGCTGCACATGCTCACGGGTGGAGCCGGAACCGGACAGCACAATGGCGACGCGGGCTTCCGGGATATTCACGCCTTCGTTCAATACTTTTGACGTGGCCAGCGCCAGATACTCCCCGGTATTAAACGCTTCGAGTATAGCCTTGCGTTCCTTTGTGGGCGTTTGGTGGGTCAGCGCCGGAATCAAAAACGCGGCGGAGATCGCGTGGACGGTATCGTTATCACTAGTGAAAATAAGGGTCCGGTCCCGGGCGTGCTTTTTCAGCAGGAAATCAAGGGTACGGAGCTTGGCCTGGGTGCCCAAAGCCAATTTTTTTGCCCGCTGATGGGCCAGCAGCGCCCCCCGGCCCTTTCGACTCGTCGCGCTCTCACGAATAAAGCGATGCCAGCCGGCTAGGCCGTCCAGGACAATGCCGTGGTCCACGATGAAATCGTAAAACGTACTGCGCGCCCGACGATATTCCTCTTCTTCCTCTGGCGTCAGCGTCACCTTGATACGCTCGACCACATAGTCGGCCAGATAGTCTCCAGCCAGGTCAGTAATCCCTTTGGCATACACCCGCGGGCCGATAAGGGTCTCAAGCAGCGCCTCACGGCCGTCGGCCCGTTCCGGCGTCGCCGTTAGGCCTAAACGATAGGGAGCCAGACACATCTCCGCGGCGTGACTATACACTTCGCCCGGCAGGTGGTGGCATTCGTCAAAAATCACCAGCCCCCACCGGTTGCCCAGGCGGTCCATATGCCGATACGCGCTGCTATAGGTCGTCACCGTCAGGTCTTCAATTTCGTAATACCCCCCGCCAATCAGCCCCACCGTTTCACCAAACGCCGCGCACAGCAGGTCATACCACTGATTCATGAGATCAATCGTCGGAGCAACAACCAGGGTGCTCTGCTGAATCATTGCGATGGCCTTTTGGCCGACATAGCTCTTCCCGGCCCCGGTCGGGAGAATGACCGTCCCGCGTCGGCCCGTGTTGACCCAGGCGGCCAGGGCGTCGCTCTGAAACGGCCGCGGGGTGTGGATCAAGCGACTCGACAGGCTCAGCGTGCGGTACGCCGGCGCGGCATTCGTGCAGGCTGTTCCGGATTGCTGAAAAGTCTCCATAACGTGGCGATACTGATGGGCTTGGGTCCGCCACCGATCAACGCGGCTGTCCCACTGAAAGCAGGCCGGCGGAACAAACCTTTCAGGCGGGTCGTAGAGCACAAGCGTCCCAAGGTCGAAGGACAGGCGCATGGGAGTAAGGGGGGGAGGGATGAAGCGGCGGGCTTTCCCCGTCCCTCCCCTGGCGCACGTTCCTCTTGCTACACTACGTGTTTCTCGCGGAGTTGGGTAATTTGCTCGGCACTCAGGCCCACATCGCTCAGGACTTCGTCCGTATGCTGCCCGAGTGCGGGCGCAAAGGAACGGAGCGAGCCTGGGGTGTCCGACAGCTTAATGGCCACGCCAGCCTGGGTGACTTTTCCAGCCTGGGGGTGGTCGAGCTCGACCGCCATCTGGCGATGCCTCACCTGTGGGTCTGCAAAGACTTCAGGCACGTCGTACACTTTTCCGACGCACACATCCGCTGTGGTGAAAAAATCGTACCATTCATCCCGCGTTCTGGTGAGCAATATGTCCTGGAGTTCTTTTTTCACCTGCTGATGCCGATCGGTTGAGTGCTGAGAGAAATCTCCCATCTTCATGCCGCAGTCCTTCCAATCCGGGCGGTCCAGGGCGTCACAGACATTATTCCACAGCCAGGGCTCGGTGCAGCCGATGGAAAGCTGTTTGCCGTCTTTGGTCTGGTACACACTATAATAGGCGTATCCGCCGCCAAAGACGCCTTTGGCCCGGCCCGGCAGCGTGCCCTCGGCAAAATAGTCACGGACATTCGGCGTGGCCGCAAGCAATGAAATCGTGGTGTCCAGATAGGAAATATCAACGAGCTGACCCTGGCCGGTGTGTTGTCTGGCAAACAGGGCAAACATGATCCCTAACGCGCCGTGCATGGAGGCACCGGCATAGTCGGCAATGATATTTAGCGGAATGGAGGGCGGTCCTTCGGGTGGGCCAATCAGGTCCAGCACCCCGCTCAAAGCGAGATAATTCAGGTCATGGGCCGGAAAGTTGCGGTACGGGCCATCTTGACCGTAGCCGCTCAAAGAGCAGTAGACGAGGCCGGGGTTGATGGCCCGCAGCGTTTCATAGTCGCCGCCCAGCCGCTGCATCACGCCGGGCCGGAAGCCTTCGACCAGCACATCATACTCCTTGGCCAAGGCGTGCAGGATGTCCTGCCCGGCCGGGTCTTTCAAATTCAGGGTGAGGCTTTTTTTATTGCGGTTCGTGAAACTGGTCGCCAGTTTGCGAGCCTCATCTGGCTGAGGGGATGCGCCCGAGCCGGCCAGTTTCCCGGTCGGGGGCGGCTCGATTTTCAAGACCTCGGCCCCCATGTCCGCCAGCATCATGGTACAGAATGCCCCCGGTCCGACCCGGGTGAGTTCGAGAACTTTTATGCCATCAAGCGCGAGTGCCATGCGTTCCTCCTTAACAAGCCTGAAGAGTAGTATCGGGGGTTGTTATAAACGATCCCTCCCTACCGGGGCTAGAGGTGGGCGGGGAGCCGGCTTCGGAATTGAGGCGCGCGCCCCTATCTGTTAGCGTAGGATTTCGCCTGAAGAGCGGGCTGAAGGAGCGGGCTGGTGACTCCGCAAGAAAAACTGCAAAAAATCCGGGCCGAACTCCAACAGGCTTTCCTCGAACGAGACACGCTCATTGAGGGTGCTCTGGCGGCCCTGTTGGCCTCACAGCACGTCCTCATTATCGGCCCTCCGGGGACGGCCAAGTCGATGCTGGCGGATGAGATGTGTCGCCGGATTACCGGGGCACACTATTTCCAGTGGTTGCTGACAAAATTCACCACCCCGGAAGAACTCTTTGGCGCGGTCAGCCTCAAAGCGCTCGAAGCCGACGACTACCGCCGGGTCACGGCTCACAAACTCCCCGAGGCGCATATTGCCTTTTTGGACGAAGTCTTCAAGTCCAGCTCCTCAATCCTGAATGCGATTCTCAGCATTATCAACGAACGGGTCTTTCACAACGGCAAACAGGCCACGACGGTGCCGCTCCTGACGCTCTTCGGGGCCAGCAATGAATTGCCCGAGGACGACGAACTCGTGGCGCTGTCCGACCGCTTCCTGCTGCGCTTCGCCGTGGACTATATCCAGGAAGACTTTCGCTTTCTGCATATGCTTCAAAGAGCACCCGGACCGGCTGAACGCACGACGCTGACCCTCGATGAGCTGCGCCAATTGCAGACCGAGGCGCAAGCCGTCACCGTCCCGGATGCCGTTCTTGGTCTCATCGCCGAGGTCCGCCGGGAGCTGCGGACCCACGCGGTTCTGGCGTCCGACCGTCGCTACCACCAGAGTGTCGGTCTGCTGCAAGCGGTGGCCTACCTGAGTGAGCGCCGTGTCGTCTCTGAAACCGACATCTTTTTTCTCGAACACGTTTTATGGCAGGAGCCGTCAGAGCAAGCCACCGTCCATAGCGTGATTCATGGCGTGATTCATGGCTATGAGGATGAAGTGCAGGAACTGCTGTTTCAGACCAGAGAGCTGCGCGCCTATGCCGAGCGGTCCTGGGAGGACGCGGAGCAGCGCGCCCATGCGCTCATAGAGGCGCACACCAAAATTCGGCATATTCTGACCAAGGTGGAGGAAATCCACCAGCACATTCAGGAGGGTGGGCGCGCTATCAATAGGATTGAACAGGCAAAACAAGAGATTCAAGCGATTCAGGGCCAGCTATTAGAACGGCTCTAAGACCGCGGCAAGATCGTACAGGCCCACCATGCCTCGCCGGCGCACCAAGAAAAAATCCGCATTCCGCCTCCCTCCACCAGAGCCGCTGCCGGATAATGTCTCTTGGGTTGAGAGCGATGCGTATGACCGGGCGGCCTATAAAAAGCTCCGCGCCGAGTCGCCCTCTCTCCGCAGCCTGGAAGAACGTGGGGCACCTCTCCTGCCGCATTTTCGTGCCCTCCTGCGCGATCTTTTCTGTGCGCTGTTCAAGTATAATGTTGTCTTCTTTCAAGAGAACGCCGTGCTCCCCAGCGCCACCCTGAGCCGCGCGTTGCTGCGCGCGCTGCACAGCGGCGAGTTGGCCACCCTGCTGAGAGAAGCAACCGTCCTGGACGAAGGGCGGGCCGGACTGGCCACCGTGCTCTTAGGAGAAGGCGCCCTCCGCCTCTTGAAATCCGAGAAGACGCTGACCCGGCGCGACTTGCTTGAGGTCTGGAACGTCGAGCGGCAAGAAACGCTGGTACAAGAGCGCATCGACGCCGCCCAGAGTGCAAAAGAACTGGTCGAACAAGCGGACGCGAAGGCGGTGGTCTCACCGGCCGGCAAAGACCGGCTTGAACAGGCAGCCGCGCGGCTGGCCAGCCAGGCACGAGCGGAAGACACCCGGCTGCGCCGTTTGGCGCAACAACTCAACCAGAACCTGTCCCAGGTACAGACGGATATCCGCACTCGGTTTCTCAAAGAAGCGATTCCGGTGGCGCAACATCTCGATGACGCGACCCAGGAGGCTGAGTCGTGGGGGTTGGCCGTTGGTGGAGGCCACCGGTCTTCCCCCAGCCGCCAGATTGAACTGGGCAAGCGGCTGGCTGGAAACGACAAACTGAAGAAGCTGGCCACAATGGTTGGGCGGATGAAGCCCCAGGCGCTCGCCCTGCGGCGGAAAAACGGTGAACGCGCAACAGACGAGGTCTTTGAGGTGAGTATCGGCGCGGAACTCAGCCGCCTGCTCCCCCACGAGCTGCTGAGCTTACAGCATCCCCTGTTACGCCAGGACTTTATCCGGCGCTTGGTGGATAACGAACTCTTGCAGTACCACCTGCGCGGGGTGGAAGCGCAGGGCAAAGGCCCACTCATCGTCTGCCTTGACGGCAGCTCCTCCATGCAGGGAGACAAAGAGGTCTGGGCCAAAGCGCTCACCCTCACCCTGCTTGAAATTGCGCGGCGCGAGCGGCGTCGGTTTCGGGCGATTTGCTTCTCATCCGCGGACGCCCCCCTGTATAGTGTCGAGCTCAATACGCGGGTGCGCGCTGAAGCGGACCTGGACAAGGTGCTGGAGCTGGCGGAGTACTTCCCCGGCGGTGGGACCGATTTTGAAAAACCCCTTGACGCGGCCCTGGCCTGCATTCAGGAATCTCGTTCTCAGTGGGGTGATATCGTGTTTATTACCGACGGCGCCTGCCAGGTCCACGCCGACTGGGCCGAACGCTTTGCCACAGGAAAGAACGCGCTCGGCTGCTCGCTCTTCTCGATTCTGATAGACCTTGGCCCCCGTTCTTCCCATTCGTTTGGTTCGCTCACGCCCTTCAGCGATAGAATGACAAGTGTCTCTCAACTGACCAGCAAGGAGGCCAGGGATGTGTTTGTCAAATTGTAGCGAGCAGTGCAGAGGGAGTGCGCCGGTATGACCGCCCTATCCGGTCTGCACATTCTTGACCTGACCGACCTCAAGGGGGCCATGTGCGCCAAGCTCTTTGGCGATATGGGGGCGAATGTCATCAAGGTCGAGCCGCCGGAGGGGGACGCGGCCCGGCGCATTGGCCCCTTTCTCGACGGCCAGCCCCACCCCGAACGGAGCCTGCTGTTTTGGTTCTATAATACCAGCAAACGAGGCATTACCCTCGACCTGAACCAGCCCGCCGGTCAGGAGTTGGTCAGGCGGTTGGTGGCAAAGGCAGACGTGCTGGTCGAGTCCGCCGCCCCAGGCACGCTCGCCCGGCTCGGCCTGGGCTATGAGGCACTGAAGCAGATCAACCCCAATCTGGTACTCACCTCAATTACGCCCTTTGGGCAGACCGGCCCCTACCGCGCCTACCGCGCCTCAGATATGGTGGCCGAGGCCCTGGGCGGCATGGTCTGGCCCAACGGCTTTCCCGATGAGCCGCCCCTGCACGCCCTGGGTCTGCAAGCCTACCATAGCGCCTCCTTTTTTGCCGCGGTCGGTACGCTGTTGGCCCTCTGGACGCGGGACAGCCTGGGCCAGGGCCAATGGGTGGACGTGAGTATGCAGGAAGCTGTCGCCGGGGCGGTGGAGCATATCGCCCCGTTCTATCACCAGGGGCTGGGCGTTGAGAGTCGGCGCGGCAGCCTGCACTGGAGTCGCCATTTTCGGGTGACTCGGTGTCGTGACGGCTATGTCATGCACTGCACCTTGGGGGATTGGACCTCGCTGGTCGAATGGGTCAAAGGCGACGGCAAGGCGCAAGACCTTGACGACCCACGCTGGGAAGACCTGCTCTATCGAAGAGAGCGTGCCGAACACCTGTTTGCGGTCCTGGATGACTGGGCCAAAGACTACAGCGTGGCCGAACTCATGGAAGGTGCCCAACTCCGGCGGATTCCGTATGCGATGGTCCAACCGCCCGAAGCCCTGGTGGATGATCCTCAGTTGAACGAGCGCGGATTTTTCTCCAATATTGAGCACCCAGAATTAGGCCGCACGGTGCGATACCCTGGCGGCCCCATTCACTTTACCACGACGCCGTGGCGCATTGCCCGCCGCCCGCCCCTCCTGGGCGAACACAATAGTGAAGTCTATGGGAATGAACTCGGCATGGAATCGGACCGCCTCTCAGCCCTGAAGCAGGCTGGCGTGATTTGAGCTATATTTGAGCTATAGTGCTGCATGAGCCGAATGGCCCGCCTCATCCGAAGAAAGGCTCCCTCAAGGTGAAACCGATACCGGTGATCGTCGCTCTCCTCATCGCGGCCAGCCTCGTTTCCAGTCGAACAGATACTCCCCGTACCGGAGATGAGATTGCTCCTTCTGCCAATCCTGCCCACACTTGGCAGCAAGTCGCCCCCCTCTTCCCGCATACACCCGGCAGCCGCTGGGTCTATCGGCTGTCCGGTGCGTGGTATGAGACCGAGGCCGAGCTTAGCGTGGAGGTGAAGGGACAGCAGCATATCCCCCACCTCCAGCGTGACGCTATGGTGCTGAATGAAGCCCACCCCGGCGTCACGCCGACTGCGCCCAAGGATATTCTGCCGGTCTTGTACTATCCCTATGAGGGCTATCTGGTCCGCAATACCAATCATATCTATGGCAATAATGAACGCACGGTCCTGGTTTCAACCGGGGCCATAGGCGAATCCTCTGCCCCCGTTTTTCCGCTTGACCTCGCCAGCCAGAGCAAAAACCCAAGTGAAGAGTGGCAGGCGGTGCGGATTGGGGAATGGGGCGATGTGTCTCAGCTCACGACGCTCTACCGTTTTGGGCCAGAGCAGGAACCGGTCGTAGTCACGGCCGGGATGTACACCGACTGTCTGCGGGTGGAGACCAAAATTACCCGGACGAGCGGACGCGGTTTTCACTATACGGAATGGTACGCCCCTGGTGTTGGCATGGTGAAAAGTACCACCACCGCTCTCATGAGCGGCAAAATTGTGGAGCAAAAGGATTTGGCCATGTTTCAGCCCGGACAGGCTGGACTCAGGAAATAAGGGCCGCTAGGCGCTGGGGGATGTAGAGAAGAATCGTGAGTCTGCTAGAATCGTGCTGGTGGTTCTTCTGAGCTGGCCGAATTTGTCCCAGGAGTAGAGAAAGCAGCGTTATGACCGAACCGATTGTCCTGACAACGAGTGTCGAGGGACTCCCGCCGCCCCGCCGCGGAAAAGTCCGTGATATTTACGAAACCGACGACTATCTGTTGATTGTGGCGACCGACCGCGTCTCAGCCTTTGATGTCGTGCTGCACGAAGGCATACCCGGCAAGGGGCGGGTCCTGACCCAGGTGTCGCGCTTTTGGTTTGACCGCCTGGCCGACATTGTTCCCCATCACCTGATTTCGGTTGACGTGGATACCTTCCCGGCGGTGTTTCAGTCCGCCCGTGACAGCCTAGCCGGTCGTTCCATGTTGGTCAAAAAGGCCGAACCGCTGCCGGTCGAATGTATTGTTCGGGGCTATCTGGCCGGGTCTGGCTGGCAGGAATATCGGGCAAGTGAAACCGTGTGCAGTATTCCGCTCCCCCCAGGATTACAGGAGAGCGCCCGCCTGCCGGCCCCCATCTTTACCCCCTCAACCAAAGCCCCACAGGGCGAGCACGACGAGAATATCGCCTTTGCCGAAGTCGAACGCCTCATTGGTGCTGAGTTGGCCGCTCAGGTCCGGGACCTCAGCTTGGCCCTGTACAAGAACGCTCATGCTTATGCGGAGACCAAAGGCTTTTTCCTGGCGGACACCAAATTCGAGTTTGGCCAGTGCGACGGTCAGCTGATTCTTATTGACGAAGCCTTTACCCCGGACTCGTCACGATTCTGGCGGAGCGAAACCTATCAGCCCGGCAAATCTCAGGGCAGCTATGACAAGCAGATTATTCGGAATTATCTGATTGCCCTGGGCTGGGACCGCAGACCGCCGGCCCCGCATTTGCCGCAGGAGATTATCGATCAGGCCGCCTCCCGCTACCAGGAAATCTACGAAAATCTCACGCTCGGCGGGGGTCCGGGGGTGTCCCCCGCAAAATAACAGCGACACGCACGAGCATAGACATGTCAGCCAGCATCGGCCTCTGGGTCGGTTTTACCCTGATCGTTCTCGTCCTACTGTTTCTGGACCTGGGGGTTTTCCACCGAGAAGCGCGCGAAGTGTCGCGCAAGGAGGCCGGTATCTGGAGCGTGGTCTGGATCGGCCTGGCCCTGGTTTTTAACGCCGGGATTTATTTCGTCAGTGGGGCTGAGCCGGCCCTGGAATTTTTCGCCGGGTATTTGATTGAAAAATCGCTCAGCGTGGACAATATCTTTGTCTTCTTGCTGATTTTCTCCTATTTTTCCGTTCCCCTGGCCTATCAGCACCGGGTGCTGTTCTGGGGCATTCTCGGCGCACTCGTCATGCGCGGGATTTTCATTGCCGTCGGGGCCACGCTGCTGCATCATTTTCACTGGGTCATGTATCTCTTCGGGGCCTTCCTGGTCTTCACCGGGATCAAGCTGGCCGTCTCTGAAGATACCGAATCCAACCCGGAGGATAATCCGGCCATTCGACTCCTGCGGCGTATGCTGCCGGTCACGGATAAATACGAGGCCCAGCACTTCTTCGTCCGGCGTCAGGGCCAACTCTTTGCCACGCCCCTGTTCATCGTCCTCGTTTCCGTAGAAAGTACGGACCTGGTCTTTGCGATTGACTCGATTCCGGCCATTTTTGCCGTGACCGACGACCCCTTCATCGTCTACACCTCAAACGTCTTTGCCATTCTGGGCCTGCGCGCCCTCTATTTCCTGATTGCCGGTGTGCTCGATCTGTTTGTCTATCTGCGCTACGGCCTGGGTGTGGTGCTGAGCTTTGTGGGCGTCAAAATGCTCTTGGTTGACGTCTATCCCATCCCGATAGGCTTTTCCTTGGGCGTGATCGCCCTGGTCCTGACCGCGACGGTTGTCGCCTCTCTGCTTTTTCCACCCGCCGAACCAGAGGACTCGGCTCAGTCCAAAGCCTCCCCCGTCCCTCCCCTGACAGGCGGGGATAGGAAAGGGACGGTCTAGGTTATCCCATGTCCCCCCCCCACAAAGGCCGGCGCGCGCTTGAAGGCGTCCGCATTCTTGATTTCACCTGGGTGGTCGCCGGTCCGGTCACGGTCCGTATTCTGGCCGACCAGGGTGCCGAGGTGATTAAAATCGAGCGGCGCGATACGCTCGACCTGGGGACGCGCCGGGGCGGCTTTTCCGGCAATCTGCACCGCGGCAAAGAGAGCACGGTTGTCAATATGTCCGATCCGCGCGGCATTGAGATTGCCCAAAAACTGGCAGCCCTGTCAGATGTCGTGATCGACAATTTCAGCGCGCGGGTCATGCGCAACTGGGGGCTTGACTATGACAGCCTCAAAAAAATCAAGCCCGATATTATTGCGGTCTCCATGTCCGGCTTTGGGCATACCGGACCGCACAAGGATTATGTCAGCTACGGGCCAACGCTCCAGGCCCTGTCCGGCTATACGCTCCAGATGCGTCATCCTGGCCATGAGCCGGCCGGTTGGGGTTATTCCTACGCAGACATGACCGGCGGCTATAGCGGCGCGCTGGCCGTACTCATGGCCCTGTGGCATCGCAAACAGACCGGCCAGGGGCAGTTCGTTGACCTGGCACAATTTGAGGCAATTTCCAGCTTGGTCGGACCGGGCTTGCTCGATATCTTGAACAATCAGACCCAAAGCGAACCGGTCGGCAATCGTTCCCAGGAAGCCCCGGCAGCGCCGCATGGAGTATACCGCTGCAAGGGTGAAGACCGCTGGTGCGCGATTGCCGTTTTCACCCAAGCGGAATGGCAGAGTCTGTGCCGGGTCTTAGGGCAGCCGGCCTGGACGCGCGAGGCGCACTTTGCCAGCCTTGCCGCCCGTCTTCAACATCAAGACGCTTTGGACGAGTATATTGAAGCCTGGACTCAGCAGCATACAGCCGAAGAGGTCATGACCCGCCTTCAAGAGGCTGGTATCGCCGCTGGCGTGGTTGCCAACGGGGAAGATTTGGACCGCGACCCACAGCTACGGGCACGGGGCTATTGGGCGCAGTTGCCGGCCCAGGAAAACGGGCAGACGCAGGAGTTCATCTTCGACGGGCCGCCGTTCAAGCTCTCGAAGACGCCCGGCTACGTGGCCGCCCCAGGTCCGCTGCTAGGCGAGCATACGGATAGCGTGCTGCGTCGCCTGCTCCACTATTCCGACCAGCAAATCGCCCAACTCAAAGCCGAGCGCGTTATCGCTTCGCAGGCCGAGATTCATGCCGAGCGGACGGGGCAGGACTAGGGTTAAGGGTCAAGATGGGGAGAAGAAGAGAGCTATGGTTACATGGTGGCTTGCAATCAATCAGAATCAGAAAAATACTTCCTACGAGGAGCTAAAACGTCGTAAAGTGGTAGCTCAAGGCCGGCCTGCTCTCAAGGATTTGCTCCCCCTTTGCCCTCTAGTTAGAGAAGGTGACGAAAATACATTCGTTCAAGAAGTCGATGTTCGAGCACGTGGTGCATACGCCAATAGTCCTCGGGTCGCTCGGGTCAGCGGGATCATGTGGAATTTATTGAGCATGGAAGCCGGGGACCTTGTTGTAGGTATTGAAGGCACTACTGTAAGAGGTATCTACGAGTTGAGGGAAAACTGCTGGGAGAGTTACCAATACCAGGAAGCGTACGACTACGCTCAGACTATCGGTCCGGTCAAGTGGATTGACTGGGATGTCGAAGTGTTTGGTTTTACCCCAACGCCACCACGACAAAGTGTGCTGGGAGTCAGAAGACTGCGGAGTGAAAGTAGAGAAGTAGCCGCTGCCTGGAGTAGATATATGGATAGAGTGTAGCCCGTAGGCTCCATTTCGTTATGTTTGAAATCCGCAAGACGGCTGTCTATGCCAAATGGCTCGATAGTTTGCGCGACATCCACGCTCGGTCTCGTGTCCTGGCACGGGTTGAGCGCTTGATAGCCGGCAATCCAGGAAATGTGAAGCCTGTAGGTGAGGGTGTTTCAGAATTACGGATCAACTATGGACCTGTCTACAGGGTGTATTATAAAAAACAAGACCGGGGGCTCGTGATTCTCTTAGCTGGCGGCGATAAACGCTCTCAGACTCATGACATCGAGACCGCCTTACGTCTCGCTCGAAATCTGTAGGTACGCGGCATGACGAAAACGCTTACTTCTCCCTACGATGTCGCCGAACACCTTCGCACACCGGAGGAAATGGCTGCTTATTTAGAGGCGTGTCTTGAGGAGGCGAATGGGGATGCCGCGTTCATTGCCAAAGCGCTGGGCGATATCGCCCGTGCCAAGGGCATGTCTCAGGTGGCGTCTGATACCGGCCTCCCTCTCGAAAGTCTTTCCAAGGCCCTCTCGGGGGAGCGCAGCCCTACCTTCGATACTATCCTGAAAGTCATCGGTGCGCTGGGCTTGAAGTTACACGCTGAAGCGATTCTCGTAGCTGACGTCAATGAATAAGAGGAAACGGACAAAATTCGTTCACGAAGGAAACTATGGGGCCGCCGCTCAATTAGGCAGTCGCCGGCAGTTCCCAATAGCGCCGCTGTACGGCCCGGACGTTGGGCAGCAGGCCCTGGCGTTCATAGGCGGGGAGTGGATGGTCGAGCCGCTCGCCGCCCATTTCGTCCAGAACGTGGAGCACTGAGGTTTCCAGTCCTTGCAGGTCGTAGCCGCCTTCGAGAATGGCGGCACAGCGGCCCTGAGCCTGATCCCGCGCCACGCTCAAGAGGATACGTGCCAGGGCCGTAAAGCCCTCTGCCGTGACGGTCAGACCGCCGAGGGGGTCACGAGTGTGGGCGTCAAAGCCGGCCGAGATTAACACGAACTCGGGCTGAAACTGCCGACAAATGGGATCAATCACTTCTTCAAAGAGCGGCACAAGAGCGGCATCTCCCCAGCCGGCGCTGAGCGGCAGGTTGACGGTATAACCCTCGCCGCTGCCTTGGCCGGCCTCCTCAGCGGCCCCCGTGCCGGGGTAGTACGGATATTGATGGGTCGAGACGTACAACACGCCAGGGTCATCGTAGAAACTATGCTGGCTGCCATTGCCGTGGTGCAGGTCCCAATCCATGACCAGAATCCGGCTCAGCCCAAAGCGTTCCCGCAGGTATTGCGCCCCAACCGCCACGCTGTTGAACAGACAAAAGCCCATAGCCCGGTTGCGTTCAGCGTGATGACCGGGCGGTCGCACCAAGGCGAAGCCGTTGTCCACTTCGCCCTCCATGACGGCATCCAGAATGGTCAACAGACCACCGGTAGCGAGCAGGGCCGTTTCATACGACTGCGCAGATACGCGCGTATCCGCATCAAAGGCCGCAGCTTCGAGACCGGCAGAGGCGGCGACCTGGCCAATCAGGCGGGGGTCGTGGACCAGAGCCAGTTCTTCATGCGTCGCCCGTCTGGGCGCAAACCGCTGTAATCCGGGGCGCGCATAGGAGGCGAAGCGGCTGAGCAGGGTGCCAATCCGTTCTGCCCGTTCTGGATGGCCCGGCCCTGGGTTGTGGTCCTGATAGCGTGCGTCCAGCACGATGCCAGTCTGTAACATGACTCGCTCCTTATCGGGCCAGGAAAGACCCCGGCCATAACTTGCGCCGGTTTTTCGATTATACTACGAAGAGTAAACGTGTCCTCCACTAGACATACGATGCTGGACACGTTTACTCTTTTGTACCCCAAGAGGCAAATATGTTCGGAATCGGGATGCCGGAATTGGTGGTGATTCTGGTCGTGGCGTTGATCGTCCTCGGCCCCAAGCGCCTGCCCGAAGCGGCCCGTGGTTTGGGCAAAGCCTTTGCCGAGTTGCGCCGGGCAACAAGCGGCATTACCGAAGAACTCGATAATGCCCAGATCATGCTGGACGAAGAAATGCGGACCACCGAACGCAACCCACGGACGAGTCCCACGGCTCTTCAGACGGCTGCCCCTTCGGCCTCGCCCCGCTCTTCGGACACACCTTCGGACACACCAGAGAAGAAAGCAGGCCCCGGAGGGGACGCCTAGGACATGGTCTATGACGACCGGTCCATGCCGCTCACCGGTCATCTGGATGAGCTGCGCAGTCGCCTCATCCGGTCTTTGCTTGCCATCTTCATCGTTTTTCTGCCGGCCTATTTCTTTGCCAATGTACTGTTTGATTTTCTCGCTCAACCCCTGCATCACCTCACGACCGACCCCCATGCGCTGATTGGCACCAGCCCGACCGAGGCGTTCTTTACCAAGCTCAAGGTCGCTTTTATTGCCGCGCTCTTTGGTGCCAGCCCGGCTATTTTTTACCAGCTTTGGCAGTTTGTTGCGCCGGGCCTCTACCCGCAGGAACGCCGCTATGTCTGGCCGTTTGTCATATGCTGTTCATTTTTTTTCGTGCTCGGGGCCAGCTTTTGTTATACCGTTGTCCTGCCGATTGCGTATGCGTTTTTTTTGGAAGAGTTCCGCAGCATCGGGGTACAGGCCACCTTAAAAATCAGCGAATATCTGACCTTCACGGCCAGAACGCTGCTCGCCTTTGGGGTCACGTTTGAGCTGCCCGTTTTCGCCTTTTTCTTTGCCCGTGTCGGGCTTATCACGCACCAGACCCTTATTGGCGCATTCCGTTACGCCGCGGTCGGCGTCTTTATCCTAGCCGCCATCCTCACCCCACCCGACGCGATCTCCCAAATGCTCCTCGCCGGCCCGCTGCTTCTGCTGTATGTGCTCAGCATCGGGGTGGCGTATGTGTTTGGAAGAGAAGCGGGGGAGGGGACGGAGGGGGAGGAAACCGACGAGTAGGGAGAAAGCCATGAGTGCAGACATCACAGTGACGCCTTCAAGCGGAAATGTGTTCGCTGCCCTCAATCTGCCAAATCCAGAGGAGCACTTGGGGAAGGCGACTATCGCCCTGAGCCTTATCGACCGGCTGCTCCGCTCCATGCGGAAGCTCGACTACGATGTCACTATCAGTTTTAAGCCCAAGCCGCGCGCTAAGGCGACGATCAACATCAAGGGAGCCCCGCTGTCAGCCTAGTCAGACCCGTCTCCCTACTTTCCGACATTCCTCCCGGAAACCGTTGACATGAAGTTCAAGATCAAGGTCCCGAAGCATTCTCGATAACGTGCCCTTATGTACTTCACCGGATGGTATCTGTGTTCGACGAGTGCTCTTCTGCCCCGCTTCGTTCACCGTCCGAACGATATGAGTGTGCTTTCCGCCGGGCTCTGGATGCGCGTCTGCTAATTTCTCTAAACACGAGATAATGTCCCGACGACGAAAATAATGAACCGACAGCTTTGAATGTTGGAAGTCCTCGCGCTTACAAATCCAAGAGTATTTCCGGTTTCTCTAGATAAGTGGGAACATCATGTACGTTCCAATGTTCCAGGCCGAAGAAGGCAGAGCCTTCCCAGAACAAGCACGCATCGCTTCCTCAATAAACACACGCTCCCATTCATCGAAACGATCATTGTCGATAAAGTTGGCTCCTTCTACGTATTCTGGTGGACACAGATTTATGTAGATTTTTAGGGCCTCCATGGCAGCCTTTTTCTCAGGTTTAGGCAGCTCGATCTTATCTCGGACTTTTCGGAGCCCATAGGCAGTTGCGAGTGTTTCCTCATGCGGTTTACCTGGAGTATAACCTCGCTTGTAGAGCCTGTTAGTGCCTGTCCGGTAGACTGGCTTCCTGGTCGGCAATTCACACCGGACCGAGAAGGACTCAACGGCGCAGTGGTATGCCTCGTGATGATATAAAAAGACCTGCGTAACCCGCCGCGCGTCCATTTGCGATATTGGTTGACCGAGCAGGTGCATAATCCGGCGAATATCGGTTGCGAGGCTTTCCACACCCACGTCTAACAAGTAGATACCCCACATGTCTGGAAAGATATGGAAGGGTAAGTAGAAAGCTAAGGCGTCAGGTAGAGGAGCAAATTCGCCGGTTGGTAGACCTGAAGGGCAGCCTGGGAACGTGCCCTTAATTCGTTTTCTAATGTCATCTATCGCCTTGGGCCGGGGGCGGTTGATTATTTCGCTACCTACGCGAGGGTCAATGTTTACTGGGGAAACTAACTCATCCGCCTGGTAGTTTTGGCCCACGGTATCATCGAAGTCATCCTCGAACCGGTCCAGGTCAGATAAGAAGTCGTCTTCACTGATCCAATCAGCATCCACATTTCGGTTAGCTTTTGTCCCCGCCGGTTGATCTGGCACCTCAATGATGACCCAATCGTCATCGAGTTCACCGATACGTGGAGGGCGTTTTTCAAAAATTTCTGGAAAGTCATCAAGAAGACCCTCTACTCGTTTATCCATTTTTCCCTCCAATACTCCAGTTCTCGCAAGCGCGACTTTATATTAGAGACAACTGACGAGTAAGGGCTTTTGACAGGCTGGTATTTTCAGGCGCTATAGGACACCTAGTCGGTTAGGCTTCGATGGACTTATCCAGCTTGTTGAGAAAGCGGAACAATCGTTCCGCCGAGAACCCATCAAAATGGCCCTTCATGAGAGCAGAGACATTCGGCTGTTTAATACCGAGCAGCTTGGCGGCTTTGACCTGCGTGAGCTTCCGTTCCCGGATGATCTGACAGATTTGAAAGGTAAGTTCCGCCTTGGCCAGATGTTCCTCTGAGTTGGGTAGCCCAATGTCCGCAAAGATATTGTCGCTACTCTCTTCATATTCAATGGGGTTCGTCGCGCTTTTTGTTCGTGTCATTTTCCGTCTGCCTTCTGTAGCGCTTCAGCTATACCACAACAATGCAGACAACGGACTCGCCCCTACAACTGACACACCCGCAGAACCACGGGAGATGACTCTTCGGAACTTCCTCGTTTCCAGTACTGACCGTTGACATTTCCTCCCCTCTTGGGCATCCTCACGTCCATCGACGTCAGGCGCAGAACCCGTTGAGTCGGGTCGCCTGCTGAATACAACAACCACCATAAAGCGCGGGAGTCATGACCCGCGCTGTGGTGAATACGCAGGACTCACTCCATTTCTGTGCCGTGATGTCGATACGGCCCGGCGCTCCTGCCGGGGCTGAATCGTTCTATTATGAATCTGACGACGCTGATTTCACCTGCCGGGAAGAATGAAAGGGGGAGATATGGCCGCAAACGTACAGGCACAAGACAGACACGGACGGATCGCACTACGTGACACAGAAAGGGAGTACAACACGAAAGCTGTCAATCGTCTCCTGGAAATGGTTGGACTACTAGCCGTGGGGCTGCTGACCGTGGGCTGTGTGTACACCACCGCAACTATGCTGGGGACAGCTAGCCATAAACGGGAACCGATAGAACCTAAATTCGTCAAGCTCTACACCACAGCGGCACAAATCAAGGGAAAGTACGAGGAAGTGGCGTTGCTGCACTCAGAAGGAGAAGTGACCCTTAGGAATGAAGCTCTAATGTATGAAAGCATGAGAGAGGAGGCGGGCAAGCTCGGCGCGAATGGAATTATCCTGGACGCCATGAGCGAGCCGAGCGCCGGTGCAAAGATTGCGGCTTGGGTGCTTAGCGTTCCTGCCTACCGGAAGGGGAAAGCACTCGCAGTGTATGTCTATCCCGAAGGAGAAGAACCCTTTTCTCGCTGAGCGAGGCGGCCTCGTCCAGCCACTCTTAAAGGACGGCAGAGATCAACGCCACCCATATGAACGGACGGCCTTGCGTGACGTGGTACGCAGTGGACAGACCTGAACGCAGGCGAGGGGCTGCTCACAGCGCTATAGACAAGAATCACCAAGAACACGGCTCAAACGCTTGGAGATGTTACGATGAGCAAAGCAGACGAGGAAGAACTCGAACTGGTCCACGGGAGTGGAAATGTCTTTCGTGACTTCGATGACCCGCAAGCCGATATCCTCCAGCTCAAGAGCATCCTGGCGGCTCGGATCATCGGCATTCTGGATGACCGCAATCTGTCTGTTCGGAAAGCCCAACAATTAACCGGGGTGGCAGCAAGTGAGTTCTCTCGCGTCCGTAACGCAAGGCTCGCGCGCTTTACCGTGGACCGCCTGATGACCCTCTTGAATAAGCTCGATCAGGAGATAGAGGTCACGGTGAAAATCCGGCCACGTCCTCATACCTCCCGACGGGTAGCGGTATAGGAGGGAACTCCCGCACGAACCGCTACTCGCAGTTCTGAGGCTGACTACAGTTTCGGCACTTGGCTGGCGTAGCGGGTGGAGAACGGGTTGGTCGAGTTGCTGACGATGCGCTCGCAGGTGTTCTGCTACGCCGCGTCCGTGGTCTCAGGGTGCATCTTCTCCATCAGCCAGTCGTCATATTCCGTCGGGCGGGGGACTTGGTGCCAGTCCATATGCTGACGCAGGGATTCGAGCGCGGCCCAGGCGTGGTCGATAAAGTCCGGGACGATCAGAAGCACGATAATGGCCTTGGTATTGTCAATCGTGCGCACAATGCCAAATTCTTCGTAGGACTCGATAACACATTTGATGAGCGCAATATCGGCCCGCTCAACCCGCAAATAAATGTCGATCAGCTCCATGTCCGTCCCCTGCACCCCGTGTGGAGTACTGCGTGCCAGGTCCGGTGTCAAGCTTGACGGAACACCAACGGCCTACTAGAGTCTGACTCTGCTGAGTCGGATAGACCCGACCGAAAAAAAGGAGGGAGTATGCCGAGTGCCTTATCAGGTTTTCGGATCATTGAGTGTGGCGAGCTGGTCGCCGCGGCCTATGCGAGTAAGCTCATGGCCGATATGGGCGCAGAAGTCATTAAAATCGAGTCGCCGCGTGGGGGAGACGCGGCCCGTCAGCGCGGCCCGTTTCCAGGCGGCAAGCCACACCCGGAAAAGAGCGGGCTCTACCTTTTCCTGAATACCAATAAACGTGGGATTACGCTCGACCTGGAACAGACCCAGGGCAAGCAGGTCTTTGAGCGGCTGGTCAAAGACGCGGACCTGCTTATCCACAATGTCCATCCCACGCATATGCCGGCCGCTGGTTTGGACTACGGTCGCCTGGCGGCCCTCAACCCTGGCTTGGTCATGACCTCCATTACGCCGTTCGGCCTCAGCGGGCCGCATACGGAGTATGCGGCGTCTGACCTCACTCTGTGGAATGCGGGGGGGCTGTGCTTTCTGAATGGCGGGGGGCCGGGCACGGACCATCTCCCGCCACTCAAGGCATTTGGCCAGCAGTCCGGGTTTACGGCGGGGGTTCACGCCGCGGTGGCGTCGCTCGGCGCACTGTTTGCCAGACTGCGCGGCGGGTTGGGCCAGCACGTCGAGTTCTCCGTCCAAGAGTGTCTGATGGGTATCTCGGAGTTCGGCACCATGATGGCCGCCTATGCTGGTATGGCGGTCACGCGGCTCGGACACAAACCGATTCAACCCCTGGACCTGTTGGAGTGCAAAGACGGCTGGATTTTCATCTGCTGTGTGGAGGAGCATCACTGGCACTCGTTTGTTGATCTGATGGACAATCCAGACTGGGCCGCCGAGCCGATTTTCGCCGACCGACTCAAGCGCGGCGAGAGCTGGGACGCGCTCAAGCTGCTCATTCAAGACTGGGTCAAGGACTTCACCGTGCAGGACTTATATCTCAAAGCCCAGGCGCGCCGGATTCCTTTTGCGCCGGTCTCGACCATGGGCTATTTGCTGCACTCCGAACATCTCAACGCGCGGGGATTTTTTGCGCAGCTTGACCATCCCGAGGCCGGCACCCTGACCTATCCGGGCGCGCCGCATATCTGCTCGGAAACCCCGTGGGAGCTGCGTCGGCCGGCCCCGTGTTTGGGACAGCATAACACTGAAGTCTATGCCGAACTCGGCATGACCGCCCAGGACGTAACGACGCTTCAGCAAGCCGGGGCCGTCTAGGGGAAAGGAGAAGACCATGAGCCACCCACCGTTAGATGGCATCCGTGTTGTTGACTTTTGCTGGGCCTGGGCCGGTCCCTATGGCGCTCTGCAACTGGCCCACCTGGGCGCAGAGGTCATTCGGATCGAAAGTGCCAAACGCCTCTGTCCGTCACGCCTGATTCCGCCCTGGCCAGACAACGAGCCGGGCGTGAACCGGGCCGGCTATTTTAACCAGTACAACCAGGGGAAACGCTCCCTCACCCTGGACCTGAAAGCGCCAGAAGCCCTCGATATTGCGAAAACGCTGGTCTCCAAGAGCGATATCGTGATGAATAATTTTGCCTCCGGGGTGATGGAAAAACTTGGGGTGGGCTACGACGTGCTCCGTCGCCTCAAGCCCGACATCATCATGGTTTCTTTACCCGGTTATGGAACGAGCGGACCAGAAAAGGACTTTGTGTCCTACGGCCCGCCGCAGGTCGCTCAGAGCGGTCTGTCGGCCCTGACCGGCTATGTCGGCGGTCCGCCCATGATGGCCGGTTTTTCCTATGGCGACCCCAACGGGGGTATCCATGCCACGTTTGCCGTCATGGCCGCCCTGCTCCACCGTGAAAAAACCGGACAGGGCCAGTATATCGACCTCTCCCAGTGGGAGGCGGCAATCATGCTATTGCCCGAAGCCTTGATGGACTACAGCATGAACGGCACCCAACCCGAACGGATGGGGAACCGTGACCCCCAGATGGCACCCCACGGCGTCTTTCGTTCCAAGGGCGACGACCGCTGGGTCAGCCTGTCAGTCCGGGACGAGGCGGAATGGCAGCGCTTGTGTGAGGTCATGGGTCAGCCTGAGCTCAGCGTGGACGCGCGCTTTGCCAGCCTGGCAGCACGGAAGGACAATGAGGCGGCGCTGGAAGCCCTCGTGACGGCCTGGACCCAGGAGCGCAGCGCGGATGAGGCGACCCAGGCGCTACAAGACGCCGGCATCCCCGCCTATCCAGCCCTCGATGCGCTTGACATGCTCGAGAACCCGCACGTTGCCGCGCGGGATTATTTCGTGGAGTTGGAACACCCGGAGGTCGGCGTCCGTCGCCATATGGGCATCCCCTGGACTATGTCCCGCACCCCGTGTGAGATACAGCGTCCAGCGCCCTGCCTGGGCCAGGACACGGAGGCCGTGCTGACCGATATCGTCGGCCTGAGTCAGGACGAGATCGCCACGCTCCGAGAAAAAGATATCCTGACCTAGACAGGAGGGTGGGCCGGCGGCGAAGGGAGGGGCAGATTCCCATGCGCTATATCATCTACGGGGCGGGTGGCATCGGTGGGGCTATTGGGGCGCGTCTGTTTCAACACGGGTATGACGTTGTGCTGATCTGCCGGGGTGAGCATTTACAGGCTATTCAGTCCAAGGGGCTGACCCTGAAGACCCCCAGGGAAACGCTCCGACTCCCAATCGGGGCGGTCGGCCATCCCGAAGAACTCACGTTTACCCCGGATGATGTCGTGTTGCTGACGATGAAGTCTCAGGATACGGACGGGGCGCTGCGCGACCTTGAGCGCGCGGGCGGCCACGACCTCGCCGTCATCTGCGGTCAGAACGGGGTGGACAACGAACGGGCGGCCGTCCGCCGATTTGCGCGCGTCTACGGTATGGTGGTCTGGATGCCGGCCACCTATTTGGAGCCGGGGCTGGTGCTGAATCATGCCGAGCCGGTTGGCGGCATTCTGGATGCTGGACGATACCCGAACGGGGTTGATCCGCTCATCACCCAGGTGACGCAAGATCTGACCAAGTGCGGCTTGAGCGCCGTGCCGGACCGCGCCATTATGCGCTGGAAATACGCCAAACTGCTGAGGAATGTGCGCAACGCTTTTCAGGCGGCGTGCGGATTTGCGGCGCGCTCGCAGAAAATTATCCGAGCGCTCCGTGCCGAAACCCTGGCCTGCTACCAGGCTGCCGGCATTGAGTTTGTGCCCGAGGCCGAATTCACGACACGGGTCCGCGCCCAGCTCAAACTCGCCGATATTGCGGGCCACCCCCGGACCGGTGGTTCGTCGTGGCAGAGTCTGATGCGCGGCTTGCCCACAATCGAAGCCGACTTCTTAAACGGAGAAATCGTCATGCTGGGCAGACTCCACGGGATTCCCACCCCGTGTAATGCCCTGATTCAACGCCTGGTCAATCACATGGCCGCTACCGGCCAGAAGCCGGGCAGCATAGCGGTGGCAGACCTGGAGCGTCAGCTTGATGAGGTCAGCGGCTAGGCGCTCGCGGCGGAGACGTTCTGTCTGCGGCAGAGATCGGGTATAGTAGCACCATGCCGTTTTTATTTGAGTCCAGCCTGCCCGGGTGGATGACATTTACCGCCGGCGAGGCCCCCATTGTCCTGGTCGCTCCGCACGGGGGCCGGCGCCAGGCTGACGCCCCGATTACCGATAGTATCAAGGTCAACGATCTGTATACGGCCGAGCTCACGCACGACTTAGCCGCCCAGACCCGGAGCTATGCCCTGATCAACCACGCCCACGACCGGAACAAATTGGACTTGAACCGCGTGAGTCAGGTCAAACACGATGCGCCCTGGTTTCTGACGACCCTGGTCGAACTCTTGTCCGCACTGGTGGCCCGGCATGACTCGGTGCGCGTCTTTTTTATTCATGGCTGGAACGTGGTCCAGCCCGTATGCGATGTCGGGATTGGACTCCGCCAGCGCGCGGACAAACTGATTCAGGCCGGCAAAGGAGAGCCGACGCTGGGCCTGTCGTTTTTTTCCACTGTGGTGCTCCCCTTTTGTGAAGCGGCCCAGGCACAGCATATTGAGGTCGCGATTGGACGGCGCTATGCCGCGGCCGCCAAAAATAATTTCATGCAGGTCTTCAGTGCGCGTTTCCTGCACGACGACTCTGCGCAGATACGAAGGCTGGCCGAGCTGAGTGTACAGGGCAGGATGAACGCCGCCCAGTTGGAACTTGGGGTGGGCCTGCGTTGGCCCGGACCGGAGCGCGGTCGCTTTGTCCGTGTCTTTTGTCATACCTTGGGCACTGCCTTACCGCACAGCACCGGACCCGACCAGAAGGGGGGCCGCGACTTTTCTACTTTTTCTTTGCGCAAGGCTCCTCCCGAGAAGGTCGAAACGCGGTACGATGCTCTGCTGCCTTTGACCTGGGAGCGTGAGCCTACCCGCCTGGCCTTGCACTTTCACGATCCGCGCAGCGGCTTAGGGGTGATGGGGGGCGTGGAGTTTGACCCCCAGGCGTCTGTCCATGCTGGACGCTTACTCCTCTCCCTTGGCGGGACAGAGATGGTGCTCTTTACTGGTGAAGGCGCGCGCGGACCGGACCGGAGTCGCGTGCAGGTCGGGCCGTGCGTGTGGCAACGGCAGCCGGGCGGACTCTCCATCAGCTACCGGGGCAGGCTGATGCGCTTTGCTCACCCCCAGGCGTTTATTCGGCTCGAAGACGGCTTAGCGGCCTCCTGGCTGGAGCTAGTCGAGGTGGACCTGCAATTGTTGTTTCCTCCGTTACCGGCCGGCCGGCCGGCTCTTATTCAGCTGTGTCAACTCCAGGGTGGCGTGACTTTTCCAGACCGCGCGTATGCGGTCAACGCCTGGGGCTTTGTTGACGTGCTCAGACCGGACGAAACCGACCGCCTCCTGCCGCGCTGCCTGCTGTCGTTACCCTTTGGGGCTGACCTGGGGGTGTTTCTGGTCCGCTCCGAGACTCCTGACGGACCGCATTCTTCCGGCATTGTGTATCAGCACGGCACCCCCCAGCCGCTGGACCCCGGAGACTGGCAGCTCGAGTACGCCTTTGAGCACGGCCGACCCACGCAATTTTCGGTCTCCTTCTCGTCCTCTGCCCCGCTCTCTCTTGAGTGCCAAGGGGAAACCCTGACGGCGATTCCTATTGTGCGTCATACGCATAACGGGCCGGCCCTGGCCGTGACCTTTGGGCTGTCCCGAACCGTGTGGCAGGGACGCGAGGCGTATGGCATCTATGAATTCTCCGAATACCTGAAAGATGCCTCAGCCCGGGGCGCAACGGTGGGCCGAGACACACGCTAGGCAATGGCTTGGAACACCCGGTCCGCAGAGTCTGCGGGCTGCTGAGCAGACTTGTCGTTCAGGAAATCGACAAACTTTTGGGTCGCCTGGGTAAAACGGCGGCCGCGCTTGGAAATAAGGCCGAGGGGCCGCATGATCACTTCGCCGGAAAACTGGAGCACCTTGAGCGTGGCATTCTTGACCTCAAGAGAAACGGCCGGCTCAGGGACAATGGCGATCCCCGCGTCTATTTCGACGGCGCGCTTGATCGTTTCGACATTATCCATTTCCATCATGTATTGAACTCTGACCCCGTGCCGCCGGAAAAGACGATCCAGTGCCCGGCGGGTGGGAATATCGCGTTCAAAGCCGATAAATTGCTCGCCGTCGAGCTTCTTGATGTTGATGCGCTGGAGTGAGGCAAATTGATGCTGCGGCGCACAAATCAAGACCAGCCGGTCCTCCCGAAACGGGGTGAGGCGAATCTGGGGCCGCTTGCTCGGATAGGCGACAATGCCCAGGTCAATATCGCCACGGCTGACATCTTCGTAGATTTTGTTGACGCGGGTGTATTCCAGGTGGATATTGACATCGGGGAAGGTCTGTAGATAGCGCTTGAGCGGCGAAGAGAGCTCATACAGGCCGACGCTATAGACCGTGGCGACCCGAACCGTGCCGGCAACCGACCGGGAGAGGGTCTGGATGCCATCCTCGATTTCCCGATATTTCTGCACAATCTCCTTGCCGGCCTCATACAAGACTTGGCCCGCTTGTGTCAGGCGCACATTGCCCTTCGAGCGTTCCACCAATTCTCTGCCGTAGCGCTCTTCCAGGCCGCGAATCTGCTGGCTGACTGCGGATTGGGTAATAAAATTCTTTGAGGAGGCAAGCGAAAAGCTGCCTGTCTCAGCCAGATCACAAAAGACCTTCAGTGTTTCAATGTGCATGGTTTCTAATAATGGAAAGAAGATTTTTTCACTTTACTTATAGCTGAATCTTCGTTACCCTTCCATCACTACTCACACGAGGTTGCCATTACACCATCAATTTTTGTGAAGGAGAGGCTCTATGTTTGAACCAGACACCCTCTTGCCGGAGCAATACTTTACCTTGCTCGGGCGCAAACCCTTACAGGGTGAAAAACGGCTCCTGCTCGCTATGCTAGAGGATGCGGTGCATTGTTTCCAGACCTATCTGTTAGCAAAAAAACCCCATGAGCGGCGACTCTTTCAAGAAGCCGAAGAGTGGATTGTTTCCACTGATGGGCTGTGGTTCTTCTCTTTTGAAAATATCTGCGACGTGCTAGGCATCAACCCGAGCAGAATGCGCGAAGCGCTCAAGGCGTGGAAAGAAGAGAAAACGCTTCGTTATGCGCGGCACGGGGAAGCCCTGGTTGATGTCGCTCTCAGCGTGGACATTCCCGCCCGCGCCGACCTCTAATCTCCCATAGTCTGACTCAGAAGCAGAGGGGGAAGACCTCGCATTCAGGCTTTCCCCGCTCCTGCCCCTTCCCGGACCGGTCGCCTGTTATCATGGGGAAGTGACAAGTCCCCCTCCGGCGAGGAGAACGAAAAGACAGAACGCGGCGGTCTCGACGAGTTCCGCCAGTGCACCCCACTGTTCTCCGGCCACGCCGCCCAGACGACGGTTACAAAACAGTGTAAAACCGATAATGAGTCCGCCCAGGGGCAGAACGAGCGCAATACCAGCGATTTCAATCAGCGTAAACAAGACGCCGAGGGCGATGAGGCTGGAGAGGGCAAACTCATTGAACTGGACACCGTGCACAAATGTTGTGCCTGGCCCCTCAGTGCGCGCCGGCCGGGAGCTATAGGCCATCACCACACACGCCCACCGCCCCAGCATAGGGCCGAGGAAGAGCGCAATGTCTCGATAGCCGCCGAGTAATACATCCAAGGCGCGGACCTTGCACACGAGGAGGAACACAAGGACCAGGACGCCGAACGGCCCACGCGCCGACGCTCTCCTCGCCGAGTCTGATTCGCCGAATAGAGCCGTGGCGCTCTTCACCACCCCATCGAGATGAAACCCTCGACTCACGACGGCCAGCAACCCAACGAGCGTCAGGCTGAGCACCAGCGTCGGGAGGACAGGCCGGAGCAAGCAGTCTATCCCCCAGACCAGCGCGCCGATAAGGAGCCCAACCAGCGGAAAAAAGATGGCGGACCGCCCACAGACCGTGGCATCAAAAGGCGGGGCACTTTTCGTCTGGATGAGGGTGAGGAAGTGTAAGGCCGTCAGGAAGTTGGTCAACATGCTGGCTCGTACACCGCTTCCCGGCCTGCACGCAAGCGGCCAGGGCCGGAGCCAGTCCGCAAAACAGACGGGGCTCTTCTGCGTTAATCGTAGCCCAAGGACAAAAACGACGCGCTGGCCAGAGACATGGACGCAGACGGGAAGACGCCCATCAGCACCGTGCCGATTGCGGCTATCAGGATGGCTACCCCGAGCGCGGAACGGAGTGAGGGGAGTTCGACAATAGCCTCGCCTTCACGCATATACATATTGACGACGACGCGAATATAATAATAGGCGGATACCACGCTATTCAGCACGCCGATGACCGCCAGCCAGATATAGCCAGCCTGCACCGCGGCGCTGAAAACATAAAATTTGCCGGTAAATCCAACCAGCGGCGGAACCCCGGTGAGCGAGAGCATGAACACGGTCATGGCCATGCCGAGGGCCGGATGGCGAAAACCGAGGCCGGCATAATCGTCAAGCTCTTCGTGCGGCTCACTCCTCCGTCCAACCGCGACCACCACGCCAAAGGCCCCCAGATTCATCAGTCCATAGGCCACCAGATAGTACATCAGGGCCGCACCGCCGAGGTCCGTACCGGCAACCATGGCGACGAGGAGATAGCCGGCATGGGCAATGCTTGAATACGCCAGCATCCGTTTGATGTTGTGCTGTACAAGAGCAGTGATGTTCCCCACTGTCATGGTGAGTGCGGCCACGACCCAGAGAATCCCCTGCCAATCCGTCTGGACTGCACCCAGGGTATGCAGGAATATCCGGGCAAAGGCGGCAAAGGCAGCCGCTTTGACCCCCACCGCCATAAAGGCGGTGACGGTTGTGGGGGCCCCTTGATACACATCTGGGGTCCAGACGTGGAAGGGAACCGCGGCCACCTTAAACCCAAAACCGACGATTAAAAGACCCATGCCAATCAGCAGCAGGGGCGACGAGCCGTGGGTGCCGACATGCTCGGCAATGGGTCCAAGCTGCACACTGCCTGTCGCCCCATAAATCAGGGCAATGCCGTACAGCAGAAATCCACTCGCAAACGCTCCCAGGAGAAAATACTTGAGGGCGGCTTCGTGGGAGGTGAGATGTTGCCGCCAGATTCCAGCCAGGACGTACACGGCAATCGACATCGTTTCCAGACCGAGAAAGATCAAAATGAGGTCGGTGGCCGCAGCCATGACTATCATGCCGACCGTGGCAAAAAGAATGAGGGCGTAATACTCTCCGTGCCGAATCTCTGCGGTTGACAGATAGGTTAAGGACATCAACACCGTCAGACCCGCGACCAGACAAAAGACGAGATTAAAAAACAGGGCATACGCATCAAGGGCCAACATGCCGCTGAACGACGTCACATCGTGGTGGCCCCACAACAGCCAGGAACACAGCGCCGTGGCCACAATACCCGTCAGGCTCAGCCAGCCGAGCAAGCTGCGCTCATCGTCTTTCATCCAGATGTCCCAAAACAGGGCCAATATGCCGGTCACGGACAGGAGCAAAGTCGGCAGAACCGAGAGCCAGTTCACGGCGGGGAGTGTCATGTCCATACTCAACTCGGGTCTGTGGGGTCTGTGGGTCTGTTGGACCCTTCGACACGGCTCAGGACCGACTCGACCGACTCAATAGACTCGACCGACTGATGGGCGGCGGTTTTGTGAATCCGCGCCAGGGTAGCTTCTACTGACTTCTCCATACGGCTGAGGAAAGGCTGGGGGTAGAGCCCCATCAACAACATCAGCGCGATGAGCGGCACAAAGATGGCCAGCTCACGGCGTGACAAGTCGGTCAGCTTGGCGTTCTCCGGCTGCGTCAGCGGACCGAACACAACCCGCTGGTAGAGCCGCAGCATATAGACGGCCCCCAGGACAATACCGGACACCGCGACCGTACCGGCCAGCGCGTTCGCCTGAAAAGTCCCCAAGAGAATGAGGAACTCGCCGACAAATCCGTTCAGGCCCGGCAGGCCGATTGAAGACAGCATGGTAATCAGAAAGACCGAGGCAAAGAGGGGCAGTTGTTTCCATAAGCCGCCATACTCGCTGATAAGGCGAGTATGGCGGCGTTCATAGATGACACCGACCAGCAGGAAGAGCGCCCCAGTTGACAAGCCGTGGCCGAGCATCTGATACAGCGCGCCTTCAGCCCCCTGTACGTTGAACGCGAACAGCCCCAGCATGACAAAGCCGAGGTGGCTGACCGACGAGTAGGCAACCAGTTTTTTCATATCCGGCTGCACCAGAGCCACCAGCGCTCCATACACGATACCGACCACCGACAGCGCCATAATCAGCGGCACCGCAGCATGAGCGGCATCGGGGAAGAGCGGCAGGGCAAAGCGCAGAAAGCCGTAGGTCCCCATTTTGAGCAGCACCCCGGCCAAGATGACCGACCCCCCGGTGGGGGCTTCAACGTGCGCATCCGGCAGCCAGGTATGAAAGGGGAAGAGCGGCACCTTAATCGCAAAGGACAGCCCAAACGCGGCGAACAGCCACATTTGGGCGCTGACCGGAATCTCAAGAGTGTACAGGCGCAGGAGATCAAAACTGAGCGTGCCGTGCTGCGTATTATGGAGAGAGGCAAGATACAGGATCGCCACCAGCATCAGCAGGCTGCCGACCATGGTGTAGAGCAGGAATTTGAGCGCGGCATAGATACGCCGTTCGCCACCCCAGACCCCAATCAGGAAGTACATGGGAATCAGCATGACTTCCCAGAAGACATAGAACAGAAAGACATCAACCGCGACAAAGGCCCCGATCATGCCGGTTTCCAGGATGAGAAAGAAAAAGAGATACTCTCTGATCCCCCGCCTGAATCCTCCCCTCATTTGGGGGGGGGTTGGGGGGGGCATACTCCAGGTGGACAGAATCACCAGCGGCGAAAGAAACGTCGTCAGCAGGATCAGAAACAGACTGATGCCATCAACACCAACAAAGTATTCGATCCCGAATTCACTGATCCAGGCATAGCGCTCAACGAATTGAAACGCGGCGGTCTCACTATCAAAGTCGGTCAACAGGCCGAGCGAGATGACGAACGTGAGCAGCGAACCGCCAAAGGCGGTGCGACGGGCCAGCTCCACCGCATTCTTGTTGAGGGTCAACAGGAAGAACGCCGTCAGCAGCGGCATGAAAACAATGAGGCTTACCACAGATAATACCCCAGAATCACAATCGCTCCACAACAGAACGACAGGGCGTAGGTCTGGACATTGCCAGTTTGCCACAGGCGCAGAACCGAGCCATTGGTCTGAAGCACCCGGGCCGTACCGTTGACCAGGCCATCAATCACGACCGTATCCCACACCTTCCACAGCCAGTCCGAGACCGCCAGCAGCGGCCGGACAATCGCCGCGTCGTACACCTCGTCAATATAGTATTTATGCAGCAATAACTGATACAGGCCAGCGAATTGCTGACGGAGGCGGTCGGCCCCTCCTCCACCAGGGACAAAAGACGGGTCTTGCACATACCACCGATAGGCCAGCCCAATGCCGCCCAGCCCAAGCAGGGTGGGCAGATATTTGACCAGGGGCGACACGTGCGGATGTGCATGGCCGTAGAGTGGGCTGAGCAGTTCGGGCAGGGTGAAATAGCCACCGATCAAAGACAGAATGGCCAGCACCACCAGGGGGACGGTCATGACTTGGGGCGATTCATGAATATGGCGGGCAGTCTCGGGGTCAGAACGGTTTTCGCCCCAGAATGTCACAAAGAATAAGCGGAACATATAGAAGGCGGTCAAACCCGCTCCCAGAGTGCCCAGCAGCCACAGCAGGGGAGACCCGTGCGGGCTCTCAAAGGCGTGTTCCAGGATAAGGTCCTTACTGAAAAAACCGGACAGCAAGGGAAACCCGGCAATGGCCAGACAGCCGATAGCAAACGTCCCGTAGGTGGTCGGCATCTTGCTTTTCAGCCCGCCCATTTTGCGGATGTCCTGCTCATCGCTCATGCCGTGGATGACACTCCCGGCACCAAGAAAAAGGAGGGCCTTGAAGAAAGCGTGGGTCATGACATGAAACACGCCGGCGGCATACGCCCCCACCCCCAGCCCGAGAAACATATAGCCCAACTGACTGACCGTTGAGTAGGCCAGGACCTTTTTAATGTCGGTCTGTACCAGGGCAATCGTCGCCGCAAACAGGGCGGTCACGGCACCGACCACGGCCACCACGGTTAATGCGGTGTGAGACAGGGAATACAGGAAGTGCATCCGCGCAATCAGATAGATACCGGCCGTGACCATAGTGGCGGCGTGGATGAGCGCGCTCACCGGTGTGGGGCCAGCCATGGCATCCGGCAGCCAGACATAGAGCGGGATTTGGGCAGACTTGCCGGCCGCGCCCACAAAGAAGAGCAGGCAGACCAGCGTGACCGTTGCCGCGGGCAGCACCGAGGCGTGGGCCGCGATTTCGCTGAACGACAGCGTCCAGACGCCGTGCGCACCCAGGCTCCAGAACAAGACAAACAGGCCCAGGAGAAAGCCGGCATCCCCAATCCGGTTGACGATAAACGCCTTTTTCCCGGCACTGGCCTTGTCAGCGTCCGTATACCAGAAGCCGATAAGCAAATAGGAACATAGCCCAACGCCCTCCCAGCCCACGAAGAGCAGCAGGATATTATCGCCCAGCACCAGCAGCAGCATGGCCGTGGTAAAGAGGTTGAGATAGGCAAAATAGCGCACCACATCATCGTCGTGAGCCATATAGCCAACGGAATAGACGTGGATGAGAAAGCCGACCCCGGTGATGACCATAATCATTGTGCCGGACAGGGGATCAACGCGCAGCGCAATATCAACCTGTAGAGCGCCGGAATAAATCCAGGGGTAGACGCTATCGACCAGGGCGCCGCCGTCCGGCAGTTGGACAAAGGCCGCAAACGCAAAGCAAAACGCCAGAAAGACCATCCCCGGCGACACCCAGTTTACCACCTGTCTGCCATAGCGGGGACCCAGGAAAAGGTTGAACACCACCCCGAGCAGGGGAAATAGCACAATATAGCGGAGATACGAGACCGTTTGGATGGCGACTTCAGCCGCGTGCGGATGTTCCATCTCTACAGTACTAATCCCAGTCGATGTGTCATACGCTGTTTTTTTACCACCGCATCAGGTTGAGTTCGTCCGCATTGACCGTCTCACGGCCACGGAAAACGAGCAGGATGATGGCCAGCCCGACCGCCACCTCTGCCGCGGCAACCGACATGACAAAGAAGACAATGATCTGTCCGTCCATATTGCCGAAATGCCGGGCCAGGGCCACAAAAGACAGATTGACAGCATTCAGCATGAGTTCAATCGCCATAAAAATAATAATGATATTGCGGCGCAGGAGAACGCCCGTCACGCCAATGGTGAACAGGATGCCGCTCAGAATAAGATGATAACTCGTTGGGACCATCTTGCCGCCCTCAATAGCGTATTGGGTCTATGGGATTTGTTGGGTCGGACTCAATCGACGCATACGTTGTGCTTGCTATCGTTTTGCCAGGACCACTGCCCCGACCACCGCGACTAAGAGGAGGATGCCGGTAATCTCAAAGGGCAGCAGATAGGTGGTAAAAAGCTGGCCGCCCAAGGCTTCGACCGTCCCGAAGTTGTCGGGCAAGTGGCTCTCGGCTTGCTCGGACGAGGAGCGTTGCAGCAGCAGGCCCAGTTCCGCCACCAGGACGACACCACCAATAATGGCCACTCTGCCCAAGCCATGCCGCTGGGCCCGCTGGGCATCGTTCTGCAAATTGAGCAGCATAATCACAAATAAAAACAGGACCATAATCGCCCCGGCATAGACAATGATCTGGAGCGCGGCGACCATATGGGCATTCAGAAACAGAAAATAGACCGCCAGGAGAAAAAGGGTCAGGACCAGGAAGAGCGCACTATAGACCGGACTGGGATGGGCGATCACCATGACCGCGATCACGACCAACGGAATAGCCAGGGCAAAGAAGGTGACGAAATCCATAGTGTCTACTCAAAGAGGAGAATCATCAGCGCGGTCAGCATGACGTTGGCCAGCGCCAGCGGGAGAAGAATTTTCCAACCCAGGCTGATGAGCTGGTCGTAGCGGAAGCGGGGCAGGGTCCAGCGAATCATGATCTGAAGCCAGCAAAAGAAGAGCACTTTCAGCGTAAAGGACCCGACTTGGAGCAGCGTCACGAGCAGGGAGGGCAGGGCCAAGCTGCCGCCCCACGGGAAATGAAACCCGTCGCGCAGCAGGAACGGCACTTGCCAGCCGCCGAAGAAGAGCGTGGTAATCAGTCCGGCAACAATGATCGCTTCAACAAAATCGCCCAGCATGAACATGGCCTGCTTGGCCCCGGAATACTCGGTAAAATAGCCGGATATCAACTCGGACTCGGCTTCGGGCAGATCAAACGGAATCCGTTTGCTCTCGGCGATCCCGGCGGCCAGGAAGATCAGAAAAGCCACCGGCTGATAGATGATGCCCCAGGCCGGAATCCAGCCCCCGAGCAGCGCGCCCTGGGCGCGTGTAATCTCTTGTAAATCCAGAGAACCAAAGACCAGCACCACCCCAATGAGGGCGAGCCCCAACGGAATCTCGTACGAAATCATCTGGGCCGAGCCACGAATCCCGCCCAGCAGTGCCCAGCGGTTATTGGAAGCCCAACCGCCCAGGACAACGCCGTACACGCTGAGTGAGACCATGGCCAGCACGTATAAAATGCCGATATTCAGATTGGCGGCTTGCAGCCTGATTTCCCGCTCACCAATAATGAGCACGTCACCAAACGGAATCACAATAAAGGTGACTAATAAGGGCACCAGGCCAATCGCCGGCGCAAGCGTGTGCAGCAGCTTGTCCGCCCCCGGCGGGACAAAGTCCTCTTTGGTGAACAGCTTGATGGGGTCAGCCACCAGCGTGTTGACGATGCCAAGATTAAAGGGCATTTTGCCAAGAATGGCAGCCCGATTGGCCCCAATCCGGTCTTGTAGAACCGCGCTGCCTTTGCGCTCCACCCAGAGCAGCAGCCCGCCGAGATTCAGCACCATCAGCAGCATCAGAACGGTCAGGCTCAACGTGATGAGAAAATCAATCATAGCGTGTCTGACGTTCCGGGTCCTGGCGTGGCAGCAGAGGCGGGCTGTTTTGCCAGCGCATCAATCAGGCTGAGCATACGCTCCGGGGTCTGGTTCTCGTGATAGTCGTCGCCCACCTGGACAACGGGGGCAGTGCCACACGAACCCAGGCATTCAACCTCACTCAGGGAAAACATATTATCGCTGGTGGTCTGACCGACTTTGACGCCGAGTCGGTCTTCCAGACAGCGGACAATGTGTTCAGCGCCGCGCAGGGTGCAAGACAGGTTGGTGCAGACCTGCACGTGGCAGCGCCCCATCGGCTCCGTGTAAAACATAGTGTAAAAAGTCGCGACCCCACGCACATAGGCCGGCGACAGGTCGAGCAAATCAGCAACATGCTCCATCACTGCCGGGCTCAGATACCCGAACTCGGTCTGGGCCAGCCACAGCGTGGGCAGAATGGCGGCCTGCTTGGTCGGATACCGAGTCAGCACGTCCTCAAACTGCTTGTGCGTTTCCGCTGAAAATCGGACAGCCATACTCTACTCTCAGCCCCGCGTCGGATTCCGCTACGCGAATCCGACCTCCAGCATCGTCAGGCCCGCCCAAGAACGGCACCCCATGCGTGCTACGGGGCGGGGAATCTCCTTAGCGGTCACACTCTCCACCGATCATATTCACCATACCAAACGTCGTAATAATATCGGAGACCAGACAGCCCCGTAACATATCGCCCAGCGCCGCCATACCGAAAAAACAGGGCGGCCGAACCCGGACACGATACGGCCGACCGCTGCCGTCACTGACCAGATAAAAGCCGAGTTCGCCGTTAGCGCCCTCAACACTCTGAAACGCCTCTCCAGGGGGAATTTTGACCCCCTCAATGACCAGCTTGAAATGGTTCATGAGGCCCTCGATGTTGCCGTACACCTGTTTCTTTTCAGGCAGGCTGATCTGCGGATCATCAATCCGAATCGGGCCGTTCGGAATACCATTCAGGGCCTGCTCAATAATCCACATGCTCTGTTTGATTTCCTCGAAGCGCACAGAAAAGCGGTCGTAATTGTCGCCCTGGGTACCCGTCGGGATGTCAAACTCAAAGCGGTCGTAGCCGCAGTAGGGCTGGGCTTTCCGCACATCGTAGGGAATACCGGTGGCCCGCAGCAACGGGCCGGTGAGACTGTACGAGATCGCCTCGTCCGGCGCAATTGCGCCAACGCCGGACATGCGGTCAATAAAGATCCGATTCTTGGACAGCAGCTTGTCACAATCGCTCAGAATGCGACGCATATCAGCGAACGCCGTCCGCACGCGCTCGGCAAAATCGTGCGGCAGATCGTGCATGACACCGCCGACCCGGGCATAGCTGACCGTCAGACGAGCGCCCGTTACGGCCGTCACGAGGTCGTACAGGGTCTCGCGCGATTCCATCAGATAGAAGCCCACGGAAATCGCCCCAGCTTCTGTGGCGGCCATACCCAGACAGGTCAGGTGATCCGTAATCCGGGAAATCTCGCTCATGATGACCCGGATATATTGGCAGCGTTCCGGGACCTCAACGTCGAGCAGTTGTTCAGCCGTTAAGGCAAAGGCGACATTATTTATGAGTGGCGAGGCGTAATTCAGGCGGTCGGTGTAGGGAATGCAGTGATTCCAGGTGCGCTGTTCGCACATCTTCTCAAAGCCGCGGTGCAGATAGCCGATTTCAACATCGCAATTGAGGATTTTTTCTCCGTCAAGGGTGAGGTTGAATTTTATTGTGCCGTGGGTTGCCGGATGGGAAGGGCCCATCTGCAATTCCATGATTTCAGAAGTGGGGTCGTGTTCAGCGACCGCTTTTTGAGTAGGGAGAAGGGGGGCCGCGGCTTCCGCCATAGATTGTTACCCTTTATGCCATGGGTTGGTAATGGGGTCGCGTTCTGGGACCAGGGGCTGACGTTTATTGACCGGATAGTCTTTGCGGAGCGGATGGCCGCGGAATTCTTCATACATCAGGATGCGCCGCAGGTCTGGATGATCGGTAAATGTAATCCCGAACATATCCCAGACTTCACGCTCCAGCCAGTTGGCCGACTTCCAGACCGCCGCCGCCGAGGGCAGCTCGGCACCCTCCTCTGTGAGTCGCACCTTGACCCGCAGGCGATGATTATGCGTCAGGGAATGGAGATGGTAGACAACCTCGAAGCGGGGCTCTTGTCCGAAAAAATCGACCCCAGTGATATCGAGCAACAGATTGAAGGCAAAATCCGAATTGTCCTTGAGCTGGCGCAAAACAGCCAGCAGGTCGCTCCGGTCTATGACAATCGTATCATTCCCGTGCGAAGAGTATTGCTCTTGTATCGTGTCGGGCAAGGCCGTCTCGATATGAGAGAGAATATCTGCGTCCGCCATCTCTGCCGGCTGGCTAGGTCGATTCCAGCCCCCCCTTTTTCACCTCATAGACAAGACCCACGACCAGCACGAGCACGAAGAGCAACATGGCCATAAAGCCAAACAGACCCAACTGGCGGAAGACAACCGCCCAGGGGTAGAGGAAAACCACTTCGACATCAAAAACAATAAAGAGGATGGCGGCCAGGTAGAATTTCACAGAGAAGCGTCCCCACGCAGAGCCGCTGGGCGGATTGCCACACTCAAACGGTTCATCCTTGACTGCCGAGTGGGTTTTGACGCCGAGCAGGGTGCTCGCAAAGGTCATGACCAGAGCCACGACCCCACCAAGGATCAGCGCAATCAGGACAGGAACGTATTGGTCCATAGCAATGTCAACCCTGGCAGCGGTCAGGAACAGCGGGGGTCGTAGTTGTCGTCTGCTCAGTCCCCTCGGCACAAGATACAGAGGCACGGCACGGTGTCAACAACCCCATCCCCGGCCTTCGACACGGGGCGGCGGCCCGTCGGTGGGGTTCGCTTTTTTCTCCAGGCACGCCCGGTGTTCAACCACCTGCCGTTCCGGTGTCCCTTCCTTGCAGGAGGACTAGGGAGGTGGTAAACATCTTGCACGCACGCGGTCCTGGAAGATGGGCAGGTTGACGGGAGAGGTGCCAGAGTCAGGCCGATCGGGCACGACTGGAAATCGTGTGTACCTCCGGGTACCGAGGGTTCGAATCCCTCCCTCTCCGCCAGTGGTGATAGCTAGGTCCTGCGCAAGGGAAGCCGGGAAATCCGTCAGGTCCGGAAGGAAGCAGCGGTACCGGAACTCTCCCTGTGCCGCAGGGTAGCCTAGCTATCACCACTGGCGACTGGCTCGCCCTCACAGCGGAAACGAGTCCTCCAAGAAACAGCTTGACCGGTTGACCCGTGACACCGTGGCGGAACACACCGGGCAACCCCGGACCGTCGGCTATGCTATGAGCTATCTCGTCCTTGCCCGCAAGTGGCGCCCTCAGACCTTCGATGATGTCATTGGGCAGGAACACGTGACACGCACCTTGCGGAATGCGATTCGGAGCGAGCGCGTGGCGCACGCCTTCTTGTTTACCGGGCCGCGCGGGGTAGGAAAAACGACAACCGCCCGGCTCTTAGCCAAGGCCCTGAATTGTGAACAGGGGCCAACCCCAGACCCCTGCAACGCCTGTAGCCAGTGTGAGGAGATTACGAGCGGCAGTGCCATTGATGTCCTGGAAATCGACGGGGCCTCGCATACCGGCGTGGACAATGTGCGAGATTTAACCGAAGGGGTCCAGTATCGACCGGCCAAAGGCCGTTTTCGGGTGGTCATTATTGATGAAGTCCATATGCTCTCAAATGCGGCCTTTAATGCCCTGCTGAAAACACTGGAAGAGCCGCCGGCCCATGTCAAATTTATTTTTGCGACCACAGAATCCCATAAAATTTTGCAGACGATCCTGTCGCGCTGCCAGCGCTACGACTTCAAGCGCATCCCGCTACGCGACCTCATACAGCAACTCAGCCATCTCACCCAAGCTGAAGGCTTTGAATACGACGAGGCCGGACTGGCCCTGCTGGCCCGAGAGGCCGACGGGAGCCTGCGCGATGCCGAGTCGCTCCTCGACCAAGTGGTCGCGTGGAGCAACGGCCGGGTCGATGAAGCCGCAGTCAGAGACGCCCTGGGCGTCGCCGACCGCCAAGCCCTGTTTCGGGTGGTGGAAGCGGTCCTGGCCGAAGACCCGGCTCAGGCGCTCCGGCTGACAGGAGAGCTGTATCAACACGGCTATGATCCACGGCGGCTGTGTCACGATCTGCTCCGGCACTTCCACGACCTTGTGGTTGCCAAAGTCAGCACCGACCTGTCGGTGCTGGCCGACCTGCCCGACCACGAGGTTGAGGTCGTTCGCAAACAGGCAGCCCGGCGTTCACAAGAAGACCTCCAGCGCTTCTTTGCCGCGCTGTTGGAGACAGAAGAGGCCGTGCGGAGGTCGGCCTATACCCAGCTCGTCATTGAGATGGCGCTGGTCAAGCTGGCCAGTCAGCCGCCGGTTCTCCCGATTCAGGCCGCGCTGACCACACTGGAAGAGCTGCAACACCAATTCGGCGGCGGCAGCCGTCCGGTCTCAGCAGAACAGCCGCGCTTTCGACCCACTCCTGCATCGGCTGCCACACAGCCGAGCACCGCGGCCGTTTCGCCGGCGGCCATTTCCAATAGACCCCCCCCAGCGGCCTTGCCGCCACACAAACGCCCCCCCCAGCGTCCCCAGCCACCCGCAGGGTCCGTAGCCGAGGATCAAGCTCGGCCCACGCCCCCCCCCCGCGCGCCCGTCGTTCCCAGCCCAGCCCCTCCTGTTCCGGGGAGCAGCGTAGACCAACTGGAACGGGACGAGCAGTGGGACGGGTTTCTGGCGACGGTTCAGAGAAAAAAATTCACCCTCTTTTGTACCCTGAAGTCCGGCTATCTGCTTGAGGTGACCCCGACGGCTTTACGGATTGGAATGGACACCGACCCCTACCTGAAGGAGCTGTCGCAGAAAGAGAATCGCGTACTTTTGGAGGAGTTTGCCGAGCAGTTTTTTGGACGCAAGCTCACCGTTGAGGTGCAAAAGGGAAAACACGGATGTGCTCCAAAAGAGCCCATCTCAACACCGGGTGAGGGCAACAAGCGGCCCACGGACACCAAAGACCAAGCAGGCCCGACCGACCCGCTCGTCAGAACCGCCCTGGACATTCTTGGCGGAGAAATCCAGACCAGACGGACACCGAGAGCCAGCGGAGCCGGCTAGACACGGCAGACCACGCACCAGCGCACAGGAGAGGATACAGCATGGCACACAAATGGCACACAATATGGGGGAGATGATGAAGCAGGCCCAGCAGTTGCAGGCCAAACTGGCCCAGATTCAGGAACAGGCTGGGAAACAGACGGTTGAGGCCGCCGCCGGTGGCAATGGTCACCGCCACGGTGAACGGCCGGTTGGAACTCGTCGCGCTGCGTATTGACCCGGCGTGGCTTCAGCCGAGGATGTCGAAATGCTGCAAGACCTCATTACGGCCGCGGTGAACGAAGGCATTCGGCAAGCCCAAAATATGATGGCCACGGAAATGGGAAAAGTCACCGGAGGGTTGAAGATTCCTGGGCTGAACGCGTGAACGCATTGACGACGAGGGATGGAAGAGCGTAAACGTATCCAGCATCCGCATCTCTTCTATTAGAGGACACGTTTACTCTGTATGACGACGCTGACCCCCGCCCTGGCTCGCCTGGTCCAAGAGTTGGGAAGACTGCCGGGGATTGGAGAGAAAACCGCGACGCGCCTGGCCATGTTCATCTTGGGCGCGGGGCGGGACTACGTTGAAAGCCTGGCCGAGGCCATCTGGGCGGTGAAGACCGAGACCACCCTGTGTCAAGAATGCTTTGGGCTGGCTGAGGGCGACCGGTGCGCCATTTGTTGCGACCCGCAGCGGAGTGCCGAGTCGCTCTGCATCGTCGAAGAGCCGGCTGACCTGATGGCCGTTGAGCGCTCGCATGAACATATGGGTCGCTATCATGTCCTGCACGGCGTATTAGCCCCCCTTGATGGGGTTGGACCGGATGAACTCAAAATTGCTCCCCTTCTGGACCGGCTGCGCTCCGGCACGGTCAAAGAAGTCATTATTGCGACTAACCCAAATGTCGAGGGAGAGGCAACCGCCTTGTATTTGGCCAAGCTCATTAAGCCGCTGGGCGTGCAAGTCAGCCGGATTGCCCACGGCATTCCAATGGGCGGGGACGTGGAATACACTGACGAGGTGACCCTCGGGCGGGCGCTTGCAGGCCGGCGCGAGATGTAGTCCCGCCTTTACTCCGGTTTTTTCCTTTGATACAAGGGGGCTGGCGATACCGCCCGGCTCGTGATCCTCGGTAGCTCAATCGGCAGAGCAATCGGCTGTTAACCGATGGGTTGTTGGTTCGAGTCCAACCCGAGGAGCCAACTCTTGACTGCCAAATCTGGCGGCTCGTCAGCGAGCGTGAGACCCCGAGGGCCCGACCCTTCGGGGTCTTGCCGTATCTGGCAAATTCAGGCGATCTCGACGAGTTGAAGATCAAATGTGAGGTCTTTGCCCGCCAGGGGATGGTTGGCGTCGAGCGTCACGGTCGAATCGGACAGACCAAGGACTGAGACCGCAATCGATTGTCCGTTTTTCTGCTTGATTTGAAGCCGCTGGCCTACTTTCAGTTCAACGCTGGTCGGGAATTGACTGCGCTGGACCTGCGTGGTCATCTCGTCCCGATGGGGACCGTAGGCTTCCTCAGCCGGAACGAGGACGGTTTTTGATTCCCGTGGGTGCATTCCAATAACGGCCTGCTCAACCCCGTGCAGCACCTCGCCCTTGCCAATGGTAAATTGCAAGGTGTCGCTCTCCGGGGAGGAGTCAAAGACGGACCCATCGTCGAGCCGACCAGTGTATTGAACGCGAACGGTATCCCCTGCCTTTGCCGTACTCATTGGATTCCTCCTGAGAATTTGACCGCCGTTTTCCTCAAAGAGTGCCCCTGTCTTCCAACAACACCCAGATGCCACGTGTCCGCTCTGCTACCAATTCCGGTCGCCGCCCTCCCTCCGTGGGCCGCGTGAGCGCTCTCGCTGCGGCCGGGCTTCGTTGACGGTCAGGGGCCGCCCTTGCAGTTCATTGCCGTTCAGGCGCTCTATCGCCGCTTGCGCCTCGTCCTGGTTTTCCATTTCGACAAAGCCAAATCCCCGCGATTTTCCAGAGAAGCGATCCGTAATGATATTGACCGAGTTCACCGTGCCTGAGGCACCAAAGAGTTCTGCGAGTTCTTCCTGCGTCGTGTTGAAGGGCAGATTGCCAACAAAGAGTTTCATACTCGTCCTTTCCGCGGGAGGAAGTCCTCCTCACACGTACCAAAGCCCTGAGAACCACATGAGAAGGTCCCCAGGGCTTATGATCGTGCGAACCAGCTCAACATTGACAGGGGAGCGCCTGTCCACGCTCCCTCTTTTCTGGTTGGACTGTATGGCTTTTTCGCGCTGAACGCAAGCGCGCGCAGGGCCGGGGTGTCTCACGTTCACACTTGTCCCTGAGCCGCGTCGCCGCGCCACGGGCTCAACGTCCGGCCCCGCTTGGACGCGAACGGTGCCGTGTTCTGCACTATCCCTGCCGCGTGACTGCCCAGGGCGTGCTTCCATCTCTGTGGCAACTCTTTTACAGTGAGGCCCAACACTCACATAGAGAGCGGAGGGGCACAGCCTATGTTTGTCGTCACGAACCGGATCCCCGTTGCTGAGGGACATGAAGCAGACTTTGAGGAGCGGTTTCGACACCGGGCTCATCTGATTGACCAATCCCCAGGGTTTATCAAAAACGTGGTGATGCGGCCGGTCCAGCGTCGGTTCAACCACCAGACAGGAGAATGGGAAAAGAAAGAAGAGGCGGGATTTTATCTGGTCCAGACCCATTGGGAAAACGAGCAAGCGTTTTGGGACTGGACGCAGAGCGAGTCCTTCCGCATCGCCCATAGCAACCGTCCGCCGGCGGCCATGTTTGCCGGCGCGAATGTGCTGGAAATCCATGAAGTGATTCTGAACACGGACAAAAACGAGCAGGACTAAATGGAGCCACTCGAACACATAGCCGCGCGCTTTCGACGCCTCATGCCCCGCGTTGGTTTCTGTGCGCTCCGTATTGTGCGCGAGCGGTCAGAGTCGCTGACGATTCGTCAGGATATCTTGCAGCCGGTGTCACACGACGATGACCTGGGCGTCATGGTAACGGTTATTCATCAGGGCGGCTGTGGCTATGCCGGGACGAGCGACCTGACCACAGCGGGATTGGCGCGCGCGCTCGAACACGCCAGAGAATGGGCGCAACGCAGCGCGGCGTGTAGCGTGATGGACTTCTCTCAGGTGGACTTTGCCCAGCCGCAGGGTGAATATACGACGCCGGTGGCCCTGGCCTGGGAGACGGTCTCCCTGGCCGATAAAATCGCGCTGCTCCAGCAGGAGAGCGCGCGTCTGAAAACGGACGAGCGGATTGTCGATTGGGAGGCCAGCCTGTGGCATACGGAGAGTGACACGCTCGCTATCACCAATGGGGACGCCCACACCCGCCAGCGCGGCTGCTATCTCGTCCCGATGCTGAGCGTCACCGCCAACGCCGGGACGGAGACGCATACCCGGACATTCGGCGGACGCGGCTATTGCCGCCAGGGCGGCCTGGAAGTCTTGGACCAGACCGGGTTTTACCAGGCCGCTCCGCAGCTCAGCGCCGAGGCGGTCCAACTCCTGAGCGCGCCCGATTGTCCGGCCGGGCAGATGAGCCTGCTCCTCGCCCCGGACCAAATGATGCTCCAGATTCACGAGTCTATCGGCCATCCCCTTGAGCTTGACCGCATTCTCGGCGATGAACGCAACTATGCCGGCACCAGCTTTGTGACACCGGACATGTTCGGTTCGTATCAGTACGGTTCGGACCTGTTGAATATCACCTTTGACCCCTCCCGACCCGAACAATATGCCAGCTATCGGTTTGACGACGACGGTCAGCCGGCTCGCAAAGCCTATCTGATCAAACAGGGCCGCCTGCTGCGCGGCCTGGGCGGCGTGGTCTCCCAAGCCCGGCTGGGGCTGCCTGGCGTCGCCAACGCCCGCGCCACCACCTGGAACCGGCCGACGATTGACCGCATGGCGAATTTGAACCTGGAACCGGGAGACTCGGATTTTTCGTCCCTGGTCAGCGCGATTGAGCGGGGCGTGTACATGAAAACCAACTGCTCCTGGTCCATTGACGACTCGCGCAACAAATTCCAGTTTGGCTGCGAGTGGGGCCAACTGATTGAAGACGGCCGGCTGACAACGGTCGTCAAAAAACCAAACTACCGCGGAGTCTCCGCTACGTTCTGGCGCAACTTGGCCCTGGTCGGCAACCTGGACAGTTATGAAGTGCTCGGCACCCCGTTCTGCGGCAAGGGCGAGCCCAATCAGGTCATCCGTGTTGGACATGCCGCTCCGGCCTGCGTGTTCTCAGATGTCGAGGTCTTTGGGGGCGAGCAAGCGTAAAGAAGCGTCCGTTGCGTCACGGCAAGCCCCAAAGACTCGAAGAACTCGAGGGACCTGAAGAACCCAAAAGACCCACGAAGATGCAGGAGTATTTCTACCAGCTTGCTGACTTCATCATTGGCCACCTGACCGGGGAGGAGCAGGCGCTGTGTAATTTTGCGGCTGAGGACTCGGACTTCGTCCGCTTCAACCACAGCGCCATCCGCCAGGCAGGAACGGTGGCGCAGCGTTCTCTCACGCTGGCACTCATTGTCGGGCAACGCCACGCCGCCGGAGATGTCAGTCTCTGCGGCGATTTTGCCGTGGACAGCCAGCGGGCGCGCACCGTGCTGAACAATCTGCGCGCCCAGCTTCCCTCTCTGCCCGAAGACCCGCATGTCTTGTACGCGACCGAAGTCCAATCAAGCGAGCACCACGGCGAGAACCGGCTGCCGGAAGAACGGGGGATGATCGTTGAGGCGGTCTTGCAAGCCGGACGGGGGCGGGACTTGGTCGGCTTTTACGCCGCCGGGGGCATCCACGCGGGTTTTGCCAATTCCTTGGGCCAGCGCAACTGGTTCTCGACTTATACCTATAGTGTGGACTGGAGTTTCTATCTCAGTGGCGACAAAGCGGTCAAAACCGCGGAGGCCGGCTTTGTATGGAATCCGCAGGTCTTTCAGCATAAGGTCAGCACCGCGGCCCAACAATTGTCTGCGCTTTCCCGGCCGGCCAAGACCATTCCACCCGGCCAGTATCGGGTGTATCTCGCCCCCGCGGCCGTGTGCGAAATTATGGACCTGCTGAACTGGGGAGGATTTGGCCTCAAGGCCCAACAGACCAGACAAACGCCGCTCATCAAAATGACGCAGGAGGGCGCGGCCCTGCACCCCGCTGTCACACTTATTGAAAATACGCGCGCCGGAGTGGCCCCGAATTTCCAGGAGGACGGCTTTCGGAAACCGGACCAGGTCCGACTCATGACCAACGGGCGCCGGGGAGACTGTCTGGTGTCGCCCCGGTCGGCCAAGGAATACGGGGTCGCCACCAATGGCGCCTCGAGTTGGGAGGCCGCCGCCTCCCTTGAGATGGCAGCCGGCGGGCTGACGCCGGAGACGTTGCTGACGCAACTGGACACCGGCATTTATATCAATAATCTGTGGTATCTGAACTATTCAGACTTGGCGGCCTGCCGCATGACCGGCATGACCCGGTTTGCCACCTTCTGGGTAGAACATGGCGAGATTCAGGCCCCGCTCAATGTGATGCGGTTTGACGAATCCCTCTATCGTATGCTGGGGACCAACCTCGTCGGCATCAGTGCCGAGCGGGACTATATCCTTGACCCCAACACCTATCATGCCCGCTCAACCGGCAGCAGCCGACTGCCGGGGATATTAGTCGAAGACTTCACCTTGACCCTGTAAGAGGTCCGATAAGAGAGGTGGAAGCAGGGAAAGGGCTCACACGCACCATGCCAACAGCGACCAGCGATACGCCCGTAGAAAAGCGCCTCGTCCGGCTGTTCGGCTTAGCCTGCGGTATCATGCTGCTGTGGGCGGCCAAGCCGGGCTATGGTCATGAGATCACCAGCCCTCAGGCAGCCGAGCGGTCGGCCGGACCAACAAGACAATTGCCGCTGATGACTGTCACCGAGCGCCGTCCGCTCAGCGCGGCGACCGAAACCAGGGTGCGTGAAAAAGACTTTGCCGTCCGGCCGCATAATACGGCCTGGGAAATGCTGAACAATCTACCCGGATTTGTGGCCGGCCAGCACGCCGGGGGCGGCAAGGCCATGCAGTACTTCTTGCGCGGGTTTGATAATGACCACGGCACCGACGTGGCCATCAGTGTTGACGGCATCCCCGTCAATATGGTCAGTCACGCCCACGGTCAGGGCTATGCGGACCTCAATTTTTTGATCCCCGAGGTGGTCGAGTCCATTGATTATCGCAAAGGCCCCTATTTTGCGGACGCCGGGAATTTTGCCAACTCAGGCACGGTCAATTTTGTGACCAAAGAAGATACCGTCGAAAACGCGCTCAGCGCCGTGGGCGGGTCTTTCAACACCATGCGCTATGTCGGCATTCTGTCGCCGCGCCTTGGTCCGGTGCAGAGCTTGGTCGCCAACGAAGTCTATTTCACCGACGGGCCGTTCGTCCACGGCGAGAACTTTGTCAAATATAACTTCTTCGGGAAGTTCAGCCTCACGCCAAGCCCAACCTCGAAGCTGAGCCTGTGGACCTCGCTGTATACCGGCGATTGGGACGCTTCGGGCCAGATTCCACTCCGGGCGGTCAGGAGCGGACGGCTCGACCGGTTCGGTTCGCTCGACTCGACCGAGGGCGGGCGCTCAGACCGGGAAAACGTCAATCTCATCTACACGGCCACCCCAAACCCGGAGGAAAGCTGGTTTGTGCAACTCTACTTCAGCCGCTACCGCCTGCGCATGTTCTCAAACTTTACCTTTTTCAGCGCTGACCCGGTACGAGGCGACGGCATTGAACAGCTCGACAGCCGCGTCCTGTTTGGTGGCCGGGCGCATTATGATCGGGTGTGGACACTGGGGCCCGTGCCGCTTGAGAGCACCATTGGTTTTGAGACGCGGAGCGATAACGCCGATATCGGTCTGTTTCGGCAGCAGCGGCGGCAACGCTTTTTCACCACCCAGAAAGCCGAGGTGTGGGAAAATGCTTTCAGCGGCTACACCCAGCACGAGATGTTTATACGGGAGGGGCTGCGCTTCATTGTTGGCCTACGCGGTGACGTGTTTGTGTTTGACGTCGAGGACCGCTCTCCGCGTGAGGCGACAGACGCCCCGCGCATACAAGGCAGGACAACCGGTGGCTTGGTCAGCCCCAAGGCCAGCCTGATTGTCTCGCCTTTTACGAATCCCACGAGCTTCTGGCACCAGACCGACCTCTTTCTCAATTTTGGGATGGGCTTTCATTCCAATGATGCTCGGGACGCGATCCAGCCGGGCGGCAGCGGGCTGGCGCGCTCAACCGGCGCCGAAATCGGCGCACGCACCAGGCTGTATAACCGGGTCGAGCTGGCCGCCGCGCTGTGGGGGCTCGACCTGGGCAGCGAGTTAGTCTTTGTGGGTGACGAGGGCACGACCGAACAGCGTGGCCCCACGCGCCGCTGGGGCGTTGATTTTGAGATACGGGCCGAAGTGTTACCCTGGCTGCTGTTTGACTACGACCTGACCTATAGTGACCCCCGCTTTCGTGTCACCGGCGAGGCCATTCCCCTGGCTCCGACGTTGCTGATGAACGGCGGGCTGACAGCCTATCCGATTGAGAACTTCTCTGCCGCCTTGCGAGTCCACTTTTTGGACGACCGCGCCGCCAATGAGGACCGGAGCGTGGTTGCGCGAGGCTATAGCCTGATTGACCTGCTGTTACGCTACCGCTGGCGCAACCTTGAGGTGTCCTTTGATGTGCTCAACCTCGCCGACACCGACTGGCGAGAGACGCAGTTTGCCACGGAGTCCTGTCTCAGAGACGAAGTTGGCAGAGACAGCCGGTGCCCTCGGAGCGGCGGCGGGTCAGGGATTCTGGATACGAATATGGTATCCGGCTACGGTATCAATGTCCGTAGCGGGCTGACGCTGTTTTTCTAAGGGAGGCTTACTGAAACGGCGCGTCGTTGTCCACACCTAACAGGTGTTTCCCAAGCAGTTCGGCCACGCGGTCGGGATGGGCGTTGATATGCAGCGGCATGGCCTGAAAGTCCCGATAGCGACGCTCAAACGAGCCGCCTTCGCGCAAGCCGTTGCCACCCTGGACGCGCAGGAGCAGCCGCATGGCGTCGTCACACAGCCGAAGCGCTGTCATGCTATAACCAAGCTGGCGCAGATAATCCGCCTCCGTCGGGATCATACCCGCCTCAATCCGCGCGTCCGTTTCCGCACAGCCGGTCAGGACGGCGGCGCGGGCGGCGCTGATAGCCGCCCCGGCTTGGCCGATATTGAGCTGGACTGCCGGCCGTTCGGCGACTTTGACCCCAAAGATGGCCACCCGGCCGCTCAACGCCTGGCAGGCTTCCGCTAATGCAGCCGAGGCAACCCCAACCGCCTGCGCCCCAAGCCAGAGGTCGGACACCGCGGTCCAGTCTTCACGGTAGCGCGGCGCGACCATAGGGCGGTCCGGGTCTCGAAATTGGATCCGAAAGTCCACGGGAAAAGACCGGATCAAGGTCGCCGGAACGCTCACCGCCTCATAGTTGATATGATCGGTGGCCGAGGCCCGCAGACTCATGGAGAGCCACGTGGGGTCAACGGAGACGCCCTGGGCGTCAGTCCGCACAACGGTGAAGCGCAGGTCTGGTTTTTCGTCGGGGGCCGGTTTTTCGTCAAGGGCCGGCCTCTCCCGGTCGAGCGCAAACACACAGACGGCCCAATCCCCGTAGCGAGAACCGGAGGCAAAGGTGGCCCGGCCGTTGAGGATCAGATTTTCCCCTTGAATTTTGCCGTGGACGCTGGTGCCGGCCCCCGCGGGGAAACTGACCCATTCCCGCTGAGCGACCATCTGCCGCAGGACGGCGCTGCCGTCCGGGCCGAGTTGACCACAAATGAAATGAAACACGCACAAGTGATTCCACAGGCACCAGGCGGTGGAACCACACGCCCCGGCCACGGCTTCCAGCTCCCGGGCGATGGCTCCGATACTGGCCTCGGTCCCGCCGATATTGCGCGTGGCTGAGGCCCGAATGAGAGCGGTGTTTTTAAGGGCGGTGATGACACTCGGCTCAACGCTGCGCGTCCGGTCAGCCTGGGCGGCCTGGGCGGCAATATCGGGCAGGACCGGGGCGCACAGTAAATCGCTCTCAGTGTTGAGAAAGGTCTGGACCGGCTGCATGGCTGCCTCCTGGGTGGTTTAGGGTGCGTGCTCCAGGGCCCACAGAATCAGGTCGGCAGTCCCGGCGTCTCCCCAGCGGCTGGAATCGAGCAGCAGGGTGTAGTGGCTCGGGTCACGCCAGTCGCCGTGATAGAAAGTATGAACGTAGTCGGCACGCAGCTTGTCCACGCCGGCAATCCGCTGCCGCGCTTGGGCAGGGTCCAGACCTTCTGCCTGGACCACGCGCGCGATGCGGGTTTCGAGCGGCGCATTCAGGAACACGTGCAGGGCCTTGGGATGCTGCTCAAGAATACGATTCCCCCCACGACCCACCAGAATCGCCTGCTCTCTTTGGGCCACTTCCTCAACAATGGTTTTAGTCATGCGCGCGAGTTGAGCATCGTTGAGCCACAGGGGCGGCGGAATATCATAGGCGGACTCAAAGCCGCCCAGGCCGAACAGACCCACCATACGCTCAATAAAGGAGTCCACCCGTTCGTCTTTGGCGTCAATATAGTCTTCGGCGACTTGGTACTGCGAGGCGATCTGCCGCACGATCTCTTTTTCCCAGACCGTCCAGTCCAAACGTCGCCCCAGCTCACGGGCAATCACGCTGCCACCACTCCCGTAGAGATGAGAGAGAGTCAGGATGGACTTGCCCATGGTCGCCTCCTTTTTGCTCACGACACCCAGAACAGGAGTGCAGATATGGATACGTTTCCTCTTGATCCCCTAGCGTTGGGACACAAACAGAAAGGCGCGGCCAACGGCCGGCTTATCCATGATATGCTGACCTGGCGCCCCGAAAACGAACTCTGGAATATGGTCGGCGTTAATATCGCCCGGCGAGGCCAGGGCATAGCCGAACATCGAGCCCTGGTGCGGGTAGGGGTTGTCAAAGGTCGTCAAGTGGCGTCCATCGCGGCCATTGTACAGAAAGACTTCCCCCTGGATGTGAAACTCGTCGACCTTCTGAAAGGGGGCACCGACCAGAATTTCGGGGATACCATCCGTATTCACGTCCGGTATGGCGGACATGACCCAGCCAAACCCGGCAGAGGGACGCGGGGCGGGGTCGTGGAACGTCAGCATGAGGGACCCGTCTGTCCCGCTGAAGGCGAAGGCCACCCCCTGGGCGGCGGCGGCTCCGACATCATGATAAGGCGCGCCAACCAGCAGGTCCGGGACGCTGTCCTCATTCAGATCTCCGGCTGATGTGACATACCAGCCGAACGACGCGCCGGCCTGCGGCTGGGGATGATCGATGTGGTACAGCAGGCGACCGTCTGCGCCACTATAGGCATAGACTCGTCCCTGCGTGCTCCTGCCCTCAACGCTGGAGTAGGGCGCGCCGACGCTCATATCCGGGATGCCATCGCGGTTCAGGTCGCCCGCCGGGCTGACCGTCCAGCCAAAGCCGGCGGCCTCGGAATCGGGCGGAGGAGCGAGGGGGTAGAGCACAGTGCCGTCACGGCCCCGAAAGACAAACGCCCGGCCTTCGTGGTCCTGGCTGGGTGCGCCAACAATGAACTCGGCAATCCCATCTCCGTCCAGGTCTCCAGCGGAAGCCACGGACCAGCCGAACCCCGCGCCGGCGCTTTGCTGGGGCGCTTCGAGGGAGCGGATCAGGCGTCCATCACGGCCACTGAAGACAAATGCCTGGCCGCTGCCCACGCGCTTACTCACGTTGTATTCGCTGCCGTCCTCGGTAGTCAAACCAAAGACCAACGCCTCCGCACTCCCCGCTTCTCCCTGGCCGAAAGCGCCAATAATACAATCCGGCACGCCGTCCTGATTCACGTCGCCGGCCGCGGCCACGGCAAAGCCGAACGCGGCATCTGCCTGGGGGTGCGGGTCGTCCAGCTCCAATAAGAGGTCGCCGGTCTGGCCGTCGAAAATAAAGGCCCGGCCCTGATGGTTATTCTCGTCCCAGATTTGCTCGTACGCGCCGACAATATAATCGGGGACCGCGTCGCCATTCACATCGCCCAGCGTTGCTAAGGCGGATGAGAAGCCGGAAAAGAGCAGGCGATTCGGGGTGTCCAGGATACGAATCTCCGGGCCGGCCCAAGCCGGGCCGCAGAGAAGGAGCACGACGCTCAGCCAGAGAAACCGCGCATGCCACATAAGGGTCCTTTGTGTCTTTGGGGTCAAGACTCAACCGACTCAATTCAGGTCCGCCGGTCATATCCCAGCCTCTCCGGCCTGTCAAACTGCCTTTCTTCTGCCGGTCGCCAGCACGTAGACTTCTGCCGAGCCTTTGCGCGTGGCTTCTGGACTGGAGGTTTTGACGGCCTGAAAGGCGGAGCGCAACAACGCGACAAAAGGCCGATAGGCGGCGCTCATAAAGGTCTTGAGGAATAAGCTGCCGCCTGGCTTGAGCAGGGAGTCGCAGCAAGTCAGAGCGGTCTGGCCTAATGCGGAGACGCGCGCCTCATCGGCTTCGCGCACCCCGCTCAGCTTGGGCGCCATATCCGACAGGATGACATCGGCCGGGCCGCCGAGGACGGCCCGCAGCGCCTGCTGCTGGGCGGGGTCAGCCGCGTCGCCTTGCAGCAGGGTGACGTTGGCCAAGGAGAGGGGTTCCAGCTTGACCAGATCGATACCAAGCACCTGTCCGGACGGCCCGACCGCCTTGGCCGCCACCTGGACCCAGCCCCCCGGCCACGCGCCCAGGTCAATGACCCGGTTTCCTGCGCGCAGAAAGCGCCACGCCTGGTTGAGTTCCAGGAGTTTATACGCCGCGCGGGAGCGATAGCCGGCCTGCTTGGCTTTTTTATAAAAGGCGTCCTTGCGTTTGTACGCCACGTTGCAGTCCTCACCGGCCCGTTCGGACCGATGCTTCGGCGCGGACGTTTTTCTTTCCCAGGGAGCGTGGGCCTCCTGCCGGCTTGGGGGGCGGCTATTTGGGCGCCATACGAATGGCACCGTCGAGCCGAATGGTTTCCCCATTTAACATGACGTTCTCAATGATCTGGCAAGCCAGGGCGGCATATTCCGCTGGCCGGCCCAGACGTTGCGGAAAGGGTATGCTGGCCCCGAGCGCCTGCCGGGCCGGCTCGGGCAGGCCCATCAGCATCGGCGTCTCAAAAATCCCCGGCGCGATGGTACAGCAGCGTATCCCGGTGCGGGACAGGTCGCGGGCAATTGGCAGCGTCATACCAACCACACCGCCTTTTGAGGCTGAATAGGCGGCTTGCCCAATCTGCCCATCAAAAGCCGCCACCGAGGCCGTATTGATGATCACGCCCCGCTCCCCATCGTCGCTCGGCGCGTTTTGCGCCATATGGGCGGCGGTGAAACGAATCACATTAAACGTCCCGATGAGGTTGACTTCGATGGTTTTGCGAAACGGTCCGAGGGTCAGCGGCTCGTTGCCTTTGCCCAAAGTCCGGCCCGCGGTAGCAATGCCGGCGCAGTTGACCGCAATATGAATGGCGCAGAAGTGTTCGACCGCCTGACTCAGCGCGGCGGCTAATTGATCGTCATTCGTCACATCGGCTTCGAAAAACCTGGCGCGTTCCCCGAGTTCTTCGGCAATGGCCGCCCCGTTCGACCGGCTCAGGTCCAGCACCGCCACGCTGGCCCCCCGGGCCACCAGCGTTCGCGCGGTTGCCTCGCCCAGGCCGGAACCGCCACCGGTCACGACCGCTACACTGTGCTGAATATCCATAACTGTCCTCCATCCTGACAAGGGTAGGCGTGTCCGGCGTCTCGTGTCTATGGGAGGACACACTGACCCTTTTACACGCTGTGGTTTCCGGCCTGTTCTGCTGGCTCAGGTCTGCCAGGGCCGGATATAGCGTTGATATACTTTTGGCAATTCTGTGGGAAGGGATGTCACGTCCTCAAGGACCATATAGCGGGAGGGCGCGCACATATCCCGCAGATAATCATGGCCGGCCTTATCGATGGTCAAACAGAACGTCAGCACGCCGGCCTGGTCGGCCTCACGCAGGGCCATCATCGTGTCCTGAATACCGTAGGTGGCTGACCGCCGGTCCGTGCCATAGTCCATGTCCTGGGGAAAGCCATCGCTGAGCAGGACCAGCAGCTTGACCCGACAGGCAATATCTTTGAGCTTTTCCAGGGCGTGACGAATGGCCGGGCCCATCCGAGTCGAACGCTTGGGTTCAATGGCCCCAATGCGGCCCTTGATGGTCGGGGAGAGGGACTCGGTGAAGGATTTGACGTGATAGAATTCAACATTGTCACGGCCCTGACCAGAAAACCCATACACCGCATAGGCATCGCCGATTTCTTCCAACGCTTCCGCCATCAAAACCAGGGCTTCTTTGGTGACATCGATAATACGTCGGGGCTTGGGCGGCTGTTCCACCGGTTTTTTTGTCCCCCCCTTATATCCCAGGGGCATCAGGGGAAGGTCCGAGTCGTCCTGCCCCCCCTGCCCATCCCGAAAATCCTGCCCATCCCGAGCATCCTGATCCACGGGTTCATCTGTTGACGCGCTCATATCCAGCAAAAACAGCGCCGCAACATCCCGCTCAGTCTGCCGTTTGGTGGTATACACTTTTGGCGAGGGCGCAAGCCGCGCCCGGCGGTCGCTGACCGCGGTGATGACCGCGTTCAGATCAAACTCCTCGCCGTCCTCAAGCCCGCGCACGAGTCGATACTGCTCGGGACGGATACGTTGAAACTCGGCCTTGATGGCGGGGGTGAGGGCCATATAGTCGCCCAGGGTCTTGGCAAAAAATTCGCCGGCATCGCCGCTGAGCATCATTTCACGCAGCCGACACCAGCGCGTCCGATAATCGGCGATGTGGTAATCCCACTCGTCATAGAAAAAGGTCAGGGCTTCCTGCCGCTCTCTTCGGCGTCCGGTACTCACCAGCGTCCCATTCTCAGGCCGGCGGACATCTGGGTCGGTGTGGGCCGGCAGCTTGCCGTCCAAGTCCGTAATATACAGGCCCTGCGGGTTCAGGCTGTCCGGCTTGCCCTGGCGGATGTTCAGCTCTATGCCGGCCTCAAGCAGGGCTTTCAGCTCTTCTGGGGAAAGGGGCGCGCCGCCGCTATCGTCGTCTTCCTCGGGTTCCAAGGTCAACTGGGGGACTTCTGGCATGTCTTGGGTGGGCGGCGGGCTGTCATCGCTCATGTCCGGGTCAATCAGCGCATCGCCGGTCATCTTTTCAAACAGAGCCGCTTCAAACGAGGCCGGGTCCTGGTCCTGACCTTGCACCATCTCCAGCGAGGACAGGATGCGCTGATACGTGTCGGCCGCCCACCGGGCTGAGTCATACACCGTGTGAGACGGCGCGGCGGGCAGGGGCAGCGTGGCAAACAGAGTCCGCAGGCTTGCGGGCAGCAGCGAGGGCAGGGAGACGCTCTCCAGCCAGTCGAGGTCCGCGCGCAAGCCACGATAGGACTGCCCGACCCGGTGGGTCACACGCCGCGTTTCCACGAGCAGAAAGAGGGCCTCAACCACCTGGGGATGAGGAAAACAGGCAAAGAAAGCGCCCAGATCACCGGTGGGTGGACCTGACGCTTCTCCCCCCGGGTCGAGGCAGGTGAGCGGGGAGAGCTGGGGCCACACTCGTTCCAGGCGAAAGTCATAGGTCCCAAATTCGCGCCGGCCAGCCTGCACTACGGCCAGGACGCGCAAGAGCCTGAAATTCTCCTCATAGGTTGGAAACAGGGCAATCCGGGCCGGCAGCGGGATGGCGTCGCCGGGCAGGGGATATTCTTCCAGCGCCGGCGGATAGGAGAAGAATTCCTGGCGCTCAATACCGGCAGCCCAGCCGGACAACATCTGCATATACTGACGCAGCACTTCCTGGACCTCGTCCAGATTGACCCCGGTGTCGTCGTGGCGGAGGAGGCGCAGGCTGGTGCGCGATTCCAGCGCAAAAAAAGCGACGCCGGCTTCCGGGCGCGCCCGCCCAATGTCGCGGCCCGAGGCGATCCATGCCAGCAGACGCTGCTCGCCGGCTTCCTCGTAGGCTCGGGGTAGGGTCCGCAGGGCCGGGGGAATACCGGGCGCAAACGTGTGGGCCAGGGCGACCAAGGCTTCGCGCAGGGCGAAGCCTTGTCCGTCCCCGGCGACTCGGCTCAGGGCCGGCTCAAGCGCCTTGAGGCAGGGAGTCATGAGCGGAAAGAGCGGGAGCAGGGCTGTGGGGTCGGAGCGGATGACGGGTGCCAGGACCGTCAGCAGAAACGTCTGGAGGGCGGGCGGCAGCCCTGCCAAGACCGCCGGCAGCTGAACAAAAATCTCCACGGCCGCAGTCGGCGAATGGCCGGTCGCAGCCTGACAGTCCGCTAATAACTGGAGGCGAATTTTGCCGGCCAGCTCGGCAAAGCCGCTGGGCAGGGTCGCGTAAAACGTCCACGGGCCAGCATCCTGGACGCGCACGCCCAAGACGGCCCACTCCCGTATCTCGTCCGGGCTCAGAACGGGCAGGACGGTCGGGGCCGCAGAAAAATAGGACAGCGCCAGAAACTCGCCTTTCCAGCCTTTGTGGCCGAGCAGCGCACTCCCGTGTCTGGCCCAGGCGCGCAACCGCGCGGTGAGCGGCGCCGGCAGGCTCGGCAGCAATGGGGCTGAGGTTTGCAAAAATTGCGCGCCTAAGCGACGCGAGATTTTGAGCACTTCTCGACCGATGGCGACCCACGCTTCGACCTGATTCCAGTCGAGCCGGGCCAGCGCGGCGGGGGGGATGGAAAAATACGCCTCTGCGCCTTCACGCGAGGTCGGGTCGTGCCGGACAAACTGTTCGCCAATCTGCACCCACTGCCCAAACCGGTCTTCTCCAAACACCTGCCAGGCCGCCGGCGCATGGCGGCAGAACACTTGGGCCAGGGTGAGCGAGCTGTCCGCCAGCCGGTCCCCCGCGGTGAGCAGGGTCTCCCGCACGGGGGCGGGCAGGGCATCGAGTTCGGCCAACAAAGCTTGGCCGCGTGCCCCGCCGAGCAAATGGCGGCTATCGAACCACAGGTTGCGAACGGAGGACATGGGCAGTGGTTAGTGGACAGTGGTGGACAGCATTATTTTCCTGACCACTGCCCACCCGGCAGGTGTCAGCCTGATTTACACAAAGGTCAGCCAATCCCGATACTTTGGATTGGTCCCTTTAATAACGGCATCGAAGCGGGTTTTGAGTTCTCGTGTCACTGCTCCGGGCGGTGCCCCCCGAATTACCCGGTCATCAAGCTCACGAATCGGCGTCACCTCTGCGGCCGTCCCCGTAAAAAACACCTCGTCGGCAAGATAGACCTCATCCCGAGTAATGCGGTCCTCTTCCAGCGGGACGTCCATATCGTGCAGCAGCGTAATGGCGGTAGCACGGGTAATGCCGGGCAGAAGAGAAGACGAGAGCGGCGGCGTTTTGATCTTGCCCCGCCGGACGACAAAGATATTTTCTCCCGGTCCTTCGGCCACGTACCCATCAGTGTCGAGCAGCAGCGCCTCGTCATATCCCAGGGCCCAGACCTCTTGACCGGCCAGAATGGAGTTCAGATAGGTGCCGACGGCCTTGGCCTTGGTCATCAAGGTATTGACGTGGAAGCGTTGAAACGACGAAGTCTTGACCCGAATGCCCTTGAGCAGCCCTTCTTCACCCAGATAGGCACCCCAGGCCCAGGCCGCAATGGCAACACGAATCGGGTTGGTCCTGGCGTGCAAGCCGCGGTCTCCTTCGCCAACAAACACCAGCGGGCGGATATAGCACTCCTTCAGGGCGTTGGCCCGCACCGTTTCCAGGCAGGCGTGGATAATATCATTTTGGGAAAAGGGGATAGTGAGTCCAAGGATGTGGGCCGAGTCGAACAGCCGCTCAATATGTTCGGGTAGGCGGAAAACGCCGGACCGACCGTCTTCACTCGCATAGCAGCGAATGCCTTCAAACACGCCCACACCGTAGTGGAGTGTATGGGTGAGGACATGGACTTGTGCCTCATCCCAGGGAACGAGTTCACCGTCCATCCAGATTTTGCCGTTTTCCACAGAATCCTCCTTGCAAAGATAGGTTTTTTGCAAATCAGAAGCCCTGGGGAAAGTCAACGGGGAGGGAAGGGAAACTCAGCGGCGGAAATATACAGTCCACCGAAAATCACGCTGCTTCGGTTAGGGCCTCATGTGCGCCCCGCCTCGTGAAGCCAGTCGGAGGCCCATCCGATGACGATGGTTGATCGGCTCCGGCCACTACCCCGCACCCGTGGGGATAGACGCCTTCGCGGCCGGTCTGCCCATCGGCTATTCAGTAGCCGCTGAACGATATTCAACCGGCCAATCGACAAAGTACGTCTCGTCCGGATCGGGAGGATTCACTCAGTAATCATAGAGGGCGTCAGACATGTATATGATCTCCAGCTTGCCTGTGCCTTGAAGATCATCGCGGGCAAAACGCCGGTCCCCAGGTCCGTTCGTTAATAGGCCATCTTGGAAGTTTGTGCGGTAAATGACGGTTTCTGTTGGTTGGAAATAGGAGATGAAAGACCCTCCAGTTCGTATAGCTGAGCCTGCGGCCGGGCCCCAGTAACCTGTGATAGACCGCCACGGCCCCCTGTTGTTGTTCGGGTAATACAGGTCTTGAATCTCTTGGTCTGTCAACGGCCTGTCCCGCTCCACGTACAGCTTATAGCCGAACTCCCCTGTCTCTCCATTCAAGAAGTGGATGATTTTATGGTCATGGAGTTCTCGTTCGCAAGTATGCTGGGGGACCGGGAGGGGTGTGTCAGGGGGGATCTGGGGGAAAAGCTGAGGGTCGTTGCTCCTGGTATAAATGACCGGGCCCTCTCCGCTCCCAAAGTAATTCGGGTTGGATGACGAACCCACGAGTTGATATAGCCGCTCGATGCCGACCCCGATGAGATTGACTACCCATCGACTGTTATATGCCTACACTAGCGGCACGACGCCATTGAGGGCCAGCAGTGAGATATGGTGGGATTTGGCCTCTAGCTCGTCGTGCGGGACAAGCAGGGTTGCCGTGCCTTTCGAACTGTTTTGGAGGAACATCCAATCCCCGGCTCAAAGATCACCGAGTAACTGATGGCACCGCGGACTGGGTTTGGTTTTGGGAAGTCCAGGTTGCCTTGATACTGCGGCAGCGGCTGGGTCCCGGCCGTGAATCCCTCATTGACAATGATCTCCGGGATACTGCCACCATCAGTATTGCCACTATCGGTCGTCGGATCATCGCAATTATCCTCTTCCCTGCACGGAAATGAGTACATAGCCTCCCAATGCTGCGTCGCCGTGGACCAAACAAACCGTGATGTCTGGCCCATGACGGGAAAATCTGTCACCTTGATCGTTGTTCCTTCCTGGTCTCGAATAAACTCGTTGCTGATTGTCCCAACGGTGAAATCTCTGGACGCAAACATATGGCCCTTATCAAAGGCTTCCACCCGCGTGCAGTTTTGGTAATCGTTCCAATTGACTTGGGCAATCCAGCCGTTGTTCGTATCGGGACCGTCACAGACGGACTGGGTGTCTGGACGCGGAACACCCATAGACACTGGCTTGTGAGGCAGAGCCAAATTATTACACCAAATTTTAAGGGTGATGTTTTCGGCATTACACTTCCAGCCAGAAATGAAGCCAATGCCGCTGACAAAGGCAGACGGGGACTCAATCACGCCCCGGTCGGGCGCTTGCGCCCAGGCGATTGTTCCCCAAAACACCCAGAGCCCCACCAGGATTCCTCCGATCCTTTGCATCGCCTAATATCCCTATCCTTTCTGCATCCACACATTGTCCGTTTCGCTCTTCGTCAAGCCACGGCCGGCATCACATCCAGTAGGTGCCAGGCATCCTTACCCGCTTCCACCTCTTCCACCGAGATACTGGTGTGCTGGGAGGCTGGAGTGCGCGGCCGGCTGCCCCCGATGCTCTTCAGCCAAGCGTCATGAGCCTCAACCTTCCTCTTGGCGAAATCCCGGAGCCGAACAATATAATAGGCCGGCTCCAAAGGCTGAAGGTCCACGAAGACGAGGAAATCGTCCCCTGAAGCCTGCCGCTCGGCTCTGGCTTTTTCGATATTCCACTGCCACATCTTCGATCTGGGGCCTTTGGTCTTGACCTGGATGTTGACCGTGCGGCTGTTATCCGGTCGCATGGCCACGACATCCACGCGCGGGGCGTTCGTCAGGTACAGGGTGGCCAGGGCACCCCGGCGGTTGAGTTCAGCCGCAACAAATAATTCCCCCGCGCGGCCCACCTGCTGCGTGGTCGGGTACTTCCGTTGTCTCATGAGGGCTCATCCTCTAAGTGAAGGCTTGGCCTAAAAAGGCAACTCGGCCGGCATGAGCACTTCCCGGTCAAGGACAAGAGCGGTCGCCGTGGTCCCCTGCTTGAGCATAGCGGTCTCGGGTGGGCCGATGACCAAGCTCTCGCCGAGCGAGAGCGAACTCAGGACGCCAGAGCTTTGGGTGCCGGTTGAATACGCCACATAGCCAGGACCGTTCCGGGTCAACTGACAGCGGACGAATTCCGTCAGGCCCCGGGCTTTGGGAATATCTTCGCCAAGCGTGACCTGAACCGTCGGGAAGAAGAGCTTGCCGTAGCCGGCCATACGGCGTAGCGCGGCCCAGGTGTACAGATAGAAACACACCAGCGCAGAGACCGGATTGCCGGGCAGCCCAAAATACGGACGGCCCCGAAGCAGGCCGAACGTCAACGGCTTGCCCGGCTTTTGGGCGACCCGCCAGAACAGACGCTCAATGCCAATATCGTCCATGGCCGCTTTCACAAAATCGAAATCCCCAACCGACACCCCGCCCGTTGACAGCACCACGTCATGGCGCACGGCCTCTTCGAGCGCGGCGCGCGTCTCTGCCAAGCTGTCGCGGGCAATGGCCAAGGGGACGGGCTGACCACCGGCCTCACGCACGGCCGCGGCCAGCGCGTAGGCGTTGGAATTCACAATCTGACCCGGTTGCAGCGGAATATCGGCCTCGGCCAGCTCATCGCCCGTACTCAGGATGGCAACCCTGGGGCGCTGATGCACAAGCACAAAGCTGCGTCCGACCGAGGCCAGCAGCCCGATATCGGCCGGCCGGAGGACGCGCCCCGGTTTGAGAATCGTCTGACCGGCTTGGATGTCCTCCCCGCTCGCCCGCACATTATTGCCTTTGGGAGCGGCCTTACCAATGAGCACTTGGCCGGGTTGTTCCTGGGTGTCTTCGACCTTGATGACCGTATCCGCCCCCGGTGGCAGGACCGCACCGGTCATGATTTTACTCGCCGTCTGGGGTGCGACCGTTCTGGTTGGCACGGCGCCGGCTTGAATGACTTCCAGGACGGAGAGCGCAACGGCCCGGGCGGCCTGGGCAGACTGAATGTCCTCATGCCGCACGGCATAGCCATCCATGGCCGAGTTGGTAAACGGCGGCACTTCGCGGACAGACTGCACCTCCTCGGCCAGGACGCGCCCGGTTGCGGCAAACAGACTGATCCGCTCACCAGCCAGCGGAGAGACGGTCTCCAGAATTCGGGTCAGAGCCTCATGCACGGAGATCATACGCATACCCTCCGAAATGGGGGGACCATCACAGCCGGTTGCCCCTACAGCCCACCGGCCTTGACACGTTCCTGCAAGCGCCGGTCTTTGTCGCGCGTCTTTTCAACCAACTCGGCTTTGAACGCCTGAAAGCGTTCCAGCAGACCCGGGTTGCTCGTTGCCAGGATTTGCATGGCCAGCAGACCGGCGTTGCGGGCACCATCAATCGCCACGGTCGCCACCGGCACGCCGGCCGGCATCTGGACAATGGACAGCAGGGAATCCTGGCCGCTTAAGGCCGCGCTCTTGATCGGCACGCCAATAACCGGCAGCGGGGTATGGCCGGCAACCACCCCCGCCAGATGGGCGGCTCCCCCGGCCCCGGCGATAATGACCTTGAGGCCCCGCTCAACCGCCTGACTCGCATAGTCGGTGGCATCGTGCGGGGTCCGATGAGCGGACAGGACACGGATTTCATACCCAACGTCAAACTCCTCACAGACGGTGGCCGCTGCTTTCATGGTCGCGAGGTCTGAGTCACTACCCATAATAATGCCGACTTGAAGGGTCATGTGTTCTCCTTTTCATGCGTCATGCAGGATTTACGCAACGAGCGCTTCCAATATCTGTTCCAGATGGATACCGCGAGAGCCTTTGACCAGCATGAGCTGCGGCCCGTCGGCCTGTCGCACCAGCGCGCGGACGCACGGGGCGGCCGCGGTGGCATCGGGCCAGACGTGGGTCTGAAGCCCGGCCTGAATCGCCGCTTCAGCCAACTGTGGGGCGTACTGGCCGACCGTCACCACGGCGTCTGGGGCGGGTGTCAGTCCGACCACATAGGCCCCGACCTCTCGGTGCCGCTGCTCGCTGATCGCGCCTAATTCGAGCATATCGCCCAAGACGAGGAGCAGGCGTTCGTCGGCCTGTCGAATCGTGTTGGCGGTCTGGAGGGCGTGCTGCATGGAGGCTGGGTTCGCGTTATAGCAGTCGTCCAGCACAGTCAGGTGATAGGCAGGCAGGCTGAACGGCGCGAGACGCCGGGGCGCTCCCCGGACGGTCCGCAGCGTGGCGCAGGCCCTGTCAAGGTCCAAGCCATTTTCCAGCACGGCCGCAAGCGTCGCCAGTGCGGCCAGGACACAATGACTGCCGATGAGCGGCATCTGCACTTGGCGCAGATGTCCCTGGGCGTGCAGCTCAAAACTCGTTCCCGTGCGCGACACCTGAATACGTTCCGCCCACACCTGATTGGTAGATTGTGCCCCGAACGTGATAATCCGCCCCCGAGTCTGCTGCTGGACAGCGGTCCGCAATACGGGGTCGTCGCCATTGATAATGGCCACCCCATTGGGCGACAGGCCAGTCAGCAGTTCGATTTCGGCGGCCAGGACCCCGGCCAAGTCGCCCAGCGTCTCGGTGTGTTCTTCGCTAATGGTGGTCATGACGCCCATGTGAGGCTGGGCCAGGCGGCTCAACAGGGTCAGCTCTCCAGGGCCGCTCGTCCCCATTTCCAGGACCAGGAAGTCGTCTTCCGGCGTGGCGCGCAGCAGGGTCAGCGGCAGGCCAATATGATTGTTCAGATTGCCCTGGGTCGCCCGGGTGGGTCGTTGGGCGGCAAAGACCTGGGCCATGAGTTCTTTGGTCGTTGTTTTGCCATTGCTGCCAGCAATCCCAATCACCCGCGCGGAGAGTCGCTGGCGATACCAGGTGGCCAGGTCTTGCAGGGCGGTCAGCGGGTCGGCAACGGCAATACCGGCGGCCCCGTCCGGCGGGGCGACCGGCACAGACGGCGAAAAAAGAAACCCGGCCGCCCCCGACTCCACCGCAGCCGGAATATAGCTATGCCCATTGACCCGCTCCCCGGCGAGCGGCACGAACAGCGCCTGGGGAGCGATATGGCGCGAATCAATGCTGACCGAGGTAAAGAGCGTGTCTGGACGCCCCCACCTGAGCGTTCCACCGGTGGCCGTGCAGATGTCGTGCGCGTAGAGTGCAACTCCCACAATGGGCTCACTCTAGCGAGGCGGCTGAGGCGTCGCAAGCGTGGGGAGGGTCTGCCATTGCGGACGCTGGGACCAGGCGCGTCTCCGCGGCGAGGGCGGCAGGACGAACAGGGCGCATCGCTCCTGCCGGGTGGTCTGTTCTCCCTGCCAAAATCGGAAACACACCCGATAGCGACCCCCTGAGGACAGGGGGTCCAGGAAGGAGCCAGGCTTGGGCATGAGAGCATAAAGAAACGCCCCTGGCCCCAGCTTTTTTCGCCCCACAGTCGTGACGGGTCTGAAAAATACGGGCCGTAGGGTTGCCGAGGGTTCAGGGCACTCATCTGTCTTTTCCTGGCATCGCTGAAGGCCATATCCTTAAACCCAGGCGTATAGATTCCGCAATTTTCTCCGGGACACACCACGCTCCGTTGCCCTCCTGAGCGCCGCGTGTCACCATGCGCCCATGAGCCAGCGGGAAGAACAGGCCAGGACGCTTGTGCAGACGCTGCACCGGCATGGCCATACGGCCTATTTTGCCGGCGGCTGTGTGCGGGACCGCTTGCTGGGCATTCAGGCCAAAGACTTTGATATCGCCACGGACGCCCGGACCGCCGAGGTCCAGAAGATATTTCCGCAGACAGTCCCGGTCGGGGCGCAGTTCGGGGTGGTCCTCGTCGTCCTGGAGGGCGTTCCCTATGAGGTGGCGACGTTTCGGGCGGACGACGTCTATCGTGATGGCCGTCACCCGATAGCAGTCCGCTTCAGCACCGACCGGGAGGACGCCCTCAGGCGTGATTTCACCATGAACGGCATGTTTTTTGACCCGCTGACCGACACGGTCATCGATTATGTTGGCGGGCAAACAGACCTGAACAACCGTCTCATTCGGGCCATTGGGGAGCCGGCAGCCCGCTTTCACGAGGATCGGATACGCCTGCTGCGGGCCGTCCGCTTTGCCGCCCGGCTGGGTTTCGGTATCGAGCCCGAGACGTGGCGGGCCGTGCGTCAGTTCGCTCCGACGCTGACCGACATGGCCTGGGAGCGCATCGGCGACGAGGTAGTCAAAATCCTGACCGAAGGCAGCGCGCAGCCGGCCGTTGGGCTCCTGGCCGAGTCTGGTCTGCTTGAGGCTATTCTGCCCGAAATAATAGCGCTACGCGGCGTTGCCCAGTCCCCGGATTTTCATCCCGAAGGGGATGTCTTCGTTCACACGCTCCTCGTGCTGAAACACCTGGACGCGCTGCCTCAGCCGAGCGAGACGCTGGCCCTGGGAGCGCTCCTTCACGATGTCGCCAAGCCCCACTGTCAGAGACAAAAAGGGGAACGGATCACGTTTTATGGCCACTGCGAATCTGGCGCGGGGATGGCGGTCGCGATCTGTCAGCGGCTGAAACGCGCCCGCGCGACCTGGGAGCGGGTGGCCTTTCTGGTCAAAAACCACCTGCGGCTGCTTGACGCGCCCCATATGCGAGCGGCAACCCTCAAGCGCTTCCTGCGCCTCGACGGTATGGAAGAACTCCTGGCCCTCGCCCGCCTGGACGCCCTGGCGTCGCACGGCAATCTTGAGGCGTATGCCTTCTGTCGTCAAAAACTGCGCGCCCTCGGCCCCGAGGAGCTGCGACCGCCCCGCCTGTTGGGCGGCCAGGACCTGATTCGGCTCGGCTTTCAGCCCGGTCCGCAGTTCTCTACCATCCTGAGAGCGCTGGAGGAGGCCCAACTCGATGGCCGGCTGCACAGCCGACAGGCCGCGCTCGCCTGGGTGCGCCAGAACTGGCAGCAACCCTAAGAAGCCTGGGCGGGCCGCGCCGGCGGGAGCGTCAACGGCAGGGCGACCCGGACGGTGGTTCCGTGGTTGACCTTGCTCTCGATTCGGAGCGCGCCGTGATGGGCCATCACAATATGTTTGACAATGGCGAGTCCCAAGCCGGTGCCGCCCAGCTCGCGGGAGCGGGCTTTATCCACCCGGTAAAAACGCTGGGTCAGACGGGGAATCTCGGCTTGCGGGATACCACACCCGGTGTCGGTTATGGCAACCTCCAGCCAGTCCTGGGGGCCGTGGCCGGTGGCCTCACTGGCACTGCCCTCAGACATCTCATGAGCCTGCTCCACCGGAGCGGCCTGGCCCCACCACGCCGGCAGCCCTCCGGGGTTGTCGCGGGCCGGGTGCCGGGTCGCGGTGACCGTGACCCGACCCTGAGCCGGCGTATATTTGACCGCGTTGTCGATCAGGTTGAGCAGGACTTGATGCAGGCGGTCCCGGTCGCCTCTCACGGCGGGGAGGGCGGGGGGAAGCTGCTGAGCAAGGGCCACCCGCCCTCGCTGGGCTTTCTCGTGTAGGACATCAAAGACTTCCTGGATGAGTTCAGGCATATGGATGTCCTTGCGCTGGAGCTCGGCCTGTCCCAATTCCAGGTTGGATAAGGTCAGGAGGTCGTCTATGAGACGGCTGAGGCGTTCCGAGTGGCGGTCAATAATTGTCAGGAAGCGGGTCGCGTGCTCGGGGTCGTGGAGGGCCCCCGTGAGCAGGGTTTCGGCATAGCCCTTGATCGCGGTCAGCGGGGTGCGGAGTTCATGCGACACATTGGCCACAAAGTCGGCCCGGATGGATTCGAGCTTTTTAATCGGGGTCAAATCGTGACAGCTTAAGACCTGCCCCCCGGTGGTCGTTGGCCGGCTTCCCTGAGCCGTTTCATAGGCTCCGCTCTGGGGCAGACGCAAGACGCTCACCGCAAGCTGTCTCGGCTGGCGGCCCTCCACTTCGATTTCCTGGGTCACACCCTGCGCCGAGGCGGTGGACAAAAGCTGATGCACAACAGGATGACGGGAGAATTCCTGAAAGGGCCGCCCCTGCCAGTCCTCCGTGGGGTCCAAACCAAACAGATGCAGGGCCGCCGGGTTATAGCGCACGATGTTGCCGTGCGGGTCAATCACGACAATGCCTTCAGCCATGCTGTGCAGCAAGGCTTCGAGTTCTTTCTGCTCGTCTTGGAGCCGCTGAATATGTTGGCTTTGGGTCGTGAGGAGTCGGGCGAGCTGGTACTCAATGGTGCCCAATAGGTCGTTTTTTCGGACCGACAGAGCGGGGCGCGGGGCACCGTCAGGGGCACCCGCCAGCAGCGCGCTGAGGGCGCGCAAACGCCGCCGGAACTGGGCCCGCTGATGCAAGGCCGTACCCAGCGCAGCACCGCCGCAGAGCAGGGCCGCATACCAGGCCCAGTGTGGCCAGGCGTCCGCGGGCAAGAGCAACAGGAGGGCGAGCAGAGCCAGCAGCGCCAGGCCGACCGGAAACAGCATAACAAAGGTAATGTTATCTCTCACACCAGCAGGCTGGGTTACGTCCGGTCGCTGCGCGCTGAGGTCTCGAGCGCCGCCGGATTAAATTTATACCCAACCCCCCGCACGGTCAGGAGCAGACTCGGGTTGGCATCGTCTTGCTCAAGACGTTTCCGCAGGCGGCGGATATGGACATCGACCGTGCGGGGCTCGATATAGACGTTATGCCCCCACACCAGGTCGAGGATTTGGGTCCGACTGAAAACGCGGTTTGGAGACTGCACGAAAAATTTGAGCAATTCAAATTCGCGCAGACCCAGTTCGAGCGGATTGCCATCGAGCTGCACTTCGTAGGTATCGTAGTCAATCTGCAACCGGCCACGGACATACCTCCGGTGCGGCTGGTCCGCCGGCGGCCCATAGCTGCGCCGCAGGACCGCCTTGACCCGAGCGACGAGTTCGCGCGGGCTGAAGGGTTTGGTCATATAGTCGTCCGCCCCCATTTCGAGGCCCAGGACTTTATCGACCTCGGCGGCGCGGGCGGTCAGCATCAGAATCGGGACGGTGGCCCGCTGGTCTTGGGCGCGTAAGGTGCGGCACACCTCAAGGCCGGACAGGCCGGGCAGCATTAAGTCGAGAATAATAAGCGCCGGCCGTTCAGTCGCGGCGAGCTGGAGACTCACTTCACCATCACTCGCTTCAAGGACGGTAAACCCTTCGGTTTCCAGATGATAACGAACGAGGTCGCGGATGTCTTTTTCATCTTCAACGATCAGCACTTTTCGTTTGGACTCGGCCGCCTCCACGGTCCGCTGTGGTCCCGCCATAGCCTCCTCTGCCTTAAATGGACTCGGGTAAGGGCGAGATGTGGCGTATGCTCTTGCCCTTGGCCAGATAGATGACCATCTCGGCGATATTGGTGGCGTGGTCAGCAACCCGCTCCAGATATTTTGCGATAAACAATATCCGCATATCACGGCTGGCGTATTCGGGTTTCTGCCGCATCTGAGACAGCATAGTGTTGAAGATCTGCGCGGTCAAAGCATCAATCCGGTCGTCTCGCTGACACACGCTCAGGGCGAGGTCGGATGCCTCGGACACCACCGCGTTGAGGGGACCCGCAAGGGAGGTCCTCGTGTCAGGAGCGGTCACATCAGAGGACGACTGCAAGAAGGCGTCAAGACTATCGCGCAGCATCGCTCGGGCCCCCTCGGCCATTTCGGGCAATTCCGGCCGCGGGGCGAGGGGCGCTTCCTGATTGAGCTCGATTGAGCGCTCACAGATATTCTCGGCAATATCACCGATACGCTCAAGGTCGGTGGAAATCCGCAGGCTGGTCGTAATAAAGCGCAGGTCCCGGGCAGCCGGCTGATGCAGGGCGAGGAGGCGGATACAGGCTTCATCAATAGTGACGTCAAGATAGTTGACCATATGGTCACGCTCTATGACTTCCTGAGCGGTCTGCGAGTCGCGCTCGACGAACGCAGTAAAGGCGTCCCCGACCTGCTTTTCAACCAGCCCGCCCATTTCCAACACCTTGGCCCGAAGCTGCTGGAGTTCTTCTTCATACTGGCTATCCGTGTGGAGTGGCATACTCCCTCCGCTGTTAGCCGAATCGGCCGGTAATATAGTCTTCGGTGGCCTGTTTTTCCGGGGTCGTAAATAATTTTTCGGTCGCCCCAAACTCTATGAGTTCACCCAGATACATAAAAGCGGTGGCGTCTGAGACCCGTGCGGCCTGCTGCATATTGTGGGTGACGATCACAATCGTATAGTGCTTTTTGAGCGCATGAATGAGTTCCTCGATTTTTGCCGTCGCAATCGGGTCCAGGGCAGAACAGGGCTCGTCCATCAGGACGACTTCCGGCTCAACCGCAATAGTCCGGGCAATGCACAGGCGTTGATGCTGCCCACCGGATAAACCCAGCGCATTGTCATGCAGCCGCTCCTTGGCTTCTTCCCACAGGGCGGCGGCGCGCAGGCTCTTCTCAACAATATCGTCCAGTTGCGCCTTATTTTGGATACCGAGCACCCGCGGCCCGTAGGCCACATTTTCATAGATGGTCTTGGGAAAAGGGTTCGGCTTCTGGAAGACCATGCCAACCCGTTTGCGCAGCTCCGTCACGTCCAGCGTTTGGTCAAGAATCTGGAGACCGCCCACAACAATGCTGCCGCTGACCGTGCAGCCGTCAATCAGGTCGTTCAGACGATTCAGGCAGCGCAGCAGGGTGGACTTCCCGCAGCCCGACGGACCGATGAAGGCCGTCACCTGGCCTTTGGCAATATCCATATTGATATGCTTGAGGGTCTTCGTCGTGCCGTCGTAGCTGAGACAGACATCCCGAATTTCGATTTCTACGGCGGCGCGCGTGCCGAGGACCGTCGGGTCATGACCGTTGCCCGAATCCGGTCGTGGCGGCAGGGCGACGGCGTGGCCGACTCGGGGTTTTTGCTGGCTTTCCATCATCACACTCCCTTTAGAAGGCGCCAAAGCGGAGGCGGCTGCGTAAGCGGTTGCGAAGCGCAATCGCAGCCAGGTTCAGGGCAATCACGATCACAATCAGCAGCAGGGTGGTCATAAAGACCATGGGCTTGGCCGCCTCGACATTCGGCGACTGGAAACCGACATCGTAAATATGAAACCCGAGGTGCATGAATTTCCGTTCCAGATGAAAGAACGGCCAGTGGCCGTCAACGGGCAGGGTCGGGGCCAGTTTGACCACGCCGGTAATCATCAGCGGAGCGACTTCCCCGGCACCCCGGGCCATAGCCAGAATCGTCCCGGTCAGGATGCCCGGCAGCGCACCGGGAATCACGATTTTGCGGAGCGTTTCCCACTTGGTCGCCCCCAGTGCCAGCGAGCCCTCCCGCCACTCTTGGGGGATGGCGGACAACGATTCTTCGGTGGCGACAATCACCACCGGAACGGTCAGCAGGGCAAGGGTCAACGAAGCCCACAGAATCCCCCCCGTGCCATAGGTCGGCGTGGGCAGGGAGTCTTGGTAGAAGAGCTGGTCCAGCGTCCCGCCGACCGCATACACAAAAAACCCGAGACCAAAGACGCCAAACACAATGGAGGGCACCCCAGCCAAGTTGTTGACCGCAATCCGCACCGCGCGGACGAGAGGCCCCTGCTTGGCATACTCGCGCAGGTAGAGGGCCGCCACCACGCCAAAAGGGACCACCACGATGCTCATGATGATGACCATCATGACTGTGCCGAAAATGGCCGGGAACACCCCGCCCTCGGTATTGGCCTCGCGCGGGTCTTCCCAGAAGAATTCCCAGAAGCGCGCCACGTACAGGCCGAAGCGTTCAAACCAGTGCATATGATTAGGCAGAAAACCGCGCACCACCCCGGCGATGGGCAGCGCTTTTTCTTTGCCGTTAATGTCCTGCACGGTGATGCGATAGCGCGAGTTTTCCTGGTATAAGGCGGCGAGCGCCTGGGCCTGCTCTTCATAGGACTGTTGCAAAGCGGCGATATCCTCCTCAAGGGCGGCAATTTTTGCCGCGGCCCGAGTCGGGTCGGTTTCTCGACGCTGCGTCCGCCTGACCGCAATCCGCAGTTGTTCGAGGGCGTAGTTAATATCCCCAATGTCTTTCTTTTCGATAGTGTGGATCGTATCCAGCGTGGCTTGGGTCCTGGCGTGGAGTTCAAGAAATTTTGGCCAGGTTTGCTCAAAGCCCTCGGCCACGATTGCTCCATCCTGGCGGACCGTGGTCAGAAAGCCAAAAAACGGTCCCCATTCATACCGTTCCAAGTATATCGCCTGCTCCGGAAACGCATGGCCGGTCATCAGGCTGTCATCCACCCAGCGAAAATCGGACCCGTACAGGTCACGGTTCGCAACCTGGAACTGCGTCCGAAACTGTTCCTGGCCGTTGCTGACCGACTGCGGAATAGCCTCCCGGGCCCGAACCGCCCCGAGGAGCTTGTGCCCGTCCCGCAGGTCCACGGCTCTGAGTTGGTCGGGCCAGAAGAACCCGAGCGCATTGGCCCCAACGATCCAGATTAAGGCGGCGATCATGAGCAAGCTAAAGGCCAGGGTTCCGCCCGTCAGCCAGATAAACGGGTCGCCGCTGCGGAGAAAGCCTTTGAACCGGCCGCCTCTCGATGGGCGCGGGGCCGAATGGGCTGCGGGGTTAGATGCGTCCATAGCGTTCTCGTAAGCGCTGGCGGACAACTTCCGCCGCGGTATTCACCAAAAACGTTACAATAAACAGCAGGAGGGCGGCTAAGAAGAGGACGCGGTAGAGCGTCCCGCCGTGGGGCGCTTCGGGGATTTCGACCGCGATATTCGCCGACAGGGCGCGGAAGCCGGTAAAAGGATCAAAGTCCATGATGGGCGTATTGCCAGTGGCCATCAGGACAATCATGGTTTCGCCGACCGCTCGACCAAAGCCGATCATAATCGCCGAGAACACACCCGGGCTGGCCGTGGGCAGCACGACCCGCAGGGCTGTTTGCCAGCGCGTCGCCCCGAGCGCCAAGGACCCGGAAATCAGATGCTGCGGCACATTGGAAAAGGCGTCTTCGCAGATGGTGTAAATAATGGGGATCACAGCAAAGCCCATGGCAAAACCCACAATCAGGGAGTTGCGGGGGTCATACCGGACCCCGGTGGTGTCGTACAGCCACTGGGGAAAATCCCCGGCGAAAAAGGCCGCCTCAAGGGGGTTGTCCAGCACGACGCAAATATAGACGGCCAGCATGAGCAGTGGGCCCAGAAACACGAGTTCCGCGCCCGGTTTCAGGCCGCTGAGAAAATCAAGGGGCAGCAGGCGCCAGGCCAATGACGCGCCCAGGGTCACCACGGGCAGCACGAGAAACATCAGCAGCAGGGCCGGCACCATATCGGCCACCAGAGGTGCCAGCCACAGACCGGCAAAAAAGCCGAGCACGACGCTGGGCAGGGCGGCCATGACCTCAACCGAGGGCTTGACCATATTGCGCAGCCGCGGGTGCATGAACTGCGAGGTATAGAGCGCCCCGCCCAGACTGAGGGGAATGGCGAGCAGCAGGGCGTAAAAGGTTCCTTTTAAGGTTCCGTAGGCCAGCGGGGAGAGGCTGAATTTCGGCTCAAAATCGTCCGTTCCACTGCTGGACTGCCACGTGTAGTCAGGAGCGTCATAGCCCTCATACCAGATCTTTCCGAACAGGGAGGAAAGAGTGATTTCTGGATGAGGATTATCAACCGCCCAGTTGTATAGCTGCCCGTCTTGATTGAGGGCGAGAATGCCATTGGCCCGGGGGGCATAGGCGAGGTGCGTAATCGGGCTGCCGGTGGTGGCGCGGCTCAACATGCTGGCTTCGGTGGTGGCGTACTGGAGGCGAAGCGTGCCGCTGGTATCACCAGTGACAAAACCTTTGTTGCGTGGAGAGGCGGAGATGGCCGTGATGGCGGCGGCGTGAGACGGCATGATATGAATTTCACGAAAAGGCAGGCGGGCTGGGTTGTCCGGGTCGCGGACCTGGAACCAGACGCTCACCCCCCCCGTGTCATCTCCCATGACAAGAGAGCGGTCGCCAATCAACCACGTCATGGCCCGGACCGGGGCTTGCGGGTGAGCCTGCGCCCGTAAGCGCGGCATGACCTGGGGTGCGGCCGCATCGCTGATGTCCCAATGGACCACGCCACCGGTTTCTAAGGCGGCAAATACGTTCCGCTGTTCGGCATCTAACGTCAACGCGGTCACATTCGCATCCAGCGCAGACGAGAATTCCAGGCGATGTTCCGTTACCTGAGGCTCACCGAGGAAGGATTGTTCGGTTGTTCGGGACAGGAAGAGGAGCGTGCGGGGGCCGAGCAGGGCGGCCAGGGCCATCTTCTCCTCGTCTTCGCTGACCCGCTGGTAGGCGAGCATTCGGACAGGGCGGCCGCGTGGGTCAAGGACAATCGCCTCTTCTTCTGTGACCCGCGGGGTGCTGATGCGGGTTTTCCCCTTGAATGAGACCGGGAAGGAGATGGTCAGGGGAATGACGACCCCGTCCGCGGTGCCGAGCACGGCCGTGTGCGTCAGGTTGCGATAATGCACAGCGGTGATTTGCCGCCCCTGCAAGGACTGGACCTCATAGCGCTGGAGGAGGCGCTGGTCGGCGAGGGAAAGAAAATCAACCGTGCCGGCCTGGGTAATGGTGTAGGCGGTCTCTCGATATTCATCAATGCCCAGAGCCAGGACCTTTGCATGGGGACCGCTGCCGACCAGGTCGGCCAGCCGAGTTGGCGGGGTCTCAAGTTCGGCAGTTGGCGCGTTCCAGAGCGGCAAGGTTTCGGCCACAATCACAAAAAGAATCGCGGCAATGCTCAGAATAACGGCAAAGCCCCCCCCGGTGATTAGGAGAGTCGCGGCCTTATCAACCAGCTTTTTGCGCTGGAGTCGGCTCTTATCCTCGGTCGCCGAGAGACGGACGCCGACCGGGGGGGTGCCATTTGCAGTGGGCGGCGCTGACTGTTGGGCGGGATGTTCCTGCATCTCCGGCATAATCCGATTAGCTTATGTGATTCTGAGGACAGGACAAGTGGCAAACCAAGAGGCCAGGTGCCAGCCGGGGGGCGGGCGAGGAACGCTTATTCCAACGCGGCGCGGTCTTCCTGCACCAACTTGGCAGACATGGGATAATACCCATCCTTGACCACGATCTCCTGCCCTTCTTTGCTCAGGACAAACTTGAGAAATTCCTTGGTCAAGGGATCGAGCGCTTTGTTCGGCTCCTTGTTCACGTAGACGAGCAGGAAGCGAGCCAAGGGATAGTGGCCGCCGGCCACGTTCTCATACGTGGGCGCAACATAGTCGCTATCCTCTTTGCCCAGGGGGAGGGCACGCACGCCAGAGGTGGTGTAGCCAATACCGCTGTAGCCGGCGCCGTTTTGGTCCTCACTCACGCCCTGAACCACGGAGGCCGAGCCCGGCTGCTCTTTCACCGTGTCCTTATAGTCGCCTTTGCACAGGGCTTTTTTCTTGAAAAAACCGTAGGTGCCGGAGGCCGAATTCCGACCGTACAGGCTGATTGGGGCTGAGGTCCAGTCTCCGGTCAGACCCAAGTCGCCCCAGGTGACAATATCCAGGGTCGCGCCGCATTTCCGGTTTTTCGAGAACAGGGCATCGACCTGCTGAATGTTGAGACCCTTGAGCGGATTGTCCTTATTGACAAAGATGGCCAGGGAGTCGAGCGAGGTCCGAATCGGGGTTGGTTTGTAGCCGAACCTCTTCTCAAAAGCGTCCGTCTCTTTGCTCTTCATGGCCCGCGACATCGGGCCGAGTTGGGCCGTGGCTTCAATCAGAGCCGGAGGGGCCGTGCTTGAGCCCTTGCCTTCGATCTGGACATTGACGTTGGGATAGACCTTCTTGAACCCTTCGGCCCACAGGGTCATCAGATTGTTCAGCGTGTCTGAACCGATACTGTTCAGGTTGCCCGAGACGCCGCTGACCTTTTCATAGCGGGGCAGGTCGGCATCGACCTGAATCGTCTGAGCGCTTGCCAGCGAAGCGCTGAGGGTCAGCACTCCACAGAGGGCCAGTATTTTCCGTGTTTTCATCCTCTCCTCCTCCGTCTGGTGTGTGTTAGAAATCGACCTGGAGACGCGCCTGAACGATATCGGCATCGCCACAGTGGTCACCCAGGCCACCCTTGTAGTAGCAGTCATCCTCATCCAGCATGGCGCGTACGTAGTTGAGCATGAAGCGCACGTTGGGGTTGAGATACCAGTTCACCCCAAAGGTAAAGTTGCGCAGCTCGCCGCCGTTCATGTCCTCGTCGTTCAGGTCCAACAGAGAGTAGCGGGCCGCGAGTTCCAGGGCCCCGTAGCCGCCCTGCCAGTCGAAATTGTTCTTGGGCTTGACCCGGTCGAACGCCCCGCTGGAGGTCTTGTAGGCCCGGTTCTCACCGGTCAGGAAGAAGCTGCCGAAGACGTAGAACCCATCATACTGGATGTCGTCTGCCGCGGGGCGGTCAATCAGGGCGCTCATCCACTCGAACTGTAACGAGGCCGGGCCGTACACCAGCGCGACTTCAGGATTGAAGTAGTCCACATCTTCGACCCTGAACCTGGGGGTTTCCACCAGCCGCGGGCCGAGGTGCGCTTCGGGCCGCTGACGCCACCGCCTGGTATTGCTGGTATCGTGGAAGGCGTGCCGGTATGACAGTCCGAGGTGGAGCAGCTGGCAGCCCTTTTCCTGATACCAGGGCAGGAGCGTCAGCCGGGTGGTGGCATGGTATGTCCCGCTGTTGCCGAAGGTCGTGCTGGTGTCAGCCGGGTTGCCTTCCCGGAAGAAACCCAGCGCCGCGGTGGCCCGCTTCTCCATAAAGGCCCGGTTCAACAGGACCCCGAGGTTCCGCCCGCGGGCGAACACATTGGGCAGCGAGCGCTCCATAAAGGGCATGTATTTACTGCTGTTCATCTCTTCAAGCGAGAAGGGCTCCTTAAAATGGCCGACCGTAAAATTACCGGCCAGCGGGACCTTCTTCAGTTGGATATAGGCGTCCTTGAAGGGGTCGGAGCTGGCGAAGTCGTACTGAAACTTGTACGTGATGTTGCCGTAGACGCTGCCTTCCATATAGAGGCGGGCCCGCCGGAGCTCCGTGCCGTGGCCGATTCGGCCAAACTGCCGGCGCAGCGCTTTGTCCGTGCTGTAGACGGCCCAGTCGTTCATGATCCGACCGCCGATTTTCAGCTTGAATTGCCCATCGGCCGAGTCGAGCCGCAGCCCGCTCTTCCAGTAGGCGGCCAGAAAATTCTTCTTCCCGACGTTGTTCTCTAAGCCGGCGACCTTTTGGGTCAGGTCCGAGGCGGCCGCAACCTTCTCATCCTCGGCTTGGGCCTTAATCATCAGAGCGCGGTACTGCTCCTCGCTGATCTGCCCGTTCGCTTTGAGAATGTCTAAAATCTCGGCGGCCACATTCTTGGCCTGGGCTGGTCGTGGCAGCAGCAGCCCAACCACAATAAGGCCGACGCAGAATGCTAATCCCCATTGTCTCATAGAGTCTATCTCCTCCAGTGTTGCAGTCTTGTCTCTCCAGTGCCTCGGTTGACGCCTGTCTCCTGTTTCCGCAGATCACCCCCTCTCACGGGCCGAAGGATACCCAGGGTAGGTTCGGGCTGTTACAGGATGGTGACAGGCCGGTTATGAATGGGTGAAAAACTGGGGCGCGCGTCTGGAGGAGACCGACTGCCGCAGGAATGCTGATTTTCAGTCCGACTGGGCGGGGGTTTGTCCTCTCTGGGGTGCTCTTTCCTGGGCGGGTTGGAGGGGGGCGGGCGCGGCAAACCAGCCCTCGGTCCGCTGGCAGAAACGGACCAGCAATAACATCACCGGGACCTCAATGAGCACCCCCACCACGGTCGCCAGGGCGGCTCCGGATGACAGCCCGAACAGCATGGTTGCCGTGGCAATGGCAATCTCAAAATGGTTGGAGGCACCAATAAGCGCGGTTGGAGCCGCATTCTGGTACGACAGTCTGAGGACTCTCGCCAGTCCGTATGCCAGGAAGAACACCAAGACCGTTTGAATGAAGAGCGGAATCGCAATCCAGACAATCATCAGCGGACGGGACAGAATCATTTCCCCTTTGAGGGAGAATAGCAGGACCAGGGTGATGAGCAGGGCGCTCATGGTGACCGGCGTGAGAAAGTGCAGAAACCGCTCACGGAACCAGCGTTCGCCTTTGGTCCGCATAATCCACTGCCGGGAGCAGTAGCCGGCCGCCAGCGGCAACGCGACATATACGCCAATGGATAGCAGCAGGGCTTGCCAGGGGACGGGCAGACGGCCGATGCCGAGCAACACATCCCCTAATACGCCATACAGGACCAGCATGGTCAGGGAATTGATAGCGACCATGACCAGCGTCAGGCCGTCATTCCCCTTGGCCAGATAGCCCCAGACCAGGACCATGGCGGTACACGGCGCAATGCCGAGCAGGATACAGCCGGCCAGATAGCTGCGCCACAGCGGCACCTCCAGCATCTTGAGGCCGTCTATCAACACCACGGTCCCGGAGCCGTACTGCGCTCCCACGGGCAGATTGAGGCCGAACGGCATCTTAACGTGGTCAACGGCATCCGGACCGATCAAATCGAGCAAAAAGGTCCCGAGAAACAACACGGCAATCGCATACATGGTGAAGGGTTTGATGGCCCAATTGACCAACAAGGTGAGTCCAACCGGCCACACGCTCTGCCCGGCTCGCATGACCTCCGCAAAGTCAATTTTGACCATAATGGGGTACATCATGAAGAACAGACAAATCGCAATCGGAATCGAGACCACCGGTGCGTCACCAACATACAGAGAGAGCCCGTCAAGAAAGGTCGCCAGACCCGGGGCAACACTCCCCAGGCCAATGCCGGCGGCAATACACAACAGGACCCAGACGGTCAGATAGCGCTCAAAAACACTCAGCCCCTGCGACGGCTTCAACGGAGACGGTTTGGTGCTCATGGTGTACTCTTGCAGAAAACAGCGCCCACAGAGACGGGGCGCGGCTCGTATGACCTCAGCCAAAGACTATGACACAAATGTTACAGGGCGAGGATAGCTGCATGAATGATGGCCGCCAAGTATATGCGGGCCTTGATACACGCTGAGTCGGGGAGAACTCAGCTATGTATATCTGTACCGGTTTTTGACCGTATGAGAATCTTTGTAGCATGAACAAATTGGCCTGAGAAGATAACTTAACCTGAATTATAAAAATCATTGTTATTAGACAAACTAATATGCGGTGTGGATCATAATCTCGGGTTGGGCATATCCGCACCTCAGAGTCCGCACCTCAGAGAAAGTGTAAAAACAGGGTTAAAATACCCAAAAAGCCAAAAAGCCGAAAATATCGGTACACGCGGTCACAAACACGTTTGAGGCGACCGCCGGATCAACCCCCACACGGCGGAGCGTCAGGGGGACCATACTGCCGACAAACGCGGCGATAATCAGGTTGGCCAGCAGGGCCAGGGCCAGCACGACGCCCAGGGTCGCATCGCCCTGCCACAGGTAGGCGATCAGGCCGGCCGCACCGCCCAGGGTCAGACCATTCCCCAACGCTATGGTCAGTTCCTTGGCTAACACACGCTGGGTTTGTGCCAGGGGGACTTCCCCCAGCGCAATGCCCCGAACAATGACGGTGAGCGTTTGCACGCCGGCATTTCCCCCTTGCGCGGCCACAATGGTCATAAAGGCCGCGGCAATGGCCATTTGCTGAATCGTTCCTTCAAAAAAAGCAATGACCAGGGCGCTCAGCGTGGTCGTCACCAAATTGAGCGCCAGCCAGGGCAAACGCAGCCGGATAGCCTGCCAGGGCGAGTCCAGCACTTCTTCCTCTTCGTCCAGACCGGCGAGCTTATAGATATCTTCCGTCGCCTCCTCTTCCATGACATCCACCACGTCATCGACCGTAATCCGCCCGAGTAAGCGTTCTGCACTATCGACCACAGGCAGAGAAATCAGGTCATATTTCTTAAACATCTGAGCGACCTGTTCCTGGTCCAGGTCTGCCCGGACCGCAATGACCTGTTGGTCCATAACCGTTTCAACGCGGTCAGCCGGGCGAGCCAGAATAAACTTCCGCAGGGGGAGCACCCCGACGAGGCGATTGGTCTGATTAACAATAAAGACGCTGTGGATATCTGGAATTTCATCGCTCCGACTGCGAATAATCTCAATCGCCTGGTCAATGCGCGTGCCTTGGGACACGGCCATATACTCAACCTGCATGATCCCGCCAGCCGTATCTTCGGGATAGCGCAAGAGTTGGGTCACTTCGTCAGACAGGCCCGGTGGCACTTCGTCGAGGACCGCTTTGGCGCGGCGGGCCGAGAGGGAGGCCAGCAGGTCAGTGGCGTCATCCGAGTCAAGATATTCGACCAAGTCCCCGAGCCCGTCATCCGACAGACGTTCGACCAGACCGTCTTTGGTGTGGGCAGAAACGAGGCTCAGGACTGCGGCGGCCTGCGGGGCGGCCAGGAAGCCAAACACTTTATACTTCAGCTCAGGCTCTTCCAGCACATTCAACAGCGCGGCGGTGTCCTCCGGATGCAGGCCGGCTATTCCCGTCCGCACCATCTCGTCCTGCCCCAACTCGGCCTGAATGACGAGATGTTCGAGGGAAGGCGGGGGCAGGGGACCCTGGGGCAGGGGGGCTGAAACTGCGGGAGATGTCGTCTGCGCTGCCATGCGTCGTCTCGCTTCTGGCCTGAGCTGTAGCGGCTGAATCACAAAAGTGAATGGCCTGGCCGCCACAGAAAGCAGCCTGAGCCGGTGCGACCGCGCCGCGTCACAAGCTCGTCATACGAGGCGGGCGTTGCGCCACGGGGTTGCAGCCCGCTGAGCTTCTATCTATCGTCTTCGGAGAGCACCCCAGATGTCTGATCGGAATCTCATAGAAAGCAGCGCCCTATTCTCCAAGGAGAGAGAGTCTGAACACCTTGGCTCTTGACGGTGGGATCGACATGGAAGACAAGCCTTTCATTAACCGTGAGTTGTCCTGGCTCGAATTCAACCGGCGCGTCCTGGAAGAAGCCTTCGACGAAAGCGTCCCCCTGCTTGAGCGCGTCAAGTTCATGGCCATCTTCAGCGCCAATATGGACGAATTTTTTATGGTCCGCGTGGCGCGGCTCAAGCGGCGTATTGCGCAGGGCGACCTGGAGGCTGGGCCGGATGGCATGACACCGGCCCAAACCCTGACCGCAATCTCAAAGCGCGTCCACGAGCTGGCTGAGGAGCAACACCGGGGGTTTCTGGAGACCATTCAGCCGCAGCTGGAAGCTGAGGGCATTCATATTACCCGTCCAGAAGAGTTGAATACCGAGCAAAGTCATTTCCTGGAAGACTTCTTTCGGCGGACCCTGCTGCCAGTGGTCATGCCGCTGGCGATTGATCCCGGCCATCCTTTTCCCCACCTCGGCAATCGTGCCCTGTGTCTGGTCGCAGCCCTGCGCTCGGCCGGGACCTCACGTCTGCCCCAGACCAAACTGGCCGTGGTCCATATTCCCAGCCAAGTCGTTCAGCGCTTCATCGCCCTCCCGGCCCCAGCCGGCAAGCATATTTTTATTCTGCTCGAAGATGTGGTGCGGCTGTACCTGCCCCGCCCGTATCACGGCTATGAGATTCTGTCGTGTCACGCCGTCCGGGTGACGCGGGACGCGGACTCGGCCCTGGCGCTGGGTCGAACCGAAGATTTGCTGACGAGTATTGAAGCAAGCGTGCGCGACCGGCGCATGGGGATCGCGGTGCGGCTGCAATACGACTCCGACCTGCCGCAGGGTACTCAATATGTTTATTGATGAGCTCGACCTGCACCCCGAAGACCTGTATGCCGGTGAGGGGTTCACCGCTTTTACTGACCTGTTTCAGCTCTACGGGGCCGTAGACCTGCCGCAGCATAAAGACCAGCCCTGGACCCCCCTCTCGGTCCCGGCCTGTGAGCAAAAGCCGGATATGTGGAGCGCGATTCGGGAGGGGGACATCCTGGCCCACCATCCCTATCAGTCTTTCGATGTGGTGACGCGCTTTGTGGAAGAGGCGGCGACCGACCCGAATGTCCTGGCCATTAAAATGACCCTCTACCGAGTCAGCCCGACCTCGCCCATTGCCCAGGCGCTCACGCGAGCCGCAGAAGCCGGCAAGGAAGTGGCCGTGCTCGTCGAACTCCGCGCCCGTTTTGATGAAGAAGCCAACATTACCTGGGCGCGGGCGCTCGAAGAAGTCGGCGCCCATGTGGTGTATGGGCTGGTCGGCTATAAGACCCACTGCAAGGCGTGTCTGGTGGTCCGGCGCGAGAGCAACGGCATCCGGCGCTACTGCCATCTGGCCACCGGAAACTATAATGTGAATACGGGTGGCCTCTACGGCGACTTCGGCCTTTTTACTTGCCGCGAGTCCTTTGGCGACGATCTGACCGACCTGTTCAACCTGCTCACCGGTTATACCCGCCCGCAGACGTTTCATCATCTCCTGGTCGCGCCCACGAGCATGAGAGAGGGCATGATTGAGCGGATTCGGCGCGAGGCGGAACACGCCCTGGAGGGGAAGCCGGCCAGAATTATTGCCAAGATCAACAGCTTGGTTGACGCCACCCTGATTGAGGAACTGTATACCGCCAGTCAGGCCGGAGTGGAGATTGATCTCATTGTGCGGGGTATTTGCTGCCTGCGGCCCGGACTGCCGGGGATATCTGAACGGATTCGGGTCATTTCGATTATCGACCGCTACCTCGAACATGCCCGCATTTTTTATTTTCATAATGCTGGCAAGGCCGAGTATTTCTTAGCCTCGGCCGACTGGATGCCGCGCAATCTGGACCGTCGCGTCGAAGTCGCCTTTCCCATTCTCGATCCGCATATCCAGGACCAGCTGTTTGAGATACTCAGTATTCAGCTGGCCGATACGGTCAAGGCGCGCGCGATTTTGCCCGACGGACGCTCCCAGCGGGTGGCGCCCGACCCGCTCGTCCCGGTCCGGTCTCAGCAGCGCCTGTACGAATTCACCAAGGCCCAGTCCGACGCCCAGATGCCGGTCGAGGAAGAGCCCGACCTGGACGGGCTCCAGCCTTTTGAAAGATAGCGCCCCGGGCGTTCTTGAGTAGCGTGCTGGCGGCGTTGCCTCTCGCCCGAACGCGGCGGGTACATTGAAACCCTGGTGGAAATCCTCTAGCGTGCAGAACGATGTTGGAACGAATAGGAGTCCTGTGCTTGAGCCTTGTGCTGGTGGGCGTATGGGGATGCTCGGCAACCCTGAGACGCCCCTCAGCCCAAGAATACTATCAGCAGGCAAACGAGTCTTTTACCGACGAGGACTATCTGGGGGCGTCCGATCAGTACCAGGAGTTGCTCGATCAATATCCGCTCAATCCGTATGCTGAGGAAGCGCAGATCAAAGCGGCCTATGGGCTGTTTATGGAGGAAAAATACGCCGAATCCATCGCCGCCTTTAAGGATTTTGAGCGGGCCTATCCGACCAGCCAGCATATGCCGTTTGTCAAGTATTTTCTCGGCATCACGAACTACAGCCAGATCCGTTCCAGGGACCGCGACCAAGCGGTGACGCGGCGGGCGGACGGATTTTTTCAAGAAGTCATAGACCGGTATCCAGAAAGTGCCTTTGTCCTCCAGGCCGAGGAAAAGAGCAAATCGGCGCGTGACATCTTGGCCGCCCATGAATTGATGGTGGCGAACTTCAATGAGAGGCGTGGGAATGTGACCGCCACGAAAGCCCGCCTGCGCGGTCTGATTGAGCAATACTCTGAGACCGAGGCGACCGAGGAAGCCTTGGGGCGGCTTGAGCAGATATTGAACGAAGAGGGCAATGTCGAATTGGCCGAGTTGGCGGCCCGGGCCCAGGCGGCACGCAGAGACAATAGACAGGCCCCCACCCCGGCCTCCCCCCTGGGAGAGGAGACAGATGAGGACGAGGCGACGGGCTCGGACGGGCTGGCAAGCGGCAATATGTCCTCCACTCAGCCTGAGACGCTGGACACGTTTCCGCTGGTGGCCGGCGTTGATCCGTTGTTGCTGCTCATTTCCGAATTAAAAAAACGAGAAGAAGCCGAACGCCTCGCCCGGACGGAAGCGGATGCGGACAGGCTGGCCGCGGAAAAAGAAGCCGAGCAGGAAGAGCGCGCCTTGGATGACGCCTTTGACGATGACCGGTCCTACGAAGTGGGCGACGATTATCGGGAAGTAGACCTGGAGGCGTTGGAAGCCGAGCGAGCGGCCCTGGAGACCCCCGACATCGAGGAACTGGAATTCGACGAGGAGACCGGCGCTCTCGGCACTTTGGAACTGACCGAGCAGGATATCGCCGACGAGGATGACCTTTCCAACGATGACATCCTCACCCTGGACGTCGAGAACGACGCGCTGGCGCTTGAGGAAGATGCAGAAGCCTTGGAAGCCGCCGGCGTGTTGGACGCGGAAGCCGCCGAGGACGACCGGCAAGAGATTGTGACAGGCCAGGACACGACGCTCGACACTGACCGGGCGGGCGAGGCAGCAGGCGAGGCAGAGGTGGTTGAGGACGCCGAAGCCCTGGCCGCAGTTGAGCCGGTTGAGCAGAGCGCCTCAAGACTGGACGAAGAAGCCGTCTCTGCCGACGCCCTCACGAACGGAGAGGTCGCACTCGGCACAGGACGAGAGGCCGTGCTCGGTATCGATATTGAGGAAATAGATTTTGAATTTGAGGACGAATGAAAAGAAAAAGTGGAGCGCGCCTGTGTGAAGGAAAAGTCCTGGTGGTCGGCGTCGGCGGCCTGGGCTCTCCGGCGGCACTGGCGCTCGCCCTGGCCGGGGTGGGAACGATTGGCCTCGTGGATGCGGACCGTGTCGAGATGTCAAACCTGCACCGGCAAATTTTGCACTTTACCCCGGATATCGGGAAGCCAAAGGTCGATTCGGCCAAGGAAAAAATTCAGCAGATCAACCCCTCAATAGCCGTGCTGACCTATCAGGAGCGGCTCCATGCCGGGAATCTGGCCGAGGTCTTTGCCGCCTACGATTTTATTATTGACGGCACGGACGGCGTGGCCACAAAATTTTTGATCAATGACGGGGCGGTGCTGCTTGACACCCCGCTTTCTCATGCCGGCATTGCCCGGTTTCATGGGCAGGCATTGACGATCTTACCGAGGCAGACGACGTGCTTGCGCTGCCTGTTCCCGGTTCCGCCCCATCCTGATGAGAACCCCACCTGCCAAGAGGCCGGCATCCTTGGCAGTCTGGCCGGCAGCCTGGGGAGTGTGCAGGCGGCCGAGGCGGTGAAATACCTGAGCGGAGCAGGAGCCCTGCTCACCGACCGCTTGCTGACCTATGACGCGCTCGCCTGCCGCTGGCGAGAGGTTCGGGTGCGCCCGAGTCCGCGTTGTCCGTTATGCAGCCCGCAGCGGACGATTACGAGTATCCGCCCCGAAGCCTATAAGATGGAAAGGCTCTGCCCGGCTGTCTGAAGCGCAAGAAGACAGGGTGATTGTCAGACCGGAGCAAAAACGTAACAGTAGAATCCTGAAAGGGCAGATGAGCGATTCCGTATCAGGAGGGAGTGAATATGAGTGCGCAGGTACGTATCCCAACCCCGCTCCGCCGCTTGACCGGCGGCGCAGAAGCAGTCTCGGCCGACGGAGCCACGGTTGGGGCGTTGGTCGACCATATAGAGAGGCATCATCCTGGGATGAAAGAACGGTTGTGTGATGAGGCGGGCGCAGTCCGGCGCTTTGTCAATATCTTTGTGAATGGGGAGGATATTCGTTTTCTCAATAACCTGGATACGCCGGTCAGCGAGGGCGACGAAGTGTCTATTGTGCCGGCGATTGCCGGAGGCGCTTTTTCCCCCCGCCTGGCTGCGCCCGAAACCTTTTAGAAGGGGAGATGGCGTGTCACACCGGCCGAACAGAGTGCCCCTCTCCTCCCGGGAGCGGGATAGAGAAGAGATGCTGGGCACGCTGGCGCTTTTTCCCACCGAGGGACCCCCACCGGCAGGCCCCCTGCGTGTCCCGTCCGTGCTGCATCTGATTGGGAATACGCCGCTGCTTGAAATTACCCGGCTGCGGACAGACCTTCCTCCGGGGGTCCGGGTCTATGCCAAGCTTGAAGGGTTTAATCCTGGCGGCTCGGTCAAAGACCGCCCCGCCCTGTGCATGATCCAAAAAGGGATTGAGAGCGGCGCGCTGGCCCCGGATAAAATTATTCTCGATTCGACCTCCGGGAATACCGGCATCGCGCTGGCCCTGATCGGCGCTGTGCTCGGCTACCCGGTCGAGCTGTGCATTCCGGCCAACGTCAGTATCGAGCGGAAAAAAATCATCTCCGCATACGGCGCAAAAATGATTTTCAGCAGCCCGATGGACGGCTCGGACGGTGCGCTGGAAATGTGTCGGGAACGGCTGCAAGCGCAGCCCGACCGCTATTTCAAGCCAGATCAATACTTTAACCCCCACAACGCCCTCGCCCATTACCAGACCACCGGGCCGGAGCTGTGGTGGCAGACCAAAGCGCAGATCACCCACTTTGTGGCCGGCATGGGAACCGGTGGCACCCTGATGGGCACCGGGCGGTATCTGAAAGAGCAGAACCCGGACGTTCAGATTGTCGGGGTTGAACCGGACGACGCCTTTCATGGCCTTGAGGGGCTGAAGCATATGGACAGCTCCATCGTGCCTGGCATCTACCATGAAGAGCAGTTGGACCGAAAAATCAGTGTTTCCACCGAAGACGCCTATGAAACGGTGTACCAGCTTGGCAGAACAGAAGGCGTGTTGGTCGGCCAGTCGTCCGGCGCAGCGATGTGGGCGGCCCTCCAGGTAGCCGGTGAGCTTGAGCAGGGCACGGTGGTCACGCTCTTCCCGGATTTTGGGGACAAATATCTCAGCACCAATCTGTGGATCGGCTGGAAAGAGTATAATCAGCGCCACGCCACCGCTTGAGCACCGGGAGGAGCGGAACGGAGACAGTGGGGGTCCAGCGGGTTGATAAGGTCGTGACCCCCAAGACGCCATCGACGTATAGAGGATGCGAACCTGCCCATGCTCGCAGACGCCCAGATCGAACGCTATAGCCGACAGATCATCCTGCCCCAGGTCGGCGGCAGAGGGCAGGAAAAAATTCTTCAGAGTCGGGTGTATGTTGACGGAGACGGGCTGCTCGCCACCGCTGCCCTGTTCTATCTGGCCGCGGCCGGCGTTGGGACCCTTGGCGTAGCGCGGGCCACGGCCGCTCCGCTTTTTTCCGTTCTTGCCGCGCACCCCCTTGGAGCCGCTGAGCAGCCGGTGACCCACACCCTCAGGCGTCTGAATCCTGAGTGTACCGTTGTGACCCATGCGGATGAGGACGCACAACCGCCGCGCCCCTATGATCTGATGCTGGCAACAACGGATGCCTTACACGATGCGTGGTACGCTCGGCACAAACCCTTTGTGTGGGGGGCGGCCAGCGGAGCAGACGCCCGCGTCTTCGTGAGTCGGGGGGACCGGGCCGACCGGCCCTGCCTGCGTTGTCTCTTCTCACAAAACCCGCCTGACTCTCCGGCCCGCAGCCCAGAGGAACCGCATTATGCGTTCTTTCTGGGCACCCAACTTGTCACCGAAGCCCTGAAAATTCTGCTTCAGATCGAGGCAGACCGCCCACCGAAACTGCTACAGTATCAATTTCCGGCATTTCACTGTACCGAGCAGACGGTTGAGAAGAACCCGCACTGCCCGGCCTGTTCGCCCCGAGCCCATGATTGAGCCCATGACCGAAGAAGGAATAGGCGTGAAGACCCCTCATCAGCCGTCGTCCTCGAATGACCAGCCTTCCTACTCCCTCACCCACCTCAAGTCTCTTGAGGCGGAGAGTATTCATATCATTCGGGAGGTGGCGGCTGAGTTCGATCATCCGGTCATGCTGTACTCCATCGGGAAAGATTCGGCGGTCATGCTGCATCTGGCCCGCAAAGCCTTTGCTCCGGGGAGGCTGCCCTTCCCCCTGATGCACATTGATACGACCTGGAAATTCCGGGAGATGATTACCTTCCGGGAGACCTATATCAGACAGCAGCTCGGCTTTGACCTGCTCGTGTATATCAACCAGGCCGGCGTTAAAGCCGGCATCAGCCCCATGACGCACGGGTCCAAAAAACACACCGATGTGATGAAGACCCAGGCACTCAAACAGGCGCTCGATCAGTACGGATTTGATGCGGCTTTTGGCGGCGCGCGGCGCGATGAAGAGAAATCACGGGCCAAAGAACGAGTGTATTCCTTCCGCGACCGCAACCATCGTTGGGACCCCAAGAACCAGCGCCCCGAGCTGTGGAATCTGTATAATTCCGCGCTCGATACAGGCGAGAGCATCCGGGTTTTTCCGTTGTCGAATTGGACCGAGCTGGATGTCTGGCAATATATCTACCGCGAAAACATCCCGATTGTGCCGCTCTACTTTGCCAAGCCCCGGCCGGTGGTCGAGCGCGACGGGGTGCTGATTATGGTTGACGATGACCGCCTGCCGCTCCATCCGGGTGAACAGCCCCAGTGGAAAAAAGTCCGCTTTCGCACCCTGGGCTGCTATCCGCTGACGGGCGCGATTGAATCCGAGGCCGACACCCTGCCGCTGATTATCCAGGAAATGCTGCTGGCAACGCAGTCCGAACGGCAGGGCCGCGTCATTGATTTTGACCAGTCCGGCTCTATGGAAGAGAAGAAAAAGGAAGGCTACTTCTAATGGGAGCTTTTCCGCTGGGGCGGGCATGACACAGGGCAATGTCTCACCAATCTGACTTGATCGCGACCGATATCGAAGCCTATCTCGCCCAGCATGAGCGCAAGGACCTGCTGCGCTTCCTGACCTGCGGCAGCGTAGACGACGGCAAGAGCACCCTGATCGGCCGGCTCTTATACGACGCCAAGATGATCTATGAGGATCAGCTTGAGGCCGTGAAAAAGGACTCGGTTCGGCACGGCACGACCGACACCGGCTTTGACCCCGCCCTGCTGACGGACGGCCTCAAAGCCGAGCGTGAACAGGGGATCACTATCGACGTCGCCTATCGCTATTTTTCGACCGCCACACGCAAATTCATTATTGCCGACACCCCCGGTCATGAGCAGTACACCCGGAATATGGCGACTGGCGCGTCAAGCTGTGATTTGGCCATTATCCTGATTGACGCCCGCCACGGCGTCCTGACCCAAACCCGGCGACACAGCTTTATCGCCTCGCTGTTGGGGATCAAGCATATTATTGTGGCCGTCAACAAGATGGACTTGGTGGACTACCGTCAGGAGGTGTTTGAGCGGATCGTCACAGACTACACCGACTTTGCCGCCAGACTTGAACTGCACGATGTCCAATTCCTGCCCATAGCGGCACTGAGCGGCGATAATGTGGTGCATAAAAGCGCGCACATGCCGTGGTATACGGGCAGCCCGCTGATGCGCCTGCTGGAGCATACCTATATTGCCTCGGACGCCAATCTGATTGACTTCCGTTTTCCGGTCCAATACGTCAATCGCCCCAACCCGGATTTCCGCGGTTTTTGTGGCACGGTGGCCTCGGGTATCGTGCGGCCGGGCGATGAGATCATGGCGCTCCCGTCCCGCAAAACAAGCCGGGTGAAAGCCATTCATACCTTTGAGGGAGAATTGGAGCAGGCCATGCCGCCGCTGGCCGTGACCCTGACGCTTGAAGATGAGATCGACGTCAGTCGTGGAGATATGCTCGTGCGCCCCAACAATCTCCCCCTCATCGCCACCCACTTTGAAGCCATGCTGGTGTGGATGGCCGAAGAGCCCATGCGGCCCGGCACGCACTACCTTCTCAAACAGACCACCAGCCTGACGCCTGGGGTGATTACCGAGGTGCGGTATCGCATCGACGTCAACACCCTCCGCCGGGAAGACACCGCGCAGCTAGGGCTGAATGAAATCGGCCGGTGCGCCTTGACCCTGGAAAAGCCGATTGCCTGCGACCCCTACCGCAAGAACCGGGCGTCCGGCGCGTTTATCATCATTGACCGCCTCACCAATAACACGGTCGGCGCTGGGATGATTATCGACCGCAAGCCGGCCCCTCTTTTTACCCCTCGCCCGCTGGTTGCCGCCGGCGAGCGGGAGCAGGCCCTGCGACAACACGCGCTCACGGTCTGGCTGACGGGTTTATCCGGCTCCGGGAAGTCATCCATTGCGAAACGGCTTGAGCAGCGCCTGCATACCGAAGGATTCCACGCCTGTCGGCTTGACGGCGACAAGCTGCGTCTGGGCTTGAATCGAGATTTAGCCTTTTCCGCAGCGGACCGGGCGGAGAACATTCGCCGCATTGCTGAAGTCGCGCGGCTCTTTAACCAAGCCGGACTGATCGTCCTGGTCCCGGTTATTGCCCCGTTTCAGACCGACCGGCAACACGCGGCCCAGATCATTGGCGCGGAGCGTTTTTTTGAGGTGTATGTCGATACCCCGCTGGCCGTCTGCGAAGAGCGCGATGTGAAAGGGCTGTATCGCAAGGCGCGGACCGGGGAGATTCCAGACTTTACCGGCGTCTCCTCGCCGTATGAACCGCCGTCAGCGCCGGCCCTGCGGCTGACGACCGTTGAGCCCACCGTCGAGGAATCGACCGAAGCCGTGTTTCGGGCCATCGCGGCGCGTATCCGGCTCTAGGGCTGCTCCTACGCGCCCGACCCCGGCTTGCCTGAGGAGGAATCTGAATGTTCGATTGCAAGCGGCTCCTCACAGCAGGGATGCTTCTCCTGACCTTTCTGGGACAAGCGGCCAGTCAGGAGCCAGCGGCAGTCGATTTTCGGACGCTGACTCAAACCGTAGAGGAACAATTTCTTTTTCTGAGAAAAGGGATTCAGGCCGAGTATGTTTCGCGCGAAGTCGGACAAGACTGGGACCAGATGGTGTTCTGGCCGCCTGATTCCCACAACCCCACCCATCTGGTCGGCTGTATCGAAGAAATCCTCGGCTGTTTGAGCGGCAACTGTGGGGCAGCCTTTGTCGTTGGGGACAAACTGACCCCGAGTGTCCAGGTCATTGACTTGCAGACCCGGGCGGTCACCACCCTGGTGCGCGGCATGACGATTTGCGACGGCATCCGCACCACGCCGTGGGGCACGATCATCGCAACCGAAGAAGACTTCATCAGCGACACCGGGTCGGTCTATGAAATCCTGGACCCGCTGACGGCTGACGAGTTGACCATTCTTGAGCGTGGCCGGGGCGGCAGACCGGCCCGGGTCGTAGACCAGCACGGCCAAGACGCCTCGGACCGCATGATTAAGCGCACGGCCTTTCCCGTGATTCGCTATGAGGGCTTTCTGGTGCATGAAACTGGCGTGGTGATTGCCGGCGATGAGGAGCGACCCGGCAGCTATGGGCCGGGCGATACCGATGGCGGCGCGGTGTATAAATTCATCCCGACCAGGCTGTACGACCCCGCCACCGGGCCGATTGCGTCCCTGACTCAATCCCCCTTGCTCAAAGGCACAACCTACGCGCTGCAAGTGTCGTGTCGAGAGGACCTCCAGCAGTTTGGTCAGGGCTGCGAGATTGGCAACGGGGCCTGGATTCCACTCAGGCCGACCACCGCGGCCACGCCCGAGGGCAGCCCTGATACGGGCAGCCACCGCCTTGGCCGCGAGGCCGCCCATGCGGCTGGGGCAACGGCCTATTACCGGCCTGAAGACCTCCACCGCGACCCGCTGTTCAGCGACCCCCACCAGCCCAACGCCATTCGCTTCTGTTTTGCCGTCACCGGGAACCATGCCGCCAGCAACTACGGCGAGGTCCAGTGCGCGATTGATCGGGAGGTCACGACGGCAACCGAAACAACCGGGGAGGTCGTGCTGAACCGCTTCATTGAAGGCAGCCCCGAATTCAGTCAGCCGGATAATCTGGCTTTTCAGCCAACAACGGGGGTGCTGTTTGTGGTTGAAGACAACGGGGCGAGCCAGGGGCATAGCGATGTGTGGGCCTGTCTGCCGGACGGCGCGGATGATGATATCAAGTCTGACGGTTGTGTGCGGTTGCTCAAACTTGCCGATGGTTCTGCCGAGGCCACCGGCCTGCTCTTCACGCCGGATGGCACCCAGGCATATTTTGCCATTCAGCATAGCGCCGACGGCAATATGCCCCTGGTCGATGATTTTTGGACCGATGACCTCATCCGGCTGTCAGGCTTTCGGGTCAGACCGTTGCAAGATGATTTCGGCGCACGCACGGCCCACCGTCTCGAAAGTCAGTCCTTTCGATATTTCGGTTTTGGGGCCGCCCACCAATGAAGCGCGGGTGGCGGTGGACGCTGCTGAGTGTGTGGATTCCGGTGGCGGTGTGGGGTCAAGACGCGCCCGGCCCAACGGACTCCATGACGCAACCGCCCCGGTCAATCAGCCGTCCTCTCACCTCGGTCCAAAAAATCGAACTGCTCAAAGGCTGGACGGCGGTGCTGCCGCCTCGCTCTCCCGGGTCGGGGCTAGTTGGCGTCTCTAACCCGGAAGCGGTGATTCCTCCGCAGTGCTATACTCGGACCGAGGGCCGCTTTAATCCGTGTTACGTCTGTCATCAAAATCATATCCCAGGCCGTGAAAATCGGATGAACGATGCCCGTTTGCAGCAGGCGTATAGCTTCAGTGACCAGGGGCAAACCAACCGCTGGCATAATCTGTTTGAAGACCGAACACAGCGGGTTGCGGCCATGAGTGACGAGGCCATCCGCGCCTGGATTAGCGACGATAATTTTTCCGAGCTGGCCGGCCGCTTGGAGGCGGTCCGCTTTCGGGGCTATATTCCCCGACTGCACAACCTGGCCGATGGGCCGGCGGCCTTTGATGAAGAGGGTTTTGCCAGAGATGGCAGCCATTGGGTCGCCTTTAATTACAAACCCTTCCCCAGCACCTTCTGGCCGACCAATGGCTCAACCGATGATGTCATGCTCCGCCTGCCGGCCAAGTTCCGACACACCCAAGCCGGCGTCTACTCGCGCGAAGTATATAAGGCCAACCTGGCGATTCTCGAGGCCGCCCTCAAGGGTTTTAAGCGGATTGGCAGCCTGCCCCTTGATGAGACGCGACTCGGCCACGACCTGAATGGCGACGGAGAACTCAGCCGCATTCATGCCATCACACGTCCAACGACCTATGTGGGAGGCGGGGGTGATACGCGGGTGGAACCCTTTGTCTATCCCCACCGGACGGAATTCCTGCATACCGTGCGCTACATCGGCGTCGGCGCGGACGGCAGCATCACGCCGGCCCGGCGGATGAAAGAGGTCCGGTATATGCAAAAGCGGGATTTCCTGTCGCCCTCCGTCCTCGCCCACTACTACGACCAGGAATATCAGGACAAGCTGGAAGGCGTGCTCCCCCACTACCCGGACCGCGGTCATGCTGGTCTCTCCAATAAAATGGGCTGGCTGCTCCAAGGCTTTATTGAGGACAAAGACGGCCGGCTGCGTTTCAATACCTACGAAGAGACCATGTTCTGTATGGGCTGCCATAACACGGTGGGCTCTTCGATTGACAAGACGTATAGCTTCCCACGCAAAATCGACGGCGCGGCCGGCTGGGGCTATATCAATCTGCGCGGGATGCCAGACGCACCCACCATCAACGAGCAGCAAGGGGAAATTCTGACCTATCTCGAACGGGTGGGGGGCGGCACCGAGTTTCGCAACAATCCAGAAATGGCGGCACGCTGGTACCACACGGACGGGTCGGTCAATGCCGCCGCGGTTGCCGCGGCCCGGGATGTCTACGAGCTGATTACCCCATCTCCCGCCCGGGCCTTACTGCTCAATAAAGCTTATAAGCGCATTGTCGAAGACCAGGACTTTATCTACGGCCGCGACGCCACGTTGCGCCCGCCGACCAATGTGCACGCCTCCGTTGATCCCACCACCGCCCCGACCCTCCCGCCAGACAAAATCTATCCCTGGGATATTCGCCTCAATTGGGCCGCCCCCGTGCCCTCATCAAAGCAAACCGGCCCCAGCAAGTGACCAGTCTCAACGTCTTACGGGTGCTCAACGCCTTACGGCATCTGATAGGGCGTCACGTTCGACAGGTGCAAGCCTATAACCGGAAGGGTAAGATGTGCTCAACGCCTTACGGCATCTGATAGGGCGTCACTGCCGGGGGTCAGCAAGGATAGTCCGTTGCAGGGCCAGTGCTCAACGCCTTACGGCATCTGATAGGGCGTCACCCCCCCATCAATAGGTATCTGTTTTTCTTTGAGTTTTTCCTGATGAATACAAGGAGCCTCTTTGGCCGCGAGTAAGGTGCTCCACAATGACCTTGCGTTCATAGCCCTTCGCCTCCAACTCGCTAATAATGCAACCTTTTCTCCTGTTTCACGAATCTCTTTCCCTCCGAATTCGCCTTTCTCTTGACACAGGCCGACACAACACCCATCATTCCGTTCATGGCCTCACTCGCTTTCGATACCCTCAAGGCCGCCAAGGGCGACCTCCAGGAATTCCGGTCTGAGATGAAAACTGACCTCCAGGACCTTGAATTGCGAGTCATGGATAAATTCGAGTCCCTCTATAAGCATCTGTGGGCCATGTCAGTTGGCATCGTCACTGCTGTTGTCGCGCTGATGAAGCTGCTCTCGTAATCTCTTCTTTCGGAGGAGAAGCCTGGACGTCTACCCACGCATTCTCAGGAATATCAACTTGGGGTTTGGAGCAAGGAAAAAACAGAGCACTGCTTGTATTCGCCATGTTCTGACGGTCAATCGTGATTGTCAGGCGCGTCGTTCGAGGGAGAGGACCGTGCGCCCCATCCTGAGTGGTCTGTTCGTACCAGTGCGTCGGTTGCCGGTCCGCTTCTTCCCGCACGATGTCGATCAGAAAATTATTATCGCCGAGAAAAGGGAGGCCATAACGGGAGGAATTATATCTCCCGCGCAGACCACCCCTGACTCTCTCCGCTAGGGCAGTATTACCTTCGAGACAGATATAAGCCCGGATGTCGCTCAAAAACTCTCGCCGAACAGGGGCTATATTATACTTTGCTCCCTTGGTAGCCGGAGCATGTTCTTTTCCGGTGCTCCCGACCGGATAATTATGGGTTTGCTGGTAGAGACTCTGGACCCGGGGGAAAGTCAGCGCCCCCAGCGCGATTTTGGCGTGGGGCAGGTCTTTCTTCATCAAGGTCATTGCAAATTTTCCATCATCAAGCCGGGATTCAAGACCGGCAATGTTGAGCAGAAGCCCATATGCCGCTGAGGGAGTAATGAATCCGGCGGTTGGTCGAAAAGAGATGGCAGTGAATGTCCGAAAAACCGCGAATGGAGCCTGAACGTACAAGCAGATCATTCCCCTGCTCCTTTGCCCAGGATTTTTTTCGTAACCGTCGCGATGAGACGCTGAGCACTCCTGTCGAGAGTCACTTGCTTATCCTTGAGGGCTTGGGCATCTTCTTCCGACATGTCTTTGACAATTTTCCCGCCGATAAAGAATTCGTCGCCCGGATAATCCTCTTTGCGTATTCCGTCGGTCACTTCTGGAAAATCTCCGTCTTTTGTGAATCCGTAGGTGTTGTAACCGGCAATCAGGGATGCGCTCAGCCTGATGACAATGCTCGCCGGGGCCATTTCGTAATAGCTGCGAGCGTGGTTGCCGGCGACCCCGCTGAGTTCGCTGATGGCTTTGAGGAGATATTCAAGCCCGACGACCTCGGTTTCGTTCTCACCCGTCCTTTTCCTGAACCTTGCTTCTTTACATTCGTTGAGGTTCAGAGCGAACGGATATTGAAATGCCGTCTGCACCGTTTCTCGGTGGAGAAGTGCTGAGGAATCGGCATTCTGCCACGGGCTGTTGTCGCTATTCTTGGGTGACTGGGTGAAAACTGCATTGTGTCGGTATGGCTCGATACCCTTAGCAAGGTTCATGCGGAGAAGCGAATCTCGTTTGAACTGGAAAGATTCTCTTCTGCCCGTCTCTAATTCACTGAGAATTCTCTGCCGGTCTGCTGAGGACGCGGCAATAAAATAGCCAAAGAAAAAATCATCTATGTACTCTTCTGGATGGGGGTAAGCAGCAAATTCGACAGCAGGCGGCCCTTCATCATGTAAACGAGACCGATTACAGGGCAGACCATAGCACGACAGGATTTCTCGGAGGGCGTTTCGCATCGCTTCCGGCGAGATGATCGGATATTCAAGCCGTCCGTCTGTAATTTTCTGAATAACAGTCCGGTTCTGTTCACTCTCTCCTCGGTAATTCGCTGTAGGGGCGGGGTACGTCAGAACCGTTGCAAATAAATTCATGCTTTTCCTCCTTTGCAATTTTTCGTTTAGGAATGCGCTGAAAGAGCCAGCATGGACAGGGTTTTGATTTTCTCCCACCCGTTCTCTTCAAGCAGAGCTTGGGAGACAAAAACGTAGTCATCTGCCGGCAGGAAGTGCGGAACAGAGCAAATCGTTCCGGTAAAGTATTCAATGAAATCCTGCTCGCGCCGCGAGCGTATGGCAAGGAAGGCGTCCATGCAGATTTTCTGTTTCGCCTCGCTGTACGCGGGTGGGATAGCCATTTTCCCATCGGACGTTTTCTTGTCCTTGAAGTCGCTCCACTTGATATTTGATTTCGCCTCCGTCTTCTGCCTGACATAAGAGCCAATCATGTCGTAGATGCGTTTTTCTAAGGATTGGGGTTTGGGAACCGTGGCTTCGGCCATAGTATGCGCCTCCTCTGAGAGCTTGAATTCATCGCTAATGGTGGCGAACTTCTTACGGACATCAGTACAGAAGAAGGGAAACTGAGGTGGGGTTTTACCGGTGCGAATGAAGAACTCAGAGGGATATTCTGAGAACAGCCCGAGGAAACCTTCAGTCCAATCAACGCCTTGAAGAAGGTTCAGTAACAATTGAGATTTGAAAAACGGATTCCGGCACGACTGTCGGATACTTTCGTACTGGCTCAATAAGCCTTGACGCGGAATGATTTTGCCGGCGGTGTGCGTCTTGACACTATTCCCTTGTTTTTCCAGAAAAAACAGTTCGATTGCACTGACACTGTATTTGATATCGCCACTTCCCGCCCTTTGCTTGGCAATCAGAGACAAATGACGGAGGAATTCCATCCCGCCTTCCTCGGGCACGGTGATAACCGAGTCTGAGGGACGATAGCCTTGCATCTGTGGGTTCAGGGCGGCCAGCGAACGGGGGAAAACCTCACAAAACTCCTCAAGGTTGCTTACCTCTGGAATGGCGAGGACATACCCTTTCTCCTTCTTACCCTTTTTATCGATAGTCTCAGGGACAAAAATCTGAGTCGTCAGAGGCCAGAAGTGGAGGAGGAAATTCTGCTCAATAAACCCTCTAAATGTTATCCTTTCCGCATTGGCCTCTTGGGCTCCGACAAAGAGCGAACCTGAAATCGACTTGCACGTCTGTTTCTTGACTGACTTACATAATCCCTTCCAGGTTGACTCTACTTTTGGACATGGCTCAGACTCCGCACGTTTTTTGTAGAAACCGCGCGCTTTGTCTTGCGACCGAAGAGTTGTCCACAACATGTCACGCCAGAGTTTAAGCCAGCCCTTTTCGTCTCCAGGGTAATGATGCTCCAGAAATAGCGCCTTTGGCTCAACGTCCTCATAGACATACATCCTCCGCGTCTTCACTTCTCCGCTTTTTTCGTCTCGCTCCTCCTCGGTCTCGGTTCGCTTCGGATTCTTTTTCCGTTTCTTTTTTGTACGTGTTTCCACCCATTTTGCGTCATAAAGGTCATCGAAAACGGTCTGCATCGAATTCTGCGTAAATGTTAATTTCACACTGGTGGCCGAGAGGTGGCTTACGTCGGGTAATGGGTTGGCTCCACGTTGTCGAAGCGAATCAATCAAAAGGAGCAGGCCGGCCAAGCCGGCCTTGTGCTGAGCGCTTGGGAGATCAAAAAGGCTGTAGGACAGAGCAATCGTTGGTTCTTGAGTTGCTTTTTCCATTGTCTTCGTCCTCATTCGTTACCGGCTGGTCAAGGAATTCATAGGCAGGGTGATAGTGGTCGGAGGGTGCTTTAACTTCCCCAAATGGGGACTTGGAAGTGCAAATCGTTGTGGAACCGGCACGATAAATCCGTCTGTCGGACGGCCTTGTTTTACGGCTGAACGCCACGCCTCAATATCACCGTCAAGAACGGCCGGGACTGTGAATTCCTCTCCTTCACGATACGGGTAGCTCCAAGCGTAGCTGCCACTTTCCAAAAAACTGTTGAACCGTTCGGGTTCTCGCTGGCCGGGTTGGTATTTTTCCATCGTTACTTCCAAGGCCGCTTGAGAGAAAACTTTTCCGTCAAGCGCGCTGACAAAATGCCGGACTTCTTGAATCTCCTCTGGCTTATAGGGAAGGTTATCTGCCGGGGGGTAGATATACACTTCCCCAATTTTATCGTCTCCCGGCTTTCCCCTCCGGTTACAGCGTCCCATCCGCTGAATGAGAGCGGCAATCGGGGCGTATTCGGTAATGAGAATGTCAGCGTCCAGGTCAAGACTCATTTCACACACCTGGGTTGTTATCGCCAGGAGGGGGCCAGGGGAGGTCTGAAAGGAACTGATGACAGCATGATGGCGTGTCCTTCGGTCAGCCAACTTAAAGCGGCTGTGGTAGTACTGGACGGTCTCAGAGCCAAACTGTTGACGCATCGAAATTGCTATCTCTTGACATCTCCTGACTTGGTTCGTGACCCATAGGACTTTCTTCTTTTCCTGAAGAGCCTGTTGGGCTTTCCTCTCCGCGTTTTCGCGGGAAGTGAGAGCGAGACGGTAACGTGGGTGTTCTGCTCTTTCTTTCAAATTGTCGAGACCGTCGAATCTGTCGGGGAAGCGTTGCAGACCACATTCGCAAACCAGGGTGCGTCGTCGTCCCGCAGATAACGTGGCAGTCATGCACAGCACGGGAACATCGAACTGTTGAAGAAATGTCGTGAAATCAGAGAACATGGCTTTGTCGAAACTATGGATTTCGTCTACGACCATGACGCTATCAACGAGCAGAGGCAGGAGACATAAGGGGCCATACTGGTTCTGCATGAAGGCGAGAAACTGATCTGCGGTCGCACTGAAAAGGCGTTTTTGCCAGAAACCCAGAGCGTACAGACGTTGCTCTGTCGTGAAGTCCTTTGCTGTCCGGGTATCGACGGGATTTCCAAACATTTCTTCCAGGTCATAGGCGGCTGTTCCGTGGGCGAGGGTGGCCTCTTCTTCTGGAGCCCAAGCTACATAGTCTCGAAACCCCTCTGTCGCCGTCGCGCGAGTCGGGTAGAGAAAGAGCACCCGAGCCGCTGGCCTTTTCTCTAGGCGTGACGCAATCCAATGCCAGGCGGCCAGAGTTTTTCCGCTTCCACATGGAGCCAGCAAGAGTGCTCGTTCCGGGAGAGTGCCGGCTTGCTCCTGGAAATCTTGCAGCTTAAAGTCGTGGCCCGTTTTTCTTTCGATCTCCTGAATGCGGGGAACAATAACCTTATGCTGAATGTCCTGGGCGGAAAAGAGTAGTCCCGAATGCCGTTCTTAACCAGCTTTCAAGGTCGTGGCCTGCCCGCACTACGCCTGACCCCGCTGAGTCTGCGGCGAGTAAGGCTGCTTTTACACTACAGAGGAAACGTCGGGCGTCTTCATCTCCGTGAATAGCCCTCCCGAAGCGATGGGCTTGGTGTTTTGCTGATTCAAGGAGGTCTGTGAAGTTGAAGAAAGAAGGATTTACCTGCAAGCTCCAGAAGAGAGGGATGTCGGGGCGGAACGGAACCGGCAGATGCAGTGTCTCACCAATCACGTCAAGCAGGTCTGTAAAGCCGCTTTGATCTGTGAGGAGTCGGAAAGAAGAATTGCTCATCCCCCACTGTTCAGGAGTAACCTTGAGGTGGTGAGAGATCACACTGGACAGTATAACATTGAAGTCGAGAAGCGGATTGTGGCCGAGCCAATCCTTGAAATCCTGAAGACTCAGCAAAAGACCACTCAAGTGTTCATGACGAATACTTTGGTCGCCTTTCTTCGTGACCGCCTTCTGAAAACCATTATTCGCTTTCCCGAGGTCATGGCAGGCGGCACTTGCCAATGTGTTGATGAGAAACCGGGGATAGTCATCCTCCTTGAGTCGGAAGAAGCGGAGCCATTCTTGGGCGAGGCGTGTAGGACGACCCTCCGTGCCGTAGAGCAATTCTACGGAATCCATAATATCCTTTGTATGGCTCAGGAGAGTTTTCGGTGGTCTCCCTGGAATGGGGCTCTTTGCTAAAATTACATCATTCATGCGTTATCCTCCCCACGGCACGAACACCCCACAGCCCATTTTCCGCCGGCCGCCCAGGCCCTGCTCCTGAAGGGTCAGGGATTCTTCGGCGGTCAGGTGAGTCACGCCCATTTCAAAGCCAACCACCTGTTTGTCTTTCACCCGAAACGTGCGGCGCGTTCCGATATAGGCGTGGCCGCCGATGTCAAGCTGTTCCAGTTGGCGCGTGGCCGCGGCGAGAAATGCGTCTTCTTTGAGAAAACCCTTGATCGTGACCAGCCGGGCGCGGAGGCGAGCGACCGGGCGGAGCGGACGCACTTCCGGGATACCCACGCTGAGCGGGTAGTCGTCTACCGCTAAGCGCTTTCCGGCCAGCTTCAGAGAGGCGTGAATCTGTTCAGCGGGAAGGCGCAGTATCAGGCGCGAAAAATCTGCCAAGTGCAGCGTTCCGTTTCCGCTATAGACGCCCCGAATGGGGTGTACGGCTATGTCCTTTGCCGCATGGATTTCGGGCAGCATCCGGCTCAGCGCGGCGTAGAGGGCATAGCCGTGGTCAACCGGAAGGGCTGAACCGATCAGGCGAAACGCGACATCAACTCTGGGCATGGCGGTCCTTTCTTTCTTATCTCCCCATTCTCCTCGGTCTCAGGCTGAACGGATTATAGCCGGTCACGACTTTTCGCAATCCGGCGCGAGGGCCGGTGGACCTCCCTGGTAAAAGTCGGCCAGCGGGCATATAAGAGGGCCCTGTCGTGGGGCAGCCGGGAGAGCGTCAGCAGGGCCGGCCTCATGAGCAAAATGTATAATCCGAGCCGGCACCGGGGCCGGCCTGACACAGCATGATAAGGGAGTGAGTGTGGAGTCTTTAGGTGATTGGCAGCGAAGCTGCTACTGCGGGGAACCCCGCGTAACCCAAGTCGGACAACCGCTGACCGTGATGGGCTGGGTGCATTCCCGGCGCGATCATGGTGGCGTGACCTTTGTTGATGTCCGCGACCGTTCCGGGTTGGTCCAAATTGTCTGTAACCCGCAGGTCAGCTCCGCCGCCCATATTCAGGCAAAAGAACTGCGTCTGGAATATGTGGTCGCCGCGCAAGGCCGGCTGGAGCGACGCTCGCCTGAGACCATTAATCCGAATATCCCAACCGGCGAAGTTGAGCTGGTGGTGGAAGAGTTGCGGGTGCTCAACGCCTCGCGGACACCGCCGTTTCCGATTGATACCGAGACCGACCTGGCGGAGAACACCCGCCTGCGGTATCGCTACCTGGATTTACGTCGGCCACAGATGTTCGAGAATCTGCGCTTGCGGCATCGGCTGGCTCAAGGGGTTCGCGCTTATCTTGACGGCGCGGGCTTTCTTGAGGTCGAAACGCCGGTCCTGACCCGGAGTACCCCGGAAGGCGCGCGTGACTATCTGGTTCCGAGTCGGGTCAATCCAGGCGGGTTTTATGCCCTGCCGCAGTCGCCGCAGCTTTTTAAGCAGTTGCTGATGGTGAGCGGGCTGGAAAAATACTTCCAGATCGTGCGCTGCTTTCGGGACGAAGACCTCCGGGCCGACCGCCAGCCCGAGTTCACCCAGATTGATATTGAAATGTCGTTTGTCCGCCCGGACGATGTGTTTCAGCTTATTGAGGGCCTGATGGTCCGGCTGTGCAAGGACGTGAAAGGCATCGATATCCCGACCCCGTTTCCCCGGCTGCCGTACAGCCAGGCTATGGCCCGCTTTGGGAATGATAAGCCGGATATCCGGTTTGGCCTGGAAATCCAGGAACTCTCTGCGTTGTTCAGTCAGACCGACATCAGGGTCTTTCGGCAGATCGTGGCCGACAGGGGGGTGGTGCGCGGCCTGATTGTGTCGGACGATCCGTTCTCCCGCAAAGAACTCGACGACCTGATTCCGCTGTCCCAGGATTTTGGGGCAAAGGGCTTGGCCTGGATTCGTCTGACCGAGGACGGCTGGCAGTCGCCCCTGGCGAAATTCGTGAGTGACGACCGGAAACAGGCCATTGCCGCCGCCCTCGGGCTCAAACCACGGGACGTGTTGCTGATGATTGCCGACCAGGAACAGGTGGCCTGCGAGGTCCTGTCACGCTTGCGGCTCTATCTTGGCGACAAACTCGGGCTGATTCCCAAAGATGATATGCGTTTCCTGTGGGTGACGGACTTTCCGCTGGTCGAATACCACCCGGACGAAAAGCGCTATGTGGCCAAACATCATCCGTTTACCTCGCCCAACGACGAAGATGTCCCCTTGCTTGAGACCGACCCAGGCCAGGTGCGGGCGTTTGCCTACGATGTTGTGCTGAACGGCGTTGAACTGGGTGGAGGCAGCATCCGCATTCACCGCCAGGACGTGCAGCAAAAAATTTTCAGCCTGCTGGGCATCGGTCAGGCCGAGGCCCAGGAGAAGTTCGGGTTTCTGCTGGAAGCCCTGGCGTATGGCGCGCCTCCCCACGGGGGGATCGCCCTGGGGTTTGACCGCTTAGCGATGTTGTTTGCCGGGATGGATTCGCTGCGCGAGGTCATTGCTTTTCCCAAGACGGCCCGCGCCCAGTGTTTGATGACACAAGCGCCGGGCGGGGTCAATGCCAGACAGTTGCGCGAGTTGAGCATTAAGGTCGATCTGTAAGGGGTCTGTTGAAGCGTGGGTCAGACCCAGAGGACCCCACTGACTCGTCTCATTGCACGCCGGACACGGGCCGGCCTCATCATGCCCATGTTGAGAACAGGTGGTCAGCGCTTGGTCGTACTCGTATCGCTCTGGTACTGCCTTGCTCCATCCTCGTCACCGGCGGTCCCCCCTCTCGAAGAGGATGGGGAGAGATGCACTATTCGCACCAGCTATAATCCGACTGCCGCCCTCCGGTCTGATGCCTTGACCTTAACGCCCAAGGACCCGCGCTGGTCTGCCTTTCTCGGATGGGTCAAGGCACACAAGCTGTACACCTTTCAGATCATCGGCCTAAGTCAGAAAAAAGACGCCCCGCCCGGTATCATCTTCCGCTGGGCCCGAGACACGGCCTGGCAAAAAGATGTGGTCCTCCCTTTTGGGCAGGCCCTGGGACATATGATTGCCGAACGCCGCTGGCGAGACACCGATTTCCCGGAGTTTTTTGCCACTCGCGGCGGCATATTCGGCGTTGATCTAGCCGAGCGATTGGCCACGATAGATGCGCAGACGCTGCGTCCCTGGCAAGCGTTCTTCCGCAGCGTCACCGCGCCCAAAAGCCCGGCCCGGCCCCGGCTCCAGGCCCGGCTGCTCGATATTGCCCCAGACGGGCGGGCAGCTTCGATTGCCTTTGGACAGGACCGTCTCAGAATATATCTGGCAGAACGCTTGCGGACTGACCTGGCTTTATTTTTGACGGATTGCGCTGTGGCCGCATTTTTTGAGGCATACGATACCTCCCAGGGAGCAGCCCCTCATGAGCGGGCTGAGACGACCGCCGAGGCGTCCGCCCCGGAACAAACGCGCGGCCAAGCCCTCTACGCCAGTCAGTGCAGCGGCTGTCATGGCGAGGCCGGCGACGGGCAGGGCCGGCTCGCCCTGAGCTGGCTGCCGCGCCCGCGAGACTTCGTGCGGGGTTCATTCCGGTATCGTTCAACACCCAGCGGCAGTCCACCCACCGATGCGGACCTGTTCCGCGCCGTGTCCAAAGGGCTGGCCGGGAGTGGGATGCCGGCGTTTGAGGCCCTCCTCAGCGCGCAGGAGCGGCGGGAGGTGGTCGCCTATATCAAGCAGTTCTCAGCGCGCTTTGCCTCTGGGGCGGAGTCTACACCAACGGCGGTTTCCACGCCGCCCCAGGTGACAGAACACCGCCTCGCCCGAGGCGCGTCGGTCTACGTGGATTCCGGTTGTCCAAGCTGTCATGGGGCAGGGGGCAAGGGGGACGGGCGCTCGGGGCAGGACCTGAAAACCGTGGAGGGCGACCCCATCATCCCCCGCGATTTGACCCAGAAGTGGAGTTTCCGCGGCGGCCATACGCCGAGTGGTGTCTATCGCCGCATTGCCAATGGCATGGACGGCTCCTCGATGGCGGCATACGCCGAGGTCTTGGAGCCGGACGAGCTGTGGAATCTGGTCTTTTATGTCCTCTCACTCTCTCCAGAGCAGCGGCCGCACGCAGAAGCCAGTCATGGAGCAGAACACCAGCAATAAGGAGGAAAACATGGGCAAGCTAGATGGCAGAGTCGCCATCATTACGGGCGGAGCCAGCGGGATTGGAGCCGCAACCGTCCGCCTGTTCGCCGCAGAGGGGGCGCGGGTTGTGGTGGCGGATATGCAGGCAGACAAGGGCCAGGCGGTCGCGCACGAGCTAGGAGACCAGGGGATGTTTGTGCGGGTGAACGTGACGCAGGAGGCCGAGGTCAAAGCGGCCATTGATAGCGCGGTCGAACGCTGGGGGCGGTTGGATTGTCTGTATAATAACGCCGGCTTTGGCGGGGCGCTGGGGCCGATAGAGAGTATCAGTGTCGCAGACTACGATATGACCTTTGATGTGCTGCTCAAAGGCGTATTTCTCGGCATGAAACACGCCACGCCGATCATGAAGCAGCAGCAGTCCGGCAGTATGATCAGCACCGCCAGCGCCGCCGGTGTGGAGGCCGGCATGGCCACCCATCTCTACAGTGTAGCAAAGGCCGGGGTGATTCATCTGACCAAATCGGTCGCCCTGGAACTGGGCGCGTTCAATATCCGCGTGAACTGCATCTGTCCGGGGGCGATTGTGACGCCCCTGGCCGTTGGCCGGCCGGCGCCAACGGACAAACAGGTAGCTGGTCTGCGCAAAGGCGCGGCCCACCTGCATCCGCTCGGTCGGGTCGGCGAGCCTGAAGAGATTGCCAGAGCCGCCCTGTGGATGGCCAGCGACGATGCCAGTTTTGTGACCGGTCAGGCCCTCGCCGTAGACGGCGGGATCACCGCCGGCCGGCCCTGGCGCGACCTGCCTGCATTCCACCGCACCCCCCATCCGATCCGCATGTACCGCGTACCGGGCAAGTAGAACGCTGGGGATTGGAGATTGGGCCGGGCAACCACAGGGGGTTGCCCCTACAGATGAGCATCCCCTCTCCTCCGGGGGAGGGGGCTCGGGTGAGGGGGCTATGACAGCGCCTCAATCACCTCGGCCGGTGCCTGGACCAGCTCAATCAGCACGCCTTCGCCGCACAGCGGAAACTGCGCGTTGCCCTTGGGGTGGATAAAACACACCTCATAGCCGGCCGCGCCCTTGCGGATGCCGCCCGGCGTGAACCGCACACCCTGGGCGGTCAGCCATTGCTCAGCCGCGTGCAGATCGTCGATCCACAGACCGATGTGATTCAGTGCTGGGTCCTGGACCTTGGGCCGTTTCTCGGGGTCGATGGGCTGCATTAAATCGACTTCCAGCTTGAGTGGCCCTGCACCAATCACGGCAATGTCCTCATCCACATTCTCGCTCTCACTGCGATAATTGCCGCTCAGAGTCAGCCCCAAGGTATCGACCCAGAACTTCCGCAGCGGATTCTTATCCAGCCCACCCACGGCGATTTGTTGAATTCCCAGCACTCGAAACGGTCGCTCACGCATTATTGGCTTCCCTCATGTGTCGGCAGTATCGGGAGTTGTTGTACCGGTTCTGGGCGGGGGGGACAATTGGGGCGGGTGCTCAAGCTATCCAGGGACTACTCAGCCATTGTGACGGGACAGGGCCAGCGCTATGAATGGTTGGAGTTTAATCGGATAGACAAAGGGCGGATGGCCGTGGCGATACGCGATGATCTCAAGGCTCTCGCATTGAAATATGCGGATGCCCTCAAGGCCAGAATGGAAGCAAGAGTCGCTGAAATGAAGACAGATGATACATCGCATTATCTGATCTACAAAGTTCTTGGAATCGCCGCTCAAGAGGGCGAACTTATTGACGTTTACCAAAATAAAGGGCGATTTCTCTACAAATACGCCGGCTCATTCTTGGAGGAAGCCGTAAAGCTCTGTTTTAAGGCAAAATACCCAGCGTCGGCTTCTCGACGTATTCCGAATACTGAAGGACGCCGACCGAAGACTTTCGAGATTGATTGTGCTGTAGGGCGAGACGCGATTGAGATCAAGTGGAGAGACGCGACTACCGATGGAGATCATATAACCAAGGAGCCTGCTCGCCTGAAGACGATTAAGGACGCTGGATTTCACCCAATCCCACTCATGTTCTACTACCCGAACCGAACCCAAGCTATTCGCATTCAACAGACTCTTCAGACGCTGTACGAAGGGATGAGGGGTGAGTATTATTCCGGTGATTCAGCCTGGGAGTTCGTCAAGAAACGCACGGATATAGACCTATTGGCTCTTTTACAGGAACTCGCAGAGGAGAATACGAAGAGGGATGAATGTTGATGTCTATTGCGGTGACTGTATGAAGGTCCTGCGTCGCTTTCCAGCGGCGCAGGCAGATCTGATCTATCTCGATCCTCCATTTTTCACGCAACGCAAGCAGCAATTGTCAACGCGAGACCGAAGGACGGCATTCTCCTTTAACGACCGGTGGAACTCAATATCAGAGTACGCGTCGTTTCTTGCCGAGCGGCTGGGAGAGCTCCACCGAGTTCTCAAGCCGACAGGCTCCATCTTTTTCCATTGCGACAAGACGGCTTCTCACATTGCGAGACTCATTCTTGACGAGGTGTTTGGCACGAAGCGCTTTCAATCAGAGATCATCTGGAGTTACAGAAGGTGGTCAAACTCAGCCCGGAAACTCCTGCCTGCACATCAGACCATTCTCTTCTACTCTAAGGAAGCAACCTTCAAGTTCAATGTCATTCGAACTCGCTATTCACCAGCCACAAACGTGGATCAAATCCTTCAGCGTCGCAGCCGTGACGACGCGAATAAATCAGTCTACGCACGAGATGAGAATGGTCAGGTTGTGTATGGGGGAATAAACGCGGGGTCCCACTGAGCGATGTGTGGGAGATTCCTTTTCTGAACCCAAAGGCTCGGGAGAGGATTGGGTATCCCACGCAGAAACCATTGCTTCTTCTTGAGCAGATCATTCGGCTGGTTACGGATGAGGGGGACGTAGTACTTGATCCTTTCTGCGGGAGTGGCACGACCCTTGTCGCGGCGAAATTACTCACACGATCTGCCATTGGGATTGACGTTTCAAAGGAGGCGGTCGCGCTAACACGTCGCCGCTTAGCCGCACCTGTCAGAACGGAGTCTCAGGTATTAAAGAAGGGGGCAGACTCCTATAAGACCGCCAATAGTCAAGCGTTAGCTCTTCTCAATGGGATTGCTCATACCCCTGTCCAACGGAGCAATGGGATTGACGCTTTTTTAGAAGAAACGTACCGGGGAGTGCCCATTCCTGTTCGCGTTCAGCGGCATGGAGAGACAGTAGCAGAGGCTGCCCTCGCCCTATACAAGGCGGCCAGGACAAAGAAGGCTCAGCGCATGATTGTCGTTGCCATTGAAGATATCCCCTCACTCCTAGAGTCAGTGATTCCAGAAGAGGTTCACATAATACCATCCGCTGTGCTCTCTATCAGCCGGTTCCTCCGCACGCTCAATCACTTGGGAGGGCGATCTCAATGAGATGAGAAAGTCCTGACTTGGCAGAGATGGCGGGGCCGGGCCACCGCACTGGTGCCCCTCTTGCGCCGTCAGCTTGTTTTCGCCTCCCCGGTCGGCTACCGTCCGCAACATTCGCCTGTATGTCTTGGACTCCTTGACCCGCTCTCGACATCGAACAAGAGGAGGCCATAAGATAGGGGCAACCGTATGGCGCAATACGTCGGTATTTTAACCAGTGGTGGAGATTGTCCCGGCCTCAATGCCGCTATTCGTGCGGTCGGCAAAGCCTGTTTGGAAGCCTATGATATCCGAATTATTGGTTTTCAGAACGGCTTTCGTGGACTGGTGCAGAATCAAACCCTGGAGTTGGATAGAAAAGCGCTCTCCGGCATTCTGACCGATGGCGGCACCATTCTCGGTACCAGCCGGGATAAGCCGCACCGCATGTCTATTGGGGGCCGGCTCCACGATATGACGGATGCCATCGTTGATACCTACCGGCGGCATCATCTGGATGCGCTCGTCTGTCTGGGCGGGGGGGGCACCCAGAAAAACGCCCTCCGTCTCAAAAAAGCCGGCCTGAATATCATTACCCTGCCAAAAACGATTGACAACGATATTGCCAAGACCGACGTGACCTTTGGGTTTAATACCGCGGTGGGCATCGCGACCGAAGCCATTGACCGGCTGCATTCGACCGCGACCAGCCATGACCGTATTATCGTGGTCGAGGTGATGGGCCATAGGGCCGGCTGGCTGGCCCTCCAAGCCGGAACGGCGGGCGGGGCGGATGTCATTCTTATCCCGGAAATTCCTTATCACCTTGAACAGGTTGCCCAGACGATCCGGGAACGGACCAGACAGGGCAAACATTTCAGCATTGTCGTCGTCGCGGAAGGGGCGCTGTCTATCGGTGACGCCAAAAAGGTCGATGAACTGGTTCGCCAGAAACGGGAGGCCAAGGACAAAGAGGACAAGGAAAAGGTCTCGGCTAAACTGGAGAAATTTCATAAAGAACACGTCGGCCATACGATTCACCTCACCCAGGAGTTGGAGCGCCTGACGGGCCAGGAATCGCGCCTGACCATTCTCGGCCATTTACAACGTGGGGGAACGCCCTCGGCCACGGACCGCGTCCTGGCTACTTGGCTGGGCACGCGCTGCGCGCAATTGCTGCGGGCAGGGCGCGATGGCTTTATGTTGGCCGTACAGAATCAGCACCTCCGGCCCGTACCGTTGGAAGAGGTCGCGGGGAAAAAGAAGCTGGTCTCCCCGGACCATCCCCTCATTGAAGCGGCTCGTCTGGTCGGAACCAGCTTCGGCGCTTAGCAACGGCGCGGCGTGCCCCTCCATCTTTGCCGGACAGCACCCACAACAGATATGAATACGCGCCCGGACGGCGCTTCCCTCAGAAGGAGTCAGGTATGAAGTTCGGTATCGTTCCGATTAACCTACGTGAATTCACCGACCCAGAAATGGTGATTCCGTTTGTCCAAAAAGCCGAAGCCCTCGGCTATGAGTCTGTGTGGACCGCAGAGCATGTCATCATTCCCAAGCACTATGAGTCCGTCTACCCCTACAACCCGGACGGGAAACTGCCGTTCCAACCCGATGCGCCGATTATTGACCCCTTGGTGGCCCTGACCTTTATCGCCTCGGCCACCACCACGCTCCGGCTGGGCACCGGGGTCAACATCCTGCCCCAGATGAGTCCGCTCTATCTGGCCAAATGGGCCGCGTCGCTGGATCATCTGTCCCAGGGCCGCTTGATGCTCGGCCTGGGCATTGGCTGGCTGCGTGAGGAATTTGCCGCTCTTGGCGTGCCGTTCGAGCGGCGGGGTCAACGGGCCAACGAATATCTCGCCGCCCTCAAAGCCATATGGACGGGCGAGGAGGTTGATTTTCGAGGCGAGTTTGTCAACTGGCAGGGCTTTACCATGCGGCCCAAACCCGCCCAGGCCGGCGGGGTGCCGTTGGTCATTGGCGGAGTGACGGCCTCGGCGGTCAGACGCACGGTGCAGTATGGCGACGGCTGGTATGTGATCGGCAAAGACCTGGACGACTACCGGGCGCATATGCAGGCGCTGACGGAAGAATGTACCCGCCAGGGCCGTGACAGACAGGAACTCGAAATCACCGCGTACTGGAATTACTATGGGGAAGGGCTGGACAGTCTGGCCGTGTACGAAGACCTTGGGGTGCATCGCCTCTTGGTCAATATGCACGCCCTGCGGGCGGGCGATGTCACCACCGCCCTAGAGCGTTTTGCCGATGAGGTCGTGGCCAAACACGGCGCGCGCAGTTGACAACAGGCTGTCAGCATGACGCCGACCCCGCATCGTCACGTGCGCCAGTCCGGCACAGGCAGACAGGAAGGATACGGTATATGAGCCACGTCACATTCGGGACAACCTTAGGCGGGTTTGGGGGCGGGCTGGTTTCCGGACCGACGCTGTGTCGCTGGGCCGAGGAAATCGAACAGCTTGGCTACGATATGCTTTTCTACCGCGACCACGTGTTGTGGCACAGCCCGGTGCTGGACCCGTTCACCATGCTGGGCGCATTTGCGGCGCGGACAACGAAGATCAGACTGGGGACCGGGGTGCTGCTCCTGCCGCTGCGCAATCCGACCCTGGTCGCCAAAATGATGGGCAGCCTGGATTGGCTCTCCGGCGGGCGCGCCATTCTTGGCGTGGGCGTGGGCGGGGAATTTCAGAAGGAATATGAGGCCTGCGGTATTTCGGTGCGGGAACGCGGCCGGCGGGCGACTGAGGGACTGCGGGTGATTAAGGCGCTGTGGACCGAGCCTTCAGCCACCCTTGACGAGCAATTTCTGCAATTTGAGAACGCCCATATGGCCCCCCGTCCGCTTACCCAACCCCACCCCCCTATCTGGATTGGCGGCCGGGTTGACGCCGCCCTGAAACGGGCCGGGACGTATGGGGACGGCTGGTTTGCGTATTTTGTGACGCCAGAGCGTTTCCGTACCAGTCTGGACAAAGCGCTGGAGTACTGGCAGCAACGCGAGCCTGCCGCGCGGACCACCTTCACTGGAGGCGTGGTCCTGTATTTCTGCATCGCGCCCACCTACGAAGCCGCCCGCGCGAATGCCGTACACACGCTGTCAACGGAATATCAGCAGTCGTTTGACCGAATTATTGATAAATATAGCGCGCTCGGCCCGGCTTCGGAGTGCGCAGCCACAATGCAACGCTATATTGACGCCGGGGCACAGCATCTGACCCTGCTGCCGGCGGTCCCCGCCGCCGCGACCCTGGATCAACTCCGCTCCGTTGCCACGGACGTGCTGCCGCACTTGCGGGCGGGCGGCCTCCAGACCGGTGTTGAGGCTCAGGCCGGGCGGCGAGGCGAACCTTAACGCAGCTTCCCTTCAACAAAGGGCACTTCGTAGACTTTTTCGTGATTGATGGGACCGTGTCCGAAATAGCCCTGTTCGCCAAATAACTCGCCGTGGTCCGCGGTAATCGTAATATAGGTATCCTGGGGAACGAGGTCGAAGAGGCATTCCAACACGCCGTCCAGATAGCGCACGGCGTTGACCTGCCGCTGGCGCAGGCGGTCAAGTGTGTCCTGGTCGAAAAACCGCTCCCCGGCGTCATCCTTTGTGAGCTTCCCGCCGACAACGGCGTCATCGAGATGCTTGAAGACGCCGTGGACGCCGTGAATTTTCGGCCACTCCTCAGTCGGCTCGTTGGGCAAGGCGTATGGGTAGTGCGTTTCTCCCACGTTCAGCAGGTAAAAAGACGGGCGGTCGGGAGAAAAAGAGAGGCGCTCAAGCATGGCGGCCATATCATTATGGGCCGGCATCAGGGTAAACGAGTCGAAATCCTTATTGAGCAGCGTGGCCGGGTTCAGCACGGGCAGGGAGACCAGGGCGTGCGTCTGATAGCCGAGCTTCCATTTCAAGAAGGTGGGTAAAAAGAGCTGCGGCACCAGACTCTTGAACTCAACGTGGTCTGCGCCAAGCCGTTCCTGGTATTTGAAAAAATCCTGTTTGTAATACTCCGAAGCATAGACTTGGCGCGGACTGGAATGGGGCAGCAGCCCCATCAGCAGATTGTAATGGGACGGAGCGGTCCACGACGCATAGCTCCACCGCCGCTCAACCTCGCCCAGGGCACTGACCGTTTTCGGCCGGGCGGCCATAAAGGTGTCATACCGGCAGCTATCAAGGATCACGATCAGGTAATGATTCCGGCCTTGGGGGGGCGGAAGCGGCTGGGCGGCGACGCTGGGGAAGGGGGTGGTTGGCGGAGAGACTGCCGGCTGGGGCCTTCCACCCCGATTGAAGATGCGATCCAGCAGACCCATGCCTACTCTTCAACCGGCGAACCGGACTTTTCCAGCGCCACCCCGGCTGGCCGCCGGGGAGTTAGCGCAGATGCAGAGTGGCCCGCTCCGTTTCCGCCCGGCATCTGAGCGAGGACCCGCTCAGGGTCGTGTCCTCCCGCGCGTAATAAGCGGATCACTTCCGCCTCTGGTAAGGGCTGGCCTCCGCCGAGGAGGTGGGCACGGAAGAGAATCTGGGCGGCGTGTTCAAGCATCTCCAGCTTTGAGTAGGCTTCTTGGAGGCTCCCGCCAACCGTGACTGAGCCGTGCCGGGCTAACATCAGGGCGTCGAACTGACGGATAAAAGGACAGATCGCCTCGCCGGCCTCACGGGTCCCCGGCGTGGTATACGGAACGGTCGGAATGGCCCCCAAGGCCGTCACGACTTCCGGCAAGGTTCCGTCGGCCAGCGAGATGTCGGCTAAGGTACACGCAATCGCCGTGGTCGGGTGGGCGTGAATGACCGCGGCAATGTCCGCTCGTTCTCGATACGCGGCCAGGTGGAGGGCGATTTCCGATGACGGGGCGTGCTCGTCACTCAGGGCCTGCCCGTCTAAATCGGTTTCAATTAATTGCTCTGGGCGGAGAAACCCTTTGTGGACGCCCCGCGTCGTAATCACGATACGGTCCGGCCCCAGACGCGCGCTGGCATTCCCTTCTGAGGAGGCAATGAAGCCTTGCTGATACATGGTGTGACAGATATTCACCAGAGCGGTCCGTACAGTATGCCGGCTGGTATTCATAACCGTTCTCGATCAGAGCGACCGTCTGGGGGCCTCAGGCCATGGGGCCACCGGGCTGCCCGACCAACACCGGGTGCGTGGCGATTCGCTCAGGATTGTCGTAGACTTGCTCGGTCTTTTTTACAAGGGAGGTCGTAAAAAATCTGGGGGAGGACTGCAATACCCGGCGAATGCTGGTAGGCTGGGCGGGCATACGGCAGATGAGGAGGTAACGCGGTGACGTCAGACCTGGATATCTTTCATCCCTCGGCAGAGCATCGTCTGTTGCGCCAGACGGTGCGGGAGTTTGTCAAAGAGCGGGTTGAGCCGCAGGCGCTGGAGCACGACCGGCAGGAACGCTTCAATCTCGCGCTCTTTCGTGAACTCGGCGCACTCGGGCTGCTGGGCATTACGGTGCCGGAAGCGTATGGCGGGGCTGGCATGGATGCGGTGGCGGCCGTGATCGCTCACGAGGAGCTGTCGGCCTCAGACCCAGGCTTCTGCCTGGCCTATCTGGCCCATGCCATGCTGCTGGTCAATAATTTCTGTCGGAACGCCAATGACGAACAGCGCCGGCAGTATTTGCCGCCCCTCCTGTCTGGCGAATGGGTCGGCGGGATGTGTATGACCGAGCCCTCGGCCGGCACGGATGTGCTCGGGATGCAGACGCGGGCGGTCCGCCGGGGGGATACCTACGCCATTACCGGTCGCAAGATGTTCATTACTAACGGTGCGCTGGATGACACCACGCTGGGCAATCTCTTTCTCGTCTACGCGAAAACGGACCGGGGGCTGAGTTCGTTTCTTGTGGAGCGGGACTTTCCCGGATTTTCGCTCGGGCAACGGCTCCACGGCAAGACCGGTATGCGCGCCTCCATGACCGCCGAACTCGTCTTTGACGACTGTCAGGTTCCGGCGGCCAACCGGCTGGGCGAAGAAGGCGACAGCGGGCTCCACATGATGCGCAACCTGGAAATTGAGCGGGTCACGATTGGTGCCATGTCTACTGGTATCGCCGGGCGCTGCGTCGAAGATATGACCCGCTATGCAGGTGAGCGGACCGCCTATGGGCAGCCCATTAACCACTTTGGTCAGATCCAGCGCTACATCGCAGATTCCTATGCCCAATACATGGCGGCCCGCACCTATCTGTATCACACCGCGCGGAATATGGACCTGGACCAACCCGGCCATCGCCTCGACTCGGACGGGGTGAAGCTGGTCGCCACGACTATGGCAAAAAACGTCGCCGATAATGCCATGCAGGTCTTGGGGGGCTATGGCTATTTTAACGAGTACGTGGTGGAGCGCTTATGGCGAGACGCCAAACTGCTTGAGATCGGCGGCGGCACCCTGGAAGCGCATCAGAAGAATATCACCAAAGATTTGACGCGGCATATAGACGGCATTCGTTAGCATCGTTGGAGAGAGTCATGCGTACCCTCTGGGACCGGATCATGATTGCCCTCATGGTGGGCGTGATCGGCTTTTGCTTGCTAGAGATATGGAATGGCACCCCGGATCTGCTCCGGTGTGCGGTTGGTATTGGCGGCGGTGTGCTGGTCATTATCCTCAAACTGAACGCCCTGCAGAAGGCCAAGCAACACACACCCTCCAACCCCTGAGGGCTGTGCTCACCCCCCTCCATGCGAAAGACATTTTTCAGCGCTGGCAGACCTCCCGGTCTTTTGCCCTCCCATACGGAGCGGGGCTTTACCCTGATCGAACTGATTCTGGTCCTCGTCATTATCAGTGTCGCCTTTGCCATTGTCGCCCCGGCGGTCGGGAATCGGCTGGGCGGGAGTGACCCGAAACGCATGGCGACGCAGTTACGGACCACGCTGGAACTCTTGCGGCTGCGAGCACTCACAGACGGCATAGAACAGCGTCTCATCATTGATCCCGAAGGCAATCAGTATTGGCAGGAGTCCGGGCGTCCTCCGGCGGCACGAGAGGACAGCCCGGAGGCGTCTGATTCCGAAGAGGAGCAGATGACCTCCGTTGGTGAAGATATCCAGATCTCGGCCACGAGTCTGTGGGAACGGGAGGACGGGGAAGTCGAGTTCCACTTTTACTCGGACGGCACAAACTCCGGCGGGGAGATCACCATAGCACGACAGCGGCCGGCCAACGGGCTGGCCTATACCATCACGCTCAATCCGCTGCTGGGGACCGCCGCGGTGCGCTACGCCGCAGAATAGTCAGGAGACACCGGCCAGCCGCCACCCAGAGCGGGAGCCGCCAGTATGAAAAAAACAGACCGGCAGCGTCAGACCCCCCATTGGAAAGCCGGCTTTACCCTCTTAGAGATCATGGTCGCCCTCTCCATCTTGGCGGTCGGCCTCGTCGCCGTGCTAGAACTCTTTGCCGGCAGTCTGCGTCTCACCGGCAAAGCCTCACACCGCACCCAGGCCATCATCCACGCCCAGAACGTCATGGACCGGTTTTTTGCTCCGGGTTTCCTGGAGGATGGAGAGGAGAGCGGCGAGCTGCCGGACGGGTTTTTTTGGCGGGCACAGGTGCAGGAAATTTTTCCAGATGAAACCGAAGAAGAAGCCGCGGACAGGGCAAACGAGACGCCGGGCGGGGAGTCGTCCCTGCCGCACATCAAGGAGATCATGGTCAGCGTCGGCTGGGGGGAGGGAGAGAACCAGCAGAGTTTCGAGTTGCGTTCCATGCGCCTCGTGTACGAGGAGGCCGAGAGCCTCAAAGAAGGGGACTCCTAAACGTGCGGCACACCCGCGGCTTTACCCTGCTTGAACTCCTCATCAGCCTGACGCTGATGAGTCTGGTCACGCTCGGCGTCTATAGTGCCCTCGGCTTTGGCGCAAACGCGCTCGAACGGGGCACCGCCCGGAGTATTGAGAGCCAGCGGGTCCGCGCCGCGCTTTCCCTGATTATCCGCAAATTAAAGTCGGCCTACCCGCTCATGCTGCTGGTCGACGGCGAGCGCCTCGTCTATTTTTTTGGCGAAGAAGAGGAACTCCATTTCGTGGCCTCTGCCGACCGACCCGAAATCGGCGGTCTGGAGAAAGTCTCCTATTTCATCAGGGAAGAAGACGGCGTTCGGAGTCTATGGATGCGTATTTCCGCTCCCACCTTACCAGCCGACCTCGCCGAAGAGCGCGAAGGGAGTTTGCTCTTGGAGGCCGAGGTAATGCCCGATGTTGACGAATTGGTCTGGGAGTATTTTGGGACACAACAGGACGAGCAGGAGTGGCATGAGAGCTGGGACGGCTCAGAGGAACACACCCTGCCGCAGGCCGTCCGGCTGTCGTGGCGTGTTCCCTCGCTGTCCGCCTCTGAGAGCGGGGAGATGGCCAACGACTGGCAGATCGAAGTCCAGATTCAGGTCCGGGAACCCGTTGTGGAATTGCAGCCCACTCCCCAGAACCGCCGCCGGAGCCGAGGGCGGAGAGAGCGGCCATGAGGCGGAAACCGGTCCGCCACTCAGACAAAAAAGCGGCCCCCGTTTCCGCTTTGCAGAACGAGCGGGGCGTGATTCTGATTGTGGTCATGTGGGCGCTGATGGTGCTCATGGTCGTTGCGATTGAGCTCGGTCGGACCGCCCGGGTGGAGGGGATGAGCACCGATGTGTACCAACAGGAAGTCAAAACCTATTATTTGGCCCTAGCCGGGCTGAACCGCGCCCTCTACCAGCTTATTCGGACGAGCCAACAGGGCCGAACTCGCAATCTCCAGGACGACGACCGACTCGGCCCCCGCGACCGGCTGAGCGATGATGAGCCACAGGAGTGCCCGGACGTCTGGCTGCTCGGCGATGGGCAGTGGAGAGATGAAGCCTATGGCGAGGGCGGCTATCAGGTCCGCGTCAGTGATGAGAGCGGCAAAATCAATATCAATCAGGCGGATGAGATTATTCTCCGCCAGACCTTTACCAATCTGGACTTTGAGCCGGACTTTGGGGATGCCCTGGCCGATGCCATCCTCGACTGGCGCGACCCAGACCCCTTGGAGCGGCTGAATGGCGTTGAGAGCGAGTATTATCTGGCCCAGGACATTGCCTACCCGGCCAAGGACGGTCCGCTCGACACCATTGACGAACTCCTGCTCATCCGTGATGTGACCCAAGACCTCTTTTACAACACCCTGAACGAAGTGTTCACCGTGTATGGAAATGCGCGGAGCGGCAATATGGCCAATACGCAAACCGCCAACGCCCTCGTCCTCCGCGCTATCCAGGGGGTTGATGCGGAAACTGCGCAGGAAACGCTCCGACAGCGGCGCGAGAACTGCGGGGCCGAGTTCCTGGACGCGACCGCGGCCCGGGGGGGGCTGCCCACGATTGTCACCATAGAGAGCGTCGGCTATCTGAACACCGGACAGATCACCCGCCGGCTGGCCGGCGTTATTGACCGCACCGGCGGTCAATCGTATCGGGTGCTGCGCTGGCATGACCGTCTGCCCTCACAGGCCCTGCCGCTCAGCAAAGACGACCTGGAAGACGAGGACGAGGGGTGGTTCTGAGCCTGCCCGGCCTGCCTTTACCCCTCCTCATCTTCCAGTTCTGCTTCCAGCAATTCCTCTTGTTCTTCCAGGCGCACCTGAAGAGTACTGAGCGTTTCAAACACGGCCCGGACCGCTTCCTGAAAATCCTCCTCTGCACTGACCACGCCGGCGGCCACGCGTTCTTCACAGTCTCGACTCACCTCTGCAATGGACAGCTTGGCCGACTTCACCAGACCAATCCATTGCCCCATAATCGCAAGCGCATCTTCCATCCGGTCTGCCTCCTTTCTGCCTGCCATGCGGACTGGTAGACTAGGGGCTCTCACATCTACAGGAAAGGGGAACGGTATGCGACAGGTTGCACTCGTTGGCGCGGGGATGACGCATTTTGGCAAACATCTGGAGCGCAGTATGAAGGATTTGGCCCGGGAGGCGGTCGAAGGAGCCGTCCAATCCGCCGGGGTCAGCACGCACGATATTGAGGCCGCGGCCGTGGGCAATGCGGTGGCCGGTCTGATTACCGGCCAGGAGTGTATCCGGGGCCAAGTCGTGCTGCGCGAACTCGGTATTGGCGGTATCCCGGTCATTAATACCGAAAATGCGTGCGCCAGCTCTTCCACGGCTTTTCATCTGGCCTGGCTATACGTCGCGTCCGGCATGTATGACGTTGTACTCGCGCTCGGCATGGAAAAACTCTTTCACCCGGATAAGCAGCGGACCTTCCAGGCGATTGGCAGCGCCATTGACCTGGATCTGGCCGAGACCTTTGCCAGAGAGATGAGCGGCGAGCAGAGCGCGGGGGCCGGTCAGTCCCGCAGCGTGTTTATGGACTATTATGCCAACCTCGCCCGCCAGCATATGCAGGACTACGGCACGACGCGCGAGCAGTTTGCCCGTATCGCTGCCAAGAATCACACCAACGGGAGCCTGAACCCCCACGCTCAGTATCAAACCAAGCGCTCGGTCGAAGAGGTGCTGGCCGCGCCCCTCATCGCAGACCCCCTCACCCGCATGATGTGTTCCCCGATAGGCGACGGCGCGGCCGCAGTCCTGGTGACCACAGCCGACAAGGCCCGCCAACTCACCAGCCGGCCCGTCTACGTCAAAGCCTCGACCCTGGGTTCAAGCAATCAACAGGCGGCCGATTCCCCCGGCATCGTCCCATCAGTCGCCCACAAGGCATACGAGCAGGCCGGGCTTGGGCCGGATGCTCTCCAGGTGATTGAGGTCCACGACGCCACCGCACCGGCCGAGCTGCTCGTGTACGAGGAGCTAGGTCTGTGCCCAGCCGGCGAGGGTGGAAAACTCATTGACGAGGGCGTGACCCAGTTGGGTGGGCGCTGCCCGGTCAATCCCAGTGGCGGTCTCCTGGCCAAGGGGCATCCGGTCGGCGCGACCGGCGTGGCTCAGATCTGCGAGATATTCTGGCAACTCCGAGGCGAGGCGGGTCAGCGACAGGTCGCAGGTGCCAAGGTTGGCCTGACCGAAAATGGCGGCGGCGTCCTGGACGGCGAAAACGCGGTCGCGTCTGTCCACGTGTTCAGCGTCTAATCTCCAGAACCAGCAAAAGGAAGAAAGAAAAAGGCCTGCAGGGGAAAGGAGGGGAAACCTGCAGGCCTTGAACCACCGTCAGGACGGGGAGAGCCTGACGATGATGGTCTGAACGATTCGTTCAATGAGGAAAACTATAGCCGAGGCCGGCACCCTTTACAAGATAAGTTAATCTGAATTAAATTTGTTTTATTTATAATCTAAACTTATATTAGTGAGGCGGTATGACAGACTATGTTGAAGTTCCCCGGCTTGGGATCGGTGGGCCGGTTGGCTCGGGCAAGACCGCGCTGATTGAACAGGTGGTGCCCTATCTTCAGCGGCAGGGGCGGCAGGTTGCGGTCATTACCAATGATATTCTGACCCAGGAGGACGCCCAACGCCTGCGGAGGCGTGGCTTTCTCTCCCCAGAGCGCATTGTCGGGGTTGAGACCGGTGCCTGCCCGCACACCGTTATCCGTGAAGACCCGACCATGAACCTGGAAGCCGTCCGTCAGTTGGAGGAGCAGTTTCCCGCTCTGGACCTCATTATCGTGGAAAGTGGCGGAGATAATCTGGCCTCAACGTATTCTCCAGAACTCGCCGACGCCTTTGTTTTTGTCATCGACGTGGCCGGGGGCGACGATATTCCACGCAAGCGGGGGCTGGGCATTACCCGCTCGGACCTCCTGGTTATCAACAAGGTCGATCTTGCCCCCTATGTTGGGGCAAATCTTGAGGCCATGACCCAGGATGCCCACCACGCTCGGGGGACGCGGCCCGTTCTACTGACCAACTGTAAAACCGGGCTGGGCATTCAGGCCGTGGGCGAATGGATTGCGCGCACATTACTCTTTGTTTAGCGTCTTCCATGCCAACGTCTGATGGGTTTTTCCGCACCAGTCAGCGGCTCGGGAATATCCGCCAGGATGCCGAAGGGGTAGTCTGACGACGGCATGAACGAAGCCACGGCCCGTATCAAGATCAACACCCTGCTCGAAGCCGCCGGCTGGCGTTTCTTTGCAGACGGTGCCCATCCCGCCACCATCCAGCTTGAACCCCGCGTCACCCTCAAGGCGTCCGACCTCGACCGCTTGGGCGAGAACTTCGAGAATATCCAAAAGGGTTTTATCGACTTTCTGCTGCTCGATACCACGGGCTTCCCGCTCATCGTGCTGGAGGCCAAGGCCGAGGACAAGCATCCGCTGGTCGGCAAAGAACAGGCACGCAAATACGCCCGCTCGCTGAACTGCCGCTTCGTTCTGCTGTCCAACGGCAACCTGCACTACTTCTGGGACCTGAAGCGTGGCAACCCCGCTCCTATCACGACGTTTCCCACACCCGACTCCGTGGCCGGCTCTGCACATGCCTCACCCGACCCGCAACGTCTGGTCAATGCACAGGTCAACGACGACTATATCGTCCTGACCCAGCGCCCGGGCTACGCCTCCGAAGCGGCCTGGAAAAACACCGCCGAACGCCCCGGATTTATCCAGGCCAACGCCTTGCGCTTTCTGCGCGCCTATCAACGCACGACCGTTCATGCCCTGCAACGCGCCGTTCAAGACGGTCACGACCGCTTTCTGTTCGAGATGGCGACCGGCACGGGCAAAACCCTCACAGCCGCAGCGGTTATCAAGCTGTTTCTGCGTTCCGGTAATGCGCGCCGCGTGCTGTTTCTGGTTGACCGGTTGGAACTGGAGGAGCAGGCCCGCAAGGCGTTTGGCGGGCTGCTGGCCGCGGATTTTCGGACGGTCATCTATAAGGAGCAGCGTGACGACTGGCGGCGGGCCGAGATCGTCGTCAGTACCGTCCAGTCTTTGCTGTTCAATAATAAATACCAGCGCTTGTCCTCGCCTACGGACTTTGACCTGGTGGTCTCCGACGAGGCGCACCGCTCCATCGGCGGGAATGCACGGGCGGTGCTCGACTATTTTGTGGGCTATAAGCTCGGTCTGACCGCCACGCCTCGCGATTACCTGCGGAGCTTCGACCAGACCGAGCGGAGGACCCAGGACCCGCGTGAGGCCGAGCGTCGGCTGTTGCTGGACACCTATCGGACCTTCGGCTGTGAGAGCGGACAGCCGACTTTTCGCTACACACTGCTCGACGGCGTGCGGGACGGCTTTCTGATTCACCCGACCGTGGTAGGCGCACGCACGGAAGTGACGACCCAACTCTTGTCCGAAGAGGGTTTTATGGTGTCGTTCACCGATGGCACCGGCGAGGATCAGCAGGAAGCGTACAAGCAGCGCGAGTTCGAGAAGCGCTTCTTTGCCGCAGCCACCAACCACCTGTTCTGTCAGACCTTTCTTGAGCACGCGCTGCGCGACCCGGTCAGCGGCGAGGTTGGCAAGTCCATTGTTTTTGCCGTCAGCCAGAACCACGCGGCCAAGCTGACCCACATCCTCAACCAGATGGCCGACCGCAGGTTTCCCGGCAAATACCAATCCGACTTCGCGGTTCAGGTCACTTCGCAGATTCCCGACGCCCAGCAGTTCAGCATCAATTTTGCCAATAACAACCTGCTCGGCTCGGGCAACTTCCTGCCCGACTACAAGACTAGCAAGGCGCGCATCTGCGTGACGGTGGGCATGATGACGACCGGCTACGACTGTCCTGATATCCTGAATCTCGGCCTGTTCCGGCCCATCTTCTCGCCTACCGATTTCGTCCAGATCAAGGGACGCGGGACCCGCAGACATCACTTCCTTGACCAACTGTTCGACGCAGACCGCAAGGCGGCCGTTGCCCAACCGGACAAAACCGCGTTTAAGCTGTTCGACTTCTTTGGCAACTGCGAATACTTCGAGACCGAGTTCAACTATGACGAGGTGCTGGAACTCCCTCGGCCTGGGACAGAGGGAAGCGGCGACGGCCGGCAACGCCACAGAGCCTACGAGCATCTGGGCCGTGACATTCTTGAAGGCATCGTAGAAGAAACCATCGGCCTGGAGGGGATGAAAATAGACCGGGTGTTCTTCGACCGGTTCGCGGATACGGTGCGGGAGGACCAGACCATCGTCCGGGCGGTTGAGACCGGACAGTGGGAGCGGGTTATTGACTACATCAACCGGGAGGTCTTCGACAAGCCCGAGGAGTATTATACCCTGGCCAAGCTGCGCCAAGCTGCCGCGGTGGACCGACGTCTGACCCTGCGCGAAATCCTGGAAAAAATTTTCGACCTCATCCCACGATTCAAGTCCAAGGACGAATTACTGGAAGAAGAATTTGCCAAATTCGTCAGTGACCATACGCCGGCCCGGGCCGACTCCATTGCGGCCATCAAGACCTATTTCAAAGCCTACGCCACCGACGGCTACACTCGTGACATTATCGACAAGCGGCAGTTCGCCAATCTGGCCACCTCCCCGGTCTTTTCCACCCGTGACTACAAGGCTGTGCCGGCGCAATACCGCGACCTCATTCCCACGTATGTGAAGGACTATGTGGCGTTGAACGAACTCGTCTGAACTGTCATTCATATGGTTCGATGCAGCGCCTACACGTTTCGGGAGAGGCGGGTGAAACTATGCGGCAGGTCGTAATTTACCCCGGCGAAGACGGTTATTGGGTCGCCGAATGCCCCAGCCTGTCCGGCTGCATCAGCCAAGGGACGACAAAGCAGGAGGCGATTGCCAATATCAAAGAGGCGATTGCGGGCTATATCCGTGCACTCCAAGACGATGGATTGCCGGTGCCGGAAGAACGTTTCGAGGCGTTGGTCGTAGCCGTATGAGCGGTTTGCCGAGCGTTTCCGGGCGGGATTGCGTCAAAGCACTCGGCAAAATTGGGTATTACCTGAAGCGGCAACACGGCAGCCACATGATTTTGCGTCGTGACGACCCTTTCGCCCAACTGGTTGTTCCTGACCATAAAGAGCTGGACCGGGGCACCTTACGCGCCATTATCAGACAGGCAGACTGGGTGTGTCTGAGTTTATGAGTTTGCTGTGATGCAATATGTGACCGCTGCTGACGACAGGCCAGAGTCATGCTAGACACCACCACCCGCCGTCGCCTCGACACGGCCCGCGACCTGCTCGTCGGTAAAGTGCCCGACCCCAAGAGCCAAGTGGAGCAGATTACCATTGCGCTCATCTACAAGTTCATGGATGACATGGACGCCGAGAGCGAGGCATTGGGCGGCACGCGCACCTTCTTTGCCGGGGACTTTGCCCACTTTGGCTGGACCAAGCTGATGCACGCCGGCCTGGGCGGCCACGCAATCCTCACCCGGTACGCCGAGGCCATTACCCGGATGCCGGAGAACCCCGGGATTCCGCCCCTGTTCCGGGATATTTTCAAGAACGCCTTTCTGCCCTACCGCGACCCTGAGACCTTGCGGGATTTTCTCAAGGTCATTGACGAGTTCCGCTACGACCACGCCGAGCGGTTGGGCGATGCCTTCGAGTATCTGCTGTCGGTGATCGGCTCCCAGGGCGATGCCGGGCAGTTCCGCACCCCCCGGCATATTATTGACTTCATCGTGGCCGTTCTTGACCCCCAAAAGACCGACACCATCCTTGACCCGGCCTGCGGCACCGCCGGCTTTCTGATTTCGTCATACACCCACATCCTCAAGGCCAACACCGACACCGATGGCCACAAGCACTCTGACCCCGGACGACCGGGGCCGCCTGGCCACCAACTTTCAGGGCTACGATATTTCGCCCGACATGGTGCGCCTGTCGCTGGTCAATATGTATCTGCACGGCTTTGTCGCCCCGCATATTTTCGAGTATGACACCCTGACCAGCCAGGAGCGCTGGCACGCCTACGCCGACGTGATTCTGGCCAACCCGCCGTTCATGTCGCCCAAGGGCGGCATTCGGCCCCACACTCGTTTTTCGGTGCAGTCCAAACGGAGCGAAGTCTTGTTTGTAGACTATATCGCCGAGCATCTGACCCCGAACGGGCGGGCCGGCATCATCGTGCCCGAGGGCATCATTTTTCAGAGCCAGACTGCCTATAAGCGCCTGCGCAAGCTGCTGGTTGAGGACTACTTAATGGCCGTGGTCTCGCTGCCGGCCGGCGTGTTCCAGCCGTACTCCGGCGTCAAGACTTCGATTCTGTTGCTGGACAAAGCGCTGGCGAAGAAGACAGACAAGATCGCGTTCTTCAAGGTGGAAAACGATGGGTTTGATTTGGGGGCGCAGCGGCGGGCGATTGCTCAGAATGATTTGCCGCAGGTGAGGGAGGCATTACGAATCTGGAAAGACGAATTACGAATGGTGGGGGACAAGGAGCTCGTAGTCGAGAAGGAGAAAATTGCGGCGGGTGGGGAGTATAGCCTGAATGGGGAACGGTATCGGGAAACGCTGGTGTATGCCAATGCAAAGTGGCCGCTCGTGGCCTTACGGGACCTATGCCTTGATATTTTGAGTGGAGGAACACCATCAACGAAAAATGAACACTACTGGATGGGGATATCCCGTGGATTACGAGCGCGGACATTGTAGACCTGCAAACTGCAATACCAAGAAAATACATCACTCAAGACGCAATTCGAGAATCAGCGACGAACCTCATTCCCAAAGGCAATATCGTTGTTGTCACCAGAGTCGGCTTAGGCAAGCTCTTTAGAAACAACTTTGATGTGTGCATCAGCCAGGACGCTCAAGGGTTGATCGTCAAGGAAGAGGTCAACGCCGATTTTCTGGTGTATGTCCTCAAGGACCGGGTCGCCAATTTCAAAAACACCAGCCGTGGTTCAACGATCCAAGGCGTTACGAAGAGACAGTTAGCAGAACTCCAAATCCCCCTGCCGCCTCTCAAAATCCAGCAAGAAATCGTCGCCGAGATTGAGGGCTATCAGGAAGAAATTACGAATTACGAGTTGGCAATTACGAGATGTCGTAAGAAGATTGTGAAAGCCATTAGTAAAGTCTGGGGAACCAATGAAGACTGATAATGTTGTGCAAACAAAGAGTTATGCGTTTGCGGTTCGAGTTGTGCGACTCTATCAACACTTGTCGGTGAAAAAAAAGGAATTCGTACTCTCGAAGCAGTTGTTGCGCTCTGGAACGAGTATCGGCGCCAACATAGAAGAAGCGCTTGGCGGACAGTCTCGCGCTGATTTTTTGAGCAAGTTGTCCATTGCGTACAAGGAGGCACGTGAAACCGGCTATTGGCTCCGCCTCCTGAAAGATACGGATTACCTGTCTGACACCGAGTTCAATAGTATCTACCCAGACGCAGAGGAGTTATGCCGAATTATCGGCTCGATCCAGAAATCCACAAAGAGCAAGGATACACGATCTCGTAATTCGTAATTCGTAATCTCAACGCAGTTTGAGCAGAAGATTCGGGGGGTTGTGGGGCGGGTGTGGGGCGAGGGCTCTGCTTAGTTTCAGTAGAAGGATGGCCGTGGTTAGGGTAGCGTTTATCAATAGACACTACGTGTTAATAGGGGTAGGAAAATAATCAGGGTTTTTAGATACTTACACGTATAGCTTGGTGAATTGATTTCCCAATTCACACATTTTTCTCATGCCATTTCAAAAAACGATTCATCGTAGCATCATACAGCGCACGGGGTGCATCAACAGGCAAACCGAGTTGTTCTTTCACTCTTTTTGCCAAGTCGCTGTGTGTCCAAGGATATAGTTGGTAGCCGAGAATAAGAGCGAACCCGCCTTCTTTCTGGACTTCCTGTATCCAGTTTCCTGGAAGCATCCTGACCGCGAATACCGGAAGAATGCCTAAGTGTTTGCAAATCCTTATTTTTGTCGTGAATTCGTCGTGATCCATATATCTCAACGTATTCTTCACCTCAATTCCGTAGGTGATACCATCTCTCTCAAAAATGAAATCAAGATCATGATTGGATTCTTTCCATTTATTATTGCGAAATTCATTGGTATTACGGCTCCGCATGACAAATTCTGAACGCGCAAAGCCTTCTAGCACCATACTTTCACCGTGAAGCCCGAGAGCACGCCCGATATTTGGGGTTGAGTATTCTTCTACAAGGTTGATAAGGCGTGTCGCATTCCGACGATAATACCGGAAGGAACGATGCCATAGTAGAATAATTGACCCGCCCGTTTTAAGCGTTCTTTTCTCCCGCTTTATCAGTCTCTGTTCTTCCAAGTCCCGAAGCGCACGGTTCGTGATCCAATGAAAATACTTGCGTTCATTCCGCACTTCGAGTTGACGTGAGAAAAAAACATTCTCTCGATTTTTGTCAAAGAAGGAAGCAAGCTCTTCCCGCGCTTCATGTTCCTTGAGATCAGGGGGACGTTGCTGAGGCTCATTCGGATTAAAAGAGAAATCTTCGTAATCTTCCAATGATACAGGTTCCTTTTAATCGTATGGGTAAGATGTATTCATTAGAAATAGTGGGCGCAAGTCTTACGGCCCTGCCGAGGCTTGAAACCTAACGCGCCATTAGCCTGAGATACGGCTTCCCCTCTGTGATTGTGAGGGAAAGACGAACGCGCTACAACCAACCGCACAGGAGGGTGTTATGTCAAAGGAGGCAATGCCTGAGCGGCCCAAAATCTACGTGAATGCGAGAGGTGGGCTGTATGTCAAAGCGGACGAATTGCTGCGGAGCAAAAAGGCACGCGCTATCATAGACAAAATGGCAAAACTGCCCCTCAAGCGGATGTCTACATCCTCGAAAGAACGTGTGGAGAAGGCCAAGTAATCGCTCTGTTTCGGGGATGTTCTCTTGGGTCTTGGCTGGTTTCTGATTCCCACGCTCGGGGGATACTGGTTTCTTACACACCTACACTTTACGCGTTACGGCGCGCTTCGTGATTCGGGCTACCATGTCTTCTTTCGGGCGGCTATCGCAGGTGGCCTCTTGGCTGCCTTTGCACGTGCCACTGTTCTTCTCCTGAATCACTCCTTTCCCCAGGTCGGTGAAGTATGGGAGCCTTATTCTCCATTTCCTTACTCTGGCACAGCCGTCTTAAGTATCCTTTTGGGGTTTGCACTGCCCTTCGTAGGGAACCGATTCTACAGCCAAGAACAGGCGGCTCGAAGAGTCGCGCGCGGCAGTGGCGACCTCATCGAACTACTCATCTCAGAATCAATTGAGCAACAAAAGCTTGTTGAAATTTCCCTCAGAAGCGGGAAGTCCTATATCGGGTTCGCTCTTGAGAGTGGGATAACAAGGCAGGGAGAATCTGATATTGCATTGATCCCTACGGCGAGTGGGTATCGGGATAAAGATTCCCAAGAGTTGAAAATCACAACTGAATATGCCCGCGTAATACAGGAATCTCTCGAAGAGCAGTCACAAGCCCAAAGTCTGACCTACAGAGATTTTCAAATCATCATCCCCATATCAGAAATCGTCTCTGCTCGCGTTTTCTACCTCGAGGTGTATGAACGTTTTCAGAGGAACCTGGAAGTCGGATGAGCATAGCGGGATGGCGAGCTTACCGGGGCTGTTGGGTTCCGCCTGCGGCTCACCTCACCTACGGGCTAAAAATCTTATACCGAACCTCTTCCGTATAAGGAACGGAGGCCATATATGCTACGCATCAGCCATCGTCTCGGGAATGTCCATCAGGATTCCGACCTGGCTGCTCGGGTCGCGCGGTGGGAGCAGGCGCAACAACTGGAAGAAGTGACCATTAGTGAGCGGGAGGCGCAGAAGAGTCGGCTCCGCCTCCAGACCGCCACGGGGCAGGACCTGGGACTCGTCCTGCCCCGTGGGACGGAAATACGGGATGGCGATGTCTTTGCCCTCAGCGATAGGGAAGGGGGCCTGTTCGTCCACCTCGCTCTTCAGGAGGTCATGGTCCTTACGCTGCGCCCAGGACTGCCCCCGCACGAACAACACCACTGGCTGGTTCGTCTCGGGCATGTGCTGGGCAACCAGCACTGGCCGGTCACGAGCGTCAACGAGGCGGTCCTCGTGCCGGTCACACTCGACCGAGCGGTGATGGAAACCGTCCTGCGCACCCATCGTCTCCTCGAGCAGTTTACGATTCGATATGAGCGACGTTCCTGGCCGAAAAGCACCTGGACGACACCGCATTCATAGCAGCAGACCGGACGAGATGGGGTAGTATCCCAGCGTATTTTTTCGTAAAGAGGGAATGGGCCTTTTCAGAGTCTGGAGTTGGACACGTTTTCTCTTTACCCCCGTAGCTCAGGAGGATAGAGCACCGGATTCCTAATCCGGGTGTCGCGCGTTCGAATCGCGCCGGGGGCAGTTTAAGGAGAGGGCGTATGTGGATTGCCGAAAAGTGGGTGGCAGTTGTCTGGTCTATATTTTGTTATTCTCTCGTAGATGAAGTAGAATCTCTGTTTTTTATGCTCTTAGTGAACAACTAAGAGGGGGTGCCATGCCATTCAAAGAAGGGGAGCGGGTTCTCATACCTTGCGACGCACAGCCTGGGGCATTCTCCACCGAGTACCTTGTGAATATCACAACGGACGACGGAGTTCTTTCAGGATTTGTCCGCAAAAAGTTCGTCGTCGTAGCGGAGGGCGCTCCCTCATATGTCGAAGGTCGAGTAGTGAAGATCGAACCGACGGCGGTTGTCGTTCGATTACCCGGTTCGTTTTTCACGGTTGCTGCTGGAACAGCAGAACTCACCCCAGAATGGGCTGAGGCAAATCTTGCGGCCGCCACTGTATGAATGGGTGCGGGTGGCGTAGGCCGAGAGCAGTATGATCCTATCTCAGCCAGAAATACGAAAAGCACTAGCAGACGGCCATATTGGTTTTGATCCCCCTCTGGAGGCAAAACAGTGGGGACATGCCGGCGTTGATTTACGACTTGGATTCCGATTCACCAAGCTGCGCGATATCGGGAATATCAAAGTTCCAGTTGCAGAAGGCTTGAAAGAGATCAGCCGGCTGAGACCCTGGGATTCTAAAGATCTGAAGGAATTCGATGAGCTTGGGAAACGTGAGACGTATACCATAGACCCGGGCGAGTTTGTTCTCAGCATGACCTATGAAACGGTCAAAATTCCCAAAAATATGATCGCCCTTATTGAAGGCCGGAGCACGTATGCCCGCGTCGGGCTTAGTATGCACCAAACCGCTCCATGGATTCAGCCCGGCTTCGATGGTCCTATCATTCTTGAGATATAGTGACTACTGATGCGTGAAAGTCGGCGGATGCGGGAGGTTCAGACGCCGATCATTCCGGTGATTGCGGAACTCATCCGTGCGCACCCAGGGACGCTGTCTCTGGGCCAAGGGGTCGCATACTACGGCCCGCCGCCTGAGGCGTTGGAAGCAGTCCAGCAGTTTCAGGCCGAGCCGGCCAACCATAAATACGCCCTCGTCCAGGGCATTGACCCGCTCTTGGAGGTGATCCGTCACAAACTCCTGGAGGAAAACGATATCGCGCTGACTGACGCACAGCGCCTCGTCGTAACGGCCGGGGGCAATATGGCATTTATGAATGCGCTCCTGGCCATTGCCGACCCGGGCGACCAGATTATTTTGCCGCTGCCGTATTATTTCAACCATGAGATGGCAATCAGCATGGTCAACTGCGAGGCCGTGTGCGTGCCGACCGACGCCCACTATCAGCTTCAGCTCGACGCGATCACAAACGCGATTACGGACCGCACCCGCGCCATTGTCACCGTGTCGCCCAATAACCCCGCTGGTGTCGTGTATGCCGAGTCAGACCTGCGGGCGGTCAATGCCCTGTGTCGAGAGGCCGGCCTGTATCACATCAGCGACGAAGCCTATGAGTATTTCACCTACGATGGCGCAACCCACTTCTCGCCGGGGTCCATCGCCGACAGCAGTGCGTACACGATCTCCCTGTACTCGCTGTCCAAAGCGTACGGGTTTGCGAGTTGGCGTATCGGCTGGATGGTTGCGCCGGAACACCTGTATACGGCGATCAAAAAGGCCCAGGATACCATCCTGATCTGCCCCCCGGTTGTCTCGCAATATGCCGCCGCGGCAGCGATGCGGGTTGGGTCAGCCTATTGTCGGGACAAACTCAGGACGCTGACCACGACCCGACGCCTCATCCAACGCAGCCTGAACGAGTTGGGTGAGCTGCTGACCCTGCCGCGGTCTGACGGCGCGTTTTACTTTCTACTGCGGGTGCACACGGATATGGATGCCATGACCGTGGCGGAGCGCTTAATCCGAGAGTATCGCGTCGCGGTCATTCCCAGCAAAGCCTTCGGTCTCACCACCGGCTGCTCTCTACGCCTCTCCTACGGCGCGCTTGACGAAGAGGTGGCTGCCGAAGCAAGCCGGCGGCTGGAGCACGGGCTGCGGTCTATCGTGCAGGAGCGGGCAGCCACGGTCGAGCCGTTCTCGAAGCGTTTGGACCTGACCCGGCGCTGACCGGGCTCTCGCCACCCCCCAGCCCTCTTGAGCCGCCTCGTGCATACGATATGCTGAGCCTGAACATTCTGATACGGTTGCTGCACCGTACGGTGAACCGAGAGGGACCCAGGAGGGCGAAGGGCTATGCGAGACGGCTTTCATGTGATGGACAGCGACCTGCACGTTATTGAGAACGGCGAGGTGTATGAGACATATCTTGACGAGCGCTACCGCGATAAGAAACCGCGCTACCTGGGCTTGAGTCCGACCAATTTCCCGCACTGGGATGTCCAGGGACAGATGATTCCTCCGTGGGCACAGTCGGCTGAGGTGGTCAAAGCCCAGGAATATCTCGATAAACCCACCGAGCACATCTACAAGTCAGTCCGCGAGCGCAAGTATGAGCCCGCCTCTACGCTTGAGGCCATGGACGCCGAGGGCATTGACGTGGGGATCGTCTACCGCACGTTTGCCCATATGGTTGTTTCCATTGATGATTTAGAGCCGGCCTACGCCACGGCCTATTGCGCGGCGTTTAACGATTGGCTGGCCGCTTACTGTCAGACCGACCCGCGGCGTCTCAAAGCGGCCGCTATTGTGTCATTGCACGACCCTGAGCTGGCCGCGGCAGAGGCCCGCCGGGCCGTCGAAGAGCAGGGCCACGTGGCGGTCGTGCTGCTCCCTATGCCCTGCAACGGACGCTATTTCAATGCGCCCGAGTGCGCTGTGCTGTGGAAAGAAATTACCCGGTTGAATGTCCCGCTCGCTTTTCACGGCACGAGCGGCGGGGCGTCTCAGGATTATGCCAGCAATCGCTATCGGGACCATCCGAATTTCCGCACCCTGAATCACTCGTCCGCCTTTCCCCTGGAACTCATGCTGGCTATGGGGGCCATGACCGTGGGCGGGGTGCTTGAGCGTTTTCCTGACCTGCGGGTCGGTTTTCTGGAGGGCAATTGTGGCTGGCTGCCGTGGTGGCTGGACCGGCTTGACGATCAGTGGAAAAAGTACGGCGGCGGCGAGGCCGTCAAACTCTCGGCCAAGCCGAGCGAGTATTTTCAGCGGCAGTGCTTTATTGGGACCGATGTCGATGAGGAATTGCTGGCGGTCACGGTTGATAAAGTCGGCGACGACAATATCGTGATGTCCGTCGATTATCCCCATGCCGACGGCCCTTTTCCCAATGGGATTAAGGAGTTTCTGGAACTGCCCGGAGTCGGACGGGACTCCAAGCGGAAAATCATGTGGGAGAACTGCCTCCGCCTGTACGACTTTGACGAAAAGAACATTCTGGCCGGAGGCGGCGCTTAGAGCTGCGGGAGAATGTCGTGCACGAGGCGGCGCAGGTCCCCGATAGTCTTCGCCGTTGGGGTGCCACTGAACGGCGGCCACAGCAGGGGCATCGTCAGTCCCGCATCCCGATACCGTTTGAGATTATCCGTGATCTGGTCAGCGGTGCCGACCAAGGTGGGCGTGAGCTTGCCGCGGGGCGTCTGATCAGTTTTCTCGCGGGTAATCTCAAACGGCAGCATACTCGAAATTTCGAGGTCGGCGATAGTCTGCCGGCTCTCCGCCTGCACCAACTCGTCCTTGATGGCCGCGCGCCAGGTCGCAATCGCTTCTGGCGTATCCATAATGCCGATCCAGCCTTCGAGTCCATACTGCGTGACCCGCCTTGCGGCGATCCTGGGGTTTCCTAAGCCGCCAAAAAACATGGGGGGGCGCGGCTTCTGAACCGGCTTGACGCCAAAGCCGCATTTTGGAAAATCGACGAACTCCCCGTGGTACTCAAACAACTCGTTGGTCCAGACTCCTTGCATGACCTCAATCGTTTCTCTCACATGCGTATTGCGTTTCTTGTAAATATGGGCCGCGCTGGCCGCGGCGAATTCTTCCGGCATCCAGCCTGAGCCCACGCCCACGTTGATCCGCCCCCCCGAAAGGTGATCCCAGGTCGCGATTTCTGCGGCCAGCACGCCAGGGGCGCGATAGGGCGTGACAATAATGCTGACCCCCAGCCGCACGCGCTGCGTCAGGGCTGCCAGATACGGAATGAGCGGTAAACCATGAAGGAACTCCGCCCGGGCGCTGACAGGCAGCGCCTTCGGAAATTCCGACATGAAGCCAAACGACTTTTCGAGTTCCTGGCGGTCCGAGGCTTCGGGCACGACAATGCGGTCCAGCGACCACACCGAGTCGAAGGCAAGCGCCTCCGCTTCACGGGTCAGGTCTACGATTTCGCTCACCGTGATCTTGTCACGGAGATTCGGCAGATACAGCGCAAGCTTCATAGCACGCTCCTCTCGGGTGGTCTTGGTTCAGGGGCTCAGTCGTCATAGGCCTGGGCCAGCAGGTCAATGGTATGGACCGCGGTAACCGGGAGTCCCTGCTGCTGCAAACCGGCCTGGATCTGCATCAGGCAGCCGGGATTGCCGGTCACGACAACATCGGCTTGGGTTGCCTGGATATTGCCGACTTTCCGCTCCAGCAGCCGGGCCGCCATCTGAGGCTGGGTCAGATTATACGTGCCGGCGCTGCCACAGCACCAGTCTGACTCGGGCAAATTGGTCAGAGTCAGCCCAGGGATGGCGCGCAGCAACGCCCGGGGTTGCTCGCGCACCCCTTGTCCGTGCGCCAAGTGGCAGGCGTCGTGGTAGGTCGCCTTGACCCGGACTTCTCGAGTGGGGGGCCTGAGTTCCAGGCTGCCCACAAACTCGGCCACATCCTGCGTTTTTTTCGTGAGGCGAGCCGCTTTTTCCCGGTAGGCAGGATCGTTTTTGAACAGCTCGCCGTATTCCTTCATCATAGCTCCACAGCCGGCCGCGTTGATGATAAGGGCATCCAGGTCGAGTTGGTCGAAGACGTCGATATTCCGCTTCGCCAGCGCCAGGGCCGCCGGCTTCTCTCCGTTATGCAAGAGGAGCGCCCCACAACAGGATTGGGTCTTGGGAACGAGGACTTCACAGCCGTTATGGCGGAGGACTTTCACCGTGGACTGGTTGGTCGCCCCGAAGACCGCCGACATGACGCAGCCCGACAGGACGGCAACGGTGTGACGTTTTTCGCCAATGGCGGGATAGTGCTCCAAGAGGGGCTGGGAAGACACGCTTGCCCGGTCTGGCAAGAGCCCCAACCAATAGCGCAGGCTGGCAGGTAGGGCTTCAACGCGCGCGAAACGAGCCAGGCCAAGCGCGGCCCCGACTTTGAGAAAGAGGGCCAAGAGCCGGGCGCCGAATGGATTGGGGAAGGTCTTATTCATGAGCCAGCGCTTGCCGCGTTCCAGCACCGGCCGGCGGTAGTGTTGCTCAATAAAGGGCCGAGCGCCTTCGATGAGCGCTCCATATTGCACCCCAGATGGACAGGCGGTTTCACACGCCCGACACCCCAGGCACAGGTCAAGATGGTGCACGACCTCGTCGTTGAGCGGCGTCTGTCCCTCTTGCAGTGCCCGCAGCATTACAATGCGGCCCCGGGGGGAGTCCATCTCCGTGCCTAATTCGACATACGTCGGGCACGAGGCCAGGCACAGCCCGCAGTGCACGCAGTCAAAAAATTTTTCGTGGTCAACAAAAGACGCGTTTTCCATAGGGAGCCCCGACGGTCTTCTCCGTAAGCGGGAATCTATATGCCACCAACAAAGCGACCAGGATTCAAAATACCCTTGGGGTCCAGGGTGTCTTTGAGTCGCTGCATAAGCGGAAACGCTTTGCCCACCGTCCCCCAGACATTCGCCCGTTCCTTGAGCGCTGAGGGGATCTCTTCCACGACGGCAAAGCCGTTGGTGCCGGTGGCGTGGATGCGGATCCAGTCAACAAGGGACAACAGCTGGTCGTCGGCGACCGCCCCGCCTTCACAAGCCGTGTACAAGATACCGTTTCCGGCCCGGGCCAGGAAACGGACCGGCGCGTGGCGGCGTTGGGCTTCCGTGGTCAGGTCTGCGCAGAATGTCGCCAGCTGGGTTGGCTGAAGGCTCACTTTACAACGCAGCGTCGCCGGGCCGGACACCGGGAAGTCTCGGAGGGCCTGAGAGAGGGTCTGCGCCTCGTCGCTGCTCAGCTCCTCAATACTAGCGGCCTCATCTCCAAGAACAGCCCGCAGGCGGCTGCGCTGATCGTCGATTTCCTCCTGCATCCCGGCAAAGCCAACAAAAAGGTAAGCGCCCTCCCCGTCTCCCCGCTGGTCTGTGGAAGACAGCAGCGGAGAAAAATTGGCCAGTTCCAGGAAAAAAGGCTGCATATCTGAGCCCGTCAGTTGCCGGGCGGCTGCGCCAGCTTTTTCCACCGAGGAGAACGAGACGGCGAGCGTTGTTTGGGTTTCGGGTCGAGGACGAATCATAAAGGTCGCCTCGACGATAACGCCGAGCGTCCCAAACGACCCACAGTAGAGCTTCGGCAGATCATAACCGGCCACGTTTTTCACCACTTGCCCGCCCCCCTTAATCAGGGTCCCATCCGCCCGAACGACTTTGATTCCGATCAGAAAATCGCGCACTGTGCCCTGAGAGAATCGGACGGGACCGCTCAGGTTGGCGGCAATGACTCCGCCGACCGTGGCCCGCTCTGGACACGGTGGGTCGAGCGGCAGCCATTGGCCGTTTTCTCCAAGAATAGCCTGGAGTTGGGCCAGAGACAGGCCGGCCCCGACCGTAATGGTCATATCGGTCGGCTGGTAGTCGATAACGGTATTCAGTCCGGTCGTACACAGCGCCTGCTCGTAGCGTTTCGGGACACCGCCGACATGAAGAAACGCGCCGTGCCCCACCGGGCTGGTGGCCCGGTCGTGTTCATGAGCTTCTTTCATCTGGCGGGAGACTTCGGCAATCGAAGTGGGATAGACGACCGCCTCGGGGGCATGCCCATCAATGATGAACGGGGTGGATAGCGGGCGACCGGCGGCCATCGTCTGGCTTGCTCTCTCAACCCTGCCTAGAGCGGGACTTGGCGGCGCGGCGTCGTCACTTCAACGCAGCCACCGGGGGTCGGGATAATTTTATGGGGATTACACAGATTGTCTGGATTAAAAACGGACCGGAGCTGGGTCATGACCATCAGGTCGGCGGGGCTAAAGATGAGCGGCATCTGGTCAATCTTTTCGACGCCAATCCCGTGCTCGCCGGTCAGACTGCCCCCCAGGTCTACGCAGGCGTTCAGGATGTCCTTTCCGGCTTGGACGACCCGCCGGGTTTCGTCGGCATCGCGCTCGTCGTACATCAGGATGGGATGGATGTTGCCGTCCCCGGCGTGGAACACGTTGGCAATCCGCAACTGATATTTTTCTGAAACTTCAGTAATCCGCTGCAAAATATCGGGAACCTTGGTCCGCGGGACGACGCCATCCTGGGTGCAGTAGTTGGGTGATAAGCGGCCAATGGCACCAAAGGCACGCTTGCGACTCTTCCACAGCACCATCCGTTCCGCATCATCCCGCGCGATTCGGACCTCGCGGGCGCTATTGTGTTGGCAAATTGCCTGAATCCGTTCGGTTTGAGGCGTCAGACTGGCGGCAAGACCATCAATCTCAATAATCAACACCGCTCCGGCGTCGGTTGGAAAGCCAAAGTGAAAGGCTTCTTCGACCGCTTGGATAATCAGCGTGTCCATCATTTCCAGGGCCGCCGGGACAATGCCTGACGCAATAATACCGGACACCGTCTGGGTGGCGTGGTGAACCGACTCGAACACGGCCAGAAATGTGCGGTAGGCCTGCGGCTGACGGGTCAGCTTGAGGGCGGCCTGGGTCACAATCCCGAAGGTGCCCTCCGCCCCGATGGTGATTCCCCGTAAATCATAGCCGGGAACGTCCTCAACCGTTCCGCCCAAAGTGACGATTGCGCCGTCTGGCAGGACGACTTCCAATCCGAGCACGTGATTGGTTGTGACGCCATATTTGAGCGTATGCGGCCCACCCGAGTTTTCGGCGATATTCCCGCCAATGGTGCACGCCTGCTGGCTGGACGGGTCGGGCGCATACTGTAAGCCCTGCTCTTTCACCGCATTACTGACCCACAGGTTCACCACGCCGGACTGGGCCACGACATAGCGGTTGAGCAGATCAATATGGATAATTTTGTTGAGACGGCTGGTCCCAATCATGACCGGTGCTTCGACCGGCAGGCAGCCCCCGCTGAGACCGGTTCCGGCTCCGCGCGGGACAAAAGCGATCTTTTCCTGATTGAGAAACTTGACGACCGCGGCGACTTCTTCGGTCGAGTGAGGCAGGACAACCATCTCGGGAATGGTCTTCTCTAAGGTATAGCCGTCGCAGTCATAGACGGAGCGGGCGCTCTTATGCGCAACCACCCCGTCAGGACCGACAATATCATACAGGCGCTCAAGAACCCGCTGCTCCATACCTGCTCCTTTCTCAAGAACGGGCAGGCTGAGTCTGCTGGCTTGTGCTGGAGAAGTCAACCGCGCAGACAGCGTACACGTCTCTTCCATTGAGGCGGGGTGTTGACAAGTGGTCTGCGCTCGCGTTGTTTTAGCCGCTATGAAAAAGCGTGTCGCTGTTGTCGGGGCAACCGGGATTGCGGGTCAGCAATTCCTCGTGGCGCTTCAGGATCACCCCTGGTTTGAGGTGGCTTTGCTGGCGGCGTCAGCGCGCTCGGCGGGCAAGAGCTATGCCGCCGCCATCCGTGATGCTCAAACCGGAGCGCGGAGATGGTGGTGCGCGGCAGAGCCCCCGCAGGCCGTTCTGTCGCTGCCTGTCCACGACGCCTCGGCGCTGAACCTGAGTGGCATTGATCTCGTTTTTACGGCTGTCGAATCAGGACCGGCACGAGAACTAGAGCCGGTTTATGCCAAAACGACGCCGGTGGTCAGCACAGCCTCGGCGTTTCGGCAAGAGGCGGATGTTCCCCTTCTTATTCCGGGGGTCAATCTGGAGCACAGTGCTTTGATTGATACGCAACAGCACAATCGGGACTGGCAGGGCTATATTGTCACGCAGCCCAACTGTACCACGATAGGTTTGGCGATTACCCTCCGGCCGCTGTTCGATCAATTTGGTCTGAGAACAGTCATCATGACCTCAATGCAGGGGCTGTCCGGGGCCGGTCGCTCGCCGGGCGTAATCGGAATGGACACCATCGATAATGTCATTCCGTTCATTGCTGGCGAAGAGGAGAAGGTCGAAAAGGAAGGGCATAAAATCCTTGGTCGGCTCGAAAATGGAGCGATCCGCCCGGCCAACTTTCTGGTCAGCGCCACGTGTACACGGGTACCGGTTCTTGAAGGCCATACCGAGGCGCTGCTGGTCTCTCTGGACACCCCGTGCGCGGTTGAGGATGTCCGGGCCGCGATGGTCGGGTTTGGTCAAGAGTTTATCGCAATGGGCCTGCCTTCTGCTCCGCAGCATATGATCATCGTGCACGATGATCCGTTTCGACCCCAGCCGCGTTTGGACCGTGATGCAGAAGACGGCATGGCCACCTCGGTGGGTCGTCTACGGGCGGATCAGACGCTTGAACACGCCGTGAAATATCTCCTGGTCAGCCATAACACGAAGATGGGAGCGGCCAAGGGGGCCGTCCTGACGGCGGAGTATCTGTATCAGCAGGGATATGTGTAATTCCGCACCCCCGTCTTGATGCCCACTGCCTTCACCACCGCGGACCTTCCTCCGAAAGCGCCTGGCTTCTGGAAGCTGGCAGGGCCGGGGGCCGTCCTCGTCGGGCTCTCAATCGGCGCGGGTGAGCTGATTGTCTGGCCGCGGAATACCGCTCAGTTTGGCGCTGGCATGACCTGGGCAGCGCTGCTCGGTATCTTCCTCCAATTTTGGATTAACTGTGAGATCGGCCGCTATACGCTGGCGACAGGAGAAAGTATTTACGCTGGATTCAGCCGGCTCTCGCGCCACTTTGCCTGGATATTTATTCTGCTCAACATCCTTGGCTAGATTCTTCCAGGCTGGGCGCGGGCCTGCGGCGGAGCGCTCAAAGCGCTCATAGTCGGTCCCCAGGGCTGGGGAGAGCCGTGGGTCTGGACGGCCCTGACCTTTGCCGGTGTGGCCGGTGTCTTGTTCGGTCCGAAGCGTGTGTATGCTTCCGTTGAGAAAACAACAGAAGTGCTGGTCATTGTGGTAACGGGCGGCCTGATTCTGGTGGCCTGTGTTGTGGGCAATATGGAAACCTGGGCAGCGCTGGGACACGGGATGCTGAACTTTCCGTTCAAGCATCCCGATATGCCAACGTATATTCTGTTCTCTTCGGTTGTTTTTGCTGGGGCCGGAGGGACGGCCAATCTTTTTTTCTCGTTCTATATTCGGGATAAGGAGTGGGGCATGGGCGCACTCATGCCCAAGGTGGTGAACCCGCTCCGTGCACAGGAGGAAGTTGCGTCAGGACAGGCGTTTCGGATTAACGAGACTGAGCCCAATCTGGCGCGCTGGCGGGCTTGGTTCAGACATTTGTCCGTGGATCAAATGCTGTTTTTCTGGCTTCTCAACACCTTCACTATTCTCTTGTTTATTTTTGGGGCGCTGGCGGTGCTGCATCCACAAGGCATTGTGCCGAGCCAGGAAATGCTGGTCTGGGAAGAAGCCGAGATTTTAGGCAGCGTGGGAGGGGCGCTGGGAAAAACCCTTTTTCTTTTGGTGGGGATAGCCTGCTTGTTCAGCACCCAACTGACGCTTATCGACGGTGTGGCCCGGACAGGCGCGGATATCCTGCATACCAACTATGCCTGGGCGCAAAAGAAGCCTCTGAGTTAGTGGTATGGGGTCATCGCCGTGGGTTGGATCGTCCTCGGGACCTACTTGACCTATGTGTACAAAAGCCTGCCGCCTATTCTTTTTTTGATGGGGTCGGCATTTTTTGGCGGGATTGCGATGGCTGTCTATACACCGCTGACTCTGGTCATCAATAGAAAGCTGCTCCCGCCAGCGTTCCGACCCGGCCCGGCGAAAACCGCGCTGCTTATCGGGATTAGCTGCTTTTATGTTGTTTTTGCCGTCTTTTCGATTGTACGGCTTGGACAGCAGTTCTTCTAACAAAGGGTGCCGCATATAGCGGCACCCTTTTCTTTATTCTGGCGGAACTCCGCTTCTATACGCTTCCAGATAGCGTAAACGCAATAACGAGTGCGTAAATAGCCAGCGCCTCAATGAAGGCGATACCGATAATCATCGGGGTCTGGATGCGATCAGCCGCATTCGGATTCCGGCCGATAGACTCCATGGCGGCCGCCACCGCACGGCCTTGACCCAGGCCGGCCCCTACCGCGGCGATACCAATACCGAGGCCGGCCGCGAGCGCGATCATGCCTCGTGAGGAATCGCCGTCTCCATCAGCCGCCAAGGCCGCACCGGCGGTGAGCAGCATCATGCAGATTGCCAGCACACCAGTTACACATACTTTCTTCATACCTCCGACTCCTTTCATGTCTCGATGGCGCAGTATCGAGTCAGCCTCCTCTTATCCTCCTCACCGCTTCATACCCTCTCCGCCATCTGGACAATGGGTTTTATGGCACGACTACTCTGATATTCCCTCAGTGATGCTCATCATGGGCAACCGCCAGGGAGACGTACACCATGCTGAGCAGGGTAAAAACAAACGCTTGCACTAAGGAAACAAATGCCCCAAGGGCGTAAAAGACGACCGGAATCACAACTTTCGTCAGGTCCGTAAATATCTCTAAAACAACGTGGTCGCCCGTCATATTCCCAAAGAGTCGCAGGGAGAGCGAGAAGGGACGGACAAAATTATCAATCAGTTCGAGCGGGACCATCAAAATGCCCAGCCACCAGATCGGACCGACAAAATGCTTCAAATAGGCCAAGCCCTGTTCTTGGAAGGCGTAGAAATTATACGCGAAAAAGGAGAGGACGCCCAAGGCGAGCGTCACGTTGAAATCACTGGTCGGAGGGGAAAATCCAGGCAACAGCCCGGACAGGTTGGCAATCAGAATAAAGAGAAAGAAGCTGCCGTAGAGATGTATGTATTTATGCGCTTTTTCACCCAGAACGCCCTCGGCCATATCAGAGATGCCCTGGGTGAGAAGTTCGGCCATGTTCCGACAGGTCAGCGAGTCATCGGGGACCGCCACATCATCTGCGGCAGCCAACTGCCTCTTGGCCATATACGCAAAGAGGATCAGGACGACAGAGACAATCAGGGAGGTCGCGATATGACCTGGGAGCAAGCTGAGCCCAGGAATATGATCGACCCAGAGAAAGAGATGATGTTCCATAGAAACTGATTAGCCTGGAATACAGGGGGGGTCCGGTTGCTTCTTCGATCCGCTCAGGCCGACTATCATGCAGGCAATGAGCAGTAAAGGGACCCCGGCGGCAAAGCTCTTGGCGTCAATGAGATACCGAACGAAAACCGCGCTTAACAGGAATACATAGAATCCGCCTTTGATAATCAGCCACAGGGCCGCATGAATGTTCCGGCGAGCATGGGTCGGAGCGAGTGCGGAGCGGACGGCTTTTTTGAGCAGCCAGAAGTTGGCCTGCATCACGCCACCGCCAAGGACAAAGCTGGGCACATGAATCATGCCGGTTATCCAGCCTATAGCGGCCCCGGCCCCGACGAAAGCGAGATTCAGGACTTCTATTCTCTCAATGGTCTTTTGCGTCTTTTTCACGGGTAGAAAGGCGCTGGAGCACGATGATCAGACGATATATCGCTCCTGACATGCCAACGATCACCCCAGTGACCATCAGGAGGGGTGCTGTGCCATACCGAGCGTCGGCATAGTTTCCAACCAAGAGGCCAGCGACAATGGCCCCGGCGAACTCAAACCCGAGCGCCCCATACTTCCCGTAGGTGACGAAAAGAGGAAACGTATCCGGCTTTTTTGTCTGACTGGAGGACACGTTTATTCTTTGCTATCGAGGTTCTTCAGCACCGTCCGCGCCGCGTGTAGGGTTTCCTCAATATCGTCTTCGCTGTGCGCCAGGGAAAGGAAGGCGGACTCGAATTGAGAGGGCGGAAGGTAGATGCCCTGCTCACTCATAGCGCGAAAATAGCGCGCGAACATTTTAGTGTCGCTCTGGGTTGCTGAGGCATAGTCACGAACGTGGTCAACCCCAAAGAAAATGGTAAACATCGAGCCTATTTGATTCACACAGGCGTGTATTCCAGTCTCACGAACGGCAGCGCGTAATCCAGCGGCCAGCATCTCTCCAAGCGTATTCAACCGCTCATAGGCTCCAGCGGCGTGAATAAGCTTTAAGGTTTCAGCCCCGGCGGTCACCGCCAATGGGTTCCCAGACAGCGTCCCAGCCTGGTAGACGCCCCCCAAAGGGGCGAGCACGTCCATTATCGCCGCTTTTCCGCCAACCGCGGCCAATGGCAGGCCACCACCCACGACTTTCCCGAGGCAGGTGAGGTCGGGGTCAATATGGTAGAGCTCTTGCGCGCCACCACGGGCGAGCCGGCAACCGGTCATCACCTCGTCAAAGATGAGTACAACGCCAAATTCTCGGGTAAGCTCCCGGAGGCCCTCAAGAAAGCCCGGCTCGGGCAGGATGAGGCCCATATTGCCGGGGACCGGCTCCAGTATCACCGCGGCCACTCCTTCCGGGTCTGCTTCCAGGTAGGCGCGGACGCTCGGGAGCGTGTTGTACTCGGCCACCAGCGTTTGGCTACTGAACGCCTCGGGAACCCCTTGACTGTCCGAGATGCTCAACGTCAGTGCCCCGGACCCGGCTCTCACCAGCAGCGCATCAGTATGACCGTGGTAGCAACCGGAGAACTTGATGATTTTCGCCCGACCGGTATAACCACGGGCGAGCCGCAGGGCGGTCATAGTCGCTTCGGTGCCCGAGGAGGTCAAGCGAATCTTCTCGATTGACGGAATAGTCTGAGTCAGCGTCTTTGCCAGATCGATCTCTTTTGCCGTTGGGGAACCAAAGCTCGTCCCGTTCTTCACCACCCGCTCAATTGCGCTAACAACGTGCGGATGCGCATGTCCGGCTATTAACGGTCCCCAGGAGCCAACATAGTCTATATACTCGCGGCCATCCGCATCAGTAACGCGGCACCCTTTTCCTCGGTTGATAAAAAGAGGATCACCCCCAACAGCCCGCCACGCACGGACCGGACTGTTCACGCCCCCTGGAATATATTTTTGGGCTTCGTTGAAGAGTTTTTGCGATGTTGACATCTGGTCTACCCGCGTTCCAGTTGTGAAGGCTTCCCCTGCTACCACCCACCCAGGGGAAAGTCAAGACAAAGGCACTCTATCTCTTATACGGAGCAACCACATGACCTGGAGGGCTAAGAATCTCGTCTCTCCGCCACGGCTCTTTTTTATAAATAATAACAGTACGTGATACAATAGAAAGTATTTTGATAGGCAAGACGTTCAGAAAAAATAAGAAAAATAAGGAGATACCAACCCGCTCGTTCAACCCTCTGATTTTTATAAAAATCACCTTGTGTTATACACACGATTTTTTCAAGTGATATTCACCACTTGAAAAAATGCCCGTACTCTGCCTTGCATTCTCCAGGAGAAGGGCTTAAGAAGCACCGTTACTATCCTCTCCGGCCAGAGTTCAAGCGGCATATTGATCCGGCTAGACATGGGCCTTCTTCTCGCCCCTCTGACCACGCAGCTGGTGCATGGGAATCTCCTGGGGCAGAAGGTCAGACAGAGGGACACGTGTGTGTGAATAACCTCGTCGAATAGAGTGAGTTTTATCCGTTGAAACAGGAGCTTAGTGAGTTATCCACAGGTGTGGATAACTGGCGTTGAGTTAGGGAAGGACGAGGTATGGATCGGGTGTGGAAGAAAGTGTTGGGGATTGTTGAAGGACAAGTAGGAAAGACAAATAGCGAAACCTGGCTGAAACCGATTCGGCCCCTTGGGCTCCAGGCCGACACATTTCACCTTGAAGTCCCAAGCGTACTCTTTAAGGATTGGCTGCTCAGCAATCTCATCGGCCCCCTGGAAAGCGCACTGACTGAGGTGTGTGGTCAGCCAACGCATCTCGTCTTGCATGTCCAGGAAAAACCCCAAGGAGAACTCTTTCCAGAGGAAGAGAAGGCACGGACAGCCCCAGCGAGAGGGAGAGGAAAGAAGGACGGATTGATTCAGAATTACACGTTTTCCTCCTTTGTCGTCGGTGGCGGCAATCAGTTTGCTCATGCAGCGGCCAAGGCAGTCAGTAAACATCCCGGGAAAAGCTATAATCCTTTATTCATCTATGGAGGGGTTGGGTTAGGCAAGACTCATCTCATCAATGCCATCGGCCACGAGGCAACGGCAAAACAGAGAAAGGACAATGTTGTCTATCTCTCCTCAGAATCATTTACGAACGAATTGATTGTTCATTTACGAAAGAATCGGATGACGGAATTTAAGAATAGATTCCGTCGTGCAGATGTTCTTATTCTTGATGATGTACAGTTTCTGTCCGGTCGGGAGCGAACACAAGAAGAATTTTTTCACACCTTTAATTCCCTGCATGAGTCAAGCAAGCAGATCATCTTAACGTCAGATAGGTTCCCAAATGAGATTGGTGGACTCGAAGACCGATTACGAAACCGTTTCGAATGGGGACTGATCGCCGATATCCAGCCACCCGACCTTGAGACTCGGGTGGCCATTCTCCAAAAAAAGTCACGGGCAAAACGGATATCCCTCCCCGACGATGTTGCGCTTTTTATGGCCTCTCATGTGACGGCAAACATCCGAGAGCTTGAGGGTGGCCTGACGCGCTTGGGGGCGTTAGCCGCACTGAATCAGGCTGATATCACGGTCAACTTTGCACGACAGGTTCTCAAGAATCTCGTCACTGACCAGGAAAAGACCGTCTCGATTGAGACTATCCAGAGAACGGTGAGCAAGTATTTTGGCGTCAGCGTTGCTGACATCAATTCAAAGAAACGGACAAAGATGGTTTCGTTTCCAAGGCAGGTTGGTATGTTCCTCTGCCGCAAGCTTGCCGGTGCCTCCTATCCAATGATTGGCATGAGATTTGGCGGAAAAGATCACACCACGGTTCTGTATGCCTGCCATACGATTGAAAATCGGTTCAAAAGAGAAGAAGAGCTGCGCGATATTATCAATCGAATAGAGATTATGATTTATGAGTAGGCTCTTTTCCCTGTGGATAACCTGTGGATAACCTGTGGATAACCTGTGGATAACCTGTGGATAACCTGTGGATAACTCATGATGATAGAGAGTGGAAAAAGGGGTCAGAAAAAAGTTTTCCACAGGCAGGCCGAAGTTTTCCACACCCCCTGTGGAAAACTTTTCTATTATAAACAGATACTTAACCCATTTATCCACTTATCCACAGGCCCTACTACTATATGTATAATTATATATAAATATAAAGAATAAGTAGTAGTAAGTAGAGAGGCAGCGAAAAGGGAGGGAATATGGAGTTCAGCGTAGGCAAGGAAGACCTCCTTCAGTGTTTATATCTAGTCCAGGGTGTCGTTGAGAGGCGTTCCTCTCTCCCCACGCTCTCCCATGTCCTGATTAAATCCGACTCTACAGGAGAGGAGCGCGTTCTTTCTTTTGGGGCAACCGATCTCGAAATTGGTATCCGCCAACAATGCCGCGCTGATGTGAAAACAGATGGAGCAATGACGGCGGACGCCCGAAAGTTGTATGAGATCATTCGTGAACTGCCCTCCGGTCAGGTCCGTTTACGCTCAAGTGGAAATGGCTGGGTGGATGTCAATAGTGGAAAGTCCCGCTTCAGAATAGCAAGCCTCGACCCTAAAGAATTTCCGACAATAACAGGACAAAAAGAAAAGCCAGGAAAGAATGATTCCTCCTCTTCTGGCTCATTCATATCGTTGCCTGGGCCAACCCTGCGGGAGATGATTGAGAAAACCCTCTTTGCAACCTCACCTGACGAGACACGCCTGAATCTGAGCGGTGTCTATCTCGAGACCCAGCAAGACGGGAAGGTCCGTATGGTTGCCAGCGATGGACACCGCCTGTCTCTCATAGAACGGGAGGTTGATACGCCTTCCCTGCCAGATTGGCCAAGCGTCATACTTCCGAAAAAAGGCTTGGTTGAAACACGGAAGCTCCTTGAGCGGAGCGAGGGGAGCATAGACCTGTCCGTCAGCGATTCGGTCGCCACTCTCAAAAAGGAGACAACCGAACTCTATATGCGTCTGATTGAAGGGGAATTTCCTGACTACCAGCAAGTCGTTCCAAAGGAGCATAGCCACCGTATTGAGTTTCCCCGAGATGAATTCCTCAGCGCTCTCCGTCGTATTTTGATTCTCACAACAGAACGCTCTCGGGGGATAAAATTACAATTTGAGAAAGACAAAATTGAGGTGTCCGTTAATACTCCAGATGTGGGTGAGGGAACGGAGGAGATTGCGGCTTCCTGCTCTGGAGATGGATTATCCATTGGGTTTAATGGAAGATATCTGATTGAGGCATTGAACGTCATGAACGAAGAGGATGATGTCGTCATTTTTCTGAAAGACGAGATGAGCCCTGGACTCCTTCAGCAAAAGGAGAGCCGTGAATTCTCCTATATCATAATGCCTATGAAAATAAATTGATATAAAACTGTTTTATTTATTCGTGCGGTTTACGTAACGTAAAGAAAATGCTAAGGTTTGGTATAAAAAAAGGAGGTGCGCGACAAACTCTTCAGCCTACCTGCCTCCTTTGGGAAGCACATGCTCGAACAAGACTATGGGGCAGGACAAATCAAGGTACTCGAAGGTCTCGAAGCGGTTCGCAAGAGACCGGGAATGTACATCGGCGATACCGCGGAGAGAGGATTTCATCATCTCGTTTTTGAAATTGTGGATAACTCCGTGGATGAAGCACTCGCTGGACACTGCACGCATGTCATTGTCACTATTCACTCTGAGGGGTCTGTCTCCGTCGTCGATGATGGCAGGGGCATTCCAACCGAAAATCATCCAACTGAGGGTATCTCAGCCGCTCAGGTCGTCCTGACTAAGCTCCACGCCGGTGGAAAATTCGATAAATCTGCCTATCGAGTCTCCGGAGGGCTGCACGGTGTCGGTGTCTCCGTCGTCAACGCACTCTCAGAAATCCTTGAAATCGAGATCAAGAGAGAAGGGAAAATCTATTTCCAACGTTACCATCGAGGTCAGCCGGACAACGAATTAAAAGAGATCGGACAGACTGAGGAGAGTGGGACAAAAGTTATTTTTACACCCGATACTCAGATTTTTGGTGAAAGAGCTTTCAGCTTCGATATCCTCTCCAGACGGCTTCGTGAACTCTCATTTCTGAACCCAGGCCTGCACATCTCCATTGTTGACGAAAGGGAGCCAGATAAACGTCACGACTTCTTCTACGAAGGCGGGATCGTTTCCTTTGTTGAACACCTTGGTCGAGCGAAAACACCGCTGCACAACGAGGTGATCTATTTTAGAAGCGAAAAGTATGGCACCTCCGCTGAAATCGCTCTCCAATGGAACGACGGATATTATGTCGAGAGTATTTATTCATTTGTCAACAATATCAACACAATAGAAGGGGGAACGCATCTCGTCGGACTCAAGGCGGCACTGACCAGGACCATCAATTCCTACGTGGGGTCACTCGGCCTTCTCAAAAAAGACCAAGAAAGTATTCAAGGAGAAGATATTCGAGAGGGCCTGACCGCAATTATCAGCGTGAAAGTTCCAGAACCTCAGTTTGAAGGGCAGACAAAGACCAAGCTCGGCAATAGCGAGGTCAAAGGGTTTGTCGAATCGTTCGTAAACGAAAAGCTTGGAACCTACCTTGAAGAACACCCGGTAGAAGCCAAAAAGATCGCTCACAAGAGTGTTGATGCCTCGCGCGCGCGCGAGGCGGCTCGGAAGGCGCGTGAGTTCACGCGCCGAAAGGGAGCCCTTGACTCCGGGTCTCTCCCTGGGAAACTTGCGGACTGTCAGGAGCGCAACCCGGAGAGAAGTGAGATTTTTCTGGTAGAAGGAGATTCGGCTGGAGGATCAGCAAAGCAAGGTCGGGACAGGCGGACGCAGGCTATTCTGCCGCTACGGGGAAAAATTCTGAATGTCGAAAAAGCCCGCTTTGACAAAATGCTTTCCTCTCAGGAAATCCGTCTGCTGATATCCGCTCTGGGGGCTGGGGTCGGGAAGGAAGAAACGGACCTCTCAAAACTGCGCTACCATAAAATTATTATTATGACAGACGCGGATGTTGACGGTTCCCATATCCGCACCTTACTGCTCACCTTCCTCTACCGTCAGCTCCCCGGCATTATCGAAGACGGGTATTTGTGTATAGCTCAGCCTCCCCTCTATAGAGTCAGAAAAGGAAAAACCGACCATTACCTGAAAGATGACGCCGAGCTCAATGAATTCTTGGTTGACCTCGGTGTTGAACACGTCCTGGTAGGCGAACTTGAAGGGGAGCAGTTGAAAACATGGGTCAAGAACTCCCTCCGCCTGAACAGCATTCTTGATCTGGTTGAACGGAAAGGAAGAGACCGTCATATTGTCTGCGCTCTTCTCACTCATCCAGACCTCTCTCCGGCTGCTTTCAGTAGTCGTACCCTTCTTGAATCCCTCCTCTCTCCATTCGAGGAGGCACTGACGGACCGTGACCCTATCGTTTTTTCCCTAGAAGAAGACAGAAAACTGGGTGGGTATAAAATTATCGCGACTCAGGGGCTGAACGGCTCGGGGCAAAGGGTGGTCTTTGACCGAGACTTCATTGAGTCAGCAGAGGCCGGAGAAGTGAAAAGACTGTTGGCTGTGCTTGCGAATATCGGCCCAGCTCCTTTCGCCTTTTCTGCCAAAGATACTGATCTCACCCTGGGCAGTCAGCAAGAAGTCCTTGATGCAATTTTGGCTCGCTCCAGAAAAGGGGTTGATATTCAGCGTTATAAGGGCCTTGGGGAGATGAATCCTGAGCAGCTCTGGGAAACGACGATGAACCCGGAGACCCGGACGCTCTTGCAGGTCAGGATTGAAGATGCCTACGAAGCCGACGAGGTCTTTTCCACTCTGATGGGAGATGAAGTGGAGCCAAGACGGAAATTCATCTCTGAGAACGCGCTCTCCGCCAAGAATATCGACATCTAAGCCCGGCCCCCGCTGTCACGCATACATCAGGTATATTCTCGTCATGGAAGCCCATCTGGATACTCATTCTCTTCCCTCTGTCAATATCGAGCAGGAAATGCGGCAGTCCTATATGGACTACGCCATGAGTGTGATTATTGGCCGTGCGCTGCCCGACGTTCGTGACGGACTGAAGCCCGTACACCGGCGTGTCCTGTACGCCATGCACGACCTTGGGAATGAGTGGAATCGGCCATATAAGAAATCTGCTCGTGTCGTGGGCGACGTGATTGGAAAATATCACCCACACGGAGACTCGGCCGTCTATGATACGCTGGTCCGTATGGCGCAGGATTTCTCCTTGCGCTATCCGCTCATTGACGGTCAAGGAAACTTTGGTTCGATTGATGGCGACCCCCCCGCCGCCATGCGGTATACCGAAGTCCGCATGACCCGCATCACCGCGGAATTGCTGGCCGACATCGACCGAGAGACCATTAACTTCATCCCGAACTATGACGATACCAGCCACGAACCGGCGGTTCTGCCCAGTAAATTTCCTAATCTCCTGGTCAACGGCTCATCTGGAATTGCTGTGGGGATGTCAACCAATATCCCTCCCCACAACCTGGGCGAAGTCATTGATGCGCTCCTGGCTCTGATTGAGAGCATGGACCTCGAAAACCGTGACCTCATGGCGTATATCCCTGGTCCAGACTTCCCCACTGGAGCGTACATCCACGGGTGCTCCGGAGTACGAAGCGCGTATGAGACCGGGCGAGGCATCGTTCAGATGCGAGCCCGAACATCCATAGAGGAAGATGAGAAGACCGGAAAGGGCCGTATTATTGCCCACGAGATTCCTTATCAGGTGAATAAGGCTCGTTTGATTGAGCGTATTGCCGACTTGGTCAATGAGAAGCGTATTACCGGAATCTCCGACCTGCGCGACGAGTCCGACCGGGAGGGTATGCGCATCGTTATCGAGCTGAAAAGAGAAGTTGTCCCGCAGGTCGTTCTCAACCAGTTGTATAAAATGACCCCGCTCCAGGACTCGTTTGGGATCATTCTTCTCGCCATCGTTGACGGCCGGCCGCGCCTGCTGACGCTCAAAGACATCCTCCTGCACTTTCTTGAACATCGCCGGGAGGTGGTCCGACGCCGGACTGCCTTTGCTCTCCAGAAAGCCGACCAACGCCTCCACCTCCTTGAGGGGCTCAAAATCGCACTGGACCACCTTGATCCCGTCCTCCACCTCATTCGCCACGGACAGAACCCGGCGAGCGTCCGGCAAGCCCTTATGGACCGATTTTCGCTGAGTGAGACCCAGGCACAGGCTATTCTTGATATGCGCTTGCAGCGACTCACCCAGTTGGAACGGGGAAAAATTCTCTCCGAACACAGTGAAACACTCGGTGCCATTGCTTCTCTGCAAAGTATTCTTTCCAGTCCGGCGAAGATCGACGGGGTGATTAAGGAAGAGCTGATTGATCTCCGGGGCCGATTTGCCGACGGGCGACGGACAGAAATCCTGCCCGCCGGGGCAGATCTTTCGGACGAAGATTTAATTGCCGAAGAAGACGTCGTAGTCACCATATCCAACGCCGGCTACATCAAGAGAAGCCCCCTGACCGAATACCGCTCTCAGCATCGGGGAGGAAAAGGCGTTGTTGGGGCAACAACCCGGGAAGAAGACTTTGTTGAGCATCTCTTCATCTCTTCGACCCACGCCTTTCTCTTGTTTTTCTCCTCAATCGGCAAAGTCTATTGGGTGAAGGTCCACGAAATCCCTCAAGGCAGCCGTCTGGCAAAGGGAAAAGCGATCATTAATCTTCTGCCGCTCCAGGAAGGGGAGAAAATTTCGGCCTTTCTCCCCATCCGAGAATTCCAGAACGACGGTTTTATTGTTTTTGCGACGCGCAAAGGACAAGTCAAAAAAACGAGACTCATGGCGTATGCAAACCCGCGACGAGGTGGAATTATCGCCATTACGCTTGGGGACGAAGACGAGCTCATCGGTGTCCAGCTCATGAATGGCAAACACGATATCCTCCTTTCGACCAAAAACGGCAAAGCGATCCGATTTGCCGAAGAAGACGTCCGTGCCACCGGACGCAGCACATCTGGCGTTCGAGGGATTACCCTGGAAGAGAAGGATGAAGTGGTCTCTCTCGAAATCCTCAGTCAAGAGGTCACCCTTCTCACGGTGTCGTCTCAAGGCTATGGTAAGCGGAGCAGGATAGAGGACTATCGGCTACAGGCGCGCGGGGGGAAGGGAATCAGTACGATGCGCGCCACGGACAAGACCGGAGAGGTCTGTGGAGTGCGGCAGGTGCAGGAGGACGATGACTTGATGCTCGTGACGGATAGCGGCAAGATCATACGGATCCGAGTCGCTGAGTTGCGGGTGATCGGCAGGAATACCCAAGGTGTCAAACTCTTTAACATTGGTGCGGATGGATACGTCTCCAGCATCGCATTGGTCGCCGAAGAGGAAGACAAAGAGTAAACTAACCATTCTCAATTCACACAATACGGAGGAGGAGTATGAGTATTCTGATAGGCGAAACGGCACCGGATTTTACACTCAAGACGAATAAGATGCAGGATTTTGCACTCAGTGAGGCAAGGGGGAAGAAGAATACCGTCATCCTCTTTGTTCCCTTGGCCTTTACCGGTGGTTGAACGAAAGAATTGTGCTCGGTTCGAGACAATATCAACACCTTGCAGAATGACGATACTCAGGTTGTGGCGATCAGCGTGGATAGCCCCTTCTCGCTTGATGCGTGGGCAGCGAAGGAGGGCTATGATTTCCCCCTGCTGAGTGACTTTAACAAAGAAGTTTCTCAAGCGTACGGGTCGTTCTACGAAGATTTGCTCGGTTTCAAGGGCGTAGCCAAACGTTCGGCCTTTGTTGTGGATAAGGGTGGGACGGTCCGATACGCCTGGATTACAGAGGACGCCAGCCAACTTCCTGACCTTGGCCCTATACGGGACTGTCTCCAGAACTGCGGATAAGTCGGTCCCAGCGGAGAACGGCAAGGTGGAGTCTGCGAAAGGGACGTTTACTCCGCCTCGTCGTCTCTTCCTTTTCCCCGTATCACCAGGAGAAGGAGAAGTATGAGGGCCCATATGCCAAACAGCAGCCCGCTCACGACCCAGGGGAAGAGTGACCGGCGGTTCCTCTTGGCCATGAGGCCGCAGGCAATTCCGTCAAGAAAGTGAATAAAAAGCGTCGTCCCAACAAGAGTCGGCAATGCAATGGTCTCGTCAAGGAAACGTAAGCCGGTGAAATACCCGAGAAAGACTTCCAAGTCCACGCGACCCCCCTACTTCTGACCTCATCGTTTCTATCAGACTTTCCTGAGCTGCATCTTACTCCCAGAAGAGCATGGACGAAGAGAAAACGGTTTTTGAGAAGCTCTACGAGGCAAATAGAGAGAACTTTGCAAATCTTGTAAAGGACCTCCTGACGCAGGGGTGTATGCCCGACGTGATGGAAAAGACGTTTCGGGACGCCACCCAAGCGAAAGAAGAGGTCGCCCGCAATATGGCGGCGATGCTCTCCCTGTTGAATATCCCTTCTCGGACAGACTACGAGCATTTGGTGGAAAAGGTTGAAGCGCTCCAAGGCAATCTGCTCAATCTGAATATGAAACTTGACCGAGTACTCGCGAAAAAAGAGAAAACGTCTCAGCGTTCCACGGGCAAGAAAAAGAAGAAAGGTTCATCCGCGCGAAAGCGGGGATAGGAAAGGCTGCCATCACCGCGTGGTGGTGAGTGCTCAGTCATGGCGTCGCCCATCCGTACTTGGCCCGAATCTGACCGGCCACGCGAGAAGCTGATTGAGCACGGGGCGGCAACCCTCTCCAATGCAGAACTCATCGCCATTATCCTTCGGACCGGTGACGCAAGTTCAGGCCAGAGTGCGCTTGACCACGGGCGGGCGCTCGTCTCCCGTTTCGATGGCTCTTTCCGAAAACTCGAAGAGGCGAGCGCGACCGAACTGTGTGAGGTCAAAGGCATAGGCCCAGCAAAGGCCGCGCAGATAAAGGCTGCTTTACAGATTGCGAAGCGCTTCTCACAAGAAGAAATTCGACTTGGCGAGTCCTTTCGTTCCAGCCTTGACGTCTTCAACCACTATCGCGAACAACTCGGCAGCCTCAAAAAAGAAGAATTTCACGTCCTCCTTCTGGACGCCAAGAACAGAAAACTCAAAGACGTGCGTATCTCTGAGGGGTCTTTGACCTCTTCCTTAGTCCACCCGCGTGAGGTCTTTCAGCCCATTATCCGCGAGTCAGCCGCGGCGGCGATCTTGGTGCATAATCATCCGAGTGGCGACCCTATGCCGAGCCAGGAAGACCTGAAGATTACCCAGCGCCTCAGGGAGGTTGGTGAGGTCATGGGCGTGCATATTTTGGACCACTTGGTTATCGGCAAAGGCCGCTATATCAGCTTTGTCGACGACGGGTATTGGGATTAGGCATGGGACTCAATCGGAGCCTGCTTGGCAAAGAGTACGACCCGCAGTCGTATATTGTCAGCGCTGAGGCAACCACAGCCTACGCCCGCGCGTACAATGAGGATAACCCGTGGTTTCTTGAGACAGACAGACCTGCCGGCATCCTTGCGCCACCGCTGTTTGGCGCTGTCGCAAGCTGGCTGTCGCTGATGATGGTTGTGACCGACGCTGAGCTGAATGTCGATCTCCTCCATCTGGTTCACAGTCAGCAGGACATGCGCTTTTTTCACCCCATTGTTCCGGGAGACACGCTCACAAGCGCGGCAAAAATTATGGCTATTGAGGAGCAGCCTGGAGGGGAGTCCCTCGCCGTCGGTCTCCACTGTTGGAATCAGACCGGCGAGACCGTTCAGTGCCACACGTTCACCGCCTTTATCCGAGGCCAGGGACGACACCCCCGAACGAGAGCGGCAACCGGCGAGACACCTGAACCCCTGTATCGCGTCTCCCAGACCATCGACGCGGATCAAACCTTCCGCTATGCGGAAGCGTCAGGCGATCACAATCCCATCCACCTCGATGAAAATGTCGCCAAGCTGGCAGGGCTACCCGGCATTATTGTCCACGGCCTGTGCACGTTGGCGTTTGCATCCAAGGCTATTATTGACAGCCTATGCGGCAAGGACCCGCGCCGTCTCAAGCGGCTCAGCGCTGGATTCGCCCGGCCGGTACTCCCCGGTCAGACGATTACCACTGCTATATGGCCGGATACGAATAGAGGCTTCTATCGATATGAGACGGTCAATCCTCATGGACGGGCCGTCATCAGGCCGGGCTATGCAGAGATTGGATAGGTTGCGCGTCGGGGACAACCTAGAACGGCACATCGTCATCCGGGGGAACTGAGCCTGCCCCCATATCGTCGAAACCTTCTCTTGGGCCGTCTTCAAATGACTGACTCGAACGTGCTCCTCCGCCGTCACGGCCTCCGAGGAACTGCACGCGCTGCGCCTCGATATCGGTCGTGTATCGTGTATTGCCTTCCTTATCTTCGTAGCTGCGCGGGCGGATAACCCCTTCAATGTAGACCTGCCGGCCTTTGGAGAGATATTTTTCGCACGTCTCGGCCTGCTTGCCCCAGACCACGATGTTGTGCCAGTCGGTGCGTTCCTGACGAACCTGTTCCCGGTCCATCCAGGTCTCGGTCGTGGCCACAGGAAAGCGCGCCATTGCCCGCCCGCTCTGCGTGTAGCGTACCTCTGGGTCCTTTCCCAGATTGCCAACAATAATCGCTTTATTCACCGAAGCCATGGCGTTTCCTCCCTGTCCTGACCTGTCACGGAGCCTGGCGGAGACCGTAACAACCCCGTCTTTTGAAGTCAATCTGATCGACCAGAGGGATTGTTGCCCTTCTCTGGCTCACTTATACTCGTTCCCATCTGCAAGAGGACAATACGATGCGAAAGGCTCGAATGTTTCAAAAAGGAAAACGGCTTCTCTTATTGCTGGTCGTATGCAGTCCCCTTACCGGGGTGGCGTATGGCGCGGATGCGCCCGGCCTCAGAGAACCCTCTCCGTTCATTGCAACCTCCCAGCACGGCATGGTTGTTGCCGCAAACGCGCCGGCGAGCGAAGCTGGTGTCGCCATGCTCCGGCGGGGCGGCAATGCGGTTGATGCGGCGGTTGCAACGTCCTTTGCTATCAGCGTGCTCAGGCCACAGTCCACCGGCATCGGCGGCGGCGGGTTTCTGCTGCTGTATCTGGCGAAAGACAAAAAAACCCTGGCGATTGATTTTCGCGAACGGGCACCGCTCAAGGCCAGCCGAGACATGTTCGTCCGGGACGGAGAAGCTGTGCCCGCCCTGAGCCGCACCGGACCCCTGGCCGTGGCCGTGCCCGGGATTGTCGCCGGGTTGGCGGAAGTCCAGCACCGATACGGCAGCCTATCGCTGGCAGAGGTCATGCAGCCGGCTATTCGTCTGGCAGACGAGGGGTTTCCGGTCTATCCACATCTGGCCCGCGCCATTGCCTACCGGGCTGAGGTCTTAGGAGCATCCGATGCGACCCGGTCGGTGTACTACCAGAACGATCAACCGCTCGGACAAGGGGACCTCTTTGTCCAAAAAGACTTGGCCGCAACCCTGCGGACTATTGCCAGGGAAGGCAAAGCCGCCTTTTATACCGGCCGGGTGGCGGAGGCGATTGTCACGGAAATGCACCGGATAGGCGGCCTGCTGACCCAGGACGATTTGGAGCAATACCGCGTGATTGACCGCGCTCCCGTGACCGGCACTTTTCAGGGGACGCGGATTGATTCTATGCCCCCGCCCAGCTCCGGTGGCGTCCTGCTCGTCCAGATGCTGAATGTCCTGTCAGGATTTCCTTTGCAAAAGCTTGGCTTCCAAACTCCGGGTGCCACGCATATCCTGACCGAAACTCTGCGCAGGGCCTTTCACGACCGAGCGCGTTACCTGGGAGATACCGATTTTGTGTCCGTCCCTGTTGAACGCCTCGTCTCTCCTGCCTACGCCCAAGACATCCGGGCGAAGATAGATGTCTCCAAAGCCACGCCCAGTCAAGGGATTCCCCAAGCACCAGCCGGGAAGATCGAGTCAACGAGTACGACTCATCTGTCCGTCATTGATAAAGAGGGCAATGCCGTAGCCACAACCCAGACGGTGAATCTGTATTTCGGCAGTGGGGTCATGATTCCTGGAACCGGTATCATGCTCAACGACGAGATGGACGATTTCAATGCGCAGCCCGACCGTCCGAATGCTTTTGGTCTGATCGGCAATACAGACGCCAATGCCATTGCTCCCCGGAAGACGCCACTGAGCAGCATGAGTCCAACTATTGTGACCCGGAATGGAAAAGTCGAACTCGTGATTGGCGGACCCGGTGGGTCGCGCATTATCAGTTCGGTCTTGCAAGTCCTGCTCAATGTCCTCGCCTATCAAATGTCCTTGCCGGAGGCTATGTTTGCCACGCGCATTCATCATCAGTGGTATCCAGACCGGCTGAATCTGGAGGTCCAAACGGGGAGGGCCTCGAACGGACTCGCCGAAAAGCTCCAGGCTATGGGGCATACCGTGCAGGTCGTGGAATGGGGTCCCGGCAAGCGTTCCCGATTCGGCAACATCCAGGCGATTCATGTTGACCGGGAATCCGGCCTGATAACCGGAGTCTCCGACCCGCGTGGAGAAGGACAACCGCGCGGTGTAGAGAAGCAGTCGTAAGGGGCGCAGAGCGCACCAAGCAAAGAGGTAAAGCTGATTGTAGGCGAAGGGAGTCTGCCGTGGCGGATTTTATCGACACCGATTTCTACCATATTGAAGAACTGTTGAGTGAAGAAGAACGCCTGGTCCGCGATGTCGCGCGCCGCTTCGTGGATGAGGAATTCATGCCACGGGTGCAGCAGTGTTTCCGCGCCGGCTCTTTTCCTCTGGAACTCGTCCCGCGACTGGCCGCGCTGGGCTTTCTGGGGGTCACTGTGCCAACCGAGTACGGCGGTGGCGGGATGAACAGCGTTGTCTACGGTCTGATTAGCCAGGAGCTTGAGCGCGGGGACAGTGGGCTGCGCTCCTTCGCCAGCGTGCAGTCGTCCTTGGTCATGTATCCGATTCTGACGTTTGGCTCGGAGGAGCAAAAGACATTCTGGCTCCCCCGTCTGGCGCGGGCCGAGGCGATTGGCTGCTTTGGACTGACCGAACCGGACTTTGGCTCTAATCCGGGCGGGATGATAACCCGCGCGCGGCGGGAAAACGGGGGCTATCTGCTTAACGGAACCAAGCGTTGGATTACCAATGGCTCAATCTCTGATGTTGCCGTGGTGTGGGCCAAGCTCGAAGAGGACGGCACGGAGGTGATTCGTGGCTTTCTGGTCGAAAAAGAGCGCGCCGGCTTCACCCGGCAGGACATTGACGGAAAATTCAGTTTTCGGGCGTCTGTGACTTCAGAGCTCATTTTCGAGGATTGTTGGATTCCCGAGGACAATCTGCTGCCAAAGTCCGGTGGCCTCAAATCTCCGCTCATGTGTCTGACCCAAGCCCGCTACGGGATTGCCTGGGGTGCGACCGGAGCAGCGCTGGCCTGCTACGAGTGCGCGGTTGATTACGCCCAAAACCGCAAGATGTTCTCGCGCCCGATTGGGGGCTATCAACTCGTGCAGGCCAAACTCGTCACCATGCTGACCGAGATCACCAAAGCGCAGCTTTTGGCGTACCGGCTCGGTCGGCTCAAAGACGCTGGCAAGATGCGGCCAGACCACGTCAGCATGGCCAAGATGAATAATGTTTCGACCGCGTTGCATACGACGCGGCTCGCACGGGACATCCTGGGTGGGAACGGCATCACGGATGAGTATCCCATTATTCGGCACCTCCTTAATCTGGAGACGGTCAATACCTACGAGGGCACCGAGGATATCCACCGCCTGACGCTGGGCCGTTATATCACCGGGTTGAGCGCGTTTGAGTGAGCGTCTTCTCGTATGACACCGAGCCTCTTGAGGTCGTCATAGGCGCGCGCTCGCTGACCCTGCTGCGCGTACAAAACCTTGAGCGGCTGGTTGACCGTAAGGCTCTGCTGCGCGACGACACAGAGGAGCCGCCCTACTGGGCGCACCTATGGACCGGGGCGCTGACCCTGGCCCGTTATATTGATGCTTGTGTCGATGTCCGAGACCAGACGGTTCTCGACCTCGGTTGTGGACTGGGGCTGACCGGTATCGTTGCCGCACAAAAAGGCGGGCGGGTCACCTTTGCTGACAAGGACAACGACGCGGTGTCCTTTGCACGCGAGAACGCGCGGCTCAATGGATGTGCGCACTACGAGGCGCGCGTTCTCGACTTTACCCAGGATGGGCTGGAGACCGATTTCTCGCTCATCCTGGGGGCGGAGATTGTATACGACCGGCCGACCTTCCCCGCCCTGGTCCGTTTTCTCGCCACACATCTCTCCCCCACCGGCCGGGCCCTCCTTGCCGATGCCAGACGGACGAACACCCAAGACTTCTACCAGCAGCTTGACCGAGCAGGACTGCGCTGGACCCAGGAAGAAGTGCCTGAGCGGGAAGACCACTTGCCTCTGCCCGTCTCCATTGTCACCATACAAGGAGCAGGATGAAAAGATTCTGGGATTATCAGGAGACGTTCAGGAGACAGCCGTGGTAACGAATAGAACAATTTCTCGGGTCATCGGTATCTTGCGCCGCGCCTCTGCGGATTGGAACGCCCCTGTTGTCACGGAAATGGCGGGGTTTTCGCGCGACCCCTACCAAGTATTGATCGCCTGTCTCCTGAGTTTGCGGACCAAGGACGAAACAACCGGCCCGGCGGCCCGGCGGCTGTTTGCCCTGGCAGATACGCCCGAAAAAATGGTGACCCTGACCCCCGCTCAGGTGAAAAAAGCGATTTATCCGGTCGGGTTCTATAAAACAAAAGCGCAAACCGTGCTCGCTGTCTCTCAGCGGATACTCGACGCCTACGAAGGGCAAGTCCCCGACGATATCGACGAACTCCTGAGCTTTAAGGGTGTGGGCCGGAAGACCGCCAACCTCGTGGTGACGCTGGGCTTCCAAAAACCAGGCATCTGCGTAGACACGCACGTCCACCGCATCTCAAACCGTTGGGGCTATGTTCAAACGCAGGAGCCGGAAAAAACGGAAATGGCACTCCGCGACATGCTGCCCAAGCGTTTCTGGATCGGCTATAACGACCTGCTGGTTGCCTTTGGACAAACCCTGTGTCACCCCACTTCACCCAAGTGCAGTCAATGTCCGATTGAGCGGTTTTGCGCCAAGGTCGGTGTGAGCCGGAGTCGGTAAGTCTGTCCCGGCGAACGAAACTATGGCTGGCAAAGAAAGACAACAAGCTGGTGCTGCTGACCGTGACGCCCGTTCCGCCTTCTTCATCTTGCCACAACAGGGGGGTTCTGATACGGCGGGCTCTCAGACCGGGCAGCCCCCTGTGGCTGCCCCTACATTATTATTAGGGGGAGGGTGCGCTTTGCTATCGAAACCGACGTGCCCCATGAGCCGCTCGGGCGCGCAGTGCCTCTGCTGCCCGACATCTGGGATATCGCTGAATTGGCCTCAATAAATGAAGGCTGAGGGGGAACGGCTATTTCAGCAGTTGCACCAGGGTAAACACGCCACCGGCAGTGGCGGCAACCAAGGCCGCGACAATGCTAAGCGCTCCAATCAACAAGTGGTTATTGAGGGCGTCGAACTTGGCATCGAACTTGTTATCAAGGGCATCAAGTTTGGCATCGAACTTGTTATCGAGGGCGTCAAGTTTAGTCTCGAACTTGTTATCAAGGGCATCGAGTTTCGCGTCAAATTTTTCAGTAAGGCGCAATTCCAGTTCCAGCAAATCGGCTTTTGTTGCAGCCGACTCGCTGACGGCCACGGCCACGGCGCACGCCTGCTCTTGATTGAACCCGGCCTCCTCGAGCACTTTGACAGCCTGGGAAAAGGTCATGCCAGTATTCTGCGTGGAGACCGTGGCCGCTGTCAAGGGAGAGAACAGCGCGGTAGCATGACTGTCCCTTGAGACCACAAAGCGGAATGCCTAGAATAGGCGACGCTGTATGAAACCCGAATCAAGCCCGTTCAGGCCAGCCCATCCTGATTGAGTTCTTCTTCGGACGCCGCAAAGAGGTTGAACGTCTGCGAACACGCTGCTGGAAACCGTGAGTACGCATCTGTGCCTGAAGGGATAGTCCCATATACTGTGAAGAGGAGATGATGATGGCAACCGACCATGAAGCCTGGCTCACACGGACCCACGAAGAAGCGCTCGACCCAGACCTCCCCATTTGTGACCCCCATCATCATCTGTGGGACTATCCCAACATGCGCTATCTGCTGGAAGATTTACTGCAAGACCTTGGGGGCGGACATCGGGTGACCCAGACGGTTTTTGTCGAGTGTGTGTCGATGTACCGCAAAGACGGTCCCGAAGACATGAAGCCGGTCGGGGAGACCGAATTCGTGCAGGGCATTGCCGCCCAAAGTGCGAGTGGGAACTATGGACCAACCACAGTTGCCGCCGGAATCGTCAGCTTGGCCAACTTGGCGCTCGGCTCGGCGGTCGAAGCCGTCCTCGAAGCCCATATGGCCGCGAGTCGCAACCGGTTTCGGGGGATTCGGCACGCGACAAGCTGGCACCCACACGAGAAAATCAGGAATGCGCATACGCATCCGTCGGAAGGACTCCTGTTAGACGCAACCTTCAGACAGGGATTTGCCTGTTTATATAAGCGTGGTCTGAGCTTTGACGCCTGGCTGTACCATACCCAGCTTGCCGACTTGGTTGACCTGGCCCGCGCGTTTCCTGACGCAACTATTATCCTGGATCATGTTGGCGGGCCGCTCGGCATTGGTCCGTACGCAGGCAAGCAAGCCGAAGTCTTGCAGGTCTGGAAAAAGGGTATGGCCGCGCTGTCTGGCTGTCAGAATGTGGTGGTCAAGCTTGGTGGTGTCACCATGCCGCTGTGTGGCTTTGGCTGGCATAAGTGGGAAAAGCCGCCAACTTCGGAGGAAGTTGCGCGGGCCACCGCCCCGTATTACCTCTTCTGTATTGAGCAGTTTGGCGTAGACCGGTGTATGTTTGAGAGTAATTTCCCGGTTGATAAGGCGTCGTGCTCGTACACCGTGCTGTGGAACTCGTTTAAGCGCATCGTCCAGGACTTTTCGCCCGATGAGCGCGTCGCACTTTTCCATGACACAGCCGCGCGCGTCTATCAAATACCCGCCGCGGCCCAACTATCGTAGCGGCGGAAAATTTTTCGGCCCTATAGAGTCCCCGGCAGGGCCTGGTAAAAGCCATTGGTCTGAACCACCTCGATGGGGGTTTCAAACAGGGCGCTGAGATGCGCGTTAGTGAGCACCGCTTCTTTCTTGCCATCGGCGACCACCTTGCCCTGTTTCAGCAGGACAACCCGCGAGACCTCCGGCGGTATTTCGTGAATATGGTGGGTCACCAGCGCCAGCGTCTTGCCGGCCTGCATCAAGCGCCGAATGGTCTCGATGTATTGAAAGCAGGCTTGCAGGTCGAGCCCGCTCGTCGGTTCGTCCAAGACCAGGGTCTCAGGATTATGAATCAGCGCTCGTCCCAGGAGAAAACGGCGCTGCTCACCGGTAGACATGGCGGCATAGGTCTTCTCTTGCAGTGCGCTGATCCCAAGCCTGTCCAGGACTCTTTGCGCGCGTGCCGTATCCTCAGCACTAAAGCGGTGGTGCCAGGCGATGTCTATGCTCGAATAGAAGCCCGATAAAATAATGTTCAACCCACGGGCATTCCCGACGTACTGTTGCTGCAAATCGTGGGACACGAGGCCAAAGCGGGAGCGCAGCTCCCACACATCCCAGCGCTCCTTTCCATATAAGCGCACATAACTCTCTGCGTGGGCAACAGGATAGAGGTCACGAGACAGGAGTTTGAGCAGGGTTGACTTCCCTGCGCCATTCGGGCCAAGGATGACCGTGTTTTGGCCCTCGGTCAGGTCGAGAGAGAAATTCTCGAACACGCAGGTTTGACCACGATAGACGGTCGCGTTTTTTATCTCGATAATTTTTTGCATACAGCCTTCCAGACGAATAATGCTGCGCGAATGCCGCTCGCTCACCAGGCGGCATAAATGAGAAACGGCCGGCGTGCAAGGGCAAGCTATTCGAGTCGTATCCAGAGGCAGTCTATCCCATCCAGAAACATATGAATGACTAGTCCCAGGGCGACCAGGCGCAGCCAGTGGGTCCAGGGGACCGCGAGTAGGAGCAGGTAGGCCGCAATGGCCGGGTAGGAGTGGAGCGGATGAAAGCCGATGCCGCAGCGGTTCGGGTCGTAAATGGGGTCGGCCAGCAGATGATCAATATCAACGATCATCGTGCCGACCATGACCAGGAAGGCCCAGCGCCACCGCTCCTCATACCATGTCCGGGCGACCAGCACCGGAACAACGAAATGGAGCATCATATGAATCAGTGGACGCATATCTCCCTCCGATTGACTTCCGTCTTCCCCCAGCCGTAGAGAGAAAAGAAATTCAGAGGGTCAGTCGGGGCGTTTCCCGAGCGTGAGATAGGGCCGTGGAGAGTACGCCTCCCGAGCCCCTCGGGTCGCCAGGTCCTGAAGCAGGGTGTCGCCGAGGACGAGGGCCAGCATGGCCTCGGCCATGGGCACGCCGCGAATGGCCACACAGGGGTCGTGCCGGCCTTTGGTGCTGATTGTTCGTGGCTGCAACTGCGTGTCGAGCGTCTGTTGTGCGCGGGGTATCGAAGACGTTGGTTTCACCACCACGCGAGCCACAATGGGTGCGCCAGACGAAATGCCGCCCAGAACACCGCCGTGATTATTGCTGCGAAAACCACTGGCGTCCATTTCGTCGTTCATCTCGCTGCCCCGCATGGCCGCGGCGGCAAAACCCGCCCCAATCTCCACGCCCTTCACCGCGGGAAGCGACATGAGGGCGCTCGCAATGGCGGAGTCAAGCTTTCCAAAGACCGGCTCGCCCAGACCGGGTGGCACGCCGGTGGCGACCACCTCAATAATGCCGCCGACCGAGTCCCGTGCTTTTCGGGCCTGTTCGACCTCCTCGCGCATAGCCGGGACGGTATCGGGGTCAACGCTGCGTAGCGCATTCGACTCGACCTGTTCCCACACGTAGCGCTGCGCTCGCACGTGGCCGACTTGGACGACGCCGCCCATTATCGCTATGCCGAACTTCGAGAGCAATTGTTTTGCCAGGGCCCCGGCAATCACGCGGCCCACCGATTCGCGGGCCGATGCCCTCCCCCCGCCACGATAGTCGCGATGGCCGTATTTGGCAAAATACGTAAAGTCCGCATGGCCGGGACGAAAGAGTTCTTTGATACCCGCGTAGTCTTTTGAGCGGGTGTCTTCGTTGAAGACCATGAGCATCAGGGGCGTCCCGGTGGTTTTGCCTTGATAGACGCCAGAGAAAATTTCAAACTGTTCTTTTTCTTGGCGCTGTGTCACCAGCTTGGACTGACCGGGCCGGCGGCGCTGCAACTCGGTATGAATACCGGCCTCGTCAACCTCGAAGTCAGCCGGAAAACCGTCGATCACAACACCGACCGCTCGGCCGTGGCTCTCACCAAAGGTTGTGACGCGCAAGCTGGTGCCGAAAGTATTGCCTGTCATCGATTCACCATACACTGCGTGCAGATGCCGGCCAAAGCGGGCATGACGGTGTATTGACCCCTTCTCTCCCCCAGAGGGAGAGAAGGGGTCTGGAGTGGGGGAAGGTTACTCGCCAGACGCAACGTCCAAGCGGACCTGAGCCAGACGGAGCGTATTTTGCGCGTCCTCAAAGCCAGCGTCGGTTGGTGAAAAATTATCGAGAGCCGCTTCTGCCTCGCGCACCGCGGCTTGGGCTTGGGCGGCGTCAATTTCGCTGGCGTATGCGGCCTCGGTACACAGGACGGTCATCTGATTGTCCACCACCTCAGCAAAGCCGTCACTCACCGCTAATGACTGGGTTTGTCCGCTTTGCTTATAGGATAGACGCCCAGGCTGGAGCGAAGATAAAAACGTGGCGTGGTCGGGGAACACCCCAAACTCTCCCACTGTGCCAGGAGCGGTGACTTCATCAACCTCCTCATCCAGGAGGAGCCGCTCCGGGGTGACTAAACGCAGGTGCAGGATATCGGCCATAATGCTCGTCTTGCCCTTCGGCTGTGCTCAGGCCAAGCTTATTCAGCCAAGGTCTTGGCTTTTTCTTTGGCTTCTTCAATCGTGCCAACCATATAGAACGCCTGCTCAGGCAGGTCGTCATGCTGACCGTCTACCAGTTCCTTGAAGCTGCGTACCGTGTCTTTGACCTGTACATATTTGCCAGGGAAATTAGTGAACTGCTCGGCCACGTGGAAGGGTTGGGACAAGAAGCGTTGGACTTTGCGTGCTCTGGCTACGGTCAGCTTGTCTTCTTCGGACAGCTCGTCGATTCCCAGAATGGCAATAATATCCTGTAAGTCTTTATAACGCTGTAAAATTTCCTGGACTTGGCGCGCAACCGCGTAGTGTTCTTCACCAATCACGTTGGGGTCGAGCATACGGGAGGTCGAGTCAAGCGGGTCCACCGCGGGATAAATGCCGAGCTCAGCAATCTGGCGGGATAACACGGTCGTGGCGTCCAAGTGGGCAAAGGTGGTGGCGGGGGCCGGGTCAGTCAAATCGTCAGCCGGGACATAAATGGCCTGGACGGAGGTAATTGAGCCATTCTTGGTTGAGGTGATGCGTTCCTGTAAATCACCAACGTCGGTTGACAGGGTGGGCTGGTATCCCACCGCGGAGGGGATGCGTCCCAGCAGGGTGGACACCTCAGAGTTTGCCTGCACAAAACGGAAGATATTATCAATGAAGAGTAAGACGTCGCGGTTTTCTTCGTCTCGGAAATACTCTGCCATGGTGAGGGCTGACAGCCCGACTCGGGCTCGGGCCCCCGGGGGCTCATTCATCTGACCGTAGACCAGGGTGGTTTTATCAATGACGCCGGATTCTTTCATTTCCAGCCAGAGGTCGTTGCCCTCACGTGTCCGCTCGCCGACTCCGCCAAAGACGGAATACCCGCCATGCTCCTGGGCGATATTGTTAATCAGCTCCATGAGGATGACGGTCTTGCCCACGCCAGCGCCACCAAACAGGCCGACTTTTCCGCCTAACGGGTAAGGGGCGAGCAGGTCGACAACCTTGATGCCGGTCTCCAGGATTTTGACCTCGGTGGCCTGATCGACAAAGGCGGGGGCGGCCCGATGGATGGGCGAGCGTTGCACATGGTCAAGCGAGGCCCCTTCATCGACCGGCTCGCCGACCACATTGAGAATGCGGCCTAAGGTCTCTCCACCAACCGGCACGGTAATCACGTTGCCGGTATCCCGAACGGCTAAGCCCCGTGAGAGCCCTTCGGCGCTATCCATCGCAATACAGCGGACGGTGTTTTCTCCAAGATGCTGAGCGACCTCGAGAATCAGATTCCACTCTTTGTCGCTGATAGCAGGGTTCGTCACCCGGAGGGCGTTATAGATGGGAGGGAGTGCGCTGTCCTCGAACTCCACGTCAACCACTGCGCCCATGACCTGAGTAATCTGACCAACATTCATCGGTGTGCGTCCTCTCTTCTCGTTTAGCCCTTCAACGATTCGCCCGTCGCAACGATCTCTAATAATTCCCGCGTAATCCCGGCTTGACGGGCGCGGTTCATATCCAAGGTCAGCCGGTCAATCATCTCAACGGCGTTACTGGTCGCATTATCCATGGCCGTCATCCGTGCTCCATGCTCGCTCGCTACTGATTCGAGCATGGCCCGATAGATCAGCATGTCGATATAGCGTTCCAACAAGCTGGCTAAGAGGGTCTGGGGAGCCGGTTCATACAGATAGTCCAAAGCATTTTGCTCTTCCGTGTGCGGCGTTGACGCAATGGGAAGAATTTTATCCAACGTCGGGACCTGCACAAGAGCCGAGCGAAATTGGGCGTATAAGACATAAAAGCTGTCGGTCTCCCCACGCAGGAACTGCTCGCCAATCCGCCGGCCAATATCGTGGGCCAGGTCCGCGGAAAGCCGGCCATACAGATTAATATGCTCCTCAGCAATGCTGACATCGCGCCGCTTAAAGTGATCGTAGGCGCGGCGGCCGACCAGAACAAGATTCACTTTTTGTTCGGAACGCTGCCGCAGGAAGGCTTCGGCGGCGCGTATCAAAGAAGAGTTGAACCCGCCACAGAGGCCACGATCAGAAGTTATCACAATCAGTGTGAGGTTGTGTTCTGCCCGTTCGGTGAGAAAAGGATGGACGAGGGCATCGCCCTGGGCGGCTAGGTTGTGTAAGACCGCTTCCAGCTTTTCCGCATAGGGGCGCGCGGCCAACGCGGCTTCCTGTGCCCGTCGGAGCCGTGCCGCCGAGACCATCTTCATGGCCTTGGTGATCTGCTGGATGTTATGGACGGACGAGACGCGCTTGCGGATTTCTTTCAGAGTCGCCATGGCTTATTAACCCCCCTGTGTCCCCCCTGTCAGGGGGGATTGGGGGGGGTGAAAGCTGTCGTTGAAGTCCTGTATCACCGTGTCGAGCCGTCCGGTGATATCATCGTCCAGCGCTCCCCTAGCGAGAATATCAGCGTAAATGTCAGGGTGAGCGTTCTCGATGAAGCGAGCGAGTTCTGACTCATATTGGGAAATCTCCGTGTCGGGAATCTCGTCCAGGTGTCCGTTGGTGCCAGCGTAGATAATGGCAATTTGGCGTTCGACCGGAAGCGGCTCGTACTGTCCCTGCTTGAGGACCTCAACGAGGCGAGTGCCGCGCGCCAACATCCTTTGCGTGGCTACGTCCAGGTCAGACCCGAATTGGGCAAAGGCTGCCATCTCACGGTATTGGGCCAAGTCAAGGCGTAACGACCCGGCGACTTGTTTCATCGCCTTGATTTGCGCGTTGCCACCGACTCGGGAGACGGAGATCCCCACGTTGACCGCTGGTCGCACGCCCGAGAAGAAGAGGTCTGACTCCAAGAAAATCTGTCCGTCAGTAATGGAAATGACGTTGGTCGGGATATAAGCCGAGACGTCACCGGCTTGGGTTTCAATCACCGGCAGGGCGGTCAACGATCCGCCACCCTGCGCATCGCTCATTTTTGCGGCGCGCTCCAACAAGCGGGAGTGGAGATAGAATACGTCACCCGGAAAGGCTTCACGGCCGGGCGGCCGGCGGAGCAGGAGGGAAAGCTGGCGATAGGCGACTGCATGTTTTGACAGATCGTCATAGACCACCAAGGCGTGCTGCCCATTATCGCGGAAGTATTCGCCAATAGCCGTCCCCGAATAGGGCGCAATAAATTGCAGCGGCGCGGCATCAGAGGCGGCCGCGACAACAATGGTCGTATAATCCATTGCCCCGGCCCGGGTCAGTCGCTCCACGACCTGCGCAATGGTGGACTGCTTCTGGCCAATGGCAACATAGATGCAGGAAACATCGCCGCCTTTCTGATTGATAATCGTATCAACAATAATAGCGGTTTTCCCGGTTTGGCGGTCACCAATAATCAGCTCGCGTTGTCCGCGCCCAATCGGGATCATGGAATCAATGGCTTTGATTCCAGTCTGCAACGGTTCCGTGACCGGCTGCCGGAGGACGATACCGGGGGCTTTGACTTCGATGCGGCGGGTTTCCGTTGTTGCAATAGGCCCTTTGCCGTCGAGCGGTTGGCCCAAGGAGTTGACCACGCGCCCTCGCATGGCATCGCCAACAGGAACCTCGGCAATACGTCCGGTGCGGCGGACCTCGTCGCCTTCTTTAATCGACTGCACCTCACCAAAAACGGCAGCCCCGACATTGTCTTCTTCCAGGTTCAGCGCCAGACCATACAGGTCGCCCGGAAACTGGAGGAGTTCCCCCGAGGCGACCCGGTCAAGACCATGAATGCGAGCAATCCCATCTCCAGCCGAGAGTACGGTGCCGGTTTCACGTTGCTCAACCTGTTGGTCGTAGCCTTGGATCTGTTGCTTGATAATTTCGCTGATCTCAGCGGCGCGTAGTTCCATTCGTCCCTCTCACACTCTGATTTGTGCCAAACTATCCTTCAAAATCAATCGCTTATATGTGTCGTGCTAATTGCGCGCCAAGCCGGGCGAGTCGGGTTTTGAGGCTGGCATCATAGACCCGACCTTCTACCTCAACGACGACCCCGCCTAAGAGGCTGGCATCCGTCTCAAAGCTTGGCTCAACCGTCTTCTGGGTGAGCTTGCTGAACGCCTCCACCAGAAGCTGCTTCTCCTCTTCTTCTAGTGCGACCGCCGCGCGAACCCGCGCGCGAACCCGCCCCAGGGCTTTATCAAGCAGTTGTTGGTAGGCAGCATTAATGGCGCTGATGTCCTGGAGCCGGTCATTGTTGGCAAGGACGCGCAAGAACTTCTCGACAATCTCATGCGGAGCGCCTTGGACGACCAACTGGGCTACCATGTCCTGGCGTACGCTGACTGGAAGCGCCGGAAGGGCGAGTATTTTTACCAACTCTGGGTCGGCAAAGAAGTCGGCGACCTGGCCGAGCTGCGTTCCTATTGTTTCGCCCTCTCCTTGCTCCTGGGCCAGACTCAGGAGGGCTTTCGCATACCGTCTAGCGGCCTGTGTTCTCGGCACTCCTCACCCCTTGAAAGAGGAAACATGTCCAGCATTCTCACGGTCCGGGGAGGACACGTTGACTCTTTGAACCAGTTGTTCCACGAGGCGGCGATTATCACCTCTCGTCACGTTTTTTTGGATCAGTTCGGTCGCAATTGCGACTGCCTGTGCGGCGACTTCTTGTTGAAGGAGCCGCCGCGCCTCTTCAACCTCACGTTGGGCAATCAGTTGCGCTTCAGCCCTCGCCTTTGCGGCCATCTGTTGGGCCTCTTCCATCAGGCGCTGTCGCTCGCGTTCTGCGGCCTCAACGGCTTGACTCCGTAATTGTTCTTCCTCGGTAGCGAGGTTGGCCAGCTTGGTATCATACTCTCGACGCAGGATATCCGCCTCTTCTTTCGCTTTTTTTGCTTCCTCAAGGGCCTGGACCACAGTCTCGTGTCGCTCTTTGAGCTTGCGTCGAATCAGGTCGCGGGTGAATTTGCGGATGACAAAGGCAAAAATCAGGAAATTAATGCTGAAAAATCCTAAGCCGAGGAGGGCCGAGCCGCCTCCATGCGCGTCACTTGCGGCCCATACCAACTCGGAGCAGAAAATGGCGAACAGGAGGCTGCTGAGGGTGAAACCCAGGAAGGAGAGTATCGATTGTCGCATACTAGGAGAGGGGTCTTTCCAGGAGTTTTTCGCTTATTTCATCGGCAAATTGATCAACCTGGGCTTCCAGGCTGTGGCGGGTCCGCTGAATATCCTCAGAGAGGCTTGCTCGGATATTAGCAATGGATTGTTCGGCTTCTTTCCGGGCTGCCTCAACGACTGCGCGTGCCTGGTCTTCCACATCTTTATAGATAGCATCGACACGCTGCCGGGCCTCTGCCCGGGAGGTCGCGAGTCGGGTTTGATACTGTTCGTCCATGGCCTCGGCTTCTGCTTTGACTATGACCGCTTCTCGCATCGCCCCTTCTGTCCGCTGTGCCCGGGTTTTGAGCACCGCAAGGTTGGGCTCGAAAAGCAGGCGGCGCAGGCAAACCCAGACAATCAGAAAAAGAACGATTTGGGCGATGAAAGTCCAATCTGGTGGGAAAGAAATCACCGAAAAAGGTCTCCTCTCGATGGAGATTCAGAATAAAAACCGAACCGCGAACTCTCACATGAAGAATAGCAATAATTCTTCTTCCAGCTTCCCTTTCTTGGCTCCCTTTCTTTTCATCCTTTTAAGCGCTGTACAAGCCCCTCTAGTTCCTCATTGGAGTAGTATTCAATTTCTATCTTTCCGCCTTTCTTCCGAGAGCTGAGCCGCACCTTGGTCCCCAGGGAACGGGTCAGGTCTTCTTCAACCGCATTCAGGTATACGTTCGTCCTGCGGATAAGCGGCGGTTTTGCCGGAGCGGGCGACGCAACCGGTGGCTCCTCAATGATAGGGGACTGTGAGACCAGGGCTTCTGTTGCGCGCACGGACAGACCCTCTGCCATAATGCGCCGGGCCATCTCCAGCTGTTGCTCTGGAAAATTCAGCGCAAGCAGGGCGCGCGCATGACCAACACTGAGGTCCCCTTGGTCGACCTGCTGTCTTATTGCCTCAGGCAGATTCAAAACGCGCAGGAGATTGGTCACGACAGGACGGCTTTTGCCAACCCGCTGCGCAACCTGCTCCTGCGTGAGATGAAATTCTTCCATGAGCTGTCGGTAAGCCAGGGCCTCTTCTATCGGGGTAAGTTCCTCGCGCTGGATATTTTCCACCAGCGCGATTTCGAGACTTTCCGCGTCGCTGACCTCTTTCACGATCACTGGAACACGTTCGAGCTGGGCACGTTGCGCCGCACGGAAGCGTCTTTCCCCTAGGATGAGCTCATACCCCTGGGGTATTTTTCTGACCACCAGCGGTTGCAAAATGCCCTGGTTGCGGATGGACTCCGCGAGTTCCGCAATTTTCGCTTCATTAAAATAGCGTCTTGGCTGTCTTGGATTCGGTCGTATCTCGGAAATGGGAACCTGACGCTCGGCCGGGGTATCGAGCGATGTCCCCTTGGGAATCAGCGCACTTAAACCTCTGCCAAGAGCACGCCTTTTTCCGTTGACGGCAACCTCACTCATCCTTCGCCCCCCTCTTCCTCTCTCAATGAGCGAACCCGCAGCGCTGGGCGAGTCTCTGTTGTGGCTGCCACCGTTGGTGGAGGACCACAATCTCTGTCTGCACGAATCCACTCTTCTGGCTCTCGTCTGAGCAGTTCCTGAGCAAGGTCCATATAGCTCTTTGCCCCACGGCAGGAGGGGTCATACAGGAGAACAGGCAGACCGTGGCTGGGGCTCTCACTTAACCGGACATTCCGGGGAATCACAGATTCAAAGACGTACTGTGGAAAGAAGGCCCGTATTTCTTCGGCGACTTGGTGGCAGAGCCGATTGCGCACATCGAACATGGTCAGCAAGAGCCCCTCAATGGCCAGGGCCGGGTTGAGTCTCTCGCGCATGATGTCGAGCGTCTCTATCAGTGAGCGCAGTCCCTCAAGGGCGTAGTACTCGCACTGGAGAGGAATGAGGACACTGTCTGCCGCGGTCAGAGCATTGATGGTGAGCAGTCCGAGCGAGGGGGGACAGTCGAGAAAAATATAGCGGTAGGCAGAACCATATTGCTGAATCAGGGTCCGCAGACGATATTCTCTGTCTTCAATGTTGAGGAGTTCGACTTCCGCCCCTATCAGGTCATGATTGGCGGGAAGCACGTCAAGTTTCTGAATGGCGGTCTTTTGAATCGCGTCCTGGAGCGTACACTCCCCAAGGAGGAGATGATAGAGAGTCGCTGCCTCCTCGCCCGGACGGGCCCCCACACCGCTAGAAGCATTGCCCTGAGGGTCACAGTCGATAAGGAGGGTTTTCGCCCCAGATAGGGCTATGGCAGCCGAAAGGTTGATAGCCGTCGTGGTCTTCCCCACCCCACCCTTCCGGTTCGCTACACAAATGGTCCTGACCACCACAACTCCCCTATCACATCTCTGATAGGAAAAAGCGCTGCGCTCCTCTTGCGAGTCTTGCTAGACATTATATTTCTCTCTCATACGCGCGTATCTACTGTAGGCATATGTGTCAATTTCTGCAAAAGGGAGGGAGTCGAGTAACGGAATCAAAGAATCCTTCAAGGGTTTTCCGCGGCACATCCACTGGAAATACCGCCTTCCTCCATGGCTATACGGTCCGTACAGCTTCCCTCCCGGAAATTTCTCTACAAGCCAACGAAAGAGACACTCGTGCCGAACGTGCATACGGAGCGTGACCTGAGGCTGTTTGCCATCTCCACCGAAATGCCCCTCGCCTATGAGTAAGCCTAGCATGACGCCGGAGATAAACCTGTCATATGCTTCCGATTGGCGAAATGAGTCAGGAGAAGGGCCAGCCGATGTTGTTTCACCGTCATGTATCACGTGAAACCTCCTTGGCGTCTGTGTGGGGAGATGTTGTTTCACCGTCATGTATCACGTGAAACTTGACTTGGTAAAGAGTATCACGCTCCGCTTTCCCGTGTCGGAGGACGTCGAGTAGCTATGGGTGGAGCGAGGGAGGAAGCCGACTTGCAATATATGCTGTGCGATTTTCTCGACCTCTTTTGGGGCTTTTGGTCCTTTCATGGCGACCGCAAAACCATCTTGCGCGACAAAGGGGTGCGCTATTTGTAAGAAGCGGGTGATATTCCACGTCGCCCTTGATATGACAATCCGAAAATTTCTTTGAAACGCGGCTTCATCGGCTAAATTTTCTGCTCTCCTCTCGTGTACCTCAACATTTTCTATTTTTGCCTCTCGCACAACGTGTCTGAGGAAATTTGCACGCTTTCTACGGACTTCCACTAATGTCATATGTCTTTGGGGTTGCATGATGGCAAGAATCAGCCCCGGCAGCCCAGCACCACTCCCAAGGTCAAGGAGACGGCCATAGTGCGGAAGGAAAGGGGCGACCGCGATTGAATCGAGAATATGGGTCCGTATGAGCGTAGCCTCGTCTCGTTGCGAGACGAGATTGAAAACTTTTGCCCAGCGTTGCAGCTCTGCTACGTAAAGGGAAAGGATACTGATAGCACGCGCTGAGAGAGGCGCGCGCAATGCGCGTGCCCCCTGCTCAAGAAGGTCAATGGATTTCCTATCCATTGTCACTTATCCATTGTCACTAAGGAGCACCCGCGCGTTTCAGGTGAATGGCCAGTAACGACACGGCCGCGGGCGTGACCCCAGGGATACGCGACGCCTGACCCAGCGAGCGGGGGCGCAAGGTCAGGAGTTTTTCTCTGACTTCGTTTGAGAGACCCTGCACACCCGTGTAATCAATGCCATGCGGAATGAGAGCCTCTTCCATATGCCTGACCCGGTTCACCCCTTCCTCCTGACGGCGTATATAGCCGGCATATTTCACCTCTATCTCCACTTCGGCCCCGACCCCTGTGGCGAGGGGAGTCGGCGACGGGCAGATGGACTGGATATCTCCGAAGGACAACTCCGGCCGGCGGAGTAATTTCGCCAGTGGTGTCGGCGTTTTGATCGCTGCCGTGCCAAAAGCGGACAAATGGGTATTCACTGCGTCGTTTGGGGTCAGGACCGTATCCTCCAGACGCTGGACCTCCCGTATAATTGCTGCCCTTTTCTGTTGCGTCCGCTCAGCCGTCCTTGTATCGACGAGCCCGATTCTCCGTCCGAATTCGCTTAGCCGCACATCCGCGTTGTCTTCTCGCAGTAACAGGCGGTACTCAGCGCGAGAAGTAAACATCCGGTAGGGCTCTCCCCCTACTCCTTTCGTCACTAAGTCGTCGATGAGGACCCCGATATAGGCTTGATCCCGGGAAAAAATGAGGGGGCTGTCGCCCCGGACCTTCAGGGTGGCGTTAATCCCGGCCATCAGTCCCTGCGCCGCGGCCTCCTCATAGCCGGTTGTGCCGTTAATCTGACCAGCGAAGTAGAGGCCGGCTATCAGCTTTGTTTCTAATGTCGGCGTGAGCTGGGTCGGGTCAGCATAGTCATATTCGATGGCGTAGCCGGGGCGCATGATCTCGGCGTCCCCTAAGCCTTTTATGGAACGGACCATGGCGAGCTGGACATCGAGCGGCAGGCTGGTAGACAGGCCGTTCGGATAGACCTCAATGGTGTCTCGCCCCTCCGGTTCGAGAAAAATCTGGTGCCGCGGTTTCTCCTGAAAGCGAATGACTTTATCCTCAATCGATGGACAATACCGCGGGCCTCTGCCGGCAATCACACCAGAGTACAGGGGGGAGCGGTCAAGCCCGGAGACAATGGTCTGGTGCGTTTGCTCATTCGTGTGAGTTATATGACACGGCAATTGTTCTTGGGTGATTGATGGGGTTGAAAAGGACAAGGCCGGGGGAGGCGTATCCCCGTATTGCGGTTCCAAAAGCGCGTAATTAATTGTTCGCGTGTCCAAGCGCGGGCAGGTGCCTGTTTTGAGCCGGCCAATACGAAAACCGAGCGCGCTCAGGTGACTGCTTAATCCCTCCACGGCGAATTCGCCCGCCCGCCCCGCTGCGTAATTTTTGAGGCCCACGTGTATGAGACCCTTGAGAAAGGTTCCGGTCGTCAGAATAACGGTCGGCGCGGAGAACGACTCGCCTAGTTGAGTGGTGACACCCCTGACCCTTCGGCCCGGCTCAAGACCGGCTCGGCTGTTCTCAACGCTGAGGCGTTCGACACTGCCTTGCCGCAGGGTGAGATTGGGCGTTGTTTCCACCACGCGCTTCATGCGTTGCCGGTAGAGCGCCTTATCTGCCTGGGCGCGGGTTGCGCGCACGGCCGGCCCCTTGCGCGTGTTTAAGAGGCGGAACTGAATCCCCGTTTCGTCAATGGCGCGGGCCATCTCTCCCCCAAGCGCGTCAATTTCCCGGACCAGATGACTTTTGCCGATCCCTCCAATCGCAGGATTGCATGACATCTGGCCGATATGATCCAGGTTCAGCGTCAGCATCAGGGTCTGACTGCCAAGGCGGGCCGCCGCCAACGCCGCTTCAATACCGGCGTGGCCGCCGCCAACAACGATAACATCATAGTCCATGCCGGCCCCTATTTCCCAATGCAGAACTCTTGAAACACACGGTCGAGTATTTCCTCACTACTGACCTGGCCCGTGAGCGCGCCAATATGATCCAGGCTTGCGCGGAGATCAACCGCAATCAGATCAAGGGGCTGGCCGGCCGCCAACCCCTGCTCTGCACAGTGTAAGCTGGCGGCGGCTCTTTCAAGGGCGACTTTATGCCGTATTTTCGTAATCAGCACGCCTTTATACGGACCTGCGCCAGATGCTCCGAGGGTCTCTTGCCCCACAGCCACCTCTTGTATGCGGTCTCCCAAGCGGTCCATCCCAGTCCCATACCGCGCGGCGATGTGCAGCAGGTGAGGCGCTTCCGTATGCAGCGCGTCCACCAAGCAGTTCACTGCAAATTGCTGCGGGAGGTCGCTCTTATTCCCCACCAGGATATACTTTTTTCCTTTTATTTTTTCACAAATGAGGGCGTCATCCGTATCAAATGGCCGGGAGAGGTCGAAGAGTGCCACCACCAGCTCCGCTTGTTCCAGGCTGGACAGGCTGCGTTCAATGCCGATCTTCTCAATCGTGTCCGATGTCTGACGAATCCCGGCCGTGTCCTGCACGACGAGGGGAATGCCCTTCACAATCACCGTTTCCTCAAGGACATCCCTGGTCGTTCCAGGGATGGGGGTGACAATAGCCCGCTCGGTGCCGGCCAGGAAATTAAGGACGCTCGACTTGCCGACATTCGGCTTCCCAATAATAGCGGTCCTCAGCCCGTCTCGATAGATTTTTCCTTGTGAAAAAGTGCCGACCAGAGCCTCTATATCTGTCCGAATTGAAGAGAAAGCCCGGCCAATCTGCTGCTGGCTTTGCTCGGGGATATCGTCTTCAGGGAAATCAAGAAACGCCTCAAGATAAGCCGTCTGAGCAATGAGGCGGTCTCTCAGGGCCGTACACGTCTGGGAGAGCCGACCGGAGAGATCCTCCCAAGCGAGCTGTAAACTCGTCTCATTATTCGCCTGAATAAGATCGCCCACGGCCTCGGCCTGTATAAGATCAAGGCGACCGTTGAGAAAGGCGCGTTTTGTAAACTCACCTGGCTGGGCGAGACGCGCGCCCTGATTGAGCATGGTTGCTAATACGCGCCGGGTGAGAAAACTGCCGCCGTGGAGATGCAGCTCAGCGACAGACTCGCCGGTATAGCTGCGGGGAGCCCGCATCAAGAGCAGGCCGGCTTGGTCAATGGGCTGGCCGTTCGGCCGGTCCAGAATGTTGCCGAGATAGAAATGGTGAGAACGGAGTTTTTCCCACGGCGTGTGAGGGGAAAAGAGTGGCCTGACTGTTCTTTCTGCATCCGCGCCACTGACTCGAATAACGGCGATTCCACCTTGGCCTGGGGGAGTCCCGATAGCGACAATCGTATCCCGTTCGTACACAACTGCTCAAAGGGTAAACCTGTCCTCCAAGAGAGACAAGGTGCTGACACGTTTCCTCTTGAGGCCACTGGTTACGAGCGGGCCGTCCTCCGGTCTCGCTCCCGGCGGTTATTCCCGGCTCCTTCTGGAACAATCAAGAGGCGGCGGAAATGCCCCCGCCCCATACTTTTTGTCACAACGAGGGGATCAGCTTCAAGGGCTAAATGGACGACGCGACGGTCGCGGGGGCTGAGCGGGTTCAGGGTGACGGTCTTGCGTCGCCGCTTTGCTCGCTCGCTCAGGCGCAGGGCCAAGCTCTCAAGACTCTGGCGGCGGCGCTCACGGTAGCCCTCGGCGTCCAAGATGAGATGCGCGCCTTCCTCTTCCTCACGAGCGACCATGCGATTGAGAAGATATTCCAGGGCATCAAGCGTCTGTCCCTTGCGGCCAATGAGCAAGCCATCGACCGTATCCTCAAGATTGATAACAGCTTCCGTCTCTTGGATATCGAGGGAGACGGGGGCCTCCATGCCCATGAGACGCAGCGTTTCTGAGAGTATCTGGCAGGCATTTTCTCCGGTCTCCCTGGAAACAGGCGCGGGCGGGGCGACCGATTCTCCAGACGGAGCCCGCCGGCGTGCCCCTCGCCCCCGCTTCTGGGGAGATTGGTCCATGTCGGTTGGAGATGCAGATTCAGGCTCCTGAAGCGAAACCGGCTCTTTCAGGGTCGCCCGAATGCGGGCCTTCTTCCCGCCGATACCGAGGAACCCCCGGGTGGCCTGAACGAGCACTTCTATGTCAACCTGCTCTCGGTCTGCTTTGAGTTGGGTCAGGGCCGCTGCAACGGCCTTGTCTTCCGTCGATCCTTCCGCTTCAACTACACGCATCATGTCTTTCCTCTTTGATTATCCATACGTTCTTGTATACCAGTGCTGCTGAGCGACACTCAGGACATTATTGATCAGCCAGTACAGCACCAAGCCGGCTGGAAAATTAATGAACATCACCGTGAAGATGACCGGCATCAGGAGCATCATCTTCTGCTGGAGCGGATCTCCGGTGGTTGGCATCATCATCTGTTGGACGACCATTGACCCCCCCATGAGTAAGGTCAGCACAGGAATACCTGGTGGGTCAACGAAGGGGATGGCAAACGCGCCCAAGCGGTCGGGCTGAGACAGGTCTGCAATCCAGCCGAAAAATGGGGCTTGTCTCAATTCAATGGCGTATAAAAGCCCCTGGTACAGGCCGATGAACACCGGGAGCTGGACAATCATGGGGAGACACCCACCGAGCGGATTGACCTCGTAGCGCTTATACAATTCCATCATTTCCTGGTTCAGCTTCTGGCGGTCGTCCTTATATTGCTCCCGGAGGCGTTCCATCTGCGGCTGGAGTTTCTTCATCGCAGACATCGACTTAAAGCTCTTATTGCTGAGCGGGAAGAATACCAGTTTGACCAGGACCGTCAGCAGGATAATGGCAATACCGTAGTTCCCGGTCACCCCATAGAGCAGCCTGAGCAATGAAACCAAAGGCCGGGCAATAAAGTGGGACCAGCCAAAGTCGATGGCCCGGTCAAAGGCCGGGTCAACCGCATTCAGGGCCGTAGTATCCTTAGGGCCGAGATACAACGTGTAGGAGACAGCCTCCCCGCTCCAGGGGGTCGAGAGGCGGGTTTCCAGGGTCTCGTCTTCATCGAGAAAGAAGAGCTGGGCCGTTTCGATATCCCGAGGCATCATGCCGGCCAGGAAATAACTGTCTGTGAACCCGGCCCAACGCAGCTCCCCCGGCCCGTATGAGTCTCCCGCCTCCCAATCCCAGGCGTTTTCATATTCAAAGGTCCGACCCATCAGCGCAACCGGCCCGTAGACATCATAATAGGCAGATTTCCCTGCTGAACGGGAGCCCTCAAGCCAGGATAAGGAGAGGGTCGAAGCCGGAAAAGGCACCTGGGTAACAGCCACACTGAGACCCAGGCCATACCCCTCCCCGGAAAAAGTAAAGGTTTTGGTAAAGGTTGCCCCATTCGCCAGCGATCCTCTGAACACCAGGTCCGCCTCATCTCCCGCCGGCACAAAGAGCCGTTCTCTCGTGGCGACCCCCTCCAAGGCATACGGCAGGGCGGAATCACTGAGGGTCCTATCTTTCCCGCTCAAGCCCAGGACGAAGGGCAGCTCGCCATAGGTTCCGGCGGTGACCATTTCCAGCAGCGGGCTGTCTGGGCTGAGCGTCACCGGATACTGTTTGAGGCGGAAGCTTTTGATCCGCCCGCCCATAGAAGTAAAAACCGCGATATAGGTCTCTGTTTCGACTGTGATGTCCTGGGCAACGGGAGCCGGCGGCGTTGTTAAGGGGGGCTGGGACAGCCGAGCAGGCTGTTCTCCTTGTTCAACACCGCTCTGGCGGCGCTCCAAAAGGGCTTGGGGCGGTTGAGCGACAGGGGCGGATGATTCCGAGCCGACTCCGGGCGGTTGCGTCTGGGGCTGGAGGGGGTCAGGCGGCGGGTAAAGATAGGAGATCAGTGACTGATACCCGATAAGAATGAGGATACAGAGGACAATAGCGAGAAGACTCTTGTTATCCATAGAAACTTCGAGTGCCCGCACAATGCGTTAGGGGACGAGGTCGACTCCGCCCGGGTGCCACGGGTGGCATTTGGCCAGCCGTCGAATCGTGAGCATCAACCCCCTCAGCGTCCCATGCTGACGGACGGCGTGCAGAGCGTACTGGGAACAGCTGGGATAGAAGCGACAGACCGGACCGAGCAGCGGAGAAATGAAGAGGCGATAGCCCTTGAGCCCTCCCACGACTACGATTTGGCCGAGCCGAGAGATTGCTGTGGCGCATGACGAGCCGGAAAAGTGAGTCATTTCACTGCGTGCGTTGAGCAATGGGAAGCACCCTCTCTAGTTCGGTAACGATTTGGGCAAAGGATAACTCCTGCGCGCGCGACTTGGGAATAATCAGAATATCACGTGTCGGTGATATCCGCGCCTGCCGGACTCGAAAAAACTCACGCAGCCTTCTTTTCATCTGGTTTCGCACGACCGCCTTGCCATAGCGCCGTGAGGTCGTCACTCCAAGGCGGGGACGGGCGGTACGGGCCGGCGAAGTAATAATGATAAAATTGCGACTATACCGGCGCTCTCCTCGTCTCTGGAGGGCGAGAAATTCTCGGCGAACCCGCAGACGTGCCGCTTTGGGAAATGTGGGTCGGAGCGTGCCAGCAGCTAACGGCGCGCCGGCTTGGGCGGTGTCCGTACACTGAGGAGCTGGCGTCCTTTCGCGCGCCGCCGCTTGATAACCGCACGGCCCCCGGCGGTCTGCATCCGAACGAGAAACCCGTGCCTGCGCTTTCGGCTGGTATTGCTTGGTTGATAGGTCCTTTTCATCGATATTCATCCGTTCCCAACATGTTGTACTCGGTTAGCTGTCCATACCACCATACCGCTCCCCAGATGTCAATTTCCTCCCGGTGGAAACTCGGCTTTGGTCTGACGCGCCAACAAGTCGGAGACCACCTGCGTCGGCGGTTTCCCAGAATAGACGAGCTCATATATCTGCTCCACAATAGGCATATCCACTGCCAGCCGCCGGGCTAAATCGAGAATGGAGTGGCAATTCCGCAGGCCTTCGGCAACCGTTGCCATCTTGTGCTGAACGGCCTCCAGGGACTCCCCCCTTCCGAGCCGCATCCCGACGGTGCGGTTGCGACTGAGATCACTCGTGCAGGTAAGAATAAGGTCGCCCATGCCAGATAAACCTGACAACGTTTGGGGATTGGCACCCAGACGCGTTGCCAAACGGACAACCTCAGCCATCCCACGGGTAATCAAGGCCGCCCTTGCATTATAGCCATAGCCCAAGCCGTCACTCACTCCGACCGCGAGGGCAATTACATTTTTGACCGCCCCGCCGACCTCGGCCCCAATCACGTCCGTGGTGGTGTAGACGCGAAATGTTGGTGCTGCAAACAGTGTCTGGACTCTCCGGGCGACGGCGTGATCCTGGGCGGCGACCGTTACTGCGGTTGGGAGTCCACGGGCGACTTCTGCGGCAAAACTGGGACCGGAGAGGACGGCGATCTTGGGGGCGAACCGTGGGGGGAGGACCTCGGTGAGCACCCCACTCATCGTTTGGAGAGAATCCTGCTCAATCCCTTTACTCGTGCTGACGAGCAGCGGTGTGGTCGTCAGCAGGGAGCCGAGCGTTGAAGCAATAGAGCGGACCGCGTGGGATGGAACAGCGACAACAAGCACCTCCGCGTCGCTGGCTATCGTAGACAACTCTGAGGTAAAGCCGAGCGTGACCGGTAGCTGCACCCCAGGCAGATAGTCCGCATTCTCTCGTGTTTTTTCAATGGTCTGGGCTAAGACCTTCCGCCTGACCCACACCCGGGCCTCATGTCCGACCGAGTCTAAGAGACACGCCAGGGCGGTTCCCCACCCTCCACCGCCAATAACAGCAACACGCATAACTGCTTCGGAAGCCCACCCGAATGGGGGATGCTTCAAGCCGATTGCCAGCCAATGACACTGAGCTGGCGTCCGGCTTGGGCCCCCTCCCTCCGGTACGAAGTAAAATGAGCCGCATGGCAGAACGTACAGGGGCCAACATCGTGAATCTGCGTCTGCGGTACGCCGGCTTGCAGCAACTGTCGGCGGTTTATCGCCCGCAGGTCGAGATAGCCCGTGTCTCCCTGCCGCTTCCAGGTCGTGGGCTGTCCGTCTCCCCAGCGCGCAAAGAGCGGCTCTCCTATCTCAGCGCCAACTTGATAACAGCACCCGCCGATTGATGGACCCAGGGCGACCCAGAGTTGGCTGGGAGCAATACCCCATTGTTCGACACAACGTTCGACTGCTCGGAAGGCGATGGCCTGCTGCGTGCCTCTCCATCCAGCGTGAAGAGCGCCAGCGCCCCTTTTGTGCGGGACAATGAGGAGCAGCGGGACGCAATCCGCGGTCGTGATACCGAGCAGGACATTTTGCTCGGTTGTGAGCATCCCATCTGCTTCTAACTCCGGTGTTGTTGCCCCTCCTCCAATAGACACGATGGTATTGCCATGCACCTGTGTGAGGGTCTGGAGTGAACAGCCCGAAACGCCCAGCGCAGCGCCTACTGAAACCGGGGTGAAGGATGGTGGTAAGCGGCGGGAAAAACCATGAATCAGACCCGGAAAGACGCTCCACGCCTCGGCTCGAATCCAGCACTCCTGCTGGGGCGATGCGTGTGGGCCTGGAGCCGGCTCAGGCAGCGGCGGACGCACGGCTCTTGTCTCCCTTTTCAATCAGGGCGAGCGTTTCCACTTGGTCTGTTTGCGGAAACATATCAAATGGCTGGACCCTTTCGACGGTATAGCCAGCGTCGGAAAAACGAGCAAGGTCTCGGGCGAGGGTCCGGGGGGAACAGGAAAGATAGAGCAGTTTGGGGGCGTCCACTTCTATGACCGCCGAAAACGCCTCGGTGCTCAGTCCTGTCCGCGGCGGGTTGAGCATGATCCGGTCGATGGGTGGGAGGGTGGTCGCGACCTCCTCGATCTTCTTGGCCGCCTCACCATGAAAGAAACGGGTATTGTGATAGCCGTTGCGGCGGGCGTTTTCTTTTGCCACGTTGACGGCTCGTTCGCTTTCCTCAATCCCGGCCACGAACTTGGTCTGTGAGGCACAATACAGGGCGATAGGGCCGATCCCACAGTACACATCAAGGACGATTTCCTGGCCTGTCATATTGCTCCACCGGACAGCAGTTTCGTAAATACGCTTGGCCATAGGGGGATTGACCTGAGAAAAAGTGTCAACCGGGATACTGAGACGGACATGGCCTATTTGTTCGAGTAAAGTGTCTCGACCCCGTAAGGGGCGAAAGCGTCTCCCCCAGATGACATTACCCGGCTGATCGTTGATATTATGAACAATGCCGCTCAAAAAAGGAAACCGGCGCTCAAGCTGACGGGTCAAGTCGTGCACTTGGGGGAAGTGCATATGTCGAGTGACCAGCAGTAGCAGCGTCTTCTTCTGCCAAAAACTATAGCGCAGATCGATATAGCGGAGTTGGCCGGTATCGCGCACGTCGTCATAGGGAATAATGTGCAGCCGCTCTATCGCCTGTTTGAGAAAGGCGACGATACGGTTGACTTCTTTGGGGTGAACAGGACACGCTGAGATATCAAAAACCTTATGGGTTTCAGGAACATACAGACCAATCTGGATTTGCCCTTTGACACGCTGTACGGCCAGCTTGACGCGGGAGCGGTAGCCAAACTTTTTGGGAGACGCCACGGGCAGCGGGATATTGAGCGCTCTGAGCGACGGAAAGGCGGCAAATGCTTCCTGCACGATGGCTTGTTTTCTCTCAAGCTGTTGGTCGTAAGGAATGGAAACGAAGGGGCAGCCGTAACAGTGAGGCGTATGCGGACAGGGCGGCTTCCAGGCAGGCTTGGCGTCTGAAGAGCCGTTGGGACGCGGCGACCGAGGGGCCACTTTCTTGTTTCTGTACCGCCTGTTCGGAGGGGAAACTTGTCGGGGCCGCTGGGAACCGGCCTGTCTTTTGCGCGACACGGACGGCCGTGAGGGGGTATGGTCTGCCACCGCGGCAGACTATAAAGCCTGCTCCTGGGTGTCAACAGAATGAGGGCCACAGGGGGGCGCAACGTGAGGCGATAGCCCGCTGGCTGGCAAGCTCAGCCGTGTCCCCTGTTAGAGATATGCGACAATTTCGGCGGCACTCAAAAGCGCAAAGCGCGTTTTGCCAATCTCTTCGAGGCAGACGAATTTGACTTTTCCAGCGGTGACCTTTTTGTCGGCTTCAATCCCGATGCGGAGATGCTCTTGGGCAAGCCCTTGTGGGATGTCGGTCGGTAAGCCGGCCCGTTTGAGCAGACGGACAACACGCTCACGTACCGCTGGCCGACACAGGCCCCGTTGTTGCGACAGGTGGGTGGCGAAAACCATACCGAGTGCAACCGCCTCGCCGTGTAAGTAGCTTTTGTAATTGGTGGCGCTTTCAATCGCGTGTCCCAGGGTGTGACCGAAATTGAGAATCGCCCGGTAGTCCCCCTCTGTTTCGTCTTCTTCTACGACGAGGGCCTTGAGTTGACAGCAGGTCTTGACGACCGAGGCCAGGAGCACCGGATTGACGCGCAGGAGCAGGGCCAGCTCTTCTTCAAGCAAGCTGAAGAGTTCTGGGCTCAGAATAACGCCATACTTGATGACCTCTGCTATTCCAGACACAAACTCACGCTTGGGGAGCGTCTTGAGGACGGCCACATCAATCAAGACCATACGCGGCTGGTAGAATGCGCCGATCAGATTCTTCCCGGCCGGATGGTTGACGGCCGTCTTGCCACCAACACTCGCGTCAACCTGGGCAAGGAGGGTGGTCGGGATTTGGATAAATGGAATACTGCGCCGGAAAGTGGCCGCCGCAAAGCCCGTCAGGTCCCCAATCACTCCTCCCCCCAGAGCGATAACAGGCGTCTGCCGTTCAATACGCTCCTCAACGAGTTTGTCATAGAGAAAGGTCAGCCAGGCAAGGTTTTTGTGTTCTTCGCCGGCCGGAATCTCAATCACCACCGGCTCAAATCCCTCCGCGGCCAGCGCAGCAATTACCGGATTCCGGTAGTGTTTGCTCACATGGGAATCCGTTATGACCCCGACTCGGCCAGCGAGGAAATTCTGCCGTTTGAGGAGTTGCCCTAATGTGTTGAGGATGTCTGACCCAATATAGATGGGGTAGGACCGCGCCCCAAGATTCAGCGTGAGCGTATCCATAGCGGTTTTTCTATCCAGTCGGGCCGACTTGGGCTAAGGCGGCCAGCGTGGCCTCGACAACCGCCTCCGGGTCTAAGCTCGACGTGTCAATAGTGATATCGGCGCGGGCGTAGGCTGCCGCTCTGTCTGCCAGGAGTTGTTGGATCCTTTCGAGCGGCTTGGACCCCTGCAAGGCTGCAAGCGACAAGAGGGGACGAGTGGTATCCCCGTGGAGACGTTGAAGAATGACGGCTGGCCGGGCGGTCAGACAAATGACCGGGCCGCTTGCTTTCATTGCGCGGGCGTTTTCTCTATCGACAATGGCCCCGCCGCCCGTGGCGATGACCCACTCTTTTTGCTGACAGGCGCGGGCGATGACGTGCCGCTCGCGTTGACGAAAAGCTGCTTCTCCCTCAGTGGCAAAGATCTGAGCGACCGACATAGCTGCCGCGTGCTCAATACAGGCATCGGTGTCCACAAACCTGCGACCGAGGCGCTTTGCCAACCGTCTGGCGACGAGGCTTTTGCCTGTCCCCATAAAGCCGACAAAAATAATGTTGCGTCCACACCAAGCGAACATTACCAGGTCTCATGCGTTCGAGAGTCCGCACTATGGGCGAGCCAGGGAGTTTCGCCGTCGTCACCCGCTCTTTTCATCCAAGAGCCCACCACCACCATTGCATCGACTGCGACCTGAAGGGCGCCGACCTGAGCGGTCCATTCAGAGCGCGGTCCCACGAAGCACAACCCCCTGGCCCTAGCGGCAGTTCGTATTGCCGCCCTCACCACCACCCCATCCACAATGTCGCCCTATACCCCCACTGATAGAGACGCTCGAAGGCTCGAGGCCAACCTCGACACCACCGCCCTACAACCTCAGTATATGTATACTTGGCGTCCAAGCCTCCGAGTGTCCCTACCCTTGCCAGCCCAGATTCTCCTTAATTGCTGTCTTCAATGGATGAGAAACCCACAAGTCTGAGAACTCTCCCCATACGTCTGCCACTCCGCCCCCGCCGGATTCTCAGGCTTCTAGGTTTTTCGATGGTCCCCCTACTCACCTCAGCGACAACCTCCCCCGCTTCGCGCCGCACACTCTCCTCACTTACGGACGCGCGACCCCTGTTGAATGACCTCCCCACAATTGACGCGCTGACGGAAGACCCGCAGTCGATACCCCAGCAACGATCTTCGGTGTCAGAAAGATCAAGAGTTCATCCTTCGTTCTCTGCCCAGCTCTGCCCCGAAACAGCCAGCCAATGCCAGGGGCCTGACGCAGGTAGGGAATCCCACTCTCCTGGCGGTCCAGATTATCTTGCAGGATACCACCGAGGACAAAGGTGGCGCCGGCCCGTATCAACACTTGCGAATTCGTCGTGCGCGAAAGGACATCCGGGATGCGCGGAACAGTAGAAGAACTAGCCGTGGTTGTGACACTCGAGGCCGCCAACTCGCTGCTCTCCGCCTCGATATCCAAGAGAACGAATCCATCGGAGGAGATTTGTGGAGTCACCTTGAGGGTGATACCCACATCAAATTCTTCAAACGCCTCCCCACCGCCAGACGTTCCGGCTCCACCAACGGTCAGATTCCCAGAGGTCACCGGCACGCGGACTTCTCTGCGTGACGTAATAAGCGCTTCCCCATTATTGAGGGTCACGACACGCGGACGCGAAACGACGCGGGCCTTCCCTTCGGACTCAAGCGCACTCAGACGGGTATTGAGGCTATGGGTCCCGTCAAGGGAGCCGAGAAAGAGGTCGAGTGTCGAAGCGCCGGCCGCGGCGGGAAAGTTGGCAATAAAAGGAATCCCGCCGGTGCCCGCACTCCCGGCACCTCCAATCCCAATCCGTCCGGGGAAATTGAGACCGGTCGGGTTGCCTGTGTCCGGGCCGGCCGCGTACTGATAGCCCCACTGAATGCCGAGCGAGCGGTTAATGTTCTCGCTGGCGGTGACGATATACGACTCAATCAGCACCTGCGGCGTCTGAATATCGACGTTACGGATCAGTTCCCGTACCGCCTCGATATTCTTTTGCATATCGCGAATAATGACGACATTTGAGGTCCCGTCGGCGACAATCGTCCCGCGCGGTGACATAAGGGCAATCTGTGCCTCTTTGCCTTGCTCCCTGCGTGGCTGGGAGCTTGGGGCTTCCGGGGCGGAATGACGGGGGTCGGCCTGACGGCCAATGAGGCTGGCAATGTCGGTCGCTTTGACATAATTGACTTTGACGTACACGGTCTCCAAGGGCGCGCGATGCTGTTCCGCTTCCTGCGCTTGGCGCTGGGCGTTGCGCTCCGCCTCCAGACGGGCCGCGGTTGAAATGGTGACAACATTACCGGACTGCACTCGCTCCAATCCGTTTGCGTGGAGGACGACGGCGAGCGCCTGATTCCACGGGATATTGACTAAGCGCAGCGTCACCCGCCCTGTCACGTCATCTGTCGCAATAATGTTTAAGCCACTGACATCGGCCAGGATGCGCAAGATATCCCGAATATCGGCATCCTTGAAATGCAGCGAAATTTTTTGTCCGCTATACGGTAGCTGTGGCTGAGAAGAGGCAGACGCTGGCGCACTTTCCTCTTCTCGAGCCTCTTCTCGAGGGGCCGCCTCAGCAGGGACCGTATCAGGGACGGGTGGACGCGATTCGGGCGTCGGGAAGGCCAACTCCGCTTTTGCTTGTGAAGAAATCGCCGGCGTCTGGGCCAACTGCGTCAGGTCTGCGTTCTCGGCAATGAAAAGAATCTGGGCATCTGCGTGCTGTGAGCCGTCCGTTTTGGTTTTCTGACCGATCCGGACCGTTAGAATCGCCGCGTTGGTGTCAACAGAATTGGTGTCAACAGAAACCGGCGGAGTCTCATCCAGCGCCAACTCGACCACGAGACGCATACGGCCAGGAGAGCTGCTCACGCGGACCGCCTCAATCTGGGGGTCGTCGGCCCGATACGTCGCGGCTTGAGGGCGCGCCTCAATGGGACCGGTCATATCAATGACAAGACGACTCGGCGCACTGAGGGGAAAGTAATGCAGATTGTCCGGGGGACGAGAGAGGCGAAAAATGACCTGCCGTTGCCCCGCATCCGTCATCACCCGGATCTCATGAAGCTGGAGGGGCCCAGTATACGTTGGGGTGGGCACTGGCTTTGCCGCCGGTTCGGGAGGAATCAGGGTTGAAGGTCCTCCCGCCATGCTCCGTGACTGATGAGTGCAGGCCCCAGCAGTCAGGCAGACCCATAACGGGACTGCTATTTTTATGGAGTGTCGGTCTAACAAGCTCCGCATTCTGACCCTTTTAGGAAACCGGTTTCCTACCTGTTCGCGGTGGTTTCACTATCCGTAGGAGATACGTCTACAACGGCAATTCGTAACGCCCGCTGCCGAGCCCAGCGTTTTCCAGAAAAGTCGGTCTCGTATTCTTCGACCACGACCCGCCCCGGCTCAATCGCCCGAATAACGCCCCCATTTGCTCCAATACGGGTGCCGGCTTCGACGATATATCCAAGGCCGTCCCCATCTTCTATGAGTGCCTTTGGCTGGCCGGTCTGCCAGACCACGCCAACTAGTTTGAGTTGTCCAAGGTGAAAACGCTGGAGCGGGGTGGTGACCTCAGCAACAGCGTCCTGTTCTAGGTCCTGTTCTGGAGCCAGGTGAAACGGGGACCGGAAGGGGTCGCGTTTTCCAGCCGGGTCGTAAAAAGAAGGGTCCTCCGTTCCTGGACGCTCCTCTGCCTGGGCAAAGAGCGGTGAGGAGAGCGCTCCTATCCAGAAGAAGAAAAGGAACAGAAATACCAGGACTGAGCGCTCCATGATCTTACCTTCTTTTCCTGCTGGTTTGGACCGTTCCCGCTCTTTGGTGTTCGGCAATCCGCTCCCGCTCCTGCCCGCTGAGGAAATGATAGGTCGTTGCTGAAAACGAGGCGTCGATGGCGACCTGCTGACCCACGAGACGGGGTTCTGTCAGGCGCACCTCTGCCACGTTGACAATCCGGTCGAGACGGCGCACCTGATCGAAAAACTGAGCGATAGCGTGGTACCCGCCCCGAACGGACATCTGGACCGGAACCTCGGTATAGAGCGTGTGTTGCTGTTCGGGCTGCTGTCGAAACAGGAGGACTTCAAGCCCCGAATCCTGGCCAAGGCGAGAAACCTGCCGGAGCAGCTCAGGAATTTCCTTTTGCTCAGGGAGTTGGGTCTGCGCTTGGTTCAAGGCGGCTTCCACTGCCCGACTTTCGGCTTCGATATGCCTGCGGTTGGCTAAGACTTTGTGCAATTGTACCCGCTCGGCCTCAAGCGCCTGAATGGTGTGCTGCATCGCTGTGATTTCTTGGGAGCGAGGCAGGTAGAACCAGAATATATAAGCAGCGACGATGAGCACTCCCACGCCTCCATAGAGGAGACGCCGTTGGACTGTTGATAGGTCAAGGATGAAATCAACCATACGGCTGTCCTCGAGGCTAAGCGCCTGTCTCTCCAGTCTCTTCCTGACTGTACGCCGGGATGACGGCTTCAATGAGAAACTTCTTCACCTGCCCAACCTCTTGTCCCAGTCTTCTCCTCTGTTCTTGAACTGTTTCTCGGATTTCCACCCGATCAAAATAAGGAGAGTCTGAGAGGTTGCGCGCAAACGTGGCAATGGTCTGATTGTCAACGGCTTCGCCTTGAATATGGGCGGTGCCTTTTGCCTCGCTGAAATGCGTCAACCATAAGCGGTCTGGAGTACTCTGACTTAAATCGTCGAGGATACGGACCGAAGCAGAGCGACGCTGCGGAGCGGTGAGCGAGGTCATCGCGCGCAATCGCTGGGCAAGAAGGTCCTGTTTCCTGATAAGCTCCCGTATTTCCTTGGTTTCTTTCCGAATCTGTCGGATGTCCGACTCAAGCGCTGTGACCTGAGCCCGTGCCGTATCTCGCTGGCGTGATTGGACCACATGGAGACGGGCGATTGCGGAGAGAGCCAGGCAGAGGATGAGCCCTGCTATGACGAGTTCTTTTCTCCAGACAGGAGCAGGCTCCAATTCTTGGACCGGTAAGAGGTTAATATGGATCATTTGTCTCCCAGCCTCCGAGTCGCGAGTCCGACACCCACGGCAAGCGAGGGGGCATGGCAGGAAAGAAACTCCGTATCAACCTGACGCCCAAGAGTGAATGAACGGAAGGGGTCGGCGATTTCGACCGGAACCCGGAGTCGGGTTTCGATAGTCGCGGCGAGTCCCGGCAACTGAGCCGTCCCTCCACTCATATAGACCGAGCTAATCGGTTCCTCAGCGGAGGCTGTCCAGAAGAAGCTCAGGGAGCGCTGAATCTCATCAAGCAACTGCTCGGCAGTGATCGACAGGACCCTATCAATATCCTCCTTGTGATACCCTTCCAGGCAGCCAGAGATTTTTGCTTCTTCTGCTTGGTCTCGACTGATGCCGAACTCTTGGGCCAGGAGGGCGGTGAACTGTTCCCCTCCAACGGGGACATCGCCGGTAAAAGAAGAGCGCCCGTCCTGCATGATGGTCAGAGAAGAGTAACCAGCCCCGATGTTAATTAAGGCGACCACGGCGCTTGGGTCTGGGCGGTAATTGGCCTCAAACATGTTCTCGATGGCAAAATAATCGACATCCATGATGGTCGGGGTCAGACCTGCTCCGCGAATAGCGGCGAGATAGCTATTGATAATGTCTTTTCTGACCGCAACAAGCAGGACATCGATATCGCCGGTTGCCGGGTCTTTGCCCAGCACCTGATAGTCCAGGTTCACATTGTCGAGACTCTCAGGAATAAAGTTCCCGGCCTCGAATAATATGGTCTCTTCTAATGCGGCTGCCTCCTGAGCAGGAAAAGAGGCCGGCTTGATAATCACGGCCGGCCCAGGAACAGAAGCGACGACTTCCCTGGTACGGACGCCATGCTCCTCAACGAGGGTACGAATCGCCTGGGACACCTGCTTGATGTCGTGCACGCAATGATTTTGAACGGCACCAGAATGGAGCGGGATAATCCCCGCGTTTGTGACCGTGAGAGGCGACCCTTGCCCCCGAACCTCAACTATCTTGATCGAGCTTGAACCGATGTCGAGGCTGAGGTAGCCTTTCTCCACCTCAAACGGAATAAGAGAAGTCAGAGGGCTGGCCAGCCGTCGAATATTCTCTCTCATACTTTCTCTGAGGGCAGCCATTAGGATCTTACTCTAGGTATTTCTGCTATTTACTATGCAATACAGAAACTAAACTGTCAAATGTTCAACGCACAATGTTCTACGAATTCCCGCTTTGTTTCCGTCGCCCTTCCTCTCGCCCTCGGTAGCAGGCATGAATTGATGTATCGCGTCCCGGACGCCTTTCTTGGGCGAGCCCAAGAGGGCGTTCGCGTCGTTGTTCCCTTAAGTAGCCGAAAAACAACAGGAATTATCGTCAGTCGCTCCTCGCATCCTGGCGACCTGCCTGCCCAGAACATAAAGGATATTCTCGATATTATCGATGAAGCCCCTATTTTTCCTCAAGACATGAAAAATATCTGGGAGTGGATAGCACATTATTATTTTTCTTCGTCCGGAGCAGCGTTGCAGACCATTCTTCCTCGGACCGTCCGGCATCAGAGTACCCTGTCCGTGACACTGCCAAAAAAGAACGGTCGTAGCAAAAAGGCGACTACGGAAGACGCCCAGAGGAAGAACCTGCTGATTGGTCGGCTGAAAGCGGGGGAGAAAGAACTGCTGGACTACGTCACAGAAAAGAAAAGGGCGAATGTGAAAACTTTGCAGAGACGCTTCCCTCAGTCGGCGACAAGAGAAACGCTGCAACACCTTGAATCACTGAATCTGATTCGTTTGGCGGAGTCCTTCCCCCGGCCTCGGGCTATCACGAAATCCTCCGAATCCATAGATGTATCAGAGACTTACGCTGAAGGGCGGGCTGAGGATTCCGGGGACACCGGCGATCAGCCCGACGGGGCCAGGCTCTCCTTGACACCGGCTCAGCAGAACGCCCAAAGCGAGGTGGAAAGCGTCCTGAAGAAGGAAGAATTCCGCATTTTTCTCTTATACGGTGTGACCGGGAGCGGAAAAACTGAGGTCTATCTGAGAGCGGCCCGCTATGCCGTGCGTCAAGGCAAAAGCGCGCTCTTCCTCGTCCCGGAGATCGCCCTGACCCACCAACTCCTCGCTCAGGTCCGGCAGCATTTTGGTCTGCGGGTTGCCGTCCTCCACAGCGCCATGGCCGATAAAGAACGCTGGGAGGAGTGGACGCGGATTGCCCGTCGGGAAATCTCCGTTGTTGTTGGCGCACGCTCGGCGGTCTTTGCCCCCGTGACGAATCTTGGCCTGATTATCGTCGATGAGGAACATGAAACGGCGTACAAACAGGAAGACGGCATACGCTATAATGCGAGAGATGTTGCTATTGTACGGGGTAAAATGTCGTCTTGTACTGTAATTTTAGGCTCCGCAACCCCATCCCTGGAAAGTTACACCCATAGTCAGACGCAGCATTATACCGCCCTGACCCTGCCAGCCCGGGTGGCTGCGCGTCCATTACCCAAGGTTGAGATTATCGACCTCCGCCGGGAGGCTCGCGCTTCGACGCGGCGCAGGACCGGCGCAGGACCGGCCCCCCCTATTTTCTCCACCCGCCTGCAACAGGCGCTGCGGGCGAACTATCAAGCCGGCAAGCAAAGCGTCTTATTTCTGAATCGGCGCGGCTACGCGAACTATCTGCAATGCCGTCTGTGTGGCGAGACGCTCTCGTGTCCGCACTGTAGCGTCAGCCTGACGTTTCATCTCCAGCACAAGACCCTGTGCTGTCATTACTGCGGCTTCACCCGGCGCAGCATAGAGGTCTGCCCAAGCTGTCAAGAACCCGCGCTCGACGGGAATGGCATTGGGACAGAGCAGGTCGAGGATGCCCTGAAACATCTGGTGCCTGAGGTCCGTATTGCCCGTCTCGACCGCGACACCGTGAAGCGCCGTGGAGCGCTTGAACGGGTGCTGCGGGCGTGGCGGGCGCATGAGTTCGACGTGTTAATCGGCACGCAAATGGTCACCAAGGGGCACGATGTGCCGGGGGTCACGCTGGTGGGCGTGATTCTGGCCGATGTGACACTCAACCGGCCCGACTTCCGGGCCGCGGAGCGGACTTTTCAGTTACTCACCCAAGTCGCGGGCCGGGCCGGACGTGGACAAGACCTGGGAACGGTAATCATTCAGACATATGCCCCCAGGCATTACAGCATTCAATGCGCCGCCCGGCATGACTTCCCCCGCTTTGCCGCTCAGGAGCAGCACTATCGCAAACAGCTTGGCTATCCCCCTTTCACTCGTTTAATCAATGTGCGTTTCGAAGGCCGAGACGGGCAACAGGTCGAGGCAACGGCCGCCCTCTTTTTACAGCAGGTTGAACAGGCTCGGCAGTCCGAGGAGTTTGCCTCTGCCGGTGCCGACCGCCTTCAGATATTGGGCCCCGCCCCCGCCCCGATTGAACGCCTCAAGGGACGCGAACGCTGGCAATTATTGGTCAAGGGGCCCGACCGACCGCTCTTGCACGCCCTCATGAGAAAGGCGCACGACGCTTTTGGCCAGGCCAAGCCACCCCGCGCGGTGCGGACAATCATTGATGTCGATCCGTATAGCGTGGTATAGAGAGGGCCATGATTCGTGAAATTTTAACCTTCCCGGACCCCCGTCTCAAAAAAGCGGCCAGCGCAGTCAAAAACATGGACGGAGGCGTGGCCACGCTAGTCGAGGATATGGTCCAGACCATGTATGCTGCCCCAGGTATCGGCTTGGCGGCGACCCAGGTCGGCTCGCCAGACTGCATTGTGGTCATTGATGTCAATCGTGAAGAAAAAGGCAAAGACCTGCTCAAGCTGGTGAATCCCAGAATTACGGCCCGCGAAGGTTCCATCGTCTGGGAAGAAGGGTGTCTGAGTGTGGTTGACTACACGGCCGAGGTCAAACGGGCCGCCAAGATTGAAGTGAAAGCCTGGACCCTGGACCAACAGGAAATCACCGTGCAGGCCGAAGACCTCCTGGCCGTGTGTCTCCAGCACGAACTCGACCACCTCTCGGGCAAGCTGTTTATTGATCGAATCAGCCGGCTCAAACGCGAACTGTACTCACGTCGGGTCAAAAAATTGATCCGTGAAGGCCGTCCGCTCGAACGGAGCAAGCAGCCGGAATCCACCGGAATCTGAGTCTCCCTCACCCCAACCCCTCGCCTACCCCCTCAGCGAGGAACCCGCTCACGATGTCCACCCCGCTTTCCCCCCCCTCCCTTTCCCGGCCGTTACGGCTGGTCTTCATGGGAACGCCGGAGTTTGCCGTGCCCGCGCTCCGAGCCCTGCTTGAGAGCGAGGACACCGTGGTCGGCGTCGTGTGTCAGCCGGACAAACCCGCCGGCAGACGGCTGGACCTGCGCCCGCCGCCCGTCAAGGACTGCGCCCGCGCCCATGCCGTGCCGGTCTTTCAGCCGCAAAAGATACGCACCCCCGCGGCCCTGGAACACCTCCACGGCTGGCAGCCCGACCTCATTGTTGTGGCCGCCTACGGTAAAATTCTGCCCAAGACGATTCTGGCTCTGCCGCCCTGTGGCTGCATTAACATTCATGCCTCACTCTTGCCCAAGTATCGTGGGGCCGCGCCCATGCAGTGGGCCATTGCCCACGGCGAAACGCACTCGGGCGTCACGATTATGCAGGTGAGCGAGGAATTGGACGCCGGTGATATGCTGCTTCAGAAGTCAGTCGCCCTGAGGCCAGACGAAACGGGCGACAGCCTCCACGACACCCTTGCCGCGCTCGGCGCACAGGCGCTGCTGGAAGCACTGACATTGTTCAAACAGGGGAACCTCGTCGCCACGCCCCAGGCCAAAGCTGCCGTTACCTATGCGCCGTTACTCAAAAAAGAGCATGGAGAGATAGACTGGACCCGGAGCGCGGTCAGTATTGAGCGCCGCATCCGCGCCTTTCATCCCTGGCCGTCCTCTTACACCTGGTTGGGAAACAAGCGGCTGAAAATCCTGGCCGCACGCCTGTCCCCCCTATCTCCCCCCCCAATGGGTGCGACCGCCACGCCCGGCACCATCAACCGCCAAGACAACGTGCTCACTGTCGCCACCGGCCACGGCAGCCTGACCTTTGACCGGGTGCAACTCGAAGGCAAAAAAGCGATGCCCATAGCCGCCTTCCTCGCCGGCCACGCCCTCAAGCCGGGTGACCGTCTTGGCCGCTGAGCCGATATCCTTTTTTCCACCCATCCTTGCCCCTGATGGATGTAGCGAATACGATACAGATTTGACGTTGATGAATGGGGAGTGACGAACCGATGGAAAAGGTCAAACACAACGATGGTTGCGCGCACAATTGAGAGACCCGGGCTTTGCCGCTGAATATCTGACGGCAGCGGCAGAGGACGAAGAGCCGGCGGTATTCCTTCAGGCCCTGCGAAAGGTCGCTGAGACACAGGGTATATGGCGGAGGTCGCCAAACGGGCTGGGATTCCACGCGAAAGCCTATACCGTATGCTCTCGGCAAGGGGCAATCCGCGTTGGTCAACACTCGCCCCAGTGGTACGTGCTGCGGGATTAAAGCTCGCAGTCACTCAGCCTTGATGATGTCCAGCCACCTGACCGATGCGTGCCCGAATCGACCTTGCCGATAAAGAAGCCGTGCAGCGCGCTGTGGACCAATAAGCCATACCCATGACCGAGATTTTCGGAAATTCGATTTCCTCGAAGTCGGAGACCCGCTCGGGTGACATATTTCTCAGCGTCGCTATTCTCGTCATGTCACAGGGAGGAAGGAACGATATCCGTGCCGAGTGATATATCCGACTACCATCCAACGTCCTTCGCCGTCAGCTTGAGGGAGCGAATGGAGGCGTGGTGCGATACAGTCGGGAGACGCCCACCCATGTGGGCCAACTGGACCGACGGAATCTATCCCGACTATCGTGAATTGGCTGAGAAGGTAGCGCTCGCTGATTCAGTCAAGCTTCATAAATACGTCAATCACCTACTCAGTTCTCAGACGTTTGCGTTTAACCTGTTCTTGCCGTTTCGGGAAGGAAGACGGACGTACCTGTCCGAGTGCGTGAGCGAGATGAGCGGCATTCGCCTGACCATTGACAAGATACGTTTCGAGTGGGTGCCGCCCGGTGCGTTGCTGAGTGAACTGGATGGCGAATATCCCGTTGGCGATGAGCCTGCGACGGGGGTTGACGTCGTACTCTGGGGCCGGCTGGATAACCGTCGTCGCGCCGTGGTTCTGGTAGAGGTCAAGCTGAGTGAAGGAGGTTTCACGCGTTGTGGTGGACGCACCAGCCGTGGAAACCGCCGGAAAGACGTCTGCGACTCCGCCAAGCTCTTCTTGGACGACCCGAGCGCCTGCTACCTTCGGAGACCGTGGGGAAAGAATCGGGACCGGCGTTATTGGGATATTTTTGCCAAGAGCTATGGTCGTGTTCGGGACGCCTTCCCTCACGCCGCTCTGAATGGACCCTGCCCTTTCGCCGCTGACATGCAGCAACCAATGCGGAATCTCGCCATCGCCCGAGGACTCGAACAGGAGGATATGGTCGAGAAGGCATGGTTCGCGCTTTGTCGGCACGATAGCAACTCTGACATAGCCCAACGCTGGGAGGAGTGGAGCCGCCTTTTACCAGAGGTGGGCATGGCCCCGTCTCTACCTGCGTCAAAGATAATCAGTATCGGTGAAGCCGAAGGACTGACGGACTGGGCAACCTATATGCGTGACCGCTACCAACTCTAAGAGGCTTTTTGATGCCTGGGCTAAGGAAGGTAAAATGCGCAAAATTAACGACATATTCTTGAAAGATCTGAAGGAAGGAGGACGTCTATTTCCGCTGACAGAGGCGGTCAAATCCGACTCAAGCCTTTGTCTTGAGTTGAGAGGAGATTATGTCAACGTCTATTACCGAGGCGGAAACCTGATGAAGGTCACGCAAACCGGCAATGGGTATAAGGTCTTCTTTGACGAGCATTACTTCAAGGCTGGAGGGCCGACTTCGCTTCCCGATGAGGGCGAGGGCGTTAATGCGTGGCTCGGTGTTTTGCCTCAACTCAAACAGGCGATAGACTGGTTGCTCGGAGAACAGAGAAAAGACGAGCGTGAGTTCCAGCAAATTCTTCTGCGAGACAATAATTTCGGAAGCATCGCAAGGAGCACGGACTACTACATCTGCGATATTGAATACCAGAGTGAATGGGGGCGGTTTGATTTGATTGCAGTGCATTGGCCATCGAGGCCGGCAACACGCAAACAGCCGCATGGCCGGCGACTCGTTTTCATCGAAATGAAATATGGCGACGGAGCGCTCGAAGGGAGCGCAGGACTTCATCAACACATCTGCGATGTGAACAGGTATCTGTCTGACGGGACCAAGGTCGATGACTTCAAGAAAGATATGGTCAACGTTTTTAACCAGAAGCGAGATTTGGGGCTCATTGACTGTGGGAAAGACTTAGGGAGCTTCAGCAACGAATCACCGATATTATTATTGGTGTTCGCTAACCACGATCCCGGAAGCTCGAAGCTCTGTGAGTTGCTGAGGTCCCTTCCGGAGAGTCCTCATGCCGAGCTGTGTGTCGCCACTGCGAGTTTCATGGGGTACGGGCTATACGAGCAAGGGGTTCACAAGATTGACGAGGCACGGCGTCGCTTTGGCGACTATGTTTACTCATCGTGACACGCTCGGAAAGCTCGCTTGGCTATCCAGCCCCTCAACAATGAAGCTGTCCAGCAGGTCTGCAACCGGGCGGTGTTCCCTACGCGCGGCTTGTTGTATCCGCTCATACCTGTCTTTTGACAGCCGCACAGTCACTTCCACTGTTTGGTCGCCGCTGCTCATGGGATGCTCCTTATGGATGGCAAGAGTCTCGCCCACTCCTCTGTTTCCAGGCTCAAGAAGTGAAGATACTGAGCGCCTCAAAAACCGTCAAGCTGAATGGTCTCGACTGTTGACGGGCGGGCGGAGGATGTGAAAGACACAAATCGGAAGGAGAATGACTATGGCAAAACAATTCTCGATGGACGATGTGAAGGCATTGGCCGAGAAATACAAAAATTGGGGCAAGTGGGGGCCTGACGACCAGCTTGGCACCCTCAATTATATTACCCCGCAGAAACTCATTGACGCTTCCCGGCTGGTCAAGCAGGGCAAGGTGATTTCCCTGGCCATCCCGTTTGATGACAAGGGTCCGCAGACCGGCTCCTTTGGGCGTTTTAACCCCATCCACTTCATGCTCCAGGATGGCGGTGATATCAGTGTCGGCGCGCAGGAGCATCTCCCCAATCTCCAATATACAGACGACGCCGTGACCATGCCCCTCCAGTGCGCCACCCAGTGGGACGCGCTGGCCCACATCCTGTACCAGGGCAAAATGTATAACGGCTATGCAGCCAGTGAAATCAACAGCACCGGTGCCAAGAAAAACGGCATGGAAAACGCGAAAGATAAAATCGCCACGCGCGGCGTGCTGCTCGATATCCCGCATTACAAAGGCAAGCCGTGGCTCGACCCAGGCGAGGCCATTTATCCCGCGGACCTTGAGGGAGCCGCGGAGATGGGCAACGTCAGTGTGGGAACTGGAGATATTGTGCTGATTCGGACCGGCCAGATCGGCCAGGTGCGCGCCGAGGGGAGCTGGGGTGAATATAGCGGCGGCTCAGCCCCAGGGCTCGGCGTGGATTGCGCCGCCTGGATTTGTGAAAAAGAAATTGCCGGCTATGCCACCGACACCTGGGGAACAGAAGTGATTCCCAATGAAACAGCGGAGATATTTCAGCCCCTGCATATGATTCTCATTGTCCATGCCGGCATGTTGGTGGGTGAGATCTTTGATCTTGAGGGCCTGGCCGATGATTGCGCCAACGACGGCGTGTACGAGTGTCTGTTTGTGGCTCCACCCCTGCCGATCACCGGGGCTGTGGGCTCGCCGATCAACCCGCAGGCCATAAAATAGCAACCAACTCGGAGAATAATTATGCCAGAAGTTGCGGATTTCCACTCCCAGCGTATCCAGGCTCAAGATGATCCTGTCGAGCTGCTCTACGAACGCGGGGTCACCGATGGCCTGCCAGTTGTGCCGCCCACGGAAGAACGGGTCACGCGGATGCTGGCGGCCACGACCCGTGACCCCCAGGAAATCATAGGCGAAATCGGACCCAACTACGGTCGGGCCAGCGTTGAGAAAATTGCGATTAACGCGGTCATGGCCGGCTGCCACCCTGCCTATTTCCCGGTGGTGTTGGCCGGGGTTGAGGCCATGTGCGAAGAGCAGTTCTGCATCCACGGCCTCAATGTCACGACCTTCTCGGCCACGCCTATGGCCATTATCAACGGCCCCATTCGCCATGAGGTCGGCATCAACTCCGGCCATAACGCCCTGGGCCACGGCTTTCGGGCCAATGCGACCATAGGCCGGGCACTGCGGTTAATCATTATCAATATCGGTGGGGCCAAGCCGCACGAGATTACCAAGGCGACCATGGGCCATCCGGCGCAGTACACCTTCTGCGTGGGAGAGAATGAAGAAACCAGCCCGTGGGAGCCCCTCCACGTGGAAAAAGGCTATACCGCCGCTCAGAATACCATCACCCTCTTTGGCGGCCACTCTCCCTTGCAGATCAACGACCACGCCAGCCGGAGCGCGGAACAATTGGCCCTGTCACTCGGCTGGACCATGGCCGGGCTGTGGAATCATAAAAACTATCCGCTGTTTTCCGATACCGTTCTGGTGGTGTGTCCCGAACACGCCAAAACGTTTGCCCAAGACGGCTGGTCCAAGAACGACCTGCGTCAATTTCTGTACGAGAACATTCGGCGCCCCCTGCGCGAGCTGCGTCCGGGTGTCAACGGTGGTGAAGGCGCTGGGGTCAGCATGTTGCGGACGCCCAAGAAAGACCGTCAACCCCCAAGCGACGACACGCTCTTTCCAAAGTTTCCGAAAGCCGAGAACATTGTTATTATTGTCGCCGGCGGTACCGCGGGGCGGTTTTCCGCCGCGGTCCAAGGCTGGGCCGGGTTTGACGCTGGCAGCCGGATTACAACCAAGGAAATAAAAAAATAAACAGGAGGTATGTTATGGGCGAGATGTTACTCGATCCGACCGATACGGTCGAACGTTCGCAGAAAGCCTTTGCGCCGCGACTCGGCTCGCTATCCGGGACAACCATTGGCTTGCTCGATATCAGCAAAGCAAAGGGCTCCTTTTTCCTCGACCGTGTAGAGGAGGTGCTCCGCGAGCAGTATGGAGTCAAAGAGGTGGTGCGACGGATGAAGCCGACGGTGACGCGACCGGCACCCGAGCCGATTCGGGGAGAGCTGCGCGACAAGTGTGATGCCGTCATTGAAGCCCTCAGTGATTGAGGGGCCTGTATCTCGTGCAGTTCGCACGATGTCATTCACTTTGAAGAAAACGGTATTCCAACGGCCAACGTGACCACCACGGAGTTTATTGGGGCGGCCAACGCCCAGTGCGCGGCGCTGGGGATGGCGCAGTATCAGCCGATTTTAGTGGAGCATCCGATTCAGCCCAAGACCGAAGCCGAAGTCCGGGCTTTGGCGGATCAGGTCATTGACCGGATTATCGGGAAGCTGCTCAAACATAGGGAACAGCAGGCGGCCTAGCCGGCGCTCACCGCGCCCGGAGTCGGCAAAAAAAGAGGCAGCCCCATGCGGGCTGCCTCTTTGTGCATAGAGAAGAAGGGATTACGCGGCTTCCTTGAGTTGTGGCCGGGCGATCAGAGAGTGGCGTAACGCGCGTCTCGGAATGACGACCGGTCGCTCGGCCTTCTGCTTGTTGAGGCCACGCCGGATATACTCGGGATTGATCCCGAGGACAGAGCAGATGTTCACAAAGGAGAACGGCCATTGATAGTCGTCCGTCAGAAACCACTGCTCCGCTTCCCGTGCAATACGATAGTCGCGAAAACGGGGCGTTCCAAACTGTTTCTGAAAGCACTCAACCGCGTCCTTGAGAACAGACCGCATGAGGGCCACTTCTCCACGAACCTGGGAGGGCTGGCGTGGCGAGTCGTGGAACTGCTCGGGTAAAACGGCCGCCGGGGCCAGCGCGGCCCGCTCCGCCAGTTGTCCTCGCTCAAAAAGAAAGCGCTCCGCTTTTGTCTCGATGCCGCGTAAGTCAGTACCGGTAGATGCTGTCTGCATGTATCAATCCTCCCTGCTGGCTTTCCTATCCTCTACTCGTTATTCAACACTCTCAGTAGACGTTTCAGGTGTGTTGAAAATTCACGCTTCAGGGAGAGTCGCCAGACGTGCTGACTCTTGATACTGAGCGGTTCATTGGCAGGTCCCACACCCGGTAAGGAGCTTGGCACGTATGCCCACATCCCTCTCTCTTGCTGATAACGCAGAATGGATTGGTGCTGTTGGGGTTGGCCTCTTGCTGGGGGCGTTTTTTCTGAATCTCTTTGGCTGGATGCAGACCAATTCCAGAGCCTATCACGCGCTCAACGCCCTTGGAGCCGGGATTGCCTGCTATGCCTCCTATCTGATCGACTTCCTCCCTTTTGTTGTACTGGAAGGAACCTGGAGCCTGATTGCTATCAGTGCAGGCGTCTACCAACGAAAGTCGTAAACACGCCCCCCTTTCTTGCGAAGCCCCGGACTCTTACTCTAGCATGGGTCCGAAAGAGAACTGCCTATGGATGGAGGAACCGCGGGGAAGCGGAAACGAGCCACATCGCGTTTTGTTCGCAACACCTTCCTGACCGGGCTGCTGATTCTTATTCCGCTGGTGGCGACGTATTTATTGGTCGCCTTCTTATTTGATCTCCTCAGCGGTGCGGGCGCGCCCATTATGCGGACCCTGTTTGGGCCACTTCAGCAGATTGAAAGCTTCTGGTGGTTGGAGCCGATTACGCCTATGGCCAATACGGTCTTGGCCCTGGCGATTATCTTTTTGCTGGGTCTGGTGGGAACCAACTTTATCGGACGACAGATTCTGGACGCGGTGAACACCTTGATCCTGCGCCTGCCCCTGGTGAGCAGCATCTATAGCGCGGTCAAACAAATGGTAGAGACCTTTCAGGGACCGTCTGGCAGCTTTCAGCGTGTGGTTCTACTGCAATATCCGCGCAAGGGGACATGGATGATGGGGCTGGTTGCCACGGAACGGGACGACACGCTGGGGCTCTCCTCTGCCCCGCAGGTCCTGGCCGTCTTTATTCCCACGACGCCAAACCCCACTTCCGGGTTTCTGGTGATGGTTCCACCGGAGGAGGTCGTTGAAGTCGATTATACCGTTGAAGAGGCGTTCAAATTCATCGTCTCTTCCGGCATTGTCGGCCAGTCCTTTGTCCAGAAAGAGGCGACGAGCCCAGAGGACGTTCCGGCGGTCGAACTCTAGCCCAGATTGACACCGACCTCGTGAGCGTGCCATACTTGGACCGCGCATATGACATCACCGTATTATAAACAGCACTGGATTGAGATCGACGCGGCCCGCCTGTCGGTATATGAGTCGCTCTTACGCTACGAGCCGCGCATGGAGCCGCTGCTCGCTCCGCTTGATCTCCAGACTGGTCTGTCTGTTCTGGATGTTGGCTCTGGTCCTGGCTCGACCACCTTGGAACTGGGGCGACGAGTCGGTCCGACCGGGAGGGTCGTTGGGGTTGATATTAACGCGGAGTTTGTCGCCCGGGCCGGCGCGCAAGCCCGAGAGGCCGACCTCCCGCAGGTGCGCTTCCAACAGGCCGACTTTCCTCCTCTGCCCTTTGATTCTGGAATGTTTGATCGGGTCTTTTGTAAAAACGTCCTCGAATACGTGGACTCTGCCCCGCAGACCGTCCGCGATATTGCGCGCGTCACCCGGCCGGGCGGCGTCATTGTGCTCATCGATAGTGACTGGGAGATGCTCGCCCTGGACGTGAGTGATGAAGCCTTACATGATCGCGTACTCACAGCGATTACCACGACAGCCATGCGCGAGCCGCGCATCGGACGCAAACTACGCCGGTTGTGCACCCTCGCCAAGCTCCAAGCTATCCGGGTCAAGATATTTGCCAGCCCCGACGTCAAAGGGCACGCCATGCGTATGCTGGAGAACAACTGGTACCAGTACGCCTGTGACTCGGGAAAAGTGACCCAGGCCGAGGCGGACGCTTGGCGGGAAGACGTGCGTTTGCGACTGAAGAACGCAGAATACTGTTTTTGCTTGCCACAGTTTGTGGTGTCCGCGCGAAAAGCCGCTTGACGGGGGCCGCCGACACGGCGTTCCAAACTGTCCTCTGTCGCCAAACGAGCGCGGGAGCCGAGAGGCACCCGCGCTTGCTGACTCAGCGTCGCAAGTTACCGTTCCTGCCAGGACATCTGTTGTTCAAACGCATGGCCGACCCGCAAGAGGGTGGCGTCGTCAAAATGTCGTCCGGTCAGCATGAGGCCGACTGGCAGCCCCTCAACCTGCCCGCACGGAACAGTCAGCGAGGGGTGGCCGGTCATATCAAACGGGGCTGTGTTGCCGAGCATATTCCAGCCGAATTGCAGCGATTCGAGCGGCCCCATATTGGGAACATAGCGGTGGGCCGTCATCGGCGTTGTGGGCATCACCAAGATATCGAAGCGTTCGAGAACCTGATCGTAGGCGGCCTGGAGGGCGCGGCGCTGGTTTTGGGCCTTGGCGTACAAATGCCCATGATAGGCTTGGTGCAGATAGCTGCCGACCAGGGTCACGAATTTCGCTTGGTCGGACAGGTCTTGGGCCTGGGCTTTGAGCGACTTGCCCAGGGTGTTCATCAGGCTTTCATTGTACAACCCCTTCCAGTGGTAGCCGACCCCGTTGCCATACACCAACGCGGTCATGCCTTCGGCAATTAAGGCCCAGGTAATTCCACCGGCTTTAAGGTGGGCCGGAATAGAGACCTCTTCGGCTTGGGCTCCAAGGTCCTGCAAGGCGTTGACCGCAGCGTGGACCGTGGTGTCCACACCCGGCTGCGACACGGGGGTCCCAAACCCTTCTTTGACGACACCCAAGCGAAGACCCTGTATGCTCTGACCCAAGACGTGGGTATAGGCTTGCACCGGCACCTCATATTGGCGTGGGTCAAGCGGGTCCTTCCCCGCAATGACCTCAAGCAGCAGGGCCGTGTCGGCCACAGTCTCCGCCATCGGCCCGGTGTGGTCAAAGGTGTTATCTATGCCGACAATACCCGTGTACGGAACGAGGCTATGGGTCGGCTTGAGCCCCACGACGCCGCACCACGCGGCTGGAATACGAATGGAGCCCCCCTGGTCCCCGCCGATAGTCAGGTCAATATCAGCATACGACAGGGCGGCTCCCGAGCCACCGGACGAACCGCCGGCCGTATGGTCAGGATTATGCGGATTACGGGTCGGGCCATAGGCACTCGTATGACCGCCACCCGAGAAGGCGAAATTGTCCATATTCAGGACGGCGGTAATCTCGCCGCCGGCATCAAGAATACGGGTAATGATCGTGGCATCAATGTCCGGCACATAGCCGTCGAGCACCAGAGAGGCGCACGTCATCGGAAGACCGGCAATGCTGACGTTATCCTTAATGCCCAGGCGCTTTCCAGCCAGCTTGCCCGAGGGTGCGCCCTTGACTGAACAGCGCCGGACTATGGCGTTGAGCGGGTCGTCTGCCCGGCTCGGACGGTTCCCAGGGTCCCGCTCACGATAGGTAATCTCCGGCAGGTTAGCCGGGGCCTGCTCAAGGGCGTCAAGTGCGGCAAACATATCTGGCAGCATGGCTGCATACGCATCGGCCTCTTCTGTACTCAACTCAAAATGGTTGGCCTGAGCTAAACGGTGGAAATCGTCTGTGGTCGGTTTGCGTAGTGGCATACTGTCCTCCCTGTCGTGGCGTATTCTTTCCTTTGGACATGGCATACCTCGGCGGACTTTGTCCAGTGGAAACGCATGAATCTGAATTGCTCAGTTCTCCTCGCTCGACTTGAGAGAAGAAGCCATTTGAGAAATCCATACTATACAGGTGGTCAACTAGAATGTCAGAAAAACAGGATATTTATGAGAGAATCATTTGGTATATGGAAAAGTTCAGTGTATAAAGGCGCTTACATATTTACCTCGTTGTCAAATACTCTGTCAAATAGTCAGTCAAGTATGGACTGGAAAAAATTTACTTTTGCGTATCGGCTCGACACCAGCAATCTTTTTGGCAACCTTGTCTCAATTGAGGCTTTTAAGGAAGCCTCTCTGAACTTGGTGTTTCCGTCCGAATGGCAGCACCAACTCGACCGCTTGAACCGAGTCCGTGCTGTTCGCGGGACTACGGCCATAGAGGGTAATCCGCTCTCCGAGGCAGAAGTTGCCCAACAAATGGAGCATCTTGAGCATGGGTCTGGTGCTGATAGAAGGACCGCCACCAAAGAACAATTGCAGATCAGAAATGCCGGCGCGGCCCAGTCCTGGGTGAGAGAGCGCTTTCTTCCCGACAAACCACCAATATGTTTGGAAGATATTTGGACGCTTCACGAGATGGTAACGCGCGATTCAGATACCAGCAACAACCTACCGGGGAGATTGCGCACCTTTCCGGTGACAGTCGGCACAGCGGACCTTGGCGGAGTGCATCGGGGTGCCCCCCATACGGACCTTGCCCGTTTAATGGAGGAATATATTTGCTTCATCAATACGCGCCGGCTTGAGGAGACTCATCCCGTCATTCGCGCGCTGCTTGCCCATTTTTTCCTGGTGACGATTCATCCGTTTGGGGACGGAAACGGACGGGTCTCCCGACTCGTCGAAGCCGGTCTGCTTTTTCAACGCGGCTATAACGTCCACGGGTTCTATGGATTGTCCAATTACTTCTATCGACACGTCCAGGAATACATGGCCGTCCTCCAGCAAAGTCGGGAAAGCCAGCCTTTTGACGTGACACCGTTTATTCGTTTTGGCGTGGCCGGCTTTGCGAGTGAGTTGAAAGGCATAAACAATTTCATCAAGGCGCGGATCAGCCGGCTCGTCTATCGAACCATGCTGACCCGTGCTTTCAATAGGAAGATGGGCCCCCGACGGCGGCTCCTCAATCAGAGAGAACACGACTTACTTGACTTTCTGTTGAGTGAAACAGAACCCTCAGATCCGTTCTCTGACACCCCTTCTCGAAGGATGACCTTATCGGAGCTATTGGAGGCCAGGTATGTTCGCGCCGCGTACCAGAGTGTCACCAAGCGAACTTTTCAGAGAGAACTGATAAGGCTGGGGGAACTTGAGTTTATCCGATTCACGCGGGATGCGTCCGTTCAGGATTGGGTCATAGAGTTGAATTTTGAAGCTATTGCAAAATACTAAACAAAAGGAGTCTCAGTATGCCACTCTCTCACATCCGCGTGATTGACCTGACCCGCGCCCGTTCCGGCCCGACCTGCGTGCGGCAGTTAGCCGATATGGGCGCTCAGGTTATCAAGGTCGAACAACCGCAAGATGATGGCGAATGGGGCCGGCACGGCTTTGATTTCCAGAACCTGCACCGCAATAAGCGCTGTATGGTGCTCAATCTGAAGGATGAGCGCGGCACGGATATTCTGAAACAACTGGTCAGAAAAGCAGATGTGCTGGTGGAGAATTATCGGCCCAATGTCAAAAAACGGCTCGGCATAGACTATGAAGCGCTCAGGCCGTTGAACCCGCGTCTGGTCTATGCCAGCATCTCCGGCTTCGGACAGACCGGGCCGTATCAGGACCGCCCCGGCTATGATCAGGTTGCCCAAGGCATGGGCGGACTCATGAGCATTACCGGACAGCCCGGCGGCGGGCCGGTCCGCGCCGGGATTCCGGTGGCCGACCTGAGCGCCGGCTTGCTGGCCGCCCAGGGGATTCTCGTCGCCCTGCTCGAACGCGAACGGTCCGGCGAGGGCCAATGGGTCCATACCTCCCTGCTGGAAGCCATGATCTCCATGCTCGACTTTCAGGCCACGCGCTGGCTCATGGGGAAAGAAGTGCCGCCCCAGGCCGGCAATAATCATCCGACCGTGATTCCCACCGGGACCTTCAAGGTCAAGGACGGCCACATCAATATCGCCACCACCAACCACATGTGGCCGCGGTTGTGTGGCGTGCTGGGTGCTGCCGCCTTAGCCGAAGACGACCGTTTTTCCTCTCCAGGCCGGCGCTCGAGGAACCGGGACGCGCTGACCCCCATTCTGGAAGAGCAGCTCAAAGACAAGACTGCGGACGAATGGATTGAGACACTGAACGCGGCGGGTATTCCCTGCGGCCCGATTTTGTCTATTGACGAGGTATTCGCCAACGAACAGGTCCAGCATCTCGGGCTGGCGCATACGATTGAACATCCCGCGCTTGGCCCTATCCAGCTCCTTGGGCGTCCGGTGACGCTGAGTCGAACCCCGGCCAGCATTCGGACGCCGACCGCGGAGAAAGGCCAGCATACGGATGAAATTCTGCAAGAGCTGGGGGTGGATGAGGCCGCGATTGCGCAGCTCCGCAAGGACGCGGTGATCTAAGCGGGCGCGCTACTGAAAGGCGTGAAAGGTCAGGATGGTGAACGTCTCCCGCACGTGCGAGATGGTCTGGACCTGCTCTGTCACCAAATGCGATAAGTCGTCAAAATCATCGACATAGAGCTTGACCAGCAGGTCATAGGCACCCGAGATGGAATACGCCTCGGAGAAGCTTTCCAAATCGGTTACCCGGTCTGCGACCTCGGCCAAGGTGCCCGGCTCAACTTTCAGCATGACAAAAATGGCGCGCATCGTGTCTCTCCGTGGTGTGCATTCCCGTCTCCACAGCGTCAACGGCTCCCGCTTTACTGACCAGCGACCTCACCGGGGCTGGAGGCGGATATGTTTACTCTTCACACCGGTAGCGAATCCAGTAATAATTCTTGACTATTTTGGCGTTGTGCTGGCTGCCGGCTTGCGCCTGGCCCTGAGTTTCTTCGGCATTCTCCCCCTCATTGACGACGTGATAGTGAGGACAGTCGCCCTCAATGCTGGCCAATAATTTTTCTCGGACTTCTTCCTTGGGCCGGCTGCCCAGCGGCTTCATGCCGTCCCAATCCAGTTCAAAGCGGGCAAACTCCATGCGCTTGGCCCGAATGGGCGGGTCGGGCGCAGGCTTGGCACCCAAGAACGGCACGGAAAGCGCGGGGGTCTGGGTCGAGCCGCAGGCTAGGCTGAACAGGATGCTCACAGCAAGGACGGACCACAGCAGTTTCTGCATACACGTGTCTTCTTTCGACAACTGGCCTCACACGTCGTCAACACCCCAGAGCGTAGCACGCGCCACTACTATTCTGCCAGCGTCCCCCGGGGCGTCCGGGTCCTTCTTCTTCCCTTAATAGGAATGACAAGAAAAACACTCTCAGTCTCAGAGGATAATCGTGCTGACGCGAGCAATTTCTCGAAAGTGCTCATCGAAGGTGAGGACGGTCGCGCCGGACTGTGCCGCCGTCGCTGCAATCCAAATGTCGTTTGTGGGTAACGGACGGCCCTTGCGGCGCAGATCAAGGAATATCTCGCCGAAGATACGCCCCGTCTCCCCATCCACAGGCAATGTCTCCACAACGTGGTGTCGGAGGAACTCCTCCAAAGCGGTGATATTCCTGTCAACACGGGTGCCGAGTAAGAAGCCCGCCCAAAGCTCGCCGACCACGACGGCCGGGATGCCAATCCACTCCGCACGGTCCATACGCTCAACAACGCGCGGTTCGCCGCGTTGGAAGTGACTGTAGGCCGAAGTATCGAGGCAGAGCCGCATCACTGCCAGAGGTCCTTGTCGATCTCTCCAAACGGTGCCACGGCTTCCTCGAATTGCCTGAATTCATCCGTATTCCAGGATCCGGCCAGGTGACGAAGCCCGTTGCTGCGGCTTCCGCTCGGCGAGATGCCGAGGGCCTCCTGCATCAAGGACAGCACAGTCCGGTTCAAGGAAAGCCCCCGGCGGCGCCTTTCCGCATCGAGGGCTGAGGCCAACTCCGCGGGGACGTTACGGATGGTCATGGTCTTCACCTGAGCCTCCTGCGAGCATTCCAGAATGACATCATCCAATGCAGCCTATGCAGGCTTGACTATGCAGTCAACAGGATATCTGAACGGATAGTGATTCAGTTTCCGCCCCAATACCTGGCCCTTGTGCCCCGCCGGGCGAGTGCGTACAAGCTCCGTATTGTAAGGAAACGCTTATGCCGGCCGCCCTTGCTGTGAAACCCAAAGACCTGACTGCTTACTACGCCGCTCTTGAAGCCTATAAGAAGCAGGGTGTGACGCACGAGGGCGCGTTGCGGTCCGCGTTTCAGCACCTCCTGGCCGAGACCGGTCGGCGGGCCGGCTGGACGCTGATTCCAGAATTGGCGAGCGGTTCCATTCGGCCCGACGGAACGTTTCGGGATGAGTACTTCCTGAATCGGGGGTATTGGGAGGCCAAGGACACCCACGACCACCTTGAGACCGAAATCCAGAAGAAAATCGCCACCGGCTACCCGCTGACCAACATCATCTTTGAAGACACCCAACGCGCCTATCTCTACCAAAACGGATAGGTGGCCATGCAGGCCGACCTGACCAAGCGGGTCCAACTCACCAACCTGCTCATTGCCTTTTTCTCCTACACCGAACCCGCCCATGAGGACTTCAGTAGCGCGGTGGAGGATTTCAAGCAGCGCGTGCCCGACTTGGCGCGTGGCCTGGTGCAGATTATTCAAGACGCCCACACCACCAACACGGCATTTCAGCGGGCGTTTCAGAGCTTCTTTTCCCTGTGTCGAGAGTCGCTGAACCCCAACCTGAGCGAGGCCGCGGTTGATGAAATGCTGGTGCAGCACCTGTTGACCGAGCGGCTGATTCGGACCATCTTCGACAGTCAGGATTTCATTCGCCGCAATGTGATTGCGCGTGAGGTGGAAACGGTTATCGACGCCCTGGTCAGCAAAGCCTTTAACCGGCACGAATTTCTCAAATCTCTTGACACTTTTTACTTGGCTATCGAGTCCGCGGCCACAACCATTGAGCATTTCAGCGAGAAGCAACACTTCCTGAACGCCGTCTACGAGCGCTTCTTTCAGGGCTATTCAGTCAAGGCCGCGGATACGCTCGGCATTGTCTACACGCCGCAAGAGATTGTGGATTTCATGTGTGCGAGCGTGGAGCAGGTGTTGCAAGACGAGTTCGGCAAGACCCTGAGCGATACCAGCGTACACATTCTTGACCCCTGCACGGGAACCGGCAACTTCATGGTGAACCTGCTGCGTCGCATTCCCAAGCGCGACCTGAAACGCATGTATGCTGAGCAGTTGTTCGCCAACGAGGTCATGTTGCTGCCCTACTACATCGCCGCTCTTAACATTGAGCACGCCTATTATGAACGTACCGGCGCGTATGAACGCTTCGACGGCCTGTGTTTTGTAGACACACTCGAATTGGCCGAGGGCAGCGAGCAACAATTTGCGTTTATGACCGAAGAGAAAACCGCCCGGGTGGAACGCCAAAAGACCGCCCCCATTACGGTCATCATCGGCAATCCGCCCTATAACGTCGGGCAGGTGAACGAGAATGACAATAATAAGAACCGGAAGTATAAGGTTGTCGATGAACGTATCAGGGTCACGTATGCCAAAGATTCCAAGGCGAGCAACGTCAACGCGCTGTCCGACGTTTATGTGAAGTTTTTCCGCTGGGCTATGGAACGTCTGGAAGAACGAGATGGGATTGTGTGCTTTGTGACCAACAATAGCTTCGTGGACCAGACCGCCTTTGACGGCATGAGAAAGAACCTGCTTCAAGACTTCACCAGGATTTATCACATTGATCTACGCGGCAACGTCCGTAAGAATCCCAAGCTGAGAGGCACGACTCACAATGTGTTTGGTATTCAAGTTGGTGTCGGTCTCACCGTTGCCATTCGCAACGCAAAACACGCCAACCATGCCTTGCTTTACCATCGTGTCCCCGAAGATTGGCGGAAAGAACAAAAGCTGTCGTGGTTAGCAGAAAGGCAGAAATTACGGCGGTTGAATGGCGGACTCTACAACCAGACGCTAATCATACTTGGCTTCTTCCTTCACACTCTGACGAGTTTCGAGCAATGCTTCCCATCGGGAGCCGAAAAACGAAGGCGAACAAGGGAATAAACGAAGCGGCGATTTTCAAGATGTTCTCTATGGGCGTTAGTACCAACCGAGATGCGTGGGTTTACTGTTTTGATAAGACGCAATTGGCCAGCCAAGTCCAAAGGAGCATTGAAACATATAACGGTGAGATTGACCGTTGGAATCGATCAAAGAGGCCGAAGGATATTGACGACTTCGTTGTCAACGATGAATCAAAAATCAAGTGGAGCAGCCGGCTTAAAGAGACGTTTGCGCGTAGTGTCTATGCGGACTTTGAAGAAGAGAGGATTAGAAAGTCATTATACCGCCCTTTCGCAAAACGGTTCTTATTTTTCGATTCTGTCATGAATCATCGTCGGGCGTTGTTCTCAGGAATTTTTCCAGACCCGGTCACGGAGGAAGAGAATAGGGTCATTTGTCTCACGGGAATAGCCTCAGAGAAGCCTTTTATGGCACTGGTTAGTAATCATCTCTTAGACCTACACCTTGTAGGAGCCGGTGCTGCTGCTCAAGCCTTCCCCTTCTACGTCTACAACGAAGACGGCACGAACCGGCGTGAAAACATCACCGATTGGTCCCTCACACAATTCCAAGACCATTACCATAATCCGAGCCTCACAAAATGGGATATTTTCTATTACGTGTATGGGGTTTTACACCATCCCGGCTACCGCGAAAAATTCGCCGATAACCTCAAACGCGAACTGCCGCGCATTCCGTTTGCCCCCGATTTTCAGGCGTTCGCCTCCGCCGGTAAACAGCTTGATCCGCTCCGACCCCAACCGTCTTGACGACGAGGAATACATCGTCCGCCTCATCGGCCAAGTCGTGCGCGTCAGCCTGGAAACCGTGGACATCGTGCGCGGGCTGCCGCAGGAGAGCGGGGGGTGAGGGTCGCTCTATGAGGATGTCTCAGACCGCTTGGATTACGATTGAGCGTCAACAGCCCATTCTTCCTCACTAAAAAAGACGAAGGAACACCACTGCTCCGGGCCTTCCTGTTCTTCTCGTTTAAGAACTCGGAGAGATGCTACGTTGCATTGAGCAACGATATCTTGCCAGTGGGGTTCTTTCAGGAAAGCTGACCAATCTGCCGAATTGATTGGAAGGTGAGGCTGAACTGTGCCCGCTTGGATATGTACAAAGTCTATTCCTATAACCGCGACCCCCTGACGTGAGCATTCCTCAACGATACGAGTTGCCGCATGTAGCGGAAGATACCGCTCCTTTCTTCCAACGGCCCTTTTGGTCTCATGGCTCTCAATGCGTTGGTCAATCGTACCCATAGGCTACCTCGCTCGTCAGAACGGCCCTCTTAGTGGTCCTTCGACTTCGCTATCGCTACGCTCAGGACGAACGGGGGGGAGGCTGGCATACTAGCTCAGGACGAACGGGGGGGAGGCCGTCACTATGCGCGCGCGAGTAGGCGCTTTCAGCCCGGTCTCTCCGCCGGGCTTTTTTATGCAAATTCAGACAGATATCCCTAATACCCGCCAAACCCCATATCGGTGGTGGCCTGGGCGTCCGGGTCGGTGCAGACGTTGACCAGGGCCGGCTTGCCGCTGGCAAAGGCCCGCTCAATCGCGGCCTGAATGTCGGCCGGGTTCTCGACATACTCCCCGTAGCCGCCTAGCGCTTCGACCATCTTGTCGTAGCGCTGATGACCCAGCTCGCGGCCAACATTCTGCCGGCCCTGTTTGTCGCCGGCCGTCATATAGCCGGTCTGGCGCGAGGTGAAACCCGCATTATTGGAGACCACGACCACAATGGGGATGTTATGCCGAATGGCCGAGTCCATCTCCATGCCGTTCCAGCCGAAAGCGCCATCGCCGGACAGGACCAGGACGGGTTTGTCCGGCGCGGCCACCTTGGCCCCAATGCCGAACGGGACGCCCACGCCCATACAGCCGTGCGGACCGGCATTGAGACTGCCCCCGACGGCATACACGGGAATGGACTGGCGCGCAAAATTGAGGATTTCATGGCCATCGACTACGAGAATGGTATCGCGGCTGATTGTCTCGCGGACTTCCTTGCACAGGCGCAGCGGGTGAACCGGGGTGGCGTCCGAGTGCAGCAGCGGAGCCGAGCGCTCCATATTGGAGCGTTGCTTGGCCGCAAGCTGGGCCACCCAGGCGGTTTCTTGATTGGGGGCGAACTGGCCGCTGGCCTCTTCCGTCAATTGCTGCAAAACGAGCTTGGCGTCGCCGACAATGCCGACGGCCACGCCCCGATTATGACCAATCGCGCTGCCATCCAGATTGACGTTGATAAACTGTGCCGTGGGAGAAAAACGGGGCGCACGCAAAAACGACAGCATGGAGTTGGCCCGCGCGCCAATGACCAGCACCACGTCTGCCTCACGAAAGGCCAGGGACCGAGCTGCGGGAAAGGCGTGGTCATGATCCTCGGGAATGACGCCGCGCCCCTGCGGAGTGGTGAAAAACGGAATGCCGGTGGCCTCGACAAATTGCTGCAACTGCGCGCTCGCCCCGGACCACATGACGCCGCTGCCGGTCACAATCAGGGGCTTCTCGGCCTGGGCTAAGAGAGCAACCGCCTGTTTGACCAAGCCGGGGTCCCCAGCCGGCCGGCTTTCAGTCCGATAGTCCTCCGGCCAGTAGATTCTTTCTTCGTCAACTTTCTGCGCCAGCACATCGCCCGGCAGGTCGAGATACACCGGGCCTTTCTTGCCGGCCAGGGCTTCACGAAAGGCGAGACTGACATATTCGGGCACCCGCTGAGCCATATCAATACGATAGGCCGCCTTGACCACGGGCTTCATCATGGCGACTTGATCCATCTCCTGAAAGGCGTCCAGCGTAGTTGCCCGCATGGGAGCCGACCCACCAATAGCAATAATCGGAGCGGAGTCCGCCCAGGCATTGGCCAGTCCGGTGACGGCGTTGGCCGTGCCCGGACCGGACGGCGTGATGCAGATGCCGGGCTTGCCCGTGACCCTGGCATAGGCGTGGGCCATCATGGCCGCGGCCTGTTCGTGGCGGACATAGATGCCCTGCATACCCAGGTCGAGACAGGCCGCCGCGGTGCCGCTGGTCGGTCCGCCCATCATAAAGAAAATAGTATCAACATTCTCTCGCTGGAAACTCTGTGCGATCAACTCCTCGCCTCGAACTGTGTCCATGAGTGCCCCCTTTTTCTCTCGTTTGTCCGTTTCCCCTACGATAGCGGTTCCGGCCCTGCGGGTTTAGCCCCACGCGCGAAACCCGCCCGCAGATAATAGAACCCGCCGTTATACCCATACGGAGAGACGACAGGGTATTTCATGCCGTGGCGGCCGGCATATTTGTTTCTGGTCGGATAGGTATCGAACAGGTTTTGTGCGCCAAACGCCAGGGTCAGGCCGTCGAATGCGCCGCTGAAAAAAATATACGACGCCTCCAGGTCAAGCAGGGCGCGCGCGTGGGCGTGGACGGGGTTGGTGGGCCTGAATATCGGGAAATCCTTGAAATCGTCATAGTAATGGAGCCGGGTCAGCAAACGCCACGGCCCCCAGCGATGGTCTGCGCTCAGCGTGAAACGGAACTCCGGGGCGGTGTTCTCAATCTGAGCGGCCCGCAGGTCATTGGTGATTTGTGGGTTGCGCGTATCGACCGTGGTATTATTCCAGTTGCCGGCAAAGGTGAACAGGCTGGAGCCGGCCCGGCCGCCAAACCACGCCAGAGGGTAAGTCGCCACAACATCCACCCCCTGGGTCGTCGTGCTGAAGTCGTTGTTGAAGTAGCTGACCTGGCCCCCCATAATATCGACACCGGCCGCGGCCAAGGCGGCCTTATCGGCCTCAGTCAGGGGGAAATTCTGGCTTAACATAATCCGCCGGCGCACCTCCATATTATAATAGTCGGCGGTCACGGACAGGCTGCCGAGGGTCAGGACTGCCCCGACGCTGAAGCTGGTGGAGTGCTCCGGGCTCAGCGGCTGGCCGCCCTTCTGCTGCGCTATCGGGTCGTTGCCCGACAGGACATAGGTCAAGTCCAGCTCGCCGGTCTCGGCGTTGAGGCTTGAGGTGATATTCCGATAGTTGGCCTGCCCGACGGTTGGCGCCCGAAAGTTCGTTCCCAGAGAGCCGCGTAGCGCCAACTCCCCCCCTGTCAGGGAGATGGGGAGGGTCCAGCGGGCGGCCAGCTTGCCATTCAGCGATTCACCGACACCGGCATGGTGCTCAAACCGGCCGGCGGTGGTGAGCAAGACATCGGTCAGGACATCGGTCTCCAGGTCGAGATACGCGCCAAAACTGTCCCGGCTGGCCTCGGTCGCCTCTGCCGGCGACGTGCCTGGGTAGCCGGAAACCGCGACCGCAAGCCCCTGTCGGGCCAGTATGTCGTCGCGGAAATAGGAATGTGGCTCCCCGGTTCCGCTCTCAAAGGTTTCCTCTCGGTACTCCAGGCCGAAGGCCACGTGCAGCGGAGCAGCGAACAGGCCGAGGTCGAACGGCCGGGAGAGGTCCAGGTTGAAAATTTTATCCCGCTCCTCATACCTGCGGGTTCGATATCGGGTTGGAATCGCGGCCTTGGAGCGGAGCAGATTCGGATTCACGCTGTTTCTGAGGGAGGTGTCCATGCGGTTCTGACCAAACCCGGCGCTCAGGTCGTAGCGCCAGCCGTCCAGCAGTGTATGGGCGCTCCGCAGACTCCCACGCAGGCCGAAGACCAGGCTCCAGTCATTCACCACCCCCCGGAATCGGGGGGTGAAACCGCCCGGAAATGCCTGGGCCAGGGTGTAGCAGGGGTCCAGACCCAGCAGCGGGTCCAGAGCGGCCGGGCCGTGCTGCACCTAATCGTTCGCCGTGATTGTCGGGCAGTTGCCAGACCGCCCGTCCGCGGACAGGTCAGCCACCAGCAGCTCATCGCCCCGCGCAAACACGCCGGGAAAACTGGCCGGATTGCGCCAGTAGAACGTGTCTTCAATCTCCCGCTCCGCATAATTGCCGAAGGCATACGCCTGATGAGCGTCGCCCAGGTCAAGGCCGAGGTTGCCGAAGAATGTATAGTCGTACTTCACGTCTGGCGCGCCCCAGAGCTGGGCCGCGGGTTGACGGATAAAGGCGTTGCCGTGCTCAATCAGGCGGCGGGCATCGTCGCGCTGTACGCTGCGATTGGTTGAATCTGCGTTGGTGAACTCAAAGCTGAAGCTGGCAAAACCGGCCTTGGTCAGCGGCAGGCCGACATTGGCGGCGACATTCAGCCGGCCGCCGTCGCCGTGATAGGACTGTCCCAGATTGGTCTCCAGGCTGCCGCCCTCGGGCACGTCGCGCAGCACAAAGTTCAGCACCCCGGCCACCGCGTCAGACCCATACTGCGCGCCAGCCCCGTCGCGCAGGACTTCTACCCGTTTGAAGGCGATGGACGGGATGGCGGCAATATCCGTCCCATGCGAACCGCTCGCCAGGCCATAACTCCAGCGGGTAATGGCGGAGGAACGGTGGCGGCGTTTGCCGTTGACCAGCACCAGGGTCGAGTCCGGCGGCAGGCCGCGCAGCTTGGCCGGCCGGACCAGGGCGACCTCAACCCCGGTGCCATATTGAAAGACCTTATAGGACGGGGACGGTCGCGGACAGCAGGTCGTTCATATCCGTAGTGCCGTAGGGCTTGAGGCTGTCGCCGTCGATAATATCCACCGGCACGGGCGAGTCCGCCGCGGAACGTCCCAGCGACCGGGAGCCGACGACGCGGAGGGTTTCGAGTCCAACGGCTTCTTCTCCCTGAGCAGCCGGCTGCACCCCGGCCGGTGGTGCAGCTATCACGGCCAGGAACGACGCTAGCAAGAGGAAACGTGTCCAGCATCCGCCTACGCCTATGGGCAGGACACGTTTCCTCTTGAGACCATATCGACAGCATTGCTTCATACGCCTCTCTCACCCGTCTACGCGGCCTCCCCCAGGTCTCAGAACGAGTACGACACTCTGAAGTAGTAAAACCCGCCGTTGTATCCATACGGCGAGGCCACCGGATACTTCTGGCCATAGTCGCCGGCATACCGATTTTTGGTCGGATAGGTATCGAGCAGGTTGTCCACGCCGACCGCCAACCCGAGGCCGTTCCGAAATAGATACGAGGCTTCCAGGTCAAGCAGGGCGCGGGCGTGGGCGTAGATGGGCTGGGTATCAATATCTTGATGCCGCTCGGTGAAATCATCGTAGTAATGCAGCCGGGTGAGAAACCGCCACGCCCCCCAGGTGTGGTCCGCCATCAGTGAGAAACGGAATTCCGGCGCAAGCTCTTCAAGTTGATGTTTCTGCAGGGAACCGATGACCTGCGCATTGATCGAATCCAGATTGATTTTTGTATCGTTCCAGTTGCCGGCAAAGGTCAACCGGGTCGTGCCGATACGGCCACCGAACAGGGCCAGCGGATAGGTCGCCACCAAGTCGATACCCTGCGTGTAGGTCTCGAATGCGTTGGCGAAGAATTTGACGGTCCGCACGCCGCTGGCGTCAACATTCTGGGCTGCCAGGAGGGCCACATCGTCAGCGGTGATGCTTTGCGAATCGGTCAGCCCGACCCGGTTTCTGATTTCTATATGGTAATAGTCCAGGGTGACGGACAGGGCCTCAAGAGAGAGCACCGCCCCAACAGAAAAGGAGAAGGAGGTCTCCGGCGTGAGCGGCTTGGCCCCCTTGTGTTGGGCAATCGGGTCGCTGCCCGGCAGGGTGGGCTGTTCAACCAGGTTGCCGTCGGCATCCAGGCCGAAGGTGGTGTCTCGGTAGTTTGCCTGTCCCACGGTTGGCGCTCGGAAGCCGGTGCCAAAGGAGCCGCGCACGGCCAGGGATTCTTCGAGTAGGTCCCAGCGACCGGCCAACTTGCCGTCCAGGGACTCGCCGATGCCGGCATGGTGTTCGAAGCGGCCGGCGGCGCTGAGCAATACCTGTTCGATAACGTCGGCTTCCAGGTCGATATACGCCCCGAAGCTGCCCCGGTCGGCCTCCATCCCATGCTCGGGTCGAATCCCAGGGTAGCCGTTGGTGCCAATATCAAACCCCTGCTGGGCGAGGCCGCGTTGGTTCGGGTCCCGACTCCCGCCCTCGCATTCCCCTTCGTCGTCCACGCACCAGGCGTTTCGCTCGCCAGCTTCGATCTCGTAGTCTTCCTCACGGTACTCGAGTCCGAAGGCCACGTTCAGGGGGGAGGAGAACGGGCCGATGTCAAACGGCCGAGAGAGGTCGAGGTTGAAAATCGCGTCCTGCTGCTGGTAGGCGCGCGAGAAAAATTCGGTCGGAATCCCTGCTCGGTGGCGGGCGAGCTGCGGATTCACGCTATTCCAGACCACATAGGCCGTGCGGTGTTGACCAAACACGGCGCTCATATCGTAGTGCCAGCCGTCAAGCAGCACGGTGGCACTCTGTACGGCCCCACGCAGACCGAAGGTAATCCCCCAGTCTTCCACGCCGCCGCGCATCCGCGGGGTGAACCCCCCCGGAAAGGCTTGTCCCAACCAGTAGCAGTCCGCGCCCAGCCCGCTGACTGCGGCTGGGCCGCGCTCCAGATAATCGCGCCCGGTGATGTTTTGGGGACAGGCAGCGCTTCTGCCGTCCGGTGACAGGTCGGCGATCAACAAGGGGTCATCCAGGGACCAGCCGCCGCCCGGACCGCTCGGGTCCGTGAAGACCCCCGGCCGGGCGTACGGGCTGCGCCAATACCACGAATCCATGATCTCCCGCTCCGCCCAGTTGCCAAAGGCGTAGGCGTGGTGATGGTCGCCCAGGTTGAGGCCGAGGTTGCCAAAGAATTTATAGTCATACGGAACGTCCGGCGCGCCCCAGACCTGGACCGCGGACCTGCGGACCTGCTCGTTGCCGCTGGCGATGGCCATCAGCGCGTCGTGACGCTGGGTGCTGCGGTTGGTCGAGTCGGCGTTGGTGAACTCGAAGCTGAGGTTGGCAAATCCAGCATCGGTCAGCGGCAGGCCGATATTGGCCGCGGTACTCACCATGTCGCCATCGCCCTGATAATGCTGGCCCCAGCGGGCTTCGAGCGTCCCGCCCTCGGGCGCGTCGCGCAGCACGAAATTCATCACTCCGGCCACCGCGTCGGAGCCGTACTGGGCCCCGGCCCCGTCGCGCAGCACTTCAACACGTTGCAACGCGATGGACGGGATGGAGCGAATGTCGGCCCCGTGCGCCCCCTGGGCCTGCCCAAAGGTAAAGATGCTAATGGCAGACGAGCGGTGGCGGCGTTTGCCGTTGACCAGCACCAGGGTTGAGTCGGGCGGCAGGCCGCGCAGCTTGGCCGGCCGGACCAGGGCATTGGCGTCCCCAATGGCGTGTTGGGTGACAGTATAGGACGGAATAGTCGCGGCCAGCAGGTTGTTCAGGTCGCGGACGCCGTAATGCTTGAAGTCTTCGCCGTCGATAATATCCACCGGCACGGGCGAATCCGCCGCGGAGCGCCCCAGCGACCGGGAGCCGACGACGCGGAGGGTTTCGAGTCCAACGGCTTCTTCTCCCTGGGCAGCCGGCTGCGCCCCGACTCGTGGGGTGTCGGCCAAGACGAAGAACAATATCAGAAGACCGTACTGCCACCATTGTAAGCCCTGCATCTCTTGTCCTCTCAGCCAAACCGCACGACAGTCTCTGGACTATGGGCGACGACCGAGACAATCTGCCAGCGGTCGTCGGTCTTGCGCAGGGTATAGGTTGCCCCTAATCGTTCCAGCTCTTCCCCGGTTTTGGTGTAGCGCACGGCCAGGCCGCTGAGGAGGGCGATACGCTCCGTCATCTCCTTGATCTGCATATTCGTGACTTCGCTGTGACCGTAATTCCGGCCCTTGAGGTCCTGGATAATCTGCGCGAAGAGCTTTGCAATCTCCGCTTCGCTTGCAAGCAGGCTCACGCCTTGATCGGCGATAAACAGACAGGGCGCGTGGTAGAACGGCACCATTGCCTGGGCCTCACCCAAGTGAAACGCCTCCAGATAGCTGGCGTAGAATTGTCGAATGTCCTCGTGGTGGTTTGTCATTATCATAGCACTCCTTTCCGGGTGTAATGTTGCACCCTATACCACCCGAACCGAGCCGGATACAAGCCAGAGCAGCAATGAAGCCGCCGCCGTTTGCCTATCACGCGCCCACGCGCCTCGATGAAGCGCTGGCTCTCCTGGAGCGCTATGGCGACGACGCCAAAGTCCTGGCCGGCGGGCAGAGTCTGATGCCGCTGCTGAATTTCCGGCTGAGCGCTCCGGCGGCGCTGGTCGATATTAACCGCGTGGCGGAGTTATCCTCTCTGCGGCAAGAGAACGGACAGGTCCGCATTGGCGCGTTGACCCGCCAAAGAACCATTGAGTTTTCGGAACTGGTGCGCCGTCAGCTACCGCTGCTGCATGAGGCCACCACCCTGGTCGGGCATCTGCCCATCCGCACGCGCGGCACCATCGGCGGCAGCCTGGCCCATGCCGACCCCGCGGCCGAGTACCCGGCTGTTGCCCTGGTTTTCGAGGCGGAACTGGTCTTACAGGGACCGCGTGGCCGGCGAATCGTCTCTGCTGAGGAGTTTTTCGTGAGTTATCTGACAACCTGCCTCGCTCCGAACGAGATTGTCACCGAAATCCGCTTTTCGCCGGCTCCGCCGACAAGTGGCTGGGCGTTTGAAGAGGTGGCCCGACGACACGGCGATTTTGCCCTGGTTGGCGTTGCCGGCGTGATGGATACGGAGGGTGAGCAGTGTCGGACCGCGCGCCTGGCCGCCGCTGGAGTCGGGCCAACCCCAATGCGCCTGCGGGCGGCAGAAGACATCCTGGTGCAGGAGGGCGTGACGGAACACAGCACGCAGCGTGCCGCGGCCGCGGCCGCGGCCCGTGTCGAACCCGAGAGCGATATCCATGCCTCAGCCGATTTTCGGCGGCATTTAACCCAGGTGCTGACCCGGCGGGCGATTCAGCGGGCATGTGAGCGCAGCCAGGGGGGAAGAATATGAGCACGCCAAACGAGTCCAGCCGGACGAGAGCGCTGACCCTGCGCGTCAACGGGACACAGCACCAGAGACGGGTAGCGCCGCGCACCCTGCTGGTTGATTTTCTGCGTGAGGACCTGGGCCTGACCGGCTCTCATGTCGGCTGTGAACACGGCATCTGCGGGGCGTGTACGATTCTCGTCAATGGGGAAGCCGCCCGCTCGTGTCTGATGCTGGCCGTGCAGGCCGATGGAGCGGAGCTGCTGACCGTTGAGGGCTTGGCCCTCAAAGCGGACGAGCCGCCCGCGCTCCCAGGAAAGGACGGCGGCCAACTCCATCCCCTGCAAGCCGCCTTTTGGGAACACCACGGTCTTCAGTGCGGGTTCTGTACGCCGGGGATGCTCATGACCGCGTATGATTTGCTCCAGACAAACGCGACGCCGAGTGAGGCCGACATCCGCGCCGGCTTATCCGCGGTGCTGTGCCGCTGTACGGGCTATCAGGGGATTGTTGAGGCCGTGCAGGCCGCGGCGGAGGCGCTCCGGGCTCGGACAGGGAGTCAGTGAAGACGGGGTGACAGCGCAGTGGAGCGCCGACTCCTTTTCCAGTAGGGCGTCGGCCTCTGGCTCAATCACCGCTTCCTTGCCGGCCTCGCTCGGCATCTTGCGTCACACGTCCGAGGAGGAGATATATTGAGTTGAGGGAGGAGAGTGGAAGCACTGACACCGAAATTCATTGGCGCGCGGGTCAAGCGGCGGGAAGATCGCCGTCTGTTGACCGGTCAGGGCGCGTATGTGGACGATCATCAGCCGCCGGGCCTGCTCCATGCCGCCTTCCTGCGTAGTCCGTATGCGCACGCGCGGATGACCCAACTCGATACTTCAGCGGCCCACACGCGCGAGGGCGTTGTGGCTGTCCTGACCGCACAAGACCTGGTCCCGCTGGTCAAACCGGTGCGGGCCGCCTCAAAAATGCGGGAGTACAAGGAGACCAGCTTCCCGCCCCTGGCCGCCGACAAGGTGCGGTACGTCGGCTAAGCGCTCGCCGTGGTTATCGCGGAGAATCGCTATCTGGCCGAAGACGCGCTGGAATGGATAGATGTCGAATACGACCCGCTGCCGACGGTGGCTGACGCGCCGGCCGCGGCCCTGCCGGATGCGCCCCTGCTGCACGCCGAAGCCGGCAGTAATGTCCTGTTGTCGCGCGAGTTTGCCCGAGGCGACGTGGAGGCCGCCCTTGCCAGCGCGGCAGTGCGGGTGCGTGACCGCTTCCGTTTTCGGCGGCACGCGACTGTGTGTATGGAAAATCGCGGCTGTCTGGCTGACTACCAGGCCGGCACGCAGGAACTCACGCTCCGCTCGGCCACCCAATGTCCGGGGCTGCTCCGGGATGCCTTGGCCGACCTGTTGGATATGCCCGAGCATCGCATTCGGGTGGTGGCCGCGGATGTCGGGGGTGGGTTCGGGGCCAAGTCTTCGCTCTATCCCGAAGAGATTGTGCTGTGTGCGGTCGCCCGCCGGCTGCAACGACCAGTGAAATGGATCAGCGACCGCCAGGAAGACCTCAAGACCTCAACCCAGGCCTGGGATGAAATCGTGGAGGCCGAATTGGGCCTCCAGGCCGACGGCACCATAATCGGCCTCAGAGCGGAGGTGACAACGGATATTGGCGCGTACTCTATTTATCCCTGGACGGCCACGGTTGAGCCTATCCAGACCATCAGCTTTTTGTCTGGCCCGTACCGGATGCCACACTATCGGGCACGCAATCGCGGGGTGGCCACGTGTAAAGCGCCGATGGGACCGTATCGGGGGGTGGGGCGGCCGATTACGACCTTTGTGCTGGAAAGTTTGATGGACCGCGCCGCGCGCCGGCTGGCCCTGGACCCGGCCGAGCTGCGGCTCAAGAATTATATCCGGGCCGGCGACTTTCCATACAAAACCCCGTCCGGCCTGGTGTGGGATCAAGCCAGCCTGACCGAGTGTATGCACAAGGCGCGGCAGGTGCTGGACGCAGACGCGACCACGCGCTGGCGGACGCAGGCCCGCGCAGCCGGACGCTGGGTCGGCCTGGGCTTTGCCACCTATATCGAGCTGACCGGGGTGGGGTCGGCGATCCCGGTTTCACCGGGGATGCCGATTGCGACCGGGACGGAGGCCGCCTGCCTGCGCGTTGACCCGGCCGGGACCGTCACCGCCACCTTTAGCGTTGCCCCCCAGGGTCAGGGCCATGAGACGACGTTGGCGCAGATTGTGGCCGATGCGCTGGGCGTGGGCTTTGACAGCGTTCGGGTGATCTGCGGCGATACCGCGCTCGCACCCCAAGGGACGGGCACGTATGCCAGCCGCAGCGCCGTATTAGCCGGCGGTGCCGCTATTCGGGCTGGTCAGGCGCTCAAAGAGAAGGCGCTCAAAATTGCCGGCCATATGATGGAGAGCAACCCGGCGGCCCTGGACATCCGAGACGGCCAAGTGTTCCTGCGTGATAAGCCGGAACGCCGGCTGCCCTTTCAGGCGGTCGCCAAGACGGCCTATGCTGGTCTGCGCCGGCTGCCCAAAGACCTGGAACCGGGGCTGGAGGTCACCCGCTTCTACGATCCGTTCTTTGGGACGGCTTCGAGCGCGACTCATGTTGCCGTCGTGGAGGTCGATTCCGAGACGTATGCTGTCACCCTCAAGCGCTATATTGTGGTTGAGGACTGCGGTCGCATCATTAACCCGCTGATCGTCGATGGCCAGGTCCGGGGCGGCGTGGCCCAGGGCATTGGGGCCGCGCTGTATGAAGAAGTGGTGTATGACGACGCAGGGCAACTGCTGACCGGATCGCTGGTGGACTACCTCGTCCCGACGGCCTCCGAACTCCTGCCCATAGAAGTCCATCACATTGAAACGCCGTCCCCGACTACGCTGGGCGGGTTTCGCGGCATGGGGGAAGGGGGCACCATCGGCGCGCCGGCGGCGATAGCCAATGCGGTCTCCGATGCCCTGTCGCACCTGGGCATCGAGATCAACGAAATTCCGGTCACCCCGGAGAAATTGTTTCGACTGGTGCAGGCGGCGGAAGGGGCGGCCTCACGTGCGTAAATACGAAGCCCCGTTCACATCCACAATGGTGCCGGTTGCAAAATTTGCTTGACCCGAGGCGAGAAAGGCGACGGCGGCGGCCACCTCTTCCGGCCGGCCGACTCGACCGAGTGGGCTCTGCTGACGGATGGCCTCGCCGCGGGGACTGGCAAGAATGGCCGCGGACATATCGGTTTCCACAAAGCCTGGGGCAACCACGTACACAAAGATGTGATGGGGGGCAAAGGCTTGGGCCAGCGACTGACTCAGCGCGTTGAGGCCGGCCTTACTCGCCGCGTAGGCCGGCGCTTTGGGCGTTCCCCGAAAAGCGCCCCGTGAGGAGATATTCACGATGTGGCCCCCACCGTTTTCGGCCATATGCCGGGCGGCCCAGAACATCACATTGGCCGGGCCAACCAGGTTGGTGTCGAGCGAGCGCTGCCATACGTCGTTCCACACCGCATAGTCAACCCGTAGCGGTGGCTGCCACTCGTTAATCGCGGCGTTGTTCACAACGATTTGGAGCCCGCCCATTTGACTGATGACCGCCGACAGCACCGCTTCTACCGCGGTTGCATCGGCAATATCGGCTTGAAAAATCTGATGGGCGCCGTCAGGCAGGGCCGTGAGGGTGTCCTCAGCCGCGGCCTGGTTTTGATGGTAATGAATAGCAACCCGTGCGCCCTCTTGCGCCAGTTTGCGCGCAATCGCGTGACCAATACCCCGTGACGCGCCCGTCACCAGGGCGACTTTCCCTGTCAGGCTCATACGCTTCTCCTTGCCTGCAATGCTGATACTCGTGTACCAGGTCTGAGGGGCAGAAGGGAACTGACGACCTGAGCGTTTCACGAGACATATGAGGCGCAACGCCCGCTTGGGCGGGACTGACGCTTGCCACTGACCCCTAGTCACTCGCCCCTATTTATGAGAGATGAACGGAGTGCCTGAATCTCTCATCATCAGTCTGATTCTCCTGCCGTTACTCGGCTCGCTGCTGTCGTGGCCGGAGCGTTGGCGGCAGCGGCTGGCCCCGGCCTATACGCTGGTGCCGGCGCTTCAACTGATTATCGTCATTTCGCTCTGGGCCACGGTCCAGGCAGGAGAGCGGGTGCAGTGCTCCTGGCCGTGGGCGCCGAGCCTGGGGCTCAACCTGAGCTTCACCTTAGACGGTCTGAGCTGGCTCTTCACCGGTCTGATCTCAGGCGTGGGTGTGGGCGTTTTTCTGTATGCCGCGTTCTACATGGCTGACGACCCCGGGCTGTCCCGCCTGTACCGTTTCCTGCTCTTGTTTAATGCCGCCATGATGGGCGTTGTGCTGGCCGATAACCTGGTTCTATTGCTCGTATTCTGGGAATTGACGAGCGTCGCGTCTTTTCTGCTGATCGGGTTTCGCTCACAGCGGGCCGCGGCCTGTGCCGGCGCGAGCAAGGCGTTTGGGCTGACGGCGATTGGCGGCCTGATCATGCTCTTCGGCATTTTGGCGGTGTATGCCGAGCACGGGACCTTCGAGCTGTCGGTTCTGCTGGCCAATTCTTCCTCCATACCCACCGCCGCAGGACTGTGCTTCTTAGCCGCCGCTTTCACCAAGTCGGCTCAGTTTCCGTTTCATATCTGGCTGCCGTCGGCCATGGAGGCCCCAACTCCAGTGAGTGCCTATCTGCACGCTGCCACCATGGTCAAAGCCGGCTTATATATCATCGCTCGGCTGACGCCGTTATTTGCGAACGATCCCATCTGGTCCGCCACTGTGACCAGTGTTGGGACCGTCACCCTGGTGTGGGGCGGCGTGTTGGCCTGCAAGCAGGTCGATCTCAAAGCCTTACTGGCCAACTCTACGGTGAGCCAATTGGGGTTGATCGTCCTCCTCCTCGGCCTGCAAACCGAAATCGCCCTCTTTGCCGCGGTCCTGCACATTCTCAACCACGCCGCCTTTAAGGGTGCGCTGTTTTTAACTGCGGGGACGGTTGAGCATGAAACGGGGACGCGCGACCTGCGTCAGCTTGGCGGCCTGCGCTCCCTCATGCCGACCCTGACGGTGGCAGCCACCTTGGCTTCCCTGGCCATGGCCGGCCTCCCCCCTTTGGGCGGTTTCTTGAGTAAAGAATTATTCTATGAGAGCGTCATCGAAGTGGATCTGCTTCTCACAGCCTTGGCCGTCAGCGCCAGTTGTCTGACTTTTTTGTATTCCTTCATTTTTTTTCACGGGACGTTTTTCGCCCCGGCCCCCCATCCGTCTGAGCACCAGCATTCCTCTTCTCACACTGAGCATCACGCTACATTTGGGCTGATTGCGCCGATTGTCGTTCTGAGCGGCTTGGCTGTGCTGTTCGGGCTCGTTCCCGGTCTGGCCGCGGCCCTGGTGACGCCGGCTTTTCGTGTGATGCACGGGGCTCCGCCGCAGCTGCATCTGGCCTTGTGGCATGGCCTGACTCCGGCCCTGGGGCTGAGTGTGCTGACGATTGTCCTGGGGGGCGGTGCCTTTTTGCTGCGGCAGCGCTTTCTTCAGGCCGCACGCGAGTACCAGGCCGCGTATTCGTTCAACCGGGTCTATGCCGACGGGCTGACGTGCTGCACCCGCCTCTTTCAGTGGACGCGGATGCAGTACATGACCGGCTCGGTGACCGACTATATCCGCTATCTCCTGGTCGCCCTTATCGTGGGACTCAGCATTGCCTTGTGGCATTTCTTTGCGGAGATGACGCTCCGGGTCGATATCGTTCGCCCAGAATACTATGAAATCGGCCTGGCCGGACTGATGGCGGTCGCCGGTATCATGTGCTGCCGGACTCACTCGCGGGTTGTGCTGGTGCTGTCACTCGGTCTGGTCGGCTCGCTCATGTCGATCTTTTTTGTGCTCTTCAGCGCGCCGGACCTGGCCTTAACCCAGGTCTTGGTCGAAGCCGTCAGCCTCGTCCTGTTCCTCCTGGTGCTGCGCTACTTCTCGACGATTCGGCCCCAGCCCTACGCCCCGCGCACCCGTCTCTTCAATATCGGCCTGAGTGTGAGCATGGGGCTCGTGGTCAGCCTGCTGCTGCTTGCGGCCAATGTCGGCCCCTCCCTCCCCTCCGCTATTCCGTCCTACTATCTGGAGAACAGTCATCAGCTGACCGGTGGCTATAATGTGGTCAACGTGATTCTGGTTGATTTTCGCGGCTTTGATACTATGGGAGAGATTACGGTGTTCAGCGTTGCCCTCCTGGGCGTCCTGGCCCTGGTCGGGCTGGGCGTCCGGGGGCAGCAGCCTTTGGGCACCCTGTTTATGCTGTCCTTCCCTTCGCTTATCCTCCAGTCGTTTGCCCGGCTCACCCTCCATCTGATGCTGGTCTTTGCCATTTATTTATTGCTGCGCGGCCATAATGCGCCAGGGGGTGGATTTATCGCCGGGGTGCTCACCGCGGTGGCAATGACATTTCAGATGATGGCCTTCCATGTGGAATCCTTCTCGAACGAGATGCCCTGGAAGCCGCTCCGGGTGGTGGTGGTCGGGCTCCTGCTGGCCGCCGGCACGGGATTGGGGTCTGTCCTCATTGGCTATCCGTTTCTGACCAGCGCGTTCGGCTATTATCATTTTCCGTTGCTGGGTGAGGTGGAACTGGCGACGGCTATGGTTTTTGACATTGGGGTCTATTTGGTCGTGGTTGGCACCTCGCTGGGGATTATTCGGGCCATTGCTGAGGAGTAACCCGTGGAACTCATGATTATCAGCCTCATCGGGGTTCTCTTCGGCTGTGGGACGTATTTGATCTTGCAGCGGCATTTATTACGGGTGGTCGTGGGCTTGTCCTTATATTCGCACGCGGCCAATCTGGCGCTCATGGTCTCAGGCGGGCTGAAGCGCGGCAATCCTCCTCTGCTCATCCCCCCCCCTCCCGATGGGGCGTATGTGGACCCGCTCCCCCAGGCCCTAGTCCTCACCGCGATTGTGATTAGTTTTGGCATGACGGCCTTTGCTACGGTCTTGGCCTTTCGGGTCAGGCAGGTGTATGGCTCGGATACCGTGGATGAGCTGGCTGGGGGAGAAGAGTGAGTATGCCCCCGGACCTCTTTGTCCTGTTTATTATCGGGCCGGTTGTCACCGCAGCGCTATTAGCGGCCTTTCACACCTGGGACCTCTTTCAGCGCAGGGTGAGCCTCGCCGTCAGTCTGGGGCTGTGGGGGCTGTCCGTCGCGGGTCTGCTGTCTCTGCTGCAAGCCGGCCAGGCTGGGATCGTCGTGCTGCGTATGGGCAACTGGGCCGCACCCTACGGCATTATTCTGGTTGCCGATATCCTGAGCATGACCATGGTCGTCCTGACCATGACGATTGCGGTTGCCGTTGTGGCCTTCTCGCTGCGTACGGTTGAGCAAGCCCACCAGGAGCATTTTTATTACCCCCTCTTCTTTATTCTCATTATGGGTGTGAACGGGGCCTTTCTCACCGGAGATTTGTTCAACCTGTTTGTCTTTTTTGAAATTTTGCTGATTGCGTCGTTTGTGCTCCTGGCCCTGGGCTCACAACCCGGCCAATTGCGGGAGACGGTCAAATACGTGGTCATCAACCTGATCGCCTCGGCCTTTTTTCTGATCAGCCTGTCGGTGCTGTACCGGACGATGGGCACGCTCAATATGGCGGACCTGGCCCATAAAATTCAGACCACATCCGGGGAGCTGGACCCCACGCTGACGATTCTGGCTCTGGTCTTTTTGTTTGTGTTTGGGACCAAGGCGGCCATCTTTCCGCTCTATTTCTGGCTGCCCGGCCCGTATTTCCAGCCCCCGGCGGGGCTGAGCGCCTTCTTTGGCGGGATTCTGACCAAGGTCGGCGTGTATGCCATCTTTCGGACCTTTACGCTGCTCTTCCGCCATGACCCGGCCCTGCACGAACTGCTGCTGATACTGGCCGTCCTGACGATGCTCCTAGGCGTTTTTGGCGCGCTGTCCCAGATGGACATGAAGCGGATTCTATCCTACCACATCATAAGTCAGATCGGTTATCTCATGCTGGGCATCGGCCTGTTGACGCCGCAGGCATTGGCCGGTGCCCTCTTTTATATGGTGCCCTACGTGTTGGCCAAGTCTGCCCTGTTTCTGATTGCCGGCGTGGTGCAGGCCGCAACCGGGACGACCCACCTCAAGGCGGTGGGGGGGCTGCAATCCCACTCCATCCCCTTGAGCATTCTCTTTTTGCTGGCGGCCTTGAGCCTGGCCGGCATTCCCCCGTTAGCCGGGTTTTTCAGTAAATTTATCGTGTTGCAGGCCGGGGTGGAGATAGGGCGCTACGGCTATGTGGGTTTTGGGCTTGTGGGCGGCCTGCTGACGCTGGCCTCTATGCTCAAAATCTGGAACGGGGTCTTCTGGGGCGAAGCGGCCGGCGAGCGCCGGCCGGTCCCACTCCTCCCCCTCTTGCCCGGCATTGTGCTGCTCGTCTTTTTTATTGTAGGGATTGGCCTGTTCCCTGGTCTCCTGTATAGCGTGGCGCAGACCGCCGCGGCACAGGTCGTTGAGCCGCGCGTGTATATTACGGCAGTCTTGGGACCGGACGTCTCGTAAGGGCGCGGCTGATTGAGGGGGCTGATTATGATGACCCGTGTTTTTTTCAATATCATTCTGGCCTTTGCCTGGTGCCTGCTGCAAAATGAGATATCCTTGCGCCAACTGCTGATTGGTTCTCTGGTCGGTCTCTTGGCCATGCTGTTTTTTCCACGCTCCTTTCACCAAGAGCGGCGCTATTTTCGGAAGGTCATGCTCAGCGTGCGACTCAGTTTTTTCTTTGTAAAGGAACTCCTGATTGCCAACTGGACGGTAGTCAGACTGGTCTTAGCCCCGAAGCTGACCGTCCGGCCCGGCATTGTGGCCTACCCCCTGTCTTTGCAGGACGATGTCCTGATTACCTTGCTGGCGAATATGATTACCCTGACGCCGGGAACCCTGTCGGTCGAGGTGAGCCCGGACCGACAGTTTTTGTTTATTCACTTTCTGGATGTCGCTGATGTAGAGGAAGAAATCCGGGTGATTAAAGACGGATTTGAACATTATCTGCTACGCATTACCCAATGATTACGCCCGTTGTTTCTGTTGTTGTGCTGCTGGGGATCACGCTCTCGATCTTACTCAGTGCGTACCGCGCGTTGCGTGGTCCCACGATTCCCGACCGGGTGGTCGCCCTCGATAATATCGCGGTCAATCTGGTTGCCGCTATCGTCGTGGTTTCGATTCGGGCGCAAAGTGAGCTGTATATCGATGTTGCCCTGGTGCTGGCCATTCTGTCCTTTTTAGGGACGGTCGCCGCGGCCAAATATCTGCTGAGAGGAACGGTGATTGATGGAAGTCCCCTCCATACTCGACGCCCTGGTTAGTATCCTCTTGCTGCTCGGCCTGTTTTTTCTCCTGACCGGGACTTTTGGCTTATTACGGCTGAGAGATGTGTACGCCCGTATGCACGCAACGAGTAAGAGCACGACCTTTGGGGTGGCGGGGATGGTCCTGGCCTCGTTGCTCTACCTGCGATACTTGGGGCTGTCCTCGGGCTTGAAGGAATCCTTGATCGTCCTCTTTCTCTTTCTCACTGCTCCAGTTGGGGCGCATATGATCGCCCGGGCCGCTTACCGTGCCGGCGTGTCCCTGTGGCAGGGCGGCGTCGTGGATGATTTCAAGAAATGGCTGGATACGAACCGATAGCGTCGCGTCCGGTGGCCCCCTCACCCCAGCCCTCTCCCTCCAGGGGAGAGGGAGCAAGTCCTGGGAACGCGGGCATCCTGCCCGCCTCTTGTCTCTCCCCCCAAGGGGGAGCAGAAGGGCAAACGCGAACCGGGACAGCGGCATATCAGGGCCGCCGTTTCAGCGCTCCACATTGGCCGAGCGCCTCAATCACCTGACGGAGCGTCCAGCCATGTTCTCCATACTCCGGGAATCGGGTGGTCAGGTGACGCTGGCCAATCTCAGCCAGGGTGTGCTGAGTCCCGCGCGCCATGACCGCCGAAGAGCCCAGATGTTCCAGCGTCTCGGCCAGCTCCCGCATTTCTTCCGCCCGTCTGGCGGCGTGAAAGGGGTAGGTCGGCATGAGCCATTCCAGGGCCTGCATGACCCCTGGAAAAAGCTCGGTATAGCAGGCGAGTAAATCATCCAGGCAATCATATTCCTGGGCCGCCACGGTCAGCTCGCTCAGCACGGCAACCAGTCCTTTATTGAGCCCGGAGAACAACATCTTAAAGGCCGAGGCTTGGCCAATGGCGTCCCCTAGCGGGTGCATACGGAGCGATTTCCCGAGCGCGGCCTCAAACCCCCGGACGTTCGGACCGCTGACATACACGGTACACCGCCCCCGGACATCCCGGGCCGGACCAATGATACAGGCATCGAGAAAGTCACAGCCGGCCGCCCGAATCGTCTCCCCCACCCGGCCAACGGTCATGGGAGAGACGGCATTCGCGTCCACGAAGACCGGCCTCCGGTTCACCTGCTGCACGGCCTGGGCAAAGTCGTGGGAGACTGCGTGGGCGGCTGTTGGGGGAATAATAGACAGAACGAGGTCTGCCTGCTCAACCACCGCCCTCAGAGAATCGAGAGCGGTTATGCCGGCCTGCGCGCTGAGCTGTTGCGTGCGGGCACTCCGCCCGAGCAGCGTCGTCACCACCGCAAAGCCGTCTTCTTTCAGCACGCGCCCCACATTATGGCCCATATCACCAGGGTAGAGGATCCCTATGGCTTGCATGCCGCTCTCCATGTTCAGCGAGTGATCGGTCCCCTGCATACCAGACTCAGACGGCCTTCGCACCCCACATTTCGGACCGGCTCTTCCTGCCGTATGATGGGGCCTATGAAAAGCCTGCGCGCGGTCGTGCTGTGTGTCCTGCTCGGACTCGGTGGAGCCTACGCCTGGATGCAGACCCCTTCCTATTCGGTCTATCACATCCAGCAGGCCCTCAAGACACGGAACTATGAGACGTTTACGCACTATGTCGATATCGACAGTGTGGTCGGCTATGCCCTGGAGGATTTGGGGCAGAGGCTGCCGGCGGACCCACAACCGCCAGACTCCCTGGCCGGGCTGCTGCACCAGGGCCTCAAGAGTTTGGCCCGGGAGGTCCATGACCTGGCCAAGGCCGGCGCGACGTTTGCCGTACAGCAAGCCTTTCACAATACGGACTTGGCGCTTCCCCAGATTCCGACCGTTGCCCTTATTGGCACGCTCATCGGCGGCGACACGCGGGGAGACATCCGCTATTTTTCCGTGCCCCTCGACAGCGGCCAAGCGATTGAAATTGGCCTCCGCTCAACCCCAGCCGGCGGGTGGCGCGTTGTCCGGGTTACGAATGTGCCGGCGCTGATGCAGGCGGTATTCAAGGAGTGAGGATGCAAGCCTTTACTTCTGCTCGCTACACTGTCCCCCTGGGCCATCACTCCTACCCTATGGACAAATATCGCCTCGTCCCGGAACGATTGCTGGCCGAGGGCAGCCTGACGCCAGCGGAAATCGTGGAGCCGCAGCCGATAGCGCTGGCGGATATTCTGCGCGTGCATACGCCGGCCTATGTTCACGCCTTTCTGAACGGCAGGCTGGAACGCAAGGCCCTGCTCCGCCTTGGCCTGCCTTGGTCCCGACAACTGGTCCAGCGCGCGTTTGCCGTGCTGGGCGGCACGCTCGGGGCGGCCCGGGCCGCGCTGAGGGATGGGATTGCCGCCAATCTGGCCGGGGGCACCCATCACGCCTTTGCCGACCACGGCGAGGGCTACTGCATTTTTAATGACCTGGTGATTGCCCTGAGGCGACTGCGGGCAGAGGGGCGTATCGCGCGGGCCCTGGTGCTCGACCTTGACGTGCACCAGGGGAACGGGACCGCGGCCTTGTGTCAGGCCGACCCGGATACCTTCACCTTTTCCATGCACGCGGCCAATAATTACCCCGCCCATAAAGAACACAGCGCGTGGGACATCGCCCTGCCGGACGGTACGCCGGACGAAGCCTATCTCCAGCGGCTTGAGGCGAGTCTGCCGGTGCTGCTCGAACGCGCCCGGCCGGGCTTGATCCTGTACCAGGCTGGGGTAGATGTGCTCCAGGGCGACCGGTTTGGCAAACTGGCGCTGTCGATGGCTGGAGCCGAAGAACGGGACCGGATAACGTGCGACTTCGCCCGACGGGCGGGCATTCCCCTGGCCGTGACCTTGGGCGGCGGATATGCGCGGGATATCAACCGGATTGTGACCGCCCACTGCCAGACGGTCAGGGCGGCAAAGGCGACCGCTCCCGACGAGCGGGCCGGGCAGCCATCAGGGCCAGGACAGCAGCGGAGATAAACCGGCCCGCGCCAATACACCGCCCGTTCCTTTACCCCACCAGCGGCAGTTCTTCCCCCTGGGCCAGACCCGTCAGAAACGCCCGGAGCTCATTATCCGACAGCCCGGGCGTCTCCGGGGCGGCGAACAGCAGCGCCACATTCTGGTCAGCCGGCGAGAGCCGGGCCAGGTGGGCTTGGGCGCGGGCGCGCAGCACCGGACCGATGAGCCGGGCCAGTTCGGACAGAAAGCGAGAGGCGATGAGCATTTTTTCGCCGGCACTGTTGGCCCGGCTCTGCATGTCCTGATGGACGGCAATCATCCCCGCGTGCAAAATAAGTTCCTGACCGCTGAGCGCCCACAGTTCTTTCTGCACCGTTCCCCACAGGATGGTCAGCTCGTCCATGGCCGGCCAGAGCGCGGTGTGCAGCAGCCTGGTACTCTCGGCGGCAATCAGACGGACGAGGGCCGCCTTCCAGTCCGGGGAGAGAACCCGTTCACCCCGCAGGGCCGGTGGTGCCGGCGGCGGCAGACGTTCGAGAATCTCGCCGTGTCCATCCAGGAGCAGATGATCCTCCAGCGCTTCTCCCAATATGGTCAGACTGGCGATATAGCGGCGTTGTCCGGCTTCGGTCTGGAGCACCCGCAGCCGATGGGCTTCGGCCACCAAGTCGGCCCGGTAATAGGTATGCCCGTGGTCATAGACTTTTTCGACGCCGTTGCGGAGCTGCACACAGGTATGCGCCCCCGGATAAAACCGTTCGTGCGGAGCCGGCCACCAGTCCACCGCGGTCTCAAGCATGGTCATATGCAGGGCGGCCTCTTCGGCTCCTTGGGTAAAACGCTCGCGATTGGCCCCAACCTCCCCCCCGCAGACAAAAGATTCGCGCAGGGTAAAAAAGAGCTGATCGCTGGGATAGGGGCCACAATAGCGCAGCGCCTGTTTTTCCTGGTCCTGCCCCAGGCGGGCCAGGACATTCAAGAGGCTTGCCCCACCACCGGGCGGGAGACGCAGCGGCGCGTCTAAGGGGGGGAGGCTGTCCACGTCTTCATACGCGACCGAGCGGAAGAAGGTGAGCGTCCGGTCCATGGCAAAACCGCCCTCGCCGGCCAACGCCCCAACCACGTCGGACCGGCCCCAGCCGAGATGCGACACGGCGCCGCGGACCACACCGAGAAAACGGCCGTCCATATTCCGCACCTTAAACTGCCGCACCAGACCATCAGCCGTATAGAAAAAGAGCGAGAGCAAACGTCCGTGGCGATCAAAAGCTCCCAGCCGACGCGGGGCTGAGCGCGCGTCCCTGGCCGGCAGAAAGAACGTCAGCGTGCCGTGGGCCGAGCGTTCCAGGCAGACCTGCCCGTTCGCATACCAGCGGAAACCGTTCGCCTCAGCGGCCGGCTGGCTGGTATTCAGCACGGCCCGAAAGGACGCCACGCGGTCAGGCTCAACCAGTTCGGCTTCCAAGGTCTGGAGCGCCAGTTCCAAAACGGCAGGGGGGGGGCTGGTCATACGCGCACGTGTCCGGTTGCTGAGGCGGGTCTCAGGGCAGGCGCAGCGCCGCAATTTGTGGCGCTGACAGATAGGGCGCCAGGGCTTCTGGAGAGGCTTGGCGCACGGCCAGGAGCGAGTCGAACCCCGCAGCCACCAAGGTCTTGATGGCTTCACGGTTGAGTCCGGGCAACTGGGCCCGGGCCAACTCCAGGCTCGGCAGATCAACCCCGAGCCGCGCCCGTTCTGCGAGTTCGGACAGGGGGGTGGCCGACGCCCAGCCCATGACCTCGGCAATCTCCGCCGCGGCGTCCACCAGCCAACTGACTTCATCCGTCAGGCTGAGGATCGTGCCAGCGTAGCACTGACAGCGATTTTCCAGCGATGACAGGGGGTCCCCATTAATCCAGCCCAGCAGCAGCAGCGAGAGCTTGGCCGAGCGGGCCTCTTGGGTAGTCGGGAGCATACGAGCGGTGAGCAGTTTCTGGAGGTCGTCGCCCGGTTCATGGCCGCGTTCGCGTATCCACTCGCCCACCCGGCTCTCGTATCCCCGGCTGCGGTGTTCGGCAGACGATAACGGAATCTGCATTTTTTTGCCGTCTGGGGTCAAACTGAGCGTATAAAAAAGTTCGAGCTCGGACACGTCTCGTCCCTGGGCCGACTCAAAAAAACGGGCCAGCTTCACCGCGGTTGTCGCGCGGATGCCTTTGCGGGCGGCGACCTCGCCCAGGGTTGAGGCTTCCAGCCGCCCGTCTTCGGCACGATTGATGATCTGCGTCTTGACCAGAACGTCCAGCGCTCGCGCGGCTTCGTCTGCAACACGGTCCGGGGCAGACCTGCGTTTGCCCCGCTGCTGAAAGCCGAGATAGGTCAGGTCTAAAAAATCATGCAGCTCAGCGGTCGAAAGGCAGACCTTGGAGGCGACCAGATTGAGAATCCGGTCGGTGAGTCCGGTCTGGCCGGGGGCCGGAGTAAACTGCTCCTGCTCGCCCATGACATAGCTCCGCCACAAGAGGTCGGCCTGAAACTGATTGGGGGCTATCAGGATGGACCGGCCAAAAGCCGCGTTGCCCCCTCGCCCGGCGACTGCCCTAGGGCCGCTCCCCAAAGAAGCAGGGGGCGAGGCGAACCCCAGCCGGCCGGCGCGACCGGAGATATTTTCATATTCAGCCCAGGAGAGCGGGACCTCAATCGCCGTCCCGGTCCGTTTGTCCATGTCCCATTTGACGGCTTCGATAAACACCGTGGAGGCCGGCAAATTCACCCCAAAGGCCAGCGTTGTGGTACAGGCAATGACCCGCACTTCGCCCCGACGGTAGGCCGCCTCAACAAGCGTCCGTTCCGCCGCGGTCAGGTCGGCATGGTGAAACGCTACCCCCCCGGCCAGCGCGGTGCGCAACTGGGCCTTGAGAGCGGTTTCTTCGAGGGGATCAAGCGTCGCCAGCGCGTCCGTAGCCGGCGCCAGCTGAGCGGCTGCGGCCAGCTCCAGGGCGCACTGGACGGTATCCCGTTTGCCTTTCAGAAAGACGAGGATTTGCTCTGTCTGCTGGGCCAGGTGGGCGACGTGGGCGGAGAGGAGTTCCCGCGGGTCGTCTGATTCAACGGGCGCCAGGGTCTCCTCGCCTTCTTCGCCGGTGTTATGCGTGCGGTAGCGAAAGCGGTCGCCGAGAACAACACCACGGTAGAGTTCAACCGGACGTTCGTCCTGTAAGAGCAGGTCGGCATCCAGCCAGGCGGCGACTTGCTCCGCCTCGCGCAGGACCGCCGACAGCCCCAAAAGCTGCGGGCGGGGTAGGGCGCTGAGGAGTTTGGTCAGGGTCAGTTCCAGCCCCGACCCGCGTTCCGGGTCGCCCAGCATCTGGAGTTCATCCACCACGACCAGGGCGACTGTCCGCAGCAGGTGCGGATGCCGGACGAGCAGCTGAGCCAGCTTTTCGTACACGAGGACGGCAAGGTGAAAGTCACCGTGTTCGATATCGTTATCAAACTCGCGTCGGTCACGGGTGGCCACCACGACCTTCACCCCATACGTTCCGTAACGGGCGCGAAAGGTCTCGTATTTTTCTTCTGCCAGGGCGCGCAGCGGCGTTAAATACAGCACCCGCTTGCCGGCAAAGGCTGAGCGCAGCGCGGCCATCTCGCCTACAAAGGTTTTGCCGGATGAGGTGGGCGAGGAGATGACCAGGCTCCGACCGTCAAACAGCCCGTAGCGTTGTGCGGCTATTTCCTGCACGGGCAAGAGAAACTCGCCCTGCTGGCGTTCCCAGATATCCAGTAGCGTGTCCGGCATCTCATATTTTCGCAGGTCTCGAACCCGTCGCATCTTCGTTGCTCGTCCGTGCGCCTGTCCCCCAAAGAGTAAACGTATCCAGCCTTGTTGTCGATTGGCCGGACACGTTGAGGAGGGGGGCCCGGTCGGTGGAGCGGGCCCCCCGCGTTCCTACCCGCGAGGGCTCGCCTGGGCTGCCAGCCGAGCCCGGACATAGCCTTCCATCCCACCGCAGGCCAGAACCTCGATAGCCACATCGGACAAGTCCCGAATTGGATAGCGCGTCCCGGCGCTCAGGGATTTCACAATCCGGCTCGGCAGGTCGATTCGCAGCCGGTCGCCCGTCCGAATTTCGCCGGCTTCCCAGAGGGTCAGCGGTGGCAGCCCGATGTTGAGACACAGCCGAAAGAACGGCCAGGCAAAGGCCTGCGCAATAATGCCAACACAACCGTGCCGGCGGAGCGCCTCGGCGGCCTGAATATACTGCTCCCCGGCTCCGACTGGGCCGGTTGCCAGGAGAATCCTGTCCGGGCTACCACCTGTTCCGTCCGCGACACGCGCCACCAGGGCCGCACTCGAAAACGGGCTCGGGACCGTCCGCGCCTGGGCAGTAATAATGAGTCGGTCCACTTGCATGACGATATGCTCACATCAATGACACGCACACCAAGAGCGCTAGGCGACGAGCCGCATCCGAGGAATCGTAGCTGGAGAAAACTGCTTGTGTGTTTCAAGGCTCAGACCCGCGATGACGTGCTGGCATTTCTCAAGTCCAGCAATAAAATCCTGGAGCTCAACCCCAAGCCAGGCCGGCGAGTGGGGCGCTATCTTTATCAGCCCCTCGTGCAGCAAGGAGCGTGCTCCGGCCAGGTTGCCACGTCCGAGATGGTAGAACGCGACCGCAGTCTGAATCAGCCCTTGCAGGAATGTTTTAATCTCGCCCTGCGCGTGCATCCAGTGCGGTTCCAGGACTTCGTGGACCTCAAAAAAGAGATGATGATTAAAGAGGAGCACGCTTTTCTGTAGGACCCCATCGAGAGCGGAGCCGCCAGTCTGTCCAGACCAGTGCTCCAAGGCCGCTCCGTATTGGAGGAGGGCGGCTCTGACCACCGGCCACTCGGCCTCACAATCCGGCGGGAGCAGGCGGCGCAGCTTCTCGGTCAGCGCGGGCGGCCCGACCGTGGCCGCCCGGACTTCGCTGGTCAGACCACGCAGCGTGGTGGCTTTTGCCGTATCGTCCAGGGCTTCCAGCACCAGGGCGGCCAAGGCGTCACGGGTTGCAATTTTCATGAGGAGATTTCCGCGACCGTTGCGCCCCCACCGCCTTCACTCCGGGGCGCTTCGTTAAAAGAGGCACAATATGGGGAGTCGACCAAATACGCCCGCACCGCCCGCCGCAAGGCCCCGGTTCCCATACCGTGCACGATGCGGACGGAGGCGTGATTGTTCAGCAGGGCCTGGTCCAGAAAGACTTCCAAACGGGGCAGCGCCTCTCGAACCCGGAGGCCGAGCAGATTGATTTCGGGCCGACTCGGGGGCGCATGATCGACAACCACCTGCACGCGCGGCGCAGGTTGGCGCTCGGCCGTCCGGCGAACCTGGACCGTGGGCACTTCAAAGGTCGTTCCTCCCCGACGCACCCGGGCTTTGCTCCCGTTGATCGTCAGTAAGGTGCCCCGAATTTTCCCGCCACGAATCTCGACCTCCTCCCCAATCTGGGGCGGGGGCGTCTCGGCGACGGGCTCGGTCTGGAAGGCCCGTTCTTTGGCGGCAATCTCCTGGTGCTGCTCTTGTACAAAGCGGGAGAGGTCTCGGCCGGCCTCACCGGGCGGGGTCTGCGGCGTGTGCAGGCGTTTGCGGAGCTGGGCGATGACCGCCCGGCCTTCCTCGCGGACCCCGCGGACCAGGAGCTTGGCCGCCCGCACCTCGTCCTGCCAGACCTGACGACATTTTTCCTCGGTTTCGGCCAGAAGTCGCTCCTGATGCGCGCGTTGGACCGTCGCCTGTTCGCGTTCCGACTGTATCTGGGTCCGTTCGCGCTCCAAGCTGAGGGCAGTGGCTTCGAGCCGGGCCACGGCGTCAGAGAATTGACGGGCCTCCTCGGACAGGGCCGCCTCGGCCGCCCGACACACGGCTTCGGGCAACCCGAGCCGCCGGGCCAGGGGCAGCCCGAGGCTCTGGCCCATAACGCCGTATTGGAGCTGATAGTGCGGCTGAAGGGTGTCCAGGTCAAACGCGACCGACGCAATCTGATAATTCCCCTCCCCCACCGCAAAGAGTTTGACCGGACTCAGATGGGTGGCCAGGGCCAGTGACACCTGGCGTTCTTTCAAAAAAGTGAGTAGCCCATTGGCCAGGGCCCCGCCTTCGGCAGGGTCTGTGCCACCACCGGGTTCGTCCAAGAGGAGCAGCCCCGGCTCTGACAGCGCAGCCAGCATATCCCGTACATTGGTGATATGGGCCGAGAAGGTAGACAGGCTGTGCTCCAGGGATTGGGCATCTCCAATGTCGGCAAACACACTCCGAAAGATGGGCAGTTGGTTGGCTTCGTCCGCTGGGATTAAAAAGCCGGTCTGGGCCATCAGACAGATCAGGCCCAAGGTTTTGAGGGCGACCGTTTTGCCACCCGTGTTCGGGCCGGTAATAATCAGGCCGCGTTTCTCACTCGGCAGGAGCAAGTCGATGGGTACAACCGGCGTGTCTGAGGCCAGCAGCAAAGGATGCCTGGCCCCACGCAGTTGTATGCCTGAACCAAAGTGCGGTTTTGTTGCGCCGTATTTCTGGGCAAACACAATTTTGGCGTGGAGGACGTCGATTGCTGTCAAGGTTGCAAACGCCTGTTCGATTTGTGCTAGGTTCTCTCGCACGAGTTCGGTCAGCCAGACCAGAATCTGCTGTTCCTCGGCCACAACGGCTTTCTGGGCGAGCAGGAGTCTATTGTTGAGTTCGACCGCAAACAGCGGCTCAATGAAGACGGTTTCGCCCGACCCGGAGCGGTCCTGGACGATGCCCGGCAAGCGCGCCTGAAAATTGGGCCGAACGGGAATGACAAAGCGGTTATTCCGCAGCGTGACAAACTGGTCGGCGGCCACCTCCTGGGCCGCGCTTGAGCGCAGGGTGCGTTGCAGGCGGCGTTCAAGCTCCTCGCTCAGGCTGTGCACCTGGCGTCGGAGTGAACGCAGGGCCGGACTGGCCTCGTCTGTGAGACTGCCGTTCTCGTCCAGGCAACGATGCAGGGCAGCCTCTACGTCAGGCAAAGCCGGCAGGCGGTCGGCATAGCCTTTCAGCAGGTCAAACCCGGCGGCCTCTCGACGGAAAAACGTGGCCAGGAGCCGGGCGCGTGTCACCACAGTCAGCACGTCGCGGAGCTTGTGTCCCTCCAGCATCGCCCCGCCGTGGTCAGCCTGCTCACAGGTCGAACGAATATCGGGGAACGGTCCGAGCGGCAGGCCCAAGCGTTCTTCGACTAAACGAAAGCCCTGCCAGGTTCGCTGGCTGTCTTCTTTGACCAGCGGCTCGGCACCCTGTGGCTTGAGGGCCAGGCAGGCTGCTCGACCGGCAGACGACAGGGCACAGTCGGCCAGAAGCTGAAGGACTTTATCAAACTCTAAGGCCAGAAGGTCGCGCTCGCGCATAAGAAACGGTTGCTACAGGGTCTGCCAGAGCGACCCGTGCTGCATGTTTTGCACACTCCAGCGGGTCAGCGCAATACAGGCGCGGCCCACCGGCCGGTACTCCGGTGTCCGGGCTCACTTGCAGCCGCTCCCCCCTGTATGTTAGCGAGACACGGATATACGCGCATCAAGGAGGAAGTATGAGCGCCGAGCATGAGGCCCTGGTCACGGAGTTTTGCAACGCCTTGGGCAGTGGGAATATGGACACGGTGGTGTCCTATCTGTCAGAGGATGTTGTGTATCATAATATGCCCTGGGAGCCGGTGAGCGGTCATGCCGGCGTGCGTCAGGTCCTTGATCCTTTTGTTGGCGCGAATCTGCTGCAAAAGATGGAGATTCCCCACACGGCCTCTGCTGGCAACATCGTCACCAACGAGCGCATGGAGACCTGGGTCAAGGGGGAGGTGCAGGTGCTGCTGCCCGTCCTGGGCGTCTTCACCATCACCGACGGGAAAATCAGCAAATGGTGCGATTATTTTGACAGCGGCACAATTGCCCCGTTGGTGGCAGCGATGCAATAAGCGCTCCCATTAACGCCTTTCCTTATTATTATGGGTGGTCAGGGAGTAAACGAGACCTTGACCGCCCCCGAGGTTTTCTTGCTGGCGGCTTCAGTCAGGGCCTGTCGAAACTGCTCCAGTGGATATTTGCGCGGACGAATCGTGCGCAGGTCCGCCCGCCGGCGTTTCAGGAGTTCGACCGCGCGCCCAAACGTATCCTGGCGTTTGCCCCGGAAGGTCTCGGCCCCATACGTCAGGCTCCCCGCGATAGTAATTTCTTTCATCCAGGTCGGCGTCCAATCCACGCCTTCGGGCAGCGCAGCCAAACCCAATACGACCACCGCGCCCTGGCCGCGGGCCATGCGCAGCGCTTGGTTGAGCGTCACCGCACTGGTGATCGTATCGTAGACCAGCCGCACCCCACCGGCCAAGACGGCACCCCCGCCGGAGAGCGGATAGACCTTGGTCTGGGCCAGTTCACCCACCTGGGCCATGACATCCTGCTCTTGGGCGGCGATAATATGATCCGCCCCGAGGGTCTGGGCCAGTCTGGCCTGAAACGGATACTTGGCGACACACGCGACCCGGCAGGACGGCTGAATAGCCTTGAGCGCGGCGATGTTCATCAAACCAATCGTCCCGGCACCAATCACCACCACGAGTTCTTTGCGGCGGGGCGGGTTGTTGAGCACCGCCCGCAGGCAGACGGCAAACGGCTCAATCAGCGAAGCTTCGTCGTCATCAATCGTATCTGGCAGGCGTGTCAGCCGATGCGCGGGCGCAACAAAATACTCACCCCAGCCGCCGCCGGTATCGGGACAAATGCCGATGAGCAGTCCGGGACGCAGCTGACCCTCAGCAATATGCTCACAAATCCCGGGGTTGCCGTTGCGACACTGGGGGCACTGCTTGCGAAAACCCCGCTCCCGACAGCCGAGCGACGGATCAATAGTGACTCGTTGGCCGACCTGGAGCCCGCGGACCCGCTTCCCCACCGCGGCCACTTCTCCAAACAGTTCGTGGCCGGGAATGATGGGCAGCTCGAAATACGGCTCGGCCGCCGGCATGGGCTTCCCCTGCAAGAAGCCCAGGTCGCTGCCGCAGATACCGGAAATTTTACTCTTGACCACCACCCAGCGTTCATTGGGCAGGTCGGGGGTTGGCACGTCGCGCAGTTGGAGATTGGCCAGACCGGGCAAAAAGTCTGGAGCCGGCGGGGCATCGCTCGGTGCGGTCTTCGTGTCGTCCCCTCCTTTTTTGGGGGAGACCGTCGAAGGCGAGGGGGCAGAAAAGACGAGTGCTTTCATGCTTTTACTTTCATACGGCTGCGGCGGTGGTGACAATGTGAATCAACTCGTGCGTCTTGCGGACCCGGCCAAAGGCGTAGCTGAAGGCCTGGAGGGCCGCCCGGTGTAAGTCTGCACTAAAGGCCGTACAGGCATCCTCGACGATGGTCACGTCAAAGCCCCGGTCGGCTGCGTCTCGGGCCGTGGTTTCCACACACACATCTGTTGTCACCCCACACATCAGGAGCGAGGTAATCCCCATATTGCGGAGCGTTTGATCGAGCATGGTTGAGTTCAGGGTGCCGCTCGATGTTTTGTTCACCACCAGCTCACCCGGCTGCGGGGCGACGCTATCGTCAATCTGCCAGCTCGGCGCGCCAACCGCGGGAAACATGCGCTCGCCTATCGTGTCCAGGCTGAGTTGGTCCAGCGCCTTCCACATGGGATTCAAATCCTGACCGTCCTTCAGGCAGGTGCCAATGGCGGTGTACACAACCGGCATCTGCCTGGCCCGAAAGCAGTCCAGCAAGCGATTGATATTGGGAATGACACCGGCGTTGACCCGCTCGCAGTAAGCCGTGCTCACCCCTGGGACCAATCGCTCAAAGGTTTGCATCAGCGGATAGTGCGGGCTGACAAAATAGCGCTGCATATCAATGACCAGCAGGGCGGTTTTGTCACGTGTCAGGACCAGCGGCGCTTTGTCTTTGAGGCGAATAATCTCAAGAATTTTCTCGTGGTCAGTCGTCATCCTGTCCCCCCTCTTTTGTCTCGGATCGCCCGTCTCCACGACCGTTCCCGCAGTCGTTTCCATCCTCCACCCTCTCTTCTTTAGACCAAGTATGAACCGGGGGCAAGAAAACGCGCGCATTGCCGGCGGCCCAGGTTTTTGCCATGATCGCCCGAGTACTGGCATCGAGCTCCCACACCGCTCCCGGATACCAGCAGAAAGGAACCCGATGGCACACGTCACGTCACGTGAGTTTGATACGCTGATTCGCCTCTTAATCGAACACTACGGTCTCAGTGTCTTGCATGACCGGCTGTTGCAGGCCAACGCTCTCGCCTCCCGCAAACGTCCCGCGCGCTGGCAGCCGCTTGCCAATCAACTCTATCAGCTCAGCGCCGGCCTGCGGCGCGAGCACCCCGCCCGGTATGCCCTGGAGATGCTCTGGCAGGAGTTGATCTCAGGCACAACGGAAGGCGTTGAGCAGGAGACCTTCGACACCTTGGCCACAGGTATTAACGCCTGTCTGACGGAAAAATTTGAGGTGGTCCCGGAGAAGCAGACCGGCCTCATAGCCGCCCTGGGAGCCTACCACCACGCGCTGGCCAGCGTGTCGAGCGCCGACATCGCCGCTATCGAAATACTGCTCCGCGCTTCAAAGGATGTCGCCCGGTTCCTGCGCGAGCATAAAGAGGAGGTTGTGGCCGCTGCCGTTCAGGCGGAAGATACTACCGCGCCTGGCGACAAGCCCAAGTGAGGCCGTCCGGGTTGCTCGCACGGGTGCGGGTGGGCCGCAGCACCAGGGGAGATGAACGTATGGGCCATGTCTTCGCAACAATAACATTGCGCAACCCAAGGCAGCCAGCATTGTCGCCCATACAAGTGAGGGCGTTGGCAGACACCGGGGTGCTGATGCTGTGTATCCCGGAGCATCTGGCTCTCCAGTTAAGCCTGGAGACGGAATCTCTCCGAGAAGTCACTGTCGCAGACGGGCGGCGGATGAAGGTTCCCTATGCTGGCCCCATCAAGGTGAGTTTCGGCGAGCGATTTTGCTATGTCGGCGCGCTTGTGCTCGGTGATGAGGCGCTGTTGGGGGCAGTGCCCATGGAAGATATGGATCTGCTCGTGAACCCTGGCCGCAGAGAGGTCACGGTTGACCCGAAGAGCCCAGATATCCCCCACGCACGGGTCAAAACGCTGCATCAGCCGGGACAAGCGGCTCTGCTGGCCGCACTATTGTGACGCACTCTACCACGAGCATAATCGTGCAGGTTCAGGGCTCTTGCATCTTAAGAGTCAGGTACTAAAAACCTTCCTCAGAATCATGCTTGTAAGGCGAGATTCAACCCGATCATCCATTTAATTACGGCTATGTCCTGGTCGATTTGGGCTACAAGACCGTTGTGATACCGGTAGTGCCCAACCATAAGGCACTTGCTCCAGGAGCGAAACCGCCAATTAGATCAGCAAGAGGGAGATAGTCGTTTAGCGCTTCGAGAACGAATGGAAGGCCCTCCTTACGGTTATCCAAGACTCATGCCCCAACCGCGGGCGTAGTCAAGGTTGGCCGCGCACTGGCTTGACCCGGAGCGGGGCAGGGGCGTAGGTGTGTGGCAAGCGGCTGGCATGACCACCATCAACACCATCGAAGACCTGATTCATGTTGGGCATTGGTGATAATCTGGCGCTGATAGGCGTATGACCACCATCAACACCATCGAAGACCTGATTCATGTCCTGGACGAGCATCCGCAGTGGCTCGAAGCCCTGCGTGCCCGGCTGCTGACCCGCGAGTTGCTCGAACTGCCCGAGAAGTTTGCCGCCTTTGTCGAAACCACCAACCGGCGCTTTGAGCAGATAGACCAACGTTTTGACCGGGGAGAGCAGCGTCTGGGCACCCTCGAAACCACTGTCAAGGGGCTACGCGATGACATGGGTATCCTCAAGGGCTCTCACGCCAGAAATGTGGCCGTGGAAGACGCTGCCGACATTGCCCGTAACCTGGGGCTGCGTCGCACCAGAACGCTGAGTCGCGATGGCCTGTGGGACCTGACCGAGGCCGCGGATACGACCGCCATTGCCCCTAGTGAGCTGCGTAGCTTTCGCCGGGCCGACCTGGTGATGGAAGCCACCGACCGGGCCGGCAAGCCGTGTTATCTTGCCGTCGAAATCTCCTTTACTGTTAATGGCCGCGATACCATCCGGGCCAGGCGGAACGCAGAGTTCCTGACACGCTTCACCGGTAAGCCGGCCTCTGCCGTCGTCGCCGGGCTGCGCCGCGATGACCGTATACAACCCGACATCGAGTCGGCAGCAGTCTTCTGGTATCAACTCAACCCGTCTGACCTGGAAGCGGATTAGAGCAAATCCCGCTGCCGCGCGCGGCCCTTATCTTCGCGACACGCTCATATTGCCCTCGGCATCGACCTTAATCTTCTGGGGTCCAGGGGCTATACCCCTGGTCGAACTCTTTTAGGGGGCGTTGCCTGTTGGCTCTTTGGGGGGTGCCTCCGGGGTGGCTGCGGTAGGGGGGGTAGAGGGGCTGGCCTGTTCGGATTTGGGTTTGGGCGTCCAGCAGGCGTAGACTTCGACGGAGCGGTCAAGGGTGTGACATTTCGGGTCATTTGGGTCGAGACAGCGAGAACTGGTGGCTCGCAAAGTAATTTGTTGAGGATCAATCTGTGTTGGAAATTTTTCCAGCAACTCTCCATACACCTATTCGGCCCGAGCTTTGGCTAGGTTTAATCTGCGTGCCGTAGAACTGAAGTGATTCGGGTGTGAAGAGCGAAGCTTTCCCTCCTGGGAGCGCAGGCTTCCAGCCTGCTCCTGAGCGGGTAAGATGCCCGCGCTCCCAGCAGAGAGTACGTTGACTTTCCAGACCATGTAGCGTTGTATGGGCGTCATGCTGCGCCAATTCCTCCTCGCAGGACTCCTGGCCCTGGCGCTCTTCCCCGGCCCGCTGTGGGCGGTGGAGGTGGCTCCGGCTCTGACCGACCGGGAGATTGTCGAACGGCTGACCCGGCTGGAGGAGGGCCAGAGCGCCATCCGTACGGAGATGGGTCAACTGCGTGAGGACATGAACCGGCAGAACCAGCACCTGCGGGACGATATCAACGCCCAGTTTGACCGTTTGTATCAAATCCTGCTCGGCTTGCTTGGCACGTTTACCGCTCTGGTGCTGGCCACCATTGGTTTTGCCCTGTGGGACCGGCGGACCATGCTGCGACCAGTGGAGGGGCGGGTGAGCAGCCTGGAAGAAGAAATGGCCGGTGATCGACCGCGCACCGCCGCCCCGCGCCCTCTCCCAACAGAGGCGGGGGGATAAGAATTGTAGGGGCAAACCCCCTGTGGTTGCCCGGTGGGGCGGGCGACTAGGCACCACACGCCCCAGGAGGGGATTTTCTGTTAGAGGGCTACGAGGCTCCCTGCCGGATGGCGATGGCCTCGCGCAGGCCGTCCAGCAGCCCTTCGAGGTGGGCCATACGCTCACGCAGTTCGGCGATTTGCTGCTCCAGGGCCGTGAACCGCTCGTCAAAGTATTGACGTTGCGCGGTCAGTTCCCGGCGCTGTTCTGCCAGTTCCCGGCGCTGTTCTCTCAGTTCTGCACGGATGGCTCGCTGGCCATTCAGTATCAGCCCGGCTAGGGTCGCTCCTACTGCCACGACGGCTATCAGGATACTGATCAATTCCACGCTCATAGCGACTCACCATACCCACCAACGGAGAGGGGGGCAAGCAGCGGATTCGTTTTACGAGTCCGCCGGATTCCGACTCTCCACCCCTTGCTGCAAAGCCCGCACGGTGGAGACAAAACTCTCACGCGCGGCATTCTTTTGCAGAGCCAGCGGGACCGGCAGGCCGACCTTGTCCTTGAGCGTGCCGGTGTAGGTCAGCAGGGTTTTGGTCCCGTCTGGCGAAGGCGTAAAACGGTATTCGCCCTGAATGTCGCTCAGTTGGCTTTCGACGCTCTGGATACGAACCCGGTTTTCGTCGGGAAGAAAGGTGAACTGCATACTCAGCCGCTGAGGCTGGCCAAGCATGACCATCTCAAACAGGATGAGCTTGGTGTTTTCCTGGGACTGAAGGAGGCGAGACACCCGGATGGTCTCGCTGAACTCTGCGCTCCGCTCCGGCTCGGAGAAGGCTTGCCAGATGGCGGCCAGCGGGGCATCAAGGCGGGAGGTGAACTCCATCGTCAGGGTGTCGGCCTGCTTGTCGAGCCGTTCACTCAGGATTTCGGCGACCGGCCCCTCCCATTGCAGGGCCGCGGTCCGCATCCGCTGGAACGAGAGACCGACCCAGACGCCCAGACCAAGCAGCACGAGCAGACCGATACTGAGGGCCAAGCGACTTCTGCGCATGGGACACTCAGCAGGACCGGTCAGTACGGGGCGAGTGAATCTGTTGTGATAGCGCCCTCAGCCGTCCGGGGATGGGGCGCGCTGAAGTAGAGCGTTTCCTTGCCCTGAATATGCTGCCGCTTCACAATATAGTCTCCGCCCATGGACGGCTTCCACACTCGTTCGGCAATCTCGCGGTTGGTCCCGGTCAGCACATAGGCCAGACCGCCGGTGATGCCGCCCAGGGTGGCATAGGTCAGCTTGACCGGGATGTAAAAGACGTTGGCGGCGACGGCCGCCGTGCCAATGCCGGCGTCTTCGAGATAGTCGGTCGTGGCCGACACGGACGACGGCGTACTGAGCATCAGCACGCTGCCACACAAGAGAGCAGATAACGTTTTTCCCATGACATCCTCCTCACTCCTCTGTTTTCACCACACACCCCTCAGGGAGCAACGTGATCAAATGTTGAAACGCCCGGTCAACGTCGTGTTTGTCTTTTGACTCAAGGGTAATTTTTACCCGGTATTCCGGGTCGTTATTCTTGGGATACGAGCCGAGCATCACCTTTGGATACGCGCGTAAGGTTGCATTCAGAAACCCGGCAATCACGCTCTCATATTCGCGCGTGTAGAGCACTTTGAGATAATAGGGGTCTACGGCAAAGCGACCCTTGAGCGCCAGGAATTTCTGCCGAAAAATGTCCGGGATGCCGGGCAAAACATACACATTTTCTACTTTGATCGTCGGGAAACGAACCGCACCGTCTTCAATCAGCTCAGCCCCCTCCGGGGCTTCCGCCATTTTGAGATAGGCGTCATTTGCCGGCCGGCCGTTGAGATAGGAGCGGAGTTTTCCTTCTAACGTGGGATGGCGGATGACCTTGCGCTCCAAGGCGTGCGCCACCCCCTCAATAGTAATGTCGTCATGCGTTGGACCAACACCGCCCGAGGTAAAAACGATATCGAACTGATGGTGAAAAGCGCGCACCGTCTCGGTAATGACATCGAGTTCGTCCGGGATGACGACGACCCGCTTGAGCGTCACCCCAATATCTCTGAGTTCCTTGGCCAAGAAGGACGAATTGGTATCGACCGTCTTGCCAGACAGTATTTCGTTTCCAATAACAACGATACCGGCATCGAGTTCTTGCACGGTGTTCACTATAAACCGATTTTCTGCCCTCTGGCAATATGAAGGCAAAAATTACCCCGCGTCAGTCAGGCCAATATCGAGCTCCGTCAGGTCCGGGAGTTCGCGGACCAAATAGGCTTTTAATTTTTTCTTGAGCCGGCTTTCGAGTTGGCGCACCCGCTCACGGCTAATGCCGTATTGGTTGCCAATGTCCTGAAGCGTCAAGGGCTCTTCGGCAAAGAGGCGCTGATTAAAAATCACTTCCTCTTTGCCTTCCAAGGTCCGGGCAAAGTCCGTCAGTTTACGACGAATCAACTGCTGGTATTCGAGCGTCGAGACCACTTCCTCTGCGTTCGCGCTCGGGTCGGCCAGAAAGTCGAGAAAGGTGGCAGATTCGTCCCCGGCTTCAAGCGGCGCATCAACCGAGAGGTCCCGGGCGGCCATACGCTGCTCCATCTCCACGACCTCACGCTCTTTCACTCCCAGGTTGTGGGCGAGCCGTTTTGGCTCGGGGGAGTAGCCTTCGGCTTCAAGCCGTTCTTTTTCCTTTTGCAGATTAAAGAAGAGTTTGCGCTGGGCCTGGGTCGTACCTAGCTTCACCATACGCCAATTGTTCATAATGTAGCGAATAATATACGCCCGCACCCACCAGACCGCATAGGAGGGAAAGCGGACACCCCGGTATGGGTCAAAATGCCGAACCGCATCCATCAGGCCGACATTGCCCTCCTGGATTAAATCGAGCAAATTTTGAAACGCCCGCTGATAGCTCCGGGCAATCATGACAACTAAGCGGAGGTTGGCGGTAACGAGCCGGTAGGCGGCCTGCACATCGCCGTACTCTTTATACTGGACCGCGAGGTCGTGCTCCTCTTCGGGCGAGAGCAGAGCATAGCGACGGATCTCGGCCATATAACGACTGAGAGAGTCGGTGGGGATAAGGGCCATTTCCAGCGTGTCCGCTTCAGCACCTGTGGGAGTGCTGACTTCGAGGGGCGATTCCGACCGCCCTTTCTGCTCAACCGTCACCACGTCTGTGCGTTCAGGTTCGGCAAGAACGGGGACAGCAACAGGCTCGGTATCTTTTGCCAGACGTTTCATGCAAGAAGTTGGACCGCGCGGAGCGCTTCCTCAGATACGCCGCTCTCATGCAGGGAAAAGCTGGGAGAGCACAGCGTCAAAGGTGACAAGGAGAATGACATCAGGCTTTTTCAATCGCCTCTTGGGCTTTTTCCTTCCAGACTTTGCCAGCCGCAACTTCACGGAGAGCAGTCACGACTTCCTTATTGTCCGAGTCAACGAGTCGGGGCGACCCCTTGAGGAGGTCTTTCGCTCTATGCGCGGCAACCACAACGAGTTCAAACCGATTCGGAATCCGGGCGAGACAGTCTTCAACCGTGATGCGTGCCATTGTGTTCCCTTCTTAGGGGCTTTCTTCTCAGGTGTTTGCTTCTTATCTGTTTCACTATTATGTATCACTATAGCTTATCACACACAGGGAAGGAAGCAGGAAACAGGCCGGCTTCCGACCTTGACAACTCATACCTGGCACGCTACTTCCGGTCCGGGAGAACGCTATGGGGTTTTGGCAACGTTTTGTTGGCTCTGAAGAGCCGCAGCATAAAGATCCGCAACAGTTAGTCCCAATACTTGTGACGAGCTATCGGGCGGAAAAGCAGCTGACCCAGCAGATCCTCGCCCACGCGGAGCTAGCGCCCCATCAGGCGGGTCGGGATACCCTGCGTATTGCCGCACAAGAACAGGAGCGCATTGCCCAGCGTATTCAGGATAAAATCGTGGAGCTAGAAGGCAAGTGGAGTGGTGAAGCAGCGGAGGCTGCCCCAAAAGAGGGACATAATCACTGGTCCCGGGTTGTTCGCGACCTTGAGGACAGCCAAACCCTGACCCAGCAGTATAACGAGCAGGCCATTTATTGGGACCCAGACCTGCCCGGCGCCACCCAGTTCTTTCTTTCCCTAGAGAAAGACAAACAGCGGCTGAACGCTTTTCTTCGTGATATTGCACTCCGAGCGGATCCACACGCAGTGAACTAGTGCTGCCGTATTCATCAGAGCCAGCACTTGGCCCTATTCGTCGTCTTCTCGGGCCAGATGGTCCAGACTCATTGGACGCGGGGTAAAATGGCCTTGGACCGACGCCGCAGATGGGGGGGGCCAATCCTGGCCGGGGCTCTGGCCGGGCCGGGGCGCATTAAACCCCTTAGCGCGGGCATTCGGAGACTGGTCCCGGCGGCCGGCCTTATTCCTCCCTCCTCCGCCTGACGACTTCAAACGGTTCCCAATAAAACCAACCCGCTCCTCAATGCGTCGGAGCGTGGTCGTCACCGGTTCTATCTGTTCCTCAACCTGCTTGTGTAGCGCCTCTTGGAGGAGAGCGCCGAGCGCCTCCTCGGTCACGGCGGTTTGAGGTGGAGCGACTGGAAGGGCAGACCGAAGTTCCTTGACCTCAGACACAAGGGCCGTCAAGCCCTGCGAGAGATTTTCCTCTAAGGTTTCGACTTGTTGCTGTAAGGTCAGAAGCGCGGCATGAACCGCCGGTTCAGCCGTAACAGCGGTTTTCTTCGCCGGGCTTTTCCGCGTCCGGCTGGTCGTTTTTTTTGCGCCAGCAGTCTTTTTTGCCGTTGTCTTGCTTGTCGATTGGGAGGCTACTTTTGCCATACCGTTCCTTTCTGCTCATCCGCACACCAAGAGGCGACTCCGAAGAAAACACAGGACTATCGTGCTCTAGGCCATATTGATTGAATACTCCAGTATTTCTCCGAGTTGACGAATCTTGGTGGCGCGCACTGCCCGCTCCTGGGGTGGGGCCTGCGCGAACGCTTCAAGGTGGAGACGCAGACTCTTCTGCACAATCTCCACACAACGGGCGGCAGACTCTTGCTGCTGCTCACGCCGGCGGTCCTGCATGATCTTCCGCAAATAAATGATCTCGGCCACGGTCTTCGCTCACTCCTGACGCGGTGTGTTGCCCGGACTGGACCGAGACGACCTCGGCTCAGACTGCGCTCGGCGCTGCCACCCCCCTGTGGCGTACCACTCAATTTGATGAGCAATACCGAGAAGAATGCGGACATCGCGGTCTTCCAGACCGGCGCGGCCAAAAAGACGACGGAGGGCGAGCATGATATGCTCAGGGTTATCCTGGGGCAGAAAGCCAACCTGTAAGAGGGCAGCTTTGAGCTTTTCGTACATCAATTCCTGTCGCTCAGAAGACGCGAAGACTGGCGGAGCAGCCTCTTGTGTTTGCTGTATCCCGCGGAAAACAGCATGGCAACACAGCAGGACGGCCTGAGAGATATTCAGGGAGGCAAACGCAGGATAAGTGGGAATGGTCAGCAAGGTGTGGCAACAGCGTAAATCCTCGTTGCTCAAGCCGCTGTCTTCTGGACCGAAAACGAGCGCCACACGGTTGCTTGTGAGGCTGTCCACAATCTCCGCGGCCCGCACATCAAGCGAATCTGCGCCTTCTCGATACAGGCCAGACCGGCACGTGGTCCCCACAACGAGCCCACACGGGCTGACGGCCGCGCGCAGAGAAGAGTGGACCTGCATGGTGTCGAGCACGTCTCTGGCATGGACTGCCAGCGCGTCAGCCATATTGCGCTGTATCGGCTCTGGATTGACGAGGTGCAACTCCGTCACCCCGCAGTTCCGCATCGCCCGCGCGGCCGCGCCGATGTTGCCAGAGTATTTCGGTCGGACAAGAACAATACGCAGATTGACCAAGCTCATACGGAGAGTAATCGACCGCCTCAGGGGCGTTGTGTCAACTCTACTCGGGAGGCCGCGGTCTCAAGCCGGCAGGGCAACGGTCACGCCCCGCCGCTCTCAACGCTTGTGCGCAGAGGTTCGTGGAGTGCGGTCATACGGTCGCTGTTCACGCAGCTGGCGGATAAGCACTTCTCGTTCGACGAACCGTCTGCGATGCTGCGCATCGCCTTCCCGGTAAACGATATCCGCTTCCAGTAGTTCTTCGAGATACCGGTGGAGGGGGTAGGCATTCTCTCCCTCTCCTATCTCCTGTAATACTCCCCGCAGGCGTTCAAGCCATTCCCCATCAAGCTCTATCTCCACTCGCAGCGAACGGCCAATCGCGAGGACCTTTGAGCGGATGTTTTTCGGCATGTCTGCACCGTATTTCAGAAGACCTGTTAGTATTTCCTGATTCCGATAGCTTTTGCAAGACCAGGGGGAGGACGGGCCTCTGGTCGGTCCGTTGACCCCTCGCCTGGAATCCATTACAAGGCCAGAGGCAGCGCCTTCTATTGCTTGCCCCTAGGGCAACCACCGTGAAAATCGTGTCGTTTGGCGATATCCATATGGCGACCGCGCCCATGGCAACCATCAGCGCAGAGTTGGCCAGTGCCGATGTGGTCCTGCTTTCGGGTGATCTGACCAATTTTGGGGGGCCGCCCGCCGTCCAGCAGGTGATTCGGGCCGCCCAAACATATTGTCCCACCGTTCGTGCCCTGCCGGGGAACCTGGACCAGCCAGAGACGATTGCCTTCCTTCAGACGGCACAGGTCAGCTTGCACGGGGAACATCAGTGCTATGGCGAGGTGGCTATCTATGGGTGCGGGGGGTCGAATCTGACCCCATTTCAGACACCGCTCGAGTATACGGATGAAACCCTGTGGCAGGTCCTGCAACAAGCGGTGGCCGATGTGCCCCCGACCCCGTGTCAGATTATGGTCTGCCACACGCCACCCTATGCGACACGGCTCGACCGGCTCGTTGATGGCAGACCAGTTGGCAGCCCCGCCGTCCGCCAATTCATCGCGGAAAAACAGCCGCATTTGTGCATCACTGGTCATATCCATGAGTCTCCGGGCGTTGATAGGATCGGTCGCACAACAATACTGAACGCCGGTCCGTTTGCCGCCGGCGGCTATATCGTCGCCCAGTATGAGCGCGGTGTCCTTGATGCCGCACTGCGATTCATGTGAAGACCCAAAGGCAGCATCCCAGCCGGCTCTGACCTCAGATCCATTATGGCCGCCATGAAAACCTGTACCTGGGCCCCAACCACCCTGGCCGCGCCGAGCCTGACACGGCCGGCGACAGGCAAGAGACCCAGGAGAACGGACCGCCCCGCCCCTACTGGTCGGTCTGGTCCCGCCCTGGTACAGCGTTTGCTCGCCCCGGTGCAGCAGGCCGAAGCCTTGGGCATCGACTATCTGCTGGTTGCCCAGCGCTGGTGGGGAACCGGGGAGGAAATCGAGGGCTCTTCATACGACTGTCTGGCGATGACGGATTTCTATGCGGCCCATACCACCCACATTCACCTGATTACCGCCATTCATCCCGGATTTTTTCTGCCGGCTCCCATTGCCAAGTGGAGTGCTACGCTGAGCCGTCTCACCAATGGCCGCTGGTCCATCAATGTGACCTCGGGTTGGCATGAAGCCGAGTTTGGGATGTACGGCGCCGAACTCATCGAACACGACGAACGCTATGCGCGGACGAGCGAGTTCATTCAAATCATGCGGGGGGCCTGGACGCACGCCGAGTTCTCGTTTGCCGGGCGTTTTTACCAGGTGAATGGACTGCGACTTGAACCGCGCCCCAGCGGCCGGCTTGAGGTATTTCAAGGCGGGCAATCCGTGGCCGCGATGGATATGGCCGCCCGCCATTCGGACTGGATGTTCTTAAACGGCGGCTCCCCGGAAAAAATAGCCGGTATCATTGCAGCCGTTCACAAACGGACCGCACAAACCGGCCGCCAGATTCGCTTTGCCCTCTACGCCATTCCCCTGTGTCGGCCTACGGATGCGGAAGCAAGGGCAGAAATCACGGCGATGACCCAGGCCGTCGATGACACCTTGCTGGAACGCCGCGGACAGCGGGTCAGCGGTGCGCACGGCATGTGGGCCGACCGGCAGAATAAACTGGCCATGCTTGATTCCAACGAGGGCTATGCCAGCGGCTTGATCGGCAGCCCGGATACTATTTTGCGGCAGATACAAGCCTTCCAGCAGCTTGGGGTTGAGTGCTTGCATCTGACGCTGCACGACGAGCTTTTTAATACGGAAGTCTTGCCCGCGTTGCAGCATCTCTCGGCCTAGGGTGCCGCATAAGAAAGGCAGCGGGCGTGGTGTCGCAGCCCGAGTCAGAAATGCTTGAGGGCGGACTTGCCAATCGGAAAGACGTTGAAGCCCAACGCAAACAGGTGTTGATGATCCAGGATGTTGCGTCCATCGAAGAGGAAGGCCGGTTGCTCCATGGACGCAAAAATACGGGCGTAATCGAGCTGGCGATAGACCTCCCACTCGGTCAGAATCGCCAGGGCGTGCGCCCCTGCCGCGGCGGTATAGGGGTCGGCGGCAAAGGTCACCCGGTCTCCCAGCTCCGCCAGATCATCCTGCGCGTTGGCGAGGGCCTGCGGGTCCGTCACCACCACCTCAGCCCGCTCTTCGGTCAGACCTCGCGCAATATAGATCGCCGGCGATTCCCGCGTGTCTCCGGTGTTGGCCTTAAAGGCAAAGCCGAGCAGGGCAATGCGTTTGCCGGCCACCGTGTTGAACATGCTTTCGAGGATGGTCCGCACAAAGCGACGCTCCTGCCACTCGTTAATGGTGACGACCGACTCCCAGTACTCGGCAACCTCACGCAGACCGTAGCTGTGGCAGATATAGACCAGGTTCAGAATGTCCTTCTTAAAACACGAGCCACCAAAACCGACACTCGCCTTCAGGAATCGTGGCCCAATCCGCGAATCTTTGCCAATCGCGTAGGCGACTTCATCCACGTCGGCTTCTGTCTTTTCACACAGGGCGGAAATCGTGTTGATGGAAGAAATGCGCTGCGCCAAAAAGGCGTTTGCCGCCAATTTCGACAGCTCCGAACTCCAGACGTTTGACTCAATAATCTGCGCTCTCGGCACCCAGTTGGCGTAAATATCAACAATGGTTTTTCTGGCGGCGACCCCCTCGGGTGTTTCTTTCGACCCGATGAGGACGCGGTCGGGAGATTCCAGGTCGGTGATGGCGCTGCCTTCGGCCAGAAACTCCGGGTTGGAGAGCACCTCAAAACGGATATTCTTGGTATTGGCGTTGAGGATGCGCTCCATGGCCTCGGCGGTCCGAACCGGCAGCGTTGACTTTTCCACCACAATTTTGTTCCGCTCAGCGTGTTCAAGAATCTGGCGGGCGGTTTTCTCCCAGTATTGTAAATCCGCGGCTCGCCCAGCGCCCTGACCAAAGGTTTTTGTGGGAGTATTGACCGAGACAAAAATGATATCGGCGTCCCGGATGCCCTGCTCAACCTGGGTCGAAAAAAAAAGATTGCGGCCCCGCGCCTGCCTGACCACCTCGTCAAGACCGGGTTCATAGATCGGCAGGTGGTCACTCTGCCAGGCCGCAATGCGAGCCGGGTTGATGTCCACAACCGTCACCTTGTACTGAGGGCAGCGGGCGGCAATCATGGCCATGGTTGGCCCCCCAACATAGCCCGCTCCAATACACAGAATATCCTTGGCGAATCCCACAGCGCCTCCTTCACGCACAAAAATGACAGGGGAGCCTTGCACCGTTGCCGAAAGCTGGACGAAAGGCGTTTTTTCTTCTTGTGGCTGCTTTAGGGGAGAAATGCAAGAAGGGAGAACGGCCGTAGGTCTGTCTGCCTTACGGGCCAGACCGGCCGGCGGAAGCCGCGCTTGGTTCACGCCGGGCGGTCGCCTGCTGACGCCGCTCAAGCTCAGCCAGGACCTCAACATGCCGGGCCCGCGTCATTTGATACCGGGATAAAAAGACCAGCGCACACAGGAAGAGCACCATCAGCCCTGGGCCAACCGCAAGGCCCAAGGTGAAAACCTGAGAGGCCGCCACCGTTCCGGGGGCTGCCATGGTCGGGAATTGGATAAGATCAAGGGCGACTCCTGCCAGAAACCCGCCGATTCCTGACGCAGCCTTGGCACAAAAGGTAATGGTCGAGAAAAAGAGTCCCTCTTGGCGTTTTCCGGTCACCAGTTCACTTTCGTCCACGCTATCGGCAATCATGGAAGGAATCAGAATATCGATGGCAACCACCGCGGTGACGAGCAGGATGACATGCCCGGCAATAAGGGGCAGCAGGCTCGGATGGCCGTTTGCCGGCAAGAGGTCAAGCAGGCGCAAAAAAATCAGCAGGGGCCCAAAAAAGATGGCAAAGGCGGCTAAACCGAGAACGACCTGTCTTTTGTCAAAGCGTTCAGTCAGCGGACGGGTCAGGCCAAAGGCGATCAGGGCGGAGAAAAATAGACCGAAGGTCAGCAGGCCGATCTCCTTGGTTGAGAATCCCCAGAAATAGGTGTTCATATACAGCCACACCACGTCATTAAACCCACGCGCCCCCGCGGAAAACAAAGAGCCAATGACCAACATACGGTAGGAGCGATTGGAGAAGACGGTCCCGCATTCGCCGATAAATCGACCCAGCGTGAAGGGCCGCTTTGTCGGTGGCGTCCGTAGACGCGGGATCAGCCCATGCGTGCCCAGTGCGCAGGCCAGAATGGTCGCAAGCATCATACCGGCACAGACCAGCGCAAATCCTTCATAGGCTCCGGGGTTCAGGCGGCCATCGGCAAACGACTCGGAGGGCGCAAAGAAATAAAAATAGCCCAATACGGAGGCGGTCAGGCCGCCGGACCAGCCAAATAACAGCCGATAACTCACCAGCGAAGTCCGCTCATCATAGTCGGGCGAGAGTTCTGGGAGCAGGGCTCCGCTCGGGACTGCGTAGAACGTCATCGCGACCCGGACTCCTATGGCGAACGTACACAGCCACACAAAAAGTCCACTCTGACTCAGCTCGGGCGGGTGAAACAAGAGAAAGAAACACACCGCCATAGGCAGGGCGGCCAGATACATAAACGGATGGCGGCGGCCCCAGCGTGAGTGAAAATTGTCGGAAATCGCCCCAACCAAGGGATCGGTAATCGCGTCGATGCACAGCGCAATAAAGATTGCGATGCCGCTGAGTGTTCCCGAGAGTCCCAGGACTTGATTGTAATAGAACAGGAGAAAAACGCTGAAGACCGTGTTTTTCGTGCCTTCGGAAACCGACCCGAGGCCGTAAAAAAGTTTGGTGGCAAACCCGACGTGAGCAGATTGTGGCGGAGTGGAAGCAGGCATGAAGGCCAGAGTGTAGCGGGAGAGGGAGCGGGGCGGAATGGGGGAGCGGGTCAGGACCAGCGCGACGCAGGACAGGACAAGAGCCGCTTGCTATAGTGAACAGAAGTCCATGTTCTGGGGAGCGGCGTATGGATGAACTACTCGAACTACGGACACATATCGAACAGGGACGCTATGCTGAGGCTCTGACCTTGATCGGGGAGCTGGAGGAAATGAGTCGGGATGACAAAATCAATAAGGTCGAAAGCTTTTTGCATATTTTGCTTCTCCATCTGATCAAACAAGCGGTTGAGCAGCGCACCACTCGGTCCTGGGATGTGTCTATTCAGAATGCGCTCGATGGCGTCCGGCGGGTCAATAAACGCAGGCGGGCTGGCGGATATTATTTGAGTGAGGAGGAGTTGAGAGACAGTATCGAAGAGATATTCCCGGCTGCGTTGCGGCAGTCCTCTCTCGAAGCCTTTGAGGGGCAGTACGACACGACCGTCCTGATAACCAAATTCGATCAGCAGCACCTCCAACAGCACGCCTTGCAGATGCTGCGAGAGTCTCATAACTGGTGAATGTCGGTCGGGGGTCAGGCCTGCAAGCGCAGACTCCGTAGCCGATTGAGCGCGGCTGCGATCTCGAACCGCCGGGCGCGGGCCCGGTCGCCAAAGTCGCGGTCGGTAACGGCGTCCAGCCCGTCTTTTTCTATCGCAGCGTCAATCCGATCAAGCAGCTCAGGAAGGGTCCTCTGCCCATCACACAACCCACGGGCGCAGTGTAGCAACACATCGCCAATCATGCGGCACTGAGCGGCATCGACCAGTTGATACAGGAGCGAGACATCAATCTCTTCACTCCCAAACTCAATCGCCCGGGTTTTGACGCTTCGCACGCGCTCCTGTCTACGCCCACGACTCGGGTCAAGGCTGCGCGGGTCGGGCCGGCGGGGGCGTGAGGCGAGCCAGGGTCCTAGGGATTGGGGAGCAGAGGATTTTTGTGCGAACTCATGAGCAACCGCTCGCGCCCGCTGCGTCACATCCAGCGGGCGGTATGCGTCCATCTGGATAACCGTATCCGCGACATCGAGGTAGTCGCCGGCGCCCCCAACAACGAGGACTGACGAGATGTGCTGTTCTGCCCACAACTGCCGGACCCGGTCGAGATAGGGTGTGATGGGTTCTTTTTCACTCGGCACCAGACAACGCATCCGCGCGTCGCGGATCATGAAATTCGTCGCCGCCGTGTCTTCGTCAATAAGCAGGGCGCTTGCCCCGGCTTCCAGCGCCTCAACAATGGCCGCGGCCTGAGAGGTACTGCCCGAGGCGTCAGCGGTGTCGAACCAGTCCGTTCGGCGACCCAGGGGCAGCGCATTGATAAACGGCCGCAGATCCACCCCTCGGACCGAACGCCCATCTTCCGCCCGAATGCTTACCGCACCCGCCACGGACACACAGCGGTCTCGGCCATCACCCGGAATATGATCGTACACGCCGTTGGCCAGGACCGAGAGCAGGGTCGATTTGCCGTGATAGCCCCCTCCGGCAATCAGGGTCACCCCAGCCCGGAGACCGAGACCACGCAGCCGCCCCGCATGAGGGGCGTGGAGTTCATACGCCAGCGCTTGGGGCACCTTGAGCGGAATAGCGGCCTCCAGGGGGCGGTCATCCGCTCCACTCCGGCGGGGCAAAATACTGCCCTCGGCCAGGAAAGCGACCAGACCACGGTCGTGCAGTTGTTCTCGCAGCCCAACTTGGTCTTCGACACAGTGAACGTGACGTTGGAGAGCGGTGGCATCCAATTTATCACAGACACGGTCAAGGACGGCCGGCAGGCGATGGGTCAGCAGTTGGGCGGCTGCACGCCCCAGAATGCGTCGCCCCGCGGCCGGCAGGCCCACGCTCAGCCGGACTCGCAGGGCACCGGTGGGGCGGACAAGGACGGCAGTGCGTTCCAGCACCTGTTGCCCGAGCGCCATGATTGCGAGCAGACCGCTTTTACCGGAGCCGCGTGGGTCTCGGCTGGCGGAGAGGGTCCGCAGAAGAGCCCGCTGCACAAAGTCGGCGCTCGCCCGGCGCGCCGGCGCGCCGATGCACGACCAAGCCGGCAGTCTGGCCCGGATGGCCGGAATATCGATGCACACCCGACTCGGCGCGGCAAAGGGGTCGCCCTGGATATGGTCGAACCTCAATCCATACGGCCCGAGGGCATATGCCTGGCCTCGCAGGTCTTTATAAAACCCGTAGGGACGTCCGTCGATACGTCTGAGATCATGGGTGAGTCCGCGGTGTGGTTCAGCCATCTGCCTCTCTCTCCGGCCGTCCCCAAAAAAGAAGGGCGCCAATCATAGCGCCCTTCTCTCGGTCAACGCTTACCCAGGACCACGGCCCTGGGAGGGTCTGTTGCTCTTAACCCCCGTGTCGGAGCAACTTGCCAGGGATATTGCCCGTGTTCTGGTCGTTCTCCAGCGTCATCTCGCCGTTCACCAGGACTGCCCGGTAGCCTTTGGCCTTTTGCACGCGCCGCCATTCCTTGCCCGGCAGATCGTGTACTACCTCTGCCGGCAAAATTTCCAGATTGTCGTAGTCATAGACCACGATGTCCGCGGGTGCGCCTTCCCGCAGCACGCCACGATCCTTAAATCCAGCACAGGCCGCCGGCTGGGCACTCAGCCGCCAATGGACTTCTTCCAGGCTCATCATGTTCAGCTCACGGACCATCCGGGTGATGGATTCCGTGGAATAACGTCCCCCGCAGAAGAACTTCGTGTGGGCCCCACCGTCCGAGACCCCGAGCAGCGTGGAGTCGTTGACGATTTCTTTGAGAAACTCATTCTTCTCGCCAACCGCCGGCGAATAGTAAGGTGGTGGCCATATCATCGGCAACGGCGAGGTCAAGCATAGCATCCACGGGATGCTTGCCTTCCTTCTCACCCGCTTCACGCAGGGTCAGGTTTTCCAGGTGCTTCATGTCTGCACGCTTCACCTCAAGAATGATCACATCGTCAAACGAGGCCGTCACCGCGCCAGTCGGGTCGTTCTTGAGGCTTGCGCGCCGGGTCGGGTCCGCCAGCTTCGACTTCCGTTCTTCTACCGTGCCCATAGTCGCTTCCCGCCAGGCCGGATCGTCATCCCACAGATTCCAGTCATGGAAGGTGAAGGTAAAGCCGGCGCTGGTCGAAACCAACTGACCATAGATGCGGAGGCCCTTTTGGCGGCAGCGTTCGATCCAGGCTAACAGATTCCGGTGACGGCTCGGGTCGGAATCCAGGGCCTGAATCGCATTGTACAGAATCGGCCGGCCACTGGCCAAAGCCAGCTCTTCATAGCTCTTCTCGATTTCCTCAAGGCCAGCCACACTCGGGATAAGGGACATCTGGATGAAGCCCTCATTCCGGTCTGACAAGACTTTCGCAAATTCGACACAGGTTTCCTGGTGCATGATGTCCGTTGGCATGGGCGTACCGTCATAATCACACTGTACGCTGTCTTCCCCAAAGCGTTGGGCCGACCAGCCACAGCCCCCCGCGGCCATGCCTTCGTGGAGCATCTGCACCATCTTTTTGTGTTCATCCTCCGTCGGCATCCGGCCCGACTTTGCCTCGTCCCGGCCCATGACCCACACCATGAGGGGAGCAATCGGGACATACGGCAGGATATTGAGCCCCTTGGGCGTGCGCTCGACACTGTCCAGAAACTCTGGGAAAGTTACCCAATCCCAGGGCATCCCGGCTTTCATTGACTCGTACGGGATTGCTTCGGTCCGGGTCATGGTCAGCATGGCGCGTTCTTGATCTTCAGGCGCTACGGGCGCAAAGCCGAAGCCGCAGTTGCCGATCACCACGGAAGTAATGCCGTGCCAACCGGAAATCGTCAGATACGGGTCCCAAAACAACTGCGCGTCGTAGTGCGTATGCAGATCAATAAAACCCGGCACAACCATATGCCCTTCGGCATCAAGCGTCTTGGTGCCTTCGTGTGCCTGAATGCGACCAATTTTCGCAATTTTGCCATCCTTGACGCCAATATCACCTCGGTAGCGCGGCAGCCGCGTCCCATCGATGACCATTCCATCCTTGATTACCAGATTACCAGATCATATGCCGGCATAGTGCCCCTCCTTGAGTGATGAGAATTTTTGCTCGCGATCTTTTGAAATTTGACCAGAGCCTGCCAGACTCATACTGCCAAAACCGGGAAGTTACAAGACTGTGGGAGAGTTTTTGACTGTTTTCTCCGGTTTTCTCGCCAATTTCTACCACATCTGCCCCGTTTTTTCTGTTCACGACGGGTATACGAGACGCTACCAGCCCGCGCTTGGCTCACTCGGACAATTGCAGCCGAATATGGCGTTGGTAAATTTTGGGCAGCTCTGACGGCAGAGACGGGATGTCCTCCAGGACCATATAGCGCGACGGCGGACACATCTCGCGCAGATAATCATGGCCGCCTTTATCAATCGTCAAGCAGAACGACATGATATTCTCGCGCTCGGCCTCACGCAGCGCCATCATGGTATCACGCAGGCCATACATGGGCGCGTTTTCGTCCCGACCATAGTCCGCATCTTCAGGAAAGCCGTCGCTGAGGAGGACAAGAATTTTCGCGCGGCTGGCCACGTCCTTGAGTTTCCGGGCCGCATGACGGACCGCAGCGCCCATGCGCGTACTGCGCTGGGGCTCCAAGCCGCTGATGCGGCCTTTGACCTCCTCCGACAGCTTTTCGCCAAACGCCTTGACCGGATAGAACTCGATATTATACCGCCCGGCGCTTGAGAAGCCGTACACCGCGTAGGCGTCACCGATTTCTTCCAGTGCGGCAGACAACACCACAACCGCCTCTTTGAGGACGTCAATCACCCGGAGACCACTCGTTGCGCCGGGCTCATTGTCCGTTTCCGGCTGAATCCTGGCATCGGTCGAAGCACTCAGGTCCAAGAGAAAGAGCGCGGCCACATCCCGTTCCAGCGGCTGCCGGGCCGCGTACAGCCGCGTGGACGGCGCCACCCCGGTGTGCCGGTCAACCCGAGCCGCCACGGCCGCGTCCAGGTCTATCACCTCTCCATCTTCCAGCCCCTTGACTAAACGGAACATTTTGGGTCGCAACTGCTGGAACTCACGTTTAATGGTGGGAATGACCTCGCTATAGCGGGTCAGCGTGCTCTCAAAGAAGCCGCCCCGGTCGCCGGCCAGTGGCACCTCGTGGAGTTCGCACCAGCGGGCGCGGTAGTCCTCAATCAGGAAATCCCACTCGTCATAGACATAGCGGACACCCACAACGGAATGCCGCCGGCGCAGCTGCTCCTTTTTGGATGCTGCCTGTCCGGCTTCGTCTTCCTCGGTGTCCAGCGCATCCAGTGGCATCCCGTGGATGGTGGCTGGCCGGGTCGGGCGGATTTTTTTCTGTTTTTGATGCTGGCGCAGCGTCACCAGAATCCGCTGCAAAGCGGCCTGCTCGCGCTCAGACAGCTCGGGCTCGCGCGCCCCTTGCATCATGGCGTCTGGCGCACCGGCCACGTCGGCAGCGTCCTTTTGCTCCTGCGATAGCTGCGCGGCGTAGGCGGGCAGGGCCGCATACAGCTCAGTGGCTATCAGCAGGCAGCCGGCCACCGTTGCGTCACGCTCCCAGCCGGGTTGCAGCGTGGCGTGCAAATACGGCAAGAGCGACTGAATCAGGGGCGGGAGGATACGGGTGTGCGACCCGGCCCAGGCCAGGTCTTTTTGCAATCCGGGATAGGCATCTGCCAGGCAGGCATTGATCCGCTGGCCTTCGACGAACAGGAATAATGCCTCAATCTGTTCGGGCTTGGGAAAGAGCTGGCAATACGCGGCCAGACTCCGGGGCGGGTGCGCAGTCGCCTCGGCCCGTTCCCGGACAAAGGGTGGCACCTGCACCCAGATATCGGGAATGGACAGATCATAGGTCCCGAACTCGATTCGTCCCGCCTGATGGGCGGCGAACAGGCAATACAGCCGAAAGTTTTCCTCAAAGGTCGCAAACAGATCAATACTGGCCGGCAGGGGCAAAAACTCATCTTGGTCTTCAACAATTGCCAACGGAGGGGGGAAGGAGACCTCCCCGACCTCTTGAATACTGACCGCCTCTCCACACAGCATGTGCATAAACTTCACCAACGCACTGTGCACCTCAGAGAGCAATACCGCCGGCGACTCATGCCGCAAGACCTGAAAACTGGTCCGAGACTCCAGGGTAAAAAACGCCTCCGCGGCGTGCGGATTGCGCTGCGCGATTTCTTCCCCGGTTTGAATCCAGGTCAACACGCCCTCGGCTCCGACTTCTTCATACGCACGGGACAAGGCCCGAAAGAGCCGAGCAATCCCGGCAGGAAAAATGCGGGCGAGTTCGGCAATCCGCTCTAATACGGAGCGTTGCTGGTCTGGGGCCAGGCTCCTGAGTGTGGGCTCCAGAAACGGAATCACGGCCGGCAGCGGTGCGGGATCAAAGGCCGCCACCGGCTGAAGGCAACGCATCAACACATTCCGCAACGGCGCTGGAATCGTGACCAGGGTTTGCGGTAAGGCGTGGTAAATGCCGGCCGCTGCGGCCCGCGAGTGATACACGGCTGCCCGGCCCAGACGATAGACGCTGATCCGCTCCGAGCGGTCCAGGGCAGTCAGGCCGTCCGGGAAATGCCCAAAGTCGGTTTCTCCGCTGACTGCTTCTATATCCAGGAGAAAACGGATCCATTCGAGCAGTTCCAGCCGAGATAAGAACGGCAAAAGTTCCGGGGTTGCGGTGAACATGGCAGCACTGAGCGTTTCCCCGCGAACGCCCAGCGTTTCGCTCACCCGTTGGCCCTGTCGGACCCATTCCTGGAGGAGTTCGTCCTGTAACCAAGCCTGGACAATGGGCGGTTCGAGCGGCGTCAGCGCCTTGCGTAAGATCGAAGCGTGCGTCGGAGAGAGTCCCGCCAAAGCGGCCTGCCACTGCTGCCGGCTTTTTTCCTCAAGGGTGCTGGGGTCAAAATGGGCCATAGTCCTGCCTGTTCTCTCACCACGCAGAGGGACTGCAAACCTGCCTCTGCTGTATCGGAGGGTGACGGCCAGGGCAAGCCGGCGGCAAAAACGCGGCGCTACCAACGCGCAATAATCTGCTCTCCGAATGTGGTCACAAATTCTTCAAAGGCGTCAAAGGTCGGAATAAAAGCGACCTGTCGGACGCCGGCCCGCTCCAGACCGCGGAGTCGTTCCAGCACGGCCTCTGGCTGGGCCGTCAGGGTGGTTGCCTGAATGACTTCCGGCGTCACAAACTGCGCCTCTTCCGCACGGACGTATAAACAATGGCCGTCGTGCAGGTCAAAATAATAGGCATCGCTCGCCTGGAGACGCCGCGCCATAAAGGCTTGGTAGTCGGCAAAAATTGAGCGCAGGGGAGCCGGAGCGGCTGCCGGCTCTTTGCACGTTTCATACAGCGAGTGCAGGGCGACCGTGGCCCACGGGCCGGCCTGGGCCCTGACTCGTTCAGAGTCCCAGCCTTCGTTCGGGCCCAGCAAACAGGCCGTGGTAAAGAGCACCCGGTCTACGCGGTCCGCCGCTTTCCCAGCGCTCTCAATGCCGGTGCTGACCTGACGCCAGGCCGCCTCAAAGCCCTCAACCGTATTGGTCCGTGAGGTCAGCCAGCCGTCACCCAACTCGCCGGCCAGTCTCATGGCCCGTGGGGCGTTCGCTGCCACGTAAATGGGAATTGACTCACGGGTGTTAATGAATGCGTAGTCCTGATGAAAGAATTTGATCCGGCGCGTCTCCGCTCCCTCCTGGTAGGTCACTTCCTGGTTGCTCAGCAGGCCCCGCACAGTGGCGATATACTCGCGCAGTTCACGCAGGGAACAGGGCGGCAGTCCCATCGCCCGGCGCGCGCTATTGCCGGTCCCCAGCCCAAGAATGACTCGTCCGGGGGCCAGTTGATTGACCGTGGCAATGGCATGGGCCGCCACGGGCGCACTGCGCGTTCCGACCACGGCCACGCCGGTTCCAAGCGTGATGCGGCTGGTCTGCTGCGCCATCAGGCCCAGGCAGAGATACACCTCCCCGGCCATCATGGGCGAGTCTTCCACCCACACATGAGTAAAGCCCTGCGCCTCAGCCAGCGTGGCGTGGTCTACACAGCGGTCCGGTTTGGGAAATACGAGAACGCCAAAATCCATACCTTCCTCCTCATGCTCCGGCCAGCAGAGCCTACTCGGCCTTCTTCCGGGGTGTCAATGCGAAGCGCGCCGCCGGCGGTTTGCTCGGTTTCTTTCCCGCGCAAGCTGTGGTAGACCCCAAAAAAACAGCCGCCCACTGTCCACTAACCACTAACCACTAACCACTGTCCACTAACCACTAACCACTGTCCAAAGGAGGGTTTGTCATGACAAAGAAAGGCTTTTCGCATATTGGGCTGTCAACGCTCGACTTAGATAAGACGCGCGAGTTTTACGAAGACATCCTCGGCTTCAAGCCGGTTCGGTGCGATACCATCAAGATCAAAGAAGGCGGCCAGATTCGGCATATCTTTTTTGATACGGGCCGTGACCAGTTACTCGCTTTTATGGAAGCCAAGGGCATTCCCGGTGTTCCAGTCGAGTACGACGCCGGCATCAACCGGGGGCTGGGCGTGCCGAGTGCGTTCTACCACTTCGCTTTTGAGGCTGGTACGGAAGCGGCGCTCGAAGAAAAAAAACAAGAGCTGCGGGCCAAGGGAGTGGAAGTCTCAGAAGTCGTGGACCACGACTGGGCCAAGTCAATTTACTTTAAGGACCCGAATGGGATGCAGATGGAATACTGCTGCTTCACCCGGGACTTTCACGCCGAAGATGCGGTCATGGCCGAACGTTTTGAAGCATCCATTACCGCGCTGGGTTTGGAAGAAACGCCTGACATCGCTTCCACCAACTCGCCGAGCTAGTCGCCTGAACCCTCCTCTCCTGCGGGGCAACCACGCGGTTGCCCCGCGTATCTGGCGCAATGCACGCTGCTGTGTAGTCGCCCGTCCTTACAATGCTTGATAGGCGGAAATTGGACGACATCATCCGGCGGGTTGTGGAGACAGCCCAGCCGGAGAAAATTATTCTCTTCGGGTCTGCGGCGCGGGGCGATATGGGTCCCAACAGTGACGTAGACCTGCTCATCATCAAGGAGGGGGCGGATGCGCTCGCCCTCATGGCCCGGATATACCGGAAGCTACACGGAGTCGGTGCTGCGGTTGATGCCATCGTCGTCTCTCCTGATGATGTGGAGCGCTTCAAGGATAGCCACGCCCTGATTATCAAGCCCGCCCTGCGGGAAGGGAGAGTGGTATATGAAGCCACCTGAGCGCTTCCCACCCGATGATCCGCGAGAATGGTTGAACCGCGCCAAGAGCAATCTTGCTTTGGCGAAGAACCGGGTTCCAGGCGCATATCTGGAAGACCTGTGCTTCGAGGCTCAGCAGGCAGCGGAGAAGGCTATCAAGGCTGTGATGATCCGGCGCAACATTGAGTATCCCTATGTGCATGATTTGTCTCGCTTATTGTCACTGCTTGAAGAGGCAGGAGAGAGTATATCGGAGATAGTCGGCAAGGCTGCGGTATTGACGACATACGCCGTTATTACGCGCTACCCCGGAATTGTCAGACCGGTTGCCGAACAGGAATATATGGATGCGGTTGAAATCGCTGAAGCAGTCGTCCTCTGGGCGGAAGAGCGAGTGTGACCCCACATGCCGACCGAAAAAATCACCCTGAGCCAACTCGAATCCTTCCTGTTCAAGGCTGCCGACATCCTGCGCGGCAAGATGGATGCTTCGGAGTTCAAGGAGTTTATTTTTGGGCTGTTGTTCCTGAAACGGCTGTCGGATGAGTTCGACCAGAAACGGGAAAATATCCGCGAGCAGGACTTTGTTCACATCAAGGACCCGGCTCTGCTGGCGGAACTCATTGAGGCCAAGACCTCCTACGGTGAGACCTTTTTCGTCCCGGTTCGGGCGCGCTGGCATGAGACCTGGACGGATTAAAACGGCGATATCGTACCCGCGCTCAAGGACCTCAAGGCCGATATCGGCAATATGCTGAGTAAAGCCATTGCTGCGGTCGAGGACGAGAACGACTCGCTGGCCGGGGTGCTGAAGAACAATATCGACTTCAACGCGGTCAAGGGCAAGACCAAGATACCGGACCAGAAATGGAAGGACTTACTCGATCATTTTAACCAGCCCGGCTTTGTGCTGGTCAACGACAATTTCGAGTTTCCCGACCTGCTCGGCGCGGCCTATGAATACCTGATTAAGTATTTTGCGGACAGCGCCGGCAAAAAAGGCGGCGAGTTCTACACCCCCGCGGAGGTGGTGCGCCTGCTGGTCCAACTGACCAAGCCCACGCAAGGCAATGAGATTTACGACCCGGCCGCGGGTTCGGGCGGCTTTCTGATTCAGGCCCACCAGTACGTTGAGGAGCAGGGCGAGAATGCCAATAATCTGGCCCTCTACGGCCAGGACTCCAACGGCACCACTTGGTCAATCTGCAATATGAATATGATCCTCCACAACATCACGAGTTTCACCATTGAGAATGGCGACACTCTGGAGGACCCGCAGATTCTGGAAAACGGCCAGATACGCACGTTCGACCGCGTGCTGGCCAACCCGCCGTTCTCACAGAACTACAGCCGCGCCAGTATGCAATTCACCCACCGTTTCCACGAGTGGTGCCCGGAAACCGGCAAAAAGGCCGACCTGATGTTTGTCCAGCACATGCTGGCCAGCCTCAAGACCACCGGCCATATGGCGACCATCATGCCCCACGGCGTGCTGTTTCGCGGGGGTAAGGAAAAGCTGATTCGGGAACGGTTGATACACGACGACGTGATTGAAGCCATTATCAGCCTGCCCCAGGGTCTTTTTTACGGGACCGGCATCCCGGCCTGCGTGCTGGTCTGCAACAGGAACAAACCCGACGCCGTGCGCGCCAAGGTGTTCTTCATCAACGCCGACCGCGAGTATGCCGAAGGAAAAAACCAGAACAAACTCCGCCCGGAGGACATCGAAAAAATCGACTTTGTGTTTACCCACAAACGCGAGATTCCCAAATACAGCCGACTGGTGGACAGGGCGGAGATTGCCGACAGGCACGACTACAACCTGAACATCCGGCGCTATGTAGACAACACCCCAGAGCCAGAACCGGAAGACGTTCAGGCCCATCTCATCGGCGGCATCCCCGAAACCGAGGTGACGGCGCAAAGCAACCGCTTCGCCAAATTCGGCCTTGAGTGCGCAACGCTCTTCCAGCCGGACCGACCGGGCTACCTGTCTTTCCGCGAGTCGATTGCCGGCAAGGCCGCTCTCAAAGGCCATATTGAAGCCGACCCAGCGGTCGGGCGCACCGTGGACACCCATCGCGCAGCCCTGGAAGCCTGGTGGAGCGTGGCCCGGGATGATTTTGCCGCGCTTGAACGCGCCAATCAGAGCGGGCGGAAAATGCCGGAAGTCCGGCAGGAATTGTTGACCACGCTCAAGGCCAAGCTCGTTCCCCTGGGCGTGCTGGACGAGTTCAAGAGCGCTGGTGTGTTTGTCAACTGGTGGAAGCAGAACCGCTATGACCTGAAAACCATTGTCTCAACCGGTTGGCATCACACCCTCATCCCGGACGCCTATCTGATTGCCGCATTTTTTCAGGGCGAGGCAAACGCCATTGAGGCACTGCAAACCCGTATCAGCGAACTCCAAACCGAGTTGGCCGAGGCCGTGGAAACCGCGCAAGAGGTGGCTGCCTACGAACCCGACGAAGACGAAAAGGTCACGGCCACCGTCATCAAGAAGGCGCTGAAAACGCTTATTGACGACCTCAAGGACAGCGCCGGCGCATCTGCCCGGCAGGAGTGTGACGACCTCAAGGCCCAGGAGGGCGCTATCAAGAAGATTGAGCATCACATCAGGGTCAGCAAAGCGGCGTTGAAAAACAAGACCAACGAACTGGAACTCAAAGTCCAACTCAAGCGGCTGGGTGGCGCAGGGTTCACCGCCGAAAATAGGGAACTCATGCAGCAGGCCGAAGCCCAGCTTGCCAACCTGGACCCGCACGACAAGGCCGACAAAAAGAAAATTGCGGCCCTGAACAAGGACAAGGCCGCACTGCAAGAGCGGATTGCCAAGACCGACGCAATACTGGCAGCAATCAACGGCCAGCTTACCGACGCCGAAGCCAAGCGCCTTATTCTCAAGAAGCTCTACGACATCGCCAGCGCTGAGCTTGAACGATATCTTAATGCGGAGATGCGCCAACTGGTCTCGGGTGTTGAGAAATTGTGGAGTAAGTACGCGGTGAGTAGCCGGGAGATGGATGCCAAGAGGGAGGAAACGCTGAGCACGTTGAATGATTTCCTGGGTGGTTTGGGGTATCTGAAATGAAACCCTCTCACGACTGGCCGACATGGAAAATAGAAGAGTGCTGCGACATTCTTGATAGCAAGCGTGTTCCAATTAATTCTGAAGAGCGTGAAAGAAGAATCGGTAACATTCCTTATTACGGTGCAAACGGGCAGCAGGGCTATATTGATGATTTCATTTTCGATGAACCGTTGATTTTAGTCGCAGAGGACGGAGGACATTTTGACGAGTTTTCAACACGTCCTATTGCATACCGGATCGCTGGTAAGATCTGGGTCAACAATCATGCTCACGTGCTTCGCGCCAGATATGGTTTCTCCCAAGATGCTATTTTTTATGCGCTTGAGCACAAAGATATTCAGCCGTTCATTGTCGGAGGGACACGCACCAAACTAAATCAGAGCGTGCTCCAGTCTATCACAATTCAACTTCCAGAAAGGGAATCCGAACAAACCAAAATCGCCGAAATACTCTCCACAGTCGATCAAGCCATTGACCAGACCGAAGCGCTAATCGCCAAGCAGCAGCGTATCAAAACCGGCCTGATGCAAGACCTGCTCACGCGCGGTATCGACGAAAACGGCAACCTTCGTTCTGAGGAGCCCCACGAGTTTAAGGACTCGCAGCTTGGGCGGATTCCGGTGGAGTGGGAGAGCGGTCCCTTGTTCGAGCGGAGATTGATTGGGCGTCCGCACCTTAAGACCGGCCCCTTCGGCTCGTCACTCAAACTTGAGCACTGGCGTCCTACTGGTGTACCGGTGATTACAATTGGAGCGCTCGGAGCGGGTAGACTTATCGAGTCCGAACTCTTGCACGTCTCGGAGTCTACAGCCATGCGGCTGCAAAACTACCGGCTGGAAGTTGGAGATATCGTTTTCTCTCGTGTCGCAGATGTCGGTCGGTCTGCTGTGATTAGCGTTGACCAACATGGATGGATTATGTCGTCGAACCTCATGTGCATCAGCCTCGACTTGAAACAGGGCAACGCCTATTTTTTACAGGCCCAACTCTCATATGAATCGCGGATTCGGCAACAGATTTTGTCTTCCGTTAATGCCGGCGGTCGTGATGTCGCCAATACCGAGATATTAAACAGCTTGCAATTCTTGTGGCCTCCACTAATGGAACAGACACGAATCATAGATTGTCTTGAAGCTTTGGACAATCGTACAAACTGTGCAGTGAAAGAGCTAGACAAATTGTGTCAAGTCAAAACCGCCCTGATGCAAGACCTTCTCACCGGCAAGGTGTCGGTCGCTCCGTTGGGGGATTATCTACTTGATGAAGATTAGGGGGAGGGCGGAAGGTAACGCGCGAGGGTGACGGCTAAGGTCACAGCCACAATAATTCCCCCAATGACGCCGCTTAATATCCACGCTTTGGTAGCGATATGTTCGCGCGTGGCGTCGATGCGTGAGACTGTCTCTCTTACTGCTGTCAGGTCACTGGTCACGGCATCCAATTTTCTATCGAGTTTATCACTAAGGGCATCCAGCTTGCGGTCTATTTTATCATCAAGTTTTTCCAGTTTGCGTGCTTGGTCATTGACCGCCTCCATAACATAGCTATGCTGCTCTGCCTCACGCGCGAGTTTCTGGTCAACGTCTGAGATTTGTTGAGATTCGCTCATTTATTGGCGTTCCTCAGCCATTCCGCGAGGCCCGTTTCTACATATCCATCACGCGATGCGAATTCCGCGACGATACCAGTCACTCTCTTGTTCTCATTAAACCCCAAGAGTTCAGATAAGAAATTCGATGTCGTGATCCCGGTCGGGGCAACAAAAGCCAGATAGTCATGCCAAATATAATGTCTATCTGGCCAGTTTCGTCTCACGGTCTCCCAGGTCTTTTCATCAGGCTTCTGCAACATGATTGCATAGACACTCATATGCCCTCGCCCTACCACACAGAAGCGAAGAGAGTAAACCCCGTCGTGCTAATCTTCATCTAATCCCCCTCCGTTGCTGACTGATTTGACCTAGTACAGTGACCAAGTTAGATTTTATTTATGAAGACGACGCCCCAGCCATTTACGGAGTCCCCCCCAGGCAAGCGCCTTGGCGCACTCGCGAGGTTTCTCGCCGAGCGCGGCGAATAGGCCGTAACCCTCGCGTCATGCCGGCCTTGCTCCGGCCTCCGTGCTTCGACTTTGCCCTTCCGGGCTCCGCTCAGCCCAACCGGTCTTCCGTTCACCCTGAGCGGAGCGGAGCGAAGTCGAAGGGGCTGGCGAATGTGACGCCGTGGCACTCACCTATTCAATATACGAAGCAAAGGCGCGGTTTTCCGAGGTCATCCGGCAAGTGCGTGAAGGCAAGACCGTCACCGTCTCTTATAGAGGAGAACCCGTGGCAGAAATCCGTTCGATCCGGGAGCGGCGCAAGCCGGCGCTCGAAGAGCGGCTGAAGGACCTCGAACGTAGTGGCTCCCTGGTTCGTTCGGCCCTCCCGAGGAGGACGTTCGGGCCGGTTGAACGACGGCCTGGCGCGCTAGCGAGGTTTCTCGCAGAGCGAGGCGAATGAGCATTGCATACGTTGACACCTCGGTGTTGACAGCCATCGCCTTCGATGAACTGGGGGCGGCGGCGCACGCGTAGCGGCTGGACGAATTCACTCGCCTGATTTCTTCAAACCTGCTTGAAGCCGAACTGCGGGCAGCGTTCGCACGCGAGGGCGGGTGACGTTTCGATTCAAGGACGGCAATGCACACGAGGTTGTTATTGAGGACTATCACACAGGATAAAATCGGGAGGCAGGCTATGACGCGAGTAAAGACCCATCCCGGTCAGATACTCCGGGCAGAACTGGAAGCGCGCGGCATGAGCGCAAACCGGCTGGCGCTGGCCCTCCGTGCCCCGGCAAACCGGATTACCGCCATCCTACGGGGCGAACGGGCGGTCACGGCTGAGACTGCGGTGCGCCTCGGGCGCTACCTGGGAACCGGCCCGGCATTCTGGATGCACCTGCAAAGCGGCTATGACATCTCGGTCGTGGAGCGCGTAAAAGGGCGTGTTATTGAAGGCGAAGTGCCGGCCGCGGTTTCGTGACGCGAGAGCGGGCTCCGCTCAGCCCAACCGGTCTTCCGTTCACCCTGAGCGGAGCGGAGCGAAGTCGAAGGGGCCGTGACGTTCTTTCGCGGGAATGCCGGACGGGGACACAGAATCACAAGAACGATGACTATGCCGGCACGACCGCTTCGTATGGACGAACGCAACCACGTTGAGAAACCTCTGCTTGAGAAGTTGCACGGGCTGGGCTGGGAGATTATCGACCTGACCGGCGCGAAACAAAAGCCCGGCGACACCTACCGCGAGAGTTTCACCCAAGTCGTCATGATGCCGGTGTTGCGAGAACGGCTCAAGGTTATCAATCCGTGGCTGGACAACGATCAGGTCGAAGAAGTCGTCAGGCAACTCACCGCCAGCTTTCCCGGCAGGGGCTTAATCGAGAACAACAAGCACGTCCTGCGCCTGCTTCTGGAGAACACCAGCGTCGGCGAGAACCGGCAAACCGGCGAGAACAGCCCGACGGTGCGCTTTCTTGACTTCAAGAACCGCGACAACAACCGCTTTATTGCCGTGTGTCAATACAAGGTCCGCATCCTGGGCACCGAACACCACATCATCCCGGACCTTGTGTTGTTCCTGAACGGTCTGCCCGTGGTCGTGATTGAATGCAAGTCGCCCAAGGTCAAAGACGCCCTCCCCGAAGCCATTGACCAGATACTACGCTACAGCGAGCAGCGTGGCGTCGCGGGCGAAGGCAGCCCTCCGCTCTTTTATTTCAATCAGTTCATAGTCGCCACCTGCCGGCAGCAGGCCAAGTTCGGAACGATCACCACGCACAGCGAAAAACATTTTTACCGCTGGACCGACCCCTACCCGCGCACCCTCAACGATCTTGCACATGGCGCGGGCAGCCCCAATGACCAACAGCGCTTGGTGGCTGGGATGCTGGACAAGCATAACCTGCTTGACCTTATCCGCACCTTCACCCTGTTTGCGACCAACGACACAGGCCAGACCATCAAAATTGTGGGGCGCTATCAGCAGTTTCGGGCGGTCAAGCTGGCCGTCAAGCGATTGCTGACGGGCGGCAACCCGCACGAACGGAGCGGCATCATCTGGCATACCCAGGGCTCGGGAAAATCGCTGACCATGATGTTCATGGTGCGTGAGATGTACCGCCACGCGCGATTGGCAAACTGGAAAGTAGTCTTCGTCACCGACCGGACACAGCTTGAAGACCAGCTCAGCGAAACCAGCCAGAGCGTCGGCTTCACGGTGAAGATGGCCAACACGATCAAGCAGTTGAAAGAACTGCTCCGGGCCGACACCTCAAACCTGGTCATGGCCATGATCCATAAGTTCCAGGAAAAAGACCTGACCGAGACCTTCCCGCAGCTGAACGCCAGCCCCAACATCCTAGTCATGACCGACGAAGCCCACCGCTCCCAATACAATCTGCTCGGGGCAAATCTCGATAGGGCCATCCCGAACGCGGCAAAGATTGGCTATACCGGCACGCCGATTGACAAGACCGAGCGTGTTTTCGGTGACTATATCGATAAATACACCATGCGGCAGTCCATTGACGATGGTGTTACCCTGGAGGTCGTCTACGAGGGCCGCACCCACAACGCAGAAATACCCGACCAGGAAGGCATGGACGCGACCTTTGCGGATGTGTTCAGCGACTACGATTTTCAGCAAAAGCTGGAAATCCTCGGCTACGGTTCCCGAGACGCCTACCTGGAGGCAGAACCCACGATTGCAGCCAAGGTGAAGGATATGGTTGCGCACTACCTGAGCCATGTCTTTCCCAACGGCTATAAAGCCCAGGTGGTGGCGACCTCACGCGAAGCCGCGGTCCGCTACAAGAAACACCTCGACACGGCCTTGGGTGCCGCCGTTGCCGAGTTAGAGAAATCAAACCCGAACGGCCTTGACCTGGAACAGATCAAACAACTGCAAACCGATGTGGTCATCTCCGCCAGCCACAACGACCTGCCGCACGTCAAGGAGCACACTGACCAGACCAGGCACAAACGCAGTATCAAGAGCTTCAAGCTGGCCTTCGGGGGTGAAGACGCAAGCGTGAGTGGGGATATGGGTATCCTGGTTGTCAACAATATGCTCATCACGGGTTTCGATGCTCCGGTAGAGCAGGTCATGTATCTGGATAGGGTCATGACCAACCACACCCTGTTGCAGGCCATTGCTCGGGTGAACCGGGTCGGCGGTGACACCAAGGACAAAGGCTTTGTGGTTGATTACGTCGGCGTTGGACATCATCTCAAGAGAGCTATTGAGGCGTAGACGAGCGGGAACAAAAGGAAGTGCTTGACTCCCTCAGCTTTCCCGAAAAGGAGTTGAATCATCTCAAGGACAGCCATGCTGCGATTATGGCCTTGCTCAGACAGCATGGCCTGACCGGCCTGACCGACCACGACGCTTTCTTTGAGGTGTTTTATGACGCGGACCTGCGCTTTGACTACATGCAGGCGTTCAGGAAGTTGACCACATGCCTCAATTTTGTTTTTCCCGCGCGGCAGGCGTTGGATTGTCTGGATGACTACAACGCCCTGGCTGCAATCAACATTCTTGCCGGCAAGCACTTTCGGGACGAACGCCTCAGCATGAAAGGTATCCCACCCAAGCTGCGCGCCATCACCGACACCTATCTGGAGTCAAAGAGCATAGCCCAAAAGGTCCGGCCGATTTCCATTCTGGACGAGGATTTTCACAAGGAAGTCGGGAAGCGTCGCCGGACAAAAACAAAAGCCGCAGAGGTGGAACACGCTATCCGCCACCACCTTGAGGTTGCGTTGGCCGACGACCCGGACCTGCAAGCCTCCTTCGCCGCGGCGCTCGCGCGGATATTGCAGGCGTTTCAGGACAACTGGACAAAAATTTACGAAGAACTGGAGAAGCTGCGAACACGGATCGTCAACGCACATCAGGAGCCGACCTACGGGCTGCATCGCAAAAAGCAGATGCCGTTCTTTCGGATGTTACGCCGCGAGTTGTTCGGGGTGGACATGGCACGGGACGCTGACGAACGGCGGGTGGCGGAAACGAGTCCGCGTTACGGACCGAGCGCGGACGACACCATCGGCCACTTGGTTGCATTGACGCAGGCGGTCTCGCTGGTGGTCGAGCACGAGTTGCAACGGACGGGGTTTTGGGAAAGCATTCCCGCCCGCAACCGATTAAAGGCCGAGATTCAGAAGACGCTGCTCCAGCCGGCGTTCGTTGCGCTGCCGAACCTTGCGAAGCACTATAAAACAATTATCAGCCGCGTCATGGAAATCGCGGAAAAGAATCATGACATTATGCTCCACGCGGAATAAGTATGGACCCGGCCTACACCATCAAACGCTCGCCAAAACGGAAAAAATTGACGATCAGCGTTGAGCGGGACCGGAGCGTTGTCGTTCGTGCCCCCGAGTCCACGCCTGAAGCAGCGATCCGGGCAGTGGTCCAGTCAAAACGGCAGTAGATTTATGACAAGACCACCCATGCCCGGAAGTACAAGGAGCGACCTCATCCGCCCGGCAAGGAATTGGTCAACGGTGAATCCGCGCTCTACCTGGGCCGTGAGTATCAAGTCGAGATCGTCTCGACCGATGCGAAGGAGATACGTTTTGAGCGGCGTTTCCTGATCCCGGCTTCCCTGGCGGGCGAGCGGAGCAATGCCTTTCGTCACTGGTACGTCAACCGCGCGAAAGAGAGGATTCTGCCAAAGGTCACATCCCTTGCGGCTATGCTCGGGGTCACATTTACTAGCGCGAAGATTGTGGACAATCGCTACCGCTGGGGTTCATGCACGGTCAAGAATAATGTGAACCTGAACTGGCGGCTGATGAAAGCGCCGATATTTGTCATCGATTACGTCATCGTGCACGAACTCGCCCATCTGCTCGAAGCAAATCATACCCCCCGCTTCTGGAATATCGTTCGGACACATGCACCAAAAATGGAGAAGGCGCGAAGCTGGTTGCGGGAGCACGGCCAAGTGCTTGAACAGGATATCTGAGGATGGCGACCGTCACCTCTCGCCGCCGCTCTTCCCCTCGTTCAGGATGCGCTCCACCATGGCTTTGTAGTCTTGCACCGCGGGTGAATGATAAAAACGGGACCGGGTAAACGTGGGATCACCCGAGTAGAACCATTCGTACTGCAACTGCCGGCTGCCAAACTGCTCGCCCAACATATCCCAGGCCAACTTGAAGAGTTGCACCCGATTGCGTGCCGACAGGTTTCTGCCCTGGAGATAGCGTTCGAGATAGGGAGCGATCTCCGGGTTCTGGAAATCCCCTTCCGTGGGCGTCATGATCAGGCCGCTGCCGCTGACTTGGCGAATGACTTCAGCCGCCCGCATCTGTGCCTGCGGAATAAACACCCACAGCGAGGCTGCGAGCGAACGGAGCGAGCCGCCCTCTTTATGATTGGTGACAACATTGTGGGCCGCCGACCGCAGCAGGCCGTTGGCAATTTCCACATGGGCCACCAGCTCACCGAGTTGGGCCTGGACCTGTTGCGCCTTGGTCCGGCCGATGGCCTCGGCCACCGTACAGGCCAGCCCGGCCATAAAACGGAGCTTGACCGTTCCACGAATAACCGCCTGGAGCAGAGCATAACCGGGTGCCCGGCCAAGGATGTAGTTGGAGGCCTTAATATCGCCGTTGATGAACACCCGCTCCCAGGGCACCTCAACCATATCGAAAATGGCGAGCGCGTCTTCTTCGTCGAAGCGATACGACAACGGGCGGTCAAACCGACTTCTGCCCGTGTTATAGGCTTCACGACAAATAAACTTGAGGCCCGGAGTATCCATAGGAACAGCAAAACAGAGGGTATAGGCTTCTTCTCCCGGTTTGCGCGGATAGAACGGCCCCACCCAGAGTTCGTTGGAAAAGGGCGCGAGCGTCGAGAGCATCCGGGCACCGCTGACCACGAGCCCGTTGTCCGTCTCACGCACCATATGCAAAGCCGCCTCTGGGTCGCTTTGTTCCGCGGGGCCCTTTGAGCGGTCGATCTGGGGGTCAATCAGGGTATGGGTCAGGCACCAGTCCTGATCCCGACAGGCTTCGTAATAGCGAAGGGTATTCTCACCAAAGCGGGGCTCACGTTGACCGATAAACGGGGCGGCCATCGCCGCGTCGGTCACCAGGGCGTTCATGAAATCCGGCATACGACCCATCAAGCCACAGGTCGTCTCAGCCCGAAATTCCTCGGCTCGGACACGGCGCTCAACATCTTCAACCGTATCCGCCATCAGAAAGGAGAGTCCGACCGGTTGACCATCCTTGGGTGACGGATAGGTCAATGGCGGCTGCTGCGCCGGCTCGTGTTGGAGGTCGTACAGGGCGGCAATGGTCTCCACCACGCCTTGGAAGGGCGGATAGGTCGTGACGTCTTTGACCCGCTCGCCATTCACATAAACGCTCCGTCCGTCCCGCAAACTTTCTCGATATTCTACACCGGTCCGCATGCCCATGAGTGCTCCAGATTATCGTGAGGAGAAGCGAAGGAACAATCGCTGTACGCAACCCTCATCCCAGCCGCTCTCTCGCATGACGCATTCCGAGGGAGAGGGCGGCTGCCTGTCCTCGAATCAAAGCGGCTGACCGCGCGGCCCTAACCGGCTACGGCGGCCGGCTCGGCGTGGACGCGAAAGTCTTCCCGGTGCAAGCCCGGCATCACGTCTGCGGCAAAACGGCGCAGATTCTCTTCCGCCCGCTGTATGGACATCCCGCCATACTTGAAGATACCGATGAAGTGCTCAGTATCGACCTTGTTCCGAATGAACGCGATCTTCTCCAAACACATCTTGGGGGTGCCGACACACTGAAAGCTGATGAAATAATCGTTGACCGCCTGCGGCCCCATCTTTTTGCTGGCCTGACCCATTTTGTCGTAGTACTCATAGCCCTTCACGCCGACGTGTGCGCCGTGCGAAAAGCGGTAGTGCGCGTCGGCCGACTGCCAATAGGCCCCCATATATTTCCGGGCGCCGTCCATAGCCTTGGCCTCGGTATCGTCAACATAGACAAAGCAGCCGGCAATGGGCTTGACCGGCTCCTTGCCCAGGCCCCGACACATATCATTATAGCGTTCCAGCTCCTCGGCGGTGGTGTCCCAGTCGCGTTGCGGAATGACCAACACCCCAAAACCGAGCCGGGCCATAATCTCGGCCGACTCGGGGCTGATGGCCGCTCCATACATCCGGCCCGTGAAGTCGGTGGAGGGCCGCGGCCGGATACTCATCTCGGGAATCTGATAGAACGCGCCGGCATGCGAGAAGCGTTCGTGCATGAGGGCTTTGGTGACCACTTCGGCGGCCTCGGTAAAACGCGCCCGCGACGTATCCATAGCCACCCGAAAGCCGTCATATTCAATCTGAGCGGCCCCCCGCCCAAATCCCAGCAGTAGTCGCCCACCGGACTGAATATCGAGCATGGCGATTTGCTCGGCCACACGGACCGGGTCGTGCCACGGCAACACCACGACCGCGCTGCCAAGTTGGATGCGCGTGGTCCGGGCGGCCATAAAAGTCAGGTATTGGAGCACATCGGGCACCATGGTGTAATCATCGAAGTGGTGCTCCACGCTCCACAACGAATCGAAGCCCAAGGGCTCAACCAGGTCGGCCAGGCGCTGTTCTTCCCGATACACTTCGTGGTCGGGCTGGGGCCGGCCCAGATTCTGATGAATAATATCAACACCGACTTTCATGGCTCTCTCCTGACATGCCAGGTCGGGCGCGGCGGCCGTCTGCCTTAGCGGTTACTGGTGATAAAGCGTTTGATGTCGTAGCCGTCCACCACGCTGGGCTGGCCGAACTGCTCAACCGCGGGGGCCACTTCCGCCAAGGACAGCGTTAGATAAAACAGGCGTCGAGTGTCGTCCGGCAGGTCGTCCAGATGAAACTGTTCCAAATAGGGCAGCACCTCTTCCATGCGCGCCAGCATGGCCTCATAAAAGGCGGTGATGTCTTCCATGGTGCTGGCCTGACGGTGGTCGCTCCGCTCGGCTTCGGTTGCTAACGACCAGGCCAGCCACGGTTCCAAATCCCGAAACTGCTCGGGTAAGCGGGCCTCAGGCATGGGCAGTCGCCTCCTTGCCGTTGGGCACAAACGCGTGGTCCAGCGGTTGCCCCGCGAGCATCTGGTCAATGACGTAATGGCTGTGACGGAGAAGAATCTCTTCGTCGTGCAGATAAAACTCTTTTTTTGCCCCGGACGAGAGCATGGACTGGGTTTCCTCGAAGGTCCGGCCATCTTCCATGATAATATCGCGGAAGATCACATTGCCGTATTCCTGGCTGAACCGCCGCCCCGGTGTGGTCGCCTTGGTATAGTACTGGGTTGAGGTCCACAGCGTCTTGTCCACGCTAATCGGCATGAACTGATGGGTAAAATATGACCCCTGGGACACATCGACAAAGAAGGCCGGGAAGATGACGTTCAGGTCCAGCGACCAGGCTTCGCTGCGGAGCGGATTCACTCCCGACGGCAGACCGTCCATCGAAAAGTCGCTCCGAATGACAATATCACCGTGCTGGGCGGCGAGTTTGGCCACCGGGCTGGGCTGGTAGTCGGCGCTGCCAAACAGTGACATACTGCCGTGGCGCGCATACAGGCTGACATCCAGGGAGTGGGCGTACGGGTTGGCCTTGCTGGTAAAGGAGTCCGGGATGGAGCGTTTATGCAAAAAGGCGATATGGTACACCTCCTGAAAGGCATCTTTGATGACCTTCCAGTTGGCCTTCACCTCTGAGGTCCACGAGGTGCTGGTGGCTGAGAATTCGCCGAACGGATAGCCCTCCAGTCCGGTTGCCAGGTCGCCCAGATACTCCGGCAGGGTCTCGGTCGGATTCGGATCGACATTGATAAAAATAAACCCTTCCCACACGTCTACCGCCACTGGCGTCAGGCCCAGCGTCTCTTTCTTGAGCTCGAAAAAACTCTCTTCGTCCGGGACGAATTTCAGGCGTCCGTCCAAGCCATAGCTCCAGCCGTGAAACTTGCAGGTGAAGTTCTGGCACGTCCCGTCCTGGTCCCACACAATTTTGTTGCCCCGGTGTGAGCACATATTATGAAAGGCATGGACGGCCCCGTCCTTGCCGCGGGCAATAATGACCGAGGTATTGCACACGGCCAAGTCTTGGACAAAATAGTCGCCCGGATTGGGAATCCGTTCGACCCGCCCGACGTTCAGCCAGACTTTCTTGAAAATCCGCTCACGCTCCATCTCAAACCGTTCCTGCGAGGTGAAGACATCCGCTGGAACCGGGCCAGTCCCGAGGTGGGGGTATTTCTTATGCCACCTGTAGCCGCCGGCCGCACCGTTCCCGTTTGCCGGAGTTCCGTTTGGTGTTGCGCTCATTCCATTTCCTCCCTGTGTTGGTTTTCTTATGCCACGGTTCGGTATCGTCCCGTATTCATTGACCAGGCGCGCGGTCAGGACAGACACTGCATGGTGAGACACGAACCTAAAGCACGTTCTTGTTTTCCGGTCAATATCGCACCACCGGCGTTTATACTCTGTTTATGCTCTGGCCCGATAGAAACCGACCATATCTTCAATGACTTTATGCCCGTGCCGGACCAAGAGTTCCTGGTCCTGGAGGACGAATGCTTTCTTTGCCCCCGAGGCCAGCATGGATTGCGTCGCCTCCAGGGTACTGGCATCCTCCAGTAATGCCTCGCGCAGCAGCACCTTGCTGTACTCCTGACTAAAACGCTGGGCGGCGTTGCCGGCGTCGGGGAAATACGTCTTGACTTCCCACAGGGTGCGGTCCGGGGCGAGCGGCCAGAAATGATGCGTCAGATACGTGCCGTCAAAAACAAACACATCAAAATTGGGGAAAATCATATTCGCATCAAAAGCCCAGAACGGGCTCCGGGTCGGATTCACCCCTGGCGGTAAGGCATCCATCTCCCCGTCACGTTTGACAATCGACGCCCCGAAACGATGGGCCAGGAACTCGACCGGGCTGGGCTGATGACCAGGATTCCCAAAGACGGACATCCGGTGGTTGCGTTCATACAGCTGAAACGCAAAAGCGTGGGCATACGGATTGTCCGGGCTGGTAAACGCATCGGGCAGGGAGCGCTTATGCAGGAAGGGCACATGATAGGCTTCGTGAAAGGCGTCTTTGAGCACCTTCCAGTTGGCCTTCAGTTCCGTATGCCAGGCATAGCAGGTCGTCAGGTGCGCAAACGGATAGCCGGCTAATCCGGCTCCAAGCTCGCCGAGATGTTCCTGGAGGGTTTCCGTGGGGGTCGGGTTGAGATTGATGAAGATAAACCCTTCCCACAGCTCGACCCGGACCGGCGTGAGACCGAGTCGGTCTTTTTTGAGGTCGTAAAAGCGCCCGGCATCAGGGACGAACCTCAGGTCGCCGTTGAGACCATAGCTCCAGCCGTGGAATTTGCACGTCAAGTGCTGGCACGTCCCGCTCTGGTCCCAGACGAGCTTATTGCCCCGGTGGGAACACATATTATGGAAGGCGTGCAGGGTGCCGTCCCGGCTGCGCGTCAGGATGACCGAGGTGTCACAGCTGGGCAGGTCTTTGACATAATAGTCCCCCGGCCGAGAAAGCTGCTCAACGCGGCCCACATTGAGCCAAGTCTGCTTATAAATGCGCTCTCGCTCCAGGTCGAAATACTCTTGTGACACGCACGGCTCAATCGGAATCGGCCCGGTTCCGAGTTCCGGGTATGCCTCGTGCCAGACTGGGCTGTGTGCGCCCGCCCCGCTGTCGCTGCGTCCGTGTGTCGCCATATGAGAGCGGAATCCCCTTTCTACTCGCGTATGCGCTGACCAAGCTGGCCCTCTTGCCACTCTCATACCACTCCTGGAGAGAGGACAATAGAGCGGGGAAGGCTTGCCGCGTCACTAAAAAGCAGTCCAACGAGCAGGGTAAAGGAGCAGTCTCTTTTTCATAAGAGAGGGCAATCCCCGCTACCACTTCTCCCCGAACCAGCCTGAGCGTCGTATTATGTCGCACGGAAAGTTCTGAAACGGTCGAGCGTCCGTTTCAGGCTATTGGAGGTGGCACTGGCTCGTCCGATATTCCAGGCAGTACGGACGAATTCCCCGAGGCGGCTATTATAGCCTGGGCCCACTTTACTGGTTGCTCCAGGTCGGGGAACAAGCTCTTCTCGCAGACTCTTCTTCCTACTTTTCCGTGCAAGGGTGACGAGGAATTCTTTGGGGTGCGCTATGGTATCGGTATCATGCGGGATGCGACTCAACGGAATTGACAGCAGATCTGCCACTCCTTCGCGGTCTGCCATAATCCAGGATTCGACTTCCATGACAGCGACACGGAGGAAGAAATGCGGGTGCCGTACCCCGCTGAGCCAAGACTGAACCAACTGCGGCGGACACCGATTGGGAGAATCCTGGTCGGTGAGCATAAAGACTGGGAATCCCTGAGCGGTCCGGTTCAGGCTGTCCGCCTTGTTTTGAAGATAGCCTTGTCCTCTCAGGCCAAGACGCTGGCTGACACCGATATCCACGCTTGTAAGCATTCGTATCGAGACCGCCTCGCCCAGCGGATCTTCAACCGCCAAGATAACGCTTTTCGCGCTCATCCGAAAAAGCTCAACTGCTCGGCATTGGTTGGTTTCGTTCGGGGGAGGACAACTTCTCCGACCGTCAAACCTGATTCCAGCAAGGTACGGACCTCGGCAATATTTGCTGCCTGTTTGACCTTGGTTCCTTCTTTTGCGGGAGTGAGTAGAAGAACTTCATGACCGTCGATACCCTGCTCCTTCAGCAGGGCATCACTGTGGGTGCTGATCAGCACTTGCCGGCGGCGGTTGCGCTGCATTCTGAATATAAGAGGGGCAAGTTGTGCCACAATAGCCGCATTCAGCGAGAGCTCCGGTTCCTCCAGTAAGAGGAGCGAATCGCCTTCTAATAGTGACCACAGAAAACCTATCAGGCGGAGCGTCCCATCCGAAAACTGGTCTTCTTGCTGCAAGCCAGCCTTTGGGCGCCAGTGAGAATACAGGGCTTGAATATGCGGGCGGCCCGTTACCGCGTCTCTGATAAACTGGAGTTGCTCAAGCTGCGGCACGGCAACTTTCAGAGCCTTCTCAATTTTTGATAGACGCGAGCGGCGGGTTTTCTCACTTGTTTTTGCCAGGCGTTCCAGAAGTCCCTGACCGAAAGGGTCGTCTTCGAGAACACGCCCCTGGATGGAATCGGCAAATCGCAGGAGTTGGGGAACGAGGTGGAGGTAGGTGGTCGATTGAAGGAAGCGAACGACGGCGCGGAAATTGCCGTTGACATTGATCTGTTCAAGTAAAGGTCTGGGTGAGTCGGTCCTGATCCTTTTTGTCCTCCGCATCAGGTCTATCAAGAATCTGCTGGCCTTCCTTCCAAACCCGTTCATGGGTGAGGTACGTGTTGCGATGGCCCCGCGTTTCTTGACGCAGACCGAGGGCGTAACACCACGTCGGCGGTTCACCAGCGGACTCGGCCAAGTGGACCTCCAATTCGATTTCCGGGTCACGCCGTGCAGCCAAGCTCCGAATCTTCGACACTCCCCCCCTTCCTTTGACGGCCTTTTGGAGCCCACCCCCTTCGGGTTTTGCAATGTCACGAAAGAAACGGAACACATCTAGGAGGTTGGATTTCCCGGAAGCATTCGCTCCGACTATGAACTGACGTTCACGAAGATTCACGGTAACGCGCTGAAAATTGCGCCAGTTCTTCACTGACAGATGGCTAACCATCATGGTGAAACTCCAGAAAACCCAGGGATTTTACTTTTCTCCAATGCTCACCGTTGATAATCCCCGCTACCACTCCTCCCCGAACGGGCGGATATCAAGCTCAAAGGTCCAGCCTGAGCGGTCCTGGTGGACGATGTGCCAGATGGTGTCGGCAATGGCCGATGTTTGAATGAAAAAGTCGTCCGGTTTGTCCTTGAGCCAGGCGCGGACGAGCGGCATATCAATCCCACCGTCAATGACCAGAAAAGACACATGGACGCCTTGCGGACCAAGGGTGCGGGCGATGGATTCGGCGAGAATCCGCTGCGCGGTTTTGGTGGGCGCGAAAGAGGCAAATTGCGGGAGGCCGCGTTTCGACCCCGTATTACCCGTCACCATGATCGCCCCCTGCCCGGCTTCGAGCATATACGGCGTGACCGCCCGAGCCATATACAGCAGCCCCATGGTATTGACCTGAAAGTTGCGCTGAAGAGCCGCGGGCTCAATCTCCAGGAAGGTCTTCAAGATGGCGTCAAAACTGACGGCGTTATGAATCAGAACGGTTGGAGGCCCGAGCTGCGCGGCGACGGCTGCAACCGTGGTGTTCACTGCGGCTTCATCGCCGATGTCGCACGGGTAGGCCGTGGTGCCGGCAATCTCCCGCTCAAACTGGGTGAGGCGTTCCGTATTCCGGGCCAGCATGGCAACCCGGTAGCCCCCCTTGGCGAACCGGCGGACGACCCCCTGCCCTGTGCCGTGTCCAACACCGGTGACAATACAAACTTTTTTTGTCATGCCCGACTCTCTCCCCAGGCTGTCTGTCTCAGGCAAGCGCTGGCCGTATGAAACCATAATTTCAGTCTTGCTCTGTCCACTGCAAACTGATAGCGCGATTCGTCACACATATCCATGCCAACCGCGCCAGCATCCAGCCAGCTCGTCCACACGCCTCTCTTGCTGAGCATCATCGGCTGTACGGTCTTTGCCGTCTTGACCGCTCTCAGCATGTTGGGGCCGCTCTTGGTCGCTATGTCGCACGACTGGCACACCAGTGTGCCGGCCGTTGCCCAACTCGTCACCTCGGCTGCGGTCGCCTGGGCGGCAACGGCCGTGGTCGTTGGCCCGTTTTCCGATGCGTATGGCAGAAAGCCGATTGTACTGGCTGGCGCATTGCTGGTCGGCCTGGCTTCAATCGGAACGGCCTTGGCCCCGAATCTCCCCAGCGCGGCAGTCTTCCGCATCCTCGCCGGTGTCGGCGGAGGCATGGTCCCTCCTACGTGTATTGCCTTACTGGGCGACCTTCTGCCGCCTGAAAAACGGGCGCTGGGGGTCGCGGTGGTGACAACCCAGCCGGGTCTGAGCAGCGTGCTCGGTGTCCCGTTCGTCACCCTCATCGCCGCGTATGCCGGCTGGCGCGTCGCCTTCCTGGCCGTTGGCGCCGCCTTGCTGTGCTGCACGCTGCTGGTGTGGCTGTATACGCCGGAGGGCAGCGCCCAGCCGAAGCTGCTCATTCTTGGCAGCCGCCTCAAACAGGTCGGACGTTTTTCGGTGACCTGGCTGCTGGCCTTCACCAACCTGACCGTCCGCACGGCCTATGGGCTCATTATGACCTTCTTTCCCCCTTTTCTCCAAGTGACATATCACCTCAGCACCGCGGAGCTGGCCCTGCCGGTTTCCCTGGTCGCCCTCGGCACCACGGGCGGTCTTTTTCTGGGCGGGAAGATGGGGCGGAGCCAAAAGCGCTTGTCCCTCGCCGCGCTGACGGCGCTCATCGCCACGCTGCCTGGTACGGCCGCTTTTTTCTTAGACGATGGCCTGTGGCTGAGCGTGGCCCTGACCAGCGTGTTTATGCTGCTCACCATGCCGCTGGCAACCCTCCTCTTTGTTGTCGGCGTTGATGTGGGCGGAACGGCGAGAGGCACGCTGACCGGGGTCTTATCTGGGAGCGGCTATGCCAGCTATGCGCTTGGGGCGGCTATCGGGGGGCTGGCAGTCGCCCACATCGGCTACGCCGCCCTGTCCTATGCCCTGCTCGCTTCAACCCTGGGCAGCAGTCTCCTGCTGACTGTTCTTATCCACACTCAGGCTGAAGACCGGGCGCGGGCCTATTTTCGTCAGACGCAATAAGCACGCCCGGCTCGACAGCGCACACGTGTCAACCGCTTTGGACCGATAACACCGCTACTCTTTTCTACTCTTTTCCCCTCTTTCTCCCTGCGGTCAGGCGTACAGGGCGATACAGCGGACCTCAATACTCCACCGCTCAGGCGCGTCGGGAGGGGTGGCCGGCTCCTGATAGGCGGTATGAAAGCTGAAGGTGCACGGGGATTGGGCGTCGTCGCTATCGGCCCGGCGACCCGCTGAGCGGGCGAGCGGGCCGGCGGAGTCCCACTGTTTGATCAGCAGGGCCTCGTCCCGGGTCAAGCCTGGATAGGCGTACCACTGGTGTCGCGGAGCATACTTGGAAAAATAATTCTCACCTACCCGGTCCTGATAGTGAATTTCGAAGACCACTAAGTCTTCGGGCTGCACACTCTGCGCGTCGCACAGGGCGAGGGGATGGGTGGCGACTGGCTCCGCAGCGATATTGCGCCACACATTGATGAGCGCGAAGCGACCACCGGGAGCAAGGGCCTGGTTCGCCTTTTCGGGCGCAATGAGCGCGTGGTCCGAGCCGAGCACCGCCCGCAGGGTGTCATTACCGCCGGGCGGTTGGGCGAGTTGTTGCAGCCGTTCCGCAGCGCTCCGCAGGGTATAGTCCCCGTGGGCGATAGAGGCCGGACCCTGCACCTGCTGCCCGCCGCGAATACGTCGCTGGCTCCGCTTGCCGGCGGCGGACCGGACATTATGGTCAAAGGCCGCGACCGAGGCCGCCCCGGTCGCCTGGCTGACGACCTGGGCGCATTCGCGGTAGTAGTCCTGAATAACTTCCTGATGATCGAAAAAATCGAGGTCTGGACGCGCAAGGGGGCGAGCTAGCAGTTCAAAACCGTTGGCCTCAAGGCTGCGAGGCGCGTGGCCGTTCTGCCCATTGAGCAATCGCGCATTATGGACGGGCATCTGCCGCTCATCAAAGACCACGCCCTGCATACCGCTGTCGCTGCCATCCGCATCGCGGCGCAGGAGGACTTGGCCGTTGCGGTAGAGCGAGCTTTGCAGAGAAGAGTCAAGGTAGTTCAGCCGACCTAATGTGGTGCTTGTCATCATACATATTCCTCCCCGGTTACGAGCAGGGAGCGCTCGGTATTGGGCCGAACATCATATCGCCCCCCCACCTGCCCTGGCAAGGCGTATGCCGCTACTTGACACTGCCCCTCCGCTTCTGCTTTTGTGTCCCGCTGTCCTGGAGCCTGAGAAGCCCCCGCCTCTCGGCTTGCCAGTTTTCGATGAAGGAGAGCCATCAATGAAGAGACGCATGTATTTCAACGCCTTTCATATGAACTGTGTGGTCCATCAGTCCCCCGGCCTGTGGGTCCGCGACGATGACCATATGACCGAGTACACCGACCTCAATCAATGGGTCGAATTCGCCAAGATCGTCGAGCGGGGGAAGTTCGACGCCATCTTTCTGGCCGATGTCCTTGGCACCTACGATGTGTTTCGCGGCAACCGGGAGGCCGCGCTGACCGAAGCCGCCCAGATACCGGTCAACGATCCCATGCTGCTCATCCCGGCTATGGCCTACGCCACTGAGCATATCGGCTTTGGCTTCACCAGCTCCATTATCCAGAACCACCCGTTCACATTTGCGCGTCTCATTTCTACCCTGGACCATCTCACCAAAGGCCGGGTCGCCTGGAATATCGTCACTTCCTATCTCGAAAGCGCCGGCCGCAACTACGGCCAGACCGGTTTGGCCCAGCATGACCATCGCTACGACATGGCGGATGAGTATTGCGAGGTGTGTTACAAACTGTGGGAGACCAGTTGGGAAGATGACGCCGTGCTCAAAGACGTCAAGCGCCGGGTCTACGCCGACCCGACCAAAGTCCACGATGTCCGGCATGACGGCCAATACTATAAGGTCGAGGGTTGTCACCTGGCTGAACCTTCCCCACAACGCACGCCCGTCTTGTTTCAGGCCGGCGCTTCGGAACGGGGCCGCGCCTTTGCGGCGCAACATGCGGAGGCCGTTTTCGTCCTTGGCTCCAAGCCCGAGGTCGATGGGCAATATATCCGCGACATCCGTAAAATCGCCCGCCAGCACGGCCGAAACCCCGAGGACATTCTGTGCTTTGCCTATATGAAAGTGATCATCGGCGAGACCGAAGCCGCGGCCAAACGTCGCTATGAAGAGTATTTTGAGCAGTGCAGCTACGACGGCGGGCTGGCCTTATTGAGCGGCTGGAGTGGCATCGACTTTGGACAATTTGAACCGGACCAGCCGCTTGAGTATATCGAGACAAATGCCATTCGGACCCTTGTTCACAGCTTCACCGAGGGGGACCCCAATCGCAAATGGACGCTGCGCGACCTCGCCCGCTATGTCGGTATTGGCGGGGCCGGGCCGGTTCTGGTCGGCACGCCGGAGAGCATCGCCGACCAGTTCGAGGACTGGATCGACGCGGGAGTAGACGGATTCAACCTGGCCTATGCCACCACGCCAGGTTCCTTTGAGGAGTTTGTGGATGGCGTTGTGCCCGTGCTGCAAAAGCGGGGTCGCATGCAAAAAGAATATCGAGACGGCACCCTGCGCGAGAAGCTGTACGGCAAGGGAGCACGGCTCAACGTGCCGCATCCGGCGGCCCTGCACCGCCAGACCTTCCTGGCCGACAGGGGCGGCCCGAACCAGAGCGCCTCACGCCGTGGCCCAACGGCCAGCGCCGCGGCGCAGTAAGACCAACCCGGCTGGCCCCGTGAGTTTTGACCCGTGGGGCTCAGCTTCACCCTAACTCGTCAGTAAAATCCCAGGCCCGCAGGACACCCGGTTTGACCCGAATCAGGGCTAGGTCGGCCTCGCGGAAGGGTTCGACATAGGCCGCTCCCCGCTCGGTTCCCAGATAGCGCCCGGCAATCCGCCGGATGGTCTCAAACGCCTCCGCCCGCTCAATGCTGGCCGCTCCGCGTATCTCAATGCCCCGATAGGGAGGATGATCTTCGGCAACGCTGATACTGACTCTGGCGTCGCGCTGAACGTGACGGACCTTAATATCCTGGTGTGCCACCGCAACCGTAAAGCCGCCGTCTTGCCACTCGTGCCAGACCGGCGACAGCAGGACCGTCCCGTCTTTGAAATGTGTCGCCAGCATGGCGCATTTGGGTTGTTCCAGGAAGTCTCCCAGGTCTTCGGGACGTAGATTCTTTCGCATGGTTCTCCCCTACCGCCGGACAGCTATGGGTACACACACGGTCGTGTAGACCATTCATACACAACGCCCCCGACCGTCAGCCGGCCGGACTGCGCGGCTAACGCCGACGTTTCAACCGCACGCACAACCGCGGCCGGTATTTCACTCGGGTTGACCAGTCGCCCGTCAATAAAAATATCGACCACCAAGTCGGGTCCGTTCTCTGTTTCCATAACCCCGGATCAATTCCCATTCTCCGTAGGGGCAACCCCCTGTGGGTGCCCTTCCCCCGTGGGTGCCCTTTTTTGGCATGAGCCGAACGGGAAACGCGCTAGGCCAGCTTCATGGTCGTTGCAAAATGTTCCATGAGCCGCATGAGTTCAGCAAATTCATTCGTCCAGGCCCGAAACGACAGATAGACATGATGCACGCCCAGGTAGGCGTAGCGCGGAATATCCTGAATGAGCCGTTCCACGCTCGGCGCGCCCAGCGGGAGCATACAAATCTGCAAGTCGGCCGGATTGCGACCAGCCTGGGCGGTCAACTCACGCAGCGTTTCCAAGGGCTCTTGGATATCGTCCGGTCCCTTACCCATGGCAATCCAGCCGTCGCCACGCCGGGCTATGCGGCGGAGGGCCCCCGGGGTCATCCCCCCAACCAGAAGGGGTGGATGCGGCTGCTGCACCGGTTTGGGAAGGAATTTAATATCGGCAAACTGGAAATGCTTCCCGCTGAACGCCGGCGTGTCCTGCGTCCAGACCGCCTTGAAAATATCCATAGTCTCGTTGGTCCGGGCCCCCCGCTCGGTAATGGAGGTGCCCAGAGCGGTGAATTCCTGCTCCAGCCAGCCGGCTCCCACGCCGACAACCGTCCGCCCGCCAGACAAAACATCAATGGTCGCCAGGGCCTTGGCCGCGGCCAAGGGATGTCGGTAGGGAAGAATCAGGACCGCGGTGCCGAGTTTGACTGTTGTCGTCTGATACGCCAGGGCCGCCAAGACGGCGAGCGGGTCAAGAAAGGGGTCTTCCGGGTTAAAGGCATACCCCCCCTCAATTTTGGATGGAAAGATAACATGGTCCGCCACCCACACCGTGCTATAGCCGAGCGCTTCCGCGCTGGTCGCCGCAGTCAAAATCCGTTCAGCCGGGTTTTCATGCGCAAAAGCGCTGAAGTGAGGTAAAATAATTCCGTAGTCCATACTCGTCCTTTCCTCTGAGCGGGGAGTCTGAACATATAGCCTGATTCTTGCTTCTCGTCACTCCTCTTCAAATCCAAACGGGTCAAACCGCAGGGACTGGCAATTCTCAGTCACATCGCGGATGATTTTGTCTGAGGCCCCGCCAGGAAGCCGGGCCTGGACTTCCAGCGTGATCTCCACCTGAGCCCCGACCTGCTTTGTCAAATGCTGGATCACTTCATCGGCGACCTGGCTGGCATCGCGGCCCACACGCAACGAATCTAACCGGACCGCTCCGTGGAAGCGGCGATAGAGGGGCGGCGCGGGGAGAGTCGGCCTGTCCGAGCCCTGCCCGTCGGTCTGCTCCGTATCCGCCGGTTGCCCTGGCCCATTTGGTCGGTCGGGAGAAGCGTCCCCGGTATCGGGATTCTCGGCCGGCTGCCGGGCCGCCTCAGTCTCTTGCTGCTGTGCCACAGCCACATCAGGCTTCACCACCAAGGTCCCACCTTCAACCTGGATACCGACACTCACCCCTCCGACAAGGCCCAGATATTTGCCGGCGTCGTCCTTGGACTGCGCAGCGGCAAAGGTGTCCGACCGCCAGGTCAGCAACTCAACACCTTCCCGGACCGCGGCGACCAGTACGTCAGGACTCCGCAGACGCGGGAGATACAGATAGGAGGCAAAATCCTCGATGAGTTGCTTGATGCTCACATCATTGCCACGCCAGAGCGGAACACGGTCCAGCTCAAGGCGTAAACGCACTCCGCCCATCTGGCTAATCAGCATCTCCTCCTTCTTGAGCTTCTTGGCAACCCGCAGGGCCAGGGCATCAGTGCCGTGCAGACGCATCTCTCGCCACTCCGGTTTTCCCTTGAGGTCGGTCTGACTCGGCACCAGAAGCCACTGATACGCCCCTGGGAGACGGGCCTGAACCGTCTCTTCCGCACTCCTGTGCCTGGTGTCGGCCTGTTTGGCCTGGAACGAGTCCAGGTTCAGCTGGTCTCGTTCCTCCAGGATCGACTTCCAGGCCAGAGCGTGTCTGATGGCGGTCTGTAATTCCTTCAGGCCGGTCTCGTCTCCGGCCAGGAAGACGAGCGCGTTTTTGTAGTTCCGGGGGCTATTGCCCCGCTGATCTATAATGTGCTGGGCCTCGTGCCGCGCGCGGCTGGCGTCGTCGCCCTTTGTATGCGGGTGTTCCGGGCCGAGAACGACCAGGCGGGCCTCCTGCTCGTCCGGAATATCACTGCTGCCCAGGCAGGCATGAACACGCTGAAAATCACCGCGACTGCGGACCTCTTCCCTGAGACGACGGGTCATCTCATCGAGAACGTCATGCGCCGCAAACTGGTTTGCCCGGTCTTCGGCCAGGCGGGTCACCGTGGGTTGGGTCGCATACCAGTAACGCTTCCCGTCAACATAGAGATAGGTCGCCCGGTCAGTGAGACGGCGCAGGGCATCCCCAAAGGTCGCGACGGTCTCGCCCGGTTGCACGCCGCCCAGTTTCACCTGCCGTTCATCAATACCACGGTTGGCCGCTCGCTGTGTGGGGGCGGAGCCGACATAAATGGTCCGGGCCACCCGACGACAGGCTGAATACCGGCCAAGGTTCGGCACTTCCTGGTCGAGCTGAAGCGGCAGAGAGTGCTCGCCGTCCACATCTTTGGCAATCACTGGTGTCCACTGGTCGTCGAGGTAGCGCGTGAGTTCAAACTGCACAGCCGGGTCGTCAATGGGAATCGTCGCCGGCATAATCAGTACGTTGCCATCCTGCCGTTCCCACAGGGAATGAATCACCGCGGCCATCAAGCGCAGCACGCCCCGCGTGCGCTGAAATTTGTCGAGCGTAGACCAGTCGCGGTAGAGCCGGTCAAAGAGTTCGGGGTGAATCGGATAGGCACTCTTCACCCGCCTTTCGTATGCGGCTTCGCGACATTCCGAGGGAAACTCGTTGTGCTGGCTGCCGTACATATCGACGAACGCACGGGCCACCGCGTCACGCGCCACGAACGCCTGTTGGTCGAGAATGGGTTCAAACAGCCGGCGGCGCACGATCTCAAACCCCTCGTCGGAACTGGCCGGACGCCAACTCGACTCCACCCGTCCAATGGCGTTTTTGAGACGAGTGAGGGCGCGTTGCCCCCATTCGCCGCCGATCTCGTTATCTGAGGCAGGAATACTGACCACCAGCAGCGTGTTCTGGGCAGCCTTGGCCGCTTCGCTGAGCGCCTGAGCAAAGGTGAACTGGGTGTCAAACGTTCCGGCTGGTAAGATGCTGCCTTCGTGGAGTTGGCGGGCATAGGCCACCCATTCATCAATCAGAATGAGGCAAGGAGAGAAGGCGTTGAATACCTCCTTCAACTTATCGCCCGGATTGGTGGCGCGCTCATCGTCGGCCCGCACCATGTCGTAGCCCCGTTTCCCCCCCAACTGCCAGGCGACCTCGCCCCAGAGAGTGCGGACAACCGTGCCGTCTTTCTTCGTGCTCGGATTCCCCGGTGAAATTTTTGTCCCAACCACAACCGCCCGTTTGACCCTGGCGGCAACTGCACACTCCGCCTCTTTCAACACCTGCTCGGAACCCGGCAGTTCTGAGGCGGGTGTCCCCGAGAACAGATGGTAGAGCGCCAACATGCTATGCGTCTTGCCACCGCCAAAATTGGTCTGGAGTTCAACCACCGGGTCGCTGCCCTTGCCGCCGAGCCGCCGCACGCTGTTGCTGAGCAGCTTTTGCAGCCCTTGGGTGATAAAGGTCCGGCGAAAAAACTCCGTGGGATGCTGATACTCCGAGGCGGCCTCGCCCAGATAGACCTGCCACAGGTCAGCGGCAAACTCGGCCTGCTGATATTCGCCGCTGGCAACATCCTTGTGCGGGGTCACAACCTCCCGCCACGGCTTCAGCCCGCCCTGCGGATTGCCTGCGGTCGGGGCCACAGCCTGCTTGCGCATCTCGCCCCGGCGCTGTTCGTCAAAACGCACGCGCAAAAGCGCCATCTTCTGATCTTCGACCTCTTTGGCCTCCGGGGCGGAAACGGCGCTCAGCAAACGGCCAATAGAATCAAGGGCGCGATAGGTATCATCGCTGCTAAAGGGCGTTTGGTGCGCCCAGCGGTTACGCACCTCGCGCAGTTCGCTCACGAGCGACGTTCGCTATGGCCCAGGGTAGTGCGGAACACCGCCTGCCACTGGTCTCACATGGCCGCCAGCAGGTTTTGCGTATCCCAGTTGACCGCGGTTTTCCTGGACTTTTTCACTGCCCCGCGATCAGTTCGTAGGGTCTGACGGACGGTTTCCTGCCAGGCAGCGCCGTGGACGGCTTCTAGTTCACGCTCCACAAAAGGTCGGAGCCCCGTGTTGAGCAGATCAAGCACATCGCCTACTCTGCCGTGGTTTGTCTTTGCCATAGTGACGCTCCCAGGAGGTTACTGTAACGCTATCCGCCTTCCCTATATACTAGATACTCGCGTTTGACGGATTGGACCGAGCCGGTTTATCTATCAGTTGCGGTGAGGAGGGATCTGTGGATTTAGCAGAAAGGACTGAGTACCGTGCCAGCAGCATCGCTCTCCGTTCAGTTATCTCATCTCGCTTCCCAAATTTTTCAGGACCATATTGGCGCAGTGATTACCGGCATAATAATACTCATTGTTATTACGGTAATAGCAACGAATTGGATCACGAAGGTCAATGCGTCCCGAAGTATGTTAGCGGAGTTCATCAAAGAAATCCGTGACGATATTAAGAAGATTTTTGAGCGCCTGCCTACTCCAACCGTCGCCTCTCAAAGCCCGATCCGGCTGACAGACTTAGGAAGCGAGATTGCGGAAGAAATAAAAGTCCGTGAGTGGGTTTCGGAATGTGCAGAGAGAGTGCATGACCGCATAGAAAGCAAAAGTGCATACGATATCCAGGAACTCTGTTTCCAGTATGCCAAACAAGAACTCACTGAAGATTTGAAAAACGGGATGATCCCTTCCATCAACAGTGAGTACATAAAAACATCTGCCTACAACCACGGCCTTGAACTCAAACAGGTGCTGGAGGTTTTTGGGGTCATGCTTCGAGATGAAATGCTGAACCGCTTGGGCATCGAAATACCTTCCTAGGAGCCTTGCCAGGGAGCCTTGCCTGCCTACTCCAACAGCGTTGCTTGCGCCGGCCCGGCGTTTCCGGCCCGTGCCAGCCGCTCAATTTCCGGCCAGGCAATCACCAGACCGTTATACGCAGTGGCTGCCGAGGCCCATTTCTTGCGCTCGCAGATATTATACAGCCGATAGGCCAGGGCGCGCGCCTTTTCGCCAGAGTCGCTCCCGAGCGTTCGCAGCATGTCCGAGGCCCCGCGTTCGCCGTGGCGGTCAAGGGCGCGCATTAAATAATGGGTGGCTTCCCACTCGGTCAGACGGTCGTCAGTCAGCGGGTCCCAATCCGCGGGCAGTTCCTCAAGACCAAGCAACTGCACCCTCCCGGAACGGCTGCTGACCACCCCGGCCTCCACCAGCCCGTGTACCGACGTGTTCTTGGCCTTGGACAGCGTTTCGGCCACGCCAAAGTCCCCGGCCTCAAACCCATACTGCTCGAACCAGGCCACCGCCCAGCGCGTGTCTGCGTCGAACTCGCCCTCATACTCGGCCAGCACCTCATCAAGCGCCTGGTTAATCAGGGCCAAGGCCGTGCGCACGCTCATGGGCGAGCCGTCGGCTTCAATCACCTTGGCATAGCGGCTGAAGAGTGCCATGCCCGGCCCAATCGCGGCCTGCGCCAAATCCACCGGCGCGATATTGCCGGCTTGTAAAGCGTGCAGCGCATCCGGCAATTCCCGCCCCAGCGCCGTCAAAAACTCCCGCCGCGTCGCAAGCCCGGCCTCCGCAGCACGCGGCACACACGAGAGGACGATGGAGGAGGCCAGGGCGTTGGTTCCCAGGGCAGTGCTTCGGGCAGAACGCTCAGTTCGCAGAGGCCACGTGCCCGTAATGCTGAACCCGTTGCGAATAATTCCAGTCAAGAATGTTTCCCAGCCAGTTGAGGCGGTGCCGTGCGTATCGGTCTCGGCCTGCTTAAAGGCGTAGAAAATCGTGGTGGGATAATCTGCGTGGCTGTGTTGACGCCATTGCCCGATAGCGTTGCCCAGCCCCTCCTCAAAAAAACGAGCCGCCTTGTCTTTGCTGCCCTCATGCCGATACGGGCTGGCAATCAGTTCTTGGGCCTTGGGCGTCAGCATGGTTGACAACAGGTCGGGGTACACGTCTTTGAGCGTGCGCCGCAGCCAGACATAGAAAAAATCACTCAGGTCGGCATAGCCGATATTGTCGTAATAGGGCGGGTCGGTAGAAATAATCTCACCGGAGTAGGTGGAAGGGGATGTCGCATTGGTCTGCCGACTGAGACCGGGCGAGTTTGCCGGAGTTGTTTGGAGGGCCTTCCATGTCCAGTCAACCATTGCCATCCAATTCCCCGAAGACTCTGAAAACGGATTCGTTTCTGCATAATCCCACATCATCGGGATAGCTTGGCGGGAGAAAACGTTTCTTATTTTTTCGCCCGGAACGTTCCAGCTACAGATTGACGACCAATAGTCAGCTACCTTATCCACAGCAAACCCCAAATACGTGGCCACCGCATCCGCATACGCCCGAGGTCCCACACCCCCTCGTCCTGGGAGCGCGGGCGTCTCGCCCGCATCCTCTTTTCTTTCCTTTTCCTTTTGCAGGCTGGAAGCCCGCGCTCCCAGGATGTCGGCCAGCACCCGCTCACGGGCCTCGGAAACAAGATCGCTGAAGGTGGTGAGGGCGGTGAGTTGGCGGGGGGTGAAGAGCTTCCAGTGCTGATCCATTCCATACAGTTGGACACGAAAACCGAGAGCTTTCTCTGGAAGGTCTGTTGTCAGATACTCCTCTGGTAGCCCACAATCGGCGATCCGTTCATGTTCGGACGAGGGCGAAAGGTAAACACGCCCTCGTACCCCTTCGCATACAAGGGCCATCAAGCGACTCCCCACCCCACCGGCTTTCCCTGCGGTACGAATATGATTGAATGGGATAGGGGACTGCGTTACCAGGCAGATAGCACCAGTGCGGACAACCGTCCCTCTGTCAGGATCAAACCCATCCAGCGGCTTTCCGATTTTCACCGTAAACTCATATGTCCCGCGTTATCGGTCCACGGTCGGCTGAATATAAGCTTCTTTGCCTTTCTTCTTGCTAAGCCAGAAAGATCGCACCAGGGGAACATGTGTACTACCGACAGACGGATCGGGACTCGCGACCGTGCGTGCCCACAGCCATGCAATCACCGTCAATTCCCGTCCCCGATACGGCTTCAGGTCGTCCCGGCCGGCGTCGATCATGGCTTGGGTAATTTTGACCTTGGGGTATAAATGGCCGATCCGCTTTTCCGCTTCGTTACGCATCCACTCTTCGTAGTAGCGCACGTCTTCGGCCAGCCCCCGCGCTCCCAGGGATGTGCCCAGGGATGTGCCCAGGGATTCACCGGCGGCTGTCCGGCAAACTTGGGCGGAATCTCAATCAGCGCTTTGTTGATGAGCACCGGCACCGGGTTGAGGTCGGAGGCGTGGGCGCGTAAGCCCAACCGTTGCGCCTCCAGCGGAATCGACCCGCCGCCGGCAAAAGGATCACACACGGGCGGGGCATAGGTCGTCAGAAAATGGTTGACCACCTCCGGGGTGCAACGCATCAGGACCATCTCGTAGGCCGTCAGCCCCCTATGTGAGAGGGGGCCGTTCGGATGCTCCCGGCCCTCGTCCGGCCCACAAATGATGGTCGCCGGCGTGAGGTCTCCCCGCTCGATTTTGCGTGAAGCCACGCAGCGCGCAATCTCGGCGCGGGCCGCGTTGATGATGTCCGGGTTGTTCGCGTGCTCCCACTTGACCAAATTTTCAATCAGATTGAACAGCGCGGCGCGTTTTTCGCCGGCCCGCTCTTCATCGACCCGCGACCCGATCCGCTACTGCGGGTCCGCGGACGGATCATCGACCAACTGCGCAAACAGGACGGCCCGACACGCGGCCAGGGGCCGGCGCGCCCACCATAGATGGAGCGTGCTGGGGTGGCCGTGCCGAATGGACTTCTCCCGCGCCGCCTCCCGGTTAATCGCCTCTAAGGGCAGCGCCACTTCGATAAGTTTCTTGCGTCGCGGACTCATGGGTGCTGTCTTTCCCGGTCCTCTGGGCGATACTCGCCGGAACGTCTGGATGGTCCAACCAGCCTACCCCTGTTCCAGTTCGGCCAAGGCTTCACGGAGAAACCCATCCGGGAGCAGGGCCGCACTCAGGTCGGCGGCCCATGTCGCCCTGCCCGAACGGGCCGGAAGGGCATCCACGTCTTCTGGTGGGAGAAGAGGCTCGTTCTGGGTCATGCTGGCAAATCCTCTCGGTTTTTTTCTTCTTGGGTGGCCATCCGCGTTGGGAGAGCAGGCATCCTAGACGGCCCTCGGTCCCTTTGGCAATGGGCGCGCCTGCATGGAGGCGGTGGGGCTCATGCCCCGACCTCAAACAGGGTTGCCCGGCAAAAGGTCGTCAGCCGCGCCTTGAGGGCTGCATCGGTCAGCGTGGGGCCTCTCCTCTGGCGAGCAGTTCGGCCAGCGTGTAGTTGACGCTGTCACACCGAAATCCGGTTCGCGGACAAAAGGCTTGCGAATATAGACGGGCGCTCGCGCGGTTTCCCCCTCAACCTCGACAATGGCGAGGATGTATTGTTCCGGTTTGTTCAGGGCGCTCAGAATCTCGTTCTTGGTGAGGGTGACGGTGGCGGCTCCCCGGACGCGGCCCTTGACTTCAATAAAGCGGAGCCGCGCTGCACCCGTGGGGTCGCTGGATTCTATGTCATAGCCACATTTGCTGGCCGACACGTCGCGGGGCAGAAAGCCGAGAGCGCGTTCGGCGGCCATGACCGCGTGCATTGCGGTCAGCTCGACTCGTCGGGTTTCCGTGGCGTGCAGGGTGTGAGGCGACGTGCCGCTTCTTTGTTGCAGCAGACCACGGGGAATAATCATCGCTCCCCCGATGATGTGCGGAGGAAGCGCAGAGAGCTGGCGTTCCTGCTGCAAGTCGTCCATCCGTTGCTGAAGGCGGGCCGCCAAGTCGTCCGCCCGCTGACGGGCCTTGCCGGAGTTGATCTTTGCGTTGACCTTGCCGGCCAACTCCTGCTGCTTGAGCTGTGCTGCGCGGTGGTCCCAGTGGCTAATCTCGACGGTCAGACGCTCCTTGACGGCCGCTAGCGTTTTGTCCACCAGTTGTTCTTTGCGCGCTTTTACCTCTTGCAAGTGATGGGGCACAAGGTGCTGAACTGCGTATTGCAGGGTGCGAGACTCGATCTCCTCCCGCAGCCAGCGGGGCTGTTGTATGGCCTGTATCAGCGTGTGTTCCGCCTGTGTCGGGGGGCGGTAGTCGAGATAGGGCGCAAAGCCGGCGCTCGAAACGTGGCCGTCCTCGGTGATTTCGGCAAACTGAACTTGCCGAGAGACAATACGCCGGTTGCCGGTCCGGTCTGTTCGGGCGTCTTGAAGAGCGTGCTCCAAATAGACCAGCGCCCGTATCGCCTCATGCCTATTGTCTTCGTCGATCAGGACCGCGCCGTGCTTGAGGAGGGCGCGGTAGCGTTCAAGAATCAGATCGAGCGTGGCATCCAGCAACGGGTGGCCGGGGCAGACGAACTCCGCCAGGGGCGTGCCGGGCGTACTGATGAGATGCTTTTCAAAAGCAATCCGCTCATAGCGGGTGAGCACGGGGGCGTGCCGACCGAGCACGCGGTCTCGGTTTCGGATAACCGCAGGGACGTGTGTGACTTCGTATCGTTTGGGCTCTCGCTCTCGTACCGCACCTCCGAGACGCTGGAACGCCTCGATAAAGAACGCCGCAACGAAATGCGGTTGCAGGCGTCGCACCTCGGCCCGCTCCATCGCGTCCTGAATTGCCTACACGTGGGTGGCGTCCAGTGCGTCGTGGGCGAGGGCGTGTTCTTCAATGAGGGTCCGCAGGGCCTCATGGTCCAGCGCATGATCGACCACCTGATCGAGTCGGGCGCGCACCTCCGGCTGGTCGCCGTAGCGCACCGCCTCCAGCAATAGATGCCGCAGCGGTTTGGCATTGAAGGTCAGCGTCCCCAGGATATCAAAGACCTTGCCGCCGAGCGCCTTGCGTTCTTCTTCTATTTTGTCCAGCAAGCGACGGTAGACCTCGCCCTCGCGCGTCTCATAGGCGACCAGATGCCAGCAGTGACAGACCTCGGTCTGGCCGATACGGTGGATACGGCCAAAGCGCTGCTCCAGGCGGTTCGGATTCCACGGCAGGTCGTAATTCACCATCAGGTGGGCGCGTTGCAGGTTGATCCCCTCTCCGGCCGCGTCTGTCGCCAGCAACACCTCAACCGCCTTGTCCTGTGTGAACCGCGTCTCCGCTTTCCGACGGGCTTCCCGCCCGAGACCCCCATGAATAGTCACCACGGCTTCCGGCTGCCCAATCAGAGCACTGATCCGCTCCTGGAGATAGCGCAGCGTGTCCCGATGCTCGGTAAAGATAATGAGCTTGCGCCGATGACCGTGGGCGTCGAACATCTCGGTCTGATTCTGCAACAGCCGAGACAACTCCTCCCACTTCCGGTCCGCGCCCGACTGACGGACCCGAAGGGCGGCCTGTTCCAACTCTTTCAGGAGGGCTATTTCGGCCTTGAGCTCGGCAATCGTCCGCGCTGCCGACGCCTGATCGACTACGCGCTCTGCGGTCGTTTCGACTTCCTCGCCCGGCGCGTCTTCCAAATCCTCCAGGTCGTCTTCGGATAGTCTCGGCACGTCCTTTTGCCGGGCGATATGAGCACGCGCCCCCCGTTTCAGGAGTTCTTCCTCGCGACAGCGTTTCTCAAGACGCGCTTTCCGGCGCCGGAGCGACTGATAGATGGCCTCGGGCGACGAAGCGAGACGGCGCTACAAAACCGTGAGGGCGAAGCCGACCGTGCCCCTGCGTCCGTCGTTGGCGAGTTGTTCGGCCCGATTGAACTCTCCTCGGACATACTCCGTCACCCGCCGGTACAGGTCAATTTCGCCCTCGGAGAGTGCATATTCGACGCTATACGCCCTGCGTTCCGGGAAGAAGCGGGCGGCCATCAAACTTGAGCAAGTCTTCCTTGACCATGCGCCGCATCAGGTCCGAGGCGTTGACCGCGTGCACCCCATCTCTGAATTTTCCCTCAAAGCGGTCCCCATCAAGCAGAGCCAGGAGGAGTTGGAAGTCTTCTTCCTTGCCGTTGTGGGGGGTGGCGGTCAGGAGGAGGAAATGTCTCGTTACGGTAGACAGCAGTTGACCCAACTGGTAAGCTTGGTGCGACGAATCTCGCCACCCCAGAACGACGCGCTCATTTTGTGGGCCTCATCACACACGATGACGTCCCAATCGGTGGCCTTGAGTTTTTGCTGCACCTCCTCGTTCCGGCTGAGCTTGTCGAGACGACAGATGGCAAGGGGGTTCTCGGTGAACCAGTTGCCGGTGCGGGCCGCCTCGTATTTGTCATTTGTCATGAGCTCGAACGGGAGCTGAAAGCGCCGAGAGAGTTCGTCCTGCCACTGTTCGACCAGATTGCCCGGACACACGATCAGACAGCGTTGCAGGTCTCCCCGGGCCATCAGTTCCTTGATGAAGAGCTCGGTCATAATCGTCTTGCCCGCCCCTGGGTCGTCGGCCAGCAGGAAGCGTAGCGGCTGGCGGGGCAGCATGGTCTCGTAGACCGCGGTGAGCTGATGCGGCAGCGGGTCAATAAGCGCGGTGTGGACGGCCAGGAAGGGATCGAACAGATAGGCGAGTCGGATACGGTAGGCTTCTGATACCAGACGGAAAAGAGCAGGGTCGCCATCGAAGCTCCACGGCGTCCCGGACTCGCGGATTTCGAGGGTGGACTCTCGGTCTCGATAGAGCAGTTCGCTGCCGAGCCGGCCCTGACTGTCTTTATAGGTCAGTTCAAGAGCGGCTGACCCTATCCAGTTGACATCCACAACCGTCACGAAACTATCGGGCAGCACGCCCTTGACCACCGCTCCGCGCGTTAGTGCTTCCAGCCTGGGCATGATTTTTGGAACCTTTTTCTCCGGCTCACCTTACCTGAAGTCCTGCTCTTGCGTATAGTGCAGGCTATGCGCTTCCGGGGGCGTTATACTGGGCGGGCAAGATGCCCGCGCTCCCAGGAATGAGTTATGCAGGACAGGCAGTACCGCCGACCACTGAACCTCCGCCAACTGCTGGTTTTCCTGACCATCGGTTTTGGGTCGCTCCTGTTGTGGCATACGCCGTTTCTCTATCCGATTAAAATTTTTGTGGTCTTTATCCACGAGGCGGGCCATGCCTTCACGACGGTGCTCACCGGCGGACGGGTGGTCTCCATGGTCGTGACCCCGTGGCAGTCGGGCTATGTCCAGTATGTCGGGGGCAACCCGCTGTTTATTGCCGCGGCCGGCTATGTCGGCAGTGCCCTGTTTGGGGGTCTGCTGCTCTTGCTCTCAACCCGGGATGAGTGGGCTTCGGCGCTTTTCTTTGGGCTGGCGGTCTTCTTTGGGCTGGTCACGCTCGCTTTTGTGCGGAACGGCTTTGGGCTGGTGTTTGGCTGCGGGACCGCGCTGGTCTTTGCCCTGCTGGCCCGGCGGCCTTTTCCGGGTACGCACTATATCGTGGACATCCTGGCGGTGACGAGTTCGCTGTACGCTGTGTATGACCTGACGGATTTCCTCTTTATCGGGGCGCGGACAGACGCGGTTATTCTGGCAGAGCTGACCGCGGTGCCGGCTTTTATCTGGGCCGGGCTGTGGAGTGCGCTCTCACTGGCCATCGTCTGGGGGGCCGGCAAGCGCGCCGTGCACTATGCGCCCCGGACTGCCGATGAATAGCCGCCCGGCTATAGCGGCGTCGCCAGCAGCGACGCAATCCGGCTGGTGTCCACCACCACGATTTTCTCTTTGAATTTGGCCACCCCGTCGTTGATAATCACTTTGTCTCGATACTCGCCGGCGCTATACACCTCGGTGTTGCCGTAATCGACTGGGTCAAGGTGGGTCTGGAGCACCACGTAGTTGGCCCGGGCCGTAATCACGCCGTTGTCTTCAGCGATAATCCGCACCCCACTGACCACGTGGCGATACAGATGCGGCGCATAATAATTGGCCTTGCGGTAGGCGGTCACCCGGTCCTGCAACATGCCGCGGCTGTCGCAATAGATCAGCGAGATGGGCAGGTCCTGCGACATATTCTCATGGGGGATGATTTGATACAGACAGTCTTCGACAAAAAAGTTCGGCCAGTCTTCGAGATCGTCATTATCCAGACAGGCCACATAGGCGTGCAGCAGGTCTTCGACCGCAAAACGGGTTTCCATCGCATTCATGCCGCTCATGGCCCCCACCCTCTCCGTTTACGCGCTGGTGTGAAAGCCCATGGTGTCGCGATAATAACCCCAAAACCCACGGATGGCGGTCTCTGTAATCAGGCTCTGCTCGTTGGCGACCGCGGTGCCTCCCATTTCCACAAAGGACGTGGCGGTGGGGTCGCCCGTCACCGATTGCTGCACAATCTCGGCCGCATACCCATCCTCCATAGAGATCAGGCCGGCCGGGCCGACCAGGTTGGCCTGCTTCAGCCGAATCTCGCGCATTTCCTCGTCATCATCTTCATAGCCGAAATAGGTGAAGATCAGCTCAAAGCGGTCCGGTGCCTTGGGCAGGACCTGCCGGACCGCCAGCGTATTGGCAATCTGCTGGACAATCAGGCAGGGGAAGATGGTCTGGATAAAGAGCCCCGCAAACTCGGGCCGGCCTTTGAGCACCGACGGGTCAGCCAACTGATAGCCCTTTTGATAGCTGTGCAGCCCAGATTCATACGTCGAGAGGTCTTCTTCGGCCCGCGGCTGGGCGTGGAGCACATCATGCCGTGAGTGCGGGTCCATAATAACCCCGCCCTGTTGCGACGAACGGTACAGGCCAAACGTGGCGTGGAACATATGCAGCAGGCTGGCGTGATACGGGTCTTTGACGTTTTCAAAATACAGCTTCCAGTTGGCCTGCACCCACTGGCGGGTGTGACCCAAGACCTGGATGGGCCGGTTGAAAAGACGGTCCAGCCACTCCCGCATCGGCGGGCTGAGATAGTCCTCCAGCGGTTCAACGTCTGGGCTGAACGAGGCGAAGATCAAACCGCGATAGGTGGCCACGTGGAGTGTGTGGAGCGAGTGCCCAGCGCGATCAAAATCCGGCCCATAGCCGCCCAGGCCCCCAATCCCCTTCTTGAACGGTACCCCAGTCAGATTGCCTTTGAGGTCGTAGCTCCACTGGTGGTAGATACAGGTATGGGTCGGGCGGTTGCCGCTCAGCTCGCGGCAGACCAGGGCGCCACGATGCGCGCAACGATTCACAAACGCATTCAGGCCGCCCTCCCTGTCACGGGTCACCACAATCGGCGTATCGCCGATAAAGGTGGCTTTGAAATCCCCCGGCTGCGCCACTTCGGCTGCAAGCCCCACATAGTTCCAGATGGGACCCCGAAAGAGCCGCGCCTGCTCCTGGGCGTAGATGTCGGGGTCGTAAAAAACCTGATAGGGCACCCGCGCGCCGCCTTCTGCCGGCCAGGAAAAAGAGGAGCCATTGCCGCTGTGTCCGGTGTGTTGGGTCTGCATATGCCTTACTCCACTGGCAATCCGTATAATGCTGACGCATTCGCGCGCGTCATCTTGTGTTTATCTGCTTCCGGCACGTCCTGAAAGGCGCGTTCCAGGACCTCCTGCGTGTGGGGAAAGGTTGAGGCCTGATGCGGATAATCGGTGGACCACATGAAGTGCTCCGCCCCACCGGCCAAGTGATAGGTTTTGAGTCCCGTGGGGTCGTCAATAAACGTGGCATACATCTGGCGTTGGAAGTACTCGCTCGGCTTGAGCGACAGGTGCACCCCATAGCCTTGCTTAAAGCGCCGGTAGTATTTATCCGCCCGCTCCAGGAGGTGCGGCACCCAGGCAATATCGCCTTCGGCGGAGACAAACTTGAGACGGGGGAAGCGTTCCAGTACCCCAGTAAAGACCAGCCGCAAAAAGGAGTGCTGCATCTCGCTGGGTCGAATAATCATACGCACATATAGCTCGGCAATGTCCGACTCGTCCTGCTGGCTGTCCTTGCTGCGCCCGGTCGCCAGATGCAGCGACAGGGGCATGTCCAGCTCTTGGGCGGTTGCCCAGAAGCGATCATAGGCCGCCGAGCCGTAGGGCCGGTCATCGGGCGGTGAGGCCCAGATCATCGCGCCTTTGAGGCCTATTTTTTTGCAGCGCTCCAACTCGGCACAGCCCTGCTCGATATCAAACAGCGAGATCAGCCCCAGGCCGGCAAACTTCTTGGGGGCATAACTGCAAAACTCGGCCAGCCAGTCGTTATAGACCCGAAAGCAGGCGTGTTGCAGGGCGGCGTCTTCCAGCCAGAACAACACAAAAGCGCAGGTGGTATACAGGACTTCGGCCTGAATGCCGTCCAGCTCCATGTCTTTCAGCCGGGCCGCGGGGTCCCAGCCACCGGGCAGGGCGTCCTCGGGCCCGGCTTCCATAAAGTCGGCATTAAACGTCCGCCCCGCGGCAAACGCCCCAGAGAGGCGCAGCGGCGGCAGGTCCTGGCACGTAAAGAAATGGCCTTTTTTATCCCCAGGGTCTTTGACCACGCGGGGTGCTTGGTCACGAAACCGCTTCTCGAGGCGGTCTACCCACAAGGTCGGCGGCTCGCACATATGGGAGTCAGCCGAGATGATCTTATACGTCACGGACGCCCTCCTCAGATTTCGAGTTCAATCACCCGCCCGTCCCGTTTCTGCATGTCCACAAATTCAACATAGGAGCGCACGGCGTGCGCCTGCTCAATTTTGCCTTCCATCTCACCGGCGGGACTGATGCCTTCGCCCTCGTTCTTGCGGGTCACATTGATAAACGCGCACTCTTGGCCCAGGGTCAGCGCATTATGCCAGGTGCCCTTATAGATAAAGGCGGCTTGACCGGGATCGACGTGAAAGGCGGCCACGTTGTCATAATCGAACGCATATTCCTCAGGACCGCCCTCACGGTTGTCGGGGGGCGGGGCAACGACCAGAATCAGGGAGCCCTGCACCGGGATGAAGGTCTGGTTGTAGGAAAAATGGATAGCCATTTGGTCCATGATTCTGGCGTTGGGGCGGTACTGAAACGACAGCATTTCCATCGCCACCCGGCCCTCTTCGACCTCGGGATAGACCAGCTTTTTCTGTTCCAGGACCTTCCCGTAGGGCGCAAAGGCTTCGGCGGTGAGGGGTTTGATTTTGACCTTGATGTGTTCCGTCATGGCGTGTCCCTCCTTCTTATTCACTCTGCTTACTCTTCATGCGCACGACTCGCAATAGACGAGGACAGGAGTCCGCCATCCACGAGCACGGTCTGGCCACGAATAAAATCGGCCTCCTCGGAGCAGAGAAAGGCGGCCACCGCGGCAATGTCTTCCGGGCGGCCTGTCCGACCGGCCGGGGTGTGGGCAATGACCTCGCGTTCGTACTGCGCGTAGGCCGCCTCCCCGCCGGCATACATCTGGGCCGAATCGGTCTGAATCAGGCCGGGGTTAATGCCGTTGACGGCAATCCCCCGCGGGCCGAGTTCGTGGGCCAGATACATCGTCATGTTTTCCAGGGCGGCCTTGGCCGCGCCCAGCAAACCGTGGCCGGCCAGCATACGCACCGAATCAATGCCGGAGATGGTGACGATTTTTCCTTGACGACCGGCCATCAAGGGCACCGCTTCCTGCACGGCCACCAGGGTGCCGGTAATCGTCAGATCAAAGGTCCGTGTCACATTGTGTTCGCCTTGGCGTAGCAGGGGTCGAAAAGCCGTGGCCGCGGCGTTGGCGATAAAAATATCCAGATAGCCGAACACGGCCCGCACCTGCTGAAACATTGCCCGGACGGCCGCGGCGTCGCTCATATCGGCCTGGAGCAGCAGCGCCTCGGAGCCCCGCTGAGCGACCGCCGCGCCAACCGCTTCCGCTGCGGCCCTGTTGCGGCGATAATTCACGCCGATCTTGGCCCCCTCGGAAGCCAACCGCAGCGCAATCGCCCGGCCGATGCCCCGTGAGGCACCGGTAATCAGGGCCACCTTGTCTTTGATCCGCATGGGCGTCTTCCTTTCGGCCCTAGCCGGCCATGGTCAGCCCGCCGCTGACGGACAGGACCTGACCGGTCACAAAGTCCGCGTCCGGCGAGGCAAAAAACGCCACCGCGTTGGCAATTTCTTCGGGTTGACCCAAACGCCGAAACGGAACCGCGCGGGTCATGGCGTTGATGATTTTGGCCCCCTTTTCCCCTGACGACACCTGCTGGAGTAGAGCCGTATCCGTGGGACCGGGGCAGACCACATTGACATTGATCTTGGCCCGCGCCAGTTCACGCGCCAGCGTTTTGGAAAAGCCGATAATCCCGGCCTTGCAGGCCGAATAGACCGCCTCTCCGGTCGAGCCGACCCGGCCAGCGTCCGAGCTGATCGCAATGATCTTGCCCTGGCCGCGTTCCGCCATTTGCGCCGCCACCGTATGACAGAAATGAATCGGGCCACGCAGGTTAATCGCAATCACCCGCTCCCAGGTCTCGGGCTGACTGTGAAGAAAGGGCTCAATTTTGTCCCAACCGGCATTATTGACCAGCACGTCAATCGGTCCCCAGCTCTCCGTCACCTGCCGCACACAGGCCCGGACCTGGTCCAACTGCGTCACATCGGTCCTGACCACCTGCGCCTGTCCGCCGGTGGCCAGGATAGCGTCGGCTGTTTGCCGGGCTTCGTCTTCCAGAATATCGGCAATGGCGATTTTCGCGCCCTCTTCGGCCAGGCGCACACAAATCGCCCGGCCTATGCCGCGACTGCCGCCGGTGACGAGCGCGACCTTGTCTTTGATCCGCATGGGGTCCTCCTCTGTTGCAAAGCCGGCCTATCTTAGCCGAGACTGACGGATATCAGCAACGCGCGCGCTCGTGCGCCTACCCGATGGACGCTAGTCAAGGGGATGCCGCCACCGAAGCTGGGGGAAACGGCTGAAGTCCCGGTCGGTTGTGATCCACTCGCTGCCGGACTCCAGGGCGAGCGCTGCGAGATAGGTCTCAGGAATAAGATTCCCTTTCGCATTCACGGTCCGGCACAGCCGGGTAAAAATCTCCCAATGCCGCGGACCCGGACGCACGATGACACAGTGCGCCGGTCGTCTGACCTGCTCAACGAATTGCAAGGCCGAGGCCAGCGGGCTGGGTGGATTAAAGATGCGAGAGTGGGTCACTATCCTCAGGAAGCCACTCAGGACAAGTTCCGCCATGCCATATGCCTGGTCACTATTGAGGAGGTCTTCAAGCCACACTCGATATTGTGTATGGGCGGGCGCGTCTTCCCGGTGGGCGTATACCAGCACATTCACATCAGGGAGCAGCATCTTCCCGCTCCATCAGGTCGGCCAGCGAGGCAGCATCGTCAAGATCAATACCTGGCAACAATCCTTTCCCCTTGACGGTTGTGAGGCGGACCCGGTCTTTTTTCTGCTGGCCCTGATGTCGAGCCAACACTTCCCGCAGCGCATCTTCGATGACCGCAGTCAGGGTTCGCCCGGTGTGGAGGGCGAGTTGCTTGGTTGAGGCGAGCAGTTCGTCGTCGAGTCGGATAGTGGTACGCATGTATCAACACATATGAATGAGACATCAATATGTCAAACAGAGTTTTCTCCCTCGTATCACCTTGGCTCGCGAGCCAAAATCATTATAATAGGCCGCTTGAAGGAGACTGCATGCTGCGCGATACCCTGCAACGTCCGGTCAAGGACCTGCGTATTTCCGTTACCGACCGGTGCAATTTTCGCTGCACCTATTGTATGCCGCTGGATGACTATGACTGGCTGGATAGGAGCGAGGTGCTGACGTTTGAAGAAATCACCCGGCTGGCCGGCCTGTTTCTTCAACTCGGGGTAGAGAAAATTCGCTTGACCGGGGGCGAGCCCCTGGCCCGGCGCGACCTGGAGCAACTCATCAAAAGTCTGTCCGCCCTCGACGGTCTGCGCGATCTCTGCCTCACGACGAATGGCTCCACTCTGGCGGAAAAAGCTCCGGCCCTGAAAGACGCCGGCTTACGCCGGCTGAACGTCAGCCTTGACAGTCTCAAGCCCGACCGTTTTCGACGCATCACGAAGCGCGGCGACTTGCAGAAGGTGTTACACGGCCTGTTTGTGGCCAAGGCGCACGGGTTCTCGTCCATCAAGCTCAACGCGGTCATCGCCCGCGGCGTGAATGACGACGAGATTCTCGACCTGGTGACGTTCTCGCTTGAGCATGGCTTTGCCGTCCGTTTCATTGAGTTTATGGATGTGGGGAATGCCAATCACTGGCAGTCGGACGCCCTGGTGCCCAAGCAGGAAATCCTGGACATTATCAACACCTGCTTTCCACTCCGGGAAATCGGCCGACACCGCGGCAGCGCGCCGTCGGTAGACTATCAATGTGTCGATGGCAGCGGTGATATCGGGGTAATCGCCTCGGTCACTGAGCCGTTCTGTGCGTCCTGTACGCGCGCCCGGCTGACCGCGGATGGCAGACTCGTGACCTGTCTGTTTGCCAACACCGGCCACAACCTCAAAGTCCTGCTGCGCGGCGGGGCGAGCGATGAGCGGCTGCGCAACGTCCTGCAAACGGTCTGGCGCCAACGGACAGACCGCTACTCGGAAGAACGCCTGGCGGCCCTGCGTTCGGGCGCCGGCTACGACCCCAAAGAGCATAGAAAGATCGAAATGATCAGCTTGGGCGGCTGAGGCCACGCCCCCGAGTCAGAACGTTGTCGAAAATGCCGGTAACACGGCCAGCGTCTTGAGATCGTAGATATCAACCCGGCCGCCGCGGCCTTGCCGGCGGCTCGGCTCAGGACCAGCGTCCAGGGTCAGTAGGCCAACCGTGCCTGGCTGCGCGACATCATTGTGCGGATAGGTCGGACTGCCGGGATTGATGACCAGGACCTCACCGTAGCGTTGAATACGCTCGACATGGGTATGGCCACAGACAATAATATCGGTCCGGCGGCCAAAATAGTGCGCCATCGTCCGCTCAACCGGCCAGTGCGGATAGGCGTGTGGATCCAACACATCGTGCACCAGGCCCAGCGTATAGCCGGCGCACTGCGTCACCACGGCCTCGTGCAGCCGGGGGTCTTCAGGCACGATCTCGCGTCCGCCCGAGCCGTCGTCGCCATTGCCTCGACACGCCACCACCGGTGCGGTTTCTTCGAGCCAGTCCAACACGGCCAGGCAGTGCAGATCGCCGGCGTGGACAATCAGGTCCACGCCGGCGAATACCGTCCGCACCTGGCTGGGCAGCTCCGGCATGGCCTCGGGGATATGCGAGTCGGCGATTAGTCCAATTTTCATAGTGCGGAGAACTTTCCGGGCGTGTTTCCTCCTGGTGATATACCGGCTGGACATCCGAGAAGCAACGTGCCAACAATGCCCCTATCCAACCGACACAGGGGGGGAGAAGCTGTCTATGGATCATGCAACCCATCTGCCTCTGGCGACGCTGAGTGAGGAAGAGGAACTGTTTCGGACTATGGTGCGGGAGTTTGCCGAGGAACAGGTCAGACCCCACGTCATGGAGATGGACCGCGCAGCCCAGATACCCCAGGAGATGATGCGCCAACTCTTTGAGCTGGGGGTGATGGGTATCGAAATCCCAGCCAGCTATGGGGGGGCTGGCTCCAGTTTCTTCATGTCCATTCTGGCCATTGAAGAGTTTGCGCGGGTTGATCCAGCGGTCGCCACCTGTGTGGATGTCCAGAATACGCTGGTCAATAACGCCCTCGTCCGCTGGCTCAACCTTGAGCAGAAAGCCCAGTTTTTTCCCCGCCTGGCCACGGCCACGGTTGGGGCCTATGCCTTGTCCGAGTCCGGTTCCGGGAGCGACGCCTTTGCCATGCAGACCCGCGCCCGGCTGGAGGGCGACAGCTTTGTGCTGAACGGCCAGAAAATGTGGACGACCAACGGGGCTGAAGCCGGGGTGTATCTGCTCTTTGCCAACGCCGCCCCGGACAAGGGCTATAAGGGCGTGACGGCTTTCCTGGTCGAACGCGATATGCCGGGTTTCAGCGTCGGGAAAAAAGAAGACAAACTCGGCATTCGTGCCAGCTCGACCTGCGAGCTGATGCTCGCAGATGTCCGGGTGCCGCGCAGCCAGGTCGTGGCCGAGGTCGGCCAGGGCTATAAGGTCGCGATTGAAACCCTGAACGAGGGCCGGATTGGGATTGGCGCCCAAATGACCGGCCTGGCTCAGGGCGCTTTCGAGGGGGCGCTGGGCTATGCCAGAGAGCGCGCCCAGTTTGGGCGGGCGATTGCGGATTTTCAGGCCGTCCAATTTGAGCTGGCCGAGCTGGCGACCGAGGTCGAAGCCGCCCGGCTGATGGTCTATAACACCGCCCGCCTCAAAGAGAGCGGGCAGCCGTTTGCCCATTCCGCGGCCATGACCAAATTCTTTTGTTCCCAAGTCGGGGAACGGGTGGCCTCACGCGCCCTGGAGATTTTTGGGGGCGTGGGTTTTACCAAGGACTATCCGGCCGAGAAGTTCTACCGGGACGCCAAAATCGGCAAAATCTATGAGGGCACCTCGAATATGCAACTGAAAACCATAGCCGCCAATCTGCTGAGGAGCTGAGACATGCCGCAACGTGTTGTGACGGATACTATGGCCGGGCTGCAACTGCCCGACTTCGATACCTGGAGCGAGCGAGTTGCGACCGTGCTCGGTCAAAACCCTGGGCCGTTCACCGGCCCAGGGACCAACACCTATCTGGTCGGCACGAGCAAACGGCCCCTTCTGCTCGACACAGGAATCGGCCTGGAAGTCTACGACCCCTTATTGGAGCAGGGCCTGGCCGAAACCAAAGGCGCCAGCGAACTCCAGGAGATCATCCTGACCCATGTGCATCAGGATCACATCGGCGGGGTGCCCAAGGTGCAGCAACGCTTTGGCGAGCTCAGCGTCTCAAAGCATCGCTGGCCGGAAAAAGACCAAGCCTATGCTTTCCCGCTGACCTATATCGAAGACGGGGCAATCATCGAGACCGACGGGGCCACCCTGCGGGCGATCCATACGCCGGGCCACGCTCAAGACCACCTGTGTTACTACCTTGAAGAAGAAAAAGCGCTCTTTACCGGCGACTTGGTGCTTGGGGCGGGGACAACCGTCGTACCGGAAGAGGGCGGCGGCTTGATTGACTATATGGCCTCGCTGCGTAAGCTGCTCAAGCTCGATCTGGCGGTGATTTATCCCGCCCACGGTCCGGCGATTCGTGAGCCATACAAAAAGCTGAACGACTACATCGCCCACCGCGAGCTGCGCGAGCGGCAGGTGCTTGACGCCCTCCAGGCCGGCCTGACCACAATTCCAGACATGGTGAAACGCATCTATGTGGACGTGCCCGAGTTTCTGCACGCCGCGGCCGGGAACTCCGTACAGTCCCACCTGATTAAGCTGGAAAAAGAAGGCGTGGTGAAAAACGAGGGCGAGGAGTGGGCGTTGGTGTAGTCCGCAGTCGGGTTGCCGATGGCTGACCGAGACACGGAGCGGATCAAGTCCGAAACGGAAATGACGAGTCACTAATCCAACTGGCCACCGGACCGTAGCGCGGATGGGCAGTTGGGATTCCTGCCTTCGTTCTTAACGGAACAACACCTTGGCCAACTCCGACCGATAGCGCTCCGCCAGGGCACTCCGAGCGCCGACCACCTCAAAAATTTCGAGCATGGCCTTGCGCGCCCCATCGTCCCGGAAGGCGCGGTCTTTTTTGACAAGCTCCAGATATTCGGCCAGCGCTTCTTCATAGCGGGTTGAGGCCGCCAGAATCTGGGCGAGTGCAAATCTGGTGTCCAGGTCGTTCGGGTTGGCGGCGATCTTCTCGCGACAGGCGGCCTCTTCATCGGCGCTGGCACCGGTCTGTTGCACCCGTATCTGAGCGATCAATTGCTGGGCTTCGTCAGACTCCCGCGCCTGGGGCAGAATACGACCGAGCAGGCTCAGCGCGTCCGCGTGCTCTGCCTTGCCCATCAGGAGACGGGCCAGCCCAAGCAGGGCTTTCGGCTGCCGCTCATCCTTGGAGAGTGCGGCCCGATAGAGACTTTCGGCGCCCTGCTGCTTGCCCTGGTCTTGCAGGGTCTGGCCTTGCTGAGCCAGGGAGTCGGCCTCGGACGGCAGCAGGCCGTCGATAAAATCGCGAATCGCCGGCTCGGGCAGCGCGCCCAGAAACTCGTTGGCAATCGTGCCCTCCTTAACGGCCTTCACCGCCGGAATACTGCTGATCTGAAAGGATTGGGCCAGGGCGGGGTTTTCGTCCACATTGACCTTTGCCAGAACAAACTTGCCGGCGTGCTCATTCGCCAGTTTCTCCAACACCGGCCCAATAGCCCGACAGGGACCACACCACGGGGCCCAAAAATCCAGCACAACCGGGACGTGGTACGAACGTTCAAGCACGCCCTGCTCAAAGTCTTGCTCATTGATCTCGACGGTCCATTCGCCCATGAAATGCCCCCTGCACGCTGGTCTCTTGTTGTGTTCTTTGAAGTGATGGGACAGGATGCCCCCTGCCGGCTTACTCAGGTCGGCTATCCTACCATAGCGACTCCACTCCTTCCATCTTGCCAGCCCCTCCCAAATCTGAGAAAGGTATAGCTCTTCTTCAGGAGCTACTTCAGGAGCTACGCCCAAAGCGGGTAAAAAGAGGCTATAGAGGGGTCACGCATGGCGAGCAAAACAATGTTTGAAAAAATCTGGGAATCGCACGTAGTACGAACCGAGGCGGACGGCACTGCGCTCTTGTATGTTGATCGTCACCTCACCCACGAGGTGACGTCTCCACAAGCGTTTGAGGGTTTACAACTCGCTGGCCGTCAGGTGCGTCGCACCCAGGCGACCATAGCCGTGCCCGACCATAACGTCCCAACAACCGACCGGGACCAGCCCATTGACGATGCGGTGGCGGCCAGACAGATTGCCGCCCTCCAGGAGAACTGTCGGGCAACCGGCGTCCCGATTTTCGATATAGACGACATCCGCCAAGGCATTGTGCATGTGATCGGACCGGAGCAGGGGCTGACCCTGCCGGGCATGGTCATTGTGTGCGGAGATTCCCATACCGCCACCCACGGCGCGTTTGGTGCCCTGGCCTTTGGTATCGGCACCAGCGAGGTTGAGCACGTCTTAGCCTCACAATGCCTGCTCCAGAAGAAAGCCAGAACCATGCAGGTGCGGGTAGAGGGCGTGTTACCCGAGCGGTGTTCGGCCAAGGATATTATTCTGGCCATTATTGGCAAAATCGGGACGGCTGGTGGAACCGGGCATGTCATCGAATATACCGGCTCGGCCATCCGGGCGCTGTCCATGGAAGGGCGCATGACGCTGTGCAATATGTCCATTGAGGGGGGCGCGCGGGCCGGTATGGTCGCCCCGGATGAAAAGACATTTGCCTATATCAAAGACCGTCCGTTTGCGCCCAAGGGCGCGCTGTTTGAGCGGGCGGTCGCGGCCTGGCAGCAATTGTCGTCCGACCCGGACGCCAGCTTTGACAAGACCGTCGAACTGAAAGCGGATGCTATCGCCCCCCAAGTCACCTGGGGGACGAATCCGGGCATGGTCACCGATATTACCGGCAGCGTGCCCGACCCGGCGGCTATGCCCTCGCCAGAAACGCAAGAGGCCACGCAGCGGGCTCTTGCCTATATGGACCTGCAAGCCGGCACCCCCATGACGACGATTCCGGTTGACCGGGTCTTTATCGGCTCCTGTACCAATTCCCGCATTGAAGACCTGCGTATTGCTGCCCAGTATGCCAAGGGCCGAAAGGTCGCCTCGACCGTCAACGCCCTGGTGGTGCCGGGCTCCGGTCTGATCAAGAAGCAGGCCGAGGACGAAGGGCTTGATGTCATTTTTAAGGACGCCGGCTTCGAGTGGCGCGAGGCCGGCTGTTCCATGTGTCTGGCCATGAATGCCGACACCCTGCAACCGGGCGAGCGTTGCGCTTCGACCAGTAACCGCAATTTTGAAGGGCGCCAGGGCAAGGGCGGGCGCACCCATCTGGTCTCTCCGGCCATGGCCGCGGCCGCGGCTATTGCCGGTCGCTTTATCGATGTCAGAAACTGGAGCTAAGTGCGGATTGGAGACACATATGGACGCTTTTACCACGCTCACAGGTATCGTGGCCCCGCTTGATCGGGTGAATGTGGATACCGACCAGATTATTCCCAAGCAATACCTCAAGACCATTAAGCGCACCGGCCTGCGGGAAGGCTTGTTCTCGGATTGGCGCTACGCCAGCGACGGCAATCCACACGCCGGCTTTGTCCTCAATCAACCCCGCTACGACGGCGCGAGCATTCTCCTGGCCCGGGACAATTTCGGTTGCGGTTCATCGCGCGAGCACGCCCCGTGGGCCTTGCTGGACTATGGCTTTCGGTGTGTCATCGCCCCGAGCTTTGCCGATATCTTTTTTAATAACTGCTTCAAAAACGGGATGCTGCCGGTTGTCCTGACCCACGCAGCCGTGGAGCAATTGTTCACGGCGGTTGAACCTCAGCCGGGCTATCAGCTCAGCGTGGACCTGGCGGCCCAAACCGTCACCACACCGGAGTGCACGAGTTTTCATTTCGAGGTTGATCCGTTTCGGAAAGACTGTCTGCTCAACGGCCTGGATGAAATCGGGCTCACCCTGCAAAACGCGGCCGATATCACCGCCTATGAGCAACGCCGCAAAAACGAAACGCCCTGGCTGTTTCCCGATGTGGCGTAAGGCGCGACCCGTCTCATCATTCCCCTCTGGCGGGCGAGGGAAAGAGCCGGCGAAGGAGAAGACGTATGAAATTTGGTGTTGTCATCCGTAATATGGGGCCGGCCGCGACCCGCGAGACGCTTGGGGCTTGCGTGCAGGCCGTAGAAGAAACGGGCTTTGATGCCGCGTTTGTGGTCGATCATCTGGCCATTCCGCCGGACCAGACCGAAGGCTCGGGCGGGCGCTATTTTGAGCCGCTGACGACGCTGGCCTATTTTGCCGCGCTGACCCGGACCATTCATCTCGGTATTTCCGTGCTGGTCTTTCCCTATCGGCCGGCCGTGTATATGGCCAAACAGGTGGCCACCCTCCAGGAACTCTCGGGTGAGCGCTTGATTCTCGGCGCTGGGGTCGGCTGGATGCGACCGGAATTTGCCGCCCTGGGCGTAGACCCGCGCAAGCGTGGGGCCATCACCAACGAGACCCTTGAAGTCGTCCATCAGTTGTTTGCGAACGATGTGAGTGGGTATAAGGGCACCCACATCACCTTCCCCGAGTTTGTCTTTGCCCCGCGTCCGGCGCGTCCGCCCATCTGGATTGGAGGGGCTGGCCCGCAGGCTATTGAACGGACCGTCAAATGGGGCGACGGTTATTATCCGATTGGGCTCCAGTCCGGCGAGTTGGCCCAGATCGCCGCGCATTTACGTGAAGAGTCTGAAAAGCACGGCCGGTCCATGCCCGACCTGATCGTCGGTGGCATGATCCGCGACGGCAGTCCCGAACCCATGATCGACCGTATATCGGCCATGCAAGAGGCCGGGGCCAATTACTATGTGCTGGGGCTGGGGCGCTACGCTGACGCCGCGACCTTCCGCAGCAGCATAGAGCGCTTTGCCGCCGAGGTCAGGCCAAAGATCAGCTAAGGGCCGGGGTCAGAGAAACGCGCCCCCGGCCACGTCCAGCAAGCGCGCCGGAAAATCCGACATCACGCCGTCTACGCCCAGATCGAGCAGACGGCGCATTTCCTGCGGCTCGTTAATCGTCCACACATGGATTTCCACATTGCGTTGGTGGGCGGCGGCAATCGTTTGTTCCGTCACTAACGGAATGTTTTGATACGTGGGGGGAATCTGAAGCGCCTGGCCGGGCGGCTGATAGCCGTCGAACTGACCGGTGGCCACGCGCTGGATAAAATCGACTACTTCGTTATAGCCAAAATTCGTCGGCATATCCGGGGCCAGCCGGCGGGTGCGCGCCAGAACCGCATCATGTTCTGACGCAATGATAACGTCGCCGGCCCTGCCGCAGTCCTGAATCACCGTCAGCACCTGCTCCTCAATAGGCGGGTCGGCCGGCTTGATCTCAACCGTAAACTTGATCTGCGGACAGCTCTCCAGCACCTCTTGGAGCGAAGGAATAATCACGTCCGACGCCCGAAACGGGCGGGTCTTCCCACCGTCGGGCGAAAACCGATAGCCGGCGTCAAGCTGTTGCAGCGCCGCCAGGGAATAGTGCTGCACCGCGCCCAGCCCATTGGTCGTCCGCTCGATGGTCGCGTCATGGATGACCATAATCTGCCCATCCTCAGACGCCCGCACGTCCAGCTCAATATATGCAATCCCGGCGGCCACCGCCCGCTGAAACGCGGCCAGGGTATTCTCAGGCGCTTCCCCGCTGTCACCTCGGTGCGCAAACAGTCTGGGTTTCGGTCCGTCGAAAAATGTTGTCATCCAGCCTCCCCATTCCTACCACAGATCCCGCACGTCCAGAACAAAGCCGGGCAGGACGGATTCACCGTCGAGTGAAGTCGGATCATCACAGATCTCAACGGCCTGCTTGGGACGGTAGATATGGACCCGCTTTTCGAGCGGATCAATCAGCCAGCCGAGATGGGCTCCGGTGGCGAGATACTCCTGCATTTTTTCCTGTAATGTGGCGAGGCGATCCTGTTGTGAGCGCAACTCGACCACAAAATCGGGACACAGCGGGGCAAAGCCGTTTTGCTGGGCCTCGGTCAAAGCCTCCCAACGCTCCCGTCTGAGCCACGCTCCGTCCGGTGAACGTTTTGCGCCATTCGGCAGCCTGAAGCCGGTGGAAGAATCGAAGACCAGCCCGGTTCCGTCCGTTTCGGCCCAAGCGACTAAGTAGTAGGTGAGCTTACTATTCCGCCAGCCCGTTTTTGATCCTGTTGGAGGCATAATCACCAACTCGCGCTGCGCCGTCAGTTCAAGGCGCAGCTCCGGGTTCTCTTGGCACAGCAGCACGAACTGTTCATCCGTCAGTTGGACCGCCTGTACATTGATTTTCACCGGAATAGAATACTCCGCCCAGCCGGGCCAGGCAGGTTTGCTTGCTTGAGGCATGGGTGTTCTCCGTGGCTTTTCAGCCTAGAACGCCGTCCGTGGTTTTTCAACGCCCGGCTGACCCGGTGTCAATCTATTGAGAATATCGGCCCACTCTTCTACAGTCGGACAGGACATGGCGCTGAGTTGAGACAAAGGAGCGTCCCATGTGGCCAGAAAATAAACGCTGTGCGGTGGGCCTGAGTTTCGACTTTGATGCCGAAACGCTGTGGTTTCGCACCATGCGCCAGCCCTTTCCCGGTCAGCTCTCGCGCGGCGAGTATGGGGCACGGGTGGGGGTGCCGCGCATTCTCAAGCTGCTCAAAAAATATGACCTCAAGGCCACGTTCTTTGTGCCGGGCTGGTCGGCTGACAGATATCCACAACTCGTCGAACAGATGTATGCCGACGGCCATGAGATCGGGCATCATGGCTATGAGCATGAGTTTGTCGGCAACAAGGGCCGTGAGGCCGAGTTGGAGGTGTTGCTGAGGGGCACGGAGAGCCTCAAACGGATTACCGGCCAGGCCCCACGGGGCTACCGCTCTCCAGCCGGCAATACTGGCCCACATACCTTCGACCTCTTGCTCGATCACGATTTTCTGTACGACAGCAGCCTGGTTGGCGATGATAATCCCTACTGGCTCACCACCCCACAGACCCAGCGTCGGCTCTTGGAAGTGCCCTATAGCTGGGAGCTGGACGACGCGCCGCATTTTCTGTTCAGCTTCTCTCCCTACTTCACGGGCATGTCGAGCCAGAACAAGGTGTATGAAATCTGGCAGGCTGAGTTTGACGGTGCCTATGCGGACGGCGGTTTTCTCGGCATTGTCATGCATCCGCAGGTCATTGGCCGGCGCTCGCGTATGGCCATGCTGGAGCGGCTGATTCAACACATCCTGAGCCATGCCGGCGTCTGGTTTGCGACCCATTGTGAAGTCGCCCAAACGTGGATAGCGGAAACCTCGCCCTGAGCGCCCCAGGGTTGGATTGATTGACCCTCAACAGACCGAGTGTTAGGTTGGCGGCCACGTATTAAGCCCGAGGAGAAACGGATGAATGGCGTGCATGACATGGGTGGGATGACCTGCTACGGCCCGGTCAAACCGGAAGAAAACGAGCCAATTTTTCATGCCGAGTGGGAAAAGCGCGTGTTTGCCATGACCATGCTCGGCATGGGCCAACTCGACACGCTCGACGCCTTTCGGCACGCGATTGAGCGCATGGACCCGGCCCATTACCTCTCCTCAACCTACTACGAGCACTGGCTGGCCGCCCTGGAAACCCTGGCGGTAGAAAAAGGGGCCCTGACCCCAGAGGAATTAGCAACCGGAGTCGCCCAAGCATCGGACACGCGAGCAGAAGGGCCGCTTCCGCCGGAGGCGGTCCCGGCAGTGGTCCAAGGCGGCGCGCCCTGCAACCGCACCCAGGGCCGCCTGACCCCGCGTTTTTCAGTCGGCGACCACGTGCAATCCCGCAACCTGAACCCGACCGGTCACACCCGCCTGCCCCGCTATGTCCGGGGGAGAAACGGGACGATAGCCCACGTCCACGGCACCTTTGTGTACCCGGACACCAACGCCCACGGCCGGGGCGAACAACCACAGCCGCTGTATTCGGTCCGCTTTACCGCCCAGGAACTCTGGGGCCCAGACGCCGCAAGCAGCGACGATCTGTATATCGACCTGTGGGAAGATTATCTTGACCCCGTCCAAGGAGAAGAGTCATGAGTAGCGATCATACTCACGGCCAGAGCGCCCACGATGCGCCGCCGAACCCCTATCTGGAGAAACACACCACCCCCGAGCAGACCGCGGCCCTGGAGAAACGGGTACAGGCCCTGGAGTCCTTACTCGTGGCCAAGGGGCTGGTCTCTTCGGAAACGCTTGACAAGCTGGTCGAAGTGTATGAGAATGACCTCGGGCCGGTCAATGGTGCCAAGGTCGTGGCTCGGGCCTGGGTCGATCCGCAGTATAAAGAGCGCTTGCTCACCGACGCTACCGCCGCCATTGCGGATCTCGGCTTCAGCGGCCTTCAGGGCGAACACATGGTGGTGGTTGAGAACACGCCCGACACCCATAACCTGGTCGTGTGTACCTTGTGCTCCTGCTATCCGTGGCCGGTGCTGGGACTGCCGCCGGCCTGGTTTAAGGATGCGGCCTATCGCTCGCGTTCGGTGGTGGACCCACGTGGCGTGCTGCGTGATTTTGGTCTGGAACTCGCCGAATCCACCGCGGTCAAGGTCTGGGACAGCAGCGCAGAAATCCGCTATATGGTCCTGCCCGAACGCCCTGCCGGAACCGAGACCATGAGTGAAGAAGAACTCATCGCCCTGGTCAGCCGCGACTCGATGATCGGCGTCGCCAAGGTCGAATCGCCAACGGCATGAAACCTACGCCCGACCGCAATATCTCAAATATGGAAGGAGACGCCGCGCTGCCGCGCAAAAGCGGCGAGCTGGTCTTTCACGACGGCTGGGAACGGCGCGCCTTTGCCCTGGCCGTGGCCCTGTGTGAACAGGGGCAGTATCAGTGGGACGATTTTCGGGACTGTTTGATCGCCGAAATCGGCGCTGCGGACGCGGCCCGCGCCGACAACCCGGACGCGCCCTTGCCGGGGTATTATGAACACTGGCTGGCCTCATTGGAAAAGGTCCTGCTCGAAAAGGGACTCTGTACCCAAGACCAGCTCCGAGCAAACGAGGAAGAAGAGACTCCTCCCCAGACCTCGCTACCGGGCGGGTCGTAACGCCCTGTCCCACCTGTACCGCGCCCAATCTCGCCAAGCCGGGCGGGCGGCTAACCGTTGAGCGCGTCAAGCCCCGCTTGCGAGCAGGCCACGTCCTCATCGACCGTGCCGCCGCCAACGCCAATCCCGCCGATGATCTCCCCATCAACGACGATGGGCAGGCCGCCCCCGACCAGCGTCGCCCGAGAGAAGTGCGACAGGCCAACGACCAGGGACTGGTCGTCTTTGATGGCCTGGTAGAGGTCTTGGGTTCCCACCCCAAACAAGGCGGTAAATGCCTTGCGCTGACAGCCTTCCACCCCGAGCAGCGGAGCGCCGTCCATGCGGCCAAACGCCTTGAGGTTGCCGCCGTCATCAACAACCGCCACGTTCTGTTTGCAGCCCAGTTCCTCCGCTCTGGCGATGGCCGCGGCCACCATCTTTGCTGCGGATTCATACGAAATCGTGCTCTTGGCGTAGGTTTTTGCCATAGTCAGCCCTCCTCTGCGGCTATCCGTATGTGGCCGGCTGCGCAGAGTCAAGCGGCGTCCGGCCCCTGCCTGGCCAGCTCCACTGTCAGCCGGACCTCCGGCTTCAGCAGCCGGCTGACATAGCAGCCGCGCTTGGCCCGTTCGAGCAGGAGGTGCAAATCCTGCTCCGAGGCCGCACTCCACACCGTCAGGGTGAGAGCGATGTCTTTCACTTGGCCCTTGGGCGATGCTTTGGCCTGCCCGGCTACCCGTTCAATAGCAATGTTGCGGCGGCGCGCAGCCGCTTTGAAAGCAATCGTCATGCAGGAGAGTAAGGCACCGAGAAAGGCCGTCACCGGGTCCGGGCCGGTATCCTCCCCGCCGTCACTCGCCGGCTCGTCAAGACTCCAGATATGGCCGCGGCTTCGCACCTGAACGGCGTAGCGCTCGCCGGCCGACACCGAACGGACTTCCCGTTCGTCCAAGGATTCTTGAGACTGCGGCATGTCTGCCTGTTGACTGCCGACTATTGACTCAAGGTCCTCCAAGGCGGCTTTGAGACCCTGGCTGAACCGGGAGGCGGCGACCCCGTCCGCAACCCGATGATCATAGGCAATACTGAGCGTCAACATGGGACGGGCGGTAAGCTGCCCATTCCGCACAACTGGTCGCTCTTCAACCGCACCCACAAAGACGAGCAGGGGTTCGCCCAGATTGATGACCGGCGTTCCGGCTCGGATGCCGAACATGCCAAGGTTCGAGACGGTCAGGCTGGCCTGACCCATATCGGCCGCTTGCAGCCGCCCCGCGCGGACGGATTCCACCAGCCGCCGCCTTTCTTTCACAATCTGTGTTATTGACCGGCGGGCCGCCCCCCGGATGACCGGGACCAGCAGGCCGTGCGGTGAGTCAACGGCAAAGCCGATATCCACCCCGTCATACAGCACCAGGGCTTCGTTTTCGACCGTGGCGTTGAGATCGGGCAGTCCGGCCAGCACGCGCGCCGCCGCGTGTAAAATCAGATCGTTGAGCCTCAGCCCGGAAATGTCCGGGCTGAGGCGTTCCCGGACCGCTCGCAGTGCGCTGGCATCGACATCAACCATCTGGACAATATGCGGAATGGTCTGCCAGGCGGCCTGGACTCGGCGGGCGGCGGCCTTCCGAATGCCGGTCAGGGGGCGACGTTCGCGCTCAGTCCGAGTGGGAGTCGAAGCGGGTTGAGCGGCCGCCGCTGACTGCCGGGCACCCGCACCCTCCGCGGCCCGTTTCACATCAGCCGCGGAAATCACCCCGTCCGCAGAGGAGGGTGTCAGGGTCGCAAGATCAATACCGCGTTCAGCGGCCAGCCGCTTGGCTTTTGGCGAGGCGAGGACTCGTCCCGGACGGGACGCTTTTTGCGGTGGAACAACCGGTTCCACCGGCGACGGGGCAGACACGGCAGCCGGCTGGACTGGAGCGTCACCAATTTCAGCAATGACGGTGTGAATCGGGACCTCTGCGCCTTCTTGGACCACAATGCGGAACGTCCCACTCGCCGGAGCCTCCAGGTCATACGTGGCCTTGTCCGTCTCGACCGTGACGATCAGCTCACCAGATGTGACGATCTCCCCGTTTTGGCGGTGCCAACCCACAACCACGCCCTCGGTCATGGCCTGACCGAGTTTGGGCATCACGACTTTCGTATTTGGCACCCCAGCCTCAGTCGGCGAGTTCTTTGACCGCCCGGTAAATATCGTCCACCGAAGGAACGATGGCATCGACCAAGTGTTGACTGGTCGGAATCGGCACATCAGGAATGGCCAGGCGTTTGAACGGCTTATCCAGATAGGGCAGGGCCTCTTCCAAGAGCAGGGCCCCGACCTCCGCCCCCACCCCAAGCGTGCGATACGCCTCCTCAACCACGATACAGGCCCCGGTCTTTTTGACCGACTCGACAATGGTTACGCGGTCGAACGGATTCAAGGTGCGCGGGTCAACGATCTCGACCTCAATGCCGTCCTGGCTCAGCCGCTCCGCGGCCACGAGTGCCCGCCGCAGCATATCCTGCCAGGCGATAATCGTCACGGCTTCGCCCTCGCGTCTGACAACCGCCTGGCCGAAAGGCGTCAGGACCTCTCCGTCCGGCACCTCGCCCCGCATTTGATACAGCAGTTTATGCTCACAATAGATGACCGGATTATCCAGCCGAATGGCCTGCTTGAGCAGCCCCTTGGCGTCTGCCGGGGTTGAGGGCACGGCGCACAGCAGACCGGGCGCGTGCATGATAAAGGCTTCGGGACAGGCGGAATGCTCGGGTCCGAAGCCCGAGCCGCCCGACGGAGCGCGGACCACCAGGGGAATCGTATGCGCCCCGCCGTGCATATAGCGCCACATGCCGGCCTTAAAGAAAATTTCATCACCCGCAGTGATAACAAAATCGGCGAACTGGAGTTCGACCACCGGCCGCAGGCCCATTGAGGCCGCCCCCACCCCGGCCCCGACCATGACGCTCTCGGAAATAGGCGTATCAAATACACGGTCTGGACCAAACCGTTCCAGCAGCCCGTCGGTCACTTTGAAAATCCCGCCCCAGACCGCAACATCCTGGCCGTACAAGATCACGTTTTCGTCGCGCTGCATTTCTTCAGCCAGGGCCTGATTGATCGCCTGACTATAGGTCTGGGTTGGCATGATGGGCTACTCCGCTTGACTGCTCACTCCGCATACACATCTTGCAAGGCGACTTCCGGGGCGAGCAGCGGGGCCGCCCGCATGGCTGCGACCGCCGCCTCAACCTGTTGGTCTGCGTCGGCCTGGATGTTCGCGACATCTGCCTGCGTCAGGATGCCCCGGTCGCACAGGGTTTGTCGCAGGGCCGGCAAGGGGTCTTTTTCTGCCACGGTGTGCCGGTCCGCCCGGTATTCCTGCTGGTCGGCCACATAATGCCCTTGCAGCCGGGTCACTTTGGCTTCAATCAACGTCGGGCCCTGGCCGGCCCGCGCCCGGGCCACGGCCTGTTCCATGACTTCGTACACCGCCACCGGATCACTCCCGTCAACCACAACGCCGGGGATATTATAGCCCGCGGCCCGGTCGGCGATATGCTCAACCGCGGTCGAGCGGCTCGTCGGCATGGAAATCGCGAAGCCGTTATTCTCACAAAAATAGATACAAGGGAGTTTCTGGACCGCGGCCCAGTTGAGCGCTTCGTGGAACGGACCCCGGTTCGCCGTGCCATCCCCAAAGAAATAAGCCACGACCGTCTCCGGCTGCTTGCGCTTGAGGGCCATGCCCACCCCAACCGAGACCACAAAGCTGCCCCCCAAAGTCCCACTCTCGCCCAGAATACCTTTTGGTACATCCACGACGTGCATCACGCCGCCCTTGCCCCGGCTGGTCGCGCCCTCTTTGCCAGCCATGTCAGACAGCATAGCGGCCAGGCTCACCCCTCGGGCGAGCATATACGCCACCCCGCGATGGCCGTACAGAATGTAGTCGTCGGGGCGCAGGGCCTCAATGGCGGCGATCTGGGCCACCTCCTGACCAGCGCCTACGTGCAGCGCGGGCGGCAGTTCGCCGGCCAGGGCGAGGGCGACGATTTTGGCCTCAAAGCGCCGCGCCAGTTCTGCGGTGGTGTACACGCTGACGAGTTGTTCCTGCTCCATAGGCTCCCCTTTTTCCGCGGTCAGCCTAGGCCAACCCAAGATGCTGGATGATGCCGCCATCGACGGCAAACGCCTCACCGGTCACAAACCGGGATTGATCGCTGGCCAGGAAGAGCGCCACCTCGGCCACGTCTTCTGGCGTGCCGTTGCGCTGGAGCGGGGTATTGCGGGCCAGGAGAGCGCTGATGTTCTTCTCGCTGATTAAGGTGTCGTGAATCATTTCGGTGTCGATTACGCCAGGGCAGAGCGTGTTGGCCCGGATGCCCTGGGGGCCATAGGTGACCGCAATCGCCCGGGTCAGGGCCAGAATCGCACTTTTACTGGCGGTGTAGGCGTGGGCGTCCTGGGCTCCGCGCAGCGCGGCAATGGAGGCGGTGTTGATAATAACTCCGCCGCCGCGCTCAATCAGCTTGGGAATCCCGTATTTGCAGAACCGGAAAATCCCGCCGATATTGATGTCCAGAATGCGCTGCCAGTCGTCCTCGGTACAGTTGACGATATCGCTCATGGCAATGCCGAAGCGTTGCTTCGCCGAGTAGCCGACCCCGGCGTTGTTGTACAGAATATCAAACCCGCCAAAGGCGTCCTGCGCCGTTTGCAGAACAACCTGCACCTCCGCGGTCTGGGACACATCCCCGACCGCCCCCAGCGCTTCGCCCCCAGCGTTTTTGACCGCGGCAACCGCGGCCTCAACAGACTCCGCGTCCAGGTCATTGATCACAATTTTTGCCCCTTCCGAGGCAAAGCGGGTGGCGGCCACCAATCCCTGCCCCCGCCCGGAGCCGGTAATCAGCGCGACCTTGTTTTCCAGTTGTCCCATAGCCGCTTTCCTTCCCCGCTGTCCGCCGTGTTGATTCGGAAAAATGTTTACTCGAAAACTGGCGAGAGATAAAGAGGCGCAATGCCTGACCCTCATCAATTCTCACCCTTCAGGATCGGGCAGTTTTCTCGTCCCGATTTTATTTTCCTCTCCTCGCCGCCCGCTTGAGCACCCCTACTCCCTTACGGACCTCTTCGACTTTGCAGAGCAGGCCGAGCACGAGATATACTCCCCCGCCGGCGACCAGCACTCCCGCCAAAGAGAGGAGCCGTGCAGGGGTCAGGAGCGAGCCGGAGGCGGCAGCGAGCGGCTGGCTGAAAAAGAACAGACAGCCGCCCAAAACCAGCCCTAACCCAATATGGCTCCCCAGACTGCGCAGCAGGACGCCTTCATCAAGCGGGCCGTGCCGCCGCCGAAAAATGACGTATAGGACGCCGGTGTTCAGATAGGACACCAGGGATGTGACCAGGGCAATGCCCCAGTGCCCCCAGACCTGCATCAGCAACCAACAGCCGACCGCGTGCAGCCCGACCGAACCAACACCAACCCAAGCCGGCGTGCGGGTATTCTTTGTCGCATTAAAGAGGCGCACCATCACCTGACTGGTCCCATAGGCCAGAATACCAACTCCATAGGCCCTCAGCGCCTGGCTGGTCATGGCCGCGTCTTCCGGGGCGAATTGGCCGCGTTCGTACAACAGGCGGGTGATGGGCAGCGCCAGGGCGACCAGGACCGCGGTGGCCGGGAGGGCCACCGCAAAGAGCAGCGAGAGCCCAGCCTCGGCCTGTTTTTTGAAAGTCGCGAGCCGTCCCTGGTTGTGGGCGCTTGAGAGTTCGGTCAGCAGGACGGTATAGACCGGAACCGCGACCAGACTGACGGGCAACAGAAACACCCGAAAGGCGTATGCCAGCGCCGAAATACTGCCCTCGGCCAGGGTTGAGGCCAAAGCCCGCGCCACAAAGGCGTTAAGAGGCACAACGGCCGTGGCAATAAATGCGCCGAGTGCGAGCCCCCCCATTTCTCGCAGGGCGGGGTGGGAGAAGGCCAGGGTCGGTCGATAGCGCAGCCCGCAACGCCATAGCGTGGGCAGTTGGAGCAGCACCTGAAGGCTGCTGCCGGCCACCACGCCGATGGCCAGGCTGGTAATGCCATAGGTGGGCGCGAGGGCCAGGGCACACCCAATCATGACCAGATTGAAAAACACCCCGGCGTATTCCGGCATGGCGTAGTGGTCGAGGCTGTTGAGCGTGCCTTTCATCACGGCCAGCAAACAGTGCAGGACCAGCATGGGAAGCATGAGTCGAAACAGAAAAACCGCCAAGGCGTGATCGTCCCCCGCCAGACCGGGCGCGGCCACTGTCATGAGGCTGGAGGCGAAGACATAACACCCACCGGCCAACAGCACGGCCAACAGCACGGCACCATTCAGCGCGAGGCTGAAAATCGTACTCAGCTCGTCTGGCTTGGCGCGATAGCGGGTCAGGACCGGCACGAAAAAATTACTCAGCGCCCCACTGAAGAAAAGCGTCTGCATCATTTCCGGGACGTTATACGCCACCAGAAAGGCGTCCGTCAGCCGCGAGGCGCCAAACAGCGCCGCCTGGACGGCTTCCCGCAGAAAACCCAGCGGGCGGCTCAGCAGGGTGGCAATAATAATGGGCCGCCCCTTGCGTGCGAGCCGTGACCGCGTTGGGTCAGGCGGCTGTTGGTCAGGGGCGGGCGGCGCGTCAGGTGAGGGCACGCCCTGACTTATAGCAGGGACGTGGCGCAGCGTCAGGCAGACGCTGAGAGAGGAGGGGCCGTTCAGGAAGAGCCGGCCGGCTCGACGCGGACGGTGAGCACGTCGGTATCGTGGTATTGCTGGTGGCGCACGGACGAGGCATGATGCCGGAGCAATCGGAGCGATATTTCTTCCTCAACCGGAACACCCGCGACCCGTTCGCTGAGCAAGGCGACTTGATCCTCCAGGTTGGCCTCGTCGGTCGCGGCGATGAACTCCAGGTCCACGGCCTCGGCCTCGCTCTGCGCGATCAGCAGCAGGCGCCGTCCATCGTGGGCCGTCTCTTGCGTTTTCTGTTGGAGAAGAATCAGCAGGGTTTCCTCACCGACCGCGCGCAGCCGCGCGGTCATCTCTTCGTTCCAGCCCCCACGAGCGGCAACCTCGGACAAGAAGGTGTCAATTTTCGGATAGGCCTCAGCGGTCAAGGCGGTCCTGATACGCCGGCGGCGCGGTCCGGTCAGCTCGACGAACAGCGTCAGTACCATGACCGTCACGCCCCCGACGGTCATGCCGTTCCCGAGCAGTTCGCTCCACGACCCTTGAAAGTAGGCGGGGAACACCCAGTCAAGCTGAAACGCCACCCCGAGCCAGAAGGCGAGGCCGACCACAAAACCCTTCCGATAGTCGAGCCCATCCTGAAAGAGGATTCTCATACCCATGACAAAGAGCATGGCCACCAGCACAATGAAGTAGGCGGCCACCACCGGGCCGGGTATGGCCATCACCACGGCCACACACTTCGGCAGGAAGGCCAGCCCAACAAAGAAGACCCCAACCCACACGCCAACGGAACGGGCCGCCACCCTGGTGAGTTCGGCGACCGAGATACTCATCGCGTAGGTCGTATTCGGGACGGTGCCCGCACAGCCAGAGAGCAGATTGCCCAGCCCATCGGCGTTGAGCGCGCCCTGGATTGAGCGGAAGTCCAGGGCACGCGGCCGGCGCCACGAGACCTGCTGGATGGCGATACTGTCGCCAACCGTATCGAGCGCGCCAACGAGCGTCACCAGCACGAACGCCGGCAGCAGAGCCCAGAAGGTCGCATGAAAGCCGAGGTCGAGCCCCGGCCAGGCGACGGCCGGCAGGCCGATCCAGTCCGCCTCAAGGACGCGCGCGGTGTCGTATATCCCAAAAGCCAGACCCCCAACCAGGCTGCCCACACCCATCCCGATAACGGGTCCCCACAGCCGCCAGGCCCCGGTGCCGCGGAGCGCGACCGCGACCATCACCACCAGGGTGACGCCGGCGGTCACCGGGGCGGCCACGGGCGGCGCCCTCTGGCACGGTCAGCTTGCCCAGGATGAGCGGGCCGATGGTGATCGGAATCAGCATCAGCACAGTGCCGGCCAGCGTTGGGGTAAAAATCCGCCGGAACAGCGACAGCTTGGTCGCCAGGGTGAACTGGAACACGGCTGAGATAAGAATCAGACTCGCCAGCAGTCCCGGCCCGCCTTTTTCAAGTGCAGACACGCAAACGGCGAGGAAGGCGCTGGAGCTGCCCATGAGCAGAATATAGCCGGCGCCAAGCCGTCCGATACGGACGGCTTGGACCACGGTGGTCGCCCCGCTGATCACGAGGGCGGTAAACACCGCCCAGGACAGATAGGCTTCGCTGCCGCCAGCAATGCGGATCATGAGGGTCGGAGTCAGCACGATGCCGGCAACGGAGAGCAGAGCGTACTGCCCCCCGAGCCCAATAGAGAGGGCGAGCGGGGGCCGCTCGTCGGGCTCGTAGCGAATGTCCTGGGAGTCCTGCGCTGCCATCAGACGGCCTTCAGACCTCTGGGGCTACCCTGCCCATGTCCTTGAGTTTGCCGCGTTCGACCTTGCCCATAGAGTTCCGTGGAATTTCGGCCAGAAAGCGATACCGGCGTGGACGCTTATACGGGGCGAGGCCCTGTTCGGCGCAGTGGCGCAGCCGGTCCTCCAGGCGAGCCGCGTCCTGGTCGGCTTGGGGAACGATGAAGGCCACGACGGTTTCACCCAAATCCGTATCCGGCACCCCGGCAACCGCACACTCCCGCACGCCGGTCTGGGTTTCCAGAACGGCTTCGACCTCATCGGGCGTGACATTGGTCCCACCCACAATGATGAGTTCCTTCATCCGGCCGTTAATAGTCAAATAGGCATCGGCGGATAAAACCCCTAAATCACCAGTGCGGAACCAGTCGTCACAAAAGGCCGCCGCGCTCGCCTCCCGGTTGTGCCAGTAGCCGCTGAAGACATTTGGCCCGCGCACCCAGATTTCTCCGGTCTGTTCGGGCGGGAGCGGCTGCTTGGTGTGGGGGTCGAATATCCCAACCTCGACCCCCGGCAGAGCCAGACCGACCGTACCGGGGCGGCGCTCACCGTCCAGGGGGTTGGAGGTATTGATCGCGGTCTCGGTCAAACCATAGCGTTCAACGATACGAAAACCGGACTGCTCCTCGAAACGTCGAAAGGTCGCCGGCGAAAGGGGCGCAGAGCCGGAGATAAACACCCGCATTGAGGGCCAGGACACGGCTCCCGCCAACGCGGTCAGGCGCTCGGTCATCCGGTGGTACATGGTCGGGACACCCATAAACACGCTAATGCGGTGCTGGGCCAACGCGCTCAGAACGACCACTGGATCGAAGCGGTCCAGCAGCACGGCAGTGTTACCAACATACAGCGTGCCATACAGCCCCAGGCCCAGGCCGTGCAGATGATGTGACGGCAGGGCGTGCAACAGGCGGTCCTCGGCTCGCATTTTCCAGGTCTCGACCAACAGAGCGTGCAGGTTGGCGGCGATATTGTGATGGGTCAGCCCAACGCCTTTAGGTTGCCCGGTCGTTCCACTGGTGAACAGCAGCAGCGCGACCGCGTCGTCCGGGCCGGCCGCGGGTTCATCGCCGGGTCGATAGCGGGCCAGGACGTGGGCTAAATCGACGGTGTGCTGCGGCATATCGCCCGGCGTCTCATCCTGGGTGGCGACCCACCACGGCCCGTTGACCGCCTGCGTCAGCTCTGGCGCGCGGTTGAGTGTTGCCGCCGGCGTAATCGCCAGTCTGACCGCGGCCTGTTTCAGGACCGCTTGGGTCTCGGCCGCGGAGAGCGCGGGGTTGAGCGGCACCACCCCGGCCCCGACCCCCAGAACAGCCAGGTGGGCGGGCACTAAACCCGAGGCTTTGTCCAACGACAGGGCCACCCGGTCCCCCGGCCGGATGCCGGCAGCGCGCAAAGCGGCCATCCACCGCGAGGCCGCCGTGCGCAACGCGCCACGGGTTTGCCGCCAGGTTATTGCTCCCGACGGGGCAAGATGTTCGAGTAAGACGCGATCAGCATCGTGAGCAAGCCGATTCCAGAAATGCTGGGCCAGATTCATGCGTTCCTCGTGTACCACACCTGTTCGGCTGGAAACAAGCGAGGGCCGGGGCGGTCGCCGGCTACCCGATGGGAGAAGAATCCGCTAAAAACGCAGGATGCCACCGCCAAACACCGCCGCTCGTACCCTGTCCTCCCTCCGGGCCCGCATCGATTATGCCGAGCGGGTCAAGACCGTCACGAATCGCATCCACGCCGCCTCAAATCTTGATGAACTCCTGACCTCGCTCAGCCGTGATATTCTGATCCTGTTTGAAGCCGAACATCTCACCCTGTACGCCGTGGACCAGACCACGGACGAACTGTATTCCCGATTCCTCGATATCGATCAGATTCATGAGATCCGCCTGCCGATTGGCGGGCGCAGTATTGCCGGCTATGTGGCCCAACACAAACAGGTGGTGAATATCGCCGACGCGTATGATGTCGGCGCGTTACGCCGCCTGAGTCCTGACCTCGCCTTTGACCGCTCGTGGGACCAGAAAACGCGGGTCCACACCAGACAGATATTGACCGTCCCCATCTGCGACACGGCTGACCGCCTGACTGGCGTGATGCAGCTCATCAATAAAAAAGGGGCGGCCCGGTTTACCTCAACCGATGAGGGCAAGGTCGGAGAAATCGCCGCCACCCTCGGTATTGCCCTGCATAATCAATATCAACTGGCCGCGCGCCATACCAAATTCGATCCCCTGCTCACCGCCCGTCACCTCACCCCGCAGCAGCTTGACGAGGCGACCGCCGCCGCTCACGCGACGGGGACGCCCATTGAGTCGATTTTGATGGAGCGTTTCGGGGTGCCCAAACGCGAGATTGGCCGCGCGCTGAGCAGCTTCTACCAGTGCCCGTTTCTGGAGGCCGGCCAGGACCTTGATATTGCGCCCGGTCTCCTCCAGGGTATCAACCCGAGTTATCTCCAGGCCAATTACTGGCTGCCCCTCCGCGCTACGGATAACGCGCTGGAAGTGCTGACCGACGACCCGCGCGATTTTCAGAATCAGCAGGATATTCGCCGGCTCTTCCCCGGTAAAACCATTACCTACGTCGTGGGCCTGCGGGAGGACATTCGCCAGCTAGTGGAGCTGGTCAGTACCGACTTGGCTTCCGATGCCCTCTCGCACCGCCATTCTGGGCCAGCTGGTGGCCGAAGACCCCGACCAGACCGACCCGAGCCCAGCCTCCGAAGCCGATAAGAATGACAGTGCCATTGTGCGCCCGGTCAACCAAGTCATTATCGACGCCTATAAGGCCGGGGCCTCGGATATCCACATCGAACCGCAGGGGGAACGACAGGAGACGCTGATTCGCTTTCGCGAAGACGGCAGCTGCTATACCCACCTCCACGTTCCCGCCCACAATCGGCGGGCCATTACCTCGCGCATTAAGGTCCTGGCCCAGCTCGATATCGCCGAACGGCGGAAACCGCAGGACGGCAAGATCAAATTTCGTCTGGACAGGCGCGATATTGAGCTGCGTGTCGCCACCATCCCGACCGCGGGGACGGACAACGAGGATGTCGTGCTGCGCCTGCTGACCGCCCATGAGCCGATTCCTCTGTCTCAACTCAAGATGCCCCCCGCTAGTCTCCAGACGTTTCAGCAACTCTTACGCAAACCCCACGGGATGCTGCTGTGCGTTGGCCCGACCGGGTCGGGCAAGACGACCACCCTGCACGCCGCGCTGGCCTACTTGAACACCCCCCAGAAAAAAATCTGGACCGCAGAAGACCCGGTGGAAATCTCTCAGGCTGGTCTGCGTCAGGTCCAGGTCAATCCCAAAATCGGGTTTGACTTTGCCGCCGCCCTGCGCTCTTTTCTGCGGGCCGACCCCGATATCATTATGGTGGGTGAAATTCGCGACCGGGAGACGGCCGATATCAGTATGCAGGCCTCCCTGACCGGTCATCTGGTGTTGAGCACTCTGCATACCAATAGCGCCGTTGAGACCGTGACCCGCCTGCTCGAAATGCAGCTTGACCCCTTTAATTTTGCCGACGCGCTACTCGGTATTTTGGCCCAGCGGCTGGCCCGGACGGTGTGTCCCCACTGCAAAGAATCCTACCATCCGTCCAAAGAAACCTACGATATTCTGGTGCACGCCTATGGCGAAGCGGACTTTGGCCAGCTCAATATCCCGTATGATGAGCACTTTCGGTTGGTCCGCGGTTCGGGTTGCCAGGCGTGTCGGCGGACCGGCTATAAAGGCCGGGTGGCCTTACACGACACCGATGAGATTAAAAGCCTGATTCACACCCACGCCCGCGCCACCGACCTCCTGGCCGCGGCCCGGCGTCAGGGGCTGACCACCCTCATGCAGGACGGTATTCGCAAGTGTATGCAGGGCCTGACCGATTATAGCCAGATTCAGGCCGTGGCCATGCGCTAGCGTCTGGGGTCAAGGAGCGGAAGAGCACTGCACCCCGCCCCGGTCGTGGAGCGAATTGACACCCCGGCGTAAATTCCGCACAGTGGAGCGCTCACACCCAGGCTGGCCGGTCAGAGAGACGCGCCACACAAGGAGGAGCTATGGCCTACGATATCGTCATTACAAACGGCACCGTCATTGATGGAACGGGGAGGCAAGCGCGGCAAGCGGATGTCGCGATTCAGGGAGACCGGATTGCCGCAATCGGCCGGCTCAGCGGCTCGGCCAAGCGGACGATCAATGCCGAAGGCAAGCTCGTCACTCCCGGTTTTGTTGATATTCACACCCATCTGGACGCCCAGGTCTGGTGGGACCCCACGGTCTCCTCTTCGTGCTGGCACGGGGTGACCTCGGTTGTCATGGGCAACTGTGGCGTGACGTTTGCCCCCTGCCGGCCGCAAGATCGTGACTATCTGGCCCATCTGATGGAATCGGTTGAAGATATTCCCGCGGCAAGCATTACCGAGGGGATGCCCTGGAAATGGGAGACCTACGGGGAATACCTCCAGGCGCTTGACACGGCCCCCAAGGGGGTCAATGTCGGTGGCATGGTGGGCCACTGCGCGGTCCGCTACTGGGCTATGGGAGAAGAAAGCCTGGAAAACAAACCCGCCCGCCCCGAGGCCATCGCCAAAATGCGGGATATTGTCGCCGAAGCCATGACCGGCGGCGCGCTCGGATTTTCCACCTCCCGCACGATCCTCCACCGCACGCCGGAGGGGCAGCCCGTGCCAGGCACCTTTGCCGAGTTTGACGAACTCATGGGCATTGCCAGCGCGCTGGGCGACCTTCAACGGGGCGTGGTTGAGGCCGCTCCGGGCATTGACAGCGGCCGCCCGGCCGACCTCCAACGCGAAGTGCAGTGGATGACAGAAGTCAGCCTGGCCACCGGCCGGCCCGTCACCTTTGGCCTGGCCCAAAGCCGCCCGCATCCGACCGCCTATGCCGCCATGCTGGACCAGATTACGGCCAGCGCGGCACGCGGTGCCAGCGTCTTTGCCCAGTCCACCACGCGCGGGATTGGGGTGTTGTTCGGCTTTGTGAATCGGACGCCGTTTGACCGAGCGCCGGCGTGGCGCGCCCTGCGCAGGCTGAGTCTGCCCGCCACCGTCGCCAAGCTCAGCGATCCGGCCTATCGCGCGCAGATGATTCGTGAGGCCCAAGACGACCCGCCGCCGATTGATTTCGGTCAGATTTTTGTCCTGCCGCAAGGGGAAGTCCGCTATGACCTGGGAGCCGCGGACAGTCTTCAGGCCCACGCCGACCGGCTTGGGGTGAGTCCGGGCGAAGCCTTTATCGCCCTGTCTCTCGACCAGAACGGCAAGACCCTGTTCAACTATCCCTTTCTCAATCCGCAGTTTGAGGCCGTGCAGCACATGCTGGACCATCCCCAAGTCGTTATCGGCCTGGGTGATTCGGGCGCGCACTGCGGGCAGATCATGGATTCCAGCCTGCCGACCTATTTTCTGAAATACTGGGTCAAAGAGCGTGAACACTTTACGCTCGAACGCGCCATTCATAAGTTGACCGCGGAACCGGCCCAGTTGTTTGGCATCCACGACCGGGGCGTTCTCCGGGCAGGTGCCTACGCCGATGTCAACATCATTGATTATGATAATCTGCGTCTGCCCCCGCCGACCTTTGTCCACGATTTTCCGGCCGGCAGCGGACGCTATATTCAAAAGTCCTCCGGCTATGAGTACACCCTGGTCAACGGTCAGGTCTTTATGGAAGGGCTGGACCACACTGGGGCGTTTGCCGGGCGGGTACTGCGCAGCGCCTAGCGCTTTCTCCTGCGTCTGTACAGCCAGGGCGGCCAGTGGGCCGCCCCTCTCTGGAACGCCGCACCCGTCTCAGACAAGGGGCGTGACCCTGTTCAGCTACTCCGCCCCTTGCGTTGCTTGTCCCGCAAGGTCACGCACGTACCGCTGGCCTGACAGACCAGGACCGGTTCTTCGAGGACATCCGCAGCTGAATCCGAGAGATCAGGCCGTGGCCGAATCACCTTCCAGGCTTGGAATTCGAGCCGACGCGAGGTCCGCCCCACACGGGTGATACGCCCAGACGCCTCAATAAAGTCGCCGGCATAAACCGGAGCGAGAAACTCCACCGTGTCATACGCCCGAAACAGGCCCTCATCCCCGTCCAGGCGAATACTCAGCTCTGTCCCCACATCGCCAAAAAGCTGCAATATCTTCGCCCCATCAACCAGATTGCCGCCATAGTGGGCGTCCTGGCCGCTCATACGGACACGGAGCATGGCGGTCGGAAAATGATCGACGGGCTCCAGGCGTGGCATAGCTGACTCCTCTTCAGCCGGGCGGCGGTCTTACGAGAGCGCCGCCCCATCCCAGCGTTCGACCTCAACCCGGCAGTCATAAAAGGTGCCCCCACCGCCTATGTCCGTCAGGCGGGTCGATGTCACATTATTGACGGTGCCCTTTCCCCCGGCCAATTTGTCCCACCAGCCCCAGAAGGTGGCCACCGTCCCGGCCTGGACCCGCTCGGAGATGACAACCGGCAGCACAAACGCGCCCCGGTCGTTAAAAACTCGGACGGCATCACCGGTGTCCACGCCACGCACAGCCGCATCGTGGGGATGGATTTCCAAGGTCCGGTCCGTGGCTTCTTGACGACGCATCACCGGCAAATGACCGTAGGAGGAATTCAGACTATCCTTATGCTTACGCGGCAGGAAATTCAGCGGAAACGGTCCCCCGCCCAGGGTCTCGTGAGGGGGCACAAAGGCCGGGAGCGGGTCCAGCCCGTCCTGCTCCATTTTTTCACAAAAGAACTCGAACTTGCCCGAAGGGGTCAGGAAACCGCCCTGCGCCCGGGGCAGCAACTCAGGCTCGGGGCGGGTCGGCAGAAAGGGACGCGCCCGGAAGGCGTTGGCCGACAGGCCGTCCTTGAGGGCTTCGGCGACAAATTCCTCCGCCGAGACATGCACCGCCGGCTCCGTTATGCCCAGCCCGGTCGCCAATAACTGAAACACCTCGGCATTCGACTTTGCTGCGCCCAGCGGTTCCAGCGCCTTGCGGCTGAAACTGCCAAAATCACCCCCATAGGCCAGAATCATATCGTCCTGCTCAAGCGGCGAAGTCGCCGGCAGCACAATATCCGCATAATCCGCGCTATCCGTCAGAAAGAGGTCGTGGACGACCGTAAACAGGTTCGCCCGTTGCAGCGCCCGCCGCAGCCCGGCCTGGTCTGGCATCGAGGCGGCCAGATTACAATTATAGACGTACAGCACGTTGATGGGTGGATCAAAAGTGGGATCACACACATGCTCGGCCAGCCGCATCATATTGATTTCCCGGGTCCCCGCCGGTGAGAGATCAAAGCGCATGGCCTGTTTGGGATGCTGGGCGGTAAACATCGCGCCGCCGAAATTACACAAGCCCCCGCCGACCTCACGCCAGGCACCGGTCAGCGCCGGCAGACAGGCCACGGCCCGGACGGCCGCCGCGCCCCCGCCGTTGCGCTGAATGCCTACCCCGGTTCGGATTGCCGCCGGTCGGGTCGTGGCATAGGTTCTGGCGAAATCCTGAATCGTGCCCACCGGAACGTCACACGTCTGCGACAAGGCCGGCAGCGAGAGGGAGCGCAGACGGCTGAAAAACGGCTCGGCCCCAATGGTATGCTGCTGTACATAGTCGAGGTCGGCCAGCAGGCCCTCTGCTTCAATGACTTTCATCATGGCCAAGGCCAGGGCTGCGTCGGTGCCGGGCCGGACGGCAATATGCGTATCGCACGCCCGGGCGGTCCGCGAACGATACGGGTCAATCGCAACCAGCCGCGCGCCCCGTCGCTGCGCCTGACGCACGAAGGGCCAAATGTGGAACCCCGTGTTGAGGGGGTTCGAGGCCCAGAAGATGATGAGTTGACTCTCAACCAAACCCTCGGGCGCAAAGCCAAAGAACACATCGGAGTACTCCATTGCGCCCAGCAGCCCACCGGCGCAGATCGTGCGCACCAAGGTGGATGCGCCCAGGGCATGAAAGAAACGCCGGTCTATCCCATTGCTTTGATACGTCCCGTTATTGCCCCGGTATGAATACGGCAGAATGGACTGCGGCCCGTGGGTGGCTATCGTGGCCTGCATTTTGTCCACAATGGTTGAGACAGCTTCATCCCACGAAATCTGGACGAACCGGGCCCCAGGGCCTTTTGGGCCGACGCGCTTGACCGGATACAATAAGCGGTCCGGCGCGTACACCCGGTCCAGAAACTTATTGACCTTGGCGCACAGGGCCCCGCGCGTAAAGGGATGTTCTTTGCTTGCGGTAATTGTGACCGCTCGACCGTGCTCAACCGTCACATCCATAAGACAGGAATCTGGACAATCGTGGGGGCACGCAACCTGGGCAGTATGAGCCATAAGACCCTCCTTTTCTTCAGGCTCTACCACTTCTTCGGGCTCCACCACAACCGCAGAGCGGAATCTAGGAAAAATGGCGGGGCTGAGCCGAGTTTCCCGCCGAGCGCTCCCAGACAAAGAGCCCCCCTCGGACCAGCCAGATGCACGCAAGCACCACCACGGTCTGATTGCGCCCATTGGCATCACGCAGCCCCCGACACGGCCCCAAGAGCCACGAGTCTTCCACCACCGTCCGTTGCTCCCACATCCAGAAGATGGCCAGCGCCCGCTCCTCGGCGGTCTGCGGTATCGCGCCGTTGGGGAGCGACAATTCCTGACGAGTCAAGCGCATGTGGCGGGGCGAGTAGAGCGGGTCGAAGAGCAGCGCCGGCCACCATAATGCGACAAGAATCGAGGCCAGATGGCAGCCCCGGATAATCCAGACAGCCAAGGCAGGGCGCATACATTTTTCACCAAAACCCAGGGGCAGACCCTCCTCTGTCTTTAGTCTGCTCGGTAGCGTTGTGCAACTTGCGTAACCATAGCGAGGCAGGTATGAAACACCCCAGCGTCTCATATCGCTTCATCTCAGGAAGGAACAGGAACATCATGCTACGAAAGAAGACATTCCTCACGCTGTGCGGTGGGCTCTGCTTAGGAACGCTTGTCGCGGTCTCTCCGCTCCGGGCGGCTGATGGCTACCCAGAGGGATATACCCCGTCAAAACCGTCTGACACCGGCGCGACCAATATCCTGGCCCGGTTTGGCGCGCTCTCAACCTATGTGAATGACGCCCTGGAAGCCGCGGGTGGGGAGAACGCCCCAGAGTGTTTCAGAAACTGCATGACGGTCCAGATCAACAACATCCTGGAGTGTCTGGACCAGAAAAACGCCTATGCCACCAGCGAGTCGTGCGAACAAGACGCGGCCCAGCAAGCGGCCCAGTGCGACCCGAAGTGTACCGACGGATAGGCATATTTTTCTGACGCCGGCCTCAGACTTGGTGGACTCCGGCGGGGCGGCCAATTCCGCGCGCCAGGCGACTCAGTGCCGGGCGTATTTGATATCGAACCGCCGGATCCAAATCGCGTCGCCGTTTTCGCTACGCAGGCTGACGGTTGCCCCGGACGGCACGGGGTGGTCAAGGGCTTTTCTGTCCCGGTCCCATTTCTTCTTCACGTCGGTCCGCCACACCCGCACGCCGTTAATGTGGACCAGCAGCTTGCCCTTGAGCCCGTAGTCCCGCCACTCTCCGACCAGATTGGTAATGTGCGCCGCCCCACGTGGCAGTCGGAACGTCAGCACATTGGTCTGATTCGGGCAGGGGCGCTGGCCGGTGGCGTTGGCGCCGAGACAGGTCTCCGCCCGAATGAAGCCGTGGGAGTACACCTCGGAGGGAAAAGACGGCGGGAACTCAGAGCGGGCGGGCGGAAACGCCTCCCAGGCGGACGCCAGTCTGCTGTCCAGCGCGCGCAGGTCTTGTTGCAGGTGGGTCAGAAGAAATTCCATCTCCCGGTCCAGGGCAAAGCCCTGTGAGGCGCGGACCTCCCGGAACGCGGCGGTCAACTCGGCGTACTGTCGCCGCAACTGGTCGGTGCGAAAGCGCCCGGTCTGTTGGAAGCGGAGCGCCGCCTCGTGCAGCGCCCGGGTGCTGAAGCCGGGCCGGTGAGAGCGCAGCAGCGAGGCACCGCCCACAATGCGGTCGGTCAGCCTGTCCAGTTCTGCCCCGTGGGCCAGCGGCAGCCCGAGCAGCCCCACCAGGGTCCCAGCGACGGCCAGTTGCCAGGTCAGTCGGCGACTCCGGGCGGGAAGCCTCTTGTGCGTGCGTAACATTTGACTGGTTTCTCCCTTCCAAATTCGGTATGCTTTCGGGCGGCCTGCCACTCCATATGCGTCGCACAGGATGAACAGATTTGCCCCTACCATGCTCCCATCAGGCAGGTATCACAAGACAGGGCGGGCTGACTATAGACCTCCTGAGCCCTCTGGACGCCTGGCATCCAGATGTCCTGCTCCAACACGATATCCAGCCCAAAGACTATAATGGATCGTTAGTTTTTCGCTCTGCGGTTGAGAGTATTCGAGGGAGGTTCATCGCTTCCTCAACTTCTAGCAGAGAAGGCTTCATTGGCAGTATTTTGGAGAACTTGGCGCACCGCCAGCGCATTGTAGGGTATAAGAAGAGCGGTGGTACACAGCGGCACGATTTTGAAATCGCCATAGCGCGTGATCCTGATTATTTCGCCGCACTTGAGGTCAAGGGGGGCGAAGGCAATAGCGTGAATATCTCCGAACGGCCGCTATGGGCGCGGGAATTTGGTATCTGGTGTCACCTTGACGGCGCAATTGTTAATGAGCCTGCTCATGGCGCACACGCTATTCTCAATCGGCTGACAAACGAACTGGTCCTACGGCAGAAACAGGTCGATGTACTCTTCTTCAAAGACCCGCTGTGTGGCACGGCGCTACGGCCCTGTCCAAAATATCCGAACCACATGGAAGAGGCTGTTGCCCCAGATGTCTTTTTGTTCCCTCAGCGTATTCCGTGTAGCTCTGAGCCGACGCCTCCTGTCCACACGCTGGAGACCCTTCGTCTTCCCCGACTCGTTCTTGGTCTGTTCGGAGTTGAAGAAGAGAAGATGGGGAGACATATCTGGCAGGTTCAGGTCAGGTTCTTACGTGCCCGTAACGGTCGGACCGCGCGGGAAGTTAAAGTTTTTCACGAAGGCCGGGTCGTTGCCACTGGCGGTTCACGCGGGAGTAATCGGCGGAGGAGCAGGTCATGAGTGAAGCAGCGCAACTCGGCATGTTCAGCGAGGTCGAGTCAACGGACACCCTCGACACCCGGCTGTGGCGCGGTTCCTTTAACGCGCGGGAGAGTTCATTACACCAACTCTCCCCCTATGTCGGGAAACTCAAATCCGGCATGGTCCGAGTCCTCATCCGCCTGTATTCAAAGCCCGGCGACCGCATCCTGGACCCCTTTTCCGGTTCCGGCGTCGTCCCTCTGGAGGCGGTGTTAGCCGGGCGAGAGGCTCTTGCCAACGACCTGAGCCCCTACGCCTACACCGTAACGAGAGGGAAACTTGAGGCGTCCGGGAATGAGCAGCAGGCCCTGGCACAGGCACGAGCGGTTATTGAACATGTAGAAAGAGAAGCACCGCATGAAGATGTGACACATGTCCCAGAGTGGGTTCGAGCGTTCTTTCATCCGCAAACGCTGCCCGAAATTGTGGCGGCTTTCCGCATTCTCAAACAAGAAGAAAATTTCTTCCTGACCGCCTGCCTCTTGGGTATTTTGCACCATCAGCGGCCCGGATTTCTCTCATATCCGGCAAGTCACCTCGTCCCCTATCTCCGCAGGACGAAATACCCCCCGGAAGAATATCCAGGGATGTATCTGTACCGAGACCTCCGCTCGCGGCCCCTCGCAAAAGTTGGGCGCGCGTATCGGAATCCCGCGTTCACCGCTGCTTGGGCGAGTCGTGCGTATAGCGTATGGCAAGCCAACGCCATGGACCTGCCTATTGAAGACGGCACAATCGACACGATCATCTCCAGCCCGCCCTATTTTGGAGCGCTTGATTATGCGCGAGATAATAGGCTGAGGCTGTGGTTCCTCGGGTGCGATAAGTGGAAGGACCTTGATGCCTCATTAACCGCGAGCCAAAAAGTCTACCTCCCCCAGATGGCCCTCTGCCTCAAAGAGATGAACCGGGTGCTGAAACGCGATAGCTCGTGTGTCTTGGTTCTCGGCGATGTGGAAAAGGACGGGAAAAGTCGGCGGACCGCTGAAATCCTCGGAGAGTTAGCCGTTGAGGTGTCTGAAGGCCGCTTTGGCGTGGAGACGATGTATAATGACCTGATCCCCGATGAGCGCCGTTCGAGAAGACGGACGCGAACGACCAAATTCGAGCGGATTCTCGTCCTGCGCAAGAGGGAGGGAGCGCCGGCATAGACCCAGCAGACCAGGCGGCCACACGGGGCTGCCCCTACACAACGCCCCCGTCCGTTGCTCTTGGCAGATGGGGCCGGCGCGTATATTGCTGAGGCGAGGCGGACAGACCGCGCGCGCCCACACGACTCAAGGAGAGGTGATTCGTGGAATTTGGTTTATTTTCGTTATTCGACTTTTTCCGTGACCGACAGGACGAAGTCCGGTATTTCCAGGATACGCTGGAACTGAGCATTCTGGCCGAAGATCTGGGCTTTGACTCGGTTTGGTTCGGAGAAGAGCATTTCTATTCGTTTGGGATTTGTCCGAGTCCACAGATATTCCTGACCGCGGTCGCCCGTGAGACCTCGCGTATTCGACTCGGTACGGCGATCAGTCTGCTCCCGTTTGAGAACCCGCTACGCAAGGCCGAGGATTTTGCCATGCTCGATATCCTGAGCAACGGCCGGCTCAACTTTGGGGTCGGGCGGGGCATTATTGCCAAACACTTCGAGGGCTTCCGGGTGCCGCTGCGCGAGAGCCGGGCGCGCTATGAAGAGGCGCTGGACATCATCCGCCGGGCCTGGACCGAGGACCCCTTTGCCTATCAGGGCGAATTCTGGCAGGTGCCCTCCTTGTCCGTGGGACCGAAACCCGTCCAACGACCCCACCCGCCCATCTATCGCGGGACGATTAGCACAGAGTCTTTTGAAGGCGCGGGGGTGGTGGGCGATCACGCCTTCATCGTTCCCTGGCTGACCGGCCCCCATCCAGCGGTGCGGAAGCGAGTCCAGCGCTACCGTAGCGTGCTCAAAGAACACGGGCATGGGCAGAAGCGGACCACCTGCATTTTCTTTCTGTTCGTGGACCCGGACCATAATGTGGCCCTGCGCGAGGGACAGGCCGTCACCCGCGCCTACACCGATCTGTTCACCAATATGATCCCGGCAGAACTGCTGACCAAGATGCACACCGCCGATCCGGTCAGGCAGTTCATTGACTTCGCTCGGGCCATGCCCGACCAGCTTGAAGAACGCGCCGTGGTCGGCACGCCGGCCGAGTGCCGCCGGCGGCTGCACGAACTCAACGACGAATTTGGTCTCGATCAGGTTGCGTTCTATTTTCACGCCGGGGGCCGCGACCCGCAGCGCGCGCGTCAGGGCTTGGAGCTGTTTGCCAAGGAAGTCATGCCAGCGTTTCACGCCTAGAGGCGCGGTCGCCTCACGGACCGTGTATCAGACAACGCTGCCAGCGAAGGAGGAACCGCATGTTGCTCAAAGAGAAAATTGCTATTGTGACCGGGACCGGGACCGGCATGGGCAAGGCCATTGCCCTGCGGTGCGCCAAAGAGGGCGCGCATGTGGTGGGCGCGGAAATCAATGCGGCGACGGGCCGGCAGACCGCGGCTGAGGTCAGCGCCCACGACCGCCGTGGCATGTTTGTCAAAACAGACCTGGGACGGGTGGCAGACATCCACGCGCTGGTCGCCACCGCAATGGAAACCTTTGGCCGGGTTGATATTCTGGTCAATAACGCTGGCGTGACCAAAAGCCTGGGATTTTTTGATGTGACCGAGGAAGACTGGGACTGGATTCATTCTGTCAACGCCAAGGGCGTATTCTTTTGTATGCAGGCCGTGGCCCGAGAGATGGCGAAACGCAAAGAGGGCCGGATCATTAACATTGCGTCCATTGCCGGCAAGGGCTTTCGGGGCACGTCGAATATCTCATACGCCGGTTCAAAGGGAGCCGTTATCGCCATGACCCGGATTGGTGCCTCGCAGCTTGCCAAACATAACATCAATGTGAATGCCATCTGCCCCGGTGCTACCCGCACCGATTTATACACCAACGTCATGAAGCAGCTTACCGAGCGCGAGGGGATAAGCGAAGCGCAGGCGACCGCCCGGCTTGACGCCTCAATTCCCCTCAAGCGTTCCAACAGCCCGGATGATATTGCCAATATGGCCGTCTTCCTGGCCTCGGATGAGGCGCGCAATATCACCGGCCAATCGTTCAATGTTGACGGCGGGCTGATGTGGGACTGAGAGCACGGACACGAAATCTGAAACGGAGGAACGCTATGCCACACGGAATGGACCATATTCTGAGCGATTTGCGGGTGCTAGATTTTACCCGCGCCCTGGCCGGCCCAAGTTGCACCCGGATGCTGGCCGAGATGGGAGCCGATGTGATTAAGGTCGAGTCTGCGCCCCGCGGCGATATGGTGCGCGGTATCTCGGTTTTTGAAAAGGAACGCAGCCTGTACTTCATTCAGCAGAATCTCGGCAAAAAGAGTTTATGCGTGAATATCCGCGACCCCAAATCCCTGGAGATTATTAAGGAGCTGGTGGCGGAAATGGATGTGGTGGTCGAGAATTTCAAGCCGGGCGTAATCGCTCAGATGGGGCTGGGGTATGAGGAACTCAAGAAAATCAAGCCGGATATTATCTTATGCTCGATTTCAGCCTTGGGGCAAAAAGGACCGCTGTCAACCAAGCCCGGCTATGACTATATTGCCCAGGCGTATTCTGGCGTCACCTCCATGATCGGCGACCCGGCCGAAGCCCCGTATCTGCCCCTGGTCGGGATGGGCGACGTGAGTACAGGTGTCCACGGGGCGCTCGCCGTTGTGTCTGCCCTGCGCTACCGTGACCGCACCGGGGAGGGCCAGCATCTCGATATCGGCCTGCTGGACGTGTACTACCACTATCACGAGGTCAACGTCCATCAGTACAGCGGCACTCAGGGGAAAATGAATCCGACCCGGGCCGGTCGGCATCTCACCTATGTCTGTCCGGCCGGCATCTTCCGAGCCAAAGGCGGGTCTCTGGTCATTATGTCCTTTCTGCATCACTGGAAGGACCTGTGCGCAGCTATGGAGAAACCGGAGTTGGTGGAACACGAACGGTATGGCAACGATGCGCTCCGCCTCGAACATCGGGATGAGGTTGTCCAGATTATCGAAGACTGGTTGCAGGCAACCTTTCCCGATGTCGAGAGTGCGGTTGCCCATATGGAGCAGTTCGGGGTCCCGGTCGCGCCAGTCTTGTCAGTGGCGGAAACGACCCAGCACCCCCACTTGCGCGAACGCGGCACCGTGCGGACCATCGACGATCCCATTGTCGGCGAGTTTGATATCCCTGGAATGCCGCTCCGCTTTTCGCGTTTCCCGGACGATCTGCCACTCAAAGCCCCAACCCTGGGCCAGCATAACGAGGAAATTCTCACCGCCTACCTGAAACGTTCGCCCGAAGAGGTGCAACAGTTACGCCAAGCCGGGGTCTTGTTTGAGAAGAATTCATGAGTCCCAGTCGCGCCAGCCCCCTATCGAAACTGTCGCCTGTTGTCTGACGCTGAAAGGAAAACACGTCCCTGGGCGCAACGACCCAGTGCTCAGGGCGCTGACCTCAACCCCCCATACCCCCCTTATCAGGGGGGCCGTAGCGACCCAGCGCTCAGGGCGCTGACCCTTCAGCCCTTCCACTCACACTCGCCAGCATCCACACGGAAAATCAGGAAACAACGCTGAAAATCTCTGGAAATCATTTACACTCTGCATTATAAAATTCCTGTATTTTTAAATACTTCCTAAAAATTCAGAAGAAATAGCAGAGAAATAAATGGTGATACCATACAGAGCCCCCGCCTCCTGGATTGGCTACGACCTCCGCGCTCTCCTCTCAGTGCTGACCGAAGCAAAGGCCAGCGTTTTATCTCTGACCACAGTCCCCTATCAACGAAGCTGGGTTGAGGAACTCCAGGCCCTCCAACTCAAGCGAGAAGTTGCGGGAACCTCTCGCATAGAAGGCGCCGATTTTACAGAGCGCGAGTTGGAAGTCGCCTTACAAGAAACGCCGGCTGAACTCTTGACTCGCTCTCAGCGACAAGCCCACGCAGCCGTGAAAACGTATAAATGGATCGCCCGGCTGCCCGATGACCAGCCGATGAACGCTGCTCTGATCAAGCACGTCCACAGGATGGTTGTAACGGGAGCCGATGACGATCATTGTCAACCAGGGGAACTGCGCCAGAGAGACCAGAACGTCATATTTGGAATGCCCCGCCATAGAGGGGTCGAAGGGGGAGCTGAATGCGCGCGCACGTTCGCCCAGCTTATGACGGCAGTTCAGGGGCCGTATCGGGCGCACGACCTGCTGGTGCAAGCCTTGGCACTCCATTACCATTTTGCGGCCATGCACCCATTTCTGGGCGGTAACGGACGAACCGCCCGTGCCGTGGAGGCCCTGATGCTGCAACGGGCTGGGCTTCGGGATGCTTTGTTTATTGCCATGTCGAATTACTATTATGACGAAAAATCTGCGTATATTGCGGCGCTGGCGGAAGTGCGGCAGCAGAATCACGACCTCACGCCATTCCTCATTTTCGGCTTAAAAGGCATAGCGGTTCAGTGCCGCCGGCTCTCGGACGAAATTCACAGGAATGTGTCGAAAGCCCTTTTTCGGGACGTGATGTATGACCTCTTCACCCGCTTGGAGAGCAAGAAGAAGCGGGTTATTGCCGAGCGACAGATCGAAATCCTGAAGCTGCTGTTGCGGGAAGATTCGGTCACGTTTGACCAGCTTGTCCAGACCGTGCTGCATCACTACCGCCCGCTGCAAAACCCGCACAGAGCCCTGACGCGCGACCTTGCTCAGCTTCTCCATCTCGGGGCAATATCAGGCCGACAGGATGACAAGAAAACGCTGTGGATAGCCCCCCGCCTTGAGTGGCCGACCGAGATAACCGAGACGGACTTCTTTGAGCGAGTCAAGAGCTTCCCAAAGGCAAAAACCAGCTCCTTACTCTCGTGATACAACCTCAGCCCGGCGTCTGCCGCGTCTCCACCTGACCTACCTTTACCGTTGCGCCGTTTTGTTGATAGGGTTCCCGCAAAAGGAGCAACATCTATGGCAGGACTGGTTGAAGGGAAGGTCGCCTTAGTCACGGGCAGCGGGTCGGGCATAGGCCGGCAGTCGGCCCTGGCCTTTGCGCGTGAAGGCGCCAAGGTGGTCGTGTCTGACGTCGTGGTCGAAGGTGGCGAAGAAACGGTCGGCCTGATTCAGAGCGCGGGCGGCGAGGCCGTGTTTGTGCAAGCCGATATCTCGCAGGCGGCGGACGTGGAAGCTTTAATCAATACGACGGTCGAGACCTACGGCCGCTTGGACTGTGCGCATAATAATGCGGGCATAGCAGGCAAGGCGCAGAGCACGATTGACTGTACACAGGAGAACTGGGACCGCATCATTGCCATTAACCTGACGGGGGTCTGGCTGTGCATGAAAGCCGAGATTCCACGGATGCTGAGCCAGGGCCAAGGGGCCATTGTCAATACGGCGTCCGACGCCGGGTTGATCGGCGTCCCGCGCGCTGGTGCCTATGTGGCCAGTAAACACGGGGTGGTGGGCCTGACCAAAACGGCCGCCCTGGAGTATGCCAAGGCGGGGATTCGCGTCAACGCCGTCTGCCCCGGTCCGATTGACACCCCCATGCTTCAGAGCGTCGGGCAGCGGCGGCCTCGGGTGGTGGAGAAAATGGCCGCGGCCCAGCCGGGGGGTCGTTTGGGCCAGCCCCAGGAAATTGCGGAGGCGGTTGTCTGGCTGTGCTCGGAGGCCGCGTCTTTTGTCACCGGGCATCCCATGCCGGTGGACGGCGGTTATATGGCGCAGTGAGGGTCCGGGAGCAGGCCGGGCCGCTTACAGCGCAAAGTCCTCAAGGCGCATGAGGCCACCCCCTGTGGTTGCCCTTCCCTAGCCATTCGTCCTGAGCGTAGCGTTAGCGAAGTCGAAGGACGCTCAGGACAAATGGGGGCAGGGGGCCCGCTCACAGCGCAAACGAGCGCTTCACCTCAAGGAAGAAGCGGCTGTTGCGCCCCGTCCAATACCGGTCGTGGTTGTGTACGGGAGCGGCAAATTGGCCGAATAGCCCAGCGCGTGAGCCGGTAAAGAAATCGGCCCCGATGGTGGCGGACAGGTAGTCCGAGAAATCGTACCGGACCTGGGGACGGATGAGCAGGTCGCCAAAGTTGATGCCGTACAGCACCAGCAATTGAGGGTGGAGGGTTTCGTTGATGAAGTCAGACAGCAGGAAGAGCGACACCGCATTCTCAACAGACTCGCCAACAAGCGAACCGGGTGCATTGAAGATCACATTTTGGAAGAACTGCACATTCGCCATGAGATTATCGCTCACTGTCCAGTCCAATCCTAAGACATAAGACAAGAACTCGCGCTGCCGCACGCCGTCGCGGTCGTGTGGGTCGCCAGACACAAAATGTTCACCTAACCGCAAGCCGCCCTCACCCCGAATGACAAACACATCAAAGGCGTAGTTAAAACTGCCGCCGAGCAGGTGAAAGCGCTCATGCCGGGGCTCGAAACGAAACGTGTTCGGACCCAGCACCCGCCGGAAGGGGACGGGGAAATCGCTCCAGGAGTATAAATAGTTCAGCGACAGGTCCATATTGCGCAGAAAACGGGTGACGCGGAATCCTATCTCGGCATCGCTCAACCGCCAATCCGCGGGTTGACGAACCGCGTCCACCTGGACCGAGGGCAACGGTGGTGGCGGCTGAACGGGCAAGGCCGGCAGGGCAAGGTTCCGAAACTGAAATTCGCTGCCCTGGTCGGCCGGACGGTTGGCCTCAAAGTCGGACAGCCACAGACCTTCAAACGTCCAGTCGCTCAACGTGTAGTCTACCCGCAGCCCCCACAGCGGGATGCGAGCGTCAATAAAGTCGTTCAGAATAAATTCGCGAAAATCCTGCGGGTTGATCACATCCAGGATGCGCAGGCCAATAGACTCGCCCCACACGATCTGTTGACGACCCAGGCGGATATCAAAGTCCTCGTAGAGCAGGTCGAGATAGATCTCACGCAGCTCGGCCTGAAACGAATCGCCGACCTCCAGCCGATCAACCGGCGAGGTCTGAAAATCTTCGATATTGGTTTCCAGATGGTTCACCGGGTCAAACAGTGAGCGCCCAAGGATGGTGAGTTCGGCCCAATCGGTCAGCTCAAACTCAATCTCGGCCTGCAACCAATTTTGAGATTTTGAAAACTGATGCGGAGAATGAAGCCGCACCGCGGTCTCGTTCTTGACATAACCGGTCACGTCCAAGCGGTCGCGCAGGGTCTCGAAGACGCCGGGTTGGGTCTCACGCGCCGGCCAGCGCGTGAGAGCCGGCGCACGCTCCGGCTGCGGTTGCGGGGTCTCGGTGCCCGTTTGCGCTGCGGATGCGGCCTCTGTTGTCGGAGGCCGCGGGACGGTGGCCGGCTGCTCTGCCTGGGGGGAATCAGGCCGAGCGGTGGAGGGCTGCGGAATCGACTGGACGAGGCGGTGGACCTCGGGACTTTCAAACAGAATCTGCGCCCGGACCTCCGGGACCGGTCGGTCCGGCATCTGGAGGACCGCGTGGACCTGACTGCCCTGCTGCTCGACGCGAAAGGCCGGCATTTTTTCGCCTTTGAGGTCAAACACAAAGCGCAGATGCTGCGGGTGGGCACCCACCCGGACACGACGCAGGAGCGTGTCTTGGGCCGGATAGGCCGCTGAGGGGAGGGGCAGGACCGGGCCGACGACATCGATCACGAGACGGGTCGGGGTCGAAAGCGGAAAGGCGTGGATGGCACTCGGCGCTTGGGAGAACTGCAACACCACCTGCCGCTGCCCCCCGTCGGCAGTCAGATGGACTTTGTGGAGACGCAGGACCGCAGGAGAGGCGGATTGGACGGAAGAGGTGTCTACTCCAATCCACACAAGCGCGATCAGGCTGACAATCCAGGTCTTCCACCTCGTGGGCGTGCTGCTCATCGGGAGAACAATCTAGGGTGCGCCCTTGCGCAACGACCGTTCGGTAAAAATTGATTCCTTGAGACCCTGATTGAAGCGGACATTGCTGATATCCAGCTCGGTCTTATGGCCGGTGAGTTGATTTTCGACCACGGCCCGCTTCCAGTTCCAGATGCCGTCAATCTGCTCCCACTCGGTTGTCCAGACTTTGAGCAGCCGGCCTTTTCGGTCGTAGAATTCAACTCTAGGCTCGGTCAGGTTCTCGGCGTTTATCCAGCGCAGCTTTTTGCTGTAGATGTAATTCTCCTGTACCGGCGTGGACTCCAGAACGTATAGCTTGGTGCCATTGTCCTGCTCGACGCGCAGCAGTTTGTGCGTATCCTCTTCAACCTCCCGGTCTGCCATATCATCGTAGATCATATCGCTGCCCATAAAGGAGTTTTCCTTATCGCCGGAGGCAATCCGGCGCACCTTGCGCAGGGCGGGCAGATAGATCCACTGGTCGTCGTCGGCCTCGGCGTCTTCCTGCGACCAGTTGAGAAAAGTGGTGTCTTTGACATCCGGCGGGGACTCGAAATAAATGAAAGACTTGCTCGACAGCCCCTCCTGGCCCTCATAGTCTTTCCAGTAGCGCAGGGTATGGCGCTTGCGCGTCTTACCCCGGCTATTGGTCAGCGTCCACAGCGCCTCGGAAATCTGGTCGTCGCCGTCCTCCCGCTCGTCAACCATAACGGCAATCTCCCGTCCGCTGGGTTCTCCAGGGACTTCCTGTGCGGCGGCGAGCGGTCCGGCACTCAGTCCCCATAATCCCAATCCGATCCATAACCCGATAGTCTTCATACCGTCTCCTTCTCTGGCAGGGTTGAAATCGTGTGGTCCGTTCTCGGCGTTGCAACGGACGCCGGCACGTTCCCATACACAAAACGCGGCTTGAACGTATTGAGGACGGCTGGCAGCAGCGTCATTGAGGCCAGCAGGCAGGCCCCCATGTTCAGCGCCATCATCGCCCCGAGATAGAAATTCGGCTTGAAGTTGGAAGTCAGAAAGACCAGAAAGCCCCCAATCACCACAGCCGCATTAAAGAAAATCGCCTTGCCCGAGGTGGCCATCGTCGCCACGGTAATCGCCTCTGGGCTGACAAGGCCGCTTCGGGTTTTGAGTTGATATTTATTGAGAAAGTGGATGGTGTAATCGATGCCGATGCCAATGACCATGGAGGCGGTCATGGATTTGCCGACTTCGAGGGGGATGCCCAGCAAGCCCATGAGGCCGAAGCTGAACACCATCACCGTGCCGATGGGGAGAATGTTGATCAGCCCGGCCACCACGGAGCGGAACATACACGTGGCGAGCAGAAACACGGCCAGCAGCGAGGTGACCAGGCTGGTCAACTGACCGGATACGACCAGCTCACTGAAGCGGTTGCTCATATAGCCCTGCCCGGCAAAGCCGATCCAGAACCCGCTCTGGGTCTCCCAGCCTATGAGCGTGGGCGTGATACCGGCCAGCCAGCGCCCGAACCGGACCGTCAGCGGGTCGTGGGCACCGGCCTGAGCACTATTCTCTTTGGTTCCGAATTCCTGGACCACAAAGTGCTGAATCCGGTCAATCACGCGCTCAATGTCCGCGCTGCGGTCCGAGCGCAGAAAGAACGAGACATTGGCGTGCTGATAGTCATAATCGACCACCTCATCAAAATCGTCCGGGTCCCCGGAAAACGAGTACAGCAGCAGGTATTGGGCGATCAGGTCACGCGAGTCGGGAATGACCTCCATCTCCTCACGGTCCTCGTTCATGACGCGATTCATGCGTTTAATAAATTCGGCAATGGACAGCGAGCCGCCCACAATCGGGTCTTGTTCGACCGCGGCTTGCAAACGGTCGAGCTTGTCAAGCAGGTCGGGGTCCTTAATCAGGTCGGGCTCATGCCCCTCAATGGCGACATAGATGGGCAGCGTGCCCTGAAATTTCTCCCGCAGCACCTCGTCGCCAATGCGCACCGGGCTCTCCTTGTGGAAGACATCAATCCACGACGAGTCAATATACACCCGCTGCAAGCCGACCAGACAGATAATCATCGTGCCGACCGCAACGCTCCACACCAGCAGGGGCCGCCGGGCAACGCCCCGGCCCAGGCTGGCCAGCCCCCGCGCGGCCCAACCGGTGGCGGCCAAGTCTCGACTCCGGTTCATCTGGTTGCGCAAGCTCCGACTGGCGACCGGCGACAGCAGACTCAGGACGGCCGGGAAAAACGTCAGCGAGACCACCATCGCCGCCAGCACCCCCACCGCGGTAAACACCCCGAAGTAGCGGATGGGCACCATAGCCGCGGTCAGGAAGGACAGGAAGCCGGCCGCGGTCGTCAGGGCCGTGAACATCACCGGCTTCCACATTTCTCGCATGGCTGCCACGACGGCCGCCTCGGCGTCCGGTTCGGCTTGACTGAGGATTTCGTCGTAGTAGCGGCTGAGAATATGAATGCCGTAGGCCACGCCAATCGCCATCAGTGTGACCGGCATCATTGTGGAGATAAAATACATGGGCACCCCGAGCCAGGCCATGAGACCCATGCTCCAGAGAACCGAGATAATCACCACGGCAAACGGCAGGAGGACGCCGCGCAGACTGCGATAGGTCAGATACAGGGTGCTGAGGACGATACACAGGACCAGGGGCATGAAGCGTTCCATGTCGCTGCGCGCGTCTTCTGAGAAGGTCACTTCCATAGCGCCCCGGCCGGCGATATGGAACTGCTCGGGCACGCCGGCCGCCGTTTTTTCGCCGATCATGTCCCGAATCGCGCGGTAGATTGCCGCCCGCCGGGCAACGCCCTCCAGCGTCCCCTCAGACGACTCCATCCGGGCCATAATGAGCAGGCCGGCGCCGTCACGCGACACAACCCAGTCCACAAACATGGCGTTGTCAAACAGGGCCTCCCGCAGCGCGGCCAGGGCTGCGGCCGAGTGTGGCGGCTCTTCCATGAACGGCTCGACCGCCATGCCGTCGCTGGTGCCGGTGATATTATCCATAGTGGCCACACTGGTCACGTCCTCATCCCGGACGGCTTTGATGCCCGGCAGGAGGGCAATTCTCTCGGAGAACTCTTTGACAATGCCCAGGGTGCGCGGATTGAAGACCCCGTTTTCCTGCGGGTTGTCGTTCAGGACGCCGACAATAATAAGGTCCAGCATCCCAAAGCGCTCTTCCACTACATCGTTGTATTGCAGAACCGGGTCATTGGGCGGGATCATGGATTCGGCATCACTCTCGAAGCGCAGGTATTGAAGCTGCATGGCCGCGGCCACCGTCACAACGAGGACGGCGGCAATAACCAGAAAACGAAAACGGATGATGGCGCGAAAAATAGACTCCATGCAGTATTCCTCTAGCGTGCCGGTGGGCTATGGGCTCCGCTCGTCAGCCGACTCGGGGTCTGTTTCCGAGACACACGGACACCGCCTGGTGTGGTCTGTGTCCGGCCGGATTCGGTGGTGAGCAAGGCCAGTACCAAGTCCGGCAAGGCGGTCAGGACTTGCTCGCCGGACAGCTTCGGGTCCATATGGCCCACGAGTTTCTGTCCCCGCAGGGTGTGAATGACAAGGCCGATAATAGCCAGCGGCACCATCTGAACCGGGAGCGGCTTCAGCGCGCCCTGCTGGACCCCGCGCGTCACAATATCCTGCACAGCCCGGTGCGCCCGTGAGAACCAACGTTCGGCCAGCACAGCGGCAATCGCATGATGGTCGTCAATGGTGCGCTGTACCATCTGAAATTGGTGCGGCGCGTCATGATAGGCGTCAATGAAGACCTGTACCACGGCCCGAATCTGCGCCTCGGGCTCGGTGCCGTCCGCGGCAATGGCCTCAATCTGCGTGACCACGCCACTCACCGCGTCCTCAAGCAGGGTTTGGTACAGGGCCTCTTTATTCTCGTAGTAGTGATAGATGAGCGCCTTGGTCGTACCGGCCTGCTCGGCAATCTCCCGCGTTGAGGTGCCGTCAAAGCCACGCTCGGCAAACAGCGCTTCGGCGACCGCTCCAATCTTGGCGCGGTAGTCCGGCGATGAGGGTGTTTTGATGGGACGGGCCATACCGCCCCATAATTAACCGAACGGACAGTTAAATCAAGGCCGTATCGAGGAGCGGGCGGGACGCCCGCGCTCCCAGGTGCTCCCGCCCTTGCCTCCCACGCCGTTTTCCTTTACCTAGGCACCCTACGCCTACTTCCCCCCTGTGAAGGGGGCATAAGGGGGTTCTTCCTTACCGGGAGCGCGGGCATCCTGCCCACAAAGGAGTCCCCCCTTGACAGCATAAAGGAGAGACTACGATGGACTTCAGCCCTCAGCCCTCAGCCCTCAGCCCTCAGCCCTCAGACGAGGTGCGAGCATGAGCCGGTCAGACGAGGCCCGAGCATGAGCCGGCTGCGGTCCGTACTCGTGGCCCTGTGCCTCATGCTGCCCCTGTTCGGGCTGAGCGTGCCCGAGGCCGCGGCCCAGATCTCGCCCAGCTTTTGCACCGGGGAGGACAGCCTGGCCGCTCAAGGTCCACCGGCCCGGAGTCTGGCTCTCCACCCACCTGCCCCGAGCCACCGGCGGCACCGGTGCGCTGACCTACAGCCTCAGGCCGGCCCTGCCGGCCGGCCTGACCTTCAACGCCGCCACCCGCCTGCTCAGCGGGTGGCCCACCACGCTGACTCGCGAGGACGCGACGCAAGCCGAGATCACCTACACCTACACCGTCACCGACAGTGCAGGCAGAACCGACCGCCTCATCTTTACCCTTGCCGTCCGAGCCGTCGCCTTTCCCCGGCCCGTCTTGCGCGAGGCGGCTGATCGACGGCTGACCCAGGTCTACGTCCAAAACGTCGCAATTGATCCCCTCATCCTGCCCGCCGCCGAGGGCGACGGTGATCTCATCTACAGCATCAGGCCGCCCCTGCCGGCCGGGCTGACCTTCGACCCCGACACCCGCACCCTGAGTGGCACGCCCACCACCCCCAGGGCGACATCACCTACACCCTGACCGCCACCGACGCTGACGGCAACACCGACCGCCTCACCCTGACCATCTCGGTCCAGCTGCTGGCCTTCCGGCAGCCCGTCGCCAATCAGATTTATGTCAAAGACACGCCCATCACCGACCTCGTCCTGCCCGAAGCCGAGGGCGGCGGCACGGTCACCTACACCCTGGTCCCCAGTCTCTCCAACGGAACGCTGGCCTTCGACGCCACCGACCTCACCATCAGCGGCACGCCCGATACTATCCAGGACACCGCGTACACCCTGCAAGCGACCCGCGGGAGCACCACCGCCACCCGCACCTTCTACATCACCGTAGAGGCCGATGCTGTGACCGCCGACCGGGAGGCCCTGCTCGCCCTCTACGACGCCACCAGGGGGGCCACCTGCTGGGCAAGCAATACCAACTGGGACAGTGCGAATGCCCTTGGTGACTGGGAGGGTGTCACTACCAACGCTGCTGGCCGCGTGACCCACATCGAACTTCGTGAGAATCAGTTGACCGGCCCCCTGCCGGACGAGATGGGCGTCCTGAGCAGCCTGGAGGAACTCTGGCTCAACAAAAACCAGTTGAGCGGCCCCATCCCAAGGAGGTCGGCAACTTGAGCAGCCTGGAGGATCTCTATCTCCACACCAACCAGTTGAGCAGTCTCCCGTCCGAGCTGGGCAAGCTCAGCCGATTGTTTTGGCTCTATCTCCACAACAACCAATTGAGCGGCAGCATTCCCGCCGAGTTGGGTCGCCTGACCAGCCTGACGCGGCTCTGGCTCCACCGCAACCAATTGAGCGGCGACATTCCCATCGAGTTACGCAGCCTGACCCGCCTGAGCAGCCTCGGCCTGGACTACAACGCGGCCACCCTCTGCCTGTCGGAAGATGTGCCAAACGATGCCGATGCCATGCGCACTTGGTACAACGGCAGCGGGCCGGAAGAGACCGTCGGCTTGTGCGGCACCACCGCCCCCGGTGAACTGGCCGTCACGCCCGTGGCCGGCGAGCCGGGGCGTCTCAGGGCCCGGTGGACCGCGCCCACCAACCCGGACTTCACCCTTAACGGGTATCACGTCGAATACAGCCCAGACGGCGGGACGACCTGGACCGACCGGCAGACCGTCGCCGGCGAAAGCGCCCTGCTCAGCGGCCTGCCAGCGGGGTCTTATTACGTGCGGGTGCGGGCCGTGGGCGAAAGTCCCAACAATTCCATCGCGGATACCAACCGCCTCGGCACCCTGTGAAGCACGACCAGCACCGTCAGCGGCGCGGTCACGGTGATGCCGACCACCCTGATCGTGGAGGAGGCGGGCGAAGACACCTACACCATCGTCTTGGCGACCGAGCCCACCGGCCCGGTCACCGTCACCCCCATCTCCAGCGACACCACCATCGTCCGCGTCCTCACTGAATCACTGCTATTCACCGCCGAGGACTGGCAGACCCCCCAGACTGGGGAGGTGCAGGGCGTCAACGACGCTATCGACAACCCCAACGACCAGCGGGAGACCACCATTCAGCATATCGTCCGCGGCGGGGGGTATACTGATACCGTCCGCGCCATCGTCACCATGATCGTCCTCGATAATGATGACCCACTGCCACCGGCCCCACCGGCCCCTATCGACGACCGCACCGCCGCCACCCTCGAGATTCCCCCGGACGGCTCCGCTCAGAGTGGCGTTGGCCTGGTCTCCGGCTGGGCCTGCGCGGCCGACAGCGTGGAAGTGGAGTTTATTCCCGAAGCCGGCGCGTCCTGGCGCACCGAGGCCGCCTACGGCACCGACCGCCCCGACACCGCAGACGAGTGCGGCGATACCAACAACGGCTTCGGCTTACTACACAACTGGAACCGTTTAGGCGACGGCACCCACGAAGTCGTCGTGTGGCTGGATGGAGAAGAAGTTGGCCGACGGACCATTACCGTCACCACCTTGGGCGAGGCATTCCCGCTGGGGCTGCGCGGCACCTATACGCTGGAGGACTTTCCGCGTGCCGGCGAGAGTGTGACCGTGGAGTGGCAGGAAGTGCAACAGAACTTCGTGATAACGGACTGGATGGGAGCGGAGTAGGGGCACCCCCCTGGGGGCCCGGCCTGCGGGCGGCCCCCTCTCCCCAACCCCCTTCGACATGCTCAGGACAGACTCTCCCGCCAGGGGAGAGGGGGTCAGTCCTGGGAGCGCGGGCATCTTGCCCGCCTCTTGTCCCTCCCGCCGTATTGACGCTTTACAAGTTTTCGGGCCTTCGCCACAATAGCACTATGGCAAAGAAGAAGACGGGTGGGCGGGGTGGTAGTGGACAGGAGAATGCGACCCTCGGGGAGCTAAAAGCAGTCGCAACCCGGCTGGGTATTCAGGTCCGAGAGGAAAAATTGCTGCGCGAAGTGGGCTACCGCGTGCGGGGCGGAGGCTGCCGCGTGCACAATCAAGATATTGTCTTCCTTGACCGCGACCGCCCGGTGACCGAACGGGTGGACATCTTGCTCAATGAACTCGCGCAACGCGAGGTTGATGCGCAGGCGCTGTCGCCGGCGGTCCGTCGCCTTTTCGCCGGACGAACAGGAGATCCCCCATCATGAATGAGCGGCTGGACACTTTTCGGCTCTGGATCAAAGAGCAAAGGCTCAAGGCCACCGCTCAACGCGAAGACATCGCGCGCGTTTTTTTCTCGGTCACGCGCCATATCAGTATGGAAGAACTCTATGGTGAGGTCCGTAAGGTCAACCCGCGGGTGGGTTATGCCACCGTCTACCGGACGCTCAAATTGCTCAAAGAGTGCGGGCTGGCCGAGGAGCGCCATTTTGCCGATGGGCAGGCCCGCTTTGAGAACATTGAAGCCGAACGGCACCACGACCATCTGATCTGCGAACGCTGTGGGCGTATTGTCGAATTCGTCCAGCCCCGGATTGAAGAACTCCAGGAAGAACTTGCGCGCCGCTACGACTTTGTGGCCACCACCCACAAGATGGAAATCTACGGGATTTGCAAAGAATGCCGCGAAAGTCTTGACCCGCGTCAGGCACGGTTCTTTAACGGCTAAGTGTCAAGCCGAAAGAGGCCGGCGGTATTGCGCCACGTGGCCTGCGCCACCTCGGCCAGCGACACGGCTTTGAGTTGAGCAATCGTGGTCGCCACCTGGGAGACGTAGGCTGGTTCGTTCCGCCGGCCACGGTAGGGGACCGGGGCCAGATACGGGCAATCGGTCTCAATGAGCAAGCGGTCCATTGGCACCAGCGGCACGACCGCACGCAGGGCCGACGCATTCTTGAAGGTCACAATCCCGCTGAACGAAAGCGACAGCCCCAGGGCAAGCAGGGCCTCGGCTTCTGGGGCCGTCCCGGTGAAGCAGTGCATCACGCCCCGCACGTGGCCGCCACCTTCCTGGTGGAGGAGCGCCGCGGCTTCGGTATATGCTTCACGGACGTGCATGGAGAGCGGCAGGTCAAGGGCGAGCGCAAGCTGGATAAAGGCCCGAAAATGTTTCCGCTGGACTGCGCGGGGCGCATACTCGTAGTAAAAATCCAAGCCCGTTTCACCCAAGCCCACAACCTTGGGCTCCTGGGCCAAACGGCGCAGGTGGTCATAGGTTTCCGGGGTAATCGTTGCAGCATTGTGCGGGTGTACCCCGACCGTCGCAAACACATCGGCGTGTTCTCGGGTCAGGGCGACGGATTTTTCGTTATGCCAGAACTCGCCCGTCGCGCCGATGGTAATAAAACGTTCGATACCGGCCTGGCGCGCACGGGTCAGGAGGGCGGTCCGGTCTTCGTCAAACTGCGTATCGGTCAGATGACAATGCGAGTCGGCCAGGCGCATGGGCGGCCTCCTTTTGTTATAATCTGCTAAAGCATCGCGGCTATCTCGCCGCCTCTTGCTCCGGCACGTTTACGTCGAGTTTGACAAATAAGGGCTTGGGCTGCCGCAGGGCTTGGCCTGGGGCGAGCCGGCCTGGTGTCCATTGCCCAATAGCCTGACTGTTGTCATACCGCAGCACGAGATGCTCGCCGCGCGTGTCGGTGACGCGCTGGGTATACTGACGGCCAAAGAGCTGCCCGTCATAGCCAAGGAACTCGTGGAGTTGTTGGCTGGTGTGGGGCAGGATGGGTGCCCAGAGCATTTTTAACCAGTCAATCGCTTGCAGGGCGACATAGACCGAGGTCGCGGCTTGTTGGGGGTCTGTCTTGAACGTACTCCAGGGCGCGGCCTCGTGCAGATACTGGTTTGTGCGTTGGCTCAGCCGTCGGACTTCCTGCATGGCGGCTTTGAGCTTCACCCCGTCGTATAAGGCCCCCACGCGGTCAAAGCCGGTTTTGACTTCATCGAGCAGGCCCTGCTGTGTGGCGCTCAACGGCCCCGGTTCGGGGACCAGACCCTGCCAGCGCTTATAGGCAAAACCCAACACCCGGTTCACCAGATTGCCCCAATTCGCCACCAGTTCGTTGTTCACCCGTTCCACAAAATCGTCCCAGGTAAAGTCCACATCGTTGGCTTCCGGCGCAATGGCGGTCAGCGCGTAGCGCCAGGCGTCGGCCTGATAGCGTTCCAGTACGTCCAGGATGCTGATAATCCGCCCCTGACTTTTGCTGAACTTGCGGCCGTACATATTCAGGTATTCGTTGGCCGGCACATCATAGGGCAGATTCAGGCGCTGGTAGGCCATCAACATCGCCGGCCACATCATGGCGTGAAAGGGGATATTGTCCTTGCCGATAAAATTATAGATACGGGCCTGGGGGTTGATCGTGGCGTCCCACCACTGCCGCCAGCGTTCGGCCTCGTTGTTGAGTTGGGCCCATTCTTTGGCTGCGCTCAGATAGCCGATGACCGCATCATACCAGACGTAGATACATTTCCCGGCCGTATTCGGCAGCGGAATGGCCACGCCCCACTCCATATCGCGGGTAATGGGGCGGCCCCGTAGCTCGGTTTGTTCGACCTGGGTACGCGCAAAATGGATGACATTCGGACGCCAGTGGGTTTTGCCGGCTTGCAGCCAGGACCGGAGCGGGGCCTGGAGTTTCGACAGGTCCAGGAAGTAGTGCTCGGTCTCGCGGACTTCGAGGCTGGTGTTCCCGGTAATGCGTGAGCGCGGGTTTTTGAGCTCAACCGCTTCGTAGGTGCGCCCGCACTGATCGCACTGGTCGCCACGCGCCTCGTCATAGTCACAAAACGGGCAGTTGCCCTCAACATAGCGGTCGGGCAGAAAACGGCTGGCGGTGGCGTCGTACAATTGCTGCTGACGGTCCTGGTAAATATAGCCGCCGGCCAGATGGGTGCGAAAGATATCCTGCGTGACCTGCCAGTGGTTCTGGGTCTCCGTATGGGTAAAGAGGTCGAACGTCAGACCCAATTTGAGATAGCTGTCCACAAACGTGGCGTGAAAGCGGTCCACAATTTCAGCCGGGCTGACCCCTTCGGCCTCGGCCCGGACGGTAATCGGGGTGCCGTGCGCGTCGGAGCCGCTGACCATCAGCACGTGGTTGCCGCGCATACGCTGAAAGCGGGCAAAAATATCGGGCGGCAGATAGGCGCCGGCAATATGACCAATATGCTGTTCGCCATTGGCGTAGGGCCAGGCGACGCCAACAAGTATATGTCGTGGTTGCTCCATGTCTGTCTCCTCGAATTTCTCCTTCCTAGCCGGTGGACGTGGCCTCAGCAAGCTCCAGCAGCATATCTTCCACAACCAGGCGCGGGTTGGCGTTCCGACCCAGGGCCTGTATCGTCTCGTAGACCAGGGTCAGGTCGTGCAAGGCGCGGGAGAGACCCACGTTGGCAGTCGCCTGGGCCAGGGCGGGCAGACAGTCCTGATAGCGCACGACCGCGCTGTTCCCAAGCAAGCGGTAGCGCAGGGCTTCTTCATACCAGGCCAGCACGAGTTCCAGACGGGCGTCCTTGTCCGCTACTGGCGTCTCGGCTTGTTTCTTTGTCTTGGAGGTCCGGTCGGCCACCAGCCATTCCGCCAGTTGGGACAGGCTTGAAAAAGAAGCTCCGTGGACTGCGGAGAGGTGCTCAACAACGTGCTGTCGCTCCTCAATCAGTTTGGCTGGATCAAGGCTGAGGGCGCGTCCGATACTCCCCCGGCTGTACCGGGCGAGGAGGCGCGCCGTTTCGGCCTCCAGACCGGTCTCCTGCCGCAGGATGCGTTCCACGTCCTGCACCGGCAGGGGCGCAAAGCGGACGTGTTGGCAGCGGGAGAGCAGCGGCAGGGAGAGCGTGGCCGCGCTGACCGCCATGAGCACGATCAGCGCGTCGCCGGGCGGTTCTTCAAGGATTTTCAGCAGGGCGCTCTGGGCCGGGTCTGTCAGGCGTTGGGCCTCATTGAGGAGGCAGACTTTCTTGCTGCCGCGCACCGGCCGGAGCGCTAAAAAGCGCTGCATGGCCCGAATCTGCTCAATCCCCATGCTCTGCTTGCTGGGCAGGGGCGCACTGAAATAATAGTCTGGATGGGAGCCGGCTTGCAGCGAGACGCAGGCAGGACAGGAGTCACACCCGCGCTGCGGGGCGCGCTGGCACAGGACGGCGTGGGCCAGGGCCAGGGCGGTACACCGTTTGCCGATGCCGTCCAGCCCGCTAAAGAGATACGCATGGGCCACGCGGTCACTGGCCAGCGCCTTGCGCAAGGTCGCCAGGGCCGAGGCGTGGCCGTGTATCTGGTCCAGCAGCATGGCGTTCTCTTCTCTCTATAATTCTCTACTGTCTATAAAAAGGGCCGGCGCCCGTTTGCGGACAGCCGTAAGCACAGCCGCCTGCACCGCTTCGATGGGCTGGGTCGCATCAATCAGGCAGACCCGCTCGGGCTCGGCACGGGCGACGGCGAGGAAGCCCTTGCGCACCCGCTCGTGAAAACGAACGGACGCGGCCTCAAAGGGGTCAACCGCAGCCGCTGCCCGGCGCGCCTGCGCCCGGTGCAGCCCAACTTCAACCGGCAGGTCCAGCATAAAGGTGAGGTCGGGTTGGCAGGCGGCACACACAAAGGCGTTCAGCCGGGCAATCTCAGCCAGCTCACAGCCCCGGCCATAGCCTTGATACGCGGTGGTCGAGTCTGCGTACCGGTCGCATAACACGATCCGCCCGGCCTCAAGGCCGGGCCGGATGACCGCCTCAATATGCTGCGCTCGGTCGGCCAGCATGAGCAGCAGTTCCGCCGGGGGAGCGAGCGTATCGGACGCCGGCCCGCTGGGCGGGTGTAACAGGAGTTGGCGCAGGGTCTGACCAACAGGCGTCCCGCCCGGCTCACGCGTCTCAAGCACGTCGTGGCCGCGCCGGCGCAGGGCCTCAGCCAGGCGTGAGACCTGGGTGGTCTTGCCCCCCCCTTCGATCCCCTCAAAAGTGATAAACAGTCCGCGCATAGGGCGTGTGGAACATAGCGAAAAGAGAGCGAAAAGTCAGCCGACTGGCAATCCAACCGCCCGCATCAGCGCCAAGGCGTTACTCTTTTGGACGACGCCGGCCCGCATACGGTAATCGAACCGGAGTTCGCCGTCCTCAAACTGATCTTCAAAACAGACGTTGGCCACGCGCGGAGACAGGCTCTCGGCAATCTGGGTCAGCGCAAGATCGTGGGTGGTAACGAAACCAATCGCTCCCCGCTCAAGCAGGCCGCGGACGACCGCGGCTGCGCCAATCTGGCGGTCGTGGGAATTCGTCCCGTGGAAAATCTCGTCAAAAAGAAACAGCAGCGGCACCGGACCGTCCGCGCCGTCCATCAGTTGACGGACGCGCAGCACCTCCGCGTAGAATCGGGAGGTCCCGGCGTGCAGCGAATCCTGGACCCGCAGGCTTGCGCCAAGCGTCAGCGGGGAGAGGCGCAGGTGCCGGGCCCGCACTGGAGCGCCTGCCAGGGCCAGGACTGCGTTGACCCCCACCGTTCTGAGCAGCGTGCTTTTGCCCGACATATTGGAGCCGCTGACGATCAGGACCTGAGGAGACTGGTGCAGGGCCAGATCGTTGCGGACGCAGCGCTGGTCGGGCATCAGCGGATGGCCGAGCCCGACGCCCTCAAAACAAGCGGCGGGTTGGCCGGCTTGCGGCGGCGACACAAGCTCTGGGAACGGGTCGGTCGGGTGTTCATACGCATACCCGGCCAGCGCATTCAGGGCCTCAAATTGGCCAATGGCGCGCAACCAGTCGGCAATGCTCGGCCCCGAGACGCGCCGCCAGCGTTCAAGGCCACACGCAATCTGGGTCGTCCACAGCAACACCGCGGCCAGCGGCACAAAAATCTGATTCTTGCGAGATTCGAGTAAGTTTATCAAACGTCTGAGGCGAGCAATCTGGCGCGAGGGCGGCACGCCGTTCGTTGTGATCAGGGCCTGAAGGCGGGCCAGCCACGGACACCTCAAGACCTCGTGTTCGAGACAGCGCAGGACCGCGGACAGCAGGCTGAGTTCGCGTCCGATCTGCCCGATATTGGCAATGGCGCGTCCAACCCGCTGGCGGACGCTGAGGGCAAAAAGCCCTTGCAGCCCACTCGCCACCACAAACGGGACTGGCCCTATCGAGGTCAGCCCCCAGGCGACGAGGGTCGCAAGCGAGGCCGCCGAGAGGACGCCGGCAACCACCGGCACCCCCCAGCCAGACAGGCAGGACGGCGCGTGTCCCCAGTCTTGCAGGGTGTGGGGCGAGACATCGGTTTCAAGAGCGCCGGCCTGGACGGCCAGTTCTTCGCGCAGGTCGAGGCGGAGACATAGTTCGTCAATGGCGGCCTGACGGGCCCGAATCTCCTCGGGCGACGCTGGTGTTGTCAGCCAGGCGGCGAGGGTCTGGCAGCCGCTCGTAGTCCGGGCGGTGCACAGCAGGGCGAATACCGAGCCCGGACCAAACAGGTCGAGGTCGGCAGCATAAGGATGGTCGGCCGGCTGAGGCTCCGGCAAAAATGTACTCCCTGGCTGTCCGCCCTCAACCCAGCGGTCTTCAAGCCGGGCGAGTCCCTGGGTGTAAAACACGATACTCCGTTCTGCCCGCCGGCGGCGGTGTTTGACCCGCTCATGGCAGAGCACGAGTCCGGCAAAGCCGGTCACAACGGGCAGCAACCAGCCCCACGCTAAGGTGCCGGGCCGCAGGAAAAACCACACCAGACCGCAGCCGGCAAGAAAGATGAGCAGACGCGCGTGGCCGAGCGCGCGGTCGCGCTGCGTCCAGTGGCGGAGTTGGCTTTGGCGTTGGCGCAGCCGCTCAGTATACACGGCCCGCGGGTCGGCGGGACGCGGGCGGTCTTCAGTATTCGGCGACGGGTCGGCCAGCATCAGGTGGTCGTCCTTTTTACGGTGTCCACAGCCGCGGGTGGGTCAGCGGGGGCCGAGATACCAGGCGAGCAGAGATTCGCCTATGAAGACATAACATCCTGCCCCAAACGCTAAAAACGGACCGAACGGGAGGGCAAGTTTGGCGTCGGTCCGCCACCGTATCATCAGGCCAATCCCGACCACCGAGCCGGTGCAGGAAGCCACCAGCAGGGTAAAAGGGATGGCGCGCCAGCCCAGAAACGCGCCAATCATGGCCAAGAGTTTGACATCCCCCCCGCCCATGCCTTCGCGTTTGGTCACGACCCAATACCCGAACGCCACGGCCAGCAGGACGCCGGCGCCAAGTCCGGCGCCGGCGAGCGACTCTCCGAACGTCACCTGGGGAGAGACTAGGGAGAAGAGCAGGCCGAGGACAATACCGGGCAGACTCATGACATCAGGAATCATGGCCTGGTCCACATCAATAAACGCGATCACAACCAAGGCCGCGGCAAAGACGAAATAGCCCAGCGTCACCAGACTGACGCCAAAGCGGGCCAGCAGCAGAACGGCCAGCGCCGTGGTCAACAATTCGACCCAGAAGTAGCGGACAGAAAAGTCAGCCCCACACACCCGACACCGGCCGCGTCGAACCACATAGGTGAACAGCGGAATCGTATCGTACCACGCCAGGGGCGCAGCACAGCTGCGACAGTGGGAACCTGGGAAGAGGACCGACTCCTCACGGGGGAGACGATAGATACAGACATTCAGAAAACTCCCCACACAGGCACCACAGGCACCAGCAACCAGGCCAACAAACAGCGATGGGGGATCAAGGGGAAACAAGCAGCGTAGTCTAGTCGATTCGGACCCGACCGGCAAGATTAATCACCAGGCGCTTTGAGAACGCGCCGTCAACAGACGCCAGTGTGAGGGTCATGCCGCCATCGACATGACCGCGGGGAATAAAAATCACATCACCGCGAGAATTCGCGGCAGAGACGGTCACATTCGTTGGCAAGCGTATGCTGCCGGTTGCCGGTTCGGTCTGGTCATGACTGTGCAGCCGATGCCCCTGCCAGCCTCCGTTTGCTCTTTTTTCGACGAGATAGGTGTCGGAGCCGACCTGGAACGTCACCCGTAAGCGGCGGTTCTGGGCAATGGCTTGCATCCGCACGAGTTGCAGGTCAGCGGCCACCTGTCGCACGCCACTATTGACCGCAACCCGCTGGAGGAGTGGCCCGAGTTGGAGCGTGGCTATCCCCGTCAGAATGCCCAGCAGGGCGAGGACCAGCAGGAGTTCCAGCAGGGAAAATCCAGGGGAGTCCTGGCTAGGCATCAAACTGCTCCGTCCAGGACACGGTCCGCTGCAATAGCACGAGCGCCCGCATCACCGCCTCACAGCTATAGTTCACCGCAAGCGGGGCGCAGCCGCTGCCGGGCTGGACTCGACCAAAATCAAGTTTTCGGCCCGAGGTCCCACTGTTTTGGACCAGCACGGCCCCAAGAATCTGGCCACACACCTGCGGACCGTCAGCCCGCAGCGCGCCCTCACCCGTAATCACGACCAGGCCCTGCCACTGGAACGTCACATTATTGAGCAGCACCACCCGCGGGACAATCAGAATACCCGCCCCAGTGACCCGCGCATTGTGCTCCAGCCGGAGGGCGCTGGGGTCAGGCTGAATCTGGGTCACGCGCGGCTGGGCGGTCGTTCCATAGGTATGGGTGCCCGGCCCAGCCGCGTCCGCTATCTCCAAGACCTGCTCTGGCGGCAGCCGGGGGATCTGCTCCTGTATCTCGACGAGGGCCGTCTGGAGCCGGCGCTGCTCTTCGTCGGCTAAGAGAGCGGCGAAAGGGGTGGTGGCCGACAGGGGAGTAAACGGCCCGCGGTCGTCCGGGGCCGCCGGCAGGTGGACATGGACCGGCTGGGCCGTGGCGCGCAGTGCTGGGGCAGACAAATCCAGGCCGAGGAAACAGTTCGGTTCCGCCGCCCCACACGGCCCAGGGTCAAAACGCGGCAGCACAGCCGGCCCGCGTACCCACGCCAGGCCAGGGAGACAGCCGCCAAGGGCCGTACTGCCGCCATCGGCCCGACACAAGCGATTGGCCCGGGTGACAATGCCTTGTTTGAGCGTGTTCTGGGCGGTGATAAGCGCGGTCTGGGCCTGGGTTTGACTCACCGCAAAGGGAGCAATATCCGCACAGCCAGACGACAGGTCGCCGGCGAGGTCGTGATTTCTGCCGTCTATGCTGAAGTCTGGAATACGCTGCCCCGACCCGGCCGGGCTGGTGGTCGGGTCAGTAAAACCTGGCTGGAGCCCCGTGCCGAGATGAGAGACCACCCCAAAGGGCGTAAATGGGGGAAGGGCGACCACTTCTTCCACCACCCGACGGGACGCCTCCGCCCCAAGCCCTGTTGCGGTAATCCGGTAGCGCCACGCCTCAAGCTCCTCAATCTGGACCGTGTAGGTGCCCTCGCCAAGGGTTTGCGGCCCGAGCGTGACCGGAAAGCTTCCTCCTGGCAAATTGGTTTCAAGCCAGTTCTTGCCCACTTCGGCTCCGGCCTGGGCGAGCCAGAACGCTTGGACCCCGCTCCTGAGATTCTGCGAGATCAACAGGTCCAGCCGGCTGAGTATGGTTCTACTGCCTCCAATGGCGGCCAGCAGGGTCAGCAGGATGAGGGTGGTCAGCAAGACAACCCCGCGCTCTGAAGACAAGACCCCACGCCGGCAGAATGGACGAAGACGTTGCATGGCATACGGCTGGAAGCCCGGACGGCTCAATTCGGCGGATTGGCCAGAAAGATAGCCGAGCCCAGTCTGGCGCTAATCGGCTCGGCTACCTGCGGGTCGGGATGCGGCTGAGCCGTGCGAATCACAAGGTCGATCAAAAAGACCGCGGCCCGCTCCGTCGTCTCCAGCGGCGGCGCGAGGGGGGTGCCGTCCCGGTCAAAATAGGACAACCGAAAACCGTCCGCAGGCATACTGCCAATAAAAGGCTGGGCAGAGCCGCGCCCGGTCGCACGCCGGAGCATCTGGGTCGCAGCATCATACGTATACGTGACCCGTTCGCTCGGGTCGTCTGGGCAGCCGTCTGGAGGGCTGCCCAGACGATTGCCACGAAAATCATACTGAAAGGAGAGCGCCTGCTCCTCCGCTCTCAGCAGGCGTTCAAAGCCAGCGCACTCCTCGTTCTGGACCGGGCGGGCGCCGGCCATACGGATCTCTCTCACCAAAAAATCAATACCCAGCCGACTGCTCTCGCGGACATGCAGGCGCGCGGTTTCTACGCTCAGGGTCTGAAGATTAAAACGGTAAAACCCGTAGACGGCAAGCAGAAAAAGACTGGCGACGGCCAGGGCGACCAGCGTTTCCAGCACGCTCCAGCCGGCCTGTCGCCAGGGGGAAGGGCACTGAAGCCTGAGCGGCCCCCGGCTCTGGCGAGACCCGCCCGGTATGGGGGAACGGCTGCCGGTCTGCATCCCGCTGGCTCCCTAGCGATTCACCACCGTTACCAGGGCCACAGAGCGGGGGCCCGCCGCCACCCATGAGACCGTGACCTCAATGCGCGTGACCCCGTTCTCGGGTGCGTGTGGCGTCACCTGCCAGCTTCGAGTATAGCCGGCGTGTGGGGGGGGTCTTGGCCATCCTGCAACGGCTCAAAAACCGCGCGAAACTCTTCCAGCTTTTCTTGGGCTAAAATGGTCGCCTGGGTCACATGCTCACTGACGGACCCGGCCCGAATGACCGTGGTCACGCCAGCCGCCAACCCGAGCGCGGCAATCGCAAACACCGCCATCGCGACCAGGATTTCGAGCAGCGAATAGCCACGATTCATTGCCGTCGTTTTCTTCATTGACGCAGCCCCTCGGTACATCCTCCTATAGAGCAGCCTCTGTTTTCACAAGAGGCTGTTCGGCTTACCTGCGGAGTCGGCCCCTCTGCGTGAGACCTGTTTTGCGTCCTTGGCCTCGTCTTATACGTCTGTATAGATAGTCTCAGATGAAGGAGGTTTTCTATGACTGGTCAATCTGCGGTCGCTTTTGCCACTCCGACCCGAGTCCACATCGCGCTGTCAGTCCGTGACACGGAGCGCGCCACCACATTCTATCGACACCTGTTCGCTCAGGAGCCGACCAAGGCGCGCCCTGGCTATGCGAAATTCGAGGTCGCCGACCCGCCGGTGAACCTGACCCTGAATACCGATGCGGAACAACGCACCCGGCCCGGCCCAAGTGCCCACTTCGGGGTGCAGGTCAAATCGACCCAGGCCGTCGCCCAGATTGCCGCCCGCTTGCAGGCCGCAGGGCTCAACCCCCGGCTGGAGGAGGCTGTCTCGTGTTGTTACGCTGTGCAGGACAAAGCCTGGGTGACCGACCCGGACGGGAACGCTTGGGAGATTTTTGTGGTTCTGGAGGCGGATGCCCCGGATTACGAAAGAAAAAGTCGCGCGCGCAGTGCCGAAGCGAGCCCGACCCCAGGCCGGGAGGCCATACCGCCTGTCTCGGGTTGTACAATTGAGTGCTGTGCGGAAGGGGAGACAGGATGAGCGTCTCAACTGAGCAGGCCTGGCAGGCGCTGAGCCAGCAGTTGCGAGCCTTCTTTCGTCGCCGCGTCAGAAACGACCACTTGGCGGAAGACCTGCTCCAAGAGACCTTTGTGCGGGTCCACAACGGACTCGCCGCTCTCCAGGACCAAGAGCGGTTGGCCGCCTGGGTCCAGCGGATTGCCCAGAACACGCTGCGGGATTATTTCCGCAAAGGTTTTGTCTCAAAAGAGCGCCTCACCCCCGACGCTGACGAGACGCCGGCGCGCCCTGAAGAGTATCCCGCAGAAGAAAATTATAATGCGGAGATTGCGGCCGGCCTGCGGTGTCTCACCCAACAGTTAGCCCCACGGTATCGTGAGGCCATAGAACTGGCAGAGTTCCAAGGACTGACCCAGGGCGAGGTCGGCGCACGCTTGGACTTGTCGCTGTCCGGGGCCAAGTCCCGCGTCCAACGCGGCCGAGACAAGCTGAAAGACCTGCTGCTGGAGTGTTGCCATTTTGAGCTTGACCGGCGCGGCAATATCGTTGATTACCAGCCACGGCGCAGGTGTACAGCGTGCTGCGGAAAACTCGCCAGCGCGGCAGAACGGGGCTGAGACGGCTCTGCTCCCGGTGCAATAGCGGGGCTGTGCCTCATGCGAGAGCAAGGGCGGCCACGAAAAAATAACGGAAGAAAGAGTCCGAGGGGGTTGCAAAATCTCTACTAGTAGCTAGTAAGCTGTAGCTATGATGTATGCTGCTGTGGATATGATGATGGTGGATGTGGAAGGTGGCGAGCAGCAGCCGCGCTATTCGTCATACAACCCATTCAAAGCGCTCCTCCGTAACGTGTTATCCGATGCCTTTGTGGTACGGGATTTAGTGCGGAAGGGTAACAATATGTTTCTGCCCCAGTTTGAGTTGGACCGGAGATGGTTTTTCTCAAAAGATGAGAGTCCGTTCAGCTTCCTGTGGGTCTGCCAGCACTTGGCGCTCGACCCACGGAGAATCCAGGCCCTGTATTTCTCTGTGGAGTCGCCGCGCATCCCACGTTGGTGGGCGGCGTAAGGGGGAGCCTCGGCTCCCAGCCCAGGACCCGTTTACCGCTCAGCCTTTGCCTTTTGTAAGGCCGCGGTCAAGAGCGGCACAACGACGGCATAGTCGCCAACAATGCCGAGGTCGGCAGCTTTGAATATCGGGGCTTTCGCTTTCCGGTTGATCGCCACGATGGTCCCGGCCTTGCGCAAACCAACCATATGCTCAAACGCGCCTCGGATACCAATGGCAAAATAGAGCTTCGGCGCGATGGCCCGACCGGTGATACCAACCTGATGTTGCCGGGGCAGCCAGCCCAGGTCCGAAATATCCCGCGTCGAAGCCAGCGGGGCCCCGCCTAATACCGCAGCCAGTTGTTCAATCACGGGCAGATTCTCCGGCCCGCCGATGCCTTTCCCGACCCCAACCGCGATGTCTGCGGCGTCCAGGGCCGCGGCTTTGGCCGCGTCGGCACCCGTTTGTGATACCAGTTGCACCCGGCTCTGGACAGCCGGCGCCAGCGTCAGTTGTTCCACCCGGGCCTGACGGTCGGTCACGGGCTGAGAGGGGGAGAGCATACCAGGGCGGACCGTGGCCATTGCGGGTGTGGTTCTCGACAGAATCGGCGCAACGATATTGCCGCCAAACGCCGGCTTGAGTTGCAGCAAACGCTCCTGATTATCCACGGCCAAATCTACACAGTCGCCGGTGAGGCCCAGGCCGAGCCGCGCCGCCACCCGCGGGGCCAAGTCACGGCCTATCGCCGTTGAGCCGAGCAGTACCACCTGCGGTTGATGGGTCTGAATCGCCTGACTCAGCAGGGCGGCATATAGGTCGGTGTCATAGACCGCGAGACGGGCCTCATCCGCCCGGTAGACCACATCGGCCCCGGACGCGGCTAAAGAGGCGGTATGGGCGTCGCGTCCACCACCGATCACAACAGCCCCCACCTCGCCACCGTACTGGGCCGATAGTTCAACCGCTTTTCCCAGCAATTCAAAACTGACCGGGCGGAGCGTATCGCCCAAGGTTTCCGCCACAACCCAGACGGCCTTCCCCGGCTCGGGGGCAACGCGGCGGACTTTCTTTTCGACCGCGCTCCCATTGTCTGTCCACGTACCAAACAGCCCGCGGTCCAAGAGGGCTTGGACCAGGGTCTCGACCTGCTCGGGTAATTCCCCGGCAAGCACCCGACTGTCACGACGGTCTTCAACCATTTGGACCGACTCCACCCAAGTCGGCGAGCCGGCGGCCCCACATTGCGCCGGGTCGGCTGACAGGTCGGCGGCTGTCAGCGTCTCCACCGGCTGCTCTTGGGCGGCCTGTCGCTCGGCTTTCCTGGGGAAACGTTCCGGCGCCAGGTCTTCAGTGGCCGACACCAGGGCCGGCAGGGGGCAGTCGAGCGTGTCAAACCCACTACCGGTCTCTCGTTCAACCCGGATGGTCTGCCCGGTTGTGTCAAGCGTTAAGGCGGCCACGCCCGTCACCTGGGGAATATCAAGCAACTCGGCCAGCTCCGGTCCAACCTGGCCGGTTTCCGCATCGGTACTATGCCGACCGCACAGGATCAGGTCGTAGCCTTCTTGGGCGCAGGCCAAGGCTAAAGTGCGGGCGGTCGCCAGCGTATCGGCCCCGGCAAAAGCCCGGTCCGTCAGATGCACGGCCCGGTCCGCTCCCAGCGCCAGGCAATACCGCAGTGCCTCCTCGGCCTGGGGCGGTCCCATTGTCAGCGCCACCACTTCTCCGCCGTGTTCGTCCCGCAGTTCCAGCGCTTTTAATAACCCGCGGATATCGAACGAACTGACCTCGGACGGCACGCCCTCACGCTGGAGGGTTTTTGTTTCTGGGTCGAGCTTCATGGCCGAAACCACGGGCACCTGCTTCACCAACACAATACTCTTCATAGACGCACCCCCTCCCTGGCTCAAAGCGGTGCGCAGCAGCCTATCTTGCGCGGTCGCACAGCGTCAACCAAGCCGGCACCGCGCAGGTTCAGGGATGAATGAAAATATCAGCGGGGTCGCCCGACCAAAAACGCCGGTATTCTGCCGGCGCGGCCTGGTCGGTGTTGAACATCAAAAGCCCGACGCTGACGTGCGACGCGCGGTAGATGAGCCTTTTGCGTCTCCCGTTCTCTTCGAACAGGTTTTTATATCCATCTATTTTGCGGTAGGCGGAGGCATGGGCCGTTCCTTTGGGGTCAACGAATAGGACCTGATATTCGTCGCCCCGACACATCCAGAAGACGAAATCGGGCAAGAAGCGGCGCTGGTCGTTCTTGTCAGAGTCGTAGTAGGAGATGTGAATTTTATCCACGGACTCATCGATTTTGCTGAACATCCAGGCGTCCCATTCTGGTGTGTTGGTCTCTAACCAGCGTTCTAGGTTGTTGAGGAATTGCCATTCGCTCTCTTCCCGTATGACGTGTTTGATAAAGTCGGCTTTTCCACCCTCTGCAACAACAACCGGAGTATAGTAGTGCTTGGGGATATTCTGGATCTTCAACGTCTTGAATGTCTCCTCGGATTTGCCGCGAAACTGTCTGTCGAATTCCGCGTTGCTGATTTTTCCCTGAGCGAATTGGGCGGCCACACGCCTCTTTCTTCTTCGGATATATCGCCGGTTGACACGGCTTTAATTTTCTCGCGCAGATATTCCATTTCACCCTGATTCAGTTGGGCGCGAATCTGGCGGAAGTGCACAATGTCTGCACCCTCGTCCAGCTCTCTTACGGCCTTGGCCGTCTTCACGGTTCTTGAAATATGGGACCTCAGCCGGCTTTGAAGGAACGGCAGGCTTGCATAGTGTTTGTCGCTCGCTATCTGAACGTTCCTGTTCTCAGCCGCTTTGCGCAACCCGTGTATTTCCCGACTCGAAAAATTGTCCCGAACAGCAAGCACCGAGTCGGATGTGTGGTGCAGCCAAGTTTGAAACCTGTCCAGGGTGTCGCTGCTCAGAGCGAATTGTACCGGAGCGCCGCTTCCGCCTGTCTCCTCCCGGTACTCGGGGACGAGGAGGGGCATGTCCTGGCCGTGGATCTTCGGGCGCGGCGATTTCTCAAACCCCTCAACTTTCTCAAAAGTGTCGGCCTGCTCCGCTTGCAGTCCTTCCAGAACGGACTTGACCGCACCCCGGTTGGTGGCGAACAGGAACAAGGTTTCCAGGGGCTGCACCCTGTCGTGGAACGGTTGGAGTGCGGTTCTTTCTCCACTGTCCGGCAGACGTGCATAACGCCGGCGTTGGTTTGGCAGGGTTTCGAGGCACACTCCGCGCCCGACCGACTGAACGACAAATTTCTTGGCGTCCAATCCACCGATATTGATAAAATTGATAACGTTGGGCCGGTTGGAATCCCAGCTTTCAAAGAACGAGCGGGAACCCATCAGAATAGTAATCCGGCTGTGTTCCAGCCTGTCGAAAAAGGATGTTTCCTGGAGAGCGCTAGTCTCCTCAAAGCCGACCAGCAGGGTATTGCGCCACTTGGATGTATCGCCGATACGAATCAACGCAAACGGGGCATCCGCGTTTTTCATCTGAAACGCGAGTTCCTTATTGTCCTGACTGCGAATGAGCCGCAAAGCGCTTTTCCCACGACTCAGAAAGACTTCCGCGCGCAGGGCGGCGACGGTCATGTGCGTCACGTCCGTTGGATCAATCCCCAGAATGCCCCCACCATCCCTGCCAAAGAGCAGCCTCGGGTCTGTCCACTCTTTTACCAAGTCGTCCTTTGATGTTTGGAAAAGAGCCTCGTCGAGCTCTCCGGTAGCGATTGTGCGCAAGGTCTGGAAGAAGGCCCACATATCGTTTTTTTCGTTTTCCGTATCCGTATTGACCGAGTTGACCAGGGTCAGCATGAGGGGCAGGTGGTACAGCCTCTCCAAGCCTGTCTCTTGGCGGAGTTCCGTCACCCGACGCGAAACATAGGCCAGGGTGATGAGCGACTTCAGGACAATTTTCTGTCTTTCGGCATGGCTGATTTCGTCTCGTCTGTTTTTGAAGGCGGTATACTCTTTTTCGTTTAGATAAATGTTTTTCCCGTGTCCGTTTTGAATAAACTCCTGGAGATTGTACTTCTTGACCGTGGTGATGATGTCCTGTGGGTCGGTAAACGTTGCCGAGAAATTGAACAGAAACCCCTCGCGCGCCAGAACGGCATAATACGCCTGCCGCTTCGAGTCCTCTTTCCCGCCTTATGCGCCTCGTCCAGCAGGACATACCATTTACCCCCGTTCTCGTAGCGCCGGTAATCAATCAATGCCTCTTTCTGCACATCAGATACATTGTCGCTACGGTGATAATAGACCGTCAGGGAGTCCCCGAGCCGCGTCTGAAGCGTTCTCCCGCTTTCCCGCAGCGGCACAAGGTCAACGTTCAGTCCGGTTTGGTTGAATTCCTGAACGGTGCGTTGAATCTGTCCGATGAGATGATCGCTCGGAGCCAGAACGAGGAGGTTACGAGGCGGAATCTCACCCCGCTCCTGCAAGCGGTGCAGGTATTCGAGCAGTTTGACCATCACCAGCGTTTTGCCGCTCCCGGTCGCCATCCAGAAGCACATCCGGTTGATGAGATGTCGGTACGGGATTTCTTCTCCCTGCGGGGGCACGAACTCCGACAGAATGCGGAAGACGGGATTCTGTCGCTGATTCCGCCTGTCCGCGTTGTTCTCGTACTGCTGTACGGAGAGCGGGCTGAGGGCCGAGTTGTATCGTGTGGCCAGGCTCAGCTTGCGCCGCATATCGGTGTCGGATGGTTCCGCCGCCTGATAGGCGTGCTCGTCTTTCCCGTAGTACAGGTACAGAGCGCGGGCCGCGTTTCGCAGCGCGTCTGCCTGATAGTCGTACAGTGTTTTCTCGGACGAGAAGCGCTCAATCTCGGGTACGCGCCACGTTTCGGGCAGGTCGCCGTAGTTCAGGGCTTGGGCAATGGTTTCGAGAAGGGAGGTCTGCTTATTCTGGAGCATCTCTGTTCAGTTGCACGTTTCAGTTGCACGTTTGAGAATAGTAAAGACCCCCAAGAGGAACAAAACCTGGATTCCATAGAACAGGCTCAGCGTTACAGAAAACATGGAGGCTATCCAAGTGCACTGTGGCTTGCTCCTATGCTTGGCGACATTCATGGCAAAGTCGGTGGTTTCCTGCTGCCTGACCTCATCATACACTTTCTGAAATAGCCGCTCTTGCCACAGAAAATAGCCATCCACAGTCCAGAAGCCGATGACAAGAATAAGGAAGGAGAGCGTCACCCATTCGTCCTGGGTTCCGCTTCTCGCAATGAAAATGACTCCGGCTGCCAATATGGTCGTGCTCCAACCTTTGACCAGGAAAGAGTCATGCCCCAGGCGATTGACAATTCCTTGAATCATCTCCAGATGCTTGACGACAATTTCTTTCGCGTCCATTTTGCGTCCCATTCTCGGCTATTTTGCTCCCGACTGCTTCGGTCAGCGGTTTCTCACCTGTCTGATCCACCCCCTCACTCCCCCCACCACAAGTACGGCTTCATCAGCGAAACAAACCACAGCTTTTCTTCTTCGGTCATAGTTGCGGGGGCGGTTTTCTCGGTGCTTCCGTCTTCAAAGGTCACGCTGTCTGCCGTGCGTTTGCGGATATGTTTCCCGAGGACATTGGCGAGGGATTCGGCAATGTCGATGTCCGGGTAGAGATTGTGAAGGTTGATTTTCAGCTTCCCGTTCTTTTGCGGCCTGACCGCATGAGCGAGCTTGTCGTCTCCGAAGAAGACGTATTGCTCGAACGGGGATTTCGCACTGTCGAGGGTCAGTTGTTCGCCGTCCTCATACCGGGAGTTTCTCAGAGTCTCTTCGTATTGTTCCAGTGTGTAGTATTTGAGGAAATGGCTGACGCCTTTACGCGAGACCGGCTTGCCGTCTTTCCAGTCTTTGGAATACACAACCTTCTTGATGCGCGGGAGTAAAACAGTATGGAAATAATTCCCCATCTCAATGAGCAGATATTTTCTGCGGCCCTCGTCTTCGTGGTTCAGATTGATGACCGCGTGGGCGGTCGTGCCGGAACCGGCGAAATAGTCGAGAACAACGGAATGCGAATCGCACGAAGATGCCCGCAAACAGTCCTCAACCAGACCAACCGCTTTGGCAAAATCGAAGTCTTTCTCACCGAAGAAATTCTTCAGCGTCTTCGCACCAAGATTCGCTGAGGCGTATCTCTTGTCATCCCACCATGTCTTAGGCATCGAATTCATATCTATGCGTATCTTGAAATCTATGCTTATTCCGTTGTTGATGTCGTTGCCCTTCTCGTCCCGGCGAATCCTGTATTCTGATGGATTACTCTTTACGAGCTTCCAGCCACGGCGCCAGTTTTTCTCGACTCTCTTCCCGTCTTGTATTCTGACCGGCCAGACGGCATCTCGTCCACTCTCGCTTCCTCCGAGACTTTATATCCTCGTTTACTTGCATCCCATTCCATTGCAGGAATACGAATCGTGTCGTTCTCTCCGACATAAATCGGGTAGAACATCTTGGGACGGTCTTGACGCCTGTCATTTGATCCATGTCGGATCAGATTGTTCCATGCGTATTTACCCTCTTCATCAACCAGTGGATATCGTGCCAGTTCGCTCTCCGTTTTATCCAGGATTCCAGGAACAGCCATCGTTGCCGAAAAAGAGTGCGTATTCGTGAGCCGGCGAGAATTGCCCTCTCGATTTACGTCCAGCAGGGTTGGACCGTACAGAGACGACACCCAACTCATTTTTGAACGTATCCTGCATGACCAGCCGTAACGGCGACACTTCTTCGTCGTCAATTGCACAGCACAGAACCCCCGCCTTTGACAGCAAGGGCGCAGAAAGGGACAAACGGTTCTCCATCAGTGTCAGCCAAGACGAGTCCTTGTAATCGTTCTTGTAGACGATTGCCGAAGCATCAGTGTTATACGGCGGGTCAATATAAATGCACTTCACCCGCTCCCCGTACCGCCTTTGCAGGGTGTTCAACGCCTGCCAGTTCTCGCTGTGGACCAACTCGCCGTCCAGCGCTTCGTCCAGGTTCCCCAAGCCGCCCAAAATATCCAACTCCACATCCTTGAAGTGTTGCGTGTCCACGGGCAGAAACTTGTACTTGCCGACTGCCCCATTCGTGTCGTCAATACTTTTCTGTCCGTTACAAATTGCCGACATTGAAAACGAGTCATCCACCATGCCCAGAGCGCGCCATTCCTTGACCTGCGCCTTCGCGCCTGGGTGTTGTGCAATTTTGTTCAGCACAGCATCCGTCAGCCTGTCCAGCGTCACCACATAGTTCACATTGCGGACGAACTTCGGCTTTTCCCACACCCGGCAGAGTTCGTCTTCAAACTGGGCGATGAAGTCAATGATGTCGTAGGCGGTATGCTGGAGCGCCTGTAGCTGGTTGAGGCGTTGCTGCTCAAAAACGCTCTCCTCCTGAAATATGTACTGATACAGCCACAGGTCGAATTGCTCGCGCAGGAAGCCGCGCGCGTCTTTGTTGATAAAATAGTCCGCCTCGGTCTGTCGCCTGAAAACGCGAAAAGCGCTCAGCAAGTCGTCTTCAGTCAGGTTGACCCTGGCACCGAGCGTGTTTTTTGCCTGCTTGATAACGCTCTCAAGATTGGTCTTCCGGCCCTTCTGGGAGTAAGCGACCCGCAGATGCACCACCGGCCCTTCTGCGGTTCTTTCTCCTTTGGCGAACTCGAATATGAACTCGCGGCGTTCGTTGTTCTTTTGGTGCTCGACCGCGCAGGCGTCGAAGGAGAACAGCCTGGTCCGCTCCGGGTTATCCTGGTCTTCCAGCTTCACCGGCATGGAGCGCACCAGAACGTCAGACTTGACATAGTAGAGCATCCGGGTTTTCCACGCTAAGGCGACATCCTCGCCGGCGGCATAGACCCGTTCGTAGGTCTTTGAAAAGGCCGGCAGGTGGCGGAAATAGATGGAGCCGCTTTCGCAAAAATAGCGCGAGAAGAAGGTATGCAGCTTGTCGAACAGTTCTTCGCGGAAGGCAGTGTCTTTTGCCGCGCGTTTGTCAATGGTGGCCATGAGTTGCGGACGGATGGATTTGAAGTAGCCGCGCTTCATGCGCATCAGGTTGATAAAGCCCGAGTCGCCCTCAACCTCCGCACCCGTGAACAGGGACTCCAGGGCGTCAAGAAACCGCTTTTCTTTTGCGCCAGTGCTCATGCCCCTCACCCTCTCCCACAGGTAGCGGGGCCAGAGATACCGGCCCAATGGAATCCCCACCCGCGGAAAGGATCGGACCAGCGGCCTTCGTCTTTTTCGTCCGCGTAGGCCATGCTCGGTCCCCGGTTGCGTATTTACTGTCTCCGTCCACGTATCCGCAGTAATTCGTTTATTGTCAGGTCGATGTCCTCGTCCCGCAACAGCGGGGCTGCCAGGCGTTTACGGCGGACGACATCGAGACTGATGTCCGCCGTCACAAAATCTTCCTCGTAGTAGCGGCCTTTGGCCAGGCACTGCCCAAAAGGATCAATCACCTCTGAACCGCCCCAGAACCCCACCCCATCTTCAAAGCCGACCCGGTTGGCGTAGACCACGAACACCCCGAAGGTTTCGGCATAGACGCGGTTCAGCGCTTCCCAATAGCGTGCGTTCTCGTCCTGTTTGCTCTTGTCGGCAATGCCCCGGAGCGGGCTGGATGAGGGACAGATGAGCATCAGCGCCCGGTCAAGGGCCGCAATATACGCGCTAGACGGATGCCACAGGTCTTCGCACACCAGGGTGGCCGCCCGCCCATACGGGGTGTCGAAGGCCCGCACGCTCTCCCCGCGCGCGAAGTAGCGCTGCTCGTCAAACATGCCGTAGGTCGGGAGATAGACCTTGCGATGAATGTGACGGACGGTGCCCCCACTGAGATAGACGGCGGAGTTATAGAAGCGAAAGTCCGGGCTCTCTTCGACCAGCCCGGCCAGACAGGCGACCGATTTGCTCAGCTCCCGCAGGCGGGTAAACTCCGGGGCGTCCTGACGCAGGGCGACCGTCGCCACCATATCCCGCAGGTGGTAGCCGGTCAGACTTAACTCGGGGAAAATAAGCAGATCAACGCCGGCGTCCTTGGCGCGGACAATCGCCTGTTCGTAGCGGGTCAGGTTGGCGGCAACATCTCCGAGGCGCGGGCTGAGCTGGGCAATGCCGATTGTGAAGGAGGTGTTCACAGTGACACGGGGGTTATGCCGGGCTTCCTTTTTTACCCAGGCGGCTCAGCCATTTGCCCACGCTCCCCCGGCCCCCGGGTTTGCCCTCTTCATCCGGCACGGCTTGAATCTCAGCCTCCATGGCCCTGAAGAATTGCCCGATCAGCATCTTTGCCGTACCGTCCACCAAGCGTTGTCCAACGCTGGCTAACAGCCCGCCGACCTGGACATCGCCGTGATAGGTCAAGAGGGTCTGACCGTTTTGCTCGGCTAAATCAACCGTGCCGGCCCCCTTGAGAAAGCCCTGCTTGCCCTTCCCGTCAAGGGTGAGCTTGTAATGGGAGGGCGGCTGGATATCCTCCATCTTGACCGTGCCGTTGTAGACGCCTTTGACCGCCGCCACGCCCACCTTGATCTCCCCCCGGTATTCATGCTCACCGCTTGCGGTCAGACTCTCACAGCCGGGCATGCATTTGGCGAGTTGGTCCGGGTCGATCAGAAATTGCCAGACCTTCTGCTGGGAGGCGGGAATGGTTCGTGTGCCGTTGAGTTTCATAGGGGTGGTCCTGTGCCGGCGGTTCTATGCCGTTGCTGTCCTGAGTGACCGGAAAAAGGCGCGGACATCCTTGACCAGGAGTTCGGGTTCTTCCATTGGCGCGAAATGCCCGCCCGCGGGCATGGATGTCCAGCGTTGGAGATTATAATAGCCCTCGGCCCACTGGCGCGGCATGAGGATCACTTCTTCCGAGAAAACCGCAACGCCGGTCGGGGCCTGCACCACCGGCGTCTGCTCATGCACCGGCTTCCAGGGGTTATGGGTGGCTTCATAATAATAGCGGGCGGAGGTGCCAAAGCTCTGAGTGACCCAGTAGAGCGTCATCGTGGTGCATAGGTCATCTTTGCTGAAACGTTTTTCAACATCTCCGTTGCAGTCGCTCCAGGTGCGGCGCTTTTCCAGGAGCCAGGCGCACAGCCCGACCGGCGAGTCGTTGAGCGCAAACGCCAAGGTCTGCGGCTTGGTGGTCTGCAAGGCGGAATAACCACTCTCAGCACTGAAAAAGTGCAGGTTCTTTTCGTACCAGCCTTCCTCTCCTGGACCATACTCGGACGCCTCGGGCATTGGGCCAACAAAAATATCCAGCGGCACCATGAGGTTGACGTGACAGCCGAGCAGGTGTTCGGCGTATTTATGCCCGAGCTGGGCGGTAATGAGCGCGCCCCAGTCTCCGCCCTGGGCGGCGAATTTTTCATAGCCCAGGACATCTTGCATGAGCCCGCGCCAGAGGTCGGCCGTTCGCCAGAAATTGATGCCGGGGGTGGTCAGCGGGGTGGAAAAGCCATACCCCGGCAGGGAGGGCACCACCACGTCAAACGCATCGGCCGGGTCCCCACCAAATGCGGCCGGGTCAGCCAGCGGGCGAATGACTTTGTGAAAATCCCAGAAGGTCCACGGCCAGCCGTGGCTCAGGATCAGCGGTGTCGGATTCGGGCCCTTGCCCCGCTCGTGGATGAAATGAATCGGCACTCCCTCAATGGTCGTCTTATAGTGGGAGAAGGCGTTCATCTCCCGTTCAACCGCACGCCAGTCGTATTCGGTGCGCCAGTATTCGACCAGTTCCTGAAGATAGGTTTGGTTCGTCCCATAGGCCCACTGCTCGTTGGCAAACTCGCCTGGCCAGCGCGCCTTTGCCAGCCGCTCCCGCAGGTCGGTCAATACTTCATCTGAGACAGAGACGGTAAACGCTTCTTTACTCACGACACCCTCCTTTTTGGCTCCTCCAGTGGGTTGCACACCCAGCAGGACAGATACTGCCCTTCCCCGCGGCTGGCAAGAGGGGCGTCTTCCGGCGGCAAGGCTCAGTCTACCTCGACTGCCGCCGGCGCGACACTGGCCGGCCGCTCGAATTGAGCGGCCAGGCGTTCCAACTCGTCCCCGGAAATCGTCTCTTTCTCCAACAAGACCTGGGCGGCCTGACGTAGAATGGGGAGCTTGGCCTTTAATATCGTGGTGATACGCGCGTGTTGGTCCTCAATAATACGGTGGACCTCGTTATCAATCTCCCGCGCGGTCTCCTCGCTGTAGTCCCCCGGCCCGTGCGGTTGGCCGTTTTGCAGAAATATGGGCGGGCGCTCCTGGTCAAAGCTTTGTTGACCGAGCGTCGCGCTCATGCCGTAGGCTTTGACCATGCTCTTGGCTGTCTCGGTGGCCTTGAGCAGGTCGTCCCGGGCTCCGGTCGAAATCTCCTGGTAGATCAGCTCTTCAGCCACCCGACCGCCGAGGAGCACCGCAATTTTATTTTCCAACTCGGATTTGGTCATCAGAAACCGCTCTTCGCTCGGCAGTTGGAGGGTATAGCCCAAAGCCGCCACGCCGCGCGGAATAATCGAGATTTTTTGCACCGCATCCGACCCCGGTAACGACATGCCCGCCAGCGCATGACCAATCTCGTGGTGGGCGACGCGCGCTTTCTCTTTGTGGCCGAGGACCCGATTTTTCTTTTCCAGCCCGGCAATCACCCGCTCAACCGCTTCCTGGAGTTCGGGCAGGCCCACGCTATCTTTGCCACGCCGGACCGCCAGCAACGCTGACTCGTTCACGATATTGGCCAAGTCCGCACCGGCGAAGCCGGGGGTCATGGCAGCAATCACTTCCAGGTCAGTTTCGGCCTCAAGAGGAACAGCCCGGGCGTGCACCTGAAGAATAGCCAGCCGCCCGGTTTTATCTGGACGGTCTACCACCACGTTGCGGTCAAAGCGTCCGGCCCGGAGCAGGGCCTGGTCCAGGATTTCAGGCCGGTTGGTGGCCGCCATCAGAATGACCCCAGCCCGCTGATCAAATCCGTCCATTTCCACGAGGAGCTGGTTCAGGGTCTGTTCCCGCTCATCGTGCGAGACAGGTCCCATGCCACGCGCCTTGCCCAGGGCGTCCAGTTCATCCATGAAAATAATGCAGGGGGCTTTTTCTTTGGCCTGGGTAAAAAGGTCTCGGACACGGGCCGCCCCAACGCCGACAAACATTTCGACAAACTCGGAGCCGCTAATCGAGAAAAACGGTACCTGGGCTTCTCCCGCTACCGCTTTGGCCAGAAGCGTTTTCCCGGTCCCCGGCGGCCCTACCAGCAAAAGCCCTTTGGGGATTTTCCCTCCCAGCCGGCTGAATTTTTCTGGCGTCTTGAGAAACTCAATGACCTCCTGGAGTTCGGTCTTGGCTTCCTCGACTCCAGCCACATCGGTGAAGCGGATTTTGACATCCTGCTCCATATATATCTTGGCTTTACTCTTGCCGAGCGACAGAAAGCCGCCCCCGAAGCCGCCACGTTTAGCCATCCGCCGCATCAGAATCAGCCAGACCCCAAAGAATAACAGGACCGGCAGGAGCCAGGACAGCAGGTCTCTGACAAAAGTGCTCTCAATCTCCCCGGCAAAACGGACCTCACGGGTGGCCAGTTGCTCGGCCAAGTCGGAGGACACCCTGACCGTCACAAACTGGCTGGGCTGTCCCTCAATGGGCTCTTTGAGCGTGCCCTGGATATAGCGCTCTGAGATACGGATCTCCGCGATCCGCCCGTCGTCCAGGTATTCCTGAAACTGACTGTAGGGGATGTGTTCAATGCGGGTCGCCTGTATCCAGACGCTATGCAGGATGACGACCCCCCACAGGGCAACGAAGAGATACCAGATGTTGAACTTTGTCTTTTTATCCATGACCGCTCCATTATAGCCGGCGAAAACGGACTGCCTAGCCAACGTTCTTGCTACTGATGTCGCCCGGCGACCCGCGCCAAGCTGCGACCGTCACCTTGCACTTTCATCTGAGCCGGGCAATAGTCAATGCCCAGGTGTCTCCCGCCACGAGCCATTACGTCCATGTGAAGGGCACCGTTATAGGAGGTAGGGTCTATGTTCTGGTTTGGCTTTATTGTGGGCGCGGTCTCAGCGACCGTGTTTATTCTGTACGGCAACGCTGAGATGCTGGTGAGACTCCGTGACCGGGTGAAAAGCGCCTCAGATCGGTTTTGGGAATCACACAAAAAATAAACACGCTTTGTCCGCCTTCTGGCCTTGTGCTAGGCTCTGGACAGGTGAGAAGCAGGTGCGGGAGGCACAACTAAGGAGGGCAGGTCTATGGCAAAGCCGCTGGATGGAATTCGGGTCCTTGACTTGACTATATGGCAGCAGGGACCGGTCGCGACCATGATGCTCGGCGATCTCGGGGCTGAGATCATCAAAATTGAAGAACGGGTGGGGGGCGACCCTGGGCGTGGCGTGATGCAAATTGCCGGGGCCAAAACCGGGGCGCGCAATTATTATTTTGAGGCGAATAACCGCCATAAAAAGAGCCTCACGCTTGATCTCAAGAAGCCCGAGGCAAAAGCAATCGTCTATAAGCTGATCGAACAGTCCGACGTTTTTGTCCAGAACTATCGCAAGGGCGTGGCGGCCAAGCTCGGCCTCGATTATGCCACTCTCTCGAAACACAACCCCAAGCTGATCTATGCCAGCGCAACCGGCTATGGTCCGAACGGACCGGACGCCGGAGAACCCTCCTTCGACTATATGGGCCTGGCCCGGTCCGGGGTCATGACCGCGGTCGGCGAGCCGGACATGGAGCCCATGAATATCACCGGTGGTATCGCCGATCAGATGGGGGCCATCATGCTGGCCCACGGGATCACCGTGGCCCTGTTGGCCCGCGAACGCTTAGGCGTCGGCCAGGAGGTCGATACCTCACATCTGGGCAGTATGATGGCCCTCCAGGGGCTCAATCTGGCCTGTCGGCTGACCCTGGGCAAAGAGTTCAGGCGTTTTTATCGCGCCAAAGCGATCAACCCGCTATGGAATCACTATAAGTGTCAGGACGATAAATGGATTTGTCTGGCCATGCCGCAGGCCGACCGCTACTGGTCAGATTTCTGCAAGACACTGGGTATTCCAGAGCTGGAGAAAGACCCGCGTTTTGAGCACATGAAGGTACGCGGTCGCAACGCCGAGGCAATCATCGCCATTATCGACAAAATTTTTGCCTCAAAGCCACGCGCGGAATGGATGCAAATTCTGAAAGACGGTGGGGACTTCATTTATACGCTGGTGAATCGCATCACCGATCTGCCCGACGACCCGCAAATGCAGGCCAACGACTATATTGTAGATTATGCTCACCCCACCTGGGGCGAAACCCAGATTGTCGGCTCACCCTTGATCTTGAGCCAGACACCAGCCGACCCAAAAGCCCCGGCCCCGGAGTTTGGCGAGCATACTGAACAGGTATTGATCGATCTGCTGGGCTATTCCTGGGAAGATATAGGAAAATTGCGACAGGCCGAGGTGCTGTAGGGGCAGCCCCCTGTGGCGGCCCTTGTCGTTACGGCCACACCACTTGATGCCGGAGCGCTTCGCCGGCGACATACCGCCGGAGATTATCCAGCCACAGCGCGCCAACCCGCGGCAGATAGAGCGGCGAGGTTGAGGCCGTATGCGGAGTGATAAACACGTTCGGCATATCCCACAGGTCATCGTCCACGGGCCACGGTTCGGTGGGCAGGACATCGAGGCAGGCGTGACGCAGCCGGCCCGCCCGCAATGCCTCTTTAAGCGCAGGCATATCGACAATGACCCCGCGCGCGATGTTGATCAGGCTGGCAGAGGGTTTCATGCGCGCCAGCTCAGCCGCGCCAATAAGCCCACGCGTCTGGGGGGTGGCCGGAGTGGCCAGAATGACAAAATCGGCCGCGGGCAGCAATTGGTGCAGGTCGGCCAGGGTGCCTTGTTGCTCTACTCCGGCCACGGCTTGGGCTGAGCGACGAATACCGAAAATCCGCATCCCAAAGCCGCTGAGCATGGTGACCAGGCAACGGCCAATGGCCCCGAGACCAATAATCAAAGCGGTTTTGTCGCTCAGGCTGTCCAGCTTGGCCTCCTGCCAGCGATGCTGGCGCTGATGGGTGGACAATTCCCCAAAACGCTTTGCCGACCACAGCACCAAGCCGACGGCGAATTCCGCCACCTCAGGCGCATTGGTCCCAGGGCTATGGGAAACGAGCGCCCCCTTGGCCCGCATGGCCTCATAAAAACGACCGTCCGTGCCGGCGTCTTCGGTATGCGCCCAGCGTGGCTGCGGGAGCAGTATCATGGCGTCGATAAAGGCTGGGCGATACGCATCACCGGCTAACACGATGAGGTCGCAGTCATCCGGCGGGGCCGACCAGGAGCCGTCCGGCTCAATCAAGGCCCAGCCCAGGTCTGGCACAATAGCCTGAGCCGCCGCGCCAAAACGGACAAAAAACTCTCGGCCAGCCGCAATTTTCATCGAGCCCTCCCTAAGCAAGACCTTTTCGGACAGCAACCGCTGAGGCCGCGCGCGGTCCGTGGCCTCACCGCCTTCCTCCGGCTCGCACCGTTTTTCAGGGCTCCCAGGTCAACTCCTGCTCGATATGCGTCAGGGCTTGCTGCGGCGTGGAGACCGTGGCGTACAGACCGCGCCACTTCTGGTTGATGAGCGCTTCGGCAAAACCGCGCTCGAACTGCTGCAATAAGCCGTCGAAATAGCCGTTGGTGTTCACCAGCACAATCGGCTTGGCGTGAAACCCGAGCTGCTTCAAGGAGATCACTTCAAGGACCTCCTCGAATGTCCCAAACCCGCCCGGCAGGGCGATATAGGCGTCCCCGCGTTCATCCAGCCCCTGCTTGCGGCTGCGCATATCATCCGCGGTATACATTTCATGCCCGGTCTGTCCGTACCCCCCTTCAAGAAAGCGCGTCAGGATGACCCCAACCACCTGCCCGCCAGCGGCCAGCGTGGCGCGAGACAACGCGCCCATCAGGCCGCTATTGCCCCCACCGTAGATTAAGGTATAGGCGTGCTGGGCCAGCAGCCGGCCCAGGTCAGTCGCCGTGTCCACATACACCTGCGGACAGCGTTGGCTTGAGGCGCAGTAAACGGTGATGGCCCGCGGGCGCGCAGGGGGCGTGGAAACGGCCATAGCCAGGGTCACTCACGAGAGATTGTTCACCACTCCGTCCATGCCACTCCACTCCACAATCGGGGTGAGGCGGCGTTTGGTAATCAACCCCTGAGCCACCAGGGTCGAAAACGTGGTGAACGTCTTGGCATGATCCTGGATATCCAGAACCAGCACCAGCTTGGCCTCTTCGTTCGAGGCCCAGGGTCCAGCTTTCAGCGTGACCCCCTCGGGGAAGCCGGTTTCCCCGCTTAACACGCCCTTGAACATCTGATGGACCTCTTTGGTCCGGGATGGTTCCCAGTAGATTTCGTCCAAATAGAGCGGCATACGATTTCCCTCCTTGTGGGATAGATTTGCTCGGGGCATAGCAAAAAAACCGCGTCCGGCCTAGCCCGCTGCGGAAACGCGGCCTCAAAAGCACTGCGGCTATTGGCCGTGTCCGCCTGACCAGCACGCCGGGCAGGCGGCCGGCCTTTGGCATTCCGGGTGCGGTGTGTTAGCGTCTGCGCACGGAGCGTTGACAACCCAGGAAGGAGGCACCACATGGCACTGCCGCTACAAGGGATTCGCGTGCTGGATATCGCCAGTATGTTGGCCGGTCCGTACGGTGCGACCATGTTGGGCGATATGGGCGCGGACGTGATTAAAATCGAGCCCCCCTATGGGGATGAGTCCCGGGCGATTGGGCCAAAGGTCGATAATGACAGCGGCTTTTACGTTGGGATTAACCGCAATAAACGCGGCCTGGTGCTGGACCTGACTCAGCCGGAAGGCAAAGCCGTGTATTTTCGGCTGGTCCGAACAGCCGACATTGTGGTCGATAACCTCCGCCCCCAAGCCAAAGCCAAGCTGGGGGTAACGTATCAAGAAACGCGGCAGTATAATGAAAAAATTATTTGCATCTCGGTCAGTGCCTTTGGCCAGGACGGACCTTATGCCGGCCGGCCGGGTATTGACCCCCTGGCGCAAGCGCTGACCGGCTTTATGAGCGTGACCGGAGAGCGGGACGGACCGCCCCTGAAGGCCGGCCCGGCTATCGCCGACGCCACCTGTGCCAACTTAGTCGCCTTTGCCGCTATGGTCGGCCTGTGGACCCGCGAGCAGCAGGGAATTGGTCAGCAGATTGAGTTATGCCTGATGGACGGGCTGATCCACGTCCAACCGTCCCAGGTCGGACAATTCTTTCTCAGTCAGTACATCCAGCCGCGCGTCGGCAATGCCAGCCCGTTTTATGCGCCCTACGGAACATTCCGGTGCAAGGATGGCCGGGACATTCAGATTGCCTCTTTTAATAACAAGTTCTTCCACAACATCTGTCGCGCGCTCGAACGCGAGGACCTGATGGCCGACCCACGTTTTGAGACGGGCGCGCTCCGCCTGCAACACGAAGCGGCGCTGAATGAGGCGCTCCAGGCCGAGTTTGCCAAACGAGACGGCGCCGACATGATGCACCGCTTGAGCGAGGCGGACGTGATGGCCGCGCCGGTGAACACCTTGCCCGATACCTTTGCCGACCCGCAAGTGCAGCATAATAATATGGCGGTTGAGGTGGACCATGCGCGCGTCGGCCCACTCAAGGTTGGCGGCATTCCGGCCAAGCTCAAGAAAACGCCGGGCGCCGTGCGCCTCGCCCCCCCGACCCTCGGCCAGCATACTGGGGAGATTTTGCAAGAGATGGGCTTGAGTGAGGCTGAGGTGGAGCAACTGAAATGCAAAGGGGTGGTCAAGTAGCTTGAGAAGGGAGGGGTCATGCCCCGTGGAGCCGATGGGATAGTGCAAGCCCTGAAAGAGGCCGGTGTCTCGACCGTTTTTGGTATCCCCAGTATCCATAATATCGGCTTGTACGAAGCCTTACGCCACGAACCCGCAATACGGCATATTGGCTGTCGGCACGAAGCCGGCGCGACCCATATGGCCGACGGCTATGCGCGGGCAAGCGGTGGGCTGGGCGTTATTCTTTCGTCCACCGGTCCGGGTGCCGGCTTTACGGTTTCCGCGCTCCAGGAAGCCTGGGGCAGTTGCTCGCCGGTCGTGATGATTACGACCAATATCGAGGCGGCCAAAATTGGGCAGGGCCTGGGCGTCCTGCACGAACTGGAAGAGCAAACTTCGCTTTTTCGGACCATTACCAAAGAGGTCATTATTCCTCGGACGGGCGCTGAGCTGTATACGGCTGCCCGGCGCGCCCTGGCTCTGGCTCAGACCGGCCGGCCCGGCCCAGTGTGTTTAGAAGTTCCCACCGACCTGATGGCCGGGGACGCGCCGGCCGCGGCACCCATACCGCCGGACCGCGCTCCAGCCTCCCCGCCGTTGCCGGCCCGGATTGACGAAGCCGTCGCCATGCTGCGCACGGCCCAGCAGCCCCTCATTCTGGCGGGAACGGATGCGGTCCGGGCAAGTATGTCCAGCGACTTGGCCGGAGATATCCAAGCCCTGGCCGAAGCCGTATGCGCGCCCGTCATCACCAACACACCGGGCAAAGGCGTGGTGCCAGAAGATCATGCCCTGGCATTCGGCAATGCCGCGCGTAAGCTGGTTGTCAGAGAAGTCGTGCCTGGCTGTGATGCGGCAGTTGTCATCGGCTCTCGGCTGCGGGAGGTTGATGCCAAACGCCGTGGCCTGGCCCTGCCCGAACAGTTGATCCATATCGATTGGGACGAGCGCTGGATCGGCAAAAATTATCCGGCCGCGGTGCCCCTTGTCGGAGATATTGCTGCCATTACCCGAGCCCTGCGGAGTCAACTCGAAGGAGAACCCTATGCTGGTCCGCGCCAAGCACGGACCGCGGCCTGGCGGCGGCAGGCTGAGGCAGAAATTGCGCGGCTCAGCCAAGAGCTGCCGGAGATGCAGTCGCTCCAGGCGGTTCGGGCCGTGCTACCACGAGACAGCGCCCTGGTGGTCGATAACACCCAGCTCGGCTATTGGGCCGAGTATTTTTATCCCGCCTACCAGGCCAATGGGATCATGGGGGCCAAGGGCTCCGGTCTGCTGGGCTTCAGTTTTCCGGCGGCCATTGGGGTCAAGCTCGCCTGTCCTGATACCCCGGTGGTGGGCCTGATTGGCGACGGGGGCTTTCTCTACACGGCCCAGGAATTGTCCACCTGCGTGCGCCACGGTATTGGCTTTCCGCTGATTGTTGTCAACGATGATGCCTTTGGGGTCATCGGCTATTTGCAGCGGACCGCCTACCAGGCGGCCTATCAAGCCCAGCTGACGAATCCAGACTTCCCAGCCTTGGCCGCAGCCTTTGGCGTGCCGGCCACCCGCGTCCACTCTCCGGCGGCCCTCCAAGCGGCCCTGGAGCGGACACTCGCCTCTGGAGAGATGCACCTTATTGAGTATCGCCTGACCATTCAGCAACCCCCGTTTGGGAAGTATTAGCGCAAGGAGGCAGCATGACACCGCGTCGAACCACCATTTGGGGCTGGGGATTTGAAGACGAACAACCCACTCCAGAGCAAAAAAAAAATATCGCTCAGGGCATTGCCGACAGTGTTGGGGCCAGCGAGTTTACCCTGGACCCGGAGCCGCGCGTTGAGGACATTCGGCTCCGGGCGCCGCGCCTCTCACCGCCGGCGTCCCTTGCCCCTATCTGCTCAATCGAGACCTATGACCGGGCGGCCCATGCCTATGGCAAAGCCCTGCCCGATATTGTGCGGGCCTTTCGTCTGGATTTTCCAAACCCGCCCGATGTGGTCGCCTTTCCCAGGACCGAGAACGAGGTGGTGGCTGTCTTGGACTGGTGCAACGAGGTCGGGGCGGCCGCTATTCCGTTTGGCGGGGGGTCGAGCGTCACCAGCGGCGTCGAGCCGCCGACGGGGGACGCCTATCCAGGCAGCGTGTCCATCGACCTGCGCTCCCTGGACAAAGTGCTGGAGATTGATGCGTCCTCGCGGGCGGCCCGCATTCAGGCCGGCGTGTACGGCCCGGCCCTGGAGGCCCAACTCAAACCGCACGGCTATACCCTGCGGCATTACCCGCAGTCGTTCGAGTTCTCGACGCTGGGCGGCTGGATCGCCACCCGCTCGGGCGGACATTTTGCCACGCTGTACACCCATATTGATGATCTGGTCGAATCCACGCGGGTCGTCACTCCAAGCGGGATTGTTGCCTCGCGCCGCCTGCCGGGGTCGGGCGCCGGCCCAAGCCCGGACCGTATGTTTATTGGCTCGGAGGGCATTCTGGGTATCATCACTGAGGCATGGATGCGCTTGCAGCACCGCCCGGTGTATCGCGCGTCCACCGCGGTGCATTTTGAAAAGTTTGAAAACGGCGTGGAGGCCATTCGGTTGCTCAGCCAGGCTGGCCTGTATCCCACCAACTGTCGCATTCTCGATTCGACCGAGGTCAAACGGAACAATGTCGGCGATGGCACGGACGGCAGCTTGCTCATGCTCGGCTTTGAATCCGCGGACCATCCCCTCGAAGCCTGGATCAACCGCGCGCTTGAGTGCTGCGCCGACCTCGGCGGTACGACACCCAACGGGGTGGTGATGAAGGGCGGGGGAGAGACGACCGGGCGCGGCGGCTCGGTTGGCGACTGGCGCAACGCCTTTATCCGTATGCCCTACGCCTTTTCGACTATGGCGGCTATGGGCGCGATATTCGACACGACCGAGAGCGCAATTCCGTGGAATCAGTTTCATCAATTCCACGCCGGCGTGATGCGGGATGTCCAAAAAGCGCTAGATGAGGTATGTGGGGGTGGCGTGCTGTCCTGCCGCTTCACCCATGTCTATCCCGACGGTCCCGCGCCGTATTTCACCTTTACTGGCATGGGCAAGAAGGGCAGCGAGCTCGAACAGTGGCACGAGATCAAAACCGCAGCCTCGGAGGCGGTCGTGCGCTATGGCGGAACGGTGACGCATCACCACTCCGTCGGGCGGACCCACCGCCCACAGTACGAGAAACAACGCCCCGACCTGTTTGCCAGCGCGCTTCAGGCGGCAAAAGCCGCCCTTGACCCGCAGGGCGTGTTGAATCCGGGGGTGCTCATTGACCCGCGTCCCTAATGCCAGCGGCGCACCAGACTGAGGAGGAGCAGTAGCAAACTATGACGAGGGAGATGCACAACATCCGTGAGGCCATCCTGGCTGGCCAAGCCAAAACCGCAGACTTTGAGGGGCTGCCGCTTCCCGAGTCGATGCGGGCCATGACTACCCATAAAGACGACGTGCAGATGTTTGAGGGGCTGGAGTCCTGGGAAAAAGACCCCAAGCAAAGCCTGCACCTGGATCAGGTGGCGGTCCCGGAGGTCGGTCCGAATGAGGCCCTGGTCGCGATCATGGCGTCCAGCATTAACTTCAATACGGTCTGGAGCGCCATCTTTGAGCCCCTGCCGACGTTTTTATTCTTGGAGCGGAACGCCAAGAAAAGCCCGTGGGACAGCCGGCATAATCTGCCGTATCACATCCTGGGCAGCGATGCGTCCGGGGTGGTCTTGAAGGTTGGGCCAGGCGTGAACCTGTTCAAGCCGGGCGATGAAGTCACCATTCACTGCAACTATGTAGACATGCAGGCCCCGGACGGCCACGACGACTCGATGCTTGACCCGGACCAGCGTATTTGGGGCTTTGAGACCAATTTTGGCGGTCTGGCGGAAATTGCCGTTGTCCGGGCGAACCAGCTCATGCCCAAGCCCCCCCATCTCACCTGGGAAGAGTCGGCTTCCATGCCGCTGGTCAACTCCACCTCGTATCGCATGTTGGTCAGCGAGAACGGCACCCATATCAAACAGGGCGATATCGTCCTGATCTGGGGCGCGGTTGGCGGGCTGGGCGGCTTTGCCTTGCAGTACGTGCTCAACGCGGGGGCCTTCCCCATCTGTGTGGTGTCGTCCCAGGACAAGGTTAAGCTGTGCGAAACCATTGGCGCGCGCTGGGTGATTGACCGGAATGCCGAGGGCTACCAGTTCTGGCATGAAGACGGCTCGCAAAACCTGGGCGAGCTGCGGCGCTTTGGGAAACAGATTCGTGACATGACGGGCGGCGAGGACCCGGATGTCGTGTATGAGCATCCGGGTCATGAAACCTTTGCCACCAGCGTCTTTGTGGCCCGTCCGGGCGGGCAGGTCGTCACCTGCGCTTCTACCAGCGGCTATAATCACGAGTACGACAACCGCTATTTGTGGATGCACAAGAAGCGCATTATTGGCTCGCATTTTGCCAACTACAGAGAAGCCTGGGAGGCGAATCGCCTGGTCTGCAAGCGCGCTATTCACCCGCTCTTGTCGGAGACCTATCCCCTGGCCGAGACTGGTGAGGCGGCGTATCGGGTGCACCACAATGCCCAGATTGGCAAAATCGGCGTCCTGTGCCTCGCCCCGGAAGAAGGGCTGGGCGTTACCGACGAGGAAGGTCGCGTGCGGCATATTGGACAGATCAATCTGTACCGGAATGCCGTCAAGGGCGATTTTCGTTTAGTCAAAACTGAACCGTAAGGAGTCGGAGGGGCAGCCCGCTGGGGTTGCCCATTGCCCTATGCCTCGCATCACCATCCGTTTCGCTACCGCGGACGACGTGCCGCTCATCCTTGAGTTCATTAAGGCATTGGCGCGCTTTGAGAAGGAGCCGGACGCGGTGCAGACCACGCCCGAAGACCTGCTGCGCGACGGCTTTGGCGAACGGCCTCAATTCGAGGTGCTGATTGCCGAGCAGAATGAAGAGCCGGTGGGCTTTGCCCTGTTCTTTGCGACCTATTCCACCTGGGAGGGGCGCCCGAGCCTGTATCTTGAAGACCTGTTTGTCGTCGAGTCGGCCCGCAAACATGGGGTCGGGCGGGCACTCATGGCCCAACTGGCGGCCATTGCAGTCGAGCGTGGCTATCAGCGTCTGGAGCTTCAGGTGCTGGATTGGAATCCCGCCCGTCAGTTCTACCACCGGCTCGGCATGAGCCATATGCAGGCATGGCGGTCCTACCGGCTCAGCGACCGCGCGCTCCGCCGCTTGGCCGCGGAGGGGCAGTCCTGAGGGGCAGTCCTGAGGGGCAGTCCTGAGAGAATGGCTTGCCCGCAGACGTGCGTAACCCATATGGCTGATTCAGGGGTCTCACATATAGGGAGGATGACTGCGGCCATGCGCGTCGGAGTTGGAACAGCCGAGAGAGGCGCACTGCCGACCGAACGTGAGGAGTGTTTCAGCACGTTTGTTGCCCTTCAGCGCGACCGAGCCAGACGGCTGGCCTGGCGCTTGGTCGGCGACGAAGCCGCGGCCGAAGATGTGACCCAAGAGGCTTTTGTCCGAGCCTATCAGGCGCTTGACCGCTTTCGGGGTGAGGCGAGTCTCGAAACCTGGTTCTATCGTATCCTCGTTCGCCAGGCGCATAACTATCGCCGCTGGCGGGCGGTGCGGACCCTCTGGCAGCCTGACAGCGGAGAGGAGCCCGTTGATCCAACGGCGAGCGTGCAAGGCGACCCTGGATTGCGTCGGCGGATCGCCCACGCCCTGGGTCAGCTCTCACGCCGACAGCGCGAAGCCTTTGTGCTGGTCCATCTTGAGGGCTTTACGGTGCGCGAGTGCGCTGATTTTCTGGGTAAACCAAGCGGGACGGTGAAGAGTCATCTCCACCGCGCGCTACGTAAACTGCGCACGGAACTGGCTGACCTGGACGAAGGCGCGGATAGACAATAGATAGGAGGCGTATAGCCATGCCGTCTTCAGACGAACACCCCACCCTGACACCGGCCGACCGGCGCTTTATTCGGCGTGTGGCCGAACACTATGCGCCCCAGCCGCTTTCAGCCACGCAGCAAGCCATTTTTGACCGGACGCTGGAAGCACGGCTGGCAGACTCTGGCCGGCCTCCTTTTCTGCGCCCGGCCAGTATGCTTATCCCTGCGTGCGCAATCCTGCTGCTGTGGTTTGCGCTCCCCTGGCAACAGGCTTCCAGTCCGAGTTTCAAAACGCTGACCCCACCGTCAGCCGCAACACCGCTCGCCCAAGACCGCTCGCTAGTCAGCCTATCGCCTCCCCACAACCCAAGCGTTCACCCGACCCTCCTGGCCTATGCCTATTATCAATCAGAAGCGGGGGCCGACGCGCTGCCCGCGGAATATATCGCCTTGGCTGAGGCGTTTGCGTTGCCGTGAGTGAGGCGAGTATGCGCACGGCCAGTATCATCGCGTTTGTGACGGTTTTCACCCTCGGGGCCTCGGGCGGCTGGGCGCAGCCCCTAGGTCCCCCCGTCGGTCATGGGCCGCTTGGCCCGCGCCTTGAGCGCCTTATCAAGGAGTTGGGGCTGGATGCAGCCACACTGGCCCAGGTAGACGCGATTATTGACGCCTCGCGCCTCAAGACGCGGCCCCTCCGTCGCCAGGTGCGTGAGGCCAGGCACCACATGCGCCGCCTGTTGGAAGCGGCAGCGCCCGAAGAAGCCGCCGTGTTGGAACACGTCGAGCGTATTGGGAGTCTACAGACTGCACTCCGTAAAGAGCAGCTCAAGACCATGCTCCGCGTTCGGGCACTGCTGAGCCCGGAACAGCGCGCCACGCTGCTCGAAAGGCTGAACCAGAAACGTCGGCACGGGCGGCATGGCCGGCATGGCCGGCCGCGGCCCGAACCACGTCTTTCGGACGAAGCCCCGCGCTAGGCGTCCCACCCCCCGGAAGACGCTTGCCGCTATTTTTCGGATAGGCCGGGCTCAAGCGTAACCCAAAGAGACCTGCCACGGGTCTCAAGAGGTAAATTACCCGTAGAGGATCATAGTATGGTCAGAAAAAACAGTATGGTCAGAAAAAACAGTATGGTCAGAAAAAACAGTATGGTCAGAAAAAACAGTATGGTCAGAAAAAAATGGAGCGTTCTTTGCGTGGGCGTACTCGTTGCGGGCCTCACGCTCACCTCTCTGGTGTCTGCCCGTGGCGGGCACGGCGGACGCGGTGGGCACGGTCATTCCCCCTTCCGTATCTTGCGGTCTTTGACCCTGACTGACACCCAGCAGACGGCTATCGACGCGATCAAAACCACGCATCGGACCAACCTCGGCAGCCTGAAAACAGAGATGCGCGCGACCCGTGAAGACGTGCTGCGCCTGCTCTTGGGAGAAGGGGATGTGGCTGAAGAGGATTTCGCTACCCTGAAAGCAGACATGCTGCAAATTCACACCGATCTGTTTGATGAATTTCTGTCAATGGGCTTAAAAATCCGGGCCGAGTTGACTGATGAGCAGCTTGCAGAAGCCCTGGCCAAGCTCGGCTAATACCGTTCTCCCCCGCCACCATACAAAAAGGGGAGCCGGAGGCGGCTCCCCTTTTTGCCTTTCAAGGGTGCGCTTCACAAAAACTAACCAATCTGCTAAAGGGGGCGCTGACCTTGGCTTCTCGATTTTTTACATTCCTTCTCGTTAGCGCAGTAGCTGCGCTTGCACTTAACACGAATGTTTCCGCGCAAAACTGCGTGGGTTCTACCGTCGTAGGGACCAATGATGACGACGACGGCAGTGATGGTGGTGAAAGTGCTCTTATAGGTAGCAGTTGCGACGAACGCATCTCGGGGCGCGGCGGTAACGATGTCTTGGACGGCAACGGGGGCAGCGACATCTACGTTGGGGGGAACGGCGCCGACCTCTTCAAGGTTGATGATGAGCAAAGCATCGTCACCATCATGGACTGGCGAGGGTCCACCGGGCCAGATTTCATTTTTCTGGTGGAGTTGGAGCATATCACGAGCTTCGATCAACTGCGTTTCAGCCAAGCCCACAACATGATCCACGGTCGGGAGCGCGAGTACCTGAAAATCATCATTCCAGGGGTATTCGAACGTGACGACGACGGCGAATGGCAGCGGACGGAGCGTGATCGATACATCTACTTGGTGAACGCCAAGCGGCGGCAAGTGTCAGAAGGGAATTTCATTTTTCACGACCCCGACGGCTTTGACGGGTCGGCCTGGCAAAGACTCACTGTCGTCAGCCAAGCTACACTCGAAGACGACGTGCTTGAAGGCACTATTAACGACAACGGTGTTGGGCAAGACGACGATCTGTCAGGTTTTAGCGGTAACGATATGCTCATCGGTGGTGATGGTGACGACACGCTCAACGGGGACTACGCCGCTAATCTTGAACCCCACAGCTATCCTGAAGGCAACGATACGCTGGATGGCGGCAACGGCGACGACACGCTCTATGGCGGTGGTGGCGCAGATGACTTAATTGGCGGACCCGGCGCTGACACGCTGGATGGCGGATCGTCCACCCACACCCGGAATGGCATTGAGCAACAAAATACTGATCTCGCCGACTATCGGAATTCAAGCGGTGTCAACGTTGACCTCAACGACAACTCGCAAACCATGTTCGGCGATGCCGACGGCGACACGCTGACCAACATTGAAGGCGTGCGAGGGAGCAACGAAAAGGATTTTCTATACGGGAACGACCAGGCCAACCTGTTCTACGGCGAAGGGGACGACGACTGGATTTACGGCTGAGACGGGAGCGATCATCTGGATGGTGGCGGTGGCAACGACCGTCTGTTTGGTGGCGATGGGGTAGACGTCCTGCGCGGCGGCGAAGGTTCTAATCGTTTCTATGGGGGAGCAGACGGTGACGTTTTCATCGTTGAACTCAAGTCGCAATCAGGCAGAGACACGATATATGACTTCGACTCCGATGAGGACTCGATTTGGGTCGCCGGCTACACGGGTACTCTACCTGACGCGTCGTCTTATGATACGCAAGTCATTGGGAGAAACGACTGCCTGATTACCATCGATTCGAATACGCAGTTGCGCGTAAACGCTACGCAATGCAGCGGCGTTATCGCCCGTATCACACCATATGCAGCGATAACGCAGCCTATTGCCATACGCTAGGAACCTATTGGACGAGAAACAAATAGGTTGCAGTGAGTGAAAAGGGCAAACCGAGTGCACTCGGTTTGCCCTTTCAGTTTTTCCTCCTATTGGGCGACTAATCCACCGTCCACCTGCATTGGAATACCGGTCACAAACGAGGCCGCCTCAGAACACAGCCACGCTACGGCTTCGCCGATTTCCACCGGCTGCCCAAAACGACCCACCGGTTCCATAGACACGGCGAGTTCGTCAAACCCCGGCGATAACTGCGCTCCTCGTTCGACCATTGGCGTTTGAATGACTCCCGGACAGACCGCGTTCACCCGAATGCCGGATTTGGCATATTCCAGGGCCGCGGTCTTGGTCAGACCGACCACGCCGTGCTTACTCGCCACATAATCGGGCAGGCCGGGAAAACCAACCAGACCGGCAGCCGAAGCCGTATTCACAATAGACCCCCCGCCCTGACTGAGCATCTGCTGGATTTCATATTTCATACACAGCCACACCCCGGTCAGATTGACCGCAATCGTCCGGTCAAACTCGGCCTCGGTGCAGTCTATGGTCGGCTTCACCCCTCCCTCGATGCCCGCATTATTAAACGCGCAGTCGAGGCGGCCATACGTCTCAACCGTCTTGTTGACCAGCGCCTCAACATCGGCAGCCTGCGACACATCGGCTTTGACAAAGAAGGCGGTTCCACCCGCGGCTTCAATCTGCTGCACGGTTTCCTGTCCCCCTTCGACTACAATATCTGACACCACGACTTTGGCACCTTCTCGGGCAAAGACGAGCGCGGTGGCCCGGCCAATGCCAGACCCGGCTCCAGTCACCAGTGCGATTTTATTATCCAGTTGTCCTGGCATGTTCGCCTCCTATTGAGTAACTAGACCACCATCGACCGCCATAGGATGGCCGGTCACAAACGAGGCCGCATCAGAACACAACCAGACAACAGCCTCGGCAATCTCCTGGGGCTGGCCGAGCCGGCCGACCGGCTCAATGGCGACCACGGACTCGGCCATCTCTGGATTGTGACCAAAGACCCGCTCAACCATAGGGGTGTCAATCACACCCGGACACACCGCATTGACCCGAATCCCGGCCTTGGCATATTCCAAGGCCGCGGTTTTTGTCAGCCCCACCACCCCGTGCTTACTCGCCACATAGGGGGCGAGGCCCTGAAAGCCGACCAGTCCGGCCACAGAGGCCGTGTTGACAATGGCACCGCCGCCCTGTTTGAGCATCTGCGGGATTTCATACTTGAGGCACAGCCAGACGCCTTTCAGGTCGATAGCCACGACCCGCTCCCAGTTGGCTTCGCTGCACTCAGGGGTGGGGGCCTGCTCGCCTTCGATGCCGGCGTTATTGAACGCGCAGTCAATGCGTCCGTAGGTTGCCACGGCCGTGTTGACCAATGCCTCAACCTCAGCGGCTTGGGCCACATCGGCCTGCACAAAGGCGGCCTGTCCGCCCGCGGCCGTAATCTGCCGCACGGTTTCCTCACCGCCCTCAACCACAATATCCGAGACAACGACCTGCGCCCCTTCCCGCGCAAAGGCGAGCGCCGTTTGGCGGCCAATGCCCGAGCCAGCGCCAGTGACCAGCGCAATTTTTCCTGCGGTCAATCCTGCCATACGTTTCCTCCTATTCCAGGGTTATTGCTTGAAAGGGCGTATCAGAAAAGGATGCGTCAGAGGAGCGGTCCGGGCGAAAAACGACACGGCAGATGCTTAATCCCGTGAATAAAATTATTCGTCAGCCGCTCGGGTTCTGCGGTGATTTCCATGTCCGGCAGGCGCTGAAAGAGTTCCCGGAACATGACGGCCATCTCCCGCCGGGCCAGGTTGACCCCTAAGCAGAAGTGGGCCCCCGCGCCAAATCCGAGATGTTCGTTCGGGCTGCGGGTAATATCAAAGCCATACGGGTCGGCAAAGACGGCTTCGTCCTTATTGGCCGAGGCGTAGAGCAACAGGACCTTCTCGCCCTGACGCAACGGCTGCCCCCCAATCTCAGTGTCACAGGTCGTCGTGCGGCGCATATAGATGACCGGACTGGCCCAGCGAACGATCTCTTCGATAGCGGTCTTGGCATAGGCGTCAAAGTCCGCCTGCCACAGCGCGCGCTGTTCTGGAAAGTCGCACAGGAGGGTGAGGCCGTGGCTGAGCGCGTTGCGCGTGGTCTCGTTGCCGGCGGCAACCAGGAGGACAAAAAAGGCGCCCAACTCCTGGTCGGTCAGCCGGTCCCCGTCCAGTTCGGCATGGACCAGGGCTGAGGTCAAATCGTCAGTCGGCTGCTGGAGACGCTGCTGGCGCATATCGGCCATAAGCTGACTCAGGTTCTGCCCGGCTTGGAGCACCGCGCCGAAGCGCTCGAACATGTCTTCTGTTCCGTACTCGGGGTCTATGCCCCCCAGGATGATATTGGTTTGCTCAAAGACAAAGGCGTGTTGACTATCCGGGACCCCCAACATGTCACAGATGATTTGAATCGGAAACGGCGCGGCAATGGCGTCAACAAAGTCACACTCGCCCCGTTCGATAACAGTATTAATCACCCGGCGCGCGGCCTCCTGCACATCGCCTTCGACTTGCCGTAAGTGACGCGGGGTAAAGGCTTGGGACACCAGGCTGCGCAGGCGTTTATGCCGGGGGTCGTCCATCACAATCATGGAGCCGAAAAATTCCAGCGCTTCGGGGGGTACATTGGGAATGGTAATGCCTTCGGCTGAGGAAAAAATCTGAGGGTGCAGGCTGGCGTGCAGCACATCAGCATGACGACTCAAGACCCAATAGCCCTCCCCCTGGGTCGGGATGCTGGTCTCGCCTTCCGCAAAGAACGCCACCGGACGCTCTTTGCGGAGCAGGGCAAAAGCGCCTTCTCGTTCCTCGGGGCTTTTGCGCCAGAAGTCCCAGTTTGACAGGGCAATATCGTCAACAGAGTCAGGATAGTGCAGCCGCATATCTCTTCTCCTTCGGCCTGGGGCTAGTCGTTGATGCACGTCCAGCCCTCGCAGACGGCGGTGACTTCATTATTCACCAGCGCTCGAATATCAGACGCCGCCTTTTTTGAGGTTGCCGTGCGGGTACACATATCGGTTGTCACGGTCTCGCCAGCGCCGTTGAAGGCATAGACCAGATATTCTTCTCCTTCCTGAAACAACACCCCACACAGCTCGGTGGTGGCCGCGGTTTCAAGCAGCAGTTGAGATTTGTCCGTGCCCTTAATCGCCGTGCTCACATCCATAGTAACGCGGAGCGTCTCAAATTCGTATAAGTGCTCAGCGCCCAGCATGGATTTCCAAGAACCGTACAGCCAGCCGTCGGCCTCAATATGCTCAACATTCGCGACCGTTCCGACAAACACGACGTCAACGGCTTCCGCTCCTCGGCTGGGCGACGGCGGGGTGAGACAGGTGCAGGCCCACGCCGGAATAGGCAGCAGTCCGCACACCGCAATGCAGCCAATGATAAGCCCTCGGAAACGATTCATCACCCTTCTCCTCTCTATTGCGCTCTTGAGAAAAGGTAGCGCCCTTTCCGTCTGGTATCAATCGCCGTCCCTTTAGAGCCTGACAGCGCTCGCAGCCCTGAGCCCTCTTTGAGTCTCGTATCAGTCACCACCTGCCACGTGCCAGGTCCATCAGGTGCGACGGCAGCACTGCTCGCTGGGCCTCTGCCGGCATGGTCAGTTCCTGGGCGAGTCTATTTTGCGGCACAACCCGTTTGCTATAAATATCCACCTCCCAGGCGGCTTCGTGAATCCCCGCACTGTCCGCATATGTCAAACGCACCCAGCGCTCACCCGGAGCTTCAAAAACATTCAGATATTGACTCAGCGTCTCAACCAGGCGGTCGGTTTGCGACTGGAGGCCGGCCTGCCACGTCCTCTGAGACCACGCATTGCCCCCTTGGCCCGACTCGCGCGCCTTGTGCTCAATGTTTGAGATCACGCTGAAATGGCCTTCTCCCGGCGCATAGCCTTTGACCAGGCGAATCGCTTGTTCTTCCTTGGCGGTCATGGGCTGCTCGCTACACGCCGTCCCCAAGACACTCAGCAACAGCAGGCAGGGGAGCAGGCCCGGTCGCTGTTTGGACGGTCGTTGCGGCCGGCGCTCTTTTTGTTGCTGAGCCTGATGTTGGCGGCGGGACGCGGGAGTGTGACGGGCCGCAGGAGAAAGAATATCGGCAAAAATATCGTCAGCGACCTGTCTGACCTCACGCTCTCTTTTCTTGGTCGGACTCCCCGTCTTCTGATACAGACGCTCTACGGATACTTTGGTGAACGGCATGGCAACCCTCCTTTCAGTTCCTTACTAAAACTGTTTTGTAATGAAACAATTTTAATATGTCAACATATTGTGCTAGACAGGCTCAAGCGGAAAAAGGACATCGGGCTCAGGCAGGGCAACAGGGAGGCAAGCAATGACAAAGTCCAGGCCGGCGGACGCGCAGAGCGATTTTTCGGCTGAGGCAACTGCGCTGTTTCTACCGATTCACTATAAGATCGGTATGGCTCTCGAAGACGTGCTGCGTTGCGGCCAGTTGTCACGCAAGCAGGTTGCCATCCTGTGGCTGATGCGGACAGAGCGGGATGCCGCTGGGCATATGCGCCGGAAAGACATTGAGCGCCTCCTTGCCTCCTGGTTTGAAACCAGCAGCCCCACGATTACGCGCGCCCTGCGCGACCTGGCGAATGCGCCGCTCAGGCTCGTCTGTCTGGTGGAGGACCCGGACTCGGGCCGAGAAAAACAAGTCGTCCTGACCCCAAAGGGGAAACGCTTTCTTCAGACCATGGAAGAGGAAGGGAAGCGGTTTCTCCAGCCCTTTCTGGAGCAGATGCCGCCCACAGAATCGAGAGAACTCTTTCGCCTGTTACGCAAGGGGGTCAGCCTCTTTGAGCGGGCAACAAAGCGCTGAGGCCGGCGGCAGTTCATTGCGTGAAACTTCATTGCGTGAAACATGGCGGAACGGAGACGGGGCTGTTAGGGTAAGTTTCTCTTCTCGTCCCCTGTTTGTAACCCATGCAAAGGAGGAAACCATGAGTGGCTATACGATTATTGATGTTGATACGCATGTCACCGAGAGGCCGGACCTGTGGACGAGCCGGGCCCCGGAGAAGATGCGCGACCGAGTGCCCCACGTCCAAACCGATGCAGACGGGCGCTTGTCCTGGTTTGTGGGCGGCGAGTCCCTCCTGGCCAATCCTGGCATGACCGCGACCGCCGGCCGCGGCAATATGCAGCATCCGCCCAAGAACTACGAGGAGATGCACCCAGGAGCGTATAATGCCCAGGAACGGCTCAAGTATATGGATCAGATGGGTATCTGGGCCATGGTGATGTATCCTAACGTCGGCGGGTTTGGCGCTCAGGAGTTCTTAAAACTGAACGACCCTGAGCTGATGCTGACCTGTGTGCAGATTTATAACGACTGGCAGACCGAATGGGCTGCGGCCGACTCGCGCCGCTTGCTGCCCATTACCTCGTTGCCCTTCTGGGATGTCGAAGCCGCGGTGACGGAAATACGGCGGTGTGCGGCCCTAGGCCATCGCGGTATCCTGTTCACCGGCGAGCCCCAGTTCTGGGGGCAGCCCCTGCTGGGCGACCCGCATTGGAACCCCCTCTGGGAGGTGTCGATTGAGTTGGACCTGCCGATCAGCTTCCACATTGGATCGGGCAATATGGAGCTGGGCCTGCTCAAGAACAAAATCGCCTCCTACGGCAAGATGGCGGCCTTTACCGAATTGTCCGTGGATGTCTTTTTGCGGAACGGCATGCAGATGAACGATCTGATTATGTCTGGCGTATTGGCCCGCTACCCGGAGATTCAATTCATCTCGGTCGAAAGTGGTATTGGCTGGATTCCCTTTGTCCTCGAAGCGCTGGATTATCAGTTTCAGGATAATGGCGTCTCCAGGGATAATCCAGAGTTTGACATGCTGCCGTCCGAATACTTCGCCCGCAACATCTACGCCTGTTACTGGTTCGAGCAGACCGCGCCCCGGCGGCTGATCGACAAGGTCGGCGTGGATAATATCCTGTTTGAGACCGACTTTCCCCATCCGACATCACTCTATGGCGAAGAGGTGCACAAACGGATCAAGGGCGGCTTGTCCGACTGTGAAGAGTCGGTCCGGCGCAAAATTTTATGGGACAATGCGCAGCAGCTCTACAAGGTCGAAGCCCCAACCGCCCAAGACGAGGCCAAACGCGAGACCGTGGCTGGGACGGTGTAAGACTACCAACAAGTGACAAAACAACCAAGGCTGAGGAAAGGATACCTTACTCAGCCTTTTTGCCTCCACGCTGGAAGACGCTGGCCGCGCTGGCGATCATCTGGGGCGGCGTATGCGAACGCTTCTCCAGAGTACGGATCGGTTTTCTGGAGTCAGGCGGGGGGTGGATGGCCCCCTGGCTGGCCCCTATGAACCGCCCCTTTGAAGAAAAGAACACGGACGAAATGTCTAAGGAACTGATTAAAGGAGTGGCCTTCACGATCAAGCGCATAAGGAAGGCTCAGAGTATTAGTCAGGAGCAACTTGCTGACCGCGCTGGTCTGGACAGGACGTATATTTCTGGAGTCGAAAGAGGTGTCCGTAACATAACGTTAGATTCATTAGAATCAATTATTTATGCGCTGGGCATCGACCTGTCTGGATTTCTTGCTGAGTTAAACAATAATCTTAAGAAAAAATAACAAGAGGTTTCTACGTTGCCAAGAAGCAGAGCATCTGTGTCAAGGTTACCACACTTCCTAGAACGAAAAGTCTACAAAACTGGGCAGACTCGAGGGGCGGATGACGATGTGATTTATCAAAATCGTGTTTCTCGAAACAGTACTGTTCTGATCCCCTATCATCTCTGGGACCGAGTCAGCACACCACCACACGGCGAGGCTTCATTCGAGAACAAATTTATTGCCCTAATTTCGCCCTCTGACTATTTCAGCAACCCGGATATCAATAAAAAACTAAGAGTAAGGGACCTCGAACTAGGGCGCAATGCACTTGTATTTTATCGGACACGTACCGATTGGGAGACTCATAATCCTGATCGTCTTGGTTGGTCCGCCGCAAATAGTAGAACGAGTCCTCTCAATGGTGAGTATGTAGCTCGGATAGCTGCGACCACTGCAACTGACCGCGGTGGGAAGATCTCACGAGGTTTCAACACTACCGGAATAAAAGGCGCTGGTATACGGCTATTCGAATACGCCTCAAAGAGGGTTATCGAGGATTGCAGACTACAGCTAGAGGCACTGTTCTGGCTATGTCGTGATTCTAGTCAAGCGGCTATAGAATTCGGTATGCGAGAAGAAGCAGCCGATACCAGGAGGAGATATTGTCTTGATTTGGCCGAGAGTAAAGGATTACTAAGCTCTGTAAGCCTTGTAAATGCAAGAGTAATAGGTTCGGATGATGCGACTATCTGGGCCGTCTGCCCACTTTGTCTGGAACCTTTATCCGGTTATGGCTTCTTCAATAGATTGGCTCAGGCAAGGGGGCGAGAGGTTCCTAATTTGACCGTCACCGAAATAAACCTCTTTCACATACAAGAGCTTCGGTATGGGGAGTATAACCAGCGTCCGTACAACCTGGGCTGGGGCCACCATCATTGCAATGTTGTCGTGAGAGATTCTGGAATAGACCAAACGTTGAAATGGATGCGGGGAGTTTTACAAAGGAACATCGACAAAAGTTATTTTAACCCCTAGAACAGCGAAGCTTGGGATACAGGAGCGGGTATTTTTACAACCTCGCCTGTTCTTTCATGTGTGGTATCCTGCTTAAGATTTTCCAAACGTACTGAGATCGCATGGACCCATTTCTCCTCTATCTCAATCGAGACGCTCTTCCTGCCCAAAGCATTTGCCGCAATCGCAGTACTACCAGAACCAGCGAAACAATCTAACACAATATCATCATCATAGGTTGTCGCTTCAATTGCATGCTTCAGCATTTCCAATGGCTTTTCAGCAGGATGTTTTCCCTCGTACGGACGAACCGACGGAAACGTCCAGATATCTGTGAATTCTTTTGAGCCATCAATCTTGAATGGTCTAATAACATCTTCATATGGTGGCATCGTATGAACTCTTCCCGTGCTCAGTATCGCTTTACATATTTTCATGTATTGAGCTTTACTAGGGGTATTGCGACCCGCTTCCCAATTTGAAACCGCACCGCCGTGATTAATCTTTCCATATGCGCCGCTGATTTCAGTTAATTGATGTCTGGATAGACCAGATTTAATTCTTGCTTCTCGTAAAAATTCTCCAAATGGAGAACGATGTAAATTCCCTTCTATTGCTGGTTCTGCGAAGATAATACGCTCCGAATGTGGATACCATTGCCTTAGTGATTCCTTTTTCATTTTACCCTTCCAGCCGTCAAAGCCGGGGTCGTTCGGTTTAGTCCAAACAACATGGGACAGAATATTGAAGGATTCAGAAAACAAGACCTCTAACCGTGCAGCTATTGATGAGTCACAGAAGCAGAAAAACGACCCGTTTGGCTTTAGTATCCTCCGCCATTCCTTGGAAAGCAGTTCCATCCACTCAAGGTAATGGCTATCTGTCCTGAATTGTGTGTCCCCATAAATATTTTTCTTCTTAGTAACATGATAGGGCGGATCGGTGAGAATGAGCGAGATAGTCCCGCTTGGACAATTACGCAGTGTCTCTAGGGCATCTCCAGCGGCAAGTATCGCTCCTTCGACCTCAGTATGAATGCTCGGCTTTATCTGTTTCCGGATACTATTGAAAGCTAACTCTCTTGATTTCATAAATATCCTCACCTCCCGAGGTCTTCCAAGAGTGACTTATAGTCTACATAATCGGAACAGCACGTCAACCCCAAATCCAATATATCCGGTCTCTTGAAACGAAGGCTCGGATGGTTTGAGTTCTCCCAATTCCTAACGAAAGCGCCTTTATGAGGTTGAAATCTACAACGGAGAACACTATTATTCCTAACGCATGAGAAAGTATTTTACAACGGGAGAGGCCGCTAAATACCTTGGTGTTACGCCCTCACGGGTGCGCCAGTACATTGTTGAGGAACGCCTCGAATCTGAGAAATACGGTAGGGACCACATGATTGAGGAGAATACTCTAGCCGAGTTTGCAAGATACGGGAAAAAGAAAAGGGGCCGGCCCAAGAAACAACGGCAAACTTTGTGAATGCGTTGAGCGCATTTCAGGCTACAAAAAAGACAACCGCCCTGCAAACAACCGCCGAGACCAGCATAGCCCTCCCGACTCAGCAGCATCCGGTTGTGACATTGCACGGGGATACGCGCGACCTCATTCGCCAACTCCCAGACGAGACGTTTCAATGCGCCCTCACGTCGCCGCCGTATTGGGGCGTCAGAGACTATGGCATTGAAAATCAGATTGGTGCCGAGCCGGATTTATCCCAATACATTGAGTATCTTGTCGGTGTCTTTCGTGAGGTGCGTAGGGTGTTGAAGCCTGATGGCACGTTCTGGCTCAATATCGGGAATACCTATTCGTCCGGCGGCAGGAAATGGAGAGACACTGACGCGAAGAATAAGGGCCGGGCCATGTCGTACCGCCCGCCAACCCCGCCCGGACTCAAGAAAAAGGACCTGATTGGGGTCGCTTGGTTATTAGCATTGGCATGTCAAAAAGACGGTTGGTATCTGCGGAATGACATTATCTGGCATAAGCCCAATTGTCAGCCTGAAAGCGTCAAAGACCGATTTACGGTGTCCCACGAATATCTGTTCCTGTTTTCAAAATCCGAGCGATACTATTTTGACCAGGAAGCCATTAAGGAGAACACGGCAAACGGGAACGGGCGGAAAAACAGGTGGACGGTCTGGTCGGTCAATACGGAACCCTGCCCAGAGGCGCATTTTGCGGTCTTTCCCAGAGCCTTGATTCGCCCCTGCATTGTTGCTGGCAGCCAGAGAGACGATATTCTCCTTGATCCTTTTTATGGGGCTGGCACGGTTGGGCTTGTGACAAAAGAACTCGGACGGCGGTGTGTTGGCATAGAGCTGAATCGTGAGTATCTGGACATCGCCGAGCGGAGGGCGGCAATGGTACAAGCGGCCCTCATTCCTGAGGTATGAAAAATTCCCATTCTGCATGAACTCGACAGCTATCTTTACTCAAGTTCTTGATCTGTAATTTTCTCTCACCTCCGCCGTCAAAGTACAGACTGAAAAAGGAACTCGACTCACGTTCACGCCGGACCGCTGCGTAGAATCTGCTTGCGTTCCAACTCCTGCACTTGGTCTGGCGTATAGCCGAGCCATTGGGTCAGGATTTCCCGGTTATGCTCGCCCAGCGTCGGGGCTTGCAGCTCAAGAGTCTGAGGAAACTCCGAAAACCGCAGCGCAAATCCTGGGATATCCAGATCGCCAAGGAGGCGGTCATGAACCGTGCGGACCGTTCCTCGCTGGCGCAGATGCGGATGCTGAAGGGCCTCGGGCACGGACAGAATGGGCGCGATGGGCACATGGTGTTCTTTCAGCGTGGCAATAGCTGCGTCGTCACTCGGCTGAGAGCGGAGCCAGGCTTCAACGGTCTCCACCAATGCGTCCAGGTTATTCATACGCGCTTCGTTGTCGGTAAAGCGCGGGTCGCGCGATAACTCGGGCTGCCCGATTGCCTCGCACAGCTTGGTCCAGTGCTGCTCCAGAGGTGCGATCAGAATCATATAGCGCTCGCGCCCCTTGAACACGCCGGCCGGGGCCGCATACCACGAATGCGCTCCCGAGCGGGTCGGGTTTATTTTTCCTTTGCTCAGGCTGTACATCTGAAAGCTGGCTTCATGATAATGGGCATAGGTGTCGAGCAGCGCCAGGTCCAAGTGCTGGCCGCGTCCGGTTCGCTCGCGGTATAATAGCGCGGCGCAGACCGCGCCCATGGCATGGGCACCGGTGGAGACATCGCCCAGGGCGACCATTGGGAATATGGGCGGACCATCCTTTTCACCGCCCATCGACGTGACCCCTGAGTACGCCGCGCCCACCCAGTCAAAACCGGGCTCATGGGCGAGCGGTCCGGTTTGCCCAAAGGCGGAAATTGAGCACATCACCAGTCGGGGATTGAGCTGACTCACCACCTCGTAGCCAAGCCCCAGACGGCCAATGACGCCGGGGGCATAGTTCTCGACCAGCACATCGACTTTCTTGACCAACGCTTTGAGAATGGCCAGCCCCTCCGGGGTTTTGGCGTCAAGACAGAGGTCCTTCTTGCCGCGGTTATGCTGGACAAAATAGCCGCTCCGCCCGTCAACGATAACCGGCCCTATGCGCGCCCCATCGCCCGCCGGCGCTAATTCCACCTTGAGCACTTCGGCCCCCATTTCCGCCAGCATTAACGTACAGGTCGGGCCGGCCACGATCTGGGTAAAATCCAACACCTTATACCCATCCAGGACATGCTTCGGCTGCTCCATACTGCCCTCCCACAGTGTGATACTGCTCCCATACCAGCCCAGAAGAGAGAGGCAAGAGGACGCTGCTCTCGCACCGCTCAGAGAGATGCGATATATCTGAGCACCGAAGAACGACCATCAGGAGGGGACACTATGGGGAATAGGCATCAGCATCCGCGGAAGCCAGCCGGAAACGGCGCGGTCGAGCAGTATGACGCGATTGTGATTGGCGCTGGCGTATCCGGCTTGTATCAGTTGTACAAACTCAGAGAGATGGGGCTGGCGGTGCGCACCTTTGAGGACGCCGGCGGGGTGGGCGGCACCTGGTATTGGAACCGCTATCCGGGCTGTCGCTTTGATTCCGAGAGTGAGACCTACGGCTATTCCTGGTCCAAGGAACTCTTGCAGGAATGGGACTGGAAGGAGCACTTTTCCGGTCAGCCCGAGAATGAGCGCTACCTCAACTATGTGGCCGACAAGTTTGATCTGCGCAAGGATATCCAGCTCAACTCGCGCGTTAGCTCAGCGGTCTATGACGAGGACGCCCACTGCTGGGAGGTACAAATTGAGGGCGGCCAGCGCGCCCGGGCCCCGTTTCTGGTCGGCGCGGTCGGTATCCTGTCCGCAAAATATACCCCCCCGTTTGCCGGGATCGACAGCTTCGAGGGGCTGTCCTTTCACACCTCGAACTGGCCCCAGGAAAAGGTGGACTTCAGCGGCAAACGGGTCGGCTGCATAGGCACCGGGGCGACCGCGGTCCAGCTCATTCCAATCGTGGCCGAGGAAGCCGGCCATCTGACCGTTTTTCAGCGCACCCCGAACTACTGCGCGCCGTGCAGAAATTCTGAGGTCAGCCCAGAGACTCAGGCCACCTGGAAGGCCAGGTATGAGGACATCCACAAACGCTGCCGCGAAACGACGGTCGGCTTTGAACATGAATTCGACCCGCGCTCGGCGCTGGAGGTCTCGCCAGAAGAACGCCTGGAGTTGTACGAGAAATTATGGATACAACCCGGCTTCACCAAATGGCTCGGCAATTTCCACGACATTATGACCAACCGGGAAGCAAATGAGACCTTTGCCGAGTTTGTCCGCAATAAAATACGCGAGCGGGTGCATGACCCCGAGGTGGCCGAATTGCTGGTTCCCAAAGACCACCCGTTTGGGGCCAAGCGCATCCCGTTGGAAACCCATTATTACGAAGCCTATAACCGGGACAATGTAAAGCTGGTCGATATCCGCACCGCCCCAATCGAGCGCATTACCCCCAAGGGTGTGAAAACTCAGGCGGCCGAGTACGCACTCGACGCGATCATCTATGCCACCGGCTTTGACGTGGTGACCGGTCCGCTGACCCAAATCGATATTCGCGGAGAAGGTGGACAGCGCTTCAAAGACAAATGGGCCAATGGGCCACGGACGTATCTCGGCATCCAGACCGCCGGCTTCCCGAATTTCTTCCTGGCCGTAAATTCGGCCTTCTGTAACTACACGGTGTGTGCCGAGATGATCGTGGAATGGATTGCGGACTGTATCGGTCATCTCCGCGACAAGAACCTGTCGAGTATTGTCCCCACGCAACAGGCCGAGGACGCCTGGGTCGCGCACGCCAACGAGTTGGCCTCGCATACCCTGCTGGGTGATACCGACTCCTGGTTCATGGGCGCAAATATCCCCGGCAAGGCGCGCGCGATGCTCCTGTACGCCAACCGCGCCCCTGAGTACCGCAGGCTATGCCAGGAGGCCGCGGCCAACGGCTATAAGGATTTTGTGCTGCAATAGGAGGCTGACATGGATGTCGGATTATTATTTCCGTTTCGCAACCCGCCCCAGTGGCGCACTCCGTGGCCGCAGTTTTATGCCGCGCAACTCAAACACACCCAAATAGCGGAAGCACTCGGCTACGACACGATTTGGTTGACTGAACATCACTTTGCTGAAGATGGCTACTCGCCGTCTCTCCTGCCGATTGCCAGCGCGGTGGCGACCATGACCAGCCGGGTCCGCATCGGGACGTTTCTGTTGCTGTTGCCCTTACACAATGCGGTCCGCGTGGGAGAAGATGCCGCAACCGTTGATATTATTGCTGATGGGCGCTTTGATATGGGCTTCGGCCAAGGCTATTCGCCGTCCGAGTTCGAGGGCTATGGCATTCCTCGCAAACACCGCGCCTCCCTGCTCGAAGAGGGCATTGAAGTCATCCGAGGCATGTGGACCCAAGATCCGTTCTCGTATGCAGGCAAGCACTACCATCTCAAGAACATCAGCTTAGTTCCCAAGCCAGCCCAGACCCCCCATCCCCCTTTGTGGATTGGGGCCGGCCAACCAAAGGCCATCGAACGCGCAGCCCGGATGGGCTGTCACTTTCTGGGCACAAATGATGCCGTTGCCCAGCAGACGTACGATAACGCGCTCCGTACCCACGGGCGTGATCCCAAGGACTTCCACGCCGCTCAGCTCCGCTGGGCGCATCTTGCCCCAACGCGAGACGAAGCCTGGAACAATGTTCAAGACCATCTGCACTATATGTTGACCTGGTACGGCCGCTGGCTGGCCGAGGCCCGGGACTTTGCCGGCGCAGAAAAGTTTGCCCAACTTCCGCCGGCAGCAGAACTGCGCAATGTCACCGATCAGCTCATTGGGGCTCCGATGGTCGGCACGCCTGATGACGTTGGCGGTGAGATTGAAGCCATGACCAGCACAATACGCACCACCCATCTTGTCATGGGCATGCACCTGCCAGGTTTGGATCCAGCCAAGAGCCGGCAGTCGATGGAACTGTTTGCGCAGGAGATTATGCCACACCTGCATTAAGCTGGGGCGCTAAGGGGCCGGCCCGTCAGGGCCGGCCATACGGGCAATCATGTCGGGCCTCCCCTTTCATCCACCCCGCGCTTTATCTCAGCCCCCGGAAGCAGGCGCGCACTTCGCGTACATACGACTCGGGTTGTTCAAACGCGGCGAAATGGCCCCCCTTGTCGAGTTCGTTGAAGTACACCACATTCGCGAAACGCTGCTCGGCCAGGCGTCTGGAGGTGCGAAAAATTTCCTTGGGAAAGATGGAGCAGCCGACGGGAACGGTAACCGGGTCCTGCCGCGCGAATGCCTCGTTGAAACTCTCCCAGTACAGGCGGGCAGAAGAGGTGGCGGTCGCCGGCAACCAGTACAGCATCACGTTGTCGAGCAGCTCATCGCGCGTGACAACATTCTCCGGGTGGCCGTCGCAGTCCATCCATGACCAAAACTTCTCAATAATCCAGGCCGCTTGGCCGGCGGGTGAATCGGTCAGACCATAGCCGACCGTTTGCGGCCGGGTGCTTTGCTGCTTGGAATAGCCGGAGTCCCAGTCATTGTAATACTTCAGCCCCTCAAGCGCGGATTTTTCCTGTTGGGTCAAATCGTCCAGCGTCGGGTCGGGCAGCGCCAGGACCAGGTTCATATGAATGCCGAGGCAGTGGTCTGGGTCCTGCACACCAATATACATCGTCACCGCCGCGCCCCAATCACCGCCCTGGGCAGCGTAGCGCGTGTAGCCGAGCCGCTGCATCAACTGCGCCCAAGCGCGCGCAATGCGTTGCACCTTCCAGCCGGTGCGTGCCGGCTTAGCGGAGAATCCGTAGCCCGGCAGCGACGGGGCAACCACGTGAAAGGCGTCGGCAGCATCGCCCCCGAACGTGGTCGGGTTTGTCAGCGGCTCAATGACTTTATGGAACTCGACAATCGAACCCGGCCAGCCGTGCGAAATCACCAGCGGCATCGCCTCGGGATGCGGCGAGCGGGCGTGAATAAAATGAATCCCCAGTCCGTCGATTGTCGTCTTGAAATGCGGAAAGCGATTCAACTGCGCCTCGCGTGCCCGCCAGTCGTATTGCTCCAGCCAGTATTGGCACATCTCCTGTGTGTAACTGAGCGGAATGCCCTGGGTCCAGTCGTCCACACATTCCGGCTCGGGCCACCGGGTGTTGCGCAGCCGCTGCTTCAGGTCGTCGAGTTGCTCGTCCGTTGCCGCAATGCGAAAAGGTTCGATGTGATCGCTCATGGATTGCCCTCCTTCCAATCAGGGGTGTACAGCCAGCAGTCCGCATAAGATATCTTTGAAACCCCGACTTGTCACATCCGTGCGGAGAGTCATTGCGCCCCGGAGCCCACGGCGACCGGACCGGGCGACGCTGGCCGTTGACAGGCCATTTTCGGCGGGGTATCTCACGTCCACCATCTATCCGCCGTCGAGTTGTTCCCCGACTCCCTATCACGAGCGCAAGCCGTCCAGACCACGAGAGCACCGTTATGAGTCAAAAAGGACACCCATTTCTGTTGCAGATGTCCGCGGACCACATGCTGGCCCAGGCGCGCGAAATGACCGGTATCGATTGCATCGACGAGGCGGCGGTAGAGCCGCTCCGGGTCTTACACACCGCGTATAACACCGATGCCTGCCTGCATGAGCAGGGCGCAGTCGCCATTGAAAAAAAATTGCTGCGTCTACTGTGCAACCGGTTGCGGATGCAACGCGACTTTGCCCAGCATCCAGAAACTGCGCAGGTCGAGATTCAAAGTCCGACCTTTGTCTATGGCCCGTTGAGAAGTGGCACCACCAAGATACAGAAGCTCCTGGCCGCCTCCGGGGATTTTCACTATCTCCCCTTCTGGCAGACGTATCACCCGTCGCTGCTCACCGGGTCGCTTACGGAGTCCCCCCAACCCCGGATTGACGAAGCCGCCACCTTTATCCGCTGGTTCGACGGCATGTCTCCGGATGCCAAGCTGGGGCACCGGTTTCAAACCTTTGAGCCGGAAGAGGAAAGTCTTTTACTCGAACATAGCCTGGTCAGCGGCGTCTTTATCGCGTTTAATACGATGAGCAGTTATATGCAGTGGTTTGCCACCCAGAACCCGACCACTACGGTGGAATACCTGCGGGCTATGCTGCAATACCTGCAATGGCAATCGGGTGAAAACAAGCCCTGGGTCCTCAAGAGCCCGCTGTGGTGTGGCCTGGAACCGTTTATTGTCGAGGTCTTTCCAGATGCCCGCCTGCTCATGACCCACCGCACTCCGCACAAGACCATTCCCAGCCTGTTCCGCTTACTGGATACCTTTCACGCGCCGTTTTCTGACAAGCCCCCGGAGTATGCAACGCTCAGAATGGGTCTCGCCCTGGGCATGGAGGAACATCTGAAGGTCCGGCAAAGCCGGCCGGACATTCACATTCTGGATATCCCCTACAACGAAGTCACCGGCCCCAGTGAGGACGTGGCGACAAAGGTCTATGACTTCTGTGGCCTGACCTTAGGGGAGGAAGCCCGACACAACATCCGCAACTGGGAGGCGGCGCATCCTATCCACCAGCTTGGTGTGTTCAGCTATGACCAGGCCGACTATCAGTTGACCCCCGCGCTGATTAACCAGGACTTTGCCTCCTATCTGGCGTTTCTCAACAACACGTTTCCCGCGCTCTCAAACGCGTAGTCACCCATGCCGTCCGCCTGACCGGCGAGACAAGCCCTTGCAAAGCCACACCCTGTGTGACACGATTAGTCATCTTTGACTGGAGGGCAGACTATGGATCGGGTCAAGACCGTTGAGAACAACATTATGGGGGTCACGGAGCAAGCGTCATCAGCCTATGTGCCGCCCTTTCAACTCACAGCAGGACAGCCAGCACCCATCGCCGCGAACGGAGGTTTATCCTATATGTCGTTCGACCGGGATGGAGACGGCGGAACCGCTATGGCAATGGAGGCGGCGCGCCGCCAGGTTGCCAAGGGTGAGGGACACGCGGTCCTCGACATGATTGAGAACGCCCCTCCCGGTCCGGTCGAGACCAAATGGGGCCTCGGCTTTCGGAAATACGCAGAGTGCCTGGAGTATATTCGGGCGCACAATATCGAAGCTCCTGAAGGTGGTGTCGCGCTTCCGCTCCGCTACACTGTCGATGAACAGCCGTCCTACTCAATTGTCTCGTCCAACGCGATCTGGCACGACCCGGCGCGCGCGGCTGAGGCAAAAATGTTTCACAAGGAAGAGCAGGAGATCGGGCGGCGCGGTCTCTATTTCCCGCAGATACTGCGCGATGCGCGCCGCATGGAGGAGTACTACCCCGGTCTCTCGCCCACCAGCCCCGAGTGCATGGACAAGCTCGGCGTCTCGCTCGCCCACTGCGAATCGAAGTGCCAGAATTTCTACGACGCAGCCGAGGTGGAGCGCGTGTTCTACCCGGAGATTGAGCAACTCCTGCTCGATTTCTTCCCCGGCGCAACCGATGCCCTCGTATATAACCACGATGTGTTTAACAAGGAATACACGGGTCCTGTCAGGGAGGATCAGGACAATAAGGACCCGGGGGTCAACACCTTCTACGCCAATATCGTCCACAACGACCTCAACGACAACAGCGGCCGCCTGCGCTGCCGCGAGCTCCTGACCAAGAACCTGCGCAACTTCGGGCGTCAGCAGCACTACACGGAGGCACAGGCCGACGCAAAGATGGCGCGGCGGTTTATGTCGATCAACCTCGCCAAGCCGATGGAGACCGTGGGTCAGAACCCCTTCGTGCTGTGCGCCTGGCCCTCTTTCGCTGACCAGCCGTATATCACCAACTACCGCATCTACGACGACCGCGTGGGCGAGACGACCCGTTTCACCCACCGTCCCGAGCACGAGTGGTATTGGTTGCCGCAGCAGACCTCGACGGAAGTCTCCATGCTCAAGTGCTACGACTCCGTGACCGACGGCTCGGTTTCGCGTTGGTCGTTCCACTCCGCCTGCATCGACCCGACAGCGCCCAAGGACGCGCCCTGCCGCAAGAACGTGGTCGTTCGGTCCTTTGTCTTCTTCTAAGAAGATCAGCAGCCCGGGCTGCGGCTGAGGTGCGCCATGATAACGACAGCCCAGATTCTTTATGCAATCCCGGATGCGGATGGCAGCCAGCGCTACACGTATCACAACAGTGTTCAATCCCTGCCAGCCGGGGTGACGCAGCGAAAGACTGGTGCATCACAATGGTGTACCGTCGAGGTGCACGACGGCCGGGCGTTATCACCGCCCCCCTCGTTACTGCGCAACGGCTATTGTCTGGCCAGAGATTTCGACACCACCCTCGATTTCCACAGCGACGGCTTAGACTCCGAGAAGATCGTGCGTACGTATTACCCCGAAATGCGTCGCCTCGTCACGGAAGCGCTGGGCGGTGCCGGTGCGGTGAAACGCGCGATTGTTTTCGACCACACGCTTCGCTCACCGGTCCGAAAAGCCACAGGAGCAAAAGAGACCAACGGCCAGATCGTTCGGGACTATGCGGATGTGGCCCACAACGACAACACGAGTGCTTCGGCGAAGAACCGAGTACGCTTATTGTCCAAACCCAAAGAGGAGGGCGGGAGTTTTACCCTGCCCACCCCGCCATTAACGGAGCGCGAGGCGGAAAAAATCGCGTCTGGACGGTTTGGGATATTTAATGTCTGGCGGCATTTCCGCACGGACTACCCAGTCTTGGATTACCCCCTGGCCGTACTCGATGCCCAATCTGCTCATCCAGAGGACTTCCTCAGACGTCTCTATTTATCCTGACCGGGTAGGGGAAGTGGTTGATGTTGCCAGAAATCCGGCGCATCGTTGGGTCTACTATAGCGAAATGCGTCATAACGAGGCGTTAATTCTTAAAGTGTTCGACTCTTCATCCGAACTCGGGGCGTACACCGCCGCGCAATGCCCGCCCAATACCGCCCATGCCACTTTCCGCCTCGCCGGCACGGATGCGTCCACCCCGCGCGCGAATCAATTGAGTGTCGGGTTTTAGTCGAGTTTGCTGGGTCTGGTGGGCATGACCCCGCCGGGTGAGTTCCCAACGCTGAACCGTCGATTGTCACCGGGGCTCAACTAGGCTTCGCTCACGACACGGCTGGCGGCTTCGATGGCCCCTTGGCCATGCGGGATGCGGAGCGCTTTCAGCCCTGCGTCAATCACCGCCAGCATACCCAGGGTCATGTGTGCATTGACGTGCCCCATATGGGCGGCGCGAAAGAAACCATGATAGGCGGGGTCGGAAGGTTCCGCCATGCCCAGTCCGATGCCGAGCGTCACCCCGGACTTTTTTGCGGTCCAGCGTCTTAGCTCGGTGGCATGAGGGGCGTCCATGGAAGCGGCAGTGACCGAGTGGGAGCGGTCTTTTGGGTCGTCAATGTTGAGCCGAATGGCACTGCCCCTTCCCCAGGCATCGAACGCGGCCCAGACCGCGCGGCTGAGTTTCGCATGTCTGTCCCAAGCGGCCTCAAGTCCTTCCTCTTCCAACAGCATGGTCAGCGCTTCACGGAGTCCAAAAAGATGGTGAGTCGGGGCGGTGCCGCCAAAGTATTCATAAAACACCGCCGGGTGGATGCGCGAACACAGGTCCCAGTAGGGCGTCACCAGGTCTGCTTTCTTCCGAGCTTCGAGCACCCGCTGGTTGAAAAACAGAAACCCCAGTCCCGGCGGCGTCATCAGGCCCTTCTGGCTGCCGGCCACCATCAGGTCTACGCCCCAGCGATCCATTTCAAAGGGTTCGCAGGCCAAGCTAGCCATTGAATCAACCATATACAGGGCCGGGTGCCCGGAGGAACGGATACACTCGCCCAGGGCGGCGAGATCATTTCTGACCGAGCTGGCGGTGTCCGTTTGCACGACCAGAATCGCTTGGTAGCGCTGGTGCGAGTCGGCTTTCAGTTTGGCCTCTACCCGCTCCAGGTCCACCGGGGCCGATTTGCCGAAATCTACTAAGTCAACTTCCACTCCGAGCCGTTCAGCCATGTGCGCCCAGAATACGACGAAGCGTCCCGTAGACAGGGCCAGCACCCGGTCCCCACGCGAGAGGGTGTTAGTCAGGGCGGCCTCCCAGGTGCCGTGCCCGTTGGCGATATAGATGGCGACTTCCCCGGAACTCCGGGCTACCCGGTTCAAATCTGGAATCATGCCTGCCACCATGTCGTGCAGGGCCCCCTCATAGATATTCGGCGCGGCCTGGTGCATGGCTTGCAAGACGCGGTCCGGAATCACCGAAGGACCCGGGATGGCAAGATAGTGACGGCCAGCGCTTAATGACATGGCATTCCTTGGCAGTAATTGAGTTGACATTCGCGTTTTAGATCATACGATTGCAAGTCTCAACACGCTCGCAAATTCAGCGCATGATTCATGACAAAGAGAGGAAACACAGGATGAGCGAACAAGACACCAGTGCCCAGCGGTTTTCGGTCTCGATGCTTGGCCTGGGTTATATGGGGAGTGCTCTGGCGCGGGCGTTTCTCGCCCAGCAGCATACGGTCACGGTGTGGAACCGCACGGCGCGCAAAGCCGAACCCCTGGCCGAGGCCGGGGCCCAAGTGGCAACGTCGGTGGCAGAGGCCATCGCCGCCAGCGACGTGACCGTTGTGTGTGTCAGCGACTACCACGGGAGTGATGCCTTGCTGCGTCCAGCAGAAATAGCCGCGCGCCTCAAGGGCAAGACTGTGGTCCAACTCACGACCGGCACCCCCCAGGAAGCCCGGAGCGGTGCGGCCTGGGCAGCGGAGCAGGGCATCACGTATTTGGACGGGGCGATCATGGCCTCGCCGCTCGAGATAGGCACGCCGGACGGCACCCTCCTGTATGCGGGACCGCAAGCCGCCTTTGAGCGCTATCAACCCTTATTGCTCAGCCTGGGCGGCAAGTCGGTCTTCCTAGGAGAAAACCCGAGCCATGCGGCTGCGCTTGAGGGCAGCCTCCTCTCCTTCCTGTACGCCAGTTGGATCGGCTTTCTGCACGGGGCGGCCCTGTGTGATTCCGAGGGAATTCCCATCGAGAATTTTCTCTCCGCAACGGTTCCAATGCTTGACAATCTGTTGACTCCCCTGGTGAAAAGCGCCGCCGAGATGGCCGGGCAGCGGAGCTATGCCAGTACCGTTGCCTCGCTGAATGCGAATACCATCGCCCTGGAGCATATCGTCCAGTTTTGCGATGAGAACGGCGTGGACCGCGCCCTCCCAGCCTGTCTGGCCGGCGCTCTCCAGCGGGCAGCCGCGGCAGGACATGGGGAAAAGGACTTGGCCGCTGTGTTCGAGATATTTCGCAAGAAGAACAGCGGCGGTGAGACGGATTAGCCCTTCAGGCCACAATCCACTGAGGAACCCCAGATGCAAATCGGATATTTCACTGAACGCCCGTATCGCTGGCTGCCCGAAGAAATCGTTTTGAAGAATCGGGCATTTTTCGCCATCCCAAACCAGCATTTCGACCGCGAAAAGGCAGCCGACGACTACAATTACTACCTCGACGAGTATTGCTATGCCGAGGACCTGGGCTTCGACGCCCTGGCCCTGAACGAGCATCATGGCAACCCGATCTGCATGGGCTCAGTGATGAACGTCGAAGCCGCTATTCTGGCCCGCATTACCAGCAAAGCCAAGATCGTCTTGATCGGCAATCCCCTGCCAGTGCTCAAGCATCCGCTGCGGATGGCCGAAGAGTTAGCCGAGATTGATCTGATTTCGCGCGGGCGGCTCGTTACCGGCTGGGTGCGGGGGGCCGGCAGCGAGCAGTTCTTCAATAACGCCAACCCGGCCTATAACCGGGAGATGTTCAACGAAGCCCACGACTTCATCGTACAGGCGTGGACCAAGCCGGGGCCGTGGCGCTATGAGGGCAAGCATTTTCACTATCGGCATGTGAACCCGTGGGCCTTGCCCTATCAGAAGCCGCATCCGCAAATGTGGATCCCGGGGGTACTCAGCCTGGAGACGGTCGAGTGGTCTGCCGCCCATCAGTATCCGTATATCGGGCTGGGCACCCCGCTGCCGGCCACCTGCGCGCTGTGGGACTTCTACGCCGACGAGGCGGCCAAGCACGGCTATCAGGCCGGGCCGGAGAACTTCGGCTATATGGTCGCAACCGCCGTGGGAGAGACCGAGGAGAAAGCCCAGCAGGCCGCCGCCGGCTTCGTCTACGGCGGCGGGCAGAATGCCTTCTCGGGGGCGGAGTTCATGATGCCGCCGGGCTATAACTCGAAGGCGGCCATTCGGAACTTGGCCAAGACCCAGACCAGCGCGTGGCTGGGAATCAGCGGTCAGAAGCTGAAAGAGCAGCAGCAGGGTGCCTCGGGCGATATTGATTATACGGCCATCCGAGGCAAGCTACACGCGGCGCTGGAGCGCGGGCAGCAGAATATGCAGGTGATTGTCGGCACGCCCGCGACCGTGCTGCCCAAAATCAAGGCGATCATGAGCGTCCTGCGGGTTGGCATTTTCATCATCCTCCACCTTCAGGGACCGCAGGGTGATGACGAGCGACGCACCAGTATGCGCTTATTCGCGGAAGAGGTGATACCAGCGCTGAAGGACCACGCGCGGGCGATTGATCTGGCGGACCCGTTTGAGCGGGCGCCCGGCTCGGTTGGCCTGCAAACCGGGGTCAAGCGAGCGCCGGTTGCAGACCGCGGCCCGCTGTCCGAGTTGGGGTTCTCATAGCCGACCAACGCAAAGAGAAAGCGAAGCCACATGGACCCTTCCAATATGAAAATCGGGGCTCTGACCCCGACCTGGACCGGCTCACTTGCCGGGCAAACGCCGACGATCCAACAGTCCCTGGCGTTTGCCCGACATGCGGAAGCCGTCGGCCTCGACAGCATCTGGCTGACCGACCATCTGTATTGGGAAGCCTATACCGACTTCCGCGCGATGGGGATCGAGTTGCCGGCGGAATGGGAGGGAGTCAAAGGCGGGCAGTGGGAGTGCTGGACCTTTGCCGCGGCCCTCGCAACGCAAACGTCCACGATTCACATCGGGACCCTGGTCTCCAGTACGACCTTCCGCAATCCGGCCTTACTCGCCCGGACCGCAGATAATGTGATCGCCCTGAGTAGCGGCAGGCTCATCCTCGGCTTGGGGGCCGGCGATTTCACGTCCGAGCATCGCGCCTATGGCTTTGACTTTGAGCGGAATGTCGGCCGCTTTGAGGAGGCGCTCCAGATCGTCCTGCCCCTGCTCAGAGGCGAGCGTTTCTCCTATACGGGAGAACTACACCGGGTTGAGGATGCGGAACTCCTGCCGCGCTCCGAGGCCGGGGTGCCGCCGATTTTGATCGGGACCTTGAAGGGCAAGCCGCGTATGTCCCGCCTCACGGCGCAGTATGCCGATATGTGGAACTGTATGATTGCGTTTAACGATTGCGCGATCGAGACCTTTCTCGGCGCTTGGGAACCCATCCGCGTGGCCTGCGAACGCCACGGGCGCGATCCCCGGACGCTCTCTCGGGGCGCGACGGTGGCGGTCAATTTCACCGATGGGCCGTATGAGATCATTCCGACCTCGGTGCCATTCTCCGGGTCGATCCAGCAAATCGCCGACCGGTTTGCCGAGTACGCGGCGCACGAAGCCGAGCATGTGTCCGTGATTCCACACCCGTGGAACGAGGAGGGGCTGGATAAACTCGCCGAAGTCGTGGCGTATCTGCGCAGGTAGAGTCTATCGGGTCGGTTGGGTCGGGCTCAGCGTAACTGCAAGCAATGCTCACCCCGGTACAAATCGCCGGCTTTCAGCGAGCCGCCGTCAAATTAAACGCTCAGTCTTGAGACCGCGCTGAGTCCAGAGCGAAGGCCGCCACGGGTAAAACGGCGATAATCAGGAGCACAATAAACGAGGGGTTGGACCACTCCATACCCATAGGCCGATAGACTTGGCCGGTCAGCGCCGTATTGCCAAAATAGAGCAGCAGAATGAGCCAGCCGCAGCCGCTCCAGAGCCGCATATTGACCGCTGGGTGGGCGGCCGGCGGTGCCGGAGTGGTCAGGCCCAATAGCGCCTTCCAGCGCTGAATATCCCAGCAGATTAACGCCAGCAGCCCCACACTCATTGCGGTGACAACGATAGCGGTCGGCACCACCCCGGTACTCCAGCAAAACACCAAAATGGCGACCAGAATAGGAGCGGCCAGCGCCGCCCCCACAGGCGCGTGGCGCTGCGTTATCAGCAACACCGCGGCCGTGAGCTGCACTGCCCCGACAAATTGATAGAACCGCCCGGTTGCATGAAAGGCATGGAGGAACTCGTGAAAAACCCCGGTGTTGGCTGGATTGGTAAACGGCTGTCCCAGCAGCTTCTTGAGTCCGGCGGGAATGAAGGCAAAACCAATCATCATGCGCAGGACAATGGCCCCGATATAGAGCCCCCGGCATTCATGCGCTCGGGCGATTCGCTCTTCAAGCCCGGTTAATGTCATACTCCGGCCTCAACACTAGAAAGACAGCGTGTTGTTTGACACTGGCTATCGCTTCCGGTACAGGCAGTGGACATCAACGCTTATGCTGGGGGGTACGGAATGAAGCTTTTTGACACGAGCAGTCTCGACTGGATCCATCTCACCGGGGACAAGAGGTTCGACTATCCCATTGACTACTGGGCCTCCGTCCTCACGACCCGACCGGATGGTCACATCGATATCCTGTTTCGCTGGGAGCCCAATTCCTATTGCCACTTTCATCGGCATCTGGTTGACACCACGACAACCGTGCTGCACGGGGAACACCACGTCATCGAAATCGAGCAAGGCAAGGAGACCGAGCACCGGGTCCGTCTGGCCGGCGATTACGCCCACAAGCCGGCTGGGGACGTTCATATGAAGTACGCCGGTCCAACCGGGTCGCTCCTGCTCTTCAATATGTACGCCCCGGATGGCCGGCTCTTCGACATCCTCGACGCGGACGAGCAGGTGCTCGCTCCCATTTCGACCGCGGACCTGATGCAACAACAGCGCCTCGCCAGTTAGCCACGAGTGGGCTGGCGGAGGGAAGACCACAGCGTAGGCATATCTGCTCCACAACGCCGGGCCTTCTCCGCCAGACCTATACTGAGTCGGCAAAGCCTTTGATATCGCGGATGGTGGCCGCGTATACGTCCGGGAGCGCTTTGGGGAAAAGCACGTCCGCGGCGTGGCAGGTCCCGTTGACGGTCCGACTATAGACCGGCACCCCGGCGGCCATGAGCCGCTGATAATGGACCAGCCCCTCGTCCCGCAGGGGGTCTAATTCGTTGACCGAGATCACGTGCGGGGGCAACCCCTGCAAGTCTTCGTTTGTCGCCCAATACGGCCAGCATAGCGGATTGCGCGCGTTTTTGCCCTCAGGGTCATAGACGCTGGCCAGCACTTCCATCTGGCCGCAGTTAATCAAGTAGTCATTGTTCTCGGAGAGAGAGCGCAGCTCAGGGCTCGGCTGTGCCCAGTCGCCATAGATGTACGGGCATAAGGCGTAGACGCCAGCGATGTGTTCAAGACGGCCGGCCTGCTTGGCCTGCAAGCACGTGGCCAGAGCGAGATTCCCGCCGCCAGACTCACCCGACACCACAATTTTCGAGACCCCCAGGCTGGCTCTATTGTCATACGTCCATTGCAGTCCGCTCATGCAGTCGTTGAGGCCGGCTGGAAACGGATGGTTGCCCAGCTTACCCGCGCCATTGCGGAATTCCACACCAACCGCGACCAGACCCGCGGCGGCGAGTTCATCCCGCCAGCGTTGATACGAGGGATCATCAGCGGTCAGGATCACCATGCCGCCACCGTGCATATGATACACACAGGGCAGCCGGCCAGAGGCGTTCCGGGGCGTATGGATGTACAGCTTGATCTCGTTCCCGTCCACGCCGGTGATGACCTCGGTCCGCCGTTCAATATCCGGTATCGCTGGCAGGTCGGCGCACAGGGTCGCAAAGACGGTTGCCATGCCGGCCTCGCTGCCGGCACAGAAATCAAGCTGTTCCGACAAGGGCGAGGCCGCGTTGACCGGCACCGGCGGCAGGGCCTCGTCAAGATGAAAGGGCGCGCAAGCGGCGACCAGGCGTGGGTCAGTGCGCGGGTCGGTCTTCAAAATTTGGTCAGGATTGCCGAGACGACCTGGTAAGAGCGGCAGATCGTTTTGGGGTGATTGCGATATCGCGGTTGTCATGGTGTGACTCCTTTCTGGTTGGGCTGACTACACATTGGAGGCGATAGCGACCGGCGCGCGTCCCCCCCTACTCCTCGCCCCTTGCATACCAGACCAGCGAGACGGAGAAAAGAAGTGACCGGCCGGTATCCACAGCCGAAGCGGGAGAGCCTGGCCTGAGCAGGCTTGACATACACAAGTCTCTGTGCATTCTTCAATTATTCTTCTCCTGAATTATTGCGAACATGCCTAGTGTCCACACTCACGGAGGTCAGTCATGAATATGCAGAAAAGTTTCATGGCCGTATGTTTTGGCATTCTCGCTTATATCGGGCACGGCGGATGAGGTGCAGGCTGCGGATATAGACTGTACGGAAGGCACAGTCTGTGAGGGGACAGCCGACAGCGACGTTATCAGCGGCGGGGAGGGGGATGATACCATCAATGCTGGGAATGGCAGAGATACCATCAACGGCGGGGAGGGAGATGACACCATCAATGGCGAGAATGACAACGATACCATCAGCGGCGGGCCTGGGAGCAATATCATTCATGGCGAATCTGGCAACGATAATATCCGTATCAAAGCCGGTCACCACACGGTCAGAGGCGGCCCCGGTATTGACCACTACGGCTTTGAAATCGCGACAAGACAGGCGTGCTCTTATGACGAGGACGATCAGTATGGCTGCACCGAAGAAGAGAGAAAAGGCTCCCTGACTATCATCGACTGGGACCCGACGGAAAAAATTGACCTGCGTCAAATCCTCGCCTCGTCTCTCCTCGACCCGGATGAGACTGAGTGTGACAATATAGACCGCAGAGGCAGGCGGGTCGCAAGTGATCTTTTTCATTGCCTCCGGTTTGTTCAATCGCGGACACGGGTGAATAATAAGCGCGAGATGTCTCTCAATATCTACATCCGCTCATATTCCATTCACCTGTTATACATCTATAGGTCGGAAATCAGCCGGAGCAATTTCTTATTCCCGGGCGACAGCTATACTCAGCCGGCGCTTTCCAGCGACTGGGTTGGCTGTAATTGCACGGGTACTGCGGCTAACGATAACGGTGGGAGTGAGGATGGAGATGAACCGGCCTTAAGGGGCGACGCCTATGACAATGTGATGGAGGGCCTGGCTGGGGATGACATTCTCCGAGGCTGGGCAGGCAATGACACCCTGTACGGCGGCGACGGATATGATGCTTTACTTGGTGGGAGAGGGGCAGACCGCCTGTTTGGTGGCGAAGGAGGTGATCTTCTGCGGGGAGGTCCGGGCCCGGACTACCTATAGATGGCGGCCCGGGTTTTGACGAGGTAGATTATCACGGCGTGAATGAGGACCTCGAAATCGGACTAAGCATACTTGACCAGCATGGCAATCGCGTGCCTCAACGCAGACAATACGGTGGCGAGGCGCATGGCGACGTGTTTGTGAATATCGAAGCACTGTGGGGTGGAAATGGCAATGACTTCATCTACGGCGACGACGTAGCGAATGACCTGAGAGGGGCAAGGGGCAATGATACGCTCATTGGCTATGGTGGTCATGACAATCTTGAAGGCAATCGGGGGAACGACCTCATTTATGGCGGTCAAGGAAACGATGACATCTTGGGCAATCAGGGCTTAGATAGACTCAGAGGGGAGGAAGGGGCTGATACCATTTGGGGTGGTGACGGCAATGACCGCCTATACGGCGACAGCGGAAACGACACCCTCTATGGCGAAGCTGGCCATGACTACATCCGCGCCGGCACAGGGAACGATACCATTCTTGGTGGCGCTGGTGGAGCCACGATCTGGCCTGGTCCGGGAAACGACAGCATTACGCTCGGAGCGGGTGGCAACAACATTGTCTGGCTGAAGCAAGGAGACGGAGAAGATAGCCGGCTGTTCAATGCTGACAGCATGAACCATATCAATGGTTTTCAGGTTGGATCAGATACCGCCAGTCTGAACAGCAAATACGATATCAGTTCGACCGATAATTTTACGCTGATGGAAAATGGCACTCGCTTCACCGTATTTATACACGGCCAGCTCAGAATCCGATTTTATAGTCTCTCTCAAGAGCAGGTCAGAACGATTTTGAGCCTGCCCACCGACTAACCTGTGCGTGCCCGGCACGCCGCCGGCGACGCACCAAGCGCGTCAGGTCCAAACGAAGAGTTGCAGTTCGATAAGGAGGATTATCAGCATGAGCCAGACCCACACGGAATCAAGCCACACGGAACCAAGCCGCATCCCGACTGCCGATGATCTCGGTTTTGATCCGGGTGCCCTGCGTGAGAAGTATGCCGCCGAGCGCACAAAGCGGCTGCGTGCAGACGCGAACGGTCAATACCAGGAGATCACCGGTCAGTACGCCCACTATAACGAGGACCACTATGTCGAGCCGGGCTTCGCCCGCCCCGCCCTGCACGAAGACATCGATGTCTTGATCGTTGGCGGCGGTTTTGGGGGTATGTTGGCCGCGGTGCGGCTGCAAGAGGCCGGCATAACCAATTTCCGTATTATCGAGAAAGCTGGCGATTTTGGCGGCACCTGGTATTGGAACCGCTATCCCGGCGCGCAGTGTGACATTGAAGGCTATCTCTACCTGCCCCTGCTCGAAGAACTCAATTACATCCCAAAAGAACGCTACTCGTTCGCCCCGGAGATTTTTGCCCACGCGCAACGGATCGGGCAGCACTATCATTTATACGAACGCGCCTGTTTTCAGACCAAAGTCAACGAGGCCCGCTGGGATGAGCAAGCCGGACGCTGGACCGTCACCACCGACCGGGACGATACGTTCACCACCCGTTTTATCATCATGTCGAGCGGGCCGCTGAACAAGCCCAAATTGCCGGGGATTCCCGGGATCGAAAAATTCAAAGGCCATACCTTCCATACCAGTCGCTGGGACTATGGCTACACTGGCGGCGATACCACCGGCGGCTTACACAAGCTCCACGACAAGCGGGTCGGCATTATTGGCACCGGGGCCACGGCGATTCAGTGCATCCCCCATCTGGGCGAACATGCCCAGCAGCTCTACGTCTTTCAGCGCACCCCGTCCTCGGTAGACGAACGCAACAACACCCCCACCAACCCGGAATGGGCCAAGACGCTCAAGCCCGGCTGGCAGACGTATCGGAACCGTAACTTCACCGCACTCCTGGACGGGGTGCAGTTGGAGGACGATCAGGTTCGTGACAAGTGGACCAGCCCGCTCAAGAAGCTCAGTGACCTGCTCTCCAGCCAGAATGACTCGGCCCTCTCTGGCCGAGAAAAGGCGCTCTTGGCGGAGATTGCCGACTTTCAGAAGATGAATGAGATTCGCGACCGCGTGTCCTCAACCGTCCAAGACCCGGAGACCGCCGAGGCGCTCAAGCCGTGGTTCGGCCAGTGGTGTAAACGCCCAACTTTCAACGATGAGTATCTGCCGACTTTTAACCGGCCGAGCGTCAAGCTGGTCGATACCGGCGGACAAGGGGTCGAGCGTGTGACCGAGCACGGTATCGTGGTGGATGGGATTGAGTACGCCGTAGATTGTCTCATCTTCGCCACCGGCTTCGAGGTGGGGACCGCGTACACCCGGCGGGCCGAGTTCGGCATGTACGGCCGGGATGGCGTGTCGCTGGCCGATGCCTGGGCAGACGGGATGCGGACCTTTCACGGTTTCCTGAGCTGCGGGTTTCCGAACTGTTTCCACATGGGCCTGACCCAGACCGGCCTCACGGCCAACTTCACCTATATGCTCGATAATCAGGCCCAGCATGTCGCCCAGCTCATCACCCTGGTAGACCGCCGCAACGCAAAGTCCATCGAGCCGACCCCCGAAGCCGAGACCGAGTGGGTGGAGATCGTCACTGGCCCGAATATGATGACCACCTACCAAAACGCCTGCACGCCGGGGTATTATAACGGCGAAGGCACCAACGAAGGGCAGGGTTTTCTCCAGACCGTCTATCCCAAGGGCGCGCTGGCCTTTTACGATATGCTCAACGAGTGGCGGGAAAAGGGAGACTTTGCGGGTCTGATTGTGAAATAGACGAGAGTCATTGTCAAAAAAGCAGGGCAACCCCCCTGGCCCCCCTTGTCAGGGGGGAACTGAAGGAATTAACGCCCTGATGGAACCCCAAGGGATACGGGGCAGATACAAATGGCGACGATTGATCTCTACGAAGCGATGCGGACCTTACGGGCCGTGCGCCGGCTGCGCCCGGACCCCATTCCCGCAGACGTGCTCTCCCGCGTGCTGGAAGCCGCTACCTGGGCCCCAACTGGCGGCAACCGCCAAGCCTGGCGCATCATTGTGGTCACAGACCCGGCCCGCAAACAACGTCTTGGCGAATTATATAAACAGGTCACGCTGCCGTATACCAAGTCGTATATGGAACGGTTGGCCGATGCCTCTGAGGAAGAACGTAGAAAAGCCGAGCGGACGATCCGCGCCAGCACCTACCTGGCAGAACACTTTGGCGAGTCCCCGGTGCTGCTGGTCGTGTGTTTTAATCCAGAAGGACTGGCCGTCACCGATGCCCAGCTTGACAGACAGTCCGTTGTTGGCGGCGGCTCTATCTACCCCGCGGTCGAAAACCTCCTGCTGGCCTGCCGGGCCGAGGGTCTGGGATGCGTGCTGACAACGCTGCTGTGTATGGAAGAACCGGCAGTGCGCGAACTCTTGGGGATCCCCGATCCCTGGGGAACAGCCGCGGTCGTCCCGATTGGCTATCCCGTCCTGCGCGGACACGGGCCAATCTCGCGGCGGTCGGTCGAAGAATTGGCGTTCGCCAATGCCTGGGGAACGCCGTTTTCTCGGGAGTAGCGAAGGTCACACAATGAGCACAGGGGAAGTCAGAGAACTGCATATGAGCATCCTGACCCGTTGGACATTACTGCTCGCCTGGAGGAATTACGGTCGTTGAAAGACGGCTGGCTTGAAGGAGGCGGGCGGGCACTGTCTCATAGAGGGTTGGACTGGCTTTCGCGGTCTTTCAGCCTGTATTATCCCGAAAACCTGCCGCTCCCGTATCTGTATCCGACAGAAGAGGGAGGCGTTCAGGCCGAGTGGTCGCTTGGTCCGAAAGAGGTCTCGCTGGAAATCGAACTCAGGAGTCATGCCGGCGAGTGGCATGTACTCGATATAGAGACGGATGAAGTGTCCGAGCGGACGTTGAACATCAATAACGTGAACGATTGGCAATGGCTGGTTGAGCAGATCCGACACATGAACTAAGGAGGAGGAATGACCGATGCCACCTTTCTTCTCCGACAAGTGAACCCCGCCCCATTTCCTGAGCACGTAGTCATTGATTTCGACGCCTGCTCAAACTCACAGATCAGGACAAAGGCCAAGCGACTGACGCAAGCGGCTGAGGCTCGCGGTTGGCAGTATCGGACGGGGGAAGATTGATAGTGGCCCTATAGCAGCCGCAGCCACATACACCACAACCCCTATCACCCGGCGGCGCAATCCCCCATTGTAGGGGCAACCCCCTGTGGTTGCCCCTACATCGCCCTGGTAGCGCAATAGTTTTATCGCTATAAGCGGGAGAGCCAACGTCAATACGAGCCGTCAACATTAAGCCCGTATCAAGGCGGACCACGACTGAATCTTTTATCCGGCGGGGAGAAGTCATGCCGAACCAGACGAATTTGGACCCCTTCGTGCCCGAGGTATTAGAAGAACCCTACGCGGTCTACGCCGAGTTGCGGCGGCGGGGGGTCTATCAGCTCCCTGATACCAGCATGTTCATCATGACTCGCTTCCGCGATGTCGAGTATGTCTTGATGCACCCGGAGCGGTTTTCGGTCCACGGCCTGACCGAAGGGCTGACCCGCGATACCCCGGAGATTCGGGAGATTGAGGCCCAGGGCTGGCCGGACGTCAATGTGCTCAGCAAGGCCGACCCGCCCGAGCATACGGGCTACCGGAGCGTGGTCAACCGGCCCTTCTCCGCCCAGAGCGTCAAAAAGCTCGAACCCCGCCTGCGGGAGATCGCCCACCGTTTGATTGACACCTGCCTGGCAAGTCGCAAGATCGAGTTTGTCAGCCAGTTTGCCCGCCCCTTTCCGCTCTACGTCTTTGCCGAGCTAATGGGCTTGCCAGAGGAAGATATCCCGCGCGTGAAGCGGTGGTGTGATGCCCGCATTGAACGCATGAGCGGGACCATGATCAGCCACGAGCAGGAACTCGCCTGCGTGCGTCTGGCGGTGGAGTTTCAGCACTATCTGTTTCATCAGATTGAGGAACGTCGGGCCGCGCCCCGCGACGACCTGATTTCTCATATGGTGACGGCCTCGGTAGAAAAATTCGGGGGGCGCTCGCTCACGACCGAAGAACTCATCAGCATGATCGACATTATCCTGCTGGGAGGGAACGACACCACGATCAATCTGCTGAGCAGCGGCCTGTCACTGCTGCTCCAGCACCCGGAGCAACTGGCCCTGGTGACGGCAGACCCGGCCCTGATTCCCAACTTTGTTGAAGAAGCAATGCGGATTGAATCTCCGGTCCAATGTCTGTTCCGAACGGTCAAACAGGATACCCAGATGAACGGTGTCCGGCTGCCCAAGGGGTCCCGGGTGGCGGTCATGTATGGTGCGGCCAACCGGGACGCGGCGCAGTTCCCGGACCCGGACCGCTTTGATGTGCGCCGGCCGAACGCCAGAATGAGCGTGGCCTTTGGCGCGGGGGTGCATTTCTGTCTGGGCGCTTCATTGGCCCGCCTGGAAGGAAAAGTCGCCTTTGAGGTCCTCTTGGACCGGCTGGGCACCATACGGCTGGCCGCGGGCAGGAACGACTTTCGCTACACCATCAACCCCGTGATCCGTGGTCTCAAGGAACTGCATATCGAGTGCGACCCCCTGCCGGTCGGCTGAGTACCGAACGGCCGAACCCGCGAGTATACTAATCGAGTCAGGACCACTCCCAGGCGCTATCGAGCCCTGTCCTTGCGCTTGTTCTCTTGGTTGGAATGTGCCAAGAACGGGACGTATGGCCGCGCCCTTCCCAGATGAGCCGACGCTTGCGCCCTTCTTGAATGCCCTGGCTGTGGGGGTGATTATCATTGACCAGACGGGGACAGTGGTCTGGGCAAATGACAAGCTCTACCAACTCACCGATCTGACCCCCGCTCAATTGGTCGGTCTCAAGACCAAGGAGATGGCCAAGCTGCCAGCCATTCAGGCAAGTGTTAATCCACGCTGGGTTCAGGACTCGTTCTGGGAGGCTGCCCGCAAGAGCGGAGGCATCGCAGACAGCCCCCAACCCCGCTATGGCTACGCGCAGATGGAAAATGGAGTCCAACTCCTGTCCGCAGAGCACTATATCCAGAATGCAACGGACGGGCTGCGCTACATCGTCCTCACCGTTCAGGCTTCGACTGACCTGCTCACGGCCAGAGAAAAAATTGGAGAACTCGAACAGCGGACCGCGCTGTATCAAGCACAACTGAGCGCCTTACACACGCGCGTGTTAGGTCAGGATATTGTCTACCGGAGTAAGGGCCTGAGCCGGGTCTTTGAACGGGCGCTCCGCCTGGCGTCTGGAGGGGAATATCGTCTTGACAGGCGAGACTGGGGTCGGCAAAAGCCTGTTAGCCCAGTACATCCATGCCATGAGCCCGCGCGCCAGCGCACCCTTTATTCACGTCAATTGCGCCAGCCTGCCAGCCTCACTGATCGAAGCCGAATTGTTTGGCTATGCCGAGGGGGCCTTCACCGGGGCAAAACGAAAAGGCCGCCGGGGGGTCATTGAGATGGGTCAAGGCGGGACTGTTTTTTTGGATGAGATGGGCGACATGCCGGTCGAGATGCAGGCCAAGCTCCTGACCGTTTTAGAAGACAAAGAGATACGCCGCCTTGGAGCAGAACAGACACTGAAAATAGACGTTCGCTTCCTCGCCGCAACAAACAGACAGCCCGAGACCGTGTTGCAGGAGCAGACCTTACGCAACGACTTGTACTACCGCTTAGCGATGAATCGGATTGACCTGCCGCCGCTGCGTGACCACCCGGAGGATATTCCGGCCTTGATAAGCGCGACCCTGGCCGAGTTCAACAAACAGCACACGACCGCCCTCAGCCTGCATCCTGAGCTGGTCGAGCACGTCCAAACGCTCCCCTTCCCCGGCAATATCCGCGAACTCAAGAACGTCGTGTGGCAGATCGCCTCAGAGAGCGGCCAGACCACAGGAGAGATCACGCTCCAGATGCTTCCTCCAGAACTGATTCCCACCCTTCAGAGTCCCGGGTCTGTCTCCTCGCAAGCACCGCCTCCCTTAGCAAGGACAGAGCCTGAGACTGAACAGGCGCAATACTGGCGGAGATTCTGCGAGGAGCACCAGGGCGATGTGTATGCCATGGCGGATGCGCTCGGCGTTCACCGCACCACGATTATCCGCAAGTTAAAGAAATACGGTCTCACCTACGCTCGCAAGCCTCGGGCCCAGCGGGTTATGCCGAAAGCGGTTGGTCCAGCGTAAGCTCTACTCCATTGTACGGCGGCGGGGTACTCAAAAACTGTTCAGCGAAGACAACGGCCCACGCTTTTCGTTCTGACGCAGGGGTCGGCCTGGTATTTCCTCCCTCTTCAGCGTGCCGGCAAATGCTCCCGAAACCACGCGCTGGTATGCTGCATGGTCTGCTCAAAGCCTGCGCCTCGGTACACGTCGTCATGGATCATGTTTTCCAGCACAACGAGTTTCTTCGGCTCCCGGGCTTTGGCGTACATACTCTGCGCCTCAAATAGCGGCACGAGTTCATCGTTGTCTGTATGAATCCACTGAATGGCCCGAGGACTGATCCGGTCCACAACGCTCTCGGGTTTAAATTCCATGATATCCAGGAGTGATTCAAACGAGACTTCTGTCCGAAACTGGGGGTAACGCTTCTGAAGGTCTTCCAGAATGGCGACCGTTTCGGGATCGCGGACCAAATGCCTTCAGTGGTATCCCCCGAGGATCGCCTTGGTCACTTGTGGTGAGTTTGTTGCTGTTGACGTCCCACGGTCTGAGGGGGCCCTCAATCCGTGTCCAGCCGGTCGGCTCATTGTTCGTCTTCTTTGAAATCTCCCACGCCAACATGCGCCTGATGCGGCACCTGCCCCTTCGAGAAATGAATCCAAGACTTCATGGCATCTCCTCCTTGCTATGCTGATAAATTCGTATACCACTTGGCCAACTCGGTCCCGATGAGATGGGGGTTGTCCTCTTGGATGAAATGAATGTCCGCGCCAGTATCGACCACGTGCAGATTCGGGAGATTTTGCTGACACCACGCAACGGCTTGGGCATCAATGATCCCGCCTGGGGTGGCGGACAAGAGCAACTTCGGCAGCTGGGATTGCTGGAGTTTGCGGTGGTACTCCTCCACCAACGCCACGACGGCGGCGGGCTCCCCCGCGATTGGAATCTCGTTCGGCCACCGCCATAACGGCTTGCGGCTCGGCGGGTCGATGTACGGAGCCCGATAGTGGGCCATTTCGGCGTCCGTGAGGTCGCGAACGACCAACGCGGGCAAGATCTGCTCCACGAACATATGCTGATTGACGATCATGTCCCAGCCGACATCTGGGGTCCGGAAGGCTTGAAACGTCTCCTTTAGGTCCGGGGGCATCGCGTCCCAACTCGGGATTGGCATCAGGATCGCTTCCATGAACGCAAGCGCCTTGATGTTGGCTTCGTTGCGCATGGCATAGGGGAACCCTAAGGCCGAGCCCCAGTCGTGAATGACGAGGGTGAGATTGTGTAAGCCGAGCGTTTCAATAAAGCCTTCGACGTACTTGAAGTGATCAAAAAAGGAATAGTCGATATCGGGCTTGTCCGATTTGCCCATCCCGATCAGATCCAGCGCGAGACAGCGCGCATGAGCTTGGACGTGGGGGATAATATTCCGCCACAGATACGACGAGGTCGGGTTGCCGTGCAAAAACAGCACGGGGTCGCCGGTGCCTGCCTCGACATAATGAATCCGTGCGCCGTGGATGTCCACGTAGTGGGGCGTATATGGAAAATCTGCTGAGATCGCTTGAGTCGTCATAGGGTATCTCCTGGTGTGTCAGCGTACGGCTCAGCACTGTATGTACCGAGCGCAAGCCGGAGTTGCGCGTTACGTCTCGAGTCCGGCGCTACCGAATATGCGGCATCACGTCTTCGGCGAATCGTTGGACGGATTCGTCGAGGAGAGCCTGCGGCATCCCGCCTTGGTCGAACATCGCGAGCTGAACGTCGAGGTCGAGAGGCGAATTCTCTCGGTACGGGCAGCAACCGCAGCAAGCACAACTGGCGGCGCCGACAACACGTAGTCGCAGAGATGGGGCTCGCCGACCGAGAACGAGTCGAAACCCATCTCTGCGGCGCGCACACCCAGATCGACAATCTGACGGTGCCGCGCGGCGGGCGTGAGCTTCTTGCCAGTCGCCGGGTCAGGTAGAAGGTCCCCAAGAGTGAGCAGTCCAATGTCCATTGAATGTGCCTCCGCGACGGAATGTGTCTGTATCGAGCGTTACATAGTGCCATGAACAGAAGCTGAGATGCTCGTCCCGGCGAAGCCGCGCTCCGCCATCAGCTTGCGGGCGGCTTCGAGGATGAGTGTGCGAGATTCTGCGCCTTGCTGCTGGCGCAGGTTCAGTCTGGTGGGAGACTTGGAAGTCACTTTCTCCTCATCACTCGGTTGGGCCTTGTTGCATAAGAGCGCGGAACCCCGGGTCCTCCTGAGCGAACTCGAGATTCTCGACGCCGGCGTAGGGTTGGTCAGATGCTCCCTCGGGATATTCTGGGATGCCATTGTTCGTCATAGCGTCGAAATGCGAGCGAGGGGGTAAGCCCTTGGGAGTGTCAAGTGATTGAGACAGGGCACGCACCTCACGTAGTGTGAGATTAAACGACGCTGGCCGTCATCACTGCGCGACCATCCCGCCGTCAACCGACATGGGGATGCCAGTCACAAACGAGGCCGCATCGGAACACAGCCACACAACGGCTTCGCCGATTTCCGACGACTGACCGAAGCGGCCGACAGGTTCCATAGAGACGGCGAGTTCATCAAAACCGGGGATGGCTTGCGCGCTGCGCGCGATCATGGGCGTGTCAATCGCACCGGGACACACGGCATTGACCCGAATGCCGGACTTGGCGTATTCCAGCGCAGCCGTTTTCGTCAGACCAACAACCGCGTGTTTGCTGGCCACATAGTCAGGCGCCGAGGGGAGGCCAATCAGGCCCGCCGCTGAGGCAGTATTGACAATCGAACCACCGCCGTGGCTGAGCATGTGTTGAATTTCATATTTCATACACAGCCACACGCCGGTCACGTTCACCGCAATCGTACGATCAAATTCTTCCTCGGTGCACTCAGTGGTGAACTTTGCCGCGCCTTCGATGCCGGCGTTATTAAACGCGCAGTCGAGCTGCCCATATGTTTCGACCGTCTTATTGACGAGCGCTTCAACCTCGGCAGCTTTTGAGACATCGGTTTTGATACAGGTCGCGTCTCCGCCGGCGGCTTGAATTTGCCGAACGGTCTCTTCACCGCCTTCGACAGTGATGTCCGCCACTACCACTTGAGCGCCTTCGCGAGCAAAAATGCGTGCCGTTGCCTGGCCAATACCTGAGCCGCCACCGGTCACCAGGGCCACTTTGCCGTCTAATCGTCCTGCCATACTGTCTTCCTTTCTTTTCCGTAGACAGGTTCATACCAGGAATGAACCTGTTTCTACAGAAGAGGTGCGAAAGCCAGGCAGGGAGATGGAGAGGCAGGTCACACTATTGCGTCAAAATGAGACATATTTGAGATAATGGGACTGCACGCCGTGCGCACAGTGTGCGGGGCGCAGGTCTTTGCTGTGCACCCCGCTATCGTCTCGCTCCGCTCGTTTCCTCCTCCCCCATCTAAACCCCTGATTCCCCTGGAATTATTTCCTCACGCATTCTCGCAGGGTCGTTGGCACCGGCCTTGCCTTGTTTGATGCGTATCAACCGGATAGGAGAGGAGCGATGGCGCTAAAAGCCAATCACACTGACACCGCGCGTTTTCGTCCTCGTACCAAAGGGTCTCTGCAGAAAATCCTGCGTGCGCTTGGTGGGCGTGAGATCGGCGAGGATGAGTCTTTGCGCGAGGGTGAACAGTACGGACTCAGCATTGAGGGGCGACGATTTGTGTTTCGTGACCCGACGGCGTTCAACCGTTTTCGGGAGGAGGTGCGCGTATGAGCGAGAAAAAAACGGACAAGGGAATTTTAGTTCGCAAGGTGCAATTCGAGTTTCCCGAAGACTTCAAACCGTACTGGAACTCCACCAAACCGGTCTTCAGTCAGTTGGCCAATGCCGCCTCTCTGTTCCTGCCTTACATGGAACCATTCATTATTGATGCGATTCGGAAAGCGGTGCCCCACCTCACCGACCCTGCCCTGCGCGCAGAAGCCAAAGCCTGGATGGGTCAGGAAGCCCAGCACTTTAAGCAACACCGTCGGTTTAACGAGGCGTTGATCGCCGCCGGCTATCCCCAACTCCGTGAGCGGGAAAAACAGATAGAGCGGGAGTATCAAGCCCGCAGCAAGCGCTCCCTCAAATACCAAGTCGCCTACACCGCCGGCTTTGAGGTCATGGCTCTGTCGATTGCCCATACGCTGCTCGAACAGCGGGAGTATTTCTTTGGCCAAGCCGACCGGCCGGTGGCTTCTCTGTGGCTCTGGCATTTGATCGAGGAAATCGAGCATAAAAATCTCGCCTTTGATGTGTATCAACACGTCTATGGCGGGCACTGGTACCGCGCCTACGGCATTCTGTGTGCCCTCATCCATCAAGTGGGCATGATGCGAGGCACGTATATCGAGTTGCTCAAAGCGGATGGACTCTGGGGGCAGTGGAAGACGCGCTGGGCCATTAAAAAAATTGTCTTTCGCTTACTCGTCTCCTTCCTCCCCCGGACCATCCGTTACGCCCTGCCGGGCCATCACCCGGCCCAGGTCGCCAATCCAGCATGGATGCAGGAGTGGGTCACACTCTTCGACAAAGGGGAAGTGGGGCTGACCAAGCTCGATACGACCAAGATGGCATTATCGCCCAAGGATATGTTACCGACCTGAGAGAGGGCCTGGCAGCAATCCTGACCGACCGACAAACCGGTCACAAACCCACTATCGAGTGAGAAAGGCAGGGGAAGTATGAAAATCGGCGTGTTTTGTATTTTCGATCACTGGCCCGAGGTCAAGTCGGCCCGGCAATATCTGGCGGATTTTCTGGATATTACCCAGCGAGCCGAGGAATTAGGCTTTGATTCAGCCTGGGTGTCTGAGCACCATTTCACTCGCTACGGTGGTATCCTCCCCCGCCCCCAGGTGCTCTTGGCCGCCATGGCCGAACGCACGCAACGGATGCGTCTGGGCACCGCGGTGAGCCTGGTGCCCTTTGATAATCCCATCCGCGCGGCTGAAGATTTTGCGCTGGTCGATGTGCTGAGTGGGGGACGGCTGGACTTTGGGGTGGGACGGGGCTTGTTTCCGTTCGAGTATGATGGGATGGGCGTGTCGCAGGACGAAGGCCGCCAGCGACTCGAAGAGGGCGTCGAGCTGATCTTGCGAGCCTGGCAGGAAGCACCGCTCACCTTTGCAGGGCGCTTTACCAACGTCACTGATCTCACCCTCCTGCCGCGCCCCCTCCAGACCCCCCATCCTCCCCTGTACGCCGCCGCGCTCAGCCCCGCCAGTTATGACTGGGCCGCGCGCAAGGGGTATAATATCCTGCAAGTGCCCTATCCGCTGCCGATTGAAGTCACGCAGGGTCAGATTGCGGCCTACAAAGACAAACTCCACCAGCATGGGCATACGGACACAGAGGTCATCGCCCTGTTCCACACCTATGTGGGCGAGACCGCGGCCAAAGCCAAAGCAGAAGCCGAGCAGGCGGTGATGAACTATGTCAGCTTGCCTCGCTCTCTCTTCCCCAAAAAGATCAAATCTGAGCAGTACCAAGCCTACGCGCAGTTTGTCCCGACCCTGCAAGCGCTCACCTATGACGTGCTGTACAACGAGCGCACGCTGATTGGGGACCCCGACCAAGTGATTGCCAAGCTTGAGCGCTTTCAAAAAGACTTGCAGATGGACCAGTTCATCTATTTTCTCAACTGGGGTGGCATGGCGCATGAACTGGTCGTGCAATCCCTGGAGCGCTTTGCCAAATATGTCCTGCCCCATTTCCAGAAAGCCGCTGCCCAATCAGAGAAAACAGTGGCCGCGTTGTAGGGGCATGGAGCAAGAAAGCGAAAAGAAAGAGAAAGGAAGCTGAGCAATGTATGATCTCCTCGTTCAGGGCGGAACGATTGTGGATGGCACCGGACGCCCCAGTTTCACTGGGGATATCGCCATTACGGAGGGCAAAATTAGCGGGGTTGGCGCGGATTTGGGCCAAGCGAAACGGACTATAAAGGCGGACGGCCTGATCGTCGCCCCTGGCTGGGTGGATGTGCATACCCATTATGATGGCCAAGTCTCGTGGGACCCGTTGCTGACGCCCTCTCTGTGGCATGGCGTGTCTACCATCGTGATGGGCAACTGCGGGGTCGGCTTTGCGCCGGTTGTGCCCGAACGGCGTGAAGAACTGATCGGCATGATGGAGAGCGTGGAGGATATTCCGCGCCAATCCTTATCGGCTGGGATCGACTGGCAATGGGAGACCTTCCCAGAATATCTGGACGCGCTCGACGCTCTTCCCCGCACGATTGATGTGGGCACGCAGATACCGCATATCCCTTTGCGCCTCTACGTCATGGGCGAGCGGGGAGCGGGCACAGAACCAGCCACGCCGGAAGATATCGCCCACATGGCGGCCACGGCTCGGACGGCCATCGAAGCCGGCGCGCTCGGCTTCTCTACCTCTCGGACGATGGTCCATGCCACACCAGAAGGCGTCCCCGTCCCTGGGACCTTTGCCAGCCCGGCTGAGTTATTGGGTATTGGTCGTGGGATTACCCAAACCGGACGCGGCCTCATGGAAGTCGTCTCAGATGCCGTACTCGGCCAGAACATTGAGAGCGAACTCGGCTGGATGGAAGCGCTGGCGGCAAGCGGCTGCCCAGTGACCTTCCTGCTCGCCCAGACCAACCCACAGCCCCACGTCTGGCGCGATATCTTACAGCGGTGTGAAGCCGCGGCGAACAACGGGGCCCCGATTATTCCGCAGGTCTTTGCCCGGCCGGTCACTATTCTGTTTAGTTTTCAAGGGGAAAATCCGTTCCAATACTTGCCGAGCTATGCCCCCCTGAAGGGCCTTCCACACGCGGAAAAAATGCAGGCCCTGCGCAATCCCGATCTGCGGAAACGCCTGCTGGCCGAAGACGACCCACACACCGCTGGCATGTCCATCTTGTATCAACAAGCGTCCACATGGCAGATGACCTACCCCATGGGCCAGCCCCTCAACTACTTCCCGGCTGGAGACAATAGTGTCGCGGCCATTGCTGCCCGGCGCGGCTGCGACCCGCGGGCAGTGGTGTATGATCTCCTGTTAGAAGATGATGGCCGCGCCTTCCTCATGTACGCCATTGCCGGCTATGCCGAGCAGGGCCGTGACGCCTTGTACGCCATGCTGACCCATCCCATGACCGTCATGGGGGGGAGTGACTCGGGCGCGCATACGCGCACGATCTGTGATGCCAGTGTCCAGACCTTTATGCTGACCGACTGGGTACGGGACCGCGCCAAAGACGATCCCTACCATCTGCCCGTTGAGCTGGTGGTGAAGAAACAGAGCCGCGATACCGCCCGGCTGTTCGGCATGTACGACCGGGGCACGCTTGAGCCCGGCATGAAAGCGGATGTGAACCTGATAGACCTCGACACCCTCCGCATTGAGACACCGGAAATGGTGCACGACCTGCCGGCCGATATGCCCCGCCTGATGCAGACCGCCCACGGGTACGTGGCCTCGCTGGTCAGTGGAGAGGTCGTCCAAGAAAACGGCCAAGCAACCGACGCCCGGCCTGGAAAAGTCGTGAGAAGCGGCCAGTGTGCACCCCGCCGCCCGGCGGCTGCGGCGTAAAGGTGGGACGAGACTGCAAACAAAGAGGAGAGAACACAGGGATGCGTACATCAACGAGCGGACTGATTGTCGATGCCGATGGGCATGTCTTAGAGCCCTTGGATACATGGCAGAAATATATTGAGCCGTAATACCGGGAGCGGGCCGTGCGTATGGAGCACGATGAGAATGGCTGGGAGGTGTTATTATTCGATAACAAGCCGTGTGAAGTTGCCCGGGGCACGCTCGGCGCGATTGGCGGGGTGGGCTCAGATGCCGCAGAGCTTGAAGCCTTTTTCACCCCCGGCAAACGAACGTATGCGGATGGCGCGCCGCTCGGCAGTTACGACCCGCATGCGCGCCTCAAAGTCATGGATGACGAGCAGATCGATATTGCGCTCTTGTATCCGACCCTGGGGATTTTCTGGGAAGGCTGGGTCACGGAGGCCAAGCTGGCCCCAGCATATACGCGGGCCTATAACCGCTGGATTCTCGACTTCTGTAGCGCCCATCCCAAGCGGCTGTTTCCGATTGCCCATATCTCCCTGCTTGATGCAGAAGGCGCGGCAGATGAAGTCCAGTGGGCCAAGAAACACGGCTGTGTCGGCGTGTATCTCTCACCAGATATGCCGGCCCGAGGTGGCCGCCATTTCGATGATCCGGCCTTTGTCCGTTTTTGGGAGACCGTCCAGGATTTAGACATGCCGGTCGGGTTTCACGTCATCGTGCGCGATACCCCCTCATTTCAAGAATGGCTCAAGCCAGATGCCTCAGCCGGTTTGTTTACCTTTGCCTTTCTGGCCATCGACGTGATGGCCGCCTTCACCCAAATGAGGGCACTCGGCATGTTTGAGAAATACCCCCGCCTGAAATGTACCGTCCTCGAATCCGGGGCGAACTGGATTTCGGCCTGGCTTGATCGCCTCGATCACAAATACCGCCCCATGGCCAGCCGAACGCAGCTCACAATGCCACCGAGTGAGTACTTCTACCGTCAATGCCTGGTGTCCGCCGATCCTGATGAGACGCTGACGGCCAAGGTCATCGAACATATTGGCGCCGACTATTTTCTGTGGGCCTCAGACTATCCGCATATCGATGCCGACTTTGGCGTGGTCACGGAACTCAAGGAACGCATTAGCCCGTTACCCGAAACAGACCAACGGAAAGTGCTGGGCGACAATGCCATCCGTTTTTACGGTCTGAACGTGTGAGATACGCTGAGCAGTGTGCATTGCTGACTCGCAAAGGAGGAGGAGCATGGCGGGCCGATTAACCGGAAAAGTTGCAGTGGTCACTGGCGGCAGCTCGGGCATAGGCCGGGCGACCGCCCAGATTTTTGCCCGTGAAGGGGCCAAGGTCGTTGTGGCCGATATCGGGGTTGAGGGGGGCGCAGGAACCGTGCGCCTGATTAACGGCTCGGGGGGAGAAGCAACATTTGTCCACACCGATGTCGCCCAGCCGGCTGACGCTCAATCCCTGGTCAAGCAAGCGGTGGAGACCTATGGACGGCTCGACTGTGCATTCAATAACGCCGGCATCGAAGGGGTGGTCCAGCCGACCGTAGACTATGCCGAGGCGGTTTGGGACCGGGTCATAGCGATTAACCTGACCGGTGTGTGGCTGTGCATGAAGTATGAGCTTCAGCAGATGCTCACACAGGGCAGCGGCGCGATTGTGAACACCGCGTCCATTGCGGGGCTGGTTGGTCTGCCTGGCTTCTCCGCGTATGTGGCGGCCAAACATGGCGTCAACGGCTTGACCAAGACCGCCGCGCTGGAATATGCCAAGGCCGGCATTCGCGTCAACGCCGTATGCCCGGGGGCGATTCGCACGCCAATGTTTGAACGCGGAGCGCGTGACAATCCGGGTATTGAGGAGCAAGTCGTTGCCGCGGAACCGATTGGACGCATGGCTGAACCCGCCGAAGTGGGCGAAGCGGTCGTCTGGCTGTGCTCGGATGCGGCGTCCTTTGTGACCGGCCAGCCAATGGCCGTTGATGGCGGCTGGGTCGCGCAGTGAAGTGCACCTGCAAGTCCGAAAGGAGGGCTCAGACATGACACCCCGCGAAAGGGTCTATGCAGTTCTCGTTGTTATCGGGACGCTATGCCCGATGTACTACAACGTCCAGTATATCGGCGCGGGCGGCAATCTTCTGGTTGATTTCTTCACCGTTCCAATGGACAGCGCGGTGACAGCCTCCCTGCTGTTCGACCTGCTGCTCGCCTTTGCGGCGTATAATGTCTGGCTCTGCTCCGAGGGGCGCACGCTGGGGACGCGAAATTTTGTTCTCTGCCTCGCGGTCTCGTGGCTGGTGGCGTTTTCCGCTGGTCTGCCCTTATTCCTGTGGCTCCGCGAGCGCCAGAGACGGTTGGCTGACAATGTGTAGACCCATGAAGGAGGGACTTGTGTCATGGAGTTCAACCCACTCTCCCCGGAAGTAACGGCGAATCCGTACCTGTATTACGCTGAGCTGAGAAACAAAGCTCCGGTCATTTGGCTGGAGCCTTTTCAGTCTTGGGCACTGAGCCGCTATGCGGATGTGGACTTTGCCCTACGCAACCCGCAGATCTTCTCATCTTCGGTATTTACGGCTGAAGCCTTGGGCGATCTGAACCCGGTCCCAGAGGTCCCGTGGATTCTCGACATGAATCCTCCCGACCACACCCGGCTGCGAAAGCTGGCCAATAAAGGCTTTACCCCGCGCCTCATCCGCACCCTTGAACCGCGCGTGCAGGCGATTATCCAAGAGTTGCTCCAACCCCTACAGAGTCAGCCGGAGAGCGACCTCGTCTCCATGTTCTCCGGGCCGCTGCCAACGACCGTCATTGCGGAAATGCTGGGGGTCGAGCCTGAACGGCGCGATGACCTTAAGGTCTGGTCGGATGACGTAGTTCGGGCAACAAGCCGTCCGACTGACGAGACCGAGCGGGCTCAGATTCGCAAGAGCGAAGCTGAACTCCGGGCCTATTTTGAGCAGATGATAGAGCGCCGACGAACGGAGCCTGGAGAGGACGTGATTACTGCTCTGGTGCAAGCCGAAGAAGAGCGCGATATGCTGTCTTCAAAAGAGATTCTCGCTTTGGCCGTCTTACTGCTGTTAGCCGGGAATGAGACCACGACCAATCTGATTGGAAACGCCGTGCTGACCTTACTCGATAACCCGGATGAATGCGCAAAAGTTCGTGCGGATCGTTCGCTCGTGCCGGAGCTAGTCGAGGAAGTCCTGCGTTACAACTCGCCCGTTCAGGTGATTTTTCGCCGCACGGCCCAAGATGTAGAGTTGGAAGGTGGAAAAATTCCAGCCGTTTTGATATCATGCGGAATCCACACGATGACGTTGCTTTTGGCTATGGTATCCACTATTGCCTGGGTGCCCCGCTGGCCCGGCTGGAAGGTCGAAATGCCCTAGAAGCGCTGCTGTTTGACTGCCCGCCGTTCTCCTGTGCGACGGAGCGGATCGCCCCGATTACCTCGCTCATTGTCCGAGGCCCACAGACTTTACCGCTCCAATTTGATACAGCGGGAGCGTAGAGTCTGAACAAAAAAGGAGGAGTGCCATGACAGTCCAAGGAATGTGCAATCAGAAGTTTCAGGCAGTACGCCAGGAATTCGAGCGCAATTTTGCCGAGCGGGGCGAAGTTGGTGCCTCGGTGTGTGTGACCGTTGGCGGGCAAACCGTGGTTGATCTATGGGGCGGAACGGCCAACACCGAGACCGATACGCCTTGGACGGCTGAGACGGTCAGCATCGTCTTCTCCTCAACAAAAGGCGCAACCGCCATTTGCGCGCATGTCCTGGCCTCACGTGGTCAACTCGACCTCGATGCCCCAGTCGCGACCTACTGGCCCGAGTTTGCCCAGGCCGGCAAAGAAAAAATCCAGGTGAAGATGCTGCTGAATCATCAGGCCGGGCTGCCGGCGGTGCGCGACAGTCTGCCGCAAGGTGCCTATGCGGATTGGGACCTGATGGTCAATGCCCTGGCCAAAGAAGAACCATTTTGGGAGCCCGGCACCCGGAACGGCTATCATGCCCTGACCTATGGCTGGCTGATCGGTGAGGTGGTCCGGCGCGTGTCCGGCAAATCGCTCGGAACGTTTTTTCAGGACGAAATCGCGGCACCGCTCGGCCTGGACTTCTGGATCGGTTTACCCGAGGACAAAGAGGCACGGGTGGCCCCCATGATCGCTGCCGAGCCCGACCCACACAGCCTGCTCTTTCAAGAGATGACTAAACCCGGCACGCTGGCAGCCTTGGCCATACTCAACGTCGGCGGTTATATGGGGGCTGTTCCCGAGTATGATACCCGGGCCGCGCACGCCGCGGAAATTGGCGGGGCGGGCGGGATCACCAATGCCCGCGGGCTGGCCGGCCTGTACGAACCGCTCGCCCTGGGCGGCAAAAAAGGCGCGGTCGCACTCGTCAACCCTGAGACCCTGGCCCGGATGGGCCGGGTGTCGTCTGCGACCGGCAGAGACGCTGTGCTGGTCATGCCAACCCGGTTTGCCCTGGGCTTCATGAAAACTATGGACAACCGCCGGGAGCCGGCCGGCGTACAGGACAGTGTCTTGTGCTCCGAAGACGCCTTCGGTCATGTTGGGGCGGGCGGGTCGTTTGGCTTTGCCGACCCGCCGGCCGGTATGTCCTTTGGCTATACCATGAACCGGATGGGCTCGGGCGCAGCGCTCAACGAGCGGGGCCAGAGCTTGGTCGATGCCGTCTACCGCGCACTCGGCTACCAATCAAATGAATCGGGGGCCTGGAAGTAGGCGCAGCCTGACAGGAGGATTGAATGCCACGCATCATCGAAGAACAGATTGATCCCCTCACCTGCCGGGGAGCGATAGACGCGGACGGCCATATCCTTGAGGCCCCAGACCTGTGGGAAACGTATTGTGAGCCCAAATACCGCCCAACGGCGCTCCGCTTAAAGGTTGACGCTCAGGGCATGGATTACTTAGAAATCTGTGGGAAGCCTTCACGGGTCAGCCGCGGCGGCGCATTCTCGAGTGTTGGGTCCATGGGGCAAGTGACGCGAGAAAAAGGTGAGGTGAATCGGCGTCAACATTATGGGGATGAATTTTTACTCGGGGCAATGGATGCCAAGCAACGCCTGCATCGCCTCGATTTAGAGGGACTTGAGGCGGCGATTATTTATCCGAGCCTCGACTTAGTGTGGGAAACCGAATGTGAAGATGCCGACTATGCCCAGGCCATGTGTCGGGCGTATAACCGCTGGATCGTGGACTGGTGCGCTGACAGTGCTGGCCGCTTGATTCCAGTTGCCCATCTTTCGCTGGGAGACCCACACGCCGCGGCAGCAGAATTAGAACGGGCCGTCAAAGCCGGCTGTAAAGGCGGCTGGGTCGTCCAGTTTGTCATGACCCGCAAACCGCACGCCCATCCAGACCATGATGTCTTGTTCGCCAAAGCCCAGGAGCTTGACGTCCCCTTAGGCGTCCATCCCTCCCTTGAACCCCAGTGGGCCCTACCGGGGCGTTACGCTCGGGAGTATGTCCGTAAGCAGAGCTTCTTTCTGAATGTCACGGCCTCGGACGCGGCCCGGCACGCGCTGGCCAGTTTTATGCAGTACGGGACGTTTGAGAAATTTCCCAAACTCAAACTCGTCATTCTCGAAGTGGGCGCGGGTTGGGCCAGTTATTGGCTCGACCGTATGGACGCCGTGTATGACAGCATTATTGGCCGTTCGTTGCCGATCAAAGAGCGCCCCAGTGAATACTTCAAACGCAACGTCTGGATTTCCGCCGACCCAGACGAAAAAGCCTTGCCGGCTATGGTTGACCTGCTCGGAGCGGATCGCTTCTTCTGGGCGTCCGATTTTCCGCATCCCGACCACACCGGAGATTATATTAAAGAGTTGGGCAATCTCACGGCAAAGATGCCGGAGCAGGCACGGCTCCAAGTCTTGGGAGAAAATGTCCGGCGCGTCTACAATTGCCCGGCGGGGAGTTATTTGAACGAGGCTTGAACCGAAGAGAAATGATGCACAACAAAGGAGGAGCATGATGGCAGGACTCTTAGAGGGCAAGGTCGCTCTGATCACGGGAGCAAGCACCGGCATTGGCCGGGCGACGGCGCAGGTTTCTGCGCGGGAAGGCGCAAAAGTCGCGGTGGCGGATGTGAACGTCGAGGGCGCTTAGGAAACCGTGCGGCTCATTACGGACGCTGGGGGCGAGGCAATTTTTATCAAGACGGACGTATCCCGCCCGGCTGACACAGAAGCCATGGTCAAACAGGTGGTGGAAACCTACGGCCGGCTGGACTGTGCGTTTAATAATGCCGGTATCGAGGGAGACTTTGTGCCCACCCCGGACTATCCCGAGGCAACCTGGGAGCGGGTGATTGGCATTAACCTCAAGGGCGTGTGGCTCAGCATGAAGGCGGAAATCCAGCAGATGCTCAGCCAGGGCGGCGGCGCGATTGTGAACACCGCCTCTGTGGCAGGTTTACAAGGCATAGCGGCTGGGTCTGCCTATGTCGCTGCCAAACATGGTGTGGTTGGACTCACCAAGACCGCGGCCCTTGAGTATGCCAAGGCCGGTATTCGGGTGAACGCGGTCTGTCCGGGCGCTGTGGATACCCCAATGCTCAAACGCGCCTTTGAAAAAGTCCCCGGAATGGCGGAAGGGATAGGCGCTATGGAACCCGTGGGTCGTATGGCGCAGCCGAGTGAGATCGGCGAAGCCGTCGCTTGGCTGTGTTCTGAGGCGGCCTCGTTTGTGACCGGCCATCCAATGGCGGTCGATGGCGGCTATGTGGCGCAGTAAGGGAGCGGCGACATACGCTCTCTTGATCTGTGCCGTTTTTTCATCTCTGTCGGGGTAAGGTCAGGAGAGTCTGTGGGGCAATTCCACAGTACAATAAAGGAGGGTTGGCATGGCAACATTCGATACGGTTATCAGAGGGGGCACTATTGTCGATGGGACGCGAGTCCCGCGTTATAAGGCCGACATTGGGATTACGGACGGCAAAATTGCCAAAATCGGGCGGCTGGGTAAGAGTGCCGGCGCACGGGTCATAGACGCGGATGGGCTGATCGTTGCCCCCGGCTTTATTGACCTGCATACCCACTACGACGCCCAGGTTCACTGGGACCCCTACTGTTCCATTGGCGGCTGGCACGGAGTGACATCGGTCACCATCGGCAACTGCGGCTTTGGTTTTGCCCCGGTGCATGGCAAGGATTTTGAGCGCGCCCTGCTGTCCTTGTCGCGCAACGAGGCCATTCCGCTCGAACCCATGAAAGTCTCCATGAAACCGGACTGGGAGACCTTCCCGGAGTGGATGGACCATCTGGACCGCTTGCCGCTGGGCATCAATCTCTCACAGTTAGTGCCTATTTCCCCGCTGGTTGCCTATGCCATGGGAGGATTTGCCGAGGCCAAGCAGCGGCTACCCAATGAAAAGGAAGTCCAGACCGCAGTCCAATTATTTCATGAGGCCATGCGCGCCGGCGCCATTGGCTGGGGGGCCCAACGCCTGTTTCCGGAAAGCAGCGCTTCGGTCCAGCGCGACTATGACGGCACGCCGATGATTTCGGATGTGCTGTCGGATGAATTCTATCTGACTATGGCTGAGGCGCTGGGTGAGCACGAGACCGGCTTTATTGAGCTGACCCAATCGAGCGCGACCGCCAATGACGAAGGCATCGGGATGATGCGCGACATGAATTTTAATACGCAACTGGCCGAGCAGAGCGGGCACTCGGTCATCTATAACGCCCTCGTCGCCCACGAACAGACGGTCGAACCGCTCCGCGCCCAGATTAGGTGGCTGGACGATATGGTGGAAAAAGGGATTCCCGTGTATGGCCAAGCGGCCACGGTCCGGGCCCCATTCACCATTAACTTTAAGGACTGGAACCTGTTTGATGACAATGAGACCTGGCGTGAGGCGACGCTGGGAACCGTTGAAGAGAAGCGGACCAAGCTGGCCGACCCAGACCGGCGGAAAGCCATGCGGGCAGAATATGACGCGGGGACACCGACGCGAGACTTTGTTTTTGGGGAGCTGCATAAATTCGTTGCAACCAAGATCAACAACCCCGAACTGCGAGAGACCTATCTGCATCTGTCTGTCGAAGAGATCGCCAAGCGGGATAAGAAGCATGTGATCGATGCGCTCTTGGACATCAGTGTGGCGGACAACCTGGAGACGGAGTGGTTAGGGCCGGTCGTCAACGGGAATGCCCAGATTCACAAAGAGATGATGAGTTCGCCGGTCGCCATTCCGGGTTTGTCTGATGGCGGTGCGCATATCAAATTCCTCACGCTAGGGGTGTATCCGACTGATATGCTGACCTGGCTGGTGCGTGATACGCAGGCGCTCACCCTGGAAGAAGCCCACTTTCGTTTGAGCGCCCTCCCAGCCTGGGCCGCCCAGTTCAAGGACCGCGGCACGCTCCGCGAGGGATTGGCGGCAGATATCGTGCTCTACGATCTCCCCAATCTCAAGCTGCTCCCCATTGAGGTGGCCTACGACCTGCCGGCCGGTGAGTGGCGGCGGATACAAAAGGCCGAAGGCTATCGTCATATTTTGGTGAATGGCGTTGAGACCTTCCAGGATGGGCAATGCACCGGGGCAACGCCGGGCGGCTTGCTGCGCCACGGGCGGGCTGTTGAGAGCGCTTGACAATACGGCGTCGCTCTTGCCTCACCTGTGTCATGCCGGACATGATCCGGCCTCCAGAGGCCGGGGGCGGCGGCGCCCCCGGTCATCTACGCTCCGTTCCTAGAGGCGGTTCTCCTCTTTCGCTGAGAGACACGTTTCTCCCTCTTCCAAGCCGAAGGCATATTTGAAGGGAACTGGGTCGAAATACTCGCGGAAGAGGGCAATTTTTCCCTTTTTTACAACGAACAGCCCGCCATAACGCTGATGATACATCCGGCCTGTGGGGACGATCTCCACCTGGCCCTTGAACTCAGCGAAAACCCGTTCCGGGTCTTGCAGGGGGTGGAATACCAAGTCTGAGGTAAAATCAGCTTTTCCGCTGTTCTCCGGCCAAGCGGCGTAATGCTGAATCAGGGCCGTTCTGCCACTGACACGTTCCGGGAAGCCTTTTGGCGCGTAGGGCATCTCCTGCACGGCGTCCTCAGCCCATACGTCGGAAAACTTCTTCATGTCCTTCTGCTCTAGGGCGGTGAGGAAATCCCGCGCCGCTTTTTTCGTCTGCTGCCGTTTGAGATACGACACGGGATGAGCCGCGGCATTCTTGCTGGCCGGGCCGAAGACCTCACGAGTCCCGCTTTCCTCACGCAGATTAAAAGTGTGGCTGGTCACACGCCACATCCCGTCGGCTTTTTGTAATTCATAGCGGTAGTGACCCTGGACTTGCCAAAACAGCTCTCCCACATAATGGTCGGCAATCACCTGGGCCGTTGCTTCGGCCCGTGTCCCATCAAGGGTGACAGTAATATCGGAGAGGGCATGTCGGGTCCGGTCGAAACCCGGTAAGACCGACGCCCACTGGGTCATCAGCGCTTGCCGGCTTATGCGTTCGGCCTCACCGCCCGTGAGCGAGGTATAATCCATCTCGACGGTATCAGCATACAGCTTTTCGATTGCTTCAAAATTGCCCTGGTCCGCTAAAATTCCAATGCTTTCGATAGTCGTTTTAATAGCCGCCGCGTCTTGCGGATTACTTGCCGCGAGGACTACGGGACTGGCCACGGTCAGGATGCTTATGAGCCCTATCCGGGTGAGGACGTGATTCATGTCTGCCCCCTCTCTATTTCAGGGTTGTGTTGAAATGCGCAGCGACCGCATCGCTGGCGGTGGTAATCGGACTTGGGGCGTCATAGAAATCAAACTGACTCACATTGTCCAGCCACAGGGCGGTGACGGTGGAGCCCATGCGGCGGGCATATTCCCTTGCCCCTTGCGGAATGGCGGCCGCTTCAGAATGGACGAGCAAGGTCGGCTTTTTCAGGTGATCGGCGGTCTGGAGCGCATCGTAGGTGAGCCAGCCTTCCCACGAGGCCGCATTAAACTTGTTATCGTATGCCGCAATCAGGCCCCGGTCCGTTTCCGTGTAATACGGCGCTTGATACATCACCGCCTTGTCGTTCGTCATACTGGCCGCTTCCAGAATAATCGGTTCAGGCGACTGTGCCGCCTCCCGGCTCACTTGGAGCAGGCTTTTGACCCCTTCTTCACCGCCGTAGACGACGTTGACAATGGCCGCATCATGCAGCCAGGGCGCGACAAGGGCCAGGGATTTGATATGGGGATTGGCGAGTGCGGCATCGCTCATATAGCCGGACGAGGCGCAGATGCCCAAGCCGCCAATCCGGCTGGCCTCCACTTCGGGGCGCGTGGCCAGATAATCCACCGCGGCCTGAATATCTTCGGTTTTTCGCTTTGGATTTTCCAAATACTGAATCGCGTCGGGCGATTGTCCCCAGCCGCGAAAATCGAAAACCAAGGCAATATACCCCCGGTCGGCCATTTCAGCCGCATACGTACCGGCCATCTGTTCCTTCACCGTCGTCCAGGCTCCGGTGACTACCACCCCTGGGAGCTTCTGACCGTTCGTATACCCGTCGGGCAGATACAAATTGCCGGCAAGCGTCTGCCCTTGGCTTTCAAACGTCACCGGCTTCAGGGTCGCAGCCAGTCCGTTTGTGACGAGAAGGGCAAAGAGCAATGGCAGGGGAAAGAGAAGTCTTTTCATCGTGGGCCGTCCTTTCCTGTTGGCGTTCATCCTCGTGCTCTGGGCAGCATCATAAGAGTGTTTGAGGGATATCACAAATACTTTATATTTATGCTAGTGATACCTTTAAGATATATCTATGGAACTCCGTCATCTTCGCTATTTTGTGGCCGTCGCTGAGACCGAAAATATCCGGCGGGCGGCTGAACGCTTACATATCGTCCAGCCCGCGCTGAGCCGGCAGATGCAGCAACTGGAAGAAGAGCTGGAATGTGTCCTGTTCGAGCGCCTGCCGCGCGGTATCCGCCTGAATGCCGCAGGCAAAGCCTTCCTTGAGTCTGCGCGTGATATCCTCAGTCGTGCCGATGCCGCCAGGGCACACGTCCGTCGGGTGGCCCAAGGAGAAGCTGGCCATCTCCATATTGGATTCATAGAAAACGCGGCTTGGTTCGGGCCCTTTCCCAAGTCAATCCAGCAATACCGCGCGCTATCCGCAGGTCGGTCTGAGTCTCCACCCGATGTTCTCGACCGAGCAGTTTGCCGCTATCGTCGCCGGCCGGCTCGACGCCGGCTTTTGCTATACTTTCGAAGCCCTCCCCACCGGCTGCCAGGCCCTGCCGCTCCGAATGGATACGGTCGTGCTTGCTGTGCCGAGACGCAACCGCGGGAAAAAACGGGGCAAGCTGCGCCTGACAGATTTGAAGACTGAGGCGTTTGTGGGTCTCTCGCGGTCCAGCGCCCCGGCCTATGTTGATCGCATCGTGTCAACGGCCTATGCGGGCGGATTGTCACCCACTGTTGTGCAGGAAGCCATCGACGAGAGGACCCTGCTCAGCTTGGTTTCCGCCGGGATTGGTATCGGCTTTTGTAACTCAGCCAATGCGGGTCGCAAGCCGCCGCTCGTCGATCTCGTGCCGGTGGTCGATTTCGACCTCAAGCTCCCGCTCTGTTTCGTGTGGAAGCAGTCGAACTCGTCCGCGGCCCTGAGATCGTTCCGCTCGGTGGTGGCGCGCCACCGGGACAGGAAGCGGCCCCACTGAGACGCGGCGCACGCGGCGACCCAGCGGCCTGAGACCCTGCTGCCGCTGGCTTACTTCACGATTAGCCCCTCGAAATCGCCCTGTGCGCGCCAAGCGGCGAGCATATCGTAAAAAGGCACCGCCCCGTCGGGATACTGGGTCTCGATAAAGCCCTGCCCTTCGTTCTTGCCCTCTCCGTTGTAATAGCCCGGCGTGCAGGTGTTCTGGTATTCGGTCATAAAGGTCGGGCTCGTGACCAGCTGCACCCATTCGGTCTCGGCTTCGGGAGTGGGTTCGATGGCCTCCGCCTCGCGCGCGCCTACCTGGGTAATGAGATGGGCGATGTGAACGGCCTGCCCGTTCAGCATATAGGTGAAGTTCGGGGCAAGGCCGGTCTGGGTCAGCCCCATATGGAAGCAGTTCGGGAAGCCATTGCTCAGAAAGCCGTGATAGGTCTTCATGCCGTCCGACCAGTAGTCGCTCAGCGACCGCCCGTCACGCCCGTACACCTCGAACTCGGCACGCCGCGTGTATGCGGTCCCGACCTCAAAGCCGGTGGCGTAAATCAGGCAGTCCACCTCATACTCAACGCCGTCCACGACCACCGCGTTCTCGGTGACGCGCTCAACGCCCTGGCCCTTGGTGTCTACCAGCTTCACGTTGGGTCGGTTGAAGGTGGGCAGGTATTCGTCGTTAAAGGTTGGACGCTTGCACCACTGGCCGTACCAGGGCTTGAGCGCTTCCGCGGTTTTCGGGTCGGTGACGGTTGAGGACACGCGCGACCGAATCTCGTTCATCTTCTGAAAGTCGGCGATCTCTGACATGAGCGCCCTGCCCTCGTCGGAGAGGTCTGAATCCTCCTTGCCGGTGAGCAGTTCGGAGAGCTTCTTGAACAGGCTGGTCCACTTATCGCCAACCAGGTCTTCCTCAACCGGCAGGCCGCCCAGGATGGAGCAGAAATTGGTGTTGCGGTAATCCTGCCAGCCGGGCTTGAGCGCCCTGACCCATTCCGGGTCGGTCGGCTTGTTGCCGCGTTCGTCCACCGAGGAGGGCGTGCGCTGGAACACATACAGCTGCTGGGCGTGCTTGCCCAGATGCGGCACGGACTGAATCGCGGTGGCTCCGGTGCCAATGATCCCCACCCGTTTATCTTTGAGCTTGTGCAAGCCGCCGGTCGTATCACCGCCCGTATAGTCGTAGTCCCACCGGCTGGTGTGGAAGGTATGCCCGGTGAACTTTTCGATACCGGGAATCGCCGGCAGCTTGGGGCGGTTCAGGGGCCCGCTCGACATAATCACAAAACGCGCCCGGAAAACATCGTCGCGGTCGGTGGTAATCGTCCAGCGGCCTTCCTCTTCGTTCCAGCGTGCCTCCCTGACTTGGGTCTGGAAGCAGGCCCGCTCGTAGAGATTGAAGTGCTGGCCGATCCGCTGGGCGTGCTCAAAGATCTCGGGCGCAAAGGAGTATTTTTCCTTGGGCATATAGCCAGTCTCTTCGAGCAGGGGCAGATAGACATAGGATTCGATGTCACACTGCGCGCCAGGATAGCGATTCCAGTACCAAGTCCCGCCAAAATCGCCAGCCTTCTCAATGATGCGGATATTGGTGATCCCGGCCTTCTGCAAGCGCGCCGCCGCCAGCAGGCCGCCGAAACCGCCCCCGATAATCACCGCGTCGAGTTCTTCGTGCAGGCCGGGGCGCGTAAAGCCCGGCTCAACATAGGGGTCAGTATTATAGTGAGCGTGCTGGCCGGCGATTTCCTGATATTGATTATTGCCGTCCACGCGGAGACGCCGGGTTCGCTCCTCGGCGTACTTCTGACGCAGATCAGCCGGGTCAAAGCCCAGTTCCGCGGGCGTGGGAATGCCAGTCGGTTGGGATGTCTCTCGCGCTTCATTCATCGGTCAGCCCTCCTTTTGTCTCCTCGTTGGAGCATCTTGTTTTTCGTCAGCGCAGAGCTTGGCATATCGCTAAAATTTTGACAATACACAACACCTTGACTGGCTCGCGCGAAAGTACAATACATTATAAAAATATGACATGTTGCATAATTAACGACACAACCCCTGCCGGAAGGAGGTTTGCAAATGGCGCTGGCAACTCGGGATGGTTCGGTAGTCAAAAGCCCACCGGTGACTTACAACCCGCTTGATCCAGAGGTCCTGCGCGACCCGTATCCGCACTACGCCGAACTGCGCCGCCGTGCTCCGGTTGCCTGGATTCCTCAGCTGAACAGTTTCGCGGTGTCCCGCTACGACGATGTTATCGCAGTGCTGGCTGATACGGCGACGTTTTCATCCGCCCAGTTCTGGCCGACAGTGTTCGGGGAATATGACCCCGTGCCCGAAACGCGTCCGATGATCTCGATTGATCCCCCCGCGCATCTGCGGCTTCGCAGGCTCGCAAACAAGGCGTTTACTCCCCGGAATGTGAACCCACTTGAGGACAAGATATATCGTATCGAGCATCAATTCATCGACGCCCTCATCGAACGCCACGGCAAGCAAGGCGAGTGTGACCTCGTCTCCGACTTCAATGCGCTGTTTCCCATCACGGTGATTGCGGATTCTCTTGGTGTTGACGTCTCCCGCCGTGCAGATCTCAAGCGGTGGGTATCAGACCTCCTCGCCGCCGGTAATCGCGCGGCCCTTCCCCTTGCCCGACTGGCACAGATTCAGCAGAGTTCCCAAGAGGTTCGGGGCTATCTCGCTGAGCTCTACGACCGGAAAGAGGCAGAACCGGGCGCGGACCTCATCAGTTCGATTATCGCCGCCGAGGTCGATGGAGAGCGGCTGTCAAAGATCGAAGTGATGGCGATGGCGATGGTCCTCCTCGTCGGCGGGGTCGAGACGGTCGTCAATCTCCTCGGCAGTACGTTTGTTGAGTTGAAGAGAAACCCCGAAGTGTTCCAGCGCGTGCGGCAGGACCCCCAGCGCATCCCTGCGCTTCTTGATGAGGTCATGCGATACAATACGCCTGTTCAGACAATAATGCGAAACACGACCTGCGACACAGAGGTGGCGTCAGTGCCTATCCCGAGGGAGGCGCTCGTGTTCGTGATGCTCGGTTCAGCAAATCGCGATGAGATACATTTCCCGAACCCGGACAGATTCGATATTGATCGGCCGGCTGAAAAACTCGCGTCCTTTGGCCATGGCCCGCACTTTTGTATTGGCAGCTATATCGCCCGCATTGCGTTGGAGGTTATTTTCGACCGTCTCGCAGAGCTTGAATTGGCAGGCGATGAACCTCAGTGGATTGAATCTTTCATCGTGCGCGGGCCATTGAGTGTCCCGGTCTCTTTCGTTGCCCACTGACAGCGCGGTCTCGGAAAAGGGCAATGGTTTCAAAGCGCAAGTTTGACGAATAGCGGATTATCTGACGCAAACACGTCCGTTATTTGTACGACCCGCTTAGGTCTTGGGCATTTCGCATGTCGTGAACCACTGATAGCTCTCCATGAGATTGCAAATCTCCATAAACTTTTCAACGAATTCTGGATTATCGTCCGTTAGCGCTTTGTACGCCTCGACGTCAAACGGATGCTTGTAGTGGAAGATCCCCAAAATTCTGATCCGGCCATTTCCGTAGTCCACGCATCGACATGTGGTAGGGCTCAAAGCGCAGGCAGTCCGCGATCGGATAACCGGGTTCGCCGAACGGTGCGAACAGTTCAAAGAATTTTTCTACGTTCTCCGCTGAGACATCGACAATGTTTATACCAAAAAATGGGCGCGGCGTAGTCGCTAGTTCTTCTGTGAAAGTCAGAAGGAATCTCTTGGCGTCAAGCGGCGACATCGGCATGGCTTGTTTCCCCTCATAAGCGGTCGAAGCAAACACTATTACCCGTGCCGGCGCGCGAGTCAATACATCGACATGCTCTCGTGCCACCTCACTATATACCAGCCGATGCTTCTCCTCATAGAAGCAGGCCCGCTACGGCTAAACCGCTTATGAACACTTTTTCACAGGAAGCCGTGTTGATTCCCCCTCATAACTTCGCTACTTGGATTCTACTCGATGGCGGAGCATATACACATTCTCAGCCAAAGAAAGGAGTAACAGTATGTGCGCAATGAAACGCCTCGCCCGTGAGGAATTCGCCCCCGATATGGCTGCGATGTACGACGAGTGTCTGCGCGAGGCCGGGGACGCGCGGCTGATCGAGGTTGGCGCCAACGCGCCCGAACTGCTTGATTGGTACTTCAATAGCTTCTACAAGCGGGTCTTCTATGAGGGCCGCGTCGATGTGCGCACCAAGGAGCTGCTCCGCCTCAAACTCTCCAAGACCCACGGCTGCTTTTTATGAAACAGGGTCAATACCGTCTCGGCGAGACGGGCCGGCCTGACCACGGAACAGATTGAGGCGCTGCCGGACGATATCGACAACGAGGTGTTTTCGCCGCGCGACCGCGCAGTACTGAAGCTATGCGAGCAGATGGTGCTCACCAACCTCCACGGGTATATGACCGAGGAGCTGCATCGCAAGCTGGCCGCTCATTTCAGCGACGGAGAGATATTCGAGCTCGGGGTGACGATGGCCGTGCTGTGCGGGTTTGCGAAGTTCCTCTTCTGCTTTGATCTGGCCGACCGCGAAACTACCTGCCCGATCCACCGCCCCGCCGAAGCAATGCGGAGCAGTCTGTGATTGACAGGGAACGAGAGTTGTGACAGCCCCCCATTAGAAGCCCACACGAGCGAGGAGAGGATATGACAAAACAAGAGGCGATCGACACGGTGAACAAGTTTATGGCCCTCCTCCTGACGGACTTCCCCGAGTGCGCCAAGCTGATGGCCGACGATTTCGCATGGGAAAACTTTCTACCGGCCCATATCCCCTTTGGCGGCCGTTACGAGGGTGCGGCGGGATTGCAAAAATATCTGGCCCAACTGGCAGAGACCTGGGTGATCGGTGAAGTCGTCTTCCACGATTTTATTTTCGACCCGGAGACGCGCAGGATGACAGCGCCCGGCATTGAGAAAAACGGCCAGTCGGTCGCAACGGGGCGCGCCTGCGATATGGCCTTCGTCTGGGAATTCCGCTTCGCGCAGGATGGCAAGCTCTCCTATCTGCGCGAATACAACGACACGGCTGCGATTGGCGGGACGTTCGACAGATAGCCGGACGCTTGCATGCGTGCTGGTTACTCAGAGCATTTGTAGCGGGGAATCCCAGCGTGAAATCAGACAGTGAGCAATGGCAGACCGAATTGGCCGCCCGGGGGCTGGAGCCGGGCGAGGCGGTGCGGGTCAGTCACCTGATTGAGGCCGCCGCAGACCGTGTCTGGCAGGTGATCTCTCAACCCGGTCAACTCCCCCGCTATCATCCCTTCTGTCAGGCAACCACGGTGCTCAAATGGCCCGGGGTCGGGGCAAAAGACACGGTCTCGTACTACAGCGGCGTGCACTACTAGCGCGATTTTGTGAGGTGGCTCGAAGGGGTGGGGTTTGACATTGAGGTCGGGCCGCCCTCACGCAAGACGGCCCGTGTGGAGTGGCGCATCACGGCGCAGGGCGCGCAACGGAGCGAGTTGGCCATTACCGTGATCCCCTACCTGAAGGCGGACCTATCCGACGACCGGAAGCGGGCCTATGAAAAACGGTTGTTTGGCGACACCATCACCCACTATCTCGACAGCGTCGTGCGCGGGGTCGGGCATGTGGCCACCATCGGGCAGGCCGTACAAAAAAATCAGTTCGGGTCACATCCCCTGTACTCGGATTAAGCCGCACCCCTGGCGCCGCTTCCCCGCTGCGCTTCGGCTCTGTTATACTCGGCCAGTCACCAAGACCATCAGTATTGTTGTACGGAGGAGAACTGCATGTCTGAAACCCAGGAAAAACCCCTGATTGGTACTATGGAAGGGCTCTCGAAGCCGAAAAAATCGCAGGCGTACTACGCTGCCATCAAGCAGAAGTTTGCCGAGGAGCGTGATCTCAGGCTGCACTACCGCCCGGAGGGCACGGCGCAGTATACGTCTGACCTCACCGGTTCTTTCGCCAAATACGAGACCGACCCTTACGGGGGAGAGGTCGTCCCGCGTGCACCCATCAACGATACGGTCGAGTGCCTGTTCATCGGCGGTGGGTTCTCGGCCCTGCTCACCTCAGCCCGGCTGCGCGAGTACGGAGTCGAAAGTATCCGCATCGTCGAACGAGGAGCCGATGTGGGTGGCACGTGGTACTGGAATCGCTACCCCGGAGTGGCCTGCGACGTGGTGGCCTATGACTACCTGCCGCTGCTGGATGAAATGGACTACGTGCCCAAGGACCATTACGCCAAGGGCCCGGAAATCCTGGCCCACTGCCAGGCTATTGCCAGAAGGTACAATTTATACGAGCTGGCAGTTTTCCAGACTACGGTCACCTCAACCGTCTGGCATGAAGCAGAAGAGATGTGGCATCTCACCACAGACCGGGGCGACCACATGAGAGCGCGCTTCGTCATCTGCGCCAACGGGACGCTGTCCAAGCCCAAACTGTCCAAAATTCAGGGTATGGAGTCCTTCGAAGGCCACTCCTTTCATACCTCACGCTGGGACTATGCTTACACCAAGGAAGACTTGTCCGGCCTGAAAGATAAGGTCGTCGGCATCATCGGCACGGGCGCGACCGCGGTGCAGGCCATTCCCGGTCTCGGCGCCGCCTCGAAAGCGCTGTACGTGTTCCAGCGCACCCCTTCTTCAATTGATATCCGGGACGACTGGCCGACCGACCCGAACTGGGCCCGTACACTCAAGCCGGGCTGGCAGGCCAAGCGACGCGAACGCGCCATGCGCGGGCCACGCCTGACCGAGGAGCAGCAAGCCGAGCGCGCAGCCATGTCTCGTGAGGAAAAAATCCGACGACAGGAGAACGCCAATATCGACTACATGATGAAGATTCATAAACGCATCGACGAGGTCGTGAAGGATAAGGTCACCGCCGAGGCGCTCAAGCCGTGGTATATGTTCATGTGTAAGCGGCCCTGCTTTCATAACGACTATCTGCCGACCTTCAACCGGCCCAATGTGCATTTGGTCGATACCCACGGCAAGGGTATTAACGAAATCACGGTCAAAGGACCGGTATTTAACGAGACGCAGTACGAGCTCGATGTCCTGATCTATGCCACCGGCTTTGAGGTCCAGAAGACGGGGATTTACAATCAGATCACAGGAGAAAACGGTCTTGACCTGAACGATAAATACAGCGCCGGCATTCGGACCCTGCTGGGTATTCATTCGCAGGGCTATCCCAACCTGTTTATCATGGGTGGCTACCAGGCCTCGTTTCAATTCAACCTGACGGATATGCTGCAATCCCAGGGCGATCATATTGCGGCCTGTATCGACTATGTGCGCCGGCATGACTATCAGTCCATCGACGTGACACGCGAGGCAGAGGAGTGGTGGGTACAGGAAGTGATCCATCATCGTGGGAAAACTACCCGCAACCAGGACTGTACGCCGGGCTATTATAATTTTGAGGGCGAGTTTCAGCGCCGTCAGGACGGCAATTATAACGGCGGCTTTCCCAAGTATGTGACCCACCTCAAAGAAGTCCGCGCCCGGATGGCAGAGCATTTTGTGTTTACGTCAGAGTAGATATGGTCCACAGGAGAAAGGGAATATGACCTACGAAACACTGACCCTTGAACGCTCCGGTCCGATTGTCACCGTCTCTTTTAATCGGCCGGCGAAACTCAACCCCCTCAACGAGCAAGTGCTGCGCGAGTTTCTGGCCCTAACCTATGCGTTGCAAGAGGACGAGGACTCACGGATTGTTATCCTGACCGGCAAGGGCCGTTCGTTCAGTGTTGGCGCGGATATGAACGCCCTGTCGAATAGCGCCAAAGCGGAAACCCAGGCCACGCTGACCGATAGCGCCCGGCTGCGTATGGCAAAGCTCGGCTGGCGAGTGATGGACGAGTGGGAGCGCTTGGACCAAATCAGCATTGCCGCGGTCAACGGCTTTGCGGTGGGCGGTGGCGTGTCCTTGGCGATGGCGTGTGATTTTCGCATTGCCGCCAGCGGTGCCCGTATGTGGCTGCCCGAGGTGCGGCTGGGGGTGCCGTATATGTGGGGCTCGATTACCCGCATGATCAATCTGATCGGCATGGCCAAAGCCAAAGAATTGGTCATGACCTGTGATGAGCTGACCGCAGAAGAGGCGTGTGAGGTCGGCCTGGTCAACCAAGTCGTGCCGTTGGAGGCGCTGCCCAACGCGGTCCACGCCTTTGCCCAGAAGCTGCTCAACAAGCCACCCATGGCGCTCCGGCGGACCAAAGAATTTTTCAAAGCGCTGAGCACCAATAAGGCCGGCGATATTACCTATGCCGACGCCCATCTGGGGCTGGCCTGCACGCTGGGGGAGGATATGCGCGAGGCCGTAGCCGCGTTCCGTGAAAAGCGTGACCCGGTGTTTGCCAACCGCTAGGTGGCTCGATCATGACAGGAGCTATCTCTGACGGGTTTTATCTTCGCGTCGATCTTTGAGAGAAAACCCGAGCCAGCCAATAGAGTCTGACCCAGGGGGTATCCGATGCAACAGACGGTCATTGATCCGATCCAGTACGACACGCTGGTGCAAAACGAGCGGGTCCACAGGTCGCTGTATACCGACCCGCATATCTTTGCCGATGAGTTGGAAAAAATTTTCTACCACGGCTGGGTCTTCATCGGGCACGACAGTGAAATCTCCCAGCCGGGGGACTTTATTACGCGCCAGGTCGGCACCCAGTCGGTGATCCTGGTGCGCGGCACGGACCACACCGTCTCGGCCCTGCTCAATCGTTGCGCGCATCGTGGTACGACCGTCTGCCCGGCGGAACGTGGTCACACTCGCACGTTTACCTGCCCCTATCATGGCTGGAGCTATGGCCTGAGTGGCGACTTGCAAGGCGTCCCGTATCCGGCCGGATACGGAGAGTCTTTTCATAAAAAAGACTATGGGCTGACGCGCGTACCGCGGCTGGAGCGCTATCGCGGTTTTGTGTTCGTCAGCCTGAGTCCGAGCGGTATCTCACTGGCCGACCATCTTGGCACGGCGGCGCAGTTGATCGACCGGGCCTGCGACCTCTCGCCGGAAGGCGAGGTCGAACTGAGCGCTGGCTGGATCAAGCATCGCTATCCGTCCAACTGGAAAATGCTGCCCGAAAACGACACGGATGGCTATCATCTCGGCTTTGTCCACCGCTCGATACTGAAAGCGGTCGGCTCGCAGTATCGACGTTTTGTGGGTGAAGAGAAAAGTATCAAATCCGTTCTGCGTGACTGGGGGAAGGGGCATACGGAAATCGACTTTGTGCCGGCCTACCAGCAACCATTTGAGTGGTTTGGTGGCGTCTCGGAGGGTCTGGCCGCGTCCTATCTGGCAGCTATGGAGCACAGTTATGGCAAAGCGGAGACCGAGCGCCGGGTTTTCGACGGCCCACCCCACGCTTTTATTTTTCCCAACCTCTTTCTGGCTGAGATGAACATCGCCCTCATGCAGCCCGTCAGCGTGGACGAATGCGTCCAGTGGCATACTCCCATATTCCTCAAGGGCGTGCCCGAATTCAACCAGCGCCTGTTGCGGCAGAGCGAAGCGGCAATGGGGCCGGGGTCATTCTTGCTGCCCGAAGACGTGACGATTGCGGGTCGCAACCAAGTCGGATTAGTGACCCAAAATGCCGAGTGGCTGGATCTGAGTCGTGGCCTGAACCGTGAGTATGTCGATAGCCAACAGCAGCGCGTCGGGCATATGACCGATGAGACCACCAACCGGGCGTTCTGGTTGCACTATCGTGGCGTGATGCAAAACGGCCACGCCTAGCAGCGATGGTATCCGACACTGAATATAGAGCGGTTGAGGCATTCCTGTATAAAGAAGCGCGTTTTGCAGATGAGGCGCGCTATGCGGACTGGGAAGCCTTATGGACGGACGAGGCCGTGTACTGGGTCCCGGCGACCACCGCCCCGGAGGCCGACCCCAACACCCATATCTCGCACATCTACGACAACCGACAGCGGATTGCCACGCGCATCAAACTTTTGCAAAGCGGTCATCGCTACAGCCAAGAACCGGCCTCGTCCATGCGCCGGCTGATTTCCAATATCGAAGTCGAGAAAAACGGGAATAATGAATTCGTTGTTGGCTCGAATTTCCTTCTGGTCGAACTCTCGATTCAGGCCAAACACGAGACCCACCTATGGGCCGGACGCACAACGCATACCCTGCGGTGGGTCAACGCTGAACTCAAGATGAGCCGCAAGAAAGTCGTCCTGGTCAACGCCGCCGAGCCACTGCCGAATATGTCGTTTTTGATATAGCTTTCATGACAGCCTGAATAGTGATTACGTCGTTTCGTCGCAAGGGGAGGATTACCATTGATGACCATGTATAATCCCCCCATTCAGGCGAGTTTATCCGCACTGTCTATTTAGAGCCGTTCGGTCTCAGCTCTCGATTGCTAGCCACACAATTGGGCGTGCCCCCCTCAACCCTGAATCGGGCCATAAAGGGAACAAGTGGGGTCAGTCCAGAAATGGCCCTGCGGCTCTCGAAGGCGGTGGGGCGCTCCCCCGAGAGCTGGCTGGCCATGCAAGACCATTATGACCTGTGGCAGGCCCGCCAACACACGAATCTTGAGAACGTTGATAGAGTGGAGTTTGAGGCGGCTTGGCGGATGGTGGCCTGATGTGCATCGCCTTCAACAACAAACTCCAGCCACGCCCGGCCGGGCAGCTTCATCTCGGCCTGCAAGCGTAAAAGGCGGTCGGTCTCAATAGCCTCAACCCGCCAGCAGTCCAGCGTGTCGCCGACCTTGAGTTGGTCAGGATGAGGCCGGCCACGGCGCAGGCCGACTCCGCCGAGCAGCAGGTCAAGCAAGCCGCGCAGTTGCCACAGCCAGTTGCCATAATACCAGCCGACCTCCCCACCAATCCGGCGAATCGGGCGAAAAGCCACTGCCGGCGGGACGGGCACGTGGGCAGTCCGAGAGTCAATCAGGCGAGGCCCAAACCGCACGCCGCCCCACGTCTGGAGCGGGCCGCCCATTGAGAGCGCATCAGACCAGCGGGACTCGGCAATCTCCCGGTCTTCGTTCCGTAGGGCCTGGGCAATGGCCTCACCCACCCCGATGGGACGAATGGGAAACTGTTGCAAGGCTGAGTCGTCTTGTACGATAGTTGGATGCCGTAAACTCTCGACCAGTTTGCGGCCAACACGGGCATAGAGCGGCGTGACCAAGCCCAGCCACAGACTCGACAAGCGTGGAGTCAGGACCGGAACAGAGAGCATCCAGCGCCGGACCCCCCGCTGTCGGGCATACTCCTGCATCAATTCCCGATACGAAACCTGGTCGGCCCCGCCAATTTCAAAGACGCGGCTTTCCGTACCGCGCAACTCAAGCGCAGCGGTCAGATAAGCGAGTAAATCCGTCACGGCAATCGGTTGGGCTTGGACCGCTACCCAGCGCGGTGTGAGCATGACCGGCAAGCGTTCGACCAGCGCCCGGATCATCTCAAAAGATAGACTACCGGAGCCGATGACAATCGACGCACGCAGTTCAATGGTCTGAACGCCGGAGGCACGGAGAATACTGCCGACTTCCTGTCTGCTTCGCAGGTGAGACGAGAGCGGGCCGGCACTGTCGCCCAGGCCATCCAGATAGATCAGGCGTCGCACTCCAGCCTGGCGGGCGGCCCGTCCGAAATTGTGGGCCGCCTGACGGTCCTGCTCCTCGAACGATTGGGCCGACCCCATAGAGTGGACGAGGTAGTAAGCCGTATGCACGTCCCGGAGCGCAGCATCCAGAGAGGCCGGATTCAGGACATCGCCGGCGACCACTTCAGTCTGTGGCCCAACCCGGGGTTGCAGAAAGGCCGGCTGCCGCGCGAGACAGCGGACGGTATGGCCTTGTCGTTCCAGGGCTTTGAGCAAGCGCCCGCCGACATAGCCGGTTGCGCCGGTGAGCAAGATGCGTTGAGGAGACTCGTCCACTTATCGCCGTGACTCAAACAGATAGACCCGCCCGACGTTGACCTCGCCCATAATATGCTGGCCAGGCGTGCTCATGGCGAACTCTGGAATGCCGTCCTGATTCAGGTCGCCCGGCGAGAGTACCGTATAGCCGAATTTCGAGCCCTGGTGGCCCCACGGGTTATCGAGCGTCATGAGATGCCGGCCGTCGCGTCCATTATGGACAAACACCTCGCCCTGGATGTCGAACGCATCTACGGCCTGAAACGGAGCCCCGACTAAAATCTCAGGCACCTCGTCTGCGTTCACGTCCATGCTGGTGGCCAGCGCCCAGCCAAAGCCGGCATGTTTGCGCGGAAACGGGTCGTTGAGGGTATAAATCACGGAGCCGTCTTTCCCGCTGATGGCATAGGCAACGCCTTGGCCCAGATAGGCGCCCACATCATGATAGGGAGCGCCGACCAGCAGGTCGGGTGTCCCGTCTTTATTCAGATCCCCAGCGCCGACTACGCGCCAGCCAAAGGTTGAGCCTTCTTGGGGGTCGGGATTTTCTATTGTGAGCAAGAGCTGGCCGTCCGCACCACTATAGATATACGCGCGCCCTTGGACGCTCAAATTGCCAACCGTGGTGTAGGGCGCGCCCACCGCAATCTCCTGGACGCCATCCTGATTCAGGTCTCCGGCAGCGTTCACAAACCAGCCGAACGCAGAGCCCCCCCGGTCGGCCGGCGGTCCAAGGGTATAGACGAGCGCTCCATCCTGTCCGCTATAGACAAACGCCCGGCCCTCTCCGTCTTGGTTATAGGCACCCACGACCAGCTCGGGAATGGTATCACCGGTAACATCACCAATGCTGGCGACCGACCAGCCGAACCCCGCACCGGGCTGGGACTGAGGCGGTTTGAGGGTGAGCAAATACGCCCCATCCGCGCCGCTGAAGACATACGCCTGGCCGCCTTTGTTCTGGCCAAAGGCACCGATCAATAAATCCGGCAGCCCATCCTGGTCCACATCGCCAGCCGCGGCCACCGAGCAGGCAAAGGCCGCGGCCTTTTGCGGAAACGGATGGTCAAGCGTATAGAGCAGCTTGGCCGTCTGCCCGTCAAAGACAAACGCCCGGCCCTGGTGGTCCACATTGGACCCAGCCTTTTCAGCCCCGCCGAAGCCAACCTCTTTCCCCGTCATTCCTTTCCTGGCATAGGGCTGGTCATACGCGCCAACCAGATAATCCGGGATGCCATCGCCCGTTATATCGTCCAGCAAGGCCAGCGAGGTAGAAAAACTGGAAAACCGCATCCGGATAGGATTATCCAGGATTTTAATGTTCGGACCGGCCCACACAACGGAACTCGTCAGCAGGAGGATGGTGAGGGAAAGACTCACCGGCAGAGGATGGACTGAAAAACGAAACGGCCCGAACATGCGGCAACTCCTTAGTGCGGTCAGTATGGCCAATGTCTTGTGTCAGACTCTCCCCTCTCCCCTTGGGGGAGAGGGCCACAGGGTGAGGGGAAAAAGCAGAGGTCGAACCTATACTCCCCGAGCCGCTTCAACGACTGGCGCGACGGTGTCTATGCACTGCATGGCTTGGCCGGTCGCAATCGCTTTGGCAAACGGCTGAGAGAAGAGCACGAGCCGGCTTGCCCCGGCATCGCGATAGGCTTGCATTTCATCGGCAGAAAGGGCCCCGTCTTTGGGGTCAATAAACGCCGACATCTGCAAGGCGTCCGGGTCGCGACCAAACTCTCTGGCCATGCGACGGATCGAGGCGACCTTGGTTTTATAGTCCTCAGGGTCAAACGCGAGCGGACACCAGCCATCGTAGGTCCGGGCGACTCGCTCCAGCGCCTTTGGCACATGCCCACCCAGGAAGATGGGCGGACCGGCCTTTTGGACCGGCTTGGGGTCGCAGAACACGGGCGGGAACTGGACCATTTCGCCTTGATAACTCGGTGCTTTCTCAGTCCAGCAGAGGCGCAACGCTTCGGTTGTTTCGCGCAGGCGGCGCCAGCGCAGCCGGAAGTTTGTGCCCATGACCTCGGTCTCCTCGCGCAACCAGCCTGCGCCCACACCAATAATGGTCCGACCGCCGGAATAGAGATCGAGGGTGGCAATCACTTTTGCGGTGATAAGCGGCTCGCGCTCCGGGAATAAACAAATACCGGTGGCCAGCTTGAGCGTGGTGGTGGCGGACGCGGCCATGGTCAGGGCAATAAACGGGTCGGCCCAGCGGTTGTAATGCTCGGGCAGGGTCCCGCCCCCAGGCACCTCGGTTTTGAAGCCCACGGGAATCACCGGGTGTTCGGGTATCCACAGAGACTCGAAGCCCAAGCTTTCCACGCGTTGTGCGATTCCAGCAATATCCTGCGTCTCTACGGTTGCCGGCACAAGGATGCCAATATCCATACGGTGCTCTCCTTCTGATTCATACAGCCAAGATGGGAATGGCGACTCTTGGGAAGAATGGCGACTCTTGGGAAGGAAGGCGGGAGGGGGCAGCCGGCCCCCTCTCATCATCTGAAGACAAAACGCGCTACGCACTGCGGACAACACGCCCTGGCCGGGCACCCGTGTCTTTGCCGTTCTCTTGAACGACTTCACCGCTCACATAGGTTTTTTCATAGCCTTGAGCGGTCTGCATCAGGCGCGGCATCCCGGCCGGCAGGTCGTAGACCATCTCAGGATGGCTGACACTCAGATTGTCGTAATCAATCAGGTTCACATCCGCCTTGGCCCCCAGCTCAAGCGTGCCGCGGTCCCTCATGCCAAAGAGACGCGCGCCATCGTGAGTGAGCTTCTTGACCACAAACTCCAGCGGCAAGCGCTTGGGGTCGTCAGCGGCTTTGTCCCGCGTCCAATGGGTCAGGGCATAGGTCGGGACACCGGCGTCAATAATCTGCCGCACATGAGCACCCGCATCGCTGCCGCCCATGACCGTAATGGGGTCACAGATCAGCTCGTGGAGTGGGTCAGCGTGGCCATCCGCGTAGCCGGCGGCGGCGTACATGAGAAAGGCCCGACCGTTTTGTTCGAGCATCAGATCATAGATCACCTCGCGAGGGCTGCGGCCGGTACGCTTGGCAAGCGTGGCAACGCTCCGGTCAGCACTCGGCTCGTAGCTCAACTCTGCGCCCATGGGATAGGTCCGCTCCCAGACCCGCGCATTCTGATACAGCAGAGACATGCCGGTGGTGTGGGGGTCCTGTTCCGTGAGCAGCTGGTGGCGTAGCTCCGGCTTCCGCAGCGCGGCCATCTTCTCGTCGTGGGACAGTTTTTTCAGCGGCTGAAAACTCGGCAGATATTCAAACGGATTCTCTCCCTGAAAGCTGAACAACACACAAACCGGGCGGGCAAACACCATCGGCGTAATCGGCACGCCCCCTTCCACCGCCGCACTACACTTTGCCATGACCTGCCGCCATTGGGCCGGATAGGTATTATTCTGAGCCAGGAGAAAGGTCAGCGGGCAGCCCGTCGTCCGGGCAACGCGGATCATCATGTCCACTTCTTGCAGCAAGTCCGGGTCTTCACCGGCAATGCCCCGTGGCACCATCTCCAGAATGCCACGACCGGTTGAACGCACGGCCTGGGCAATCCCGATCAACTCGTTTTCATGGGCAAACGTACCGGGCACCGGTTCGCCGTCATTGGCCGTATGCACCAGAGTCCGCGAACTCGAAAAGCCGAGCGCCCCGGCGAGGACCGCCTCTTTGACAATGGCGGCCATCTGGGCGATGTCCTCTTCGGTCGCGGGTTCATTCTTTGCCCCGCGCTCACCCATGACAAAGGCCCGGACCGCGCCGTGGGTAATCATACCGCCGGCGTCCAGGGTACGGGGCATCCCATCGAGCACGTCGAGGTATTCGGCAAAGCTCTGCCAGCCCCACGGCAGCCCGGCCGACAACGACGGACCAGGAATGTCTTCCACACCTTCCATGAGACCGATCAGCCACTCGTGGCGGTCTGGCGTGGCCGGCGCAAAGCCCACCCCGCAGTTGCCCATGACCACGGTTGACACACCATGCCAGAGCGATGGGGTCATTTGTTCGTCCCAGGCCACCTGCCCGTCATAATGGGTATGCGCATCAACCCAGGCCGGCGTGACCAACAGCCCATCGGCATTCACCGTTTGCTTGGCGCGGCCCAGGTCTTGACCGACCGCGGCAATACGCCCATCGGCAATGGCGACATCGCCGGTAAAAGCCGGCTTCCCCGTTCCGTCAACAATTTTTCCACCGCGAATGACTATCTCGTGCATGTACAGACCTCCTTTGATGCGTGTTGTTTCAGGCGTGTTGTCTCAGGCTTGGTCGAGAGCACCATATAGGGTTCAGCGCCTATCTGGCAACCGGCTTGAGCCCACCGTGTCCTGTCTGGACATCGTGGCGACGCGGGGTTGCGAGGCCGGTCCTGCGGGGCTAGGTAACAAGGAGAGGGATTGGAGAAACTACCAACCAACAGGAGGAGAACCATGAGTGAGAACACCTACAACGGAAGTTGTTTTTGTGGAGCGGTGCAGTTGACCGTGAGCGGCGCTCCCGCAGCCATGGGCTACTGCCACTGTGAGTCCTGCCGCCACTGGTCGGCAGGGCCGGTCAACGCCTTCACCTTGTGGCCGCCCGACGCGGTTCAGGTCACTCAGGGCGCGGATAAGCTCGGCAGGTATGCCAAGACCGACAATAGTCATCGCCGATGGTGCACGGACTGTGGCGGTCATGTATTGACCGAGCATCCCGGCATGGGCCTGACCGACGTGTATGCAGCCGTGATCCCGGACTTGCCCTTTGAGCCTGGCGTGCACGTCTTCTACAGCGAAACCGTGTTGCGTATCCATGACAGCGTGGTCAAACAGAAAGATGTGCCGGCCGAAATGGGCGGCTCCGGCGAAGTGTTGCCGGAATAGCCCCCTCTCCCTAGCCCTCTCCCGCCAGGGGAGAGGGAATGTACTGCTGTTCGGGCGTCACTGATTCGAGCCGGCACCTCTCCCGCCAGAGGAGAGGGAATGTCTCTTGTAGGGGCAACCCCCTGGGGTTGCCCAGCCTGGATTCAGGCCGCCAGCAAGCCCTGGCGCGTAACCCAGTCCAGGGTTTCATTCAGCCCCGCGGTATAACGCCTGAAAATCTCGTCCACCTCGTCCGCGGACACAATGAGCGGCGGACACAGCGCCAGCGTGTCACCGATGGCCCGGGAAATCAGACCGTTGTCTTTCATACGGGCCAGGCAGTATTTCCCGACTGCGGCGTCGGGATCAAAAGCTTGACCGGTCGCCTTGTCCATCACCAGCTCGCACGCCCCGACCAGACCCTTGCCGCGTACCTCGCCGACGAGCGGGTGGTCGGCCAACTGGTGCAGCTGGGCCTGAAACATCTCACCAAGCTGGGCCACGCGCTCGAAAATGCCGTCTCTTTCGTAGATTTCGAGCACCTTGAGCCCCAGCGCAGCCGACACCGGATGACCGCTATAGGTAAAGCCATGACCGAATATCCCCCATTCTTTGCTCACCTCGGCAACCGCCTGATAGATGAACTCGGGGATCATGACCGCGCTCAGAGGCAGATAGGCTGAGGTCAGCGACTTGGCCAGGGAGATGGTGGCCGGCTGAAGATCAAAGGTCTGGACAGCGAACGGGTTGCCCGTGCGGCCAAAGCCAGTGATGACCTCGTCGTCGATGAACAGGACCTCGTATTTTTTCAGCACACGCTGAATTTTCGAGAAATACGAATCCGGCGGCACCAGCACTCCCCCTGCGCCCATAATCGGCTCGGCAATAAACGCCGCGACCGTGTCCGGGTTTTCCGCCACGATGAGCCGTTCCAGATTATCGGCCAGTCGAGTGGTAAAGTCCTCTTCACTTTCGCCGGGCTCATGAAAACGATAGTAGTGCGGGCAGTCGGTATGCAGAAAACTCTCGACCGGCAGATCAAATCCCTGGTGAAAGGGGGCGAGGCCGGTCGCGCTGGCCGCGGCGAACGTCACGCCGTGGTAGGCTTTGTTGCGAGCGATGATTTTTTTCTTCTCGGGTCGCCCGACGGCATTATGGTAATAGCGCATGAGCTTGATCTGGGTATCATTCGCATCAGAGCCCGAGAGACCGAAGAAGACTTTAGAAAAGCCACCTGGCACCACCGCCTTGAGTTTTTCCGCGAGTTGCAGGGCCGCATCGTGGCTCTTGTCAGCGAAGAGATGGCCGTAGGACAGTTTCTTGATCTGCTCGTAGGCCGTCTGGGCGAGTTCTTCGTTGCCATAGCCGAGCGATGTACACCACAGGCCGGCCAGCCCGTCAATATACGGCTTGCCGTCTTCATCCCACACATAAATCCCTTCACCCCGCACGATCATCAGCGGTCCCTGTTCGTTCAGGGTGGCGATCTGGGCCATGGGGTGAAACACGCTGGCGAGGTCGCGCCGGCCGAGCGGCGTGAGTGTTCCTGACTCGTTCATGCTTTATTCCTCCGTTGGTTTATACCCGCATTAGTAATACATTTGCCTTCTCTCAGCCACCATCTAGGAGAAATAGTCCTGTCCTCATCAGGCCGTTGCTATTATCTGTCGAGCACCCGTGAGTCGGTTTACTCGTTCAATACAAAAGCCGCATCCAGACGAGCAGATGTGCCCCAACCAGATGAGGCCAAAGGAGAGGGGCAGTCAAGCGCCGGCCCTACGCCGGCTCAGACCCCTGCCCTGGGTGTCACTCTGAGCGGCAGGCGGGTCAGGCCGACCAGCCGGTTGTTATTCGTCCATTCGAGGTCGCCGGCGATCTCGAAGTCCGCGTAGCGGGCCAGGAGTTCCTCGAACACGACCCGGATTTCAAGCCGCGCCAGATTAGCCCCCAAACAGAAGTGGGTCCCAAGACCAAAGCCAATATGAAAATTGGGGCTGCGCCCGATATCGAACCGAAACGGGTCGGCAAACTCGTCTTCGTCCCGGTTGGCCGACATCTCCCAGATGGTGACCTTTTGGCCTTGGCGGATGGACTGCCCGCGCAGCGCAACATCCCGCGTTGTTGTGCGGCGCTTGTACACAGACGGCGAGGTCCAGCGTACAATTTCTTCGACCGCGCTTTTCATCAGTCCAGGGTTGGTACGCAGACGGTGCAGTTCGTGGGGGTTTTCAATCAGCGCGACCAAGCCGCCGGCAATAGCGCTGCGCGTGGTTTCGGCCCCTGCCGGAAAGAGCAGGGCAAAGAAGGCCCGCAACTCACGATTGTCGAGCTGCGGGGAGCCGTCCTCTAACCGGGCGTGCACAATCACGGACAGAATGTCGTCCGCGGGCTCGCGGCGTTTCTGCTCCACGATTCGGTCCGCGTACGCGCCCAAACGCTTGATATGTTCCATAGCCAGGGCTTCGCCCGTCCCAGCGCCAATGGCCAAGTCAACAATACGCCCCAACTCCTCACGGTCCTGCTGCGGAATCCCGAGGATAATGCAAATAGCCTGAAGGGGCAGTTCGCGCGCCACAGCCGGCACGAAATCAAACGGCTCACCGGGTGAGATGCCGTCGAGAATATGGCGGGTCCGTTGTCTGAGCTGCGCTTCCAAACGGCCGATCATGCGCGGCAGGAAGCCGGTATTGACCAATGCGCGCAGCCGACGGTGCTTGGGGTCGTCCGTCTGGTTCAACTGATAGCCGGCTCCCCTCCCGTCAAAAATCTGCGTTCCTCCCAGTTCGGAGGAAAACGTCTCGGCCTCCTTAAAAACATGCACCACGTCGGCGTAGCGGCTCACTACCCAGAAGCCCTCACCCCCCGGGGTATGCGCGGTTGGCGCGTGCCACCAGACCGGAGCCTCACGCCGCAGGTCGCAAAAAAATTCATGCGGGAATCCGTTAGCAAACGAACGGCCATACGATAGATCAATCGGCTCCATACATCTCTCTCGTCCGTGGGTTTGTTTATATATGGTAGATATCCAACACCCCCGCAACGATATCGTTGAGGAGGGTGATCTTTTTTTGGCGATCCGATAGCCCTCCGGCGTCCGCCGGAGCACATACTCATAAAAGCCGTAATAGAAAAACGACTGCTGCTTTCCAGGCTTGTAAGCATTCACCTGCCAGCGGGCCGCCACAGCCGGTCGGGCAACATCCTCGTTCGTGAGACGGACATTGGTAATCAAATGACAGGTTCGATCCAGGGGCTGGGAGGCCGGTGACAGGCCCGACTCGATCCGCCAGACCCGGTCTTCCAGGCCGGCCTTGCTGTTGTAGTAGATCAGCGACAGCTCGGTCTGCGGGTCATTCGTGGGTCGGCCGTCATCAGTCCAGGCCGGCACCCAGTATTCCGCCTCGTCGGCATACAGGGCCAGCCAGTCCGTCCAGCGGTGCTGGTCCAGACAGGCCGCTTCGTCAAACAACACCTGGCTACAGTCCGCCAGCCGGTCGGTCGTCATGGCCGTTTCCCCGTGCGGCTCCCTGGCTCATGAGGGCCAGCCAGCGCCGGTACTGGCCCTGAAAGATAATCTCATCCTGAAAATTACTGCTGCTGGCAGCCGGTTGCAGGCCGACCGAACGGGCTTCAGCATCGGCGCCCGACACGGCCCGGCTGGTCCCGCGCACATAGCCCTGCTGCCAACGCACCTGGTGGCCGTGAAAGCCGCGCTGACAGGCCTCGAAGGCGGCCAGGTCATCTGGAGTACCGACTCCGCTGGCGTTGAAAAAATCTTCGTACTGGCGCAGCCGGTGCGCCCGCGTCTCGGGAGCCTCGCCCACCGGTGCCAGGCAATAGGTCGAGACCAGGGTCTTATCGACCGCCAGCGGAATCACAACCCGAATCTGGGCTGAGATCTGATCCATCAGAAACACATTGGGGTAGAGCAGCAAGTTACGCAGCCGCTCAACCATCCAGCGTGCCTGGGCTTCGCCATATTGGGCGCACAGGGCCGCCCGCTGAGCATAAGAAGGCCGGACCTGTGGGTTGGGGTAGTCGGTCCACAGCAGGGTATGGCCGTTGCCCAGGTCGTAACAGCCGGTGGCGTTGGTCGGCGTGTCCAGGCGTTCGGCGTCCAGGGATTGCACTTCGTCCGCGTCCGAACGCGCCCGGCGCTGAACAACACCCACGAAGGTCCGATGAACCACATCGAAATGATAGCCGTCCACACCGTTTTCCACCTGGAGCTTCCAGTTGCCGTGATAGGTGTAATCCGCGCTGCCAGCGACCACCTCCCAGCCGTCCGGGGCCTGGTCGGCCAGCATGTCGATCAGCGGCAAGGCTGGACCGAGATGGTCTTCGAGGGCGGGGACGGCGGCGTTGAGCGAGCCGAACAGAAAGCCTTTGTAATTGGCCAGCCGGGCGATGGGCGCGAGGCCGTGCGGCTGCTCCTCGAACGCGGCTGGATAGGCACCGTTGGCATAGTCCTTGATGCTGATTAACGCGCCGGCGGTATTGAACGACCAGCCGTGATACGGACAGGTCACAGCACCCGTTGGTTGCCGCGTTTGATCTGGCAGACGGTGGCTCCTCGGTGTGGACAGGCGTTGATGAATGCGCCGAGCTTACCGGCCTTGTCGCGCATGAGGAGGACCGGCTGGCGGCCCATGCGAGTCGTGAAGAAATCATGGGGCCGGGCAAGCTGGCTCTCATGTGCCAAGTAGAGCCAACTGCCCTCGAAAATGTGCTGCATCTCCAGATCAAAGATGCGCGGGTCCCGGAACACATCTCGGTCCACCGTAAACACGCCCTGTTCGGGCTGGTCTCTGATATAGCCGCGCGCGCCCCGCTCAAGGTCTCCCCGCGGTTGCCGGTCGTTCGGACCGGTGCCGGATGCAACTGAGCCAACAGTCTGAATGCTCATCACGGCAACTCCTCCCGAAACGTGACGTTTCCGGTCACGTTTCTCTATCAAACGTTGTGGCCCGGTTCGGACGGACTGTCAAGCATGTGTCCCCGACTGGCATCGGTTCTTCAGCCCGTCTCTCTTTATACTTTTCTTCTTGGGGATCCCTCAATAAGGCATTTTTTCAGGCGTCTCGGATTCAGGAGACCGAGACGCAAACCCGGCTGCGAGGGATGACGGAAATCCTTGATCGGGTTGAAGCCCAAATCAGCGACAGAGTAAGTGCACTCGCTTGGTTCCGCTCTGAGCCACTGCCAGGCTTTGTGAGCAAGGCAACTCCGCTCATCATCCGTGTAGCCTTATAACGGATAGGACACCAGCGGTCCTTTTCGACTTCGGCGAGGGCCTATTCAAGCGGGACAACGTCATACGCGGCGAGTCTGGGGGCGGCCATTTCTGCGTCGAAATGGGCCTGAGACCAGGGCCAGCTTGCCGGCACCCCGCGCTTGTCCAGATACCAGCTATTGCAGCCTGTCGCCCAAATCGATTTCTTGGCGGCCTGCGCGCGCGCCTGCTCATAGTCGTCCGTGGCCGGGCGACTAGCGCTGATTTCCCGGCACTCCCCCGTTCGTATTTTTTCCATGAGTTGCAGGATGTAGCCGAGTTGCAGTTCGGCAATACGAATCAAGGAAAAGTTGCCAACCGGACCGTTGGGGCCGTTCAGCATAAAGAAATTCGGAAACTCTGGAATGGAAATCGAGAGATAGGCAACCGGATGGTCCGCCCATACGTCGTCAAGATCAACACCGCCCCGGCCACGCACCAGGGTTGGGCGGATAAAACGGTCGGCCCGAAAGCCGGTCGCCAGCACCAGAACATCCAACTCGTGCAGTTTGCCGTCCTTGGTCCGGACACCTTTGGGCTCGACGGTTTCAATGCCGGAGACCACAAGTTCGGCGTTCGGGTGCTGAATGCACTCATAGAAATTGGGCGACAGAATGAGACGCTTACAGGCCGCTCGATACTGTGGCCGGAGTTGCTCACGGAGTTCCGGGTCTTTTACCGTCTCTTCAAGATTGGCCAGGCAGGCGGCTTCAATCTCCTTCATCTCGGGGGAATCAGCATCGATAACCGCTTGACTGAAATTGTCAAAAAACGCCTTCTGTTCTTCGCGGAGCGCGTAGATTTTCTGTAGGTCGTTGGCAAACGCGGCTCGCTCCGCGGCGGCGTAGGCGTTGTTCTCCATTTTGAAGACCCATTGCGCGGTCCGCTGAAAAAGTTTGTATGTGGCCACCCGCTCAACCAGGGCGGTGGTAATCTGGATGGCGGTCGAGCCGGTGCCGACCACACCGACCCGCGCGCCGTCGAGCGGGACACTATGGTCCCACTCAGCGCTGTGGAAGTGCGCGCCTTCAAAGGTATCGAGACCGGGGAGAGCCGCCCGGTTGGGATGGTGCAGCACGCCGGTGGCGGCAATGATGATATCCGCTTGGTCTTGGCGTCCCGTATTGGTCCGAATCTGCCAGCGGCCGTCAATGAATTCGCAGGCTGTAATCTCTTCCTCAAAGCGCACCCGGTCTATAACGGCGTACTTCTGAGCCACGTTCTCGAAATAGGTCCGAATCTCAGGGCCCGGAGCAAACACCTGGCTCCAGTCCGGGTTGGGCGCAAACGAGTAGGTATACGAATGCGCCGGCACGTCGCAGGCCAATCCCGGATAGGTGTTCGCCCGCCATGTGCCGCCTATAGAATTGGACTTTTCGTAGATGATGAAGTGGTCATAGCCGGCCTCACGCAGCTTGATGGCGGACAAGATGCCGGCCATGCCCGCGCCGATAATGACGATGCGCGGGTCTTGAATGCTCGGATTGAGGGTGGGTTCGGTCATGTGTCTTTCCTTCCTTGTACGCCACGTGGGAGGGCAGAGCCGGCAGAATTCTTGTTGGTACCGGGCAATGCGGGGTGACAATTACACAAAGCGCGGGCTGGTATACACGGGCAGGCCGAAGGTCCGCCGGCCGAGCAGGGCCTTGCCCTCCATGCCGGCAAAGGGCTGATGGATGACCGCGGCCCGCACGTCGCGGTACATCTGCTCCATGGGGTTTTTCTTGAACAAGGCCGCGCCACCGACCATGCGCATGGCTTTATCAACCACCTGAACGCAGGATTCCATCACAAACTGGAAACAGGAAATCAGATTCACGATGTCTTCCTGGGTGCGCACGTTGACATCATCGTGAGCGGCAACGGCCTGATGCAGCATGGCCCGTGCCGAGCGCAGACCGATTTCCATGTCCGCGGCCAGGAGTTGATTGCTCGGATAATGGGTCATGGGCTGGTCAAACGGTTCTTGTTTCCGTCCGCCAACCCAGTCCAGCGCGTAATCGCGGGCGGCCTGGGCCAGACCGATGTAACACGCCGGAGCAGAGGCCACCCACCACGAGGCCGTAATATCGGCGATGGCATCCCAACTTTGGGCCGGCCGTAAGACCGCGGCCTCGTCGGAGATAAACACATTATTCCAGACGATATCATTGCTCTGCGAGGAACGGATGCTCATCGTATCCCAGTTGGTCTGAATCTCGACGCCCTCAGACGCGGTCGGAAAGAAGCACAGCAGGCATTGCGGACCCTGCTCCGGGTCTTCATAGCGCGCCGTCGTCAGCAGATAGTCGGCCCCCGCGGACATGGTGCCGAAGCCGCTTTTGCCGTTCAGCCGATAGCCGCCGTCCACCTTGGTCGCCCGGCGGGTGGTATCGTTAATACCGGCAAAGCCGACCGAGCTATTCATTCTGGGGTCGCTGACCGGCCCGCCGAAAATCAGGCCGTCGGTCACGGTCGCCCTGAGCATGGGTTCAATCGCGTCCAGGTAGGGGCCCTTGCCTTGTTGATGCAGCCGCCACAAGTCGGCCAAGATGGCAACCACAATATGGTGCATATTGACCGCAATGGCCATAGGCAGGTCGCCGTAGGCCAGACGTTCCTGGGCCAGGGCAATATCCAACGGCGTGGCTCCAGCACCGCCTAGCTCTTCCGGCACGATGAGCGCGGTATAGCCCGACGCCTTCATGGCGGCCACGTTTTCATGCGGAAAACTGCTGTCCGCGTCGTGCTGAGCCACCCGTGATTTGAAATCGTCCGCATGGGTGGCGGCCATATCAATCAGACGTTGCTGACGTTCCGTTAAATTTGTTGGCATATTGATAACCTTCCTCTATACAAGTGAAATTGTCCTCACTGGGCAAGCGTCAAGTCCATATCAGACAACCCGGACAAAGGTCAAATTTCAGATCATCAGCCGTTCTTGCATGACTGCCCACTCAACTCACGGCACGTGTCGCTGGGTCCCGGTCGTCCAGCCGCTCCAGGGCAAATCCAAGTGGCCAGCCCGTCAGGGCCCGGCGACCCTTCCCCGGCTCCCGATATTTTTTCTCACAATATGTTATTGTCGGTCGGCCGCGGTTTGACCCTCCCCAGCCCCACCGTTGTCAGACGGCCGGGGCCGGTCGCCGACCCGCTCTCGGCAGGTCCGCGGTCGTCCGGGCCGTCAGCCTCTCAACGCCGGAGAACGGATTGTAATATAACGTTGTGTGATGAAAGACTTGTAATACCACCGGGACTGTGTTAGAAACCCGTGAAGAATCGCAGTTGCATAGCCGCCGCCGTTCCAGTGCGACACCCCTCGGGGAGTCGGGTTTATATAACATATTGTGAGAAAGATCACGAACAACATGAAACCGCAACCGGGCGCCGTGCACTATCGCCGGCCGCGGTTATCCGACGGTCCGGCGGTCCATGCGCTGGTGAAACGCTGCGAACCGCTGGACCTGAACTCGCCCTACTCCTACCTGCTGCTGTGTACGGATTTCGCCGCGACCTGCGCGGTCGCGGAGCGGGACGGGGAGATAGTGGGCTTCGTGTCGGGCTATCTCAAGCCGGCCGACCCCCGCGTCCTGTTCATCTGGCAGGTGGCGGTCAGTCCCGCGGCGCGCGGCCTGGGGGTAGGCAAGGGGTTGTTGCAAGCGGTGCTGAGCCAGCCGGCCTGTGTCCAGGTGGAACACCTGGACACGACGGTCACCCCGTCCAACGCGGCATCGTGGGCCATGTTCCATTCGCTGGCCCGTGAGCGGGGGGCGCGTTGCACCCGGCAGCCGATTTTTCGCGCCGAGGACTTCGGTGAGGAAACGCACGAGGAGGAGCACCTGCTCCGTATCGGCCCGATTCACGACAAGGAGGCAGTGTGAGTATATTCGAGCGGTTAGAATCAGAGGTACGCAGCTATTCCCGGTCGTTTCCGACCGTCTTTTCGGAAGCCCGCTGGTCAACCCTGGTTGACGAGCAAGGCAGGGAATACATTGACTTTCTGAGCGGGGCCGGCACCCTGAACTACGGGCACAACAACCCGGTTCTCAAGCAAGTGTTGCTCGACTATGTGGAGTCCGACGGCATCGTTCATGGCCTCGACATGGCGACGACCGCCAAGGCTGACTTCCTGCGGACCTTCAAGGAAGTCGTCCTGGACCCGCGCGGTTTGGACTATAAGGTACAATTCACTGGCCCGACAGGCACGAACGCCGTCGAGGCCGCACTGAAAATCGCCCGCAAGGCCACCGGTCGCTATAATATCGTGGCCTTCACCAATGGCTTTCACGGCGTGACGGCCGGCGCTGTGGCGGCCACCGCCAACTCACACTACCGCGACGGTTTGGGCCTGCCCCCCAGCGGGACGTCCTTCCTGCCCTACGACGGCTATCTGGGCGCCGGGACCGATACCGCCAGCTATCTGGCCCAGGTGCTGCGGGACGGCAGCAGCGGTGTGGACCATCCGGCGGCGGTCATCGTTGAGACGGTCCAGGGCGAGGGCGGGATCAACGTCGCCACGTTCGACTGGCTGCGGCGCGTCGAGGCCGTCTGCCGCCAGCACGACGTCCTGCTGATCGTCGATGATATTCAAATGGGCTGCGGGCGCACCGGCACCTTCTTCAGCTTTGAGGAGGCCGGCATCGCACCGGATATCGTCACCCTTTCAAAATCACTCAGTGGCTATGGTCTGCCGCTGTCACTGCTGCTGATGAGACCCGCACTCGACCAGTGGAAGCCAGGTGAGCACAACGGAACTTTCCGCGGCCATAATCTGGCCTTTGTCACCGCCAAGGCAGCCCTGGACGAGTACTGGCGCGACGCTGGCTTCAGCCTGGAGGTCCATCGCAAGGGCCGGCTCGTCCGCTCCGAGTTGGAGCACATCAGGGAAGAGGTGGATAACCGGCTCGCCGTTCGGGGCAGGGGCATGGTCCAGGGTCTGGACTGCGGCAGCGGCCGCATCGCCTCCGCCATCACCCGCCAGGCGTTTGAAAACGGCCTGGTGATTGAGACCTCAGGCGCCGACGGCGAAGTGATCAAATGCCTCAGCCCGCTCACGACCTCCGACCAACAGATCAAGCAGGGGCTGAGCATTTTGGCGGAAAGCGTCAGGGGCTCACTCAGCCGCCCGTCTGCCAACGGCGCCAGCCCTCTGGAGGCACTCCAATGATTGTGCGCGAACTTGAGGCCGCGGAACGGTCCGGGCGGCGGGTCGTGGCTGAGAACTGGGACAGCGTGCGGTTGCTGCTGAAGGCCGACGGCATGGGTTTTTCCATGCACGTCACCACGATTTATGCCGGGACCACGACCCGGATGTGGTATCGGCATCATCTCGAAGCGGTGCTGTGCATTGAGGGCGAGGGCGAGGTTGAGGAAGTGGATAACGGACGTGTGCATCCGATCACACCAGGCAGCTTGTACGCTCTTGACCAGCATGATCGGCATATTCTGCGGGCCAGAACCAGGATGCGGATGGTGTGCGTCTTCAACCCGCCGCTGATCGGCAAAGAGGTACATGACGCCGACGGCGTCTACCCGCTCGAAGCCGAGGAGGTGGCCGACTGATGGCACCGACGAGCTCCGGCCGCGCAGACCTGTATCCGTCTCGGATAACCTGTCAGCCGCGGCTGACCGAGCGCCTCGACCCGGTCGTCTACCCCAGCGATTCGGTGACGCAGCGACTGTCCGCGTCTGAGGTCGAGTCCTACGCGCAGCAGGGCTATCTGGTTGTGGAGCACCTGTTCCAGCCGGCTGAAATCGCCACGCTGAACCGCGAGTTGGAGCAACTGGTGCGCTCAGACGATATTCGGGATCGGGATGAAACCGTTATCGAGCCCGGAGACCAGGCCGTGCGCTCGATCTTTCGGGTCCACAAATTGAGCCGTGCATTCGCGCGGCTCGCCCGCGACCCGCGCGTCCTGGATGTGGCGCGTCAATTGCTCGGCAGCGAGGTCTATATCCACCAGTCCCGCGCCAATCTGAAGCCGGGTTTGACGGGCAAAGAGTTCTATTGGCACTCCGATTTCGAGACCTGGCATGTCGAGGACGGCATGCCGCGTATGCGCGCGCTCAGCGTGTCGGTCGCCCTCACGGCCAACTTCACCTTCAACGGACCCTTGATGCTGATCTCCGGCTCACACACCAGCTATGTTGTCTGCGCCGGCCGGACGCCCGAGAACCACTACAAGCAGTCGCTCCGCAAGCAGGAGTACGGCGTACCCGACCCGCATTTCCTCAAGCAGCTGGCCGACCAGGGCGGTATTGCCGCTCCCGTCGGGCCGGCCGGCTCGGCGGTGTTCTTCGACTGCAACACGCTGCACGGCTCAAACTCGAATATCTCCCCCTATCCCCGGCGCAATGTCTTCATTGTCTATAACAGCGTTGCCAACATCCTGGAGGAGCCCTTTTGCGGTCTCGAGCCGCGTCCCGAACACATCGCGACCCGCGCGGACTTCGCCCCGCTGCTTCCGCTGTGCGCATGAGTGGGGTAGGAGAGCCCTCCCCCCATGACCCTGCTCAGCTTCGGCTTCTTCCTGTTACTGTTCGTCCTCGTCGGGCTGCTGTCGGCGCGGCGTCGCGAGCCGACCGGCGTCGACTACCTGCTTGCCAGCCAGCGCGTCAAACCCTGGCTGGTCGGGCTGTCGGCGGTCGCGACCAATAACAGCGGCTACATGTTCATCGGGATGATCGGCTACACCTATACCTCCGGGCTGTCCTCGGTCTGGCTGATGGTGGGCTGGATCGTGGGCGACTTCGTGACCTCCCTCCTTGTGCACCGGAAGCTGCGGGTGGCGACCGAGGCGCGGCGTCAGCACAGCTTCGCCGGCGTCCTGAGCGCCTGGCATGGGACCGACTACCCGCGCCTGCAAGCCCTCGGCGGGCTGCTGACAATTGTGTTTCTGGGGGCCTACGCGGCGGCGCAGTTCAACGCCGGCAGCAAGGCCCTGTTTGTGCTGTTCGGTTGGGAGTACGGGGTGGGGGCGGTCGTCGGAGCGGTGATCGTCCTGCTGTACTGCTTTGCTGGCGGCATCCGGGCGTCGATCTGGACCGATGCCGCCCAATCGCTGGTGATGATCTCGGCGATGGGCCTCATGCTGTGGGTGGGGCTTCGGGAACTCGGCGGTTGGCAGGCATTCGGGGCCGCGCTCGGCGACGTCTCACCCGGCTTCATGGACTGCTTCCCCGAACGGGCGGCGTTCGGCGGCATGGTCGGCTCCGTGCTATTCGTCCTCGGCTGGCTGCTCGCCGGGGTGGCTGTCATCGGCCAGCCGCATATCATGGTGCGCTTCATGGCCCTGGACGACCCTGGGCAGATGTGGCGCGTCCGGTGCTATTACTACGGCTGGTATATTGCGTTCTATGCCCTCACCATCTGCGTCGGCCTGGCCGCCCGGCTGCTGCTGCCCGACACCGCCGAATTCGATGCCGAACTCGCCCTGCCGACCCTGGCCGGAGAACTGCTGCCGCCCCTGCTGACGGGGCTGGTGCTGGCCGGGCTGTTCGCGGCCACGATCTCAACGGCTGATTCAGTCATCCTGAGCTGTACGGCAGCGTTCACCCGCGACTTTTCGTCTCACCGGTTTCGGAGCTACGCGGCTACCAAACTGGCGACGGCCCTGGTCACCCTGCTGGCCCTCGGTATTGCCCTGAGCCGCACCGAAAGCGTCTTCAATCTCGTCCTGATCGCCTGGTCTGCGCTGGCGAGCGCCTTCGGTCCGCTGCTGCTCGTCTACGCGCTCAACCAGAAGCCGACCGAGGAGCTGGCCCTGGCGATGATGCTCGTCGGGATCGGTGTCGTGCTGCTGTGGCGCTCCCTGGGCTGGCACGAGACGGTCGTCTATGAGGTCATGCCGGGCATGCTGAGCGGTCTGGCGCTCTTCGCCCTCGGCAGGTGGCTGGGACGCTCCGCGCCCGCGCGGGAAGTGTTGGGCGGGGGACGGGTTCGTTCCACCGGGTCCGGCTGAACCCACGGATGATGCAAACCCCGATGCGGGTTCCCCACCGGTTGACCGGGTAGAAGCGTTCAACGGGTCCGGCACGATTGAAACCTACACGGTAGTGTACGCGCGCGATCATTGTCGCACGACATTATTTTTGGTCAGACCGAATCCGGCCAGCTGCGCTCGATTCGTGTCTCGTACCACACTAGAGCCATGGCAATCCGGGTCAACTTGACAACTCCGGGTCATTATTGTAATAAGATTGCTATTACAGTTATTATGCAATAGAAGACCCCACACCAAACAGGTACGAATTTTCCAGTAAGGAGGAAAAAATGAAGAGATATCTTTTAGCCGGGGTCGTTTTCACCATGAGTGGGGTTCCGGCCCTTGCCCACCACCCGCTCGGTGGCCTGCCCATGGAAACACTGACCGATGGGCTCTTGTCCGGCGTGGGGCATCCGTTCTTGGGCTTTGATCATCTTTTCTTCGTCATCGCCGTTGGCATTGCGGCGCTTTACACCGGCCGCGCGCAACTGGCAACGGCCGCGTATATTGGCGCGATGCTGCTTGGTTGCTTGCTGATGAGTTTTGGTGTTGGTCTGCCTGTCAAGGAATTGGTGATCGGCCTTTCGCTTCTCGTTGTCGGCAGTATCCTGTTGTCCGGTCGTGCCACGGGCCTTGCTCCGGCGGTCGGACTTTTCGCGGTTTTCGGCCTTTTTCACGGGTCAGCCTTTGGCGACACAATCGCGGCCCAGGAAGCAGGAGCCGGCGCGACCGTGCTGATAGGCTATTTGGTCGGACTCGGCCTGCTGCAATACGGCTTGGCGCTCCTGGCCGGATTTGTTGTGTACAATCTGCTGAAGGCGACCGAGGCGCAGCATATTCATGTCCGCCTCGCCGGCGCTGCTGTGGCTGGGGTCGGCACGTTTCTCACGCTTGAGCATGTCGAGGGCCTCGTCTTCAATATATTGGGTCTGGCTGTCTAGTAATCCCAAGCCAGCCCCCGGACCGGGGGCTGGCTGCATATGACCGAGGAGTCAGCATGACCGAAACTGCCGCATCCGTTTTGGCCAAAGGGGCACAGCCCTCTTCTGGCACCTTTCGGTCATCCGTCCTTCACGTGTGCGCGTCCTGTCGGGCACCTGGCTCTCCGCGTGAGCCACGAGAGAGTCGAACCGGCTTCAAACTCTATCAAGAGCTTCGCGCAACGTTCCATAAGAGCCCATTGGGCCCCCACGTGGAGGTCAGGCCCACCGCGTGCCTGAGTGTATGCCCGCGCCCCTGCGGAATCGCGCTTTCGTCGCCCGGAGCGTGGACTTACCTCTTCGGGGACCAGCACCCGGGCGAGAGCGCACGTGGCATCGTGGAGGGCGTCTCGCTCTACATCGCTACCGTGGATGGATTCATGCCGCGGGGGCGACGTCCGAAGCCCCTCCGCGCAAGCATACTGGGGCGTGTGCCGCCATACGAGGGGGGACGCTGACGCATCCGAGGAGCCGTCACGTGGAGCGCCCTCGCCGCACCCAGCCTGGGTTTGGAGTCTTCGTCACTGCCCACTTGCTCAGACGCAGTGCGTGTGTTGACGACGCTGAAACGCCTGCCGTGACGCCACTTGGTCCCCTCTTCGGTCTCGCCGTATCGCAGGGAAGAAGGGAGAGAACATGTTGATCAACACATCACCACGTCGCCCGAACCGCGAGCGGGTTCGACATATCAAGGAAGCGTTGCGCGTAGCGCTCAGCCTTCCCGATGGCGCGACGGTTACGGTCACCGAGTTGGCGTGTCTCGAAGAGGGCTGTGCGCCCATCGAGACCGTGGTTGGCCTGCTTCGGCCCGATTCCCCCCCGCTGCAACACAAGCTGCACAAACCCACGGACGCCGTTGACGCCGCAGACCTGGTCCAGGTCTGCACGGCGTGGGGGTTCGACGTCCAGATTCCGCTGCTCCAGGAGAACTAATGAATACGTCACATTTAGATTTAGCAATGACCCCTCGAAAAGTACCTGTGACCATCCTCACCGGCTTCCTCGGCTCTGGCAAGACGACCCTGCTCAACCGGATCTTGAGTGAGGAGCACGGCAAGCGCATTGCCGTGATCGAGAACGAGTATGGGGAGGTCGGCATCGATCAGGCGCTCGTCATCGACGCTGACGAGGATATCTTCGAGATGTCGAACGGCTGCATCTGCTGCACGGTGCGCGGAGATCTGATTCGCGTACTCGGCAATCTCATGAAGCGCCGCGACAAGTTCGACTATGTGTTGGTGGAAACCACCGGGCTGGCCGATCCCGGGCCGGTCGCTCAGACGTTCTTCATGGACGACGAGATTCGCGAGGAGTTCTCGCTTGACGGAATCGTCACGCTCGTCGATGCCGCCCACATCGAACAGCAGCTCGGCCGAAGCGACGAAAGCACGGAGCAAATCGCGTTCGCAGACGTCCTCGTGCTCAACAAGACGGACCTCGTCAACGGCGAGGCGCTCGACCGGCTCGAAGCGCGGCTCCGAGACATGAACCGTATGGCCCAAGTCGTGCGCAGCGAGCGGGCGCACGTCTCCGTTGACACGGTACTCAACCTCGGGGCCTTCGACCTGGATCAGGTGCTTGAGCGTCGTCCCACCTTCCTCGAGTCGGAGTATCCGTTCGAGTGGACTGGCGTCTATTCGCTCCCTAGCGGCCGCTACGAACTCAGCCTGGCCGATGGGCCTGATCCGGCGATGTCGCTCGTCGTCGTGTCCGACCAGGGCACGGATGACGCGGCCCTCCGTGAGGGTGCGGAGTGGTGTGTGCGACGGTACGCCGAACCTGCGGCGCTCATTCGCCCAGGGGAAGAGATTCCTGTCGGCAAGCATGTGAACCTCCGGCTCGATTCCCCAGGGCGCAAGTCGTTCTTCTTGGAGGTCGATACGCCGGTGCGGGTTGGCCTCTACACCCAGCACACCGCGGAGGAGTTCGCTCTCCACCTGACGAACGCGGCTGGAGGAGCGGTGGTTCCCGTCGAGGTCGAGCGCACCTGGGTCGCCCAGCACGAGCACGACGACGAGGTGGGCTCGATCTCAATCGAGAGGGACGGCGACGTCGACCCCGACCGGCTCAACGCCTGGCTGGGCGAACTGCTCAGTGAACGCGGGGTGGACATTTCCGCATGAAGGGCTTCATCAGCCTCGCGGGCGAGTCGGACCGCTTCGTCTTCCAGGGGGTGCACATGCTCTTTGACGGACAGCCGGACCAGCCCTGGGGCGACGCGCTCCGGCGCAATCAACTCGTTTTCATTGGCCGCAACCTTGATGAGCAAAGCATGCGGCAGGGATTCGAAGCATGTCTGATTTGAATATCAACAGGAGGAGTGTGTATGGCCGGCACCGAGAACAGTGAAATCGTCTATGACGTAGTGGTCGTCGGTGCCGGTGCCGCCGGCGTGGGGGCCGCGGTGGCTCTCAGACATGCTGGCATCGAAAACTTCATCGTTTCCGAGCGTCACACGGTCGGCGCGTCGTTCGCCTCATGGCCGGCCGAGACTCGCTTCATCACGCCCTCGTACCCAACCAACTCGATTGGCATGATCGATTTGAACTCAATCGCGATTGGCACTTCACCCGCGTTCAGTTTGGGGCTTGAGCATCCAACGGGTAAAGAGTACGCGAGATATTTGCGTGCCGTCGCACAATTCTTTGAGTTACCGGTACGCCAGGATACCGACGTGAGGCAGGTGGCAAAGGTTGGTGACGTCTTTCGCCTCGATACGGCCAACGAGACCTTGCACGCCAAGCACGTCATTTGGGCCGCTGGCGAGTTCCAATACCCACGCTTGAGTGGGTTGGTTGATAGCCAATTGTGTCGCCACACCGCGACCATCGCCAGCTATGAAGCGCTTGACGGGGACGACTTCATCGTTGTGGGTGGCTACGAAAGCGGGGTCGATGTGGCCTACCATCTGGCGTGTCGCGACAAACGAGTGCGGTTGTTCGACAAGGGGTGCCCGTGGGAGGAGGAGAGTTCCGACCCCAGTGTCGCGCTCTCCCCGTTTACGCTCGAACGGATGCGTGAAGACCGGTTTGTTGAGCACGTGGAACTGTTTCCGCACACCCCTATCGAATCGGTCACGCGCGTGGACGCCGTGTATGAAGTCACGGCTCAGGACGGACAGCGGTTTCAAACCCGCGTGCCGCCACTATTGGCCGGCGGATTTGAGGGGAGTCACAGGCTAGTCGCAGATTTGTTTGAACGCCGCGACGATGGCTCTCCGCTTCTGGGCGAACACGATGAATCGACCATCGTACCGGGCATGTTTCTCTGCGGCCCCGCAGTGCGCCATAACAATTACGTCTTCTGCTTCATCTTCAAATATCGACAACGATTCGGCATTGTCGCCAAAGCAATTGCGACCTCATTGGGGCTGCCGGCGAAAAAGTTGGAAGAATACTACCGCAAGTGGGGCATGTATCTCGATGACCTCTCCTGCTGTGGGGAGGAGTGCGTATGTTGACGGGACACGACGCAGGGGCCGTCGCGTCGAGCGCGCGGCACAGCCGACTCGCCAAGATGCGGAGCCTCACCTGGCTCGGACAAACGGCTGCCAGCGTTTGCTGGATTGGCAGCATGTTGACTTATGGGCTCAGCTCCAGTGGGGATTGGTTGCAGTTATCTGCTGCATCCGCATGGCTGTTGGCCAACATCGCCGCGATTGCGACTGTCGGGGCTGATTGAGAGAGCGGTGGCAGGAGTTCGACGCATGGCTGATGTGCATATCGACCGCCCGAGGGGTGTTCTTCGCCGGGGCTGGTCCGCGGCAGTCGGTGACTACGCCATCGCCGGGGGGTGGGGCCTGCGCGGTGAGATGCTGATGGTTGGTGATGCTGCGGGTGGCGTCTACGCCTTCGACGGCAAGTCTGGGGCGACCGCCTGGGCGCGGCGCGGAGTGCATGAAGGCGGGGTGCTCGCGGTGGCGGTCCACCCAAGCGGAACCATGTTCGCTACGGCCGGCCAGGACAGACGAGTCTTAATCTGGAGTGCCGCCGAAGGTCAGGTAAGCCAGGCTATCGGCGTCGGAAGCGGTTGGGTAGAAAACGTGGCGTGGTCGCCGGACGGCCAATGGTTGGCGGCCTCCTGCTCCCGGCGGGTTTGTGTCTATGGTGCGGACGGCGTGGAGGTGTGGCGCTCTGATGAGCATCCCAGCACCGTCAGCGCGCTCGCCTGGTCGAGCGGAGGGGAGCTGGCAACGGCCTGTTACGGTCGAGTAGCGTTCTTCGACGGGTCCACTGGCGCGCTACGCCAGAAGCTGGAGTGGCAGGGCTCCTTGGTGTCGATGGTACTGAGCTCGGACGGGGATATCGTGGCCTGTGGCAGCCAGGACAACTCGGTGCACTTCTGGCGCCGCTCCACGGAGCAGGACTCCATGATGTCAGGCTATCCTGCCAAGCCGTCGGCCCTGGCTTTCGATGACACCGGCACCCTTTTGGCCACCGGCGGAGGGGAGGCGGTGACGGTCTGGAGCTTCCAGGGAAGTGGTCCCGAGGGCACGCGGCCCGGCGTTCTCGAGCTTCATGTTCAACCCGTCACCACGCTTGCCTTTGCGCGCCGCGCGCTGCGCCTGGCATCGGGAGGCCGCGATGGTGGCGTGGTTGTGTGGTCGCTTCAGAGAGATGGAGAAGGCAGTCCGATAGGGAACGCGGTTGTGGCGGGCGTAGTGGCCGCATTGTACTGGCGGCCAGACGGACGCGCGCTGGCCGCGCTCGACGCGCAGGGTGGCGTGACGGTTTGGCGGGTAGGCTGGACACAGGCTGCCAAAAAGACCCTGGTCGGTCACGCGGATTGCGCTGACGGGTGTGTGAGCGGAACCTGTGCCCGGCTATCAACGCCACCTTTCCGTTTCGCTCAGGAACCCCTTGACTTCATCCGGTTCACATCATCCGGGTTAATCAGGTCCGGGGCGGTCCAGCCGTCGATATCGTATTCGGCCATACACTGATCCACAAAGCTCTTGAGATGATCCGTGCGGCCCATGGCCACAGCCGCCTGTAGGCTCTCAATTTTAATTTTCTCGTAGTTGCCGGCGTAGTTGCGCTCGTAGAGTTCGTGCCGCCTGCCGAACTCTGTCCCAACAGCATCCCACAGAATTTTGAGCAGCTTGACGCGCTCCAGCGCGTCGTAATCGTTGGAGCCGCGTAAATACTTCTCCAGATAGGGCCGTAGCTCCGGCGTTTTGAAATCTGTCGCATGTGAGTTGAGATAAATCAGGCCGCTGGCAATGGTTTGCTCGATAATCTCTTTGATACGCGGATAGGCGACCGGAGCCAGGACGCGGTAGGCGAGACCGTATTCTGTGTTGGGCTGGAGGGCACCGTTGACCCATTCCTCCGGGGTATTGATCATGGCCTCGGTCAGGCCCCAGAACATATGCCGCCAGGACAAGACCTCACCGACCTGCACTTGGGCGCTCCGCTGGTCTTGTATGCCAAGCGCGTCAAGGGCTTTCAGCAGGACCCCGGCCAAAAAGTCCAACTTCACGGCGAAACGGGTGCAGCCGTGCAGGGTGAAGCGCGGGATAAAACCCGAGCGGGGGAAAAAATTATTGGCTTTGTCCAGGTCGCGATAGACAAACAGATCCTCCCAGGGGATGAAGACCTTGTCCAACACCAGAATGGCGTCATTTTCGTCCAGGCGAGAGGATAACGGATAATCGAACGGACTCCCCAGGGTGGCGGCGTGCATCTCATACGACGGACGGCAGATGAGCTTCAGGCCGGCACCCATGGGAATCATGGCGAAGAGCGCCATCTCAGGCTTACCCAAGGGGGTGGGGCCGTAAAAGCCAATAAAATTGTGATGCGTCAGGGCAGAGCCGGTCGCGACCACCTTGGCACCGCTGACAATGACTCCCGCGTCGGTTTCTTTTTCCACCCGCACATAGACATCTTTCACTTCGTCCGGGGATTTTTCCTTATCGATCGGCGGGTTCACCAGGGCGTGGTTGAGAAACAGGCAGCGCTCCTGGGTGCGACGATACCAGCGGAGCGCATTGTCATGATACGGCGTATAGAATTCGGTATTTGCACCCAGGGTCCCGGTCAGGCTGGCTTTGTAGTCTGGCGGGCGCCCCATCCAGCCGTAGGAAATGCGCGCCCACTCGGCAATGGCATCCCGGCTGCCAGCCAGGTCGGGCTGACTCTTGGGCACCTTGTAAAACTTATGGGTAAACCCGCCGTTCCCGGTGTCGGTCGGCGTGATGAGCCTCGGTTTTCTTTACGGGTCGTGCAGGGCATCATACATGCGCGCCAGCATCCGGGCGGAATTCCGAAAGGCCGGGTGCCGGGTGCCGTCTTTGACACGCTCGCCATAGATCCAGACCTCCCGCTCATCCTGTAGGCTGTCCAGGAATTCTTGACCGGTCAGGGGACGTTGTTCGGGCGCGCTGTCGGTGAGTATCTGCGGGTCTACGGCGAGTGTCTGTTGGCCCATGGTCTGTCCTCCACACTCATCTGCTCTGGTCTGCCTTTGTCTCTCAGGCAGACCGGATTAGCGACACGGCAGCCGACATCGGGCTAGGGCCGAAACTGCAACGCCCTGGGCACGAGTCGCGTCGGCTGAGACACCACGTGATAGGCGGCTTCCACCCACTCACAGATATAGCCGCGGGTATCCCTGGGGTCAATCATTTCTTCGATCTGGAATTTATTTAACGGACCGAGCGGCCCCCGCACACTCTCGATCCGGGCGTTGAGTTCTGCGCGGAAGGCAACCGGGTCGTCGGCTTCTGCCAACTGGCGTTTATAGGCCGCTTCGATGCCACCCTCGGGTGGAATCCCGCCGACATCCGCGGCCGGCCAGGTGACGCGCACTGAGGGTGCCGAGCGCGGGGTGGCGTAATTATTGCCAGCCACGCCAAAACTGCGGCGCATCAGGACGGTAAAGATGGGGACCCGGACCTGGGCGAAGGCAATCATCCATTCCGCCCCTTTGCGAATGGTACCCGTCCGCTCGTGCTCCAGGCCAACCGCAAAGCCGGGATTATCGACCAGGTTCAAGAGGGGCAGGTGGAAGAGGTCGCACAAATCCAGGTGGCGCGTCAGCTTGTCACAGCCGTCGGCGGTCAGCGCCCCTCCGTTGGCGTGTTGGCTGTCCGACGCAATCACGCCCAGCGGATAGCCGTTGAATCTGACGAATCCCGTCACCTGATCGGTTCCCCACAGCGGACCGATCTCAAAAAAAGAATCTCGGTCGGCCATCAGCCGGATGGCCTGCCGAATATCAAAGGTCGTGGTCCTTTTGCGGGCAATGAGGGTCGCGAGTTCCTCTTCACGCCGGTCAATCGGGTCGCTCGCGCTGACCACGGGTGGGGCCTCATACACACTGGAAGGCAGATAAGAGAGAAACGTCCGGGTCATCTGCATGGCTTCTTCTTCGGACTCTGCCAGGTTGTCTACCGCGCCATTCGTACAGTGAATATGCCAGCCGCCGAGTTCCTCCTTGGTGATATCATAGCCCACGGCATGTGAGACGACCGGCGGTCCGGCAACAAAGAGCTGGGCAATATCACGTACCATAACCGAGAAGTGGCCCAGGACGGCCTTGGCCGCGCCAATGCCAACCACGCTGCCGAGCAACAGATTGATCACGGGTATGGTCGATAACTGTTCGGCGTACATGCTGCTGCCCAGGTGTCCGGGCAGATACGACCCACCGCCTCCGGCCACCCGTGGCCGACCGGCCTGGATTGCGCCTGAGCTTTCCTGCGCGCTGCTCTCGCCCGCTTTTCTCTGGGCCGGCACCATAGCCGCAACACTGCCCCCACCGGACGAGCCGTCCAGCAGCCGGATTGAGGGCCGGCGCATTTCCGTCGCCAGGCGGTCCAGATAACTGCTTTTTGCCGCAATCGCCCCGTCGGCGTGGCCGCCCCGAGACGTAAAATCGTCGGCACATACCACGACACCCCGCCGGTCTATTTTCCCCCAGCCACCAACACTGTTTGCCGGGGTAAACCCGACGATGCTCCCGTCTTCATCATAGGACGCAAAGCCGGCGACGCTCCCGACCTCCCGAAAGGAGCCGGTGTCCAGCAACAGATCAATACGCTCGCGGCAGGTGAGCTTACCGCGAGAGCGTTGGCGTACGACGCCCGGATCGTGAGAGCCGGGGGCCAGCCGCTGTTGGGCCAATTGTTGGAGAAGCGTGACTTCTTCCAGCACTTTCTCCCAGGGGGAGGCCCCCTCTGGTGCGTGAGGGGAGTCGGCAGACGACGGGGACACAACGGCCACGACCTGTCCTGCGGCAACGCGGTCTCCAACCTCAAGCGACTGCAAGGCCACGATGAGGCCGGCACAGTCCGCGGTGACCAGGGTTTCCATCTTCATGGCACTGACGACCAGCAGCGTGTCCCCAGGCGACACCGTGTCTCCCACCCGCACCCGGACCTCGACAACCGCACTCTCCAGGGGACAGTGTACAGCCGCCTGACCCGCTACGACCTCCAGGGCCGGCCGGCGTGCAGGCTGTGCGCTTATCGGTCCCGGAGCCGGACCGCTCAGCTTGGCGGCCTGTTGTTTCAGCAAGGCCAGCGCGCTGCCCTCAGCCGTGGAGGCAGAAGGGGTGTTCACCTCCGGGGTCTCCGCCAATAATGACGTTCTGGCATCACCGGCCTGGACGGACGGCTGGGCGAGGATGGCGTGCAGTTGGGGCAGGTTGGTTTTCAGCCCATCAAGATGAAACTCGGCAAGCGCCTGCCGGGTCTGCGCAATGGCGGCGGGGTAAGAACCGGACGTACAGATGAGTTTTGCCAGCAAAGGGTCGAACTGCGGCGGCGGGGCATACCCCAAGTAGCCACACGCATCCACCCGAATGCCCGCCCCCGAGGGCTCTTTATAGGCGGTGATACTCCCCGTGCTTGCCGCCACAACACGGGCCTGCACGGCAAAACCGCGCGGCGTGCCAACTGCGTGCTGGTCGCCCAGGCCGAGCGCGGCAAGCGTTTCGCCCGCAGCGATACGAAACTGCGCCTCGATCAGATCAATACCAGTGACTTGTTCGGTGACGGTATGTTCGACCTGAATCCGCGGATTGCATTCAATAAAAAAATACTCGCCGGTCTCGGGCGAGACCAGGAACTCAACGGTGCCGGCATTGGCATACGAGGCGGCCCGCACAAGGGTGAGCGCAGCCGTGCGCATATGCTCTCGTAGCGTGGGGTCCAGCCCCGGCGCGGGGGCCACCTCAACAACCTTCTGGTGGCGCAGTTGGACCGAGCAGTCGCGTTCGTGCAGATGGACGACATGACCATATGAATCCGCCAGAATCTGGACCTCAATATGTCTGGGCCGGGCGAGCCGTCTTTCGAGAAAGACGCTGCCGTCACCAAATGCGGCCTGGGCTTCGCTACGACAGCGCTCAAATGCCTCGGCCATCTGTTCGGCCCTTTCAACAACCCGCATACCGCGCCCCCCACCCCCAGCCACGGCCTTGAGCATCACGGGATAGCCAAGCTCACTGGCCAACTTTTTCGCTTCTGACGCTGACTCTATGGGCGCAACGCTGCCAGGCACAATGGGGATGTCTAACGACGTGGCAAGCGCACGCGCTCTGACTTTATCGCCGAATAAAGCCAGCGTCTCCGGCGACGGACCGATAAACGTCATGCCGGCGGCGGCACACGATGCCGCAAAAGCAGCGCTCTCAGACAGGAAACCATAACCGGGGTGCAGACAGTCGCAGCCGCGCGCTGTGGCTGTCTGTATGAGCGCGTCCGCGTTCAAATAGGCCCCAACGGCATCTGCCACCGCGCCGATTTCGTGGCTTTCTGTCATAGCGCGAGTATGCAGTGAGAGTGCATCAATGGCCGGATACACACCGACTGACTCTAGGCCCAAGGCCGTTGCCGATTTAGCGATGCGAATGGCGATTTCGCCCCGGTTAGCGACGAAGACACGAGTATGCACGGTCGAATATCCCTCTCTTTCTCATGACACCGTTATCGCAGTCCGCCCGCTGGCCTGGAGGTCAGCCAGCCGTTTTCGACGGTAACGCTCCCGCCTCTCTGTTAATCGCTTCTTCTGATTGCGTAGGTAGCTTGCTCTTTGCCGACACCGGTCAGAACAATATGACTGGTTCGTCCTTCCTGAGAACTGAGTTTGGCACACTGGACAGAGGTGAGTTTCAAAAATAACGGTGTGCGCCATGCTTTATAATTACGCTGTACAAAAAAGTTTGACAATAAAATATATTGATAAAAACATCATGAACAGGTACTCTCGGGGCATACTCAAAAGTGAACCTCGCCGGCTTGATGCAAGGAGAATCGACACAGGAGGCGATGTCTGTGGATGAAGTAATCCAGACACAACCGATACAGCAGGTTCCGGCTGGACCGAAGGCAGGAAGCGCAAGAGACCTGTCCCCAACTCGCCATGTCCTCCATCTGGGCGACGCGCGTCACCTGGGTTGGATTCCAAATCAATCGGTGCATCTCGTTGTCACCTCGCCCCCGTATTGGACCCTGAAGAAATATAATGACCACCCAGGCCAACTCGGCGCAATTGCTGAATATGAATCATTTATGGACGAGCTGGATCACGTCTGGCGGGAGTGCCACCGAGTTTTGGTCTCAGGAGGGAGGATTGTCTGTATTGTGGGAGATGTCTGCTTAGCAAGACGAAAAAATAAAGGACGCCACCTTGTCATGCCGCTCCATGCTGATATCGGGGTGCGGTGCAGGAAAATCGGACTTGACTACCTCACCCCGATCCTTTGGCATAAAATCGCCAATGCGAGCTACGAGGTGGAAAATGGTTCCTCGTTCCTCGGGAAACCGTACGAGCCGAATGCCATTATTAAGAACGACCTTGAATACATCCTGATGTTGAGAAAGCCTGGTGGCTATCGGAAGCCGACTGAATAGCAACGGGTTCTTTCAAAACTCAGGAAAGAAGAGCACGCAAAATGGTTCCGGTCTTTTTGGGTGGATATTCCTGGAAGCCCGACGCGTCCTCATCCGGCACCATTTCCTGTCGAACTGGCTTACAGGCTCGTGCGGATGTTCTCTTTTGTAGACGATACTATTCTCGACCCTTTTGCTGGCACTTTTTCAACCGCACTTGCCGCTATGAGGTGTGGACGAAACAGCATAAATAATGAAATCGACCCTGAGTATTTCGAGGCTGGAAAACAGCGGGTACTCCAAGGGGCGGATAAAGCTGGATGCCTCTTTAGTACGGCTCCTCAGGTAGAAGTCTCGTAGGGGAGAGTGGAAAATCTCTCGGTGTAAAACTTGGCTATACGGGTTATAAAAGTCTCGTAGTGGTCACGGTCGCTCATCTGAGGGGCCGGTGCGGCTGACCATACAGTACAGGCGTCTTGATTGTCACATTCCACCACAAACGTACAATACGCCTCGAAGCCAACTTGTCCGATTGGTTCCCGAATAGGCAACCCACGTAGATGCTCAACCATCCGTAAAGTTGCCCTTGGTTGGTTATGTTTGGAAACTTCTAGCTCACCCGTCTTTTGACGGGTCGGAGAAACAAACGTTTCTGCGATATTTACGACGGTAATTCTTGCGGCAATAGCCTTCTGGTTCCCCTGATGTACGATTTCATGAGAAGATCTCAGTTCATCGTATACTCGAGGCTGTGATTTTCCGTGTTCAGTCATGACAGATTTTGCTTCACAGGAAATAAGGACTTCAGAGAATTGACCCACTTTAACGATATCACCCTGAGTTTCGTGGCTTGGGTCGGCCGGAATTCCAACTGCAAGGTCCAAGTTTTTTCTCTTTCCGGTCTTTGGCCATTGGTGTCCCACGTTAATACCATAAGCAACTTGCCCGCGAGCGGCCTGACTTCGCAATAGAGGGCAACGTTCCAGAAGGTCTTCCATGACAAGCGTACAGAGCGCAACCGAGTGGGCGTCGCTACGCGGATGATAGCGGTAGATATGTCCGAACCGCCGGTCACGGTGCTCATGATTTGTCATCCAAGCAGCGAACCCTCCAGCGCATTCATTTTACGCCTTCCTTTGATCCCACAAAAACGTCCTCTGGCCGTTCGTCATTTCAGACCTGAAAGCGAGGCAGACGTTGCGGACTGATTGGATATGAGGGGGGTGGAGTGGAGCCGATGAGAATTGAACTCACGACCTCTTGAATGCCATTCAAGCGCTCTCCCAACTGAGCTACGGCCCCACCGTGTCAAACGTATGCGGGTTGGGTCAGTACGTTCGTGCAGAATGCGAGGATAGTGCCATGTTCTCCCGTGGGCGTCAACTCATGGGCCGCTTCTAGCGCGGGCCAATGGCAATGGCAAACGGCTTATTCCCAACCTCAATCGTGGCGACGACTTGTTGAGCCAGCGTACTGAAGACCTGGACGACCTGGCCCTCGTCCTTACGGGAGCCGAAAAGCGTGGTATACCCCCGCAGGCCGTTTGGGGTAATCGCAATGCCGTACGGTTCGTTATTCACCGCGTTGAAGCGCGGATTAAACGCCACATTAAAAGACGGGGTGTTGATTTCCGGATGAACGTCTTCCTCTGTAATCATCGAGACAGTTGCGTCAAGAAAGTTGGCCACAAACGCATCGACCTTCAGTTCCCGTTCTACCAATTCCAGGGCCGTGTCAGGTATCACGGCGACCCCGGCCGGCTGTACCCCGACTTGCAGAGCAGGCTGTAGCCCATCGGTCTGAGGGTCCGTATCAACAATGGTGTTCGTTGCGGTATCGATAAAGGAAACCGTGTCTCCGTTGCCGTCACCCTCATCGGTATCAGTTGTCCCGAAATTCGTCACATAAACGCGCGTCCCGTCCGTCGTCACCGCCACGCCGAGCGGCCCCTCTCCCACCCCAATCGAGTCGGGCAGCGGGGTGTGGGTCGTCAGGTCAATCACGCTGACGGTGTTATCATCAAAATTCGTCACATAGGCGTGCGGCCCATTCGGGGTGACCGCTACGGCAATGGACTGCGGACTGCGGCCCACCGCTATGGTGGTGGTTTGCATCCGTGTGGCGGTATCAATGACAGAAACCGTATTGTCCCTGATATTCGTCACATAGGCGGTGGCGCCATCCGGGGCAAAGGCGACCCCCTGCGGCTCTCGGCCCACCGGGACCGTCGCCACGACCCGCTTTGGATTTACCGCAATCTCAATGACCGATACCGTGTTATCGGCGGCATTCGAGACATAGGCTTCATTCCCGTCCGGGCTGAGGGCGATGCCGCGCGGACGGCCGCCCACCGGAATCGTCTGCGTCACCTCATTCGTATCCGTCCTGACCACCGCCACGGCGTTGTCATTGACCAGGGTCACATAGGCCCGCGCTCCCGTCTCCTCCCCACATGCACTCGTATCGAGCAGACAGAAATCTCTGGCGTTCTCCTCATCCCGATAACAGCTAAGGTCGCCCTCACCAAACCCAAGGGCCTGACAGCTCAGTTCACCAAGGGCCTCCCGGTCGCACTCCTCCCCTACGTCTCGTCCGCCGTTGCCACACAGGGGCCAAGGCAGGAAGCACTGGCAACTCTCGTTCCAGACAAATCCGGCATCTACCAGCGTGGTCTCGGGCTGGCCTTTGATCTTGATTTCAATATCTTCAAGGGTCAGTAACGAGCCGGTCACGGTGACACTGCTCTCTTCGGTCAGCGTAAAGTCTTCAAGAAACTCGGCATCACCGAGGCGGACGACGGCAACTTCGTGATCGATAATACGGGTCTCAGGCGGGTCCGCAGTGTCTCGAATTTCGACCCCAAGAGTGCGCACGCCGCTGGGAATCAAATTAAAATTGATGAGGCCGCCAAAGCCGGTGTTCGGTGGCGCGACTGCGGGGAAAGCGTCTCTGACATCGGGCCGCCCCGAGCAGCAGGGCAGTTCCTCCCCAACCGTGGTCGGTGTATCGCCGTCTATCCGTAGCGCGATGCTGTCGATCTCAGCAGCGGGATTTCTGGTAAACGCCCAGCCGGACACCATCCCGATTCCCCCCGCCGTGACCTGGGTCACCGTCATGCCGGCTGGCGGTGGGTTTTCAAAGGCCGCGGTGATTCTTTCGTCTCCGGTCTCGTCCGGTGCGTCCGGGGGGTCCGCGCTGGTGGTCTCGTCTTGCTCGTCCTTCGTCTCGGTCTCCTCGCCGGTGGTTGCGTCTTCCCCAGTCGATGTGATCCGTGAGCCGACGACGCTCAGTTGCTGGATGTTTTGCTGCCAGGCTAACCAGAGTTCGCCGGACGCCCGCTCGTTGCTGAATTTATCACGAAAAGTGACGTTCTGTAGCAGCAACTCCTGGGTTTCAGGGTTAATCTCATGACCGGTAGAACCGCTCACGGTCGGCAGCTCAAGAAATTCATAGCCAGCCGGGCGCACAACGGTCACCCGACGTTCGATAATTTGACTCGGAACGCCCTGGGCGGATATCTCAAGGCGAACCGTATGCTGTCCCTGCGCCTGGTCCGCTCCCCTCTCCTCCGAGCCTTCTCCAATGCCAGGGAGCCGCCCAAAGTTAAACACCTGCCCAAAACCGCTCTGGAGGGCGTGGCCGCCATGCGCTGCCTGAACGTCTGCTCGTTCAACACAGCAGGGAATCTCGCCGTAGTTCTGGCCATCAATGGAAAGCTGAATGGTCACGGGCAGGGCAACCGGATTGTCGGCGTCGTCGGAGACCGCAAACGCCCAGCCGGAAATGAGCCGCACGCCGCTCACAAACTGGTCTTCGGCCGGATTCTCTAAGACCGCCTGAATCTCAGCCCACGCCGGTCGGGGTGTCCCCCCGGCCAGGAGCAGGGCAGAGATAAGGGATAGCATCATGAATCGTCGCAGCATGGGTATTCAGACCCCTCTTCAATCGTTTGGGCTTTCACCGCAACCACCCTGACCCCTGCGGCCTGGGCACGCTCCAGCAGCGTCGAGCGCTCTATCATGAGGGTCTTACCGGCTTCAATGGCAAGCACCGCGGCCTGGACTGCGTGCATGACCGTGATGGTATCGGGTCCAACGGCTGGAACGTCAAAGCGCAAATCCTGTTGGGGCTTGCTGACTTTGACCACCACACTGCCGGCCCCGCCGGCTGAGCCACCGCGCTGAATGGTAGCGTTTGTGCCCTCAACCCCTTCAACCGCCAGGACAGTGCCCCGCTTGACGACGACACTCTGGCCGATATCCCAGCGCCCAATCTCTTTTGCCACCGCCACCCCGAGCCGGATGTCCTGCCACTGCCGGGCGTCCGGTTCAGCCTGAGTCAATAACCCCTCCTGGGGCACGAGGGATGATAAGAAGCGGGTGGATTCAACAATCGTAATCCCCTCGTCTTCGAGTTCCTGGGCCACGCCCCGCAGGATCACATCATCTTTCAGATTGGGCAGTTGACTGATGAAAGCCAGCCCGCGGGCGTCGGGCTGTATCTGCGTTAAGGCCCCGGTCTTATAGATCCCCCCAGCCATGACGGCTTGCGTCACCCCGGTCTCGTGGAAGGTCGCAATGATTCTTCCGAGTTCTCCAACCCGCACCCACGTGACGTGGGAGGCGTGGTCGTGAATACCCGGCGGCGTTTCCCCCTGGTGGGCAACCGCAATGACCTCAATCCCTTGGGCGCGGGCCGTCGCGCACAGGATGAGCGGGAATTGTCCATTGCCGGCAATAAGACCGAGGCGGGCCATGAATGCGGACGCTCGCTATCCGGCCACCGGGCGGTTAGCCAAGATCATCTTCGTGCTCTGGGCCGGCGTTCCGTCGAGGACGACAAATGCCCCGTTGTGAGTTCGCAATGAAGTCCGCCAAATGAACGGCTTCGGGGGAGGACGCCTGCTCCTGACGGGTCCGGTCGGTTGCCTCTTTGAGCGGCAATCCCTCGACGAAAAGCGTTCGATAGGCTTTTTTGAGGGCGCTCAGTTGTGCCTCGCCAAACCCGCGCCGTTTGAGTCCGATGAGATTCAGCCCAAACAGACGGGCCCGGTCTCCCTGGGCCGTGCAGTACGGCGGCACGTCAAGAGAGACCATCGCCCCTCCACCCAGATAGGCCGACTCCCCAACCCGGGTAAATTGATGGATGGCCACCAGCCCACCCACGCCCACATAATCTTCGAGTATGACATGGCCGGCCAGGGTCGCGCCGTTTGCCAGAATCACATGGTTTCCAATCTGACAGTCGTGACCCACATGCGAGGACACCATCAAGAGATTGTCATTGCCGACCCGCGTGACCATCCCGCCGCCGGTGGTCCCGATATTGAGGGTTGCAAATTCACGGATAGTGTTACGATCACCAATAGTGAGGCGGCTGTCTTCTCCGCGATATTTCTTATCCTGCGGGACCGCGCCAATACTGGCGAATTGAAAAATCTGATTCTCGCACCCGAGCGTCGTGCGCCCCTCAATCACGCTATGCGGTCCGATACTGGAATCCCGACCAATACGAACCTGTGGACCAATCACGGCATAGGGTCCGACTCGAACCCCCTGATCCAACTCCGCTCCAGGGGCGACCACTGCTGACGGATGGACCGTGGTCCCGCTACTCACGGCGGCGTCTCACTTTCCGGGTGGACATCAACAACCGTAAATTCGAGTTCTGCCGCGACCTGCCCGTCAACCCGAGCGGTGCCGTGCATTTTCCAGAACGTCCCGCGGCGGCGGAGGATTTCGACTGCCATCACTAGCTGGTCGCCAGGAATGACTTGGCGTCGAAAGCGAACGCGGTCAAGCCCGGTCAACATCGCGAGCCGATGCGGAGACGGGACGGGGGCGGAGCGCTCCTCGGCAAGATTCACAGACGAGCGGGCCAGAATGCCACCCGCCTGGACGACGGCTTCGCAGATCAGCACGCCAGGCATGAGCGGACGGTCGGGGAAATGGCCAGTAAAGAACGGCTCGTTGATGGTGACGTTTTTGAGGGCGACAATCCGTTTTCCGGCGGAGATTTCCACCACCCGGTCCACGAGGAGAAGCGGGTAGCGATGGGGCAGAATAGAGGTGACAGGGGGATGGTCCATGTAGCGGTGGGCACCCACGCGGCACTTAGTTCTTAAAAGAAATTTTGGTGCCTCTTTTATTATAGGCTTCAATGACTGATTCCGTGAGATCAATACTTTTTGAGCCGTACAGCACAACCGTGTTATTGCCTTCGAGAATGACCGAATAGCTGCCCTGCTCGCCAAGGTCGTTGACAACCTGACGGAGCTCAACCAGGATGCGCGCGGTCAGTTCGCGGTCTCTAATTTTGAGTTCCTCCTGGGAATCTTTATACAGGCGTTCAAAGTCGCGCAGCTCCTGGCGGTAGTCTCGCTGCAACGCGATCCGTTCGTCGTCCCGGAGCAGGAGGGCTTTTTTCTCAAGCTCCTCCTTGAGCTTTTCGACTTTTTCCCGACGCTTTTCGAGCCGTTGTTCCATCCGCCCCACTTCGGCCTTAAAGCTGTCTTTGGCCTTTTTGCCGGCGCTCGACGTGTTCAACGCGACCTGGAGGTCCACATAGCCAACCTTGATGTCGTCAGCCCCTTCGCCGCTGGAGGGGAAGAGGAGAAAACCAAGACTCACGGCCATACAAACAATTCTTTTCCAGTACATATCTCTCTCCATTGTTCAAGTGCTTGATCCAAACGTTTCCCTGGATATAGAGACGGACACCCGGACCTGCGATTCACTCATCCGGCCTAGAGTCCACCGTACCGGCCTCGTCCTCCGCCAATGCCACCGGTCGCGCCACCGAATGAAAAGTGGATATTGCTCGTCCGCTCATTTTTCTTGGCGTTGAGCGCTTTGGCGAGGTCGATCCGAATGGGTCCGAACGGTGACTTCCACCGGATCCCGGCCCCAACCGAGTAGCGCAGGTCCCCAAGGTCAACGCCTTGCTCGGCGGTGAAGGCATTGCCGATATCACTGAAAACCGCGCCTCTCAGATTCAGTTGTTTAACAATAGGAAAACGTAACTCATTCTGAAACGTCACCTGTTGGCTGCCGCCAATCGGCCGATGATAGGTCTCTGCCCGTATCCCGTTGGGGGCCTCTCTATCATTAATCAGCACTGTGACGGGTTGACGCGGCCCTAAACTTCGTTCGCCAAACCCTCGGATGGAGTGCAGGCCGCCGGGGAAGTAGCGGTCGAACAGCGGGAGATCGTCTTCCAATATCTGTTCCGCTTCCCCGCCGATCACAGGTTCGTCCGTAAAATCAATATCACCCACCCCATACCCAAAGAAGTTATTCGACATCCACGTCAATTGACCAAAACGCGGGCTCCGATAGACCGGGAAGAAAAACTGGGCCTGAATCTCCGCCTTGCTATACGTCGAGTCTCCCCCAAGACCAGCCTGGCTGAAAAGGATTTGTTGATAGGAGCCGCCGGTCGGGTCCATGGGGTGGTTGAGGGTATTGCGGCGAATGGTCGGGGTAATTTTGCTCGTGATTTCGGTCCCCTTTTCGGCCCGGACCGCATCGGGCGCAATCGGTTCAAAATTGCTGATTTTGGATTTCTCCCACTGGTATTGCATCCCAATAGAGACATCTTGCAGGGGAAACCCCCACAGAGTCTTCATCCCCAACTCGTCAATGGGATAGAAGAACCGTACCCCGCCGCCCGTCCCGGCCCGGTCAAAATCCTCAAACGCAAAACGCCAGTCAAAGACTTCTGTCCCGAGGGTCAGATGGGTATCCAGGAAATAGGGGTCCGTCCAGCTGACGGTGGAGTTGCGGTACCGGCTGCCCATATTGCCGCTGATCACAAACTGATGGCCATAGCCAAAGAGATTCGTTTCTTGAATACGGGCAGAACCAATAAGACTGGTCGCGGTATTAAACCCGGCCCCCACGCTGAAAGCCCCGGTTTGGGCCTCTTTGACATCAACCAACACATTGAGCAAATCGCTCCGCGCCCCCCGACGTGTGGCGATATTGACATCCTGGAAAAACCCGAGTCGCTGCACGCGCGCGCGGCTGTGCTCTATGCTGGTAGCGTTGAACTTGCTCTGTTCGGCAATGCGTAATTCTCGCCGGATGACTTTGTCGCGCGTTTTGGTATTGCCCGCAATATCAATCCGGTCGATATAGACTTCTGGGCCCTTATCAACCCGGTAGGAGATGTTGACGACGCTGTCGTCCTGCTCGACTTGGGTTTCCGGCTCAACGTTCACAAAAGCAAAGCCGTGGTTACTGAAATATCCGGTTAAGCGAAAGACATCTTCTCGCAGATGGCTGGCCTTAAAGACCTCGCCTTCTACGAGCGCAACCGCCCGCAGGGCCTGGTCTTCACTCCCAGGAAATTCGCCGACAATATGCACTTCACCAATGGTATATTGCTCGCCTTCATCGATCCGAATGGTCACGTGCATCCCGTCATCGTGACGCTCGATTTTCGGCTCATCGACTTTGACGTTGATATAGCCGTTATCGTAGTAATAGGCGGTAATCCGCTCCGTGTCTGTCTTGAGCGCTTCTCGATTGAGCGTCCCGACGTTCATAAAACGCGAGAGGAAATTCTTCTTGCGGGTCGCCATAATGGATTGCAGCCGGGCGTCTTCAAACGTCTCGTTGCCCTCAAAGTGGATCTGGGCAATGCCGGTCGGCTGCTGTTCCTCAATCGTAAAGGTCACCGCGGTTTCTCCCGGACCGACCGTCTCGGCCCGATACGATATCTCGGAGTCTAAATAGCCTTTCTCTTCATAGGCTTTTTTGGCGTCTTCGATGCCGCGCCTGATACGGACCGGGTTGAGGATGGTGCGCGGATGGATTTTCAGCGCGACCTCAAGCGCTTCTTTGTCGAGCTTCTTATTTCCCTCGAAGTGGATTTCGCGTATGAGCGGCCGCTCGCTGACCCAATAGGTTAAAACATTCCGGTCAGGTTCTCGTTCAAAGCGTGCTTCCACATTGTAAAAGAAACCCATGTCATAAATAGACCGAATATCAGCATCGACCGTATCCTGATTCAACGCGGTACCGGGCAGGGCAGCAGTCCGAATGCGAATCGCCTCTTCTTCCACACGGTCGTTGCCGCCAATCACAATCGTATCAACAATGTCGGCTGGCGGCGCGGGCTGGGCTGACTCAAAGGCGTCGCCCTCCGGCTCGTCTGCGACCCCTGCGGCGTCCGAGGCGTCTCTGTCCCCGATTCCCGCTTCTTCAAGAAGCGACTCCTCGGCTTCGGACTCATCCATTTCAAAGACCTCATCAGGCAGAGCGGCGGGGATATGCTCTTCTGAGAGTTCTGCGTCATCAGCCTGGGCCTGGGGTATCATCCCCAGGAATCCAGAGCAGATGAACAGACATATGCTGGTAATAACGAGAAAGGTGTGAGCCATGCGTGTTGCGTCTACCTTTGGGGCCGCCCTCCCCCCCCCTACCAAAATCGCCCAAAATTGTAAAGCCGACCGGAGCTTAGCCGGCTCCGGGGGACGTGTCGCAGCCGCTTCACAGTATACAGCGTTCGACATGGCTCCTACGCCGGCGGGTCCGAGCCGAGTGTGTCGGTCAGCTTTCCGTCTTTGAGTCGCAGCGTCCGGTCCATGGCCGCGGCCAGTTTTTCGCTATGCGTGACCACAATCATGGCTACGCCCAGGGCCTGATTCAGCCCGAGCAGCAACCGCAGTACCCCCGCGCCGGTCTCGGGGTCAAGGTTGCCGGTCGGCTCATCCGCCAGTACCAGACGGGGCTCTAGGACTAAGGCGCGCGCAACCGCGACTCGTTGCTGTTCTCCCCCGGACAATTCCCCCGGTCGGTGGTGCCGGCGATCAGACAGGCCAACCCGCTCTAATATCTCAGCGGCACGGGTCCGAGTGTCTTCCTGGCTGAGACCGGCGATCAGTCCCGGCATCATCACGTTCTCAAGCGCGCTGAAATCCGGCAGGAGATGATGCAGTTGAAAGATGAATCCAATCTCTCGGTTGCGGAGGGCGGCCAGCTCTCCTTCGGGCAGGCTGAACAGGTTTTGATCGTCCAGCATGAGGCGGCCCGCGGTGGGCCGGTCGAGCGTGCCGAGAATATGCAGCAGGGTACTCTTCCCCACCCCGGATTCCCCGATGATCGCCGTCCGCTCGGCCGGCCGCAGGGTCAGGTCTAAGTTTTCGAGCACCCGGACCGCGTGCTCGCCCTCTCCGTACTGTTTGCTGAGCTGGGTTGCCTGGAGGAGATAGGCCATCTCTCAGCGGTCCCTTCCTTATTCGTAGCGAATGACCTCGACTGGAGCCAGTCGGGCGGCCTGACGCGCCGGGTAGATGGTGGCAAGCAAACAGATCACCAGCGACGCGACCCCAACAATGAAAAAATTCTCCGCATATATTTTCACCGGCAGGGTCGAAACATAGAAAACATCCTTCGGAAGTTCGATGAACTCATAGCGGTCGAGCAGCCAGCAGCCGACCCAACCCAGCAAGGTGCCCATCAGTGTCCCGACAACGCCGATGATGAGCCCTTTGTAGATAAAGATGCGACTGATGGCCCGGCCGGTTGCCCCCATGGATTTCAACACCGCAATATCCTTCCGTTTTTCCATGACCACCATGATCAGCGTCGCAATGATATTAAACGCCGCCACCAAGACGATGAGCAGCAGCACGATAAAGTAGACCACCTTTTCAAGTTCCAGCGCCGCAAAGATGTTCCTGTTCACCTCGGTCCAATCTCGAGTCGTGTAGGGGAATCCCAACAGGCTTTCTAACTCGTGGGCGACGGTTTGGGCTTGATACACATCGCGAATTTTCACCTCAACACCAGTGACCTGTTCACCAAGGGTAAAAAACTGTTGGGCGTCAGCGAGCGACATATAGATCAGGGCGCTATCGTATTCAAACATGCCCGAGTCAAACACCCCGACAATCACAAAGCGCTTGACCCTGGGCACAACCCCAAGCGGACCGGGGGTGGTGCTCAGCGGGGAAATAATGTTGATCGGATCACCCACAAAGACGCCAAGTTGAAGAGCCAACTCATGCCCGACGAGCACACCGGAGAGCTGGACCGTTTGGACGGTTTCCTCAGTCTGAAACGTCAAGACCTGTTTTTGACCGAGTTGACTAACTTCACCGGAAGAGAGATGGGCCCCAATATCGACCACCGCACTGGCCAACGAGGGGTCTACGCCACGCACCAGCGAGCCTGACACACTCGGTCCCGCACTGACCATCACCTGACCGTAGACAAAGGGCGCCACGGCAACCACATCCGGCACCTGTCTTACCGCGTCAACCACCTCCACATATCCGTCCACCAAGCCCTGCAAGCTGGAAATCACGACATGCGGATTAAAACCCAGAATGCGGTCGCGTAAATCTTCCTCAAAGCCCGTCATCACCGCCAAGACGATATTCAGCGTCATCACGCCAATCATGACTCCAACCATGGAAATCATGGTGATTAACGAGATAAACACCTCACGTCGTCTGGCTCGCAGATAACGCAAACTCAGAAAAAGTTCGTATCGCACAAACTACCGAACGCTTAATGACAACACCCGCGGCGCTGACTTTCGGTCCCCCGCCCAGCAGGTCTTATAGCATAAAATCATATATTTTTCTTTTTTTGTGGATTGTTAGCATAAAAACTTCATTTAGAGCTTGAAATATCATTTCCATTCGTTTACTCTGGGAACATGAGGTGGTTGTGGAGTGGTTGTGGATAGGCCCCGATTGGGGCACGGGCTCTTGAGTGAGCCTTCTTGCTTACTGGGATGCCATGACGGTGAAGAAGTTTGCGGCCATGGCATCCCCCCTCTCACCCTTCATCCTTTCCTTTAAGAACCCCTTCGTTCCGTATAATATCTCTTAGGTTTCTCGCAGCCGACGTACATCACCAACCCGGACCGTGAGGCCACTACGGTCAAAGTATTCCATCAAAGGAATGGCCGTCTTTCGACTAATGCCGAGCAGGTCGCGGAATATGGCCGCGGTAATTTCTCCGTGAGTCGCCACATAGTCAGTCAGTGCGGCCTGTGCTTGCCCCAGTATCCTGGCGCTGATGTAGAAATCCGGGCTGATTTTGACCAGCGCCCCCCGGGACTCAAGAACGGCTAAGAAATCGTTCAGCCGCTTACGAGGTAGTTGGAGCAACTCCTCCAGCCCCTTTGTGTCCGGTGGGGTGAAGTGTCCATCTTGCACGAGACGCTCGAGGCGCGCGGCCAGGGCCTGCTCTTCCTGGCTCAACGAGACCGTATGGGACGGCAGACACAGCAGGCTGTCGTGGCGAGCGACCACCCCTTCCGCAATAAGCCGCTCGGCCACCACTCGAAAAATTTTTGGTGTCAGCTGAAACGGCAATTGGCTTCGTACCGACTCCATTTCCATCCCCTGAGCCAGTGGAGTCTGGGCGTGAAAGACGGCCAGCAGCCTTTCGACGGCTACGACCAGCCGTTGCCATTTTGTTGTGCTGGAATAGGCTTCGGGATGCCGTCCATCGGGAAAAGGCAGCATCACCTCGTCGTTTGTAAGCAGGGCAGTAATTTCCTCTTCCCGCGCGTTCACCCCGTGATAGATTTCGTCCAGCCGGACGGCAAACTGCGGGCAGACTGCCAGATAGGCGTGGCAGGCCCTCCGCAGGTCTGGTGTTTGCAGGGCGTGTAAGCGTTCCGTGACCTGGGTTTCCGCCTTGCGGTGGCGTTGGGCAAAAGGATGGACCACCACTCCACCGCCCAAGGTCCCTTGCGCAGTTTGATTGCGCAGCACGAAGTGATCCCCGCGCAGGGCAACCAGAGGTTCCTGGGTGACCATCTGGCACAGGGCCGTCGATTTCGGCGACAAGACCTCCAGGCCGCCAAGGAAGATGATTTTCCCAATCACTTCTGCCGTGCCAAGATGAATGCGGACCCGTTCATGGTTGACGACCTCGCGGCCTGCGTTCGGCCGAATTTCGACGTGGGCGTCAAAACGGGTGGTCGTCATGCGTACTTTAGGATGACACACGACATGGCCCCGAGCGATATCGGCCTTATCCAGCCCGACCAGATTCAGGGCGACCCGCTGCCCCCAGTGCGCTTCGGACGTGTCCTGCCCGTGGACTTGGAGCGAACGCACCCGCGCTTCTTTCCGGGTCGGGAGGAGGCGGACGGTCTCGCCGGCGCGCACGGTTCCGGCCAGCGCCGTCCCCGTCACAACAATACCATGACCTTTGAGCGTAAAGACCCGGTCAACCGGCAACCGAAAGTATCCGGGCTGAGAAGGCCGGGCATAGGCTTCAAGCTGCCGGGTAATTTCTTGTCGCAGCTCATCCAAGCCCTGGCCAGTCATGGAGGAGACCGGCTGGATGGGCGCGCCTTCAAAAACCGTGTCAATCGTCAGAATCTCGATTTCCTCCCGCACCTCTTCAATCCGCTCCGGGTCTACCATATCCACCTTTGTAATAACGAAGATGCCCTTCTGCACGCCCAGCAAATGGAGGAAATCGAAGTGTTCCTCGGTCTGGGGCATAACGCCATCGTCCGCGGCAACGGTAAACAGCACCAAGTCTATCCCTTGGGCACCAGCCAACATATTGCGGATAAAACGCTCGTGACCAGGCACGTCAACGACCCCGACCCGCTCGCCGCCCGGCAAATCCAGATAGGCAAAGCCGAGGTCAATGGAGATGCCCCGTTCCTTTTCCTCTTTGAGCCGGTCGGTGTCGTGTCCGGTCAGCGCCTTGAGCAAGGAGGTTTTGCCGTGGTCAATATGTCCGGCAGTGCCAATAATATGCGGCATAGGGTGTCCCTGAGCAGGAGGGCATTGTGTCAAAAAGGCGGGCAGAAAGAAATCCCTCACAGGCAGGACCCGCGGCTTCAAGGAGCCCTTTGACCAGAGGCGCTTCAGTCGGGTCGTGAGCGGTGTAGACGCGCTTCCGGGAGACCGGCGCTCTTTAGGGAAAAATGCCGAGTTCCATATACGAGACGGCGATTTTTTTAATCGCGCTGATAAAGGCCGCCGTTCGTAAGTCGGGGACGTGGGGGTCGGCTTTCCATTCGGCATGAATCTGGTGATAGGCCGTAATCATGGTTTCCTCCAGCCCCGAATTCACCAGATCGATTTCATCCGCGCCACGGACAACCTCTTGACGCTCTCCCGCGACGACCTGCTTGTCCGTCAGGCGTTCAACCGTATGCAATATCCTGTCAAAGGCTGACTGCTCAAACCGTTTGCCCATACGGCCTAACTGGACGTGCGACAGATTTTTCAGCCATTCAAAATACGACACCGTGACCCCACCGGCGTTCAAGTATACATCGGGAATGATCAGCACCCCCTTGGCGGCCAATATGGCTTCGGCCTGGGCGGTGACGGGCCCGTTTGCGGCCTCAGCAACGATCTTGGCCTGAATAGATGGGGCGTTCGCCTCAGTAATCTGGTTTTCGAGTGCGGCGGGAATCAGGATGTCACACTCCCGTGCCAACGTATCGGGCGAGTGAGGAATGTTCTCCGCCCCTGGGAAATCAAGGATGGAGCGCGTTTCTCGCCGGTGGGCCAGAACCGCCTCAACATCGAGTCCCTGAGGGTTATAAATCCCGCCTTCATATTCGGCGATCCCGACAATCCGACAGCCTCCTTGCCGACAGAATTTCGCCGTATGAGAGCCCACATTGCCGAGTCCCTGCACAATGACCCTTTTGTCCGCCAGGCCCGGACGCAGGCCGACCTGTCTCATGTCCTCAGCCTGCGCACACGCTTCACGCAGCCCGAAATACACCCCGCGCCCGGTTGCCTCAATCCGCCCCCGTATCCCTCCCTGGGTGATGGGTTTTCCGGTCACGCAGGCCGCGGCATCAATTTGGCCCGGATGAAATGACGCATAGGTATCAAAGATCCAGGCCATCTCCCGGCCGCTGGTGCCATAGTCAGGGGCCGGAACATCAACACCCGGACCAATGAAGTTCTTCTTGATCAGTTCGGCCGTATAGCGGCGCGTGATCCGCTCTATTTCGTCGGGCGTATAGCGCTTCGGATCGATCTGGACTCCGCCCTTTGCCCCGCCAAAGGGCACATCAACCAGGGCGCATTTATACGTCATCAATGCGGCGAGCGCCTTGACTTCGTGTTCACTCACCTCTGGTGCATACCGAATGCCGCCTTTACACGGCGCTTTGTGGTGGCTGTGCTGCACCCGCCAGCCGGATATCACTTCGTAGCCATGCTGGGTTTTTATGGGGAAATGCACGGTATACACACTGTTACAGGTCTGTATCTGGGCGAGCAGGCCGTCCGGGTAGCTCAGGAATCGAGCCGCCCTCTCGAAACTCCGGTTCACATTCTCAAAAAAACCGCGTGTTCCGTTTGTTTGTGGCATGAGACTCCCCTCTCCCGGTCTGGGCGTGCATTCGTCATACTATATCAGAACAGAATGAAGGGGGTTCGGGCAGCCCAGCGACGATTGATTTGTGCCATTGACTGCCGCAAGGTTGCGGACCGAAACTTTTGCAGGATGGCCACGCGAAGACCAATGAACGGGCTTTGGCGTGGCTGAGTCAGCCCGAGTGGGGGCCAAGGCTTTTCAACTGCCCATACACGGCGCACCGGATGAGGCGGAGCCTCCTACCGAAACGCCGCTATCACTTCCTGCAGGGCGACCATTTGGTTGCCGTTGGCTGACGAGGGCACCAGAATGGGTGTTTTGAGGCCGGTGTCATACCAGGCTTCGACGCCGGCTCTGACTTCCGACACACTGCCGTACAAGGTGACCTGACTCAGCCAGCGGTCAGACATGAGGGACGGAATCTTCTCGTCTTCCTTATTGGCGAGGGCCTGCTGAATGGCCCGCATTTCTTCCTCATATCCGGCTTCAATCCAATACTGCTGATAGTTGGGTAAGCGGACATAGGTGCTGAGGGTGCGGCGGTGGACTTTCGCGGCCGCCTCTTTATCGTCCGTAATCACGGTTGGAATCATATTGCCAACAAAAAAATCGTCGTCCTGCACTTTTTCCTGCGGCAGAAAACTCAGCGACGTGGCCATATGCGACCGGGCCGCATTGGCCCAGACCGCACCCTGAGCAATCTCGGCTGACAGTTTGACCATGGCCTTGCGTAAGGTAGCCAGGATAATGGGCGGCAGTGCATCCTTACGGCCCACGCTGGCGTGCAGGGCGGAGACAAATCGACGCATATCGGCCAGCGGCTTCCCAGCCTGCACCTTCAGGCGGTTCAGCATCGGGCCATGACTCACCCCCACGCCAAACCGGAAGCGTCCGCCCGAGACCTCATGAATAAACGCCGCGGTTTGGGCAAAGTCATACGGATGGCGGGTATACATATTGGCGATGCTGGTCCCAAACGGAATCTCGTTGGTGGCAAAGGCCAGGGCCTCACACAGTCCCATGCAGTCGCCGACACTCTGACAGTAAATGCCGCTGAAGCCTTCCTTTTCGATTTGGGTTGCCACGTCCAGGGTTTGTTGTCTGCGTCCAGCAACGGCAACTAAAGCGATGGCCGGTTTCTGTGTCATAGCGCCTCCTCGGTAGATTTCAAAGCCGCTGGATTATAGCTGGTGTAAGCGGCAGTTGCTATCAGCCAAATGTGGAGACCAGCAAGTCCTCGCACGTGGCTGAACAAAAAAAGGCCGGCAAAGCCGGCCTGTCCAAAAATCCAGAGCGGAGCGAAACGCGCTACACATCAACGCGGTCGTAATACCGAATACTCGCCGGACTGGCCAGCTTTGTGCTGAGATTCTCAAAATCGCCTCGCTCGGTCCGCCAGTTGAGATACTTCTGATAGTGCTCCCGAGAATCCCAGCGTTCGTAGAACACGAGGTTGGTCGAATCGTCGAGATTGCCGTAGACATCCATGCCCTGGCAGCCGTCGTAGGCGCGCGTATCCGGTAATGCCTCTCTCAGATAGTCTTTCACCTCTTCTACGCATTCGGGTTTGACTTGTATCTCCAGCATCACAACTGTGGTACTCATTCTGGCCTCCTCCTTTATGGATATGTCTGTGCGTATTGAGTTGCACGGCCTCGCCAGTATATCAACCCCTGGACCTGATAATAGCTCTTGCGCTATAAGAAAAGAAAAAATAGGAGGTGATTATGCCACAAGTGATTGGTGGAGAAATCGGTGAGATTAAAGAGGACCTCTGGTCCTGCGGTCCCTGTCGGGACGCCGGCCTCAAGCATAAGGACACCCTGGCCAGGGTGCTGATGTGCTGTGCCACGAAGTACGATGCCTGGGAGACCGCTCAGGACGCCGAGAAAAAAATCGTCACCATTAAGTCCCGTAAGGCAGACCGCTAAGCGCCGGCGCTGACCAGCAACACCCGCCCTCAGGCATCATACGAGCCCACCGTACCCCGGTGGGCTCTTTTTTTCTTTCCCGTGCAGGCCGCAGCCCTTGCCGTCCGGCAACGACTCGCATATGCAACCAGAAAAATCCATACGGACAAAGGAGGGCTGGGCATGAGCTATTGGCAGACCGAACAGAGCGGCGGGGTCGTGGTTGCAAAATACCATAACCCACCGATGAATTATTTTTGTGCGGAAGGCACCCAGGAGTTGTGGCAGCTGATTGAAGACTGGCGCGACCCCGCTATCCGGGCCGTTGTGCTGACCGGTGCGCTGGAGGGCAAATTCATTACCCACTACAGCGTGGAAGAGTTGGTTGATTTAGCCAAGGACCGGGAAGCCATGCGACAGGCCGGCACCTCACTCACCGCGGCCTATCATGCCATGCTGAAAAACTTGAGCGACCTGCCCAAGGCGATCATCGTTGCCATGAACGGCGACACCATGGGCGGGGGGTTTGAACTGAGCCTGTCGTGCGACCTGCGTATCGGCCAGCAGGGCGATTATCGCTATGGATTCCCGGAAGTCAAACTCGGTATTCTGCCCGGCGGCAGCGGCACTCAGCGCCTGGCTCGGTTGATTGGCATCGGACGCGCGCTTGAGTTCGTGATTCGCTCGCGGGTGGTCCCGCCTGACGAGGCGCTCCATTTCGGTCTGGTCCACGAAGTGGCCGACGACGCACTCGCGCGGGCCACGGAAATCGCCCATGAGATTGCCAACTTCCCCCCGATTGCCGTGGCCCGCGCTAAGCACGCGGTCTATGCCGGCAACGATACCCACCTCGCCGCCGGGCTCGACATTGAAAGCTCGGCCTTTCTGGAAACCATGCTGTCTGACGACGGCCTGCTGGCCATGCAGACCTATATCGACCTGCCATACGAGAAACGGCGCGACTGGCTCGATAGCCCCACCAACCCCGGCTATACGGGCAAGTAAATTCGTCTCTCGGGAACCCGAGCCGGTTCCCGAGAGCGTACCGACTCTTTAACCGCCTGGATTCCCAAGAGTGCTGTGGCTGGTAGTGCACAGGCAGGGGTGCGCTATCTGATACAGCGCGAAGTCGAGAGCGAACCAAAGGAGAGGATCGAATGGAGGAAAGCAACCATCAGCAGAAAAAGATCACTCACTATAGAGCAATCATTCTCGCTGGCATCGTACCGGTACTAATATATCTTTCTTTTGATGGAGGGTTGGACAATTTTGCCCAAGAGCGTGTCACTGAAACCACAGACAAGTCTATGAAGCTATATGGAGTGTCGAGGGGCATCAACGCAGTAATTTCCACCCTCCAAAGCTCACAAGTCAAAGTACCGTTTTTGGTGTCGATCCAGATTGGTGAGGTACTCGATCCGGTCAATGACGCGGTTGAACGACTTTCATCCGCGATGGTTTGGGCGATAGGATCCCTGTTCCTTCAGCGCATCGTTCTCGAAGTTGCTGCAAGCCCTGTTTTCAAAGGGAGCTTCCTTGTAGCCGGTCTGATAGCGATATCGGTCCTGCTGATTGCAAGTTGGGCTCGCAGCAAGCCGTACCTGGACCGCTGCCGCGATGTACTCGTTCGGATATTCGTCGTCGCTGCCATTTTTCGCTTTATTGTTCCGACATTCGTCGTAATCAGTTCTCTCGTGAGTCAAACATTTCTGGAAACGGAAATTAACGAACACACGAAGAAGTTGTCCGCATGGGAGAAGGATATCTCAGAGTTTCGGAAACATATCATCGACGAACAGAACGCTCGGGAGCAATCTCTCGAAGAACAGAAGGGACTGGGGCCGGTACTCCCTGACGAGAAGAGGGCTCAGGAACAGGATTCCACGTGGTCCAGTATAGGCGACGCTTGGTCCAGTATAGGCGACGCTACGGCCCAGATGTGGGATAAGATGAGCATGGCAAAATTTCCATCTATTTCTGGAACCATCGAGAAAGCTAGCGACATGGTGACGATCATGACTAAACTCTTAGTCGCTATCGTCGTTGAAAACGTTATCCTGCCCATCGTGTTTTTGATGATCGTCGTGAAATGCAGCGTTCCTATTGCCAAGTACTCGGGACGGTTGAGCTCCACCTTAAAGCGAGACTCAAGGGAACGACGGGATTCGTTGCAGCAAACGGTGTGACACAGAAGCGGTTTGTGGTCAGGAGAGGAAGAGAAACGGTATGCACATCTCGGGCATGATGCACGCCAGGGCACGCTTTGTGTGTTTCAAAGACCCGGACGGGACTGTGCTGGAGCTGGTGGAGATGGAACAAGCCTAGATTACCACGGCCGGCGGAACTCGCATTTGGGCAACTGCGCCTGAAGGGCGTCTATGCCGCCGCGACTGGCCAGCGTGCTGCGCAAATTGAGCACCCGCAGCCCGCTCAGGCTTTGCAGATGGACCAAGCCGGCGTCGCTGATCCGGGTGTCGTATAGCCAGAGCACGCGCAGCCCGGTCAAATGGGCCAAATGGGCCAGGCTGTTATTATTCACCCGCGAGGCCGAGAGTTGCAGGTATTGAATGGCATGGGCGGGAAGAGTGCGAAACGGCGACAGGTCGGTGGACGCCTGTGGGTTGACGTTCAGCCGCAGTTCCTTGCCGGCAGGAATGGCAAGCCCCCCCTGCGCCCGACCGATTGGCTCCCAGAAGGCGTAGTCATCTGCGCGATGCACCCCATCTCGAATGAACAGCTCTCCCATGGAGCGGTCGGGGGGGAAGTGGAGGTCGCGGGCGGGCAGACTCAGAGATTCTTCGGCGCTGCCGTTGTTCATACCAGTCACGACCAAACTACTCCCTTTGCCCCTCGCACTCAGGCATTCACATCAATGACCACCCGGCCCCGGACCTGGCCGCGTAAGATCTGCGGAGCCAGTTCCAACACTTTGGACAGGGGCTCCACCACGGTCATGGAGTCCAGCTTGTCCAGCGGCAGGTCTTGGCCGAGCCGGTCCCAGGCCGTTTGCCGTTTGGGGTTGGGACACATCACCGAGTCTACGCCGAGCAAACTGACGTTGCGCAGAATAAACGGCAGCACTGAGGTCGGCAGGTCAGCCCCACCAGCCAAGCCACAGGCCGCCACCGCCCCGCCGTAACACGTCCCTCGCAGGACCGAGGCCAAGGTCTGACCGCCCACGGAATCGACGCCGCCGGCCCAGCGTTCGGCGTCCAAGGGACGGCCCGAGGGCGTGGCCAGTTCTGCCCGTTCAACAATGGTTGAGGCACCCAGGCTAGTGAGATAGTCGCGCAGTTCTGGCCGCCCGGTTGACGCGGCCACTGTGTAGCCGAGTTGGGACAGCACGGCGACCGCAACGCTGCCCACGCCGCCGGCGGCCCCAGTCACAATGACTTCTTTCTCTCCGGGCCTGACGCCCATGCGCTCCAGGTCCAGGACGCACAGCATGGCGGTATAGCCGGCCGTCCCTACGGCCATGGCTTGTTTGAGGCTGAAGGCGTCGGGCACGCGCGTCAGCCATTCGGATTTGACCCGCTGTTTCTGGGCATAGCCGCCGCCGTGGGTCATGCTGAGTTCCCAGCCGGTGATCAGGACCTTATCGCCAGGCTGATAGTTTGGCGCGCTGGAAGACTCGACCGTCCCGGCCAAGTCGATTCCACCAATCATCGGGTAGGTCCGGGCAATAGGCGCGGCCCCGGTGACGGCCAGGCCGTCTTTGTAGTTCAGCGTGGAATAGGCAACGTTGACCGTCACATCCCCCGCCGGCAGGTCGTCCAGACTGATTTCTTTCAGCGCAGACGAGATTTTTTTCTCAACCCGGTTGATAACAATCGCGTGTATGGCTTCCCCCATGCGTTTCCACTCCTCACGAAGACGACGTTACGGATACCAGACGGGCAGGATACCCACCCCGCGGGGAAAAGGCTACACCCCGTGCCCGGTACGCCGCCGCAGGCAGCGACCTAGAACGAGGAGCCGGGCTACGCGAGAAACGCCACCTCCTCCGCGGTTGAAACCCGCCCCAGGACAGCATTCCGGTGGGGAAACCGACCGAAGCGGGCGATCACCGCCTGATGTCTGACCGCATAGGAGGTATCGAAATAGGCGCGCTCCTTGGCAAGCTGTTGAAACAGCCGCACCGAGCGCTGCTGATGGGCAGGCTCCTCGCTGTGCATAAACGGGACGTACACGAAATAGCGCTCGACCAAACGCAACTGCCGGTCCAAGCCCGCGGCGATCATGTGCTCGGCGCTCTGCTGGGCCAGCGGGTCGGTCGTAAAGGCGCGCGGGTCATTGCGGAACATATTGCGGGGAAACTGATCCAGGAGCAGGAGCAGTGCTAACCCGCCCCGCGCGGTCTCTGTCCAGTGGGTCAGCCGCCCTTGAGCCGCCAGCGTATAGTCGGCCTGAAAACGCTGGACGATTTCCCGGTCGAAGTCGGCATTTTGCGCAAACCAGCGCCGGGCGTGTTCTTCAAAATAGGCCGGCTCGTCCCGTATTTCACCAAACCAGAAGGTCAGGATTTCTTCGCGGTGTGTCATAGTCTCGGACAGCGGCTCAACAGCAAGGGCAGCCACAGGGGGCTGCCCCTACAACGCATGAAACCAACCGGCTTAAATCGCCCGGTAGGCGGCAAACGACTGGGTTGACGACCGGGCGCTGGGGTCGGTTATCACATTGACCACGGCCGGCTTGCCAGAGGCAACCGCGCGTTCGAGGGCCGGCCGAATGTCTTCCGGCCTTTCGACAAACTCGCCGTGCGCTCCGAATACCTTGGCCATCTCGTCATAGCGGCTGAAGCCCAAGTCGCGTCCGGCGGTCATCACCCCCGCGCCGGCCCAGCCGCCGTTATTGCTAATCACGATAAGGGCCGGGATGTTCTTGCGCACCATGGTGTCGATTTCCATGCCGTTCATACCAAACGAACCGTCCCCGCTGAGGACAATGACCTGGGTGTCCGGTTTGGCCACTTTTGCGCCGAGTCCAAACGGCACGGCCACGCCCATGCAGCCGTTCGGGCCGGCGTTGACCCGGTGGCCGGGCGCGTTCGTTGGCACCGATTGCCGCGCAAAATTGAGAATCTCATGGCCATCGACGACAATAATGGCGTCGCGGTCCATAAAATCACGGACCTCTTTGCACAGGCGGAGGGGGTGCATCGGCGAGGTGTCGGCTTGCATGATGGCCTGCATCTTTTCCTGAGACCGGTGGTCATAGGCGCGCAGCGTATCGATCCAGGCCAGCTCGTCCCGGCCCCGGAAAGTGTCGCTGGCCTCGTCTGTCAGTTGGCGCAGGACCACCTTGGCGTCACCCACGATCCCGACATCAACCGCGCGGTTGCGGCCGATCTCTTCGTCCGCAATATCGACCTGGATCATTTTGACATCTGGGGCAAAACGCGGTGCCTGCCCGAAACCCAGAATAAAATTGAGGCGCGTGCCCACAATCAGCACCACATCGGCTTCTTTCCAGGCCCGGTTGCGCGCGCCCAGAAAGCTCAGGGCATGATCCTCAGGAATGACCCCCCGCCCCTGTGGGGTGGTGTAAAAGGGGATGCCGGTCGTTTCCACAAACTCCTGGAGTTCCTGCATAGCACCCGACCAGACAATGCCGGTCCCGGTAATCACCAAGGGCCGCTCAGCCCCCTTCAGCAAGGCCACCGCCTCCTTGATGAAGGCCGGGTCGCCGGCCACGCGCGGGACCTGGTGGGGTCGCTTGGGAAACATCACCTCGTTTTCTTCAACCATACGGTAGAGGACATCCCCTGGCAGATCGACATAGACCGGACCGGGCTGACCGCTCGTGGCCACGCGAAAGGCTTTGTTCATAATTTCTGGAATGCGCCGAGCGTCTTTGATCCGTTCGGACATTTTGGTGATAGGCTTGAACATACCGACCTGATCCATCTCCTGGAACGCGCCCATGCCGTCCTGGGATATGGCGCTCGCCCCACCCAGCGCTACAACCGGAACGGCATCCAGATACGCATTGCCCACACCCGTAATCAGATTAGTGACCCCAGGCCCGGAGGCGGCAAAGCAGACCCCCGGCTTGCCCAGCACCCGGCTATAAGCGTGGGCTGCCATAGACGCTCCCTGCTCGTGGCGGACGTCGACCGAATTAAAACCAATCTCAATACATTTGGAGGCCACATCGACCATCGGCCCGCCAGTGATATAGAAAACGGTATCCACGCCCTCGTCTTTGAGCGCTTTGACGACCAAGGAATTACCATCAACTTGTGCCATACGTTCCTCCCTTTTCTTCTGATTTTTTCGAGTCTCTGAGAACAGCCAGTGGTGTCGTTCAATGCGTCACCCAGCTTCCTCCTCCTTCCCCAGGTCATGAGAAGTCCAGCGTCTGGGCGACCACTTCACGATGGGTCGGGGCACTGCCAAAGGCGGCTTCGGACGCCAGACCACGGCGATAAAAGAGGTGCATATCGTGCTCCCAGGTAAACCCAATGCCGCCGTGGACTTGAATCGCCTCGCTGGTCACTGTTTTGCACATATCGCTGCAATACGCCTTGGCCATGGGTACGGCCTGAGAGGCTTCGTCCACATTTTCATCAACCGTCCAGGCGGCGTAATAGGTCAGCGAGCGCGCGTTTTCGACCTGGACCATCATATCCACACATTTATGCTTTACGGCCTGAAAGCTCCCTATGGGTTTCCCGAACTGCACCCGCTCTTTGGCGTACTCAACGGCCATATCGAGCGCTTGCTGGCCGGTCCCGACCATCTCGGTGCACAGCCCAGCCATGGCTTGATTGAGGACCCGCTGGAGAATCGGCCAGCCCTGGCCCAGCTCGCCAATGACCTGCGAGCCGGCCACCGCCACATCGTGAAAAGCGACATGACATTGACGACGGGTCATGTCCACGGTTTTGAGTTGGGTGATCTCGATTCCCGGCGTCTTGGCATCAACCAGAAACAGGGTCAGGCCCTCTTCTGCCGGCGCATCAGGCGAGCCGGTCCGCGCGGCAACCACCATCTGATCGGCCACATGCGCGTCCGGCACAAAGAATTTTTCCCCGGACAGGACAAAGTCACTCCCTCGAACCGTTGCCGGCATCCTGATTCCCCCGGCGTCATAGCGTCCACTCTTTTCGGCTTGGGCCAGGGTCATCAACAACTCTCCCCCGGCAACCTTGGGCAGGGTGGCCGCTTTTTGCGTGTCTGACCCGCCAGCGAGTACGGCCGCGCTGCCCAGCAGCACAGTCGCCAGGAACGGGCCGGGCATGAGCGACTTGCCCATCTCTTCCATCACGACGACCAGATCAAGAAAACTCCCGCCGATGCCGCCGTGCTCCTCGGGAATCAGAATCCCCATCCAGCCCAACTCCGCAGCCTTTTTCCAGAGTTCTGTGGCGTGGGCACTGTCATCTTCCATCATCTTGCGCACGAAGGTAGTCGGGCATTCCGCGTCCAGGAATTTTCGGGCCGAGTCGCGCAGCAATTCTTGATCCTCACTGAAACCGAAATCCATGCTTCCTCCCTATCCCTTTGGGAGCCGCAGCACACGCTCACCAACGATATTGCGCATAATCTCCGACGTCCCACCCGCAATCGTATACAAGCGCGAGCCTAAGGCGCGGCGTGCCCAGAACCCCTGCTCGATCCCCCGTTCTTCGCCCAAGGCGCATTGGCTGTAGGGACCCAACAGCTCCAGCGCGAAATGCGCCATACGAATATAGAGTTCGCTCCCGGCCAGCTTGCTGATTGAGCCTTCCGGTCCCGGCGGGTTGCCGCGTAATTGTTGGGTCAGTTGCCGATAGCCGTTGAACTTCAGCGCTTGGGTTTCAATATGAAAGGCCGCTATCTTTTGGCGGACCGCCGGGTCATCGCCGGCCGGTTGACCGTTGACTTCCAGGTCTCTGAGGCCGGCCTTGAGTGTGTCCAGCATGGGCTCCAGGTTATAGACCATGCCAAAGTTCGCCCGCTCGAACATGAGCGTGGTCATCGCGACCTGCCAGCCCTGATTCCGCTCCCCGACCAGATTGGCCTTCGGCACCCGGACATCCTCGAAAAAGACCTCGTTAAACTCGGCATCGCCCGAGATTTGGACCAACGGCCGAACCGTCACCCCAGGCGCGTGCATATCCACCAGGAGATAGGATAAACCCTTGTGCTTGGGCGCGTCCGGGTCGGTCCGCGCCACCAGAATACAGTAGTCCGCTTTGTGGGCAAAACTCGTCCAGACTTTTTGCCCGTTCACAATAAAGTCGTCGCCGGCATCAACCGCCCGTGTTTGGAGCGAGGCCAAGTCTGAGCCAGAACCCGGCTCAGAATAGCCCTGGCACCACAACTCGTCAGCACTGAGTATCTTGGAAATAAACCGTTCCTTCTGCTCCTCCGTTCCCCAGTGCATCAAGGTCGGACCGACCAGCGAGATCCCCAGCGGATTGGCTAATCCAGGGGCGTGCACCCGGGCCATCTCCTGCTGATAGATGGTCTGCTCCATGATCGTCGCGCCCCGGCCACCGTATTCCTTGGGCCAATGAATGCCCACCCAGCCGGCGCGGTGCAGCTTCTTCTGCCAGTCGAATTTGATCTGAAAGCGCTCTTCCTGGTCAATCCTCTCAAAGGTGTTCGGATCGTAGCGGTCCGCGGGATTGGCTTCGAGCCACGCACGCAGTTCGTGCCGAAACGCTTCTTCTTGTGGGGAATAATCAAAATCCACACCAGGCTCCTCATCAGCAAAGGGTATCGCGGGCGAATTATAGTTTTTGCCCAACAGAAAGGAAAGGGGCGACAGGGGAGCGACTTTTCTCCTGCTTCCTCCCGCAGCCTGGGTGGAGTGGCAATGGAAGACGGGAGTCCGGCCGCACTGGGCCCGGCTTGACACTCGGCCCTCAGGCTGACTAATTGACCCAAACGCTTTTTCAACCTTGCTCACTGTTGCCGATCGGGGGTCCGGGTGCGCTATCGTCACACATTCATTCCAACCTTACGGGAAGAGCCGGCTGAAGCCGAAGTCATCAGCCATAAACTCCTATTGCGCGCCGGTATGATGCGCCAAGTGGCGCGCGGCGTGTATGACTTTCTCCCGCTCGGGCTACGCGTTGTGCGAAAAGTTGAAAACATCGTGCGCGAAGAGATGAACCGCGCGGGGGCCCAGGAAATTCTCATGCCGGCCGTCTGTCCCGCCGAACTCTGGCAGGAAAGCGGACGCTGGGAGGCGTATGGCCGGGAGCTGCTTCGCCTCAAGGACCGCCACGACCGGGACTTTTGCTTTGGGCCGACCCATGAGGAAGTCGTGACCGACATCGTTCGGCGGGAGGTCCGCTCGTACCGCGCCCTGCCGCTGAATCTGTATCAGATTCAGACCAAGTTCCGGGATGAAGTCCGGCCCCGGTTTGGCTTGATGCGCGGGCGCGAGTTTATCATGAAGGACGCCTACTCCTTTCATACGAATCTGGAAGACTGCCAGCGTGAATACCGCAATATGTACGACGCCTACAGTCGCATCTTTGATCGCTGCGGGCTCACCTACCGTCCGGTTGAGGCCGATACGGGAGCCATCGGGGGCAGTCTGTCGCATGAGTTCCAGGTATTGGCAGACTCCGGGGAAGACGCCCTGGTCAGTTGTGACTCGTGTGAGTATGCCGCCAATGTGGAAAAAGCAGAACTCGCTCCGCCGCCAGTGCCACCCGCCACCCCCGGAGCGCGTCTCGCCACAGTGGAGACCCCAGACCAACGGACCATCGAAGAAGTCTCAGCCTTCCTGGGAGAACCCCCGGAGCGATTTGTCAAAACCCTGCTCTACGTGACCGATACGGGCGAGGTGGTCGCCGCCCTGGTGCGCGGCGACCATGAACTCAGCGAGCCCAAGCTCAAGACCCTGCTCGGCTGTCAGTGGGTCGTCCTCGCCGATGAAGAAACTGTCCAAGCAGCGACGGGTGCCTCAATCGGCTTTGTCGGCCCATTCCATATCAAGGCGACGCTGCTGAGTGACCAGACGCTACAGGGCGCAAAAGGGCTGGTGTGTGGCGCAAACGAGCGCGACACGCATATGACCGGGCTTGATCTCGAACGGGACCTGCCCGCCCTTCAGTTCGCAGACCTGCGGCGGGCGACCGCCGGCGATACCTGTCCGCGTTGCCAACACGGGACGTTTACTGCCCAGCGCGGCATTGAAGTCGGTCAGACGTTTTATCTTGGCACGAAGTACAGCCGGGCCATGAACGCGCTGTATCTGGCGGCCAACGGCGAACAGCATCCCATGGAAATGGGCTGTTATGGCATTGGCATTACCCGGACCGTTGCCGCGGCCATTGAACAAAACCACGATGCGGCCGGCATTATCTGGCCCACACCGCTCGCGCCGGCCGCCCTCCATATCGTCCCGGTCAACTGGAATAACGAGGCCACCCGGCAGACAGCGGAAGACCTGTACGCCACCCTCCAGCGGGCCGGGACCGAGGTCTTATTTGACGACCGGGAAGAGCGGCCAGGGGTGAAATTCAAAGATGCTGACCTCTTGGGCATTCCGATTCGGGCGACTATTGGGGGAAAGTCCTTAGCCCGCGGGGTGATTGAATTAAAGCAACGCGCCGATGGCCAGGCGGGAAAGATCACGGAAGTGCCGGTAGAGCAAGCAGCCGAAGCGATCCAGACTGCGCTCGGCAGTCCGGCGCGCCCCTGAGTCTGGAGAGCGAGCAATACGATGGCTCCTTGCCGCGTCGCGGGGCAAAACCTACTGGGTTGACGAGGGCGGCAGGGGATGGAATCGGTAGACAATATCGTGTTCGCGCGCAAGGATGAGCCGGTTGCGCGCGAGTTGCTCCAGAAAGACATCGTCCGTATGCAGACGCCGGATGCGTTCCTTGAGGTCCGCATTCTCACGCAAGAGCAGCCGGACTTGTGTTTCCAAGCTGCGTTGCTCTTCGGTCAGTTGGAAAAGGTGCAGCAGCCCACGCTCGCTCCACACGGTTGAAGATATGAGCAGGACGTATAACCCCAGAATCGACAGGAACCACATCCAGCGAGACCGCCACACCACCAGTCGTCCCATAGGGCGCATTGTACTGACCGCGCGGGGCCGGAGCAACTGCGCAGTCTGGAACGCAACAGGACCCAGGCAGCACGCCAACCCAGGAGGATCAGGTGCAGATCAAGAAAATGATTGGTCGAGAAATTCTGGATAGCCGAGGCAATCCGACCGTTGAGGTTGAGGTCATCCTGGCAGACGGGGCGTTCGGACGCGCCGCCGCCCCCTCAGGCGTGTCAACCGGAGCACATGAGGCGTGGGAGCTGCGCGACCGCGCCAGCAAACGCTACCGTGGGAAGGGCGTCCAAAGGGCGACCGCGCAGGTCAACGACTCCCTCGCCCCGCACCTGAAAGGCAAGGACGCCAGCGACCAGGCCGCGATTGATCAACTCCTGCGCGATCTGGACGGGACCGTCAATAAGAAGCGCCTGGGGGCAAATACGCTCATCGCCACCTCGCTGGCCGTTGCCAAAGCGGCGGCCGCCTCCGCCGGCCAGCCCCTGTATCGCTTCCTGGGCGGCCCGCACGCGCGGACGCTTCCGGTTCCCCTCATCAACGTGCTGAACGGTGGTGCCCATGCAACCAATAATCTCGATATTCAAGAATTTATGCTCGTTCCGGCCGGCATTGGTTCATTCCGCGACGCCCTGCGCATTGGGGCGGAAGTGTTCGCCGTGCTCAAAGACATCCTCCAAAAAAGAGGGCTCACCACGGCCGTGGGAGACGAGGGAGGCGTAGCCCCCGACCTGCGCTCCAACGAAGAGGCGTTTGACCTCCTGCTGGAGGCCGTCACCCAAGCAGGTTACACCCCGGGGCGGCATGTCGGGCTGGCCCTCGATGTCGCAGCGACCGAGCTATACCAGGACGGTCGCTACGTTTTTCATCGAGCCGGCGGAGCCGCTCGGCGGGCTGAAGACCTGATTCAACAGTATGCAAAATGGGCGGCGCATTATCCGCTGGTCTCTATCGAGGACGGCCTGGCCGAAGACGACTGGGACGGGTGGCAATTACTCACCCAGGAACTCGGCCCGACACTCCAACTCGTGGGCGACGATTTATTTGTCACTAACCCCCAGCGGCTCGCCCGTGGTATTGCCGATGGGGCGGCGAATGCCATCCTGATCAAGGTCAATCAGATCGGGACCCTCAGCGAAACCCTGGAAACCGTCGCTTTAGGGAAAAAAAATGCGTATGCGGCTGTGATCTCGCATCGTTCGGGCGAAACAGAGGACACCACGATTGCTGACCTGTCTGTTGCGTTGAACGCCGGACAGATCAAGACCGGCAGTGTCTGCCGTGGCGAGCGGACGGCCAAATATAACCAACTGTTACGCATCGAAGAGGAACTCGGATCGCGCGCTATCTACGCTGGCCCCAAGGCGTTTCCCGCCCGCACATAACACGTTGTTCTGATCGCCGCAGCGCGCGCTGCGAGAGGGAGGGCCGCCCAGCAAAGGCTCCAAACCGGCCTTTTTGCTATTTTGCCTATGAAACAGCGACTCGCCGCCTACACCGCTGAGGTGTTCTTCCCGGAACGCGAGAAGTTTACCGCCCCGCTCCTCCTGCTCCCGGGGTTATGGACGGGAAGCTGGGTATGGCAGGCAGTCGCCTGGGGACTTTCTCAGCGTGGCTGGGCGTGCTGGGCGCTTGACTGGCCTGAGCAGCCCACTGCCCGCCGGCGAGGCGCGCTCTCGCTTGACGATCATCTCACAACCCTGACCACAGCCGTTGCCGGGTTCGCGTGCCCACCCATTATAGTCGGCTTTGATTTAGGCAGCCTCCTCGCGCTCCTCGCCGCCCCCCGCGTACAACCGCGCGCCCTCGTCTGCATCTCTCCCTTGCTGCCCTGCCACTGGCATCCCGACCTGCGCCCGGCTCTCCCTCTGGTGCGCCTCGCCGCCCTGCCGGCGCTCCTGTGGCAGCGTGCCCATCCTCCTCCGGCTCGTCGGCTGGCCCGTGACTTTCTTTTCCACGCGCTTCCGGTCGGGTTGCACGCGCAGTTATACGACCAGCTTGCACCGGACTCCGGCAGCGTCGTCCATACCCTCACCCGAGGCCAGACGGATTTTCCGGCCCTCCCCCTGCCCTGCCCCAGTTTGGTGGTCTGGGGACAGGCAGACCGTATGGTGCCCACTTCGGCCTTGTGTTGGCTTGCCGACGTTCTACGGGCCACCAGCCTGAGCTACCCGGACCAGGGACACTGGCTCCTGGCTGGTCCACAGGCAGCGCCCCTAGTCGGCGATATCCATCGCTGGTTGATCCGCTCGCTGGGAGAAGCGCTGTTATTACCCCCGGAAGAAAACGAGGAGCCCTAGCCGTCCAGCGCACGCCCTGACCCGCCCTAGATTCCGACGCGGCCATCTCATATAAGGGGGAAGTTTTCCCATTGGACTGGAGACCTTTTCAGGGAATGAGTGAGCAAAGAGAGGGCGCCAAAAAATCGAACCCTGATATGCAACTCGATTGATATCAAACGCCTGTCCAGTCAAATCCTCTCGGTAGAGAAGCCCGTAGAAGAAAGCGAGGTTGAAAACAGGGTCATCTGTGGCAACGCACTCGACATTGTGCCGCATCTACCCCCTCACTTTGTTGATCTGCTCATCCTGGACCCACCCTATAATCTTTCCAAGAACTACAACGGCATTCCATTTAAGGCGAAGGGGAAGCAAGAATATCGGAAGTGGTTTCAGAATATCCTCGAAGCCTTAAAACCGACTCTGAAATCGAGTGCCACCGTGTACGTCTGCGCAGACTGGAAGACTTCTCTGCTGATAGCCCCTCTCCTTGAATCACAACTTCGGGTTCGTAATCGTATTACGTGGGAGCGGGAGAAGGGGCGTGGAGCGAAGACAAACTGGAAAAATAATACAGAAGATATATGGTTCTGTACCGTATCGGACTCGTATTATTTTGATGTCGCCTCCGTCAAGCTCAAGCGCAAGGTCATTGCTCCCTATACCGCAGGTGGAAAGCCAAAAGATTGGCAGCCAGAAGAGCATGGTAACTATCGCCTGACTCACCCATCGAACATTTGGACGGATATCACCGTGCCGTTTTGGTCCATGCCCGAGAACACAGCCCATCCGACTCAGAAGCCCGAGAAACTCCTCGCTAAGCTTATTCTTGCCAGTTCACGACAGAACGATTTCGTTCTTGATCCCTTTCTTGGCAGTGGCACGGCAGCGGTCGTTGCGCGCAAGTTAGGCCGCCGTTTCTGCGGGATAGAACGGAACCGAGAATACTGTTGTTGGACTTTGAAACGCCTCGAACGGGCCGCCGCTGACCGGACTATTCAGGGCTATACCGGAGGAGTCTTCTGGGAAAGAAACTCGCTGAGCGATCAGTCGAAATCGGCCGCACCCCGTATACAACAGGAAGAGCTTTTCTTATGAAGTCAAGCTTCTACTATGGTGGTGATTATTTGAAGGTTGCCGAGAAAATAAAGGAGTATCTCAATACTGCTTCAGATTTTCTGACACCGCAAAATGCCCACAGCCCCCGTGCGGTGGGCGACGCCCTTGAGTCTTTAATCTCAGAGCGATTCGATTCTTTCCTCGGCGATTGGTGCGTCGAATATTCAAACGATTTTGCACGTCGGGCAATGGCGGACCTCGCATTCACCGACAGAGAGGGATTCTATTCGGTCATTGATGTGAAGACACACCGGGCCGATACGAGATTCAATATGCCCAATCTTACTTCCGTTGAGCGCCTCGCGAGGTTCTACGAATCGAACACCAATATGTTTTCCCTGATATTGGTCAAATATAGAATTGAAGGCGCGAAGGTTATTGCAAACGAAGTTATACTCACGCCTATAGAATTTTTGGATTGGGAGTGTTTAACAATAGGAGCATTAGGCTGGGGTCAGATTCAAATTGCCAACTCGAACGTCATAAAAGTAGTGAAGGGCTATTCCCGAAAGAAACGGATGCTCCAATTATGTGACGCGATGCTCGAATTTTACCCGAAAGAAATGCTCAAGATACAAGATCGAATAGGGAGATTCGACGCAGTGCAGGGCTATTGGAAGTCCCGAGAAGATATATGGAGCTCATAAGCGGTCGGCCCTTGATAATATAAAATTTTTTCTCGCCGCCTGAAGCGTCGCTCCCTACTCTCCCTGAAGCGACAGACAAAAACGCGCGGTCTGCACAGCGTCAGGATATATGCTCCAGCTTATCAATCTGTCCCTCGCCTTTGGCGGGCAGGAACTGTTTCGCAACCTCAACTGGCATATCCGCACAGGCGACCGGGTCGGTCTGGTCGGCCCCAACGGCGCGGGCAAAACAACCCTCTTTCGTCTCTTGCTCGGACAGCTTGAGCCTGATGCCGGCCGGGTTCAGCGCGACCGGGCCCTCAGTATTGGCTATCTGCCCCAGGAGGGAATGGAGATTTCCGGCCGTGACCTCTTCGCCGAGACACGCTCCGCTCTCCCGGAGCTGACCGCGCTGCAACAAGAACTGGAGACGATTCAGGCCGCGCTCGACCGCCCGAATGAAGCGGCCTCCGACGCGCAGGCCCAAGCCGCCCTGATTGCCCGCTACGGAGACATCCAGCACCGCCTCGAAGAACTCGACGGGTTTCAGGCCGATGCCCAGGTCGCCAAAGTCCTGACCGGGCTGGGCTTTCACGAAGCGCAGTTTCCGGCCCGCACTGAGACCTTCAGCGGCGGCTGGCAAATGCGGATCGCGCTGGCCAAGCTTCTGCTCCAGCGGCCCGATGTCTTGCTACTCGACGAGCCGACCAATCACCTCGACCTCGACTCGCTGCTCTGGCTGGAGTCGTATCTACACAATTATCGTGGCAGCATTGTCATCGTTTCGCACGACCGGACCTTTCTGGACCGGATGGTCAACCGGGTGGTCGCCCTGCACCGCTGTACGCTGACCGCATATACGGGCAATTATTCGGCCTTTGAGCGCGTATTTGAGGAACACCTGGAGTCGTATCGAAAAGCCTATACCACCCAGCAGGAAGAAATCACGCGCCTGACCCACTTTATCAACACGTTTCGCTATAATACGCGCAAGGCCCCGCAGGTCCAGAGTCGCATCAAGCAACTTGAGAAAATGGAAAAACTCGACCCATCCCAAACCCTGCCCAAGGGCGTCCGTTTCCATTTTCCTCAGGCACCCCGGAGCGGACGGCGGGTGCTCGAATTACAAGGGGTCAGCAAACGCTACGACAGCGTGCAGGTGTTTGAGCGTCTGGACTTGGTGATTGAGCGTGGAGACCGGGTGGCGGTGGTCGGCGTCAACGGGGCGGGCAAGTCCACCCTCAGCCGCCTCCTGTCCGGGGTTGAAGCGCCGACCTCAGGCAGCCGACAGCTCGGTCATCAGGTCGCCCTCGATTACTATGCTCAGCAGCAGGCCGAACGCTTACAGACCACCAACACGGTGTACGAAGAGATCCTGCGGGAAGCGGCAACCGACGTCGTTCCCCAGCTCCGCACCTTACTCGGTGCTTTCCTCTTTTCTGGCGACGCCATCGAAAAGCGCGTGGCCGTGCTCAGCGGCGGGGAAAAGAGCCGCCTCGCGTTGGCGAAAATGCTCTTGCAAGCCTCGAACCTGCTCATTCTGGATGAGCCGACCAATCATCTCGATATCCGCACCAAAGACATCGTGAAAGAAGCCCTGCTCCAGTATGCCGGCACTTTTGTCGTAGTGTCGCACGACCGCTATTTTCTGAGCGGCCTGGTGACAAAAGTGCTCGAACTCCAAGACGGACACTGCACGACCTACCCCGGAACGTTTGAAGAGTTTCTGGCCCGCAAGGAGAGCCAAGCGCAACCGGCAGCTCCCCCTTCACGCCAGGAACAGGGGCGCCGGTCCAGCCCGGTCCAGCCGGCCGCCGTTGCTCCGCCTACGGCCAGTGCGGCCGGCATTGCCGGGACGCTGGCCGCCATTCGTCAAGCCAAACGCGGCAAGCGCTCCTATCAGCAGCAAAAGGCGGCCCGGGCCGAACGACAGAAACGAGCCAAACGCTTGGCCGCCCTGGAGCAGCATATCGCCACGCTGGAAGATCACAAAGAAAAACTCGAACACCGCCTTGCGGATGAAAAGACGTTCCAGGAGCAGACACAAGCCCGTGAGGTGGCGCAGCAGTATGAGCAGGTCAAACTCCAACTCGACGAGCAGTATGCGGAGTGGACGGTCGTGGCCGAAGAACACGAGAGCGATTAGACCAGGAACGAGACGCTGAAACGGGAGGGAACAGTATGCGTATAGGATTGGGCCTGCCGCCGACCGGACATCATTTCGAGTTGTATCAGCAGATCGCGCGCAAGGCTGAGGAACGCGGCTTTGAGAGCTTATGGGTCGGTGAGGCCTGGGGAACGGAGACGAGCACCTTGGTCACCGCCTTTCTGACGGCCACGCAGCGCATCCACGTCGGGACGGGCATTATTTCGCTCTACCTGCGCCCGCCAACGCTGACCGCCATGCAGGCCGCCAGTATGGACCTGGTCGCACCGGGGCGGGCGCGGCTGGGCCTCGGCGTGAGCACGCGCAATATCAACACCTTTCATGGCATTGCCTGGGACCGGCCGGTGGCGCGCACGCGCGAGTATGTGGAGATTGTCCGCCGCGCGCTGGCCGGCGAGCGGGTCACCCGCACCGACGGGTTCTATCGGCCACAGGGCTTTCGCCTCAGCCTGCGCCTGTCGGGGGCTATGCCGATCTATCTCGCGGCTGTGAATCCGCTCATGCTCCAGTTAGCCGGGGGGATTGCCGACGGCGTGCTGCTGGCCTGGTTGCCGGCGCGTCAACTGCCCCATTCGCTGGCCGAGATTGCAAAAGGGGCAGAGCGGGCTGGGCGTAGTCTGGGCGATATCGATATCGGCTGCTATGTGCATACCCTGGTCAGACAGGACCGCGAACAGGCCCTGCGGCAACTCCGGCATGTGTTGGTCGGCTACTGTCAGGCTAATACGTATATCCAGGGTTTCCGCCGCTTTGGCTATGGCGATATTCTGGATGCCGTCCACGCCCGTTGGCAGGCCGGCGACCGCAAGGGAGCGGAAGAAGCTATTCCCGATTCTATGGTTGAGGAGTTATTCATATTCGGTCCACCCGCGGACTGCCACGCCCAACTCGGTCGTTTTATCGACGCTGGCGTGCAGCAGCCCATTGTCGCCTCTCCACCGACGAGCCATATTACCAGGAAAGACCTGCATACGCTGGTTGAGACGTTCGGGCAGTGAGGAGAGCAATCACGAAGATCGTCCTCATCACCCGACCAATTTCGCCAAAATCCGCTCATACTCTCTATTATTCTCGGCCTGCACATTGACGTGGTGCAGGTCCACTCCGCACTCTTCTTGGGCGTGCAGACGCTCGATGCCGGCTTCCACTGACCCCACGCAGCCGATTGCGTCAACTAACTGAACCGGCACAGCTTCGCCGGCGGCGCGTGAGCCGCCGGCCCACGCTTCTTTGACGCTCTCAACCGTTTCTCCGTAGCCCAGCCGGGTGAGTTGGGCGGCGTAGAACGTGCCCATCCGACCAATATAAAAGGCCAGCATCCCGGCTGAGGCGGCGCGGGCGGTGTCAACCTGGGCCGTGACCGTGATCGTGCCGGGCGAGCGGACGGCGACCGCACTGGCCGGCCGGCCGGCGGCCACACTGGCCTGGCGCAGATTGTCAATCTCGCTCTTGAGATGCTCAATGGGAATCATAATCGGCAGCCAGCCGTCTGCCAGTTCTGCGGTCATTTTTACGCTCTTGGCATTCAGCGTGGCCAGATAAATCGGAATATGGTCACGAACGGGCCGAAAGCGCAGCATAAAGCCGCGTTGCAGGTCAAACACCTTGCCCGAGTATTGAAGCGGCTCACCTTTCAGCAGGGTATTGATGATCTCCACATACTCACGCATCCGCTGGAGGGGTGGTTGGAACGCGACCCCATGAAAATGCTCAATTACCTGCGGGCCACTCGTCCCCAGACCGAGCAGCATCCGCCCCCCGGAAACCTCATCCAGGGTCGCAAAATGCTGGGCCAGGGCCGCGGGGGTGCGAGAGTAGGTATTCACAATCGCCGTGCCAAGATTGATATGCTGCGTTTTGTCGGCCAGCAGGGTCAAAATGGTGAACGCATCCCGGCCCCAGGCTTCCGGCACCCAGGCTGAATGCACCCCGGCCGCCTCCGCGATTTGTACCTTTTCACACACCACCTGATAGTCGAGCTTGCCCTGCCAGTCGATGCCAATGGAGATTTTATAGGCCATTTTTCCGTATCCTTTCTCGGGCTCTGTTCGGTCGGGCGACTGTAGCACGTCCCCTTTTGACCGTCAGCTATTCGCTACATTTGCACCGAAACGGCGTAATAGCCCCGCTCGGGAGGAGCGGAGAAATACTGCGCCAGCCGGGACAAGACCCGAGGAAAAATCTCATGCTCCCGGTCCGCGGCCTGCATCTGTTCCCGGCTGGTCCAAAAGCTCAGCCCCCGTCCGCTGCCGTGCGCGCGATTGGCCAGCCACAGCACCCCCTGAAAGCCGGCTTGCTGCCTGAGCACGGGCAGATATTCCTCCTCATAAATGGCCCGGGCCGAGTCAAGCTGCTCTCCGGGAACCGGCAGGGTAATCATCCGGGCAAACCGCCCGCCAATATACTGGCCGGCTCGGACCAGCACTTCGTAGCGTTCGGGCTGTGGGTGGCTCGTCAGAAACGGCAACAGCATGGCAGCAACCGCCTTCCGGCTCTGCCATTCGGAGCGGGCCAGCGCAGCCGCGGAGTTCCATACGGTGACGATGCAACCCGTCTGCGTCTCTGGGTCGGACAGCACGAGGGTCCCGCTGAATCCGGGCTCCTGAACCAGGGGCGGCGCCACCGCCTTGCGATACACGGCCAGGAAGTCGGTCAGCAGGCCGGGTCTGTAGTGGACAGGAATCACACGCGCGTGCATGGCTGTTCTTCCTTTTACGGGAGTGTGGCCCGGAGGTCGGCCAGGAAGCCTTGAATGACCTGAAAGCCCTGGTCCCAGAAGGCGGACTGATTGATGTCGATCCGCATCTGGGCCAGAGCGTGTTCGGGCCGTTGTGAGCCACCGCTTTCCAGCAGGCGGACATACCCAGGCACAAAATCTTCCCCCTGGTCGAGATAGCGCTGATATAGGGCCAGGGTGAGCAACTCGCCGAACGGATAGGAATAACAGTAGAACCGGCTATGAATAAAGTGCGGGATATACGACCAGCCCCACCGATAGACGGGCGGCAGCGCGACGCTCTGCCCAAAGAGCTTGGCCTGTTCGGTCATCCACAAATCGCAGATATCTTCAGCGCTGAGTGGCCCGGTCTGGCGTTGGGCATGGGCCGCTATCTCAAAGCGCGTGAGCGCCGTCTGTCGAAAGACCGTGCCGTATATTTCCTCCAGGACCGCGCACAGCAGGGGGCGGCGCGCCTCTGGAGACTCTGCCCTGTCCAGCAGGTGTTGGGTTAAAACAATTTCCGCAAAGACGGAGGCCGTCTCCGTAAGCACCAGGGGCGCATCGTAGTGCAGGAACTTCTGACGCCGCGCCAGCAGATAATGCACCCCGTGGCCCAGCTCGTGGGCCACGGTCGAGACATCCTGACTCGTCCCATTATAACTACACAAGACGTAGGGGTGGTGGTGTGGAGAGAGGGCCGCGCAAAACGCGCCGCCGCGTTTCCCGGCACGAACTTCGGCATCAATCCAGCGGTTCTGGAAAAACTCCTCGGCCAGGGCCGCAAACTGGCCGTTAAAGTTTCCAAAGGCGGCCAGGATGATATCCTGAGCGTCGGCAAAGGAGATGGTCTCTGGCGCGGTTGCAAGCGGCGCGTACAGGTCCGTATACGTGAGGCGTTCGACCCCGAGCAAGGTGGCCTTCAGCCGGAAATACTCCTGCGCCAGGGGGTAGTGGCGTTCGACGGCCTGCATCATCGCCTCCACCGTTGGAGGGGCAATCTCGTTCGACAGGTGCGTGGGCAACGTCACATCGTCATACTGGCGTTGCCCACACTCAATTTTATGGTCAAGGAGCAGGGCGTTAAAAATCGAGGTCAGCACAAGGGCGTGCTGGGCATAGGTTTCCAAAAATGTCGTGAGCGCCCGCTCACGCAGCTCCCGGTCCGGGTGGCGCAGCAGGGCCATAATCTCCCCATCAGTCAGCAGATGCTCTGCCCCATCCCTGGCGAGCGGAAACCGGAGCGAGCCGCTGAGTTCGTCATAGAGTTGCCCAAAGGCGTGTTGGCCCGACAGTTTTGTCTGGTTGAGGAGCTGCTCCTCTTTTTCGCTCAAGGTGTACGGCTTAAAGCGTCGGACCGCTGCCAGATAGTGTTGATAGTCTTGCAGCTCCGGGACGGTGAGCAGCCGGGCCAGCTGCGCGTCCGTGAGCGCAATAAGTTCCAGAGAGAAGAAAACCAACAGGTTCTCGATACTGGTGGCGGCTTCGCGCGTGTGCTGCACAAGCTGTTGGGCCGCTTGGTTCTGGGTGTCTGCCGCAAACAGGAGCGAGGCGTAAAAGGCGGGGCGCTGCCGCAGCTCAGCAATCGCTTCATACTCGGCCAGTGCCTGGACAAGCGCCGTCCCATCGACCTGCCCGCTTTCAATCCTGCCCCGGTAGGTCTCCGCAAAGACTGCCGCGCGCTGGCGGGCTGCGGCTAAGTCGGCCTCAAGCTGCGGGTCGTCCGGGCCGGTATACAGCCCTGCCAGGTTCCAGCGAACACCGGCTGCTTGGCATTCAGATTGCGGCATATCCTATCCTTTTTTCGGCTTGCGCTTGTGCGGCGTGTCTGTCCTTCTCCTCTCTTCTTGTCTATCCGCTCCAGACCTGTCAAGAATAGGGCAGACACAAGGAGGGAATGACGCATGGTGACAAACGGGGTCTCTCATATTGCCGTGGGCGTGCGTGACATGGACGCCTCGCTCCGGTTTTATCGCGATCTGCTCGGCTTTGAGCTGGTCCGGGATGAAGTGCAAGCCACCCACGGGACGGTCCTGCCGGCCTTGTATAAAGAGCCCCACGCTCAGCGGCGGGTGGCGACGCTGTATTGGAAAAAAGGCCAGCACGCAGCCTTCCTGGTGCTCTCTGAGCATTCGGATAAGCCGGTCAGCGGCGAACCCATCAAACTCGATCAGATTGGCATCCATCACTATGCGTTCTGGGTGGAAAACCTCCCCCAGGTTTATGAAGAACTGAAGGCCAAAGGCGCCGATTTTGTCGTACCGCCCACCGTCACCAAAACAACAAACGGTCACTTTAACAGTGCGTTCCTGCGCGACCCGGATGGGATTCTGGTTCAGCTTGATGAGTTGCTAGAAGGCTAATACGCAGGGTGCAGGCGAGGCATGAAATGTCGTTAGGCGTCGTCATCAAAGGACCGGAAGGTCTTGTCCTAGCTGCCGACAGCAGAGTAACGCTCGAAGCGCGGCAGGGGAATAATCCTCCCATCTCAGTGCATTTCGATAATTCCACAAAGCTTCTCAGCTTCAATGGCCACTCGTATGTTGGGGCAGTGACCTATGGTGCTGCGGTCATTGGATCACGGACAGCGCACAGCTATATCCCGGAATTCGAGAACGAACTGAAAGAAGATCAACTTTCGGTAAATGAGTTTGCCAAGAAGTTAAGCGCATTCTTCTTAGCACTCTGGCAGGATACCTCACAGCAAGAACAGTCCGCTGGGGGGGACATGACGTTTATTGTTGGTGGCTACAATCGGGGGGAGCCATACGGAGAAGTCTACCTTTTCTCAGTTCCTAACCAACCCAAACCTGAGCCGAGAAATGCTGGAGACTTTGGGATGACCTGGGGAGGGCAGATAGAATTAGCAGGTCGTTTGATTAACGGCTATGATCCAAGGCTAGTACCGGCGCTGAAGGAAGAGTTAAAACTTCCAGATGACACGCTTATCAAAATCCAGGGCGTCCTGAAAAATCTTCAATTCCCAATCCCGTACCAGGTATTGCCTCTACAGGATTGTGTTAATCTTGCGACATTACTGATACGGACTACTATATCAGTCCAGTCAGTTAGCGTTGGTATTCGCGGCGTAGGGGGTCCTATTGATATTGCGACAATTACGCGGACCAATGGCCTACAGTTTGTTCAGACAAAAAGAATTCAAGGAGAATAGCTATAGAGACACCAGAAGGAGCTCAATCATGCTGCTTTCTGAAACAGTGAGCGTGAAGGATTGGGAAGCTACGGGCTGGAAAATCCAGCCCTACCATTTTGCTCTCGTAGAGGTTCCCCCTCCAGCCGATGACATCACGCTAAGAACGCCTAAACTTGACAAGCCGACTCTCAGTGGATTCTCGCTCGACTCAGAGAAAGGCGCTAGAAGGGAGCAAGAAGAGTCTGGCGACGACGCCTTCATTGCCGCTTCGCCAGACTCGGCCTATAGGCTCCTGCGACCTATTCCTGTTCGTCTCGAACACGGAGAGGACGGCGAGTGGATTGCCTGCTTTAGTGAGGCGAATATCAGTATGCCGGGCAGCAGTCCAAAAGATGCTCGGCAGGCGCTTGCTGATGACATCGTGGAAGCCTTTGCGCTGTTTCTTGCAGAAGAAGAGACACTAGGGCCCGGTCCTCAAAAACAACTCACCGTCTTGCGGCAGTACATACAACCCAGAACGTAATGAAGCTGACACAAGAGCACGCCCGGGCTATTGCAAAAAAGCTCAAAGCAGACATTGAACCAAGAGGTCGCCATGAGCAAGCCGTCGTTCGCTATGATGGCAGTATCGTCGCGCGCTACGGCATCCGTCGTTCGAGCCAGGCAATGGGGCATAATCATATCCCAGCGCAGCTGTATGTCTCTCCTCGACAGGCAAGACAACTTGCCCAATGCTCGCTTGATAGGGACAATTACTTCACCCTACTCCGTGATAAAGGGAAGCTTCCTGAATGAATACCACCCACTAACAGCTATTCCATAAAAACGGCCCAGGAAAGCAACCTATGGCCTCGCCCCACAGTGGGCCGTTCCTCGCCAGATTAGGGCAGTACTAAATAGGGCGGGCAGATTGACCACGTTTCGTTTCTTTTGCTACGAGGGACGCTCTCACCGGCATGAAAGGGCTCTCGCATGACACTGCCATACGCGCTTACCATCACCACCGCCGCCGAACGGATTCGTACCCAGCAACTCTCTCCCGTGACCCTGGTCCAGTCCTGTTTGAGCCGCCTGGAGCAGCTTGAACCGCAGCTCCGCGCCTGGGTAACGGTTGACAGTGAGGGGGCCTTGGCCACCGCTCGGCAGTACGAAACAGAAATCCGTCAGGGACACTACCGGGGTCCGCTCCACGGTATCCCGCTTGGCCTCAAAGACATTTTCTTTACCGCGGGGATGAAGACAACGATGGGGTCGCCTCTTTATGCGGACTATGTTCCAGACCACGATGCCACTACCGTGCGCCGCCTCAAGGCAGCCGGCGCCATTATGCTGGGCAAAGTCCAGACCACCGAATTTGCCGCCCTGGCTCCGTCGCCAACTCGGAACCCGTGGAATATCGAACACACGCCGGGCGGCTCTAGCAGCGGCTCGGCAGCGGCGGTGGCCGCCCAGATGTGTTTTGGTGCCCTGGGCAGCCAGACCTATGGCTCGACCATACGTCCGGCCGCCTACTGTGGCTGCGTCGGCCTCAAGCCGACCTTGGGCCGGATTAGCACCTACGGCGTCTATCCCCTCGCCGGCAGTCTGGACCATGTGGGGATTTTTTCCCGGACCGTGGCAGATACGGCCCTGCTGCTTCAGGTCCTGGCCGGCGAGGACGCGAACGACCCGATGAGCGCGGCCCAACCCGTCCCGGACTACACCGCGGCGCTGGCCGACCCGCAGCCCCCTCGCCTCGGTCTGGTCCGGGAGTTTTTTCTTGAAAAAGCCGACGCAGAAACCCAGCAGCATCTTGAAGGAGTCAGAGCGCAACTGACCCAGGCCGGGGCGCAGGTCATTGAGCTTGCCCTCCCGAAGAGCTTCGCAGGCGAGCCCGAATCGCACTTCAAAATGATGTTCGTTGAAGCGGCTTATTCGCATAGCGAGGTCTACGACCGCTATAAAGAGCAATATAGTCCGCAGATGCAGGACTTGATCGAGAAGGGCCGCCGAGTCTCCGGCGTGGAGTATATGGAGACCCAACGCCACCAACACGCCTTTCGGACTGAGATGGATACGCTCTGCCGGACGGTTGACGCCCTGCTGACTCCGGCAACGCCGGCCCCTGCGCCCAAAGGCTTCACCACTACTGGTGACCCAACCTTTAACGGCCCGGCAACCTTTGCCGGTCTGCCGAGTCTGGCCCTGCCCTCAGGCCGGAGTCAAACCGGTCTGCCCTTGGGTCTGCAACTCATGGGCGCGGCTTTTGGCGAAGGCCGGCTGCTGGCGGTGGGCAAGTGGTGTGCAGACGTGCTGGCCTTCTCGGAAACGCCGTCGGGTGCATAAGCGTCGGGGCGGCTGGCTGGTCTGTCAACTGACCAAGAGGGCTACCCCCCCGACAATAAAAATCGTTCCGGCCACGTCGGCCTTGGTGATGCGTTCACTAGTGGGCAGCATCACACGGCTCAGGACGAGCGTGACGAGCGGCACGACTGAGGTGAGGGGAGCAACAACCACGGCAGGCAGATACTCCAGCGCAGAGAACAGCGAAAAAATGGCCAGGGTTGAGGCCAGACCGGCCAAACCAAAATAGACGCCCGCCCGCCGAGACAAGGAAAACAACTGACCGGCCTGACCACTCACAAAAAAATAGGCCGTATACACCACCGCACCGGCGATAATGCCGAGGCCGGCCCCGAGCAAGGGCTCGTTGCCCGCCTGCAAACCAAGTTTGGCGAGAATGGGATTCATGCCGTAACAAAAGGCGGCAAGAAATGGATAGAGGATGTGGCTCGGCCTCATCCCCGACCTGCCGAGCGATGCTGTCCGGTCAGAATCACCACCCCGACCACGACGCTCAGGAGGCCGCCCAGAATCTTGAGCGTGATAGCCTCCTGCAAAAAGAGCAGGGCGAAAACCGTGGTAAAAAGGGGCGCGGTATTCACCAGGGGCGTGCTCCTGGCCGCCCCCAGATACGCTACCCCCAAGTAATTACACATCCGACCCAAACACGGTCCCACGATACCCGCGGCGATAAACCACAGCGCCGCCTGGAGTGTCATCACCTGCGTCACTGAGCGCGGGTGCAGCACAAAGACCAGGACCATCAACGGCAGGCTGGCCGCCGACCCGCACAGCAGTCCGACCGAGACACTCGCCCCCGTCAGCCCCTTGCGGATAAAGATGGGCGACATTCCCCACAAACAGGCCGCGGTCAGGGCAAAAATTTCACCGTAGAACATACCACCAGACCTCAGCAACGCCTATCAGCGCGCTCAAAACAGGAAAGGGAGGGCAGAACAACTCGGGGGCGACTCAATCCGACCGTATGCGGGCACATTGCTCAGTTGTCTTCACTGGAGTGATCTGCTAGTTTTTCGCCACTGTTGTCGGGATTTTTTGTCTGGGTCGATTGTGAACAACGCAACCCCGGAGGCCGTGCAGGCATCACCCGGGGTTTCTTTTTCGTGTGTACAGAGGAGGTCTTATGGCTGGACCACGCCGAAGAGGCGGCGGGGGCGGCAGGCGGAGGCGGAAGGAGCGGAATACTGAGCCCGCGGCTGACAAAGATGTGATTGAAATGAATGGAACCGTCACCGAAGTGTTGCCCAACGCCTTTTTCCGGGTTGAGCTTGAGAACGGCCACTCCATTCTCGCCCATGTTGCGGGCAAGATGCGCAAGTTCTTTATTAAAATCATTCAGGGCGACAGCGTTACGGTTCAGCTCTCCCCGTACGATCTTGAACGCGGCCGGATCACCTTCCGCCATCGCTAAGCTGCCCGTCTAACCGAAGTGCCGGAGCAGGTGACACAGGATGCGAAAGCCATCCTGCATATGGGAGAGTTCGGCAAATTCGTTCGGCGCGTGATAGGCCTCGTTTCTGCCAAAACCGGTAATTTGTACGTCAAAGCCGTGCTCTTGCAGAAAACGGACATAGGGTAGACTGCCCGTCAGGGCAAAGGGTTGGGCATAGGACCGCACCGCCGTTATCGCTTGGGCGAGGGCCGCATAGCCGGCCGAGTTCCGGTCACACGCCATTCCACCAGCCGGCGTCCCTAACATCTCAAACCGTGCCGTCCCGACCTTTCCGTTGCAGACATAGCGGCCTGGACCAAAGACTGGCAGTTGGCTGACATCCAGCGTTTCCAGAAAGGCCGTCAATCCTTTTTTTACCTCGGCGGGGTCATACCACGGGGTCAGACGAATATCGCCTTCAATACGGGCGGTGGAGGGAATTTTCGTCAGGGTATCGTTCTCAACCTGCACCCGTGTTGGTTTGAACGACGAGGGCGCTCGAAAACCGTACTCGCGCTCTTTTGGATGGGCGGGATAGTGGGTGTAAAACCACTGCTGGAGGGCGCGGGTCACTTCCGTAGCCAGTTCCGCGGCATTGATCCCGTTTTGCGGAAACCCGGAGTGGGCGGCCTGGCCTTGTATCGCCAGTCGCCAGAGGGCCATCCCGGCGGTGGCCGTGGTTGGTCCGAAGTCCGCACTATCGACCCAGTACAACGGCCCGTTCTTGAGATGGTCGAGCCGTCCGTCTCTGACCAGCCGACTCATCCCGACGCCGTGCGTGTTGGAGAGTTCTTCGTCGGCAATAATGACCCCGACAACACTATGGTCAAGTTCCACTTCAGATTCGGCAAGCTGAGCAAAGAGGTCAGTCAGCACGGCGACATGGCCCAGACAGTCGGTCACACCCCGCCCGTATAAACGGTCTCCCTCAAGCTGCAACGCAAAGGGCGGGCGTTGCCAGTCTTTTGGGTCGGCCGGCACCACATCCAGATGGGCCCCTACGAAAGCAATGGTTGCAGGGCTCCGGCCAGAAGAGCGGCCCGGATAGCTCAGGATTAGATTGCCGCGGCCTTGCGCATAACTCACCCGTTCCACCTGTAAGCGGCCGCGGGCGGTATGGGCCGCCAATTCGTTCAGCACGATATCTCCGGCGATATCCTCTTGGGGCGCGGGCAGCTCCTTGGACGGAGAATTCTGGAGCCGCTCACCAACGGCGACCAGGGCCCGCAGGACGCGCAGAAACCGCTCGGTATGCAGCCGCCACTGCCCGAGGTCCGGGTGCGAAACGGGTTGGGACACGGAGCGTTGTGGGCCCAAGCGGCTCCAGGGCCACGCCATATCGGGACGCTGCTCCTTACACGCCCTCTGCGTCAAAGACTTCCTTGGCGACCTGAAACGCATTGACCGCGGTTGGCGCACCGGCATAAAGGGCCATCTGGATCAGAATCTCAATGATTTCCTGCTTGGTCAGACCGGCGTTCAGGCCATTGGCGATATGGCTCTTGAGTTGGGGCAGGCGCTGGAGGGCAGTCAGGGCCGCAATGACGGCCACGCTCCGCATTTTGAGCTCCAGTCCCGGTCTGGTCCAGACCCGTCCGAAGACGACCTCGTTTAACATTTCATCCAGGTCCGGGGCGAGTTCGGCCAACGCGCTGGCCGAGGTCCCAAAGCGGTCTCCGCTCAATTTTTTTCGGATGTCGATACCCTTTTCCAGGTCGCTCTGATTCGCCATACCAGTCCTCCTGTGCTGTCAACTCTAGGACCGGGGCACTATACCGCAGGCACCACGACGGCAACAAGGGTAGCGCCGAACGGCCCGACCGTGAGAGCCGGCCCCTTGTTTTTGTTCTTGACAGAGCCACTCCGGACATGCTCAACACACACAAGAGACTCTGCACCTGTGAATAGAGGAGGGAATACGTGAGATTTGGTCTTTTCTACCAGCTACCGTGCGCAGATACCCAGACCCAGACAACGCGCTATCAAGAAACCATTGAACAGATCATCCATGCCGAGCAACTCGGCTTCGATTGTGCCTGGCTGGCGGAACTGCACTTCTATAAGCACTTCTCGATTATGTCGTCGCCGCTGATTGTGGCCACGGCGATTGCCCAACGGACACAGCGCATCCGCCTGGGGATTGCCGTCAACCTCCTGCCGCTCTGGCATCCGGTCCGCAACGCTGAAGAAGGCGCTACCGTTGACCTGTTGAGTAATGGCCGTCTGGAGTTCGGCGTTGGACGCGGGACCATTCCGCTCCATTTTGCGGGCTTTGATCGCTCGCGCGAGGAGAGCCGTGAGCGCTTTGAGGAAAGCCTGGAGATTATCAAACAGGCCTGGACGCATGAGTCATTTTCCTATGACGGCAGCTATTACACCATTCCGGAAACCAGCGTCGTGCCCAAACCGCTGCAACAGCCCTACCCGCCCATCAGGATCGCTGCCAACAGCCCGGAGACCGCAGTGTTTGCGGGCAAAACTGGTCATCCGATATTTGTGGCCTCCGTGACCAATCCCCTGCCCAAGATGTTTGAGCAAGTCGCAACCTATCGCCAAGCCTGGGACGAACACACCCCCCATACCGGGCAGGCCACCCACCCCAGGTACGCGCCGCAAGATGTCTCCACCATGTTTTTCATGCACCCAGGCGAAAGCCTGGACCAGATACGCCAGACGGTAGAGCCGAGTATTCAACATTACTTTGGGAGCGTCCTGGGCATGATGACGAGCGGCACCACAAAACAAGAGCACCTGGAGTCGTATCGCTATACCGCAGAGGTTCGTAAAAATCTGGAGAGCATGACTTTTGAGAAGGTCGTTGACAGCATGGCTATTTTCGGCCCGGCCCAGGCATGTGTGGAGCGGATTCGTCAACTCCATCAATCGCTCAATATGAACGAGTTGATCTGCTGGTTTAATCCGGGCGGCATGATTCCTCACGAGCAGGTCAAAGCGGCCATGACCCGTTTTGCCCAGACCGTTATGCCCGAGGTCAGAAATCTCTAAGACAAAATCCGTTTGGTCTCGGGCCAGAAATACGCTAGAGAAGAGCCATACTGCGGAGCACCAAGTTTGAGAACACGCGATATGAGAGGAGGATCGCTATGGAACGTATCTTTTTTCGGAGGGTGAATCTGATTGACGGCGAGCATAAGCCACAGCCCAATTCCACTGTGGTGGTCCAGGGGCAACGCATCGAGGCGGTTGGGAAAAATGGAGAGGTCCCCGAACCCACCGCCCAGGATGTCGTCTATAACCTGAACGGGAAATCCCTCATGCCGGGCATGGTCCAGTGCCACTATCATGTCGCCTATGCCAATGTCGCCAATATGAATGATATTGACATGAAGTATCCGCCGACCTATCTGACGCTCATCGCGGCCAAGAACGCTGAGCTGCTGCTGAGCTGCGGCTACACGGGCGCGGCCGGCGCGGGCACCATGCACAACATTGATGTCACGCTGAAAAAGGCCATTAACGCGGGCATGATTCCGGGTCCACGGTTTCTGGCCTGTGGCCGGGACGTAGTGACCACCGGCGATTCAGTCGACTGTCATCCTAACTTCTGGAAGATGGGTATGGACGGCTTAGCCCGCATTTGCGACGGACCGGACGATTTTCGCAAAGCCGTGCGGGAAGAAATCAAGATGGGGGTGGACATCATCAAGCTCTACCCGACCGGCGGACATGGCCTGATATGGGACGAGGACACGATGACCATGAGCCAGGATGAAATCGATGCGGCGACCATCGCCGCCCATGAACGTGGCCGAAAAATACGCGGCCATATCATTTCCAAGAAGGGAATCCTGGCCGCCCTCAAAGCCGGTATGGATGTGATTGACCACGGCGACCGGATGGATGACGAGTGTATTGAGAGGATGCTCGAACAAGGCACTTTTGTGGTGCCCAGCCTCTATTTCCCGTGGAAGGTCGTTGAGGAAAAACGTCGCACCGGTTCGAGTGACTGGGACGGGGTTGACAGCATGGAACGGAATCTGGAGCACTCGTATGAGGTGCTGCCCAAGGCCAATAAAGCGGGAGTGAAACTGGTGGTTGGGGACGATTTCGGTATCGCCTCCATGCCGCACGGCGAGTATGCGTGCGAGCTGGAAGCCTATGTCAAAGGCGCTGGCATCCCGGCTCACGAAGTCCTGCGCTGGGCTACCAAGAATGGCGCGGAATTGCTCGGCCTGGGCGACGAGCTGGGGACCATCGAGCCGGGCAAGATCGCCGACCTGCTCATCGTCAAAGGCAATCCGGCCAAAGACATCACCATCTTGCAGGATAAAAAGAACCTGCACGCTATCATGAAGGACGGCGAGTTTTACCGGAACGAACTGAGCCCGAGCAGAACCAGACTCCAGAAAGCGGCATAATTGTTCGGATGGACGGATGCTATCAAAAGCCGAACAGTCTGAGAGGCAAGGCAACCGATGAGCCGGATTATTGACGCGGACAGCCATTTTATGGAACCCCTTGATTTATGGGAGCGCTATATTGAGCCGAAGCTTCGTACCCGCTGCTTGCGCTTCACCCAGGACCCGCAGACCGGCACGCACGCCATGCTCATCAACGAATCAAAACAGATTCGGGGGGTGGGTGAGTTCAGCATGGAAGACCTGCTCGGCGTGGGTGTGGGCTACGGTCAGAAAGAGGATGGTTCTGGGCTGGGTTCCTTCGACTTCTCCAGCGCGTTTAATAACACGCTCGAAGACATGGACCAGCGCATCGCCTATCTCGATACCGAGGGCTTTGAGTGCCAGTTTATCTATCCGACCCTGGGGCTGATGTGGGAGGGTCAGGTGACTGACCCGGATTTGGCCGCGGCCCATTGTCGCGCCTATAACACCTGGACGCTGGAGGTATGCGCCCAGCATCGCGCCCGGCTGTATCCGGTCGGCCATATTTCTCTGCGCCATCCCACCCAGGCGGTGCGCGAAATCGAACGCCTGGCCGCTGCTGGCATCCGCACGATTTTTGTCGGGGCCCTGCCGGTTGACGGCAAGAGTTTCGGCTGTCCTGATTTTGACCCGGTCTGGGACGCGGCTCAGCATCACGACATGGCAGTCGGGCTCCATCTGGTCGTCCACCGCAACTACCTGGGCCACGACTGGTATGCGGCCCCCCGGCCCGGCTTCATGTTCCTGAGCATGAACGTCATTCAGGATCCCCGCATGGCCCTGACCACTATGGTCTACGACGGGGTGTTTGAGCGCTTTCCCCGGCTGCGCGTCGCCACCATTGAATCCGCCAGCGGTTGGGTCGTCGAGTGGCTCGACCGGCTCGATTATCGCTACAGCTATATGGGCCACTCGTGTCAGATGGAGCGACCGGCCAGCGAGTATTTTGAGCGGAACATCTGGATTGCGGCCGACCCGGATGAGCGCCTGCTACCCTATATGGTTGAGCTGCTGGGCGACCACAAGTTTTTTATTGGTTCGGACTATCCCCATGCCGAAGGGTTTACTGACCCGGTAGCCAAAGCACGCAGCGCCTTACACCGTCTGCCAGAGACCTCGGTCAACAAGATATTGGGAGAAAACGCGGTCCAGTTTTTTGGACTCTCAACTCCATAAGGAGGAAGGTATGAATCTCGAAGACATCACCAGGCGCGTCCAGACGCTCGAAGACATCGAAGCCATCAAAAAACTCAAGGCCCGCTACTGTGCCGGAGCGGACGAGCGGGATGAGGACAAGTTTGTCGGCTGCTTCACCGAAGACGCCGTCTGGGACGGCGGCAACTTCGGCCACTACGAAGGCAGGGCCGCCATTCGAGACTTTTTTGGCACGATTCCTCAGGTGCTGTCGTTTGCCATCCACTACGTGATGAATCCGCGTATTGAGGTCAACGGCGATACGGCCACCGGCGCTTGGTATCTGCTGGAGCCATGCACGATGGTCGAAGGCGGCGCGCAGGCAGTCTGGGGGGTAGCCAAATACGAAGAAGAATACGTCCGGGAGGACGGGGAGTGGAAAATCCGTAAGCTGATCCTCGCGCCAGAATGCTGGACCCCGTTTGAGCAAGGCTGGGTCAATCAGCAATTTATTGGACAGTAAGTGTCACCAGCCGGCCCCCTGTGGGGGTCCGCCGGCGACACCCGCGCTTGAGCGCCCCATCACCAATGACCACCTATAGCTTAGGCATTGACGTCGGCGGGACTTTCACCGACTTGGTGTGCGCGGACGAGGCCGGCCACACGCAGACCGAGAAAGTCCTGACGACCGCGGAGAACCAAGCTCTGGGCGTGCTCAACGGGGTCGGCAAACTGGCGCGGGCCTACGGACTGGCCGAGCGGGATTTTCTCAGCCGGATAGCGGTTGTGGTCCACGGCACAACAGTCGCCACCAACACCATGTTGGAATACACCGGGGCCACCACCGGCCTGATTACCACGGCCGGCTTTCGCGATACCATCGAGATCCGCCGGAACTACAAAGAAGCTGCTTTTGATATTCGCCTGCCGGCGCCGTATCAGATTGTCCCGCGCCGGCGCCGCCTCGGTGTGACCGAGCGGATTGACTACGCCGGTCAGGTCGTCAAGCCCCTGGCGGAAACCGAGGTCCGCACCGCCGTAGAGCGCTTGGCCGAGATGCAGGTCGAAGCCATCGCCGTGTGCTATCTGTTTGCGTTTTTGAATCCCGTCCACGAACTCCGCACCCGCGAGCTGATTCGAGAACTCCTGCCCGAGGTTCATATCTCACTGTCCTCAGAGGTCCTGCCCCAGGTGCGCGAATTCGAGCGCCTGAGCACAACCCTGGTCGATGCGTATGTCACCCCCCGCCTCCAGAAGTATTTAGACCGGCTGGAGACAGAGTTTCGTCAGCGTGGGTTTCAGGGCGATATTTTCATTATGCAGGGCAACGGGGGCGTCGTCGGCTTGAAACAGGCCAGGGCGCACGGCGTGCAGGCGCTCCTGTCCGGGCCGGCCAGCGGCGTGGTGGCCGGCGCGTATCTGGGCGCAGGGTCCGGCTTCAAGGATGTTATCACCGTTGATATGGGGGGCACGAGCTTCGACGTCTGCCTGGTGCAGGATGGTCGGCCCAAGACCGGTACCGATCAATGGATGAGTCGCTATCGGGTTGCCGTGCCCTTTATTGATATTCACACCATTGGCGCTGGGGGCGGCAGCATCGCCTGGGTCGACGAGGGCGGTGCCCTGCGCGTGGGCCCACAGAGCGCCGGCGCCCATCCAGGCCCGGCGTGTTACGGCTTTGGTGGCCTGGAGGCCACGGTCACAGACGCAGACGTGGTGCTGGGCTATATCAGCCCTGCGTCTTTCCTGGGCGGCGAAATGCGGCTAGACGCGGAGGCGGCCCGGCGGGCAATCGAGACCAGGGTCGCCCAGCCTCTGGGGATGAGCCTGCTGGAGGCCGCCAGCGGGATTTTTCGTATTGTCAATAATGGGATGAGCAATAGCGTGCGGCGGGTTTCCCTGGCAAAGGGCTACGACCCGCGTGACTTTGCCCTGACCGCTTTCGGTGGCGCTGGCGCTATTCATGCCGGTGCCCTGGTCGAAGACCTTGGCATTCAGACTATTCTCATTCCCAAAGGCACAGCGCCCGTCCTGTGCGCCCTGGGCGACCTCTTGTCCGACCTGCGGGTGAGTCGGGTGCGCAGTTTCTATGCGCGGGGGAGTGAGCTGGACCTCGAGGCGCTGAACGTCCAGTTCCAGCGGATGCGCGAGGAAGCCCTAAGGCTCTTCGGGAGTCAGCAGCGTCATCTGGGCCAGACCTTCGCCCAATTCTCGCTGGAGATGCGCTATATTGGCCAGACACACGAAGTGACCGTTCCCGTGACTCTGCCGGGGGAGCAGCTCAGGCCCACGGATATGGCCATGACGGTCCAGGGCTTTCACCATCTGCACGAACAGTTGTACACTTTTCAAAAACCTCAGGATGAGGTCGAGATTCTCAATATCCACCTCGACCTTGTTGGACAAAGAGCAAAGCCGGACTTGCAAACAGCCGCCCGGAGCAGTCAGGAGGCGCGGGTGGCATTGCAGGGCACCCGGCCCGTGTATGCGGCCTCGGTCCAGGATTATGTGGAGACGGATATCTACGCTGGAGAGCGGCTCGTTCCGGGGCATTGTGTTGTTGGCCCGGCCGTCATCGAAGAGGCGCGCACCTCCATCGTCCTGTTTGCCGGCCAACGCGCCACCCTCGACGAGCATCTCACCTATGTGATTGAGGTCGAGTGATATGCCAGCCTCCCTTGACCCAGACAAAGCAGTGCGCGCGACCATAGGGGCGGTGCTTGGACGGGCGCGCCCGACCCTTCTGCGCCGCTTGGCCTCGTTAGCCCTCATTGACCGGCGGCACGTCACCGTCGCCCTCGCCACCGCAGACGGCCGGGTGGTTGGCATAGACCCAGCCGCGCGCCTGGGCATTGTCCGGGCGGTGACCCGGACAGTCTGTGACGCTTTTGGCGATAACGTCGCTGAGGGGGACATCATCCTTACCAACGACCCGTTTTCGGGCGGGACGCATATTCAGGATTTGACGCTGCTGCGGCCCCTCTTTGTCGCCGGGCAGACCGTCGGCTGGGCCATTGTCCAGGCCCCTGTGCCCGACCTGGGTGGCATGGCCCTGGGCGGGTATTATCCGTTTGCCCTCGAAATCTGGGCCGAGGGTATTCGGGTCACGCCGGCCAAGCTCTACCGGCGGGGCGTCCTGCAACGCGACGCGCTCACCATGCTGACCCTCAACAGCCGCCTGCCGCATCTGGTCGAGAAAGACGTCCAGACTATGGCTGCGATTCTGGAGTTGGCCCATACGGCCGTGACCGCTCTGGCCCTCCGCCAGACTCCGGCGGTCTACACCCAGGCCCTTGACCACCTCATCACCGCCACCGCTGCCCAGGCCCAGGCGGCCCTGTCCGAGTTGCCACCCGGCGAGTGGCAGGGGGAGAGTGAGTCCGTACACTGCTGTTTGGAAGAATCGGACTTGCGGGTCACTGTCCGTCTGACCGTTTCGGGCGAGGCCGTCGCCCTTGATTTCTCTGGCAGCTCCCCCGCGGCCAAGGGCTTTGTGAACACGACCGTTGCCACCGCTCAGGCCGCGGCAATCATCCCCTTTTTCTCCCTCTGGCCGGCTGTGCCGGTGAATGAGGGTCTCTTCCAGCATTTCCGCTTCTCTATTCCTGACAACACTTTTTTACACGCCAAGCTGCCGATGTCGGTGGGCTGGTCGCCCTACCAGCCGAGCCAGGCCGTCGTGCATGCCGTTGCGGCCGCTCTCAGTCAGACGCACCGGCCCCTGCCACCGGCAAGTCAGTTGACCGCACCGGTCACCGCCCTGCCGCTCCCTTTTACCATCACCGGGTGTGGCCGCCCCGGCTGTCCCTTCCCCGTCCCTCACCCCTAACCACAGGAGCCCGCGCATGATTGACCGTATTACCGCTCTGGTAATCAAAGATTCTTTAGAAGCCATCTCCGAAGAAATGAGTAAAACGGTTGAGCGCACGGCCGTGCATCCGCTGTTCAACGAGGTGCACGACTACTCGACCGGGGTGTTCTTTTATGATGGCAGCGAGGTGCGTCTGGTCGCCCGGGCCACGGCTATTCCTGTCCATATTTTCGCCTCTATTCTGTCGGTTGAAGCCCTGATGGAGTCGTTTCAGGACGACCTGCACGAGGGCGATATCGTCATGCTGAACGACCCGTATTACGGCGGGACGCATCACGCCGACTGGACCGTGATGAAACCGGTCTTCTTTGACGGCAAGCCGGTGCTCTTCCCCTCGGTCCGCGCCCACATGGCCGACTTTGGCGGGCCGGTCGCCGGCGGCTATAACCCCGAAGCCAAAGATATCTGGCAGGAAGCCCTGCGTATCCCGCCGATCAAACTCTTTGAGCGGAGGGTGCTGCGCCAGGATGTGCTCGACTGGATTCTGGCGAACTCCCGCATTCCCAATGTCTTGCGGGGCGATCTGGCCGCCATGTTCGGCGCGTGCAATCTGGCCGAGCAGCGTATCCACACCCTGTTCACCAAGTATGGTGGAGAAGTGGTCAACGCGAGCATTGAATACACGCTTGACTATGCGGAAAAGCGCTTTCGAGCCGAAGTCGCCAAGTGGCCGGACGGAGAATACCGCGGCCGCGCAACTTTGGATCACGACAGTCTGGGCAATTATGATGTCGAGGTGCAAACAACCGTCACCATCAAGGGCTCGGACCTGAGCGTGGACCTGAGCGGCTCAAGCCCGGAAACGCCGGGCTTTGTGAACAGCCCGTTTGGCAATACCGCTTCGTGGGTCTATACCGCCCTGTGTTCGGTCCTGCCCGAAGACATTCCGATCAACTCCGGCGTGTTTCGAGCCGTGACCATCACGGCGCCGGAAGGGACAGTCGTGAACCCGCTCCCGCCGGCTCCGTGCATGTTCAGCACCGTCGTGATTGGCGGTGATGTTGGCACGGCCACCATGCAGGCATTGGAGCAGGCCATTCCCAATAAAGTCGGCTCGGTCTCGCTCAACTACTGTCTGTGTACCACCTATGGGCACGACTCGCGCTATGGCGAAATGTTTGTGACCATTGAGTATGGGAACACGCTCGTGGCCGCTGGTGGGACCCAAGGCCAGGACGGCTGGGGCGGCTGGCCAGCGCCCATGTGCGGCCTGATTTACTCCACGGTTGAAATGAGCGAGATTCAATTCCCCTTCTTCTACCATCAGTATGAATACGTTGGTGACACCGCCGCGCCGGGCCAGTGGCGGGGGGTGCCGGGTTTTGCCATGAAGCGGGAAAGTGTACGAGACACGTCCATGATCAATGTCGCGCTGACAGGCGTGCGCCACTCCTCGCCGGGCTTTGCCGGCGGAAAGAACGGAGCGAGCAGCCGCTATGTCCTGAATTGGGGCACGGAGCATGAGGAAGAAGTTCTGGAGTCAGCCGCGAATCGCCCCTCGCCACCAGGCTCGATTATCGCCACCTTTAAGGGCGGCGGAGGCGGCTGGGGCAACCCGCTTGCCCGCGACCCACAAAAAGTCCTCAACGACGTCCTGGATGAATTTATCAGCATAGACAGCGCCGAGCGGGACTACGGCGTCGTGATCCGGCCGGACAGCATGACCATCGATCCCGACGAAACCCTGCGCCGCCGGGCACTGGCCGCCAAGTCAGCAGCATGAAGAATAGTCCATAAGGGAGCCCGGCCAAGAAGAGTTGGAAAGCGGCCTAGGGGGAAAGCATGACCGACCTCAGCATCTACCAAGCGCGTCGAGACGCTCTCAGACAAAAATATCTCGCCGATGACCGCCCAACTTCGCCACCCCAATATACCGGCGGCGTTGACCATCTGGCGCTGATCAGCCTGGACCTCGAAAAGACGATTCAGTTCTATACCGAGATCATCGGGATGCGGCTGACCAAGGTTGTCACCAATCGTGATGAGCCAACGTCCACCCATATCTTTCTGGATATGGGCGGTGGGAACCAACTCGCCTTTTTTGACTTCCCACAGAAAGACACCGAGCCCACCATCCGGGGGGTGGGCAGTCTGCATCATGTTGCCCTCAAGGCCACGCCCGAGCAGTTTCAGGCATTATTAGCCAACCTGGACGCCAAGGGCCGGCCCTACTCTTTGTACGGCTCGCGCGAGAACGGCTCGGTGTATGTACTCGACCCCGATAATATCCAGGTGGAAGTGACAACGGGCTCTGGCGCGTAAGCCCTGGGACAGGAACACGAAACGGAATAATCGGCGCTCGCCTCTCCCATTGGACACGCGAACTATGCTAGGGACGAAGAAACTCATCTTGGCGCTCAGCGCCGCCCCCCTGACCGGGGAATCAGAATAAGGAGGGAACAAGTATGCTCGGAGCTGTTGCCCATGTTGGTATTACGGTTCGGGATATGGACCGGGCCGTGGAGTTTTATCGGGATACACTGGGGCTCAGGGTCATTGGCGATGTGACCTTTGAGGGAGAAGAGGCCAGCACGGTCACCCAGGTGCCGGCGGCAAAACTGCGCGCCGTCTACCTGCGTTACGAAGATGACCCCAAGGGCCCGCCCATCGAACTCCTGCACTTTATTGAGTCTGGCAATACGGGCCAGCCGTATCCGGGGCTGGCCAACCCCGGCATCACCGAGGTCGCGTTCTGGGTCAAAGACATTGAACAGACCTACCAAGACCTGAGCGCCAAGGGCGTTGATTTTTATTCGCCACCGCAGATGTTCGACCTGGAGGGCGAAGGCTACGGGAAGGTCAAAGCCGTATACTTCCGCGACCCGGACGGCACGACCCTGGAGTTGATGCAGGACTGTTCGGGTTGACCGGAGAGTCTCGGCGCAGCCGGCGAGGGGCAGTATTGGACCCTGCCCCTACGCTCCATTCTGCTCCGCCTCAAACCAAGCTGCGCCGTCCAGGTATTTTTGCGGCACCAGGACCGCCCCTTCCATAATCCGGCGCGCCGTCCGCTTCGTCGTCACCCGCTCGGCGTACCACTGCCCGCCCCGGTGTGAGACCGTGGCGCCAACCTCCATCAATCCGGCAGGATGTCCGATCCGTATAGCGGGTGCGGAGGCCGGCCGCGCAACTTCATGCACCACGCTGCCCTCAACCTGAGCGGCCAGGGCCGTACACATCGCGACCGTCCCCGGCAGGGTCCGATGGGTGTTCCGCATGGAAATCGCCCGGGCCAACACGTCAATGCTTCTCGCCTCCACCCGCTTGCCGCTACTTGCCAGATAGGCCGCTGGTGGGGCGACCAACACGACTTTGGGCGTATGTTGCCACTGCTCGTGAGCCTCCGCCAGACTCGGGGTGAGGCCCAACAGGACAGCCGCTCTACACCGAATCTCTTCCAGCGTTTGCTGCAAGGATTGCTCCGCGTCAAGCGCCGGTGCAAGTTGCGTGGCATCAGCCCGCAGTTCGCCGGCCCGAACGAAAACCGTCGGAATTGCGGCGTCCACAACCGAGATCGTCACAACACGTGAGTCCGTCAGTTCACATTGCTGGCGCGGCCGGCCGGTGGGCAACAGCGCCCCTCCGAGCGAGCCGCCTGGGTCCGGGTATTCCAGGGTAATACATGCTCCCGGAGCGGGGACGCCATCAATGCGATACGCGCCTTCCACTGCCGCCTGACCGGCACAGACCGGGACATGGGCCGTATAACGCTTGCCCGTGTTCGTCACAAACACCCGGACGGTGGTCACTGGCTCTACCGCGGCAATCAGGCGCTCGTCTATGGCAAACGGACCGACCGCGGCCGCCATATTGCCACAGGTCCCGCTCCAGTCGATGCGGGGCGTGCGCACGTCAACCTGGCCAAAGGTAAAGGTCACATCGCTGCCGGCCTGCGGACTGCGGCCCACAATCACGACCTTACTCAGGGAAGAAATCCCCCCGCCAAGTCCGTCTATCTGCCGGCCGTGGACATCAGGACTGCCCAGGGCGGCCAGGATAATGCGTTCACGCACGGACGGCGCATACGCCGCCAATACCTCCTCTCGAAAGCAGACCGCCCGGCTCGTCCCGCCGCGCATGAAGACCGCTGGTATTCTGGTTTGCATACGGGTCTTGGGGCGCCATTTTCCTGGTCACAGCTTGGCCATCACCTCGTTGGCAAAGGCTTCCATCTGTGGATACAAGTCGGTCTGAAATTTCCGCCGCGGCACCCAGCCCGGAGCAAAGACAAACAGGCGGTGCACCCCGGCGTCGGCAAACTGTTTCACCGTATCCAGCGTCGGCTGCATACCAGGCTCAAGCCCAACCGTGATCTCGAATGTGGAGAAATCCCGACCCGCTCGCCGGGTCAAGGATTCGAGCTGCGCCACATACGGCTTAACGCTCTCGGGCGTATAGCGGATACCGCACCAGCCGTCTGCCAACTCAGCCGCCCGCTTGAGGGCGGCGCGGCTCTCCCCGCCAAAAACGAGCGGTGGGCAGGGGTCTTGAACGGGCTTGGGATTAAACCCCACCGGCTTGAAGTCGTGAAATTTCCCGGAGAACTGCGGGGTCTCTTCGGTCCACAGAGTCCGCATGACGCGCACCGCTTCCCGCGTCCGGGCGGCCCGGTCACGAAATGGCATCCCCACTGCTGCAAACTCTTCTTCGCACCAGCCCACGCCAATGCCAAAGATGACCCGCCCCTGCGACAGGACATCCAGGCTGGCCACCGATTTGGCCACCGCCAGCGTATTCCGCAGGGGCAGCACAAAGACGCCGGTTCCGAGCTTAATCGTTGTTGTGTGGGCCGCCACAAAGGACAACGCCACAAACGGGTCGTGCAAATTGACGCCTGGCCCGCCGGGGAATTTGCCGTCCGCAGCACCCGGATAGCGCGCCTGCATTTCGACTGGTACGGCCAAGTGTTCGGGAATCCAGACCGATTCATAGCCGAGGGTTTCTGCTTGTTGGGCCACTTGGGTCAAGGGCTCGGGCCGCACGGTTGACCCGCTCCCAACACCGACTAATGCGAATTTCATTGCTGCGTCCTTTCTCTTGTCGCTACACCCAGTCTCACTTTAGCCACGAGGCGGCGTCCCGAACATCCGGTCGCCGGCATCGCCCAGGCCGGGAACGATGTAACCAATATCATTGAGGCGGTCATCAATGGCGGCGGTATACACGTCAACGTCCGGGTGGTTCGCCGCCAAGCGCGTCAGCCCTTCCGGGACCGCGACCAGACACAGCGCCCGGATGGACCGGCAGCCGGCTTTTTTTAACAGGCCAACCGTTGCGTTACAGGTGCCGCCGGTGCCCAACATCGGGTCAATAATAAGCGCGGTCCGCTCGGACAGATGGTCAACCAGCCTGTCAAAATAGGGCACCGGCTCCAAGGTGTCTTCGTTCCGGTACAGCCCGACCAGACTGACCTCGATATGTGGCAGCACCTGAAGCACCCCCGGCAAGAGGCCCAGGCCGGCGCGGAGAATGGGCACGACCGTCAACAGGTCTACTCTCAGATGCTCCACCTCAACCGCCCCGGCCCAGCCCTGAATCGTTTTTCTTTCGGTCGCCAAGTCGTGCAGGGCCTCAGCGGTGAGCAGCATGGCCAGCTCGGCGCTCAATTCCCGAAAGAGCTTGGGTCCGGTTTCAGCCGCTCGGAGCAGGCCGATTTTATGCCGAACTAAAGGATGGCGGCTCTCATGCACTGGCATCACACGCTCCTAGGGCCGGTCATTCATACAGAGTTTTTCAATCACGGACAGAATCCGCCCCGTCCCATTCTCGAAGGTTTCTCGCCGGATACTCTCATTCGGTTGATGAGCTTGGTCCAGGTCGCCGGGCCCACAAATCAGGGACGCGATACCACCGGTGGCAAACTGACAGCCGTCGGTGGCAAACGGCGCGCCACCGCTGGTCTGTTGGCCGACCACCTCGAATAATGCGCCTTCGAGGCGAGTGTCCCGGGGCGAAAACAGCGGCGGCACCACGAGCGGCGGCGAGAACTCGACGCTGGCCTGATGTGGGGAGCCGCTGAAATCAGCCAAGTCAAGGGCTTGTACCCGACGGGTAATCTCGCGCAGGCAGTCGAGTGGGTCGGCCTTGGGCAGGGGCCGATAGCTGACCTGAAGCGTGCACTGCTCGGCAATCATATTGCCCGCAGTTCCACCCCGCACCAATCCAAAGTTCAGCGTCGGGTACGGCGAGTCCGGGAAAAGGGCGGCAAATTCGGCAGACGGGGCGGCACGCAACTCGGCCTGATATTGGCCAATGGTGTCGATGACCTTGGCGGCCACCGCAATCGCGTTCACCCCAGCCTCGGGTGTACTGCTGTGGCCGCCCAGCCCGCTGATGCTGACGGAAAAAACCGCTACCCCCTTATGGGTATGAAAGACTTGATACGAGGTCGGCTCACCAATCCAGGCCAGGCGGGGCGCTGGGATATCACCCAACAGGTCAGGCAAGGCGGGCATGAGGCGTTCCGCGCCCAGACAGCCCACTTCCTCGTCCGCGGTAAACAGAAACACGACCGGTCGTGCAAGCCGGGTGTGATCGAGGGCTGCCGCGGCGTCTACGCACTGGGCCAGAAAAATTTTCATATCTGAGGTGCCGCGGCCGTAGACCCGCTCATCCTCTACGCCAAGGGTCAACGGGTCGCGGGTCCAGCCGGGCTGATCGAGAAACGGAACCGTATCGATATGGCCGGAGAGAATCAGGCCGTCCGGTTCGGGCGGGCCGGCAAACGCAATCAGATTGGCTTTCGGCACCCCAGCGACTTCTGCCTGCTGCAAGGCCACGTGAAAGCCGTGCTGCTCCAAGTGATTCCCGAGGTAGGCCATGGCTTCGACATTGCTCTTTTGACTCACGGTGTCATAGCCAACCAAACGGCCGGCAATTTCTCGGAGATAGTCACCCATAACGTGCTGGCCCCTTCCAGTATGATGCAGGTAGCGCCATACTAGAAAAATTGGGACGACCCGTACAGTCCTCTGAGTTCAGGAGCAACAGTTGGAATCAGCATGATACAACTCAGCGTCAACGTCAATAAAATTGCCACCCTGCGCAACGCCCGGGGCGGCGACCGGCCAAATGTCGTGCGGGCCGCCCACACCTGCATTGAGGCCGGCTGTCACGGCATCACCGCGCATCCACGCCCGGACGGTCGCCATATTCGCTATCAGGACGTGAGAGACCTCGCCGCCCTGCTCGCCGACTCCAGCGGTATCGAATTTAATATCGAGGGCTATCCTTCGACCGAATTTCTGGACTTGGTCTGTCAGGTGCGCCCAACCCAATGCACCCTGGTGCCCGACCCACCGGACGTGCTGACCTCAAACGCCGGCTGGGATTTGCAAGGCGATGTCACGTGGCTCAGTCAAGTCTTGCAGCGTTTACACGACACCGGCATTCGGACCAGTCTGTTTCTTGACCCGGACCGCAACCAAATCAAACGGGCAAAAGAGGTCGGGGCGGACCGGATTGAACTCTACACGGAACGCTACGCCCGTCTCTTCGGCAGTGCCGAGCAAGAACAAGTCTATGCTGCGTATCACACCGCAGCCCAAACGGCGCAAGAAGCCGGCCTAGGTCTGAATGCCGGCCACGACCTGAACCTGGAGAACTTGCCATACTTTGCAGAGCATATCCCCGGCCTGCTCGAAGTGTCCATCGGCCACGCCCTGATTTGCGACGCGCTCTACCTGGGGCTGGTCACAAGCGTGAAAGCCTATCTGAACGCTCTCAAGCCCCAGCAAGATTGACGCGAATTGAGCCCGACAATACATTACCCTCATGGCCGCACAAACCATCAAATCGACATATTCGCTGGAAGCAGAAGGGAGAGGGAGAGTCCTTGATGCGAACCACTCTGAGTATTGACGATGATCTGCTCATCGCTGTGAAGGAAATCGCTCAACGCGAGTCGAAATCCGCAGGAGCCGTGGTATCGGCCCTGCTGCGGCAATCCTTGGCGACCGGTGTCGGGGCTGACCAACAAAGCCAAGGAGCATTACCGGAGGCTGAGTTTGGCTTTCGTCCGCTTCCCAAACGCGGAGGTGTAGTCACCAACGAGATGATTGACCGGCTGTGTGAGCAGGTCGGGGACTGATGAGGGCATTGTTCGATGTCAACGTCCTGATCGCTTTGCTTGATGCGGAACATCTGCATCACGAGACTGCCCAGCGCTAGTTGAGAGACAACATCCGGCACGGTTGGGCCACGTGTCCAATCACTCAAAACGGATGTCTCAGGGTCATGACGCAGCCAGCCTACCCCAACCGCTCCGGTCCAGAAGAGGCCGCCAGGGTGGATTGCCAAGCTGAAAGTGCGACTGCATGAAAAAACTCACGGCCAACGACCCGGCAACCCATTCAGCGGACGTGGTGGCCGAGAACATCGCCCATCTGAAGAGCGTATTTCCCGAGGCATTCACCGCCGGCAAGGTGGACTTTGCGGTGCTCAAGCAGTTGCTCGGCGGCGCGGTAGACGAGCGTGAAGAAAAATATGGCCTCAACTGGCACGGTAAACGCCAAGCCCGCCGGCTGGCGCTGACCCCTTCAACCGGCACCCTGCGCCCCTGCCCGGAGGAGAGCGTTGACTGGGACACCATCCAAAACCTGATGATTGAAGGCGACAATCTGGAGGTGCTGAAGCTCTTACAAAAGAGCTACGCCGGCAAGGTCAAGCTGATTTATATTGACCCGCCATACAACACGGGCAAAGATTTTGTTTACTCGGACGATTACCGCGACAACATCAAGAACTACCTGGAATTGACGGGACAGATAGACGGAGAGCACCGCAAGCTGTCGTCAAATGCGGAGGCTTCGGGTCGGTTTCATACGAACTGGCTGAACATGATGTATCCACGCCTCAAAGTCGCTCGGAACCTGCTCCGAGAAGATGGGGCGCTCTTCATCAGCATTGATGATGCAGAAGTCGCCAATTTGCGCCTCGTTTGTGAAGACATATTTGGGGACGACAATTTCATCTCAAATTTCGTCAGAAGACGTCGGACGACGTCTGGTATGCGGAACGCTCCCGTATCTCCAGACCACGAATATGTGCTCGCGTATGCGAAGAACATTGAAAAACTCAAGTTATATGGGTTTGCGCGTCAGGAATCGGATTTTCCTTTATCAGATGAGAAGAGTTCTTATCGCAGCACCGATCTTACTGTGGGCATGACGAGAGACATGCGGCCCAACCAGCATTATGCCATCCGTCATCCGACCCTCGGGACCGAGTATTGGCCGTCAGATGAGCGTGTTTGGCGCTTCGAACCTAAGACGATGGAAAGACATATCGCGGCTGGAAACGTTATTTGGCCGGACGACAATCCTCGTGGCCGCAACACACGTCCGTACTTCAAAACGCGCTACATTAAAGGCGAAGATAAGGTCATTCCTATTTCAACCTGGATATCCACGAAGCGCGATGTAGCGGCAAAGGTGCAAGAAGAAAAGACACTCACCTCTGGATTGAACCAAGAGGGAACCAAGGAAGTGCGGGAGCTTTTTGGGGTCCAGTTGTTGGAATACCCAAAACCCCTCTCTTTATTACAGGGGATCGTCAATATATCGACCCGGGCTGATGATGTAATTCTGGACTTTTTTGCAGGCAGTGGGACGGCAGGTCAAGCAACCTGGGAATGTAGCGTTTCCGATGGGGCTGTTCGCCGCTTTATAATGGTACAGCTTCCCCAACCTTCTGGGCGTCATGACTATGAAACCATCGCAGAAATTACCAAGGAACGTCTGCGTCGCGCTGCAAAGCAGATCAAAACTAAGAATCCGCTGTTCGCCGGCGACCTCGGCTTCCGCGTCTTCAAGCTCGACACCTCCAACATCCGCGCCTGGGAGCCGGACCGCAACGACCTGGAAAGTACCCTGCTGAACCATGTTGACCACATCAAACCGGACCGCAGCCAAGACGATATCCTGTACGAGTTGCTACTCAAGCTCGGGCTTGACCTCTGCGTGCCTATCGAGACCCGAAGCATTGCGGGAAAGTCGGTCCGTTCTATTGGGGCCGGCAGGTTGATCGCCTGCCTTGCCGAGAACATCGCACCGGCAGAAGTCGAACCCTTGGCCCTCGGCCTCGTCGCATGGCGCAAAGAGCTTACGCCCGACGGGGACAGTAGCGCCGTGTTCCGCGACAGCGCCTTTGAGAACGACGTAGCCAAGACAAACCTGACGGCTATCCTGGAACAGCACGGTTTGGAAAACGTGCGGAGTTTGTAGGGAAGGGATTACTATGTCCAAGGAGACTTCTCATTCTCTCATCAATTTAGGGGGCCTGAAAAAACCTGCGGATACTCTAATAAAGAAAATATCAAACGCAGTTGGGGTTTTCTTTGCGCCTTGGCAGATAAAGAGATTTGATGTGTTTTATTACCGCAGGAAGCTTACCTTGGAGATGCCTAACGATACTGACAATACACTTAAGCTTGGGGAAGTTCTCCTTACAAAAGTCGGATGGGAACTCGCGCCGATATGCGGAAGCAAGCCTGTGGATGGATTTTGGGAGTATGTGAAGGGCCACTGGAGTGGTTACTTGCCAAAGACGGAGTAAGAGCGATGGATAGAGAGCGCGCCTTAACTCTCCTGCGAACTCACAAAACAGTCCTGGTACAACGTTTCGGTGTGGCCGATATCGCGCTGTTCGGGTCAACCGCCCGTGGGGAGGCGACACCCGATAGCGATATGGACATTCTGGTTCACTTTGATGGACCGGCAGATTGGCGACGGTACTTCGGCGTGCAATTCTATCTGGAAGACTTGACGGGACTCTCCATTGATCTCGTCACTGACAAAGCACTCCGCCCGGAACTCCGTCCATATGTCGAGCGGGAGGCCATTTATGTCTGATGCCAACCAAGAGCGGCGGGAATGGCGTTTCTACGTGAACGACATGATCGAATTCGCGGAGAAAGTCCAACTCTTTACCGACGGAATGAATCAAGACACCTTTGTCAGCGACGCCCTCACCTACGATGCCACTTTGAGGAATCTGGAACTCATAGGGGAAGCGGCTACCCATATCCCGGACGCGGTCCGCGAGGCCCACCCGGAGATACCCTGGCCTGCGATCATAGCCGTGCGTAACCGTATCGCGCACGGCTATCTAGGAATAGATAACGATATCATCTGGAGCATCATTCTGGACGCAGTTCCGGCATTATTACTAGCCTTGAGACGCATACCTGGGATAACGGAGTCAGTTGATTAGGCCGAAAACCCGATGAAACTCCACTTCGAGCCCAACCTCGACTTCCAACTTCAGGCGATTGAAGCCGTGTGTGACCTGTTCCGTGGTCAGGAGGTGTGTCGGACCACGTTCAGCGTGACTCGCGCCCCGGTAGCACCTCAGACACCGCTCGCCTTTACCGTAGACGACCTCGGTATCGGCAACCGGCTGTCCCTGCTTGATGAGGAAATCCTCGAAAACCTGAAGACCATCCAACTCCGCAACGGCCTGCCACCCGCTGATAGCCTGGATTCCGGCGACTTCACCGTAGAGATGGAGACCGGGACCGGCAAGACGTATGTCTATCTGCGCACGATTTTTGAACTGCATCAACGCTACGGCTTCACCAAATTCGTTATCGTTGTCCCCTCCGTTGCCATCAAGGAGGGCGTTTACAAATCGCTCCAGATGACCCAAGAACACTTGCGAGCGCTGTATTCAGGAACTCCCTGTGAGTATTTTCTGTACGATTCCGCAAAGCTCGGTCAGGTGCGAAATTTCGCGACCAGCGCGCATATCCAGATTATGCTGGTGACAGTCGGCGCTATGAACAAGAAGACCGTCAACAACCTGTACAAGGACAGCGAGAAGACCGGCGGCGAGCGGCCGATTGACCTGATCCGAGCGACACGACCCATCCTGATTGTGGACGAGCCGCAGAGCGTAGACGGCGGATTGCAGGGGCGCGGCAAAGAAGCCCTGGGAGCCATGAATCCACTCTGCACGCTGCGCTACTCGGCGACCCATGCGGACACGCACCATATGGTCTATCGGCTTGATGCTGTTGATGCCTACGAGCGCAAGCTGGTGAAACAAATCGAAGTGGCGGCGGCTACGGTCGAGGACGCCCACAACAGGCCCTACGTTCGTTTGGAGTCACAGCAACCGGCGCGGCGTCATCAGCGCCAAGGTTGAGCTTGACGTTGAGGCGGCTGGAGGAGTCCGACGCCAGGTAAAAGTTGTCCAGGATGGCGACGGTCTCGAACAGATCACCGGTCGCGCCGTCTACCAAGACTGCCGCATTGGCGAAATCCGTGTTGCCAAGGGGAGTGAGTTCGTTGAGTTGCGCGTCCCCGGCGCTGAGCACTACCTACGTTTGGGAGAAGCCTGGGGGGATGTGGACCGGCTCGCCGTTCAACGCGAAATGATCCGCCGGACCATTAAGGAACATCTCGACAAGGAGAAACGCCTGCACCCGCAGGGTATTAAGGTCCTCAGCCTCTTCTTCATTGATGCTGTGGACCGGTATCGCCAGTACGACGCCGAAGGCAAGAGCGTCAAGGGAGAGTATGCGCAGATATTCGAGGAGGAGTACCGCCGTCTCGCTCATCACCCAGACTACCGGAGGCTCTTTGAAGGGAAAGACCCTGCTATCGCCGCCACCGAAGTGCATAACGGTTATTTTTCTATTGATAAAAAGGGGGGCTGGACCGATACCGCCGAGAATACCCAGGCCAATCGCGACCGTGCAGAACGCGCCTACAACCTGATTATGCAGGACAAGGAGCAACTGCTGAGTCTTGAGACGCCGCTCAAGTTCATTTTCTCCCATTCGGCGCTCCGTGAGGGCTGGGATAATCCCAACGTGTTCCAGATTTGCACCCTGCGTGACATTCGGACCGAGCGGGAGCGACGGCAGACCATTGGTCGCGGCCTGCGTCTGTGCGTCAACCAAGCGGGCGAACGCCGGCGCGGATTTGATGTCAACACGCTCACAGTCATTGCGACGGAGAGTTATGAAGAGTTCGCCGACAACCTCCAACAAGAGATTGAGGCCGACACGGGGGTTCGCTTTGGCGTCGTGGAGCCCCATCAGTTCGCGGCTGTTCCCGTTGTCAGCGATGACGGGCAGACAACAGCGCTTGGCCTCGAAGCGTCACAAGCTCTCTGGGAACACTTGAACGCAACAGGGCATATCGACGCCACGGGGCGGATACAGGCTGCGCTGCGGCAGGCACTCAGGACCGAGACGCTCGCCATACCTGAAGGGTTCGAAGCACAGCGTACGGAGATCACTAAGGTTCTGCGCGAGCTCGCTGGACGCCTGGAGATCAAGGACGCCGCTAAGCGCCGCTCGGTCCGCCCCCGTCAGGCGATTCTTCAGAGCCCTGATTTCAAGGCGCTTTGGGACCGCATCAAGTATAAGACGACCTACCGTGTGGCATTTGATAACGAGGCATTGATCGTCTCGTGCATCCAAGCCCTTCGGGGCGCGCCGGCGATCCCGAGGCCCCGCCTTCAGTGGCGCAGGGCCGACATCGCCCTGGGTCAGGCCGGTGTAGAAGCAACGGAGACGGCCGGGGCGGCAACCGTGGTGCTGGACGAGGCTGATATCGAACTGCCTGATATGCTGACTGCACTTCAGGACCGGACGCAGCTCACCCGGCGCAGCATTCAGCGTATTCTTTGCGAGAGCGGTCGCCTCGGTGATTGCAAACGGAACCCGCAGCAGTTCATTGAGCTTGCCGCCAGGCGCTCAAGCGCTGCAAGCAACAGGCTGTGGTGGACGGTATCAAATACCAGCGCCTCGGGGACGAGTCCTATTACGCCCAGGAGCTTTTCGAGCAGGAAGAGTTGACCGGTTATCTGAAGAATATGCTCAATGCAACAAAATCCGTCTATGAACACATTATTTACGAATCAGACGTTGAGGCCATCTTTGCCGACCAGCTTGAGAAGAATACTGCGGTTAAGGTCTATGCCAAGCTTCCCGGCTGGTTCCAGGTCCCCACGCCGCTCGGCAGCTATAATCCCGACTGGGCCGTCTTGATCGATGCCGACAGGGGTGAGAGGCTGTACTTTGTGGTCGAAACCAAAGGAAGCCTGCTTGCCGGCGACCTGCGTCGCGGTGAGAGCGCCAAAATTGAATGCGGCAAGGCGCATTTTCACGCTCTCAACATCGCTGAGTCGCAGGCTCAGTACGCAGTGACGACTAGCGTTGAGAAGCTACTCGCAGGGATGGGACCGGGTTGATTGACCGCAATGATATGGAGGACTCGACATGCCAGAGCATCAGCTTTTTTCGTTAGGGGATTTTCCGCTCGAGTGTGGCCTCGTGTTGCGCAAGGCGCAACTCGCCTATCAGGTCTATGGTGAACTCAACAGCCGCAAAGACAACGCCATCCTGCTGTGCTCGTGGTATTCCGGCGACCATACCGGCTATGAGTTCTTGATTCGGGAAGGCAGGTGTTTTGACCCAACCAAATACTGTGTGATTGGCGTCAATATGTTCACCAATGGGCTGTCTTCTTCTCCCAGCACAACGCAACTGCCCATGAATGGCCCGCATTTTCCGGCCACGACGATTCGCGACAATGTCCGGGCGCAGCACGCGCTTGTTCGGAGTCTTGGCATTGAATCGCTCACCTTGGTCTCCGGCTACTCCATGGGCGCGCAACAGTGCTTTCAGTGGGCGGTCAGTTATCCAGATATGGTCGCGCGCATTGCGCCGTGGTGCGGGGCGGCGCGGACTACGCCGCATACCCATGTCTTTATCGAAGGCTTTATGGCTGCGCTCCGCGCGGACGCGGCCTGGAACCACGGTCATTACCCGCAACCGCCGGCCACGGGCGTGCGCGCCATGGCCCGGGTGTATGCCGGCTGGGGCCTGTCGCAGGCCTGGTATCGTGCAGAACTGTACAAACAACTCGGCCATCCGAGTGTCGAAGATTTCCTGGTCTATTTTTGGGAGAACTTTTTTCTCCAGTGCGACGCCAATAATCTCCTGGCCCAGGCCAAGACCTGGCAGGCTCATAATGTTGGTGATTCGGCGGGATTTGGTGGAGACTGGCGCACAGCGCTGGCCGCGGTGTCTGCCAAGGCGATGATTATGCCGGGTCAGACCGACCTCTACTTTCCGCCAGAGGACAGTCAGGCAGAGGTGGACTGTATGTCGAACGCCGTGTATCGACCGATACCGTCCATCTGGGGACATCTGGCGGGAATCGGCATGAATCCAGAAGATAATGATTTTATTGACGCCGCGATTCAGGAGTGTTTGGCGTCGTAGGAGGACAGTGAAAGTCCGCCGGCAAGAACACCGCCGTTCATAATCCTGCCCTTATAGCAGTTTCACCAATGCGGCGACCACGCCGACGGCGACGACCAGCATGGAGCCGAGGCGGATTGTCAGCCGCAATTCCAGTTCTTTCAGGTCTTGGGTCAGACGGGCTTCCAACTCTTTCAGGTCTCGGCTCAGGCCGGCTTCCAGTTCCTTCAGGTCTTGCTTGGTGGACAATTTTTCATCAATAAAGGTTGCCTGCGAGTGTGCCAACACCTCGGCCTGTGCTTCCGGCATCCCGGCCTGAGTCAACTCTTTCACGAAGGCATGCGTGTCAAATGCGAGGGTCGCCATCTTTGTATCCCTGCCCTGATTTCAAGCATATTCACGCCTACCGGTCAATCAAAGCGGACCAATCTTGGCCGGTTGGCTTTTTGGGGACTACTGCGTTTCACGATCAGTTGTAGCCATGCCGTCCTTCGACTTCGCTCCGCTACGCTCAGGACGAACGGGACCGCTGCTTCGCTCAGGGCTTCGTTCCGCTCCGCTCGGGGCTCCGCTCCGCTCGGGGCTCCGCTCCGCTCGGGGCTCCGCTCCGCTCGGGACGAACGGGACTGCCGTCCAGCCTAACAGAGGCACTGCACTTCATCGGTACTCGCTCTGCCCCCCGAACCCTGACTACTAACTACTGACTACTGACCACTAGCCACTAGCCACTAGCCACTATTTGCTCTACCCCCCGACCCCCGCTTTTTTCGCTAAAGACGCATAGCTCACCCCGTCGCCAGTGGCGGTATTCACCGGCAGGCCGGCTTCCTGCCACCCGGCGATGACCTGGCCCTGCGGGTCTTGGCCCCCACCAAAGCCGCCGAGCATATTTGAGACCTGCGTATATCCGGCCTGTTGCATGATCTCAGCGGCACGTTGCGAACGGACGCCGGCCTGACAGCCAACGACGACAGGAGCCTCTTTGGATATGGTCGCTTCGACCACGGTTAAGAAGTGCGGGTTCGGGACCGGACGCCCGGCGGCGGGATCAAAAAAGATCACCGGGATATTGACGGCGTGCTCGGGGTGGCCGGCCTGGAATTCTGCCTCGGTGCGGACGTCCAGATAGACGCCTGTGGTGTCCTGACTCAGCCTCTGGTGAGCTTCCGGTGGGGTTATTTGTGCAATGGCCATGCGTGTCACCTCCCTTTTGTTGGTGCGGGTGGGTCTGATATGGAAATACTGGGTCCGCAGTCAGCATATTCCTGACCCCAGGCCATCCGTCAAGCGAGGCATAAGCGCCAGGAAAAAAGAAGAATAGAGGAGAACGTAATGGAAGAAGCCGTGTATTGGAGTCGTGAAGACCGTATTGCCACGATTACTCTGAATCGTCCGGCCCAGTTTAATGTCATGAACAATGAACTCTCAGCCGGCTTACGCACGGCCCTGATGGAGTGCTGGGAGGATGACGAGGTGCGGGCGGTTATTCTCACCGCTAACGGCCGGGCGTTCAGTGGGGGCGGTGATATCAAGTTCTTTGTCGAAGCCCTGGCCCAGCAGCGTATTATTCCCAGCCTGGAGAAAATGATGCCCGTCCTGCACGCGGCCATTGCCATGGTCCGTGAAATTCCCAAACCCGTTATTGCGGCGCTCAACGGCGTGGCCGCCGGCGGCGGGTTTGGGCTGGCGCTCGCCTGCGATTTTCGCATTGCCTCCCCCCAGGTCAATCTGGTCACCGCCTTTCTGGGTATTGGCGCAAGCCCAGACTCCAGCTCGACCTTTTTCTTGCCGCGTTATGTGGGATTGGCCAAGGCGACCGAAATGTTTTTGCGGAACAAACCGGTTCCGGCTGAAGAGGCGCTGAACCTAGGGCTGCTGACCGCGGTGGTCGAGCCCGACCAAGTGATTGCCGAGGCGAGAAAGCTGGCCGAAAAATTGGCCCAAGGTCCGACCGCGGCGTTTGGGCGGACCAAACTGCTACTCAATCAAAGCCTCGGCAATACGCTACACGAACAACTGCACAGCGAAGCCCGCTCGATCACCCTGTCGATGGGAACGCCTGATTTCGCAGAGGGCATTACCGCCTTTGTCGAGAAACGCAAAGCCCGGTTCACGGGCAAGTAACTCCACGCTCAGGGAGACCTATGCAAGCCATTACCAGTGCAGCGCCGGGCGGACCAGATGTCCTCAAGCTGGGCCACGTCCCTGACCCGATACCCAGCCCTGAGCAGATTCTTGTGCGGGTCCGCGCAACCGCGCTCAACCGGGCGGATACGCTCCAGCGCCAGGGCCAGTATCCACCGCCGCCGGGCGAGTCCGACATCCTCGGACTTGAGCTCGCCGGAGAAGTGGAAACCGTAGGCTCGGCAGTGACGACGACTGCCGTGGGCGAGCGCGTCTTCGGTTTGGTCGGTGGGGGCGGCTACGCGGAAAAAGCGCTCATTGATGCCCGTCTGGCCATGCCGATGCCCGCGGGTTGGAGCTTTGCCCAGGCCGCGGCGGTCCCGGAGGTGTATTTCACCGCTCAGGAAACGATCTTTACCCTGGCCGGTCTGAAGCGGGGCGAAACTATTCTGATTCATGCCGGGGCGAGTGGCGTTGGGACAGCCGGCATTCAGATGGCCCGCGAGACCGGCGCGACCGTGCTGGTCACAGCCGGTTCAGCCGAAAAGCTCCAACGCTGTGTGGCCCTCGGCGCGACGGCTGGTTGCAACTACAAAGAGCAGGACTTCGCCGAGTGGGTGCAACACACCACCAATGGACAGGGCGTTGATGTCATAGAAGATTTTATTGGCGCGGCGTATTGGGACAGGAATCTCCACAGCCTGAAGATTGGCGGCCGGCTGGTTCTTGTCGGGCTGATGGGCGGAGTCAAGGTAGAGACGAATCTGGGACTGCTCCTGAGAAAACGCCTCCAGGTGTTTGGCTCCGTACTGCGCGCGCGCACCCTGGCAGATAAAATCGACATTACCCGCCGTTTTCAGGCGAACTGGCTGCCGCTTTTCGCCGCGGGCAGGCTCAAGCCCATTATTGATTGCCGTTTTCCCTTGGAGCGGGCAGCCGAGGCACATCAATACATGGAGGATAATAAGAATTTCGGCAAAATTATTCTGGAAGTTCCCTAAGCGCGGCCTCAGACAGGGACGGCCTCAGCCGTCCCTCATCCCTGTCTAGGCCGGCTTGAGCGTGAGCACACTCCCCTCGCCATCCGCGGCAATATAGACCGTCCCGTCGCCGCCCACGGCCAAGCCAGAGAAGGGCGTGAGCGGCCCCTGAATCAGACCGGCAATCCCCATGAGGATTTGCGGCGTCACGCCCGGCTGAGCACCGACCGGCAGGCCGGAGGCCAGCGTCTGCTGCTGTTTCGTTCCAAGTGACAAGGCGACGAGTTCTTTGCGGCCGGCGTCAACAATCAGGAGTTGATCCCCGAGTAAGCCCAGCCCTTGGGGGGACGACAGGCCCTCAACCACGGTTGCACTGCCCCCGTTCACCTGCGACACCTGGCCCTTATCGGGCTCGCTGACATAGCACGAGCCGTCATCAGCCACGACCACGCCGGTCGGTCGTCCAAGACCACGGGCCAGAACGGTGACATTGCCGTCCGAGGTCACCTTGAGCAGGCGTCCCTCGCCGCCCTCGGCAACCACCACCGCGCCGTCCTGGGTCGGCGCAAGACTATAGAGTTCGTTGAGTTCGCTTACCAGCGTTTGCGACTCACGGGTGCCGAAATGATACAGCACCACTTCGCCGGCCGAGGTTGTGACATACACACTGCCGGTCGGACTAGCGGCAATACCCCGGATAAAGCCGGGATAGCCCTCTTGGGTAAACATCGTTGGCCGGCTGACCTGTCCGTCCCGGCTGACGGATATCATACACATGCCATCCGCCGCATAGACCGTGCCGTCGCTGGTCACGGTGATGCCAAACGGGCCGAGCAGCCCCGCGGGCACTAAGATACGCTCGGTTCCGTCCGCCAGAATCTCGGCCACCCCACCGTCCACAAAGTGAGAAATAAAGAGACGGTTGTCCTCCGCAAAGGCCAGATTGTCGATCCCTGGTCGGACGTCTGCGACAACCGTCTTTTCTCCGCTCTGGATGTCGATCTGCGTCACTTCCCCACTGGCGGCTTGGGTGGTTGTCAGCCGGCCGTTCTGGTCAAACTTGACCGCCGTTGGAACGGCAAAGCCGGCCATGAAGCGTTCAGGCGCGCCGCCTTCAAGTGGACAGCGCCAGATTTCACCCGCCGCGATCTGCGGGAAATACAGCTTGCCATCCGGCCCAACTGAGAGCGCATTGGGCAGCGGCAGGTTCTCGGCGATGACCCGCGGCTCGCGACCGTCTGGATACAATTCAAACAGGCGACCGCCGGGCCGGCATTCGTCCATGAACAGGCGGTCCTGGTAGGCGGTGATGCCGTTGGCCGCCGGCACATTATCCGCAATGACCCGGACTTCACCGCTCGGGGTGCGGGCGCTGACCCGCGCGCTCATGACCTCGGTCACATACATGACATCGTGCGAGTCAAAGGCGATATCATCCGGCGCCACAATCGGCCCCCCAACCGGCGAAATCGTTTCACACGCGCCGCTGCCCGTATCGACCGCACTCACTTGGCTGCCAAACGCCTGGACCACATAGAGTTTTCCGTCCGAGCCCATGCGCATCCCGTTCGCCCCGAACAATCCGCTGGGCGACGACAGCCGCGCCAACTGCCAGCCGGCCGCAGCCTGTGGCTGTGTGTTTTCTCCGTATCGATTCATGCCTTGCCTCCTTTTCGTGCTTCCAGAGCTGTCCGGTCTTACTCTTTGCCAATGCGGGCCATTTTGCTGGCGTAATCCCGAACCCGGGGCCAGTCGTACTCACGGTAGAGCTGCATCTTTTCGGCTTCCATAGAACCTTCAGCGTGCAAGGCCAGCACCGCGTTATATCCGCCAAAGTCCGCGGTGGTGATGTCCTGAATCAGGTTAATCACCTGAAGCCGTTCTTTGCCCGAGGTGCCCTTTTTGCCTTTCAGATATTTCTCGACCAACGGGCCGGTCTCTTCGCTGCGCAGGTCTTCCACTGCCGGAGCGGTCACCAGAATACCCCCGGCCAGGTCCTGGACGTGCGACAGGGCTTGGTGAAAATCAGCCGCAAAGTGATGTTTGGCGATATTCACGGTCGGGGGGTCGGGGATGACCATGCCAGAGTCAGTTGGGCGCGCCTTGAGACACGCCATATGGGTCAGCGCGCGGGTGGTTTCGGCGTAACTGGCCAGCCAGAACAGCTTGTCTTTGACATGGGCGGCTCTTTCAATGCCGTTGTATTCGGCCATCAAGCGCCCGGCCCCGGCTAAGAGGTCCAGAAACGGGAGTTTATACGAAATCGCGGTCAGGCGATGATACTCCACAAACGACAGCGCCAGTGGACCGGCAAACTGCCATTCGCCCTGTAAGAAAATTCGCTCGTTGGGCACGAATACATCATCGAAGATAGTCAGCGTTTCGGTCATTTTTACGCCCGAGCTGACCGGATGATCGAAGCTATTACGCTGGGTGTAGGAGCCGTAGCCGCTCATCAACAGCTTGAGCCCTGGAGTATGCAGCGGGATGGCAAAGGCGACCGCGTAATCCTTATCCTCTTCTCCCATAGCCCGCGTGGGCAGGACGATCATCTCATTGGCGTGAGTGGTATTTGAGGTGTGGACCTTGGCCCCCCGCACCACAATCCCATCGGCCCGCTGTTCCACAATGCGCAGATACGCATCCGGGTCTTCCTGTTCCGAGGGCCGCAGGCCACGGTCGCCTTTGGTATCGGTCTGGGCCAGGGCGAAGCTGACATCTGCCGTACAACAGTACTCATAAAAGGCTTTGACTCGTTGATGGTAGGCGGTTCCGCAGGCGGCGTCTATTTTTTGAGAGGTGCGCAGCAGGCCAAACAGGGCATCACTGCCCACCACTTTCGCCAGCACGACCAGCGTTCCGCCTTCTCGGCAGGCGGTCTCGATCAGCTCGCTCCGTTTGAGCAGTTGTTCAGCCGTCTGCGGCGGCAGAAAATAGCGGCTCATCTCCTCACCGCTCTCGGGGTTGCGGACAACCGCCAAGTCCCGGTATTGCGGGTCGTGCATCAGGCGGTAGTCGGTCGCTTCATGGTCAATGGCGGTTTGCACGAGCGGGTGCGCGGTCACGTCGGGGATACGCTGACCCCGAAAATAGACCAGCCGGTCGTCCTTCAAGCTGTCTTTGTATTGCTCAACCGTGCGGAGCGGCATAGGATGGGCCTCGCTTTCAAAACTTCTCCCCTGTCATAAGCGTGATGCAGCCAAAGCTCAAGCAGGCCGTTCGACTTTTTAACCGTCGGGAGTACTTCGACAGCCACCAAGTGCTTGAGGAGGTCTGGCAGGAAGCCGAGGCCGGCGACAAAACATTGTACGAAGCCTTGATCCGCCTGGCCACGGGCCTCCACCTGCGTTTCAACCGAGGCAGCGCACAGGGCGCTATCAATCTGTTGACCCAAGCCCTGATGCGGCTTGAGGACTTTCGCCCCACCGCCCACGGGCTTGATATTGCGCGGCTGTACCGGGACATTGACGCCCATATCACCCACCTCAAGGCAGAGGAGAAGCCCAAGGTTGGTTTCTTTGAGCGCTGGAAAGTCCCTCGGATTTACGCCGCGGACTCAGTTCAGCGGCGGAGCTGATCAATCGAATACGTCCCGGCTGTGGGCTCTAACTCGACCTCGAACGACTCCATCACCCGTGCCACCATACCATAGAACCCAATGGCCAAGGTCAGCTCGACCATTTGACGCGGCCCCAGATGTTTTTCCAGGGCAGAGAACGTCTCAGCCGAGGCTTTGACATTTTGCGTCACTTCATCAGTAAAACGGATCACACCCTTTTCCACGGCGTCAAAGGCATCGGCCTCCGCTCCCTGGGGAATAGCGTTGACCTGCGCGTCCGTGACCCCCGTCTCTTTGGCCAGCGGCACATGCTGGGTCCACTCGTAATTGGCCCTGGTCAGATGGGCCACCCGCAGGATGGCCAGCTCACGCAGATGCGCGTCCAACTCTTGTTTGGTCAAGATAGACTGGCCAAAAGAGAGCAGCGGGATGGCATTCGTCGGCGCATTCAGGAACATCTTCATGATATTCAGCGGTGGGAGCTTCTCCGCTGCGGTCCGAACCTTTTCCGGTAAGTCTGCAACATTGGGATAGGGAATACGGGCCATGCGTCCTCCTTTGTCCGGGCGGCCAATAGGCCCCGACCCTAGCCGGCCGGGCAGGCCAAAGTCAATGCGCCGGCCTCCTTCGATAGCCCGCGCATCTCTGTTACACTCCGACCGCCGATAAGGAGAGCCACGAGCCATGCACCGACCCATCCCCATCACGCGCATTCAGCAGCCCAAACCCAAACCGCCCGGCGCCGAACTCGGGTTTGGCCAGATTTTTACCGATCATATGTTTCTTCTGGACGGTGTGGCCGATACGGGTTGGTCCAATCCTCGTATCGTCCCGTACGGGCCCCTGTCGCTGGAGCCGGCCACCGTCGGCCTCCACTATGCCCAAGCCATCTTTGAAGGACTCAAGGCGTATCGTTCACCGAACGACAACATTCGGCTCTTTCGGCCAGACCGCAATATCGCCCGCTTCAATCGCTCTGCCGCTCGGTTATGTGTCCCGCCGATTGACCCGGAACTCTTTCTCTCGGCACTCAAGCAGTTGGTCAGCCTGGACCAGGGCTGGGTCCCGCGTGCGCCCGGCACTTCTTTGTATATCCGGCCGGTTGCCTTTGCCTGCGACCCCGACCTGCGGGTGCGGCCGTCTCACGCCTACCAGTTCTTTATTATTCTTTCACCGGTTGCCGCCTATTATGCCGAAGGCTTCAAACCGCTCCGCATCCGGGTGGAAGACCGCTATGTGCGGGCTGTGCGCGGGGGAACCGGAGCGGCCAAAACCGCGGGGAATTATGCCGGCAGTCTGTTCGCCGGCGAAGAAGCCCATAAAGACGGTTTTGCCCAAGTCTTGTGGCTCGACGGGGTTGAACAGCGCTACATCGAAGAAGTCGGCTCCATGAATATCGCTTTTGTCATCGGCGATGAGCTTGTCACCCCACCAGTGACCGGGACTATTCTCGAAGGCGTGACCCGTGCCTCTGTCCTTCAACTTGCCCAGGACTTTGGGATGCGGGTGGCGGAGCGTCCCATTACCATTGCTGAAGTCCTGAGTGCGGCGCGGAAGGGACTCTTGCGCGAGGTGTTTGGGGCGGGCACCGCGGCCGTTATCTCACCGGTCAGCGAGCTGGCGTATAAAGACGAAAGTATGCTCATCAATAACGGCCAAGTCGGCCCGCTGTCCCAACGCCTGTTTGACGAGTTGTCCGCCATCCAGCGCGGCCTGAAGCCCGACCGCCACGGCTGGATGGTCGAGGCTGAGGCGTCATGCTCAGACGCTCCAACCTCAGAGGGCTAAAAACGCCAGCCGAATCACAGGAATTTTAGCCACTGCCTCTCTCGATACGGCAAAAAGAGGAACCTAAAGAAAATATTGGACAGTCAGGAGGAGTCGGGCTTCGTCCTTCTCAAAATTCCAATGTCCCCCGGCTAAGGTGTGAACCGCTCCGAGTTGGCCAATCGCCCCGCCGATGAGATAGAGCGTATCCGGCTGTCTCGTCATCTGACGCAGGCCACCGCCAATGAAAAGCCAGTCGTACCAGCTTCTTCCCGAAGCGAACTGGAATGGAAACCCAATCAGTTGCCACTCGCGGTTGGTGATTCCAGCCGCGTCGCGAATCTCCGTCACGCGGCCATTCAGCAGTCCCCCCACCTCGGTCACGTCGAACAAACGATTCCACATGGGTTGCAGAAATCCGTTGGGGTTGGTGAATGCCAGTCCTTGAGGGCCTAAGGCCCGCCCAAGGCGGCTGTCGTGACTGAGAAAGCCCCACCCTTCGTAGCCCAGCGTCGCGGTCGCCAGTAGAAACTTCCCCCCATCGCCAGCGCCAATCGTCTCATCCACGTAGAAGAATTCAAATGCCGGACGGGATTGTCTGCCGGTCGCAGGGTGAATGTAGCCCACCGTAGCGCGCCATTGCTCACCGTCCGTGCCGCCCGTGAACATCAGGCGCGTGTTGTACAGGGCGAGGTAGCCACCAGGCGAGGTTCTCTGTCCAGCCTCTTGGAGTTGTGCCGAGACAATCGTTTGCCACCCATACTCCAGGGCGTCGCGATACGAGAGCTTGGCAAACCACATATCGGGGCCGAAGTGACCTTGGGAGACATAGCCGCCACCAACCCCAAGCGAGCCAGGAAGCAGGACGCCGGTGGGGAGGCGGTATTCACCCTGAGCTTCCCACGCCTCCACTCCCGTGCCACTGACAGCCTGAGCGGCGAGAATGAGATCGCCCGCGTCTGGAGCTGCGGCCAACGCACGAAGGAATCCGCCCCCATAGGTGAGGGTTGGCCCATGTTTCAGATCAATGCGGCCCACACCGCCGCGAAAGACCGGAGTCCACAGCGCGAGATTCGTCGTCTCGCCACCGTCGTTCACTCGTTGATGAAGGTCCACCAGGCCCGGATGGAACAAGGGGTTCTGCACTGGGAATCCCTTGTTCCATCCGGGGGACTCTTTTTCAGGGTCCCAATACGAGGAGGCGGGGCTCATCGCGCCGAGCACCTGCACCAGTACGGCGGTGACGCTGACGCATCCCACAGCCTTCCGTAGCCCCGTCACGAGGCGACCCCGCAGGCGTGCCGTAAGACTCCGCATGAAGCTTCTCTTCGTTCCCGCGCCATCAGGCGCGAGACGATGGCGGGATGGACATTGCAAAAACGAGCCAGCGTCTATTCCTCGATTTCACCCCATCCGGATCCCGCTTGCTCACGGTCTGGGCCACTCATAATCATGGCTCTGCCAAAAATGCGGTGGCCTGCGCGAGTTCCAGACGTCCGGTATCATGCTCAGCGGCCAGCGTCTGCAACTTGGCGTAATGCTCGCGGGCCGCCTGGCGGTTGCCGGCTGCTTCGGCAGCGCGACTTGCACCGTATACGACTCGGAAACGGTTAGGGTCACGTTGCAAGGAGCGCTCGAATTCGGTGAGCGCTTGCGCTGGTTGGTTGAGCGCTAAGAGCATCTCGCCCAGCAGTCCCCGTAAAGGGACAACATTCCCCGGAGTCACCGGCGCTTTATCACCGGCCTCTTCTGCTTCGGCGGCGGTGCGCATTAACTGAATCGCTTCCTCATCACGCTTCTCCGACAGGGCGACCCAGGCAAGAATCGTCTTGATTTGAACGTCCGTCTGGTTCGCCCAGTAATCGTTCTTGGCCGCGGTCATCACATCCTGAAGCGCCTGCAATCGCTCCACATCCTTGCGCGCCGCCGTAACCGCTCCACTGCGCGCCGCACCCAAGCCGCGAGCGAAGACGAGAATGGCCTCCGCATGAGGGAACTGGTCCCAAGCCATCTCACGTGGGCTGAGTTGGAGCGCCGCGGCCTGCTGCCAATCGCCGCGCTCTAACGCATAGCGAGCGGGAATCGCGGCAAAGGCGTAGGCGGCCGAAAAGTCTTCCACCTTGACCGTGCGTATCGCCGCAACCTCATCCACCAGGCGCTTCGCCGCCTTATCCTGCGCTTGCTGAAGGTGGCCAAACACCATGTAATCCATGGCATGAAGCGCATCGTATGAGCCGAGCCCAAGGGTTTGCCCGGAGAGTTGCTTCTTCGCCGCACGGTACGAAGCACGATTGCTCTCGACCATTTCCGACCAGAGACCAAGCCGGCTGAAAATATGTGAGGGCATATGCAACGCGTGCGGCACTGAAGGGGCGACGGTGGCGTAGACGCGGGCAGCCGGTAGCCCCTTCTCAGCCAGCCCGGCATAGTCATAGGTGTGGATCAGGTAGTGGGCAATACCCGGATGGTGAGGGTATTGCTTGAACAAGGGCTCCAGGATGCTTGCGGCCTTAAGCTGGTGAGCGAAGGTTTTGTCGGTAGGCACGGCGGTCATGTTGAGCGCGAGCGCGTACAAGATCTGCGCTTCGTCATCCTCGGGATAGCGTGTCGCCACACCCTCCATGCCCTTTTCAAAGGCCAGCACTCGCGACCGAGAGTCCGCCGTCTGCCATTCTGTAAAGAAGGTGGCCAGCGCCGCAATATAGTCGCGTTCGCGTTCGCTCCTGGCGCTCACGCGCAGGGCCTCCGCCATGGCCGCTTCCCCTGCCTTCGGCGCATTCGTGTTGATGGACCAGCCGAAAGGATTGCCCATCGACATGATGGCAATGCCCCAATACGCCATCCCGCACTCGGGGTCGTGTTCCAGGACCTTAGTGAAGGAGTGCTTCGCCGGTTCGAACCAGAAGGAGTGAAACATCGCCATCGCCCGATTGAACTCCTGTTGCGCAGCCACATTGCACGAGACGCGAAAGTGAACCTCGCCGAGCTGCTTGGGCGAGCTAGTTGGGGGAGTTGCTGGAGAAACGTGGGGGGCAGGCTCACTCTGGGCCCAAGCGCGATGACCGGAGATGCTGAGTAAGGTGACCAACAGCCAGGCGGTCAATCTTGCAATGAACATACAGACCTCCTTCATTAATTATTCCCTTTCTAGTCTGTTTGGCCGGCTCTACTCACTTTTGCACCAGAACCGTGTCGTCGGTGCTCATCCTCTGAGGCATAGCCGTCCACAGTTGCATATCTTTCTGCTCGCTTTCTTCCTACGGCTTGTCTCCGGCTGAAACGCGGAGCCCGCGTGCCCGCCAATCCAATACGCCATCGGGCAGATGTCTGGCCTGAAACCCATGCTCTTGTAAGACCTGCACGGCCTGACCAGACCAGATGCAATACGGGCCGCGACAGTAAGCAACGACCTCGCGGCCCTGCGGAAGTTCGGCGAGGCGGTCTTCGAGTTCGTCTATGGGGATAGAGACCGCTCCAGGAATATGGCCGGCCAGGTACTCTTCCTGGGGGCGCACATCAACGACGGTCACCTCTCCCTTGCGGACACGCTGGAGTAGGGTTTTTTGATCGACCGGCTCTAAGTTGGCTTGTCCAGTAAAATATTGACTGACGATACGGTCGAGTTCAGCCAGATGGGTGACGGCTAAAGCGCGGAGCGTCCGGAAAAAATCGGCAACAGTTTCGTCCGTAAGGCGATACCAGACCGAGGTTCCGTCTCGTTTCGCTTCGACCAGCCGCGAGTTCCGTAATGCCTGGAGATGCTGTGACGTATTGGCTTGGCTCAGCTGCGCGGCTTGGGCCAATGCTTCGACTGTCCGAGGGGCTTGGCTGAGGAGTTCCAATATCTCCAACCGTTTTGGGTTAGAAACGGCTTTTCCGATTCGGGCAACCTGCTCGAATATGGCCTCCGAGAGTTGTTTGTTCGTCTCCTGCATCATGACATCTCTCTACGCTTCTCTGGTGGTCCCCGATTCTTCAAATACAAGTATATAATAATTATCTTATATAATTATATTACGATAAGTCAATAAGGTTGATTCGGCACGCTCAGACGCTTCAGCGGCACAAAACGCTTGACACGATTCCAGAGGAATGGATAGGAGAACGGTAAAGGGACGGAGACTCTCTGAGCGAGGAAAGGAGTTATCAGTGATGGAAAAGACACATGTGAGAGGCCAGAGAAGCGGATTTTCCATAGGGAAGGCGACCATCGCCCTGATTGCCACGCTTGCTCACTTTGGGGGTCTCCCCCATCCCTTCGAGCGCGCAGGACCCCGACCCGCCCCCGCCGCCCTTCGAAATCGACTGTGACGAGGAGAGCCTCGGCTTCGGTCCCGTCGCCCTTGATGAGGGTGATCCTAATAATGCTAAGGATGACGTCTGTGTGATCTTGGACAGCATCATAGTGGTGGTAGGTAGAGGAGGGGTATACCGTAGAGGCGGCTGCCACGGCATTGGAGAGCCGCTCGGGCTGGACCGTCACAACCAAGCTGGAGACGTTCAAGATGCTCATCGCCGAGCACACTCCTGCCTATGAGAATATCGCCCAACTCGACGCGGAAAGGGTCGCAATCGCCGCTTTGCCCTGGGCCAGTATCGTTGACCGCAATACTGTGGTGGGTCTTGCTGGCGGGAGTAGCCCTGACACGGGCAACAGTGGCGGGAGTGGTCCTGACACGGGGGACACCGCGGATACGGACAACAGTGGCGGCGACCCTGACATGACTGACACCGCTGACACGGGCAACACCGGCGGGAGCGGCCCTGATACGGGCAACAGTGGTGGTCCTGCTCACAGTGGCGGCAGCGGTCCTGCCACGGCGAACACCGGCGGCAGCGGCACTGGTGGCGAGGCGGCACCGCAAGCGACGGAACTCACCGGGATGCTGGAAATCCCCGGCCCCTCCTCCTTTCAGAGCGGAGTCGGTGTACTCTCGGGCTGGATATGCGAGGCCGAGGTCGTCACCCTGGAGGTCGAAGGCGGACCGAGCCTTGAGGCCGCCTATGGCGCCGAGCGGCCCGACACGGAGCCCACCTGCGGCACCACCGCCACAGGCTTTGGCGTGTTGTTCAACTGGAACCGTCTGGGCGACGGCGAACACACGATGATAGCTCTGGCCGATGGGGTGGAGTTCGCTCGGGCGACCTTCACCGTAACGACCCTCGGCGAGGATTTTGTCCGAGGCGCGATGGGTGAAACAGTCGTCACGGACTTTCCGAGTCCGGGCGAAGAGGTCCGGCTGCGGTGGCAGCAGAATCAACAGAACTTTGTGATCGTCCCATCCGCACCCTGAGAGACGCGGCTGTACCAGAGGAGAGGAGTGAAGGGCGACGCGAACACGGGCCGGACTTGAACCCACGGCAGGCGGCGGATACAAGGCAGGGACAATTTGTCAGAGTAAGGGAGAAAGACCGATGGATGCAGACGCCAAGAAAACCGCCCTTCGCATGATTCCCTACGGCCTGTACGTGCTGACCGCGGAAAAAGACGGCGAGGTCGCTGCGGCGACCGTGAACTGGGTCACTCAGACCGCCTTTGAACCGCCGTTGGTTGTGGTTGGCGTCAAGGCCGACGCCAGCGCCCACGCTGTTATCAAAAAAGCCGGTTCCTTTGCCCTGAACATCTTGGGCAAAGGACAGCAGGGCCCGGCCTTCGCCTTTTTCAAGCCCGTGGAGAAAGACGGCAACACCATTAACGGTGAGACGTACAGCGCTGGCAGCACTGGCGCACCCGTGCTCGCAAGCGTCCCGGCCTATGTCGAATGCTCGTTGGAGCAAACGGTCGAGAACGGCGACCATTCTATTTTTGTCGGAAAAGTGGTGAATGCGGTTGTCCAGAAGCAGCCCGAAGGACGCGCCGACCTGGCGACCCTGCACATGGCCGACCTTGGAGACAAGGTTTTTTACGGCGGCTGACATCGCCTCGTTTTCTTTCCCCCTCACCCTAGCCCTCTCCCTCCAGGGAGAGGGAACGCCCAGAACCGGCGCTTTCCTTTTCTCCCCCCTGATAAGGGGGGGCCAGGGGGGCTCCCCTTCCGGCAACCCCCTGTGGTTGCCCGGCCCTTTCCGGGACCGCTGTTGGTCAAGAGACCCCTCCCCAACCTTGCGGTCTGGAGAGGAATTTGTTTAATTCGCCGATATCTACAACACAGGGAGGACAGCATGGCCGATTTTGTCAAAGTGGCCTCAACGAGTGATATTCCCGCCGGCGAAGGCCGATGTTTTGAGGTCAACGATCAACAGGTAGCCGTTTTCAACGTCGATGGCACCTTCTACGCCCTGGACAATGTATGCCCCCACCAGGGCGGTCCATTAGGCGAAGGCGAGCTGGACGGCCAGATGGTCACCTGCCCGTGGCACGCCTGGGATTTTGATGTCACGACCGGAGCAAACAGCGAAGACCCGGACGAAAAACAGGAAACCTATACGGTCAAAGTAGACGGCGACGACGTCTTAGTCGCCGTATGAATCAGAGACGATGGAACTGTTTGAACACATGCAGGCAGAAGACCACGAACAGGTGGTCTTCTGCACCGACCGCAGCGCTGGTCTCAGCGCCCTGATTGCTATCCACGATACCACCTTAGGACCCAGCTTGGGTGGCATCCGTATGCGGGCGTATGCCAGTGAAGAGGACGCGCTGACCGATGTCCTGCGCCTCTCCCAGGCCATGACCTATAAAGCCTCTTTGGCCGGCCTGGAATATGGCGGGGGCAAGGCGGTTGTGGTCGCCAATCAACCAGCAACGAACAGAGAAGTATTGTTCCGGGCGCTGGGCCGCGCCATAGAGTCTTTGGCCGGCCGCTATATTCCCACCGAAGACATGGGGACGACGACCGCCGACATTGAACACGTCCGGGCCGAGAGTCGGTTCGGGGTCGGACGGGCGGAAGTGTTTGGTGGCGGTGGAGACCCGTCTCCCATGACCGCCTGGGGCATCTTGTGTGGTCTGCGGGCCTGTCTCGAAGAAACCGACGGCCAGGCCGAATTTCAGGGCTTGACTGTAGCCCTGCCCGGCCTGGGGAAGGTCGGCTACTCCCTGGCTCAATACCTCCACCAAGCCGGGGCGCGGCTGATAGTCGCGGATGTGGATGCAGCCCGGACCGACCAGGCCAGAGCCGAACTCGGCGCTGAGGTTGTCGCCCCGACCGCTATTCTGACCCAGCAGTGCGACATGATCGCCCCCTGTGCTGCCGGCGGTATTTTCAATCCAGCGACGATTCCCCAACTCCGGTGCCGGATTATTGGCGGTGGGGCCAACAATCAGCTCCTGACCGAAGCCGACGGAGACGCGCTTCACGCCCGGGGTATTCTGTATGCGCCGGACTTTGCGATTAACGCCGGTGGACTGATTAACGTTGCCGACGAGTTGGGTCCCGGCGGCTATCGCCGCGAGCGGGCCAAGGCCAAGACCGAACAGATTTACTCCACCCTGAAAACGCTTTTTGCCCAAGCCAGGCAGCGCGACATCCCGCCCCACCGTTTGGCCGTCACCCTGGCCCAGGAACGCCTCCGGGCGATACGGCATCTCCGCCGTCTGAATGCGGCTTCGTGAGGAGTTTGGCTACCGTGTCTGCCATGAAAAATATCCTGTCCGCCTGGTTTGCAAGCCAGGGTATAGCGCTGACCGATGATCGCGGGGTTGCACTCCCGGACGCCTTCACCAACCCGCTAGATGAATACACAGCCGTCTGCGACAAGGCGGGACTGATTGACCTGTCCTTTCGCACCCAGGTGAAATGCACGGGAGAAGACCGAAGCGATTTTTTGCAGGGCATGTTGTCCAACGATGTCAAAGCCCTGCGGCCCGGCGAAGGTTGTCCGGCAACGCTGCTGACGGAGCAGGGACGGATTGTGGCGGATTTGCGCGTCTATGCCGAAGAGTCGGCCCTCCTTCTCGACCTTGATGCTCGTATCAAGGAGAAGACGGTCGAGGCCCTTGAGCGTTTTATCATTGCCGATGATGTGGAGCTCGAAGACCTGAGCACTCACCAAGTCACGCTTGCGGTCCAGGGTCCGGCCGCGGCAGAGGTCCTGATGGCAGCCGGGCTCTCTTCCTTGCCGGAGCAGGAGTTACAGCACCAAGCCGTCACGCTTGCCGGCGTCCAGGTCCGCATGATTCGCTCCGACCAGACTGGTCGGGGCGGCTATGAATTCCACGTTCCCAGCGACCGGGCCGCCGTTGTCTGGCAGGCCCTGGCGCAACTGGACGGGCTGCGCCCGGTTGGCCACACCGCGCTGAATATGCTGCGGGTTGAGGCCGGCATCCCGTGGTATGGCCTGGATATGGACGAGGACAGAATCGTGCTGGAGGTCGGCCTCGAGCGGGCCATTAGTTTTCATAAGGGCTGTTATCTGGGCCAGGAAGTTGTCGAGCGGGCCTCGGCGCGGGGGCGTATGAATCGTCTGCTCAGCGGGTTTCTGCTGCAAGATGCCGGGCAGGCGGGATTGCCGACTCGTGGCGACCGACTTGTGAAGGACAACAAGGACGTCGGCTGGCTGACCAGCGTCACCACCTCCCCCACCCTGGGCCGGCCGATTGCCCTGGGCTATGTCCGGCGTGAACATGGCGAGCCGGGCACCCGGCTGCGAATTGACAGGCCAGACGCGGATATGATAGCTGAGGTGGCCAAGTTACCGTTTCTACACTAGCTCTTATGCGTAGAGACAGATCATGACAGGAGGGACCAATGGCACAACTAGGGAAACGCTATATGTGTGAAGAGTGCGGGACTGAGGTGCTGTGCAACAAGCCGGGCGACGGCGCACTCAACTGCTGCGATATAGAAATGCCGCTCAAGGAAGCCAAGCCGCTTCCGTCGTCTGACTGATCACAGTCGGTTGCAAACCGTCCGTATCACCGTGAGGAGCGAGGGAAACCTCGCTCTTTCTTTTTTGTGGCAGACCTTCTTCTCTACGGTGGGCGTGTTCTCACCTTTGACCCAGCCCGGCCCGAGGCACAGGCCGTTGCCATTGCGGCCGGAAAAATCCTCGCGGTCGGCTCCGAGCGGGAACTGCGCGCCTTTGTCTCTCCGAAAACACAGACCGTATCGTGCGCCGGGAGAATGGTCTTGCCGGGCTTCATTGACCCTCACCTGCATCTCTTTGCCTGGGCGAGCCGCTACTGCGGCGCAGACCTGAGCGCAGCCCGGTCAATAGCTGAAATTCAGTCTCAACTCCGGGCACGCCTGGAGACCAGCGGGGCGCACGACTGGCTGCGTGGCTATGGCTATGACGAGTTTTTTCTCCACGAGCAACGCCATCCGAATCGACACGACCTCGACACTATTGCCACTGACCGTCCCATCGTCCTGCGTCATCGGACCGGCCATGCTGCCGTTCTGAATAGTGCCGCACTCCAGCAAACCGGCATCTACGCCCAGTTTACCCCGTCAAGCGGTGGAACCATTGAGCGCGACGTAAGGGGCGAACCAACGGGCGTGGTGTATGAATTAGAGTCGTTTCTGCGGACGGTCCTGCCTCCGCTCCCGGCCCAGGAGTTTCAGGCCGGCTTGGGACAGGTCAACCGCGCATTACTCAGCAACGGAGTGTGTTCATTTCACGACGCCAGCGCCGGCAATGCGCTTGACGCGCTAACGCGCTTCGCTGCCCTCCGAGCCAACGGCAGCATCCGCTCCCATGCCACTGTCATGGTCGGGGTTGAGGCATTCTCTCAGGTGCGGGAGGCTGGCCTGCCCGCCTTTGCCCAGTCTGGCCTGGTGCGGCTTGGCAGTATCAAAATCATGCTGCACGAAAGCCGCGGCGAGTTGTATCCACCGCCGGACGAGCTGGCCGAGATGGTCTGGCAGGCGCATCGACACGGGTTTCAGGTCGCCATCCACGCGGTTGAAGAAGCCCCAGTCTGCGCGGCCCTCGCCGCGATTCAGCAGGCACTCAAGCGGCTGCCACGCCGCGATCATCGGCATCGGATTGAACACTGCGCGCTGTGTCCTCCACCGTTTCTCGACATCCTGGCCGAGACGGGCTGTGCGGTGGTGGTGCAGCCGGGCTTTCTGTATTTTTATGGTGAGAAATATGCCGCAGCCGTTGATCCCGACGTGTACGCTTGGCTGTACCGGGCAAAAAGCTTCCGGGACCGCCACATTCCCGTTGTTGGCAGTTCGGATTGTCCCATCGCCCCGCAGGCCCCATTAGTGGCGATTCAGGCGGCCATTACGCGCCAGTCCCACACCGGAAGGGTGCTCAACCCCGCAGAACGCCTATCCTGTCTTGAGGCGCTACGGCTGTTCACCCAAGCAGGAGCCTGGGTCGGCTTTGAGGAAGAGCAGACCGGCAGCCTCAGCCCCGGCCGGCGGGCCGATATCGTGATCCTCGATAGCGACTTGACCCAGCGCCCGGCTGAAGCGCTCAACCGGGCGCGCGTCCAGACCACAATTATTGACGGCCAGATTGTCTATTCGGCATAACTGGACGCGCTGACTCTTGAAGGAGCGTGCATGTCCTCCCCCGCAGTCCTATACGAAAAAGACGGCAGCATCGCCGTGGTCAGCCTCAACCGGCCTGATATGCTCAACGCCTATAACGTGGAGATGCGAGACGATTTGCACGAAATTCTTCAGGCCGTCCGAGATGACCCCGAGGTCCGGGTCATGATCCTGCGCGGACAAGGCCCAGCCTTTTGTACCGGCGGAGATGTCGCCGAGTTCGGTTCCGCGCCCTCTCCGCTGCGGGCCCGCGAGGTCCGCTGGCAACGGGATAACTGGGGGCTGTTGGTGCGCCTGCCCCAACCGACCATTGCCGCGGTCCACGGCTATACCGTCGGCGGCGGGATGGAAATGGCGCTGCTGTGTGACTTATGCGTTGCCGCCGACGATACGGTCTTTTTTCTACCGGAAACCGGCCTGGGCATGATTCCTGGGGTTGCTGGGACGCAGACCGCGCCCCGGGCAATCGGGCTGGGCCGGGCCCTGGATATGGTCCTCACCGGTAAGCGGCTGAACGCAGCCCAGGCTCTCCAGATTGGACTGGTCAATCAGGTGGTTCCGCTGGCTACCCTCTTGACGCAGGCCAAATCTCTAGCATACACACTGTCCCGTTATCATCCGACAGTCGTTGCCCTGGCAAAACGGGCCGTCCGACAGGGCGCTGACCTGCATTTATCCGATGGTTTACGGCTGGAAAAGAATCTATTTGCGCGGGTAAAGGAGTAGGCATGAATACGTCACAGTTCATTGGTATTCCGGGCATGATGTTTCCGGACCAAGAAATCCTGGCCTTTGAAGGGAATCGCTTGACCTATGGGGCACTCGTGGAGCGGGTCAAACGGTTGGCCAGCAGTTTGCGCAATCAGGGGATTCAGACCGGTGACCGCGTGGCGATCCTGCAAACGAACTGCACTCAGTACATCGAAGCCTATTATGCCACGGCAATGCTGGGCGCCACTTTTGTGCCGCTCAACTATCGGGCCAAACCGCCGGAATTGGAATACATGATTACCGCTGCGGAGAGCAAAATTCTGTTTGTGGGCGAGCGCTATATCGATCTGATCAACAGCCTCAAGCCCAATCTCGGCTGCGTGGAGAAATACGTCACCATCGAAACGCGGCGTGACGATATGCTGCACTACGACGACTTGATCGCCCAGGGTTTACCCGACATCGAAGAGGCCGAGGTGGACGAAGGGGACCTGTCCATCCTGATGTATACCAGTGGCACGACGTCTTTGCCCAAGGGGGTGATGCTGACCTATGGCGGGTTCACCAATTATGTCATCGGCACCGTTGAGATGGCGGACGGCACCCCGCGAGGCACCTCGCTGCTGTGCGCGCCGCTCTACCATATTGCCGGCACGATGAACATCATGACCGCGCTGTGGAACGGCCGGAAGATCGCCATTCTGCGGCAGTTCGACACCACAGAGTGGCTAGAGGCCGTTCAGAACGAGCAAGTGACGCACGCCTTTGTCGTGCCCACGATGATGAAACAGCTCATCGATCATCCCGAGTTCTCGCACTACGATCTGTCGAGCTTGCAGAACGTTTCTTATGGCGGCGCGCCCATGGCCTTCCCGGTCATTCGCAAGGCCATTGACCTGTTCCCGGATTCGACCGGTTTCGTGAATGCCTTTGGCCAGACCGAGACGAACTCGACCCTGACCGTCCTTGGACCGGATGACCATAAGCTGAACGGCACGCCAGAAGAAGTCGAGCGCAATCTGAAGCGTTTGACCTCGGTCGGCAAGCCCCTGCCGGATGTGGAAGTCCAGGTCCTTGATGACGACAATCAGGAGCTACCAGCCGATGAGATCGGTGAGGTTGTCATTCGCACCCCCCGCGTGATGAAGGGCTACGCGAATCAGGAAAGTGCGACCGCCGCGCTGCTGGACGAAAACGGCTGGCTGCATACCCGCGACATGGGCTATATCGATGCAGACGGCTATGTCTACCTGGTGGGCCGCAAGGACGACATCATCATTCGGGGCGGTGAGAATATCGCCCCGGCGGAAATCGAAGCGGTCCTGCACGCCCACCCGGCCGTTGATGAAGCGGCCATTATCGGGGTGCCTGACGTCGATTGGGGCCAGAAGATCGTGGCCTTTGTCGCCCTCAGGCCAGGCCAGACGGCCACCGCGGACGAAGTGGGCGATTTCTGTAAGGAACGGCTGGCCAGCTTCAAAAAACCCGAGGAGATCAATTTCCTGGATGAGTTGCCGAAAAACCCGCTGGGCAAAGTCCTCAAGAAAGAGCTGAAAGCGCAGTACGCATAGCGGACGAGGGCGTCCAAAAGGGCGCTCTTGTTGTTTGGTTCAGGGTTGGGTGTGGCTGATCTGGTGTATGAAATTCAGGGGAGAGTCGCCTGGCTGCGCTTGGCGTGTCCGGGTCAGGGCAATCGGCTCACGCCCCAGCTGGACCGGGAGATAGCCGCCGCCTGTCAGGCTATTGAGGAAGACGACGCGGTCGCAATCGGCGTCCTGACCGGCTCGGCCCACAGTTTTTGTGAGGGCCTGACGCAGGCGGCCAACACCGCGCAGAAAATCCGCGAGCAGTTCGGCCCCATTCAGTGCGTCGCAGCGCTCGCCGCCATCACAAAACCAACGCTGGCAGTCCTCAATGGCAATGCGTTCGGACTCGGGCTGGAATTGGCCCTGGCCTGCGACCTGCGTCTGGCCGTTTCCACGGCCGGCTTCAGCCTGCCTCAGATTATCGAGCAGATGATTCCTTTTGGGGGGGGGACGCAACGTCTGCCGCGTATCATCGGACAGGCAAGGGCCTTGGAGCTCATCCTGACCGGCAAACAGCTTGATGCGGCTGAGGCGTATCGCATCGGCTTGGTCAATGAAGTGATTGCCGCGAACGATCTTTCGACCCGTGTTGACGAGGTCCTGTCCGGTCTGTTAGGCAAAGGCCCTATCGCTTTACGACTCGGGAAAGAGGCAGTACACAAGGCAATGGACCTGACGCTCGAACAGGGAGTGCGGCTGGAAGAAGACTTATATGCCCTTCTTCAGACAACCCAGGACCGGGCCGAGGGCGTCGCGTCGTTTTTAGCCAAGCGGAACCCTCGATTCACCGGGCGCTGAGAGAAAACAGGAGGAAGCAGTATGGCAAGCCAACTCGGGAAAATGTATCTGTGTGGAAGCTGCGGGGTACAAGTCATCGTGACCAAGGGTGGCGATGGTGCACTCAAGTGCTGCGGTGCTGAGATGCGGAAAAAATAGTCGTTCATGCGTAGCGCTCAGGGAGAGCGACGTATAGGAAAGACAAGGCCGCACTATTGATACAGGGCACTGCTTGCAGGGTGCCCTTTTCTTTATCATGACACCCGCAAGCGACCTTGCCAGACCGCGAGACACTCAGATAGCATGGCCCGCACTGCCCATGACCAATAACCGCTCAAATGGCTCCCAAGTGCCGCGTGGAGGTTGACAGCTATGCCGGCCCCTATTTCCGCCGACGAAATACAGTCCCGCATTACAGCCGCCCTGCCCGACGCGCAGGTACACGTTCGCGATTACACCGGTGGCGGAGATCATTACGAAGCCGTTGTCGTCTCAGCGGCCTTTGACGGCAAGAACGCGGTCGCCCGGCACCGCTTGGTGTATGGCGCTCTCCAAGACGCTCTGGTTGAGCGCATTCATGCCTTGGCTCTCAAAACCATGACTCCGCAGGAATTTGAGGCCGACGCGCGGCAATCCGGCTTGGTCAACATCGAAACGCATAAATCATAGACCACGAACACCCGAGGAGGAGAACATGGCAGATAGCGTACAGGCATATATTGACGAGACCGTGAAGAACAACAAGGTCCTCATTTACATGAAGGGCAATCGCACCTTCCCGATGTGCGGCTTCTCCGCGGCCACGATTCAGATTTTCGACGCTCTGGGTATGCCGTATGAGACCGTTGACGTATTGCAGGACCCCGCCGTGCGGGACGGCATCAAGCGTTATTCCAACTGGCCGACCATTCCCCAGGTGTATGTGAACGGCGAATTTATTGGCGGCTGCGACATTATCCAGGAAATGCACAGCCGCGGCGAGCTTGAGTCCGTCGTGCGGGCCGCCCTCGAAGGCTAAACCCAAAACCTCTCCTGGTGGTATTCTGCCAGGGGAGGCAAACGCAATGCGCGCCAAGATTGCTCGCTACCAGTCTGAAGAAGGCTATAGTATGTCCTGCCCTGGTCTCCCGGCAAGACGCAACTGAAAGCGGAGGCCAGAGAGAACATTCAGACCGCTAGCCGAGAATATATCGCCGCTGTGGTTCTCCAATTTATTCCTGCCGGCAGATAGCCGAGATCCCCCACCTGCCATCCGATGAAGAGGGGGAAATGAGCCGAACCCTGCTACTCATATTGCTCTCCCCCGATCATCATGAGTAGGCTTCAGCCCTCGTGCTTTTGCTGACGGCCTCGCCGGCCGCGGCCCTGCTTGAGTGGAGCACGACGGAGCTACATTTTCAGTACGGACATATTGAGAACCCGTTCTCGGGCACGAACCAGGATACCTTTATCCTGACCGTGCAGAACGCCCTGGGCTGGAAATACGGGGAGAGCTTTTTCTTTGCCGACTTCATCGAAGACGTCGAACACGACGGCTTTAATGACACCGACCTGTACTTCGAGTGGTTTCCGAGCCTGAGCAGGCTCACCAAGCGCGATATCGAGCTTGGACCGATCAAGGATTTCTCACTATTGCTCGGCCTGAACGTCAGCGTGGACGCCAAGGTCATCAAAGTCCTGCCCGGCCTGCGCGCGTCTTGGGACCTGCCCGGCTTCGCCTTTCTGGATACCGACCTAACCGCTTATATCGACGCCAGCCGCGGCGTTTCGCGTGGGGGTGCACCCAAGGAGACGGACAGCTTTATGTTCAACCTCGCCTGGGCCTATCCGTTCAGCCTCGCCGGGCTGGATTTCTCGGTCGAGGGCTATGTCGAGTATATCCACTGCCGGACCAACGAGTTCGGCGGCCGGGTCAAAAGCTGGTTCCTGACCCAGCCACAGTTCCGCCTGGACCTGGGTAAGTTGCTGCGAGAAGAGGCCAATCGGCTTCTTCTCGGCATGGAATACCAGTTCTGGCACCATAAGCTGGGCACCAAGAACGACGAAAGCCTCCCCCAGTTTCTCCTAGTTTGGCGCTTCTGAGCAAACGCTAGGGTCCGACCGCCACACCCCAGGGAATCTTCCCGACCGCAATCGTCTTGAGTAGCGTATCAGTGGTGGTATCGATCACCGCCAGGCCGTCGGACCGGCCCATCGTGGCGTAGAGTTTTTTCCCGTCCGGGGTCAGGGCCGACCACCAGCACCGTTTGCCTCCCAGAGCGATGGTCTTGGTCACCGTATTGGTGGCCGGGTCAATCACGCGCACATCGTTGGCCCGGCCGTGGACGACATAGACCTTTGAGCCATCGGGCAGTACCGAGATACCGACCGGGCGTTCACCCATGCTGAGCGTCTCGGTCACGGCCAGTTTTTCGGTATCAATCACCGAGACGGTATGCGTCCGCTCATTACTCACATAGGCGGTTTTCCCGTCTGGCATAAAGGCCACGCCACGCGGGTTCTCGCCCACCTTGATCGAGCTCAGGACTTTATAGGTCTGGGTGTCAACGACCGTCACATCGTGCGAGGTCTCATTCGGTACAAAGGCCAGCTTGCCATTGGGCGAGAGCACCACCGTCTCCGGCTCTATGCCGGCCTGAATCGTGGCAACAATCTCCTTACTTGCCAGGTTGACGACCCGCATCACGCCTTCGTTCTCATTCACGACAAACAGCAATTTTTCGTCGTTACTGAGGTCAATGCCCTCGGGATCAATGCCGACCGGAAAGGTCTCCACAACCGTATTGGTGGCCGCGTCAATGACCGAAATGTCATTGGAGTTGCCGTTGGCGGCATATACCCGCGAGCCGTCAGCCGAGACCAGCACTCCGCGCGGGCGTTCGCCGACCGGTATTTTGGCGACGACCTCGTCCGTTTGGGTGTCAATCACCCACACATCATTCGATTCCTCGTGCGTGACATAGGCGAACGGTTGGGCAGAGGCCGGAACGGCAAAGGCCACACACCACAAGAGCACAGACGCATAGACACCAACAACACCGCAACGAGATTGCATAGCAGCTCCTTACTGATGGGCCGGCATCGCTGCCGACGTTTCTGCATCCGACGTGCCGCCCTCGGCTGCTGCTGCACCCGATTCACACTTTGAGGCGGCCCGCACATACGCCAAAATCTGCCAGATCATGTCGTCAGGCAGTTGCCCGGCAAAACCGACCATCTCGGTCTTGGGGACCCCTTCGGCAACGACCTTGAACATTTCTGCATCCGTCCCCGAACCGTTGACCCAATCGCAGTCAAAGAGATTGGGGCACTTGCCATCCCGGTCGGCCTCCGCTTTCACATGGCAGTAGCCCGAACACACGGCCTGAAAGAGCAGTTCCCCTTCAGCAATCGCCGCGGCGTCACCGGCAACAGGGTTTTTCATCGCCTCATCAGCCAAGCCCTGCGTCGGGAGCAGCATCAGCAGACCGACCACCAACACACCAAACACACGTCTCATAGACCTCCTCATTTCTACGCGGCCAAGAGCCCCCAGGCCCTGCCCAGCGCCCCAGTCCGGCTGGGCGCGTTTACTCTTTTCCTCGGGAGAGCCGAAACATCTCCATAACATCATAGGTTTTCTCAAAAGGGGGATGCAGCGGGACACCATACTGCTGCGCTATGGTCTTGAGGGCTCCATTCTTTCTCAGCGTTGTCAGGGCTGCGTCTATGGCCGTGCGGAGCGCTGCGTCTTCGGTGCGCGTTGCAGCATGTTCGTTCCAACGCGCCACTGACAGCGGCGTGGCCGTGGCAAACCTCAGCTTCGTCCCGGGGGTCTGCTTGACATACCAGCCGGCGGTCGGACCCCAGACAAAGGCCAGCGCTGCGTCTCCGGTTTCCACCGCGGCCAGGGACTCTTCGGTTGAGAAAAACGTCTGCATTGAAATGTTGAGCGACTCCAGAATAAAACTGGCAATCGTCTGGGCCTGGACCGCAACCACTTGCTGCTCAATGTCGTGCAGAGAGGCCGGCGTCTGCCCGGCACGACCCACAAGCTCGAAGGCCGCCCCATAATAGGCCCGGCCAACGCTCACATTGCCGGCCTCGCGTACAGCGTCCTGGCCGGGTACGCTCAGAATGGCATCGCAGGCGTTGCGTGATAGCCGCCGCAGCGGAAAGTCACTCTCCTCAACCTCGGTAATCCGCTCGTTATGCCCGACCCAGACCGGGACCAGCGTCCGCTCCATTGTCCTGGCAAGCGCGCGCGCGACATCGACGTCAAACCCCCGCTCGTCCTGCTGAGAAGAAAAGGGGAGGTTCTTCTCCAGAAAGCAGACCCGGAGTTGGGCTCCGTCTGCTGCGAAGAGTGGCGTGGACAAGAGCAGACACAAGAGCCAGCTCAGCACCGGAACAAGAGCGATGCTCCCTAATTTCCTGCCCGCCGTCGCTCCAGTCGGGAGCGGGGAGCCAGCCGGCACACGATACAACACGCTCATGCTCGCCTTCTCCGGGGGTTATTCTGGCAGGGCAAATACGAGCAGCGCGCTGCCTTTACTCGTCAGCGGTGGCTCGCCAGCCAGGGTGACAGCCAAGCCGCCGCCGCCGCTGGGGATGGCCACATACTGTCGTCCTCCGGCCTGATAGGTAATGGGCTGCGCACGCATGGCTGAGCCAGTCTGGAATTGCCACAATAGCTCGCCGGTGGCGGCATCAAAGGCCAGGGCCAAGCCTTCGAGATTGCCAGAGAACACCAGCCCCCCAGCGGTTGCCAGGACCCCGCCCATCATGGGATATTCATCTTGATAGCGCCATTTGATCTCGCCGGTGGACGGGTCTATGGCCGACAAATGCCCGTAGGATGAGCCGTCATCACCCTGGGTTTTGCCCGGTCCGCCGCCCCAGAACGGGATGCCCTTGATAAAGATGGAGGTGGCCTTCTTCATCTGCCAGCAGCTCTCCACCACCGGTACATACATCAGCTTGGTCAGCGGGCTATAGGCCGCGGTGTAGGAGCCGTTTTTTCCGCCAACAGAACCGGGACAGATAAATTCTTTGCCTTCGGTGGTGGGCACGAACTGCGGGTCAACAATCGGCCGCCCAGCTTCATCCAACCCCTTCGACCAATTCAGTTCATCGACATATTGGGTACCGTGCAGGTATTTGCCTGAGATACGGTCCAGGACGTAGACGTAGCCGTTTCGGTTGGGCTGAGCCAAGGCTTTGATGGTCTCGCCACTCCGTTCGACATCAACCAGGAACAGGTCGGTATTGCCATCATAGTCCCAGATATCATGCGGGGTGAATTGGAAATACCATTTGATCTCCCCGGTCTCGGGGTCAAGGGCCAGCACGGAATCCGCGTAGAGATTGTCGCCTTTGCGGACATCGCCGTTCCAGTCCGGGGCGGTATTGCCCGTCGCCCAATACAGCAAATCCGCATCCGGGTCGTAGGAGCCCGTGACCCAGGTTGGAGCGCCCCCGTGTTTCCAGGAGTCGCCGGCCCAGGTCTCAGAGCCCGGCTCACCGCCTTCCGGGATGGTGTAGCGCCGCCACTTCCGTTCGCCGGTGTGAATATCATAGGAATCGATATAGCCGCGGATACCGTATTCACCCCCGGCAATGCCGACAATCAGATTGTCTCGGACAACCAGGGGGGCCACGGTCGCGCTGAACCCGTCGCTATGGCGGTCCATCTCGGTGTTCCAGACAACGGCCCCGGTTTTGCGATTCAGGGCCACCACGTGGGCATCCAGCGTAGCCATAAAGATCAGCTCTCCAGCAATGGCCGGCCCTTTATTTGACGGTCCGCAGCACACCCGCATATCGTCCGGGAGTTCGTGCTCATAGCGCCACAGTAATTCGCCCGTGACCGCATCCAGGGCAAACAGGTGGTTGTAGGCCGCGGTCAGATAGATAATCCCGTCGGCCACAATCGGCGAGGCTTGCATTTGGGCCGGGATGCCGGTCTGGAACATCCAGGCCGCCTTCAGGGTTTTGACATTCTCCCGGTTAATGGCCGTGAGTGGGCTGAAGCGCCAGCCGGCATAATTGCCGCCGTACATCAGCCAATAGTTCGGGTCGTCCGTCCCCTGGAGCAGATGGTCCTGAGTAATGGATTCAAAAGTATAGCCGGCGAGGTCACCGTTCGGGGCTGGGCTGGCGGCAACGGGTTTGGCGGCGGGTGTCGCCGCGGGCGTATTTTTGACGGATTCAGGCGGAGCCTCCGCGCGCCCGCCGACCGCTTGGGCAGGAGGCGGGACACATAATATCGTCAGACAAGAGGCGCTCAGGAGCAGGATTTGCCGCCAGGAGTTTCGCATATTCTTCCCCCCTTTACGTGCCAAATTCCACGGAAAACCTCGGTGGAGTGCGGTCGAAAAATACTTGCTTTTCCGTGGCTGGTCAAGGAAGGCGGTCAGAGCCATACCGGGCCTGGGCTGGCTGAAGAGCGCAAGATGGGCTATAGGGAACCGCCGTGTGAAAGCACGCCACGAGAGAAGGCGCTATGCGGGTTCCTGGACATTTTTCCCCTCTTTTTCGGACCAGCCTGCTTGTTGTGGCAGTCCTCGCTGTCCTGTCAGCGGTGCACTATCGACCCGATGTCAGCGGGCGGGTGTGGCAGGCCGGCAAAGCCGCGTGGTGGGATTACAAACTGCTCGATTTGGGGCTGACGGGCTGGGGCCATGCCCCCAGACAGCCGATTGCCTTCAGTCACGCCCTGCACGCCGGCGAATATGGTCTGGACTGTCTGTACTGCCACAGTGCGGCGCGCGTCTCGCCAGTCGCCCACGTCCCGCCAGTCCAGACCTGTATGGGCTGTCATGCCAGGCCCACCCAAAATCTCGAAATCAAAAAAATCCAGACCTATTGGAAAAACCAGGCGCCGATTCCGTGGATTCGCGTGCACGCCCTGCCGGCTTTCACCCGCTTCAACCATAAACGCCACGTTCGCGCGGGCGTCGCCTGTCAGTCCTGTCATGGTGAAGTGCAACAGATGCAGCGGGTCGAACAGGTGTCTTCGCTCAAGATGGGCTGGTGCGTGACTTGCCATGAGGCCCATCAAGCGAGCAAGGACTGCCTGGTGTGTCACTATTGAGGCGGAAGAACTGAGCATGGCAAACGGACTCGACCGAAGAAATTTTTTGAAACTGCTTGGGGCCAGTGCCGCCGCGCCCGTCGTTGGTTGTGCCTCAAAGCCGGTGGAAACCCTGATTCCCTACGTGATTCAGCCCGAGGAGGTCACGCCAGGGGTGGCCACCAACTATGCCACGGTCTGCCAGGAGTGCTCGGCCGGCTGTGGCCTGGTCGTGCGGACCAGGGAAGGGCGAGCCGTCAAAGTCGAGGGCAATCCGTCCCACCCCATTAATCGCGGTGCCGTATGCGCACGCGGCCAGGCCTCCTTGCAGGGGCTGTATAATCCAGATCGTATCCGCCAGCCGCTGTCTCGCAATGCGGCGGGAGCCCTCGTCCCGGTGTCGTGGCCGGAGGCCGAGGCCAGGCTGGTCGAACGCCTGCAAAAAATCCGGGCCGAGGGCCAAGCGGATACCCTCACATTTCTCGCCGGCCAGCTCCCGGACAGTGTGTATCGCTTGGCGGCGCAGTGGCTTGAGGGCCTGGGTTCGAGCCGTCTGATGACCTATGAGCCGTTTGGTTTCGAGGCGCTGAGACAGGCCAACCACGTCTGCTTTCAGCAAGCCTCGATTCCCACCTATGATCTGGCCCAAGCCCACTTGCTCCTTAGTCTGGGGACTGATTTTCTGGAAACCTGGCACTCGCCGACCCACCACGCCCAGGCATTCAGCCAGATGCGGAGGGCAACGGCGGCGGGGAAATTCGTCCAAGTCGAATCCCGTATGTCGCTGACCGGAGCGAATGCGGACGAATGGATTGCACTCAAGCCGGGGGGGGAAGCCTTTTTGGCGCTGGGGCTGGCCCATCTGATTCTCCCAAACAGCGCAGTGCCGGCTGACGAAAAGGCGCCGCTCAGCCACCTGCTTCAGCCCTATTCACCGGAATGGGTCGCTTCGGCGACCGAGGTGCCGGTCGAGACGCTCAAACGACTGGCCCAGGAATTTGTCAGCGGGCCGAGCTTGGCCCTCGGGGGTGGCATTGCCGCCAGTTCCCGGCAGGAGACGGCCAGCCTGATTGCGGTCAATCTGCTGAACTATCTCGCCGGCAATATCGGCCAGACCGTTCGTTTTTATGAGCCCCAAGAGCGGACGCAGGTCAGCTCGTATGCGGCCCTGCTCTCGCTGATTGACGAGATGCAGCGCGGAGCCATACCCCTCCTTTTTCTGGCCAACACCAATCCTGTCTTTAGCCTGCCCCCGTCTGTGGGCCTGGCCGAAGCGCTGACCCAGGTGCCGTTTGTGGTCAGCTTTTCCTCTTTCCCAGACGAAACAACCGAACAGGCAGACTTGGTGTTACCCGATCATACGCCCCTGGAAAGCTGGGGAGACTCTTCTCCCCAGGCTGGTGTGTCTGGTCTGATGCAGCCGGTCATGCAGCCCGTGTTTGAGACCCAAGCGCTGGGCGATACCTTATTGTCGGTCGCTCCGCAGGTTGAGGAGGCGTTCTCGGAATCTCTGCCGTGGAAAAATTTCTTCGAGTATCTGCAAGCGTCCTGGCAGGAGCGGCACGACGCGAGTGGCGAGTCGGGCGACTTTGACACCTTCTGGCGTCATGCCCGGCAACAGGGCGGGGTCTGGCAGCCCAGGCAACAGGTCCCGGTTCAGCTCTCCCCGGCTGTATGTGAGACCCGCTTTTCCGAGCCGACTTTTGACCGCGCGGGTGAAGACCCTCTGACGTTCATTGCCTACCCTTCGTCACGCTATTACGACGGCCGCGGCGCGAACAAGCCCTGGCTGCAAGAGCTGCCCGACCCCATCACGCGGGCAGTCTGGAATTCCTGGCTCGAAATTCACCCCGAGACTGCCGCACGCCTGGGAATTGCGGAGGGCGACCTGCTGACGATTACCTCCCCGCATGGGACTATTGAGGCGAGCGCCTATTGCTATGCCGGGCTCCGGCGCGATGCAGTCGCCATGCCGATTGGCCTGGGCCATAGCGCTTATGGGCGCTACGCCCAGGGACGCGGCTCCAACCCGGTCCATTTGCTGTCGGCCCAGCCCGAAACCGCCTCGGGCGGCTTCCCCTGGTTATCGACCACCGTCCGAATCGCTCGCACCGGCAAACGAGCGCCGCTGACCACAACGGACGGCAGCCGCCAGCAGCTCGGTCGCGGCATTGCCCAGGCGGTGACGGCCGGCCAGCCCGACGAACATCACCCTGCGGACCACGCCGAGCACCCTGCCCGCGATATGTACCCGAAGGTAGCGTATGCCGAGTATCGCTGGGGCATGAGTATTGACCTGTCGGCCTGCATCGGCTGCGGGGCCTGCGTCACGGCCTGCTATGCGGAAAATAATATCCCGGTGGTGGGCGAGCGGATGGTGGCCCAGGGCCGGGAAATGTCCTGGCTGCGGATTGAGCGCTATTTCGAGGAGCCGCCGGCCGAAGCCGACGCGCCCGAAGTCCGCTTTGCGCCGATGCTGTGTCAGCATTGTGGCAATGCGCCCTGCGAGCCGGTCTGTCCAGTGTATGCTACCTATCACAGCCCGGAGGGACTCAACGCGCAGATCTATAACCGGTGTGTCGGCACGCGCTATTGCGCCAATAACTGTTCCTATAAGGTGCGGCGTTTTAATTGGCACGAGGCGGACTGGCCGGCCCCGCTCAATTTGCAGCTCAACCCGGATGTCACGATACGTGAACCTGGGGTCATGGAGAAATGTACCTTTTGCGTCCAGCGCATTCAGGCCGGCAAGGACCGGGCCAAAGACGAAGACCGTCCGGTGGGTGACGGCGAGGTCACGCCGGCCTGTGTCCAGACCTGTCCGACCCAGGCCCTGACATTTGGCAATCTGCAAGACCCCACCAGCCGCGTGTCCCAGCACTCGTCCGACCCACGCGGGTATACCGTCTTCGAGTCGTTGAATACCCGACCGGCGATTACCTATCTCAAAAAAGTTCGCCGCAGGACGGAGCCGCGCTAAAGACGCTGCCATGCAGACCAGCCTCAGCTATCTTCAGGTCAACCGCGACCTGCTCAAAAACCTGCTCAGCTCGCCAACGCGGCTCTGGTACGCCCTGCTCGGCTGTGACCTGGTCGTCCTCGCTTTTGGCCTGTACTGCTGGCTCTATCAGATCCACGCCGGGCTGGGTGTCACCGGTCTGGCCCACCCGGTCGGCTGGGGCGTGTATATCACCAACTTCGTGTTCTGGGTCGGCATTGCGCACTCGGGCACGCTGATTTCGGCGGTCCTCTTTTTATTTCGGGCCGGCTGGCGGACACCCATTGCCCGGAGCGCCGAGGCCATGACCATTTTTGCGGTGATGACGGCCGGCCTGTTTCCCATTATCCATCTTGGGCGGGCGTGGAATTTTTATTGGCTGCTGCCCTATCCCAATCAGCGTCAGCTCTGGGTCAATTTCCAGTCCCCCCTGGTCTGGGATGCGTTTGCCATCAGCACCTATTTCATCGTGAGTTTTCTGTTCTGGTATATCGGTCTGCTCCCCGACCTGGGAGCGGCGCGCGACCGCACCGCGGGTCTGCGCCGGAAACTCTACACGCTCTGCTCGCTCGGCTGGCAGGGCACCGACCGGCAATGGCATCACTATCTGAGCGCCTATGGGTTTTTTGCCGCCCTGGCCACCCCGCTCGTGGTGTCGGTGCATAGCGTGGTGTCCTGGGATTTTGCCATGTCCATTGTGCCGGGCTGGCACAGCACCATCTTTGCCCCCTATTTTGTCGCCGGGGCCATCTTCTCCGGCCTGGCCATGGTCCTGACCCTGCTCATCCCGCTCCGTCGGATTTTCGGCCTTGAGGCGTATATTACCGATTATCACTTCGACAATCTGGGCAAAATGATTATTCTCACCTCGCTGATTCTGAGCTATTCCTACGCCAGCGAATGCTTTATTGCCTGGTATAGCGCCAACCCATACGAGCGGAGCATCTTCTGGTATCGCGCGGTCGGCGACTATGCCCCGCTGTTCTGGCTGATGATCGTCTGTAATTGCGCCGTCCCCCTGCTACTGTGCTGGAAGTCTATCCGCACTAGTACGCGCTGGTTGTTCGGTATTGCCCTGCTGGTCAATGTCGGCATGTGGCTGGAGCGCTTTGTCATTATCGTGAGTTCACTCGCGCACGAGTTCGACCCTGCGGCCTGGGGTCTGTATCAGCCTTCGTGGGTTGAAGTGGGGATGACGGTCGGCAGTTTTGCCTGGTTCTTTTTATTCTTCCTGCTCTTCGTAAAATTCCTGCCCCTCGTGTCCCTGGCCGAAGTCAAGGAACACCTGCCACCGGCCGAGCGCGTTGCCTCAGACGAATCCGAGCGGTCCCCGTCACCGGCCAACGGAGCCACACTCGTTGGCCGGAAAGCTGGCATGGTCGGCGTCTTTACGAATCTGAACACGCTTGTCGCCGCGGTCCGCTCTCTGCGGCGGGACGGCTATACAAACCTCAGTGTCGTCTCCCCGTTTCCAAGTCCTGCGCTCGCAGAGGCCCTTGGCAGGCGCAAGAGTCCGATTCGCTATTATACATTGGTCGGCGGGCTGCTGGGCTGTGCTATCGGCTTTGCCCTGCCCACCTACACCGCCCTGGACTGGCCGCTCCAAACGAGCGCGAAGCCCATTGTGGCTTTACCCGCCTTTGCCATTATCGCCTTTGAGCTGACCATTCTCTTTGGGGCGATTGCCACCCTGCTTGGCCTGCTCATCAATGCCCGTCTGCCGGCGCGTTCGGTAGCGGTCACACACGACCCGCGTTTTTCAGAGGACCACTTTGGCCTGCTCGTCCCGTGTACTGCCGCGCAGGCCAGCGCTGTCCGCCGGCTGATTACGGCCGGCGGCGCAGAGGAGGTCTATGGCCAAGGGGGGTAGACCGCGCGCCGGCACGGCTAGCCGAGGCCGGCTCTGGAGTCTCGTTGGCCTCGCTCTTGGCTGGGGACTCTTCTCCGTTGCCGTTGCCCGCGCCTTGCCGTGGAATGACGACATGTATTGGCAGCCCGAACGCGAGGCCGGAACAGCCGCCCGCCCACCCGCGGCCAATAGTGTGCCGACAACGGGCCTTGAACCGCCCATGTCGGCGCGCATTACCGAGCGCATCAAGGCTGGCCTGCGCGTCCGCAATCCGGTTGAACCCACCCCCCAGTCTATCCAGAACGGGGAAGGGTTATTTCGGATTTACTGTGCGATGTGCCACGGCGAGCAGGGCAGAGGCGACGGCCAGATGGTGGGCAAGGTCGTGCCTTCTTCGGATCTGCATACGGAGCGCATCAGAAACCAGAAAGACGGATATCTGTATGCCACTATCAGGAGTGGTGGCCTGGTGATGCCGGCCTATCAGCACGCGCTTTCAACCCCAGAGCGGTGGGACCTGGTCAGTTACGTCCGCCACCTCCAACGGCAGGAAGTCCAACGGGAACAGCCCCAATGAGTGCCGAGCCCCTCACCCAAACGTCTCAGCCCGTGTCTCCGGCCAAGCCTTCCCCCTCGTTTTTGACCCTCGGCCTGTGGGTCCTGGTCGGGCTGGGTCTGAGTACTTTTCTCCTTGGCGTTGCCGGGGGGAGCGCCCAACGGGCCTGGCAGGCATATCTGGTCAACTGGCTTTTCTGGTCGGGGCTGGCGCTCAGCGGACTGACGTTTTCCGCCATTCTTCAGGTCACCAAAGCCGAGTGGGCCGGGCCGTTGCGGCCGCTCGCTGAGGCGCTGGCCGCCTTCCTGCCAATTTCCTTTGTTCTTCTCCTTTTCCTCTTCCTCGGCAGCGACTATCTCTTCTCATGGCTCCAGCACCCGATACCGGCCAAACAAGCCTGGTTGAACAAGCCCTTTCTGATTCTGCGCTCTGTCTTTGCCGGCGCGCTCCTCTACGGCTGTGGGTTTGCCCTGCTGCGGGCTTCACTCCAGGCCAGCGGCAGCCTGGCGGCCCGGTATGCGGCTGGGGGGCTGCCCCGCATATTCCTCTTGTTTGTTTCCCAAGAGCAGGCCGCGGATACCGCCGGCGGGAAGCGGCGGCTCACGCTCCTCTCGCCTCTTTTTATTCTGCTGTATGCGGTTGTCTTCAGCCTGGTGGCCTTTGATCTGGTGATGTCGCTTGAGCCGCACTGGATCAGCACCGTATTCGGTGCCTATTTTTGCATTGGCAATATGTATGCGGGCCTCAGTCTGCTCGCCATTCTGGCCGTGCTGACTTGTGCTGAACGTTTTTCCGCTGAGCGCCGCCACGACCTCGGCAAGCTGCTCTTTGGCTTTTGTGTCTTATGGACCTATCTGTTCTGGTGTCAGTATTTACCGATCTGGTATGGCAATCTGCCGGAGGAGACCAGCTTTCTCGCCGTCCGCCTGTTTGACGGGCCGTGGTCAGCGGTCAGTCTGGTTGTCCTGCTCCTCAACTTTCTCCTGCCTTTCCCCCTCCTGCTGCTGCAATGGACCAAGCGGACTCCGGCCACCCTGGCCGGTATCAGCGCCCTTATCCTGGTCGGTGTGTGGCTTGAGCGTTACATTCTGGTTGTCCCTTCCATCTGGCGAGACCCCTGGCTTCCCCTGGGCTGGATTGAATGCGGGCTGCTGCTGGGTTTCTTCGCCCTGTTCACACTGGCTTTTCGGGCCTGGGTGCAGATATTTCCCCTACACGAGCAGGGCTTGGAGACCAGGGAGCCGGCGGGGACGACCTGAATTCCCCACTCACCTCGGAGGGTTGTACCTTTCCGCATTTCGCGTCATACTACCGGCTTTACTTGTACCGGTTCGTTAGCAAAGGTGCATGACATTTTAACTCGGCCGTCACGGCCATAGGGGTTCCGCACTGACTCATGTTGGTGTGGACCGGCCCGAGAGGAGGGGCATCATCGGAAACAAAATTTTTGTTGGCAACCTGAACTTTGACACCACCCGAGGCGAGTTGGAAGCCCTGTTTTCTGAAGTGGGCGAGCTGGTCGAAGTTTTTCTCCCGTCTGACCGGGCGACCGGACGGCCGCGGGGGTTCGCCTTTGTCGAATTTACCGACCCGGCCTCTATTCCGGTCGCGGTAGAACGCTTCGACGGGTACGAGATCGGCGGCAGAAATCTCCGGGTCAACCAAGCAGAGGATCGTCCACCCCGCCGGCCTGCACATGCTTCGGGTGGTGAGCGTTCTTTTGAGCGACCGTGGGGGGGGCCGAGGGGCGGCGCCAAACCGAAGGGCAGTCGCCGCAATCTGCGTCGGGGCAAGCGGAGCTTATAGAATAGCTTGCGTGCGACAGGAGGAACGTATGCTTCAAGTGTTCTCTATGCCAGTGGGCTTTCTCGAATTCGACAGCCGGCTCTTCTTTCCGCAGGACGAGCAGGGCGAGCAGATGACGATCCCGGTGCCGAGCTATTTGATTACGCACCCCAAAGGGAACGTGGTTTTTGACACCGGCGTCCACTGCTCCTGCATAGACGATGCCAAGGGCCGTCTTGGCGAGGTGGCCGATGCGTTTACGCCCCGCGCCAAGCCGGGCGAGGAAATTGTCAGTCAGTTGGCAAAATTCAAGCTCACCCCGGACGATATTACCTATGTGGCCAACTCGCACTTCCACTTCGACCACGCCGGTGGGAATGAGTTTTTTCCGCACTCAACCTTTCTCGTCCAGAAAAACGAGCTTGAGGCGTCACAAGACCCGGTCCTCAGAGAAAAAGCGTTTTTCGACCCCCAGGACTACGACCACCAGCTCAACTATCAAGCCGTCAACGGCGAGCTGGACATTTTTGATGACGGCACCTTGGTCCTTTTTCCAACCCACGGCCATACCCCAGGCCACCAGTCCCTGCGTATTCGCATCGCCAAAGGCACGGACCTCGTGGTCACCGCGGATGCGTGTTACACCAAGCGCAATATGGACGAGAACATGCTGCCGTCAATCGCCTATGACACGGCTGAGATGTATCACTCGCTCGGGACGCTCCGCGACCTGCGGGACAAACAAGGCGTCACGATTCTCTACGGCCACGACCCGGCTCAGTGGCAGCAGACCAAACACGCCCCGGAGCCATTGGCCTAAACGGTCAACCCAGGGAACGCTAGGGCTCGGATTCGGGCCTCAGCGTTTGCGGTCAGGCCGGTCAGGACCATGTTTTCCAGACCTCAGGCCGATGCCCGACGGTTGCCTCTCGCCCGTTGCGGACAACCGGCGTTCGCAGCAGGCGGGCGTCTTCCAGGAGCAGGGTTTCGAGCCGGGCAGTGTCCAGCGACGCATGTGTCAAGCCTTTTTCAACAAATCGTTTGCCGGCAGTGTCGATCAAGTCCTCCAACCGGACCCGCGCCGCCACCGAGCGCAGTTCGCCCTTTGACATCTCTTTCTGGCTGAGATCAATGAAGTGAAAAGGAATCCGGCGCTCCTTGAAAAAGCGCTGGGCCTTGCGGGTCTCAGCACATTTTTTCAGGCCAAAAATCTGGATATTCATCGGGTCCTCCGTCTCTCGCGCTCACGGCCGGTAGCAGCCGGGCCGGGCCGTTTCCTCACTTGACATCCTCCTCACATCCCCCATAGGCTACACGCGCTTTTGTCCTACCAATCGGAGGAAGTTTTGTACAATAAGACCGCGCTTCTTCTCTTTGCTCTCTTCTTGCTGGGCGCGTCCCTCGCCTTCCGCAGTCAAGCCCTCGCCCAAAGGTCGGACCCACCCTCATCTTCAGACCCAACCGGTCAGGCCAGCCCCACCGAACTTGAGCCTATCGTCGTCACCGCGACCCGGAGCAATACCTCCCTGGCTGAGGTGCCGGCGGCCGTGAGTATCATTGACCGAGCGGATATCCAACTCGGGCTGCCAACGGTCGGCTTTGAGGAGCCGCTTAACCGCGTCCCCGGTGTTTTCACTCAGAACAGCGCCAACTTTGCCCAAGATTTCCGTCTCTCCATTCGTGGCTTTGGCACCCGAACCGCTTTTGGGGTGCGTGAGGTCAAAGTGCTGGTCGATGGCATCCCGGAGACCTCCCCGGATGGGCAAACCCAACTCGATAATATCGACCTTGGGGCCGCCCGGCGCATTGAGGTTTTACGCGGACCCTCCTCTTCGCTGTACGGCAATGCGTCCGGGGGAGTCATTAATATCATTACCGAAGACGGTCCCACGACACCGTTTCTTGAGACCCGCCTGATGGGGGGCTCGTTTGGACTCCAGAAATATCAGGCAAAAACCGGCGGCCAGGCCGGCAAGCTGAATTATCTGTTCAACGCCTCGTATCTGTCCCTGGGCGGTTTTCGGGACCACAGCCGCGCGCAAAATGTCTTACTGACCGGGAAGCTGAAATACACGCTCAGTCCGACCTCTCAGCTAACGACGGTGATGAGCTTTATGGACGCGCCCTTTGCCGATGACCCGGGCGGTATCACCCGGGCGCAGGTTGAGGCGAACCGTGAGCAGGCCCGCGACCGGAATGTCCTGCTCGATTCGGGCGAGCGGGTGACGCATGGCCGGCTCGGCTTTGTGTATCGCAACCAGTTTCTCCCTGGGCATGAACTCACCGTGACCCAGTACTCGGTCTTCCGTCAGTTCGAGACCAAGCTGCCCATCATACCCCGCTTCGGGTCCGGGGTGGTCAAATTCGACCGCTTCGGGGTTGGCGGCAGCGTCAAGTATGCGCACGACGGGCGGGTCTTCGGTTTGCGAAATCGTTTTATGCTGGGCGTTGATGTCGAGTTGCAGGCCGATAATCGCCGCCGGTTCGATAATAACGAAGGGGAGGTCGGGCAGCGCCGCTTTCACCAGGATGAAGATGTGCGCAGCGTTGGTCCGTTTGTGCACGATGTCTTCTATTTGCGGGACAATCTTCAACTCAGTTTTGGGCTACGATACGATAATGTCCGCTTTTCGGTCCACGACCAGTTTCTCGCAGACGGCGACCAGTCCGGCGTGCTGACCTTTGACCATATCAATCCTATGGGGGGTCTGCTGTATAGTCCGCTTGACCACTTGCACGTCTACGCCAATGTTTCAACCGCCTTCCAGGTGCCGACCACGACCGAGCTGGCCCGGCCCGACGAAGGCGGCGGCTTCAATAACGACCTGAATCCGCAGCAGGCGTTGAATTACGAAATCGGGACACGCGGCAATATCGGGAGGCGGCTCACGTATAACCTCGCCCTGTTCTGGCTTGTCGTCGATGACGAGATGGTCGCGTTTGAGAGCGAATCGGGCCGAAACTTCTTTCGCAACGCCGGCCGTTCAGAGCGCAAGGGGCTGGAATTCGCGTTTGATGTCACCCTGCTGGAGGGCCTGCGCTGGACCCTGGCCTATACTTTTCTGGACGCGGAATTTGACCGATTTATCACCCCGTCCGGGCGTTTTGATAATAATGACGAGCCCGGCATTCCCCCGCATCAACTCTTTACCGAACTCTTCTATGGCCATCCTTCGGGCTTCTACGGCGCGTTGAGTATTCAGCACGTTGACGATTTCTATGTGAATAACGCCAACTCGGCCCAGAACGACGCCTACACCGTTCTCAATCTACGCCTGGGCTATGAGATGACCGTGGGGAACAGCCGTATCGCGCCTTTTGTCGGTATCCGCAACATGGCCGACGACGGCTATAACGGCCTCACCCGCCTGAATGCCCTGGGCGGACGTTTTTTTGAGCCCTCCGCCGGCATCAACGCCTATGGTGGCGTGACCGTCACCTACGATTTCTTGTAGGCCAAGTTGTACCGCATTGAAACACCGAGCGGATACGCTACGCCGAACCAAGCAGGTGCTGCGCCCCCAGGTCCTCAAACCACGGCATCACCAGCGTCTCGTTGATCGAGTACGGATAGGCGTGGCCCCAGTCCGGCAGTTCCTTATAGGTCACATTATAGCCCAGCTTGGTCAGTCCGGCGTGCGTCTGTCGGGTGACATCAACGCGAAAGATCGGGTCCTGTTCGCCATGCACGATAAAAATGGGCAGGTCTTTGCCTTGGCCCCGTCTCAGGAGATGGTTAATCGCAGGATGAATCCGCCCGGCCACCGGAGCAATGCCGGCAAAAATATCCGCATACGCCAGCCCCAGGACATAGGTAAAAATCCCGCCGTCAGAGAATCCGGTGAGATACACCCGCCGGCGGTCCACCGCATAGGTCTCCCACACCTCTTCCAGCATGGCGAGGATAGAGCGGCGGTCCAGGACGGGATTCGGAGGAATACCGGGCAGCCGAATAGCCGACCAGGTTTCCCGCACCGATTTCGGCGCGAGCAGCAGATAGCCCTTGCTCTTTGCGGCCCGCAGCCACGTCAGCAGATAGTCGTCCTCCCGGCTGTAGCCGCTGTGGAGGCAGACAATGAGCGGCCATTCCGTGTGCGGGGTATAATTCTCCGGCACGTAGAGAGAGTAGGCTGAGCGTTGCTCCTCCCGCTCTTTCCGTATGAGGCCGACCGGAACGTCCAGGTCTGGGGCCGGTATTTCCAGGGTCGGGAGCGAGGCCAGGGCCTCAGGAAAAACCCAGTGTTGTTGGAGGAGGGGCAGCTCGGCACGCAGCTCGTACAGCAGATATTTCCCCCGGCAAAACTCATGCCGCCCTTTCAGAAAATCCATGCCAGACTCTTGACCGATAAAACGTAACAGAAAGCCATAGGCGTCGGCGCAGTGCTGCACTGCTTGGCGGAACGTGGTATGGAACTCCTGCCGTGCCTCTGGCGGAGAACAGCCCGCCAAGTCTATCTGGAGGGCCTCGACCGTTTCCCCGAGTCTGTCTTTCAATTGGGCATTCTGTTCGGCCAGCCGGTGCATATGGAGCCCTTCGAGGTGGGCTTCAATGCCGCGCAGAAAGTCCAGGAGTCGTTGCTCAGCCCGCTGTAGACCAGCCGTGTAGTGATTGCTCTCTGTTTTCATGACCCCTCCCCCTTGGGTCCATGCACGGTTGGACAGCATTCTCCCGCGGCAGAGCGGAATCTCCGTGGCGCTCCATTATTCCGGTCTACTTCTTCTTGACAGCCCAGAATCTACTTCTTCTTGACAGCCCAGAAAGAGTCGTGTTTGTCTGCTGCAACCAGCGGCCACCAAGCCCTCTCATATCAGGCTTTGTATGGAAAACACACCAGCGATTTTCGCCAGAGAGACATCCGCCTCGAACGCAGAAGACAGCCAGTTGGCGCGCCTGCTCAAGACCCTGGGACCGGGCCTGCTCTTTGCCAGCACCGCTATCGGCGTCTCACATCTCGTACAGTCCACCCGCGCCGGGGCCAACTATGGCTACGCCCTGCTCTGGGCGCTCCTGATTGCCAATCTCTTGAAGTATCCGGCCTTTGAGTATGGCTCGCGGTATGCCAACGCGACCGGAGAAAGCCTGATTGACGGTTATCAACGCTTCGGGAACTGGGCCTTATACCTCTACCTGTTTATTACGGTCAGCCCGATGTCGATTATTATCGCGGCCATCTGTCTGACCACCGCCGGGCTGCTGAACAACCTGCTCGCGCTTGACCTGCCCGTCATCTACACCGCCCTGGGCCTGATCGTCGGCTGCGTCAGCATTCTGCTGGTCGGCGAGTACAGCACTCTGGACCGCCTCATCAAAGTCATTTGTACGGTGCTGTTGCTGTCCACCCTGACCGCTTTTGGGCTGACCCTCGTGCGGGGACCGACCGCGCCGGTGCCCTTTTACTTGTCCGAGGTCTGGACCGCCTCAGGCTTTGCCTTTCTGATTGCGCTCATGGGCTGGATGCCGGCCCCCTTGGACCTGTCGGCCCTCAACAGCTTATGGACGCTTGAACGATTTCAACAGACCCGCTACTGGCCGACCCTGCGGGAGACGCTGCTCGATTTTAATGTCTCGTATGTGATGACCGCGTTTTTAGCCGTCTGCTTTATGACGCTCGGGGCCTTCATCATGTACGGTTCCGGGCAGTCCTTCTCGGACCAGAGCGGGACGCAGTTCACCCATGCGGTGATTCGGCTCTACACCGCAACGCTCGGAGACTGGAGCTATCTCATCATCGCCTCTTCGGCCTTTTCCGTCATGTTCGGCACCGCCCTGGTCATTTTTGACGGCTATGCCAGGGCCATGACCCGCACCTGGACGTTGTTATTTTCTCGGGGTCGGGGCAGACGGGACAGCCGCGCGGTGTATCACGTCTGGCTCCTCATTGGTGCGGTGGGTGGCTATCTGATTATTGCGCTGTTTCTGACCAGCTTTACCACGCTCATTGACCTGGCCACGATTATTTCATTTCTCGTTGCGCCGATTATTGCCCTGGCCAACCATCGGCTCGTCCTCAGCCCTCACGTCCCGCAGGCCGCGCATCCCCCCCGCTGGCTGCGGTTGCTGGGTTGGGCCGGCATCGTCTTTCTGACGGTCTTTACCCTGGTGTATATCGGGATGCGGCTCATGCCGTGACAAACCATTAACTACTTAAACAGTCCGGGATGTACTTAACTATATCGACAGCATGTCAGGAGAAGAGGATAACATCATGGAAATAGGTCAAGATTTTGGGCAAGAGGACTTTATTAGAAAATTTCTCAACGAAGCTCTGCGTATGAAAGAGGAATATGAACGGACGGAGATAAAGTGTGGGGTAATAGGCATGAGTGGCTCAGGGAAATCGTCTCTCATAAATGCAATCGCTGGGGAGAAGATCGCTAAAATGGGAAGCACGGAGCAGACAATGGAGCCCCAAGAGCTTTCTAATGGTGGAATAATCTTTGTGGATTTGCCCGGCTGTGGGACAAACAAATGGCCACAAAAGACCTATGTCCAAGATTTGAAGCTGCTCTCTTATGACTGCTTTATAATTGTAACAAGTACCAGATTATATGAAGCAGATTTACACCTATATCGGACTCTTCATGTTAATAATCGTAAGCCCTGTTTTATTGTCCGAAATAAGATTGACTTAGCCATCGAAGATGAAAGGGAAGATAATGGCTTGTCTGAGGCAGAGACTCTGAAAAAGATCAGGGACAACCTGCTGAATGGCATCAAACCGGCTCCTAAACACGTATATCTTACTTCTACAAGGAAACCGAAGAAGTGGGACCTCCCTCAATTGATTAACGATATTGCTGATTCTCAAGAAGGCATGAAACGGGACCGGTTCAGAGCGGACTCAGCAGCGTACTCTCGACAGGCTATCAGGGAAAAGAGGGTGGTTGCTGATAAAGTCGTATCATGGTTTGCGGTCACTTCAGCGGCGAATGGGTTAAATCCGATACCCGTCCTCGACATTTCGGTTGATGTTGGAATCCTTGTAAGAATGACAAAGAAAATTTTTCGTATTTTCGGCATGTCTCCCGAGCAAACACGATTTGTAGATGAAAAATTCCCTGAACTAAAGCAGTCTTCTCATTGGGAAGGTATAAAACAAGGGATCGCCAAACTTGCGGCTCGCTATCTAACGCCTAAAGCCGTTATGCTTGTATTGAAACGGATGTCAGGACAAATCGCTGTGAAACAGCTTTCTCGTTTTCCACCATTTGTAGGCCAACTCGTTGCTGCTGGGATTAGCTACAAAATAACCATAGCTTTCGGAGAACAGGTTAGTGATGAAATTGAGTTGGCGGCCCTTGCTCTCTTTGATCAAATGGTAGGTCAAGCCGTCCAGGACGATAACGTGCGGCGTTAGTACTGCTTTTTGAGTCAAGCTACCGAGACTCGAAAGACGATAGTGGCAAAAGTGGCACAACAGGAGGAACAATCAAAATGGACTTATGAGGTGTTCGCTAAGTTCTTTGAGAAACCGACTCGGAGCCATTTACGAGAACTGCTGAAAAACCATACCGGCGAATTTGACTACCTTGATTTCAAGGAACGGTGGTTGCCGAAAGGGGCTAGGGCCGAGTTCGCGCGTGACATTCTTGGCTTCGCAAATTCCGGCGGTGGTGTCATGGTCATTGGCGTCAAAGAATGTACCGACGGATCGTTGTCCTCAGTTGGGATTCCCGAATTGACGGATAAAACGGACGTACGCAGTTCTGTAAAGAAATTTCTTCCAGAAGATATCGACTACGATGTATTCAATTTCTCGTTCGAGGAATCCGAATATAGTGCAATCAAAGGGAAAAAATTCCAGGTCCTACTTGTCGAAGATCGTCCCCACTATCTTCCGTTCATCAGCATGGCTGATGGTGATCAAATCAAATCTGGCAGGGTCTATGTACGCTCCGATACGGCTACCTCTATTGCAACACATGAACAACTCCAAAAAATACTCAACCGTCGAATCGAGACGGGGTATTCAACAGGCCGGGAACTGACGCTAAAAGAGCACCTTGACGAATTAAAGTTCCTGTACGCGCACATATCGCCGTCTTCTATTTCAATTGAAATGATTACGCTTGTCATAAATCCGCATTATCCAAAGGAGAGCTATCAAGCATTCATCGCCAGAATGATTGACTCAAAAAAGGAAATGATCGAAGACTTCTTGCGACGACGGCGATAGAGCCGCGTGATTAGAATAATAGCGGCGGGTGGCGAGGCAAGTCTGACCGACGAAGAACTGTACGACCGGGCCAAGGTGGAAAATGAAGAAACCTTTCCCATCGCCGTGGCAGACCGCTTGCTGGCGGGAGAAAACGCCGTCAGGGTGTATCGTGACTAGCGCGGACTGACACAGAAGCAACTGGCCAGGACCGCTGTATCAACGCGATTTACCTGTCCAGATTGAGACTGGCCGACGTACCGGGTCGGCTCAGACCTTGGCCGCCATTGCCACGACCCTGGGCGTAGACATGGACGACTTGCTCTGAAGGGTCCGCAATCCACAACGCCGCAAATCACAATAGGTACAGCACTCGACACATGAGGGGAGGTAGTGTACCCACCAAGGGCTGTCCACAAATCACAACCAGCCTTTGAACGCGGCTCAAATGCGTGCCACAATACCGCCGAAAACATTCGCCCTATAGTCGTGTTGCCCAAGGATGAGGAAGACATTATGACCAAACCGCACTTTGTTGTGGGCCAGGATAAAGTTGTGGGCCAGGATGAAACCCTGCCCCTCGGTCTGGCTCAGTGGCAAGCGTATACACGCTGGGCCGCTCTTGTCACAACGCTGGCCCTCGCCATTGCCCTCGCCGGACAGGTCAGGGCCGAAAACACCGCTCAGGCGGACGCTGAACAGGCGCAAGCCGGTGAAGAGCCGCCGGCTGAATCCAGCCAAGAGCCGCAGAAACCAGAGGCCCTGAAACCCCTGGTCGTGACCACCACCGGGTCGCGTCTCCTGCAAGCGGACGACCAGGTCGAGCTTGGCCCGATTGTCAGTATTGACGCCGAAGAAGTGCTGCACCAGGGAACCGTTCGGGTGGAAGAGCTGGTCCGCTCCCTGCCTTCGGTTTTTACCGGCGGTCAGGATGCCTCCAACGCCAACGGCGCGAACGGGATCGCGACCCTGAACCTGCGCCACCTGGGCTCGTCGCGCATCCTGGTGTTAATTAACGGCCGTCGGATGCCGGCCGGCTCGCCCTGGGGCGGGACTGGCAACGAGGATATTAACCAGGTTCCGGGCGCTCTGCTCAAGCGCGTGGATGTCCTGACCGGCGGCTCCTCTGTGACCTATGGTTCGGATGCGGTCGCCGGCGTGATTAACTTCGTATTGATCGACAACTTCGAGGGAATCAAGCTGGATTATCAGTTCAGCCAGCACCAGCACGATAATGACAACCGCTCGGTGAAAAAACTGATCTCCGGTCAGGGCTATCACGTGGCCGACGACTCGACCGCGGACGGCGAGCTGTCGAATGTGTCGCTCATTCTGGGGAAAAACCTGAACGGTGATCGCGGCAATATCACCGCCTATGCGACTTGGCGGGATGGCGGAGAGGTTTTCCTGGGCGACCGAGACCACTCCAGTTGCGATTTGACACCCAACCTTGACCGGTGTGTCGGCTCAGGCACCATCCCCAAGGGGTTGTTTGCCGACTTCGGCACCCGCCAAGTGAGGGACGGATACGACCCCGGACCGCCGTTCTTCTACCAGGTCGAAGGAGATAAGTTCACCGACTGGGACGGTCGCCTCTACAACTACGCGCCCCCGAATCATTTTCAACGGCCCGACACCCGTTGGACCGCCGGTGCCTTTGCCCACTATGACCTGAACGAACACGTTGAGGCGTACACCGAACTCATGTTCATGGACGACCGCACCACCCCCAGATTGCGCCCTCGGGCTCGTTTTTCAGGCAGCGCTATCTGCACTGCGGCAACGCCTTTCTGTCTGAACAGCAGTTTCAGGCCCTGTGCGGCCAGTACGGCTTGACGCGGGAAGACATTCAGAATGTGTATATCGGGCGGCGTAGCGTCGAGAGCGGCAATCGCAAAGATTACCTGCACCACACCTCCTATCGTGGCGTGTTCGGGCTGCGGGGCGAGATTGCCGATGCCTGGCGCTATAATCTGCATTACCAATACGCCGAGGTGCGCGCGCTGAGCAAATTCGTCAACGGCCTGTCGGCCAGCCGGATCAACCGCGCCCTGGATGCGGTATACGACCCGGTGAGCGGGGATATCGTGTGTCGGTCGATGCTGACCGGGGCCGACCCGAACTGTGTCCCCTGGAACATCTTCCAGGACGGCGCGGTCACCAAAGACATGACCGACTATATCGCCGGAACGTACACCACCCGCGGCAGCACCAATCAGCATGTCATATCCGGCCAGGTCTCGGCTAATCTCGGACAATACGGCCTGGTCTCTCCGTTTGCCACCACCGGCGCCAAAATCGCCTTGGGCGTCGAATGGCGAGAGGAAAATCTGAAATACAAGCCCGACCTCGGAAGCCAGAGCGGTGACGGGGCCGGCTTTGGCGGTGCACAGCAGCCGCTCAAGGGTGGCTTCGACGTGCCAGCGGTTTTCATTGAAGCCGGCATTCCGCTCATCGAAGACGTGCCGTTTATCCAGCAACTGATCGTCAACGGCGGCTATCGCTCGTCCTGGTACGGCGTCCAGACCGATACCTACGGCGTGCGGGCCGGCTGGGCCATCAGCCATGACATCAGCCTGCGCGGCAGCTATCAGCGGGCCGTGCGCGCCCCGAGTATCCGGGAACAATTCCTGCCCCAGCGGCTGGGCCTGATCTATATGACCGCCGACCCGTGCGCCGGCGAGGTGGTGGACGGCAGAACCGCGTCCGGCCGCACCCTTGAGGAGTGCGCCCGGAGCGGAGTGACCGCCGAGCAGTTCGGTAATATCCCCGACTCACCGGCCGGTCAGTACAATTTCCTGATCGGGGGCAATCCCGACCTGCTTCCCGAAGATGCGGATACCTACTCGTTCGGCCTGACCTTTACCCCTAGATTTCTTGAGGGCCTCAGCATTGGCATGGATTATTACGAAATCGAGCTCAAGGGCGGGGTCGGCGCGCTGTCGCCCGAGACGGTCCTGAATCATTGCCTGGACGGCAACCTCTCTCAGTGCGACAAGGTCAATCGCGGACCGGGCGGCGACCTGTGGCTGTCTTCCAACACCATCGAGACCACCGGCCATGTTGAGGCCGTACTGGAGAACCTGGCTATTGCCGAGGTCCGCGGCTACGATTTCAGCGTGGACTATGTACTCAGTCTTGGCCGCTACGGCTCGGTCAACTTTACGGACCGGCTGTCCTTTCTCGATACCTATACCCTGAAAGCAACGGATGATATTCCGAAGGTCGCCTGCGCCGGGAGCTGGGGCTACTCTTGCGGCACCCCGACCCCGAGAATCCGTAACATTATGCGGACCACCTGGCGGAGTCCCTGGGGGGTGCAGCCCAGTCTGATGTGGCGCTATATCAGCACCAGCACCGAGACCGACCCGGACCGCCCCATCCCGGTCAATGCCCGGCACTATTTCGACCTGTCGGTGCTCTGGGAGGTCAACCAGTACGCCAGCCTGCGGATCGGCATCCGCAACCTGTTTGACAAGGAACCGCCGATTATCGGTGAGGCCGGCCGGGGCGGTAACACCTTCCCCGGCCTGTACGATGCCCTGGGCCGGTACTGGTTCGTCGGGATGAGCGTGGGCATCTCCTGACCGGATACTCCAGACAGCAACAAAGGAGTTGTCATGACAAAAAGAACCGTAGTGTGGAGTCGAGTCGCCCTGGCCCTGCTCCTAGCCAGTCTCCCCGCGTCGGCCCTGGCCGCGGACGCCGAGCAGCCGAGCGCCGAGCAGCCGAGCGCCGAGCAGCCGGAGGCTGAATCTCGCCAGGAGCCGGCAGAACTGGAAGCCCTGGTCGTAACCGGCTCACGTATCCAAAGGGCGAATTTGGTCAGTTCCAGCCCGGTCATCCAGGTTGACGCTGAAGACTTGTCGTTTCAGGGCACCGTCCGGGTGGAGGACATGCTGCGGACCCTGCCGCAAGTCTACTCTGCCCAGAACGACAGCCAGTCGTACGGTGCCACTGGCACCTCGACCTTGAATCTGCGGAATCTGGGCGCAGAACGGACCCTGGTGCTGGTCAACGGTCGCCGCTTGCCGGCCGGCTCGCCGCTGCAAGGCGGCGCGGGGGCCGATATCAACCAGATTCCGGGCGCGCTGATCAAGAACGTCGAGGTGCTGACCGGCGGCTCCTCGGCCACTTATGGGTCAGATGCGGTCGCCGGCGTGATTAACTTTCTGATGGTTGACGATTTTGAGGGTATCAAGCTCGATTACCAGTTCAGCCAGTACCAGCACGGCAACCAACGACCGCTTTCAGCGGATTGTCCGGGACGCCGGCTATGAGGTCGCTGACGGCTCGGAGTGGGACGGCGACATCTCGAATGTCTCGCTGATCGCCGGGAAGAACCTGGACCGCGGCAACGTCACGGTCTACGGGACCTACCGCGATATCGACCCGGTGCTCCAGGCCGACCGCGATTATAGTTCGTGTGCGCTGAGCAGCGACCTGACCGGCTGCTCCGGCTCGGCCACTCAGCCGCAGGGGACCTTTTCCGACTTTGGCCTGTTACGCAGTCAGGGGCTGGAGAGCTTTGACTATAAAGTGGAGGGCGACCGCTTCGTGCCCCGCCAAGGGACCCTGTTCAACTATGCGCCGTCGAACTATTTTCAGCGCCCCAACCGACGCTGGACCGCCGGCCTGTTTGCCCACTACGACCTGCATGACCAGGTTGAGGCATATACGGAGTTCATGTTCATGGACAATAGCTCGGTCGCTCAGATTGCCCCCTCGGGCGCGTTCTTTGTGACCGATACGCTCGGCTGCGGCAATCCATTCCTGTCCCCACAACAGTTTGAAGCCCTGTGCGGGGCCTATGGATTGACGCGGGATGACCGCCAGCAGGTCTTTATCGGCCGCCGGAACGTGGAGGGCGGGAACCGGCAAGACGACCTGCATCACACCTCGTATCGCGGCGTGGTCGGATTGCGCGGCGACCTGAGTGAGCATTGGCGCTACGACCTGTTCTACCAATACTCCGAGGTCCGGATGCAGAACACCTATCTGAACGACCTGTCGATCACCCGGGTCGGGCGGGCGCTGGACGCGGTCAGAGACCCGGCAACAGGTCGAACCGTCTGCCGGTCGGTGCTGGATGGTTCCGACCCGAACTGCGTCCCCTGGAATATCTTTCGGGAGGGCGCAGTGACCCAGGAGATGATTGACTACCTGACCTTGCCCCTGTCGGCCAGCGGGGCGACCGACCAGACGGTTGTGTCTGGGTATATTGCCGGGAATCTGGGTCAGTATGGCCTGCGCTCGCCGCTGGCGGCTCCGGGCGTGGATGTGGTCCTGGGCGGCGAATACCGCGATGACAATTTGAAATTCAACCCGGACCAAGCCTACCGCAGCGGCGATGGGGCCGGCCAGGGCGGCGCCCGCCCGCCTGTCAGCGGGGGCTCCGACGTGACGGAATTTTTCATCGAAGTCGGTATCCCGCTGGTCGATGGCGTCCGCTTTGTGGAAGAGCTGGGGCTGGATGGGGGCTATCGCTACTCGGACTACGATTACGGCGAGCAGACGCATACCTTTGGCGTCCGGGCAAGCTGGGCCCTCAATGCCGACATCAGGCTGCGGGCCAGTTTCCAGCGGGCGATTCGCGGCCCCAATGTGCGGGAACGCTTCCTGCCGCAGGGCTTTAACCCGTTCGATATGAATGCCGACCCTTGTGCCGGGCCGGTCACAAACGGCCGGACGGCTGAAGGCCGCAGCCTTGAGGAATGCGCCCGCAGCGGCGTGACCGCTACCCAGTTTGGTAATATCGAGAACTCACCAGCCGACCAGTACAATTTTCTGCAAGGCGGCAACCCGGACCTGGCCTCTGAGGAATCAGATACGTACTCCTTAGGCTTGGTGTGGACGCCCCGTTTTATCCCTGGCTTCAACTTCAGCCTGGACTATTATTCGACTGAAATCAGCCAAGGCATCAGCACCTTGACGCCGGAGTTCATCCTCAATCAATGTCTGGACGGGAACGAATCGCAGTGCGCCAAAGTCAAACGGGGGCGCAGCGGCGACCTGTGGCTCGGCTCCGACCTCGAGAGCGCCGGCCATATTGTGTCGCTGCTGGACAATCTGGCGGTTGAAGAAGTGCAGGGGTTCGACTTTACCGTTGCGTATGACTTGGGGGTCGGCCGCTGGGGGCGGCTGCGCTTCAGCGACATCCTGTCGCTCACCTCCACCTGGGATAAGCAGGAGTTAGAAGGGGCGCGCAAGTTAGACTGCGCTGGCAACTGGGGGGCTACCTGTGGTTTTCCAACCCCGGATATTCGGAACACGCTACGCGCCACCTGGGTGACCCCGTGGGGGCTGCGGCCGAGTTTCATGTGGCGCTACATCAGCAGCGTCGAAGATCTCAATTCTGACCAAATCGATCTCGGGGCGCGGCATTACTTCGACCTGGCCGCGATCTGGAATTATAATGAACACACCAGCCTCCGCGTCGGTGTGAACAATCTGTTCGACAAGGCCCCGCCAATCGTAAGCTCAGCAGCAGGGCCGACCATCGCCGGCAACGGTAACACCTTTCCCGGTCTGTATGATGGTCTGGGCCGCTACTGGTTCGTGGGGGTGAGTGTCGGGTTCTCCTAGGCGGTTAGCTTTTGGGGCCAGTCAGGATGCGGCCCATGCCGTCGAAAAACTGCTTGGCCCAGCGACTGCCCTTCTGTGCGGACATGGCTTCCAGTTCACCCTTATCAAGCCACATGCCTTGGCACGGCCCGCACTCGTCAATCTCAACGTCTTCAATGAGCCGCGTGGTCAGTCGCACTCCGCATTTGGGGCAACGATTCAGGGCCAACTCACGGATCTCCTCCTCGTGCTCGGCCTCACGCTGCTCTTTCATCTTGTTGATTAACTCGCGGTCGCGTTGCGCAAAATAGCGGCCTTCTTCGGCCTGTTTTTTTTGTTGCAGCTTCGTTCCCAGCCGGTCTTTGTCTTCCATGAGAAATCCTCCTCGCGGTTATGATCGCTTCCGCTGATGGTGTCAGTCTGCCCCACCCGAGGGCAAGCCTCAGGCCATATCTACTACGACTTGCAGCATATCGGTCTCGGTCACAATGCCAACCAGCCGGCGGTCCTCCAGCACGGGCAGGCAGCCGATCTTGTGCTCTATCATCAGCCGGGCGGCGTCCTGAATCGTTGCGTCCGGGCCGATGGAAATCGGATCGGCCATGACTTCTTTGACCGCAACGCTTTCCAGAAAGGCGCGCTGGGCTTTTTCTCCATACTGCATGGCGGTGCCGAGCGAGGCCCGATACAGGTCGCGCTGGCTGACCACCCCGACCAGTTCATCGTGTTCGACGACTGGGAAATGCCGGATACGGTCGAGGCTCATAATATCCTCGGCCAACAGCAGGGTGTCGTTCCGTCCCAACGTGGTCACCTCGGCACTCATAATGGCCCGTACATTCTTTGCCATAGTCTTGCCCTCCTGCAAGGCGCTGTCCATCGTCGTTCAATGTACCCCACCTCGAAAGGTCCGTAAATCATAATTGAAGGCTTGGGGGTTCCTGCCTAGCGTTCTCTTGCGAACACCGGGACGGGGGCGTATATCGGTCCTGAGCCGTGTCACAGGGAAGGAATGCTCGTGGAATCACGTACCTCTCACGTTATTGATGAAATGGAAGCCGCTGGTCGGCTCGAAGACGGCATGACGGTTGCCATCGGTTCCCCGCCTCCAATGGCCCTGGTGCATCAGATCATCCGACGCGGCCTGAAAGACCTGACCGTTGTCGATGTCGGCCTGTCACTGGATATGCTCATTGCCGCCGGTTGCGTCAGAAAAGTCGTCAGCTATTACGCCGGCGGTGGTTTTGGCGTCCCGGTCGCCCCGGCCTTTCGTCGGGCCGCTGAGCGCGGCGCAATCGAGGTCTGGGAATGTGAAGAGGGCATTCTCACCTCGGGCCTCCAGGCCGCGGCCCAGGGGCTGCCCTTTCTGCCGTGGCGCGGCGGCGTCGGGACTTCCCTGCCGGAAGTCAACCCAGACCTCAAGGTCTTTACCGACCCGATTCGGGGCGAGACCCTGCTGGCCGTCCCGCCGATCAGGCCCGATGTGGCCATTTTACACGCAGCCGTTTCCGACCCGTATGGCAACGTCCAGCACGGGGGTGGACCAGGCTGGATAGACCTGTTTATGCAGCGCGCCGCAGACTACACCATCGTGCAAGTGGAAAAGGTCGTGGCCAACGAGGACATTCGCAAGGACCCGTGGGCCACCACGATTGCTGGCACGGATGCCATCGTCCGCGCTCCCTACGGCGCTCATCCGTTCTACAGCCGGGGCTATTATATTCAAGACAACGCCCACCTCAAAGACTATCTGGACGCCTCAACCGCCGCGGCCAGGGGCGACCCGGCGGCCCTACAGGCGTATTTCGCCCGCTACTGCCACGGACCGGCAACCCATGCCGACTATTTAGAGCAGGTCGGCATCCGGCGGCTGCTGGAGCTGCACGAGTACTAATGGTGTGGATGGTAGACAGACCGGGGTGCTGCCCGAAGAAACTGCATCTCTCCCGAGGAAGACATTATGCCGAGCGATGTTTCTGCCCAAGAAATTATGGCCGTTTTTCTGGCCCGCGACCTGAAAGACCGGGAACATTTGATGGTCGGCGTGGCCATGCCCATTGTTGAAGCCGCGGTCCGCCTCGCCCATCTGCTGCACGGTCCCAATATGGAGTTGATCTTCTTTGGCACCCGCATGAATGTGGCCGACCGCTATAGCCTGCCGCTGCCGGCCTTTGCCTGGGATAGCCGGGTGGTACGCTGGGCCGAATCGTTCAGCGACACGGGCCATCGTTTTGAAGATGTCAAGCACTGGCATAAGCGCGTCTTTTTTATTGGTGGGGTTCAGGTAGACCCGCACGGCAATACCAACTTAATCGGCGTTGGGCCGGAATACTCCACCCTCCGCTTTCGGGGCCCCGGTTCGGTCGGGACGCCAACGCTCAGCACCCATGTGGGCCGCTATTATATTGTGCTGAATTCTCACTCCCCGCGGATTCTGGTTGAGCGCTGCGATTATATGAGCACCTATGGCTGGGGCCGCGGCGGGGCGGACGCCCGCACAAAACTGGGGCTGCCCGGCGGAGGCCCCAAGTATTGCGTCACTCCGCTGGGCGTCATGGATTTTGACGACAAAGACAAACATATGCGTCTGCATTCGGTCCATCCGGGCGTGACTCCAGAAGCGGTGCAGGCCCAAACCGGCTTTGCCCTCACCATACCCTCCCAAGTCCCCACCACACCCGTACCAACCCAGGAAGAGTTGCACGTGCTGCGCACCAGGGTCGATCCCGAGGGCCGTTTGAGACGCATGTAGAGGTCACTCCGGGAGCGCGGGCATCTTGCCCGCCCCGCAGCAGGCTTCCAGCCTGCGCTCCCAGCGGGAACATCAGCCGGCTATGCTGTCGCTCCGCTTGCAAACAGGCGGGGCAGCTCTTCTTCGCCAACAACGAGGGCCGATGTAGGGCGGAGCGCAATACCGCTGGCCTGCCCGCCCGTGGTGCTGCCGTCGGTGTGGATATGTTCCAGGCGAACCGTACAACTGCCATCGCGTTGGGTGTCGTATCCCACGACCCGAAAAGGTAACAGGACCAGGGTGCCGACTGGCTCGGGCTCAACCGGCTCCCGCACCGTCTCGGTCATTCCCGGCCCAATCACCTGGACTCGGTAATTCTCTTCTTTTGCAACATCTCGTACTGGTCGCATCACGGTCTCCTTCCCACGCCTGAGGGTACGCGAGTTATATACCCAGATGAACGCCAGGGAACCCACCCCCGGCCTCTCCGGCTTGGGACGGATTCAGCCCGCAAGAGCCACCCCACCAGGGGTCTCACCTATGCCACGCAAGGGGGATGAAGAAGGGTGTGGCCCTTTACTCTTTGTGCAGAAGCGTTTATCTTCCCCGCGTACCGCCTCGGGTGTGGCCTTCGTGCGCCGCCACCCTGCGGAGGGCAGTCATTCAGTATTCCCAGAAACGAGGAGGGTAAGGAAAACATGGACATCAACTCTGATGCGGTGTCTCTCTACGCAATAATTCTCGGCGCGGTCGGGCTCGTCGTGGCGTTTCTTATTTTCAGGTCCGTTTCCGGTCAGCCCGCCGGCAATGACCGGATGCAGGAGATTGCCGGCTCTATCTATGAAGGAGCCATGGCTTTTCTCAAGCGTGAATATCGCATCCTGATTATTTTCGTGCTCGTCGTCTTCGTCCTGCTCGCCTTGAATGTCGCGGTTGAGACCGGTATCGCCTTTCTGACTGGTGCGATCTGTTCCGCGCTGGCCGGCTATCTCGGGATGCAGTCGGCCACCAAGGCCAATGTCCGCACCTCCGAGGCCGCTCGGGCAGAGGGCGAGGGAGCCGCGCTGCTGGTGGCCTTCAATGGCGGGGCGGTCATGGGCCTGTCGGTCGCCAGCCTCGGCCTGCTCGGGGTCGGCGCTTTTCTCGGCCTGTACTCTGACCCGGAAACCTCAACATACATCAGCGGTTTTGCCATGGGCGCCAGTTCCATCGCCCTGTTTGCTCGGGTCGGGGGCGGTATTTATACCAAAGCCGCGGACGTCGGCAGCGACCTGGTCGGCAAGGTCGAGGCAGGCATCCCCGAAGATGACCCCCGTAATCCTGGTGTGATTGCCGATAACGTGGGGGATAATGTCGGTGACGTGGCCGGTATGGGCGCGGACATTTTCGAGTCCTACGTCGGCTCCATTATTGCGACGATTGCCATCGGTGCCACCGTCTACGGCGATGCCTTCACCCATCTGGGCGGCGAGCGCAACGCGCTGATGGCCCTGCCGCTCAGCATGGCCGTGGTCGGCCTGCTGGCCTCGTTTCTGGGCATTTTTTCGATGAAGGCGCTGAAGAACTCGGGGCCGCAAAACGCGCTCCGCTATTCGGGTTTTATTGCTGCCGGAGCCTTTATTATCGCGGCTCTGATTCTGGTTTCCATCTTCCCGGTCACAACCGGCATATTCTATGCCGTCACCGCCGGCTGCGTGGTCGGGGTCGGGATTGGACTCATCACCGAATACTACACCTCAGCCGCCCCGGTTACGCGGGTGGCAGAAGCCAGCAAGACCGGCTATGCCACCAATATCATTCACGGCATGGCGGTTGGCCTGGAAAGCTGCGCCCTGCCCGTGCTGGCCATTTGCGCGGCTATTTTTATTGCCAACCATTTTGCGGGCCTGTACGGTATCGGCATTGCCGGCGTCGGGATGCTGGCCACGGTCGGGGTGACTATGACCGTGGACGCCTACGGACCGGTGGCTGATAATGCCGGCGGGATTTCCGAGATGGCCGAACTGGGCCCGGACGTGCGCAAAATTACCGACGGCCTGGACGCCCTGGGCAACACCACCGCGGCCATGGGCAAAGGCTTTGCCATCGGCTCGGCGGCCCTGACCGCCCTGGCCTTGTTTTCCGCCTTCACCCAAGCGGTTGACCAGAATCGGCTGGCAGCCGGCATGGAACCGCTGCTCATCGTGGTGACCGATCCGGTCGTGGTCATTGGCCTGCTGCTGGGTGGGATTCTGCCGTTCTTTATCGGGGCTCTGACCATGACCGCGGTGGGTCGGGCCGCCGGGCAGATGGTGGACGAAATCCGGCGTCAATTCCGCGAAATCCCCGGCCTGCTCGAAGGCAGGGAAGGCGCGCGACCGGATGCGGCCCGCTGTGTGGATATTTCCACCGCGGCGGCCCTCAAAGAGATGATCCTGCCCGGTCTGACCGCGGTCATTGCTCCGGTCGTGGTCGGTCTGGCCCTGGGCGCGGCAGCCTTGGGCGGGATGCTGGCCGGGGCTACCGTGACCGGCGTGCTGCTGGCCCTGCTGATGGCCAACGCCGGCGGAGCCTGGGACAACGCCAAGAAGGCGATTGAAAAGGGGGAGATTGCGGGCGAGGGCAAAGGCTCGGAAGCCCACAAAGCCGCGGTGGTTGGCGACACGGTTGGCGACCCATTCAAAGACACCTCTGGCCCATCGCTGAATATCCTGATCAAGCTGATGTCGGTCGTGGCCTTGGTGATTGCGCCGCTGCTGGTCTAGCCGGCGTTTCACTGTGACGCAACAAGGGCGGGGATCAAACCCGCCCTTGTTTGTTTGGAGTGTTGGCGGGCCGGCGGGAAGCTCAAAAAGTAGAGGGAGAAAAATGCGAACCCCCTAAGCCCCAATCCACTTATCCCGCCCCTTTTTGTCCGTCAATTCTGTACGGATGCTAATACAGTTTTTCCCTGAGTGGTGTGGTAGAGTTTGAGCGGAGACCATCAAACGAAGTATCTATACGAAAATCGGAGTGAGCTATGGATTTTCTAACGGCTATACTGTGGCTTTTAGCAGCCAGTAGTCCAGTGGTCCTCGTGTTCGCTGTTTCGACCTTACGAAAGAGGAACGCACTGGAAAGGCGCTTTAATGCCATCGTTGATGTGGAAAAGGAATCCGCACGGCTGAAAGCTGAACATGAGGACTTCCTGAAGAAAAGTCAGGAAAAACGCACCGATTTAGAGGAGCAGTACCGATCAGCAAGCAGCAAGTACGAGGAGTTGAAGAGCACGGTTTCCCTCCTCGAAGAGAACTTGGAGGATATATCGTTCAGACTCTACTCGCCGCACTATAAGTTCGACACATCCGAAGAATACAAAGCGGAGTTGAAGGTTGTACGGGGCCGACAGAAGGAGTTGATCCGGACGAACGGGGCCACTGCAACTCCTGGCGGATGGACCATTGACGGAAGCCGGGCGGAGGGGAAAAAGATGGAGCGGCAGTATACAAAAGTGATACTCCGGGCTTTCAATGGCGAGTGCGACGCCGCGGTTGCCAAAGTGTCCTGGAATAATATCAGCAAGATAGAAGAGCGAGTGAAAAAGGCCCATGCTGACATCAACAAGCTGGGGGCTGCCGTCAAGATTTCCATCACTGGTGCCTACCTGGAGGAAAAACTCAACGAAATCAGGCTCACGCACGAATAAATACTCAGAACGCGAGGAGGCTCGCGAACAGCGGCAACAGACGCGGGAGCAAGAGAAAGCGGAACGAGAACTGGAAAAGACCAAGGCAGAAGCAGAGCGGGAGGAAGCACGGAACCAAAAGGCGCTAGAGGAAGCGCAAGCGGCAGCGGATAGGGCAACAGGGGCACAGTTGGAAAAGCTGACCGCACAGATTGCCGCCCTAGAGAATAAACTAAGCGAGACACATGAGCGGAAGGAACGCGCGGTAGCTCGGGCACAGCTCACAAAATCAGGATTTGTCTATGTCATCTCAAACGAGGGATCATTCGGCCCGGGCGTAGTTAAGATTGGGATGACACGACGGATGGAGCCTATGGACCGAGTGAAGGAGTTGGGAGATGCCTCTGTGCCCTTTCCCTTCGACCTCCATACTATGATGTTTTCAGATAACGCACCAGCGCTTGAGCAGGCGCTCCACGAACATTTTGCAGAGCGGCGTGTGAACTTGATCAACCCGCGAAAAGAGTTTTATCAGAATGTGAAGCTGGACGAGGTAGAAGATTTCGTCAAGAAGAAGGGTGTAACGGCGCAGTTTGTACGGGTCGCGGAGGCACGCGAATATCGGGAGACCCAAGCGACCCGAGAAGCGAAGGCCCGCCAGTCTCCTCCCACCAGTTTGCCACCAGCGAGCCCGTTTGAGACAGCGAACTAAGAATTGGGAGCGGGAGGGACGGTGATCGTTAGAGCCCTTCTGCGGTGACGCTGCACCGGCTGGCTCAGCTCCTCAAGGTCGAAGAGCGCTATTGAGAAAGTGAGCGCCCTTGCTCGCCTGGGGCGTCACATTGCGTCTTTCCGAATCAAGCCCTTCAGGTCGTCTTCCCAGGGCGGGAGTTCGAGGCTGGCCGGGACTTCAACCAGATGGAGGCGGTGATTCCCCTTGGGGCCGGTGCCTTCGCTGGTGTCAATACGACGAAGTCGGTCCCCAAAATCTCTGGCCTGAAGGCGCTCCCACTCTTCCTCCCAGAGCAGGATAAAATAGCGGGTCTGGGGGGTGGTAGACGGAGCATAGAAGGGAATACGTCGGTCGGCATAATACAGGGCTCCGCTGTCAAAGCTCCGAAAAAAGAAGAGGGGCTGCTCCCCGGCTCGCTCGACGACCCGGCCCATAAAAGGCCGAAAGGTCCGCGCCGCGGCAAGCGTGGGCTGAATCACGTGGTTGATGAGCAAAAAGATACTCGTCGCGAACACCACCAACCCGCCGAAAACACGCTCCCAGGACTGGCGTCGCAATCCCCAGACTAACAGGGCCAGGGCGCTGCCAACACCTACAAACCAGCCGGCAAATGCACCAGGATAGTCGGCAACGATACCCGTGAACATAGGCAGATTGCTCTGGTCTTTTGGGTGCAGAAACGGCCGGATCAGCCCCAGTGGATCAAACCCGCCAGCCTGGGCAAGCACACCGAGCATGGCCAGACCGATCACCCCACAGCAGACAGCGCCGACGGCCTTCAGCAATGTGAGAAAGCCGGGGGGCAGATTGATCTCTCCTCGACGGAGTTCCTGCCACCACGCCCCCAGCAGCAGGGCTAGCGCCGGATAGATGGGCAGAATATACACCGTGCGCTTACTGCTCGAAGCCGAATAGAACACGAAAATCGTGACGATCCAGACAATCAGATAGGTAAAATGCTTCTCGGCCCAGTCCTGCCGACATTGATATAAAAAATAGCACAGCGGCAGAAAGAAAAAGCTCCACGGGGCCATGCCCAGAAACAGATTGGGAATAAAATAATAGAAAGGATGGACATGCCCGGCGCCGGCCGACTCGCTCGCCCAAAAGCGCAGGATATTTTCTTTCATGATCTGCTTCTCAAAAAATGCCTCGCCACCCTGCCACAGGGCCAGCCCATACCACGACCCGGCGATGAGGACGAACAGCAGACCACCCGTGACGAGATGCAGCCGACGGATAAACCGCAGGTCGCGTTTGACACACAGGAAGACGCCGACCACCAATCCTGGGAGCAACGCACCAATGGGCCCCTTGGCCAGGGTTGCCAGACCAAGCAGGCAGAAGAAGCTGAGCGCTTCAAGCCACCCGACCTGTTGTTGACGATAGAGGGACCAAAAAGAGAAAAAGGCGGCGACCATAAAAAAGGTCAGGGTCATATCCACCCGGGCTGTTGTCGCCGCCCGGACCCATTCAAAGCTGGTGGCCAGGATCAGCCCAGCAATCAGCCCGGCCTCGACACCCCACACGGCCGCACCGGCCCGATAGGTCAGGAGCACGCCCAACAGCGCCAGTAAGGCAGAAGGAAACCGAATCGAGAACTCGCTCAACTGACCCCAGGCCAGCGCTGCCGCTGTTCCAAGCCAATGAAAGAGCGGAGGTTTGGACGGAATGATATGGCCGTTGCGCAAGGGCAGTACCCAGTCTCCATTGTGGTATATCTCCCAGACAACGGTCGCCTCGCGCGGTTGTCCCTTGGTATAAAACGGGATATCACCCAGGCCCCAGATGAATATCAGGCCGCAGAAGAGGCTGAGCATCACGCCACAGAAGAAAACGCGGGATTGCAACAGCTTTTCCTCGGCAGTAGGAACAGCACCCACCGGGCGGCGTCACGAGGCCGCGTTCTCGTACACGGGTTCCCCTGAGGTTTCAGGCGAGGCGGCCCCTTCGGACTCGGACGGGGCCGGTAAGGCGGCTCCCCCCATGTCCCCCTTTTGCTCAGATTGAGCGAGCAGCGCGCCCAGCACCAGGCGATGTTTCTTGTTCGGTCCCTTGCCCTCACTCGTGACCAGGCGCTCAAGGTGGGGCTGGCTCTGGGCGAGCGCCGGCCAATCCGTCTCACGGACGAGGACATACAGCGTCGCCGCGGTCTGTGACACACCGCCCGGTCTTCTCTCCGGGGACGCGGCGTCAATGGGCCCAGCGTCCGAGGACGGTTGGAGGGCGTGCTGGTTCATTTCAGGAATCCGACGGTCCGCGTAGAAAATAGCCCCATAATCAGAGGCGGGGTGATAAAAATACAGCGGGGCGTCTTGGACCAGGGAACGCACGCCCAGCATGAAGGGTTTATACGTCCGCTCTTGGGCCAGAAGCGGATGAAACAGGGCATTCGCAAAGTATAAGGACGCGGAGACCGAAACCGTCAAGGCCGCAAAGACCGGGACCCAGCGGTCCCGGCGCAACCCCCAGATATACCAGCCGGCTGCTCCGACGAGCAGCACAATCCAGATACAGACGAGCGGAAACTGACCTTGGAGGCTCTGCGCGACAAGGGGCAGATTCGCCCGGTCCCGAGGATGCAGGAAAGGCGAAATCAGGTGCTCCAGATTAAAGCCAAGGCCGTGGGTCACGAGCACAATGAGCATGAGCAGCCCTGCACCGCCCAGGGCCAGCGCGCAGCCGCGGACGACCCGTTTGATTCCAGGCGCTGATAACACTCGCGACCCCTCTATCAATTCCTGCCACCACCGCCCGAGCAAGAGCGCCAGGGCCGGATAGAGCGGCAGAATATAGTTACTGCGTTTCCCGGACGCGAGGGTAAAAAAGAGCAACTCGACCCCCACCCACAGCAGCAGGTAGAGATGTTTCTTCTCCCGCCAGAGGCCGTCTGCCCGGTAGAGCGTCAACCCGAGTGCGGGCAGAAACAGGCTCCAGGGCAGCATCCCGACAACAAGGGTTGGCAGGTAGTACAAGAACGTGTGCTCTCGGCTCGGCCCGCCTTTCTCACTGGCGAAAAATCGGAACACATTCTCATCCAGAATCTGGCGTTGGACAAACTCTCCGCCGCCTTGGAAGACGGCCAGCACATACCAAGAGGCCGCAATACCGCCCGCGATCAGCAGTCCGTGGCCGAGACGCAGCCGGCGCAGAAAGGCGAGTTCTTTGGTCCACCACAAAAAGCTGCCTCCAACCAGGATGGGCAGCAGCAACCCCAGCGGTCCTTTGGCCAGGATGGCAAAACCGACGCTGGCATAGAAGAGAAAGAGCGTCCGTGGTTGCGTCGCGCGTTCCTGGAAAACCCGAAAAAAGAAAAACTGCGCCGCGGTCAGGAAAAACAGCAGGACCATATCGCTGCGCGCATTAATGGACCACCGGACCCATTCCGGGCAGGTGCCCAGGATCAAAGCGGCCAGCAGTCCGACGCGCCAGTTCCAGAGCGCACGGCCGAAGAAAAATGTCCCCAGGACGGTGGCCGTGGCAAACAAGGCAGAAGGGAGACGGACGGCCAGCTCGCTCACCTGGCCAGTGAGCAAAGAGACCGTAGCCCCAATCCAGTGGAACAGCGGTGGCTTGAGCGGCTGTTCCACTCCGTTCCGAAGGGGGAGAATCCACCCCCCGCCGTTCACCATTTCCCAGACGATCAGGGCTTCTTTGGACTCTTCGTAATTGTAAAAAGGGATCCGTCCGAGATCCAGAAAATAGAGCAGAAAGCAGAGCAAGAGGAGTCGGGCAACAGTCTGGCAGGTGCGCTGCGGTTCGTTCATGCACTGAAGGTACTATCTGCCGGATGGGAGGCTGTCAAATCCCTTGAGCCCCCGCTTTTGCTTCAACACCGGTCCAAGAATAGCGGGGAACAGAGACAGACCAGGTGCTATGATGAAGCGCCGCTCCGTCTCAGCACCCGGTAATGGGTCAGGAGTTGACCGACACGTTCCTGCTCAGAGGTATGGCGTCTCAACTCAAGAAAAAGTTTCACCAGTTCGCTTTCCCCGGCTTCGTCGGCCGGCTGGAGGACCTTGAGGAGTTCTTCTACTAACTTGGGGAATTTCTCGCTGGGGATGTAGTAGTGGGCCCAGCCAAACTCGCAGTGACGATGGAGGATTTTTGCAATCATTTTTTCTAAGTTTTCCTGGCCCGTCATGACGGCCTCGCCTCCTGCGTGAAACGCGCCGCTACCTTAGTGACTCTGCCTATCGGAGTCAAGACGAATCCCCTTTCCCCAGTGCCCGGTTTCTGTCACAAGAAGGCCACAGTGGCGCGTACCTCAAAACCCAAGCCCGCCCAGGCACGGCAGGGCAAAGAGCCGCGGATTGCTCATCCGGCAACCATCCGGGCCTTTCAACGTCGCCTGATTGCCTGGTACCGGAAGCACGGCCGGGATCTGCCCTGGCGGCGGACACGCGACCCGTATCAGATTCTGGTGTCTGAGGTCATGCTCCAGCAAACCCAAGTCCAACGCGCCTTGCTGTATTACGAGAAATTCCTCCAGCAATACCCCACGGCCGAGGACTTGGCGCAAGCGCGCGAGCCCCAGGTGCGTGAAGCCTGGGACGGTCTGGGGTATTACGCCCGGGCCCGGAATCTGCACAAAGCCACCCAACAGATCGTCACCCACCATCAGGGCCAGTTCCCGCGCGCCCCGGAGGAGCTGGCCAAACTGCCCGGCGTTGGTCCGTATACTGCGGGGGCTGTCTCAAGCTTCGCTTTTCACGAAGATGCCGCTATTCTGGATACGAACGCGGCCCGGGTGCTGCGGCGATTTTTCGGCCTGACTCCTCAGCGGCGCACGCCTCGCTTTCTCTGGACGGTTGCCCGGCAGGTGACCCCCAAGGGACAGGCCCATGTCTTTAATCAAGCCATTATGGATGTGGGGGCAACCATTTGCGTGGCTCGTAGCCCTCGCTGCCCACGCTGCCCGCTCCGTCCGGTCTGCCGGCGGGGCAAGACCGCCCCGGCGGGTTCGGTTTGACGCTGTTGTGCTTCTCCCGTATAGTGCCCCCCGACGGCCCGGCGGCTTTGCCGTGCCGGTCCCGAGGTCTTCCCAGCGTGTCAGTTGTTGCTATTATCCCCGCCCGCTACGGGTCAACGCGATTACCCGGAAAACCTCTTGCGCTTCTGCGCCACACGCCCATGATCCAACACGTGTACGAACGCACCCGGCTCGTGCAAGGGGTGGACCGGGTGCTTGTTGCCACCGACGATCAGCGTATTGCCCGCACAGTCCAAGACTTCGGGGGAGAGGTGGTCATGACGAGTGCCGACCACCCGACCGGGACAGACCGGTTGGCGGAGGCGGCCCGGCCACTTGACGCAGACATGATTGTCAACGTGCAAGGCGACCTGCCTTTCTTTCCCCCCCAGATGGTTGAGGAGGCGGTTGTCCGTCTTCAAAATTCACCCGAGGCGGCCATGGCCACCGTCAAAACGCCAATCTACGAAGAGGCAGAATGGCGGAATCCCAACGTGGTGAAAGTCGTCACCGACCGGAACGGGTATGCCTTGTATTTTTCCCGCAGCCCTATTCCCTGCTACCGCGATGGCCTGCCGGCGTCCGAAAATCGGGAGCAGGTCCTGGCCTACCGGCATATCGGTCTATACGTCTATCGCAAGGATTTCCTGCTGACCTTCACGGCCTTACCCCCGACGCTGCTGGAAGAGACCGAAAAACTTGAGCAACTGCGCGCCCTTGAATGGGGCTATCAAATCTGTGTCACCCACACCGCGCGTCCGACCATAGAAGTCGATACCCCAGAGGACCTCATCCGGGCCGAGGAGGCTTTGCGATGAGTAATGTTGGCAAGGATGGGCGCAAAACAAAGTTTATTTTCGTGACGGGTGGGGTGGTGTCTTCGCTGGGCAAGGGGCTTGCCGCAGCGTCTATTGGCGGCCTGTTGGAAAGCCGGGGTCTGACCGTCACCCTCCTCAAAATGGACCCGTATATTAACGTCGATCCTGGCACAATGAACCCCTTCCAGCATGGGGAAGTCTTTGTCACCGACGACGGAGCCGAGACCGACCTCGACCTCGGTCATTATGAGCGCTACGTCTCGACCCGGATGACGCGCAAGAACAGCTTCACCACCGGCCAGGTGTATGATGCGGTGATTGCCCGCGAACGCCGGGGTGACTACTTGGGCGGCACGGTCCAGGTGATTCCGCATATTACGGACGAGATTAAGCGGCGCATCCTGACCGCGGCCGACGGCTTTGATGTGGCGATCTGCGAGGTCGGCGGCACGGTCGGCGATATCGAGAGCCTGCCCTTTCTTGAGGCGATTCGTCAGTCTCGCTGGGACTGGGGCAAAGAGCACGTCTTGTATGTTCACCTGACGCTCGTGCCTTTCATCTCTGCCGCCGGGGAACTCAAGACCAAGCCGACCCAGCACAGCGTCAAAGAGCTGACCAGCTTGGGCATCCAGCCCGACCTGCTGCTGTGCCGGACCGACCGCTATCTGGAACCGCACGTCAAAGCCAAAATCGCCCTGTTCTGCAATGTGGACGAAAGCGCGGTGATTACGGCGAAAGATGTGGAATGTGTCTACGAAGTGCCCCTGGTCTTTCACCAGGAGGGCCTGGACGAGCGGATCGTAGAGAAGCTCAATATGTGGACGGGCTCGCCCAATCTGAGCCGCTGGGAAACCATTGTGCAGACCTTTCGCACCCCAAGCAGCCACATCCGCATTGCCATGGTCGGGAAGTATGTCGAACTCGTAGACTCGTATAAGAGCATCAACGAGGCGCTCGCCCACGGCGGCTTTGCCAACGACTGTCGGGTCGATATCGTCCATATCGACTCGGAACCGCTCGTAAACGAGGTCTTCCCGGAAGCCCTGCACCAGATTGCTGGCATTCTTGTGCCGATGGGCTTTGGGCGACGCGGGGCGGAGGGGAAAATTGCCGCGATTCGGTACGCCAGAGAGAACCACATTCCCTTTTTAGGCATTTGTTTTGGGATGCAGATGGCGGTGGTCGAATTCGCTCGGCACGTCTGTGGCCTTGAGGGGGCGAATTCAACCGAAGTCGATGACACAACGCCGGACCCGGTGATTGCGCTCATGGATGAGCAACGGGAGATCGTTGACAAAGGCGGGACCATGCGGCTCGGGGCCTACCCCTGTGTTCTGGCCGACCAGAGTCTGGCGCTGCGCCTGTATCCGCACAAAGCAATAGCCGAACGCCATCGCCATCGGTACGAGTTCAATAACGCCTACCGGGAACTCTTCGCTTCCAAGGGTATGATCTTCAGCGGTCTGTCTCCTGACGGGACTTTGGTCGAGGCAATCGAGTTACGCGATCATCCCTGGTTTGTCGGGGTGCAGTTTCATCCGGAATTCATCTCCCGTCCGTTTGACTGCCACCCCTTGTTCAGCGGTTTTATCCAGGCCGGGATACAACGCCACCGGGCCTCCCGCCAGTTGCCGCTCCGCCGGGCCGCGGGAGTGCGGCCTTGACCTATAGAGAATACGCTCCGCCGGGCGTGTCGGTTGGCCGGCTGACCTTTGGCGACGGGCGGCCCTTTGTGCTGATCGCTGGCCCGTGCGTGATTGAGGACCGGGACTCGGCGCTTCGCCATGCGGAAGCACTCCGTTCGATAACCGCCCGTCTGCACGTCCCGTTTGTGTATAAATCGTCATACGACAAGGCCAATCGCTCTTCCCAGGCATCCTTCCGCGGGCTTGGCATACAGGCAGGGCTGCGTATTTTGGCCGAGGTCAAACGCGAGTTGGGCCTGCCGCTCCTGACGGATGTACACACGCCCCAGGAGGTCGCGGCCACGGCAGAGGTCGTTGATATTCTTCAGATTCCCGCTTTTCTATGCCGTCAGACCGATTTGCTCTTGGCGGCCGGCCACAGCCAGCGACCGGTGAATATCAAGAAAGGCCAGTTCCTCGCCCCGTCCGATATGGAATATGTCGCCCAAAAAGTCGCCTCAACCGGCAACCGGCGCATTCTTCTGACCGAACGGGGGGCCTGCTTTGGGTACCAGAATCTCGTGTCGGATATGCGCGCGCTCCCCATCCTCGCCCGCTCCGGCTATCCGGTGGTGTATGATGCTACCCATAGCGTGCAACTCCCGGGGGGACAGGGCGCACGGTCTGGAGGGCAGCGGGAGTTTATTCCCCCCCTGGCGCGGGCCGCCGTGGCGGTCGGGGTTGACGGCCTGTTCATGGAGGTCCACGAGGAGCCGGAACGGGCCTTGAGCGACAGCGCGACGGTCTTTCCACTAGCCCGGCTTGAGTCCCTTTTGCAGACGCTGCTTGACCTTGACCGTCTGATCAAGCCTGCGCCGGCCGCTCAGTAACGCCAGGCATGGTCATGTTGCGCCCGTCGGCCTACTCTTCTTTGATTCGTTCAGGAGAGGTGCTAGGCTGTTGACGCTGGCTGGAATACTGACATGAGTCGCCATCAAATCCGCTTTATGCTGGGACTGACCGTCCTCGGGCTCATCCTTATCCTGGGCTATATCAGTTCTCAGGTAGGGAGCGACCCGGCGACCGCCCGCCTCATCGATGAACTCTCGACCGCAGACATGACCGAACACACCCTGGTCCAACGCATGACGGAGTTCCGCCGGGTGAAGATGCAAGACGGCAAAAAAGTGTGGGAAATCGTGGCGCGGCAGGCCCGATATTTTGCCGACACCAACGCCGTCGTCATTGACACTCCCGCAGTTTCGCTCTATTTCAGCGATGGCAAAGCGCTCGCGCTCCGTTGTCAGGAAGCCACAGTCCACCTGGATGGGACATCAGACCTGCTCCACATCGACCTCCGAGGCAACCTTGAGATACAGATGGGAGATGTTTTCCTCAAAACCGAGCAGGCCACCTACGACCGCCAGAAGAACACCATATTCTCGGACGGGGTCGTCCATGGTGTCGGTCCAGGATTTCGGCTGGCCGGCAAAGGCTACACCGTCGCCGTCGATGCCAAGCAATTGGTCCTGAAGGCAGAAGTCGAAACGGAAGTCACATGGGAGTCCGGCTAATGCGCTCAACATCAGCGGGGACGGGCCGGCTGGTCTTGCCCGCAATCCTTGCCCTCCCCTTGTTCTTGGCTCCGTTGAGGTTGGCAGCCGAAGACGCCCAACAAGGTCCATCCGACCAGACGGTCCAGGATTCAGCCGCGACCCTTGCGGATTCCCTGTCACTCACCTCTCGCAAGGCTCCCATTCATATCCGCTCACATGACCTCGAGTTCTTCTATGCAGAGAATCGTATCCAGTATCGCGGGAATGTGGTGGTGACCCAGGGGGAGATGACATTAAAGAGCGACCGGCTGACGGTGCGGTATGAAGACCCCGGACCGATAGGCGCGAGTGCCACCGCCCAGCAACGGCTCAAGCATATTGTTGCCGAGGGCAGGGTTGAAATTACTTCCGGCGAACGGCGTGCCACGAGCCGGAAAGCGATCTTTAATCAGGAAAAGCGCACAGTCACGCTCAGGGGTAACGCGGTTCTTCGGGAGGGCCCCAACCAAGTCAAGGGAGATATCGTCACCGTCTTTCTGGACGAGAATCGCAGTATCGTGAAGGGCGGGAAGGGCAAGCGACAAGCCCAGATGGTCCTGATTCCCGACTAGGACGCAGGGGCAAAGACACGGCAGGGAAAGAGGCGCAGAGTGAGCGATACGCCAGTCCTCCAAGCCGCCGGCTTATGGAAAACCTATGGGAAACGCGCGGTCCTGCGTGATGTCAGCGTGGGCGTCCACGGCGGCGAAGTCGTGGGCTTACTCGGCCCCAACGGGGCCGGCAAGACCACGACCTTTTCGATCATCGTCGGTATTATTCGACCCGATAAGGGCGAGGTCTATTATAATACTGACGAGATTACGACCTTGCCGATGCACAAGCGGGCCCGCCGGGGGGTGACCTATCTGCCCCAGGAACCGTCGGTTTTCCGCAAGTTGACCGTGGCGGAAAATGTGATGGCGATTTTAGAGACGACCGCCCTGAATAAGGCGCAGCGGGAGGAGCGGCTGGCAGAGCTCCTGGCAGAATTGCGGATTAGCCATCTGGCTGCCAATCGGGCGGATTCACTCTCTGGAGGAGAGCGGCGGCGAGTCGAAATTTCTCGCGCGTTGGTGATGTCGCCGGCCTTCATGCTCCTCGACGAACCCTTTGCCGGCATTGACCCGCTGTCCGTTGTCGATATCCAAGAAATTATCGTGCAATTACGCGAACGCGGGATCGGTATTCTTGTCACCGACCACAATGTCCGCGAAACGCTGAGCATTTGCGACCGCGCCTATATTCTGAGCGATGGCAGTGTGTTTGAAGAAGGGACGCCCCAGGAAATTATGGCGAGTAGTCGCGCCCGAGAGGTCTACCTGGGAGAGCGCTTCCGCCTCTAGGGAAGACAGGGGTGGGAGGAGTATGGGGTTAGACCTCAGACTGACTCAGAAATTAACCCAAAAACTGGTCATGACGCCCCAGTTGCGTCAAGCCCTTAAAATCCTGCAACTGCCCCGTGGAGAGCTGGATATGCTCGTTGATGAAGCGTTAGCGGAGAATCCAGTCCTTGAGCGTGTGACCGAGGACGAGGCGATTTTTGACGACAGCCGCGGCCAGGGCGAAGAGCCGACCGCCACCCATGACGTGCGCCCAGAAAAGGACCAGATTGACTGGCAGACCTATCTCAGCATCTATAATAACAGTCACGAGCGGTCGGCCCCTGCGCCAACGGGAGACGAAGACGCGGATGGTCAGCGTTACACTGCCCCAGAGGACCGTCTGTCCCGCACCGAGTCGTTGGCCGACCATCTCACCTGGCAGCTCCGCTTCCGCAGCCTGACCGCAACACAAGAACAGCTCGCCTCTCTGATCATCGGGAATCTGGACGTTGACGGCTATCTGGAGGCCGGTATCGAGGAACTCGCAGAGAGCGCCGACGCCAGCCCCGAGGAGGTTGAGCGGGTCTTGCGGATTGTTCAGGCCTGCGACCCGATTGGAGTCGGTGCCCGCACGCTCCAGGAATGCCTGCTGTTACAACTACAGGCGGCCCAGCCTGAGAGCGGGGCGCTTGACGAGGCCCTGCTCCGGCTGACAACAACGATTGTCCGGCACTATCTCCACAGCCTTGAAGGACGGCGGTATGATCGGCTGGCCAAGCAGCTCCACGCCTCGACAGAAGAAATTCAGCGAGCGGTCAAACTCATTACGGCCCTTGAACCCAAACCCGGACGCAATTACGGTGGCGGGGAAATTCGCTATATCACCCCAGATGTGGATGTCCACAAAATTGGAGATGAGTATCGGGTGACGCTCAACGAAGAGGGTTTGCCACGTCTCAAAGTGAGTCAGGCGTATCGCTACTTACTCGCCCAAGACGGCGCGGCAAAAGCCTATGTCCAGGAGAAACTGCGGGCGGCCGCCTGGCTGATTAAGAGCATTCACCAACGCCAGCGGACTGTCCTCATGGTTGCCGAGAGTCTGGTCAAATTCCAGCAGGATTTTCTGAATTATGGCGTTGCCCATATGCGTCCCCTGGTATTACGCGATGTGGCGGACGAGATTGGTGCGCATGAGTCAACCGTCAGTCGGGCCATCGCCGGCAAGTATATTGCCACGCCCCGCGGGCTGTATCCGTTCAAAAAATTCTTCACCACCGGCCTGAAGAGCCGCTCTGGACAAGACGTTGCCGCAGAAAGCGTCAAGGCGCAAATTCGGGCCTTTATTGAGCGGGAAGACCCGTCCAAGCCCCTGAGTGATGAAGCAATTGCCAAAATGCTGTCCCGCAGTCATATCAAAATTGCGCGCCGGACCGTTGCCAAGTACAGAGAGGGCCTCCATATTCTTTCCTCGGCAAAGCGGAAATGCGTCCGCTAGGCGGCAGTCCCAGGTGTAACGAAGGAATACTCCCATGCGTGTCGTTGACATTCTCAGCCAAGAATCCATCCTCCCCCAGCTCCAGGGGCGCACAAAGACCGAGGTGCTCCGCGAGCTCGCCCAGCACCTCGCCCAGCACACACCAGGGGTCGATACCGAACAGTTGGTCGCCGTCCTCCTGGACCGCGAACGGCTCGGCACAACGGCCATTGGCGAAGGCATTGCCATACCGCACGGCAAGTTGTCTGGCCTCAAGGACGTCGTCGCTGTTTTTGGCCTGAGCCGGCACGGCGTGGACTGTCGCTCTCTTGACGGCGGGTTGACGCGGCTGTTTTTCTTGCTCGTTGCGCCCGAGGACTCTGCCGGCGTCCACCTCAAGGCCCTGGCCCGGGTCTCTCGACTCTTGAAGGACAAGGCGTTTCGAGAACGCTTGCTCCAGGGCGGCAGCCCGGCGGATTTACACCGGCTGATCTGTGAGGAAGATAATAATCTGTAGCGGGGAGGCCGCACGCGGTCAGGACAGCTATGCAGGTCGTTATCGTCACGGGTCTATCAGGCTCGGGGAAAAGTACCGCCATCCGCGCCTTCGAAGATCATGGGTTCTACTGCATTGATAACCTCCCCGTGACCCTCATCCCCCAGTTTCTTGAGCTCAGCGAGAATAATCAGGAAGAGATTGGGCGAGTCGCCCTGGGCATTGATCTGCGCGAGCGTATTTTTCTGCCCGCCTACCCGACGGTCCTTGAAGGGCTGCGCCAGCAGGGCCACCAGATCACCATCGTGTATTTTGAAGCCAGCGCCGATGTCCTCGTGCGGCGCTTTAGCGAAACCCGCCGTCCCCACCCCGCGGCTGGAGATGGGGGCGTCCTCCAGGGGATTCGGACCGAAGAGGAGCAGCTCGCCGGACTGCGCGCCTCGGCGGACGTGGTGATGGATACGTCTTCGTATAGCGTGCACGAACTCCGGGAGGCCCTGCTGCGCCATATTGAACGCTATCCCCACGCCCAACAGCCCTTCCTCATGACCGTTGAGTCGTTTGGGTATAAATATGGGGTGCCCATCGACGCCGATATGATGCTGGATGTCCGTTTTCTTCCCAACCCTTTTTTTGTTGACGCGCTCCGCCACAAGACCGGCACCGAGCCCGCCGTCGTCGAGTTCGTCCTCGGTCAGGAGGACACCGGACTCTTTTTGAGCCAGGTGTCGGCCCTCCTCAAATCGACCCTCCCGCTGTACGCCAGGGAGGGCAAAAGCTATCTCAGCCTCGCCATTGGGTGTACCGGCGGCCAGCATCGCTCGGTCGTCGTCGCCGAAGAGCTGGGCCGACAGATCCGGGGGTGGGGCTACACCGTTCGTATTCAGCACCGCGACAGGCAACGACACAGAGCAGCGGCATGACCTCCCCTATCCAGACCCAGCTGACCCTGCTCAACGCAATGGGCCTTCATGCCCGCGCGGCTGCAGCCTTCGTCAAGACCCTCACGCCCCTCGAAGTGGAGGTCACGGTCAGTTGGGCAGGACAAACGGCCAATGGACGTAGCGTCCTTGACCTGTTGACGCTCGGCGCTCCGCAGGGGAGTGTTCTTGAGCTACAGATTCGGGGCGACGATGCCGAGGAAGCGCTCTCGGCACTCACTCGCCTCGTCGCCAATCGTTTTGGCGAAGAATAAGGCTGCTCTTTTCTACCCCTTGACGCTCAGAAGGGGATTCTATTATATGCGCCCAGCCGTTCAGGGGACGGGGAGCATCACGCCAAGGAGAAAAACTATGACCGGGAAAGAGTATTTATTCACGTCCGAATCAGTCTCAGAGGGGCATCCAGACAAGATGTGTGATCAGATTTCGGACGGTATTCTGGACGCCTTACTCGAACAAGACCCGGAGAGTCGTGTGGCGTGTGAGACCATGATCAAAACCGGCATGGTCGTCGTGGCGGGTGAAATCACAACACGGGCTCAAATCAGTTATATGGAAGTCGTGCGCCAGGTCGTGCGCGATATTGGATTTACCAACTCGGCCCTGGGCTTTGATGCCAATACCTGCGCGGTCCTGACGGCCCTTGAGCGCCAATCTCCAGATATTTCGCAAGGCGTGACCGCCGGCGAGGGGCTGTACAAAGAACAGGGAGCCGGCGATCAAGGCATGATGTTCGGCTTTGCCTGCGATGAAACCAAAGACTATATGCCGTTTCCCATTTATACGGCCCACCGCTTGGTCCAGGAACTCGCCGCCATCCGAAAAAGAGGCGAGTTGCCTTTCCTGCGACCGGATAGCAAGTCGCAGGTCACGGTCGAATACCGCGATGGCCAACCGGTGCGCGCGGATACAGTCCTGATCTCAACCCAACACGACCCTGACGCGGCGTATGACACAATCAAAGAGGCGGTTGTTGAAGAAGTCGTGAAACGAGTCATTCCACCGGAGTTTCTGGACCAGAAGACGACGTTTCTCGTGAATCCGACCGGGCGGTTCGTCAACGGCGGTCCATACGCAGACTGCGGTCTGACCGGACGCAAAATCATCGTCGATACCTATGGCGGCTACGGCCGGCACGGTGGGGGCGCGTTTTCGGGCAAAGACCCCAGCAAAGTAGACCGCTCAGCCGCCTATATGGCGCGCTATATTGCCAAGAATCTGGTGGCCGCAGATTTGGCCACCCGTTGTGAGGTGCAGCTCGCCTATGCGATCGGCGTAGCAGAACCGGTCGGCGTGTATGTCGATACCTTTGGCACGGGTGTCTTAGCGGAGGAGCGCCTATCCGCAATTGTCCGTCAGGAGTTCGACCTGCGCCCCGCGGCCATTATCCACACGTTTGATTTGAAACGTCCCATTTATCAGGAGACCGCGGCCTACGGCCATTTTGGCCGACCCGCCGAGAACGGCTATTTCCCCTGGGAGCGGATTGACCGTGTAGAAGCCCTGAAGCGCGCATCAACAACCGCCTGACCCCATCCCGCGCCCCACAGGACCCACCGACTCAACCGACCCATCAAGAAAGAGGACTCATGCGTACAAACCAAGGCGATGTCAAAGACCCCAAGCTGGCCAAGGAGGGGAAGAAGCGCTACGAGTGGGCCGACCAGCATATGCCGGCCCTGCGCCAAGTGCGAGAAATTTTTTCCCAGGAGCAACCCCTGAAAGGCGTCCGACTGGCGGCCTGTCTGCACGTCACCTCCGAAACCGCCAATCTGATGCGGACCCTCAAGGCTGGCGGTGCCGATGTCACCCTGTGCGCCTCTAATCCCTTGTCCACCCAAGACGATATTGCCGCCGGTCTGGTCAAACACGAGGGCATTCCGACGTTTGCCATTCGCGGTGAGAACAACAAAAGCTATTATGCCCACCTGCACCAAGCCCTGGCTCACCAGCCCAGCGTGACCCTGGACGACGGCGCCGACCTGGTTTCGCTACTGCATACCGACCAGCAGTACGCCGACCGCGCCGGGCAGATGTGCGCCAGCATGGAAGAGACCACGACCGGTGTCATTCGGCTGCGCGCTATGGAAAAAGACGGCGTCCTGAAATTTCCGGTCATTGCCGTGAACGACGCGACCACCAAGCACCTGTTCGACAACCGCTACGGCACCGGACAGTCTACCCTGGACGGGGTGCTGCGGGCGACCAATATCCTGCTGGCCGGCATGACGGTCGTGGTTGCCGGCTACGGTTGGTGCGGCAAGGGTGTGGCTATGCGTGCCCGCGGGCTGGGGGCCCAGGTGATCGTGACCGAAATCGACCCGATTCGCGGACTCGAAGCCGCCATGGACGGCTTCCGGGTGCTGCCCATGCGCAAGGCGGTCCGTGAAGGAGAGCTGTTCGTGTCTGTGACCGGCGATACCAGCGTGCTGCGTAAAGAGCATTTTCTGCGGATGAAAGACGGCGCTCTCCTGTGTAACTCCGGTCATTTTGACGTGGAGATTGACCTCAAAGCGCTCAAAAAAATGGCCAAGCGCGTGGAACACAATGTGCGCACCCATGTGGACGGCTACCATCTGGAGGATGGGCGCTGCATTTATGTCATTGGCGAGGGGCGGCTCGTCAATCTTGCCGCGGCCGAGGGACACCCGCCGGCAGTGATGGATATGAGTTTTGCCACGCAGGCGCTGACCGTGCGCTGGGCGGTGGAACATCAGGAACAGTTGACACCCCAGGTGCACTCTGTCGCCAAAGAAATTGAGGATCAAGTCGCCAGCCTCAAACTCGCCAGTATGGACATCCAGCTTGATCGGCTGACCTCAGAGCAGAAGCGCTATCTTGCATCATGGGAGTTTGGGACATAAGTTCTACCTATGGGTGGTGGGGTGTTTCGGTGGGGATTGGGGGGCGTTCTTGTTGCGAGCGTAGTGTCTTTTGCCTTTGCCCTCTCCCCGCCTCGTTCCACACTTGAAGAAATACGGCATACCTCAGTCCCGGATTATACCCGGGTCATTATTACCCTGTCGGCCCAAGCAGACTATAAGCACTTCCAGATTGCGGCTGACCAAGCCCATGACCGGCCGGACCGGATTGTTATCGATTTCTCCTCAGCCCAGATTGATTCTCGCCTGCGGGCGCCCATTCCCATCGACGACGGCCTGCTCAAGCGCATCCGAACCGGCCAGTTCTCGCCCACCACCGCTCGGGTCGTGCTTGATCTGGACCAGATTGAGAGCTATACCGCTTTTCCGCTCTACTCGCCGTATCGACTCATTGTTGATGTCAAAGGCAAGGAAAAGAAAACTCCGCCCCGCCAGCAGGCCGAACACGCACGACCGCCTCCTCAATATCGGATTATGATTGACCCCGGACACGGCGGCCGCGACCCAGGTGCAATCGGCGTTGGCGGTCTCAAGGAAAAAACCGTGGTGTTGGCCATCAGCAAAAGACTCGGCAAGAAGCTCGTATCCCGTCTGCCGGTTCAAGTCTTCTATACGCGCGAGACGGACGTCTTTATTCCGCTGCCGGAACGCACGGCCCAGGCCAATGCGATGAAGGCGGACCTGTTTATTTCGATCCATGCCAACGCCAGTGAAAATCCGCGCCTGCAAGGCGTGGAGACCTATTATCTGAACAATACCAATGATCGAGCGACGATTCGGCTGGCGAACCTCGAAAATGGCCTGGCAGCCCCAGGCAGCGAATTATCTTTTATTCTCAGCGACCTGTATCATACGGTGAACGAACCGGAGTCCATTGCCCTTGCCCGCACCCTCCAGGACTCTATGATGACCCAGATTGCCAAACGTCACGCCAAGGTCCGTAACCTTGGCGTGAAAAAAGGGCCGTTCTATGTGTTAGTTGGCGCGCATATGCCGTGTGTCCTCGCCGAGGTGTCCTTTCTGACGCACAGCGTCCAGGGCAAGCTGTTACGTTCCTCGGCCTATCGGGAGACGATAGCGGAGGGGCTTTTTCAGGGGATTGCCCACTTTATCAAAGAAGAGTTACCACGTATCGGGAAAGACAGCGTATAATGGACGCCAGTCAGCGACACCCACCCCCCACTCTCATTGACCTGCCACCCCTGCCGCCCTCAGACCCGGATGTGGAACTTGATCCGGCCTGGAACCTCGCTCAGATTACCAGCACCTATCGCACCCAGGTCCACGAGGTGCTGATACGCCAGCAGGCAGAGAGCCAAAGTGGGCGCGCCGTGGTCGAGCTCCACACCGCGCTGGTTGACCGGCTCGTGCGGTATGTCTTTACCGCCGCCACTCGTCTCTACACGCGCCGCTATACCAGTCTCAGCCAGCGCTGTAGCCTGTTTGCCCTGGGCGGCTATGGCCGGGGCGAGTTGAACCCGCATTCTGATATTGATCTGCTCTTCCTTTACCACTGGAAAATCACCCCCTATGCCGAGACGGTGTGGGAGACCCTGTATTACAGTCTGATGGATGCCGGCTGGACAATCGGCCATGCGGTCCGCAATATCCGGGAATGCCTCCGTCATGCGAGTCGGGACCTTGAAATTAAAACCTCCCTGCTCGACAGCCGCTATCTGTGCGGGGAAGAATCCCTGGCCCAGGAGTTTCAGGTCGCTATCCACCGCGCCCTGGTAGAGAAACACCCCGAGCAGTTTTTTCAGGCCAAGGCCGAAGAGAGCCGCGTCCGCCACCAGCGCCACGGCAATTCGCTCTATCTGCTCGAACCACACCTGAAAGAGGGCTGTGGCGGGCTGCGCGACTTACATACCGCCTGGTGGCTGGCCAAAGTAAAATTCAAGCTCACCAACTGGCGTGAACTCATCGTCAAGGGTGTCGTCTCGGAATCGACCCTGGCCGGGGTAGAGGCGGCCCAAGATTTCCTGTGGCGGGTGCGCAACGGGCTCCACCTGCTTGAGCAGACCGAACAGGACCGCCTGACCTTTGAACATCAGGACCGGCTCGCCCCGGCGTGCGGCTTTGCAGACGCCACCCAGTTCATGCGGACCTACTACCAGCACGTCACGACCATTCACGAGTTTACCCGGTTCATGTTTGAGCGCTGCGTCACCCCGTCCCGACTCTTCAATTTCTTGGGCCGGCCACGGGGTCGTAATATCCGTGAGGGAATCCGCATTGTTGACCAGAGCCTGCATGTGACTAACCCCAAGATGCTCACCCAGCAGCCGCTCAATCTCGTCACCCTCTTCCACGACGCCCAACGCCACGGCGTCACGTGTAGCCGCGACACCCAGCAGGCCATTCGTCAGGCGCTGACCGAGCTTGCGCCGCACACGGCTCATCGCCCCGCGGTGCGCGATGCCTTTCTCGCCATCCTGTCCTGGAAGCAGCGGGTTGCCCCAACCCTGCGAGCCATGCACGCCGTCGGCCTGCTCGCCTGGCTGTTGCCCGAGTTCGGGCACTTACGCTGGCGAACGCAGCGCGACCTGTACCACATCTATGCCATTGACGAGCATACCCTGCATGGCGTGGCCGAACTCGAACGCTTGCGCGACGGCAGCTATAAAGAAAGTCTGCCGCTGCTGACCCAGGTCATGCGGGAGATTGACCGGGTGGACTTCCTTTTCCTGGCTATGCTCTTCCACGATGTCGGCAAGGGGTTTGGCGTTGAGCATTCCGCCCGCAGCGCCGAGATGGTGGACACGGCCGCCGAGCGCTGGCAGCTCCCGCCAGATGAGGCCCACGAGTGGCAGGTGCTCGTCCGCCAGCATCTTTTTATGTCGCATATTGCTCAACGGCGCGATCTTTCCGACGACGCCCAAATTGCTGACTTCGCCCGCACGGTGGAGAATCCCGGCTGCTTAAAGCGGCTCTATCTGCTGACATTTGCTGATATGAAGGCCGTCGGCCCCAAGGTATGGAATAGCTGGAAGGGGGGGCTGCTGAATGAACTCTATCTGCGCACCCTGGAGCGCTTGGAAACGGGCGCGCTGGTTGAAGAAGAGCAAGCCACACGCCTCCAGCGTCGGAAAGAGCGGCTCCGGCAGCGCCTCAGCGCACAGGCAGCAGCCGAACCGCTCACCCGGTTCCTGACCGCCATGCCGGACAGCTATTTCCTGACAACTCCAGAGGAGGCGGTTCCAGAGCACTTGCAACTCATGCGTCGTTTTGTTCAAGCGCCGGCTGACACGCCCTACCGCGCCAGCCTGCATCACTTTCCAGAGCAGGAATATAGTGAATTCACCCTGGCCAGCCGCGACCGCCCAGGACTTTTTTCCATGCTGGCCGGTGTCCTGACCGTCAGCGGACTCAGCATTTCTGGAGCGCGCGCCTTCACCAGCGGCGTCAGAGGCAGCGGCCAACAAGGCATTGCGTTAGATGTCTTTCGGCTGTCGCACCTGGACGGTCAAGACCTGCTGCTCTCAGAAGAGACCTGGGCCCGATTTTATACGCGGCTGAACGCCGTCCTACGCGGTGAGCGTACCGTTGAGGACCTCCTGCAAGCGGCTCGGCCACCGGCCTTTCTGCAACGCTCCCGCCCGCGTCTGCGGACCGAGATTACGATTGATAACACCACCTCGCCAACCTATACCCTGGTCGATGTCACGGCTCTAGACCGGATAGGGCTCTTATTCGAGGTGACCCACGCCTTATTCCAACTCGGCTTGGTCATTCACTTGGCAAAAATCACCACCAATGTTGACCAAGTCCTTGATGTCTTCTACGTGACTGATGGGACAGGCGCAAAAGTTGAGCATCCCGACCAGGTGAGGGCCGCGCTGCAAGGCCGGCTGCGCAGCCACGAGGAAGCCGCATGACTCAGCCCGTCGCCGCTCACCAGACCACCCGCTCTCCCCAAAACAGTACCCAGAGTGACATCCTGCTTGATACCTTTCTGGGCTATCTCACCGTAGAAAAGGGCTTAACCCTGCGGACGGTCGAGGTCTACAGTCGGGACCTCCACCGGTTCTCGGCCTATTTATCGACCCAGGATATTGCGGACATCAGACAGGCCGGTTCGCGCCATATTATTGGCTTTCTCAGTAGCCTGTACGAGCAGGGCCGTTCAACCCGGACCCAATCTCGGGTCTTAACCGCACTGCGTGGTTTATACCGCTTCCTGCAACGGGAAAACGCACTGCCCGGCAAGAATCCAACCGCCCTGCTCCAGCTGCCCAAGTTTGGGCGCGCCCTGCCTCAGGTGCCCTCCCAGCAGCAGGTAGAGGCCCTTATCTCGCTCCCAGATACGGCGACCCCGCTCGGCAAGCGCAACCAGACCATGCTCGAAGTCTTATATGCGACCGGGCTGCGCGTCTCCGAGCTGGTTCGGCTGACCGTCTCTCAGGTCAACAGGGAAGCCGGCTTCGTCCGGGTGCGAGGCAAGGGCAACCGGGAACGCCTCGTCCCCCTCGGGACTCGGGCGCTCTCGCAGCTCCAAGGCTATCTCGACACCGTTCGTCCGGTCCTGTTGAAGCAGCGCAGCAGCGACTATATTTTCCTGACTCGCTCTGGCAAGCCGCTGACCCGTCAAGCATTCTGGGCAATCATCACCGGCTACGCCAAGCAGCATCCTGAGGGCAGCCGGGTCTATCCCCACGCCTTGCGACACGCCTTTGCCACGCATCTGCTTGAGGGTGGAGCAGACCTGCGGGCGGTCCAGTCCATGCTGGGGCACGTCGATATTGCCACAACGCAAATCTACACCCACCTGGCGAGCGCGCGCTTACGCGAGGTGCATCGGAAGTATCACCCGCGGTCCTGACTCCTTATACCCTGGGTCCGTCTTCCTCTCGCAGCGCGGAGCTTTCCAGAATCTGCTGTGAGGCGGTATAGGGGTCAAGCGTTCCAGCGCCAACCGCGTCGAAATAACGCGACAGCGCGGGGTCGGTCTGGGCTCCGGCAGTGAGGCGTTTACGGACTTCGTATTCGACTCGGGTAATGAGTTCCTCGCGCCGGCGCGCTGTGCGGCGGCGCGTGAGCTCTCCAGACGTAAGCGACGACTGATGATGATCTCGTATCGCGTGCAGGAGTTCCGGCAGACCCGTGCCGTTAATCGCCTGTGTCGCCAGCACGGGGATACGCCAGGACGACTGCGCCGCCTTATCTGCCGGACGATTACTATATTTCAGCTCCAGCATCAGGCTGAGTTCGGTCATCATCCGCTGCGACCCGTCCCGGTCCGCCTTATTGACGACAAAGATATCCGCAATCTCCATCAGCCCGGCTTTCATGACCTGCACACCGTCACCGGCTTCCGGCACGAGCGTCACCAGAACGGTATCGGTCGTACCCATGACGTCCAATTCCGTCTGCCCGACGCCGACCGTCTCAACCAGAATATAATCCAGGCGCGCCGCATCCATCAGCTTCATCACGTCTGTCGTCGCACGCGCCAGCCCGCCGTGACTCCCGCGCGTGGCCATGCTGCGGATGAAGACCCCGCTATCGAGATAATGCCGCGACATCCGAATCCGGTCGCCCAGCAGCGCCCCGCCGGTAAAGGGACTCGACGGGTCAATCGCCACAATCCCAACGGTTTCTCCGGCCTGCCGCATCAGCGTTATCAGTCCATCAACCAGGCTCGACTTGCCGGCCCCCGGCGGGCCGGTCACCCCTATCGTGCAGGCGTGGCCCTGCCGGGGCCCGATGGCCTCCAGAATACGGCCCAGCCGGGCATCCTCTCGTTCTACCAACGTCATCAGCCGAGCCAGCGCGCGGCTATCTCCAGACGACAGTCTTTCGAGCAGTTGCTCCAGTGTGTACGTTGCCATAGGTATGCTGCCTTCTCCTTGAGCGGTCTCTATATACCTGAAGCTACTGATAAAGTCAGCGGAGCTTGGTATGCTGTGGAAAAAGCGGGAAAAAGGGCGACGGAGGAAAGAGCATGGAATGGGACACTCTCTATATTGAAAAAAGAGAGGCGGTAGCCTTTCTGACCCTGGATCGTGCAGCGTCCTTAAACGCGGTGAACGACCAGCTTACGGCTGACCTCGAAGCAGCGTGCCGTACCCTTGAGGCGGATACCGACCTCCAAGTGGTCGTGCTACGGGGTGAAGGCCGCGCCTTTTGCTCTGGCATGGACCTCAAGGCGGCCGCCATGCGTCCCTCAACCAACGCGGCCATTGATGCGGTCTGGGCCCCCTGGCAACGTGCCTTAGATATCCTGGAACGCCTCAACGCCCTCACAATTGTTTCCATCCACGGCGCTTGTCTTGGAGCCGGCTGTGAGTTGGTTTTGGCCTGTGACTTTCGGATTGCGGCCAATACCGCCTTTTTCTCCCTGCCCCAGGTGCTCTACGGCTCGCCGCCCGATGCCAGCCAGAGCTATAAGCTCGCCCAGCTCGTTGGTCTGGCCAAAGCCAAAGAAATCCTGATTCTGGGAGAACGCTTTGATGCCTCCCAGGCCGAGCGGTGGGGGCTACTGACCAAAGTCGTCGAGGCCGAAAATCTCAAAGCAGAAACCGCCCAGCTCGTCGCCCGTTGCCAAAAAGTCGGCGGTCGAGCCGCGACCGTTGCCAAGCATTTGCTGCATCAGTCCTGGACGCTGGGTGAGGAGACCTGGCCGTCGGCCATATCGCAGGCCCGTACAGCCGCCCTTGAGACCAAGGATTTTGCTGAGGCCATGCGTATCTACCGCGAGCAGCGCAAGCCACAGGTGTAGGAGGGAATTGGGTCTGCGTGGCGAGCTTGACCTTGCTGGAGGCGATAGCGTTATACGTCGCTGTGGGCCGATGTGTAACGCCGTCTTGAGCGGTGGAAACCTGAAAGACTAGGGGTACTGAAACGACCGTTTTAGCCTTCTCTCAGCTGGCGATATTCCTTCATTTGCTGGTGCGGGAAGGGAGAGATATTACCGGCATCTCCCAAGACTGCTCCGAAAGATGCCCGAATCGTCCATAAGCCATTGTCTTGGAGCTTTCGTTCGGCTGTCGCGCCTTCACTCTCGAAATCTCCAAGAACCGTATCTACCGATTCCTCAGGAATATCAGTAAGAAAAATTATCTTGGACAAAGGAATCCCCCCATTCTTACTGGAGTTTAAGGTCGGCTATTGCCCGTTGACGAGCAGCGGCGAAAATCTCATTTCCAAGAAAGAACGTAATGGACTCAGGGTCAAGGCCATTGGACCTGAGCCATTCTTTCAACCTTCTTTCATTCTGCTTATTTACCACGGCGCCATTAGGCTTCCAATACTTCCGTAAGACGTCTGCATCACCTGTTCCACCCGAATACCTGCCAGTCAATACTCCTAGGAAGTTGCCCTCATCCTGAAAGTCGCTTGGCGAATACAGGACGCCATGATTAAAATTCAGTGTGAGGAAAAAGGCAAGGACAAGTAGTACCGGGAAGAGCATGACATACCAGACAAATATCTGCTGAGTCTCGTCTGAGAGCATCGGGAGGACGGTAGTGGCGGCAACTTCGGCGAGTCCGGCAAATATCGCGATCAGCGTTAAGGGATTTCTGATGTGTCTCAATGGCTTTCGGCTTGCCATGTGCACCTCTTTGTGACCGATGCAGTTCCTCGGCTACCCCCTGCTGCTCAGCGCCTGACTGAGCGCGGCGCGATAGGGATAGGTGTCCATATAAATCCGCAACACCTTGAACTTGCCGTGCTCAAACGTCCACAAGTTCAGATTGTCCATCACCAGCGGCTTGCCGTCCGGCGTCTTGCCTTCAAGATGGAGCGGCGCGACCAGTTTATTGCCCTCAATAATGATGTCCGTAGCCGCGGCGGTATAGTCAACCAGGCTGGTGGTCAGTTTTTCGTAGAATACGCGCAGGGCCGCTTTGCCCTGAATCCCGGCGGCACCCGTGACCGGGTTGATGAGCGTGGCGTCGTCGGCAAACAGTTCGAGAATGCCCTCCACATCGCCGCTCGTGACCCGCGCAAAATACGTCTGAGCGGCGCTCTCCATCTGCTGTTCAGTCTGTCCGCGCACTATGATTCCCTCCGTGCAGATAGGCTTGCAAACACTGGGCTGTATAGGACTGCTGGGTCTGCTGCATGAGTTGCGGCGGCGGGCCGCTGGCCACAATGGAGCCGCCGCCGGCGCCCCCTTCGGGACCCAGGTCAACGATGTAATCGGCTTCTTTGAGAATATCCAGGTTGTGTTCAATCGTCACCACCGTATTGCCCTTATCAACCAGACGGTGGAGCGTATGAATCAGCTTTTCGATGTCGGCGAAATGCAGCCCGGTGGTTGGCTCGTCCAAGACGTAGAGCGTTTTGCCGCGCGAGCGTTTTGCCAGCTCATAGGCCAGTTTGATACGCTGGGCTTCGCCGCCGGACAGCGTATTGCTGGCCTGCCCCAGCCGGATATAGCCCATGCCGATATCGTTCAGCAGCGCGAGCGGTTGGGCGACCTTGGGCACCCCAATGAAAAATGTCGCCGCCTCTTCAATCGTCATGTCCAGCACCTCGGCGATGTTCTTGCCATTATAGGCGATTTCCAGGGTCTCCTCGTTATAGCGCCGGCCCCCGCACCCATCGCAGGTGACATAGACATCGGGTAGAAAACTCATCTCCATCTTCATGCGGCCCTGTCCGCTACAGGTCTCACAGCGTCCGCCTTTCACATTGAAAGAGAATCGACCCGGTTTATAGCCGCGCAGCCGCGCATCGGGCAGGAGCGAAAAGAGCTTGCGGACCTCGTCCCAGAAGCCCACATAGGACGCTGGGACCGAACGCGGGGTTTTCCCAATGGGCGACTGATCGACTTCGACCACCCGCTCCACCCCCTCGGTATTCTCGATGCTGTCATGCAGCCCCACCCGCCCGACGTACAAGCCAAGTTTGCGCCGCAGTCCATTGACCAGGACTTCCTGGACCAAAGAACTCTTGCCCGACCCGGACACCCCGGACACGCCCACCCACGTCCCGAGCGGAATATCAACGTCGATATTCTTCAGATTATTCTCGCGCACGCCCCGCAGGCGTAACCGCGGCCGCTCTTTGAGAGAGCGAATCGGGCCGAGCCGCGAATGATCCGAGGAGAGAAACTGGCCGGTGAGAGAGGCCCTATTTTCACGCAACTGCTGGGGCGGGCCCATGGCCACGACCTGGCCGCCATGCACGCCGGCGCCTGGACCCAGGTCAATCACCACATCGGCATTTTCTATTGTCTGCTCGTCGTGTTCAACGATCAGTACGGTGTTGCCGCGTTCTTGCAGCTGCCGCAGGGTCTCAAGCAGGCGGGCATTATCGCGAGGGTGCAGTCCGATGGTCGGTTCGTCCAGGATATAACACACCCCGCACAGATTAGAGCCGAGTTGGGCGGCCAGACGAATACGCTGCGCCTCTCCGCCAGACAAGGTGTCGGCCCGGCGGTCCAGGGACAGATAGGACAGGCCGACTTGATTCAGGAAGGTGAGTCTGGGGACGAGTTCTTTGAGAATCGGTCGCCCGACGAGCGTGTCCCGCTCGGACAGAGGCAGGGCCTGCAAACGACCGAGACAGTCTGCCACCGACAGACGCATCAGCCCCGGGAGCGACTGACCAGAGACCTGTACGGCCCGCGCGCGCGGGTTCAGACGCGCGCCCTGACATTCCGGACAGGCCGACTCGCCCAGGAACTGCGAGAGCGCAGGAGACGAATCCGTATCCTGGCCAGATTCGAGCGCGTCATTCAGGATAGCGAGCGCCCCTTGCACGCCCTGCTCGTCCCCGGCAAAGACCAGTTGGCGCTGCTCTGCGTTCAGCTCGCTAAAGGGCCGGTCAACCGGCACCCCCAGCTTTTTGAGCCCGCGTAACAGCTTGGTCTTCGCCCGTTTTAGTTCGGACCGGGCGAGCGGCAGCAGCGCGTCTTGTTTCAGCGACTTGCCCTCGTCCGGGACAATCAGGGCGGGATCAAACTCCCACACGAAGCCGGCCCCCGTGCAGGCCGGACAGGCCCCCTGGCGGCTGTTAAAGGAGAACAGGCGCGGGTCAGGCTCTTCAAACCCAAGGCCGCAGGCGGCACAGAAGAGATGCTCGCTATAGGTCCGCTCGTCTTCGCCGCCCACCTGGACCGTTCCACTCCCAACCCGGAGAGCCGACTGGAGCAGGGCTTCAGTGTCGCGTCGATTGCCGTTGGCGCGGCGCACTTGCGTTTGACCAATCACAATCTCGATATCGTGCTCTTTATAGCGCGCCAAACTCAGACCCGGCTCAATAGTCGTCGTGCGGCCGTCGATCCGCGCCTGCACAAAACCCAGCTTGCGCGCCCCCGCGAGAATGTCCTTGTGAAACCCCTTCCGCCCTCGCACCACCGGCGCGAAAAAGGTGATGTCCTGGCCATGAAAATCTGCCTGGATGCGCTCCAGGATTTGACTCCGGCTCCGCGCGGTCAGCGGCGCGCCACACTGCGTACAATGCTGCACGCCAATTTTGGCATACAGCAGCCGCAAGTAATGCGACAGCTCGGTCACGGTGGCCACGGTCGAATTCCGGCCGCCCCGGCTCATGCGCTGCTCAATAGCCACCGTGGGTGGAATACCGGTCAGCAGATCAACATCTGGGCGGGCGAGGACTTTAATGAACTGCCGCGAATAGGCCGACAGACTGTCAATATAGCGTCGCTGCCCCTCGGCGTAGACCAGATCAAACACCAGGGTTGACTTGCCAGAGCCGGACAGGCCCGTGACCACCACCATCTGGTCGCGCGGAATATCAACCGAAATGTCTTGCAGGTTGTGTTCCTTGGCTCCAATAATGGCAATGGACTGGCCGTCAGGCGTAAACGTATCCTCCAACCCGCTCTGAGACGCTGCTCCGTTGACGCCTGTCCCCCCCGCCGCAGCGGGTGGCCGGGCTGGGGGCTTGGCCTTCCGCGACTTGGGCCGCGAGCGGCGTCCGGTCGTGGCAATGCCCAGGACCTCCTTGAGATAGCGTCCGGTATGCGAGGCTGGCGCTTGGGCCACCTCTTCCGGCGTCCCCACGGCCACAATCGTCCCGCCGCCGTCTCCCCCTTCGGGCCCAAGGTCTATCAGATAGTCGGCGGACTTAATGACCTCAAGATTGTGCTCAATAATCAGGACCGAATGGCCATAGGCGACCAGTTGGTCAAACGCGCCCAGCAGCTTCTGGATATCGGCAAAATGCAGTCCGGTTGTAGGCTCATCAAACAGGAACAGCGTGCCGTGCTCAACCGAGTCGGTGGAACGCTCCTTTGCGATATGCGTGGCCAGCTTCAGCCGTTGGGCCTCACCGCCGGACAGCGTGGTCAGCGCCTGACCCAGGCGCATATACTCCAGCCCGACCGCGGCCAGCGGGGACAGACGGCGCGTCAGTTCTTTGTGCTCGCCAAAAAAGGCGAGGGCTTCGGCAACCGTACAATGCAGAATATCGGTCAGACTCTTGCCCTGATAGCGGACTTGCAGCACCTCGGCCCGAAAACGTTTGCCCTGACACTCGGGGCAGGGGACGTACACGTCCGAGAGAAACTGCATCTCGACTTTTTCAAAGCCCTCGCCCTTGCACGACTCGCAACGCCCCCCCTCAACATTGAACGAGAAGGTGCTCGGCGTATAGCCACGCACCCGCGCCAGCTCGGTCTGCGATAAGAGACGCCGCACCGTGTCAAACGCCTTGGTGTAGGTGAGCAGATTGGCCCGCGGGGTTGTGCCAATCGCCGACTGATCGACAAAGATAATGTCGGCCAACTGCTCGCCGCCCCGGATGGCGCGACACGCGCCCGGAATGCCGACCGGCTCCCCCCGCTGCTTTTTGAGGCCATGGTAGAGCACGTCTTCCACCAGGGTTGATTTACCCGAGCCAGAGACGCCGGTCAGACACACTAGCCGGCCGAGCGGAATGGTGACATCAATGTCCTGCAGGTTATGGGCGCTCGCCCCTTGGACGGTCAGCGTGTATTTTTTCTTGACAGGCCGACGTTTGGGCGGGAGCGGAATGGTCCGCCGGCCGGACAGGTATTGACCGGTCAACGACTGCTTGTCTTTGAGCAGCTTGGGATATGGCCCGTTGAACACAACCTCGCCGCCTTTTTCACCAGCCAGGGGGCCTAGGTCGATGACATGATCGGTCTGACGAATAATCTCCGGGTCGTGCTCAACCACCACGACCGTATTGCCGTTGTCGCGCAGGTCTTGCAGAATACGGACCAGGCGTTGGCTGTCGCGCGGATGCAGGCCGATTGACGGTTCGTCCAGAATATACAGGGTGTTGACCAGAGCGGACCCAATCGCCGTGGTCAGGTCCACCCGTTCCAGTTCACCGCCGGACAGGGTGCGGGACTGCCGGTCCAGGGTCAGATATTCCACCCCGACCTCAACCAGATAGCGCAGGCGTTTCCGAATCTCGTCCAGCATGAGCCGGGCGACCTGCTCCTGACAGGCGGTCAGCTTGAGGGTGGCAAAGAAGTCTGCGCTCGCCCCGATGCTCATCAGATTGATATCGGCCAGGGTTTTGCCCCCAACCCGATACAGCAGCCCCTCTGGTTTGAGGCGCGCCCCCCGACAGTCCTCGCACGGGAAATAGCCCCGGTAGCGGGCCAGAAAGATGCGCACGTGCATCTTATACGTTTTGGTTTCCAGCCACTTGAACCACCCCCGGACGCCGTAGTAGTCCCCCTCGCCGTCCATAATGGCCTGCTGCTGCTCCCGGCCAAGCGCCTGCCAGGCCACGTCGGTCGGAATGGCCTGCTGTTCGCAAAAGGCAAACAGCTCGCGGCGCTCCCATTGCGCCGCTTTGATCCGCCAGGGCTTAATGGCCCCCTGTTTCAGCGTCAGGGTCGGGTCGGGGACGATCAGCTCCGGGTCAATATCAATCGTGCGACCAAACCCGCGACAGGTCTCGCACGCACCGAGCGGGCTGTTAAACGAGAACATATTCGGCACGGGCTCTTGATAGGCGATACCGCACGCCGCGCACTCCAGCTGCTCCGAGAACGGCATGACGGTGCATTCCTCTTGGTGGTCTGCATCGGGGAAAATCAGACTCAGACGCCCCTTGCCATACTGAAAGGTGTGTTCGCATGAGTCGTGAATGCGCTTTTTCGCGCGGGTGGTGAGTGTCAGGCGGTCAACCAGAACGGTACAGGTTTCCTGCTCCGCTTCGGGTCGATCTGGCAATTCTTGGATATCGACCGGCTTCCCAGCCACAACCAGCCGATAGAAACCGGACTGCAACAGACCGTTGCGCACTTCTTCCCAGGGCAGGCTGGCCGGCGTGGCCACACTGAACGTGACCAGAAAACGACAGCCGGCCGGCTTTTCCTGGCGGAGCTTTTTATACACCGACTCGGCCGAGTCGCGCTCTACGGGTTGCCCGCATTCCCGACAGTACAGCCGGCCGATTTTGGCAAACAGCAGCTTGAGGTGATCGTGGAGCTCGGTCATGGTCCCCACGGTTGAACGCGAGGTCCGCACAGGACGGTTCTGGTCAATGGCAATGGCCGGCAGAATGCCGTCAATGCGCTCGACCTGGGGCTTGTCCATCCGGTCGAGAAATTGCCGCGCGTAGGCCGAGAAGCTCTCGACGTAGCGCCGCTGCCCTTCAGCGTACAAAATATCGAAGGCCAGGCTCGACTTGCCCGACCCACTGACCCCGGTCACGACCGTCAGTTGGCGCAGGGGAATCTGCACATCGATGTTTTTGAGATTGTTCTGGCGCGCGCCAGTGACCCGAATCGAGCCCCCACCCGTAGCCTTGGTTTCCAAGCCTGCCCTCCATGTCCAGGAGCGTTGTGTCCTTCATACTGAGCAGAGCCAGGGGCGTCTAGTCGGGCGGGTGATTGGGCCCGGACTCGGGAGCGGTGCTTCTCTTTCGGGACGTGACGGGGTATAGCAAGGAAAAGAAGAAGGAGGACCCATGACCACCCTGCTCGGTATTTCAGGCAGTCTCACGACCGGCGGCAGTACGCGGACCCTGGTCGATACCGCGCTGGCAGCCGCCCACGCCCACGCCCCGGATATCACGACCGAGGTGCTTGATCTGCGTGAGGTTACCATCTCTTTTTGTGATGGGCGGCCACCCACAGACTACCCGGACGATACCCCCCGGGTGCTGGCCCGCATCCAAGCCGCCCACGCCTATATCATCGGCACGCCCATCTATCGGGGTTCCTACACCGGGGCGCTCAAAAACCTGCTCGACCATATTCCGGTGGAAGCCTTTATGGGCAAGGTTGCCGGTTTGATTGGGAACGCCTATACCGACCATCACTACCTCAGCATTGACCAAGAGCTCAAACCGGTCTTGGCCTGGTTCAATCTGCACCTCGTCCCCGGCAGCGTGTATGTGCGCGCCGATCAGATGAAAGGCGGGGCGATTACCGACGAGACCGTGCAGGAGCACCTGCGTCAGCTCGGAGAGGCCGTCATCAGCCTGGGCCGCCGCTTGGAAGACCGTCCCCACGGTCCCCCGCCGCTCGTCTTATGGACACGAAAGAAATCCTAGACTAGAGATGCAGGACAGACCCATGCCCAGCATTCCCTTTCACCTGGCCCTCCCCGTTCAGGACCTGGAGGCCGCGCGGAGATTTTATGTTGACCGCTTGGGCTGTTCGGTGGGCCGCGAGAGCGCAACCTGGATTGATTTCAATTTTTTTGGCCACCAGGTCACCACCCATCTGGCTCCTGAAGAAACTCAACTCGCGGCGACCAATCCGGTTGACGGCCAGCAGGTTCCGGTCCGGCATTTTGGCGTGATTCTTGACTGGGACGCCTGGCAGGCGTTGGCCGAGCGGTTGACGCGGGCCGGTGTCTCGTTCTTGATTACGCCCTATATTCGTTTTCGTGGCCAAGTTGGTGAACAGGCCACCATGTTTCTCTTAGACCCCAGCCAAAACGGTTTGGAGTTCAAGGCGTTTCGAGACCAGGGACAGATTTTTGCCCGATAGTAAATAGTCCACAAACAGGAGGAAGCGATGAAGGCGTTGGCATTTTTAGGCATAGATACGGTCGGTATTATCGACAAACCCATTCCTGACCCCGGCCCGAATGATGCGGTGATTCAAACAACGGCTTCACTGATCTGCACCTCGGATGTGCATACCGTGCGGGGTGTTATCCAGATTCCCGAGGGCCGGGTGCTCGGCCACGAGAGCGTTGGCATCGTGCATCAAGCCGGGGCGAATGTCACAACCTGTAAAGAGGGCGACCGGGTGGTCGTCAACGCCATCACGCCGTGCGGCAAGTGTGACCCCTGTCAGCGCGGCATTACCTCGCAATGCGGCGGCATGTTGGGCGGCTATAAATACACCACCCAGCGTGACGGCAATATGGCCGAATACTTTTTTGTCAATGACGCCGACTATAATGTGGTTGCCATCCCGGATGAGCTGACGGACGAGCAGGCGCTCTACACCACGGATATGATGTCCACCGGCCTGGTGGGAGCCGAGAACGCGGAGATTCCGGCCGGCGGGACGGTGGCAGTCTTTGCCCAGGGTCCGGTTGGGCTGTGCGCCACGGCCAGCGCCCGGCTGCTGGGCGCTGGCTTGGTTATCGCGGTGGACTCCAAGCCGGACCGCCAGGAACTCGCCAAAAAAATGGGCGCTGATATAGTAGTCGATCCGACCGAGGGGGATGCGGTCGAACAGATTATGCAGCTCACAGCCGGCCTGGGTGTTGATTCCGCGATTGAGGCGTTAGGCTCTCCGACGACCTTTGAGAACTGTGTGAAAGCGACCAAGCCGGGTGGAGTGATCTCGAACATCGGCTATCATGGGGAAGCCGGGGATGCGCTAAGCATTCCGCTGCCGGATTTCGGGCTGGGCATGGGCGACAAGAAAATTCACACCGCGCTATGTCCGGGCGGGCGGGAACAGGTCACGCGCCTGCTGCGGTTGATTCAGAACGGACGGATTGACCCCACCCCGCTGACCACCCATCGGTTTCCCTTTACCGAGGTCGAGACCGCGTTCACCATGATGACGACCAAGGCGGACAATATCGTCAAGCCGCTCATCACGTTTTAGGGGAGAGTGAAGAGTGAAGAGCGAGAGACCCACCCCGGCCCTTCTATCCCCTCTCCCCCGGAGGGAGAGGGCCAGGGTGAGGGGGACTCCTTCCCCGATTCTCTCCACCTGCCTTGTCCTGCTCTGCCTCTTCTCCTCTCCGCCCGCCGTTGCTCAGACCGACCTCCAAACCGGGGTCCAACTCTTTGAGGCCGGTCAGTTGGCCCAAGCCCGGCAATTTTTTGAGGCCCTGCACCAACAGCAGCCGACCAATACAAGCGCGCCCTTTTATCTGGGACGGATCGCCTTTGCAGAGAACAACTATGAACAGGCCATCCCCTGGTTCGAGGCGGCTGTGGACGGCGCACAGTGCAACGCCGACTATCATCTCTGGCTGGGACGCGCCTACGGACTTCACGTCGAGCAGATGAGCATGTTCCGCCAGCTCCGCAATCTCGCTCTGGTCAGGAACGTCCGTACTCACTTTGAAAAAGCGGTCGGCTGCGACCCCACCCACCTGGCGGCCCGCTGGGACCTGATGCGGTACTATATAGAAGCACCGGGCTTCGTGGGTGGTAGCCGAAAAAAGGCCGAGGAACAGGCCGCCATCCTCACCCGCCTGGACCCTGTCGAGGGCCAAAAAGCGCGACAGTTTATTGCCGAGCGGGACTGATGATGACTTGGCAATTTGGAACGTATGACGCAAATTGACTGGTTCGTGCTTCGACTTCGCCCCTCCGGGGCTACGCTCAGCACGAACGGAGGACCGCGTGCCTGATGCTGTTCCAGTCCAATTTCGGCCGGCTCCGCTCGGCACGGCAAAAACTCTGCGGTGTCCGCCGGATGCAGGGGGGCTACGCTCAGCATGAACGGAGGACCGGCCGAGGCTCGCGTTCCCTCTCCCCTGGAGGGAGAGGGTTAGGGTGAGGGGGCGGGCCGGCAACCCAACCACCACACAATGCGGCTCTCCTGGAACGAAATCCGCGTCCGGGCGGCGGAGTTTGCCCGGAAGTGGGCCGGAGCGGCCTACGAGAAAGGCGAGACACACAGCTTCTATAATGACTTCTTTGAGGTCTTCGGGGTCCAGCGCCGTTCGGTGGTCCGCTACGAAGCGCACGTCAGGAAGCTGGACAATCGGTCGGGCTTCATCGACCTGTTCTGGCCGGGCGTGCTGATCGTCGAGCAGAAGAGCGCTGGCCGCGACCTGAAGGCAGCGTTCGACCAAGCCAGCGACTATTTTGACGCCCTGCCCGAGTCCCAACGTCCGCGCTACATCCTGGTCAGCGACTTTCAGACCTTCTCGTTGCACGACCTGGACGAGCGGCAACGCGCGGCTTTCGCCTTGGCTGCCCTGCCCCAAAATGTCGAAAAATTCGGTTTCATTCTGGGCGTACACAAACGCACGTTCAAGGATCAGGACCCGGTCAATATCCAGGCGGCCGCACTTATGGGCCATCTGCACGACGCGCTCCAACAGTCCGGTTACACCCGTCCTGAGCCTGGTCGCAGGGCTGGCCATGACCTGGAGCTATTTCTCGTCCGCCTCGTGTTCTGCCTGTTTGCCGACGATACCGGCATCTTCGCGCCGCGCGACAGCTTTCTTGAGTTCCTGGAAACCCGCACCCGCGAGGACGGCTCGGACCTAGGCCCGTGGCTGGCCCAGCTTTTTCAGGTGTTGGATACCCCGGAGCCCGACCGGGCCGCCACGCTGGACGAGGACTTGGCTGCTTTTCCCTACATCAACGGCGCACTGTTCCGGGAGCCGGCCCGCATTCCGTCCTTCACCACCCCTATGCGACAGGCATTGCTCGACGCCTGCCGATTCGACTGGACGGCCATTTCTCCAGCCATTTTCGGCGCGTTGTTCCAATCCGTCATGCAGCCGGCGGAGCGCCGGGCTCAGGGCGCGCATTACACCACCGAGCAGAACATTCTGAAGGTCATCGAGCCCTTATTCCTGGATGACCTGCGGACCGAGTTCGCCCATCTGAAGGCCCGCAAGGACAGCCGCAAGCGGGCCGACCTGCTGGCCTTTCAACGCCAGCTCGGGCAACTGACCTTCCTGGACCCGGCCTGCGGGTGCGGCAACTTTTTGATTATCGCCTACCGGGAACTGCGTTCGCTTGAGCTTGAGGTGCTACGGACGCTCCGGGAGGTGACGGGCGAGACCGCGCAACGGGTGCTGAACGTGGCCGAGCTGTCCTGCGTGAATGTGGACCAATTCTACGGAATCGAGCTTGGCGCGTTCCCGGTTCGGATTGCGGAGACTGCGCTGTGGATGATGGACCACATCATGAACAACGGGCTCAGCCTGGAGTTCGGCCAGACCTACGCCCGCATTCCCCTCACCGTCTCGCCTCATATCGTGCATGGTGACGCCCTGGAAACCGACTGGACAAGCCTGCTCCCGCCGGCGCAGTGCAGTTACGTGTTCGGCAATCCGCCGTTTGTTGGCGCGAAGTTTCAAACCGTAGCCCAACGGCAACAGGTCCGCAGTCTCGCCGGTCTGGGCGGCAGCGGCGGGACCCTGGATTACGTCACCGCCTGGCTCATCAAGGCGGGCGCGTATGTCACCGGGCGGACCCGCATCGGCTTTGTGGCGACCAACTCAACCACGCAGGGCGAGCAGGTCGGCCAGTTGTGGCCGATTCTGTTCGCCCGCTACCGGTTAGAAATCGCCTTTGCCCACCGGCCCTTTGCCTGGGGCTCGGACGCCCGCGGTAAGGCCCATGTGCATGTGGTCATTTTGGGATTGGACCGACGAGATAACGCGCGGACGGAGAAACGCCTGTTTGCCTATCCCGACTTGAACGGCGACCCGGAGGAAACCCGCCATACTGCGCTGTCCCCCTATCTGTTCGACGCTGGCGGTTTGGCCGACCCACATCTTACTGTGCGTGAGGAAAGCCGCCCGATTAACGGAGCGCAAAAACTGCTGACAGGCTCCAAGCCGATTGACGGCGGGCAATATATTTTCGACTCCGAGGAACGCGCGGCTTTCTTGCAGGCCGAACCGGACGCTGAACCTTTCCTGCGCCCGTTTGTCGGGGCGCGCGAGTATCTGCACGGCGGAACCCGCTGGATTCTGGCGCTGCATGACGCACCGTCAGCCACGCTGGCAAAGTTGCCTCACGTCAAGGAACGCATGGCTGCGGTTCGTGCCTACCGGCAGGCCAGCAAGAGCAAACCGACGCAAAAACTGGCCGAAACACCCACGCTCTACCATGCGAATGTGCTCCTCACCGCGCCGTTCCTGGTCATTCCTCAGGTCAGCTCTGAGAGACGGGCCTATGTCCCTGTCGGTTGGTTAGCGCCGCCAGTGGTTCCGAGCGACAAACTGCGGCTTCTCCTCAACGCCACTTTCGCTGATTTTGCCTTGCTCACCTCCGCCATGCACATGGCGTGGATGCGGACCGTGACTGGCCGCCTGAAGAGCGACTATATGTATTCTGTCGGGGTCGTCTACAACACCTTCCCAACACCGCCCGCAGGCGCAGACCTATCGAAGCTGGAACCGCTGGCCCAAGCCGTCCTCAACGCCGCGCGGCCTATCCAGATGCAACCTTAGCCGACTTGTACGACCCCGACCTGATGCCGCCCAATCTGCGCAAGGCCCACACCACGCTTGACCGGGCCGTAGACCGTCTCTACCGCCGTAGCGGCTTCGCCTCAGAGCGGGAGCGCGTGGAACATCTGCTTGGATTGTATGAGAAGATGATGGTGCCGTTGGCGGGGAAGCCGAAGGGGAAATGGCGGAGGCGCAGACGCTAACTCAGATGCCTCTATGTAGGGGTTCCCAAGGATCACTTAGCGGTCCGGGCGATGATTTCCCGCAAGGCGTGCATGGTGGCCTCGTGTTGGGTGTTCCCGAAATTCGAGGAATCTACAGGGGTGGGGAAGGGTATTCCTTCCTCTTCCAAGACTTCCAGCCAACCAGCTACCGCGACTTTAATTTCCTTGAGTGCCTCGGATTCAGTGTCGCCGTAAGCAGACAACTCAGGAATTTCCACACACCTCGCTTCAAACCCCTCATATTTCGCATTGCTGGAATGGTAGGTGTACGCGGGCAATTCATCAATGTTCATCAGTGGCCTCCTTATCAGCGAGAAGTCCCATCTCCTTCGCTCGTTTGAGTAAGTCTTCCACTTGCTCTGGCTTGGCTCGCCCGTTCCGTGATTGGAGATTGAGCGGAAGCAAAGAGGTGGCGCGACGCCAAGCCGGATGGTGAAAAATTTTATGACTTCCCCTACTCCTTTTGGATATCCACCCCAGTTGTTCAGCGAGTTTACACACTTCGTTGAAAGATAGGTTTGCAGGAGCTTGTTCTGCCTTTGCGAGAAGTTTCACATCGACGGCCATATTGGTTTTTCTACGCCCGCCCTGCATAGCCGGGTTTCTTGTTTAACGCCGGTTGTATACCCTGTCCGAGGGGAAAAGCGCAAACGCGAGAGAACCGTCCGAATACGAAAATTAAAGAGAGAAGAAGGAAGCCCAAACCAGCTTGCAGAAAGGTAGCCATCCTCTGCCAGTAGTCCAGGTTTCAGGGGGCTTGCTGGTAGGCAATGGTGGCCGATTCAAACTCGTCAGGCTCGGCTGTCCTCGCGTTTCTACCGTCTGTTTTCTGCGCTCTCAAATGCGGCACCGTCCGCATAGCAAATCCAGATTTGGTGGCGAGAACCTACTCTCCATCCCCGGCCAGGATACGGCCCTGAAAGCGACGGATGAGGCTACGGGCGATTTGGCCGGAGTGGTGCATGGCGGCCAGCCCTTCGACAATGACCTGTTCAAGCTCTTCGGCGCGGACCGTGGCGTGAGATGCGGGCTTGTCTTCGGTCGGACCAATGACCAGTTGGGCGGGAATACGCTTTTTTGAGCGCCGGAATTTGTCGGCAATGGCGCGCAGTTGCGTCAGCGCGTTGACCTCGGCTCGAATACTCACCCGGCACGGGGTGTCCTCGTTCTCAATACTCACCCGAACGATTTTCAGGTCCACACGTTCCGCCATGCCCGCCATCCCTTACTCGACCGCAGTCGGTTTTTCATACACCCGAATCGGGATAATACGCAGGCAGGTCGGACAGGGAATGTCCTTGATGACCGGGAAGGACAAGTAGGTCGCCGCAATCTGTTTGCGCTGGATTTGCATCTCTTTCTCACAACAGGCTGGGAGTGCATCGGCCATGCCTGTTGCACTAGCCAACCGGCCTGCGGAAGTCAAGGACGCAACGTTTCGGGCGCTGTCTAGGGCTTCTTTTTGATGGTCGCCCCGGAACGCTTGCGCATCACGTCCGAAACGCGCCGGGTTTCGCCCATATCGCCCATTGTCAGCGCCTGCCTGAACTGGATGGACAGCATTCGCATGAGCGCGGCCTCCTGCGGGTCCAGCCCATCGGCCAATTGCGCCAGGGTGTCCATGGCGGTTCCAATTTTTGCGGTCGCCTGGGGTACGTCGCCGTCAGCGCGGGCCGCAAGCGATTCCTGGAGCAGCTTTTGGACTGCGTGTAAGCCGGGTTTTGATTGCGGGCCCAGCACGATTTCCAATTCTGGCAGCCGGGTCAGCAGGGCGTGTAAGGACTCTGGATACAAATGCTCGTGTGCCATATAGTACCGAGCGTCTTGAATTGTTGGGTGAAAGTCAAGTCAACACCACACGGACGACACGGTAGCATGTCAATGAACGCAGATTTTTCGACCTATGCAGCCCGCCGGCAGGCGTTTCTGAAACAGATGGGCGATGGGGTGGCCCTCTTTGCGGCCGCTCCGACGGCCATTCGCTCTCAGGATGTCGAGTATCGCTATCGCCAGGACAACGACCTGTACTACCTGACCGGTTTTCCAGAGCCGGAATCCCTGTGCCTGCTCTCGCCCAATCACGACAAGGAACAGTACATTCTGTTTGTCCGTCCGCGCGACAAAGAAAAAGAGACCTGGACGGGGAAACGGTTTGGCATTGAGGGCGCGCAGGCATATTTTGGCGTGGATGCGGCCTATACGATTGATCAGCTCGACGAGGTGCTGCCCGAACACCTCCTCGCCGCGGAGAATATCTACTACGGCCTTGGCCGCGATGAACGCCTCAATGCAAAAATCCTGGACTTTGTGCATCAGGGCCGGCTGCAACGCCCGCGCCTTGGACGCGGACCGGTCTCGCTGATTGATCCCGGCGACCTGCTGCACGAAATGCGCTTGTTCAAAACCCCGGAGGAAATCGACCTGATGCGCAGCGCGGTCAAGGCGTCTGCCGCGGCCCACCATGCCGCCCTGCACGAGACACGACCGGGGATGTTTGAATACGAAATCGAAGCCCTGCTCGAATATCATTTTCGCCGCAACGGCGCGGACGGACCGGCCTACCCCTCAATTGTTGCCTCAGGTCCAAACGCCACGATTCTGCATTACATCTCCAACGATCAACCCATGCGGGACGGCGACCTCCTGCTGATTGACGCCGGTGCGGAGTACGCCTGCTATTGCTCGGATGTGACGCGCACGTTTCCGGTTGGCCGCGGGTTTTCGGCTGCGCAGCGAGACATCTACAGCCTGGTGCTGAGCGCGCAAAAACAGGCGATTGGCATGATTCGCCCCGGTGTTGGCTTTGACGATGTGCATCAATGCGCCACGGAGATATTGATCGACGGGTTGCGCGCCCTCGGCCTGCTGTCCGGCAGTACCCAGAGCATTCTTGAGAATGGCGACTATCGCCAGTTTTATATGCACCGCACGAGCCACTGGCTGGGCATGGATGTGCACGACGTGGGCAAATACCGGGTCGGCAAAGAGCAACGCACGCTTGAACCCGGCATGGTCCTGACGGTTGAACCTGGCCTGTATATTGCCACAGATGCCGACGTACCCGCGGCTTACCGGGGGATTGGGGTGCGTATTGAGGACGATGTCCTCGTGACCGCCGACGGGCCTGACGTGCTGACCCGTGCCATTCCGAAAGAGCTGGACGCTATCGAGGCGGCCCGGCGGGCGGGATAAGAGCAGCCCCGCCAGCACCAGCGGAGCAGTGGCGGGGCTCCGGCCGTGAGGGCGGCCCGCTGACCCGGATATCGCTTATGACTCTGGCTCCACCCGTTCTGAGCCGGCCGGACGCTGGGCGTGGGCGTTCAGGTAGTCGAAGATGATGTGGCGCTCGGGGTCAGCTAAGGGGGGGCGGCCGAGGCGCGCAAACTCTCCGTCCATCCGCGTCAGCATGTACTGCCACATCTCGGAGGTGAGCAGGCCGGGATGATACAAGCGGTGACAGCCGGCGCAGCGCTGTCGATAGAGCTGCGCGCCCTCAGAGTCGGGCTCGGGTAAGGCGGCTTCACACCCGGTGAGACTGACCCACACCAGGCCCAGCATCACGCTCCGCACGCCGCGCCCCATTCCAGCCTCAGCCCCGGAAGGGCTCGCGGCACACCGCGACCTGGCCAGGGATGTCCTCAATCAGGACCTCAATCGTTTCGATGCTGTTCCCGCGCACCTCTGCCAGACGGGTGCGCAGACGCGCAATCAGATATTGGGCAATCTCTTCTGATGAGGAGTGGACGATGGGCAGCAGGCGGACATCCTGCCGGGGAAAGCTGAACTGCGCGCCGTCTTCACACGCTACCCGAACGGTCTGGGTGTCCGCGCTAATACGCAGGCAATCGCTGTGTTCGGGCAGCAGGGTGGCAAAATGCAGGTGCTGACACTCTTCTTCGGCGATCTTTTTCAGCACCAGGAAATCCACGACATAGCCGTCCGGCCCAACCGGTCCGCTCACCGTGACTTCGGCCTGATAGGTGTGACCGTGTAAGGGCTCGCGGAAGCCTCTGAAGGCAATAAAATGCGCCGCGGTAAACCGTAACTGCTCCTTACCAATCGATACCGAGAAAATACTCATCGGTCTGTCCTCTTAGCGGGCGCACACCTCAAGAAAATCTCTCAGTCCGCTCCGACTCAAGGCCGCCTCAGGGCTGCCGAACGCTCGCCGATACTGCTCCGGCGTCAAGCCGGTTGTCTGGAGAAAGCACCCGACTTCTTCAGCCAGCAGAGGCCGGAGACGCTCAGACAGCGTGGCGGCCAGGGCGCGGACGCGCTGACCCGCCACGCTGGCCAGGAAATCCCGCACGTTGATGCCATGCGCTCCGCCCAGCAGGCACGACAGGAAATAGGTCAGCTGATCGTCATTCGGCTTGCGCCGCCAGGTCTCGGCCGTGCTCAGGACGGTGGTGATACCCGTCTGGCGGCGAATGGAGACGATATCCGGCGTGCCGGTTCCCCTCGGCCCGGGTGCGAGAAAAACCAAGGCATAGCCTGCTTCAGTCAGCCGCACCGGATGGGGAATGTAATGGGGCGAAGTATAGTCTGTTATCAGAAAAAGCTGACGCCGATAGGCCGCCAGATCGTGTGCCTGCTCGGCCGCCAACTGCCACAACCACTCCGCCACCCCAAGGCCGTTTTTTCGCGCGCGCTCAACCAGAGTCAGCAGAGCTTGCGGGCGATACCCTTCTCGTTTGACCAGGCGGCCACAGTCTGCCAGCGAGACACTCAGGCCCAGCGCTTCAATTCTCCCATCGGGCCCGGTGTGGGGCGCAACGCGGGTGCCTTCCAAGGCCGGCTGCTCAAGCTCCAGGTCGGTGGCAAAGCGGTCGCCGTATTTGGAGAGTTTGGCAAAACCTCGGCGACAGCCGTCCAGGGCCACAATATGAGCGGTCCGCAGATGAAACGTGCCGGAAAACGAGAGGCCCCGACCGCTCATCAGCGAACCATGACCGATGATGGTGACGTCCATGCTCCTAACCTAGCGGGTCCCGACGGGCCGGAAAAGCCGGGCGGCCGTGGCGGGTCGTGCTCGTCTGCTTTGAGGGGAGAAAATTCATGCGCAGTCATGTCCGCAGCTTTGACCGCGCGGACCGCGTCCCAGTCATGGGCGGGCAGGACGAGGAGTTCTGGAACGAGTTCCTTGAATTTCTTGAGCCGCAAGATTTTTTCCCACCAGAGCGCACGCTTAAAGGCCAGACCGGGCAGCCAGGCATAGCGCGCCTGGCTGTGTGTCCAGGCCAAATTGCCACATAGGAGAACGGGTTGGTGGGGCAGGCGAACCAGGACGGCAAGCCCGCCGGCCGTGGCCCCGGTGACATCAATCAGCTCGAGGCTGCCATCGCCAAAGAGGTCGTGACTCCGGGCAAACGTCCCGAGTGGCGGAGCGGTAGAAAAATCAACAAATTGCCATTGTGTCACCTGGTCGAATTCGTCCGCCATATACAGACCGAGACCGCTGCTGCTCAGCGCCGCGGCGTGTTCCTCGCGCGTGACCACTGCCGTCGCCTGAGACAGACTCTCCAGCTCTCCGGTATGGTTGAGTCGCAGGTCGGGCAGAATCACAAATTTCAGCGCTTCCAGTGCGAGCTGGGCCGTCTTGAGCTGGGAGACAATATCCTGGGCCGGGCTGCATATCGGCCTGGCCAAAGACCGAGCGGAATGGGCCGAGGTAGCGCGGCGCATCTTCCGCCAGCGCTCGGTTCAAGCCGGTTCCCACCAGGACCAGTCCCTGTTTGGGATGCTCAATACCAAACGCCAGGATGTCCAGGGTGTGCTGTTGGGGGAAACTGCCGCCTTGATAGACGACGCGGCTGGATACCGTGAGCAAGCCTGTACGAAAGACGTGCAGCTTGACCCCGCTCACCCCGCGGTATTGTTCCGGCCAATTGTGCAGAACCGGCTCAATATAAGGCAGCCGGAGCGGTGTTTCACAAGCCACCCCCAGTAGCGCGACACCGGCGACGAGCCAGCAGACGCCAGAGCGGAAAGACAAACCACGCATAAGCGGTGCGGCCCTCTCAGCCAGTATGGTATGACACAGCGAACATCCATCAGCACCAGCAGTTCAAACCCAAGGTTGCGTCAAGGCAGGGGAGGCCGCGGCTCCAAACAAAAAGCGGGATGCCCGTCCGTGCGAGTTGACCTGAGAAAGGCTGTCCACTATGGTGTGAGCGCCTCTTTCAAGGAGCACCGGGACTAAGGATTCTCGCATGGACTGGCCACCAGGCGTTGAGGAGCGGATCGCGCTCGCTGAGGTCGAAGCGAGACTGCACACGCTTCAGGCCCGTTTTAATCTTTATACCGCCCAGCACCGGTTCTACGGTGTTGGGACAATGCTCGCGCTCGGATTTGCCCTTTTTACTTTCCTCGCTTTCTCACTCTCCTCGTTCTGGTTCATCCTGGCCGCTTGGCCGCTGCTCGCCCTGGCCGGTTTTGTGTGTTTTCGGTTGCTCCGTCAGGGAGTGGCGGACTGGACCAATCTGCATACCGCCGCCCGTCGGATTGACCTCCAGGCTGGGCTGAAACAACGCTTGTCAACCCTGACAACCCAGATGCTGGCGACCCCCGCCACCGGTCCTCCGGCTTCCCGTTTATGGCCTTATCTGCTCCGCGATAATATGGACCGGCTGTCTGTGTGGGAGGTCAAAAAGATCGCCCCACAGCGCATACCCTGGAGCGTCCTGCCGTTTCTCGTCGCTGTGGTGTTCGCTCTCCTGGTCGCCTCTATCCCGTTGCTGTCACCCGCGTCTGAACCAGCCCCGTTCTCACTGACCAATCTTGAGCGGATTTCTTCCGAGTTCCCTGAACGCACCGGCCAGTTGGTGGACACGCGGCTGTCCCCACCAACGGCAGACTTCCCCGCCCGGCCACTGGACCCGCTGCCTGTTGAGGAGCCCCTGTCTGAGCAAGCGGACAGCCCGCTGAGCGGGCAGACTCAGGCCGCGGACGAAGCAGGGCTGGGACAGGAGTTGCTGGAGCTGGCGTCTTTGCCGGAAGACCTCCAGCAAGCCCTGCGGACGGCTCTGCAAGGGCTCCAGGAGTCCCCGGCGGCGCGTGCTGAACAGGACGCCGAGGGCCAGCGCCTCCTCAATGACGAACACGCCCCGGCTCTCCCGTCGGGGCAACAAGCAGGGGATACCAGCCAACAGGCCGTTGGCGAGGGCCAAGCCGAGCCGGACGCTGAGCGAACCGGCCTGGGCAGTCAGCAAGCGCCAGAACAGGGCAGCGGCCTCCAAAAGCTCAAACAAGCACGGCTTGACCGGCGGAAAGCGGAGGGAGCCTTTCAGTCTGCCACCGCTCAGCTTCCCCGTCGGGGCGGCCAAGCCGGTCGGGGTGGGATGGGAGCGGGGACGGGGACAGACCGACGCCTGTACGGCAACGAGGCCCGGCTGGGGGGCACCCCCCAGACCTTCAGTCTGTCTCTCGATGCCAGTTTTGAGAAGAGCCAGACCGGCCACGAGATTGTCAAAGATGAGGGCGGCGGGGTGATTCTCAAGTCCACCAGCCAGCTCAGCGCCAACCAAGCGCTGGACGATGCGATTCGGAATGCCCAGGTTCCACCTGAATATGAGGACATTGTGAAACAGTTATTTTCCCGGGAGACCGTGCAGTGAGCGAAACGCCGCAGGGAGGACACGTATCAGCCGTTCAGCCGGGCGTGGAGGATACGCCTGCTCCGGCAACCGATCTTGTGCTTGAATTTCAGGAGACCTTTCAGCGGATTCAGTCTGAATTGGCCAAGGTCATTATCGGCCATGAAGACCTCATTCGTAATATCCTGATCGCCTTTTTTGCCGGTGGGCATGTGCTGATTGAGGGTGTGCCAGGAACGGGCAAAACGCTGCTGGTGCGGTCGCTCGCCCGCGTCCTGAATCTCAGTTTTAACCGGATTCAGTTTACGGTGGACCTGATGCCGGCCGACGTCACCGGCACCCGTATGGTCGTGGACCAAGAGGAGGGGCGGCGCGATTTCGTCTTTGTTGAAGGCCCGATTTTTTCTCACGTGCTGCTGGCGGATGAAATCAACCGCTCGACTCCCAAAACGCAGGCCGCCCTGCTCGAAGCTATGGCCGAACTCCAGGTGACGGTGGCCGGCACAACCTATCATCTGCCCCCCCCTTTCTTCGTGCTGGCAACGCTCAACCCGATTGAAATGGAGGGCACCTATCCGCTGCCCGAAGCCCAACTCGACCGCTTCTTTTTTAAGGTCCGCCTGACCTACCCGACCCACCACGAGGTCCGACGTATTATCAGCGCAACGACCACGACGGCTGAACCGGATATGCGGCCTGTTTTTTCCGAAGCGGACGCTGCCGAAAAAATCATGGCGTTTCGGCAGCTTGCCCGCGATGTCCTGGTTGACCCCCCTATCGAAGAGTATATCGCCGCCTTGATTCATGCCACGCTGCCGGCGGACGCGCTGTATGTGAATCAGACCGATACGGCCACGGTGCGGCTGCCCAAAGACGACTTGGTGAGCCGCTATGTCAATTTCGGCTCCAGCCCGCGGGGCGGCCAGACCTTGATGCTGGGCGCGAAAGTCGCGGCCCTGCTCGACGGGCGGGTCAACGTCAGTTACGCCGATGTTGACCGCGTCCTGCTGCCGGCCCTCAATCACCGGCTGGTGCTGAATTTTGCCGCCGAAGCAGAGAATATCGACCCGACCTCGATCATTGAGCGTATTCTTCAGTCCGCCAAAAAACTCCAACGCTGACCAGGGTTCAAGGCTGACTTTCTGTCCGTGTCTGTGGGGGCTTGCGTGCCTTTTGAGTCTTCCTTTTTTAAGCAGCTTGACCGCCTGCGGCTGCGGGTCCGGGCGGCCCGCGGCCACCGTCCTGGGGAGACGCCCATTCCGCGCACGAGCCAGGCCTGGGGTGTGGAATTCGAGTCCTATAAAGACTATACGCCTGGAGATGATTTTCGCTATGTGGACTGGAACGCCGCCGGACGACTCGGTCAACTGGTGGTCAAGACGTTTACCGCGGAGCGGGAAATTCCGTTTCATCTGATTCTCGACACCAGTGCGTCGATGGGCGCCCCTGTCGGAGACGGGAAATTTGCCCATGCCCTCGACCTGGTTACGGCCCTGAGTTATATCGTGCTCTCCAGTAATAATACGCTCCGGGTGGCGGCCCTGTCCGCGCCGCCGCGGCCCTTTCTGGCAACACCGTTTTTACGCCACCGGAACCGTTTCTTCCGTGTCCCGCCTTTTCTGGAGGCGCTGATGCCGACCGGGAAGACCTATCTGAGGGAGTCTGTCCAGTCCTATATTCGGCAGGCCAAAGAGCCCGGGGTGGTCATCCTGGTTTCGGACTTTCTGACCCGCCCGGCTCAATATGAAGCCGCCCTGCTCTTCCTGGTCGCACGGGGCTATGAAGTCAAAGCCATTCAGGTGCTGGGCAAGAGTGAGCTGCACCCGGAACGTCTTTTTCGGCGCGGCAAGCTCTACGATGTTGAAGAGCGGACCGAACGCTGGGTCACCCTCAGCCGGACCACCCTTGAGAAATATCACCACACGCTGTCGGTCCATTGCGACACCCTCCAGCAGTTCTGCCATAAACATCGGGTGCTCTATACCCGTCTGTCCAGCGCGCAGCCTATCGTCGAGACGGTGACAGAGTCCCTCGCCCAGGTGGGGCTCGTCACCCCGCACTGAGCATCCTGTGTGGCGTATGGGTATCCTCAATCCAGCGGCCCTCCCGTTTGTTGCCCTGCTTGGCGTTTTGCTCCTGATTTATCTGCGCCAGCACACCCGCACGCGCATTGAAGTCCCCAGCCTGCTGTTCTGGCTAGACGTTCCAGAAGACCGCGTGCGGTCCAGACGTTTCCGGCCCGACCTCTTGTTTTTCCTTCAGACCCTCCTCCTCTTATTGCTGATTGGAGGACTGCTGCATCCGTACTGGTCACGGACCGTGACCGAAACGCGCGGAGACCGGCAGATTCTCGTCTTCGACCTGTCGGCGAGTATGCAGGCGCGTGAAAACGGCGTCCCCCGATGGGCTCTGGCCCTGGAGCAGGCCAAGGACGTGCTCCACGCCCTGGCACCTCTTGACGAAGTGATGCTCATCAGCATTGCGGCCCGCCCCCAGGTCATCAGCGGTTTTACGACCGACCATCGTTTGGTGTTGCACCGCCTTGAGCGCCTCCAGCCACAGGATACCGGCACCCAACTGGAGCTGGGTATCGAACTCGCCCTCGTCCAGCGGGACCGGGCCGGACGGCAGGCCCAGATTCATGTTTTTACCGATATGCCGGCCGGCCAGTTGAGTCTGTCAGACACCCAGCGACAGGCGTTGACCTATCATCGGGTGGGTGAGACAGACGATAATATGGCCCTGGCTTCGGTCCACGTCTATCAGAACCCCTTCCAGGATTACGCCCAGGCCCGGGCCTATATTCTTGTTCGCAATTACGCCAATCGGACCAAAGCGGCGACGTTGCGCGTGGCCCTCAATGGCCAAGCCGTCTTTCAAGAAGCCTTCAGCCTCTCGGCCAACACTGCCCGCTCGTTTTCTTTAGGCGGTTTTACCGAGCCGGGGCAGCTGGCCGTCCATCTTGAATCTGAGGATGCCTTAGATGTCGATAATCACGCGCTGCACTGGATTGCTGAACGCCGCTCAACCCAATTGGTTCTGGTCTCTCCGGCGACTCATCTGCACCAGGAACTCCAGCAGCTCAGTCAGGCACTGCCCGGCGTGACGCTGCTCAGCATGAGACCCGAGGACTTCTCGCCGGCTCAAGTCGGTGAACAGGATATCATCCTGTTCCACCAATTCGTTCCCGACGAGACCGTTCCCGCCAACAGCCTCTACATCTTTCCCCCGGCTGAAAACACGCTTTTTCCCGTGCTGACCGAGGCCACGGACCTGACGATTCTGGACTGGAACGATGAGCACGAGATTTTGCACAATCTGCAATATGTTGAGGCCCTGCCGTTCAAGCAGGCCCGTATCCTCGCCCTGCCCTCCTGGGCCCAGGTGCTGATTTCCTCAAAGACCAGCCACGGCGAGATCCCGCTGGCGCTGACAGGAGAGCGGCAGGGCCAGCGGATTGTCTGTCTGGCCTTTGATCTCGGGGCGGGCAATCTGACCGACTCGGACAATCTGACCCTGCTCGTCCTCTTTCTCAATGCGCTGCGCTGGCTCCGCCCACCGAATCCGCTCGCCCCTCACCTGCTGCCGGCGGGAGATGTGTTCTTTCTCCCCCCAGACGCTGCCCTTGACGGCGCCCGCCTCTCTACGCCTCAGACTGAGGGACAGGTCCTGGAAACCGACACTGTGCCGCTCGACCGGGTGGGCATCTACCGGGTGGAGACGGAGGGCTATCGGGCGGAACTCTACGCGAATCTTTTTGACGAAGCCGAGTCCAATATCGGCCGCCCGAGTGGGGACGAGACCCAGCCCGCTGTATCGCCGGGAGTTCGTGCCACCGCCGAAGCCGTACAGCGCGAAATTCCGGTCGAATTTGGCCAGAGTCTGTACTGGCTGGCCGCTCTGCTGCTCTTTGCTGAGTGGCTGTATGCTTGGTGGCGCTCTCCGCTGGAGCAAGCCGTATGACCACAGAAATTTTGGGGCAGACCTACACCATTCTGTCGCCCACCTACCTATGGTTGTTGCTGCTGCCCCTGCTGTGGCTGCCCTTACGCCGCCGTTCCCAACGAGGCGTGCTCCTGGGCGCGACGCTGCTACGGACGGGGGCGGCGGTCCTGATTATTCTGGCCCTGGCTGGCCTGAGCCGTCAGACCACTCTCTCCGACCAGCGTTTAGCCATTGTGGCCGCGGTTGATACCTCAGACAGTATGGCTTCAGGAGCACGGGCCTGGATGCGCACCTATCTGGAACAGCTCCAAGAAGCGCTCTCCGCACAGGACGAACTCGCCGTCCTCTCGTTTGCAACGGATACCCAACTCATGCTTGCCCCCGGGCCGGCAACCCAGGCCCTCCTGCCCGCCTCGCTGCCGTTATCTGACCACGCCAGCAGCACCAATATCGCCCAGGCGCTTGAACGCGCCTTTGCCCTGTACCCTGAGGGAGCGGAAAAACGCCTCCTCCTCCTGACCGACGGGAACGAAACAACGGGCCTGGCCCGCCAGACCGTTGCCGTGGCCCGTCAAATGGGGATTGCCATTTATCCGGTCATTCCCCCCGGCGGACAACAGGCCGAAGTCTCCCTGGAAAAATTCGTGGTTCCACCGCTGGCCCGGGAGGGCAGCGTCTTTGATATGCGTCTCGTCGTGCGCAACGGCCACAACCAACCGGTTCCAGGCAGCGCCGATATTTATGCCAACGACCAACTCCTGACCCGTCAGGCGGTCAGCCTGGAACCCGGCCTGTCGGTTTTGGAGATTCCCGCCCAAATCCTTCAGCGCGGGAACTATCTGCTGCGCGCCGAGGTGCAGACGGACGCCGATACCGTCGCCGGGAACAATATGCAGTCTACCAGCCTGGCAGTTGCCGGGAAAACGCGGGCGCTGGTCATTACGGACAACCCGAGGACCCATCTGGCACGTGCCCTGCAACTCAAGGAAGTAGATATTGAGTTCCGGCGTCCCAAGGGCCTACCGACCGTCCTGCCCCAACTGCTGGACTATAATAGTGTGGTCTTTGACGATATCGGCCGCAAAGACGTGACACCGCAGCAGATGACGGCCATTGAACGCTATGTGCGCGACTTTGGTGGGGGCTTCCTCATGGCCGGCGGGGCACGGACATTTGGAACGCTCGACTACCAACACTCCGCCATAGAACGCCTCTTACCGGTCTCCTTTCACGAGCAGCGTCCGCGGAAAAAGAAGCGGATTCCGCTGGCGCTCTTTCTGTTGATCGACCGCTCGAACAGCATGGGCTACAACAGCCGCGTGCGCGGTCTGCACGACGGCCAAAAGATGGAGTATGCGCAGAAGGCGGCGGTCGCCGTCCTGGGCCAACTCAAAAATACCGACCTGGCCGGCGCCATTGCCTTTGACTCCGAGGCATACTCCCTGTCGGCCTTAAAGCGGCTGGCACAGAATCGCGCAACGCTCCGGGGTCGTATCGGACGCCTGCGGTATGGCGGCGGGACGGATTTCTATCACGCCCTGGAAGCTGCCGCCGATCAATTGAGTCGGAGTCGGCGGGCTATTCGTCATATTATCTTGCTCACGGATGGTGATACCAACCGGAGTCCGACCGATCATTATCCCTTGATTAAAACCATTGCCCAGCGCCAGATCTCGATTACGACGATTCGGATTGGGAGTGATACCGTCAACCTGCAACTCTTGTCCTATATGTCTGAAAAAACCGGCGGGCGCTTCTACCATGTTGAAGACGCCACCATGCTGCCGCAACTCTTGGTCCGGGACACCCGGCAGACCCTGCGCCAGCAAGACCAGGAAGACGAGGGCACCAAGGATGTCGTCCCCCAGGTCGGTGTCCGGGGACAGATTTTACGCGGCCTGTCCGACTTCCCGGCCCTGGACGAATACATGCTGACCAAGCCCAAGAAGCGCGCCAACGTCCAACTGTATACCGACGTCCACGGTGAACAGGACCCACTCCTGGCCACCTGGCAGTACGGTCTGGGCAAAGTCGTCGTCGTACCGTTTGACCCGAGTGGCGCTGGCTCGGGAGACTGGATACGCTGGGAGCGCTTCGGGAAATTCTGGTCTCAGGCGGTGCGCTGGGCCATGCGGAATGAAACACCGCTGGATTATCGGCTGAGCGCTGCTCGGCGGGGCGAACGCACGGTCCTCCGGGTCGAGTCCTTTGACAATACGGAGGACAGCATTCTCCAGGCCCGCTTGGCCAGCGGAACCCGGAGCGAGACCCTGACGCTCATGCCGGTCGCCCCGCGCATCTCCGAAGCCGTCCTGCCCGCCCGCTACACGGGTCAGGTGCCTGTCACCATTGTCAAACGCAGAGGCAATACGATTCTGAACCAGAGGAGTCAGACGGTTCTGGTCGGGCCGGAAGTGGACGGCGCGCTGAAGGAGTATCGCCAACAACAACCCAATCGTCCCTTGCTGCACGCCTTGGCAGAAGGAACGGGTGGCAGCCTCAACCCCACATTTGACGAACTCACCTCCCATATCCGAGGCGGGCAGAAGGTCCTCCTGCACCCGCTCGAAAACCCTCTCATTGTCATTGCCCTCTTCTTCCTCCTGGCCGACATCGCCCTGCGGGTTTTGTTTGGGCCACTGCCCGAAACCTCCCCGCGCTGATGTTTCTCGATACGCGCCGGGCAGGGAAGCACGTGCGACGGGAGTAGTTGCCAGGGCGTTTTCCAGTTAGATATAGTTGGTAAGACATCAGCCGAACGAAAGCCGTCCATGCCGATTGCCAGAAATAATCTGACCACGACCCCCACGGTTCCGGGCCGCACGATTCAGGCAGCGCTCGGCATTGTCAGCGCTGAATGTGTTTTGGGTATCAACGTTTTTCGGGATATGCTGGGTGGCCTGCGAGACTTTTTTGGAGGCCGGAGCGGCACCCATCAAAAGGCGCTGCGGGAGGCCAAGGAGACCTGCCTGGAGGAACTCGCGGAGCAAGCCGCGCAGCTCGGGGCTGATGCGGTGGTTGGGGTCGATATGGATTACAGCGAAATCAGCGGCGGAGGAAAAGGCATGTTGCTGCTGGTCGCAACTGGCACCGCAGTTCGGCTGAAATAGCAACGGCGAGCGTCCCGGCCAAAGCCCGAGAGCAAACCGGACCAGAAAAGATTGTCAAGTGAGCGACGCCTCGATTTTCCACACGGCAAAAGCACCAACGTATCTCCGCGTAGTCTTATGGGCCAGTCTGCTCATGTTTGGAGCCTCCTGCTCCTGGCTACCGTTTAGCCGCGGCTGCTGTAAGGAGGACCGCGACCTGGGGGTCACCTATCTCCAGGAGCCGGGACAATTTCCAACCGCAACGTCAACCTATGGCAGCGCCCGTGACATTGACCCTGGGGCGGGAGAAACCATTACCAAGCCGGGGCTGCTCTCAAAGTATAACCCGTTCAAGGATTTTATGGGCGATGACGAAGACGAGCCGGTCGCCTCAAGCGATGACGACGAGGGATTTTTCGGCAATCTGCTTCCGTTTTGAATGTGAGCGGGCATTAGGATGTGATCAAAACTCAGCTCTAGGCGGGATATCTTAGATGAGTGCATTGGCACCGGTGATAGATTATCTCCTAGAAAGCCTTAAAAATCGGAAAGACCGATCCCATAGATTCCGAACACGGTTCTTCGCTGGATGGTGGGGGAGCTTTGTCCTCCATTTTGCCACGGTGGTAACAGCCACAGGACATCAACTCTCCCCTCCTCGCGTGGTCGAGCCTGTTTTCTACCTTCTCCCTGTCATCCTATCCATCTACAGCGCCGTCTTCGCCCTAGTGGTCGCAGTCGGGGTCCCCAAGGGCTCTCTGGTGCGCCATTTTTCTTATGGCGTCATTCTACCCGTATTCGCCTACACGATGGCCGGCACAGTATTAACGATTGGGGGGTAGCATGATGAAGAATCTACAGTGCTCAGCTTCCAGCCTCATAGGGTTTCTTTGTTGCTGTGCATTTCTACTTTCCGATAATTTTGTTCATGCACAGTCCAAATCGCAGACGGCATATCGCTATAGCCTTGCACAAAAGTTCATTATGGCGAATAGATTGCTCTTCGGTAATCTTGATAGTAGCGACTTTGAGAACCTAGCGGTTCTGTATGCCTATGAACCATCCTCTTGGGAAAAGTTACAGTCTCAACTTGAGCCTGGGGGTCGTCTGGATATTGAGACTGGAAGATAGCCACTTATGGTTGTTGGAGCCTTCTTATACCGTCGTCAAACCTGACGAATCCCCTAAACCCTGTAACCGGGGAGAGCATTCGTCATCCTGTATAGCGGAAGGCGACTATGTGGCATTCGAGAAGGAATTCGACCAGACTCCGTACTCTGACCTCTTCATCTTTAGAGAGATGTCCGAAGACGCTTCCCCGAATGGGGCCAACAACGACGGGAGCATTTCGTCCCAACCAGCCGGACAATAGAGAGCCCTGAGCGTTGCCAGGCGCGCGGCCTAGGCTGGTTTCTTGAGGCCGAGCCGGTCGTAATACTTCTCCGGGACTTTGTCCGGGTCCTTATAGATAATAAAAGAACAGTGTTCTTTGCCGAGCACGGCGGCCGGCTCGACCACGACAAACGGTTTGCCGTTTTTTTCGATGTCAACCAATTCCATCGGCGGCTCGTGCGCGCAGTATACGGGAAAATCTGCGCGGTTATAGGTCATCCGCTGCGGTTTTTCCACCGTATGAAAGGCATCCGGGCCGTCGTATTTGCCTTCAAGAACCAGGCGGCCTCCACTCCCACAGGGACGCATCTGGATAACGACTTTTTCCTCGTCCTCTTCGATGTGCATGGGTTGCAGATGGCCCCGCAGACCGGCAACAAACATCTTAATCTTGCGGGGCAACTCTTGGGGGTCCTGCGGCATTTTTTCCAAATTCGGCAGCCACCAGGCTTTCACGCCAGCCGTCATGATCTCTTCCAGCACCTCATCGCCAAAGCGTTTCCCCACCTCGCTCAGCGTTGCGGTTGTCCAGTTCCGGTAGAGGTCGTGCATCCCGAGAAATTCATTATACATGCGGTGCGCAATTTTCTTGGCCTGCTCGGCCTCCCCGGCGTCAATGGCTTCCGTTAAACGGTCCACCGTTCGTTTCCCCATCTCACGGATTTCTTCGTCGGAAAAAAGGCGCGTGCTCATACACTTCCCTCCTTTGGTGATAAAGCCTGTCTCGGGATATACCCCAATCCGCCCTGCCATTGCAAAGGACCTGAACCACGGCGGGACGGACCTGTGTGTTTGTCAGATCAGAGAATGGGTAGCGGAGCGGTTTTTTGTCGCTTATCTAGCCCTCCTCATCTTACCGGGGCTCCGTCATGGCAAGCCGCTCACGTAGAAGGTGGTCTACAAACTGAGGTACGCTTTCACGTAAACTGCGGGCCTCGCGCTGGAGTTGCTGAAAGACATCCGCCTCAATTGGCACCTCAAAAATGCGCTGCCGGATTTCAATCTCGTCAGCTTCAGGTTCAAGATATTCTTTATAGTCATTCGTACTATGGCTATCCCAGAATTCGCCGGCCTCCTCTACTGTTGCAAATGTCTCCGGCAATGGATCACGGAGTTTATCTTTGTTTTTCATAGTATTTCCTTTCGATATCATCCATGTCGCGGACGGAAATAGGCAAAATCGCCCCCGTCAGCTTACGGATATAAAAGACCATCAAATATCGCCCGGCGGCGGATTGCCCATAGGCCGCATACACATGTTCTCCTTTGACGTGGCCTCTGCTGACTTTCCGAATATGTGGTTTAGAGCAGAGAACCTCCTCAGCTTCCTCTACTGCTACTCCGTGTTTTACCGCCAATTTTTCAACGAACTGCGCTTTCCAGATGATTTGTGTGAGAACCATCAATCATCCCAAGTCAGAAGAGAGAACGCATAAATTTCTTATTACTCATGTTTCGCTTATCTCATTCCGAAAGAAATGAGTAGCGGACCAGCACGACTTCATTCTTCGAGTAGGTCGGCATAGATATCGTCCCCTGCGTTCCCCCATACCGCTTTTAATGAAGACTCACTTGCCGCTAACCAGAAGCTCGCCTCATCTTCTTCGGGCAGCAGTGTCACTAAGGCGCGCGTTCCTTCGGGAAGCTGGACGGATTCTAAAGGGACTATTTTCCCTTCACGAATGACGGCTAGGATCGTATTCATCATGCTCAGTTACCTCACGGAACTCACTGAGAAGCAAGCCCCTATTGCTGACAGGGCAACCGTCCTGCATTGCCCCGGTCTGTGGACAGCGACTTCGCTAGCCGGCGGCACGATACGGCGAGTTATTTACGCGGCTCCTCAACTCCGTCTGATTTTGGCTTTGGCGGCTCTGGAGCTTGCGAATCCTCAAATCGGAAAAGTTGGAGAATAGCAAGGAGCAGCATCACTAGAACCAACGCCGCTGGAACCGGCTTCTTAAGCGCTCGAAACAGCGGCTTTGTGTTGCTCTTACTAGCCGGATTATACGCTCCCTCTTTTTCCACCAATTTGGACAGGCCGCGCCAAACCTCTGCTTCTTTTAGAGTGGACTGGGATGTATTCCCGACAACCACAACAAGCGGACCGTCTTTTTTTGGCAAACGGTGTTCTTTCAAATCGCCTATGAGGTCGAGAATGCGCACATCGTTGCGCTTGTATATTTTCCCTGTCTGACCTGGTTCTTTCTCTCCGATTTCCATACTGCTGTCGATGAATTTTTCAGCCAGAAAATCGGCCGGAGAAACTATCTTATACCCTCGATATCTTTCCTTCCGTTCTGATTGTATCAGCCGGTCAATATCCTCCGGTAGCGAGCCTTCTCCTATGAAGCTCCTCAGAGCACGAATAGCTAATTTTCTGAGCAGAGCTTCATCTTTACTGACCCAGACCACGGAATTACGAATGACACGACCTTGGTAGTCTCTCCGCTCCCCTTTCATATCTGAAACGAGTAAAGCCACTTCGCCTTTATTTCTCTTCAGTAGGAGTGAAGGGGTGCGGGCGTCTAGCAAGTTTCTATCATCGCGTATTTCATCAGGGGAGTTTGTGGGCTTCTGACTACCTTTATCGGTATCAATGGATTTCCAACTATAGTCATGCGCCGGCGAGCGGCCGGCGCTGTTGATATAAACCTTCATTCCCCGTTTCCTCAATCACTATCGAGGTGTTTTCCCCCTGTAAAACAGCGAACCCAGGATATCCGTCACCCTTACAACGGCGAGTCGCTTTTTCGACCGCTGAGATGAAGTGTTTGTCCCAGCCGAGCAATCCCCTCAAACGAGCCAGGAAACCCTGTCCTATTGTGAGATTTAGTACAAATCGCAGGAGATACAGTAAGGGTTGGTCGCCATCTTCTGGTTTGTATTCTGCCTCATGACTATCCTTACGAAAGTAGAAATGTGGAGTCTTCTTCTTGACCTCAATACTCGCAAGGACCACCGTCCCTACCGTCTGAACAGGAGTCACGACGCTGACGATCCGGTCTTTCAACAACTCTGATTGAAAATAATTTAACAAATCCTCATACCCTTCTCGCACCTTCCTAAGAAGCCAGCCATCAGCATTCCGCATATATTTCTCGCATTTCACAGGCGCAAATATAACGAGCCGAGGCGATTTCATATCTTGGAAAGACTGCTCAAAGAGATTCTTAATTTGACGCGGCCGGTTTATCGACTCATGCCACTGCCCCTTTTGTTCCATGAGCGCTGGTGCATCAATCACGACCAGAATAGCGACCGACTCTTCAAGAAGATTCTTGACAAAATCTTTGTCTTGAGGGCTCGCGTCTTGACGGAGAAATCCCCCAGGAAAATCTTGAAATTTGAGCCTGAGAGAAGGTTTGGCACCCGCCCGGCCCAAGTCGAAAATAAAGTCTCTCGGCTCAGCGTCGCCTTCAATGCCTCCTGTTGCCTCGAAATCATCAAGCAGGGCTTTCAGTTCACCGAGGCGTTCGCCCAGAATAGCTGCACTCGTCTGGTCGGGCGTAAATTGTAGCCCTAACTTCTCAACAGTGCCTTCGAACTGGTCATACATTGCGGTCAAAAGACTCGTTTTACCGACCCCTCTCGCTCCTAGCATGGCAATTGTGAAACTGTTTTGGCTTCGACATTTTAATCCTTCCCCGGCAACGGATTTAGTCAATAAATCGCAGTGAATCCACATCGAGCAGATCTCGAGTGCGGTTCGTTATGGAGCGCCATTTTTCGCGGTGCTTGGTTTGCTCACCGAGCAACTTGAACTCCCCCGGCCATATGGCGGAGCGCTCTTGAGTGAAAAAATCTTCCCACTCTTCCTTGACCCCTTTCGCTCTGAGGACGAGATCAAGAAATTCTGCGACACTTGCAAAGTGAACGACATCTGGTTCAGAACGCAGGTCTTGCAAAGTATCATCGCATTTGAAAACAGCCTCCCTGTGTAAGAGCTTCAGAGCCTTCACGCTCTCTCTTGCGTTTTTAGGGGTGGTCCTGTCAGGTGTGAGGCAGTCTAAATGCTCGCGAATACGATGGAGTACAAGCCCTCTATAGGAGAGTGTGAACTCTGAAAGACTTTGAAATCCATACTTTATCTGCGGGAATTGAACGGGTATTAAATCCGCTACTGCTCTAATAAACTCCGCTCCTCTGACGTTAGCCAAACCTTCTAAATTCCCTAAACGCCCATGTTCTACCAGCACCTTAGAGACCTGATCTTTCACCCGATTCAGAGAGGCATCCAACACTTCATCCAGGGAGAGAAATTTTCGTAACAGGTGAGCACGGACCTCATGGAGACATTGATTGTACGCGCTGCCAACATCACCCAAGTCTGCGGCTTGGCGTATGATATCCCTTTCGGATGGAATACCGGTATCCTTTTTGCACGACCGGATAATTTTCTCTATGGAATTTGCAAATTCTTTATTAATTTTGCTGTCTTGCTCTTTACCTTGCTTACTTTGCTCTCGCAATGTTTTGAGGAGCGAGTCAAGCTTTTCAGTCATCTCCTTCCACAAACTGCGAAACAGTTCCTTGAACTTGTGCATCTCCTGTGTCGTCTGTGTCGCCTGCCCCAGGGCCGTCTCTGCTTTCTCTAACGCTTCGCTCATGCTGGCATGAGTCTGTTTTAAGCGCTTCTGGCAGGCCGAGGCGTAGTGTTTGTCAAGTTCTGTAATATGTCTCCTTCCAGATGGTCCAGTATGCGATCCAGGATGTCCGTTTGGGCTGCGTCAGGGTCGGCACAGTTGGCAATCATACGCCCGGAAACCTTAATAGATTTTAAGTTCTGAGAGAGAGTTTCACATAATTTGGAGTTATCTCCCAATCCAGAAGACTCGTCCGTTTTGTTGAAAACCATGAAAGACCACTCTTCTAATGGGATATCCTTTAGTGCAGATCGCGCCGTATCATAAAGGCGGACGTCAACAGGGTCTATAGAATCTCCACCTGAATCCGGTTTTCTGACAAAGAGAACCAGGTCAATGTCCTGACTCAAAGTTTTGATGAGTCGTTCCTCATCGCCAATACCAGTATCGCCTAACCCAGGCAGGTCAACCAAAGCAATCTGGCCTATATCGGCCCGAGGAAAGCGACAATTAATTTTCACATCTCGAACGGCAAGATACTTGTGGTAGACACGGTTTCCGTCCTTATCATCCTGAGCGACGTACTCACGGATTTTGTCTCCCGTAATAGGGAGCCGGACGGAGTTCAACAAATGTCCGTATTCACAGAAACAGTCGTGATAGCGCTGCAAATGTTCATACTTGGCCCCGACCGTTGCACCGTCTTTGTCGTGAGGCGAGAGGGTAAGGGACGCTTGGAAAACTCCCCCAGAGTAATTGGCTTTGCGCCGAGCTCCAACTGATCGTAGTAGGGTGAAATAACCTCATCCAGGAAAGGCCGCTCGTCGTAAAAGGAGACCTCGGCGGAAAGTTCAGCATCAGGCTTGTGGAAAATGGTACTCCGCACCCCGGTGCAGTGCTGACGTCTTCCGTCGGGAATCGCTGCACTTGAAAGCCCGGTTAAACTCTGCAAAAGGCGGCTCTTGCCTTGACGGGCTCGCCCGACAACCGCGATATTGAGCGTGTCGCGTGAAAAGCGGGTTTTGAGTTTATCGAGGTTCGCTGTCTCGTTTGAAAGGTCTTGGTGAATAGGACTGACCTCAATTGTTTCTAAGCGCCCCCTAACCACTTCGTCGTCAACAAGGTCAATGAGTTTCTTGCGGTATTCTTCAAGCTCGCCAAGCGCTGTTTGCAGAGAACTGAGCTTGGCCTGTACGGATTCAATCTTTTGAACAAGGGGCTTACGCTTTTCGATGATAGCGGTAATACGCTCGGCTCTTTGCATTGAGGTCTCCTTCCGAAAGGGGGACGATGGGTAATTAGCCCCCCCTTCTACAGTTTTCCGGGGGATAATGCCAACCCGTCCCGCCATTGCAAAGCCCTGCGCCCCTGGATACCGTACCCCGGTCCTGAGCGTAGTCGAAGGGCCGGTCCTGAGCCGAAGGGGCTACCAATCAACAGAAAGGAATGGACTGCTTGTGGCTCGCCGAGGCGGGGGGCAAAACCGAGTATTTGCACGCACGGCCAACGTCAAGCTGTCGCCTATTAAAGCAATGGAGTTGGCGGCCAGCCGGGTGCCAGACGTGGTGTCCCTGGCCCAAGGCATCCCCAGCTTTGATACGCCCGAACCGATTAAATCCTTTGTCCAGCAAAAAATCGCCGATGGGGCGTGTGCCACCTACTCACTGACCCCCGGCTTACCCCAACTGCGGGAATGTATTGCCGAGTCGCTGCTGCAAGAGGCCATGCACTACGACCCGGACCAGGAGATTATTGTTTCCAACGGTTCGATTGAGGCCATTGCGGCGACACTATTGGCCCTCACCCAACCGGGAGATGAGGTTATTCTGCCCTCTCCCAGCTATGCCTCCTACCAGGAGGTCGTCCGTATCGCCGGCTGTACCCCGCGTTTCGCCCCGCTCCACGAGGAGCAGAATTTTGCCTTTGACGAAGAAGCGTTCGAGGCATGTCTGTCGCCACACACAAGAGCGATCTTATATTGCAACCCGAACAATCCAACCGGGACGGTCTTCTCAGAGACGGAAACGCGCGCGCTGACTGCCCTGGCCGAACGGCACGATCTCTTTCTGATTATTGATGAAGCCTATAAGGATTTTGTCTACACACCAGAAGCGTATTTCAGCCCGGCTCAGGTCGCCGAGGTCCGCCAGCGGATTGTGCGGATTTTCACCTTCTCCAAAGCCTATGGAATGACGGGCTGGCGGGTCGGCTATCTTCATTCCGACGCTCGCATTGTCCAGGAAATCCTCAAAGTACACGACGCCCTGGTGACGTGCGCGCCGGTTGTCTCGCAATATGCGGCCTTAGCCGCCCTCGAATACGGGCACGAACATATTGCCTCCTTTCGGCAGGCATTTAAGCAACGCCGCGACCTGACCCTGACGTATCTCGACCAGCTCTCGCACGTGTTTGACTATCAAAAACCGGAAGGGGCCTATTTCGTCTTTCCCCGGCTGAAAGACGTGGTCGTCCACGCCCGCGATTCCTACGCGCTGGCCTTCGATATTCTGGAAAAAGCAAAAGTGGCGGTTGTCCCCGGCCTGGCCTTTGGACCCAGCGGCGAAGCCCATATCCGGCTGAACTTCGGGCGCCGGCCAGCCGATATTACCACCGCCTTTGAGCGTCTGAGCGCGTACTTCAGCCCGGCAGCCGCGCGGCGGGCGCAGTCTGCTCAGCGCCCTGTGAGCCGACCGGCGGTCTCGACCGCAGAACGCCTCTCGTCGCCTCTCCTCCCCCGTCGCGCGGCCTCTCTCGTCTCCTATCAGCGTCTGCGTGGCTTCGCCGTCCTGCTCTTACGAGGGCTTGCCCGTCTGCGCCTGTGGCGAAAAAATCCCCAGGTGATTGTCATCGCCGGCAGCCACGGCAAGACCGTGCTCAAGCGCATTGTGACCGAACTCCTCGCCCGGCAGTACCGGGTCCAGCCCAACCCGCGCTCCTATAATACCGATATTGGCCTGCCGCTTGCCATCCTCAATATCGAATTGGCTTCAGCCCACCTGCGCGACCTCGCCGGCGGCTTCGTCCGGGCGGTCTGGAGCGCACTCTTCAATGCCGAGACGCCTGATATCTTCGTGCTCGAATTCGGCGTCCGTCAGCGGGGCGATATGCGGCAGTTGACCCGAACGGTCATCCCCGACATTGCCATCCTGACCACCCTGACGCCGAGCTATAGCACCGATGTCGAGGAGTTACAGACCCTCCAGGATGAAATGCGAGCGTTATGCCACGCGGCTGGAGCCAGATGTCAGTTTGTGATTGATGGAGAGGACCCCCTGCTCCAGGATGTCATTGCGTCCTTACCCACGCCCCCGCTGCTGCTGCATCGTTCTGCCTGGAGAGCAGGGGAGAGCGGTCTTCAGCTCCAGAGCCCCGTCCGGTGTTATCCGGTGACGCGAGAAATCGTGGGTGAGAATGAACGTTTTTCGGTCCAGGCGGCCGTGGCTGTGGCCGAGCGCTGTACCGACCTGCCCCGCGTCGAGATTCAGCGTTTTCTCAGTGAAACCTCTTAGTCAGCAAAACTTCTGAGCAGGAAGAAGGCCGTACACGAAAACCGACCCGCTTCCTACTTGCAATACGGGGCCGACTCGTATTATGCTTCACCCTCGTATGGACGACCCTCCATCTGCTGACCCGTGGTCTGAGACGCAACCGTGGCTTCTCCTAGCCAACCGGGAGGTATGACACGTAGGCATGGAGAGTCCTGTCCTCGGTCTGCTCATCACACTCCTGCTGGTCCTAGTCAACGCCTTTTTTGTCGCGGCAGAGTTTGCAATCATCAAGGTTCGGGCGTCCCAGATCGAACTCCTGGTTCAGGCCGGCAGCCGAACGGCCAAGATGGGCCAGTATCTTATCTCTCACCTCGACGCCTCGCTATCGACGGTCCAACTGGGCATTACCCTGACTTCTCTGGGCTTAGGCTGGATCGGGGAGCCGATTGTGGCCAAACTCATTCTTGAAATGATGTCTCTGGTTGGCCTGGAAGCCGACCCGAATCTGGCGCACAGCATCGCCCTGCCGGTTGCCTTTATCCTGCTCACCTTTCTGCTGATTGTCTTCGGCGAGCTGGCCCCCAAAGCGCTCGCCATCCAGCATTCCCAGTCAACAACGCTCGCCGTGGCCTTTCCGCTGTGGTTTTTTTACCGCATCTTTTCTCCGGCGATTGTTGCGATCAACTGGACCGCCAACCGGGTGTTGCGGCTCGTGGGTATTCGGCCGGCAAGCGAAGCGGAGCACTCGCACTCGGGCGAAGAGCTGCGCTTCCTGCTTGAGCAGGGCCGCGAGGGCGGCACGATTGAGGAAGAGGAGCACGAACTGATTGAGAACGTCTTCGAGTTTGGGGAGACCAGTGTGCGGGAGATTATGGTTCCCCGGACCAATATCGCCGCCATTGAGGTCACCTCTTCCCGCAGTGCCCTGGTCAACCTCCTGGTCGAAGGCGGCTATAGCCGCATACCGGTGTATGAAAATTCACTCGACGATATTATCGGGGTTGTCCATGCCAAGGACCTCATTACCCTCATGGAACATCGGGACCTGATTATTCTGCGCGACCTGCTGCGGCCGGCGTTCTTCGTACCAGAGACAAAACCGATTGACGACCTGCTACGAGAGTTTCAACGCCGCAAGGTACATATTGCTATCGTGGTGGATGAGTTTGGCAGCACGGCCGGCCTCGTCACCATGGAAGACATTCTTGAGGAGTTGGTCGGAGAGATTCAGGACGAGCACGACAGCGAGAACCACGATATTGAAAAGGTCTCCAATCGGACCTATATCGTCAACGCCGCCCTGTCTATTGCCGATGTCAACGATCACATCGCCGAGTTCGAGATCCCCGAGGGCAATGACTACACCAGCGTGGGCGGCTTCATCAATAAATGGCTCGGCCGTATCCCTGAGGTGAATGAAATGTTTGAGTACGACACGCTACGCATGACCGTCCTCAAAACCGACAACCACCATGTCACCCAGGTCAAAATAGAACATTTGTCAGACCTCACGCCGACACCGGACCCCGCGCTGATAAAAGAGGACGCATGACAACCGCCGTGACCTTGTATTCTCGTCCGGGCTGCTGTTTGTGTGACGACATGAAAGCGATTATCGCCCAGGTCCAGGCCGACACGATTTTCACCGTAACGGAAATCGATATTTCAGCCCAGCCAGAGCTTGAAGCCGGCTTTGGTCAGGACATCCCGGTCCTGTGTATCAACGGCCGCAAGGCGTTCAAATATCGGGTCACTGCCGGAGCGCTCCGCCGGCGTCTGCACCGCTCTGGGGCGGAGACGAGGCCGCTGCCATGACACCGGCCATCGTTGTCCTGGTCACGGCCAGCTCTGAGCGCCAAGCCGAGACTATTGCCACCGCCCTGCTTGAGGAACGCCTGGCCGCCTGCGTACATGTGACGAGCCCGGTGCGCTCGCTCTATCGCTGGGAAGGGCGCATCGTGGACGACCAGGAGTGGCAACTCGTCATCAAAACCCAGGCCCGGCTTTTTGATGCCGTGGCGACTCGGGTGCGCGCCCTCCACTCGTATGACGTGCCCGAGATTATCGCCCTGCCCATCCTTGACGGGACCGCGGACTATATAGACTGGATTCAACGCGAGACACAGGGCGCGCGTTGACCGAGCGAGCACCGGACGGCTACCACTCAGCCCAGCGGTCGTCTTCTTCGACCACTATGCTTTGCAGGCCGGCCCGGGCAGCGGAGCGGGCTTGGCGTTCGGCCTGGGCGCGTTCGGCGAACGGTCCGAGACGAACTTGATAGTATCGAAACCGTTCACTGGAAAACGGGCTGATGTAGACTGACGGAAAGTGGGGCGTGAGCGCCTGCTTGAGAGCGGCCGCTTTGTCGGCATCGGTGTAAGAGCCGACTTGGACGGCGTACAAGACGGCCAGCCGGGGGGTCGGAGCAGACAGCACCTCGACGCGCACCAGGGCCGTCCCTGGCGTATACACCCCAAGGCGTTTTGCCGCGGCAAGAGATAAATCAATAATACGGTTTCCCGCGAACGGGCCCCGGTCGTTGATACGGACGGTCACGGTTTGCCCACTCTCCACGTTGCTCACCTTCACACGGGTTCCCAGCGGCAGGCTGCGGTGGGCAGCGGTCAGGGCGTGTTGATTACAGATTTCGCCGCTGGCGGTGCGCTTGCCGTGGAATTGCGGTCCATACCATGAGGCAATACCAGTCTGCTCAAAACGAGCCGGCCGGACCACGGCCTGGGGTGCGAAAGACACCACGGCTGCCTGTCCGGCTGGGGGTGAGGCGGGTCGTGACTCAGGAATGGACTGAATGGCTGGCACGACAGGAGATGCTGGAGGAGCGGTCAATGACTCGGACATGGACTGGAAGGGAGTGATGGCAGGAGCGATGGGGACGGCCGGCAAAGACCGCGCCGGCTCGACTGGCCGCACTGCCCCACTACAACCAAGCACGCCAGCCAGGACACTCATCAGCATCCACCCCTGCCATCTCCACCTCCGCATCATTTGTCATTATATCCCCCGGCGGCTGAGCGAACAACGAAATTTTCTCACCCCAGCCCGCTCCCTCCAGGGGAGCGGGAGCCTATCCTGGGAGCGCGGGCATCCTTGCCCGCCTCTTGTCTCGGAGGGCGAGGGAGGGGGATTTGCTTGTCCTAATGGCGTTTCCCGTGTACCATATGGGGTCATGGCGGGCTTCAATACGCCTTTTCGCCAACTCAAAAAAACACTCAAGCCGTCCAGTGCCAAACGGGCGACCACCCCGGCGGCCCTGCCCAGGAATGCGCCCAATCCAGTTGAAACGCCGGAGGAAAGTGCCGCCGACCTCTTTCAGCGTGCCATGCAGGATGTCACCCGGCTCCAGTCGGACGCGCGGGTCAGCAACCCCCCGCCGGCCCTCGCCGACCGGTCTCCGCAGGACAGTGACAACGAGGCCCTCGCCGAGCTGTACGACCTGGTCGCCGGACGGAGCGATTTTGATATCACGGATACCGACGAGTATGTCGAGGGCTGTGTGGTTGGCCTGGATACGGGCTTGGTGCGCAAGCTCAGACAAGGAAAATTTGCGCGCCAAGCCTCCCTGGACCTCCACGGCATGAAGGCGGCTGAGGCCCAGCCCGAGTTGGAGCAGTTTCTCAATCGAGCCACCCAGTCTGGCATCCGCTGCGTCCTCGTCATTCATGGCCGCGGCAAGAACTCTCCTGGGCAATTCCCGATTCTCAAGGACCGGATGAAACAGTGGCTCACCCGCGGCCGGTTGGCCAAGATGGTGTTGGCCTTTTCCACCGCCCGGACCCATGATGGGGGCCCCGGTGCCATGTATATCCTCCTGAGACGCAAACGCGGACAGAAAAAGCCCGTCCTGATGCTGGAGGGAGCCAAGCGTGAGTGAAAGCCATCCGACAGGTCACACCGGTCAGTCTGACTTACCCGGCGCTGGGCCGGCGACGCAAGCCATCCAGCTTGCGTATATTGAACCGAACGGACAGATTTTTGTCCGCGGCTTCCCGTCAGACACGAGCCACCAGATCACGTGGAGTTGGCAGGACCAGCATACTCCGCAGCCCCTCCAGGGTCTTCAGGACCCGGAGGCGCAGTCTGCTCAACCCGCCATGACCTATACCTGGCCAACCTGGTCGCCGGACAGTCAACATCTCGCCTGCTTTGCCCGACCGGGTGAAGACGGGCAGGCCAGTGTCTATACCGTTGCCGCCGATGGCGTGGAGTCCTGGGAGCGGGCCAACCTGGGACAAGGCGCACCTATTTACGGCAACTGGTCCCCCCAGGCTGACATATTCACCGTCCTGGTGCAGCGCGGCGACCGCCAGCTTGCCCTAGAAACGCTGAGTCTGGCCCAGCCCGGTCAGACCCGCCCCCTCCTCACCGGTGCCCCGCTCTTCTGGTCGTGGGCTCCACACGGGCAGCTGATAGCCGCGCACGTGGGCGACAACGAAACCGGGCGGGTTGTGCTGATAGAGGCCGCAACAGGAAGCCTTGTCCAGGAGGTCAGTGCCCATCCGGGGGCGTTCCGCGTGCCGGTCTGGTCTCCAGACGGGGAGTTGCTCACCTATGTGGAACGAGGGGCCGACGGCGGCCAGACCCTCCGCCTGTTCGATATCCAGAGCGGCGAGAGCGCTTCCGTGAGTCAGGCCAGCGGGATGACCGCAGCCTTGTGGTCGCCGGACGGGCAGGCACTCGTCTTTAGCAGTGCCCAACGTCAGGGCTCACTGCTCTCGCCCGCCCTGCATCTGCTTGACCTGTCCACCGGCAAGACGACGACCCTGATTGAAACGCCGGTCGCCGGCTTCCTGTGGGCTCCACAGGGCACTCACTTGGTCTATCTGAGCGTAGACGTCCAGCATAGCCAGCTCAGGTGGCATTGGTATGACCGAACAACCGGAGAAAGCCAGGAATTGATCCGATTTCTGCCCAGCCGAGAGCAAACGCTCCAGTTTTCATTTTTTGACCAATACGCCGGCTCTCACCCCTTGATCGCTCCAGACGGGACGCTATTGGTATTAACTGGCCATCTGCCCGACGCTGCTGCGCAACCGGCCACGACCGCCCCCACGGTTTACACCCTCCCACTCACGCCCCCCTTTACCCCGCAGGCCATCGCCTCGGGCTCCTTTGCCTGCTGGAATATGCGGGCAGGGTAAAGAGCCAGTCTTCCAGCCCCTGAATGGTCACGTGGGGTTCAAGCCGAATAGTGGCGGGTTTCTGACCAGTGGCGAAGAACCGCCAGCCGGCGGCTGCGTTCATTCCGTAGTCATACGCCCTCCGCTGTGGTATGTCTTCTCCTCGCAATGGCAGTCCCCCAACCCGCATCATCAGCAAGCATGGTCCAGATTCTCCCCTCAATTCTCTCCGCTGACTTTCGGTGTCTCGGACAACAAATTGCCGAGGTCGAGCAGGCCGGAGCGGACCGCATCCACGTCGATGTGATGGACGGCCGTTTTGTTCCCAATATCACGATTGGCCCGCTGGTCGTTGAGGCCGCCCGCAAGAGCACCAGCCTGCCGCTCGATGTCCACTTGATGATTGTCGAGCCCGAGCGGTATCTGGCCGATTTTGCCAGTGCCGGCGCGGATATCATCCTGGTGCACCAGGAAGCCTGTCCGCATCTGCACCGGACGGTTGAGCAGATTAAACAGCTCGACAAACAAGCCGGGGTCGTACTCAACCCCAGCACCCCCATTACCAGCCTCGAAGAGGTGATTCACCTGGTCGATCAAGTCCTCATCATGAGTGTCAACCCTGGCTTTGGCGGACAGCGTTTTATTGGTTCGAGCCCCCAGAAAGTCCGTCGCCTCCAGCGGCTGCTGCGCGAACGAGCAGCCCCGGCGGCGATTGAGATTGACGGGGGGATTGATCCGACCACGGCTCCGGCAGTGGTGGCGGCCGGCGCCTCTCTGCTGGTGGCCGGTTCCGCCATCTTTGGTGCGCCGGGCGGCCCAGGCGAGGGCGTGCGGCGACTGCGCGCCAGCCTTTCACCCCATTCGTAGGCGCGCCAACGCTCTCTATTTTTTGCGCTTGCTGTGCTGCAAGAGATCGCCCAGACTGAGCCCAAATCCCGACCGTTGCTGGCCTGAATCCAGATATGCCTGGGTGGCTGCCCGCTCCTCATGCTCGCGCACCTTGGTGCGGGACAGGCGAATGCGGGTCCCGCCGGCTTCGACTGCCAGGACGGCAACCTGCACCTCAGTGCCGGGCGGAAACGCTTTGCGGTGGTCGGTTCCACGGGGGGTTCCCATCTCCGCGTTGGGAATCAGGCCGGTCTGTCCAGGGCCGAGTCGGACAAATACCCCGAACGACTCAACCCGCTCAACGCTGCCGGTGAGGATCGTCCCGGCTGTCAGGGCCAGCTCCTCGGCGTGGTCGCCCGGAGTGAGCCCCTCTGGGGCCAGAGCCAAAGCAATCCGCCGCTCCTCGGGAGCAATCAAGAGAATGAGCACGGTCACTTCCTGATGAGTCGTAGTCGCCTCTTTGAGACGGTCCCGTTGGTTCCGGGGAATTTCGCTCAGGTGCAGCAACCCGTCAACACCAGGCAGCAATTCGATAAAGATACCAAAGTCCGTCATCCGAATCAGACGACCGGTCACGACTTGGCGTTCACGCAATTGCGCTTCGACCAGGCTCCAGGGATCGTCTTCCAGGGCTTTCAGGCTCAGCCCGACCCTGCCGGCCTTGGTATCAACGTTGAGCACCTGCACGCGGACCGCTTCGCCCAGGCTCAGATAATCGGCCGGCTGGCCCAGCCGGGAGTGGCTCATCTCGGAGATATGCACAAGGCCCTGCACGCCCCCAAGGTCTATGAACGCGCCAAAATTGGTCAAGGAGGCGACGGTCCCTGGCAGCACTGCGCCTGGGACCAGCTTTTGGCGCGTCTCTTCTGCGGCGCGCTCAGCCTGCGCTTCGAGGAGCCGGCGCCGCGACAGCACGATATTCCGCTCGCTGTACTGTGTGACAGAGAATTCAAACGTCTGGTTGAGAAAGTCCTGCGGAGTATCAGGCCGGTGGAGGCTCATCTGAGAGTAGGGACAAAAGGCCCGCATCCCGGCGACCGTGACTTCGTAGCCGCCTTTGGTCTCGCGGGTCACCGTGCCTTCCACCGGCAAGCTATTCTCCACCGCCAGGGCGAGCCGCTGGCGGGCTTGCGCGCCCTTGAGTAGTTTGCGCGACAGGCGGAGTTCTCCCTCGGTTGACAGGACAGTCGCTTCCACTTCGTCTCCGACGGCAATATCAAGCTCACCGTGCTCGTCTTCGAGCTCGGCCCGGTCAATAATCCCCTCTCCCTTCCCCCGGACATCAATGAAGACACTATCCGCGCTGATGAGGATGGCCCGCCCCTTGACCACCTGCCCGCTGCTCAGCGCCGGTCCGGTCTGTTCCTGTTTGAGCAGGGCGGCAAAGCTCTCTTCAGTCGTGCGTTCCGGCTTGTCCCTCATACGTCTCTCCCTGTTCTCTTGCAAACAGACGACTATAACACGCGCGAATCGCTTCCCGCTGGCGGTGGTACTCAACCAAAACACGCGCGCCGGCCTCGGCTCCTGCGTAGCCCATCCGCCGGGCAAGGGGCGTCAACTGCTCAGCATTGCGCTCAAGTGCCTCAACCGGTTGGTCCCGTTCAATCCGGAGTCGATTCTCCAATCGGCGCAGGAACTGGTAGCCGCGCTTGAGCACCTGGCTCTCTTCGTGAGAGAGCACCTGACATGCCCGTAAAGCGTCCAGAGTGGAGAGGGTAGCCCGATGCCGCAATGCAGGAAGGCGGTAACCATAGCGCAGTTGTAGCATCTGCACAAGAAACTCGACATCGACCAGGCCGCCCCGACCCGTTTTGATATTAAACCGCTCGCGCGTCTCCCTGGCTAACTCGGATTCCATCCGGCCACGCAAGCGCTGAATCTCTGCCACATCCGCGGCCCGAATGGGCTCCCCATAGACACAGCGCTCAAACAAGGCATGAGCCCGCGCGGCCAAGCCCGGGTCGCCGGCTACGGCGCGCGCCTTAATGAGCGCCTGCCGTTCCCAGAGCTGGGCCTGAGTCTGATGATAGCGGGTAAAAGCCGCCATCGAAGACACCAGGGAGCCGGCGCGACCAGAGGGCCGTAAACGAGTGTCAATCTTATACGCCGCACCTTCACGGGTTTGGACTTGGAGCGCCGAAATCAGGCGCTGGACCAACTTGGCAAAGACCTCTCGGGCGGCCAGGTCAGCCCCGTCCGGTCCGGTCGGGGCTGAGGCATCCGGTTCGTACAGAAAGATGAGGTCCAGGTCTGAATTATAGTTCAGTTCGCGCGCGCCCAGTTTTCCCATACCGACAATAACAATCCGGCCTGGCAAGCCGGGCCGTCCTAATTGCTCCAGCAAGGCCGCCCGGGCGGTCTCATACGCCCCGTGCAGACAGGCCTCCGCCAAGTAGGACAGTTGGAGGCTCACGGACGGGAAATCCAACTGCCCGTTGGTGTCGTGAATGCCGATACGCAGAAACTCCTCATGCCGGTATTCCCGCAGCATATCGAGCCGGTCCTCAAGCTCTGGAGCCCCCTGAATGCGGGCCATCAACTCGTCCCGCATCAGCGCTGGGGACTTGGACAACTGCACCAGGTCCGCCCGCACCAGACTGTCGAGCAATTCCGGGCGGCGTAAAAAGATACGAGACAGATAGGAACTGGTTGCGAACAGACCGATGAGGGTTTGGAGGGTGTGGGGGTTCTCACGCAGGAGGGATAAAAAGCTTGAGCGCGCGCCGATTGAGGCAATCAAATCCGCCATGCAGGCTAAGGCTCGGTCCGGGTCGGCCGACCGACCGACTGCGTGGAAGAGGGTCGGAGCAATCGCGTATAACAGCTCGCGCCGTCTTGGCGAGGCCGGAGCATACGACGGACCATCGTGCAGCAGACGCAGGCGTTCATACATGTGGGGCAGGTCGCGAAACCCAAGCTGGGCCAGACGCTGTTGCGTCCGCTCAGAGTCGTGCACATCGTCGAAGAGGGCTTCAACCGCTGCCTGCTCCTCAGTGCCGTCTGCCTCGGGGCTGCCCTCGGGAACATGAAACACCGAGCGAAAAATCGCGTGGACCGCTCGCGTATGCTCCTCGAGGGTCGTCAGGAAAACGCCGAGCGCGTCCGGGGCGGCTTCGGTCTGGTCCACAACCTGCAGGCGACGCGCCAATATCCGCAGGTCGTCTTCAGCGCCGGGGAGGGTATGCGTCTGGCGGTCGTGCACCATTTGTATTTTATGCTCAACCTGACGCAGGAAGCGGTAGGCCGCGGCCAGCGCATCCCGGTCTGCGGCGACGAGATAGGCCCCCTCAACCAAACGGTCAAGGACCTCCAGGGTATTCCGCCCCAAGACACGGGGGTCTTTTCCGGCATGGATGAGTTGCAGGACTTGGGTCACAAATTCGATTTCTCGTATCCCGCCCCGCCCGAGCTTGACGTTCAGCCGCTTCCGGTCGGTCCGCTTCAGAGAGTGCTCAATCCGCATCTTTAGCTCTTGCGTATCCTCGACTGTCGTAAAGTCGAGATAACGACGCAGGATAAACGGTGCCACCTCACCTAAAAAGCGCTCGCCCAGGGCCGGCTCTCCAGCAATGGGCCGGGCTTTGAGTAAGGCCAGGCGCTCCCAGGTCTGGCCCCAGGACTCGTAGTACAACAGCGTATTGGCAAGAGAATTGACGATCTGGCCGTTCGTTCCATCCGGCCGCAGGCGGAGGTCAACCCGGAAGACAAAGCCCCCAGGGCCGGAGGTGCTGAGGGTCTGGGTAAGACGCTGGGCGAGTTCGGTAAAAAAGGTCCGCGTGTCAACCTGGCCCTTTTTTCCACCGCTGGTGAGGCCGGCATCACATTCGTATAGGTAGATGAGGTCGATATCTGAGCTGAAATTGAGTTCTTCCCCCCCGAGTTTCCCCATGCCTAACACAACGAAAGCAACCGGCCGTTTTGCTCTCGCCTCTTCACCCTTCGCCTCTTCAACGGCGGCAAGGCCGTAGTCCTGCTCCATTCCGGCCCGCGTGTATTCGTAGGCAATCTGGACGGCAGCGGCGGCCAGGGCGCTCAAATCCCGAGTCGTCTCTTCTAGGGAAGCCCGCGCGAGCAGGTCGCGGGTGCCAATGCGCAGATATTCACGATTACGGTAGGCGCGCAGGCCACAGAGAAAATCGGCTTCAGGCAGATCATACCGGAGAGCCGGACGGCACGCCTGAAGGTGAGTGGCAGTCGATTTTTCCTCGGCACTACGAGCAGTCAAAAAGGCCGCCTCCCAGTCCTGCTCCTGCTGGATCAAGACATTCGAGAGGTGCTGACTGGCCCCCAAAAGAAACAGGAGGTCACGGGCCAGCGCGGCGGACGGAAGCACCGCTCCCGTCCCAGAACCGTACTCTAGCAGGCGACTCAGATTGACCGCGGCTAAAGACGGGTCTGGAGCATGCCCCACGCCGGCGACGATATGCTGCCAGCAGGACGCCAACTGTTCACGCCAGGGCAGGAGGGGGCGAAGAAGAGCGGAGGAAATATCCTCGGACATGGATTCTGCACTATAGGAATGAGCGGCTCTTAGCCTGGATTCCGGGCGTCTTTCTCCAGGCAGTCGGACTCTCCTGAACGCTGTCTGGCGAGCAGGAGCCATTGAGTAAAATGTTCAATCATGACTCCGGTCACTTGTGTTTCGTTATCTTGGGCAAAGCCGATGTATACAGAATGGTCAATGTCTTCCCACACACTCGGGACCGGCGTGGAGGTGAAGTATACGGTTAAAGAATCCGCGCGAGAGTTATAGTTGACCCAGAGTTGGGCTGGATCAAGTTTGTGAGGAAAATATTTCCGTACCGGCTCGGGAATATTTATTGCCGCCACAGTAGCGTTTCTCCTTTCTTGAGTTGCCTGACCCGGTAAGCGGCAATAACTTCTCCCTGCTCAGTGACGACCTTCAGCCATCTCGGCGGCTGGGTCTGATGTCCGGTAGTAGACCAGCCGCCGAGAGCGGAGCCGCATCAGAAACGGACCAGGGAGAGGTCCTGCTAGGCGGCCTTGGGAGCGCTCATGGTCTCACACGCATCCAGCAGCCATTTAATGCTCGACATTTCATCGTCCATAATGGTCCGCAGGAGTTCTTTGGTCTGCTGATCGTCCTGAATCTGATCAATAGAATCGGTCAGCGGCTTTAAGATGGCCTCGGGGTCTTTGAGCAGATCGGCAAGGGATTGGAGTTTTTCCACATCGCCTTTCTCTTTTGACGTATAGAAGGGCATTTCCTTGTCCCGCCGCTCGGCCGGCACCGTGCACTGCGGGTCCCCGCCCAGTTCCCGCAACCGGGCTTCCAAGAGCTGGGCATGAAATGCCTCACGCTGCTGGACAGTCCGCAAGCCACCCTTCACACACGCCTCATCACTGGCCTCAATCCAGCCGTTGAGATATTCCGCAGCAAAGTCTTCCCCACACCGGAACTCGTCCAGTAAGGCCAGAATCATGTCTTTCTCTGTGGCATGGCTGACCCCGTTATAGGTATAGCTTGCGGCCTCGCCGCCAGACAGTTCCTCCATCTGTTCTTCGAACAGCGCGTCCGAGATCACGCCCTTGCGATACGCCTTGAGGAGCTGGCGGACTTCAAAATCTGCATTTGGCATAGTGTTCTCCTTTCAGCCTTTTTCTGACAGATGCACGACACATAGCAGATATGCCGGGGGCTGTGTCAACTTCACCTGTTCAGAGTTTAGGCAGTCTGGTTTGCAACTGCTGATCTTCTGGGCAGGCGCTCTCCGCTCAGAGCAAGACACCGCCGTGATTTCCCTCAATTTTCTCCTTGGATGGAATTGGCACCCACTTTGCTCATATTTTCTGACAAGTGCACCAAGAGTGTCCCAACAGAATCCAAGGGACATATTTCTATCAAGGAGGTCGTGTATGAGAAGACTAACCAGCGCTGTGGCTCTCATGGTCGCGTTGGGGGTTGGAGGGAACGTGGGGGCCTCAGACGAGGCACCTGACATGCGGGAAATGCTGCAAAAAATGCAGCAGCGGATTGATGAGCTGGAAGGCGAGGTGAGCCGTCTGAAGACAAGCGAGGGAGAAAATGGCGAGGCCGGGGCCGGTGTGATGGACTTGACCAGCCGTGTCGAATCGCTGGAAGGCGGTCTGCTGGGCCTGAACGGCTTTCAATTTGGCGGCTTGGTCTACGGGTCGTATAACTACAATTTCAACAGCCCGGACTCGGGGAGCAATGAGCTGCGCATCTTCGATACCGAGCACAACAACTTCACCATGGATTTGCTGCAACTCGAAGTGTCCAAGGAAACCGAGAGCGGCATCGGCTTTCATACCGTGCTGGACTACGGCAAGACCGCCGGCCTGATTCAATCGGACTGGGGCGGGGACTTGGCCCATAATTTTGAGGTCCAGCAGGCGTATATGACCTACACTTTTGGGATCGGCAACGGCATCGAGATGAAGTTCGGGAAGTTCGCCACCCTGCTGGGTGGCGAGGTGATCGAATCGCCCTATAATCCCAATGTGTCGCGCTCCTTTATGTTCGGCTACGCCATTCCGTTCACCCACACCGGGGTGTTGTTCTCCTCAGCCCTGAACGACCATATCAGCCTGACGGCCGGCGTCGTGAACGGCTGGGATAATGTCACGGACAATAATAACGGCAAGACTTTTCTCGGGAGTGTCGGACTGGAGTTGGGCGACCTGGCCTGGACGTTTAATGGCGTCTTTGGCGCGGAGGACGACGACAGCGGCAGTTCTAAGACGGGCGTGTTTGATACGGTCCTGACCTATTCGCCCATGGACAATGTGGACCTGCTGGCCAATTTTGATTATGGCACGGCCTCGGAACAGGTGGACGGAGACGACGCCGACTGGACTGGGCTGTCGGGCATTGTCACCCTGGGCGGCGGCCTGCTGGACGAGAGCCTGGCCGACTGGTCCTTTGCCCTGCGGGGTGAGTGGTTCTCCGACCCGGACGGTTATCGGACCGGTATTGAGCAGGACCTCCGGGAAGTCACCGGCACCTTCAAGTGGCAGATGACAGACAACTTGCAGGCCCGCTTGGAGTTCCGCCACGACTGGTCCAATAAAAAGGTGTTCAGCGACGGCAGCGGCTATTCAGACGACCAGGATTCGATGATTGTGGAGTTCGCCTACCTCATGTAGCCGAAGCTCTCATAAGGAGGTCCTATGAAAAAGATAGAAGCGATCATCAAGCCGTTTAAGCTCGATGAGGTCAAGGAAGCCCTCTCCAAAACGGGCATTCAGGGTTTGACCATTACCGAGGTCAAGGGCTTTGGTCGCCAGAAGGGGCATACGGAACTGTATCGCGGCGCAGAATACGTGGTGGACTTCCTGCCCAAGGTCAAAATTGAGGTCTTGATCGATGATGACCGGGCTGGCGAGGTGGCGGATACCATCATCACCGCGGCGCGCACGGGGCGCATTGGTGATGGCAAGATATTCATCCTGCCCATGGATGATGTCGTGCGTATCCGTACCGGTGAGCGGGGGGCAGACGCAATCTAGTGAGAACAACACCGCCGGCCGGGGCTCTGATGTTGTGAGGGCAACATCGCACGGAGCCCCGGCCGGACAGCGAGCAGTGGCGAGCACATCGCATCAACCTATCATGCTCAATACTGCGACGGGGCAAGCCGGGGCATCTCGACAGGTATGGAAGGCATGACAGCGCATGACATAAGGAGGTTGGGATGAAACGCTTATTCGCTTTGGGATCACTCGCTCTACTGACTATCGGTCTACTGGCACCGCTCGCCTTGGCCGAGGACGCGCCACAGTATAAGGACTACGCAGCATTCGCCGCGTCACCGGGTTTTGCCCTGTTTACCGCCCATAATATATGGATGATGATTGCGGCGGCCCTGGTGTTCATCATGCACCTGGGGTTTGCCTCACTCGAATCTGGGCTCACCCAGTCCAAGAACACGGTCAATATCCTCTTTAAGAACACTTTTGTTATCTGCATTGGGGTCATGACCTATGCGTTGTGCGGCTTCAATTTGATGTACCCCGGATTTGCGGAGGATTCTGCCGGCTGGCCTTTGCCGGGTTTGGGGTTGAGGTGACGGACGAAGTGGCTTCACAGACCAGCCTGTACAGTGAGGGCTACACCTATTGGACCGACTTTCTCTTCCAGGCCATGTTTGCCGCGACCGCGGCAACCATTGTCTCTGGCGCGGTTGCGGAGCGGATCAAATTGTCCTCTTTCATGGTTTTTGCGACGCTTTTCGTCGCTCTTTCGTATCCCATCACCGGCAGTTGGAAATGGGGGGCGGGTTGGCTGGACATGCTGGAAACGCCCTTTTATGACTTTGCCGGCTCCACCATCGTGCACTCGGTGGGTGGCTGGGGAGCCTTGGCTGGGGCCATGCTGCTCGGTCCTCGGCTGGGGAAATACCTGGAAGACGGCCGGATTCGACCCATCCTGCCCAGCAATATGCCACTTGCCACCATTGGCGTCTTCTTGCTGTGGCTAGGCTGGTTCGGGTTTAATGGCGGCTCCGTGCTTTCGGGCGACCCTCATCTCGTTTCTTTAACCTTAGTCACCACCTGTATTGCCGCCGCGGCCGGGGGTCTGGGCGCGATGCTCACCTCCTGGATCGTCCTCCAAAAACCAGACCTGTCCATGGCCTTAAACGGTATTCTGGCCGGACTGGTTGGCATTACTGCCGGTGCCGATCAAATGGCCGCCATGTCCGCCACCCTGATTGGGCTGATTGCCGGCGCGCTGGTGGTCGGCTCGGTTCTGTTCTTTGACAAGATCAAGATCGACGATCCCGTCGGGGCCATCTCCGTCCATCTCGTGTGTGGCATCTGGGGCACCCTGGCGGTTGGCCTTTTCGGCAATTTGGCCGGTGGTGCCCAACTCGTCAGTCAGATTATCGGCATCGTGGCCATTGGCCTCTTTACCTTTGCGTTTGCCTTTATCCTTTTCAGCATCATCAAGGCCACTATGGGGCTGCGGGTCTCGCCAGACGAAGAATCCGAGGGCCTGGACGTTGGCGAGCATGGCAACGTGGCCTATGGCCCCTCGCAGATGTTCTCCCCTGGCTCCCCCCTGGGTATGGCCAGCCAGCGCTCAATGCGGACGGAACCCGTGCCGCGGCTCGGCACTGAGGAAGCCTAACCGAAAGCCACACCCCCCTGATAAGGGGGGTGTGGGGGGTAAGCCTGACTGAGGAGAACCCCCTATCCTACCGATTTCCGCTGTTGCGGCACCACCTGGGCCGACCGTAACACGTCGTGCAATCGCTGCCAGAATTCTGCGGTATCCTCGGCCTGTATCAGGCTCTGGCGGACCTCTTCCGCACTTATGGTTCGGGCGAGGGCGGCAAGAATCTGGAGCTGCGCCCCCTCGTCCTGAACCGGCGTGAGCAGCAAAAAGACCAACTGCACCGGCAGCCCATCCGGCGCATCCCAATCGACCCCCGCCGGGGCGCGTCCACAGGTAATCACGGGTTGCGACAGTCCGGGCAGACGGGCATGGGGGATGGCAATCCCACTCCCGACCCCCGTCCCCATCAGCTCTTCCCGAGCGTGGACTGCGGCGCATACGGTTTCCTGGTCCAGGGCCGGCCGGTGTTCCGCGATCTCCTGACAGAGTTCCTGAATCACCGCCTGGCGCGTCATGCCCGTCAAGTGCGGAATCAGGGCGCGACGGATAAACAACTCGGCGATATTCATGGCTGGCCGGCGGCGGATGGACCACATCAGCCAGGGGCCGACAATAAGAGAAGAGATAATGGCCGAGAGGACAATGGACACAAAGACGGGAATGGTAATGATCTGATACTCCACCGCCACCGAGGCCACCACAATGCCGGTCACTCCACTGGGAGTAAAAGCAATGCCAATAGAAACCCGGTCCACCGCGGACAGCCCGGCTTGGTACGCGCCCAGCCACGCGCCAAAATACTTGCCGGCAATCGAAACAATGGTCACAAAAAGCACCAGAAACGCATCAAACTGGGCAAAGAAGTCTATTTGGATGGCAATCGTCGCAAAATAGAGCGGCACAAAAATCGCGTGGACCATCTGAGTGAGGATTTGCCGCACCCGTTCCGAAAGCGCCCCGGCATCGCCGGCCATAATGCCAGCCAGAAAAAACCCGAGCAGACCAGTCAGCCCGACCCACTGCGTGACGGCTCCACACAGCAGCCCGAGGCAACACACAAAGGTCAGGACAACGCCGGGTTGGTGCGGCAGGCGGGTAACCAGGCCGGTCAGCGAGCGGTCAACCAGGCGGAGCCCCAGCGACAGACAAAAGGCCGTAAAACCGACCGCGGTCGCCAGCAAAAGCATGACCGAACCAATACTCAGCGTGGCAGCCGCGGCCGTGGCAAACACGAGGCTGAGAATCACCCAGGCCAGAATGTCGTTGACCGCATAGCCACACAGGGTCAGAAGCCCCAGGTCGCTCTTGACCAAATCCAGGTCGTGCAGCACCCGCGCAATAATGACCATAGCACTAATAGCCATAGTCGTCCCTAAAAACAGGGCAAAGGTGATCCGCTGATCCGGCATGGCCAGATACACGTCAGGCAGCCACAGCGATAAAAGAAACCCAACCGCCAAGGGCACGATCACGCCAATAATGCCGATGCGGAGGGCCGGGCCGCGCTGCCGCCAGGCCGCAGACACATCGATCTCCAGGCCCGTCTCAAGCAGGAGCAGGAGGACGCCAAACCAGGAAACCGTTTCCAGCATGGTGTATTGGATCGGGTCGGGCGGGAACAAGGTTTGGTATAATTCGGGCGAGATACGCCCGAGCAGGGTTGGACCCAGGAGCAGACCGACCAGGATTTCCCCGACAACGGGCGGATGGCCCCAATGGCGCAAGACCTCGCCACACCCGCGCGCCATCACCAGCAACAGCAGGATTTGCAGCAAAAAAATCAGAACGTGATGTTCACTCAGATAATGTCCATGCGGAAGCATACGCGCCTGACCGAGAGAGGGTTCGTGTTCGTCTCTGCCTTCTTTATCGCTTGAGACCAGGCAAAGTCAAAAGGATAAGCAGGCTACCACACGCCTGCTACAAAGATAGGCACCGCAAACCGAATAGACTGAAAAATACTAGCACTTCTTGCTCTTTCGGTTTGGCATACTTCCTGCCCTTCTATGCTGACTGTGAGCCACAGCTCTTGATTGAGCTTGCTGAAGAGAGTTCCCCTTCCTTCCGCTCTCTTCTCGGCTGCCCCGGGGGCGGTTGTCCCTCCGACCGCCCCCTCCCCTCCCCTTTCAATCCAACCGACCTCTGCATTGATACAGCGGGGATTCCCAATCTGTTCACTTCTCGATATTCTGTATTCTTTGTGTTTGGCTCCATCATTGCTCAGCCTGTTCTACACACACCGGGCAAAGCAGACAGATGAGGAGAGAGAATGATACAAGGCCAAAGCAGTGCAACAGGAGATACCGGGATGACCGCTCAGCAGCGCTCCGTTTTCATTCGACCCAGCGGCATCCTGTTGCTCGTCCTCGGGCTCCTGACCGTCCTTCCGGCTCCGCTTCGGGCGGAAGTCCCGATTACTCAGATTTCTCCAAAGCTGTCCGTTTTTGCCAGCCTGCGCGCGCGAGGCGAATTCTGGGACTGGTTTGAGGGCACCTCGGGCGACTCTTCGTATGCCTATGCGGCCACCGTTGCCAAGCTGGGTCTGAAATGGCAGCAGGACCTGTTCGACCTGCATCTTGAGGCGCAGAACACCGCCCTGATGGGCCTGCCCGATGACGCCAGCGCGCCGGCGCCGCAGAGTTCCTTTGGCCTGGGGCCTGTCTATCTGGCCCATAATCGCCGTCAGAACGACGCCAGCGTATTTCTCAAACAGGCCCACCTGACCCTGAAAAATCTCGGCATCCCCGGCCTGCGCCTGAGGGGCGGACGGCACTCCATCGCCGGCGGCGCTGAGGTGCTGAGCAAGGACCCAACTATTGACTGGATCAAGCGGATGCGCGTCTCTCAGCGCCTGCTCGGCCCGTTCGGCTGGTCGCATGTCGGCCGCTCATATGACGGATTCACCCTGAGCTGGACCAGAGGGGCCTATAATTTTACCCTGCACGGCTCTCATCCGACCCAGGCCGGTTTTGACCTGGCCGGCAATAAAACTATTGACGATATCGACATCCTGTACGCCAGCTTGAACCTGACCCGGCCCGAGTTCGCCAAGCTGACCGACGCCCGGCTGTTCTATATCTACTACGCCGACGGGCGGGGCCTGCAACCGGCGGATAACCGCCCATCCGCCATCCGCAACGCCGACCGCCGCCACATCGCTATCAACATGGGGGGCGGCAACCTGATTCAGGTCGTCCCGACCGGGGCTGGCCCGATTGACCTGATGGGCTGGGGCGTCGTGCAAGGCGGCGACTGGGGCCGGCAGGATCATCACGGCTGGGCGTTTGCCACCGAGGCCGGCTGGCAACCCAGCGGACTGCCGTGGCAACCCTGGTTCCGCCTTGGCTATAACCGCAGCTCGGGCGACGACGACCCCAATGACAACGACCACGACACCTTTTTCCAGATGCTGCCGACCGCTCGGGTGTATTCGTTTTCCACCTTCTACAATTTTATGAATAACGAGGACATTTTCTTCCAACTCGTCCTGCGTCCGCTCGAAGGGCTGGTCTGGCGCACCGACTTTCACTATATCCGCGTCAGCGAGAAGAACGACCTCTGGTATCAGGGCGCGGGAGCGACGCATGGCAGTCGTCAGACCGGCTTCGGCTTTGGCGGCCGCCCGACCTTTGGCAAGCGCGACCTGTTTCAGATTATCGAGACGAGTCTCAGCTATAATCTGAACAAACACCTCAACATCAACGTCTTTTTTGCCCACGTCTTTGGCGACAGCATCGTGGATCAGATATATCCCGACGACAGCGCCAATTTCGGCTATATCGAGACAACGCTCAAGTTTTAGTCCCGTTGGACGCGGGCAACCACAAGAGATTGCCCCTAAAACACCGTGACGGGGCCGGGGGCGAGGGAACGAATCTAGGGCGGCCGGCCCCCTTCCTGCGTTCGTCCTGAGCGTTTCGGGCTCCCCTCCGTTCGTCCTGAGCCCTTCGACAAGCTCAGGACAGGCGTAGCGCCAGCGAAGTCGAAGGACAGCCGGGCCACCCACCGGGCCACAGGCAACAACATGAACTGTCGGGCCACCCCCCGTGCCGGCCCGACCCTAGGGCTGAAAATGGTCAACGGGCCAAACTATGCGGCCCGGCCCAATCTAGGCCCCCTTCTGGCACTATAAGGTAACGGATAGTCAATCTCTGGAAGGAAAAGGCGGATGAACTTGCGCCCGGCCGTGGAACCACAGCTGGGCGCAAGGATAAGGGTAGAATGCGTGGTTTCGCCCCCGATTCACCCCGCCTTGGGGGCAACCAGGAGTTACCGCTGCGCTCACAGGGCTACGGGCTCAGGGAGTACTCCCCGCTGGCGGTGTTGGATACCCCCCCGCTCGCGCTCGCGGTATGTCCGTTGACGGTGTTGCCATACCCCCCGCTCACGCTGGCAGCCTCTCCGCTGGCGGTGTTGGTATGCCCCCCGCTCACGCTGGCATACTTTCCGCTGGCGATGTTGGATGACCCCCCGCTCACGCTCGCATAGTCGTTCAGCAGATTATTTCCGTACCCAGCTACCAAGCCTCCCGTGCTGTCGTACATATGTTTCGGCCCCACCACCAAGTTATGCGACCCGCCTCGGTCGCCTGCCTCCAGACCAGAGGGCGACTCATTATACCCCACGATCAGATTGCCCTTGCCGGACGGCTCGGCTTCATACGTGGCCCCCGACCCACTGCGGATATGCACATTCGCCCCACTGATAATCAGGTGTGGCCCGCTCAGCCCGTTCAGTGTGTCGGTCTCGACTGATACATACGACAGCTTGGCCGTGTTAGCGGCGATGGCGGTCGTGGTCGTGTCGATATTGGCCGTGTTAGCGGCGATGGCGGTCGTGTTTCTCTCTATGTTTTGGCGCATCTGGCTTATATCTTTAGTTTCACTTTGTAAGCGGCTCACGGTCCCCGCTAACGCGGACATTTTATCCTGTAAATTTTTCACTTGCTCCTGCAATGTTTGCCCCATGCTCGGACTGGCGGTCCCCAGAACCCCCAAGACTCCGGCTAACCCGACAAGCCCTCTGAATCCATTACTCAACATAAGTTGGCTCTGGTTCTGTCAATACCCGCTACGGGCAAGGGCTGCCGGCTCCCTTCCTCCGTTCGTCCTGGGCATCCTTCGACAAGCTCAGGACAGGCATAGCGCCAGCGAAGTCGAAGGACGCTCAAACGAACGGCCGGCGGCTGATCGTGACATTGGCACGCCTCTGGGGACTGTGGTATCTAGGCGACACGTTATCAAGCATGGGCCCAGACCCGTTTGGTCTGGGTGAGGAGACTGCCGCATATGGAAATTCTTGCAGAGGGGCAGGGCGCATACCTTCCGCCTGACCCGGATGGATTCCGCGTCTGGGTGAGAGACAACAAACCGCGGACGCTCGTCCATAAAGTGATGAACGAGCACGACGCCATTGAGCGGTTTGTCTCTGATGGGGACTATGTGGCGTATGACTGCAACTACTTTCAGCGGGGTCCGAGTTCGCTGCTGCGCGAGATTATCCGCCAAAAGAAAAAAGACCTGTGGGTGTGTGGGAAATTCACCTATGTTGCGCTTGCGCTGCTTGTCGAAGGCGGCTGCGCCACCAGGGCGGATATCGGGTTTGTTGGTTTTGGCCCGTGGTTGTCCAAGGTGGTCGCCGCGGGGCGTCTCCAAACCTATGAGTACTCGAATGTGGTGCTGACCTATCGTTTGCAGGCCGGCGCGCAGGGGTTGCCGTTTATTGGCGTGCGGTCGTTTGGTGGGACCGCCGGCTTTGCTCAATCTGGGGCCAAGCTGGTCAAAGACCCGTTTTCGGGCAAGCCGGTTGTCCTGCTCCCCGCGCTGAACCCAGATGTTTCAATCATCCATGTGCACCAGGCTGATGTGTACGGCAATGCCCGTGTTTTTGGCACCGGCATCTCCCATGTTGATTGTGCCCTGGCGTCCAAAAGGGTCATTGTGTCTGCCGAAGAAATCATCGAAACGGATGAATTTCGACGCGACCCGGCCCGGACCTCTATTCCCCATTTTACGGTCGATGCGGTGGTACACGCGCCTTTTGGGGCCTATCCAGGGACAGTCCAGGGCCGCTATGCCTCGGATGTCCAGCACGTCGTCGAGTGTTTCGGCGGGACCATGCGCGGCGACTTGCAGCCCTATCTTGAAAAATGGGTGTATAGTGTCGATTCGCATACCGACATGCTGGACAAGCGCGTAGGCTGGGAAAAACTCCAGGAGTTACAACGACGCGAAACTATCCGGGAGGGATACTCGATATGACACCAGCGACGCATTTTGCGGAACGAGAATATCTGATCTGTACCGTCTCGCGGATCATTGAAGAAGAAAAAAGCTATTGGGTCGGGGGCGGTGGAGAGCCTTTATACAGCATTTTACTGGCCCAGCGGCTATACACCGCCGGCGTCCAATACCTGACCGAGGATGGCGTGATTGCCCCCCAATCCATGCTGCCCTGGGACCCCCTGATGACGATGGTCGCGTCGCGGGCCGGCTATCGCGCCCTTCAGTGGGGCAGCATGAATACCGCCGGCAATTTTGCCCAACTCGGCTATGTCGATGTCGGCATTCTCAACACCCTCCAGGTTGACCGCTACGGCAATATCAATTCGACGGTGCTCGGAGCCTACGAAGGCGGCCAGGGACGCCGCTTTGGCGGACCGGGTGGGGCGGATACGATTGCCGCTCAGTGCTGGCGCACGATTCTGATGACCGACCAACAAAAGCGGAAGTTCCCCGAACAGGTCGATTTTATTTCATCACCAGGTTTTCTCGACGGACCAGGAGCACGCGAGGCGAACGGCCTGCCTCCGGGCACCGGTCCGTGGCGGGTGTTCACCCCGTGGGCGATGTTCGGCTATGAAGAACAGTCGTGTGAGCTGATGCTGCTGGCCATTGCTCCGTTTGTCACGGTCGATATGGTGCTGGCCGAGATGTCCTTTAGGCCGAAACTCGCCCTGGCCATTGAAACGCTCGATCCGCCTATGGAAGAAGAGTTGGCGATCATCCGCACCCAGCTTGACCCGGATGGGCAAACAACGGGCCGCGGGCAGTGGATCGAAAAACGGGACGGCAGCTACGTCTTTGCCGAGACGCAGGGACGCGAGTGAGGGACGACACGGTTTACCGGAGGGGGCTTACCGGAGGGTGGACCGAAAGGGCGGCTCAGCAGCAGTCTCCACTCGTTAGGAGCCCGGAGCCGACAGACCGCACGCCTCGGCGATGAGTGCATAGGAACGCACCCGCTTGGAAAAATCATAACAGATCGTCACAACCCCGAGGTCCGGGGTCTGAAAGACCTCGGCCAAGTGTTCGAGTTGCGCTTGCACTTGCTGGGGGTCGCCGTCAACATTGGCGCGGCGGTATTGTTCCAGATAGGCCAGCTCGTCAGCGCTATACGGGTAGGCCCGGGCTTCTTCAGGCGTGGGGACCCCACGCCGGCGCCCCCGGATGATATTCAGCCGCGCCAGATTTCTGCTGGCCGCCAGATCATGCGCCTCTTCTTCGGTTTCCGCACACAGAGCCTGCACAGTCACGTTGACTTTGGGCTCGGCCAGCAACTCGGTTGGACGAAAGTGGCGGCGGTAGCTGTCAACAATCGCTGGGCCATGCTGGACGCCTATCCCGAAGAAATAGGCATAGCTAAACGGCAGCCCCCGCTCAGCCGCAATGAGGGCCGAGTCAATACCCGAGCCGAGCAACCACACTTCCGGCCTGGTGCCGGCTGTGGGTCCGGCATGGACATCGGCAAAACGATGCTCCGGCGGGAGATTATCCGCGAGGTAGCCGAGCAGGTCATCAACCTGTTCCGGGTAATAGCGAATATCGCGGGGTTGACCAGGGTAGGAGAGCGCCACCGCGGTCCGCTGGTCGCTCCCAGGCGCGCGGCCAAGCCCAAGGTCGATGCGACCGGGATAAAAAGATTCAAGGACGCGGAAGAGTTCGGCAACTTTGAGGGCGCTATAGTGGGGCAGCATCACCCCCCCGCTCCCCACGCGGATATGCCGCGTCTGGGCGGCAATTTGGCCAATCACGATTTCCGGGCTGGTCCCGGCAAAGCCGGGCAGATTGTGATGCTCGGCAACCCAGAAGCGTTCATAGCCGAATTTTTCTACGGCTTCAGCCAGCGCGACCGTCTCCCGCAGGGCCTGGGCGGCTGTTCCGCCTTGCCGGACAGGCGACTGGTCCGCCACACTCAAATGCAGTTGGTGCGCCATCGCTGAAAAAAAGGGCAGCCCCGTAGAACTGCCCCGTCCTGTCTGGTCTGCGTTCCTGGTTTTAGGCCGTCTGTGCCTGAAAGAACACGCCGATTTCTTCGATAGCCTGCTGGCCTTCGGGAAGAATCGGGGCAAACAAATGCCACACATGCGGCATTTCGCCCCAGACTTTCAAGGTCACATCGACCGCGGCTTTCCGGGCGCGTTCGGTGATTCTTGTGGCATCGTCCAACAGGGTCTCTGCATCCCCGACCTGGATCAGCAGGGGCGGCAGGCCGGCAAGATTGGCGTGTAACGGAGCGGCCAGCGGGTTTTTCGGGTCAGCACCGCCCAAATACAGCTTGGCCATACCGAGCAGGCCCTCTTTCTGAACAACCGGATCGACCGCCGCCCGGGTGGTCATTGACGCTCCCGTGCCTTCCATATCGACCCAGGGCGAAATACCAATACCCGCGGCCGGCAACGGCTCTCCTGCGTCACGAATAGCGATGAGGGCGGCCAGGGCCAGGCCACCGCCGGCCGAGTCGCCGGCAATCGCAATATGGTCGGCCTGAATCCCTTGGGCAAGCAACCACCGGTAGGCCGCCAGCGTATCATCGACGGGAGCGGGGAAGGGGTGTTCGGGAGCCAGACGATAGTTGAGGGAGAGCACCCGGGCACCTGCGGCCTGCGAGAGACGGCCGGTCATATCCCGGTGGGAACCGGCGGAGCCCATCACATAGCCGCCACCATGAACGTACAGGATGACCTTATCCTGGTCTGCGCCATCGGCCACACTCCATTCGGCAGACACCCCACCCGCTTCAACCGGGGTAGACGTTACGCCAGCCGGGGCTTGGGCTTCTATCATGATCGCGCGCATATCGTTGAGGTCTTTTGCCTCAGCCATCTTCGCTCCCATCTCTTTGAACAGCGCGAGGGTCTGTTGCAGTTGTGGACTTGCCATACGAAACCTCCCTTTTACGGATGAATTTGCAGATCAATTATAGAGACGTATCACCGGTATAACCCCGGCTGGGTATTGTCAACTCAAACCGGCGGGGAAGCCCTAGGCCACCCAGCCGTACTGAAAGGTATGTATCGTGCCAGGCGGATACCACCACTGGCCGGTCTGACATAAGGGGCAGGTTTTTGGCGTGGAGCCTCGTTGATATTCCGGGACACCCGCCATGGCTTGCACCGCGCCTTCAAAAGTCCCATCCCGGGTGACCTTCTTGGTCAGCAGGTAGAGTCCCATGCCGCAATCTGGACACGACAGAATCGTGCCGGCATTCAAAAACGGGAGATCAGTAATCTGATCCGGGAAGGGCTGCGGCATGGTCCCTGCCAACGACTCAGACCCGCCGCCCACGCTGGGCCTGCTGCATCTGCGCCGTAAACTCAGCCGGCTTCATAATGAGCGAGCCTTTGGCTTCTTCCTGTTGGTGTTGCTTTTCTTCCGTGTAGTGCAGGCCGATGCTCTGCTGGACCAGTCCTTCACAAAAGGGAATGCCACTGCCACTCGCCCCCTCTTGTTGGAGGGCCAGCGATACGGCGAGGGCGCGTTGGGCTGGCGCTATCCGTCCGGTGGCCGCGAAATACAGCGCCGTTTCTTCTAAGCGCCGCGCGTAAACCTGGCCGCTCTCCCCCGAGAATACTTCGGCTATCGCTTGTTTGATGACATCGTTCACCCGGTCTTGCTGCTGGTGCTGATTCAGCACTAAGGGGCTCCCCTGCGCCGTGGCTATCTTTTCCACATAGGGCTTGGCCTGTGCGGCATCAAACATCCACCGCTGCATTTCCGGTTCTTCACCGAGTTGGATGGAGGTGGCCAAGAAGGTAGCATCGGCAGCGACGGCCTCGCGGTCCAAACTGTCCGGCAGTGGAACGGCCTGGGGCGCTACAGGAGTGTCGGACACAAAAGAGCGCAGCGCCGGGTAGGATTCGACTTCTTTTTTGTCCTGTGCCTTGGCCCGTTCATAGCCTTCCTGCATCAGAAAATCACAATACTGCCACGATACCTGAGCCAGGGTAACGCCGCGCTGGGTGAGCAAGTCCTGAAGGGCTTGACGCAGCGTTTTCCTCGATATTTCCGTGCCCTCAATATCGCGCATTCCCTCGGGCTCGTTGATGAGCGCAGACAAGAAATGGAGCCCGCCACCCACGCGCGCTTTCACGATCCACACCAGACGGTCGCCGCGCCCATCCATTGCGGACAGATAGCCGGCTGGTTCAATCGGGGTGAGAATGGACTTGCCGGCTCCTTTTTGTGGGCGGTCGGTTTGTATCCCCTTTTGCGACAGGCGATAGAGGGCGCGGCTAATCTCCTTGCGTAAACGCTTCTCGGTCGCTTTTTCTTCCCAGTGCGCCAGGAACTGGGCCGCCTGTGCCGTCTGGACCGTGCCGAGTAAGGCGGCCAAAGCCAGGTCGGCGTCGGCATTCTGTCCGAGGCACTCGTCCAGACGGGTCACATCCAGGGCTTGTCCGGCAGAGAGCTGAATGCCCCATGCTTCCAGCGCGTTCTGCCCTCGTGTCAGGCGCGGGTCGTGCTTCGCGCTTTTTTTCGCCATGTCTTCCTCCCCAGGGGTGTCCGCAGCTTATCCAGCCAGCTCCTTGACTGTCAACTGGATTCACTCTCCGCCCGGTCTAGCCTGCATGGGGTATTGTTGTTAGGTAGGCTACACGGAGGGTGAGACACGATGGCGACCGCGCGTTTTTGTCCCCAGTGTGGGACAAAGACTATACCCAAAGCAAATTTTTGTACGCATTGCGGAGAACCGCTCGGCGGCAAGGCCGGCGGCCCGCCGGCGAAGAAGTCCGCCGCCCCAGCAGCGGCCGGCACCCAGCGGCCGCCCCTCCCCGGCCTTATTGTTTTATCAGGCTATCTCGTCGTTGGTATCGGGCTCTGGATATTTGTCCTGCGGACAGAACCTTTCGCCCCGACCCCTCCCCGTTCCACGCCGGCCAGCACGGGCGGGTCAGCCTTGCCCCAGAATCACCCCCAGGTGTCCTTGCCCGAGGAAGCGAAGAGCCGCATTGCGGAACTGGTGGCCCAGGCCAATGCCGCCCCACAAGACTCCAATGCGTGGCGCATCCTGGCCGAAGTCCAGTTTCGGGCGTCGCAACTGGATGCCAGCTACCGCAGCGCGGCCCTGGCCTCCTATCGCAAGCTGTTGGAGCTGGCCCCGAATGATCTGGATGCGCTGCGCGGCTTGGGCAATGTGTACTACGACCTTGAGGAACATCATCAGTCGATTGAGTATTATCAGCGCTACGTGGCGCTGGACCCGGAGAATGCCAGTGTGACGACCGACCTTGGGACCATGTACCTCTATACCGGCCAAGTTGACCGAGCCATCGCTTTATATCAAGCCGTCCTGGCCAAGCAGCCCGGCTTTTTTCAGGCCCATTTTAACCTGGGGATTGCCTACCAGGAGAAGGGCCTGCCCGAACAAGCCACGGCCTCATTACAGCAGGCCAAGAGCCTGACGGATAACACGGATGTCCAGGCCCGCATTGACCAACTCCTGACCCAATTCTCGAACGGGACGGCTCCAGCCCCACCCACCTCGCCACCAAATGCCGCAGCGTCACCGTTTCAGCGGACCGTGGAAGCGCTCTTTCGTTCCCATGAAATGATGTCGACCAAAATCGTTCGCATCGAGTGGCCGTCGCCAACCCAGGCCAGGGTCTTCTTTCGTAATTTTCCTATGGCTGGTATGCCTCAGACGGTTCGAGAAAGTTTTAGACAAAAACTCCGAGACCAGCTCGTTGACGCCCGGCAAAAGACTGGCGTCAGCGGCGTGGCGACGGTTGAGCTTATCGATATTGATACCCAGCGCGTCATGGAGACGATCACCACCCTGTCATAGGAAACGAACACGATTATGAGCGAAGACACTCCGCAGAATGGTACAGTTCCGTTTTATTTACCCATCGGCGATGAGGTCGAGATTTTCCGGGCCGCCTATGAGTGTCGTCTGCCCGTACTGCTCAAAGGCCCGACCGGCTGCGGCAAGACCCGCTTTGTCGAGCATATGGCCCATGTGCTCATGCCGAACCGCGCTCCAGAAGCCCCGGAAAATATCGTCACGGTCGCCTGCCATGAAGACCTGACCGGGAGCGACTTGGTCGGACGCTATCTGATTAAGGGCGATGATACCGTCTGGGTGGACGGGCCGCTGACCCAGGCAGTCCGTACCGGGGCTATTTGTTATCTGGACGAGATCGTGGAGGCGCGCAAGGACACCATCGTGCTGATCCATCCGCTGACCGACCATCGGCGGATTCTGCCGGTTGATAAACGGGCCGAAATCCTTGAGGCGCATGAGAATTTTCTGCTGGTTATCTCGTATAATCCCGGCTACCAGAGCATCCTCAAAGACCTCAAACACTCGACACGGCAGCGCTTTGTCACGGTCGAGTTTACCTACCCGCCCCGTGATAAGGAAGCTGAGATCATTGCCCACGAGAGTGATTTACCACTGGAAAACGCGCTCGACCTCGCCAAGCTGGGCGAAAAGGTCCGCCACCTGAAAGCCAGCGGCCTTGAAGAGGGTGTCAGCACCCGGCTGCTTATTTATTCCGGCCAGCTCATTCGTCAGGGTGTGACCCCTCGTCGTGCCTGCACTGTTGCCGTCTCCCGCTCACTGACGGACGACAACGACTCCCAGCGCGCGATTGATGAGGTCATTCACGCGATTTTTCCTGAATAGAGAGCCCTCGTCCAAAGAGGGAAGGAGAGACGATTTCACCCGAAGACTTCATGACTCATGCAACATGCTGATGAGTCATAAGTAACCCGGTAATCTTACCTGCCATTCATTCATGAGAACCAAGGCACATTGCACGGTCTCGCCATTCTTATGGACAAGCTCCAACTCCCCGGCTGAGATGTAGTCATCCCATGCAAAATGATCTGATAGGAAGGCGAGCACGTCGCGTTTATAGACAGTGTCAAGGTTATCGAGTTGATCGCCCTTTGTTTCCAGTATTGTTATTCGTTCGGCTTTGCCCTCTCCCTGAACCGCGAAGATAAAGTCCGGGTAGATTTTTGCTCTCTTCCAACCCTGGATTCCATATTGCGTTCGCGCAACGTTTCGATGCCACCAGGAAAGTGCCTGTTCTCCATCCAGATAGACCGCAACTTCCCGTTCTTCGCTATTGAGGTCGTTCTCGTAAACTGGCGCAAATAGACTCTTTTCTAACGGTCCGCCCGTCTTACTGAGAAGCTGCCGGGCGTTTTCAGGCTCCAGGGTTGCCACGCTGAAAGGCATTCGCCAGTTGCGACTATCGAGGCGCAAACGGAACTGGATACGGCCCGTCGCCACTGCGGCCTTGAATAACGTTTCGGCCCGCGCTGTGCGTTCACTGTCGAGCCCCTTCCGTAGTTCTTCGACGATCAGGCTGGCGAGTTGCCCAATTTTAACAGCATCAAAGCCTCGTACACGAAGAGCGTCTAGGAGATTGCCGACGACCTCGCGTCCGACAAACGGATTGGACACAATGTCGGATATCATCCGAACGGCATAGGAGGGGTCGAAGCTCAGTATTTCAGGACTTTCGGCAACGATCTCGCCGACGAACAGTTCATCGCCATTATCCACAAGCGTGATCCGCTGTAACTGGCTTTCTGCTGCCTGAGCATTTGCAGGAATGCGCGCCGCGATGTCTCTTGGGTCGAAGCCGCGCCAGTCGATACTGGAAAGTATGTCGGTCTCGTAGTCCAGGTCGCGCGCCTCGTCACTGTCCACGATGACGACCTTCGGGAGATAAATCTCGGTCGATTCAAATACCGGCCGTCGCTGAACCTTTCGTGCCACTGCGCCATTGCTGGCCGTGGCGTCCTGGGAGACCTGTAAAACAAGATCGCCGAGGCCGTCTTTTTCAAGACCGTCCTTGACGGCCTCCACCACCTTGGCGGTATCGGCGTGGTGGGTAATGACATGGCATTCGTCAAGCGCTGGAAGGTGAGTCTTGGTCGCCTCTGGCTGACGCAGGATACGCCCGACAAGCTGGGTCATGGCCTTGAGATTCGAGTTGGCTGCCAGCGCACAAAGCACCTAGGCGAAAGGGCAGTCCCAACCCTCCTGGAGCGCCTGTTTCGTAATGATGGCGCGAACGCGGTTTGTCGGGGACAAAAGGTCTTGGTTCTCCGGCTGGCGCAGGTCGTTCTGTTCTGCCGTTTTAATGGCGATTTCCGCTTCGTCGAAGCCTGCCGTCAGGAGCCATTCCCGCACATCGTCAGCATGGATATGACCGCTCTCGCGCTGGTCGGCCCCGGTGCGCTCCACCTGAATGAGTATGATGGGCCGGATATACCGGCCCGTGTTGGCCCGAAGATTTTGAGCATCTTGGTCCAAGGCGCGGAGCTTGGTCACAGCCGTGCTCAGTGTCGCCCTCCAATCGTTCCCCTGCCGAGGATCGAGATTCAGAGGCATCTTGATCATGCCCTCTCGGTCCAGTTCCTGCCCGGTGACTTCGACCAGTACGTTAGCATAGCGCCCCGCACGCGGATTTTTTCCTCCTCGTGGTTGCACGTCCTGCGGGGTCGCGGTGAGTTCCAGTACAAAACTAGGATTGAACCCGTAGAGGGTATGAAAAGCGAGGTCGGAAATCGCCCGGTGGCCTTCGTCCAAAACGACAACAGGACGGATGATTCGCAAGGCATTGCCCAGGGAATCTTTGACCATCAAGAACATACCGTCATAGGCGTCAAGATTGGGCGTGAGGTCAAGTAGGGCCTTATGCGCTTGCTGCTCACCCTCGGGCGGAAAGAAACCATGGACATCGCCCCGGTCCTGAAACATCTTCAGCACGTCTTTGGTTTCCCGATTCGCCGCTTGGAGCATCAGAATCATGACGCAAAGGTGTGTTTCTACATCGCGGGTATCGAGCCGGTCGGTCTTCTCCATGACACGCACCCGGCCAGCAGCGGTGCGGTCAAGCGCCTGTCGGTAGGGGTGTTGACGGTCCTTCAGGTGCTTCAAGGTTTGCGTGTAGATCGCCTCGTTCGGCACAATCCAGAGAATGAAGCCGGTGTTGCGGTCAAGATAGCGGCCCATTATCCGGGAGACAGTAGAAACGGCCAGCCAAGTCTTGCCGCCGCCTGTCGGCACTTTCAGCACGATATTCGGTACGAGCCGGCCACAGCCGTCCACACGCGGAGAGAACGGAATAGCGGCCCGTGACATTGGAAGCTGGCTGTCGTTCTTGAGAGCACTCCATGTCTCCTTGGTAAAGTCGGGGACAGGAAGGTCGATATCGGGATTGTCTGCGGCAAGCGCAGCAACCCTGTCCGCCCGACCCTTCTTGTCCTTCAAAAGGTCGAGATAAGCCGCCAGCGTGGCCAATACGCGATCTTGATAATCAAGCTGGCGGAACATGCGCTTAGCTCCGGTCTATGCGATAGAGTGCGAAGGGTAGCGGTACGAATTCAACAGGGATGTTCTGCTCGGCCAACATTTTTTGGCTGACATAACGAGCCGGGGCAAAGACAAGGTGCCGCTTGTCTGGGGCAGCCTCAGCGAACGTCTTGGCCCGTGTCAGTGTCAACGCGGCATCGGGCGACTTCAGCCATTCCAAATCAGGCCGGTAGATCAGCCAAACATGCTGGTCCTCAGTTGCGCCGAGATAGATAAAAGTCGGCCTCGCGTATGGTCGCAGGGTCAAAGGCGCGGTTGGTCGCCATATTAAACAGCACTGCGCCGATTCCGGCATAGGAAGGGAGCGTCTCACCGCTCAGCACCTTGTCCAGTTCAATCGGGGCGTCAAGGGTACAGTAGGTGAAAGTGCCACCAAGCCCGCTTTTTAGGGATTCCTCTTGAGCACTCGGCACGCCCTGTATGATGCGGCGGACACGCTCGGCGGTAGTGTTGTCGGCGTACTCTTCACACTCAACCAGGATACTCCTTCTGTTTCCCTCATCTTGTTTATTCAAATTGAGAACGGCGTGTGCGGTCGTTCCCGAGCCTGCAAAGCTATCCAGGACTACAGAATCCTTCGTCGTAGCAAACGACAAAACCTTTCCCACGAGTTGGGTCGGTTTTGGATTGTCAAACGCTTTCCTTTGCTCGGGAAAAATGTCTCGGAGTTCATACGTAGCGACCCTGCCATCCAACTCGATGACACTCGGGAGTTTTTCCAAATAGTCCTTTGCATAGACTTTAAGTTCAATAATTTTGTTATGGTCCTTCCCAAAGATGATTTTTCCCTGAGCTAAGAGATCACGCATCGTCTCTTCTGGAAAACGGTATCCCATTAACGGCTGCTTACAGGGCTGCCCAGTCTTAGGATGGACAATATCGTAGCGATAGCCCTCTTTTCCTGGATTATGTACACTCTGGCTGCCTATGTAGACGCCACAGCACTATCTATGAATTTGTATCTATCCAGAGGCCATAACTGGGTTTTGTGTGCACGAAACCATTGCGTATACTTTTTCTGCCGTTCGTTATCGTCACTAAATTCTTTGACAAAATTTTCGCCTACCGAAACCAGAACATCTTTGATATCCGAAAACCTCGATTTCCAAACGCGCTCAACACTGTTTTTATCCTTCGCAAAACACATAATGTATTCATGCTCAACAGCAATGCGGGTCGGATTGTTATCCGTCACATTTTTCCAGACTATCGTGCCGACCCAGTTCTCTTCGTTATGTGAGAGTTCGTCAAGCATCAGGCGAAGATGGTACAATTCATTGTCATCAATACACACAAACAGGACACCATTCTCTGCTAATAACTCGAATAAGAGGGGCAGAGCCTCGGCCACATCATGGCGCACCATTTGTCGTGGCGAAGGCCGTCTTCTATCCCAACCGGATTTGAGGCCAGCCACTCCTTAATCATCGGGGCATTCACGTTGTCGTTGTAACACCAACCCTCATTGCCGGTATTGTAGGGCGGGTCAATAAAAATGCAGTCCACCTTGCCGGCGTACAGTGGCAGTAGCGCCTTCAACGCATGTAGGTTGTCGCCGTGAATGATCAGATTGCCATCAAGCGCAACGGGACCTATCCCCTTCTCTTCATGCGGTACCAGTGGGCGGAAAGGCACGGCTAGATGATGGTTATAGACAAATTCTTTGCCCTTGAAATTGAGCTGGGTCACTATCGCCCCCTACCTGCCGCCCTTGCCATTCTCCCATAACGAAGTGTTGCGTGGGCCATTTGAATAATGCCCGGATTCAACACTTGAGTTTGGATAATATATGACCCTCTCCGAAGAAGCACTACGCAGAGACTCTTCTCTCCTATCAAAGTGCAGCGCTCTCGATGATCTCCCGGGCCGTGCGGAAGACGGCCTGGAACATGGGCTGGGTGAGCCGACCGGTAAAGGTGTTTTGTTGGCTGGGATGGTAGGAAGCAATGAGGGTGACGTCGTCCAGGTCGTAACGCTTGCCATGTCCGAATTTTGGTACGGGTGTCGGCACCCGCCGGCCGACTGCTCGCCGGGCCTTGAGATAGGCTGAAAAAGCCAGCTGTCCCAGCCCAACAACGACCCTGACCTGTTTCAGCAATTGGATTTCCCGCAGCAAATAGGGCTGGCAGGCGTCGAATTCTTCTCGCGACGGCTTGTTGTCCGGCGGGGCACAGTGGACGGCGGCGGTAATATACACGCCCTGCAACCTGAGGCCATCATCGCTATGGGTTGACGTTGGCTGGTTGGCGAAGCCGGAGGCGTATAACGCGCCGAACACCCAATCCCCGCTCCGGTCTCCCGTAAACATCCGCCCCGTTCGGTTGCCGCCGTGCGCTGCCGGCGCAAGGCCGACGATATACACACGCGCGGTGCGGTCACCAAGGCTCGAGACCGGCTTGCCCCAATAATCCCAGTCGCGGTAGCGTTTGACTTTTTCCTGGGCGGTGCGCTGGCAGTGCTGAATAAGCTGGGGGCAGCGCCGGCAAGCAACGATCTGGCGCTGGAGTTGGGCGATGGTCCGCATCCTTCGACTCCAGGTGCGCTACGCCTTATGCTCAGGACCAACGGCCTCCTCTCCGTTCTGAGCGTAGCGTCAGCGAAGTCGAAGCGCCGTCTCCCTGGCGGAGTGCTTCACAAAATCTGGATATACTGCACGAGGGTCCGCACGCCAAAGCCGGTGCCGCCTCTCGGAGCGTATGGCAGAGCCCGCTCTGAAAAGGCCGGACCGGCAATATCCAGATGCGCCCAGGGCACGTCCGAGACAAACTCTTCAAGAAACAGCGCCGCGGTAATCGCTCCGCCATACCCCCCGCCGATATTTTTAATATCGGCAATGGGACTCTTGATGTCGTCCTTATAGTCCTTCACCAAGGGCATGGGCCACAATTGTTCGCCCGTCTCCTTGCCGCTGGCTAATAAAGCGTCCGTTAGCTGCTGATTATTGCTGAACAGCCCGGCGACGCGGGAGCCCAGGGCGACCATGCAGGCCCCGGTTAAGGTGGCCAGGTCAATAATCACGTCGGGCTTGTCTTCGACGGCACAGATGAGCGCATCGGCCAGGATTAACCGGCCCTCTGCATCCGTATTGAGGACCTCGACGGTTTTGCCGTTTCGATAGCTGATAATATCACCGGGTTTCTGAGCTGTGCCGCTGGGCATATTTTCAGATGAGGGCACATACCCCGTGACCTGTACCCGCGGTTTGAGCGCGGCAATCGCCCGCATCGTCCCTAGTACGGCTGCGCCACCCGACATATCAATTTTCATCGTCTCCATAGACTTTGCTGGTTTGAGCGAAAGTCCACCGGAGTCAAAGGTGAGCCCCTTCCCGACCAGGGCGATCTTCTTTTTGGGCTTGGCTGTGGGGGTATAGCTCAGCTTGATGAAGCGGGGCTCCTCCGGACCGCCACGCGAAACCGCGAGCAGGCCGGACATTTTGGCGGCCTTGATCTTGTTGAGGCCCCAGACTTCGGTCTTGAGTCCGTTGCCATCAGAGAGCTTTTTGGCTTGATTTGCTAGATAGGTGGGCGTGGAAACCGAGGCCGGCTCGTTGACCAAGTCGCGGGCGAGAAAGACCCCTGGGACCGTATGCTGAACCGTTTCGAGCGCCCGGCTCAGCCGGACGTTTTTCTTGAGACTGGGACCAACCAGGGTGAAGGTCTCAATAGCCGACTTTTTTTCGTTGTCGGATTTGTATTTTTGGAAGGCATACCCGGACAGCAAGATTCCTTCGAGGACCGCGGCCCCGCTGTCCTGGACATCTAGGTCGGGTTCGACAAACAAGGCCATGCTCTTCGCGCGTTGCTCCTGCGCCTGGCGGCGAGCGGTCGCTCCGACCTGACGCCAAGTGGACGCCTCCATGCTCGCTGGCTTCCCGAGTCCAACCAACAGCACGAGCAGGCTGGGGAGGCGTTTATGCGTATGGAAAAGGAGGGTCTCCCCCGGTTTGCCTTGGAATCGGCTGCGCCTCATCTGCTCGCGCAGTGCACCGTCCACCGCATCATCAAGAGCTTTCAGGTGCGCGGTGTTGTGTTTCCCTTGAACAACTGAGACCACCAGCAGGTCAGTGCGTATAGCCGTAATGGATCGTGCTTGAATCCGAACGTTCATAGCCGTCCTCCTTTTCTCGGAGCAGTCCGGGCTCAGGACAGAGCATTACGCAGCCGGGGCTGCTTCCCGAGCGAGAGATCGCAATTGCCGTTTGACCGAGCGGATATTGCGTCGGATCTGTTTGAGTTGTTTGTGATCTTTTTGCTCCAGGGCAGTATCACGTTGCCCTTTGAGCGCTTTCATCTGTTTTTTCAGGTCGGCCTCTTCTGCCATGCTTCTTCCTTCTATCCTGCTAATCCCTTAATCCTCTAATCCTGATCCTGGTTCGGCTTGAACGTCTTTTTTGCCAGATAAAACATCACTAGGCCAGCCGCCCCATACATCAGTACTCCCTCAATCAGTCCGACTCCGCCGGCCAGCATGAGCACGAAAACAACCAGCGCTGTGCCAATGACCGCTACAATTTTTTCAATGCGTTCCTCCCGCCCGCGGACCTCTTCCACGTGCGCGCTGACCCGCGTTCCGCACTCTGGACAGCGCCCATGTCGTTTCCGATAGAGGATTTTTCCGCACTGGGGACAGGGGATTCGGAGATGGAGGGGCATACGCTTGCAACACGCACAGCTATCACTGCCCGACCTTTTTTCACGGTCATGAGGGCAGTGATAGCTGTTGCCTTCGGCTCATCACACACAGCGACAAACTTGGGCCTTCTGAACGGCTGAAAAATTATTCGACTGACCAGACGTCGCCACGACGCAACAGGGTGTCAATATTCCCTGGGCCGGACTGCTCTCTGGCGTCCTGAATCTGTTTGTTCATTAAAGACTCAATCGTTGGCCTTTCGGTTGAAAACAGCACTCCAACCGGTGTGGGGAAGTGAGGCGGTGTCATGCGGCCGAGCAAATAGGCCAGCGTTTGATCGTGTTCGTCGTGCACCAAGAGGTCTGAGGTGCTGATACCATTCCCCACGGTAACGACTTCAGGGGTTAATCCATTGAGGCGAATACCCCGCTCTTTGTTCTTGCCAAAAACCATGGGTTTCCCATGCTCAAGCAGCAATTGGGTGTCGGCCTTGGAGCCTTTATCCTTCAGATATTCCCACACCCCGTCATTATAGACGTTACAGTTCTGGAGGATTTCGATAAACGCGCCGCCCTTATGGGCCGCGGCGCGCTTGAGCGTTGCCTGTTGATGCTTGGCTTCCGTGTCGATAGTGCGAGCAATAAACGTGGCCTCTGCGCCCATCGCCAAGGCGGTGGGGTTGAGCGGATGGTCGGCCGAGCCCATGGGGGTGGATTTGGCAACCTTGCCGAGTTCTGAAGTGGGTGAGTATTGGCCTTTCGTCAAACCATAAATCCGGTTGTTGAACAGCATGATTTTCAGCTCAACATTCCGGCGCAACGCATGGATGAGATGATTGCCCCCAATGCTCAAGCCATCACCGTCACCGGTGACGAGCCAGATGTGCAGGTCGGGGCGGGAGACCTTGAGTCCGGTTGCAATCGCCGGCGCCCGCCCATGAATGGTGTGAAAACCATACGTATTCATGTAGTACGGGAAACGACTGGAGCAGCCAATGCCAGAAATAAACACCGCTTTTTCTTTTGGAATCCCGAGTTCAGGGAAGATTTTTTGGACCTGAGCCAGGATGGCATAATCCCCACAGCCCGGACACCAACGGACATCCTGGTCCGAAACAAAGTCTTTCCGCGTCAATTTTACCGCAGATTCTGTACTCATGTCTCTAGTCCTCCAACATACGGGCAATGCGGGTTGCCACTTCAGACACCTTAAATGGGCGACCTTGGATCTTGTTCAGCCCAACCGCGTCAACGAGATATTCGGCGCGGATCAGCTTGAGGAGTTGGCCCATATTCATCTCAGGGACCAGCACCTTCTCATAGCGGCTCAGGACGGTGCCGAGGTCAGCCGGCAGCGGATTCAGATAGCGCAGATGCGCCTGAGCGACCGCATGGCCCTGTGCCTGCGCGGCCTTGACCGCAGCGGCAATAGCGCCATACGTACTGCCCCAGCCCAGCACCAACAGCTTGCCCTGCTCGGGCCCCTGCACTTGTGTCGGGGGAATCTCCTGCGTAATTTTTGCCACCTTCTTATGTCGAACGCGCACCATCTGTTCGTGGTTGGCGGGGGCGTAGCTGATGTTTCCGGTCAGATAATCTTTCTCAATGCCGCCAATGCGGTGCTCAAGACCCGGCGTTCCCGGTTTGACCCAAGGACGGGCCAGGGTGGCTTCATCTCGCAGATAGGGGAAGAAGCCCTGCGGGTCAGTCCGAAATTCGACCGGGATATTAGGTAGCTCATCGACGCTCGGCAGGAGCCAGGGCTCCGAGGCGTTGGCCAGGAAGCCGTCGGTCAACAGGATGACCGGGGTCATATATTTCATCGCAATCCGGGACGCCTCAAAGGCGGCGTGAAAACAGTCCGCCGGGGTTGAGGCGGCAAGCACGGGCAGGGGCGATTCTCCGTGGCGTCCGTACAGCGCCTGGAGGAGGTCGGTTTGTTCGGGCTTGGTCGGCATGCCCGTACTCGGCCCGGCTCTTTGGATGTTGGTAATGACCATGGGCAATTCAACCGAGGCGGCCAGACCCATGGTCTCACCCTTGAGGTTCATCCCAGGGCCACTGGTGATCGTAATGGCCAGCGCCCCCCCAAAAGCGGCACCCAGGGCGGCCCCAACCCCGGCAATTTCGTCCTCTGCCTGGAACGTGTAGACGTTGTAGTTTTTGTATTCGGCCAACTCGTGCAGCACGTCACTGGCCGGCGTAATCGGATAGCTGCCCAAAAAGAGCGGCAGCCCGGCCTTTTGGGCGGCCACCACAAAACCCAGGGCCGTAGCCGAGTTGCCCGTGATATTGCGATACGTCCCAGGGTCAATCTCGGCCGGTTTGATCTCATAGGACGAGGCAAACATGTCGGTATTTTCACCCAGATTATAGCCGCCCTTGAGGGCCAGGGTGTTGGCCTCGGCGACGACCGGCGTCTTGCCGAAGCGCTGCTGTATCCATTCCAGGGTGGGCTCAATCGGACGGCTAAAGAGCCAGGAGACCACGCCGAGGGCAAAAAAGTTCCGACTCCGCATGACCGACCGGTTTGGCAGGCCGGTGTCTTTCAGGGCCAGGGTCGTCATTTTGGTGACTTCCACCTGATAGACCTGGTATTTATCCAGCGAATTGTCCTCAAGCGGACTCTTTTCGTATTCGGCTTTTCTCAGGTTGGCCGCGTTGAATTCCGCCGGGTCAACAATGAGAATCCCGTTCTGCTTCAGGTCGGCGATATTGGTTTTGAGCGCGGCCGGATTCATACACACCAGGGCGTCGAGATCATCTCCAGGGGTGTAGACGTTTTTATTGCTGAAATTGATCTGAAAGGCGCTCACCCCGTACAAGGTTCCAGTCGGGGCCCGGATTTCCGCCGGAAAGTCGGGCAAGGTCCCGACATCATTCCCGGCAAGAACGGATTCGGATGTAAACCGGGTGCCGGTGAGCTGCATACCGTCCCCGGAATCACCGGCAAAACGAATAACAACGCTCTCTCGTTCTTGCGTCGCTTTCTCCAGGGGCCCGCCCGCTGGATTGGTGGCCATAGAATACCCTCCCCCCTCTACTGTGACAGTATTGTCTGCTCGGAATTGTTACAGATGTAGTCTGAATACGACACGGGAAATTATGGACTCGCAGAGTATCCGACGTGATGAGTGCAAGGCAAGAGTCAGGCTGTCACCTAGGTTACAAAAAACGCAGAGGGAACGGGAGAATTGCCCATATGCGGTCTCGCGTCCAGGGCCAGTCCGCTCGCTTGACCCTCCCTCTCCAAGGCAGGAGGCGTATAAGGGAAGGGAAATGCGGGAGCGAAGCCGGCTTGGGGAAACGTTCGACCCCAACCGGCCAGTGGTCAGGCAACCCGACTTGATATTTGAGTTCGGCCAGCGCCTCTTCCAGCCCGCCTATCCGGTCAACCAGCCCACGCGCCCTGGCCTGTCGCCCGCTCCAGACCCGTCCCTGGGCGCAGGTGTCAACTGCCTCATAACTCGGCGCCCGGCACTGGGCCACCTTCTTCACAAAGTCCCGATAGAAACTTTGGATCTCACTTCATACGTTCCTGTTCTGCCGGACCAAAGGCCAGATAGTCAGAGAACAGCGCCGCGCGTTTGCCCCGGGTCAGGATTTCCTTATCCAGACCAAGCTGGGCATACAACCGCCTTCCCGGCAATGACGCCAATCGAGCCGGTGACCGTCCCTGCTTCGGCAAACACCGTCGTTCCGGCGAGCGCGATATAATATCCTCCAGACGCCGCCACATCGCCGAGTGAGATAATCACGGGCTTCTCTTCTCTGGTCTGAAGAATCTCGTGCCAGACCAAATCGGAGGCAAGCCCGGACCCACCCGGGCTTGACACGCGGACCAGCACCCCCGCAATGTCTGGATTTTCGCGGATATGTCTCAGGTCTCGGATGACACTGCTGGAGCCGGTAGACTGAATCCCGTCACTCCCGGTCTCGGTTTCGCCGCGCGTAATCGTGCCTCCCACTGTCATGAAGGCAATCCGCGCCGGAGGATACCGGAGCGCTAGCCGCCGCAGATAAGGGCCGGTTTCAATGACCTGCACGTTTTGGGCCGCCTTCACGGCGTCCGCAGAATTGGCGGGGCTTCCTTTTTCCGTCGGCCCCTGCTCGCGGTGGGCGAGCCAGTGCGGAATATCATCCTCATAGCCAATATGATCGATCAGGCCCGCTTCCTGGGCTTCGTGCGGGAGAAACAGCCCCTGGTCAATAAGGTCACGCACGGTGGCTTTGTCTGTATTCCGATTTGTGGCGACTCCCTCAACAATCTGGTCGTACAGGTCGTCTAGCAGACCGTTCATCATCTCCCGATGGGGCTCAGACAGGGAGGTCCGCGTAAACGGCTCCCCGGCTGATTTATATTGTCCGGCCTGAGTGACTTGGGCCTTGATGCCCAGCTTGTCGAGCGCGCCCTTAAAGAACATGGTTTCGGCCGCCAGACCGGTAACGGTCAAATGACCGGCTGGGGCCATCGCCACCGCGTTTGCCGCACTGGCGAGGTAATACTCCTGGGTGCCTCCCTCGGCCAGATAGACGAGGACGTATTTCCCGGCGTGTCGGAGGGCTTGAATGGAGCGCCGCAGATTTTGCAGCCGAGCCCAGCCGGTGTCCAGATTGTCGAGGGTGAGCACAACGGCGCTAAGCTGCTCATCCTCGCGCGCCCAGCGCAGGAGGGTGGTCAGGGCGAACAGGTCTGGAGCGGCTGAACGGCGAAACGGCAGAAGGCCCAGGACACCAGCTTCGGCAATATGGCCGGTCAGCGCTATCCGCAGGGTGTTATACGGCCGGCGCCGTCCGGTGAGGTGCGCCAGAAGATCAAGGGTCCACAGAACGCAACGTGTAATGCTCCGGTACAGAAAACGTATCACAACTGCGGCACAGTCTATGCCCCCACCGTCGGCCTCAGCAAGGGCATGTGGGTTTTGGCTCCACCACAGCCTGGGAGTTGCGGCTCTCCCTTGATTCGCTGGTCGGTGTCGCTAGTTTGGGCCTTGGGTCGGGGGGTTGGTTCGAGCGGCTGGTAGGCGGCTGAACGAGGGATGTTGGTCCTCCCTCTGTTCCAAAAATCAATCGTTTTCCTCTTTGTAGATTTCCAGCCAGGCCATTTGGATGGCTTCGAGTTTGCCCTCGCTCGAAGCCTGCGGGTCGTCGCTGAAATCCTCCAGCTCGGTGACCCAGCGGAGCAAATCGGTAAAACGGATGCTCAACGGGTCGGTCTCGGGCTGGGTATCGAAGAGCTGTTCGGCAATATCCTCAGGCGTGTCCCAGTAGAGCTTCATGGCTCCCTCCCGTTTGCTATAAGTCGGAGAGCTGTTTTTCACCCAGCGCCTTCTGGATTGAAGAATCCATAATCCGTTGGGCAAACGGCGTTGTCACTTGGCTCAACTCCTCAGTCAGGTCCCGGATCAGATCGTAATCTTCTCCAGCGCAGGCCTCCCGGACCTTTTGGACAACCTGAGCAATCTGCTCCTCTTCCCCCGCTTGTAGAAACGGGGCATTGTGGCTCAGGGCTTTGTCGGTGGCGTGCAGCACGCTGTCAGCCTCAGTCCGGGCCTCAATCAGCAAACGCTGCTCAATGTCTTCCTCCGCAAAGTCTATGGATTCTTCCAGCAGCCGCTCGACCTCTTCGTCAGTCAAGCCGTAGGACGGTTTCACTTCAAGCGAACGTTCGAGCCCGGTCCGCAGGTCGGTGGCGGCCACGTTCAGAATACCGTTGGCGTCAATCATAAACGTGACTTCGACACGCGGAACTCCGGCCGGCTTGGGCTCAATGGGAATGGAGAAGCGGGCCAAGCTCCGACAATCCTGGACCAGCTCACGTTCTCCTTGCAGGACATGAACCGCCACCGCAGTCTGGTCATCCACCGCGGTCGTAAACATCTCCTGCAAGCTGGCCGGGATGGTCGTGTTGCGTTCAATGAGGTGACTCATGACCCCGCCCATGGTCTCAATCCCCAAAGACAACGGCACCACATCGAGCAGCAGCATATCCCGCCGCCGTCCAGACAAGGTATCCGCCTGGACTGCCGCCCCGAGGGCAACAACCTCATCAGGGTCAATATCAGTGAGTGGCGTCCGGCCAAAAAACTCCCCCACCCGCTGGCGTACCAGCGGCATACGGGTCGAGCCGCCGACCAGAACGACTTCTTCAATATCATGGGTCTCAAGCCCGGCATCCTTGAGCGCCTGCCGACACGGCTCCAGCGTGCGGGCCACAATGTCGCCGACCGCGTCTTCCATCTGGTGACGGGTCAGGCCGCGGGAGACCTGCACGCCTTTGTCCGGGACTGCCAGACTGAGGGTCGTTTCATCCTGCGCGGACAAGACCTGTTTCGCCTTTTCGGCGGCGCGGAGCGCAGCGTTAAGCACTTGTACGTCATCGCGCCGTTCTTCAGCCACCTCCGCCAGGAGAAAACGCTCGGCTATGACCTGATCGATATCGTCACCACCCAAGCGGGTATTGCCGTTAGTGGACAACACTTCGAAGATACCGGTGTGGAGCCGCAGAATCGACACATCAAACGTGCCGCCCCCGAAGTCATACACCGCAATCAGCCCCTCTTCTTTGGTATTGAGGCCATAGGCGAGAGCCGCCGCGGTCGGTTCGTTGAGCAGGCGAATGACCTCAAGGCCGGCCAGCTTGCCGGCGTCTTTGGTCGCCTGACGCTGCGAGTCGTTGAAGTAAGCCGGGACGGTAATGACGACCTTACGGACCTCTTCTCGGAGGGCCGCCGCGGCCCGGTCTCGCAAGGCACGAAGAATCACCGCCGAGACCTCCGGGGGTGTCACCTGCCTGAAAGAGGAAGCGGGTCCGGCTTCTGGGTCTGATTGCAGGGGCGGTGTCCGCTCTTCGTGGAGGGCAAAACGGACCAGACTCGCGGCGCCCGCCTGAGCGTCTACGAAGCGATACCGCTTTCGGTCATCAGGACTGACATGCTCCATGCCGAGGCCCATAAAACGCTTCGCCGACCGAATGGTCGAGAGCGGGTGCGTTCGGGCGAGTTCGCCCGCCTCCCGGCCAACGACCACCCGGTCGTTGGGCAGAAAGCTGACGATAGACGGGAGCGTCTTCTGCCCGGTTCCACTGTCGGTAATGACATGTGGGCCGGCATCGTCTACGCACGCAATCAGACTATTGGTCGTTCCCAGATCGATCCCAACTATATGTTCCACGATTCGCCTCTTTTTTTCACAAGGTGGAGAGGGCCTGTTCCACATCGCGCGTTAAGGTCCGCAGATAGGCCATATCAGCCAGCACGCGCTTTAGTTCGCCCAAGAGCGCAGCCGCACCGTCTGCCTGTCCCCATTTGGCGAAGTTTGCCGCCAGATTGCGCTGCAAGCCTCGCATCCGGTCGTCCAGCTCAGCTCGGACCTGCGTCACCTCAGCTTTCAGCCTCGCCAGTGCGTCAGCGGTGCCGGTACTCTCGGCCTCCCGGACGTCTGCCAGTTTTTCCTGCACCTCAAACACGAAGAGGGCCAGGGCGGGGGGGACTTTGTTATTTTCCTTGCCGAGGGGTGCGCCGTTGAGTTCGAGCCAGTACCGGCCGCGCTGGACAGGGTCGCGCAGTGTCCGGTAGGCCCGGTTCAGCAGCGCGGTGTTCTGAAGGCTGGCTCCCTGTTCTTCCGGCGTGCCGGTCTGGTGCAGGTCGGGATGGAGTTGGCGACTCAGGGCGTAGTAGGTCTTGGCAAGGGCCGGCTCATCAATCAGCGGATCGCGAGCCAGACCGAATACGGTGAAATAGTCAATATCGGGCGGGAGAGGTTGGAGGGCTTGGCAGGCCGGGCAGAACACCTGGGGTGTATGCTCGGCCTGACAGCGCCAGCAGCGCACCACCGTCAGTGTTGGCATGGTGTGTTCGGCTAGACCGAGAATGAGCTACCGCAGCCGCACGAGCGTTTGACATTGGGATTCGTCAGCTTAAAGCCCGAATCCATGAGGGTCTCAGAAAAGTCCAGCTCTGTCCCCCGGAGATAGATAAAGCTTTTGCGGTCAACAATGACTTTGGCACTTTCCCGCTCAAAAACGCGGTCGCCGTCACGGGGAATATCGAGGTCCATCTTATAGGACAACCCCGAACAGCCCCCCCCCACCACCTTGACCCGCAAGCCGCAATCCTGCCGCTCGTCCTGTCCGGTCAGGTCGCCAATTTTCTGGGCTGCGTTTTCGCTGATTTCGATTTTGAGCTTTGCTTTCGCGCGTGCTGCCATGTCAGTTGTCCCAATCTGCTGCCGGTTGCGAGGCGTCCGGGTCTAGGCGGCCTCTTTCTTGGTCGTCCCCTGCCCCCGCCAGTCCGCTACCGCCGCCTTAATTGCATCCTCTGCTAATACCGAACAGTGAATCTTCACCGGCGGTAACGCTAACTCCGCCACAATCTGCGTGTTCTTGATTGCCCCGGCCTCCCCTACGGTCTTCCCCTTCACTAACTCTGTCACATAGCTTGACGACGCGATTGCCGACCCACACCCAAAGGTCTTGAACTTCGCATCTTCAATCACTTCGGTCTGCGGGTTGATCTTTAACTGCAATTTCATCACGTCCCCACACTCCGGGGCTCCCACCACCCCTGTCCCCACGTTGGCTTCCCCGCTCCCAAAACTCCCCACGTTCCGGGGCCGCTCGTAATGCTCTACGACTCGATCAGTGTATGCCATTGCTCGCTCCTCCCTTAATAGACGGTGCTATCGGTGTTGTATGCTTGTCGTCCTCAGGTTTTCCACTGGACAGATTTGAGGTCTATACCGGCCTTGGCCATCTCGTACAGGGGGGACATCTCCCGCAAGCGGACGACCACCTCGGAGACGCGCGTGATCACATAATCCACGTCCTCTTCGGTATTAAAGCGTCCCAGGCCAAATCGAATGGATGTATGGGCCAACTCTTCTCCAACCCCCAGCGCCTTGAGCACATATGACGGTTCAAGGGTCGCCGAGGTACAGGCGGAACCGGACGAAAGCGCGATCTCCCGGTTGAGCCCCATCAGGAAGGACTCGCCCTCGACATACGAAAAACTCAGATTCAAGTTGCCGGGAATCCGCTCTGTCGGATGCCCGTTCAAATACACGTCCTCCAGGTTTGCGGTCAGCCCGTTATAGAGTCTCTGCCGCAGACTCATCAGGCGGCCGGCCTCGGCTTCCAATTCCTGCCCGCACAGCTCGCACGCCTTTCCGAACCCGACAATACCCGCCACATTCAGCGTTCCCGAGCGCATACCCCGCTCATGGCCACCGCCGTGCATCTGGGCCCGCAGGCGGACGCGGGGTCCCCGTGACCTGACGTATAAGGCTCCGCAGCCCTTGGGTCCATACATCTTATGGGCGCTCATCGACATCAGATCGATACCATCTTCGTCAACGTTCAGCGGGATTTTACCCACGCCCTGAGTCGCATCACAGTGGAACAGGATGCCCCGCTCCTTGGCGAGCCGGCCAATCTCTCTGATGGGATGCAGCGTTCCAATCTCGTTGTTGGCATACATCAGAGAGATCAGGACCGTATGCTCCCGGATCGCCTTTTTCACATCATCGACATCCACCCGACCATACTGATCCACCGGCAAGTAGGTCACTTCCGCGATATTCGCCCGTTCAAGGGCCTGACAGGTATCCAGGACGGCCTTGTGCTCTGTGACCGCCGTAATAATGTGGTTGCCTTTATCCGCGTAGAACTCTGCCACGCCCTTAATCGCCAGATTGTCCGACTCGGTCGCGCCGCTGGTGAAAATGATCTCTTTGGGACGGGCACCGACCAGAGCCGCGATCTGGCCGCGCCCCTGGTCCACCGCCTCTTCGGCCGCCCACCCAAAAGCATGATTCCGGCTGGCTGCATTCCCGTATATCTCACCGAGAAACGGGACCATGGCCTCAACCACGCGCGGGTCTACTGGCGTGGTGGCTTGGTTGTCCATGTAAATCGGGTCGCGCTCCATAATGCCCTTTCCTTGATTCAGAACGGATTGGAATTTTTTAAGATGGACTCTAAGGGTCCAATTTAAGATGTCTCCCCGCGCCTGTCAACCTATGCCCCCAGGCGCGGGCGAGCAACCGCGCCTGGGGGCCGCCCCACCTCACAAGAGGCGCTGCAAAAACTGGCCGGTATACGAGTGCTCAACGCGCGCAATTTCCTCGGGCGTCCCGCAGGCAACGACGTGCCCGCCGGCCTCTCCCCCTCCGGGACCCAAGTCGATGACCCAATCCGCGGTCTTGACCACCTCCAGATTATGCTCAATCACGATAACCGTATGCTCCGCCTCAACGAGGAGGGTGAAAATATCCAGCAAGCGCTGAATATCGGCCAGATGGAGGCCGGTGGTCGGTTCATCAAAGAGGAATACGGTCTGGCCCCGGCTTTTCCGGCTCAACTCTTTGGCCAGTTTGAGCCGCTGCGCTTCGCCGCCGGAGAGCGTGGGGGCCGCTTGGCCCAGGCGTATATAGGCCAGCCCAACCGCGCGTAAGGTTTCCAGAGGCGACCGGATTTCCGGGAGGTCGCCATACAGGGCGAGCGCCTCAGCGACCGTCATATTCAGCACGTCAGCAATACTCTGGCCCCGCAAGCGGACCGCCAGGGTCTCGCGATGATAGCGCTGGCCCCGGCACACCTCACACTGGACATACACATCGGGTAAAAAGCTCATCTCAACCGTGAAGACGCCCCTGCCTTCGCACGCCTCGCACCGCCCTCCCTTGACGTTAAAAGAGAAGCGGTCCGGGTGATAACCACGCACCCGCGCCTCGGGCAGTTGGGCAAACAGGGCGCGGAGCGGGCGGAGGAGCCCCATATACGTTGCTGGGGTGGAATTGGGGGTTCGCCCAATAGGGGCCTGGTTCACCACGATCATTTTATGAAGCTGCTGCCAGCCCGAGAGCCGACCGACCCCGTTCTCCCATTCCCCCACTTGGGAGGTCGTCCCGGCCAGCACAGCCGTAAGAGCGGGCACCAGGGCGTCGCCGACCAGCGAACTCTTCCCCGAGCCCGAGACGCCGGTCACACACGTCAAGGTCCCGAGCGGGAAGTCTACGCTGATGTTTTTCAGATTATGCACCCTGGTATGGGTAAGAGTGAGCAGGTGTTTCGATACGCGCCGTTTTGTCGGGACTGCAATTTTCAACGCCCCAGACAGATACTGTCCGGTCAGCGAGTCTGGAGCATTTTTGACGGCCTGCGGGGTGCCTGCGGCACACACCCGCCCACCCCGCTCGCCGGCACCCGGACCTAAATCAATCAGATGGTCAGCGGCCAGCATGGTCTCCGGGTCGTGCTCAACCACCACCACCGTATTCCCCTGCTGACACAGCCGTTTGAGCATCCTCAGGAGTTGGCTTGTGTCGCGCGGATGCAGCCCCACCGACGGTTCGTCCAGAATATAGATGACCCCGGCTAAGCCATTACCGAGCAGCGTCGCCAGCCGGACACGCTGGGCTTCACCCCCGGACAACGACGCCAGCGGACGGTCCAGGCTGACATATGCTAATCCGAGATCAACCAGGGCCTGAAGACGCGAGACAATTTCCTGACAGGGCGGTCGGGCAATCGGTTCTGTCTGTTCGCAAAAAACGAGTTGAGAAAAAAAGTCGAGCGCCGCTCCAAGCGACTGCGCGTTGATCTCACCCAGGTGCCTATCCTTGAGGCGTATGCCCTGGGTCTCTGGTCGGAGGCGGGAGCCGTGACAGGCAGAACAGACCGGCGAGACCGGCGTCTGGACGGCCCCGCGTTTATCCCCCCGCCGCCCCTTTCTCGAGAGGGGAGCCTGCTGCACGCCAAGCCCCTCACAGGCCGGACACGCTCCTTCGGGGCTATTGGGTGAAAAAAAGGCCGGGCTGAGTTCCGGGTACGCAAAGTCACAGGCCGGACAGATGAGGCGCTGCGTGAAAATCCGCTCCTCGCCGCCTGAGCGAGGCGCAGCCGTGTCGGAGGACTCAATCCGCACTTTGACCACATCTTTGCCATAGCGCAGCGCCGTATCCAGCGAATCGGCCAGGCGTTGGGCCACGCCGCTTTTGATGACAAGCCGGTCAATAACAATATCGAGTTGCGTCTCGGCAATCTCACCGGGACGCAGCGCTGCAATTTTTTCGGCCAAGCTCGGGTCCATCACGTCATGGATGATGCCGTTCAGGCGGATACGGACAAAGCCGGCTTTGGACAGGTCGTGGAGGACGGTGTCACAATCTTCAGGATGAAAAAGGCGGAGGGGTGCCAAAAGCTGGAGCCGACTCCCGGCCGGCACCGCCAGCAATTGGTCAACGATCTGGGGCAGGCTGGAGCGTTCAATCACTCGTCCGCACTCCAGGCAGTGGGGCGTCCCGACGCGGGCGTAGAGCAAGCGCAGATAGTCGGCAATCTCGCTGACCGTGCCAACGGTCGAGCGGGGTGAGGGTGTTGTCCGCCGCTGCTCAAGCGCCACCGCAGGAGACAGGCCACTGATGGCCTCAACATCGGGTCTGGCATGTTGCGTCAGAAACTGACGAGCCGAGGCGGATAGCGAGGCCATATAGCGGCGGCGTCCCTCGGCGTAGAGGACATCGAAGGCCAGGGTCGATTTTCCCGACCCGGAGACACCGGTCACCACCACAAACTGCTGACGGGGAATCTCAAGGCTCAGGTTTTTGAGATTATGTTGGCGCGCGCCTTGAATCCGAATCGTCTCCATGACCACCAGCCTAACACAACGCGAAAGTGGGGTGAGGGATTGGAGGTCAGGCGTCTTGGGCGCGGCGCCAGCGTAAGACGGGCCGGCGGGCGGCGCGGGTTTCGTCCAGGCGGCTGACCGGCGTGGTGACCGGGGCCTGCTTGAGCAGGTCAGGCTGGTCGGTCATCTCCTGGGCAATGGCGAGCAGCGCCTCGGCAAATTCGTCCAGGGTTTCTTTGGTTTCCGTTTCCGTCGGCTCAATCATCAGCGCCCCGCTGACCACCAGGGGGAAATAAATCGTTGGCGCATAAAAGCCATAATCCAGCAGACGTTTGGCAATATCCAGGGTCTTGATGCCAGTCCGCTGAAACGAGCGGTCCGAGAAGACACATTCATGCATACACGGCTCAGGGGTGGCCAGGGTGTAGACCGATTCGAGCCGTTTACGGAGATAGTTGGCGTTCAGAATCGCCATGCGTGAGGCGTGGGTGAGGCCATCTCCCCCCATCGCCAGAATATAGGCGTAGGCGCGCACGAGAATCCCAAAGTTGCCGTAGAACGAGCGCACCCGCCCAATGGATTTGGGAGCAGTGTCACTCCAGGAATAAGCCCCTCCCTGCTCAGGGGAAGGGGTGTAGACAAGGCGCGGGATGGGCAGATAGGGCTCCAAAATCTGTTTGACGCCGACCGGTCCGGCCCCAGGACCCCCGCCCCCGTGCGGCGTCGAGAACGTTTTATGCAAATTAAACTGAATCACATCCGCGCCCATATGCCCCGGCTTGGCGACCCCCATCAGGGCGTTGAGGTTGGCCCCGTCCATATACACCAGCGCCCCGTGCTGGTGCAGCACCTCGGTGATCTGAAGAATCTCGCGCTCAAAGAGTCCGAGCGTATTCGGGTTGGTCACCATCAGGGCGGCCACTTCGGCGTCGGTACACGCGGCCACGGCCGCGCCGCTGAGCCGGCCGTCCGAGCCGGTCGCGACCTGCACGATATCATAGCCGCATAAGGCCGCCGAGGCCGGATTGGTGCCGTGCGCACTCGCCGGAATCAAGACTTTCGTGCGCGGCCGGCCCCGGTCGTGATGATAGGCGCGGATGAGTTTCATGCCGGTCAGCTCACCCTGTGCTCCCGCGGCCGGCTGCAAGCTGATCGCATCCATCCCGCTGATCTCGGCCAGACAGCGCTCAAGCTCGGCCAGCAACCGCAACGCCCCTTGGGCCTGATCGTCCGGGGTCAGGGGGTGAAGCTGGGCCAGCCCCGGCAGGCGCGCCATATACTCATTCACCACGGGGTTATACTTCATCGTGCACGACCCCAGGGGATAGAGGGTCGTGGCCGCACTCATATTCCACTGTGACAGACGGGTGAAATGGCGGACCACTTCGCCCTCGCTGACCTCAGGAAAGTCATCGAGCGCCGCCCGACACAGCTCAGCCGGCAGGTCGCGGGCCTGAGCCCGCTCGGGCATATCGTCCCGTGGGAGCGCGTAGCCGACCCGTCCGACCGAGCCACGGGCTGAGATCAGGGGTTCGTCCAACAGGGTCCGTTTCCCAAGCCGGCGCGTGGCAGTCATGATACGCCCTGCATTGCCTGTCGGAGTTGCTGTCCAAAGCGTTCCAGCGCTTCCCGTGTGTGGAGCTCGGTGGCACACACCAAGAGAGAATCCTTGAGTTCCTGATACCAGTCTTCCAAAACGATGCCGGCAATGGTCCCCTGTTCTTTGAGGCGGGCCCAGACGGTCCGCGCCTGTGGCACGCTCAGCACGCACTCATTAAAAAAAGGGCTGGAAAACCGGGCCTGCACGCCGGCCGTCTGCTGGACTACCTCGGCCAGATAATGACTGTGGTGCACATTGCGGAGCGCCAATGCCCGGAATCCCTGTTTACCCAACAGGCACAGAAAGACGGTCGCGGCCAGGGCGCATAGACCGTGATTGGTACAGATATTCGAGGTGGCCCGTTCCCGCCGGATGTGTTGTTCGCGGGTGGCCAGGGTGAGGACAAATCCGCTCCGGCCCTCCTGATCGACCGTCTCCCCTACCAGCCGGCCGGGCATATTCCGAACATAACGACTCCGGCAGGCAAACAGCCCCAGGCCGGGGCCACCATAGCTGAGCGGAATACCCAGACTCTGCCCCTCGGCCACCCCAATATCGGCCCCCAGTTCGCCGGGGGACTTGAGAAGGCCCAAGGCCACGGACTCGGGAGTCACCGACAGGGTCAGCGCGCCAGCGTCCCGCGCCCTGCGGCTCACGGCAGCCAGGTCCTCAATCACGCCAAAGACGTTTGGATAGCCGACGACCACGCCACACACGCGCTCGTCCAGGTGCCGCTCCAGGGCCGCTTGCTCAAGCCGGCCGGTTTCATCCCAGCCCAGCTCAACAAGCGACAGACCAGGGAACCCGTTCACATAGGTCTGGATGACCTGGCGGTATTGGGGGTGGAGAGAGCGGGCGACCAGGACCCGTGAGCGGGTGGGTAAAATGCGCTTGGCCATGAGGACCGCCTCAGCGGTCGCCGACGCGCCATCGTACATACTGGCATTGGCGACTTCCAAGCCCAACAGGGAAGCGACCAGCGACTGGAACTCGAAAATGACCTGGAGCGTCCCCTGGCTCACCTCAGGCTGATAGGGCGTATAGGCCGTGGCAAACTCTGCCCGCTGGACGATCTGGTCAACCACGACAGGCACGAGATGGGCATAGGCTCCGGCTCCAAGAAAAGACTGTTCTGGACGAAAGCCGACCTGCTGTTCGGCCAGCGCGGTCAGGCGTTCGGTAATCTCAGACTCCGCCAGGCCGGGGGCAAGAGCGAGGCCGGCGTTTTGCCGCAGGTCCTCGGGTAGGTGACGAATCAGGTCCTCAACGGAGTCCACCCCAAGCACGGCCAGCATGGCCTGAATATCGTACTCAGTATGCGGGATATAACGCATGAGACTTACCGCCGGTGTTTATTCATCGGCGTCTTCCTGTTCTTCAAGAAAGCGTTCATACTCCTCGGCGGTCATGAGAGCGTCCAACTCTCCGGGATCGCTCATTTCAACCTGGACCAGCCAGGCGTCGCCATACGGGTCTTCGTTAATCGTCTCCGGCGTGTTCAGCAACTCAGCATTGATTTCTTTGACCGTGCCACTGACCGGGGCATAGATGTCAGACACGGCCTTGACCGACTCAACCACGCCAAAAGGCTCGTCCTGTGTCAACTGGGCCTCCAACTCGGGCAACTCAACAAACACGACATCCCCAAGCTGGTCTTGGGCGTAATCGGTAATGCCGACGGTTGCCACATGATCCTCTTCAACCAAGACCCACTCGTGCTCGCGTGAGTAGCGCAACTCCTTTGGGGCTTCCATACCCTCCTCCCTAGTCACTCTTCCGATAAAATGGCGGCTTGACAACCGTCGCTGGAATACGACGACGGCGTATCGCAATGGTGAGCGGAGTCCCACCAGCCGCGCAGGCCGGAGAAACGTAGCCTAACGCAATCCCAACGCCCAGCATGGGAGACTGGGTTCCACTCGTGACCACGCCGACCTCCTGCTCTCCACTCCAGATCGTATACCCCTGACGCGGAATGCCCGCCCCTTCCATCTTGAGCCCCACGAGATGTTTTTCAATCCCCTCAGCCCGCTGCTTGCGCAAGGCCCCAGACCCCATAAAGGGACCAGTCTCAAAATGAACGAGCCGCTGCAAACCGGCCTCCAACGGCGTGGTCCAGGCATCAATATCGTTGCCATATAAAAGATAGCCGGCCTCCAGGCGGAGCGTATCGCGCGCGCCCAGGCCAACCGGAACCAGGCTTGACGCGCGTCCGGCCTCAATGCACGCCTGCCAGAGCGGTTCGGCCCGCTCAGCCGGGACAAACAGCTCAAACCCCGCTTCTCCGGTATAGCCGGTGCGCGCCAGCAGCGTCGGCACTCCGGCCACCTGCCCGCGGACCGCCCAGTAACGACGAATGGCCGAAAGATCGTGCGCGGTCAGCCGCGCCAGAACCGCCTGGGCGTGTGGACCCTGGAGGGCGAGCAGGGCGTACTCGTCACTCCGATCAACCACGTTGGCCCGGCCACGATTATGGGCTCCCATCCACGCGAAGGCGTATGTCCGATTCGCGGCATTCACACACACCAGATAGCGCTCCTTGGCCAGGCGATAGATAATAACGTCGTCAACAATGCCACCATCGGCAAAACACATGACCGAGTACTGGGCCTGCATGATCTGTATGCGGGCAATATCGGTGACGAATAACTCCTGACAGACCGCAGCCGCCCGAGGACCGGCAATCTCGATTTCCCCCATATGGCTCAGGTCGAACAGGCCGACCTGTGTTCGCACGGCCCGGTGTTCGGCGAGAATCCCAGTATATTGCACCGGCATCTGCCAGCCCCCGAATGCAATCATGCGTGCACCCAAAGCCCGATGCACTCCATACAGCGGCGTTCGCTTGGCCGTCATAGTGCCTCTGTCCGCCCCTCTCCCTGTCTACCCCTCTCCCTGTCTACCCCTCTGGGAGAGGGGCAGGGGTGAGGGCCTGCCTTTCCGCAGTCTGGACCGTATTGGCTAAGAGCATCGCCACCGTCAGCGGTCCGACCCCGCCTGGGACAGGCGAAATATAGGCGGCGCGGTCCCTGGCAAGAGCGAACTCCACATCCCCTTTCAGCGTCCCATCAGGACCCCGTGAGAGGCCAACATCAATGACCCCTGCTCCTTTTTTGATCCAGTCCCCTTTGATGACGTGCATTTGTCCTACGGCGGCCACGACCAGGTCGGCCTGGCGTATGTGGTCGGCAAGATTGGCCGTCTGCGAGTGGCAGGTGGTCACGGTCGCGTGCTGGGCTAACAGCAGCAGGGCGACCGGTTTGCCAACCAGATTGCTCCGCCCAACGACAACCGCGCGTTTGCCGGCGACAGCCATACCACTCTGCTCAATGAGGTACATCACCCCCAGGGGGGTACAGGGGCGGAGCCCGTCCTGGCCTAAGACCAGCCGGCCTTGATTCACGGGGTGCAGTCCATCAACGTCCTTGTCCGGTCGGATGGCGGCAAGCAGGCCGGCCTGCTTCAAATGGTCCGGGAGCGGCAGTTGAAGCAGAACCCCGTGAACATCGGAACGCGCGTTGAGCCGCCCGAGCAGCGCGCCGACTTCGGCGGCGGATACGGTCTCTGGCAGGCGATGGCCGAAAGGAAGAATACCGACCTCACGGCAGGCCCTTTCCTTGGCACGAACATAGGCGCGCGAGGCCGGGTCCGTACCGACCAGAATCGTCGCCAGCCCCGGCTGCCAGTCGGGGCGTCTGAGCTGGTGCCGAATCCGGGCAATGCGCTCTTTCAACTCCTGGTGGAGCGTCTGCGCGTAGCGCTTTCCATCAAGTACGATACCCATGCTACAAAGAGTCCACGACACGTTGAGGCTGTCATCAGGATACGCGAAACACTTCTCTCATGTAAAGCAAGACGGGCCTGGCCTGAGCCCGGTCAAAGGGAGCACCCGTATGGTGATTGGTATTCCCAAGGAAATCAAAGCCGAGGAGACCCGCGTGGCGATTACGCCCAGCGGCGTGGCCGCTCTGGTGGCGCACGGCCACCGCGTGGTGATTGAAACCCAGGCCGGGGCCGGGAGTCGTATTGCAGATTCCCAGTATGCCACGGCTGGGGCGCAGATTCAGGCTTCGGCCCAAGAGGTCTGGGCGCAGGCCGACCTGATCCTCAAAGTCAAAGAGCCGCTGGCTGCCGAGTACTCTTTGTTGCGGCCCGGCCTTATTCTCTTGACCTATCTCCATCTCGCCGCGGCCGAACCGCTCACCCGGGTGCTGCTGGACCGGCAGGTGACGGCGCTCGGCTATGAAACTATTCAGTTGGAGGATGGCTCACTGCCCCTGCTCGCGCCCATGAGCGAGGTGGCCGGCCGGCTGGCTCTCCAAGTCGGGGCCTGGAGTCTCCAGGCTCACAATGGTGGGCGGGGCGTATTGCTGAGCGGCGCATCCGGGGTCAAGCCCGGTCATGTGGTGATTCTCGGCGCCGGCATTGCCGGCGCCAATGCCTGTCAGGTGGCCGTTGGCGTGGGAGCGTATGTCAGTATTCTGGATGTCAATCCGGCCCGCTTGCGCTATGTCCACGATATTCTGGGCGGCCATGTCACCACCGTCATGTCCAACCGGGCCAATATCGAAGAGGAGGTGACGGCTGCCGACTTGGTTATCAGTTCGGTCCTGGTGCCCGGTGCCCGCGCGCCCCGGTTGCTGACGCGAGACCTGTTCCGGCAGATGCGCGCCGGCGCGGCGTTTGTCGATATCTCCATCGACCAGGGTGGTAGCGCCGAAACCTCACGGCCGACCACCCACCACGCTCCGATTTACCGTGAGGAAGAGGTCGTGCATTACTGCGTCACCAATATGCCGGCCATCGTGCCCCACACCTCAACCTACGCCCTGACCAATGTCACCCTGTCCTACGCCCTTGAACTGGCCGACAAAGGGCTGACCACCGCCCTCCGCGAGAACCCCGCTCTGCAACGCGGGCTGAACACCATGAACGGCCAAGTTGTCCACCCCGGCGTGGCCACCGCCTTCGACCTGCCCCGCGCCGAGACAACTGAGAAATGGCTGGCCAATGCCGAATAAAATGTGGGGTGCCCCTACAAGGGGCCTCACCTGGAACGTGCGAGGCAAGAGATCGGCTGGGTGTTCCAGTGCGTCCTTCGACTTCGCTGGCGCTCCGCTCAGGACGAGCGGTGGCTGGCCCGTTCATCCTGAGCGGAGCGGAGATCAGGGTATCCTCCCCCACTTCCCATATCCCCCCGTTCACCCTGAGCGGAGCGGAGCGGAGTCGAAGGGATAGCGGGAGAAAGATTCCTTCTAGGCATTATTTCCTCCTGTCGAAATTCAGCAAACTCCACAGCCCCATTCAGCATCACCCCTCATACGGCCCTAAGAACCGTTCGCCGTCGAAGTGGATGAGATGCGTCGGCGTTGACCTGGTAGCAGGCTCTCGGGCTGTTGACGGGCCGGTCTGGCTGGTCGGGATTGTAAAGCGCAATACCCGCTTCAACAAATTGGTGCATGGTTTGTCTTCGGAAAGTCTCGCGGGTGTTCGGGGCATATTCACGCCCGTAATGCTCACGGCAATACGCCATAATGGGCGTAATCCCCATGAACGGTTTTTCCACCGCCTCCCAGGTGCCACAATCTCATAACAGTCCAGCCAAACGGACCGCGGCTTCTTTGTGTCGTATGAACACCGCTCGATAAAAGCGGCGGACAGGGAACCGACACCTTCGGCGAAATCTGCCTGCATCACATCGGCTCGCTATGCACGGCTGTCATGATTTGGGGCGAGGGACTGTTAGGCAAGAAGAAAGCTCGGCTTCAGCAATCATAGCCCCTGCGCCCGTTCCACAATCGGCGCTACACGGTCGAGCCATTGGTGGGCTTTGCCATCTGCAATTTCGGTCCCCATCTGTTGGTTGAACACCACGACTCCAGCCACGCCGGCCTCCTGATAGCGCCACAGCGTATCGGCGGACAGGTGCCCGTTGTCGGGGTCGATAATCGGTGTCACCGGCACGCGGTCAGGATCACGACCGGCCTGTGTGACGAGGGTGCGGAGTGTTTTGATTTCCGCCCCTAATGCCTGCGGACTCCGCGCCAGCGGAAACCAGCCATCGTAGGAACGCGCGACACGTTCCAGGGCTTTGGGACCGTGCGCGCCAAGGAACACCGGTGGACCGTTGGGCTGAACCGGCTTGGGCTCGCAGCGGACCGCCGGGAATTGGACCAGTTCCCCGTCATAGCTGGCCTCTGGCTGCGTCCACAGCCGCCGCATGGCCTCAACGGTCTCGCGCAGGCGTCGCCAGCGCAGCCGAAAGGAGGTTCCCATGATTTCGGTCTCTTCGCGCAGCCAGCCCCCGCCAATACCCAGGATGACCCGGCCGTTGGAATAGAAATCCAGGCTGGCAACCACCTTGGCCGTCATGAGTGGCTCGCGTTCGGGCAGGAGACAAATCCCGGTGCCGAGCTTGATCCGATTGGTCACCCCAGCCGCCACGGTCAGCGCAATAAACGGATCGGCCCAGCGATGATAATGCTCTGGCAGAACGCCATCGGCCGCTCCAGGAAACGGCGTGGTATGTCCAACCGGGATGACCGGGTGTTCTGGAATCCAGAGCGAAGCAAACCCCAATGCCTCTGCCCTGCGGGCCACCGCGCTCAGGTCTCCGCTCTCCGCTGTCGCGGTCACAAGTACGCCAACGTCCATGTTTCCCTCCTTCAATAACAGGTGTCTCAAAACACCATATTCCCCACCCCCGGACAAGCCTTTCCTTGACAGAGTTCTCACGTGCCAGATAGCTTGGCGCGCTATGTGGTGCCACGCGCCCTTCGCCCTTTTTGTGTGCTCTTCCTTGTGTAGCGTTGCCTCTGTCGTGAGGAGCGCGCCCCGTTGAGTCGCTCTCCGTCCCCGCCCCCGGCGGCCCCCATCGAAAAGACCGACCAGACCCTTTTGGGCTGGTCCCTGCCCTATGCCTTCCGGGCGCTCGGCCATCGGAACTTTCGCCTCTTTTTTGTCGGTCAGCTGGTCTCTCGGACGGGCTTCTGGATGCAGAATATGGCCCAGGCCTGGCTGATCTATCGTTTGACCGAGTCATCCCTGATGCTCGGGCTGGTCGCCTCTGCCGGTCAGGTGCCGACCCTCCTGTTCGGGCTGTTAGCCGGCGTCGTGGCCGACCGCTTTAACCGCTACCGGGTCGTTCTGATCACCCTTTGGCTCGCCCTGTTTCAGGCCTTCGTGCTAGGGGCGCTCACGTTGAGTGAGTGGATTACTGCCTGGCAGGTCTTTTTCCTGGCCCTGGTTGCCGGGACGATTCATGCCTTTGAGATGCCCGCCCGACAGAGTTTTCTGATGGAGATTGTGGGCAAAGACGACCTGCCGAGCGCGATTGCCCTCAACTCGACCCTGGTCAACGTCGCCCGGATTCTCGGTCCGGCCCTGGCCGGTCTCCTGGTGGCTCAGTTTGGCGAGGGGGTCTGCTTTACCTTGAACGGGTGTACCTTCCTGGCCATTATCGGGGGCTTTCTGGCGATGCGGCTGCCGCCCAGAGCGGCTGAACCACACCCCGCCCAATCCACCCCCACCTTTATTGAGGAGGGGATCCGCTATGCCTGGCGCACTCCGGTGATCCGGCTGTTGCTGGTTCTGGTCAGCATGACCAACCTGCTCGGCACCCCGTATACCGTGCTGATGCCCATCTTTGCCGGCGATATTTTACACAGCGGCCCAAACGGCATGGGCCTACTGATGGGTGCGGCCGGTGTGGGGGCCGTAGTCGGGGCCCTGCTGATGGCCCGGCACCAAGGGACAGAACCGCTCGGGCGGGTCATGGCCTTTGCCTTTATTCGGTTTGGGCTGGGACTCATCCTGTTCTCCCTGTCCCATAACTTCTGGCTGTCCATGCTCGTCCTGACGCTGGTCGGCTCTGGCTTTATGGTGCCTCTGGCCGCCACCAATACGTTGGTCCAAACCCTATCGCCGGACCATCTGCGGGGACGGATCATGAGCTTATTCCTCATCATGTTTATGAGTGCCCCCCCCATCGGCAGTCTGTTGGCCGGTTTTCTCGCTCCCCTGATTGGTGCCCCGCTGACGGTTGGCAGTGCCGGCGTCCTGTGTCTCCTCGTGTCGGCCTACACCTTTCTGAAGCTGCCGGTCTTACGGGCCGTGCCGCGTTCCTAGACCCATGCGGCCCCTGGTCGCCTGAGAGCGCCGTGGACAATGCCGCTTTAGGGTCTGTTGAGGCGCTTGAGTCGGGCCGGGGACGCCCCGTTGCTGTTCACGATATAAATACCGACACACACGCCGGCCACGCCGAGTAACTGCACCCCGCCCATATGTTCATGCAGCAACAGCCAGCCGAAGAGCACCGCGAACACCGGGGTGAGAAACGTCAGCGAGGCCACGCGCGTGGGCGAATAGCGCTGAATCAGCCAGGCGTAGGCCACAAACCCGAAGGCCGCGGAAATCGTACTCAGATAGACGATGGAAACCACCACGCGGGTCGATAGCAGAAACGGCTGCTCGGCTTCAAACAGCCAGGAGAACAGGGTCAGGATGGGCCAGGTGATCCAGGTCTGCCAACACACCAGCGCCACAGGATGAATCCGTCCGGCCACGCGCTTGGTGATAATGCCGGAGAGGCCAATCGTCAGGGCCGCACTTAGCACAATGGCGTCGCCCACAATTGCGCCGGTCAGGCCGCTGCTGAGTTCCGCTGAGAAAAGGACAACGATGCCGCCAAAGGCTATGCTCAGACCGCCTGCCTTGCGGGCCGTCAGGCGGTCGCCGGGCAGGAAAAAGGGCGCCAGCAGGGCAATGAAAATAGGCTGGGCGCTAAAGAATACGGCCGAACGGCCAGAGGTCGTGAGCGCCGTTCCCAGATAGACCGCCATATTGCCGTAACAGAACAACAGGCCGAGCAGGCCCAATATCTTGCATTCGCGCCAGCCAAAGCGGAGTTGCACCCGCTGATACCAGGCCAGAGCCAGGAGCACGCCGGCCGTGACACCGAACCGCAGGGCCGCGGCTCCGAGGGGCGGCATATCAAAAATCCCGACTTTGATCGCCACGAAGGCTCCCCCCCAGATCGCGCTCAGCAGCACCGTCAGGGCGAGTGCGGACAGATCCAGCGGCCGGTCGTCCGGGTGCGGATTCGGTCCAGAGGCCGTCCTCACGACCGCTCGGCTCGTTCCACAAAATGGATCAGCACGCCGCCGGTGCTCTTGGGATGAATAAAGGCGACTCTGGAGCCACGGGCGCCCGGGCGGCCCTGCTCGTCAAGCACGCGCAAGCCTTTGGCTTTGACTTCCTGAATGGCCGCGTCAATATCGTCTACCCGCACGGCAATATGATGGAGACCCTCGCCCCGTTTTGCGATCCAGCGCGCGATGTCGCGTTGGTCTGTTACCTTGTCGCCCAGGTCTGGCATACGGTCCTGCAAAAACTCGAAGTCGGCCTCGCCAATCCGGGCAAAGGCAATCCGCAAGCCCTCATACGGGTCGGCCTCTTCAAAATCGTGGATTTCTAGCTCCAAGATGTCCCCAAAGACGCGGAGGTAGGTATCCAGGTCTTTGACGGCCACCCCAATATGATCGATGTGACGGATATTCATCGGTGCTCCTAGATATCATCGAGGGGGAAGACCGGTCGCCGGATTTTTGCATACGGCAAGCGCGCATGGACCTGAGTCGCCAGCCCCGGCGTGTCCACGTCAATAAACGTTCTGGCGATACCGGCAAAGCCGGCGCGGTGTTGCAGTTCGGACTTCACCGCCAGGATTTTTCGTTGGGTCGGCTCAATACCAAGGCTGCGGAAATGGTTGGCTTCAAAGCCGTGGGTCGGACGCGAGGTCAAAATAACCTCAACCCCGCCACACTCCACGACCGCGGTTGCCCCACGTCGGTAGGTGCCGGCATTAAACGCGGTCGCCGCCGTATACACCCCGTCCTGAATGAGCCGCACCCGGCCGCTGATCTCAACCGGCTCTCCGTGGAAGGCGTCTACCTTGCCGCCAACCCTGAGGGTGATATGTGTGCCAATCCCGGCCCGGACGGCTTCCTGCACGGCCACCGGATCGGTGATATTGCCGACCACTGCCCCTTGGGCGTTCTGTTTGAGCAGTTCTGCCAGCAAGACGGTCCCATCACCGGGTGTCCCAGCGCCGCCACTATCGGCCAAGTCTCCGAGCACGACCAGGCCGTCCTCCGCTTCAATGGCCGCTCGCACGCCCTCCTCCACCGGAACCATATCGGTATGAAACGCCTGCCGTCTGGCCCAACAGGCTGCTTTGATTTGCTCGGCAATATCCTGGGCCAGAGCCGGCTCGCTATCGGTTGTCACCGTCACGTTAATGCCAGTCTCGGGGATATCGGAACAGAAGAACCCGCCGAGTAAGGACACATCAAGCACGCGGGGGGCACGTCCCAGACGATGCGCCTGCCGCATCAGCGCCTCCATGGGCCAGCCGGGGGCGATATAGATTTTTTGCAAGGCCGGGGCCATAGCTGGCTGAGCCCAGGCCGAGGTCGGCCTGACACTCCCGTCAAACAGGCCGGCCATGACCCGCGCCGCCTGTACGCCGCCAGGGAAAAAATCGTAGTGCGGATTGGTTTTCACCCCAATCAGCAGACTGGCCTGCTCAACCATCAGCGGGGTGGTATTGGAATGGCCATCCAAGGTCGCCAGGATGGGTACCCTGTCGCCCAGAAACGCCCGGAGGGTTTGGAGTAGATCGCCTTCGCAGTCATCGCATTCGTCTGATACGGCCGTGCCGTGCAGTTGCAGAAACACGCTGTCCACCCGCGGATTCTTCCGCAAACAATCGAGAAAACCGGCTTTGGCCGCTTCGTGCGCCTCCGTTGTTATCTTTCCCCCAACGCCGGGCACCACAAACGGCAGCGGAACAATGTCCCAGTGGGACTGCCGCGCGCCGTGCAGAAAGCCGGCAATCGAGCCCTGAGGGCCGCCCACCCGCAGCACCCGCTCTCCAGTCAGGGTCGCCCGCTCAAATAACTCCAGCCCCATCTTCTGGGTGGCAAAGGTATTCACGGCGACCAGATATCCACCAACGGCGACCCGCATATGCCCTTCCTTTACATGCGCTCTACAGGCGCTCTCCGAGCCAATTCTGAAGCTCGGCCTCAATACTGTCTATCGAACTCCACGTCACAAAATCCGGCCGGCCCGTCGGGCGCTGGCGTTTGATATAGCGCACCCGCGTGTCGTCCTGCATCAGGTCCAGCCGGGGGCCGACCGGACAGCTCGACATACACGCCGCTGCGCGGACTTTGGCGACCCTTTCGAGCGGCGGTTCCCCAACGAGTTTCCGCACCGCGGCCAATAGCGTCAGCCCGGTATGGACACCCGGTGCCGCCTCGGCGCTGCGGACCTTGACCGCAACCGTTCGGTTCGTACACTTGGTCTTGGTACAGATATGAATTTCGAGTTTTCCCACTCGTCTGCCTCGCCTTTTGCCTACCGATTGCCTACAAAGACACAGGCGCGGAGCGAATACAAGAGGCGCTGTAGCCAACGCAGAGGAAAGGCGGCGTCCCTATGAACGATACACTTGACAGGCTTGAACGGGTTGACCTGCGTAAAATCTGGCCCGACGAGGCGCAAGACTTCACGCCGTGGTTGGCGAAGAGAGAAAACTTGGCTCTTCTGGAAAAAACCCTCGGACTCGAACTGGAACTGGAAAAGACCGAACAAAGCGTTGGGGCGTTCAGTGCGGATATCGTATGCCGTGATGTCGCCAGTGAATCCCTGGTGCTTATCGAGAATCAAATCGAACCGACGAATCATACCCACTTGAGGCAGACGCTCACCTACGCAGCCGGGTTGGACGCGGTCACGATTATTTGGATTGCCTCCAAGTTCCGCGACGAGCATCGCGCGATGCTCGACTGGCTGAATGAAAAGACCGAGGCGCAACTCTCGTTCTTTGCCCTTGAAATCGAACTGTGGAGAATCGGCAATTCTGCACCGGCCCCCAAGTTCAACGTCGTAGCCAGACCGAACGATTGGACTGCCCGCATGTCTCGCTCTGTACGGCAGGACTCATCCCCCGTCAAATTACAATACGAACGATTCTGGGAGGCGTTGAGCGTCCAGATGCTGAGCCGCAACCGGCCCCCAAAGCCACAGACACCACGCCCACGAAACTGGACAGATTTCAGCATCGGGCGGACGGATTTCACACTGAGAGCGTCCAGAAGCCACCAGAAAAAGCAACTGCAAGTCGTCCTGTGCCTAAAAGGACCAGACTCCCACGCCCATTTCAAATTGTTAGAAGAGCAACGCGCAACGCTCGAATCGGCAATCGGCGGCCCCCTCGATTGGACTGAACGACCATCGGGCAAAGAGTGCATCCTGGCCGTAAGCAAAACGGGCGTTGACCCGACTGACGAAAATGACTGGGCCGCTCAGGTCAATTGGACGTGTGACATGATTCACAGATTCTACGACGTGTTCTCTCCGATCATTGAGAAATTAGACGCCGCAGACTGGACTACGGAACCCGATGAATCTTCTTGAAAACGTAGCAAGAAAAAGGAACTCCCATGCACCCCGACGACCTCAAAGCATACCGCCGCCAGCACGTCCCCGTCTTTAATGACAATACCATGAAGCTGGGTATCTTTGGTCAGAACTGTAGCTATGGCTGCACCATCACCCATGCCGAGTCCAGCTTCGAGCCCACCTATGAGCATAGCGTGCTCATTGCCCAGCAGGCGGATGACTTGGGATTCGAGCTCCTGGTGCCTGTCGGACGCTGGAAGGGCTTTGGCGGCAGCACCGATTTTAATGGGACCTGCATGGAGACCTATACCTGGGCCACGGCCATGGCCACCCAGACCAAAAACATCATGCTTTTCTCCACCTCGCACGTCCCGACCATTCACCCCATTATGGCCGCTAAGCAGGGCGCGACGATTGACCATATTTCTCACGGACGCTGGGGCTTGAACATTGTGTGCGGCTGGTTCTCACCGGAGATGGAAATGTTCGCCACCAAGCAGATGGAACACGACGAGCGTTATCGGTATGCCGGCGAGTGGCTCAAGGTGGTGAAGCGCCTGTGGGCCGAGCAGAATTTCGATCACACGGGCGAATTCTTCCAGGTCAAAGACGGCTATCTGTTGCCCAAGCCGGTCCAACAGCCCTATCCGACCTTGATTAACGCCGGCTTCTCGCCGGCCGGTCAGGACTTCTCCGCGCGGGAAGTGGACTTTAATTTTATCCAGGTCGATACCCTGGAGCACGGCAGAGCGGTGGTCGTGGATGTGAAAAAACAGGCCCAGGCGTATGGCCGGGAAATCGGCATGATGTCCTACGGTTTTGTGGTCTGCCGCGACACGGAAAAAGAAGCCAGACAGGCGTATGATTACGTCGTTGAAAAAGGCGACTGGACCGCGGCGCGCAATATCCTGGACCTGCTCGGCGTCGAGAGTCAGTCGTTTAGCGAAACCACGCTCACCCAGTTTGCCGAACGCTTTATTGCCGGTTGGGGTGGCTATCCTCTGGTCGGCACGCCAGAGCAGGTCGTCGCTGAGATGGTCAAGCTGGCCGACACCGGCATCGAGGGACTGATTGTCTCCTGGCTGGACTATAACGAAGAGTTGAAGTATTTCGGCGAGCGCGTTATGCCGCTGATGCGCCAGGCCGGGTTACGGGGATAGCTCTCTGACGGTATCCGCCACAGATATCGCCTCTTAGAACGCAGACTGGTTGAAGCGAACTTTACTCACCAACTTGTTTTCATCAAATTTGATAATGACGGTCAGCGTCTTACTACTCCGCGTAGTCGTCCCGGACTGTGACTTTTCAAAATTGGACTGGGATGTCCCTCTACCAAAACCCAGTAGCGCCCCTCCTATACTGATACCAGCCCCAACACCTCCCGCCGCGCCTTCCTTTCTCCCTTGAGACCGGGAGGAATCTGTCACCGTGGTGGAAATTTTGTCATAAATCCAGGTTTCATTGCCTTTGGCATCCTGTGTCACCATATTGGGCGAGCCTAAGACCACCGCCACTTCGGATTGATCCATCCCTTCCTGAATGGAGGACTGCACCATACCGAGCGTGAATTGGGCATACCCTTTGGAAGCACCAAACAAAGTCATAAGACAAAAGGCCAGTACCAATGAGTACAGCAATTGCATTAGATGCCCTCCTGTTCAAGAAAAATGCCCTTTTCCAGTTGAGCAAAGAAATGTTGATAGAATTGGGGTTCCGTCACCTGTTCGACCCGTCGTGCGCCGTCTGTGTTGTGATATTGAATAGTGGCCGCCATCCGTACCCGCACCATCTCCCCGAATTGCGTGACAGTAAGATTCGCGCCGAAGGATGAATCCTCATCATGTATCACGCGAGAGTCTCCCCTGACGCCTTTCCAAAAAGCCGTGCTGCTGTCGTCTACTTCCCGATTGTGGAGTTGTTTGGAAGCGGATAACAAGCCCAAGGTTTCATTCGCATTGGTAATGACAAACTCATCGTCTTGCAGCACTTGGATAGCCACGGCAAGAATACTGGTCCGCTCCACGTCCTCATATTCGCGGGTTTGCAGTTCCCGCTTTTGCAGTTGCGTGAGTTGCGGTTTCTTGGACTGTTGGGCTTGCGCCTGTTTCGCTTTATTTTGTGTGGAAACTCCTTGCGCCAGTCGGTTGGCAATCATATATTCCGCTCCCATACACCCGGACGCAAAGACCAGACATCCAATCAAAGCACCAATCCCCCAACCTCGTGCCGCTTTCCACGTGTTCCAACCAGTTTTCTTCCTGTCAGGCATACTCCACCCTCCTTGTGAGAGAAAAGTCCCGACACAAAGGGATGCCGGGCCGTATCTACTGTCCAACAGTGAATGGAGTGAGCCCTGCATATTCACCACAGTGCGGGTCATGACTCCCGTACTTTATGGTGGTTCTTGTATTCAGCAGGCGACCCGACTCAACGGATACACTGCTGACAGTAGATGGGCATGACGATGACAAACGCCTAACGGTCTGTCAAGTGAGGGGAGCTGCCCTGTCTGATATTGCCCCTCCCTTATGACAGAAAACAGCCGGCCTCATCCCTGGCTATCGGCTTCGCATTGAAACCATACGTGGACTTATGGCAGGATGCGGGGCCGACATGTCTCCCGCACAAGAAAAACCGCGTCCCCTGATTGACGCTCTCACCCGTCCGTTCTGGGCAGCGGCCTGGGAACACCGCCTGGTTATCCAGCGCTGCCAGGAGTGCCGCGCGTTCAATCACCCGCCCCGCCCGGTGTGCGCCGCTTGTCATGGGACTGTTCTCACCTTTGAGCCGGTCAGCGGCCGAGGGACAATCTACAGTTTTAGTGTGATGTATCAGCCCACCGTGGCCGGTTTTGGAGACGAACTCCCTTACCTCAATATCCTCGTTGAGCTTGAAGAACAGCCCCGACTCTTTCTGGTCTCGGACCTGCCGGCGACGCACCGCGAGCGGGTCCGGGTCGGGGGAAAAGTCGAGGTCTATTTTGAGGAGGTCGATACAGAGCTGACACTGCCCAAGTTTCGGCTCGTGACCTGACCACAGGACGCCCCATTATGACTTGGCAAGGCAAAGGTAAAACCGCCGTCGTTGGGATTGGCTACTCCGAACTGAGCCGCCGGCCGCAGCAATCCCTCGGGGCGCTGAGCCTGGATGCCTGTCGGGCCGCCTTGGATGACGCCGGGCTGCCGGCCGAGCGGGTTGACGGCCTGGCCACCTTTCCTGAGGCACCCTTTCACGGTGCAGGTGCTCAGGACGGCACGCATATTGTCAGCGTCGAATATATGTTGAACCATCTCCCGCTCGCCCCCGATATTCGCTGGTATGCGCAAATCGAAACCGGTCTCATCGCCAGCGCGGTTATTGAAGGGGTCAACGCCCTTTTGGCTGAGGCGTGCGCGTATGTGCTGGTCTGGCGCGCGCTCCACAATCCACGCGGCCGCTATGGGGCGTGGTCCGGCAACCAAGCGCCGGGCGACGCCCAGTTTATGGCTCCCTATGGGTGTACGAGCATTTTCCAGTGGCACGCTATGGCTTGGCAGCGTTATATGCACCGCTACGGGGCGACCCGTGAGCACCTGGCGACCTTTGTGACCAATAGCCGGCGGAACGCCAACCGTAATCCACACGCCTATTTTTATACCACACCGCTGACCCGTGAGGACTACCTGGCCGCGCGCTGGATTGCCGAGCCTCTGTGTTTGTTTGACTGCGATATTCCGGTTGAAGGCTGTGTGGCGCTCATCCTGACCACGGCAGAGCGCGCCGCAGACCTTCGCCACCCACCAGCCTATATCGCCGGCTCTGGACAGAACACTGGCCGCCGGCGCGCGCTGTTTCACTATGCGTTAGATAATTATATGGAGTCCGGCGCTTCGCTGGCCGGCAAGCTGTGGGCGTCATCCGGCTTGGGGCCGCAGGATATGAGCGCCGCCGAACTCTACGACGGCTTCAGCCCCTCCACGCTTTACTGGCTGGAAGCCGCGGGATTCTGTGGAGAGGGCGAAGCCTATCGCTTCATCCAGGCCGGGCGCATTGCCCTGGAAGGCGCGCTGCCGGTGAATACGTTTGGCGGGAGCCTGAGCGAAGGCCGCCTGCACGGCATGGGTCATATTGCCGAAGCCGTCATGCAGGTGACCGACCGAGCGGAAAAACGCCAAGTTCCCCACGCTTCGGCCGTCTGTGCTATTGACGGTTCCCCCATGCTGCGGGGGAGTGGCCTGGTCATCACCAGAGAACCGTAACGGGGCGCTGTGGATGCGACCCTGCACGTGTGGCCCGGATCACGCCAACGCCAATTAAGGACCGGTTGGGTGACGTTCCACCCTCCCTGGCAATTAGCCGCCTCCGCCCCAACGGCTCAGCAGGGTAGACAGAGGCTCAATCAGCCCGGTTGCCACAAGCACGCCCACGCCTACGAGCACGAGGTTCAGGGTAAACCGCAGACTGTCGAACTTGGCGTCCAGGACCTGGAAGGCGGCCTGGAGGGTGCCGACATCGGTCTTGAGGGTGCCCACATCGGCTTGCAGGGTGCCGACATCGGTCTTCATTGTCCCCACATCGGCCTGGAGGGTGCCGACGGTTTCTTTGAGCGTCCCAAAGTCGGCGCTCAGACCGTCAACTTTGGTGCCCAGGACGTCGATTTTCGCCTCGACCTTGGCGTCCAGGGCCTGAAAGTCGGCCTTGGAGGGTAATTGTTCGGTCAACTCATCGCCCAGCGTCCGGGCCAGGGTCTCCGCCTGGAGCCCCAAACCCGGCTTCTTTCAGCCGGTCAGCGAACCGCAGAGTGTTAATCAAGGTCTGACTCATCGCTTGTACTGCCCCCTCTGGACCCTAGCCCCTCTCGCCCCCCGACGCAAGCCAGCAGCGCCGGGGGCGGGTCGCAGTTTCACCGAGACTGTCGAAGCCCGGCTTCCCTTTCCCCGCGCGGGAAATCCTGGAATACTGTTGACGCTATGGTTGAGCAAAAAGAGCGGATTGTCTTCTCTGAGGCGAAGCGTATTCCCGTCCATCTGATCTCCGGTTTCCTGGGCAGCGGCAAGACGACCCTCCTGCGCCGCCTCCTGGACTATTGCCTGGCCCAGGGCCTCAAGCCGGCGGTGATGATGAATGAGTATGGGGAAGTCAATATCGACGGCGAGCTACTGCGGGGCCAGGGCCATACCATCCGGGAAATGACCAACGGCTGCATTTGCTGCACGATTGGCGGCACCCTGGGTCTGGCCCTCCAGGATGTGGCCGCCCTCAAGCCGGATGTCATTTTTATTGAGGCAACAGGTCTGGCCGACCCGATTGAACTCATGGACCAAGCCACTAAAGAAGAAGTCCTGCCGCTGGTCCGCCTGACGGCGCTGATTGCCGTTCTGGACCCCGTGAATTTCAGTCGCTTGGCCGAAGAAGTGCACTCGGGCATCCGGCAACAGACGGAGCTTGCGGATGTGGTGGTCTTAAACAAACGGGACCTGGCGGACGAGTCTGTCCTGGCTGAACTGGAGGAACAGATTCGCCACTTAAACCCCCGCACGGCGATTGTTCGGACAGAGCGCGGGGACATGGATTACGCGCAGATTGTCTCCCGCCACACAGAGAAAAAGGCCGGACCGCTCTCCGCTGCGCGTCAGACCCCGGTTCACGACCATTTTCATACGCTGACCTGTCTATGCGAAGCCCCGCTGGTCCGCGAGCGGTTTGAGCAGATGATGCGCAGTCTGCCGGCCACCGTGTGGCGGGCCAAGGGGTTTGTGCGCTTTACCGACTCGGACGAGCAGTGGATGTTTCAATATGTGACCGGGGAATTCGACATGGAGTGGCTGGACCTGTTGCCCGAGCCGCCTGAGCACGTTGTTTTTATTGGCAAGGGGTTTGACCGGGACGGGCTGCAACAGGCCCTGAGGGAGTGCCAGAGGGACACCGCAGAAGTCGCACCATAATGGACACGCCAGACTGGGATAAAATTATATGGGGAGCGCTCATCGGCGCGCTGGCCGGCCTGCTCGTATCTCTTGTTCTCCTGCCGTTTGGCGTGCGCCGCGCCGAATGGCTGATGGCCACCTGCTCAAGCCTGGGTATTTTTATCGGACTGCTCAAGGTAGCAGACGCGGAAGGACAGCCAGCCGACAAGGAGGATCAGCATGATTTATGAAGTCCGAACCTATCGCCTCAAGCCAGGGACACTCGCCGAATGCGAACGGATCTTTGCTGAGGCCCTGCCGCGGCGCGAGGCATTTTCTGCGCTCGGGGCGTTTTGGCATACCGAGATTGGCCCACTCAACGAGATCATCCATGTCTGGCCGTATGAGAGTCTTCAGCATCGCACGGAGGCGAGAACGCAGGCCGTGCAAAGCGGGGCCTGGCCGCCCCCGGTCGGGAAGTGCATCGAGCACATGGAATCCGAGATCTTCATCCCTGCGCCTTTTATGGAACCGCTCGGCCAACGTCAGCTTGGTCCAGTCTACGAAATTCGGACCTACCAGTATCAGCCCGGGGCCATGCCGACCGTGCTGGAGCGGTGGGCCAAAGCCCTTCCCGCCCGGACCCAGCTCTCTCCCCTGGCTGCCTGCTGGTATAGTGACCTGGGGACGCTCAATAAATTTGTCCATATCTGGCCCTACGCCAGCCTGGACGAGCGCAGCCGTATCCGGGCCGCAGCCGCCCAACTGCCCAACTGGCCTCCCGGCACTCGGGAGTTACTGCTGACCCAGCAGAGCAAAATCGTCCTGCCGGCAGCGTTTTCGCCGCTGCGGTAAAGCGTGAAGTGACGACGAATTAGACACGGTGGATGAAGAAGACGCCAGAGACCGCCTGAGAGAGCACTCCACATGAGTTGGGAGAAAGAAGTCCAGGGCATTCAGCAACGGCGACAGCTCGCCCGAGCGCTCGGCGGGCCGGAGGCGGTCGCCAAGCAGCATAAGCGGGGGCGGTTGACCATCCGCGAACGTATCGACCAGTTGCTTGACACGGACTCTTTCCGCGAGCAAGGGCCGATTGCCGGCTACTCTGAAACCGATGCCCAGGGTCAGCTGCGCTCGTTTACCCCGGCGAATTATGTGGTTGGCTTGGGCACGATTACAGGCCGGCCGTGTGTGGTCGGGGGCGAAGACTTTACCCTCAAGGGTGGCTCGCCCTCGTCCGCCGGCTTTCGCAAGAGTGTCTGGGCCGAAGAGTTGGCGTGTCGCTACCGGCTGCCCCTGGTGCGCTTTCTCGAAGGCGGGGGCGGGAGCGTCCTGCGTGGGAAGAACAGCGGCGAAACAACCGGGAGTACCGAGTCGGTGAACGCCCCGCCCCGGTTTATGTCGGTCATGCAGGCCATGTCCCTGGTGCCGGTGGCGTCTGCCGCCTTGGGGGCCGTGGCCGGCCTGCCCGCGGCCCGGCTGGTGGCTTCCCATTTCTCGATCATGACCCAGAAGTCCTCACAGGTCATGATCGGCGGGCCGGCCCTGGTAGAGCGGGCCTTTGGTCAGCCCATTACCAAGGAAGAACTCGGTGGCCCGCATATCCACCTGCGTAGCGGCGTGGTGGACAATGTTGCGGAGGACGAGTCCGCCGTCTTCGCCCAAATCCGACAATTCCTCAGCTATCTGCCGACCAATGTCTGGGAAGCCGCGCCGGTCCAGCCCAGCCAGGACGACCGCCACCGTCAGGAAGAAGCCCTGCTCCGCATTATTCCGCGCAACCGCAGACGCGCGTATCCGATGCGACGGATCATTGAGGGGGTTGTGGACCGTGGCTCATTTTTTGAGATTGCGCCGCTGTACGGTCCGTCCCAAATTACCGGCCTGGCCCGGCTGAACGGCCAGCCGGTCGGGATTCTGGCCAACGACCCGCAGTGGTATGCCGGGGCCATGACCGCGGATGGGGCTCAAAAAGTGAAGCGGCATATTGATTTGTGTGACACGTTTCATCTGCCCATGGTCAGCCTGGTTGACGAGCCCGGCTTCATGATTGGCCCGGAGGCCGAGCAGAGCGCCACCATTCGCTATGGGACGGCGACCATCTTTGCCCTGATGCAATGCACTATTCCCTGGGTGTCGGTCATTGTCCGCAAGGTCTACGGCGTGGCCGGCATAGCCCACTTCGGGCCGAGTGGGATGGTCTTTGCCTGGCCGTCGGCCGAGAGTGGGGCCCTGCCGCTCGAAGGGGGCGTCGCCGTCGCCTACCGGCGCGAGATTGCCGCGGCCCCAGACCCGGAGGCCAAGCGCCGCGAGATTGAAGAAGCACTCGCCAGCAAGCGCTCCGTCTATGCCCGAGCCGAAGGCTTTGCCGTCCACGATATGATTGACCCCAGACATACTCGCCCGGTGTTGTGTGACTGGGTTGACTGGATTCAGCCCCAACTTTCAGCCCATACCGGTCCCCGCGCCTATACGATTCGGCCCTAGCAGGAGCGGGACAGCCGTCCACGACCGCCCCGCATCTCCTTGCCGATTCTCGGGCATGTCACCCATCTCGCCGGTGCGGGATTTGGGGCAGACGGAGCGTTACGACGACGGTCCGGCGGGTGGGGTATCCGTCTCCATCGGCAGACTCGCATCCGCGGCCCATTCCATGAGCGAACCATCGTAGACGGCCACGTCTTCCAACCCCAGCAGAGTGAGGACAAAGGCGTCGCTGCTGGCCGCGATGCCTGCCCCACAATAGGTAATGACCCGTTTTGCGTCGGTGGCACCAGCGGCCTCAAATTTTTCGCGGAGCTGCTCGACGGGCAGATAGGCGTGCGTCTCTGGATCGACCAGATCGTAAAATGAGACGTTCACACTCGACGCGATGCGTCCCGGCCGGGGATACTGAACCAGTCCTCCGGCACCGGCATGATCCTCGGCGGTCAGGGCGTTCAGCAGGCAGCTCGACGGGGTTTGTATCGCCTCCAGAACCTCCTGTTTGCCTACCATCAGCTTGGGCCGCGGGGTGGGCACGAACTGGCCCGGTACGGGGGCCGTGGGCTGGTTCGAGACGCGCCGTCCTTCCTGCGTCCACTTGTGCCAGCCGCCGTTGAGAATTGCCGCGTTGTCAAAGCCGTTGGCGCGGAGCATCCACCACACGCGGGCGGCCCAGATATGATAAAAATCGTCATAGAGAATAACCCGGGTGTCAGCACTCACCCCGACGCGCGCCATGCTGGCAGCAAACTGGTCAGCGGACGGCATCATCAACGGCAGGGCACTGTGCTGGTCGGACAGGTCCGTACCAAAATCAACAAAACCACTCCCAGGGATGTGACTCTCCTCCCAGGCCGGCCGGCCGCTCTCCAGGCGGAATCCGCCCGCATCTTCGGGGATCAGATTGACACGGCAGTCGAGCAGGCACAGGCTCGCTTGGCTGAGATGTTCTTCCAGCCAGTCTGTTTCAACGAGCGTATGGGGATCGACATCAGACATGGGGTCCTCCTGAGTGTTTGCAAGCTGAAGTATTACGATATACAGCTTAGCATCAGCCGGGCGGGAGCGAAACCGTGCTGCGCCCGCCCGGCTCTTCTCAGCCCACGAGTCCGCAGACGAGGGGCCAGACCTTTGAGAGCCGTCGGCCTCAAGCGGTAAAGGAGGACCATGATGCCCAAGACGCAGAAAAAGCCACCCAAGAAGGGGACCATTGTCGCCGGGTTTCTGGCTCCCCACCCGCCCCATCTCGTGTATGGAGAAAACCCGCCCCAGAATGAGCCCCGCTCGCAGTGCGGCTGGGAACAGCTCCGCTGGGCGTATGAGCGCGCCCGCAAGAGTCTTGACGAGCTCAAGCCGGACGTGCTGCTCGTGCACTCCCCGCACTGGATCACCCAGCAAGGCCATCATTTTCTGGGGGTCCCCAAGCTCAGCGGCAAATCGGTCGATCCCATCTTTCCGAATATCTTTCGCTACACCTTTGGGCTGAACGTTGATGTGGCCCTGGCCGAAGCCTGTTGCGCGGCAGGAACCGAGCACGGGCTGTACACCAAGATGATGCGCAACCCACACTTCCGGGTTGACTACGGCACCATCACCACCCTGCATATGATGCGTCCCCAGTGGGATATTCCGGTGGTCGGCCTGTCGGCCAATAATTCGCCCTATTATCTCTCGACCGAAGAGGGCCTCGAAGAAATGGACCGGCTGGGCCAGGCCACCCGCACGGCCATTGAAAAGCTGGGCCGGCGGGCCGTGCTGCTGGCCTCCAACACGCTGTGCCACTGGCATTTTCACGAAGAGCCGGCCCTGCCGGAAGACATGTCTCAAGAACACCCGCAAAGCCTGTCCGGCTATCAGTGGGATATGCGCATCATTGACCTCCTGCGTCAGGGCAACACCAAAGATGCCTTTCGTCTGCTGCCGCAATTCATCGACGAGGCGTTTGCCGAGGTCAAATCCGGGGCCTTTACCTGGATGTTTGCGGCTATGGGCTATCCTGAGATTCCAGCCGAACTGCACGGCTATGGCACGGTCATCGGCACCGGGAACGCGGTGATGGAGTGGAACCTTGAACGGGCCGGGCTGGTCAAACCGACCCCGAAAACCCGCGCCCCGCGCCGGACCCTCAAACAGGTGGCCTAGGCAGGTAAAACGGGAGGAAGTGCTATGGCTGTGGTCTCCGCCTTTCTCGTCCCTGGCTCCCCTCTGCCCTATGTCAAACGCGATAATCCGCCCTGGGGCAACATCGCCACTGGCCTGGAACGGGCCGGCGCCGCGCTCATGCAGTCCAAACCAGACGTGATCCTCTTATATTCAACCCAGTGGATCGCCGTTCTGGACCAACTGTGGCAGGCCCGCCCGCGGGTGAGCGGCCGGCACGTTGACGAAAACTGGCATGAGTACGGCGCGCTGCCCTATACCCTGAAAATTGACACCCGACTGGCCAAAGCCTGCGTGGCCGCCACCCACACCATCGGGGTCAAGTCCAAGGCGGTCAATTACGACGAGTTTCCGATTGATACGGGAACGATTGTTGCCGCGAACTTCCTGAATCCGGGCGGCAAAATTCCAATGGTGCTGACCTCGAATAATCTCTACCACGACTATGCGCTGACCCAAAAACTCGGCCGCCTGGCGGCGAGCGTGGCGAGCAAACAGAAAAAACGGGTGGCCGTGGTGGGCGTGGGCAATTTGTCCGGGGCGTTCTTTCGGCACGAAATCGATATTGCCAAGGACAAAATCGCCGCCCCACAATACGACGCCTGGAATAAAAAGATACTGGCGCTGCTGCAAGCCGGCGACCGGAAAGGGCTGTCTGCCGCCCTGCCCGAGTTTGCCACCCAGGGCAAGGCCGACATGGGTTTTAAGCACGCGGCCTGGGTCTTGGGTGCCCTGGGTCGGAAGTTCACCGGCGCGCAGGTGCACGCCTATGGCCCGCTGTACGGCAGCGGCGGCGCGGTGGTGGAGTTTGCATAAGGCTGAGCCCCCCATTGGTCAAAAGCGGGGCCGTGTCAGAGGGCGGTGCCAATCAGCCTAGTCCGGCAGATTCTCGATGGTCAGCGGCGCAACGGCTTCCGCCAGGGGGAAGCCAAAAATTCGGGAGTAAAAATACAACTCGCCGTCCAAGGCGCGCTTGATGTTCTCGGCTTGGCGAAAGCCGTGCTGTTCACCCGCAAACAGGACGTAGGCAACCGGCAGCCCCTTTGCTCTGAGGGCCGTGACCATCAGTTCGGCCTGATTGGGTGGGACGATTGTATCTTCCGCGCCCTGGAAGACAATCAGCGGACACGACAGCTGCTGGGTAAAATGCACTGGCGAGCGCGCGACATAGACGGACTGCTGTTCCGGGTAGGGACCGACCAAGTTGTCCGGGTAGCGGGACTCGAACTTATGGGTGTCGCGCACCAGCGCTTCGAGGTCGCTGATGCCGTAATGGCTTGCCCCGGCCCGAAACATATTGCGAAAAGTCAAGGCACACAGCGTCGTGTATCCTCCGGCGCTGCCGCCGGTAATCGCCAGCCGCTCGGTATCGACCTCACCACGGGCGACCAGGTAATGCGCGCCGTTGACGCAGTCGTCCACATCGACAATCCCCCACTGGCCGTTCAGGCGTTGGCGATAGGCCCGTCCGTAGCCGGTGCTGCCCCCGTAGTTCACGTCCAGCACGGCAAAGCCGCGACTCGTCCAATACTGAATGCGGAGATCAAGGGCCGTCTGGGCGGCCGCGGTCGGCCCGCCATGACTTTTGACGACCAGCGGCGGACGTTCATCCTCTGGCGCAACATAGTCCGCGTTTGTCGGTGGATAGAACAGACCATACGCGGTCCGGTCGTGCTCGGTTGGAAAGGCCAGGGCCTGGGGCGTTGACAGGCAGGCCGGGTCCAGGTCGAGTTGGCTGGACTGACGCAGAACGCTCAGGGCGTGGGTGTCCAGGTCGAGTTGGACGACCGCCGGCGGGGCGGTTGGCGAGCCGGCCAGAAACACCGCCCGGTCCGACAACGCCTGCACCTCGCTCACTTCGGTATACGGCAGCGCAATAGCGTCACGGTGCCGCGTACCCGGATCGAGGCTGGCCATATGCCAAGTCCCGTTTTCCGCGTAGGTGCAGATAATCCGGTCGGCCGCGGCAAAGGCATAGGTCGCCATGCCAAACACCCACTGCGGCCGGCCAAAGTCCGCGTGCTTGTCCCACAGGGCCTCGACGCGGCCATTCCGCGCCCGGTACAGATTCCACCAGCCAGAGCGGTCCGACACAAAATACAAAATACCGAGCGGGGACCACTCGGGCTGAAAAATGGACTCGGCGTCGCCGCCGGCCACCAGCCCGACTTCTGTCAGAGAACCGTCCGAGCGGACCGTCCCCACCCACAGCTCGGTCCCGTCCCAGGGCATGTTCGGGTGGTTCCATGACAACCAGGCGAGCCGGCTGCCATCCGGGCTGAGCCGTGGGTTGGAATAAAAATCACGCCCGGATACGAGGACCGTCTCTGCGCCGCTGCTGAGGTCAATACTGACCAGGCTGTTGACCGCTTCCTGCGCCGCGTCGCGATGATCTTCGCGTACACAGACCAGACGGCTGCGCCGAGGGTCAACGCTGGCATCGGCATAGCGCAGCCCCTCTGCTGCGGTCAGCGGCTCGGGGTCAGCCGCCCCGGTCTGCCGATAGAGCCGCTGATCCGTAAAATTTGAAAAATAGCACGTCCCGTCCTGGACGGCATATGCTCCGCCTCCATACTCGTGCACGCGCGTCCGGGCGTTCAAGGGCGCTGGTGTCAAGTCAGCGATGGTTCCGTCAGGCGTGCGGCGCACAATGACATTCCGCCCGCCCTCGGCCGGGCGCTGTTCTATCCAATACACCGCCTCCCCATCCAGCCGGACCTGACCCAAGCCGACCGTTCCGGCCACAATCAGGTCTGAGGTGATAGGCGATTTCCACGAACCGTACACAGCCGTTTTTTTATCAGGCATAGCCGCTCCTCGGATTGAGACTCTGACTGTCTGGGTACCAGACCGAGAGGAGCAGTCTCAACTCCCCGTGTTCTCAGAATCAGCCAGCAACCCCCCTCAAAACCGGCTGAAACCGCTGGCAAGAGTGAGCAGCCGGCCCAGCCAGCTTCAAAATGATACACACGTAGGGCGCTGCAAACATCTGTTTGAGATACCTGGGGACCGGCGGACCCCCCCACCCCCCCCCTTCACAGGGGGGCCTGCTCAGCCGCCGGCCGTTCGTCCTGAGCGTAGCGTCAGCGAAGTCGAAGGATGCCCAGGACGAACGGAGGAAGGGAGCCGGCAGCCCTTGCCCGTAGCGGGTATTGACAGAACCAGAGCCAACTTATGTTGAGTAATGGATTCAGAGGGCTTGTCGGGTTAGCCGGAGTCTTGGGGGTTCTGGGGACCGCCAGTCCGAGCATGGGGCAAACATTGCAGGAGCAAGTGAAAAATTTACAGGATAAAATGTCCGCGTTAGCGGGGACCGTGAGCCGCTTACAAAGTGAAACTAAAGATATAAGCCAGATGCGCCAAAACATAGAGAGAAACACGACCGCCATCGCCGCTAACACGGCCAATATCGACACGACCACGACCGCCATCGCCGCTAACACGGCCAAGCTGTCGTATGTATCAGTCGAGACCGACACACTGAACGGGCTGAGCGGGCCACACCTGATTATCAGTGGGGCGAATGTGCATATCCGCAGTGGGTCGGGGGCCACGTATGAAGCCGAGCCGTCCGGCAAGGGCAATCTGATCGTGGGGTATAATGAGTCGCCCTCTGGTCTGGAGGCAGGCGACCGAGGCGGGTCGCATAACTTGGTGGTGGGGCCGAAACATATGTACGACAGCACGGGAGGCTTGGTAGCTGGGTACGGAAATAATCTGCTGAACGACTATGCGAGCGTGAGCGGGGGGTCATCCAACATCGCCAGCGGAAAGTATGCCAGCGTGAGCGGGGGGCATACCAACACCGCCAGCGGAGAGGCTGCCAGCGTGAGCGGGGGGTATGGCAACACCGTCAACGGACATACCGCGAGCGCGAGCGGGGGGGTATCCAACACCGCCAGCGGGGAGTACTCCCTGAGCCCGTAGCCCTGTGAGCGCAGCGGTAACTCCTGGTTGCCCCCAAGGCGGGGTGAATCGGGGGCGAAACCACGCACTCTACCCTTATCCTTGCGCCCGGCCATGACTCACCCGGCCGGGCGCAAGCCCAGCCGCCTTCCTCTTCCATAGCTCGACTATCCGTTACCTTTAGCCAGAAGGGGCCTCAGACATGGCCGGGCCGGTAACAGTTTGGCTCGTTGACCATTTCCAGCCCTGTGGTTGCCCAGCCGTCCTTCGACTTCGCTGGCGCTACGCTCAGGACGAACGGGGGAAAGGAGCCCGCTGCCCTTGTCTTGCCCCCTCTCCCTGGAGGGAGAGGGTTGGGGTGAGGGGGAGTCCGAACCGCTCAGGACAAACTGGGGGAGAGGGGCCGGCGGGTTAGATTCGTTCCCTCCCCTCTGGCCGCTACGGGGCCGGGCAGGCCCCTGTGCCTGCCCTTGTCCCGGCGACATGGGACCGGCGGAACCCCCCACCCCGCCTTGACAGGGGGGCCTAGCCCCTTGTCCGGTGGCTGTCCCGACTCGGTCTTCCCTTTACTCCCTCCCTCCCGGAGCGCTATGCTCCCCCGACAGCAACGCCAAGGAGGCAGATATGGAAACGGTCCAGCCCTCAGCGGGCGGGTTTGACGCAACACGACTCGACCATCTGGTGTCGTGTATGCAGAGCGATATTGAACGCGAACAGTATGACGGAGCGGTCGTTATTGTGGCGCGTGGAGGGCGCGTCGTGTTGCACCGGGCGCTCGGTTTTGCCGAACGGGCGAGCCGGCGTGTGATGCACAAGGCCGATGTCTTCTCGCTTTTCTCCGTCACAAAGGCGATCACGGCCACCGCGATTCTTGCTTGCGTAGACCGGGGCCAGCTCGCCCTGACCACCCGCGTGGCCGAGATTATTCCCGCGTTTGCGAGCAAGGGCAAACAGCGGGTCACAATCGCTCAGCTTCTGACCCACACCGCCGGCATGTCGGCTGGGTTTCCGCCTGTCGCGCCGGAGATGATGGGGAATCTTGAAGCGGTGGTCGCCGCGGGGTGCCAACAAGGGCTGGATGCCCTGCCCGGAGAGATCGTCAGCTATAGCCCGATTACTGCCCATGCGGTCCTGGGGGAAGTCGTCCGCCGGCTGGATGGGGGGACCCGGTCGCTGCGCCAGATTTTTGCGGAGGATATCTTTACCCCGCTGGGGATGCCGGATACGGCCCTGGGTCTGCGGCCCGACCTGGCCGAGCGCCGAGTTCCGGTGGTGGTGCGCGACCGGCGGGAAGGGCTCTTTCCACCAGAGGTCCTTGAGGGCTTCAACGCCATGCTTCAGGAGGACACGGAAATTCCGGGCGGGGGCGGAGTGGGAACCGCGGCCGATATCTTTCGCCTGGCGGAAATGCTGCGGTGCGGCGGGGAACTGGCCGGCGTTCGCGTCTTATCGCCGGCGGTTATTCGCCTGGCCGCAACCAACCATACCGGTCTCAGGCCGAATAATCTGTGGAATTACACCAGGGAGGTCCGTAACTGGGACGAGTTTCCGGCCTTGCTCGGCCTGGGCTTTTTCGTGCGTGGAACGGGTATCTTCCCGACCTATTTCGGTACGCTGGCGTCGCCGAACACGTTTGGCGCGGTTGGGGCGGGGTCAACCCTGTTCTGGATCGACCCGGAGCGCGATATCACTTTTGTGTGCCTGACCGCCGGAGCCCTGGAAGAATCGTACAGCCTGGAGCGCTTCCAGCGTCTGTCCGACCTGGTGCTCAGCGCGGTGGTGGAATAAGCCGGTCCTGGGCCGGGTCGAACGGTCTCGGCTGGCATGATTACCGCACGGCAGCTGCGGCAGATATTCACCCCGCTGACCGGGGACCCGGCCCCGCGTGTGTGCCAGACGCTGGCCGGCAATATCAATACCATCCTTCAGGTTGCAGCCAACGGACGGATGTATGGCCTGCGTATTCGGAGCCAGGAACAGGTCTATCGCTATGAGCCGGACCTGATGAAAGAGGTTTTCATCAGTTGGCTGCTGGACCCGGCTCATGCCGGGGCGGACGACGCGGAAAAGGCGCGGGCGCTGAGCCAACTGCGGGAGGCGCAGCGTGGGACTGGCCGCAAGAGTTCTGGTATCGAGCCTACCAGACTGGCTTTTGACTGGAGCCGACACATCCTGCCGCAACCGTATTTCGTGTATGAGTGGATCGAAGGCCAGCCTCTGTGGGATGACCCGGACGAACAAGTATACCGGGCCGCCGGCCACGCCCTGGCCGGCCTGCACCGGGTACGGTTCGCGGCCTTCTACGCTGATTTTTTTGCCATAGGCCACGCTCCGCAGGTCTGGGGGGAGCGCTTTCGGGCCGCGCTGACCAAGGAGCGTGCCGAAGCGCGGAGCCGCCTCAGCCCAACGCTCTTGCAGAGGGTGGAGCGTGTCTCCGTGCCGGCCACCCTGCCGTTCTCCCCCTGCCTGATCCATAATGATTTCTCAGCGGGTAATATCCTTGTCCGAGACGGACGACTCGCTGGGATTATTGACTGGGACAATGCGGTCGTGGATGTGGCTCCGCTCGATTTTGTGAAGATGAAATACTGGACCGCAAAAGACGGTCAGGGGCAACTCGGCCACAACCCCGCCCTCTTCCGGGCGTTTGTCTCGGGCTATGGCCGGCGCGGCCCCGAGGTCGTGGAGTCGGAGACCTTTGCCTGGTACGAACTGTTGTGGTTGTTGCGCGTGTATAATTTTGAAATGTCCAAGCAGGAACGCGGGCTGGACCGCGCGCCCGGCTACCCGGCCGCGACCGAGTACGCCACCCTCCTGGAGGGGGTCATTGGCCGATTGCACGCACGCCGCGGCTCTTTGCGTCCTACCACTTCATCGGCTGCTTTGAAAAGATGAGAAACCGCTCGAAAACCGGTATAATGATTTTTATCTATGCGTCAGGCCACCGAAGATCGTGAAGAGAGCACTGCGCCCGAAGCAGCGCCGGCCGAATGCCGGCGGCGTCTCCCGGGTTGGAAAATTATTGTGGTCAGCCTCGCCCTGCTGATGGGCGTGGTCGGCATGGCCCTGCACCCTCAAGCGCCGGTGGGTCCGCGGGAAACGCGGACCGTGGGCAATCTCTCTGCCTCGGACGACGGTCCGCTGCCGGACCCCCCGGCTTTTCTGTCTGACCCGGCTCCGGCCTTTGACCCGGCCTTCGATATGCTGGCGGAGACGACTGAGGAGCCTTTGTCACCGGACTGGGCGAGGCGGCTAGGGGACTGGTCGCCTTTGCTCACGAAACTCGGCTTCAGTTTTGTGGTCGGCTTCAGCATTGGCTATGTGCTGCTGATCTTTCTGCGGACGACGGCCTTTCTGGCCGGTCTGGTCCTGCTGGCTCTGTTTGGGTTGCAATATCTTGGCGTGCTGTATCTCGACTGGCAGAATATCGAGACGAGTTATCAATCGGTCCTGAGCTGGGTGTTGCCTCGGGCAGAACACTTTCGGGATTTTATTACCCACAATCTCTCTTCGTCTGGTATGGCGGCGATAGGAATTCTCACGGGTTTGACGCGACGCTAGGGGGCTGGGGGGCGTATCCCCCTTAGGATCAATGGCCAATTTCAAAACGCATCTTGGCGTTGCCGCGGTAGGGAGCGGGCTCCTGGCCACGGTCTGTTTGGGGGCGGGGATGAGCAGCCCGCACGAAGTTGTCGCCCTGTCTGTGGTCGGGACGGTCGGCGGGCTGTTGCCAGACATCGACCTTGACCACTCCAGCCCGACCAAGCTGATCTTTACCGCCCTGGCCATTGTGTTTGCCTTTCTGACCGCGTTCAACCGAGCCGCCACCGCCTCAATTGTCGAACTCTGGATCGCCTGGGGGGTCGCGTATGGCGCGGTCCGCTATCTTGCCCTGGGCGTTTTTTCTAAGCTGACGGTCCATCGCGGCATTTTTCATTCGCTGCTGGCGGCCCTCTTTTTCTGGTTCCTGGCCACCAGCCTGAGTTACTATCTGTTTGACCTGAGTGAGATGTTTGCCTGGTCCATCGGTTTCTTTCTCTTTTTTGGCTATATCGTCCATTTGCTGCTCGACGAACTTTTCAGCGTGGACCTGTTGAACTCACGCCTCAAAAGCTCATTCGGGACCGCGCTCAAAATCGCCGATTTTCACAACGCGCGGACCTCGCTGCTGATGGCGACGGCGGTGCTGCTCACGTTCCTTTCAACCCCAAGTGCCCAGCCTTTCCTGGATTGGGTCACGGACAAACAGACCTACCTCAATATCGCCGACCGGTTTCTCCCCGAGACGCTGTGGTTTGCGCTCTAGCCGGTCCCTCCTCTTGACCCGTTCCAGACGGCAAGCCATCATGCTCCGATTGTTTTCCACGAGTCCGATTGTTTTCCACGAGAAGGTAGAAACCGATTCTATGCTAGGACTTCCATGTTAGGGCGGCTCGGGGCGGTGTGGGGAATTAGTGGGGTTGTCCTTTTACTGGTCTATTCCGTCGCCCGGCTCTCTGTTATCACGCTGGACGCCTTTGATTATGAATTTTCCTGGTATCACTGGTTGGCGCTCGGCCTGAACGTCGGCTGGATGGCCTACTCGGAGGGCTATTACGGCTTTCAGTGCGGCTTTGCCCCGCGGGTTGCGGCTCGCGCAAAATATCTGGCCGCCCACCCGAGCCCGCTGTGTGCCGTGTTAGCGCCGGTCTTTTGCATGGGCTATTTCTCCATTCACCGGCCTCGACAAATTTTCGTTTTCGTGCTCACCGCCATGATCGTCGCCTTTGTCCTGGTCATCCCCTATCTGGCGCAGCCGTGGCGCGGCATTGTCGATGCCGGCGTGGTCGTCGGCCTGCTGTGGGGGTTAATCACCGTCGTGGTGTTTGCCCTCCGGGCCTTTACGTCCGATGACTTTTCGTATTCGCCCGAGGTGCCGGGGTATACACCGGAGGAGCCGTCCGGCTTCGGGCAAAACCAGAACTGGAAATTCTCACCATATCGAGGAGACGACTCATGTCAGGACCGTTAGCTGGTTATCGCGTTATCGATGTCACCCAGATGTTGTCAGGCCCTATGGCCACCATGATGCTGGGCGACCAGGGAGCGGATGTCATCAAGGTCGAACCGCCGGGAACGGGCGACCTGATCCGGGCCATGGGGGGCAAGGCGCGGCCCATCTCCCCGTTTTTTTCCACGCTGAATCGGAATAAACGCTCGGTGGTCCTGAATCTGAAAGACGAAAAAGGCATTAGTCTGCTCAAAGCCCTCGTCGCCGGTGCCGATGTGTTTGTCCAGAATTTTCGGCCGGGCGTAGCCGAGCGCATGGGAATTGGTGCGGATGTCCTGCGCGCGGTGAAACCAGACCTGATCTATGTCTCTATCAGTGGCTTTGGCGAAAAGGGGCCGTATGTCGGCAAGCGCGTATACGATCCGGTCATCCAGGCACTGTCCGGTCTGGCCGATATTCAAGCCGACCCGGTCACGGGCCGGCCGCGCATGATGCGGCTCGCCATTCCCGACAAACTCACGGCCATGACCACCGCCCAGGCCATTACCGCCGCTCTCCTGGCCCGGGAACGGACTGGGGAGGGCCAGCACGTCCGGCTGGCCATGCTGGACGCGGTGGTCTCATTTTTGTGGCATGAGGGCATGATACAGCACACCTTCATAGGCTCGGACATCGGCCCGGGCCGACCGGCGGACACGCGGGACATGGTCTTTGAAACCGCAGACGGCTATATCACCACGGGTGTGGTCTCGGACAAGGAATGGCAGGGCATGACGCGCGCCCTAGAGCGGCCCGAGTGGCTGGAAGACGCCCGCTTCAGCACGCCGGCCGGGCGGGTCAGACATGCCAATGTCCGGTTGGCTATGACGGCCGAGGTCTTGAAAGAAAAAAGCTCGGCCGAGTGGCTGGCACGCCTGGATGCCGAGCAGGTGCCGTGCGCGCCGGTCAACCGCAAGACCGATGTCTTGACTGATCCGCAGGTGGCGGCCAACAATCTGATTGTTGAATCCGACCATCCGCACGCCGGTCATATGCGCCAGGCCCGGCCGGCCGCGCGGTTTGAGTGCACGCCCTCGGAACTCCTGCGTCAGCCGGCCCCCCTGCTGGGCGAGCAGACCGACGCGATTCTGACCGAACTGGGCTTGTCTGCGGACACCCTGGCCGAGTTGCGCGAGGCCGGCACGATTGCCTGAGTCCCGGTCTCTATAGGCAATGAAACTCCATGTCCAACGAATATATCCACGAAGAGCCGCTGGACGAAGAAGAACGACAGTTGGCTAAAGAACTGGAAGCTGGAGAGTGGGTGTCCGATCCAAATTCTGTCATTACGGGCTCGGTCAGAGAGGCCATTGATGAGTCCTTCATGCTGAATATAAAAGCAGGAATCCGGCTCAAACCCTTGAGCAGTATCCTGGCGTTTGAATGTTGTCGAGCCGGCATGAACCGTGTCAATCTGCAACTCTTCGGCAACCAGGGAAACGAGGTAGGCAAGGGTTCGATTGATTGTTTCATGCTTGAAAGACAGGAGCATGATTTCGAGGACTCCCCGGTCATAGCTCAGGTGAGCGACGTGACTGTCCTGACAGTCTGAGACCAAGCGCTCATAGGTCTCCCAGCTGGGGCAGTGAGGTCTTTCAAGCCGCCCGCCGCAGGCGGCCGGCCTTCCACAGCAGACTGAGCAGCACGATCCAGAACACCTGCGCAGCCAGAGCCGCGGTCCACAGAAACCAGGCCAGTTTGTCGACCAGGGCACACAGCAGGACGAGCAGAGAATAGTCGCGACTGGTCAACCTGCCGACCATTTTTTCGATCCAGATATCTTCCCAGCCACCACGCCTGCGCCCGGCGTCCTCGGTTTTCTCGGCACGGGTCACCAATGGAAAGGAAATCAACGCCGCCGCGGCCAGCAGGCCGCCGAGCAACGGGGCCGCAGCCAGGCCGTCCTGTTTCCCGACCGCCACCCCGACCCCGAGAAAGATCGCAATATGGACCACCGTATCCAGGCTGATGTCGAGCCACTCTCCCAGCGGCGATTCCAGCATTTTGACGCGCGCCACCTCACCATCTACGCAGTCAAGGACGGTCGAGAACTGAAGCAAGAGCGCCCCCAGTACCGACCCGCCATAACTGCCAAACAGAAAACAGCTCGCGCCCAGCAGTCCGGTCAGAAATGAGAGAATGGTAATCTGATTGGGCGTCAGCGGGGTGCGGAGGAAAAGACGGGTCAGCCGCCGGGAGTATCTGCGGTTGAGATAGGTATCAACCAGACCGTCACGCGGGTTCTCCAGGGTGAGGAGAAAGGCCCGCTCAACCGCGCCCCGGTCGTCCTGTCGGGTCAGACGATACAAGAAATGCTGACCGGGAGACCGTACCGGAAGCTGTTCGGTATGCTCTGGCGGCAGGCTGCCCTGTCGGGTCCAGGCCGCCAACAGCGCAGGGAGCTGCGAAGCAGGGACAACCGCCAGACTGGCATGATTGGCGTCAGCGTGGACCTGCCAGCCGTCCTGGCCTTCTTTCTCTCCGTCCTGAATCAGGACCGGGCGGAACACCGTATCGCACGAGAAAACCAGACAGTGCCCCACGTCGGAAGAGAGATGTTCCGGTAGCGGACCCTGGGGTGTGACCCATACCACGTCTGCGGTCAGCCGCGAGTCATGCGCCAGCGCATTTTGCAGGCGGCCGGCCTCTTCATGCTGGACCAATACGTAGCAGGCTCGCGCGCCCGCGCGCTGGGCGGTCAGCAGGGCGCGTTTCAGCAATGAGAGCCCGCCAAAGCGAGTCAGTGGAGACGGGGCATCGCCTCCTCCGGTTGAGATGACAGCGGTCTGCACCATACGTGACCCAAACGGATATAGACGGATACTGTTGCTGGCAAGTCCTGTCAGCCATGTCGAAAGCAGGACCGGGAGCAACCTCGATTGCTTCCGCCGGTTTCAACGCCTAGGATGCGCTCAGCATGAGGACGGACCGAGCGGATATGAAGAGGAAACGTCTTCTCCAACCAGACGAAAAAGCCGGGCCGGTGTACGTTGTGAAGCCCTGGCCGGTGGTGGCCGGCCTGATTGCGTGTGGGCTGAGCGGCCTGGTTGCCTGTGCCACGGAGAAAAAAAACTTCATGGCCTCGGCCCAAGAGCTTGAAAGCCGGACCTTGTTTGCCCCGGCGATGAAGGAGTACGAAGAGGCTATCGAAGAAAACCCCAATAATGCCGAAGCGTATTATCGCATTGGGGCCCTGGCCAACGAACTCGGCAATACGGAGTTTGCCGCCCAGAAGTTTCGCCAAGCCCTGCATATCGATGCCAACCATCCCGGCGCGAAACGCGCGATGACGACCTACCACCTCAACCGTGGGACGATTGCCAGGCAGCAGGGCCGGCTGAGCGCGGCCCGGAGCGAACTGCAAGCCGCGGTGCGGGTTGATCCCAGCTCAAGCGTGGCCCAGCTTGAGCTGGGGCGGGTCCACGAAGCAGAAGGCCGCCTCGACGCCGCCCTGCACGCCTATAGCGCCTCGGCCGCAGCCGACCCGCAGAATATCGACACCCAACTGGCACTCGGCCAGGGTTATCTCGCCCACAAGCAGTACGCTGAGGCAGTCACCGCCCTGAAGGCGGTGCTCAATGCCAACCCTGACAAGGCGGAAGCCTATACCAGTCTGGGGGAAGCCTATTTTTATCAGGGCCAGAAACAGGCCGCCCACCAGGCATTTGCGCAGGCCATTCGGCGCTATCTGCTCACCGGGCGGCGCGACCTGGCCAAGCAAGTCAAAGAGAAAGCCGACGCCTTGACGGGAGACGCTGAGCAGTGAAGCGCCCTCACCCCTCACTACTTGCCCCTCCCCCCTCCCCGCTCCGGGGCAATATCTTCGAGCGTGCGGCCGCTGGTCTCAGGAAAGACCAGCCCGACTAACACCGGGGTGAAGAGCATGAGCAGGACCAGGGTGGAAATCGCCGGCCAGTGCGACTGATACACGCCGTACAAGACCGATTCGAGCATCAGCCCGAGACTGCCCCCCACGGTTGCAATAATCACCCGCACTCCGGCGGCGGTTGAACGGTAGGAGGTGGGGAAGAGTTCGGAGCCATATGCGGCCAGCACAACGTTGACGCCGAGCAGGGTGAAAATCATCAAGACCCAACTGGGAATGACCAACAGGGCCGGGACGTTGTAGTAGGCCAGGGTGAAGGTCACCTGGCCGACCAGAAAGCCCATCGTGACTTTCTTGCGTCCGATGCGGTCGCTCAGCCAGCCGGCAAACGTATTGCCCACAATCGCAAACGCCCCGGCCCCAAACGTCATCAGGCCCACACCGCTCGGGGTCCAGCCGTGGACATCCTGGAGATATTTGGGACCGAAAAAATTGGCTGCGGACTCGGCCACAGCCACCACAAACAAGACCGTGGTCACGGCCAGCAGGCGGCCCGGATACATGCGCACGAGATTCACCAGAGGTTGTAACACGGTGTCGGTGTGCTGCCGGCGATGCGCTTCGAAGCGCGCCGTTTCCGGCAGCGTCCGGCGCCAATAGGCCAGCAGCAACAGGGGACCCAGCCCCACCAGATACAGACCCCGCCAGCCATTTTCCAGATGTCCGACCAGGGCAAAGAGCAGCGCGGCCAGCCCCGCGCCCGTAGACTGGATGGCGGCTAACGCGCCCACGCCCCACCCCCGGACTTCGGGGTCAAATTCCTCGGCAATAACGACGACCGCCAGCAGCGACTCAGCCACGGCAAAGGTCCGGGCGAAGAACTGACATAGCACAAAGGTGGGCGCATTCGGGGCAAAAGCGGTCGCCCCCGTGAACAGGGTATAGGCCAGAATGGTGAACAACAGCACCCGCCGCCGGCCGATACGGTCGGCGACCAGGGCGACCCCAAAGGCCGGCAGCGCCCCAAAACGGACCAGGGAGCCCAGATAGCCAAGCTGGTCTTCGGCAATCCCCAGCCCGGCCTGTATCTGCTTGAGCGACAGCGTAAACAGATACAGGTCGTACATCTCAAAAAACGAGGCGGCCGCCACCAGGCCCAGCACCCGCCACTGCCGGCGGGTGAGAGCCGGCGGCCGGCCCAGGAACCAGGCGACGCGCAGCCAGCCGGGTCGATAGCTGCGGTCCGCATCAAGGGACGAAACCGCGTGACGGGGGGTCGGGTTGGACATGGAGAAACGCTTTCGGCTGCCGGCGGAGGCCCACGCTTGAGCCGGGGAGAGTATACCGGCCTGAGCCCTAGTAGGAAACGCCCCGAAAATGCTAGAAAGGGGCAACGAAAGCAAAGGAGGGAGCCCGCATGACAACTGCTGCACTCGACGCACCGCTGACAAACGGAGCGGATTTGACTTGGCACGAGAAGTACCATTTTGATACCGGCCCGATTCCGATTGAGCCGTATATCTCCGAGGACTATTTCAAGCTCGAACAGGAGCGCGTTTTCCGAAAAGTCTGGCTGAACGTCGGTCGGCTTGAGCAGATTCCGAACCCCGGCGATTATTTTGTCAAAGACCTGCCCATGTGTCGCACTTCACTGATCGTGACCCGTGACAAAAAGGGCCAGGTGCGCGCCTTCCATAATATGTGCGCCCACCGGGGCAATAAGGTGGTGTGGAACAGTGGCGGTTCCTGCCAGAACTTCACCTGCAAGTTCCACGGCTGGAGTTATGGGCTCGACGGTACCCTCAAATTCGTGCCAGACGAAGAGAGCTTTTTTAACCTCAAGAAGGAAGGCTTAGGACTGACGCCGGTGGCGGTCGATACCTGGGAGGGATTTATTTTCGTCAACGTTGACCCCCACCCAAGCGAAACCCTCCAGGAGTATCTGGGCGAGTTTGCCGAACGGCTGAGCGGCTATCCCTTTGCCGAAACGTCCAGCCAGTGTTTTTCGTGGCAAACGGAAATCAAGTGCAACTGGAAACTGATTAAGGACGCCTTTCAGGAAGCCTACCATGTGGCCTTTCTGCATACCCGCAGCCTGCCCGACTCCTTTACCAGCCGAGACAATCCTTTTGGACACGCGCTGGACTTTCGGCTCTTCAAGCGCCACTGCCAGCTGTCGGCCTTCGGCAATCCTGGACACCAGCCCAGTCCGGTTGAGGCACTGGCGTATCAGGCTGGGTCCCTCATTATTCCGAATGAGTTCACCCGCGAATCCCTGCCGCCGGGGGTAAACCCCACCCGCGACCCGCGCTGGTCGCTCGACCTCAATATCTTTTTCCCCAACTTTTTTGTCGATGTGGGCCACGGGACGTATTTTACCTATAATTTCTGGCCCTTGGCGGCTGACCGGTCCCTCTGGGAAGTGCGTTCATATTTCCCCAAGGCGCACACCGCGGCCCGGCGTTTCAGCCAGGAATACAGCAAGGTCATCTTCCGCGACATTCTCACCGAAGACGCCAGCACGCTGGAACAGACGCAGGAAGTGCTGGCCTCGGGCGCAAAAAAGGAGTTCATCCTCCAAGACCAGGAACTCCTGGTCCGTTTTGGCAACCGGGTGCTGGAAGGCTATATCAACGGTGCACCGGCGCAGTAACCCAGGAATTTTCCCACGAACGCCAGAGAAGCAGGGGCGGCCTCCGGGTCGCCCCCTTTAGTTCAGGTAAAGATTTCAGGCAAAGCGCTGCAAAAACGAGACGGCTACTCGGTTAAAGGTTGCGGGCGCTTCAAGGTTGACCGCATGTCCAGCCTCGGCCTCAACCACTTCCAAATGGGGCAAGGTCCGCTCGGCAAAACCGCGGCGCGGGGCAAAGCGTTTTTCTTGCGTGCCGCATACCAGCAGGGTCGGCACCGTATTGGTTTTCATGAGTTCCGGGTCAATAGGGTCGGCGAGCGAAGTATAACGCGCCGTATAGGCAGCCCCGAGAGGATCGTGGTGCGTCGCCTCCGCGCATAGCGCCTGTTTGAACTCCGGGGCAAGACGGCGCGCATTCTTCGGGTGAACGGCGCTTCTTTCGAGCGCCGCCGCCCCTTCGCGTTTCGCCAGCGCAATCAGCTTTTCAGTCCCCGGCCGCACCTCCCGTACCCAGTCCAGCGTGCTGAACGCGGTTGAGGAATTCGTCACCAGATGAGCCCGGACCCGGTCTGGATGGGCCAGGGCATAGCGCAGGGTCAGGCCGGCGCCCAGCGACTGACCAATGACAAACCAGTCTGCCACACCGAGCGCTTCCCGGATGCGTTCAAACGCCGCGACATAGCGCTCTGGAGCATACTCGTCGGGGTCGTGGGGAGCGGGCGACCGACCGTGGCCGAAGAGTTCAACCACCACCGGCCGGCACACCGGAGCAAGCGCCTCCAGATTGGGCAGCCACTGCGCCCGACTTGAAAGAAAACCGTGCAGCATCAGCGCATACGGCCCGCGTCCGGCCCGGACTTCATAGTATGGTAACAGCATGGACGGTGTTCTTAGCATGACTGCTCGGCTGCTCCACCCCCGGCCCTCCGGCATTGGCCCTCGAACGGTCACATCGCCGGCGGGATTCTGCTACAAGGCAGAGGAAGGCGACCGGCGAGGAGCGACAACAGCCATGAATACGGAACAGATCAAGAGTACGCTCAATACCGAAAGTGCGGCCATCCTGTATTGGATTTGTCTGATGCTCGGAGTCCTCATGTGGACCATAGGCGAACTTACCACCACCTCCCACCTCCGGGAGATATCCCGCAACGTCGAGGAGATGAAATCCTTGGTGGAGCAAGTCCAGGAGCAGACCGAGTGTGTGGAGATGGTGCACGGGACCGACAATCAGCGCCCCGTGTCCAGCCAACCGCCGCCCATATGAGCAAGACCGTCCCGGCATTCCTGCGAGAAAACGTCCCCCGTGTGAAAACAGGGGCAGTGAAGAGGCGAAAGCGCTGTCCCGAAAGCTCAAACTGTGCTCGTTCCCCGACATCAACCTATTGCGCTATGCCCACCGAGCAGACGTGTCAGGCTACCTCGACATCAGTCCGGGCGAAATCCTCGCCCTTGATATAGAAGAGGCTCGCGGTTCGTTTTTGCAAGCGCATAGGCGAAGCAGTCTCCAAAATTCAGTGCTGCCGGATGATTGCCCTTGCCGAAGCGCTGCCACGCCTGACGGGCTGCCTCGGCCTGTTCATGCGTGACCGGCACCAACTCGACCTCCGCCGCCTCTATGAAGAAGTCCAGTTGATCCCGACCGGCTGCGCCGCCACGACTCTCGACCACGATTGACGCTTCAAGCAGATTGGCGACTGGCATCCGGCAGGGCGCTGCCGCGGCTATGGCTTTCTCGTAGTGTTCCATATCCGGCTCGGCGAACAGGATGGCCAGGACCGCTGATGTGTCGAGGATCACCTGGGCAAGCCTCGCCCATCGTAAAGGATATCACCGTGTTCTACAGCCGCTGGCCCCGGCCTCAGAATCGCAGCGCAGCGCTGGCCGATGGCGTGAAGCTTTTGAGCACGGGCCTCCGCGCTTCGCTGACGCTCCTCACGCGCCAAGCGGTCGCGTAGCGCAACGGTAATAGCACCGGTCATAGTCTCGCCAGTCAGCCGGGCGAGTTCTCCAGCGAGCCGACAGGTCTCTTCGTTTTTTATATTCAGGCTCATCATTATATCCTTGGTAGAACGGATGAGAGAGCGTCTACCCTAAGCCATTTCGCTGTCACTCGCCAGTGGGGCATTGGCCGGCCATGTAGAGCGCCAATTTAGCGACAACATTCCTCCTCAGAAGTCGTGCTTTTCGGCGTATCGACTACCGCCATTATCGACCCAATTCGTCGGGCGACCTCTGCAAAATACCAGACCTCTTCCGGCCTCAGCACCCGCCCCAGCACGGCCCGTTCGCGGTATGACAACCACTTCTTGAGCACCTGATAGCCGCCGAGTTTGTAGCGCCAGACCGCGGCGGGGACGTTGCGCCAGTAGGCGTTGCCATTCAGGTAAATGTCGCATGTGGTCGGGCCGAGTACGGCTGTAGCATCTCTCAAGGCGGTGCGTTCGTCCGGGGTGTAGGCGCGTTCCACTAGGCGGCCGTGGCCGGGCATGACCGCCTCGCCCGTGCCGTAATGGCCCCAGCCGGCGGTCAGGGCGAAGTCGTCGCCGGCCATGTTGCGCCCGTCCACGGTGGCCGGCACGGCAAGGGTGGCGATGTCCGGGCGGAGGGGGCCGGTGGTGACACCGGGCACGGGCGTGTCGGGGTCAAGCAGGGCGGCGAGTTGACGGCCCCGGGTGGCGGATTGCGTGAGGGCGTTTGTGGCGGGCACGATGCCCGCGTTCCCAGGAAGAGGCCAGCCGGGCAGTGGAATGCGGGGCCAGTCCATACGCAGCGCGTCGGCGTTGACCCTGCGGTAAGCGGGGTCGTGCAGGACGGCCAGGACATGGTGAAACAGGTCTTCTACGCTGGCGTTGAGATGTTTGAGATACCGCTGCGCGGCGGCTGAAAAATTAGGGCGGCGTGCGCCGTTGCCAGCATTTTCGATATCATCGTCCCAGAGCCAAGCGGGAAAGAAATGTGACCGCCCATTTCCAAAGTCACTAGCAAGATGACGGGCTAAAGTTCCACGGGAGAAAACTTCTCTGGCTTCTCGTCGGCGTGCTTCCAGCCACACATTGCCCTCAAACACATAGGGCTGATAGTCAGGACGAGGACGATCAAGCAGATATGTCTCCACTTCCCAATACAGCAAGCGATTATCAAAGGGCCGGTAGGCATAGCGAACGAATCCCGCCTCAAGTGGCCCGCCCCGTGCACGCAGCGTGTCACGGACCGAGCGGGCGTTAAACCGCGCCGTGGTTTGCATCACCTTCGGATAGCGCCGGACGATTTCCTCATGGCTCACGTCCGCATTGAAGTAATCCGCAAGGCGGGCCTTGAGCCGGTCCGGGTCGGTATCCACCAGAAAGCTGTCCCGGCTGGTAGTCACACCGGGAAATGACACCGGGAACAACTCGGGCAGCGTCGGCCAATTGAAATAGTCTTCGCTGACTGTGGCTTGTACGAATGGCAACCCCAGCGGCAGCACCGGCTCAATCGTGTCGTAGAGCGCATTCGGCTCCGCCTGCGCGGTCTCCACTAGCTCCTCTCGCTTCGCCGGTCCCCATAGATGCCGAAAACCAATGCTTCCAGCCGGCGCATGGTCGACCTTGCGGACGAGGGTCGTGATAGCCGTGCCGACCTGAATCCCCACCGGGTCGCTCGGCGTGGAAAAGATACTCGGGTCGGGGGTCCCGTCCGGGGCCACTTTGCCGGTCTTGTATTTGTCGCCATTCAGACAATCAATCCGAATCACGTCAAACGCCTCCAGATACTTCTCTCTCATGCCGGTGAACGACAACCCATCCAGCCATGAATAATTAGAGAGGAAACACACCACCCCCTGCCCGGTCTTCTCGTCAATCCGCCGTTCGGCCATGCGGAAAAAACGGACGTATAGATCGTTCAAGCCTTGGCCTTCGGGTTTCCGTACCCGCTTGGTGGCGCGGTAGGCGTCCGACAAGGCCCGTTCTTCGTCTACGGCCATGCCGGCAAAGCCGTTGTAGGGCGGGTTGCCCAGAATGACCAGAATTGGGGTGGTCTGTTTGACCTGTTCCGCCCGGTCGCGTTCTTCTTCGAGTTCAGGAAACGGTAAGGGTGTGGTGGCGCGGGGTTCCCAGCCGGTCAGGGCGTTGGTGAGGAAGACGCCGGGGCGTTGTGTGCCCTCATCGGTCAGGGGCGCGTCCAAGTCCTGCATGGTCAGGCCGACTTGCAGGTGGGCCACCACAAACGGAGCCGGCATGATCTCAAAGCCGAACACCCGTTCTCTTGCCGCCTGTTTGGCCCGTGCGCCGGCCAGCGCGCCCATGCCTTTACCGTGGAGATGCTCCGCAATCCGACGCAAGACTTCGGCCAGATAGGCCCCGGTGCCGCAGCACGGGTCCAGGACATACACCTGATCTGCGGCCAATCCGTCCGGGATGTTCAGATCGTCTTTCAACGCCTGATCCACCCGCGCCACCATATAGCGGACAACTGCGGCGGGGGTGTACCAGACGCCGAGTTGTTTGCGCAGAGCGGGGTCAAAGGCTTCGAGAAAGGGTTCGTAGAAATAGGGCACGGCCTCGCCTTCGTTGAAGCGGGCAAAGAAGGCCGGGCGGTCCACGCGGTTCAGCGCGGCCGCGGTCCAGTCCAGGACTTCGACCAAGCCCAGCGGTTGCAGCCGGCCGGGGTCGGAAAGTTGCTGGAATAAGGCGCGCAACACGGGCGCGCGCAGATGCCAGACGGCCACGCGCCAGTCGAACGCGGCCGGCGCGCCGGCCGCATCCCCAGACCGTGCCCATAACACCCAGGCCGAGAACACCCCGTAGAACAGGGTCTGGACCAAGGTGGAGTGAAAGAAGCGTTGACCCCGCGTGCCCTCGAAACGCACGCCGAGCGCTTCTTCCAGGGCGGTGCGGATGGTCGTGAGTGGCGGGGCGTCGCCGGCGGCTTCGACCCGCGCCAGGCCGTCACGGGCATACGAGGCCAGCAGCCAGGCCAGGTCTTTGGGTTCGGTCAGGGCGGCCCGGTGGGACAAGGCGCGGCAGAGATATTCGCCCAGCCCGGCCCCGACTGTGCGGGCAAAGGCGCGGGGTGTTTCCAGGCCGCGGGCGAATGTTTCGGCACTATCGGCGAGGCGCAAAGTTTCGCGCGGGGCCGGCTGACCGGCGGGGTCTTCGCCCACCAACACGAAATCGCGCGTGTTCGTGACCAGCACCAGCCGATAGCGCTCCCAATAGCGACCGACTTGGGCGGAGGCGGCGGTCAGCCAGGCGTCGTCCTGGGCGGATTTGACTTCAACAACGCCCCGTTCCGGGACTTGGCCTTCTTTCGGCTGGCCTTTCTGGACTTGCGGGGCGGTGAGGACGAAGTCGGGATGGCCCGCCCCGTGGGCGGCGAGTTCGGCCACGCAAAAGACCTTGGGCGTGAGGGTATTGCCCACCGTGTTGAGCAAGGCGGCCAGGGCCGGATAGTACGACCGCTCGCCAGTGGCCCCGCCCGAGGCGCGTATCCGGCGGAGGTCGGTCAGATAGGTTTCAACCGCGGTGGTCAGTGTGGGGTGCGGGGTCGGCATGACGCCTGTTGTGGCTGAGGGCGACCTGGGATGCAAGCCGGGGTCCTTCGACTTCGCCCCTCCGGGGTTCCGCTCAGGACGAACGGGAGTTTCGCCCCTCCGGGGTTCCGCTCAGGACGAACGGGAGTTTCACCCGTGCCCGTTCACCCTGAGCGTAGCGAAGCGGAGTCGAAGGGTCCCCCACCCCTGCCTTAATCTGCACCACCCGTTCAAGGCGTATCCGCTCAGGACAAACGGGAGTTTTCCCGTTCACCCCGAATGGAGCGGCGGTCGTCACGTGACCCCCTGACCGCCCCGCGCCCGTTCACCCTGAGCGTAGCGGAGCGAAGTCGAAGGGAGGGGCCCCCGACCCGTTCAAGGCGTAGGGGCAACCCCCTGTGGTTGCCCGGCGGGGTGGGGGGGTGGTGATGGCTTGTCGAAAGGCCGGGTGCGGGCTACAAGGACTGCCGAGACTGCGTAAGAAGGAGAGAAATATGAAAGCCGTTCTTTTCGACCAAATCGGTGGGCCGGAGGTCTTACAACTCGGGGATGCGCCCGCCCCGGAGGTGCGGCGGGGCAAGGTGCTGATTCGGAATCATGCTATCGGTATCAACTTCGCAGACACCCTCTTCCGTCAGGGCCAATATGCCATGCAGCCCAAGCTGCCGGACATCCCGGGGCTTGAAGCCGCCGGCGTGGTTGAGGCGGTCGGCGACGGGGTGGCGGGGATCAAACCGGGCGACCGGGTGACTTCGATTGGGATGCAAACGTATGCTGAGTATTCGCTCGCCTCAGCCGGGCAGGTCATGGCCCTGCCCGATTCGGTCAGTTTTGAGCACGGCGCGGCCTTTCCCATTCAGGTGCTGACCGCCTATCATATGCTCTTTACCTCTCATCATCTGACCCCGGACCAGTCGGTCATCGTGCATTCTGCGGCCGGCGGGGTGGGCCTGGCCGCGGTGCAGATTGCCAAAGCAACCGGGGCGCGGGTGATAGGCACAGTCTCGACTGATGAGAAAGCGGCCCTGGCCACAGAGTACGGCGCGGACGAGGTGATCAATTATGCCACCCAGGACTTTGCGGAGGAGGCGCTGAAACTGACCGACGGCAAAGGCGTGGACCTGATTCTCGACGCCGTGGGCAAGCCCACGCTCGAAAAAGGGTTGGGCTGTCTGGCCCCCTTTGGCCATCTGATTCTCTACGGGCGGGCCGGCGGCGTGCCTGACCCGCTCAATCTGTTTGGGCTGTTCCAGAAGTCCATCAAGGTCAGCGGCTTTATTCTGTATACGGTCTCGGCCATGCCGGAGGTCCATCAGCAAGGCATCCGACAGTGTTTTCAACTCATGGACGCCGGCAAGCTCAAATTGCTGATTGGCCAGTCTTTCCCCCTGGCGGAAGCGGCAGAAGCCCATCGGCATATGGAGTCGCGTCAGTCGGTTGGGAAACTCGTCCTGATTCCGTAGGCCGGGCGAGCGCGAGACAAGGAGGCCCCGCTATGACCTGGCAAGCGCTGGTGAGCGACAAACTGGTGAGCGTGGACGTGGCGCTTGACCAGATCACACCAACGGACCATGTGTTTACCTCTAGCCTGACCGGGACGCCGTTTACGCTGTGCCAAGCTCTGGTCAACAACAAGGAACGCTTGCGGGGGCTCCGTCTCAATACGATGATTTCTCTGTTTGACTGGAACCTGCCCGGTCTCGACGAATACTTTCATTTCGAGTCGTGGTTTCTGAGCCGACGCGAACGGGCTCTGCTCCACCAGGGGAAACTCGACTATGTGCCGGTCTCCTACTTCCGGGCAGACGCCCTCCCCTACGGGATTGACGACCCGGACGTGTATCTGGTGACGGTGTCGCCACCCGACCGGCACGGTCACTGTAGTTTTGGCACCTGTGTGGCCATGTCACCGCTAATGACGCAGCGGGCCGCGCGGGTCATTGCTGAGGTTGACCCGAGTTTCATCCGCACCGGCGGGACGAACACGATTCATGTGTCCGAAATTGACTGCCTGGTCGAACGCCAGAGTCCGCCGGCCACGCTGGTCACGCCCGAGACGTTTACTCGGGAAAAGCAGGATATGATCGACGCCATCTGTATGCAGATCGCCAACGATCTGCTGGATGACGGAGACACGATGCAGGTCGGGGTGGGCGATACGACTGGTCCGCTGCTCGGCTATGTGTACGGCCGACGCGACCTCGGAATGCAGACCGAGATTATTCCGCCAGGGGTTGTGGCACTGGTCCGGGAAGGCATCATGACCGGCACACACAAGGCCGTCCATCCGGGCACAGTGGTGGGCACCGCCTTTCACCCGCAGTTGAGTGCCGAAGAACTGGACTTCATTGACCACAACCCGGTTTTTGAGCTGTACGATTTCAACTATACCGACGATATTCGGCTGCTGAGCAAAGACCCGCGCCTGACGGCCATCAACAACGCCTTGAGCGTTGATCTCACCGGGCAGGTCGCGTCCGAATCCCTCGGCTGGCAGATGTTCACCGGCACGGGTGGCCAGATGGCCTTCGCCCTCGCCGCCTGTCTGGCCGGTGGAAAATCCATTATTGCGCTGCCGTCGCATTCCTTGCTTGACGGCGCGCGGATTTCCCGCATCGTGCCCACCCTGGCCCCCGGAACCGTGGTCACGACCCCGCGAGCTTTTGTGGACTATCTGGTCACGGAATACGGGGTCGCCACGCTGCGCGGCAAAAGCCTGCGCCAACGCGCCCAAGCCCTGACCAGCGTGGCCCATCCTGACTTCCGGGCCGAGCTCCAAGAAGCGGCGGAACGGATGTTTCATGGAAAAGCGTAAACGTGGCCCGGTCCCTCATTGACCCAGCACGCCCAAGCTGTCATTAAAAGGGTGAACACCGGCCTGAACGGGCGGGCGAGGATCGAAACAAACAAAGACAGAAAGAAACAAAGCAATAAACACCCCAAAGGAGGACGCAGTGAAAATTGGTATTACGATGTTTGCAACGGATTATGCCATGCGGCCCGATACCCTGGCCAAAGAATGTGAAGACCGGGGCTTCGAGTCCATCTGGTTCCCGGAACACACCCATATTCCAGCCAGCCGCAAGAGCCCGTGGCCGGCCGGTGGGGAGCTACCCAAGGAATACTGGCACACCCATGATTTGTTTGTCGCCCTGACCGCGGCCGCAGCAGTGACGAGTACGATCAAAATCGGCAGCGGCATCTGCCTGGTGATTGAGCGTGACCCGATTACCATGGCCAACGAAGTGGCTTCGGTGGATCAACTCTCCAACGGGCGCTTGCTGTTCGGCATCGGCGGCGGCTGGAACGCCGAGGAAATGGAAAACCACGGCACCCCGTTCAAGCGGCGCTGGAAGGTCTGCCGCGAGCGGATTGAGGCCATGAAAGAAATCTGGGCCAATGAAGAGGCCGAGTATCACGGCGAGTTTGTGGACTTCGACCCGATCTGGGCCCACCCCAAGCCGGTGCAGAAGCCGCACCCGCCGATTCTGATGGGCACCTTCAACGGTGGCTTGAAGCGGGTCGTCAACTATTGTGACGGCTGGATTCCGGTTGGCTTCGACACCTCGACCCTGCCCGAGTCGATCAAAGAGCTGCACGCCCTGGCTGAGCAGGCTGGTCGCTCGCCCGAAGAGGTGCCGGTCTCGGTGTTTGGCTCGTCCGATAAGGAAGAAGCCCTGGCCAGCCACCAGGCGTTGGGCGTTGAGCGGGCCGTGCTGTTTCTCCCCTCAGCCGGTGCTGATACGGTGCTGCCGCTCCTGGATCAATACCAGCCCTATATCGCAAAATTCGCGTAAACCGTTCAGGGGCGCACCGCGGTGCGCCCCTATTCTTCCGCTGAGAGCCGGGCGGTTTTCCACCACGGGGCTTTCCAGTTGCGCGGGCCGCGCCAGCGGTACCGCTTCAGATCGACCTTCCCCCTGCGGTCAAACACAATCCCCTCTTCTTCCAGCAGCCAGCGTTGTTCCTCGGCACGCAGGATGTCGCCCCGCAGACTGATACCGCCCGAGGCGTTGATCACCCGCTGCCACGGAACTTTTTTTGTCAACGGAGGCGGCAGATAGCGGAGGGCCATGCCAACCGCCCGTGCGGCCCGGGGTGCGCCCAGCAGGGCGGCCACCTGTCCATAGGTCACGACTTTTCCACGCGGAACCCGCGCAACCAGACGGTAGACATGGGTAAAAAAGCGTGGCCGACGCGCTGGCATGAGCCCCTTTCTTATGAGGCCAGCACCCCCAGCTGCCTGAACAGCCCGAACACGTCCCACGAGAGCCAGACTTCTGCAATTTTTTCGTCGGCTATGCGATACACGGCCACTCCCGCGACCATGACGGCCCGACCCGTTGGCGCAACGCCCATGAAATTGCCGCTATGCGTCCCCCGAAAGGTCCAGCGGGCGACCACTTTTTCGCCTTGCGAGACAAAATCTTCTATCGTGAAATGGACGTTCGGAAATCCCCTGCGCACCGAAGAGACGATCTGTTTCACATCCTCCGGCCCGCCGCCGAGATCGTAGCCAGCCGGATAATGGCTGATATAGGTCGGAGAAATGAGGGTATCAATGGTCTCCATTTTGCCCTGATTGAGACAGTCTTCAAAATAGCGCCGGACGAGAGATTCGTTTTTTGTAAGAGACATGCGCGTGCTTCCAATGGGGTGTGAGATTGGGGTGTGAAATCGTGTCTGTCGATATGGTTCTTATACACCCTGCGGTGTGGGGGGAAGGGGCGGGGTGTTCTGCCGCTGGCGGGGCTCGGTCCGCTGCACGCCAGGCACCAGTTTGGACACGATCGTTGCTCCCTGCCAGTCCCCCTGAAAATCTGCGGCAATAACAGTCACCCGGACCATTTCACTCAGCCCTTGGGGATTTGGCAGGAGCGTCGCCTCCAAGCGTCCATCCTCGGGCAGCCGGGCCTTGACATCCGGCGGGGGGAGCACGCCGGGGTCCTCAGGATAGTTGCCAAGGGCCACGCGGTACTGGGTCTGGGGGTGCTGTTGCACGACGACGGCGACCGGGTAGTCCAGGCTGGTCGGGAGTTGGTCCGGCACCTCAAGCCTCACATTTGGTGAAGACCGCCCGAACCGCCCCTCGCGGTAGGTGGCCAGGCGTCTGTCGGTGTAGATGCGCCACTGTCCTGCTGACTTCCGCAAGCGATGCGCCAGCACGTCGGTCACAACCACCTTGCCGGCTCCGATATTGCGGAAACGGGCGGCATAGCGCAGGCGCAGGGAGGTGTGATGGCGGCGCGGGTGGCGTCTGCCTGGGTGACGGCAATCTGCTCAACGCGCAGCGTCACCTTTCTCTGCCGCAGCCGGGTCAGGACCTCCCCGACCCCCTGCTTTGAGCGCCCGGTCCCGCTGATGAAATCATCCGCATAGACGGCAAGCACCTGCTCTGGGTCACACGCTTCCAGCCCGCGCGCGAGCTGGTCAAGGGTCTGCTGCAAATCGGGCGGAACCGAGGGGTCCGGGGAGTCGGGCGGGTGTTCGCAGGCCGTACCCGTATAGAGAACCAGCAACACCACAGGGACGAGACGCACGGCGTTCATACGTGAGGCTGTACAGAAAAGCGGCCCTCTCGACAAGCCGGGGAGTGACACACACTCACACCACGCTGGGCGCTGGTCCTGAATGGAGCGGCTGAAGGTCTGGCCGGCAGACCTCACAGGGCGCATAGCCCAGTGCTGCTGCCCGGTCGGCTGAGGCGATGAACATCCGATTCCCCGCTCGGATGCTTTTTAAGGCCGTGCAGCGCGGTCGGCAAAATAGCTGTTCCGCCCGCCGGCCGACATAGAGCCGGTCCTGGGCAATGACAAAGCCGGCGCGGGAGGGCAGCGTCGGTATCCCTTCCACGGCCAGAATATCCCGCTTGAGTGCGATTTTATTGCCGGCATACCCGGTCAGGCTGCCACTGCTGCCAACAATGCGGTGGCAGGGAATCCGAATCGGAAGCGGATTATAGCGCAGGGCCTGCGCGACCGCTCGGACGGCTGGGGGCCGCCCGATTCTCTCGGCCAGCCCGCCATACGTGGTCAGGCTGCCATACGGAATCTCACTCGCCGCCCGGAGGACCTGGCGCTGGAAATCGCTCCGCATGAGGGCCTCATCAATCACCCAATCGAGCGTTTGGCGCGAGCCGTTCAAATAGGCTGCTAGCTCCCGGGTCGGAGCAGCCGGCGGACGCGCCGCCGCCTCAAGGGCGAAGCGTGTACCCAGCCTGTTTCTCTCGTCTTCGAGGCTGTCGGGAGAAACAAACTCAACCAACGCCACCCCCTTGGCCGTTCTGCCTATCCGCAGCGGCCCAATCGGAGAGTCCCAGACGCTCAGGACGAGACGTGGCCGCGTCGCCACCGGCACGCCGGCCAACTGTTTGTCGAGGGCGCGGCGGGCGGCGGCCAGCCCGGTCTCCGAGACCGGGCTGGCCCCGAGTTGGAAGCAGACCTGTTTGTATTGTTCCAGACGCCGGGCGCAGTCGGGACAGGCCGGGAGGTGACGGCGGACTGCGCGCTGGCGCGCCGGGGAATTTTCTCCGAGCGCTTCGGCAATCAGGTCGTCTTCAGCAAATCCACACGAACGGGTATTACGCCTTTGGGTTGGCATGGCACTTCCTTTCTTTGCCAGTCGCGGCCCGTTGCCAATACGCCCGCAGCTTGCGCAGGGCTTGATACACATGCGCCCGGGCACTGTCGGGGGAGCAGTTCAGGTTTTCGGCAATCTCTTGATAGCTCAGTCCTTCAAGCTGCCGCTGTATCAGGGCGGTCCGCTGCCGGAAGGGGAGGGCGACCAGCGCGGTCCGCACAAGCTGGGCGGTCTCCTGGACATGAAACGCCTGTTCTGGGGTGGGCGGATGAATGGGTGAAGAAGAGGGAGGCGCATCGGCGACAAAGACTTTTCTATACCGCTGCCGGCCGCGTATATAATTTTTTACGAGATTGGTTGCTATCCGAAAGAGCCAGGCGCGGTGGTTGGCGTCGGCCGGCAGGGCCGCATAGGCGCGCTGGGCGCGCAGAAAAGTCTCCTGAAATAACTCCTGCGCGTCATCGCTCCTGCCCGTACAGTGGACAAGATAGCGATAAACGGAGCGCTGATGGAGGTCAACGACTTCCGTAAATGCCCTGGCCTTGCTGGCAGATTGTTCTACAGGAGGTGCCATTTCGATTCTGGAGAGCGGGTTGCCTCTGCTGTTCTTGCGCCTGCACACGTTATCCCCAGAACCCGGCTGGCAGGGGAGCCAGCATCCCGAGAAAGCACGTCAATGAAAACCACACGATGAGCAATGAGCGATAGCCATACATACAACATTCCCTCCGGTGTAGGTATTTTTTGCCGTTCTCTCTTTAAGACACCGCACAGGCGGCGCAATGTGAAAAGCCTTGTTGTCGAAGAGCCGTCTGGGTCCTATAGTTCAGGTGTTATGCGGCGCATTGTGAGACTGCTGGGTGCTGTCCTGGTGCTGGGCGCGCTGGCGAGCGTCCTCACGCGCCCGCCTTCGGCTGGGCGGGCCAGTTTTTTCCCGCTCGCCCTGCATAATACCTGGACGCACGAAGTCACATTCTCCGGGGGCGATTATCACTACTATATGACGGAAACCGTCATCCGCGACGATTTTCCGCTGCCGGAAGGCGTGGCCTATGTTGTTGCCGAGGAGTACGAACCCTTGACCGACAGAGCGCCCAAGGCGAAAAGCACGGTCGCCTATCTGCGCAAAGACGGCTTTCTCCTGCGTTACCCCTGGCTCGATTCCGAGCATGACACGGTGTGGGACACGCAGCTTGGGGAGGGCTTTGAGCGGGTCCTGCCCAGTCCCTATACCAGAGAACAGCGTTGGAGCGCCGGGCTCCAGACTCATGCGTGGCCGCTTGAGGGCGGTCAGGATGTGACCGCCTCGGCCCAGGCGCGGATTGACCCGGACGCGGTGCGGGTTTCCGCCGGAACGTTCCGTCACTGTCTGCGCGTGGAAACCCGGACAACGAGCCGGGTGGCTGACCCAAGACGCAAGACCACGGAGTTCCACCTGCACCACACTGAGTGGTATGCGCGGGGGGTGGGCCTGGTCAAAGCCATTAGCAGCGAAGGCGCAGGCACGCCGGTCAAGAGCGTCACTGAACTCGTATCGTATCGGGTCTCCCCGCCGTCGGATTAGGGCGGCTCCCTCGCCCCGAGCGGTGATGGCCGAAGCCACAGGGCGGGGTTGGGCAGGCTGTTCCTTGACTTCCCCCCCCGGTCTGCTAGGCAGCAAGGAGTCCGTGTGTCAACAGTTTTGTGGCTGGACAGGTTTACTCTTGGTGGAGAGGGGCACGGGATGTATCCCAAAACTATTGAGCATTATTTTGCGCCGACCGATGTTGCTGAGGTGCTGAGGCTCCTGCGCCAATACGGGGAGCAGGCCAAACTGCTGGCCGGCGGCCAGAGCCTGATGCCGCTGATGAAACTGCGACTGGCCGAGCCGCAGACCATTATTGACCTGAACCGGGTGGCCGCGCTTGACGACATTCGTGAGGAGCATGGCCGCCTTCACATCGGCGCGCTGGCCCGTCATGCCGACGTGGCCACCCACCCGCGCATTCTGCACGCCTATCCGCTCCTGGCAGACGCGGCGCGGAATATCGGCGACCCCCAAATCCGCAACCGGGGGACGATTGCCGGCAGCCTGGTTCATGCCGACCCGTCAGCCGACTATCCGCCAGCGGTCATGGCTCTGGACGGCCGCCTCGTCGTGGCCAAGGCCGATGGTCGCACGCGGACCGTCGCGCTTGAGGACTTTCTGGCCGGCCCGCTGATGAGCGATATTGGCGAGGATGAATTGGTCACCCGGATTGAAATTCCAGCGCCGGCCGCCCATTCCGGTGGGGCCTATGCAAAGCGGAGCCAAGTCGCTGGCGACTTTGCCACTATCAGTGTGGCCGCCCAGATGACATTCGACCCGAGTGGGATATGCCAGCGGGCCGGCATCGTTGTCGGCGGCGTGATGCCCAAACCGTGCTGGGCCGCGCAGGCGGCCAGCCTCCTGCAAGGAAACCCCCTTGACGCCACCCTCCTGACCCAGGCCGGAGAAGCCGCGGCCGAGGAAGTGGAAACCGAGGATGATGTCAGAGCCTCGGCAGCCTATCGTCGCCAGCTTATTCGCGTCGCGGTGCCAGAGGTGGTGCGTCAGGCCAGCGCCCGAGCGGAGAGGTAAACACGCCCTCCAAGTAACTCTGTGAGGAGAGACCGGCATGAAACGGAGCATAGGCATAACGATTAACGCTGAAGTCTATGAGGAGACGGTTGACCAGCGCCTGTTGCTGGTGGACTTCATCCGCGAGGTGGCGGGACTGACGGGCACGCATGTCGGCTGCTCGGTCGAAGGACGCTGCGGGGCGTGTACGGTGATTCTGAACGGCAAGGCCGTCAAGTCCTGTCTGCTGTTAGCGGTTCAGGCCGATGGGGCCAGCGTGCTGACCATTGAGGGCTTGGCGAGCGGTGATGACCTCCACCCCATTCAGGCCGGATTCTGGGAAAAGCACGGCTTGCAATGTGGGTTTTGTACGCCCGGCTTGCTGATGACGCTGTACGAATTTCTCCAGAATCCCAAGCATTCAGACGAAGAAATCCGCACCGCCATGTCGGGGGTGCTCTGCCGTTGTACGGGCTATGTCCATATTGTTGAGGCGGTCAAGCACGCTATCGCCACGGTTGAGGCCCTGTCGCCACAAGAGCGCAAGGAATGGTTTCCGGTGTAAACACGGGGAGAGCGTCATGGCTACGCAAAACGCTTGGGTTGGACAGTCCATTAAACGCAAAGAAGACCGCCGCTTACTCGTGGGAGACGGACAATACCTGCCCGATATTGTCCTGCCCCGTATGGTCGTCATGGGGTGTGTGCGCAGCATCCACGCCCACGCAAAAATTCTGTCCATAGACACGACTCAGGCGGCTGCCCTGCCCGGTGTGCGGGCCGTGCTCACCGGTGCGGAGGTCAAACACCTGGGGTCGGTCCTGTCAGACATGAGCACGCCGAATCTCCCCGGCGAGACCAAACGGCCGATCTTTTGGCCGCTGTCGATTGATGAGGTGAAATACGTTGGCGACCCGCTGGCCGTGGTGGTGGCCCGGGATAAATATACCCTTGAAGACGCCATTGAGCTGGTCGATGTCGAGTATGAGCCGCTCGATATCGTGCTTGACCCTGAGCAGGCCCTCCAAGCTGACGCGCCGCGTCTCTATCCCGACTGGGGCGACAATGTGGTCTACCATCAGCATATTCCAGCCGGCGACCCCGAGGCGGCCTTTGCTCAGGCCGACCTGGTCATCAAAGAGCGCTTTCGTTGTCACCGCACCGGCGGCCAGCCCATGGAAACCCGTGGCTGCCTGGCCGTGTATAACCCCGGCGAGGGACTGACCTTGTGGCTGACCACGCAGCGCCCGCATATCAAACGTCACCTGCTGGCCGAATACCTCAAGCTGCCACACAGCCAGATGCGGGTGATTATGCCCAAGGACATGGGCGGTGCGTTTGGGACCAAGGCCCCGCTCTATCGGGAAGAACTGCTGGCCTGTCACCTGGCCATGAAACTTCGTCGTCCGGTGAAATGGGTGGAGAATCGTCAAGAAAGTTTGATGAATGTGGGCCAGGGACGGGATCAGATTCATGAGATTGAACTGGCCGTCAAGAAAGACGGTACTATTCTTGGTTTACGAGACCGGATTGTGGCCGATTGCGGTGACGCACGCACAGCCATCTACGTTGGTTTTGCCATGCCCTTTCTGGGTGCGATGTACCTCATCAACGGCTACGATATTCCCAATGTGGATATCGACCTGAGCTGTGTGGTGACGAACAAAGCCTGTCTGACGCCGAGCCGGGCGTTTGGCTCGTTTGCCGGCCGTTTTGCGCTCGACCGGGCGGTTGAAATAGCGGCCCGCGCGCTGGAGATTGACCCGGTGGCCATGCGTCTCAAAAACGCCATTAAGACCTTTCCGCACGTCTCGGCGGTGGGCGTACACGTAGACTCGGGCGACTTTCCCGGCTCGTTTGCCAAGGCGTGTGCCGCGCTGGATTACGACAATTTTCGCAAAAAACAGTCCGAGGCGTGGCAAAACGGGCGCTATCTTGGCGTCGGCTTCAGCATGGGGGTGGAAATCTCCGGGGTTCCCTCAGAGGTGCTGGTGCCCATGGAACGGCAGCCCGGCTTTGGCGTGGCCACGGTCCAGTTCGACGCCCACGGCAAGGTCCAGGTGGCCGAAGGCGACTCGCCGCACGGTCAGGGGCATGAGACCACGCTGGCTCAAGTCGTGGCCGGGGAACTCGGCCTCGCCCCAGAAGATATTTATGTCACATATGGTGACACTCATTCCGGTCCCTTTGCCGCCGGCACGATTGGCTCTCGCGGGGCTTCCTATACGCTGAGTGCCGCGGTGCTGGCCGCGCGTGCCCTGCGGCCCAAGATGGCCCATATCGCCGCCCACCTGCTGCATATCGAAGCCGGCCTGGATGATTTTATCTTTCGTGACGGCCACGTGATGCTGACCAGAGACGCAAGCCAGCGCGTGCCGATTGCCAAAATTGCCGAGGTGGCCCTGCTCTCTCCGACCGCACTACCACCCGGCATGGAGGCCGGCCTTGAACATACCTCCCACTTTGAAGCCGAGACCGCGGGGATGCACAGCTGTAACGTCCATGCGGCCCAGGTCGAAGTGTTTCCCGACACGGGCGAGTACAAAATTGTCCGCTATGTTGCAGTGGATGATGCCGGGCAGCCGATTAACCCGATGGTCGTTCGGGGCCAAATCCACGGCGGGGTGGCGATGGGCATCGGCAATACGTGCATGGAAGAGTTTATCTACGACGAAAACGGCCAGCAACTCACGACCACGCTGCTGGACTACCACATCCCCTCTTCCCTTGACCTCCCACATATCGAAACCATCGAACACAACGTTCCCTCCCCGCACACGCCCTTAGGTTCCAAGGGCAAAGGCGAGGGCACCCCCGGCATGGTGCCGGCCGCGGTGACGAATGCGATTGAAGACGCCCTGCAACCCCTGAACGTTACCATTACGGAACTGCCCCTGACACCAGAGCGTATTTGGCAGCGGATTCAGGCGGCGCAGTCAAAAGCTTAAGGGACGAGTGGACTTCGGCGTCGCTCATCGAGGGGGGGCTCGACGCAGGTCGTTCAGAGGACGGCTGAGGAGGATATCATGGCCGAGACCGACCTGTTTGACATTATGTATTCGTGTCGGAGTATGCGCCGGCTCAAGACCGACCCAGTACCACTCGCGCTCATTCACAAGGTGATTGAAGCCGGCACCCAGGGGCCGAGTGGAGGCGGGGTCCAGGCTTGGCGCTTTGTGGTGGTCACAGAACAGGCGGTCAAGGGACAGATTGCCGAGGTCTATCTGCGCGGCTGGCGGGCCGCGGAAGCCAACTATGCCAAAGCCGGACTCACGCCGGAAAACAGTAAAAACGTGCGCGCGGCTGCCTATCTCGCCGCACACCTGGCGGAGGCTCCGGTCCTGCTTATTCCCTGTCTCCGCTCGCGCAAGAGTCATGCAGCCCGTCTCAACGGGCCGCACCGAGAGACCTTTCTGCGGATTCTGGGCGGGAGTATCTATCCGACGATTCAGAATATGCTGCTGGCCTGCCGAGCCCTTGGTCTGGGTGCCTCGCTGACGACGATTACCACCCTGTATGAGGACGAAATGCGGCAAATTCTCGACCTGCCCGCATTCATTACGACCTATGCACTCATTCCGATTGGCTATCCCAAAGGAAAATTCGGGCCAGTGACCCGCCGCCCGGTCGCAGACGTCACCTGGCTGAATCGCTACGGAGAGGCGTTTCCAGAGTCGGGGGACACGAAAAACCTGTAGGGGCAGCCACAGGGGGTCGCCCCTACACACCGGGTGCCCACGACCCAACGAACCCAACAACGTCCTTACGTGTCTGTTTTCAACTCGGGGAAGAGGTCGCGCTTAGGCACATGCGCCTTTTTCCAGACCATCACATTGCGCGTATACTGACAGACTAAGCTGCCGTCTTGCTTGACCCCCCGCGTCTCCACTTTGATGATGCCCCACTGTGGCTTGGACTTGGATTCGCGTTTCTCCAGGACTTCTGACTCGGAATACAGCGTATCGCCGGCAAACACCGGATTCGGCAGGGTGATATTGTCCCAGCCTAAATTAAAACCGTTCTCACTCACATCGGCGACACCGAGCCCGGCAACAATGGCCAGGGTGAGCCCGCTGTTAATCAGGCATTGGCCGAATTCGGTCTGCTTGCCATATTCATTATTAAAGTGAATTTGATTGGTGTTACAGGTCAGCAGAGTGAACCAGGTATTATCCGTCTCAGTCACCGTCCGCCCCAAGCGGCAGCGATAGACATCCCCGATTGCAAAGTCTTCGTAGCAACGCCCTTCCCAGCCAGGTTTGACCGCCATAGGAACCTCCTTCACATCGTTGGTGTGTAACGCAGTCTACCACAGGACCTCTGCCCGGAGGAGGGCGGGACGGAAGGCCCTGTCGGCTGGCCTCCGGTCGGGCGTTCATATTGTCGCCGCTTACCAGAAGTGCGCTTTTGGTTGTGGGGCCGGCGGGGCGGGAGGCGTCTCTTCCTCGGCGAGAACGGCTGAGACCAGCGCCAGCCGGCCACTCGTGCGATAGAAAAATCCGGCCAGCAGGACGGGTTTCCGAATATGCTCTTCGGTCAGGAGCGGGGCCAAAATCTCTCCATTGATGATACGCAGATGCGGTTTGTGCCGGCGCATAGCTCGGAGCACCGACAACTCGCTTTGCGCCTTGCTCGTGGCGCGAAATTCATCGACCTGAAGATAGACTTCATCCTCGGCAATGCCGAAGGCCAGCAAGTCAGCATGTCTGCCCGGCTCGCCGGTCGGCACGAAATAAAGCTTTCCGCTGAGACGGACGCGCAGCGGAGGGCCTTCCGCCCTCGGCTCTGACGGGAGGGCGAGTCCAAGGGCGAACGCCCAGAGAAGCAGGCTGAGAAGTTGGCAGCGGCAAGAGTGCCTGACCAGCGGACGCATGTTTGATACGCCTTCCCGTCGCCTCACGCCCGCTGCGCGTCTCCCCGTTCGGGCGCTTCCTGACCGGGAGACCCGGCCGGCGGCTCCGCAACCAGCGGCAGCCGGAGCGTGAAACAGCTTCCCTGCCCCACGCGGCTCTCGACGCTGAGCTGCCCGCCGTGGGCGAGTGCGATTGAACGAGCGAGGGCCAGACCGAGACCGCTGCCCCCACGGCTCCGGGCCGGGTCAGCACGATAAAAACGATCAAAGATGTGAGGCTGTTCCTCGGCGGCAATGCCGGCTCCGGTGTCTCTGACCGCCAGACACGCCGCTGCCCCGCGTGGGTGCAGGGTCAGCGTCACCGTTCCGCCCGGTGGGGTGTATTTCACCGCATTCTCACCCAAGTTAAAGAGGAGCCGGAACAGCAGCGGCTCGCTGCCCCGCGTCCAGAGTGCGGCCGGCGCGTCATGCTGAAAGCGCACCTGAGCCGCCTCGGCCAGCACGCTCAGGGCCGCACCCACGTCGCGCAGGACGGCTGCCAGATTGACCGGTGTCGGCGCAATACGCATATGGCCGCTGTCAGAGCGGGCCAGAAAAAGCAGGTCCGTCACGAGCGCGCTGAGCCGGTCTACTTCTTCCAGGCAACTGACCAGGACAGCGCGATATTCCTCCGGTGTCGGCGGAGCGCGGAGCGCCACCTCAAGTTCTCCTTTCAAGATGGTCAGCGGGGTGCGCAGTTCATGGGCGGCATCCGCGCTAAAGTGTTTGACCGCAGTAAAGGCGCGTTCCAGCCGCGCCAGCATGGCGTTTAAGACCGCGGCCAGGCGACCGAGTTCGTCCGGACTGTCCGCGGCCTCGATGCGGCGCGAGAGGTCTTCTGCCTCTATGGCCCGGGCCGTATTCACCATGGCGTCTACCGGGGCGAGGGCATGGCGTGCCAGCAGCCAGCCACCAATTCCCGCCCCGCCGAGCGCCAGCGGGACCAATCCCAGGAGAATCAAGAGAAACCGGGAACGGGCCGTGTCTGCGCTCTCAAGCGGTATGGCGACCTGAACGAGATGAATCATCCGCCCGCGTTCAATAACCGGCAGCGTCAGCAGCCGGACCGGCATTCCCTCCCCCTGCCCCCCTTGGGGCGGGGGAAGGGTCAGGGTCTGATAGGTCTCCCGGCCCTGCCGGGCGTTCATCTGTGCTTCCGGGCTGAGCGGGAATTGCAGGCGCGGGCGAGGGACAACGCGAGGGTCCGGGCGTCCGAATGGGTCGAGTAAACGAAAGAAGCGTGAAGCCGGCCCAGGCCCAAACGGACCGAGCAGCGCGTCCAGAGCCGCCCCGAAATCACGCCCCGGCGACGCCGGCCGGCGGACGGAATCGGCAATCGACGCGGCGACCGATTTGAGCGAGGCGTCGATATGGTCGCGCAACCCCCGGTCGAGGAGGATGAAAGCCGCCGCCCCAAGGAGGACCAGCATCCCGGTCAGCAGGGCCGTATACCACAGCGTCAGGCGCGCCCGCAGGCTGGAAAAGCAGAAACGCATTATTCCTCAGATTCCTTGAGGACATAGCCCACCCCGCGCACCGTATGAATCAGTTTGGTGGGGAATCCGGCGTCAATTTTTTTCCTGAGATAATTGACGTACACGTCGATGACATTGGTAAAGGTGTCGAAGTCCACGCCCCAGACATGCTGGGCGATCAGGGCGCGGCTGAGCACCCGCCCCGGCTGACGTAAAAAGAAGGCCAGCAGGGCGAATTCTTTGGCGGTCAGGTCAATCCGAGTGCCGGCCCGGGTGACGTGGCGCGTGCCCAGGTCGAGCGTCAAGTCCGCCACGCGCAGCGTGACGGGCGACGGGGCGCTTCCTCGGCGCAGTAAGGCCCGCATCCGTGCGAGCAGTTCTTCAAAGGCAAAGGGTTTGGTCAGATAGTCATCCGCGCCGTGGTCCAGCCCGGCGACTTTATACGCAACCGTATCACGCGCGGTGAGCATCAGGACTGGAACGGAGCGCTGGTGCTGCCGTATCTCCTGGAGGACGCTCAAGCCATCTCGCTTGGGCAGCATGACATCCAGAACGACCAGGGCGTACTCCTGGTCGAACACGTGCCTCAGCCCGGCCTCGCCGTCCGGGGCGATATCCACCCGATAGCCCTCGGCCTCAAGACCACGGCGGATAAAACTGGCGACTTTTGCTTCGTCTTCAACCACAAGGATACGCACGGGGGGCCTCATTGCTGCCTGAGGTTCACGAACGGCCTGAATGGGCGTATTGTAGCAGACACCGCGCGAATCACAGACCCAGGTCCGAGCGGTTTTCCTTGTTCTCTCTGACGACACGTGAGTGCCTATGCCGCCAGGACGCCCAAGCCTGCCCCCGTTGCACGTGCTGAAACTGGTTCGACATCTGCCCCGGTTTGCCAAGCTGTTCTGGCGGCTGTTTCGGGACCGGCGGGTACCGCTCCGGGCCAAAGCGGTGCTGGTCGGGGCCTTGGGCTATCTGTTGCTCCCGATGGATTTCCTGCCCGATATTCTGCCTTTCGTTGGCGTTGCCGACGATATTACCGTCTTGTTACTGGCCGGTCGCTGGTTCCTTTCCCTGTGTCCCCCGGACGTGGTACAGGAGCAGGTGCGGGCCGTGAGTGAAGAAACCGCCGAGTAGTGTCTATTTGTCCGCTCAAAGGAGGGCTGTATGGCCTATCGTCCGACCCTGATGAGTACGCGCGGGATGATTTCGACTGAACATTATCTGTCCGCCGAAGCCGGGATGCAGGTGCTCCGGGCCGGGGGCAATGCCTTTGATGCGGCCGTTGCCGCGGCATTGGCCGAAGGCGTGCTTAACCCGCATATGCACACTTTCGGGGGCGAACTCTCTGCCCTCGTCTATAGCGCGGCAGACAAAAAAGTTTTCTCGATTAACGGCAATACCGTTGCGCCCAAGGCGGCCACGCTGGCCTGGTTTCAGCAGCAGGGCAGGAGCCTCATTCCAGGCAGCGGTGCCCTGGCCGCCGGGCCCTGTGCGGCCCCGGACGCCTTTATTTCTGTCCTGCACCGCTTTGGCACGCGGAGCTTTGCCCAAGTGGCCGCCCCTGCCCTGGAACTGGCCGAGGACGGTTTTCCTATGCACGCTGCCCTGCGTGGCCCGGCGCCGGCCTATCTGAATATGGATTTTTCGATTGCCGGGAATGCCGAGCATTTCAGGACCCACTGGCCGTCTTCGGCCAAGGTCTATCTGCCGGGCGGACACATCCCTGCTATCGGTCAGGTCTTGACGAACCCGGACCTGGCCCGGACGTTTCGGCGGCTCATGGCGGCAGAAGACCGAGCCGGTGGGGACCGTCTCGCAGGGCTCTCCACCGCTCGGGCCGAGTTTTATACCGGGCCTATCGCCCAGACCATAGCGGCCCACGCAAAAGAACAGGGGGGGCTGTTGAGCGCGGACGACCTGGCCGACTTTCATATTCAGATCGAAGAGCCGACGACCCTCAACTATCGTGGCTATGATGTGTACAAATGCGGCCCGTGGAGCCAAGGGCCGGTGTTTCTGCAACAGCTGGCCCTGCTGGAAGGGTGTGACCTCACGGGGATGGGCCTGAATAGCGCGGATTATATTCATACGCTCACAGAAGCGACCAAGCTGGCTTTTGCCGACCGTGAGCAATACTACGGCGACCCGCATTTTACCGATGTCCCACTGGAGGGACTGCTGTCCAAAAATTATGCGGCTCGTCGGCGGGCGTTGATCGACAACCAACAGGCGTCGTTGGACCAGCGACCGGGCAATCCACGGACCGGTGCCGCAGTGCTCAACGGGGCAGACATCTTTGCCGCCCGGAATTGGGGTCCGGGCACTGTCTATGTGGCAGTTATCGACAAGGAGCGGAATATGGCCTCCTTTACCCCGAGCGGGGCCTGGATTCCGTCCTCGCCGGTCATAGACGGCCTTGGCTTCCCGCTGGGGACCCGAGTGCAGACCTTCTTCTTGGATGCCGCCCATCCGAACGCCTTGGTGCCGGGCAAACGGCCGCGGACCACCCTGACCCCGAGCCTGGTCATGCGGGATGGAAACCCGTGTATGGTGTTTGGAACGCCGGGCGGAGACCAGCAGGACCAGTGGACGCTCCAGTTCTTTCTGGCGGTGGCTGATTTTGGGCTCGAAGTGCAGGACGCCATCGAAGCGCCCCGATTTTCGACTTCCCACTTCCCGACCAGTTTCTATCCGCATAATAGTGTTCCTGGTCTGCTCCGGGTTGAGGAGCGGATTCCGCAAGAGATACGGGCGGAACTCACAGCCCGTGGACATAGGCTTCAGGTCAACCCGGCGTGGAGCGAGGGAGATGTGCTGGGTATCCGCATTGATGCCAAGTCTGGCACCTTATACGGCGGAGCGGATGTGCGTGGGGAACAGAGTAAACGTATGCCCTCGCATATTATTGGCTGGTAGGGTTTCCGTGAAGAATGTTTGTGTAGCGTCCTGCCGTTGCTGTCTACTTCTATTAGAAAAACTAAAATTCAATTGTAGCCTTGACTTGTTACGCAAGGGTGCTAGGTAAAAAGTCGTAGGGGGTGTGGGCAACATCGTCCTGAAGAGAGGAGGATAACTGCTCTCCATGCCAACTCGGGAGCAACATCTTGGCTCCGTTCTTCTCAGCCGAACGATTCGGCTTGTTCCATCCGCACAAATTTTCCCTATCCTCTTCCGGCCAGCCGCCTTTCCTGCCCGCCCGCGTCCGCCCCCAACCCGCCCTGCGCTGAGAGCGACCTTTTGTGTGAATCCAAAGAGTGAGAGGAGTTAGGAGTATGCAGCTTCCAGTGCAAATCGTCTCTCGCGGTCTGAATCTGTCCAAGTCTCTGGAGACCACCATTCACGAGAAAGCCAGCAAGCTTGATACCTTTTATAGCCGCATTACGCGCTGCCAAGTCGTTATTGAATCCCAGACGCACCCTCACTGGAAGAGTCAATCCTATAAAGTGCGGATTGACCTGAGCGTTCCGGGTGCTGAGCTTGTGGTGAATCACCACGAAAACCAAGACTTAAAAATCGCTATTCGAGCGGCCTTCGATGCGGCCAAACGTCAGTTGCGAGACTATGCCCACCAGCAGCGCGGCGATGTGAAAGCGCATTCCGCAATGGCCGAGGCGTGGCATTAGCCCGCCTGACAGACCGCTCCGGTTTCCTGAAGGAAAGGACAAGCTATGGCTGAGGGATTTCGCAAAATTCTGTGCCCTGTCTATTTGGAAGAAACATCGCCCCAGACGTTAGCGTATGCGCGCCACTTCGCCCAGAGCGGAGAAGGGAGCCTCTATCTCCTGCATGTTGTGCCCACGGATGAGCTGCATCTGCTGCGCAAAGTCTATAAGCCAGACGAAAGTGGGGGGGCAGATATCAGTACGGCAGAGCGCGTGGCCCGCGCACAGCTCGAGGCAGTTGCTCAGGAACATCTCAGCGACACCCGCTATGACATTCTGACCCAATTCAACAGCAATCCGGCTGCCGGTATTCTGGAAGCCCAGAAAGAAATACGTGCTGACCTCGTTGTCATGTCCTCGCACGGTCGCACCGGACTGGCCCATCTCATTCTGGGCAGTGTTGCCGAAAAGGTGGTCCGGGAGTCGGCCTGTCCGGTGTTGACGGTGCGGCAAGGAGACACAGCGGCCACTCCCTCGGCCTTCCAGCATATCCTGGTTCCGGTGGACATTGCCGACCGCTCATCGACGGCCCTCATGTATGCCAGGCAGATTGCCGAACAGCATGGCGGAACCGTCTATCCTCTCCATGTGGTGCCCACCGAAGACATTTACCTCCAGCGGGACGTGTATCGGCTCCGGGAGGGGGAAGGCACGAATCTTGTCTGGGCGGAAAAAGTGGCCAAAGAGCGCCTAGCGGAAGTCTCGCAGACCTATCTTGAGGGCGTCCGCTACGAACCGGTGGTGCATGTGAGTAGCGACCCGGCCCGGACTTTTCTTGAAATGGAAAAAGAAGTGGGGGCAGACTTATTGGTGATGGCGACCCATGGGTTTACCGGCCTGTTTCACCTTTTGCTGGGCAGTCTGACCGAAAAAATGATGCGTGAAGCCGGCTGCCCGGTCTTGGCTCTGCACCAGTAACTGAGAGAAGGAGCGCCGGAGGGTGCTCCACAGCGGCTGAGAGGAAGTATCTCGCTGACATCGCCCGCCCTCCTACACGCTGGGAAACAGTCGGGCTGACCGCTCGGTCAGCTTGATCTTCGGTTGCCCGCCCCGTAATATGGCCCATCAGGCTGATACGCCTGCAATGCGGGAGAGCGCCGTCGGAACGAGCGAATCCCAGCATGGAGAAAGGCGAACGCGTGGACTATCCAGTGTGGCTCTCACAAGGCGTCCCTCAGGGGGAAACATCCCCGCTCGTGCTCTTTCACCACCCACTCGCTTTTACCCTTGTCGGTCGAGAAGCCGGCGCCCCGCCGACGGTGACGGTGGAAACCCGACTTGATGATATTCGTGCGGAAGACCTAACTTATATGGAGAAGGTCCTGAATTTTATGACGGAACAGCACCAGAGCGGTCCGGTCCAACCCCAGTCCCCCGACGCTCCCCCCCCTCCAGTCGGCACCATGCCCACCGGTCGGATATGCGACCTGTGCGAGATGGCCCATTATACCCAATGGTATGCCGAGTTTTACTCGCCCTTCCGTTTTACCATTCTCGACTGCGATTCCTGTGAGGTGCCGATTGCCGTCCTTGGCGAGCACCGTGTTGATGTCCGTCCAGAAGAAGTGGCGTTTATGGAAAATGCCCTCAACCTCGTGGCCGAACACAAGTATAGTGGAAAATTCCCCAAGTGGATGTTCGACCACAATATGCGGCAGATTCCAGATCATTATCATTTTCATGTCCGTCCCTTACTCTGGTGAAAAATCGCTCTGGTGAAAAGAGGAAACATGCCTCCCATCATGCCCACAAGCCGGTCCTGTTTCCTTCTTGCGGTGAGGAGAAGGAAGTGACGACTATGCAGGCGGTCCTACTGCTTGGTCCAAGGCAAATTGCTTGCCAGGAATTACCTGTGCCGGAACCGGGCCCTGAAGATATCGTTCTGAAGGTTGAGTCCGCCCTGACCTGCGGAACAGACCTCAAGGCTTTTCTGCGTGGCCATCCCAAAATGCCCCCCCCGGTCCGTTTTGGCCACGAATACTCTGGAACGATTGCCGCCTGCGGGCCGCAGGTGACGAGCTTCCGTGAGGGCGACGAGGTGATGCTCGCGCCAACCGGTCCGTGCGGCCGGTGCTTTTACTGCCAGCGTGACCAGGAAAACCTGTGTACGTCGCTGATGGCGACTATGGCCTTTGGTGGCTACGCGGAATACGTCAGCCTGCCCGGTCGGATTGTGAAATCCAATATGTTTCAGAAGCCCAAAAGCCTGCCCTTTTTCGAGGCCGCGCTGTTGGAGCCGGTGTCGTGTGTGGTCTTTGGACTACAGCAGGTGACGCTCACGCCCGACGATACGGCGGTGATTATTGGCGCGGGCGGCTTTGGGCTGTTGTACCTCATCCTCTTAAAAATACTGGGTCTGGAGCGCGTCTATATGGTCGCTCGGAATCCAGACCGGGCCAGAGTGGCGGCCGAGCTGGGCGCAGACCACGTGATTGCCCGTCCGGCTGAGCAGGCCCGGGAAGCAGTGATGGAGGCCACCGGCGGGCGCGGGGCCGACTTGGTTATCGAGTGTACGGCCCAACCCAGCGTGTGGGAAGAATCCTTATTCTTCGCCCGTCCCGGCGGTCAGGTCATTCTCTTTGGCGGCTGTCCGCCGGGCACCAAGGTCGCGCTGGACACGACCCGCCTGCACTACGATCAGATTCGCCTGTCGAGCCCCTTTCACTTTAACCCGGCAGCGGTGCGGCAAGCGTCTGAATTGCTCATAGCTGGACAGATTCCAACCAAGGACCTAATCAGTGGTCGCTACCCCCTTGCTCACCTCTGCCAGGCGTTTGACCGTATGCGGCGGGGCGAGGGGATCAAATACGAAGTCGTCCCCTGAGGACGAGAGGCTGCCATGCAGATTGTGACGCCGAACGAAGCGGTCCGGGCCATCCCCGATGGCAGTATCGCCATCTTCCCCCATAGTTGTGTCGAACCGACAACCTTCTATACGGCTTTCCAGCACGAGGTTGAGCGCTTCAGCAACCTGACCGTGTATTCCGGGCTGGCGTTTGGGCCATACCCTTTTCTGGACAAGGGATTAGGGACGAATTTTCGCTATGTGACCTGGCAGGCTGCGCCCCAGCTTCGTCGTTTGTTCAAAGAAAACGACCCCCGTAAGGTCGGCTTTGCCCCCATGCGGTTCAGCGAGATCACCCGTATTATCAACAAGAACGGGATCATCCAGCCGGATGTGGTCGTGGCCCAAGTCTCGCCGCCCGACCAGGACGGAACGGTCAGTTTGGGGATTTCGGTCAGCATCTATCAAGACTTTATCGAGAGCGCGAAAATCGTGATTGCTGAGATCAATACGCATATGCCGGTCACGCATGGCCAGAGCCGGGTGCCGGTTGAGAAAATCGATTTTGCCCTGGAGTCTTCCGCACCGCTGGGGACCTATCGTACCCCGCACCAAAGCGAGCGTGACGCCAAAATTGTTGACTACGTGCTTGACCTGGTTCCTGACCTGGCCTGGGTACAGCTTGGTATCGGTTCCGTCCCGGATGCGGTTCTGGGCCGTTTAGCCGAAAAACGTGGGGTGAATCTCTACTCAGGCATGTTGTCTCAGGGGCTGGTCCCGTTTCTTGAGCACGTCAAACATACCCCCAAGATTCTCACCGGCGAGCTGGCCGGTGACCAGGAATTCTTTGATTTTTGTGGGCGTCACCCGCTCATAGAAATGGCGACCGTCGATGTCACGCATAATATCCTGGAGTTGGCCAAGCTGCCCCGTTTCGTCTCCATCAATTCTGCGGTGGAGATTGACTTGCACGGCCAGAGCAATGGCGAGACCATTGGGCCGGTACAGATCAGCGGCGTCGGCGGCAGCCTCGACTATGTGGAAGCCGCGGCGCTGGCCGAGGACGGTGTATCCATCATTGCCCTGCCGTCAACGACCGAAGACGGCAAGCGCTCCAAGATCGTGGCCAGCCTGGCCAGCGGCGCGGTTGTCACCACGCCTCGCTTTTGTACCGACTATATCGTGACCGAATACGGCATTGCTCGCATGAAGGGCAAGGACCTCCACGGGCGGGCCGAAGCCCTCATCCAGATTGCCCACCCGGATTTCCGGCCTGAATTGGAGAAACAGTTAGGGGCTTGAGTGCTGTCTTCTCTCCTGCCGCTCACCAAACAGCAGGAGACGCCGGTTGGGCTAGCGCAGCATCACTCAACCGGCACTCCGGTAACCATGCCCTGCCAAGCCCAGCCTGGCCTTGCCCGGCCATACCAGGCCTGGCCGCGCCTCGCCCAGAATAGTCAAGTGATTTAACATACTCGACATCAAACCGTCCATAGTCGCCGGATTTCTCAGGCCTCCAATCCCCTAGACCAATACGGCGGCCCCCAATATCAAGCCACATCTCCAGTTGTGTCTTATCTACAAGCTCTTCATCGGTATCCAGAACAAAGGTCCATGCCCATTCGTCAAACTTTGCTCGCGTGCGTAGGATTCTGTTCCGCTGGACAACGACAGCAGTGGTAAACTGCGCATTTTTGCAGAGTTCTTCTACTGTAGAGCCGTATTTCTTTCGGTCATAGTCGAAGCTCAGTACGTCCTCAACTATCATTCCCTCTCGGACTTGTGGACCTTGCTTGATCTTGCGGGCTGCCGTTTCGATCATGGCTCGGATCGCTCCCGGCGGGACCGTAGCCGCTATAGTTCCACTGTGCGGGTCTCCATCTCATGTTCGTGTTCCAAGTCTTGTTGTTCGAGGCTCTGATCATGGGCGGTTTGGCGTTCCCAGAGACTTAACATCCGCTCGAATGATCCAGGAAGAACTGCCTCGTACTGAGCGACGTGCTCTGGGATTGGTAAGGGGCTGCTCCAGGTCTCAGCGTATGCTTCGTCATCCGGGGCAGGGGCAGGCTCTAGCTCACCGGCGACCGGCTGTGCCTCCATAGGAGGCTTTTCGTCAGCCATGTGACACGACGGGGACGCTCCTGTTCGCTAACTGGCGTAGCTTTCGGACGCGGACACGGAGCTTTTGGCGGAGTTCTGCGGTCCCGTTTTCCTAACGTACTCAATCCGGGGAGTGATCTGAAAGGTTTTTACTATAGTATCTAGCGTAGAACGTGGGCGAGAGAGGCTTGCCACAGCCTGTGGACGGCAACGTTTCGCCACGAGTGCCATAACGACGCCCTTGTTCCTCGCCCTGTCATGATCCTGCTGAGATTGACCAGTTGGCACCGTGCGGATAGCCATGCCCCTCCTATAATGCCACAGGCACAGAGGGTCAAGACAGGTCAAGAAAAGAAATCCAAAGCGAGACATTCCCTCCGTGCCTTTTTTCTCCCCGCCCTGTTTGATACGCTCAGTCCCGCGCTGGCGGCTGTGTGTATCGCTTGCCGAGGCCGCTAGTTAGGAATCCATCTGCTGGTGAGGGGACGCTTATGATTGAACGGGCCGCTATTCTGAGTACGGGAGATGAGATTACGACCGGCAAAGTCGTTGATACCAACTCCAACTATATTGCGGATAAGCTGATTGAATCCGGGTTGGACGTGGCCTCAATCGTCACAGTCGGCGATGTTGCGGAACGGATTGTGTGGGCCTGGGAGCAGGCCATGATGCACGCCGACGTGATTATTTCTACCGGGGGCATTGGGCCCACAGCGGATGACCTCACGACCGAACTGGTCGCCAAGGTTGCTGGCGTCGAGCTGACCTTCTCTGAAGACGTTGCGGACAATATCCGGCGTATTTTTGCCTCGCTGAACCGCACCATGCCGGAGAATAATCTCAAGCAGGCGCACTTCCCCGCCGGAACGACTATAATTCCCAATCATCTCGGGACGGCGCCGGGCTACCGCTTAGCGCTGGATACCGCGCACGGGCGGAAGCATTTGATCGTCCTGCCGGGTGTCCCGCGCGAGATGAAACCCATGCTGGCAGAAAGCGTTATGCCCTGGATTGGTGAGATGCGGGGTGGGGGGGATGTCTTCCTGACGCGGACGTTTCAGACCTTCGGCATGAGTGAGTCAGGACTGGACGAACTAGTCTCTGGCGTGATTGCCGAAGACGAGGGCAAGCTGGCCTTTCGAGCCAACTTTCCCCAGATTTCTCTGCGCGTAACGGTCCGGGGGAAAGCCGGCGAGGTGGAGCAGCGGGTCGCCGGGCTGGCGCGCCGGCTGCGTGAGAAAATCGGGGCGTATATCTACGGTGAGGGGGATGTCAGCATGGAAGAGGTGGTGGGCCAGCTGCTCAAAGAGCAGGGCAAAACGGTGGGTTTTGCTGAGGCTTGCTCCGGGGGTCTGGTCAGCCACCGTCTGACGAATATGCCGGGCAGCTCGGACTATTTTCGGGGCAGCATTATTGCCTATGCGGACCCAGTAAAAACCCAGCTGCTCAATGTCAACCCGGACACCCTGCGTCAGCACGGGGCGGTCAGCGAGGAGACGGTCAGGGAAATGGCCAGCGGCGTGCGGACCTGCCTGGGCACCGATATTGGGGTCGCGGTCACAGGGATTGCCGGACCGGACGGCGGCACGCCGGCCAAGCCGATTGGAACCGCCTGCCTGGCCCTTGCACTAGACGGCAGGCTGGTATCCCGGCAGTATAAACTCTGGGGCAACCGGGAGTGGATCAAAACCTTGCTCTCTCAGTTATGCCTCGACTGGGTGCGGCGCGCGCTGCTTGGCCTGCCGATTGCAGAATCAGGATTTATCCGTCGCTGAGGAAAGCGTAGGGTCCGTATTGATTCGTGCCTTCATCGCCGTGCATATCGCCCTGGCAGTAAGCGAAGAAATGGCAACCGTCCAGTCGGTGCTCCAAAAAGCCAAAAGGGATATTCGCTGGGTCAAACCAGAGGGGTTTCATCTGACGTTCCGATTTCTTGGGAATATCGAGCCGAGCCGCGTTGGGCCTATCCTGACCGCCCTGCGCGCCGCCGTGCAGCTTCAGCCTCGGTTCCGAGTCCGCACGCAGGGACTCGGCGCTTTCCCCTCACTTATCCGGCCGCGGGTGCTGTGGGCAGGTCTGAGCGGTGACGGACTCCCCGCGCTGCATACCCACATTGAGTCGGCTCTTCGCCCCCTTGGCTTCCCCTCCGAGGGGCGCACGTTTCGTCCACATATCACGCTGGGCCGGGTTCGCTCCCAGCGTGGCTGGACCCACGCGCTGGAACGAGTCAAGGACTATCTCTCCTACGACTTTGGGGAGAGCCTCATCGACACTGTGACGTTGTACCGGAGTGACCTTGGGCCAGGTGGAGCGGTCTATACCTCCCTCGGCGTTGCCTCTTTATCGGCCTTGAAAAAGGGATCACGCGACCGCTCCCAATCGTAAGGAATGCGTATATGGCAGAGGACAAAGATCGTGAACGCGCGTTGGACTTAGCCGTCAGTCAGATCGAAAAGCAGTTTGGCAAGGGCTCAATCATGAAGCTCGGCGAGGACGCCATAGGGCAGAACATCCCCTCGATTTCGACTGGCTCGCTGGGCCTGGACCTGGCTCTCGGCATCGGCGGCCTGCCGCGCGGACGGGTCGTCGAGATCTATGGACCCGAATCGTCCGGGAAAACCACGCTGGCCTTGCACGTGGTGGCGCAGGCGCAAAAAGCCGGCGGCTCATGCGCCTATGTCGATGCAGAACACGCCTTGGACGTGGGGTATGCCGGCAAACTGGGCGTGAAAGTTGACGAGGTGCTGATCTCGCAGCCCGACCACGGCGAACAGGCGCTCGAAATCACCGATACCTTGGTCAGAAGCGGGGCGCTAGATGTGATTGTGGTCGATTCTGTGGCGGCCCTGGTGCCCCGTTCCGAGCTCGAAGGGGATATGGGTGAGCCGCAGATGGGCCTCCAGGCCCGGCTCATGTCGCAGGCGCTGCGGAAACTCGTCAGTACCATCTCCCGCTCGCGCACCTTGGTGATTTTTATCAATCAAATTCGGATGAAAATCGGCGTCATGTTCGGCAATCCCGAGACCACAACCGGGGGCAATGCGCTCAAATTCTACGCCTCCGTTCGTATGGACATCCGCCGCACGGGTGCGGTCAAACAGGGCGCCCAAGTGGTGGGGAATCATACCCGCGTCAAAGTGGTCAAAAATAAAGTCGCCCCGCCCTTTAAGGAAGCGGAATTTGATATTTTATATGGGAGTGGGATATCCAAAGAAGGGGAGCTGATCGACATTGGTGTGGACAACAGCATCGTGGAAAAAGCCGGCGCCTGGTACTCTTTTGCTGGTGAACGCATCGGCCAAGGCCGAGAGAACGCCAGAGAATATCTGCGAAAAAATCACGCCACGGCCGCGACGATAGAGCAGCAGGTGCGGGAGAAGTTTGGGCTTGAGGCCCCGCAGGTCGGAGCTGCGGCGGGAAAAGCAGACGCGCCGGCGAGCGCCTAGCGTTGCCGTCTTGACGCCATGCCTCCGACGCCTCCTCATGCCGGGCAGACCCCCCTGCACTATGCCTATCGCCTCCTGGCGCGGGGCGACTACAGCGCGGCCCGTTTACAGGACAAGCTGCGGCGCAAGGGGTTCACCTTGCAAGCGGCGACCGCAACCGTTGATACGCTGAGGGCGCGTGGCCATCTGAATGATATGCGCCTGGCGCGCGGTCTGGCCGAGCAGTTTCAGCAGCAGGGCTTTGGGCGGTGCGGGGTGCGGGCCAAACTCCAGCAACGCGGACTCACCGACGCGGTGATTGCCAACGTGCTGAGCGAGTGGGAAGAGCCGGCAGATATCAAAATTGCTGCGCAACTCGTGCAGCGTCGTTTCCCGCCGGCCATGCGCGCAGAACCCAAGACGCGCGCCCGCGCGTATCGGTTCTTACTGCGCCGAGGATACTCTGCCAGTGTGGCCGCAAACGTGCTGGGAAGAGCAGTGGACCATGACTAGCGAACGGAAAGAGTAGCCGCCATGACAGGGAACGAGATCCGCAACAGCTTTCTCCAATTTTTTGCCGACCGGGGCCACCAGGTTGTCCCGAGCGCGTCCTTGATTCCGGCCAATGACCCCACCCTGCTGTTTACCAATGCCGGCATGGTGCCGTTCAAGAATATCTTTCTTGGGGTTGAGCGGCCGACCCACCGGCGCGTGGTCGATTCCCAAAAATGTCTGCGCGTCTCCGGCAAGCACAACGACCTGGAAGAAGTCGGGCGCGATACCTACCATCACACTTTTTTCGAGATGCTGGGCAACTGGTCGTTCGGCGATTACTATAAAAAGGAAGCCATCTGCTGGGCCTGGGAATTGCTGACCGAGGTCTGGCACCTGCCCAAGCCGAAACTCTGGGCAACGGTCTATACCACGGACGACGAAGCGGAAGAGTGGTGGCGGACACAAACCGACATCAATCCACAACAGATTTTACGTTTTGCCGAAAAGGACAATTTCTGGGAAATGGGCGAGACAGGTCCGTGCGGGCCGTGCTCGGAAATCCATATTGACCGTGGCCCGCAGGCCTGTGCCTTGGCCAATACCGCGGGGCATCGCTGTGCGGTCAACGCCGGCTGTGCGCGCTATATTGAGTTGTGGAATCTGGTCTTCATCCAATACAACCGGTATGAGGCCGGCTCCCTGGACGCGCTGCCCGAGACCCATGTGGATACGGGGATGGGCCTGGAGCGTATTGTCTCGGTTCTCCAGGACGTGCCGGGCAATTATGACTCCGACCTGCTGCGCGACATCATTGCCTTTACCGAGGGGCTGGGCGAAGAGCAGACCCGGGCCCTCCCAACATCCTCACAGGCTGACCCTGGGTCTGCTTTCAGGCGCTACGGCGAGACGAGTGAACAGGATGTGTCGTTTCGGGTGATTGCCGACCATGCGCGCACGGCCGCCTTTGCCATTGCGGATGGCGTGGTCCCGACCAATGAGGGGCGCGGCTATGTGTTACGGCGCATAATGCGCCGCGCGCTACGCCACGGCCGCCTCCTGGGCTTTGAGGAGCCGTTTTTCTCTCAGGTTGCCGGAAGCGTGACCCAACTCCTGGGCTCGGCCTACCCCGAGCTGATTGAACGCCGGGACTATCTGACTGAGGTCATACACAACGAGGAGACCCGTTTTGCGGACACCTTGGACAAGGGCCTGGCGCTGCTTGAACAAGAAATCCACGCCCTGCGTCAGCGCAACGCCACAACCCTGTCTGGCGAAACCGCCTTTCGTTTGTACGATACCTATGGCTTCCCGCTGGACCTGACCGAGGATTTTTTGTCGTCCGAAGGCTTCCGCGTTGACCATGATGAATTTCAAAACGCCCTGGAAGAGCAGCGCGCCCGCGCGCGTGAAGGCCAAAAAGGTTCGGTTTCCATCAGCATCGGGCTCACCTCTCTTGAAGGGGGGAAGGGAGAGGGGCATTCCCGTTTTATTGGCGACCGTCAGGCCGAGCACGAATCCGAGGTGCGCGCCCTGCTGGTGGACGGGCAGCCCCGAACAGACGCGGTACGCGCCGGGGAACTGGTCAGCCTGATTACTACGGAGACACCTTTTTATGGCGAGTCTGGGGGACAGGTCGGGGATACGGGGACGATACGGACGAGCCGGGGTGACCTCATTGAGGTACTGGATACGCGCAAACCGCAGCCGGCTCTTATTGTGCATGAGGGCCGGGTGGTGCAGGGCGCGGTGCAGACCGGGGATGCGGTGCAGCTCAGTATCGACGCCCCGCGGCGTGAGGCCATTCGTTTGAACCACTCCGCCACGCATATCCTGCACTCTGCGCTACGCGAGATTTTAGGTCCCCACGTCCGGCAGGCCGGCTCCTTAGTCACCCCGGACCGACTCCGTTTCGACTTTACGCATACCAGCCCGGTCAAGGACGATGTCCTGGATGAAATCGAAAACCTGGTCAACCACCATATTCGGGAAAATGCCGCAGTCCTGAGTGAGGAGATGTCCTTTACCGAGGCGCTCCAAAAAGGGGCCTCGGCCTTCTTTGGCGAGAAATACGGCGAGGTCGTCCGGGTCTTACGCATGGGGGATTTCTCAACGGAACTGTGCGGTGGAACCCATGTGAACCGGACCGGAGATGTCGGGTTGTTCAAATTGAAGGCCGAGACAGGCGTGGCGTCCGGTATCCGGCGGGTCGAGGCGGTCACGGGCGCGGGGGCCCTCAACTGGGTGCGCCAACGCGAGCGCGTGCTCAAGGACATCGGCGACCTCCTGAAAGGGGCTGAGGAGGATGTGCCCGAACGCTTGGAAAAATTGCTGAGCCGGCACCACGCGCTCGAGAAACAACTCATCCATCTACAGGGTCAACTCGCTGGCTCACAGCGCGCGGCGATTGCCGCTCAAGTCCGTCAGACGCATGGGGTCAATGTCATCGCCAGCCGAGTCGAAGGCGTGGAGCAGAAAGCCCTCCGGGAGATAGCGGATACGCTGCGTGATAGCCACCAGCCTGCGGTTGTGGTCCTCGGGACGACGAACGGGGCGAAAGTATCGCTCCTCGCCTCGGTGAGTAAGGACTTGGTGCCGCAGTATCACGCGGGGAAAATTATCAAAGCGATTGCCCCGCTGGTGGGCGGTGGCGGGGGTGGGCGGCCCGATTTTGCCCAAGCCGGCGGAAAAGAGCCGGCGCGCCTGGATGAGGCCCTCCGCAAGGTGTATGCGTTGGTTGAGGCAGTGGCGAGTGGCCAGTGATGAGTGATGAGTGATGAGTGAATTGCCCGCCGAAGTAGAACCGGTGACAGCAGCAACCTCTCAGCTTGAGTTTGGGAATCAGCGCTTTTTCCGCGACCTCCTGGGCCAACACGACGCCCATATTCATGGCCTGGAGAACGCGCTCGGCGTAAAAATCTCAGCCTCGGGCAACACGCTCATCATTGCCGGAGACGAGCCCCAGCGCGTTTTGGCGGGGCGGGTGGCGACCCAACTATACGACCTCATCCAGCGTGGCTATCCCGTCTATCCGAGTGATGTGGATTACGCGGTCCGCATCCTCAGCCGTGACCATACCGCGAATCTCCAGGACATCTTTCTTGATACGGTTTATGTGTCGTCTCACCGCCGGACCATTACCCCCAAGAGTCTGGCGCAGAAAGCCTATATCGACGCCATTCGCAACTACGATATTGTGTTTGGCATTGGGCCGGCGGGGACGGGGAAAACCTATTTGGCTATGGCCGTGGCAGTCGCCGAACTGATGAAGCGCAAAGTGAGCCGGGTCGTCCTTACCCGGCCGGCGGTTGAGGCCGGAGAAAAGCTGGGGTTTCTGCCGGGCGACCTGGCCGAGAAGATCAATCCCTATCTGCGACCTTTGTATGACGCCCTGCACGACATGGTTGACTTTGATCGCGCCCAGAAAATGATTGAGCGCAGCGTGATTGAAGTGGCTCCGCTGGCCTTCATGCGGGGCCGGACGCTGAATGATTCCTTTGTCATCCTGGACGAGGCACAGAATACGACCCGTGAGCAAATGAAAATGTTTCTCACCCGGCTGGGCTATGGGTCAAAAGCCGTGATTAATGGCGATATTACCCAAATCGACCTCCCCGCCGGGACCCGCTCAGGCTTAAAGGAGGCGCGGCACATTCTGCGCGATGTGGATGGCATCCACTTCACACTGTTTACGGAAAAAGACGTGGTCCGCCATCGTCTGGTCCAGGATGTAATTACTGCCTATGAACGCGCCCAAGAAGCCCAAGAGCGCCGCAACCAGGAAAGCCGAGCCCTCCTCCGTCGCAGTCGTCTCCAGGCCCGGTCTGAGCGTAGACATCAGCGGCACAGTCCCGGGTCTGAGCCGGCCCCAGATCCGCGGCTGGAGTCGAACGATTCTGCGTCACCTGGAGTTGAAACAGGCCGAGCTGAGCCTGGCCTTCGTGACGGATCAGACCATCCATGAGCTAAACCGTCAGTATCGGCACAAGGATCAGCCAACCGACGTGCTGTCGTTTCCGCTGGCCGACGAACGCTGTCCGACGCTGCTGGGTGATGTGGTCATCTCGATAGACACCGCCCGGCGGCAGGCCCGGCAGCGCAAACGCGCCTTTGCCGACGAACTGCGCGCCCTGCTCATCCACGGCATTCTGCACCTGCTGGGCTACGACCACGAAGTGTCGGACAGCGAAGCCGTCCGTATGCGCCGCAAAGAGCGTGAGGTGAAGGCCGTGTTGCGGGGCTCCTCATCCGCCCCGCAGTCCCCACCCCTTTGATTGACTCCCGCCTCATCCTCTGTCGTCCTATTCCACGCATATGCTGCATGGAGGCCCGCTGTGTCGGGTCGCCTGCTGAATAGAATAACCTCCGCATGGGCGGGAGTCATGACCCGGCCGTGGTGAATAGGCAGGACCCACACACAATCTCTGTGCGGTATATGCAACGGCCCGGCAACCTGGACAAGCTGGGACTCCCCTTGCCGTCTACCCTGCCTCAGCCACGTGGATGTCTGGTCCTACTATGAAGGGAGAAGGGGATATCGCCATGTCTGAAGGGGGCGGATTATTCGTCGAGAACATTGGGGACATTTTGCTGCTCGTTGTTTTCGGGTTCGTCATCCTCGCGCTTCTCTCACAGCTTTTTGCAAAAGGGGCGAAGGGACCTACAGTTGGCCCGTGCCTATAGTCTCACGGCCTATGACGCGCTGTCTCTTGAACTCGCGATACGCGCGCAGCGGCCCCTTGCTACGCTGGACCGGAAACTTCGCAGAGCTGCTGAAGCCGAAGGCGTGCCACGCGGCTGATCCCCGGCCTTTCCAGGCTGGGAGAGTCAGGCTAGGCTACGGCCTGTATGCCGTGTCTGGGGTCTGTTGTGCTGGCCGGGGCGAGCGGTGCTGTGCTCGCCCTGGCCTTCCCGAAAGTTGATTGGAATATCCTGGCCTGGGTGGCTTTTGTCCCACTGCTGTGGCTGACGCAGGGACAGACGCTCCGCCGGGCTTTCAGCCTTGGCTGGATAGCCGGTATGGGGTTTTACCTGTGCACGCTGTATTGGATTGTGGACACGATAGGTCTGTACAGCAATATCCCGCATATTCTTGCCGTTGGTCCGCTGCTCCTGATGTGCACCATTCTGTCGGCCTATACCGGTGTCTTTGCTGCCGGCCTGTGGGTCTGTCACAAGAGCCGGCCGCGGGGCAGCAGTTGGCCGCTCCTCATCCTTGGACCCACGCTGTGGGTCGTCTTGGAATGGGTCCGCTCGTTTTTTTTTATTGGGTTTCCCTGGGCCAGTCTGGGCTACTCGCAATACAATTTTCTCAATCTGATTCAGTTTGTCGAATATACTGGTGTCTACGGGCTGTCAGCACTGGTGATCTTCGGCAATACCGTTCTCTTTCTCGTTTTCTCCGGTCAGAGCCGCGGCCGTTTGGGGCTGGTCCTGCTCCTGATTATCTGCGGCCTGTGGGGCTGGGGACACTGGCGGCGCAGTCAGTTGGCGGCTCTGCCCCCGGCCCATACGCTGCACGTTGGGATTGCCCAAGGGAATATCGCCCAGGATCAAAAATGGGACCCCGATTATCAAGAGGTCACGCTTGCGCGCTATGAGCAGCTTACCCGTCAGATAACCGAGCACCCCGTTGACCTTGTGATCTGGCCCGAGGCGGCGGTGCCATTTTTCTTTCAGTCTGACGTGACCTATCGGGGCCGGCTGCTGGACCTGGCCCAGGACACGAACACGCCCATCCTGTTTGGCAGCCCGGCCTTTCGGGCCGACGGGACGGATATCACGCTGTTCAATCGGGCCTATCTCCTGTCGCCGGACACAACACTCCTGGGGCAGTATGACAAGATGATCCTCACCCCCTTTGGCGAATATATCCCCTTTCAAGACGGTCCGCTCTTTTTCCTGGATAAACTCGTGGAAGGCATTGGCAACTTTGCGCCGGGGACGACGCCAACCGTTTTTGCGCTGCCCTTACCGCGCCAACCTGCCCTTCACGCCGATGACAAAGCGGAGGATGGCGGCGCTTTTGAGATGTTTGGCGTGCTCATCTGCTATGAGGGGGTGTTTCCTGACTTGGCGCGGCGCTTCGTGCAGGACGGCGCACGACTGCTGATCAATATCACCAATGATGCCTGGTTCGGGGAGACCTCGGCCCCCTTTCAACATCTGGCTATGGAAGCCATGCGGGCCGTCGAGAATCGGGTGCCCCTGGTGCGGTCCGCGAATACCGGGATTTCCTCGATTGTGGATATTGACGGCCAGATTCGGGCCCAAACTACGCTGCTGGAGACCACCGTTATGGTTGACCAACTCTCCTGGCCGCAGGTGACTTCTTTCTATACGCAGTCCGGGGACTGGTTTGTGACGTTGTGCGGTGCAGGCACGCTCGTTATGTTGGGCTATGCAGGAATAAGCGCACTATTCATCAAGCGAAACGGAGGCGGCAGAGATGCTGGCAGAAATCAGAGAAAAACTACACGAACTCAGCGCCCGTATAGAGAGTCTTGGGAGGCATCTTTGACATCCCAGACAAAGAAGCCCGGGCCACGGCCCTGGAAGAACAAACGCTGACCGACGGCTTCTGGCAGGATCAGGAGCAGGCGCAAGCCATTCTCAAGGAGCGTGCCAGCTTACTCGACACGGTGAGCGCGTGGAAAAAGCAGGCCCAGGCCGCCTCTGACGCCCTGCTCTTTCTGGAACTGGCCGAATCTGGAGATGCCGAGGCAGTGGAAGAAGTTGAGCGGGTGGTGCCCGAGCTTGAGGCGACCGTCAGTCGAGCCGAATTACAGCGGATGCTGGGCGGAGAGCACGATGCCCAGAACGCTATTGTCAGTCTCCATCCCGGTGCGGGTGGTCTTGAGGCGCAAGACTGGGCCGATATGCTCCTTCGCCTCTATCTGCGCTGGGCGGAACGTCGCAGCTATAGCGTAGAGCTGGCCGAACACCTGCCTAGTGAGGGCGGTGGCGTCAAAAGTGCCACCTTCACCGTTGAGGGGGCGTATGCGTATGGCTACCTGCGGGCGGAGGCGGGTATTCATCGCCTGGTTCGGATTTCGCCGTTTGATGCCAACGCCCGGCGGCATACTTCCTTTGCGTCTGTCTTTGTCTACCCGGATATTGATGAGACGGTTGAGGTCGATATCCGTCCTGAAGATTTGCGTATTGATACCTACCGGGCCAGCGGAGCCGGGGGACAACACGTCAATAAAACGGATTCAGCGATTCGTCTGACCCACCTCCCGAGTGGGCTCGTGGTCGCCTGCCAGAACGAACGTTCCCAACACCGGAACCGCACTATGGCCATGAAAATTCTCCGCGCCCGTTTATACGAATTGGAGATGGACAAACAAAAGGAGAAGATGGAGGGGCTGCATAAAAGTAAAAAGGATATTGCCTGGGGGAGTCAGATCCGCTCCTACGTCCTTCATCCCTACCGGATGGTCAAAGACCATCGCACTGGGACGGAAGTCGGGAACACCGATGCGGTTCTGGATGGTGATATCGATCAGTTTATTGAAGCCTATCTGCTCCAACAATCGACCGCAGCCGGATAGTGGTCTCGACCGACTCTGGGCCTCATGGGAACCGGGTCATGAGACACGCCTCATCTCTTGGCAAGCATCTGGGAAGCAGGTACACTCCTGCGACGCCGGAGGAGAGGGCAGGGAACGCGCTGGGAGAAATGGCCTGGGCTCTCTCTTGTCTCCCTCTGTTCGCGTCCCTAGGGGGAGACCATGAATGCGTTGACGATTGAACGAATTCCAGACCTGAGCGACCCCGTTCTGATTGTCGCATTTGCTGGCTGGAACGATGCTGGCAGTGCGGCAACACATGCCACGCAATTCCTCATCAAGCGACTCCAGGCCCAGCGTTTCGCAAAGATTGATCCTGAAGAATTTTATAATTTCAGTGAGGTCCGGCCCCAGGTGCGTTTGCGAGATGGACTCTACCGCGAGATTCGTTGGCCGGCCAACGATTTCTTTGCGAGTAGTGCCGCCCCGCTCAAACGTGACATGGTCCTGGGTCTGGGCATTGAGCCGCATCTCCGCTGGAAGGCGTATTCAGTCGCCTGCCTGGAGGTTGCCAAACAGTGTGGAGTCGGCTTGGTGATTACCCTTGGCGCGCTTCTGGCCGACGTGGCCTACTCCAGCCCGGTGCGCGTGGTCGGATTCAGTAGCGACCCCAATATAGCGACGCAACTCCAGCTGACCCCGTCCCGTTACGAAGGCCCAACCGGCATCGTCGGGGTGCTGAACGACGCCTGCCGGCAGGCAGGACTGACCTCCATCAGCTTCTGGGCCAATGTGCCGCATTATATTTCCGCGTCTCCAAACCCCAAGGCCGCCCTGGCCCTCATCAGTCGCCTTGAGTCCTTTCTCCATTTCGCCCTCGATACCACCGAGCTGGTGACGGACGCGGCCGAGTTTGACACGCAGGTGGCAAAGGCGATTGCCGAGAATCCGAACCTGGCCGCCTATGTCAAACGCCTGGAAGAGCAGGAGCAGGAAGAGGGGCTGGAAATGGAGACGGCTGCCCAGGAAACGGCCGGCGACGGACACGGCAACGGCAATGGTCATGCCAATGGCAAAGATATGGCCGAAGAACTCCAGCGTTTCTTGCAGCAACGGAGGGACCGGAAAGATGACGACTAAGACCCGGCCTGGCCCGGAGAAGTCGGTCTATCTGGTGAATCTGGGCTGTCCCAAAAATCTGGTGGACGGCGAGGTCATGCTCGGCCTGCTGGCGGAGGCCGGCTATACGCTCAGCCTGGACCCGGAACAGGCCGGGGTTTTGATGGTCAATACGTGCAGCTTTATTGATGAGGCCAAGGAAGAATCGATTGAGACGATCTTGGACCTGGCGGCCTATAAGGCAACGGAGACACACAAGACACCGCTCATTGTGACCGGTTGTCTGGCCCAGCGCTACGGCCAAGAACTTCACCAAGTCTTACCCGAAGTGGACGTTTTTGTCGGGACGGGCGAGTTTCTGCGGATCACCGAGATAGTGGAACAGCAGCGGCAGACGCTTGAGAAAAGCGGAGGTGGCCTCCAATCAGCCACACAAGCCGAACCGGTTGCTTCTTCTGGCCCCAGCCTGTATCTGGGGGCTGCCCACATCCTGCCGGACCACACCGTTCCGCGTATTCCGACCACCGGTTTTTACTCGGCCTATCTCAAGGTGGCCGAGGGCTGCAACCATAAATGCGCCTTTTGTATTATTCCAAAAATTCGCGGTCTCCAGGAAAGTCGGCCGATTGATTCCCTCGTGGCTGAAGCCACCAGCCTCGTTGCCCACGGGGTGAGGGAAATCAACCTTATTGCGCAAGACCTGACTGCCTACGGACGAGAGCGGCGCGATGGGACGACCCTGCTAGCCCTGCTTCAATCTCTGGTGCGGGTTGAGGGTCTGGACTGGATTCGGCTGCTGTATTGCTATCCGAATTATCTTGATGCCCCCCTGCTACGGTTCATTGCCGACGAAGAAAAGGTATGCCCGTATATTGATATGCCGCTCCAGCACATCAGCGACCGGATGTTGAGACGGATGAAGCGTGAGAAAAGTGGCGACGGCATTCGGGGCGTGCTGGACCGGATTCGGGCTGCTATTCCGGGTGTGGTCTTACGCTCGTCTTTTATTGTTGGCTTTCCCGGTGAGCGAGAGGACGATTTTCAACAACTGAGCAATTTTGTGACTGAGGCGGCACTCGACCACGTGGGGGTGTTTCGCTACTCCCAGGAGGAAGGGACGGCCGCCGGCACAATGGCCGACCAAGTGAGCGCCCAGATTAAAGAAGACCGCTGGCACAGATTGATGGCCTGTCAGGCTGAGGTCGTTCGGAAAAAAAATATAACGCTGGTCGGTGAGGAACGAGCGGTATTAGTCTGTGGTCAGGACGACCACGGTCGTTGGTGGGGCCGGACGCAAGGCCAGGCTCCAGATATCGATGGCGTGGTCTTCCTGGAACAGTGCCGGGCTGACAGCGGCGATATGATCCGCGCCCGGATTACCGGAGCGTTTGGCTATGACCTCCAGGCGCGCGGTCTTCCCGAACAGCCGCCTCAACCACACACATCTCTTGACTTGACAGCCGCTTCTCCCTAATGTGTCTGTCCTTTTCATCCTGACCGTGGTGAAAAAGAAGACGCGCCTCCCGCTTTTTCAGACGGCAGAGGAGAGGTTTCTTCTTTGGAGAAGACGTCATGAGAAAAATGTTCCTCAAGAAAATGCGGATCACGCTCGCCGGCCAAAAACAGCAAATCCTGATGCAGTTGGACGAAGAAATCCGAGAGGGAAAAGAGAGTGAGCTGGACGAAGGGATGGATACCTACGACCTCGCCAGCGAGGAGCGCGAACGGGAAATCCATCTGATTCTGAGTGACCGCGACCGAGGGAAGCTGCAAGCCATAGAAAACGCGCTGGAGCGGATCGAAGCCGGCGTATACGGCATTTGCGAAGAATGCGAAGAAGAGATTGCCCAAGCCCGTCTCGAAGCTTTGCCCTTCACCAGACTGTGTATTGCCTGCCAAGAGGAACGGGAAAAGGAAGCGCGCTTTCAGCGCCGTGTTGGTGACGTAGGGGGATTTGGTCGGTCCAACTTGGTTGATCTTGACGACGGGTAAGAGCAGTTGCCTGCCCTGCCCCGGTTTATTCCGGTTGGCCGCTCAAGGCGCTCCGTCTGCCGGACCCTCGTGGCGAGATGCAACCCGACGACCGACACGCTCTCCTGACCGCGCTCTTTCAGACCGCCATTGCTGCGGTCCATTCGCGCCATCTGATCCCCCAGACTGTGACGATTGAAAAGAGTCGGCTGGTCGTCCAGCGACGGGACGGCGCGTTGACGTTCGCTCTGCCGGGTCGTCTCTTCCTGATTGGGGCGGGAAAAGGGGCCGGCAGCATGGCCCAGGCGCCGCTCCCCGTGCTGGGCCAGAGGAAAATTGGCGGCTGTGTCATCATTCCGAGCGAGCAAGCGGTGTCTGAGCTGTCTCTGCCCGGAGTGCGGGTCATGCAAGGAGAGCATCCCTTGCCCGGCCCAGGCAGTGCGTCTGCGACCCGAGCGCTTGTGGATAGTCTCTCCCCGGTCCAACCCCACGACCTTGTCCTGATCTGTCTGACCGGCGGGGCTTCTAGTCTACTGGTGTGGCCGGCGGCCGGGCTGACGCTTGCCGACAAGACCGCCACCAATGCGGTTTTATTGGCATGTGGGGCGGATATCCTGGCGCTGAACACCGTACGCAAACACCTATCCCAGATAAAGGGAGGCTGGCTCGCGCACCACGCCCAGCCGGCAACGGTGGTCAGTCTAATCCTGTCTGACGTGATTGGTGATGATCTGAGTGTGGTCGGCTCGGGTCCGACCGTCGCCGACCCAACCACATTTATGGACGCTTGGCGGGTGGTGGAGCAGTACGGCCTCGGGCCACGGCTCCCTCAGTCGGTGCTGGCACATCTGGAGCAAGGCGTCCGGGGCGTCCGACCTGAGACGCCAAAACCCGGCGCCCCGTTCTTCTCTCGCGTCCATAACGTCCTGATTGGCTCGAATCACCTGGCCCTACAGGCGGTCGGCGAGGCCGCCGCCCGCCGAGGGCTGCGCTCCCACTTGATGGCCTCAGCCCCTTGCTGGTGACACGACTGTGGCTGGACGCGCTTTTGCCCACACTGTGCGCACAGTGCGTCAACACTGCTCGCGTCGAACCTGCGTCCTGGCCGGCGGCGAGACAACGGTCCAGGTCAGGGGCACGGGGAAGGGGGGACGCAATCAGGAGTTTGCGCTGACTGTCGCCCAGGAGCTTGCCGGGGAAGCCGGCTGGAGCCTGCTGAGTGCGGGGACGGACGGCATAGATGGGCCGACCGATGCGGCCTGCGCGTTTGTCGACGGCACAACGCTCGCCCGCGCCCGCGAAAAAAATCTCAACGCACGGCGCGCCTTGGACAATAACGACAGCTATGCCTTCTTTTCGGCGCTCGGTGACGTGTTTCGTCCGGGCCTCACGGGAACAAACGTGATGGACCTGAAAATTGCCCTGGTCACTCCTCCCGGCGCTGAAGAGGGCTCCGGCAAACAAGACAGAGCATAGGGTATGTCGCGTTACCTATTATTACGCGGAGTGGCGGCTTTTAACGCCGGCCATTTCTTTGAAGCGCATGAAATCTGGGAAGCAATCTGGAATGAGACGGTTGGCGAAGAGAAACGTTTTGTCCAGGGGCTGGTGCAGCTCGCCGCCGGCTACCTCAAGCTTTCCAGCGCGCAGTATGCAGGCGCACTCAAACTTCTCACGCGCGCTTGCCAGACCCTACAGACCTATCCACCGGTCTATGCTGGACTCCGGGTCAGCCTGCTATCTGACGCCAGTCTGACCATTATCCGCCAATTAAAAAGGGGGAGGAGAGATACGGACCGGCAGCCTCCGCGTATCCACGTTGCTCCCTAAGAGCCCCCAATGCGCGGATGCTGAATGGACATTCAGTCAGTTTTGCTTGACAAAGCCCGAGCCTCAATAGTATGGTTGTCGGTGCGGACAATATGAAGATGGGGTGGAAAAGCTGAGGCCTATGTCCGCAGAAGTCTGCATGGCTGTCTATACTCTCCTTGACTGCAGGGCCGTTAATCGTCTCGTCAAAGACTATGGATTCGGGCGTTTATCCACCATTCAGGGCATCCGTGCCGGATCGGTGAACACCCATTATCGCCTTGAGGCAGCAAAGGGGAAATTCATTCTCCGCATTGATGAGGTCAAAGATACCAGCGACGTGCAGCGCGAAATCGACTTCCTGCTCTTCTTACGCAAACAGGGTTTTCCGTGCCCACGGCCGCTGGCCGATAAAAACGGCTCCTATCTTCAGCACTACGACAAGAAGGCCGTCTCAATCTATCGCCATCTGTCTGGTAAAGACTTCTCAGCCGCAACGCTGACCACTGACCATATCAAAAAAATTGGACAGACCCTGGCTCGCCTGCATATCATGGGCCGGGCATATGATACCCCGATCAGAAACCGGTTTACTTTTGATCGTGTTCGGGACATCCACCAAAATCTGCGCGGACGCATTGCGGTCCATCTGAAGCATATCGGGCACGTCCTTGATGATGAAATCGCGCATCAGGAAGAGTATCGAGAGGAAAAGCTGCCAAAAGGGATGATCCACGGAGACCTCTTTCCTGATAACGTCCTGTTTCGTGGTGGGAGAATCGTTGGGGTGCTCGACTTTGAAGTGGCGTGTTTTGGGAAGCTCATTGCTGACCTCGCCACTGCGGTCAACGCTCTGTGCTATCACGAGGAGCGCTACCATATTGAGCGGTTCAATGCCCTCCTTGACAGTTATCAGTCCGAACGGACGCTTTCGCTGTCCGAGTGGGACGCCTTTCCGAATGAACTCCGCTTTTCCGCTTTCCGCTTTACCCTTACCCGCCTGCGCGATTTTTTCTTTCGCCACAGGGATGAAAAACGGCGGGTGAATAAGGATTATCGGGAATTCTTTCACCGCCTCAGAATCCTCCGCCGAGAACGGAGCGGCGGAATGGACCAGATGCTGCTCACGATGGCAACGGGCTATGACTACCGTAAGTATCAAAAGATCCATGCTGAGGAAAAAGGTGTGAACGCCTGATGGCCGTGCGCCCTGACGGCATGGCAGAGGCATTCGGATCACTGTGTTTTCAAAGATACTCATTGCCAACCGAGGGGAGATCGCCACTCGTATTGCCCGGACCTGTCGCGAAATGGGTATTGCGACCGTGGCCGTATACTCGGAGGTTGACCGTTCTTCCCCCCATCTATATGCGGCCGACGAGGCGGTGTGCGTCGGGCCAGCTCAGGCCAGCGAGAGCTATCTCAACGGAGACTCCATTCTGGCCGTGGCCCGTCGGACCGGAGCCGAGGCGGTCCATCCGGGGTATGGTTTTTTATCGGAGAATGCGACCTTTGCTCAGGCCGTGGCTGAGGCCGGGCTGACCTTTATCGGTCCGGCTCCGGCGGCCCTGTCCGCGGTTGGCAACAAAATTGTGGCGCGCCGGACCGTGGCCCAGCTCGGTGTTCCGGTGATTCCCGCACTCGAAGACCCGGCCGCCGACCCCGAGACGATGCGGGAGCAGGTCGCCGCCCTCGGCTACCCCCTCCTGATTAAAGCGGCCGCGGGTGGGGGCGGTAAGGGGATGCGCATTGTGCGTGAGGAATCCGAGTTGGCTGAAGCCCTGTCCGCGGCCCAACGTGAAGCCGCGGCCGCCTTTGGCGAAGGCACGGTGTATGTCGAGCGCTTTCTCGAACGCCCCCACCATGTGGAAGTCCAGATTCTTGGTGACACTGCCGGCAATATCGTCCATCTTGGCGAACGGGAGTGCTCCATTCAGCGCCGCTATCAAAAAATAGTCGAAGAGACGCCCTCACCAGCCGTGTCCGAGTCCTTGCGGCAGGAGATGACGAAAGCCGCGCTGACGGTGGCGCGGGCTTCGGGGTATGACAATGCCGGCACCGTCGAGTTCATCCTCGACAGCGCCGGGAATTTCTATTTCCTGGAAGTCAACGCCCGTCTCCAAGTTGAGCATCCGATTACCGAGTGGATTACCGGTCTGGACTTGGTGCGCGAACAAATTCGGATTGCCGCCGGAGAAACGCTGGGCTTCCAGCAAGAGGACATCCGCCGGACTGGCCACGCCCTTGAGTGCCGGCTGTATGCGGAAGACGCCGCGCATGGCTTCCTGCCGTCGCCCGGCCATGTCCTGGCCTGGCATGCGCCTCAGGGACCGGGGGTACGGGTCGATTCTGGGGTCGAGTCGCAGACCGAGGTGCCCATATACTATGATCCCATGATTGCCAAAATTTCGACCTGGGGGACGGACCGGGAACAAGCCCGCAGCCGCATGGCTGGGGCGCTTCGGCAAACGGCCATTCTGGGCCTCACGACCAATCTGCCTTTTTTAATTGCCCTGATGGACCACCCGGCCTTTGCCGCCGGCGATACGCATACCGGCTTTCTGCCCGAGCATTTTCCAAACTGGCAGCCTGGCGAGCAACCGCACACGCTTGCGGCTGCTTTGGCCGCGAGTCTGCACCGGGGTCCACCGCGTAACGGCGAGAGACAGACTTCCCTTTCTCCGCAGGACCCTCCGACACCCTGGCGACAGCTTGGCGGCTGGCGGCTCGGCTCCTGACACCCGCATTCTTCTGACCCGATGCAGAGCGTCCCCCTGTCCTCCAGTAGACAGGCGAGGCTGGATACGTTTACTTGTTCTGCAATGAAGACCGTACTCTATGCCGCAGGGAAAGAACTGATGCTGGAATATACGCAACCCGGCGAGAGCGACGAGCTGCACGAGCTTGTCTGGAACGGACAGCCGCAGCAGCCGGTACACGTGGTCGCTATCCGGGATGGGACCATCACCGTCCTGGTTGATGGTCGCCCGCTTCATGCCCATATTGTCCGGGATGGGGACCGCAGCCTGATATCCATTGAGGGGCAGACCTACGAATTTAACCACACCCCTCCCAAACACGACCGCACCCGTCTTCGGGGGACGAGCGGGAGTTTTGAACCCGAAATCCGCTCCCCCATGCCAGGGAAAATTCTCAGCGTCAAAGTCGTCGCCGGCCAGGTCGTCGCCGCCGGCCAGACCCTGGTGCTGCTCGAAGCGATGAAGATGGAAAATACGCTGACTGCCGAGGGGGAGGCCCGGGTGGCAGCCATCCATGTAGCCGACGGAGACCTCGTTGAACTTGGTCAGGTGCTGGTCAAGCTTGAGCCCCTTGCAAGCCTGGGCTGAAAAGGCCGTGATGCCCGTTTTCACGGGAACCCAGACGCTGCCCAAGCAGATGTCCGCTCAGCCGAGTTGGGAGCCCACCTGAAGCCCCATCTGACCGGCGAGTTCGTCAGCGGCGATTTTGCCCTGCTCAGCGCGGAGTTTTTTGGCCACGACCGTGCCACCGTTCAGGGCAATACTGACCGTCCCCCCCCCAAGGGCAGTCACTTGGCCCGGCGTGGCCGGTCCGCTTGAGGGCTGCAAGCGACAGTCATACAGGCGAATTTTCTGGCCGTGCCAGAGTGTCGAGGCACCGGGCTGGGGGTCGCAACCACGGATATGATCAAAGACGGCTTGGGCTGGCTGAGACCAGTCAATGCCAGCATGTTCATCCCGACACAGTGGGTCGTAATGCGCCTGGGATTCGTCTTGGACAATGCGCGGCGGACTCCCGGCTTGAATCAGGTCGATGGCCTCCCCAGCCGCCTCAATACCGAGTGGGAAGAGTTTGTTGAAATACAGCGTTCCGGTGGTCTCTTCTGGGCCAATCTCGACTGCTTTTTGGAGCAGTATCGGACCGGTATCAATCCCCTCGTCTACCCAGAACCAGGAGATGCCCGTCTTTTTCTCACCATTGATGAGCGTCCAGTTAATCGCACTCCCTCCCCGATACTTGGGTAAGAGTGACGGGTGAAAACAGATGCTGCCGAGCTTGGGCGCATTGAACACTGGCGGCGGAACAATTTGGGTCACAAAGGCCAACACGGCGAGGTCGGCGTCGAGTGCTTGAAATTTCTCCAGGACCTCGGCGCCCTTCATGGAGCGGTGTTGATGCACGGGAATATCGAGTTCCAGCGCCCGCTTTTTCACCGGGTCGAACGTCCCGGCGCTTCTATCCGGGGGGCAGAACACCGCCAGGATGTCCTGGCCCTTGTCGCGGAGCTTATCGAGCGTGCGTGCAGCAAACGCGGCTTGACCAATAAGAATAATACGCATGTGAGTCTCCCCTCTGTCCTCTGAGTGTCACCGTCTGTTGGGTGTTTTTAGGGGGGGCGAAAACAAGTCCCTTAGTACCTGGCTCAGCTTTTGACCCATTACGGCCCGCCCCACCCGGTCCAATAATACGCCATTATTGATTTCGATTTCGAGATAGACGAGCTGCTGCCGCTCGCCATGACTCCGGGCGCTGAAGATGAGGCCCTCATACCCAGAGTAGGGCTCATTATAGCGCACCCGATAGCCGGCATGGCGCAGGCGTTGGCCGAATTCCTGCGCAAGGTCTTCGTAGCGGTCGAAGAGAATACCTAAATCAAACGTCCTTTTCTTCTCGCCGAGAACCGGGGTAAAGCTGTGCACGCTGAGCAGAAAAACACGGTGTGGCATTTTCTGCGTCAGCACCTGGTCAATCGCTGCATGATAGGGGTGGTAGAATTGCGTCAGGCGGCGCTGTCGCTCTGCTTCAGTCAAATGTCTATTGGCCGGAACGCGCGTGCCATCGCTCTCAGGAATAATGAGATCATCGTCTGACACGGCACGGTTGCAGTCAATCAGGAGACGCGAGTATTGCGATAAAATAGCTGTAGAATAAATATGTTGAAGCATCTCCTGGACAACCGCCCGCGCACCAATATCCCAGCCGATATGGCGTTGTAACTCGTCAGCAGGAATGCCGAGCGTCCCGTATGCAGGCGGGAGGGCATAGGACGCATGTTCACAGGTCAGCACCACAGGAAAGGTGCCGTTCGGATTGAGAATCGTGAAGGGAGGCGCTGGGGGCACGTCGAAGTCTCGGCAAAACACGTTGATAACGCGGTTGACAATGAAAGGCAGTTTCAATTAAAACAGTTTTTCCATTAGGAAGCTGCTCGTGTTTCTGGCCAAGGAGAGACCGTGGTGCGACGAGAAAAAAACAATTATATTATCCAGGCGGTCGCCCATGCCCTTGACGTTCTTGAGCAATTCCAGACTGATGCAGAACTCGGTGTGACCGAACTGAGTAAACGCCTCACCCTGCATAAAAATAATGTCTTCCGCATCCTAGCAACATTGGAATCACGCGGCTATGTCGAACAAAACCGTTCGACCGACAACTATCGTCTCAGCACAAAATGTCTGCAACTCGGGCAGACCTATATCCAACACATGGGCCTATTACAACAAGCCAGGCCGGTCCTGTATGAGGTCGTCCAAGCCTGCCGCGAGACGGCCTATGTGGCGGTGATGCGGCGGGGAAAAGTTGTGCCGGTTGACATGGTTGAACCCGCCCGAGCCGTTCGCATTGTCTCGCATATTGGAGAGAGCCTGCCGCTGCACTGTACGGCGGCGGGGAAAGTCCATTTAGCTTTTGAGACGAGAGAAGCGGTTCAACGTTCCCTGCTCGATTCGCTCCAGACGTATACCGAGCACACCATTACCGACCGGACACGGTTAGCCGCCCAACTCACAGAGGTGTCACAGCAAGGCTATGCGCTTGAAAACGGTGAGTACCTGACCGATGTACGGACGGTGGCCGTGCCAATCCGAGATTACACCCGGACCGTCGTCGGAAGCTTAGCAGTCAGCGGCCCTGCCTATCGGCTTGAGCTTGGACGGCTTGAGCACGAGTTAGTCCCTTTGACCATACAGGCGGGGAAAGATCTCTCCAGCCGTCTTGGTCATCCGATTTCTTGAGTGAGGCCGGTCGCAAAGTTGTCCTCGTCGTACACGCTTGACAGTCAGGGTGTGAAGCGTTGAACTAGGAGCCGCGCCCGAAGCAAGACCGAGCTGCGCAATTTACGACAGGAGGAAAACACTGGTGAAAGTACTTGTGACGGTCAAACGGGTCCCGGACCCGGAGACAACGATCCGTGTGAAATCCGATGGCTCTGGCATTGAGACGGAGAATATCAAATATGTCATCAACCCGTTTGATGAGATTGCCCTTGAGGAAGCGCTCCGCATCAAAGAAAAGCTGGGCTCCGGTGAGGTGGTGCTAGTCAGTATCGGCGAGAGCGTCGTGACTGAGCAACTCAGGACCGGGCTGGCGATGGGTGCTGACCGGGCCATCTTAGTCGGCTGTGAGCAGGACTTGGATTCCCTGGCCGTTGCCCGGGTCCTGGCCAAAATTGTGGAAGCAGAAAGTCCCCAGCTTGTCCTCATGGGCAAACAGGCGATTGACGACGACGCCAATCAGGCCGGTCAGATGTTGGCGGCGCTGCTGGGCTGGCCTCAAGCCACCTTTGCCTCTGAAGTTGTGCTGTCCGATGACCAGCACGCCGTCCAGGTGACACGTGAAGTGGACGGGGGCCTGGAAACAATTGGTTTTGCCCTGCCCGGTATTATTACCTCCGATTTGCGGCTCAACGAACCCCGCTATGCCTCCCTGCCCGGTATCATGAAGGCCCGCAAAAAAGAGATCAAACAGATGGCCGCAACAGACCTTGGCGTTGATATGAGCCCGCGCTTGACGATTACTGGCCTTGAACCGCCAACGCAGAAAGCGGCTGGTCAAAAAGTCGAGAGCGTGGAAGCCCTGATGGGTCTGCTGCACGACGAGGCGAAAGTCATTTAAGACATCTGGAGACGAGAAGAATGAGAAATATACTTGTTTTTGCAGAAACTCAAAAAGGGAGCGTCCCCAAGAGTTCGCTGATTGCTCTTCAAGCCGGTAAAGTCGCGGCGAGCAAACTTGGTGGTGCAGTGCTCGTGGCAGTCTTGGGCGCAGACACCGCGGCCGCCGCCCAGGAAGTGGCCGGCTACGGGGCGGCCAAGGTCTTGGCTGTCAATGATGCAGCCTTGGAACACTATCTCGCCGACGCCTATGCGGCCACGCTCGAACAGCTCGTGCAGGCAAACGAGGTGACGCTGTTAGTCGCAACCGCCACCGCGGTGGGCAAAGACCTGTTGCCGCGCGTGGCGGCCCGACTCGGCGTGGGTATGGCGAGCGATGTGGTGAGCTTTCATGACGATGGCAGCTTGCAGCGGCCCATGTATGCCGGCAATACGCTGGCAACCGTGACGCTTGCGGACACGACCAAGGTCGCGTCGGTGCGGAGCACCGCCTTTGATGCCGCTCAGCCAGGAGAGCAGTCCGCAGTCGAGCAGGTCAGTGTCAGCCTTGACGCCGACGCGACCAAAATGCAGTTTGTGACGTTTAACGAAACCAAGTCCGACCGGCCCAACCTGACAGAGGCCAGCATTGTGGTGTCTGGCGGGCGTGGGCTGAAGTCGGGTGAGAACTTCACGACCTATCTGGAGCCTTTGGTGAACGAGCTGAATGCGGCCATGGGTGCCAGTCGGGCCGCGGTTGACGCGGGCTTTGTGCCCAACGATCTGCAAGTTGGGCAGACCGGAAAAGTCGTGGCACCGGAGTTGTATATTGCGGTCGGGATTTCTGGTGCGATTCAGCATTTAGCCGGCATGAAGGACTCCAAAGTCATTGTGGCGGTGAATAAAGACCCGGATGCACCGATTTTCAACGTGGCGGACTACGGCTTGGTTGCGGACCTGTTCAAGGCCGTGCCCGAGTTGACCCAGGCGGTCAAAAAAGCCAAGGAGTAGAAAGCCACTCCGGCGAGCGTTGTGTAACACGGTCTCTCCACACAAGAGGCAGGCGTCTTATCGGCTCCGGCCAAGACACTCCGTTCCACATCGTTCCGACAAGCCAGACCAGTAAAAATTTCTTTACCTATCATATGATCGAAAAATGGCCTTATGCCACGTCACAACCGATCAATGGAGCTGGGGAAAGGAGCTTTTATCTATAGAGCTACGCGCCGCGCTCAGGTCAGTCAGCGACGAAGCCGTGCCAGATGATCTCACCTGCATGAGCGGCATGACGGTTATCTGCTATTCGAGGACCTCAAGGAGCGGTGGAAGCAGGTCATCAAGCCCGGCGACGTGTTGATTGATTCGCGCACGGGTCACACGGACACGGGTGGCATCTGTACGCGGCAGATTCCCGACGCGGTAGCGATATTGTTTTTTCCGAACGAGTTAGAGAAGAGAGCCCCTGGTCAATCCGATGAGGGTGCGCGGCTGCGCTTGAATAGCGAGGTGGTGGAAATGAGTCTGACGAGTCTTTTGATCGCCAATCGAGGGGAAATTGCTATCCGTGTCGCCCGCGCCGCGGCCGAACTTGGCCTGCGGACGACTACCATTTTTTCCGAAGACGACGCGCAGTCGCTCCATACCCAAAAGACGGACGAAGCCCTGCCCCTCCAAGGCCGGGGGGCCGCGGCCTACCTCGATATCGAGCAGATCGTTGCGCTGGCCGTCCAGGCGGGTTGCGACGCGATTCATCCCGGCTACGGGTTTCTGAGCGAAAATGCGGAGTTTGCGAGGCGCTGTGCCGAGGCTGGGCTGACGTTTGTTGGACCCCGGGCCGAAACCCTGGCCCTGTTTGGCGACAAAGGGCAGGCACGCACCCTGGCTGAAAGATGCGCGGTGCCGGTTCTGCCTGGGACGTCCGGTCCGACGAGTGTCGCCGAGGCCAAAGCGTTCCTCGCCTCCCTGGGTGCTGACGGAGCCGTGATGGTGAAAGCCCTGGCGGGTGGGGGCGGCCGGGGTATGCGGGTGGTGGGGGCGGGTGATGATCTTGAAGCGGCCTACGCACGCTGCCAGTCTGAGGCAGCCGCGGCGTTTGGCAATGGCGATGTGTATGTCGAGCAATTCATTCCCCGGGCGCGACATATTGAGGTTCAGGTCGTTGGCGACGGGGCTGGCGCGGTCAGTCATCTTGGCGAGCGTGAATGCAGCCTCCAGCGTCGCAACCAGAAGCTGGTGGAAATCGCCCCGTCACCTGGGTTGTCACCTGTGCTCGGAGAGCGTTTGAGCAGCGCCGCTGTGCGACTCGCCCAGGAGGTGAACTATGCCAGCCTGGGGACGTTCGAGTTTCTGGTTGAGGCGAAACATGGCAGCGACAACGCGACCTTTGCCTTTATTGAAGCCAATGCGCGGTTGCAAGTCGAGCATACTGTCACCGAAGAAGTGACGGGCGTAGACCTGGTTAAGGCGCAATTACGCCTGGCCGACGGCCACTCGCTCGCCGACCTGGGACTCACCCAGGAACGGATTCCCGAGCCGCGTGGCTTTGCCATGCAGGTCCGTATCAACATGGAGACCATAGCCCCCGACGGCGCGCCACGCCCGTCGGGTGGGACCTTAACCGCGTTTGAAGTGCCGTCGGGTCCCGGCCTGCGAACCGATACCTTCGGCTATGTCGGGTATACCACCAGTCCGAGCTTTGATTCTCTGCTGGCCAAATTGATCGGCTCTTCTCCTTCGTCGGATTTTTCCGACGTGGTGCCCAGGACCTACCGGGCGCTGTGTGAATGCAAAATCGAAGGCGTGGCAACGAATATCCCATTCTTACAGAGCCTCTTACGGCATCCGGCAGTTGTGCAGAACCAAGTCTACACCCGCTTTGTTGAAGACCACAGTGCAGAATTGATGCAGGCGGATCATCACCAGCGCTTCTTTTTTCATACGGACCCGGCTCAGTCAGAAGCCCCGGTCTTGGCCGGTGTGAAAGTGGATAGTATTGATCCGTTGGCCGTGCTTGAGCACGGGAAGTCTGTGGACTCACCCGCAGTTGTTGGCATGACTCCGGTCGGACAGACACCCGAGCTGAGCGGTCCTGATGGAACCGTCGCCATCCCGGCTCCCCTCCAGGGCACCATTGTCAGTCTGGACGTCCGCGAAGGAGACGAGGTACACGTCGGCCAGCAACTCCTCGTCATGGAATCCATGAAAATGGAACATGTGATCTCGGCGGAAACGAGCGGCATTATCCGCCAACTGACCGTTGGGCAGGGAGACGCCGTCTTTGAAGGCCACCCGCTTGCCTTTATCGAAGAGACCGCGCTGGAGGTGGCGACCGTCGAACAGGCGACCGCGCTTGACCTTGACTATATCCGCCCGGACCTGGCTGAGATCGTTGAGCGGCACGAACTCGGGCTGGACACTGCCCGGCCTGAGGCGGTGGCGCGCCGGCGGAAGACCGGCCAACGCACGGCGCGTGAGAACATTGAGGATATCTGCGACCCCGATAGCTATGTCGAGTACGGACCTATGGTCATTGCGGCCCAACGGCAGCGGCGTTCGTTGGACGATTTAATCCGCCGTACTCCGGCGGACGGCATGATCGCCGGGGTCGGCAGTGTCAACGGTGACCTGTTTGACGAAAAAGCGGCGCAGTGCATTGTCATCTCCTACGACTATACGGTGCTGGCCGGGACGCAGGGCTTTAAGAATCACTACAAAAAAGACCGGATGTTTGAGTTGGCCGAGCGCTGGAAGCGGCCGGTTGTCTTCTTTGCCGAAGGCGGCGGTGGGCGTCCGGGCGACACCGACTGGTCGAGTCCATCCGGGTTGGATGTGCCGGCCTTTTACCTGTGGGGGAAGCTGAGCGGCATGGTGCCCCTGGTCGGCATTACCTCGGGCCGGTGTTTCGCCGGCAATGCCGTGATTCTGGGCTGTTGTGATGTGATTATTGCGACCGCCGGCTCGAATATCGGCATGGGAGGCCCGGCCATGATTGAGGGGGGCGGGCTGGGGGTCTTCCGGCCAGAAGAGGTCGGGCCGCTGGAAGAGCAGGTGCCGAACGGTGTCGTGGATATTCCGGTCACAGACGAGGCCGAAGCAGTCCGGGTAGCAAAGCAATATCTGTCGTATTTTCAAGGAGCGGTCGCCGAATGGGACTGTGCCGACCAACGGCTGTTGCGCTATATCGTGCCGGAGAATCGCCTGCGCGTGTATGAAATCCGGGATGTGATTGAAGTCCTGGCCGACACCGGTTCGGTGCTGGAAATTCGCAGGCATTTTGGTATCGGCATGGTCACGTCCTTTGTGCGGATTGAGGGCCGCCCGGTCGGCGTGATTGCCAACAACCCCAAACATCTGGGGGGGGCCATTGATTCTGACGCCGCGGACAAAGCCACGCGGTTCATGCAGTTATGCGATGCGTTTGACATTCCCCTTCTCATGCTGTGTGACACCCCGGGCAATATGGTTGGGCCCGAGTACGAAAAGAGCGCCCTGGTGCGTCACTGCTGTCGCATGTTTGTGACCGGTGCGAGTCTGACCGTGCCGTTTTTCACTATTGTGTTGCGCAAGTCATACGGACTCGGCGCGCAGGGGATGGCCGGGGGGAGTTTCAAAGCCCCGGCGTTTGCGGTGTCGTGGCCAACGGGCGAGTTTGGCGGCATGGGGCTGGAGGGCGCAGTCAAGCTGGGCTTCCGCAAAGAGTTGGAGGCGGAGACGGACCCATATAAGCGCAAGGAACTCTACGAACAACTCGTGGCCAAGATGTATGAAAGCGGCAAAGCGCTCAGCACAGCCACCTATTTTGAGATTGATGACGTGATTGACCCCGCCGAGTCCCGCCGCTGGATTCTGGCCGCCCTGCGCTCCTCGCCCCCACCCGCCCCCCGGACAGAGAAAAAGCGGCCGTGTATTGATACGTGGTAAATTCGCAAGGGTTCAGTGATGTCGGCAAGTACCCCTTCTCCCGAACGCTGTTGGCAGTGCGAACGCCTCTTCGGTTTAGGCCCGAATGAGCATCAACGGCCCACAAAATTGCCGGGACGCCGTTCAGCCACGGCTTTAATGCCCTCTTTGTGGTCTTCGGTTTGCTGGAGGCGGTGCTGCTCTCGAAACTCGTGATCGGTTGCCGCCTTGACTGCCGCGGCAATGCCGTCTCGCATGGTTGCCCGCACGGACTGCACGGCCAGGGGCGCGTTCTCGGCGATTTCCTTGGCGAGACCCAGCGCTGCCGAGCGAACGTTGTCCTTTGTGGTCAGCACCTCGCCCAAGCCCCAGCTATGGGCCTCCTCGCCGCCTATCCGCCTGCCAGTCTGAAAAATCAGGTTCGCGCGCGGCTCGCCGATCAGACGGGGCAGGGTATAGGTCAGGCCGAAACCCGGATGAAAGCCAAGTTTGACAAAGTTTGCCGCAAAGCGCGTTTCCGGGCAGAGCACCCGGAAATCCGGCACGAGCGCCAGCCCAAAACCGCCCCCAATCGCCGCGCCCTGGATCGCGCCCACAACCGGCTTCTGACAGGAAAACAGACGCACGGCCTGAGCATAGAGCGGATTGCCCGTCTCGACATCGCGCAGGTCGCGCTCGGCTTGGCCAGTGTGAAAGTTTGCCCCGGCACAAAAATGTTTGCCGTCTGCCGCCAGGACAATGGCCCGACAGTCCATCTCCGTATCTAAGGCATCAAACGCATCGGCCAGGGACTGAATAAGGGCCGTATCAAAGAAATTGTTGGGCGGTCGTTGAATCTCAGCGGTTGCCACATGATCGGTCAGGCTGACTTCAACATCTCCATAGCGTGTCTCCATCGGGGTACTCCTTTTGCGTGTCCTCACGTGTTTTGCCCATCGGATATAGCACTATCCCGACGCTCCTGGTAGCGTTCCCCTCATGCGTGTGATTCCCAGACCGTGACGAGTGGCAGCGCGATTCCCGCTTCCCGGAGGAAAGGACAGGCATGGCAGGACAACATATTCTCGGACCGACCTCGCATTATTTCTACTCGCAGCGTCTCAAGCTGCACTATGTTGACTGGGGCAATCCTGACAAGCCCTTGCTGGTACTGATTCACGGCGGGCGGGACCATTGCCGGAATTGGGACTGGGTCGCCCAGGCCCTGCGCGCAGACTATCACATCGTTGCCCCGGACTTGCGCGGGCATGGCGATTCGGAGTGGGCCCGCGGCAGTGAGTACTCAATGATTGACCATGTTGTCGATATTGCGCAGTTACTGGCGCAGCTCGACTCGTTTCCGGTCACACTGATCGGACATTCTCTTGGTGGCGGTATCGTGCTCCAGTATGCTGGGGTGTACCCCGAAAAGGTCAAGCAGGTCGTGTCCATAGAGGGCTGGGGACCCCCTCCGCAGATGCTCAAAGAGCAGCCAAAAAGCGCGTTTGAGCGGATGCAACACTGGGTTGATGAAATGCGGGGGTTTGCCGGGCGTCTGCCAAAGCGCTATCCGACGCTGGAAGAGGCGGTCGAACGGATGCGCGAGGCCAATCCCCACCTCAGTCCGGAGCAGGCCCACCACCTGACCTTGTACGGCACCCACCGTAACGAAGACGGAACCTATACCTGGAAGTTTGATAACTACGTCCGTGCCCGCTCGCCGTATCGCTTCAATATGACGGATGCCCAAGAAATCTGGGGGCGGATTACCTGCCCGCTCCTCCTCCTCCGGGGCAGCGAATCCTGGGCGGTTGATCTGGAGAAAGATCGCCAGCGCGCCCAAGCCTTTCGCAATCCTGCGCTGATGACGATCCCCCACGCCGGCCACTGGGTCCACCACGACCAGTTGGCGCACTTCTTACGGGTGACCACGGAGTTTTTACTCCCGTCTCAATCAGCGCGATAGCCGCGCCGGTGGGTCGGATGCAGGACGCCAGCATCAAAAGAGTCAACCTGCCCTCCAGGCCAGACAAAGCTGGGCAGGCTTACTCTGGCGGCGACACCACTTTTTCCTGGAGCCAGTTGGACAGGTCAGTCAGGCTGCCGGCAGTGATTTCGTGACCCATATCATACTCCCGATAGGTCACGGGCGCTTTGACATCCCGCAAGAGTTCAACCGACTGCCGGGCTCGGCCTACATCGATCAACTCGTCTTTACTGCCATGCTGGACCAGCACCGGCAGGTGCTCGGTTGCCGGCACATCCGGTAATACGGTCAGCATATCTTTGGGCAGCCACGAACTGAGCGCCGCCAGTCCGGCAAAACGTTCGGGCTCACCCAGGGCGAGGCTATAAGCCATGACCCCGCCCTGGCTGAAACCCAGCGCGCACAGTTTTTTGGAATCAACCGGGTAGCGCTGCCGTGCTTCGCCAAGAAAAGTCCGAACGGCCTCGCGCGCAGAGAGAACCGCTTGGACATCCAGCGGTCCACCACTCGTCAGCGGAAACCAGCCATGTCCGACCATGTTTGGACCAAGGGGGACCTGAAGCGGGCCCTGCGGACAGAGGACGAGAAACCGGCCTCGACACAGATGGGGGGCTAAGCCCAGGAGGTCAAGCGCATTGGCCCCCCAGCCGTGCAGGGCAAGAATGGTCGGATGGGGACCCACGCCTTCGGGCTCAAAAACCGTGTGGATCAGATTCATACGCTCTAGCTCCTCCCTGGACTTTGGCAGGTTGTGCTGAAGTCGATAGCGGTTATGGTGCAATAAGCTCGAGTGAAACGTGAGAGACTCCCTATTTTTTCGGGACCTGTTGCAGCAAGAGTTCGATAATCTGGTCGGCGCTGATGCCCTCTGCTTCGGCTTGAAAATTGAGCAGGCAGCGATGCCGTAGAGCCGACAGCGCCACGTCGGTAATGTCGTCAAAACTGACGTGCACCCGTCCGTCGAGCAGGGCGTTGACCTTGGCCCCCAAGGTGAGGGCCTGGGCTCCACGTGGGCTGGGACCGTAGCGGAGATAGCGCGTGACCTCAGACACCGGCGCATTTGGGTTGCTGGGTGTGGCGGCCTCAATCAGCCGAGCAATATACACACTCAGGGGAGGAGCCAGCAGGACGGCGCGTACCAGGTTTTGCATCTCGGCAATGACCGCCGGAGCCGTGTCTGTCGAGAGGACCGGACTGATGCAGTACTGCGTCTCTTTTGTGGTGCGCTCAAGAATTTCGGCCACCTCTTCTGCGCTGGGTGAGGCGATAATCAGCTTGAGCAGAAAACGGTCCAGTTGCGCTTCGGGGAGGGGGTAGGTGCCCTCAATTTCAACCGGGTTCTGGGTCGCCGCCACAAGAAAAGGGGGCGTCAGGGTATGCGTCTCTCCAAACACCGTGACCTGCTGCTCTTCCATTGCTTCAAGGACGGCAGATTGGGTCTTGGGCGTGGCCCGGTTAATTTCATCGGCCAGAACGATGTTGGCAAAGACCGGGCCGGGCTTGAACTCAAAAGAGCGTTTGCCGTCAGCGCCCTCTGATAAGACTTGGGTCCCAACGATATCGGACGGCATGAGGTCTGGCGTAAACTGAATCCGCTTGGCACTCAGGGCGAGGGCCTGGCTGAGTGACTTGGCCATCAGGGTCTTGCCCAGACCGGGCACGCTTTCAATAAGGACGTGCCCGCCGGCAAAAAAAGCGGTTAATATCTTCCGCACGATACTCCGCTGGCCAACGATCACCCGCCCGACCTCTGCTTCGATGGTCGTAAAGATGTCTCGAAAGTGGGCAACCCGTTGTTCTGGGGAGGATGATTCTGAGGATAATGGGGAGATGGAGGGCATGTTTACTCTTTGTGTAAAATTGCTCGATATTCGAGTGGAATGCGCTGCTGAAGGGGACTTTTCTCTGGCGGACGCTCAGCGAGCGGGGCGTTGCTATACGGTGTGGACGGGACAGCCGGGCTGGTATTTTCGGTCAATGCCGGGCTGTCCTGTTCCGTCCTGATACCGGTCGGAATCCGCACTTTGACATAGCCGGCAGCCTGAGTCAGAAATCCGCCGGGTTGCTCGCCCGGTTTGTAAAACCGCTCACCTTTTCCCTGCCCGCCAGACTGTCCGGGCTGCTGGCCTGATTGCGCTGGAGTCGGCTGGGACTGTTTTCTGGCGTGGCTCTGCGGCGTGGCCTGCGGGTGCTGTTCGTGGCCGGTTTGGTGTGGGTCTCCCCCGGAAGGTGGCTGCCGAGTGTCCGGTCGTTGGTCTGGTTGCGCCGCTGCTTGCTGCTGACCAGAGGTCGGCTGTTGGGCCGGTTGTGTCCCTTTTTGGTCTTGAGGCTGAGGCTGGTCAAATTTGATGCCGCCGCCGGATTCCTGGGGGGTGTTTTGCGGCTGTTGGGCTGGTTGGGTGTCTGATTGATCTGTCTGGTTCGTGTTTTGCGTACCCGGTTGTGTCTCGTTCCTCTGAGCGGACAACGACTGCTTGAGTTGCTCCAGATTTTCTTGTGTTTTTGTGAGCGATGCCGGCTCCGGCGGTGGGTCGTCGCCCTGGTTGCCCGGACTATTGTTTTGCTTGCTGTCGTTCCCAAAGAGCTTGACATCAAGCGGAAGAATCTGTGGCAACGGCAGCGTCAGGCGTCTTTGCGCCTCATCAATCAGGCGTATTTTTTCCTGGGGCGTCAGGGTTGGATTCTTGAGCTGCTGAGAGAGGGCGAGGAGTTGGGTTCCGGCTTGCTGTTCTTCAGGAGAAGACTGCGCGCGGACCAACTGCCGAGCCATGTTTTCAATATCGTGCAGCCGGGTCTCAGGCGTTGGGGCAACAGGTGCGGGGCCACGTGGAGCCAGGGCAGCGCTGCCGAAGGGCGAAAACAAAAAGAGGAGGCCACTCAGGACTGCGCCGACACACGAAAACGGAACCCGCCGGTCGAGATGGAAGGGCAGGTCACGCTCGGGAATGAAGAAGGCCGCCTTCCGAGCCGCTTCGCTCCGAACCTGGGCGACGAAATCTGAGGAGGAGGGCAGGGTCGCCAGGGTGAGGAAGCGCTCTTGGCCGGCCGTCTTCTCGTCCAGCAGGCGAGCAATACGCTCGTCCTGACAGCCCTTTTTTTCCTGCCTGAGGGCTCTGAGCAGAAAACCGCAAACAACGGTGGGCGGAAGAAGAGAAAACCCGCTGGGGAGCGCATAGGCCAGAACCAGACCGTATCCCAAGAAGAACACCGCCAGCCCCAGGGGCAGAAAAAACCCGAGGGTGTTGGTGCTCCGTTGCCAGCGCAGCCGGCGGGCCGTCGCGGTCAAGACTTGGGACAGGCTATCCATTGCGCGAGCGACGTTTTTGGAACCGGCGCACCGCGCGATTATGATCCGCGAGCCGGGAAGAGAACACATGGGTGCCGTCTCCCCGAGCAACAAAATAGAGGTAATTCGTTGCGGATGGGGAGAGGACGGCTTGAATGGCCGCCAGCCCTGGGTTGGCAATGGGGCCGGGCGGGAGGCCAGTAAACAGATACGTATTATACGCCGTGGGCGTGCGGAGATGACGGCGGGTCAGATTCCCGTCAAAGTTCGGAATGCCATAGATGACGGTTGGATCACATTGGAGAGGAATATTTTGCCGGAGCCGATTATGAAAGACTCCGGCAATCAGCGGACGCTCCTCTGCCGCCCCGGTTTCCTTCTCAACGAGCGACGCCAAGGTCAGGACCTCATGCCGGGAAAACCCCAACTCCTGAGCCTGCTGTTGCATGGCTGGGGTGAAGACTTCAGACAGGCGTGCGACCATACGTCCCAGGATATCGGCCGCAGAGCTTTGCTTTAGAAAAAAATACGTGTCCGGGTACAGATAGCCTTCGGGTCCGTATTCCTGGAGGTTCCATTTGGCTAAGAACTGCGGAGAGGTGCTGAGAGACAGAAAGCGCTCTTGGGGGCCAAACCCGTGGTCTTCCAGTCTTTTGGCAATTTGTTTCAGGGTCAGTCCTTCCGGGATCGTCACGCTGCGGTGGATGATCTGGCCTTGGGTCAAGGTCTCAAGCACCCGCCGGGGGGTCAGCGGGGTTTCCAGGATGTATTCCCCACTTTGTATGGAGCGGTCTTGCCCTGTGAATTGCGCCCAGAAACGAAAGGGTTGAACACTTGTCAGGATGTCTTCGACGACAAGGGTCTGTGCTACCTGTTGGAGCGTGCTGCCCGGAGCGATAAAGAGCCGGGCAGGAGTCGCTAACGGCGGGCCTGGGGTGTTGAGTTGGGCGTAGAGGTAACAGACGATGAGTCCACTGACGCTTATAACAAGACAGGCAAGAGGAGGCAGAATTTTTTTCACCGCCGCTTAGCCTACCATTGGGATGCCGGTGAAACAATCTCAGCCTCTCTGCTTGACTTTTCCGTATCTCGCTGGCACCCTCTGGAACCATGCAAGGCCGGTGGCTGGAATACGGCAAGGAAATAGTCTGTCTCCCTCTCGGACGTCAGAACGGCCACGTTCAGGCATTGCTGCTCGCCCCCATCCTGGCAGTCGGTTTTCTTGGGCTTATTGTCCGGGCGGCAAACCCGGCGGTTGACCCTTCTTTGGCCAAGAATGAAGTGACCGCTCAGGTTTGGCAACGTTTGCACGAGATTCAGCAAAGAAATGATATTGCTCCTCATCTGGAAACGGCTTCGACCGTAGCGCAACCAACGCTGGAAGCAGACACGGTCCCGCTGATAGAAGCACCGCACCATATTGTATATACGATTAAGCCGAACGGGACGTTTGGGAGTATTCTCAGAGAAGCAGGACTGTCGCCTCAACAGACCGCTGCGTGGATCACTGCGGCACGGCAACGGGATGAGGCCCGAAGGTTGCAGGTTGGGCGCACCATCACCTTCTCCTATGAGCATGACTCAAATGGCTCGCCAATGCTGCGCGCCGTTTCCTGTAGCGTTGATCAGGGCACTTCGCTCATATTTGAGAAGGACGAGAACGGGCATATTCAGTCTCGACTCGAAACCGCCCCCACGGCCCTGGTCTGGCGTGCTATGAGCGGACGCATTACCCATAGTCTCGGTCGGGCCGCCAGCAAGCTAGGTGTTCCAGCCAGTATCATTGATGCGGTGGCAGATATGGGCTGGGACCTGAACCTTTCCTACGACCTTCAGCCGGGAGACCCTTTCAAAATAATTTTTGAGGAAATTCAGCAAGACGGGCAAGCCGTGAGATATGGGAAAGTGCTTGCGGCGGAAATTGTGAACAAGGGGAAAACACACACCGCCTTTCCTTTTGACGTGGAAGAAGGACTGGGGTTCGGGCGGCAGTTTCTGCGCTACCCCGTCCAATTTACCCGTGTCTCGTCGGTCTTCAGCGATGCTCGGTTACATCCCATTTACAAACGGAAACGTCCCCACCGTGGCGTGGATTTCGCCGCGCCAACGGGAACACCGGTCCGCGCGGTGGGAGATGGCAAGGTGACTTACGCCGGCTGGAAAGGCAGCTATGGCCGTTTTCTCAAAATTGACCATGCCGGCCCCTATAGCTCGGCCTACGCCCACCTGCGACGGATCAAAAGAGGAGTAAGGGCAGGCACTTTTGTCAAAAGGGGACAGATTATCGGCTATGTCGGGTCTTCAGGGGCGGCAACCGGACCGCATCTGCACTTCGAGATGCAAAAAAACGGCAAATATATCAACCCATTAGAAAAAGTGCGGCTGCCAAAGACGCTGGTTTGGAAAAAACCATCGGTGCGACCTGACCCACAGCTCGCGGCAATACGCAAGAAACTGGAAGAATATCTTGCCACTCTGAGCATACACAACGGACCCGAGAGTCGTATTTATACCGGTATTCCACGCATTCAAACCGCGGTCCGCGAGGCCGCTGAGCCACGCGCGTAAATACTCGTCCGGCGAGGACACGCGGCCTGCCCCCGTGGTGGAGAAAACGCTGAAAACCATGCTGTCCCATACGGAAAAACTGCGAGTTCGGTGGGTCGATACCGATGCGTCGGGCCGTATTCATTACACGGCAGCGTTCCGGTATTTTGAGATAGCCGAGTGGGAATTGATGCGGCAAGTTGGCTTCCCGCTGTCCGACCACCGTAAAACATCAGGGCTGCCGCGGGTGAATGTCTCGGCAACATTTTATGCCCCTCTCTTTGTTGATGAGCCGATTGAGGTGAAAGTCTGGGCTGAGCGGATTGGAACCACCTCCATTACCCTTGCCGGAGAAATCCACCGGGCCGGAGAGCGCTGCGTCAGTGGGTCCATCACCGCGGTTTTTGTGAATGCGCACGATCAGCCCCAGCCCATTCCCGAGGCCATTCGTCACGCGCTACGCGCGGCGACAGAGTAAGGTATCGCTCCAAAGCGAGACCTATTGACGCTCTGGAGCGAAGCGCCTGGGAGTTGACAGAAAAAACACGCTCGCATAGGTAACGGGAGATGTCATACGCAGTAATTCGCACAGGTGGAAAACAGTATCGAGTGACGCAGGGTGAGCTCTTGCGCGTGGAAGCCCTCTCAGGAGAGGCCGGGAGCGACCTTACGTTCTCTGATGTCTTGCTCACCTCGGCTGCGGGGGCTGTTCAGGTTGGTACCCCGCTTGTTCCCGGCGCTTCGGTAACGGCTCGCGTTGTTGAGCACGGAAAAGAGAAAAAAATTATTGTTTTCAAGAAAAAACGGCGCAAAGGGTATCGGCGCAAACACGGTCATCGGCAGCACTTTACGGCCGTGCAGGTCAAATCCATCAACCTGGAGGGATAACAGTGGCACATAAAAAAGGACAAGGCTCCAGTCGGAACGGTCGAGACAGCCCAGGCCAGCGCCGGGGCGTTAAGCTTTTTGCTGGGCAATCGGCAAAAGCCGGGAATATCATTGTCCGGCAGCTCGGGACACGTATCTACCCAGGGGCCAATGTTGGCATGGGTCGGGATTATACGCTGTTTGCGAAGACTGATGGAGTCATTCAGTTTGAACGTATGGGCAAAACGCGCAAGCGGGTTTGCGTATACCCGCAGTGATCTGCTCGGCTCCACACCCGCATACCAGGTTCAAGCTTGAGGAGAAGCCCCACTTCGGGGCTTTTTTTATTGGCCTGCCTCAGTTCTCTCTTCTGGATGGACATGGGCTATGAACTTCGTTGACGAAGTGACCATGACAATCAAAGCCGGCGATGGCGGGCGCGGCTGTGTCAGTTTTCTCCGCGAGAAGTTCCGGCCCTGGGGGGGGCCGAACGGCGGCAATGGCGGCAACGGGGGAGACGTCATCCTGCGCGTTGACGCGCAACGCAACACGCTGCTTGAGCTCGCGCATCGGCATCATGTCAAAGCGGCACGGGGGGAACATGGACGGGGCAAGGACCAACACGGAAAAAATGCAAAGGCCCTCATTCTTCCCGTCCCAGCCGGCACCATTGCGCGGGATGTAGAAAGTGGAGCACTACTCGCCGACCTGCGAACTGCCGGGCAACAGGTCGTGGTCGCTCAGGGCGGAAAAGGTGGACGAGGGAATGCCTCTTTCGCCACCTCTACCAATCGTGCCCCCCATTTCGCTCAACCGGGGTTGCCTGGAGAGCGGCGGCAGGTTCAACTGGAACTCCGCTTATTGGCTGACGTTGGCTTGGTTGGGTTTCCCAACGCCGGAAAGTCAACCCTGCTGTCTGCGGTGTCCGCGGCGCGTCCACGGGTGGCCGACTTTCCCTTTACGACCCTTGTGCCCCAGCTCGGCGTTGTGCGCTATGGCGAGGCCGGCGCATTTGTCATGGCTGACGTACCGGGGCTTATTGAAGGCGCGCATACCGGACAGGGACTGGGCGTGCGTTTTCTACGCCACCTGTCGCGGACTTCTCTTCTGGTTCATCTTCTTGATATATCTGACCCAGCCCGAGACCCGTATGCCGACTTCAGCATCATCAACCGTGAACTGACCGCTTTTGATATGACCCTGGCTCGCCGTCCGCAAATCGTGGTCGTCACAAAAGCCGACCTGCCGGACACCCGCCAACGCTTTCCTGAGGTGCAGGCAGTTTTTGCGCGGCAGGAGCAAAAATTACATCTCATCTCTGCGGTCACCGGGCAGGGCAGACCGGAATTGGTGAGAGCCATTGCCGATGTGCTTGAACAGAGACAACACCAGGCGGGCGACGAAGGGGAGGCCGAGGAGTCCCCTTCATGAGTGACTGCCATATCCAGCGCCCCCACAAAGCGCGTATTCTTGAGAAGACCAGGCGTATTGTGGTGAAAGTCGGGAGCAGCGTGCTGTCCGATGGAGACGGGGTGTGTACGCCACGTGTCAGTCAACTTGCGACCACCCTCTCTGCCCTGCGGCCGGCGGAGGTGGTCTTAGTCACCTCGGGAGCCGTGGCTGCTGGCATGGGCGTCCTCAATATGAAACAGCGCCCGAGGACGATACCGGCGAAACAGGCCGCGGCAGCCATTGGACAGATTACGCTCATGGCGCTGTATGAAGAATGCTTTTCGCGGCACGCTATCCGGGTGGCGCAGATTCTGCTCACCCATGACGACCTGGCCAACCGCAGACGCTATTTGAACGCCAAGCATACCCTCCTGACGCTGATTGAATCCGGGGTCGTGCCTATCGTCAACGAGAACGACACCGTTGCGGTTGAAGAAATCCAGTTTGGCGACAACGATAATCTTTCGGCTCAAGTCGCCGTTCTGGTTGAGGCCGACCTGTTGATGATCTTGAGCGATGTTGCGGGTTTATATGAAACAGACCCCCGTCTGGACCAGCACGCCAAACGTATTGCCCTCGTCAAGCAGTTCGACGACCAATTGATACAGCGCTGCGGGGCAGCCGGCCCGTTAGGCCGCGGCGGGATGGCCTCTAAAATAGAAGCGGCGCAAAAAGCGGCCCTGTCGGGTATCCCCTCCCTGCTTATCGATGGGCGGTGTGCGGAATATCTCCGGGCCGCTTTTGACCCGCGGCAGGAAGTGGGGACGCTGTTTCTGCCAGTCGCCGACAGGCTTGCGAGTCGGAAACATTGGATTGCCTATACCTTGAAGCCGGCCGGCGCCCTCCGTCTTGATACGGGGGCCGCGGTGGCGATTCGGCGGGGTGGGAGGAGTCTATTACCCGCCGGGGTGCAGGGCGTATACGGGAGCTTTGAGGAAGGAGACTGTGTGACCTGTCTCGACGAAGGGGGGGCTGAATTTGCGCGTGGTTTAGTCAATTATAGCGCCGCGGACCTGAGGCAGATTCAAGGCGTCCACACCAGCCAGATCGAACAGACGCTCGGCTATAAGGTGAGTGATGAAGTGATTCATCGTGACGACTTGGCCCTGCTATAAGATGAGGGAAGAGACACAAAGGAAAGAGGCGATGAGTCTTGAAAATATGGTGGTCGCATTAGCCCACACCGCAAAAAAAGCCGCCCGGGTATTGGCAACCGTGCCAACCCAGACGAAAAACAATGCCCTGCTGGCCGCCGCCCAGCAGCTCCGGGAGCAGACGGAAGTCTTACTGAGGGCCAACGCCCAGGATGTTGCTCGGGGAAAAGACAACGGCCTGTCTGCCGCGCTACTTGACCGGCTGACGCTGAACCACACGCGCATACACGCGATGGCCACCGGGCTCGAAATTATGGTTGACCTGCCTGACCCGGTTGAGGAAACGGTCGAGACCTGGAAGCGACCAAACGGCCTAGAAATCAGCCAGGTCCGCGTCCCGCTGGGCGTGGTCGGGATTATTTATGAGTCGCGGCCAAATGTGACAGCCGATGCCGCCGGCCTGTGCCTCAAGGCCGGTAATGCGGTTGTGCTCAAAGGGGGTTCGGAGGCGTTTGCAACGAATAGTGCGATTGTCGATATTCTCGCCCAGGCATTTGCCCAAGCGGGTTTGCCGGCCGGGGCAGTCCAACTGGTCCGTTCGACTGACCGCCAGGCCGTCACCTTTCTTCTCCAACAAGACCGCTGTATTGATGTCATTATTCCGCGCGGCGGAGAGGAATTGATCCGCGCCGTCACGCGCGAATCCGCTATCCCCGTCATTCAGCATTTCTCCGGCCTGTGCCACACCTATGTCGATGCTGCGGCTGATATGGAAAAAGCGCACCAGGTTTGCCTGAACGCCAAGGCCCAAAGACCCTGGGTGTGCAATGCGATGGAGAATTTGCTGGTGCATGAGGCGGTTGCGCCCCGTTTTCTGCCAGATTTTGTCGCCCGGCTCGAACAAGAGGGGGTTGAGGTGCGTGGCTGCGAACAGACGCGCCAGCTCGCCCCTCAAGTGGGGGTCGCGACTGAGGCGGATTGGCAAACCGAGTATCTTGATAAAATTCTCTCGGTCAAAGTGGTCCACTCGCTTGATGAGGCGCTGGATTTCATTCATACGAATGGGTCAGGATTGGCCGATTGTATTGTGAGCGAAAATTACTCCCACGTCCGGCGGTTTCTGCGTGAAGTTGACTCGGCGACCGTCTATGCAAACGCTTCGACGCGCTTTACCGACGGCTTTGAGTTTGGATTTGGGGCTGAGGTTGGCATCTCGACCAACCGACTCCACGCCAGGGGGCCGATGGGCTTGCGTGAGCTGACCACGTATAAATATGTGGTCTACGGAGATGGTCAGATACGAACATAAGACACCCATAGGCTCTGACGTATGAAAGTCGGCCTGTTCGGCGGAACGTTCAATCCTATCCATCTCGGTCATTTGCGCAGTGCGGAAGCAGTCTGCGCCGCGTTTGCCCTTGACCGCATCTACTTCATTCCTTCGGCCTCGCCTCCGCACAAGCGCACCGCGGATATCGCCCCTGCCCATCATCGCTACAATATGGTGGCACGGGCAGTGGCCGCCAAGCCTGCTTTCGTTGCCTCTCGTATCGAACTCGAGCGCGCCGGCCCTTCGTTTTCGATTGATACGATACGCGCCTTTCAGGCAAGAGGAATAGGCACCTCGCTCGCTTTTCTTATTGGGATGGATGCGTTCTGTGGGATAGAGACGTGGAAGGACTATCTGGAGATTCCCCGCTTATGCGACCTGATTGTCACCTCGCGGCCCGGGGTGCCCACACCGCCACATGACCAGTTCCTTCCCGTTGCTCTGCGGTCCACCTTTTGGTACGATGCCGGCCGGCAGAGATACCAGCACGAATCAGGGCATACATTGACGCGCTATACACTGAACGGTCTCCGGATTGCGGCCTCCAACATCCGCGTCACCTTGCGCGCCGGTCGGTCCGCGTCCTGCCACCTCCCGCCGACCGTGGCGGACTATATTGCGACTCACACTCTCTATCGGACCCAAAAGGCTCTTTCTCTTGAAGGCTGATGACAGCTGGCAAAAAGCCCTGCGGTGCGCCCAATCTGCGCTGGATAAGAAGGCCTACGACCTGATTGTCCTCGACGTCGAAGCGTTGACGTCGGTGGCCTCGTATTTTGTGATTTGTACCGGACGGTCGGACATTCAGGTACGGACGATCAGCCACGCGATTGAGGACGCCCTCCGACGGGAAGGCCACCGCCCGTTCGCCCGTGAAGGCGTCTCGCACGGACAATGGATCCTGATGGATTTTGGAGATGTGATTGTCCATATTTTCTACGAAACAGTCCGCGCATTTTACAATCTTGAGGGACTCTGGGCCAAGGCCCCACGCTGTACGCTGCCCGAACCCTACTCAACGCAGGCCCTGGACCTCCGACTCGAGACCGGTTAGCCGTCTTTCCCTGGAGAAAATCCGTCTTCCCTTTCTTTCCACACCGCTTTTCCCTTATACTAGGGGCTGGAACCAGCGAGCGCACCTCGGTGGGAGATGATATGGGTCGAACGGCTTCTGCTCAAGACATTCTGTATTACGGCAGTACCCCTAAGAACCAGTATTGGGAAAACGAAAGACAGACCCTGCGTCTCGTCCGCGACCGGTCCGCGTCCGTCTGGCGGGCGTATCACAAGCAAAATGGCCGGTACCGCCCCTTGCTCATCAAGTCTCGCTTCCCCGCCGGACCCCGAAAGGAAAAACGGAAATCGGCACCGCTGACAGGCAGGAGTGCCGAGGAAGTTGTGGCGAATATCAAACGTGATTATCAGCTACGGCTGGTGCTTGAGCAACGCCTGCGCCGCTGGATGGATAAATCATCAGGACAGCGGGTTCTGGCCTTCCTTGACCCGAACCAGGGCGGCGCGCCAGCAATGACTGACCCAGGCTCGTACAATACTCACTAACTACCAACCGCAGCGCTCGTGAGGTTGCCCTTACCAGCGCGCCACCGATGCTCCCCAGGTGAGCCCGCCCCCACAGCCGTTGAGGACGACAATATCGTTCTCCTGGACTTTGCCTTCTCGAACAGCCTCGTCCAGGGCGATTGGAATGGAAGCCGCAGACGTATTCCCGAAGCGGTGTACATTGCAGTGCACTTTGTCCATGCTGGTGCCCAGACGGTCGGCCACCGCTTGGATAATGCGGAAATTCGCCTGATGGGGGACCATCAGCTTGACATCTTCTGGAGCCAGGCCAGATTTTTCAAGGGCCTTTTTTGTCACGTCGGACAGGGCGCGAACAGCGACCTTGAACAGTTCCGGGCCTTTCATCTGAATCCCCCAGTCCGGCTCCTGTTCTCCCTCCTGATCAAATGTTTGCCGCAGCCCGGACCGGACGTGGAGCAACGGCCACAGGGCTCCGCTGGACTCGACGACCGTGCTGAGCAGGCCGTGGTCATTCGGCTGATTTTCCAATACGACGGCCCCGGCGCCATCCCCGAACAGCACACAGGTCGTCCGGTCGCCCCAGTTGACCATAGAACTCAGGGCATCTGCGCCGACCAGCAGGATACGGTTATACTCACCGCTTTTGAGATAGCTATGGGCCACCGACATGCCGTAGACAAACCCGGCACAGGCGGCCGCCACATCAAAGGCGGGAATATGATCCACGCCCAAGCGCGTTTGGAGTAAGCAGGCCGTGGAAGGAAAGGCATAGGCCCCGGAGACGGTGGCGACCAGGATCACATCCAAGTCCTGGGCGGACAGGCCGGCCGCCTTGAGCGCCGTTTCACTCGCCGCGTGAATGAGGTCGAGCAAGTCCTCATCCTTGCGGAGGACGCGCCGCTCCTGTATGCCGGTCCGCGTGACAATCCATTGATGATTGGTGTCAACCCGCCCGGCCAGATCTTCGTTGGTGAGACAGGTCGAAGGGACGGCGGAGCCCGTACCGATAATACGTGCACCCATGCACTACCTCCTGAGTCCTTCTTGCCAGGCGAGATGCAGGGTCAGCACGCCCACCAAATCATACCAAGCCGCTGGCAGGTTGATGCTTTCAGGCCAAGCAATACGTTTCATGTTGTGTCGCTCAAGGCAGTCTGATTGCTGCGGTCCCAGGGTGCTCGTCACTCCCGCCGACCGTGCTCCTGATGCGTGGGCTGCCCGTTGTGGTCGTTGTCCCATTTGCGAAAGACGAGACAGGCGTTGGTTCCCCCAAAGCCAAAGGAATTCGATAAGACGGCCCGGACCGTTGTTGGGCGGGACGTGTTGGGCACATAGTCTAAATCGCACGCCGGGTCAGGCTCCTCATAGTTAATGGTCGGCGGGATGATTTGATGATGGAGCGCCAAAGCAGAATAGACGGCTTCGACGCCACCGGCCGCCCCGAGCAAGTGGCCGGTCATGGACTTGGTTGAACTGATCGCCAGCTGTGCGGCGTGCTCACCGAAGACTCTTCTCAGAGCCAGGGTTTCGGTCGCGTCGTTATACGGGGTTGAAGTCCCGTGCGCGTTGACGTAATCGATCTCGGTTGGATCAAGGCCGCTGCTTCGCAGGGCCATCCGCATACACCGGACTGCGCCCTCGCCTTCGGGTGAAGGCGCGGTGATATGATGCGCGTCCCCATTAGCGCCGTAGCCGATCACTTCCGCATAGATGGTTGCCCCATGACTCTTGGCGAATTCGAGTTCCTCTAGCACAATGATACCCGCGCCTTCAGCCATGACAAAGCCGTCACGATTCTTGTCAAACGGCCGGCTGGCCCGCTCCGGCTCATCGTTGCGCGTCGAGACTGCCCGCATGGCAATAAAGCCACCCAGCCCCAAAGGGGTCAGGGCGGCCTCTGCGCCCCCAGCAATAACCGCGTCTTGGTCGCCGAGTCGAATCGCCCGGTAGGCTTCACCAATGGCATGAGCGCCAGAAGAGCAGGCACTCGTTGGCGTATAATTAATGCCCTTGGCCCCATAGCGAATAGAGATTTGGCCGGGGGCCAGGTTGCTCAACAGTTTGGGGATAAAGAAGGGAGACACGCGCTTGAGACGGGTATTGAGAAAGAGCAGATGATTCTCCTCAATACTGGTCAGCCCACCGATTCCCACCCCGATAATACACCCCACCAGATCTTCATTGTCTGGCGTAATCGGCAGCTTGGCCTCGTCCATAGCCATCTGGGCCGCGGCCACACTGTACTGAATGAAGAGGTCCATCTTTTTGACCTCTTTCTTCTCGATAAAATCAGTCGGCGTGAAGTCCGTCACCTCGCCAGCGATCCGCGCGGGAAAGTCTGAAACGTCAAAGCGGGTCAACGGTCCGACCCCAGAACGACCTGCAAGCAGTGCTTGCCAGTTTTTCTCCACCCCAGTGCCCAGTGGACTGACTGCCCCCAGCCCAGTAATGACGACCCGGCGTTGCCCGTCTTGCATGATATCCTGCCTTACACACTCCTGCTGTCACCGTCCCAATATGGGCCCAACAGTTTTTCGCAGCGCCTCTGTCTTCCGCGCTGCTCAGACGGTGTATCTTAAAGACTCCTCGAACCCCCCGCAAGCAGCCCGGCCCCCTCCGCGCGGACCCGAATCGGGCAAACGCGCGCCACAAGGAGTCCCTTTTCCGACAGCCGGCTGCTATACGGAATGCGCCAAAAGACCATCCCTGGTCAGGAGGAGTTGACAGGCGTATGCCAGAACAGAAGCCGGCCCGACACCCTCACCGCGTGTCCCTGAATCACCGTACCTACGCCTCTCCGCAACGGCCCGTTGTCGTGCTCTGCATAGACGGATGTGATCCAGCCTATATCAAGGCCGGCCTCGCCCAGAACATACTGCCCAATATCCAGCGTTTTCTCACCCACGGGTTTAGCGCCTGGGCGGACGCGGTGCTTCCAACGTTTACCAATCCGAACAATCTGTCCATTGTCACGGGGAGTCCGCCGGCCGTGCACGGGATTTCGGGGAATTATTTTCTTGATCCAACAACAGGCCAGCCGGTCATGATGACCGACCCTCATCATCTCCGCTCAGAAACCCTGCTGGCCCGCTTCTCCCAGAGTGGGGCCACAGTCATTGTCATTACCGCCAAAGAAAAACTCCGGCGTCTGCTGGGCCACGGCCTCGCCGCCGGCATCTGTTTCTCGGCTGAAAACGCGCAGGACTGTACCCGCCGCGTGCACGGGATTGAGCAGGTGTGCCAACGGATTGGCCGCCCCCAGCCGGCTGTCTACTCCGCCGAACTGTCCCTCTTTGTCCTGGAAGCTGGTCTCGCCCTGCTCAAACAGTACCGGCCGGCGCTGATGTATCTCTCGCTGAGCGACTATGTGCAACATAAACACGCACCCCGGAGTGCGGAAGCGAATGCGTTCTATGCCGGGCTGGACCGGGCGTGTGGCCGGCTGGCTCAGGCCGGAGCCCTCGTCGCCCTCACCGCCGACCACGGCATGAACGCCAAACCCCGCGTCGTGTTTCTCCAGGACATCCTGAACACGCGCTGCGGTCAGGGAAAGACGCGCGTCATCTGTCCCATTACTGACCCCTATGTGGCCCATCATGGCGCGTTGGGGTCGTGTGTCCGCGTCTACTGCCTTGGTGCGGACCGGGCGGTCGTGCGGGCGGTCATTGCGGACCTGCCTGGGATTGAAGCGGTTTATGACGGGCCGACCGCGTGCGAGCGGTTTCTCCTGCCGCCCGACCGTGAGGCCGATTTCCTTGTGCTTGGCGATCAACACACGGCCATTGGGGCAGCCGAGCGCGACCATGACGTGGCCGCGCTCGGCGCCGTGCCGCTCCGTTCTCATGGCGGGCGCGCAGAGCAGGTGGTGCCATTCATCCTGTCTGAGCCGGTCTCTGAGGCATACCGGAGCCGGGCGGCAACCGCCCGGCTCCGCAACTTTGACCTGTTCGACTATGCGCTGAATGGGACAGGCAAGGCGCTGAATGGGACAGGCAGATGGTAGCCTCCCGCACAGACAACCGCTTCAGGATGCGGTGAGCAGCCACAGCATCCCCACCCAGCCCACGCCGAGCCAGCCGGCCATCGCCCAGCCGGCGGCCTCCGGCACCACCCGAGGATGCAGGGAGATGACCTGCCCCGGCAGAGACCGGAACAGGAACACCGTACCGGCCGTGCCAAACGGCCCCGTGAGCCACAGGCTGGCGTCAGCCAGCCACCAAGCCGCCCCCCAGATTATCCCCACGATGGGGATGAGGAAGAAGAAGAGCGGCCCGGCCTGCACGTCGGGGGCGGGCCCGGAGCCGCTGAGCCGCGGCGCGCTTACGGTTGAGGCGGGCCTGTGCCTGCTCTAGCCGCTCGCGTAGTGCCGGCATGGCTAGCCAGAACTCTCAGGCTCAGTACCCAAATTCGTAACCGTACCACCGATCCGTTCTATTTCTGTGGTGAGATTACCACCTAGGGTTACCACGACCCCCGAAATCGCCACCGCAATAATACCCACCAGAATGGCATACTCCAGGGCTGAGACTGCCTTGGAATCCCGTAAAAACCGTGTACACCGTCGTACCACCATACACCTTGACCTTCCTCTGCCCTCGGGTGTACGGTCGTGCGGTGCATCCCGGCACGGCTCACCCACTGAGCAGTGTTGGTCCCGGCGCTGAAACATCACTTCAGCGCCGGGCACGTTCACAATCACGACACACGGCATGAGAATGCCGGGTCGTACCTACTCCACGAAAGCGATCTGGATGTGAGTCCCTGCATATTCGCCACGGCGCGGGTAGCTACTCCCACGCCTGTATGTGGCTCTTGTATTCCGCAAGCGACCCGACTCAGGGCCGCTTCCGAGAAGTAGGTGCATCTGTCCGTATCGGGGCTCTCCCAAATTGTCAAGATACAGATGGTTTGTGTGTGTAGCGGAGCCGGCGCAGGCTTTGCATCCTTGTATCGGGAAAATGGAGTCTATAAACTGAGAGTGATGGATGTCTCGGGTATCTCGGGTATAGCGCAGCAGTTGTCCATTTGGGTCCTGCCGGTCCTGGTGGCGGTCATCCTGCACGAACTCGCGCATGGCTATAGCGCCTTCCTGCTAGGTGACCCGACCGCGGCGCGAATGGGCCGCCTGACCCTGAATCCGGTTGCCCATATCGACCTGTTTGGCACCCTGTTATTGCCCTTCCTGCTGCTCATCACCGGTGCGCCGTTTCTGTTTGGCTATGCCAAGCCCGTTCCGGTGAACTTTACGAATCTGCACAACCCCCGGCGAGATATGGTCCGCGTGGCTGCGGCGGGTCCTGTTATGAACCTGATATTAGCCGGACTATCCGCCTTTACGCTGAAATTCCTGCTGTCCCTCCAATTCATCAGCGATGGGCTGGTGGCCCGCAACCTGCTGAACAGCGTTCTGATCAATGTGGTCCTCGCCGTCTTTAACCTGTTGCCGCTCCCGCCGCTCGACGGCGGGCGGGTCGCCGCCGGCCTGCTGCCACGCCAGCCGGCCCTTGTGCTGGCCAGGCTTGAGCCCTATGGCATAGTGATTGTGATGCTGCTGTTGATGACCGGCCTGCTTGGCGACCTGATCCGACCGCTGACGCTCTTCGTCCTCAACGTCCTCTTGTGAGATGCTCTTCATGACCGACAACACACCAACCCGACACACTATTGTGAGTGGATTTCGTCCCACTGGTAAGCTCCATCTTGGGCATGTCCACGGCACGCTGACCAACTGGGTCCGGCTCCAGAGCGAGTACCGGTGCTTTTTCTTTGTGGCCGACTGGCACGCCCTGACCACGGGCAAGACCGATGCCGCCAGCATTCGGAGTAATACCGAAGAGATGGTGATGGACTGGTTGAGCGTCGGGCTTGACCCAAACCAGTCTGTGATTTTTCGGCAGTCCGATGTCAAAGAGCACGCCGAGCTCCACCTCTTGTTTTCGATGATTACGCCAACGCCGTGGCTGATTCGGAACCCCACCGTCAAAGAGCAAGCGCGTGAGCTGGGCTTTATTGACTCGGATGACGAAGCCGCGGTGACCACCATTCACTATGGTCTGCTCGGCTATCCTGTCCTTCAGGCTGCCGATATTCTGATGTATAAGGCCCAGCGGGTGCCTGTTGGGGTCGATCAAGTGCCGCATATTGAGCTGACTCGTGAGATTGCCCGGCGCTTTAATACGCTCTATGCGGCCAAAGTCTTTCCTGAGCCCCAAGCCCTGCTGACCGAGATTCCAAAAATCCTTGGTGTTGACGGTCGCAAAATGAGCAAGAGCTATGGCAACGCCGTTGTCCTGTCAGACCCGCCCCAGGAGGTCGATACAAAACTATCGCGGATGATGACCGACCCACGGCGGGCGCGGCGGCGCGACCCCGGAGACCCAGCCGACTGCCCGGCTTTTCACCTGCACCGCCTCTACTGCACGCCGGAAGAAATCGACTTTGTGACAAACGGGTGTAAAACCGCAGATATCGGTTGTCTTGAGTGCAAGAAAATCATGATTAAGCATGTGCTTGACGATTTGGCCCAATTCAGGGAAAAACGAACCTATTGGGAAAACCACCGCGACGATGTGCGCGACGTCCTCCGGGAAGGGGAACGTCAGGCCCAAGAAATCGCCCGTCAAACCATGACGGAGGTGCGGGAGGTTGTTGGTGTGTGAGACAGTCTCCCCCCTGCTAAGGGGGGCTGATGAGACAGACGACGAACGGCGCAGAGCGTCCAGCCGACCAAGCCCTTTTCATGTCCTATCGCGTTAAACTCGATATCTTTGAGGGGCCGCTCGACTTATTACTCCATCTCGTCAAAAAGAATGAAGTCGAGTTGCCCGATATCCCCATTGCCGAAATTACCGACCAGTATCTCGCCTATCTCGACCTCCTCAAGCAGTTCGACCTTGACATTGCGGGCGAATATCTGGTGATGGCGGCGAGCCTGCTCTATCTCAAATCGCGTCTCCTGCTGCCCATCGAGGAAACACCCGAAGAAGAGGGCGAAGATCCGCGCGAGGAACTGGCCCGCCAACTGCTTGAATACCAACGCTTCAAAGAAGCGGCCACAACGCTGCTAGGTCGGGAACTGCTCAACCGCGACGTGTTTATTCGCCCGCCCCTGCCGGCCGAATCCGCTGGCAAAGACGAGGCCGTGTATGAGCTGTCGCTGGGCGACCTGCTTGATGCCCTGCACGAGGTGATGACGCGCGCAGACGCTCAGGAGGCGCACCAGATCATGCGTGAGCAGGTCTCTGTGCGCGACCGACTGTGTGCCGTGCTTGATATATTACGGGAAAAAAGAGAGGTGCTCTTTGAGCACCTGTTTCCCCAGGATGCAACCCGGCTCCAGGTCGTGGTGACCTTCCTGGCCGTCCTGGAGCTGGCGCGCAATCGGATGATACAGGTGCGTCAAGCAGACCTCTTCAGCCCGATTGTGACCTCCCTGGCAGTGAGTCCAGAAGCGCCCTTACCCGAAGCACTCGAACCGCTATGAAAACAGACCTGACTAAGGCTATCGTCGAAAGCCTGTTATTTGCCTCGCGTGCGCCCTTACCGCTGCGCCGCCTGGTTGAGGTCATTGGGGCAAGCAAGACGGAAGTTCAGGCTGCCCTCGCCGCCCTGCGTGCCGAATATGCCGGCCCCTACCGAGGGGTCCGGCTCCGAAAAGTCGCCGGCGGCTACCAATTGCGGACAGTTGCTGACTATGCCGACTATGTGAAAGCCCTGGGCCGCGATAAGCCGGTCAAGTTGAGCCGGGCGGCCCTCGAAACCCTCGCCATTATTGCCTACCGTCAACCCATGACCAAAATTGAGATTGAAGCCATTCGTGGCGTCGATGTGGACGGCGTGCTAAACTCGCTCCTGGCCCGTAAACTGATTACCGTCCTGGGGCGTAAAGATGTGCCCGGTCGGCCGTGGATATACGGGACGAGCCCGCAGTTTCTTGAAGTGTTCAATCTGGACAGTATTACCGACCTTCCCCCCTTGCCCGATATTCATGAGCCGACGGCCAATGCCCGTGCAGAAGACGTCTCAGCCCCAACGGCTCCAGAAGGTCCTGAGTCAGGCCGGGGTCTCCTCGCGACGGGCAGCCGAGCAGTTGATTCAAGCCGGCCGCGTGCGGGTGAATGGACACCCGGTCACACGTCTGGGAACAACCGCGGACCCGCGACGGGACCACATTGAGGTTGATGGCCACCTGATTGATTTGCCGACCGGTTGGCTGTACTTCCTGCTGCACAAACCGCCGCGTGTGGTCAGCACCCTCAAAGACCCGGAAGGCCGTCCAACGGTCCGCGATTTGCTCTCCGGCGTTCGTGAACGCATCTTCCCGGTTGGTCGTCTTGACTATGACTCGTCCGGGTTGCTGCTGTTGACCAACGACGGCGCGCTAACGGAGCGCCTGCTTCATCCCCGTTTTCAGGTGGCCCGCACCTATCAGGCAAAGGTCGGTGGGGTCGTGACCGGAAAAGCGCTGGCCGCGCTGCGCCACGGCGTCCACTTGGACGATGGCACCCTGGCCGCCCCTGCCACGGCCCATATCCTGCGGGCAACGACCCGCAAGACCTGGCTTGAACTGGTCTTGCGCGAGGGGCGCAACCGTGAGGTCCGTCGGATGTGTGAAGCGCTCGGCTATCGGGTAGAAAAACTGGTCCGCGTGCAGTACGGCCCCCTCAGTTTAGACGTGCCAATAGGGGCCTATCGACCGCTCACGCCCAAAGAGATCAAACACCTGAAGCGTCTGGTGGAAAAGCCCGCGTCAGCACGGCCGGCACCGTCCTCTCGGTCTTGACTCTCCCGCCTGAGAGCGCTACATGTATCCCCTACGGCGATGGACCGTATCATCGCCTTGCGCGGGGTGGAGCAGCTCGGTAGCTCGCGAGGCTCATAACCTCGAGGTCCTAGGTTCAAATCCTAGCCCCGCAACCTATGAGAGCCCCGAAGTTCTTGTGCTTACGGGGCTCTTGCCGTTATGACGCCCCGTCACACACGCAACTCGTCACACACGCAACTCGTCACACACGCAACTCGTCACACACGCAAGATGGTGCACGTATGGAATCAGACACGTCGCTCGGTAGAAGCTCGATTCGCTATCAGCCTGACGAAAACCCACCCCCCTCCTCTCCTTGGGGATCGGCTTTCAAGCCGCCCTGCTCGTAGTCGGCGGGGTGGTGTTGACCCCGGCGATTGTGATCCGGGCGGCCGACCAGAGTGAGGTCTATCTCTCCTGGGCGATCTTCTCGGCGCTCATCATCAGCGGGGCGACCACCATCTTGCAATCCGTGCGGGTCGGACGCTTCGGAGCCGGTCACATCCTTATCATGGGGACCTCCGGGGCCTTCATTGCGGTGTGCATTAATGCCCTGGTGGAGGGCGGGCCGGCCCTGCTGGCGACCCTCATCTTTGTTTCGTCCTTGTTTCAGTTCGCCCTGGCGACTCGGCTATCGCTCTTACGCCGGATCATTACGCCGGTTGTTTCGGGCACAGTGGTCGCCCTGATTGCCGTGACCATTATGCCCATCGCCTTTAAGATGGTGTCGGACGTGCCTCAGGGCGCGTCGCCGGCAGCCGCGCCCGTCTCCGCCACGGCCACCCTGGTCGCCATTGCGGCGCTGGCGTTGCGCGGCTCTGGGGTATGGCGGCTCTGGGCACCGGTCATCGGCATCGTGGTGGGCTGTGTGGTCGGCCTCGTTCTTCGGGCTGTATGATGTGGCGCGCGTGGCCGAGGCGGATTGGATTGGTATCCCGACAGCCGGCTGGCCCGGCCTTGACCTGACCTTCGGGCGCGAATTCTGGGTGCTCCTGCCAGCCTTCATGTTTGTGACTCTGGTCGGTGCCATTGAAACCATCGGCGATGCCGTGGCCATTCAGCGCGTCTCCTGGTGCACTTCCCGAGCGGTCGATTTCCGCACGGTCCAGGGTGCGGTGAATACCGATGGTCTGGGCAATCTGTTGTCTGGTCTGGCCAGCACTGTGCCGAATACGACCTATTCAACCAGTATCCCGCTGGCCGAATTAACCGGAGTGGCGGCCCGCAATGTCGGGGTCAGTCTTGGTCTCATCTTCATCGCTCTCGCTTTTCTGCCCAAGGTATCAGCCCTGATCCTCGCCATCCCCAGCCCGGTGGTTTCCGCCTATGTCATGGTGTTGCTGGGAATGCTGTTTGTCCAGGGGATGAAGATCGTCGTGCAGGACGGGCTGGACTATCGCAAGGGCCTGGTGGTTGGGATTGCTTTCTGGCTCGGTGTGGGCTTTCAGAATCAGGCCATCTTCGCCGACCAACTCGGCGAGCAGTGGGGGGCGCTCCTTGGCAATGGCATGACGGCCGGCGGCCTGGCCGTCCTCGTCCTGACCCTGTTCACGGAACTGACGGGTCCGCGTCGTCACCGTCTGGCAATGGACCTGGATATAACCGCCTTGCCGAAGATCGAAGGGTTTCTGCGGGACTTGGCGGCGCGCTTTGGCTGGAATACGGCCTCAACGGATCGCTTATGTGCGGCTGGCGAGGAAACGTTGCTGAGCCTGGTGAAACCAGAGGACGAGGGTAGCCCTGACAAGCGGCGTCTGTTCGTGGTTGGGCGGGGCAGCAGCGCGGCCGCCGAGTTGGAATTTGTGGCCGCGGTTGGCGATGAAAACCTGGAAGACCGCCTGGTCCTGCTCGGGGAGGGGGCCGCCGCACCCGAAGAGCACGATATTTCTCTCCGCCTGCTGAAACATTTTGCGGCCTCGGTCCGCCACCAGCAATACCATAATATCGACATCGTGACGGTGCGGGTCGAAGCAACGCGCTAGGCGGGAGCCAGACGGGTCGAAGCGTCCGTAGCTTGTCAGTGTTTGGGCTGAATGGTAGGGTTCCCCTCGATTGAAAGCAACAGGAGTTGAGCCATGTCCGAACAGCAAGCAGACCTTTCTTCCCAGCGTGTCACCTATCGGGTCGAAGAAGCGCTCACCATTGTCGGTGACGCCTGGGGAGACGCCGACAATCCGCCGGTCCTGCTCCTGCACGGTGGCGGCCAAACGCGCTTTGCCTGGGGGAGTACGGCTCGGACCCTGGCCGAGCACGGCTGGTATGCGGTCTCCCTGGACCTGCGCGGTCACGGCGAGAGCGGCTGGGCTGCGGATGGCAATTATAATATCGAGAAGTTTTCCGCGGACCTCCACGTTGTGCTGGGCCATTTCGACCGGCGGCCGGTCCTGGTCGGAGCCTCCCTCGGCGGCATCACCTCAATGCTGACCGAAGGGGAAGCGCCGGCGCCGGTCAGCGCCGGGGTGGTGCTGGTCGATGTCACGCCGCGGGTGGAGCAGAAAGGCGTGGACCGCATTCGGGCCTTCATGACCGCTCGGCCCGACGGTTTTGCGAGTCTGGAAGAGGTCGCCGACACCATCGCCGCCTATATTCCCCATCGCCCCCGCCCAAAGGATGTGAGCGGTCTGGCCAAAAACCTGCGCAAGGGAGCGGACGGACGCTACCGCTGGCACTGGGACCCCAACCTCATGAACCCGGCCCGCTTTCGGCGCGACCCCGAACGCCTGATGGCCGCGGCGCGCGGGCTGCGGCGGGTGCCGACCCTGCTGGTCCGGGGCAAGCTCAGCGATGTCATCAGCGACGAAACAACCCAGGAATTTCTCGATGCCGTGCCGCACGCCAAATATGTCGATGTGTCTGATGCCGGTCATATGGTCGCCGGGGATAAGAACGATATCTTCAGCCAAGCGGTCATTGAATTCCTGGCCGATATCAAGACAACAGCGCCGGCCGCCTAGCGTGTTTCAGTCGAGCGGCAGCCGGTGTTCCGCCGGCCTACCGCCCCCGGCCCATCAGGTAAAACTCGGTATTGGGTCGCATATCGGTCAGATGGGCCATGCGATTTGACAGCGCAAAAAAGGCGGCAATCGCGCCGATATCCCAGATGTCCTCAGCGCTGAAGCCGTGTTCCCGCAGCCGCAGGTGGTCGGCCTCTTCAACCTCCTGGGCTCGGAGCGCCATTTTCACCGCAAAGTCCAACATGGCCCGCTGACGTGGGCTGAGGTCGGCCTTGCGGTAATTCACCGCCACTTGGTCGGCAATGAGCGGATTTTTAGTATAGATACGTAGAATGGCCCCGTGGGCAATCACGCAGTAGTGACAATCATTGGCCGCACTGGTCGCCACCACAATCATCTCGCGGTCTGCTTTGGACAGACCGCTCTCCTTGAGCATCAGGGCGTCGTGATAATCAAAAAATGCGCGAAACTCCGCTGGCCGGTGGGCCAGGGCCAGAAAGACATTCGGAATAAACCCGGCTTTGTCTTGGACTTCGGTGATACGCCGCTGAATGTCCTCGGGTAAGTCTTCGAGTTGAGTCACCGGATAACGACTGATAGGTGCGTCTGACATATCCATTCCTTTTCTTGAGAGATAAAAGCACTAAGGAGGACTGTATGGAAAACAAGCCGGAAAAAACAGCCCTGCAAGACGATTACTCCTACCGGGCGGTTGACGCTTATAACACCCGAATGTACCTCCTCCCGGTTCTGGCCGACCCCGCGCGCCGTGCCGCGCTTATTGCCGAGCACCGCGCCCGACCGCTGTATGAGGCCGCCCAGCCTGGTCAGCCAGCCCCTATGGACAGCCCGGACTTGGCCCGTTTGTTGGACCGCCTGCGCGTTGTCCCCCAGCAGGACAAGCACGTCATTATCGAGACCCGTCCCTGGGAGGAATATCGCATTGGGGTTTTGCCTGGTGTCCGGGGCAAGCCGGTTGACATCACGGACGAAGCCTATCCCAACCGGGAAGACGCTGAACATGCGATTTTCCTCAAACGTCTCAACGCCTTACTCGAAGCCTATGGGATAGTGACGAGTGGTTAGTGGTTAGTGGTTAGTGGTTAGTGGTTAGTGACTAGTGGTTAGTGGAAAAACACCAGCCGACAGGAGATGGAGCATGACGACATTGGGGATTACCGGCTATAGCGACCGTATTTCCGTGCAGCCCGGACAGACGATTCAATTCTATGTGCACTCCGAACACAACGCCTCCTACCGGGCGGATATCGTGCGCCTCATTCACGGCGACACCAATCCTGACGGTCCCGGCTATAAGGAAGAAGAAATTGCCACCTCGGTCAGCGGTGAGTATCCGGGACGTCATCAAGCCGTCCATGCCGGCTCGTATATCTGTGTGCCACACGACACCCGCTTCGATATCAGCAGTTTCACCCTGATGGCCCTTGTTTTTCCGACAACGCCGACCAAAGGCGTGCAGGGCCTCATCACGAAATGGTCCGAACCAGAGGAAACGGGCTACGGCCTGTTTATTGACCAGCAGGGCGAGCTGGCGGTGCGAATCGGGCGAGGCAAGGGCCTGGTCGAACAGGTATCCTCGGGCAAACCCCTGTTGCGTAAGGTGTGGTATCTGGTGGCGGCCAGCTTTGACGCGGCCAGCGGTCATATCAGCCTGGTGCAGGAACCGATTGTCACCAGCACCAACACGGGACACGGGATGCGTTTCATCCATCCTGTTGAAGAAACTCGGGCCGCAGTTGAACGCGCCGGCTCTCCCCAGGCTCCCGCCCCGAATGACTGTCCGGTGCTGATTGCCGCGGCCACGACCCAGACGCATTCTGGGCGCTCCATCTGTGGGGGGCATTTCAGCCATGTGCGCTCGCCTGTCGAGATTCCTGAGCACGCGGCCAAGTTGAACGGACGCATTGAGCGCCCGGCTATCGCCAATCGGGTGCTCAGCCGGGCGGAAATCGAACATATCCTGCAAGGGCCGCGCCCCCTTCCGACCGCGCTGCGGCCGGCGCTGGTTGCGGCCTGGGATTTTGCGGCCAATATCGTTCCCAACGCGGCCTCAACTCAGGTGCTGGACGATTCCTTGCACCGTCTGCACGGCCACTGTGTCAACATGCCGGCACGCGGGATGCCCGGTCACAACTGGACTGGGGATTATATGAGTTTTCGGGCCGCGCCCCAGGAGTACGGGGCGATTCATTTTCATGACGACGCCGTAGACGACGCGCGCTGGGAGGTTGATTTTGCCCTGACCATTCCTGAAGACCTGAAAAGCGGGGTGTATGCCGCCCGGCTCCGCCTGGACGGGCAGGACACGCCTGGCAGTGAGGACTATATCCCCTTCTTTCTGCGTCCCCCGGCCGGCAGACCCACGGCCCGGATGGCGGTGATTATGCCGACCGCCAGCTATATGGCCTATGCCAACGAAAATCTCAGCGCAGACTCGCAAGTTGCCCAACTCCTGACCGGTCGCGTCCCGTTGATGCAACCTGGGGACCTCCTGCTCCAAGAGAAAGACGGCTACGGCTATGGCACCTATACCGTCCACAGCGACGGCTGGGGGGTGCATATCTCCTCGCGGCTGCGGCCCATTCTCAATATGCGGCCCAAATACACCCATGTGTTGTCGCCGTCGGTCTGGCAACTGAACGCCGACCTGCATCTGACCGACTGGCTGGAGGCGATGCAGTTTGACTTTGATGTGCATACGGATGAAGACCTGCAACGTGAAGGGGTCGCCCTGCTCAAGCAATACCGCGTGGTGCTGACCTGTCACCATCCCGAGTATTGCTCAGAAGAAATGCTGGACGCCTACGAAGCCTATCAACAGCAAGGCGGGCGCTGGCTGTATCTGGCGGCAAACGGTTTTTACTGGTGTACGGTGTTTCACCCCGACAATCCCGCGCTCATTGAGGTGCGCAAAGGCGATAACGGCACACGGGCCTGGACTATTCACCCAGGGGAGTATTGCAACGCCTTTGACGGCAAACACGGCGGCCTGTGGCGGGTCCGGGGGCGGAATATGAGCAAGCTGACCGGCGTCAGTTTTACCTCGTTCGGTCTGACCGCCTCAAGCTATTACCGCCGCGCCCCGGACAGTTTTCGGCCAGAATGCGCCTGGATGTTTGCCGGCATCGGCCCAGACGAACCGATTGGGAATTTCGGGCTGGTCGGCGGGGGAGCCGCCGGGCTGGAGCTCGACCGCTACGACCTGGAACTCGGGACGCCCCATAACGCTTTTCTGCTCGCCCACTCCGAGGGGCATAACGATATTTTTGTGACCGTATCAGAGGAATCGACCTTCAACGCCCGCGGCTATTTTGCGGCCGGCGGCACTGGCGACCAGAATCCCTATATCCGGGCGGATATTGTCTACTTCAAAACGCCGCATAACGGGGCCGTGTTCTCGGCCAGCTCTATGGCCTGGTGCGGCAGTCTCTCCCACAATAATTACGACAATAATGTGTCGCGGCTGACCGCCAATGTGATTCGCGGCTTTTTGCAGGATGGGCCCCTACCGTAAGGAGCAGGATGAGATGAAACCAGCCACCCGCTGCGCCTGGGCCAAAAACGCACCGGCGATTCAATACCACGACCAGGAATGGGGCGTCGCGGTACACGACGACCGGACGCTGTTCGAGTTTCTCATCCTCGAAGGAGCCCAGGCCGGTCTGAGCTGGGATACCATCCTCAAGAAGCGTGCCCACTATCGAACCGTCTTTGACCACTTCGACCCGGTTCGTGTCGCCCGTTATACACCGCATACCGTTGAGCGGCTGCTGGCTGACCCCGGTATCGTGCGCAACCGGCGAAAGGTCGAGTCCGCTATCAAAAATGCGAACGCCTTGCTCGCTATCCAGCAAGAGGCCGGCAGCTTTGATGCGTATATCTGGCAGTTTGTCGGCGGGCAGCCGCGTCAGAACGCCTGGCCCAGGCTGCAAGCGGTCCCGACGCGCAGCGCGCAGTCGGACGCGATGAGCCGGGACCTCAAGAAGCACGGCTTCTCTTTTGTTGGGTCAACTATCTGTTATGCCTTCATGCAGGCGACCGGCATGGTCAACGACCACACCACCGACTGTTTTCGCTATGCTGAAGTGCAACCCCCTAGCCGCTAATCACGATCTTGCCAAAATGGGAGGCGCTTTCCATAAGTTTCAACGCCTCCTGGGCCTCCTCAAACGGATACACCCGATCAATCACCGGCTTGATCTGATTCACGGCCATAGCCGTGTTCATGTCCTCGAACATAGCGCGTGAGCCAACATAGACCCCCTGAAGTCGCAGGCTCTTGGTCAGCACCGGAAGGGGATTCACCTCACCATCAGTGCCGGCCAGAATTCCGATCAGACCAATAAAACCGCCGACCCGGGTGGCCTCCATCGATTGCGCCAGCGTCCCGGCTCCGGCCACTTCGACCACCTGATCGACCCCCACCCCGTCGGTAAGCTCCAACACCTTTTTGCCCCACTCGGGGGTGGTCTGGTAGTTAATGACTGCGGACGCGCCGAGCTGGATGGCGCGGGCGAGTTTTTCGTCACTGCTGGAGGTAATAATCGTGCGCACCCCGGCGGCTTTGGCAAACTGAAGGGCAAAGATCGACACGCCCCCGGTTCCCAGAATCAATATCGTGTCACCGGCTTTCATATTGCCCCGCGTGACCATACTCTGCCAGGCTGTGACTGCGGCGCAGGGCAGGGTGGCGGCGTCTTCATACGTCATATAGTCGGGAATCTTCACCACGCCGTCTTCGTGCAAGACGACCAATTCGGCGAACATGCCGTCCAGGGCACCGCCAAGGGCTGAGGCCGCATGGGAGGCGTCCGGCCCACCGGCCAGCCAGTTCTGAAAGAAAATGCCGGCGACCCGGTCGCCCGGCTGCACCCGCCTCACCCCCGCACCAACGGCCACCACCTCGCCGGCCCCGTCGGACAGGGGAATCAGCGGCAGCGTGAGGCCCCGCATCCCGCCGTATTTGACCGTCATGAGGTCACGATAATTGAGTGAGGTCGCCTTGACCCGAATGACAATCTGACCGGGACCGGGCTGGGGGTCTGGCCGGTCTACGAGGGTGAGCTGGTCAATGCCGAATTCCTGATTGATTTGTCATGCGCGCATATCGCCGACTCTCTTTCCTGTTCTATGCGGAAAATGCCTGGACTATCGACTGCCAGCGGGCCTCGTTCACACCCGGCCGGTCGGGATGATAGAAGGCCACCCGGTCGAGCAGGCCGGCGTATCTTTCTTTGAGCAGGGCCGGGACTTCGGCCGGAGAGCCGCTGACCGTGTACTCGTCTAACATCTCATCCGTCACCTCGTTGGACATGGCCTGCCACTCGCCCTTGGCCGCTTTGGCGTTCAGGCGGAGACACACATCCCCCCAGCCGTGGACGTCCAGCACGGGTTTATACGTGCGGGTCGAGGCATAGAAGGCAATCTGCATCCGCACCTTTTCGCGCAGGGCGTCCATTTCTTTTTGGGTGTCGCCCATAATCACAAAAGCCGAGCTGGCAACCACCAGGTCTTTGCGGCTGCGCCCGGCTTTCTGCGCGCCCTGTTCGATGTGGGGAATCACCCGTTCGCGCAAGAATTTCGCGGAGTGAAACGGATGGGCGTGAAAGCCGTCGCACAGCTCGCCGGCCAAACGGCAGATATACGGGTTCACCCCGGCGATATAGATGGGAATATGCGGATGGTCGATCTTCCCCGGCGAAAAGGCCGGGGTCATCAGCGTATGCTGATAAAACTCGCCCCGAAAGTCCAACGGCGTGCCGTTTTGCCAGCAATCCCAAATCGCCCGCAGGGCCAGAATAATCTCGCGCAACTTCGGCCCCGGCGATTCCCATTTGACACTATAGCGGCGCTGATTATGGCCCTTCACCTGGGTGCCGAGTCCCAATACAAAGCGCCCGTTTGCGGCGCGTTGCAGGTCCCAGGCCGTATAGGCCAAGGACATCGGGCTGCGCGGAAACGACAGGGCAATGGCCGTGCCGAGCGTCAGCCGGGTGGTGGCGGTGGCGGCCACGGCGAGCGACAGAAAGGGGTCGTGCTGGTTCTCCATGCTCCACACCCCGTCAAAGCCTAGGTCTTCGGCGTGCCGGGCGATAGCCTCGGCCTCGCCGAGCGAGTGCGCGGTCAATAAGCGGTCAAGTTCCATCTGTTCTCTCTCTTTCTGTCATCAAGTCGGGATGGAAAACACACTCCCCACGGGAAGTCAATGTTTAGGGCTTTTCCAGTCGTTCTGCCTCTAAAGAATCGACGTGGCGCAACTGCGGAAAGAGACGCGCCCACACACCCACCACAGCCAGGGTGCCAAGCCCGCCCAGCACCACGGCCGGCACCACCCCAAACCAGGCCGCGGTCAGGCCAGACTCAAACTCTCCCAGCTCGTTTGACGCGCCAATAAAGACCGACTCGACCGCGCTGACTCGACCGCGCATCTCGTCGGGTGTCTTCACCAACACCAGCACCCGCCGAATAACGACGCTAATCATGTCTGACGCGCCCAATATCACCAGGGCCAGCAGGGACAGCCAGAGGTGCTGAGACAGCCCAAAGACGACGATGGACAGCCCGAAGACGCCAACCGTCCACAGCAGCATCGGGCCGGCATGACGTTGAATCGGGTGGCGGGCGACGAGCAGGGCTGTGACCAGCGCGCCGACTGCCGGCGCACTTCTCAGCAGCCCGAGTCCCCACGGACCAACATGCAGAATATCCCGCGCATACACCGGCAGCAGGGCGGTTGCGCCGCCCAACAGTACCGCAAACAGGTCGAGCGAGACCGCGCCCAGGACAACCGGCTGACCCCGAATAAAGGCAATGCCGGCCACAACAGACGCCCAGGAAGCGGCCACGTGCTCGCGGGCGCGTTTGGCCACCCGGATGGTGGACACCAGCCCAACGGACAGGAGAAACATCACAATACAGCAGCCATACACCGTAGCTGGTCCAACCGCGTACAGCAGCCCGCCAATGGCCGGGCCAACGATGGTCGCGGCTTGCCATGCGGTCGAACTCCAGGCGGCGGCATTGGTAAAAAGACGGGGCGGCACGAGATTGGGCATCAAGGCGACCGAGGCTGGAAACTCAAAGGCGCGCGCCGTCCCGAACAGCACAAGCACCCCAAAGAGGACGAGCGTATTGGTGCCGCCTTGCAGGGTAAACAGCAAAAAGAGCCCGGCGCACAGCGCCTCAACCACGATGCACACCGCCATCACGGTCCGCCGGTCATAGCGGTCGGCAACGTGGCCCGTGACCAGGGCGAGGCCGAGTGAGGGCAGAAATTGGGCCAGGCCGACCAGGCCGAGGTCCAGCGGCCGGCGAGTCAGATCATACACCTGCCAGCCAATGGCCACGGCCTGCATTTGAATCGCCAGGGTGACACACAGCCGGGCGGCCCAATAGCGTTGGAAGCTGGGGTAGGTAAAGGCTGAGGCCGAAGGAGGGGCTGTCCGTTGTTCCAAAAAATCCGCCTGGCGTATAGGCTTTCCCGGACGCCTCACGCTCAAGAGCACAGGAGTGTAGAGACGAATGCAGAGAGCGTCAATGAAGCGGGGACTTGGCGGGACGCCGTGCTCAGGGCATACTCCCAAGCCTCAGGAGGAGCTTCGATGTCAGAACCAGTCCTCAGAGTTGAGACAGCCGACGGAATCGCCACCCTGACCCTGAACCGCCCACAGGCGATGAATGCCTTGTCGCGTGAACTCCGGCTCGCCATAGTCAGCGCTTTTACGTCGCTGCACAGCGACCCGGCGACCCAGGTCGTTATCCTGACCGGAGCCGGACGGGCGTTCTGTGCCGGCATGGACCTGAAAGAATTGAGCCGGACGAGCGCCCCCTTACAAGAACCGCAGCCAACACCGGGCAGCATGGACGTGGTGCGGGTCATGGAGGCGTTTGACCGGCCCATTATTGGGGCGATCAATGGTTTTGCCATTACGGGTGGCTTTGAGCTGGCCCTGGCCTGCGATGTCCTGATTGCGTCCAGCCAGGCGCGTTTTGCGGATACCCACGCCCGGATGGGGGTCATGCCGGGTTGGGGCCTCAGCCAGAAACTCTCGCGCGTGATTGGTATTTACCGGGCGCGTGAATTGTCTCTGACCGGCAATTATCTGTCGGCCCAGCAAGCCGAAGCCTGGGGGCTGGTGAACCGGGTTGTGGCCCCTGACGCTTTGCTGTCCGTCTGCCGCGCCTTGGCTGCGGATATGCTGTCGTGCCCGCCCGATATGCTGCGCACTATGAAGCGGGTAATAAACGAAGGCTATGCCCGGACGCTTGGCGACGGGCTGCGACTCGAATCAACCGCTTGGCGCGAACAGGTCCGTGGCGTCACGCCCGAGGCGATAGCCGGCAGGGTAGCCGGCGTGCAGCAACGGGGACGGACGCAGACCTCCTGAGTCCGGTCCGCCCCGACCGCTAGACTCGTCCAATCACCGTGTCCCCAATCTCTTTGACGTAATCGGTAATTTCTGTCTCCGTTGTGCTGAGGGCGAACAGGGCGTCTCCTTTGGGCGGGAAAAGGACAATCAGACGGTCCACGCCCAAGTCGGCATAGCGTTTGGCCGTGTCGAGGTCAATCCGGCCAACTGGCGTCACGCTGATTTCGAGCGGACCCAAATCGTGCGGGCGGGCATTGTTTGCTCCGGCAGCCTTCAGACCGTCGAGGCATTTTTTGGTTCCGCCCACATCGAGGGCAAAGCCGTACCAGCCGTTGCCGTGGGTCACAGAGCGTTGGAAAGCCTGGGGGGTCATACCACCAAACACGACGGGCGGACCGGGCTGCTGGACCGGCTTGGGGAATGCTTTGACCCCACTAAAAGAGGCAAACTGTCCCTGATAGGCCGGGTCGGCCTGACTCCAAATGGCCCGCATGGCCTCAACATATTCAAGCGTGCGGGGTCCTTTATGGCTGAACGGGGCTCCGAGGGCGTCAAATTCCGGTTTGAGATAGCCAATGCCAACCCCAAAGATCAGGCGTCCGCCTGACAGCACGTCCAGGCTGGCCATCTCTTTTGCCAGCACCAGCGGATTGCGCTGGGGCAGAATAATAATGCCGGTTCCCATCCGAATGGTGCGGGTCTGGCCGGCCAGAAAGGCAAAGTCGATATTGGGGTCAAGCATGGGATAGGCCGGCGGGAGGGGCGAAGGCGGCTCCTGCGGGTCCGGCAACACCACATGCTCGCCGGCCCAGACAGATTCAAACCCCGCGGCCTCGGCGGCCTGCGCCACCCGCGCTGAGGCGTCCGGGGTACTGCACGGTCCCATATTGATACCAAAGAGTCCGAGTTGCATGGCTTTCCTCCTTATTGTCAGGCGTAAAGAGTATCAGGTGTAGAGAGACATACGCCTAAATGGGGGGGATGAGAAGATGGGGGGAAGGGAGGGCTGTGGGAAGAGAAGCAATGCGAGGACGCTTGACAATACGAAGACCGGCTACTAGCGTTCCCGTGGTTCCAGATCTCTTCTCCTGACACACTTTGAGGCTAACCATGCCGGACTCCATACTCAGACGGTGGGACATCACCGTCGAAGAACTGACGCAAGTGGTCAATCAGAATCCAAGCCTCAGAGGAATGATCCTTGGGTACTTGGCCGAGATGAAATTAGAAAAAATCTGGCTCAACCGCGAAGGAATTTCTCAGGTCGCAAAACATGATGACCGCGACAGGAAAAAGAAAGGCGACCGTGTCGTTACCTACAAGGGTAAGGAATTCATTTTTGAATCAAAATCTCTTCAGACAAATACCATCCGGAAAACGGATGAGGGGTGGGTTGGTAAAGCCCAGGTAGATGCGAGTGACCGGCGTGCGGTCATTCTCCCGAATGGAACTGAAGTACACACGACCTGTTTACTGCGGGGGGAATTTCATATCCTGGCCGTCAATGTTTTCGCCTTTGAAGAGAAGTGGAGGTTTGTCTTTGCAAAAAACGATGATTTACCCCCATCAAGGTATAAAGGCTACGACGAGTATCAGCGAGACCATTTACTTGCCACCCTTGTAACGGTTCACTGGCCCCCCAAGCCTCCGTTCTCTGAAGAACCGTTTACTTTGATGAACGAGTTGCTGTAGCGAATCGCATCTGCGATGCTGTCTTGTCTCGTGGTATTTTTATAAAGATGAGAAAATACGAATGATTTTTTCGCGCATGGACTTGGTTAATAACTCTACTCATGCCTGGTTTATTCGGACGCACGACAATGAACAGGTCTTTACAGAAGAAGCCGATTTCTGCGAATGAGTTTATAATCTCAACATGAGTAAGATTTTGTCTGTTTGCGCTGACCTCATCCTGACACTTGACGATATAGACACCTCTCTCTTTCAGAATACGGTGGGCCTCTTTCCCTCCCTCGTTATACATTTCTAGAACCGCGGCGTGCCATTTCGCGCCATTCGGCTTAGGCGCTTCATCGCCGTTGGAATAATGATCTCTGAACGTCTTGTGTGTCCCGTCGCCTGCTTTTACGGTCTTACCCGTCCTGTAGAATCCTTCCATGTATGGCGGGTCGAAAACGACAGCATCCAATGAGTCATCTTCGTAAGGAAGCTGTCGGCAGTCTATGCCATCCGCGATATCGGACGGGAAAAACCGATATTTGCTTGTATCTACATTTCTCCAGAAAACTCCTTTGCCATATGTTACGTCGGCAATTCTTGCGCCATCTCCCACATGGAGTTGCAGCACTTTCGGAAAGATATCGGCATTATTACCAATATACGCGGAAAATATGAGGTCTGAGGTTGCCACGCCCTCGGGACTTTTTCTCCCTGAAGGCGTGCGGGTTTGCCCAGTCGTATCAAAAAGCGTTCCCGCCTGTTCCGTGTTCATACTACTCGGCATTTCCAATGGGATGCTGGGCTTGCGCCGCGTTATCTCTCTGGCGCTAATGCTTCAACTGCCCGCTCGTCCGGCACCATACCGCCCTTGGGGCTCAACGGCAGGATACAGACGTGGGACGCCCCGGCCTCGTAATAGGCGGCAATCCGCTCGCGAATTTTTGCCGCGTCTCCCCAGGCAATAACCGCGTCTACGAGTCGGTCACTGCCACCATTTGCCATGTCGGCGTCAGTAAAACCAACGGCCTTGAAGCGTTGGGCGTAGTGGTCGATGTGGAGATAGGTCTGCATATAACTCCGGGCGGCTGCGCGGGCCGTGTCCGCGTCCGATTCCAGCATGACCCCCAGCTCGGCACACAGCCACGGGTCCGGGCCGAGAGCCTTACGGGTCGCGGCAATCTGCGCAAGCCCGGTGAAATAGGTATGCGTTCCCTGGGTCTGGGCTGCGGCCAGGGCCAGCATCTTGGGCATCATCCCAGCCAGGACCACCGGCGGGTCGTTTGGCGGGGCGGGGGCAGCGTATGGGGCGGCTTGCATCTTGGTCAGATACGCACGCATGAAGCTGAGGGGCTTGCCATATGGAATGCCGCGCCGAGCGTTGCCCTGCGCATTACTCACACCCAGGCCGAGTACAAAACGGTCGCCGTATAGCTCGGCGAGCGTTCGGGTGGCATTGGCTATCGCAATCGGCTCATAGGCATACGTCACCACAATGCCGGTGGCGATGACCAGACGTTCGGTTTGGCTCAGCAAATACGAGGCAAACGAAAAGCTTTCACGGCCCAGGGTCTCGGGAAACCACAGGGCGCTATAGCCGAGCCTTTCGACTTTGCGGGCGAGTTGGCCGGTCTGTTCGCCCGTAAGGCCATCCAGAAAGGTAAAAACGCCGGGAGGTTGGAGGTTCATGTCTTTCCTCCTTTTATCAGGAGTAGAGAGATATACGCCTAAACGGCAGATTTGAGAAGTCCGAGCTTAATAATTCTCATAGACCGTAGACTGATAGACATCAAAAAATAACACTCGCGCTCATGAATAGCAGCGACATTCTCACGCGATTCGGTAAACGTGTCCGGGAACTTCGCAAGTCTCGCGGGTATTCACAAGAATCATTTGCCGCAGAATGCGGACTTGACCGGACTTACCTAGGCGGAATAGAGCGTGGCGAGCGAAACGTCGCTTTACGGAACATAGGAGCGATAGCCAATGCTCTCAGGATTTCCATTTCCGAACTGACGCAGGGACTCTAAGAAAGCGGCACTCAGAGTGGACGCTGCAGATACGGAATGCCTATACGGCTGTCAAAAAGACCTGCAAGAATGACTGGCGTTCAGCAGCCGCCAGCCAGGCCATTATCGACTTGGCCGCCGCATCCTTGCACTTCCTTACCTCCGAGTGTGAACAAGTAGTGCTGAACTCGCTGGTCCCCGGTAAAAGATACTTCTCCTTTTCACGGAACAACGTTGTCGCTCGTCCCGCGAATAGCGACTGCTTCGTGGTCAATCCGAAGGTAGTGGCGCGTGAGTGGCAATCATGGTTACGCGGGCAGCCAAAAACCCGAAACCTGGGGAAACTTTTTTATACCGTCGCGCTTGCCCCATGTCTTGCTATGGAACTGTTTGACCGGAACAACAAGAAGGGTCCGGCTACGTATTTTGAATGTCTGATAGGGCATATTTTTGCAAAATCGCTGGGCATGGAACCGAGTAAGCAGGCCACGCTCTCTGTGTCGGGTCGTTCCGTGCGCATGACGATGGACTTCCTTTTTGAGACGGCAGAGGGCCTGCCCAACATTCACCTGCCCGTAAAGATGTCAACCCGTGAGCGCGTCGTCCAAGCTTGGGCACACCAGAAATTATTGGACTCCGCTCACGGCGTCGGACACTACAGCGGCATCATGGTCGTATTCTCAGAGACGAAACTTGATTCTCGCAGCCACGAAGGGGTGGAGATATGTGTTCCTGACCAGTAGCTGGCCTATCAGTCGCTCTTATCCAAAATGGACCGCATCTACTATTTTGATGTCCCGGTCCGTTACCAAGAATTGACGCAAGTCTTTCCCTCGGTCATCCATATCAGGCCGTTCCAAGAATTCTTTACGGAAATAGCGTTACGGAAATAGCGTCGGTTGTGAGCCCGTAGTTTTGACGTAAGGCTTACCCTTGTCGTCCGTTTGGACCTCAAGGCGGGAATCCAATCCATCCCAGCGCTTCTTCCCGTCTCGTTTAAGGAATAGCAGGAAATACGAATGATTTTTACGGGCATGGGCCTGCTTCAGTAGGCGGCTTACGCCTGGCTTGCCTGTACGAACAACAACGAACAAGTCTTCGGCGACAAATCCATAGTGCACTAACTCATTAATGATTTCGACATGGGTTAAGCGCTGCTGCTTGGCACACACTTCATCTTGACATTTAACGATGTAGACACCACCCTTGCGCAGGACTCGCCAAGCCTCACGCGCCGCAGTGAAGTACAAATCGAGTACGGCTTCATGGTATTTTTTGGCGGACTTTGCCGTGTTGTTTTTGTAGTAGCCTTCGTAGTTTTGATGATTGGTGTGAGCTGTCCCGCCCGGCGTATGCATATAAGGCGGGTCAAATACAACACAGTCAATTGATTCATCATCGTATGGTAGCTGACGGCAATCTGTTCCTGTGGAGAGATCAGTCGGCAAGAGTTGAAAAGTTCCTTCCGGGATTTTCCGCCAAAAAACCCCCTTTCCATACGTGACATCTGCTACCTTACTTCCGGGTGAAACGTACAAGGAAAGAATGTGCGGAAAAATCTCACCGTTCGCGCCGGTATGTGCGCTGAACACCAAGTCATTCGTTGGTACACCGTCAGGTGATTTCCGTTTTTTCTTTGGCGTCGTCATTTTTTGCTCAATCAATCGCTGTGAAGATGAGCGGATTGAGGCGGCTGTCTCGCTAGAATGATGACTATAAGAATCAAGGCTGATTGTCAAACCTTACCCCTCTGGATGGGGTGATGACCAAACCTAGTCGGACCACTAGAGAATGTTCGGAAGGGGCACGATTCTAATCGGCCTTTGGTCACCCTGACAATCATGAGTCCGTTTGGCCGTTGAAATACTGGTAGAAACGCCTCAAATCACTAAGACGCAGCTTAAGCGTATCATTGAGTATCGGAAAACTGTGTCTGAACAGTATCAATAGCCGCCACTCCTTTTCGCGTGCGAATTTCTCAGGCTTTGAAAAGTATTTGCGGTTCCAGTCTTCAGTGGGGCTAGGATGAGCTTCAAGTTGTTCTGTTTTACTGTATTCAATTTTTCTCAATTCCACTTTGATGATATCAGTCCCACGTAGTAATTCTTGCTCTATGTGTTCCCTCAACTCTAGCGGCCTAGCGAACTTCAAAACATAGGCTCCATATTTTTCTAACAATGGGACCTCACTAAAGCTCGGGAGAAAAGCTGGGTGTACTGCCGAACCATCGTCGTCGCTAACGTCATGTACACAAGGTCCATCACCCACTCGATAAGAGCCTTTACCTTCTAGTGAGTCGGCCCTTACGTCTTGTGAGTCGGCCTTTTTGTTCTCCTTAGCGAGCTTACGAAAGTATCGGGGCGACCGGAACCAGACTATTCCCCTTGCATAGTTATTAAACGTAAGACTATCAACAGACCGGTAAAGAGTTGGGGACTCAACCATATCAATGCTCCTTTGTTAAGGCACCACTTATTAGTTGCAATGAGCAGCCACCAAATAGGAGGACGGATAAAGCGCCAGTTCCCGTGAGTTGACCAGCCAGTGCGACTATCAACGTTCAATCTCTAACCATCCTTATCAGTCTTCAGATTCTCTACACCCTCTTGCTGTATGATGTTGGCCACTAAGTCCATATCTAATCGTAAGGCTCGGGTATGGGGCGTTAGACCGAAGCTATTTCGCATATTCGGGTCGGCCCCGTGCTTGAAGCAAAGACAAAACTATTCTGCGCGTCCCGGACCGTTTCCTGCGCGAACTCACATGGTGCAGCGATATCTCTCCATGCTTATCTTTTATATTTGGATCAGCCCCAGCCTCAAGCAAGACATCAACTAAGTCAGGACTTCCAGACATGATCGCCTGATAAAGGGGAGTTCTACCCAACCTTTTATCCTTGACGTTCGGATCGGCACCGGACATTAGGAGAGAAATCGCTGTCTCTATATCGTCGCCAGATATCGTCGCCAGTGGCGGCTAGATGAAGTGCGCTCACACCTCGTCTTTTGACCAGCCAAATATACAGTATTACGCTAACCACGAGGCCAACGATCACGACCATTAACGCGCTCATGGAACTCCTAATGGTAGAGAGGGGCTGGGCAGCCCCTCTCTACCATCTTCTCACAAGGACCTTCCAACACCATGTGGACTAGCGAAAGGCCGGAATCACCCGACGGCTAAATAGCTCCAGATGGGGCTGAATCCAGCCTGCCGGCAGGCCCGGTGGCAGGGTCCACGAGTAATAATGTGTCAGCGGGGTCTCTAAGGCATACTCACGGATCATCTGAATGCAGGTGTCAACATCGACCACCTGCAACAGGCCCGATTCCCGTAAGGCGGCAGTATCCGGCACTTTTGGAAACAGAGGCATACCGGCCTTCTCTGACCACTCGGCATAGGCGTTGACCTGATAGCGGACGTGTTCGGCGGCTTCGTTCCAGGTCTTGTCCGGGTCTTCGGACGGAATCAGCCAGAAATAGCCGCCCGCAAGGCGAATATCGGTTGTGGATTTTCCGACTTTTTCCAAGGCGGTCACATAGCGTTCATACGCCTCTTTCAGCGGGCCAACGCCGATATAGCCGTCGCCATACTTTGCCGCCCGCCGGAGTGCCGGCGGGGTGAATCCGCCGACCCAAATCGGGGGGCGGGGCTGCTGAATCGGCTCCGGGGTGAGCTTGGCCTTGGTCACCGTGTAATATCGCCCCTCAAACGTCAGGGTCTCGCCTTCCCACAGGCGACGGATGATTTCGAGCCCCTCATTGGTGCGAGCACCGCGCTCTTTGCTCGAAACAGCAAAGCTCTCAAACTCCTCGACTTTATACCCAACGCCCACACCCAGCTCGAACCGGCCGCCCGAAATCACGTCCACCGTGGCTGCATCTTCAGCCAGTCGGACCGGATTGTGAAAAGGCAGGAGCACCACGCTCGTCCCGATATGAATTTTCTTGGTCCGAGAGGCAATCGCGGCGGCAATCGGCATCAGCGCAGGGGAATAGCCGTCCTCGATAAAGTGGTGCTCGGACAGCCAGATATCGTCAAAGCCGTTCTCCTCTCCCCAGACGATCTGATCGATGATTTCGTTGTAGAGTTGGTCGTAGGGGCGTTTCCAGGCGAGCGGATTACGAAAGTCGTACCACAGGCCAAAGCGAATTTTCGGATTGCCGTTGTCACTCATTGGACCGTCCTCCTGCTGTAATTGCTTGGGTAGCTTATGGTCTCGGATTGAAAATGGAAAGCGGACCCGGCCACAATGGATTCGTCAGGTGAAACCTCTTCGCTCTGGGCCGCCCCGCCTAGTTGACGGGTCGCGGGGTTCTCTGTATAGCGAACGGGTTTCACGAGAGCGGAGCGCTGGAGACCTCTGCTTGAGAAAGGTAGGGCATGATGGATCAGATTGGCTCTGAAACAAACCCCCTCCGCGTTGCGATTTTTGGCTCGGGACCAGCGGGATTCTACGCGGTTGGTGAACTGCTCCGGCGGAAAGATATCGCCGTTCGGGTTGACCTGTTCGACCGCCTGCCGACTCCCTATGGGTTGGTGCGGGGCGGCGTGGCACCGGACCACCAAAAAATTAAAGCGGTCATTCGGCAGTACGAGAAATTTGCCAGTCGGCCCGGCTTTCGCTTTTTTGGAAACGTTACCTTTGGTGAAGATATCCGGATGGCCGATATCCTGGCGCACTACCATCAAGTCCTGTTTTCGACCGGTGCGGAATCCGACCGGCAGCTTGGCATTCCAGGCGAAAACCTGGTCGGCAGCGACCCGGCGACGATCTTTGTCGGCTGGTATAACGGGCATCCCGATTACCGCGACCTCAATTATGATCTGAGCACGGTTGAGCGCGTCGCCGTGATTGGCAATGGCAATGTGGCCATGGATGTCGCCCGGATTCTGGCCCGCTCGATTGAAGAACTCTCAAAAACGGATATCGCCGCCTATGCGCTCGAAGCGCTCAAGAAAAGCGCAGTCAAGGAGATCTATCTGCTGGGCCGCCGGGGGCCGGCCCAGGCCGCCTTTACCAACCCCGAGATTCGGGAACTGACCGAAATGCCAATTACCGATCTGGTCGTCGAGCCGAAAGACCTCGAACTTGACGAGGTTAATGCCGAGTTCCTGGCCCAGGCCACAGAGCCGGTGCATCAGCGGAATATGGATATCCTGACAGCCCAGATTCCCAAGGGCGAAGGAACGGCCCCGAGGAAGATTCGGGCGCGCTTTTTTGTGTCTCCGGTTGAACTGTACGGGGCCGAGCGCGTTGAGGGCATGAAGCTCGAAAAAAATCGGCTGGTGAAGGATGAGCGCGGGACGCTGCGCGCGCGCGGCACCGGGGAATACGAGGAACTGCCGAATATCCAGATGGTCTTTCGCTCTATCGGCTATAAGGGCCATCCGCTGAAAGACGTTCCGTTTGACGAGCGCGCTGGGATTATTCCAAATCAAGCCGGTCGGGTCATTGACCCGGCAACACAGACGCCCATTGAGCAGCTGTATGTGGCCGGCTGGATCAAGCGCGGTCCGTCCGGCGTGGTGGGTACGAATAAGCCGGACGCGATTGAAACCGCTGGGCTCATGCTGGAAGATTTGCAACAGGGCAAAGTGCCCCCCGCCATTAACGGCAGCGAAGACGCGCTGCCGGCGCTTCTGGCGGAGAAGGGTGTCCGCTACGTCTCTTTTGCTGACTGGAAATATCTGGATCAGATAGAAGTCAAGAACGGGAAAAAGGTTGGCAAGCCACGCGAGAAGATGACGACCGTGGCGGAAATGCTGACTGCGCTGGACGCCAGAGAGGCTGAGGGCGGCCTATAATAAAAAGGGGAGAGCGGTATGAAAGCGATTCGGATACACGAGTTTGGTGGTCCAGAGGTCTTGCAGCTTGAAGAAGTCGCGGACCTGACCCCTGGGTCGGGTCAAGTCGTGGTGCGTATGCACGCGGTCGGAGTCAATCCGGTTGAGACCTATATTCGGTCCGGTATCTACCCCAAGCCGCCAACGCCCTTCACCCCCGGCTCGGACGGGGCTGGTGTGGTCGAGGCCGTGGGCGAGGGCGTAGACCGGGTTGCTGTGGGTGATCGGGTGTATCTGGCTGGTTCTCTCAGCGGCACGTATGCCGAACAGGCCCTGTGCAAACAGGAACAGGTGCATTCGCTGGGTGAACAGGCGTCGTTCGCCCAAGGGGCCGCGGTGTTCGTGCCCTATGGCACGGCCTATCAGGCGCTCTTTCACTGTGGTCATGCCTCACCGGGTGAAACGCTTTTTGTGCATGGGGCCAGCGGTGGAGTGGGTATCGCCGGGGTGCAGCTCGGTCGGGCCGCCGGCATGACCGTGATTGGAACCGCCAGTACGGAGCGCGGGCGGCAACTCGTGTCCGAACAAGGCGCACAGCACGTTCTCGACCACAGCGCCGCGTCGTATCTGGAAGCAGTAAAGACCCTGACGGACGGACGGGGCGTTGATGTGATTTTAGAGATGCTGGCCAACGTCAATCTGGCCAAGGACCTTGACCTCCTCGCCCTGCACGGGCGGGTAGTGGTCATTGGTAATCGGGGCGAGAGGAACCAGGGCACAGTCGAGATCAATCCCCGCGCGGCCATGATGCGCGACGCCTCCATCATCGGCATGACCCTGCGCAACGCCACGCCGCAGGATCATGTCCGTATCCACGCGGCCCTGGTAGCTGGTCTGGCCAACGGCACGCTCCGGCCCGTCATCGGACAGGAACTCCCCCTGGCCGAAGCCGCCCAAGCCCACCGCGCTGTCAGCGGAGCTGGCAAAGCCTACGGCAAGGTGGTGCTGGTGCCGTGAGGGCTGAAGAACCCTATCTATAGCGGCTTATATCCCAATCCCCATACCTGCAAAAGCTTGCGATAACCCTCCGTAATGTCCTCTCCACATTCGATCATCTGAAACTGCGACAACGTCCAGGACAACTCGTCGTAGGCACAATCCTGATACAAAATAGGGATGATCTTATTATCGAAGCGTCTCTGTTGGAGGACATACAACAGTTCCCTCCTGACCCACATAGAGCCTACAGCGTTCGGGGACAGAACGAGGACGAACCAGTCACAACGTTGGAGGGCAGCACCGATTTCGTCGTGCCACTGTTGACCACCACTGATATTGGTGCGGCTGTACCAGACTGGAATCCCGTGGCGTCGCATCATATCGGCCAGGTCGGCCGTAAAGAGGATATCCTGATCGGAATGAGAGAGGAAAACTTCTTTTGGCACGAGAGACGGAGGTGCTTTACCAAGAGAACGCGACATCAGGCGTGGCTGAGGATTGCGTCTGCGATTGGTTTGATTGCGGTTTCGTCGCTCCCGTGTGCACCGATCCTGAACCGCGGGAGACGCTGGAGTATCCAGGGGATATCATCCTCCGGTAGTTTCTGGGGGTCGCCTACCAATACCGGGATCAGGCGGTTACGATAACGGGTGCCGCTCAGAGCGAATTCGATTTCCCGCTTGACCCAGGGCGAGTGCAACGCTTCAGGTGTCAGCAGGACAACCATGGCCTCGGACTCTTCGAGAGCCCGGGCGACCTCGTGACCGAAATTGTCACCTGGCATGAGACAGCTATCCGCTTCCCAAACCTCAAGCCCAGCTTCTTTCAGGACGGCAGAGATGGTTCCAACGAGCGGTTCATCCGTTTGTGCATGGCTAATGAAGACCTGCATGAAATCTCTCTCACTCTCTTTTAGAAATCCATACTCCCAAAATCAATCTGGATATTGGAATAGACTTCGTTCAGGCTGGAGATGTGTTCCCACGGAACACCCGAACCTTCACGGCTGTTCCCCATCATGATGGTTTGCAGGTCTTCCCTGGCAAGCGGCTGAGCATCAGTAAAAATGAGGACGCCGGCCGCGGTAATCTGAGGCTGGTCGAACTCAATAAACCGGTCGGTTTCCCAGATGGCATCCTGCATGGTGAGGGTCAGCATCTTGGTTTCGCCCGGCTGGAGGAGTCCATCGGGTTCCACCTGCATCACCGGAACCTCGCTGTGCGTGGCGGGATAGAGGTCTTGCGTGGCAGGATTGATGAAAGACAGATAGCTGGTCGTAAATTTGCGGAGGACCACCGCTTGATCTGAAGTGTTCGTGGCTTCAACCTGCATACTCAGGGAGCGCTCGGTGGTGTTATAGCGCAATTCTTTGACCTCGGTCTGGACGGCACTCGGGGCTGGGAGGCCGGACAGGTCCCACATTCTGGCGGCCTGGTGGGGAATGATCGGCGGACGACCCGAGTTCGTGACCCATAACCCTCCGACAACCAGGACAACCAGGACGAGGCCAAAAATAAGAGCAGTGCGACGGTCGGCGGGCGTGATTTGTTCTTTATCGACTCCGTTCATCAGCAGCGCGTAACGGACGAGTATCGGCCGTCTGGCCCAATAGCCTAGCCAGGCCAGTCCGAGAAGCCCGAACGCGACATGCCAGCCGACAATCCGTCCAAACCCATAATGCTCCAGATCTATGGTCTCGCCGGTTGCCGGAATCTGTATGGTATAGGACGGTGGAGCGTCGCCCGGCACAACGGTAATCCACTTGGCCGGACCTACCAGCCCGCCCGTACCGGACAGATTCACCAGCGGGTGCACATGATATCGGCCCGGCTCGCGCGCCTGGAGAATCATCTTGAAATCATAGACTTGGCCCAACTCGATATTAAACGCGTTCTGGATAAAACGGTCATTCACCCAGCGTTCGCGCACGGCGAGTTTCGGACCCGGCACCAGGATACCGACCCAGGCCAACTCCGGGGTGGTCAACATACGTGGCCAGGAGTTCATGACTCTGAACTTGCCGGTCACGGTCATGGTTTCGTTGACCGCGAGGCGTTCGTGCGAGAACATGGCATTAAAAAACGAGACCCCGCGCATACGGACAAAGGGTTCAAGGTTGTGCTCCCCGTGCGCCTGGACAACCGGCGTGGAGAGAAGCGAGGCCACAGCGAGACCGAGGAGCAGGACAAGGGAGACCACCCTATCCCTCCTTCCTGAGACCCGGCTTGGCCAACCGACCCAGACAGCAATACGCCTGCTCATCCTGTCATCCAGTCCATCCTGGTCAGGTTTGGCGCAGGACCTTCCGCATCGGCATAATGCCGAGCACTTTGCCCAGGCCGATACCAATCCAGTACATGATCGTGCAGGCGATGCCGGCCATAAGTACGCTGATCCAGATACGCTGACCCAGGAAGGCTTGCAGCGTGCCCTCATCAATCCGGCGTAAGTACTCCGGTGTTTGCGGGCGGATGAAGTAATAGCCCATCAGGTCGGCAACGGTAAAGGTCTTGCCAAACAGCGTCACCGGCTGCAGGAAGGGCATGAGCATCAGCCAGTTGACGGGATAAAAGAGGAAGCCCCATAGAAACCCGCCGATCAGACTCGTGACCAGATAGCTGCGTGACCAAAAGAGAATCAGGTCAAGCGCCAGCGCCATAGGAATCGTGGTGGCCGGCCAGACAAAATTGAGCGGATAATACTCCAAGCCGTAAAAGCTGAATATCCGACTCAGCCAAGCGCCGACCAAGACGAACACCGCGGTAAACGTAGCCCCGAGTGGCAGGCGGAGGTAGTACCAGGCCAGATAGTGGCCCACCGACGTCACCAGAAGAGCCGCGCTCGGACCGGCGATTGGCCACCACAGCTTGTCTTTCCAGTCAACCCAGAAATCCCAGTCGCCCATATAGAGCATACGGCTGACATGGGGGATAACGGTGAAAAAGCCGATCAGGGCCAAGAGCAGGATGAAATCAAAAGCCCTGGCCATCCTGTGATGGCCCAGTGCGGCAAGCTCTTCGGCCTTCATTGCTTTCACTCCCCCCTCAGGCCGGACCCGTTCTGAACGTTGTGGGTTGGGCCAGCCCGTCGGTGGACTACGATGCCGCCTTGGCCTCGGTTGACGCCTGCTGAGCCATTGCGCCCAGATTTTCAAAGATACGCGGCACGGTCTTAAAGAGCAGCGCAAACCCGGCAAAAAAGAAATACGTCGCCCAGGCAAACGGGAAATGGTAGGGCTGTACAAACAGTTCTTCGGTAATCCAGCTTGAGTGCCCCAGCTCGTTAAACGCCACATTGGCAAACAGGAACCAGCCGCCGGCCGGGAACAGCAGATAGCAGATGGGTATCCCTTTGCCCCCCTCACCCACGTATAGATGGTGCAGACGGTTATAGGCGTACCAGGAACTCACGCCAGTCATGATGAGCAACATGGGAAAGGTATAGAAGAAGAGGGGAATGTGGCTGGGCGTAAAAGCCGTATCGCGCACGACTATTTGGTGCCATGAGGCGTCTTGCTCGGCAAAATAGCTGACCCCAAAGCCGAACATGGCGGCCACCGCCACCGTGGCCCACAGCTTCCCTATGTGATGGAGTTCGTGCTCGGGGTCAATGCGCCCCAATTCTTTTTTCTGAACGGCGCAGATGGGACAGGGTTTGCGGTAGGACACAAAGCCAATGATGGCGGCGGCAATAATGACGACCCACTCGACATACAACAGCCCCAGCCAATACGTCGCAAATTCGGGTGTCGTCGCGTCCAGACCAACCGGGAACCACCACTCGCCCTGCCACAGTCTGATGAGCAATAACGACAGCAGCCCCAGGCCTGCGCCTATGACCAGAAAGCGCATGAACGGCATCTCGCCGTGCGCGGTTTTGGCGTGCTGCGTTTCTTCTACCTCGACGGCCTGTCTTTCGACTGAGGCTGATATCGACGTTGCTGCCATCGGAGCTCCCCCCTGCTATATTGTTGCACGGTCCCGAATCTCCGGCATGAGGAGAATCCAGGAACGATCATAGTGCTGCGCGAAACAGCCCCTCTGTACCACATATTCTTCAGCCTGTGCAAACAAGGCTTTGCGGTCTGTTGCTTACGGCTTGGGCTCTCCATCCTCAAACGCCCCCGGCATGGAAAGCAGCAATAATGGCGAGTAAGGGCCGCCCTTTCCGAACCGTTTCTTTCGAGGGCTTTGAGATTCTGGTGGGCAAAGGGGATATTCAGAATGACCGGCTGACCTTTGAGGTTGCGGAGCCTGAGGACTTCTGGCTGCATGTGGTCAACTTTCCCGGCAGTCATGTGGTAGTACGCAATCCCGACCGGCTCGCCGCACTGCCGCCGGCAGTATTGGTCCACGCGGCCCGACTGGCGGCCTGGCACTCCAAGGCGCGTGGCAGCCGGGGTAAAGTGACGGTGCATCTCTGTCGGGTCGCGGACGTATCCCGGCCCCCGGCCTTTCCGCCCGGCAAGGTGCGGTTGCGCCGCTGGCAGAGTATGAAAGTCTATCCGCTTGAGCCGCCCGACGACAGAAATCCAGGAGACGAGGCTGTCTATTGAGGGGCAAGATAGCGCACTAACACGATAGCAGCCCCAATGATGGTGCCGGCAATGGTCAACGTCGAGGCCACCATAAATTTGTACACGCCTTGAAAGCCTTTTGCCATTTCCTCCCGCACAGCCGCTATGTCGGTTTTTGACTCGGCCCTGGCGGTGGCAATATCCGCCTCTAAGGCCGCTTTGACTTCGGCCAGGTCGGCCTTTAACTCGGCCCTGGCGGTGGCAATATCCGCCTCTAAGGCCGCTTTGACTTCGGCAATATCCGCCTCTAAGGCCGCTTTGACTTCGGCCAGGTCGGCTTTAGTGGTCACATTTTCACCCACGGCCTCGCCGACTGTCGCCACCACGGCTTCGGCAAGCGGTTCGGCGGCTCCAGCCTCCTGGAGTGCCTTAACAGCTTTGTGAGTGTCAAAGGCAAGTGTCACCATACGCTTCCTGTTACTGCACGCGGCCCGGCTCGTCAATGGTCAGCGGACGGACCGCCCCAAACGGGTGCGGAAACTTTCACGTCACCGCACGCTTATACACGCGAACGGCGCGCTTTCGTTCAGGAGCATAGGCCCGCCATTTTGCGGCTGGCACGGCGTCTGGCGTGACCTGGCGAAAGGCAAACCGCTCAAACAGCCGCCGGGCTCCCTCCTGATTTGTGCAGGCGAAGAGATAGGTCAGACCACGCGCCTGCCCTTCCGTGATTACTGTCCCAACCAAACGGCTGCCAATGCCTTCGCCGTGGAACCGTCTGAGGGTGTAGAGTCCGGCGACCTCTCCCGCATTATCAGCAGCATACGGCAGGAGAGCGCATAAGCCAACCAGGTCGCGCTCTTTCCCCAACCGCGCCCCATAGCCATGCAAGAGCAACCGACTCACCTCGACGGAGGTCCGTTTTTTCAGTGTCCCTTCGTGTTCTCCTTGAGCGATGAGCCGTTCGGTTTCGGGGAAATCGTCCAAGGCGAGGCGTTCCACTTGGCAGTAGTCCGTCGGGGTAAAAAAGGTCCCACAGCCCTCGTAGGTAAAAAGCTCCTTTGCCAGATTGGCCGGCACACACAGCGAAACAGACGCCACGCCCCCTTCTAAGGCGAGACGGGCGGTCTCAAGTTGGAGGTGGCGGGGGTGAGGGATTTCTCCAGGCCGGCCCTGAGAGCGCAATGCCTCTAGGTGGGCACTGTTCAGAAAGGATAACGGCGCTCCGCTGGCCGTCAATCCACCCTGCGGGTCCAGGATGACCAGCTTATAGACGGTGAGGCGATTGGCGAGCTGCTGGGCGCTCTGAAGAGCCGCTACGCCGGCCTGGGCCGGCCACAGCCCGATGAAAATCGGAGCCGTCCGCAGGGTTTCCAGAATACTGAGACAGCGGTGGTCCTCATCGGTCTCAAGGATAAGCGGCACAGGCGCCGGCACGCGGTTCAGCGCCTGTGCAAGGTGGGCGCAGACTGCGGCGACCGCACGGCGTTCTGGTGTGGAGTCGCTTGTTTCTACGAGCAGAATCACGCGGGTTTCATTTAACACCAGCGTGCCTAGGACCCCGTGAACCACGTCTCGGTCCCTGGCCGCAGTGATATCTTTTGCCCGCAGAGCGAGCAGCAGGCTTTTGCCGCGAAACTCTTTGAGGTAGAAGTCCTGCTCCGCGGTGGAAAAATCAGGCGGCGTGGGTTTCATCGCTACTTTGCGTTCCTCACCAGGCCCTTCAGCCCAACACGTGTTTGCGGACAGCATACTTCCCCGGACTCTCCCACGCAACCCGGACTTCCTGCTGGCGGTCAATCAGAAAGAGGAGCAGGTCCTGTACCGGAAACGGAGTCAAATGCTCAAGGGCCAGCGCGCTGGGGCCAAGCCGGGTGTACACAACGCTCTGCTCTTCCCCTGAGAGGTTCGTCCCGCCCAGGAAAAAATCAGCAATAACCCATTTCCCCCCTTCGAGAAACGCGAGTGGAATCCGTCCGGTCAGGAGCCTAGGGCCGACAGGCAGCGTAAATTCCTCATTGACGAGGCATTCGGGAGCCCGGTGCATACGCGGCCAGAGCGCAGCCTGGGCAAGAGACTGCTGCACGGCGTCAGGGAGAGGGGCAGAAGCAAGGCCGCGGTTGCCCTGGGCGGCGAATGCCGCCTGGAGAGACGCGGCCACGGCTTGAGCCGGCTCTCCGGGCGTTCGCCTCAGGTGGACGGCCGTGTGCGCAACAAGACGCTCCAACTGCGCTTGCGACGACGATACCTTTCCTGGCTGGAGTATCTTCCGGGTTTGTCGCTGACGCCTCCCTTTGGCAATGAGTCGCCGTCTGTCCGTGACCCAATCGATATCGGAGGGCGGCGGGTCAGCCGCCGCCGGTGCGGCCTGGAAGTCAGTCACGTCTGGCCCGGACGAAATAGGAGGCTGGTCGGCCTGGTCGGCCGCGCTCTGAGGGACAGCCTGCCGCTGTGTGGCTGGGAGGGCGCGCAGGACCGGATACAGCCTGGGGTCCTTTTTTTTGGCCCTTGGCGGCGGGGGCAGAGGAAACACGACATATTCGCGCGCGCGTGTTGCGGCCACATACCACAGCCGTTTTTCCTCGGCCGCCTCCCGCTGGCGTTCTCGGTCCTCAGCCGCCGGCCAGCCCAGGGTGCGACACTGGAGGGCGCGCGGACCAAGGTGGAGTTCAAGCCGCGCCTCTTTGCGTCTCACCAGGCCGGGACGGTTGAGCCGGTTGGGCGGTGCGCCAGACTCCGCCATAACAACCAGCGGAAACTCCAATCCCTTGGCTTTGTGTATGGTCAGCACGTGGAGGACATCGTGCGGCTCAGGCAGCCCGCTCGCGCGCTCTGCCGGGCCGTCCTCGGAGTCATCCAGAGCCGCGCTGAGCAGGCGGTCGAAAGAGTCTGGGGAGAAATCCTGCCCAGTCCCGGACTGGCCGGACCGCGCACGCAGCGCCTCCACCCAGTGCAGCAGGGTGTGGAGCTGCGGCCCGTCCGAGCGGCCGGCCAACAGTGGCAGGACGGGGGTGCGGGTATAGACCTCGGTCAGCACAGCGGAAAGCCCGGCCCCGACACTCTGCGCGTGCTGCATAGTATGGGAGAGCCTCTGGTGCAGGCTGCGGAGCAGTGCAAAAGCGGCATGGAAGCGGTCGGCACAGGGGAGCGCTCCCGGGACGCTCCCGTCGAGATAGTCGAAGGTTCCGCCGGCACAGCGCAATTGCGTGAGTTCTTGGTCCGAAAAGCCAAAGAGTGGCGAGCGCAAGGTTGCCACCAAGGCTGTCGTGTCGGCGGGATGGACCAGCGTCCGTACACACGCCTGGATATCGCTCTGCTCCTGACTGACCGCCACCCGCCGCCCCCCCGACAGCGGAAACGGGCCCCGCCTTGAGGGCCGTTGGGAGGACAGCTGTCCTCCTGTGCTCCGGTACGGGATGTTTGCCTCCCGGAGGGCTTGCTCATACACGGCGACGCCTCGATTCGTCCGACACAGAATAGCGATGTCGCCATACCTCAGGGGCCGCCCGGCTTGGGTCGCCAGCGTCCGCTGTTCAACGCTGTGACGGATAAACCCCGCGGTACAGCGTGCTTCGAGCGTGGCGTGGTGCTCCGGTGGCGCGGCGTGGGGCAGGTCCAAAAGCAAAAATGTTGGGTCCGCTTCATTCGCATCAGCGCTGACTGCGCGCAAGGGCCGATAGCCAGGCTGGTCCGGGTCGTCCGCGTTGTCCAGGAGCTGTGAAAAGAGAGCGTTCGTCTGTGTCACCAGGGCCGGCCGCATCCGAAAGTTCGTTGAGAGGCTGAGGACGTCCCCCTGTTGTGCCACCGTCGAGCGCAGCAGGTGATACACTTCGAGGTCGGCCCGCCGAAAGCGATAGATGGACTGTTGGGGGTCGCCGACCAGAAACAATTTGCCGGCGCGGAGCGCAACCTGCGTCCAGTGCTGGGCCTGCGGGTGGTCCTCGGCCAGGAAGAACAGAATTTCGGCCTGTAAGGGGTCAGTATCCTGGACTTCATCCACCAGCAGGAAATCGAATTTGCGTTGAAAATAGCGCCGCAGTTCGCGCTTGTGCTTGAGTCCGTTGCGCAGCAGCAGCAGCAGGTCTAGAAAATCGAGACCACCCTGCTGCTGCTTTTTCGTCTGATAGGCGTGCAGATAGCCGCTCGCCCAGCCAGCCAGACCCACTGTCAGATTATGCAGCCAGGCGGCCCGGGTCTTGCGATGTCGGGCCGTGAGCTGGGCGAGCAGCGTCCGGGCCTCGTCAAGCGCCCTGGGCGGCTGCCAATTCTTCCGTCTGCCTTTGCGCGCCTGTCCTGTCAGGCGGTGTGATAGGCAGTGCTCCCAGGCCGGCGCATTGTCCTGATAGGAAACCGTTGGAACAAGAGCGGTCAGGGCCGTGAGCTGGGCGAACAGGGTATCAGTGGGGTCGTGACAACAGTCCCGAACAGCGGTCAGCCGGGCGACCGCCTGGCGGATTGCAGTACAGGCGGTTGGGATATCCGCCTCGACTGTTGCCGGCAGCCAGTCGAGGCAGTCGCGCTGTTCGACCAAAAAATCGCCCAGCGCCCTGAGATGGGTCACGGACAGGCCGCTCCGCACGGCCTGGCGTATCAGGTCTGGGCCGGCCTGCCGGGGTTGCAGCTCTTGGGTCAGCCAGGTGTGCCAGACCTGGTCCTGCAACCGGCCGGCCTCGGCCTGATTGAAGACCGTAAAAGCCGGGTCCAGCCCGACCTCCAGCGCGCGTTCACGCAGCAAGGACGCACACAAGGCGTGCATGGTCATCACCATCGCCCGGTCAAGCTCAGACAGCGCCGCCTGCAAGGCCGCGCGTTCTGCCTCAGGCAGGGCGGTCTGAAGCGCGGACTCAATCGCCGCCCGCAGCCGCGTCCGTAGCTCGGTTGCGGCTTTATCGGTAAAGGTGATAACAGCGACCCGGCTCAGCGGACTCCGGCCGGTTCGCAGCAGGGCCAGCAATCGATGCAGCAAGAGCTGCGTTTTGCCTGTTCCCGCCCCGGCTTCCAGCAAAAACGTCGTCTGAAAATCCGAGACGATACGCTGCTGAGCGTGGCTATCCGAAAGGGAAGCGGGGGTCATGCCTGTGACCGTACCCAGCGCCAGGCCGTCGGGCGGGGGTCGTGTCGTTTCCGCGCGGACCACTCCGCGCCATGCGCAGAGCAGATTGCGGGAAAGGCACAGGACTGACACGCCTCCGCAGCAGGAAAGAACAGCCCAGAAACAATGCCCTCGGTCAGGCGGGTGATGAGGGTCCGCAGGCTTGCGAGCCTTGCTGCTCGGGTCTCTGGGGTCAGGGGCTTGGTGGCCGGCTGAGCAGTGCCGTCTACACTCCGGTACTCTGCCCCAACCCAGTCCAGGTCCGGGCGGAGGGACTGGGCGGCGTAGAGATACAGGTCCAGTTGGAGCGTGCTTCCCCCCGCAAAACCCTGCGTTGGCAGCCGACCCGTCTTATAGTCAAGAATACGGGCCTGGTTGTGTTCAGCCGAGACATCAATCCGGTCTATCCGGCCTCGAAGCTGGACTTCTTCGCCGGTGTCAAGGCGCAAGGGAACGGGCGTATTGGGCCGTAGGAATGGGGGGGCAGGGGTTCGCTCCGCTTCCCCACCCGCCATATGAGCCGCCCCTGTTCCAGTCCCAAAAAACACCTCAAACGCCGCCGGACAAAAACCGTGCGCCGTGTGGCGCTCGCGCTCGAGAAAGGCGTGCAAACGCCGGAGCAGGTGTTCGCGCTCAAGCTCCCAGAGCAGGGGCAGTCCGACCGGTCGGGTCTGCGCAAAGACGGCAAAATGCTCCTCTGCTATCTGGGTGAGGAGGTGTTGCTCGTCCTCCCTCGGTTGTGCGGACAGGGGGAGGTGGCCCGTCTGTTGGAGCCGGGAGAAAAACTCGTACAGGATGGCATGGACCAAGACGCCCCGGTCGCGCGGCAGGAGGGCCAGAATCTGTTCCGGCTCTTCCCAGGGCTCGAGGGCAAGCACCGTCTCCAAAAAATATCGAAATGGACAGAGCGCATAGGCTTCCAGGCTGCTGGCCGATAAACACACCCCGTGGGGGAAGAGGTGTTGGCGCAGCGCGCTCCTGACACCCTCGGCTTGCAGACAGCCGTCAAAGGCCGTGAGGCGGGGATGCTCCCACCGGTGCGCCCTCGCGCGGGCAGCCGGAGAAAAGAATGGGAGCGTCTGGAGACCGGGCTGAGACGCAGACCCGGTAGGGTTGGCGTGACGAATAGGGGTCAACGCAGCAGCGAGGTGGAACTCCAGGGCATCCAGCGCCGGCCGGCTGCGCGGCGCGTATCCTTCAGTCTCCGCTATCCACCGACTCCGGTGTTGCAAGTCGGCCAGCGTGGCCGGACGGCCACACAAAACCCTGAGCGTCTGTAAGAGGAGCGGAGCGGGCGGGCGGGCCGCTCCCTGGACAGTCCGCGGATAGGTCAGACAGATCATCTCCTGCGCACTCTGGGTCGCCAGCAGGAAGCGGAGCTGTTGGCGCTCAGCCACTTGACGGCGGGCCGGCACGTCCAGGCTCAGCACTTCGGCAAGATGCTGGCGCTCGGCATCGGACAAAATCGGGTCCTGAAAGGGAGGCTGAGCCCCAGGCTCTTGCGCCAAGCCCGGTATGATGACCGCCCGAAAGCGGAGACCGGTCGCCTGGCTCATATCGCCAAGCAAGACGCCGGTCGGGTGCGTTTTTTGGCGGCGAATTTTTCCCCAGGAGAGGCAGGTAAGCACCGCCTCCAGCCATTCCTCAGGGCGAGTCGTGTCTGCCAGGAGTGGGGAAAGGCTCAAGAGGGTCTCCTCAATATGCAGCCCGGGCTCATCTGCCCCGTCTGGCTCGACTGCATCGTCACTCCACGCGGCTTGGCCGGACACATAGTCCTCACACATTCGCAGGAAGTGGATCAGCCAGCCTTCCCAGGTGTGTTGGTCTTGCAGCCTGTTCAGGTCTGTCAGCAAACGGTCCATAAACCTGACCAACAAACGGACAGCCGGCGCCCGCCGGTCGGCTGGTCCCTCTGGTGCGCTCTGGTAGCGTGTTTCCAGAGCGGCGAGCCGCCCGCGCCATTCCTGGCCGCTGCGTCCTATCCCGGCCTCCAGACACAGGGCCTCCCACTGGGCGAGGTGCGTGGCGGAAACGGTTTGTCCGATAAGGTCTGGAAACGAGGGGCAGGCCAGCCTGAGAAAGGCAAACAGACGCGGCCGCGAACAGTCTTCTGACAAAAGGTGACAGAGCGCCTGCACGGCTTTCCCCCGCCGTGTGGCCAGCACGGGCTGCTCCCCGACCAAGGTACACGGAATCCCGAGGCGGGAGAGCGTCTCCAGCAATAACGGGGCATAGGTGTTTGACTCGGCGAGGAGTACGCCAATTTCGTCAAAGGCATAGTCCTGCTCTTGCACCAGGGAAAGGATGGTCCGGGCAATTTCCCGCGCCTCCTGGGTTTGGTCTGGTGCAGAAACGATGTGAACAGAGGCATCTGGGAGCGTGGCGACCGGTTGCTGGGGTGTTTCCCCGCTGGGCTCAAAAAGCCGGGTTTGGACCTGAGACAGTGAACAGGCCGGCGGCTGGGGACGGGCTAATGGAGAGGTCTGAAAGCCAAGCCCGTTGAGCCAGCTCAAGGTCGGGGTCACGGCCTCGTAGGCCGCACCGGACCGCCAGGGCAGAAAGACCAGCGTATCCCGCTGTGTGAACAGGCGGGCTAGAAAGCGCCGCTGTTGGGCGGTATACGCAAGGCCGGCATACACCAGCAGCGGTCCGTCATGCCTTGCGGTTGGGACCTGGAGGGCGAACAGCCCGGCGTCATCAACGAGCCGCCGGGCGTCCAGGTCGGCTTCATACCGGGTAAAGAAGTCGAATAAATGCCGTATTTTCTCCCGATATAAGACATCTCGGGGGGGAATACGGGTAGACAGCAGGTGCAGATGGTGGGGCTGGACACCGGCCTGCTTGAGGTCTGCCAGGGTCTCGCTCAAGAACCGGGGAAAGCGGGGCTGCCGGGCGAGCCCCTGAAAGCCGGCGGCCGGCTCCAGTAAAAGAGATTTGACGAGAAGCGGCATCAGTGCGGCTGAGACGCGCTGTTTCCCCTCCTGCCGGCGTTGCGCTTCGGTCAGGCGCGCCGCATAGCCGAGCAGCGTCGTAAACCGCAGGCCGATATGCCCGCCGCCCGCCCTGGCTATGGCGCCGCTGAGCTGCCAGCCAATGACATCGCTCGGAACAATAATCGTGAGCGGGGTCAGCGCCTCTGCCGCTTTCAGCGTGTGGACCGCGGCGCTGAGCGCCTCTTGCAGAACAGCGAGCGAGTCGGAGAGAAATACTCGCTTTTGCGGCATACCTCTGGGCGTATGGGGACCGCCGGCACCCCATCGGGGCGGGCGGTCCCCTATCCTCTAGCGCTTGAATAGCACAACTTCGAGCGTTTTCTCGCGATAGCGATGTTTGAAGCTCGATATCGCCCCACTCACGCCAATGCGTTTGTTGAAGTCAGGCGGAAACGCGGACGAGACCGCGGCGAGTTTGCGGATATCAGGGTCGTCGACGCGGCCCCGCACCGAGAAATTCCCGTCCTTCAGCGCAAGCGTATACTCGTAGTCCGGCATTTCATCGCCTATCCCCATTTCACGCTTGGCCGCAGAAACCGGGACCCGACGCGGGAATTCCATGCGCAGGATATAGGCATTGCCCTGTTCTTCGACCGTATACCGCTCACCGTAGCGACGCGAGCGCTCAGTCTTTTCGTCAAACTCCGGCGTATAATAGCCCTCAATCGGCTGGTCGCCTTTATCCTGCGTCCGGCCACCCGAAACACCGAGAAAAGGCGCCATCGCCGGCGCAAGGGGGAGGCCGTAGAAGGTGCCACGCAGCGGCGTGTCTTCGGTTGGAACGCCCTGAAAGAAAGACTCGCGCAGGCGGATTAAGGTTTCGACTGAGGCAATCAGAATACCCAGAAAGATGAACTTATTTGCCGCCTGACTGAAGAGTTCTCCCCCTAAAACCGCACTGTAAACGGCCAGGAGAATAGTCGGGTACAGGACCATATTCAACAGGATGTTCAGGCTGGTGGCCGTCCCAACATGGAAGTAGCGCGTGTCCCCCACCGCTTGCTCCAGGGCCCGTTTGGTTGAGAGCGGCAGCGCCCCCAGGATGGGCTGCGCCGAGGCCAGGAGCGCGCCCAGAGCTGAGTTGTTTTGTGCCGGCTGGACTCGGGCAAGGGCCTCAGCGTATGTGCCGGCCAGCTCGCCTTCAAAGACTTTTTCCTCAACCACCTTTTTGGGCGCGACCGGTTTGGGAGTCGGGGCGCTCACGGCTGGCGCTGCTCCAGCCGCTGCCACTGGGGCGGGGGCGGCCACCGGGGCAGGTGGTGGAGCCGGCGCAGCCGGGGCGGCCGGAGCTTCCACCGGGACTGGAGCCGCCTCACCCCCCTCGCCCTTGAAGCGAGACGGGAAATCCTCCCCAAACGTCTCCTCGGGATGCAACTCCTGCGCCCGTGCCAGTAATACGGCTTCTGTCTCCACAATCTCTGGGTTGGGAATGCAGCAGTCCACCGGACAGACGGCCGCACAGGCTTCCTGGTCGAAAAACCCCACGCACTCCGTACACTTGTCCGGGACAATATAGAAAATATCCTCATCAATGGCCGGGTGGGTAACGCCGTTCAGTTCCCACTCGACCCCGCCTTGATAGATGGCGGTATTGGGACATTCGGGCTCGCACGCCCCGCAGTTGATACAGTCCTCGGTAATCATCGTCGCCATACTGAACGGTTCTCCTTCTGCACGCAGGTCAGTCGCTACATCAGTTCTTCATCTAACGGGTTTACGCTATGCGGTCAACGCAAGCGGGGCGTCCGGTATGGCGTATTGACAGAGAGGGATGGCCTCCCTAGTGTATCCCTTAATTTTATTCTTGCACGGAAGACGCATGAAACAGCAATTGCTCTGGTTAGCGCTTGGGGTCTTTACGGCCGGCTGCTTGATGGGGACACCCGTCTGGGCGGAACATCACGGAGAACATGCGGAACAGCCGGCCGCGGCTGAGGAGCAGATGCCTGAGACCGCAGGGCCGATTGACATCAACATGGCGGACGCCGATGCCTTGCAGACCCTGCCCGGTATCGGTGAGACAAAAGCCGCGGCCATTATCGCCCATCGCGAAGCAAATGGTCCGTTTGCGACCGTAGACGATCTGAAAAACGTCAAAGGCATTGGCGAGAAGACGCTTGAGAAACTCAAAGCGCATATCACCGTAGGAGCCAGCGAAGAAGCGGCATCGGCGATGGAATAGCAGCCCAGCGGAACACTGCTGCCAGGGCGGCCGGCGGGGTCGCCCTTCTTTATTTGAGGATTCGTGTGGCGCAGGCCCTACAGAGCGAACCTGTCCTCCAACCGGACAAAAAATCCGGCCATGTTCACCCCTTCTCCCGGAACGCCGCACTCGAAGCCAAGCTGACTATCCTGCCGACCAGTCCCGGCGTTTATAAGTTCACCGACCACAAAGGCACGGTTATCTATGTCGGGAAAGCGAACAATCTGCGCGCCCGGGTCAGACAATACGCCCGCGGCGGAGATGGCCGGGCGCAGATCCGCTTTCTCCTCGCCCAACTGACCGATGTCGAAGTCATTGTGACCCAAACCGAAAAAGAGGCCCTGCTGCTCGAAGACACCCTGATTAAGCAGTTCCGGCCTCGGTATAATATCCGGCTCAAGGACAATTCTTCTTATTGGCATGTGAAAGTCACCCAGCATGACCCGTGGCCGCGCCTCCTCCTGACCCGCCAGATTGCGAAAGACGGCAGTAAATATCTGGGACCGTTCCACTCCAGCACGGCTGTCCAGGAGACCTTGGAAATCATTCGTCGCGTCTTTCCTCTGCGGACCTGTAGCGACACCGTCTTTCGCAACCGGACCCGGCCCTGCCTGGAATATCAGATCAAGCGCTGCCTCGGCCCCTGTACCCTGCCAGTCGCTCCCGAAGACTATCAGCACCAACTGAAAAACGCCCTGCTGCTGCTCGAAGGCAAAAGCACCCAGTTGATTGACCTCCTCACCCGGCAGATGAACCAGGCCGCCGGCGGGCTGCGTTTTGAAGAAGCCGCCCGGCTGCGGGACCAAATCCGGGCCATGACAAAAACCGCGGAAAAGCAGCAAGTCGCCATCCCCCTGGGGAACGACCGGGACGTGTTTGGCCTGTACCGTGAAGGGGGGCTGATCGAGGGACAAGTCCTGTTTGTGCGCGGCGGGAAACTCATGGGCAATCTGGCCTATAGCTTTACCGACAATGAGTTCCCGGACACAGAGGTTGTGGCTGAGTTCCTGAGCCAATTTTACCAGGGCGGCCGGTTTATCCCCGACGAGATTCTTGTCCCGGTCAGGCTCGACGATGCCGACATCCGGGCAGAACTCCTGTCAGAACGGAACGGGAAAAAGACCAGCCTGCTCTATCCGCAGCGCGGAGCCAAACTGCGGCTGGTGGAAATGGCCCAGGAAAATGCGCGCCACAGCTTTGTCGAAAAGCGGCGGGGAGAAGAGCATAAAGAGAAAACCCTGGAGAGCCTGCGGCGCGCCCTGCATCTGCAAAACGCCCCAAAGCGGATTGAGTGTTTCGACATCTCGAACACCCAGGGCAGTCTCGCCGTCGGGTCCATGGTGGTCTTTGATGAGTGCGAGCCAGACAGGAGCCGCTACCGACGTTTTCGTATCAAAACGGTCGAAGGCGCGGATGATTTCGGCATGATGTATGAAGTCCTCACCCGCCGCTATCAGCGCGCCTTGGCGGAGCACGACCTGCCCGACCTGCTCATGGTGGATGGCGGCAAAGGCCAGCTCGGCGTGGCCGTCACCGTGCTGCGAGAGTTGGGCATTGCTGAGGTCGATGTCATTGGCCTGGCCAAGATGCGGACCGAGCGGGACCCGTTTGCCGAAGAAGTCGCCCATTCCTCCGAGCGCGTCTTTCTGCCCGGTCGCAAGAATCCGGTCGTGCTCAAGCCCAACGCCACCGCGCTCTTCCTTTTACAGCGTATCCGGGACGAGGCCCACCGCTTTGCCATTACCTATCACCGCAACCTGCGGGCAAAAGAACGCCTCAGTTCGCCGCTTGAGGCAATTCCCGGTGTTGGCCCAGCCAAACGCAAGGCGCTCTTACGGCATTTTGGCAGCCTCAAACGGGTGCGCGCTGCCGCGCCCGAAGCGCTGGGCCAGGTCGCCGGGATTCCCCCGGCCCTGGCGGACAGAATATACCAGCACTTACGGCAACATCCGGCTCCACGCTGATACGTTTTTAGTGGCGCGTGGTCAGTGGCGAGGCAACCAGGAGCGCCCATCATTCCCGCGAAGACTGCCCTCCTCGTGAAAGCTTCTCTTCCAGGGGCGATCCTCATTCATCTCACCCTGGCATATCTCCTGGGCCAGGCCAGCCTGGCCTGGGGCTGGCAGATGGATTCTTTCCTGTGGCTGGGCGGGCTGCTGTCCCTCAGCCTGGCCGGTTGGGTCATAGGCGGGTTCCGTCTGGCCGTTTTCATCAGTCTGCTGAGTGGCGCTTTGCTGGCCGGTCATCTCACCCTCCAGCGCGTCTACGCGCCCGATTTTCCCGCCCACCATCTCCGGCAGCTGGCGTTACCCCAAAAAGTCATCCTTGAAGGCTGGCTGTTCCAGGAGCCGGAACGGGGGCCGGCCCGTGGCCGGTTCTATCTTGAGGCGCAAGGGGTCTGGCAAAATGGGCAGTTACGACCGGCCACGGGCAAGGTGCGCGTCACCGTTCGGCATCTCCGGGGCCAGTGGCGGTATGGGGATGTGGTGCGGCTTCCGGTCACACTCCGAATCCCCCGTAATTTTCAGACGCCGGGCAGCTTTGATTATGCCGGCTATCTGGCCCGGTGGGATATCCATCTCACCGCTTTTGTGTGGGACGACAAGAACATCAAAGCGGTCGGGCGGGCCGGGACGAGGCCGCGGCATTGGATTGAAGATACCCGTCGGACGGTCGGCGCGTTTTTTGACGAGCATCTTTCCGCCATACCCGCGGCCATTCTCCGCGCGTTGATTATTGGCGATAAAAGCCGACTCGACCCAGAATTGCGCGCTAGTTTCACGCGGGTGGGTGTGGCCCATGTGCTGGCTATTTCCGGGCTCCACATCGGCTTGGTTGCCCTCGTGGCTTACGGGGCCTGGTGGTGGCTACTGGCCCGGAGTCAGTATCTCTTGTTGATGTGGTCGGTGCCAAAACTGGCCGCCTTCCTCACGCTGCTGGTCGTGCTGCTGTACGCCGGGCTTGCCGGCGGCAGTGTTTCGACCTGGCGAGCGGTCATTATGGTTGCGGTCTTTCTTTCGGCATTGCTGCTTGACCAAGAAGGGGAAGTCTTCCGCAGTCTCGCCCTGGCCGCCCTAATTGTGTCGCTGCTCTGGCCGGGGGCTGTCCTTGATATCTCTTTTCAGCTGTCCTTTGGCGCGGTCCTGTCTATTTTCCTCTGCCTGCATCGTTTCCGAACTTGGCGGGATAATCGAAACAAAGCGCGCGATATTGACCCCTCCCAATGGGGACAGAGACTCCGGCACCGAACTGGCCTCTACTGTCTTGTGACTTTCAGTGCGACGGTCGGCACGCTCCCGCTCGTTGCGACCTATTTTCATATTGTTCCGCTGCTTGGATTGGCAGCCAATCTGCTGGTGGTGCCCTTCCTGGGGAGCCTGGCCGTTGTGTTGGGGCTGGCTTCGGCAGTGCTGATATTTCTCCATGAGGACGTCGCGATCCTGGTCGTGGGCTGGGCTGGAGGCGTGGTCTCAGTCGGTGTGTGGATGGTCGAAGCCCTTGCCGCCTGGTCCGTAACCGCCGTTCACACGGTGGCCCTCTCACCTTTTGAACTCGTTTTGTTTTATACCCTGTGCGCTGCCCTCCTTTTCTCTTCATACCTCCAACCGCCTTGGGTGCGGCGTGTCTTTTTCTCCTGTCTGCTTGGCTTGGTCCTGTGCGACGGTCTGTACTGGCTGACCCAACGCTATTTTCAGACGGAGCTGCGGGTCTCTTTTCTGGATGTCGGCCAGGGGGACGCCGCAGTGGTCGAGTTTCCCGGCTCTCACGTCATGCTCATTGACGCCGGCGGGTTTCTGAGCCAGACCTTTGATTCGGGGCGGGCTATTGTAGCCCCCTTTTATGGCAGCGGAAAATCGGACGCATCGACACACTCGTCCTCAGTCACGCCAACCTGGACTACTACGGCGGGCTGGAGTTTCTGGCCCGGCATTTTGGCGTCACTGCCTTCTGGTTTAATGGAAAGCCGTCAGACAGCCCGCGCTTCAGGCGGCTGCTCACTACCCTGCACGAGCAGGCTATCCACGTCCAGACCTTGTGCCGCGACACGCCGGACCGAGCAATCGGCGGGGTGCGGGTCCGCATCCTGCATCCGCCCTGCGGCCAGACCGGCCTGAGCACCAACGACGCTTCGCTGGTGCTGCGCCTCAGTCACGGGGAGGTGGATCTGCTCTTTCTTGGAGACGTGGAGGCCGCGGGAGAGCGCCGCCTGCTGGCAACAGCGGCCACACTTGAGAGTGAGATTCTCAAGGTTCCCCATCACGGCAGCCGTAGCTCCAGCACCCTGCCCCTTGTACGGGCAGTCGCGCCCCAGGTGGCGGTCGCTTCGCTCGGCTATCAGAATCGCTTTGGTTTTCCAGCCCCAGAAGTGGTGGAGCGCTACGAGCGGCAGGGCGTGACGCTGCTCAGAACCGACCAGGCCGGGACCATAACGGTGCGGAGCGACGGCAGGAGTTACCGGGTGGAGACTTTCCTGCCGTAGCGCTACAAGCGCGCCAGGGCGGCTCAGACAAAGCGGAACGGGTGGCCGGTCTCAGAACCGATACGTGTACTGCACCTTGAGGCGGCCCTCGCGGCCGATGGAGTGGAAGCTGCCCTCTTCGTCCAGCCAGCGTTGGTTGAAGACCAGAAAGATGTCGTTACCCGGTTCGATAATCCAGCGGATGCGGGTGTTCATGCTGAACACGTCCGACACATTGTCATACTGAACCAGGCTGAACCAGGATAGATTCGGATTGACGGCGATATCCAGCCGCACCCGGAGCAGGCGGGTGACAAAATTGCCCTCAGGCAGGCGGACATCGCTCTGGAGATATTCCGGGCTCAGGAACAGGCGCGGACCGGGCTGAAAGTCGATCCGCAGATTCCAATCGTCGCGCTGGCCGCTGTAATAGTCGCCCCAGAAATAGGCCAGACTGGCCGACAGTTTCCGTTTATCCGCGGTCTCGGCCTTGACCATATGCCGGCGAAAGACATGCCGGCCAGGCCGCAGGCGAACCCCGCGGCTGATCTCGAAATCTTCGGTCAGGCGTTCCAACTGCTGCCAGGTCTGAAACTTGAGCGTGTCGCCGCTATCGAAGCGCCACTCACAGGGAAAGACGATGTTGCGGGTCAGGAGGCGGTCCGTGGCTTGGTCGGTAATATAATTGCCGTCAAAGGCGCAGGCGACTTGCCGCGTTCCCCAGCGCCCCGGACGCGGGGCGGCCTGGAGGAACCAACCAAAGCGGCGGATGCCGGTGCGTGGCACAAAGCCCATGCTGGCCTCAAAATCCCGTTGCACCTCACGATAGGTCCCGAGGATCCGCCAGATATCGTTGGGCAGGTCGATCTGCGTGCCCCAGGCCCAATTCTTGCGCGAGCCGGGAACGAAGCTTTTAAGACAAAGGAAGAGGCGGTGAGATTCTTATCGCCGGCCAGCTTGGTCGTTTTATACAAAAAGTCGTGCCCGTACAGGCCGGTCGCGTCTCCGTTCTCCGGTGTCCGGCAGGTCGCGATCAACCCCAGTGAGGATTGGGTTCCGAGGTCGCGCTTGAGGCGGACCACGCTGAAATTCTCGCCCGGTATCGGGTCGCGTTCCTGGGTCTGGGCGCTGAGCATCCCCAGGGAATACTTGCCGATTCGACCGCTGAGTTTTGCGCCGCCAATCAGGTCAACTGGTTTGCCGTCATCGGCAATGCCAACCCGCCGACTGAAAAAGGGGATGATGACCAGCGGCCTCGGGGGCAGACCGTCAACCGCAAAATTGGGGGCATCCTCCAGGAAGAACTGCCGCTTTTCGGGGAAAAAGAGTGAAAAGCGGGTGAGATTCACCTGCACATCGTCTGCTTCGGCCTCGGAAAAGTCGGTATTGAGCGTCAGGATGAGCGTCAGACGGGGGGTGGGTTTGTAGAACAGATCAAAGCCCGGCTTAAAGGACGCGGCATCGCGACGCACTTCGGTGGTCAGAAAAGGGGAAAAATCGAGTTTCAATCCCTGGGACCTGGCGCGCAGCCCGGTGAGCCGGCCGGCGCGCGAGACCCGGTTGAAGTCCAGGCTCTGGAGGTAGCCGCTCCAGACTGTTTCCTCGTTCGTCCGCTTGATGATGCGCTGGACGTTAAAACCCCAGCTCGATTGTCCCGGCGCATAGCTGAGGGTCTGAAACGGAATTTCAAATTCTGCGCTCCAGCCGCTCGGGAAGCGGGCGGTCTTGACGTTCCAGATACCGCTCCAGTCCCGATTTTCGGTCTCTCCCTCGCTGCCAATGAGTTCATCCACCCGCGCCCCAACCGAGTTGGTCTGGAATTTGAACGCATTGCGACGGTCGGCAAACGTATCGAACAGGAGCGTCACCCGATCATCCGCAGCCAGGTCCGCGTCCCGGTTAAAACGGGTGGCAACCGCCGCACTCGGGTCCGAGTCGTGACAGAGCACCCCAACGTAGAGATGCGTCGCCGTGTACACGACGCGCACCTCGGTCGGCTGGGAGGCCGGCGCGCCTTCGTCGGGTTCGCGTTGGCGGAAGTTGCCGCCGACCGGCGCTCGCTGCCACGCCGGCTCGGTCAGCCGACCGTCGAGAATGATGGCGTAGGGCGTGCGCACGGCCTGTAACTCGACCGGCGCGGACGCCGAGACTTCCATACCCTCTAGGGGCAGGATCGTGCTTCCGGACTGCGACGTCGGCGTCTCAGCGCTGGCCCGGACGACCAGCACCAGCACGGCTAAAACCGCGATGAGCGGGGAGAGGCGTGGATTCAAAACAGGAACCGTTTCCTCCAATATACATGAGATGCTGGAGCCGTTTACGCTTTGTCGTCTTCCTTGAACAGCGCGTCGCGCCAGTCGAGCGCGGTGCGCAAGCCTTTTTCCTTCCTGATCTGGTTGAACGTTTCCTGCTCTTGCGTCCGGGTAGTGTCAAACATGACGACCAGATCAAGATTCTGGTAAATACTGTTCAGAAAGCCCATATTCTCATACGCCCGGTTAATGGCGGCCTTGTTGAACTTCACCCCGACCTGGGCAATTTTCACCAGCTTGCGGGCCGTCTTCTCGCACTCACGCATGAGTTGGTCGTGCGGCACGACGCGGTTAATCATGCCCAGGCGCTCGGCCTCGTGGGCGGAGATCATTTCCCCGGTCAGGAGCAGCTCTTTGGCCTTGGCAAACCCGACGCTGAACGGCGTGACCAGAACCGGCGGGCCGGTCCCAAACCGGATTTCCGGCTCACCCAATACCGCCTGCTCGGAGGCAATTTTGATATCACATAATTGGGCCAGCTCACACGCGCCAGCCAGGGCATAGCCGTTAATGGCTGCAATATACGGTTTGCTGGAATGCCAGACCTTGAGAAAAATCTCGATATTGCGCTTCAAATCAGACCGCCAGCTATCCACGGAGCGGTCGTAGAGTTCGGGCTCCCCTTCCGGTGGAGCGATATTGAATCCGGCAGAAAACGCCCGGCCGGCCCCGGTCAGAATCACGACCCGGATGTCCTCATTGGCTTCAATCGCGTCAAGGGCCTGGCTCAATTCGGCCATCAATTCTGTGCTGAACGAATTCAGCTTGTGCGGCCGGTTGAGGGTCAGATAGCCGATGGCCTCTTTCTGCTCGAATAGCAAGTTCTGATACGTCATAGCCCCCTCCTGCCAGCAACCATAGCGAACCAGCCCGAACAGTCTAGCCCATCCCTCTTGCCCTCGGCGCCGAAAATATCCAGACTCGCTCTGAACCATGCTGACCGCAGACCTCCTGCTGACGCGGACTGAAGGCCCGTATCTCTATCCCCGCTATGTGCGAGTTGACGCGCCACGCTTTACCCGGATGGCCGAAGAACTGATCGCCATCTATACCGCTCACCAAGGCCAGCCCAGGCGGGAGTTGACCGCGGCGCTGAACCAGTATGCGGAAGACCGGACCGACTTTCGCATCCAGCGTGGGCTGGCCAAGCTGCTGCGCGATGACCGGTGCGAATTTGAGGAGCAGGCAGTGGCCCCGCCCCTGGAGATTCGTCAGCGCCTGTTCGCCCTGGCCCGCGAGAACCACCCGGTTGTCCTGCACGCCGACATGATCCATCCCGTGACCAAAGATGATCTGCTCGCCGAGGTAGCGCGCGAGCATAAAGCCCAGCAAGAACAGATTGCGTGGGCGCTCTACGCCGACCTGGCCGAAAACCACATCCTGACGCGCTTTGATCCGCCCGAGCCAGCGTGGCTGCTCCGCCGGTATAACGTCGCCCTGGCGCAGGCGTTGCTGTACCGCTGCGTGCGGATGAAGCTGTCGGTCTTTCGGAATATCCCGAGCCGCTACAAACAGCTCTTTAAGTTCATTAAATTCTACCAGCTCATGCACGCCATCGAAGGCGACCTGGACAGTGGCTATGAGATTCTGCTGGACGGGCCGGTCAGCATGTTCCGCTTGTCCCAGAAGTATGGCCTCAAGCTGGCCGTTTTCCTGCCGGCCCTGCTGCTGTGTACCCGCTGGAAGATGGAGGCAGAGATTGTCACCGCCGAGGGCGAACAGCGATCTTTTCCCCTCGACGAGAGTAGTAAGCTCGTCTCCCACTATCGGGACAACAGCATGTATGACTCGCTGCTCGAAAAGACTTTTGCCGAGCGCTTTCAGGCGATAGAGAGTGGCTGGCAGATTGAACGCGAGGTGGCCATCATCAATCTGAAAGACACGGTCTTTATTCCAGACTTTGCCTTTCGCCACACCGATGGGCGCACCGCGCTCATGGAGATTGTGGGCTATTGGCGACCGGAGTATCTGCGAAAAAAGCTCATGAAGCTGCGCCGTTCAGGCCGAGCAGACATGGTGGTCGCCGTGTCTGCCAATCTGAACGTCAGCCAAGACGACTTTACCGACGTTCCGGGCAGGGTGTTCTTTTTTAAGAATCGGATTAACCCCAGAGAGGTCATTACTCGACTCGAACAAGTCGGGCGCGACGCCGACCAGGAAACCTAGGAACAGGCGAGATTCCCGCTTGCACGAGAATGACGGCCGGCGACACAGGAGCGTGGAGTGCGCTACAACTTGCCTGCCGCGCGCATCTCCTGCACCTGCCTCTCTTGGATAAGAGCGCCGTCTGCGTACAGCGCAGCGATCTGCTCGGCCGAATAGGACAACTGCTCGCTCAACACCTCTTCGTTATGTTCGCCTAGAAAGGCCGCGCGAAAGGGAATCTCGACGTTCGCATTGGAAAAATGAAAGGGCGATTTGGCAATCGGGGTTGGACCTAGCAGGGGGTGGGGCACGTCTTGGAACAGTCCCCGCGCCTTGAGTTGGGGATGGGCCGCGGCCGCGGGAATATCCAGAATCGGCGCGGCCGGCACGCGGGCCTCGGCCAGAATTTTCAGGGGCGTTTCGTCGTCTTCAAAGGTCTGGAGCCAGTCTTCGATATGGGTCCGAACCTCTGCACTCCGTTGGATGCGGTCCTCCATGCTGGCATAGCGTTCGTCTGTGGCCAGTTCCGGCTTGCCCATTGCCTGAGTTAAGGCCGGCCACTGGTGACCGGCGACGGCAAAAACGAGGTAGCCTTGCTTGGCCTTATACACGCCATACGGACACACATTGAAAAAATCTCCACCAAAACGCTGCGGCACGATAGCGCCCTGACTCATCAGAAAAAGCGGAAAGTTCACATAGTCCAGGTAGACCAGAGATTCGAGCTGCGACACGTCAATATACTGACCCTGGCCGCTGCTGGCGCGGTGAAAGAGCGCGGCACAGATGGCGAGCGCGCCATGAATGCCGGCATTCGGGTCGCCAAAATAGTCGCCGACATAGGTCGGGGGTCCATCCGGCTCGCCGGTCATGGCCATGACGCCGCTCTGGGCCTGGGCGATAATGTCAAAGCTGGTATGGCTGGCATACGGTCCGTCCTGCCCATAGCCTGACACCGAGCACATAATCAGTTTGGCGTTCAGCTCTGTGAGCGTGTCATAGTCCAGCCCGTGCCGGGCCATGACGCCGGGGCTATAATTTTCCACCACCACGTCCGCCTTGCGCACCAGTTGATAGACGATTTCTTTTCCCTTTGGGTGCGTAATCTCAACACAGACGCTTTTCTTGCCGGCGCAGGCGGCGAGATAGAGCGCGCTTTGGCCGTGCTCAACAAGATGAATCTGCCGTCCCAGGTCGCCACCGGGGGCGCGTTCAATTTTGATGACATCCGCCCCAAGGTCAGCCAGAATCCGGGTTGCGGACGGGCCAGCCAGATATTGAGTAAAGTCGAGCACGGTTATGCCAGCTAGGAGTTTCTGCGCGCCGTTTGTCTTGTCAGCCATATCGCCTCCTCAGAGTCGTCGCCATGAAAGGCGGCCGTGTGGATTGTGGCGGATTGGCCCGCAATTCACAATACGGCCGGTCACAATACGGCCGGTGTCTGATTGACTCTTGCCGCCAGTCGCCTACGATGACGGGAACGAGACGACGGTCTCAGGTCAGGCACGTAGCAGAAAGGATACACCATGTTGATTCATATCCCTCGCGGCTGGGAAATTCCCGAGCGTATGGCAACCCCGGAAGATGTCTACCTCAACCGGCGCAGCTTTCTGCAAGCGCTCGGAATCGCCGGTATCAGCACCCTGGGAGTATTGGCCGGGTGTGAAAGTTCAGGCGCAAAAGAAGCTCCTGAGATTCGTGGCCTGCCCGCACCGAGCGCCACCGCCGACCTCTACCCGGCGCAGCGTAACGCCCAGTTTACCCTGGACCACCCGTTGACCCCCGAAGTGGACGCAGCCAATTACAATAATTTCTACGAGTTCAGCTCGCGCAAAGAGTTGGTCGTGCGCCTGGTCGAGCAGTGGCAGACCCGCCCCTGGCAGGTGGAGGTCGCTGGCCTGGTGCAGCAGCCTCAGACCTTTGATATCGACGACCTGGTGCGCAAAATGCCGCTGGAAGAACGCCTGTACCGGCACCGCTGCGTGGAAGCCTGGTCCATGAGCGTGCCCTGGACCGGCTTTCCCATCAAAGCCCTGATTGATCGCGTCCAGCCCCTCGCCTCGGCCAAATATCTGCGCATGGTCACGTTTCACGACCCACAAGCAGCGCCCGGCTTGCGTAACGACACCTATCCGTGGCCGTATCACGAAGGGCTCAGTATGGCCGAGGCCACCAATGATCTGTCCCTGTTCGTGACCGGTATCTACGGTCACGAGCTGACCAAACAGCACGGGGCCCCGATTCGGCTCGTGGTGCCGTGGAAATATGGCTATAAAAGCATCAAGTCGATTGTGCGCCTGGAGTTTGTCGCAGAACAGCCCAAGACCTTCTGGAATACCCTCATCCCCTGGGAGTACGACTTTGTGGCCAATGTGAACCCTGCCATCCCGCACCCCCGCTGGTCCCAGGCGAGTGAGCGCGTCCTGGGGACGAGAGAAATCAAGGCCACCCTCCCCTATAACGGCTATGGAGAGTTTGTCGCGTCCCTGTATCAGACCTGATAGCGGTCCCTGACCCTTCGACTGCGCCCCTCCTGAGCGGAGCGAAATCGAACCAGGGCTTTTCTTCTCGGAAAGAGCGGGATAGAGCAAAACATCTCATGCCGATTCGTATCCTCTTCAGCGCGCTCCTGCTTCTTTCTGTCTCCTGTGCGGTTCCCCCGGACCGCACGCCCGAACTGAACCCCGACCCGTCGTTGCTATACGCGGCCCACGGCCAGCCTGGGGCGTGGTTCAATCCTTGGCGCGATTCAAACAAGCACTGGACCGACCTGTTTCGCTGGGCCGTCTCGCGGAGTGCCTATAGCGGTGAATGGCGCGACCCGCCGCTCGTTCGTCGGGTGGACAATGATGGCCGTTCGTTTGCCACCCCCGAGACCGCGGCGGCTATTACCTGGGTGGGCCATTCGACTTTTGCTATCCATGATGCAGGGGATGTCTTTCTGACTGATCCCCACTTTGGCAAACGGGCGCTGATTCCGGCCCGCCTCCATCCGCCCGGCGTGCCGATCTCGTCTATTCCGGCTGACGCTTTTGCGGTGGTCTCCCATAATCATTATGACCATCTCGATGCCTATACGGTTGAGCATCTGCCGCAGACCGTGACCTGGTTTGTCCCCATGGGACTTGGCGAGTGGATCGAAAAAAAGGGTAGAAAAGCGGTTGAACTCGACTGGTGGCAAACCGCCCAGCACGGCCGCTGGCAGGTCACCTGCGTGCCGGTGCAACATTGGTCGCAACGCATTGAGCAGGCGCGGGATTCCACCCTGTGGTGCGGCTGGATCATTGCCAGTGCCGAACGGACCTATTTCTTTGCCGGTGATACGGGCTATTTTCACGGCTTCACCGAGATCGGGCAGAAATTTGGTCCGATCGACGTGGCCATGATTCCTATTGGGGCCTATGAGCCCCGCTGGATCATGCACTATTCTCACATGAACCCAGCCGAGGCATATCAAGCCTTTCTGGACCTGGAAGCCCGCTGGATGCTGCCCTGCCACTGGGGCACGTTTCGTCTCACCGACGAGCCCATAGACGAGCCGCCGCGCGCCCTGCGGCGGCTCGTTGAGCAGGCCGGCGGTCCGCTTGAGCCCATTAAAATTTTTGCGGTAGGCGAACGGTGGGAGATTCCAGCAAGGCCGTAGGGGCGCAAGTTACCGCACCCCTGGGAGGCCGGTTATTGGCTAAACGTCTCAATCGCCTGCTGGACGGCTTGGGCGTAGGTCTGGTCTCCGACCGGCACCGGATTGAGGATTGGCAACTGAATACCGGCTTCGCGGAAGGCGGAGAGTTGCTCTCGGCAGCGGGCCGGTGGGCCGATGACGGACAGTTCGTCCGCCATCGTATCGGTCGCGCCCAGCCCCTGTCCGTCGGCGAGCTGGGCCGCTTCTGCTTCAAAACCGCTGTCGTGAAACAGCTTATTGTAGAAGGGCAGGCCGCCGTAAAAGCCCAGGTTGGCCTTGGCCGCTTGCATGGCGGTGTCCATAGCGTCGTGAATGCAGGCCGGAATACCCGTGGTAATATCAATGTCCGCAAGCGACCGACCGGCTTTGGCGGCTCCCTTCTCGACCGCGGCGAGGACCGCAGGGATACGGCTCTGGGGACACAGATACAGCATGACCCCATCGGCCAGCTCGCCGCTGAGGGTGACGGTGCCCAGGGCCAGCGCCCCGATGTAGATGGGAATGGGATGCGTTGCTGCGCGCGGCTGCATGGCCATGCCGGGCAGTTCCTTGCCGGCCGCCATAGCGCGGATTGCGCCAATATACTGGCGCATGAAGGTTCGGGGTTTGTCCATTTTTTCTTCGTACAGCCCTTCGACAATGGGCCGGTGACTCACCCCGAGGCCCAGAATTAGCCGACCGTCTGAGGTGTCGTCAATCGCAATGGCCGTTTGCGCGCACAGCGCCGGGTGGCGCAGATAGATGTTCGCAATCCAGGTCCCGACCTTAATCCGCGCGGTGGCCTGGGCCATGATCTGGCAGTTGATCAGCGAGTCGTTCATGAATTCCGGTGAAAAAATCGCCTCAAATCCCGCCGCCTCGGCGCTCTTGGCCAAGTCCTGCAACTCGGGAAACGTCAGTCCTGACATATTAGCAGCAACCACTCCGATCCGGGCCATAGTACTCCCTCCTTGTTCTGGCTCATCCGTATGGCAACGGGGGGCAGCCTATCACCTCTCCACGCTCAGACAACGCCTGTTGATTGATTTCTGGGGCGCTTTCCGTTAGCAGCATGACATGCTTGCGACAGCGGTCTCCGGGGCCTTGGCTGGTATTGATGGGTTGTTGGTTGAGGTCGAGGTTGATGTGGCCTTGGGGTTGCCACAGTTCACCACCGTTGGCCTGCCTGAGGGGGCGGTCCGGGAGAGCAAAGACCGGGTGCGCTCGGCCATCAAGAATTCTGGCTACGAGTTTCCGGCTCGTCGCATCACCGTCAATCTGGCCCCTGCGGCGATCAAAAAAGAAGGGGCGGCCTACGACCTGCCGATTGCCCTCGGCATTCTGGCGGCTGAAGGCTGGCTGACCAAAGAACATCTGCACGCCTACGCGGTCCTGGGCGAACTCTCGCTCGACGGACGGGTCAAGCCTATTCATGGGGCCTTGCCCTTAGCCGTAATGGCAAAGGAAAAAGGGCTCAAGGGCTTGATCGTGCCCACGGAAAATGCAGCCGAGGCCGCGGTTGTTGACGAAGTTGCGGTCTTTGGCGTGTCCACATTGAGTGAGGCATTTCTGCTGCTCAATGGTGAACGGCCCCTCGACTCGACCGTGGTTGATGTCAAGGCGCTCTTTACCCAACACTCCGCCTACGAGGTGGATTTTCACGATGTCAAAGGTCAGGAGCACGTCAAACGCGCCCTCGAAGTCGCGGCCAGTGGCGGGCATAATCTGCTGTTAGTGGGTCCGCCGGGGTCTGGAAAGACGATGCTGGCCAGACGCCTGCCAACCGTGCTGCCCACATTGACCCTGACCGAAGCGATTGAAACAACCAAAGTCCACAGCGTTGCCGGCAGCCTCGACGGGGAGGCCCTGGTTGCCACGCGGCCCTTTCGCAGCCCGCATCACACCATCTCCGATGCCGGCATGATTGGCGGCGGGACGGTGCCGAAACCGGGCGAGGTCTCCCTGGCCCATCACGGCGTGCTCTTCCTGGATGAACTGCCGGAGTTTCGCAAGAATGTCCTCGAAGTCCTGCGCCAACCCCTGGAGGATGCTCGGGTCACGATCTCACGTGCGGTCGGCTCTATCACCTATCCGGCGGACATCATGCTGGTGGCGGCGATGAATCCGTGTCGTTGTGGCTTCTTCGGGGACCCGCAGCACGAGTGCACCTGCTCTCCTCAGCAGGTCCAGCGCTATCGAGCCAGGATTTCCGGCCCGCTCTTGGATCGCATTGACATTCAGGTCGAGGTCCCGGCGGTCAAGTATAAAGAACTGAGTGATAAAGCCACGGGCGAGGATTCGGCAACCATTCGGACGCGCGTGAACCGTGCCCGCGCCCTGCAACTCCAGCGTTTTCAGCAGCGTAAAATTTTCTGCAACGCCCAAATGTCCAGCCGGGACACCCGCACCTATTGCCAGCCCGACACCGCGGGTGAACATCTCCTGGAAAACGCCATGCAGCGCCTGGGGCTGAGCGCCCGCGCCTATACCCGTATTCTCAAAGTCGCCCGCACCATCGCCGACCTCGCCGGCGAGGACCACATCACCGGTGCCCATATCGCCCAGGCCATCCAGTACCGGGCCCTGGACCGGGGGTGAGTGGGGATCATCCGCCCCCAGTCTCTCATTCGCTAAACTGCAACCTCACGCCTTCCCAGATTGAGCGGCACGACATAGCGCGGGGCGGCGGCCGGCTGGCCCGGTATCGGTGACTCCAGAAACGTCACACTGTCGTAAAAGTCGTCCAGCGCGATAAATTTGCCATTTTCTTCCGCCCACTCCCGCATCCGGCGGTTGCAGCTGTGCCGCCACGATAACACTTCTATGCGCCACCCCTTGCGGTGCATACGCTCTAAGTCGGCGTGAAAGCCCACGCCGTCCGCGAACCCGGCTCCGTCTCCGGTCAGGATGACGGCAATACCCGGATCGCCGTTGTGGTCAACGGTGTCGCGGAGCATATAGGTTTGCAAGGCTTGATCCACGCCCACTTCACGACCATGCAGCGCGCCACGCTCGAGTAAGTGGACCGTAACCCCTTCGTTTTCCAGGCGATTCCAAACATGACGCAACTCCGGGGGAATGGAGCCGACAGCAACCGCCCGCTGAATCGGCCTCCCCGCGTGCGCCAATTCCAGAAGATTGCGGAAATGAAGGCGCACCCGAGGACGCGCATCCTCGCCCTCACGTTCCACCGCGAGGGCTTGGGCGCTAATGAAGATATTAGAGTCGTCCCAGTAGATAAAAACCTGTTCCATAGCGTCCTCCGCGCCAATATTGAGGATATACTGTGACCGTATCCTTCGCCTGAACCAGGCGCTACGGGCTCAATCTCACAACCTCCTGAGCAGGCGTTTCGTAGCGCTGATTATCGAGGCAGACTATAGAGACGGACGTTGCCACCCACCCAGATTTGTCTCCAGATATTGGGCGATGGCCAAGGCGACATCTTCGCGCCAGGGACGGGCGACGATTTGGACACCAATCGGCAGCCCCTCGGCGGACGTTCCGCAGCGTACGACCGCGCCCGGCCAGCCGGTCAGATTGTGGGCGAACGTGTAGGTAAAATCCGGGCCAGCGGGGTCGTCATGGAGGGTAGCGGGTGTGGCGCTGACCGGACACAGCACGACATCGTAGGACTCCATAAATGCCAGCATCTCACTCCGGTAGAGATTCCATCGGCTCAATTCCTGAGTAAACTCCGTGAGCGATACGGGCTGCGCCGTTTGCATCCACTCCAAAGCCGCAGACAGGCGCTCAGTCCCGGCGGTGCGGAGGCGCCGCCGTATCCAGGCCCCTCCATCCGCAAGATACAGGCTGCGCCACAGCCGCTCCGCATCTCCGACACCCTGCGGCCGATCTTCGGTGACCGCGACCCCGTGGTCGGCCAGCGTGCTGGCTGCGGTCTGGACGGTACGAACTGTGTCCGGGCTTGGAGAGACGATCCCGTTGTCTGTGTAAAAGGCGACGCGCAGATTGCGCGCGCGCACCGCTTGGGGGTCTCCCAGCGGAACCGGCACGACCGCTGGGTCGTGCCCGTCCGGGCCGGCAATAATGGACAAAATTAGGCTCAGGTCTTCGACCTGCCGCGCCATAGGGCCAATCTGGGTAAAGGCGTCTAATGCGCCGACATCAAAGGAAATGGCATGTCCGGTGCGGGGGACTCGGCCCGAGGTCGGTTTGAGCCCGGCAATGCCGCAGTAGTGGGCCGGCATACGGATGCTGCCGCCGGTATCACTCCCAAGGTCGAGCGCCGAGCCGCCGGCCGCAAGAATCGCCCCCGCTCCCCCGCTACTGCCGGCGGGCGACCGCGCCACATCATACGGATTATTGGTCCGGCCATAGACCGCATTGTCCGTAATCCCGGCCAGGGTAAACTCTGGCGTATTGGTCTTGCCCAGGATGATTGCGCCCGCGGCCCGCAGACGCGCCACCACAGTGGCATCGCGCGCGGGGGTATAATCGGCTCGTCCCGCTGTCCCCCAGGTACTGACCACGCCGGCGGTGTCTAACGAATCCTTGAGCGTGATGGGCACCCCATGCAGCGGGCCGACACTTTCGCCGCGGGCGATGGCCTCGTCGGCGGCGCGGGCCTGTTGGCGCGCCGCCTCGGCGCTGACCTGTACGACCGCGTTGAGCTGTGGATTGACTGTGGCCAGGCGGGCCAGATGCGCGTCCACCACGGCAACTGAAGGAACGAGATTCGTCCGAATACACCGAGCCAGCATCGTTGCTGACAATGAGGTCAGTTCCATGACTCTCTCCTTGCGGGGAAACCCGCTACAGCCGCAGTGTACGAGAAGTGATTTCTGGTGTCGATGGTGGGCTCAGGTGAAGGAGAAGAGCCGTGTGAAAAAAATGGGGGCTCCCACAGGAGCCCCCAGCGCGGGGGGAGAAAGGAGAGGGCCGGTCAGTCGGCGGCGACGTTGGTCGCGGCTTCGGTTTTCACCTCGATTGGAATGCGTCTCGGCTGCACCTCTTCCGGGAAGGGCACCACGACTTCAAGCGTGCCGTTCTTGGCACTCGCCGTGATCTTCTCTGCAGCAATGCCCTTCGGCAAGAGAAACGACCGGGCAAACGAGCCATACGAGCGCTCTTGATGGAAATATCTCCCGTTCTTGTCCTCGTGCGCGGCCTTGCGTTCGCCCTTGACCGTCAGGCGATTACCGTCCAGCGCAATCTCGACATCCTTGGGCTCCACTCCGGGCAAATCCGCCTTGATATGCAGCCGGTTGTCCTCCACATAACTGTCGATCCTGAACGACGCTTCCGAGGGCATTCCCGACCGGGCGACCGGCCAGCCGCGCGCAGAGAACAAATCGTTGACCACAGACTCCAGCTCATGCGGCCAGGGCTGCCGGGTTCCAAACGGTCCTCGCCATACACTCAGTTCCTGTCTCATTGTCTCTACCTCCTCTGGGTTTGGGTTTCTGTCTGACACAAGACAAAAGTAAGACCGATTGGCTCCGGGTCAAGGGGTCATAATAAAAATTTTGACTCGTTTGTACGCGCGCAGGCTGGCCGCGTATGCGGGCCGGGGGCGGCTTAGGCCGGCCCTGACTTTTTTATCACGCGCACGAGTGTGCGCGGGCTGCCGGACGGGTGGACACGCACCGAGAGCCGGCGACGGCGGGGGACCGCGGCTGTCGTATAGACGACCGTTGAGTGAATAGATTTATGGCCCAAATGCGCCTGGACTTCCTCCAGTGCGTATCCATCCTCAAGCAGATGGGCAGCAACGGAGTGGCGTAAACAGTGGCTGTGCCGTTTCGACGGCGGAAGCTTGGCCAACGCCGCGTAGCTACGGAAGAGCCGGTCAATACGCTGGCGACTCACCGGACGCGCATTCCGCGACGGAAAGAGGTAGGGCAGGGAGTCCTGCCGATTGTGCAGATACGCGCGGAGCAGGTGCAGATATTCCGCGGCCATCAGTTTCTCTCCAGCGACGCCGCCCTTGAGGCGGGGGATATGAATACGGCGGGTGCGAAAGTTGACGTGCTCGCGCAATAAGAGGCCAACCTCAGAGGCGCGCAGTCCGAAAGCGTACATGGCGGTAAACAGCGCCCGGTCGCGCTCGTCTGTAATCTGGGCAAAGAACCGCTCAACCTCCCGACGAGTCAGGGTGACATATTTCGTGTGAGACGCTGCCGGCTGGGGCGCTCGGCTGCGAACGGAACCGCGTTTTTGTCGTGAGACTTGCGTTTGCAGGTCTCGGAGATAGCGGGCGACACTTTTCCCCTGCCGGGCGGCTTGCTGGGCGGCAAGCTGAAGGAGTTTTTCTTGTTGGCTGAGCGTGTCTTTCACAGCGTCTTCTCGATGGCCCTGGGGGGCGGAGCCGGGCTAGGGAATCCCGAGCAGCTTATGGGTTTGCAGGCTGAGCCGCCAGCGTGGGTGGGCAAGACAATACTGGAGCGCCAGTTGAGTATTGCGCGCGCGCTCAGGCCCATCCATTGGTTGCAGGAAGAACGCCTGAAAATCGAGCTGGGCAAAGCGTTCTGGCTCTGCACCGGACTGGGGAAAGACCAGCTTCAGTTCGCCGCCGTGCTGGATGGTCAGAGGCGAGCCAGCCTTGGGACTGACGCAGACCCAATCAATGCCCGGCGGGGGCCGTACCGTTCCATTGGTCTCAATCGCAATCTCAAACCCTTCTGCATGTAGCGCGTCAACAAGCGCAGCATCAAGCTGGAGCAAGGGTTCGCCGCCGGTACACACCACAAACCGCACCTGGTGAGGAGCGCGCTGGGCTGGCCACGCGGCAGCGACCGCCTCGGCCAGAGCGCGGGCTGAGGCGAAACGTCCGCCCCCAAGCCCGTCCGTCCCAACGAAATCTGTATCGCAGAACTGACAGACCGCGGTTGCTCGGTCCTTCTCCAGCCCAGACCATAAATTACATCCGGTAAAACGACAGAAGACCGCCGGACGACCGGTGTGGACCCCTTCGCCTTGGAGGGTATAAAAAATTTCTTTGACGGCGTAGCTCATGAAAAAAGAAAGGGACGCCGAAGACGTCCCTGGTCAGACTTGACAGAGGAGAAAAGGAAAGGGGAAGTCGAAGCGAAGGCCAGGCCCTCAGGCCGTTTTTTTCTTCGCTGCGGTCTTCTTTGCGGCGGTTTTCCTGGTAACGGCCTTCTTCGCTGCGGTCTTCTTTGCGGCGGTTTTCCTCGCCGTGGTCTTCTTTGCGGCGGTTTTCCTGGCAACGGCCTTCTTCGCCGGGCCGAGAATGGATTCCTTAAATACTTTTGCCGGCGTGAAGGCCACTTTTTTCCGAGCCGGAATGGTAATCTGCTCTCCGGTCTGCGGGTTGCGTCCCTTGCGGCGCTTCAACTGGCGGAGCCGGAAGGTCCCCAAGTTGGGAATTTTCAACTCCTTGTCTTTTTTGATCGTTTTTATGATGAACTCGACAAAGGAATCCAGCTTGTCGGCGGCGGCGAGGTTCGAGGCTTCTCCCCACGTCTCACCCAGTTTTTTCACCATCTCTGTCTTCGTCATGATCCCAACCTCCTCACCCGATAGGGTGTTACTCTATATCCCGCACCAGAAGCCGAGAGGTCCTGCCACAAAGGGCCTCCGACTGACGATCTGCGTCTCAACTCTTCTGTCAGTGGTCTCGCCCGCTCCCTGTGCCCTCCTCCCAGCCTGACCTTCCACAATCACAAGGTGAGATATACGGCTCTGGGCAGCCACGAGCAGGCCCAGTCATACTCAGAGCGAGGATTTCTTAACTTTTATCCGTCAGGTTTAGCAATGTCAATAAAATCAGGCAAAAACAGCCGTTGTCTAACGATACATCTCAACGAGTTCGATCATGCCGAGTTCTTTGAGCGTGGAAAACAAGCGGCCTTTTACCTCGCGCGCCGTTCCGAGTTGGAGCGCGTCCTGGGTGAGAGCGTGGGCCTCGGTATAAGAGAGCGACTGAATGAGACGTTTGATAACCGGGACAAAGAACGGCTCCATACTGAGTTCGTCCAACCCGAGGCCGAGCAGCAAGAGGGTGCAGATCGGATCAGCGGCCATTTCTCCGCACATACTGACTCGTTTGCCGGAGCGCTGGGCAGCGGCGACGGTGGTCGCTATGGCCTTCAAGACCGCCGGATGGAGCGGTTCGTAGAGCGCGGCCACCTTACGGTTATTGCGGTCTACCGCCAGAAGATACTGAATGAGGTCATTCGTCCCAATACTGAAGAAGTCCACCTCCTGGGCGAGCCGGTCGGCTAACCAGACCGCGGCCGGCACCTCAACCATCATGCCGACTGGCATCCCTGGGTCGAACGGTTTCCCCTCTCGCTGTAATTCGTCCTTGGCCTGGGCCAGCAGGTCCTTAACCTGGAGCAGCTCTTCCAGGCTGGAGATCATGGGAAACAAAATCCGCACTGGACCCTGTACCCCGGCCCGTAAAATAGCACGGAGCTGGACCTTAAAGAGGTCGGCCATCTCCAGAGAGATCCGAATCGAGCGCCAGCCTAAGAAGGGGTTATCTTCTTGGGGCAGCTTCATATAGGGCGGATATTTATCGGGACCGAGATCTAAGGTGCGGATGGTGACCGGCTTGCCCGCCATCCCAGCCAACACCCTTCGATATAGCGCGAACTGGGTCTCTTCGTCCGGGAAATCGCTATAGGTCAGAAACGAGACCTCGGTCCGGTACAGCCCAACGCCTTCGGCTCCGTGGCGCTGGGCAAAATCAACGTCGCTCAGCAAGCCGACATTGGCTCCGAGTCCGATCCGCACCCCATCCTGCGTTTCTGCGGGGAGATCGTGAATCTCTTCGAGATGGCGGTTGAAGGCGCGATACTCGCGGTCAAAGCGGCTATACTCGCGGACAATTTCAGCACCCGGATTGACATACGCCACCCCAGTATTGCCGTCCACGATAACGGCATCGCCTTGCTGGATAACGGTCGCGTGCTCGACCCCGACCACGGTTGGAATTTCAAAGGACTTCGCCAGAATAGACGTATGCGAGGTGGCGCCACCGTTGGCGAGGACCACCCCCTTGAGCTGACGATGATCCACGCGGCACAGGTCAGACAGCGAGAGGTCGTCCGCCACAAGAATCAGATTCTCCCCGTGTGGCCGGCTCTTCTCCTCCAGACCGAGCAGATGGCGCAGAACGCGCTGACCAATATCGCGCACGTCAGCGGCCCGGTCACGCAGGTGCTCACCGTGTGTCCGCTCCAGGGTCTCCACATAGCCTCGCGTGACTTTTTTCAGCGCGGTATCTGCGGCATAGCCGGCCTTGATCTGGGTTTCAATTTTTTCGATAAACGCCGCGTCTTCCAGCATCATGCGATACACATCAAAAATCGCCCGGTCAATCTCTGGCAGCCGCGCCTGGACGCGCTCCTTGAGTACATCGATTTCCTGAATGGACCGCCTCAGCGCGGCGTGCAGGCGTTGGTGCTCGACGTCTGGATGGTCGGTATGATGTTCTTCAATTGCATCAAGGCGCACAACCGGGTGGACAAGGTGGGCCTGCCCGGAGCCGATCCCGGGCGAAGCGCTGACTCCGGTCAGGCGTAAACGGCTGGCTCGGCCCGGCCGCTGGGTTTGCCGGGCCCGCCGGAGTTCATAGGCGCTCGGGCGTTGAAGCGCCGCCAACATGCGCGCCCGATAATCCTGACGCTCGCGCTCCTGCGTTTGGCGTGAGTCCTGCCGGCGGGCTTGCACGAGAATGCCCGCCACCTGGGTGGCAATTTTTTTGAGCAACCGGACCTCGGCCTGCGGAAACCGCCGCCGCCGCCGACTCTGGACGATGAGCGCGCCAAGCAGCTTGTCCTGGTCGCTCATCGGCAAGCCTAAAAAGGAATGGAAGCGCTCTTCTCCGGTTTCCGGAAAGTATTTATTCCGTTCGTGGGCCATGGCATCAGGAGCGACAACGGGTTCCCCCGTTTCAATCACGAGGCCCGTCAGCCCTTCGTGTTTATCCAGACTGACTGTCCCGACCGCCGCCTGCTCCAGACCGGTCGTTGCCCGCAGGGTCAGCCGCTCTCCCTTGGAGTCCAAGAGATAGACTGAACAGACATCGGTCCCCATGCGTTGAGTGATAATTTTGGTAATTTCCTGTAACGTGCCTGGTAAGTCGTGGCCATGAGAGAAGAGGGCGTCAATATCTTCAAGCAGGTGGAGCCCGGACTGCTGAGCGGACGACGGTTCTCGCCGGCCGCGCCTCTGGGTCTGTTTTTTGACGGGAGTTTTTGCAGATTCACTCATAAAATAAGGGGCACACTTTATCTTAAGCGCTGGGGAGTCACAAGGCACGGGCCGCCGGCAATCCGACGTCTGGCGACAGAGCGGCCATAAGGCCGACACAGGCGGGGCCGTTTTTACAGATCAACTTGATGATTCAGCGGCGCGTGGCCGCGCCCAATGCGGAACCCGGCGGCGATGGCGCGCGTCACAAAGTCTTTCGCCTGGGCGACCGCGGCTTCGACCGTTTCGCCTTTGGCGAGCTCGGCTGTGATTGCCGCCGAGAAGGTGCAGCCTGCGCCATGCGTACACACCGTGTCTATTTTCTGACAGGAATAGGCCCGAAACGTCTGGCCGTCGAACAGCAGATCACAGGCATCTTCTTCGAGATGGCCGCCCTTCACCACCACATGGGCTGGCCCGAGGGCGTGAATCCGGCGGGCGGCCTCTTCCATATCAGACCGCCGAACCACATCCAGGCCAGACAGCAGGCAGGCCTCATGCAGATTGGGGGTCACCACAAACGCCAGGGGGAGCAGCCGCTCGGTCAGAATCCGGCGGGCATCTGCTTGCAGAAGGGCATGACCGCCTTTGGCGACCATCACCGGGTCAACGACCAGCTTGCGGACCCCATATTCTTCTATTTTTCGGCTGACCACATCGACCAGGGGAATGGATGACAACATGCCCGTTTTTGCGGCTTGGATGTGCATATCACCAAACACGCTATCGAACTCCTGCGCAACAAAATCGGGCGGGAGTTCCTCAACAGCCTGGACGCCTAGCGTGTTTTGGGCGGTGACCGCGGTCAGCACGCTCAGGCCATACACACCCCGGGCCATAAAGGTTTTGAGGTCGGCCTGAATACCAGCCCCACCGCCGCTATCCGAGCCGGCAATGGTTAAGGCTTTTGCGCGGGTCATGGTCTGCCGTTCAGGCGGTCTCCAGAAAATACGGGGACCTACGGGAATACGCGCAGGGCTCCGGTGTGGAGTCCTTGACCGGTGGTATAACGACCGGCTTTGAGCGCATCGATGAGTTCCCGCGTGGTCGAGACGGGGCGCTCGAAAATCGTGACGGCACAGCCGATGGACGATGCAGAGTGGCTGTCACTGCCGCCAATACGCTTGCAGCCCACATGCTCAGCGACCGCCTGGGCGTACCGATTTTCTTCTTCCGAGCAGCCGCCGTTCACCACCTCGATGGCATCCACATAGTCCAGCACTTCGAGGGCTTTCCGGCCCGACGCAGGATCGGTTTGGGCAATCGGGGCGGTTTTATGGATAAACTGGAAGCGTGGGTCGAGCTTGTAGCGAAACGGATGGTTGGCAATCAGAAAGCCGTCAACCTCATCGATAATGCGTCGTAACTCTTTGACCTTATAGATACCGCCGACATAGCGGTCGAGGCCAAAGGCTCCGACGTGCCCCCACTCGGTCGTGACCTCAATCCCCAGAAATAATGTCACCCCCCGCTCACGGGCGTACTCCTCAATGGCCGGGTCTGTCCAGGCGTTGTCGTGTTCGGTGATACAAATCCCCTCCAAGCCGATGGTGTGCGCTTGGTCAATCATCAGCAAGGGATCAAGATTGCTGTCAGAGCTGCCGCGAGCCGTATGCACGTGAAAATCAATACGCATGGTTGAGGGGACGCTCCTGGAGGAGGAAACGCGCCCTCCAAACCGATAGAGACGGTGGCGTGCTTCCTCTTTTTTTGTAGGCCGTCTTTCTATATCGCCTTCTGCATACGCCGGCAAGAGGACAAGGCTGCCGTTTGTTCTCCGTCCGGCCTATGCTACAGTCCGTCTACCCTGGATATTCCATGAGGAGGGGAAGCGATGCAGCGACCATTAGACGGCGTCCGCATTATTGACTGGACGATTTGGCAACAAGGGCCGGTCTCAACCATGATGCTGGCAGACTTGGGCGCTGAAGTCATCAAGATCGAAGAGCGGGTCGGCGGGGACCCGGGCCGAGGCGTGCTCAGCATTGCCGGGGCCTTGGTGGGAGTGACGAGCGGCCCGAATTTCTACTTCGAGGCTAATAACCGGCATAAGCAGAGCCTCACCCTTGATCTGAAAAACCCCAAGGCCCTGGAGATCGTCTATCAATTGGCTGAGAAATCCGACGTCTTTGTCCAGAACTTTCGGAAGGGTGTGGCCGACAAGTTGGGCATCGGCTACGCGGCCCTCTCTCAGCGCAACCCCCAACTCATCTACGCCAGCGCCACCGGCTACGGTCCGTTCGGGCCGGATTCTGGCGAGCCCTCCTTTGACTATATGGGGCTGGCGCGCTCGGGCATCATGACCGCGGTGGGAGAACCCTCCATGGAACCCCTGGGCATTGCCGGCGGCATCGCCGATCAGATGGGCGCCATCATGCTGGCCTACGGTATCCTGGCCGCCCTGCTGGCGCGCGAAAAATATGGCCAGGGCCAGGAGGTCGATATCTCTCATCTGGGCAGCATGACTGCGCTCCAGGGGCTCAACGTGGCGTGTAAAACCATTCTCGGCAAGGAGTTCAAGCGTATGCCACGGGCGGCGGCACCGAGCCCGTTGTGGAACCATTACCAGTGCGGCGATGGCAAGTGGATCTGCCTGGCCATGCCGCAGCAGGACCGGTACTGGCCCGATTTCTGCAAAGTCCTGGGCATTGAACACGTCCTGGACGACCCCCGCTTTGCGACGATGGGAGACCGCGCCGATAATGCAAAAAATTTGATTCCCATTCTGGACACCGCGTTCGCCTCTCGGCCCCGCGACGCCTGGATGCAGGCCCTCAAGGAAGGCGGAGACTTCATTTACACGGTCGTCAACACGATTGCTGACCTGCCGACTGACGAACAGATGCTCGCCAACGAATATATTGTCGATTACGACCATCCGCGTATCGGCAAGACCCAGGTGGTCGGCGTGCCGGTTCGCCTGAGCAAGACTCCCGGCGACCCCAAAGGCGCGGCCCCGGAGTTCGGTGAGCACACCGAGCGCATCCTCACCGAGCTGCTCGACTATTCATGGGAAGATGTGGCCCGGTTGAGAGAAGAGGACGTGATTTAGCGAGTCAGGGCGGGGACCCTGCACTGAGTACTCAATCGCTAGGGTATGGTTGGGAGCAAGGCCGCTGACCAGCCGCCCGTGACTGAAGGCCGTGAATACCAGGCACACTTTCGATCTCATCCCGCGTGCGCCTTACTCTTTCGATCTCACGGTCGCCCGCTTCATGCGTTTTGCGAGCGAGACTGTCGATCTGGTCGCCGGGGATCAATACCAACGTCTGCTCGTGGCTGGCCGCCAACTGGCCCTGGCCACGGTGACGGATGTTGGTACGCCGGCCAAGCCGAGGCTCACCGTTGAGCTGACCAGCCCATCCAGGGCCGCCCTCAAGCAGGCGGAATTTCACGCCCAACTGCGTCACATCCTGTGTACCGACTTTGATAGCCGGCCGTTTTATCGCTTGGCGCGTCAGGATGAGATGCTGGCCCCGCTGGTCAGGCGTTTTCGCGGGCTGCGTATCACCTCCAGCCCAACGCTTTTTGAGGCACTAGTCATGGCCGTCCTCTCGCAGCAGGTCAACCTCACCTTTGCTTATTCCATTAAAAAAGCGCTGGTTGAGGCGTTTGGCCGCAAGTGGCGCTATAAGGGACACACTTATTACGCCTTTCCTGAGCCGGCGCGGTTTGCCGGCCAGAGCCTGGAAGCCCTGCGCGGCTTTCGGCTGAGCAACGCCAAGGCCAGCACGCTGATTCGTCTGGGCGAAGCGTTTGCCTCGGGGGCTTTGCGGCAGAGCGAAATCGCCCAACTTTCAGATGAAGCCGCGATTGCGGCCCTGATTCAGCTCAAGGGGATAGGCCGCTGGTCCGCGGAAACCGCACTGATGCGCGGCCTGGCCAGACCCGACGTCTTTCCGGGCGGTGACCTGGGCGTGGTCAAATATCTGGCTCAGGGCCTGTTAGGCAAAAAAGACAAGGCCACCGAAGCCGAAATGCGCGCCTTTGCCGAGCGCTGGCGTCCCTATCGTGGTCTGGCCCTGGTCTACTGCTATGCGGAGCTCGTCCGGCGGCGGGCCGCGTGACCATCGACGCTATTGCTGAGTTCAGAACATCCCCGCAATTCTGCCGTTCTCATCCATACGCATCCCGGCGGCGGCAGGTTTTGCGCCCAGGCCGGGCATGGTCAGCATGTCCCCGGTGAGTGGGACGCAGAAGCCGGCCCCGGCCGAGAGGCGGATTTCGCGCACACTCAGCACGAAGTCGCGTGGGCGGCCGTAGCGTTTGGGATCGTCGGACAGGGACATCTGGGTCTTGGCCATGCAAATGGGCACGTGGCCATACCCCAGGTCATTGATCCGCTTGAGGTCGGTACGCGCGCGGGGCAGCAGGCTAATATCCGCCGCGCCGTAGACTGTGTGGGCGATGGTCCGAATTTTGTCTTCGATTGGCATTGCGGCTGGATACAGAAAACGCTGCACCGGAGCCGGGCTGTCACAGGCTTTTACCACCGCCTCGGCCAGCGCCAGCCCGCCTTCTCCCCCCTGACCAAACACGTCAATGACCATTGCCGCCACGCCCAGGGCTTTGCTTTCCTCTACGACGAGTTGCAGCTCCTCCTCCGTATCGGCGGCAAACCGATTGACCGCCACAATGGGCCGGAGGCCAAACGCGCTCAGGCTCTCGACGTGTTTGGCCAGATTTTCCATGCCCTGCTTCAGGGCGGACAGGTCGGGGGTGTTCACCTCTGCCACCGGCGTCCCGCCGTGCATTTTGAGCGCCTTGACCGTGGCGACCAGAACCACCGCGGCCGGCCACAGGTCAGCCGCGCGGCATTTGATATTGAGGAATTTCTCCCCCCCCAGGTCAAACCCGAAGCCGGCTTCGGTGACCACATAATCGGCGTAGTGCAGGGCCATTCGCGTGGCGAGAATACTATTACAGCCGTGGGCGATATTGCCGAACGGCCCAGCGTGGATGAAGGCCGGGATGCCTTCCACGGTCTGCACCAAGTTGGGCTTCAGCGCGTCTTTCAAAAGAATCGCCATCGCCTCTGGCGCGTGAATCTGGTCCGCGGTGACCGCCGTCCCCTGGGACGAATAGCCCAGCATAATGCGTGACAGACGCTGAATCAGGTCGGCGGGTCCGCTCGTCAGCGCCAGAATAGCCATGACCTCCGACGCGGCGGTGATATCAAAGCCCTCTTCGCGCGGGACGCCCATAAGACGCCCCCCAGGCCCAGCACGATTTGACGCAACGCGCGGTCATTCATGTCCATGACGCGCCGCCAGCGCATCTGACGCACATCGACATCCACGGTGCGATGAAAAAGGGCGGCATCCAGCATGGCCGACAGCAGATTGTGGGCCGCGCTCACGGCGTGAATATCGCCGGTGAAGTGCAGGTTGATATCTTCCATGGGCAGCACTTGAGCGCGGCCCCCGCCACAGCCCCCGCCTTTCACCCCAAAGACCGGCCCCATTGAGGGTTCGCGCACTGCCACGGTTGCTTTCTTGCCCAGACGGGTCAGGGCTTGGCCCAGACCTATCGTCGTGGTCGTCTTGCCCTCGCCCGCCGGGGTGGGGTTAATGGCAGAAACAAGAATCAGCTTGCCCTGGGTCTGGGCCGGCGCGGCAGAAAGTGCTTCGAGTGCAATTTTCGCCTTCACCCGGCCGTAGGGCTCAAGATGTTCTGCCGGTAATGCGAGCTGGGCGGCGATTTCTTCAATCGGCTTCAAGCGGACGGACTGGGCAACAGCAAGGTTTTGGTCTCGGCTCATTGGTCTGGTTCCTTTCAGATGAAGGGGCCCCTCACCCCCCCGCCTTAAGTACGGGACAGCCTCCGGCCCTCTCCTGCCGGGGAAGAGGGTAGAGCGGCGCCTCTCCGGGTCATCTTATACACAATCTAGGCATTCGCCTATATTATCGGCCTTGGGAATGAAGAGCGCAGCAAAGGAGCGGATATGGCAGCATACTCTTCCTCTGGCCGTCGTGTATTGAATTTCGCCCTCAGCCTGGTGGTGAGTGGTGGCTTCCTGTATCTGGCGTTTCGCAACGTTGCACTGGATGAACTGCGGGTCGCCCTCGGCCGGGTGCAGGTTGGCTGGCTGTGCGTGGCCGTCGGCGTCAGCCTGCTCATCATGGTCATACGCGCCTGGCGCTGGCATCTCGAACTCCGCCCCCTCGCCTATGTGCCGGTCGGCCGGCTGTGGGTCGTGACCTCGGTCGCCTATATGGCCATCAATCTGCTTCCGGTGCGCCTGGGTGAGGTCGTGCGTCCCTGGCTCCTATCCCGCCGTTCCAAGGTGTCCATTTCAAACGTCATCGGTAATCTGGTGGTCGAGAAGATGATGGACTCGATTTGTATTGTCTTCTATTTGCTGGCCGGCCTGCTGCTGATTGAAAGCCTGCCCGTATGGGTGCGGCGCGGCGCGCTGGTCCCGGCCGGGATTGCCGGCGTCTTCGTCTCCGTGGTTCTGCTGTTCTGGTGGAAAGGTGAGGCATTTGTCGATCGCTGGGTCCTCCGCCTGTTCCCGGAGCGCTTTGGCGACCGGGTCAAGAGCATTCTGGCCGCCATCACTGACGGGATGCGGATTCTGCCCAATCCCGGCCTGCTCCTGGCCGTCTTTGCCGTCTCGCTGCTCGTCTGGTTTCTGCCTATTGTGTCGAGCTATATCATGATCCGCGCCTTTGATCTGTCCGCCCCGTTTAGCGCGGCCCTGGTCATTTTCATTTTTATCAGCTTTGGCACCGCCCTGCCGAATCTGCCGGGTATGATCGGACCGTATCAGTATGCGTGTCAGCTCGCACTTGGTATCTATGGGGTCAGCGACGCGGACGGTCTGGCCTACGGCTTGGTCCTCAACGCGGTGCAGTTTTTGACCCTCATTGGCCAGGGGTTAATCGCCCTGCCTCTTGCCGGGGTGCGTTTTGCCGACCTGCGGCGAGCCGGTGACCGGCTGGCGCAGGAGTGAGGCGGCGCGGCGGGCGGGCAACCACAGGGGGTTGCCCCTACTGTTGTCAGAGCCAGATTTTCCCTGGGTTCAGAATGCCCTTGGGATCAAAGACCTGCTTGATGCTCTTCATCAACTCGACCGCGGCCCCGTGTTCTTGGGCCACATATTTCTGGCTGCCAAGCCCAATGCCGTGTTCGCCTGAGACGGTTCCGCCCAGAGACAGGACACCGGCCACCATCTCATCCTTGGCCCGGTTGGCGCTGGCCCAGCGCGCTTCGTCCGTCGGGTCTTCACGCAAGAGCGCGTGCAGAATGCCGAGTCCGGCGTGACCAAAGGTGTGTAAGACAACGCCGTGCCGCTCGGCAATGGCATAGCTGTGGTCAATCACCTCGGGCAGACGCGAGATGGGAAAGCCCATATCCGTGCGAATCGTTTTGGCGCGTGGGTTGAGGGCCTGAATCGCCCGGGTGGTAAAATGGCGTATCTCCCACGGATTCCGTCCGCCGGGCAGGCGCAGCCGCTCGCCCTGCTGCTCTTCGCACAGGCTCCGGGTGGTCTCAAACACGTCTGCAACCGTCCTCTCGGAACCGTGGACTTCAAGAAATAATGAAGGCCGCTCGGTGAGGCCAAAATCCTGAAAGCGGTTGAGGGCGGCGATAGAACGGTGGTCAAGAAACTCGACCGCGGCCAGATCAACCCCATAGCGCATCATGGTCGCGATTGCCGTGACCGCCGCCTTTTCGGACGGAAAGGCAAACGCGGCCTGTTTCCGCCCCTGCGGGAGACCGACCAGGGAGAGCGTCAGTTCGGTCGCAATGCCTAAGGTCCCTTCAGAACCGACGAGCAGGCCCAGCAGATGATAGCCCGACGACGTTTTGCGGCTGCGCGTCCCGAGTTCCAGGACTGCGCCGCTGCCGGTCACCACGGTGGCGGCTTTGACATGCGCGCGCGTCCCACCGTATTTGACCGAATAGATACCGCTGGCGTTATTGGCCACCATGCCGCCTATCGTTGCCACATCGGAACTGCCGCCAGGTGAGGGCGGGAAAAACAAGCCCGAGGATTTGATCTGTTCATTCAGGGCGTTATAGACAATGCCGGGCTGAACCGTGACCTGCAGGTCGGCGGCGTGCAGCTTGATAATACGGTCCATCCGCGACAGGTCGATCACGATCCCACCCCGGACCGGAATCGGGTTGCCTTCCAGGCTCGACCCTGCTCCCCGGGCCGTCAGCGCCAGCGTCCGTTCATGGGCATAGCCCACGACCCGACGGACATCCGCCGTCGTCTGGGGCCAGACAACCACGTCAGGCAAGGTCGGCGGACAGGCCGACTCGTCGTGTGAGGCCAGCTCCAGGTCGGCAGGCCGGGTGGAAACCTGCTCTGGGGAGAGCAGGGCGGTCAGAGCACGGCTGAGAGACATCGCCTTATCCGAACGGTGGATTGATGGTCGCCCCGAGCAGCCCGTCGTCGCGACGTTTGGGGCGCAGGTTCTGGGCCAGGACTTTCTTGCGTAAGCGGATGGACAGCGGGGTGACTTCAACCAGTTCATCCGCGGCAATCCATTCCAGGGCGTCTTCCAAATCCAGGTCTTTATGCGGAATGAGGCGCACCGCCTCATCACGGCCGGCGGCGCGCACATTCGTCAGCTTCTTTTCCCGACACACGTTGACATCAAGGTCCTTGTCGCGGCTATGCTCTCCGACCACCATGCCGGCATACACCCGGGTGCCGGCCGGGATAAAGAAAACTCCGCGCTCCTGTAAATGAAAAAGCGAATAGGGCGTGGCCGGTCCTTCACGGTCTGCCACCAGGGCCCCATTCGTGCGATTCTGAATCGGACCGTGCCAGGGCGCATAGCCGTTGAAAAGCGTATGGATAATGCCCGTCCCGCGCGTCTCGGTCAGAAAGCGCGACCGAAAGCCGATCAAACCGCGCGAGGGCACGGAGAACTCCAGACTGACCCGGCCCGATTCCGGGGGGGCCATAGTGGTCAGCAGCCCTTTCCGCTGGGCCATAAGCTGAGAGACCTGGCCGACATAATTTTCCTGGACATCGATGGAGACCAGTTCCATCGGTTCCTGGAGTTGGTCTTCGATTTCTTTCCCAATGACTGTCGGCTTGGAAACCTGGAGTTCGTAGCCTTCCCGGCGCATGGTTTCAATCACCACCGAAAGCTGGAGCTCCCCCCGTCCCATTACCCGAAAGGCATCCGGCGAGTCGGTCTCTTCCACGCGCAGACTCACGTTTTTATGCACCTCGGCGAAGAGCCGTTCGCGGATACGGCGCGAGGTCACATACTGCCCTTCCCGGCCCGCCCAGGGACTTGTATTGACCCCAAAGATCATGGCCAGGGTTGGATCATCAATCTGAATCGTGGGCAGGGCGACCGGATTGTCACTATCAGAGATCGTTTCTCCAATCTGAATCTCTTCAATCCCGGCCACCGCGACAATATCGCCAGCCTGCGCCGACCCGACCTCGTGCTGGGCGAGCCCCTGCCAGCTATACAGGTGGGTGACCTGACACGGCCCCCGCGAGCCATCGGCGCGGCACAGCGTATAGCCGGTCATGCTGTGCAACTCGCCCTGGATAATGCGCCCGATGGCCATCCGACCGACATACTCATTATAGTCCAAATTATTCACCTGGAACTGCACCGGGCCGTCCAGCGCATAGGCCGGTCCGGGCAGGGCCGAGACAATCAGGTCAAACAACGGCTGAAGGTTCTGCCCCTGTGCGTCCAGGTCACGCTTGGCAATCCCGGCCCGCGCGTTGGTATAGACCACGGGAAAGGAGAGCTGCTCGTCTGAGGCATCGAGATCAATAAAGAGGTCATAGATGGCGTCCAGCACGCTGGAGACCCGCGCGTCCTGGCGGTCAATTTTGTTCACGCAGACAATGGAGGGCAGCCCGGCCTCCAGGGCTTTCTTGAGAACAAAGCGCGTCTGGGGCAGCGGACCTTCCGAGGCGTCCACCAGGAGCATCACCCCATCGACCATCGCCAGCGAGCGTTCGACCTCGCCGCCAAAATCCGCATGGCCCGGCGTATCGACAAAATTGATTTTCACGCCGCGATACGAGAGGGCCGCGTTCTTGGCCAGGATGGTGATGCCGCGTTCCCGCTCCAGCGCAAACGAGTCCATCACCCGCTCTGCGACCTGTTCGTTGTCCCGAAAGGTGCCGCTCTGTTTGAGCAGGGCGTCTATCAGGGTCGTTTTGCCATGATCGACGTGGGCAATAATGGCGACGTTCCGCATGTCATCACGCCGCGGCGGGCCGTTGTGCAAAATGGTATCCTCCCTGCGGATGTATTTTTTCCTGCTCCTCACTCCGGGCGGGCCGGCGCGATGATAGCGCACCGAGGATCGCTGGCGCGTACCCCTTGCCGCCATTCGTCAACAGCCGGCCGGGACGCGATGCGCTCCAGCTCTCCATGCAGGAATTCCTGCATGGACTGATGCTGCCGGGCGGCGCGTGCCGCGAGGAGGTCGCGCACGGTCTCGGGGACACCTCGTATCGTAATCTGTACTGGCATGACAGCATTACACCAGTGCTGACAGCAAACGGCAATCGCCCTCAAAACAATGCCGCATGAGAGACGGCCTGCGTTGATTGCGCGCCCATTGTCCTGGCATTCCAGAGCCTGTCAAGAGAGGAAGAATGACACGCGGTCGGGTGTCCGTAGCGCGGTGCCGTTGCGCGTTTCGCCCAGGAGGCGCAAGATGGAACCGAACGGATGAGGGCACCAGCCAGTGTTCCTAACTGTCAGTCTGGCGTGACCCACTCTCTACTATAGGGCTGCGGTTGTTATGCTGAAAGCGGTCTTTTTTGATTTTGATGGAACCCTGGCTGACGATGGGGCAACGATTGATCAGGCTCTCCAGGCAGCGTTCAGGGTGATACGCGAACACTGGCCAGCCCTCAGTGCGACGGCGCTTGCCTCAACATATCGTGAGATATCCGACCGCGCCTGGGGAGAGTATGACCGCTATCTCCGCCCCTTGGAGTCAGCGGAGGCCATGCTCGCCTCCCTGTGGCAGCACACCCTGGAACGGTTTGGCTCCGCCGACGCCGCAGTCGCCCAGGCCGCGGCCACGACCTACTGGCAAAACCGTTTACGCAACTGTCAGCCGTATCCCGATGTGGTCCCCGTCCTCGCCGACCTGACCCCGCGCTTTCATGTGAGTCTCCTCACCAACGGCGCGCCCAGTATGCAGCGGGCCAAAGTGCGAGCCGCCGGTCTCCAGGCGTATTTCCGCGATATCTTTGTTGGAGGCGAATTTGCCCAGGGCAAACCCGCCCCTTTTATCTTCTCTGCCGCTCTCAGTGCGGCCAATTGCCGCCCCGAAGAAGCCGTGTATATCGGCGACTCGCTACGGCACGATATCGTCGGTGCCCGCCACAGCGGTCTGCATAGCGTCTGGCTCAATCGCAAGGGACAATCCAGGCACGAGGTCCCGCACGCCTATACGGCGGACGGCCTTGAGCAGTTGGCCCACCCCGATTTTGAGATTCCCCAGCTCTCGGCCCTGCCAGCCTGCCTTGACCAACTCTCGAGACTGCTTGCCTGAACGGCCGCCCGCTGATAGCTGAGGCCCTGCGCGCCACAAGGACCAGCATGGAAAAAAACGCCTATAAAATCCTGTTGTTCAATTATTATCGGGACGCCGAATTGCGCGGGGCCGACTTGATTCTGCGGCTGATCAATCTGGCGGAGAACCAGCATATTCAAGAAAAGCTGGCCCGCCATTTAGCGGATGCGACCAACCACGCCTGGCTGTGGACCGAGCGTATTCTGGCGCTGGGTGGCAAGCCCATGCGGATTGATAATGGCTACCACCGTCAACTCCGGCGCAAGGCTGGCCTGCCAGCGAAGTTTCTTGACCTGCTGGCCCTCACCTGCGTGGTGGCTGAGCGCGCCCACAAGCGCTATGCGGAACACGCCGCTCGGTCCGATGTCGCGCCAGAGACGCTCAAGATTCTGGATGAGATGCAGGCCGATGAACAGGCCCACCTGGGCTGGATTACGGAAAAGATCGCTGAACTCGAAGCCAAAGAAGGCCAGGACAAGGTAGACGCGGCCCTGCGGCGCTATCGGGAGATTGAGGCGGCTGTTTTTGCCGATATGCAGCAAGAGGAACAGCGCGCCCTCGCCCAGGTTGAAGCCGACGAAACCGACTGAGCCCCCACGCGCCGTTTAAATTTTCTTTTTCTGATTGGCCACGTAGTCAACCAGGAGATATTCCCCCAGATTGTCCGGGCGGGTGTAAAAGGCGCGCCCCCGGTTCATCTTGGTCATTTTGTCCACAAAGGTCCGCAGGCTCGGGCTGTCGTCGAGCATGAAGGTATTAATCGTGACACCCCGCTTGGTGACTTTCTCGACCTCGCGCAGGGTTTCTTGGGCCGCCCGCATACTGATACCCCCAAACGACAGGGGCCATTCGCAATACAGCCGCCCCTTCGAGAAATAGGCGGTGGGTTGGCCGTCCGTCACCACGATGATGTGCTGATTATGGCCGGGGTGGCGACGGAGCAGGTCGCCGGCAAGCCGCAGGCCGTCCTGGAGGTTGGTGAATGGGTCGCCCATATTCCAACTCGCCTCGGGCAGGTCTTTGATCTTGAGTTCTACGGCCCGGGTAAAGAACCCGACAATCGAGAAATAGTCACGCGGATAGCGGGTACGGATTAAGCTCTCCAGGGCCAGGGCGACTTTTTTCGCCGCTCCGAAACGGCCCTCCCAGCTCATGGACCAACTCATGTCGAGCAGCAGGACGGTTGAGGTCGTGGTCGTATGGTCGGTATCGAAAATGGTAAAATCCCCCGGTTGGATGGACACGGGAACACCCGGGGCGCGCTGTATGGATTTTTTGAGGGTCCCAACCAGGTCGAGATGCAGTGGGTCGCCGTACTGATAGGGCCGGGTTTCGTCTATTTTGATCTCGGCCACCCCACGATGGTCTGTGGCGTGCGAGCCGTTCCGGTCGCGTAGCAGATTGGTATAGATGTCTTGCAGGGCGAGCTGGCCAATCCGCCGCACGCCCTTGGGTGACAACTGCACCCGGCCCTCACGGGAAATCAAAAACCCGGCTTCTTCCAAGAGGGACTGCATGTGCTGGAGATTCTGGAAGTCCTGGCTGGCGGCCTGGCCAATCAAGTCCTGGAGCTGTTCCGGGTCTATTTTCTCCGGCTGCCCGGACAACAGGTTTTGCTCCATCTCCTGGAGCTGCTCCATTTCCTCCATCAGTTCCAGCGCTTCTTGGTAGCTGAGCGGACGCGGCCCATTGAACAGGTCGTTGAAACGGCGCTGAAAGTTTTCCAGCGAGCGGATATTGTCAAGCTCCTGCATGAGTTCGTCAAACGCGGCCCCAGCGGCCTCATCCTCGAACTCATAGTGCGCCAGCTTCTCCATTTTCTCGCCCAGGCGTTGCGGCAACTGCTGGAGAAACTGCTCCTTCTGTTCGAGTGCGGGCTGCTCAGGCCGCCGCTGTTCCAGGGTGCGCTGCTCCTGATTCAGAATAGAGTCCAGCCGGTCCTGCATCTCGTCGAGCGAGGAGCGCATATTGGACTCACGGTAGCGCTTGCGCATCTCTTCGCGCAGGTCGCGCACAAGGTCGTCCAGGCCCTTGAGCTTCTCGTCTTCCTCTCCAAGGCCCTGGCGCATCAGCTGTTCCAGCGCTTTTTGCATATCGTCCGTCGAGGACAGATGTTCGGCCAGCTCTTCGAAAATTTTATCGGCAGACAGCCGGACACGCTGGCTACCGTCCCAATCGGTATAACGAATGGTGATCATATCAGTCTGGAAGCAGGGCCCTGAGATGCCAGGATCATAGAGTAATCCGTCCGCCCTGACTATCCCCACAGCCCAACCGTGGCGATACGACGAATCAGGGTAGAAGACCCCCTCCGCCTTGGCGAGAGAGACAAGAGGCGGGCAAGATGCCCGCGCTCCCAGGCCGCGCCCTGTGGGGGTGTGGGGTTCCCTGTGCCAGTTTTTAGTAAGCAGTTTTTAGTAACCCGCGTCCTGTGGGGGTGTGGGGTTCCCCCTGTCAAGGGGGACACAGGGGGTTGCCGGCGTCCGCGCGGGAAGTGGTTAGTAGTTAGTAGTTAGACGCCTGCCGCGCTCCCAAGACCTTCCCCCCTCTCCCCTGGAGGGAGAGGGTTGGGGTGAGGGGGCCGCCCCCCGTCCCGTCCGTCAGGATAAAGTTCTGTTGCGCTTCCTGCCACTCCACGGTCACACTTGCGCCCAGGGCTCACACCCGCTCAGGCATGTTGACACGGATGGGGATGGTAGGCTAAAGACGGACGCCAATGTTCCCATGCTGAACGATGAAGTCCATCCGGACAGGAGAATCTGATGTCACAGACCCATACGGTACAGGCCACCTCGGATGCCATTTTTACCCAACTGCTTGATGTTCAGGACCAGGATATGCGCCGCCTGTACGAGAAGGCGAAACGCGACCAGTGGAATGCTTCGACGGATATTGACTGGGACGCTGGGGGCGACCCGGACTGTGGCATTTTGCCCGATGGACTAATTGATATTTACGGGACCCCCTACTGGGACAAGCTGGACGCCAAGCACCGACTTGAGCTGAACCGACACTTCTCCGCCTGGCGCATCAGCCAGCTCATGTACGGCGAGCAATTCGCCCTTATGGTCTGCGGCCAGATTGCCAATGTGGTGCCGGGCATTGACTCGAAGTTTTTCATGGCGACCCAGGTTGCTGATGAGGCGCGCCACTCAGAAGTGCTGGCCCGCTATCTGTACGACAAAGTTGGGGTGACGTACCCGCTGACCGCTAATCTCAAGAGTCTGTTCGATCACATCCTGGCCATGCCGCAGTGGTATCTGAAGACCGTGGGAACCCAACTCGTGGCAGAAACCCTGGCCGTCTCGCTGTTTCGGATGCTGGCCGACCACAGCCCGGACCCGTTAATCAGCCAAATCTGTCGCCGTATCTTGTCTGACGAATCGCGTCATATGGGCTTTGGGATGCTGAGTCTGCCCGACCAGATACAGGAATTGTCCGAGCACGAGCTCGAACAGGTCGAAGCGTTTGCCTGCACAGCAACCGCCGGGCTCTTGCAGGGACAGTTTCCGCGCGAAGCCTACGAAGCCGTGGGCTTTACCAGGGCCGAGATAGAAGACATCCGCACCATGCGACACGAAGTGGCCAAAAAGAATGAATATGTTGCGTTTCGGACCTTCTTTAAGAAGGATTTTCACGCCGCTCTGTGGAGCAATATGGAGAAAGTCGGCCTGCTGAGCGAGCGGGCGATTGAAAAGTTCGGCACTATGGGCATCGCCGCTCCACACACCCCGCAACGGGAGCGGGCCGTCGCGTAAAGGTGGACAGTGGGCCGGGGCCTCAAACCCGCCCCTCGTTCCTTTTTTCTTTGCTGCTCTTTCCTTGAGCAGGGTGATACAGCGCCCTGCTTTTTTTGTTCCGCTCTCTGTGGGGAGCGCGCTTTGTGCTGTGCTTGCATCCCCTCAAGCTGCTGCTCTATAGGGTAATTGAGCCAGGCTCATCGAGTCGTTGGTATTCATCACACCGGCAAAAGGAGGAACGCTCATGGGTGAATTTGTTGAGGTTGCAGAGGCGAGAAAATGTCCGGCTTGCGGCTCGTACTGACGCTCGGCGTGCCGGGTCCGTGGAGTGAGGCCGCCAAGGGGATATTGTACGTCAAAAACATTCCCTATGTGCGCGTCCGTCAGGAACTCGGCGGTGCCAATACGGAACTGACGGAATGGACCGCGCAGGCCACGGCGCCGGTTGCGGTCTGGAACGATGAGCCGCCACGCTCAACCTGGATAGAACAGCTCTTTTTAGCCGAACGCCTGGCGCCGACGCCGGCGCTGATACCGGACACGATTGAGGACCGGATGCTGATGTTCGGCTATTGCAACGAGCTGTGCGGCGAGCACGGCTATGGCTGGTCCAAACGTCTGATGCTGCTCCACGCAGCTCTGACCAACCCGGACGCGGACGAATCGGCGCGGGCCTTTGCCACGCATATGGGCAAGAAATACGGCTATCATGAAGCAGAAGCCCAGGCCGCGCCGGCCCGGGTGGCGACTATCGTGACGACGCTCGCCGCTCGCCTGGAACAGCAGCAGGCCAACGGCAGCCGGTTTTTTATCGGCACGCAGTTGTCCGCTCTCGACATTTACTGGGCCACGTTTGCCGCCCTCATCCAACCGCTGCCGCACGACCTGTGCCCCATGCCGGCCACCCTGCGGACCATGTACGTCAATACCGACCCGGTGGTACAAGCCGCGGCCAAGCCCATCCTGTTTGAACACCGCGACTTCATCTACCACGAATACCTGGAGTTGCCGATTGATCTCTAGGCCGGTTCCACGGACGCTGGCCGCGAAACGGAGTACTGCTATGGCCGTCAACCAGACCAATGTCCACAAAAAATGGACAAGCTATTACACAAGCTGAATACGCTGGAAGACAACGACAAAGCCTTAGCCAAGCAGACCAAATATCTGGCGCAACTCGTGGTCTTGGCCAAGCAGGACTCGGCCCGTCAGCATCAGGAGTCGCAGGCCATGTTGCGTGAGTCACAGGCTATGTTGCGGGAAATAGGGCAGATTTTACTGAAAGTCAAAGAATCCTCCGACCGGACGGAGGAACGGGTGGCAGCCATTTTAGCCGGGACCCGTCAGCACTGAGCCCTACTCCACCCCGGTAATCACAAAGTTCTGCATGGACTCCTGCCAGCGTAGCGTCATGGATTCGCCCCGTTCTGGAAAGTTTGGGACCGTCACAACCCTACGGATTCCAGTCAAGAACTCGGTTCCGAGCGTGGTCACGGTAAACGTCGTGCTGTCAAACTCCAACCCGTCGGCAAAGGCGCGCACCGTATGCGGGCCGTCGCCCAGCAGATTCCAGTTAAACAACAGGCCAAAGCCGTTGTTCGTATCGCCACAGACGCCCGCCGTATCCTCACGAATGGTGCCATACCCAGCCTGCAAGCGCGTCCTGTTGATTTCAATTTCAATCTGCGAGGCGTCACACACCCAGCCAGAGAAGAGCCCAATCCCGCTCTGGAACGAGCCGGGGGATGGAATTTCCAACACCCCCGGCCCCCTGAACGCTCGGGTGCGGGAGGGAGCGGAACCGCCCGCCGTGGGAGTATGTGGGGGCCGCGTAATCATAAAGTTCTGCGACGCCTGTTGCCAGACGAGATGAACATCCGAATCGCCGAGGTGTGGAAAGTCGTTCAAAGGATGACTTTGACTGACTCCGGTCAGGAACTCGGTTCCGAGTGTTGTCACGGTAAACCTGGCGCTCCCGAACTCTATCCCATCGGCAAAGGCGCGCACCGTATGCGGGCCGTCACCCAGCAGATTCCAGTTGAACAACAGGCCGAATCCGCTCTGGCTATCGGCGCAAACGCCAGCGGTGTCACGCCGAATGGTGCCATAGGCGGCCTGAAGGCGGGTCGTGCCGTCAATTTCAATCTCCACCGTCGATACCGTGGAAGCGCCTGGAACGTAAGGCTCCACAATGTTGACGACATACATATCTCGTCCCAGTTCGTCCAGGGTCTGGGTCAGGGGTCCGGGTTCCCAGGGCGAGCCGTCCTGATTGCTCACGGTCGCGCCTGGCTCGACATCGAGGGTGATTCTTGGCGGGATGACTGTTCCTGCCGGGCTGCGCGGTGGTGGCGGCAGGGTGCTTTTGAACAAACCGGTAATGGGCCAGCTTAGCCGTACCTGACCGATGTCGATAGTGAATATACCGCTCGCACCCAGAAGCGTCTCGTAAAACTCTGTTCGGTCGTGCCCGTCGTCGTCCACATACGAAATCGTGAAACGTCGGACGTGGTCAACCACTTCCTGGACGGTCGTTCGGCCTGTGATGGCGGTTCCATTCGTCGTGCCGGTTCGCGCCCACCAGTTTCCCCGGTTGTCTACGGAGGACTCGCGGCCCTCCAGCGCATCATAAAAATATCGCTCAGCCACCTCGGGTGTCTCAGGCCCGCCCGGCGTAGCGTCACACACCCAGCCGGAGAACAGCCCAATACCGCTCTGAAACGAACCTTGGGCAGGATTCTCCAGGACGCCCGTAAGGCCCGGGCGGGATGGACGGCGGCGGTAGATGACGCCAAACTCGGCATTCTCCAGCCACAGTGATGATTGCCCTTCTTTTGTCAGCCGGCGGTCGGGGTCCAGCGGTTGCCTGACCAGGGAAGACCCGATTGAAACCCTGGGGTCGTACTGGGAGTACACCAGCGCCGTATCGTCACCCGTATACACAGGGGTGCCAAAGCCGCCCTCTACGGTCGCAATATGCTCCATCTCTCCGGTCCTCAGATTAGCGGTATAGACCGTGGATTGATTCCGAGTCTCGTCAAAGACATCAAAGGTCAGAAAATGATCGCTGGTCTGACCCAGGGCTGGAAAGGCAGCATGAACGCCGCGTGTGGGTGGAATCAGGGGAAAGCCTCTGCCGGTTGGTAGGTGCAAGGCGTACAGGCTCCACTGTCCGCGTGGTATCAGGCGAGCCTCATCGCCGCTGACAGTCACCACACTGAGGGCGTCGTAGATGAGCCACTGCCCGTCAGCCGTGAAATTGACCGTACTGGCGTAGGGGAGGGTGTCTGGTACGGGACCAGTATAGGCATAAGGGGTCAGCAGGAAGGTGCGTTGCTCCCCGGTTGCCATATTCACAATGGTGATCGTATTGTCCGGGTTGCCCTGCTCATTCAGCAAGATCACGCCAAACAACTGCCCGTTGGGGGCCATGGTCGCCGCAGCAACACGGGCGGAAGCATCGAGACACCGTTGCCCATTGCCATTGGTTCTCATGAGGCAGAGGTCGTTTTCGGCATTGACAAAGATGGCCAAACCGCCATCGCGGGAGACAGAGGGACGGGCGCGGGTCACGATATCCTCAGCCAACTGGACCCCTTGTCCCTCGTCGTCCTGAGCGGCTTCCCGCCGGCCTAGCCGGAACTGGCCCAGGACATCTCGATACACAAAGAGGGTCGCATCCGACCCGCGAACGCTGGGGATACCCGGCGGGTCCGGGGTGGGACCGGGGTCGAAAATCTCGACGGCATCAAACGCCTCGGCAGTTTTCTGGGCTTGGATTGATTCCGAACCAAAGCGTTTTTCCGCGGCCTCAATACAAGCCCGTCGCGCATCAATAAACTGCGAGTTCTGGACCAGATACTGAGTCAGCGCATCGTAGAAAATCTTCTCAGCAGCGTGTAGGCCAATGGCGTCGTCAAGGCTCTCGGCGAGTAAATAAAAGGCATGGCTGATAATAGTGCTGTTGATGTGGATACCACCATTGTTTTCCTGAATACGAAAAAACTCGCTCATTTTCGCCGGATACGGGCGACCGAAATGAGTAAGGAACGCATTGGGGGCTTGCATATTACGGATCGGGCGGCCCAGGTCTGGGTCGCCCGGAGGGAGGTGGCCCAAGTCTGCGCGGGTCAGGTCTTGGCCGGTAATCCAGTCCGGCTCGCCCTCGGTCCGGGCTTCGACCATTTCGCCGAAAATGTCGGTAAACGCCTCGTTCAGCGCGCCCGGCTGGTCTTGATAGCGCAGATTCGCCGAATGCTCGATAACGCCGTGGGTCAGCTCGTGGCCTACGATATCCAGCGCTCCGGCATACGGACGCCCATCGCCAAAGACGATGAGGTTCGAGCCGGGAAGCCAGAACGCATTCTTATAGTCCTGACCATACCGGACAATCGCATGAATCGACGCGCCCTCATCGTCAAACGAATTGCGGTCGTGCCGCTCCCAATAATAGTCGTAGACCTCAGACAGATTGGAGGCGGCACTGACCGCATCGGGTAGAAAAGTCCCCAGAGGGTCATCCTCTGGTAACGCAGGGTCTCTATGAACGACGGGAGCGTCGTTGAGGATTTCCTGGTTCTGCGCATCACGGACCCAGATAGCTCCGCGCTGAATCCAGCCGTGCGGACCCTGAGCTTCCTGAGTGAACATATCTTTACTGGTATCAATCATCCAGCGTATGCGGTCTTGCTCCCATACGTTGAGCGGTCGGGATCTGCCGAACAGGTCCTTGCCCCTCTCAGAAACCTTCTTCCCATAACTCTGGTGCATGACTTGGTTAGAGGCGGTCAACTCGTCGCCGTTGAGGGCGTCAATGACCACCAGCCAATGAGAAGTCAGAGAGATGCCTAACTCCAGTTTCCAGGCTAGGCGGGGCGGGGTGTCGCCGGGAGCATAAATGATGAGTTCGGATGCAGCGACCTCGGCTTTGTCGCCGTCGGTCAGCGCAGTGCGGGCGTATTCGATGGCGGTGGCTTTATCGAGGGCGGGCGTCGTGTCGAGCTTTTTGGGGGTGGGCACGAAAACCCCGTTCAGCAAATCGACATGGCCGTTCGGGTCAAGATGGACAATCAGCTCAGCCGGCCACACAGGCAGGCCCTTATACTGCTGGTCAAAACGCAGATGGGTGCGGCCCAGGGCGTCGGTCTGCCGCCGGGTCATTGTGAGTTCGGCCGGCGGGTCGTCCAGGCGGAGCAGGGCACGATTCGTCTGGAGAAATGACCAAGCCGTTGCCTCGTGAGCGTCTTTGCCCACGACGGGACCCGAGACGGAACCGGACTGGGCGTGTTGCAGCACTTCGCCCTTAATCTGGCGTGGCGTTCCAACTGTGGGATGGAGCCAGACCGAGATATCGCTCTTGTCCTGACTGCGAGCGCGCAGTTGGGAGAGCGCGTGGCTCTGTTTGCGTGTGAGCTGAGCGGTCGTCTGGTGTTGGGTGGCCGTTTGGAGGCCGTCCAGATGTTGGCGGAGACGCTGGGCCAACTCGGTCGCCCGGGGGTCCAGATCAACTGCTAGCAGTTCACCCGGCGGGACAACCGCACCGGGCTGAAACACAGGAAAAAGACGCCGGGCCGGCGTATGCCACCGGCCAGCCCCCAACTCAGCAGGGAAATCGTCAGGAGAGCGACTGCACAGCCACACGCCTTTCTCAGTTGCCCCTGATGGTGTTTCTGCCGAGCAGTCATAGCCTGGTGTTATTGTCCGCTCGGGAGTGTGTCGGTTTGGAAGATTCTGACCAGGAAAAACGCGGGTTTCTCAGTGCTCTTCCTGACAGGCACCTGCTGCCTCGCCCGTCTGAGCATCAACCATGACTGCTACTCAAAGCCGACGATGCGCACGTTTTCGAGTCGAAACTCGCCGTCACGCTGGGCGTACCAGCCGGTCAGCTCAAGCGGAGTGCCGGGCTGGGCCTGGGCAATTTTTGTGAGCATGTCCCGGGGGCCGGTCACGTCAAGGTCGGCTTTGCGCTTGCCGGCCCGGTGCAGGAAAATCTGCCGTGGGGTGAGCCGGGGCGAGTTGGGCGCGGTCACATTCGTGACCTCGAGTTGGAAGTCTCCCCGATGACCGGTCACGCCAAGCTGGATGACCGCCAAGGCGTCGGGGGCCGGGTCCGTATTGAGAAAGCCGGTCACGACAACTTTGAACGGGAAGCGTCGGGTCTTGGCCGAGGGCCGGTCGCCGCCCACGCCCACCCCGCCTTGCGCCCAGACCGACGCCACGGGCAGGAGGCTAAGACAACAGGCCAGGCAGAGCGATGTTTTGAGCGTTCTCAGAATGGGGTGAGACATGACAACCTCCTTAAGCGGCGCTTTTCTGAATGGCCTGGGCTAATAGGTGCAGGGCGGTCTGGGTGAAGGTCCACATATTTGCTTCCCGGTCCGGGCTGCCGGTCTCCAGGGTCAAGGTGTCCTCAACCGGCCCGACAACTGCAAAACAGGCATGTCCGGCTGCGTCGCCATAGGCGTTGCCGGTCGGGCCGGTCGCCCCGGTCTCACTCAGCCCCCAGGTTGTGGCAAAACGCTGCCGGACCTGACGGGCAAGCCGGAGCGCATAGTCCTCGGTGCTGGCGCGAATACCCGTCAGTGCTTCGTCGGGCAGGGCCAGCAGCGACCGACGCGCCGCATGGGTATAGATCACCCCGCCACCTAGAAAATACGCCGACGCGCCCGGTACGCTCAGCAGGGCCGCGGAAATCAAACCGCCGGCCGAAGACTCGGCAACCGCAATCGTGTGGCCGTGGGTTTTGAGCAGTGCGCCCACCGGGTGTCCTACACGGGTTAAATTTTTCATGGCTCTCTTTTACTGGGAGCGGAGAGGAATAAAAAGCCCCGAAGGGAGATACGGAGGTTCAGGGAGGGGCGCAGAATCGGGCGTAGCGTCACTCTTGAACCTCAATCGGCCCCTTGCTCTGTGGTGCGGTCCAGCCAGGTCAAGGCCGCTTCCATAAATGGCGGCAGGCTTTTATACCGCCGCATAGAGGGCGGCAGGGCGCGCAGGGCGGCGGCAAGCTGAGCGGCGCGCGCCGGCTGGCTGGCAAGATGGGCGAGGGGTCTGACGTAGACGCGGATCGTGAACAGGATATCGCGGCTGCGCGGCAGCCGGCGCAGGGTCTGGCGTTCCATGCGCAGCCAGAGGGTGTCCCCGGCATTTTCTGGCGTGATGTCGGTATTGACCCCTGTGCGACCATGCCCGGTCGGCTGAAAAAGGGTCGGGTCGTCCATCAGACTCCAGTTGAGCCGCCAGACGGGCTTCTCGACTTTCAGCCGGTCAAAAAACTTGTCCATGGTCGGGGCGAGCCGTTCGGCATAGCCGGGAATCGGCGCATGAATCGCATTGAGCGGTTTGCCGATTTTGTCCGCCAAGCGCCAGCGGGTCGGAAAGCATAATGACGCCCCAACCAGATGGTAGACCTGGGTGGGCGTCTGCCGCTGCATGAGACACAAGTCTTCCTGGATAAGCCGCCCGGCGAGGTCGAGCGGATGCAAGGCCGGGGGGTCAATCGCCCAGCGCTGACCAGTGGCACAATTGTCGAGCCACCCCCCGCTCCGCCTGTACCAGGCTGGAAACCGGCGTGGCAGATGCTCAACCAGGAGCGCCAAGGTTTCAGCCGCCCCCAGGGCGGCTTCGGGCCGAGCGGCAAAGACCGCGGCGTGCCGTTCGGTGAGGAGGCGTTCCTTCTCTTTGAGCTCGACGGCGCACTGGCTATCAGGTTCGATCCAGTCTTTGAGGTCAAGCGGCATGAGCCCCATTGAGAGCCGAAACGGTCCGGCCCGAAACGGAGCGTAGTCCGGCGGAGCGGGAAAGGAGACTTCTGCGGATGAGATGGTCATCAGTCGGCAACCTGTACGGAGGCAGTTGGGGGTGCTCTTCTCTTACGCCGCGGCGCGAAAATATCAATCTCCCGCCAGCGGCCCCGCGAGAAGCGCCACCATAAACCAAAGCCAAACAGCGAGACGTTGATGGTGCCGGCCAGCCACGGTCCGAGGGATTCGAGGTCGGTCAAGAGCACCGAACCCAGGCTGAGCGGCGTGAAGACGCATACCAAAAGCGTGAGCGTCAGACCGGCAATCCAGCGGGTATCGCCCGCCCCGCGCAGGGCTCCGGCAAAGGTCAGGCCCATGCTGTCAAACACTTGCAGCAGGGCCGCGCAGATCAGCAAGCTGCCGCCGACCTGGATAACGGTCGGGTCCTGACTGAAAAAACTCAGGAAAGAGAATCGAAACAGGACATAGCTGACGCCCATCAACGCCATATACAGCATGGCCAGAAAGAAGGTTTCATACGTGCGTTGAACGGCAAGGTCGAGCTTGCCCTCTCCAATATAGCGTCCGACCAGCGCGGTCAGCGCTTGGCTCAGCCCCAGCGCCGGCATAAAGGAGACCGTCATGTATTGAATGGTGATATTGCTGGCGGCCAGCTGCTGTTTGCCAAACTGGCCGACCAGCAAAATAATTAAGACCCCCCAGCCTAAGACATCAATGGCCATCTGCGTCCCGGCCGGCAAGCCGATGCGCAGCAACCGGCGCGCCGCCGCCCAGTTCGGCTTCCAGACCGCCCGGGTGGCAAACTGGTCGGCGTAGGGCTGGGAGAGGAAGACCCGAAAGAGCACCGAGAACTGGACGGCAAAGCTGAACACCATTGCCAGGGCTGCCCCCTTGAGACCTAGGGCCGGCGCGCCAAATTTGCCGAAGATCAAGGTGTAGGCGAAACAGACGTTGGCGATATTGGCAATCACCGTGGCGGCGAGGGGCACCTTGGGCCGGTGCATACCGTAAAAGAAGCCACTCAGCGCCCCGATGGCAACCGAGAAGCCTATCCCCCACAGCCGGACTCGGAAGTAGACAATCTCAAGCGCAATAATGTCCGGCTCGTGTCCGAACGGAGAAAAGAAGTAGGGAGCGACCGGCCACAAGGCGGAGAGTGCCAGGCCGACCACCACACTCAAATACAGCCCCTGCCAGGCAACGATTGCGCCTTCGTCAAGTCGCTCCTTCCCCAGCGCCTGGGCGGCGAAGGTGCTGACGCACTGCGCAATGCCCAGCGGCAGGGCGGTCAGCGTATAGGCGATAATACCGGCCGGCATGGCCGCGGCGACCTCAGCCGTGCCGACCTGGGCCACCATCCAGGTATCAACAAAGCCGATTACCGTGTACGAGGTCATCGACAGAATAATCGGGAAGGCAAAGGACAGAATTTCGCTCAGCCCGGTGCGGGTGGGAGTAAACATTGGAGTGGTTTGCAGTGCGGGTGGGTTTTGTATAGGCAGATGAAAGAAAAAATCTCGTTCCTGGGGGTATAGTGGCAGACCAGTTTGACCTTATCATCATTGGCGGCGGAATACTTGGACTAGCCACCGCCCTGACCGTTACCCGCCACTACCCACGGATCAGACTGGGCGTGCTCGAAAAGGAGCCCCGCCTGGCGACCCATCAAACCGGTCATAACAGCGGGGTGATTCACTCGGGTATCTACTACAAGCCCGGCTCGCTCAAGGCCCGGACCTGTGTGAGCGGCGGCGGGCTGCTGACCGCATTCTGCGACCAGCACGGTATCCCGTATGAACGCTGTGGGAAAGTCGTGGTGGCAACCTCAGCGGACGAATTCCCCCGGCTTGAGGAACTCCACCGGCGCGGGACGGCCAATGGGGTGGCGGGGTTGGCAATGATCGGCCCCGAGCGGCTGCGGGAAATTGAACCCCATGCCGCGGGTTTGCGTGCCCTATATGTTCCCCAAACCGGGATTATTGACTATGGGCGGGTGGCTGAGCGGTATGCGGCCCTGGTGCAAGAAGCCGGGGGTGAGATTCGGTGTGCCCAGCCGGTGCAAAAAATTGTCTCCACTGACGGTCAGTTGGTTGTGGAGACGGCCACCGCTACGCTCCGAACGCGGGTGGTCATTAACTGTGGCGGCCTCCAGTGTGACCGAATCGCGCGGATGGCCGGGGCTGAGCCGCCCTTACAGATTGTGCCGTTCCGAGGCGAGTATTATACCCTGGCCCCGCACAAGCAGACCCTGGTCAATCATCTCATCTATCCGGTTCCAGACCCGGCCTTTCCGTTTCTTGGCGTCCATTTCACCCGGACCATGACCGGGGAGAGGGAGGCCGGGCCCAACGCGGTATTGGCCTTGGCCCGAGAAGGCTATCAGTGGACCGACCTGATTCCTCAAGACATCTGGGAAACGCTCCGCTTCTCAGGATTTCGGACGCTAGCGCGTCAATACTGGCGGACCGGTCTTGGCGAGATCTACCGTTCTCTGAATAAGTCGGCCTTTCTGCGCGCCCTCCAGCGTTTGCTGCCTGAGCTGCGGGCAGCCGACTTACGACCGGGCGGCAGTGGGGTGCGCGCCCAGGCGATTTCTGCTGCCGGCGCTTTGGTGGACGATTTTGTCATTACCAGTTCACCGCACGCCATTCACGTGCTGAACGCGCCCTCACCCGGCGCAACCACTTCGCTCGCCATTGGGCAGCAGATTGTGAGGCAGGCCGCGCAGGCGTTCTCGTGGGAGACGTAACCGGGGAGAGGGCAATACCGGGGAGGGGCAATGGGCAGCCACGTCTTCATTGGGATTGGGTCAAATCTCGGCAACCGTCGGGCGTATTATCACCAGGCTCTGGCCCTGGTGGCTGACCTCCCCCGGACGTCCATTGTGCGCCGTTCTGCCTTGTATGAGACCGAGCCGATTGGGGAGGCGAAGCGCTGGTATCTCAATGGGGTGGTTGAGTTGGAGACCGCGTTCAGCCCGCAGCAACTCTTGAACGGTCTCCAAAAAATCGAGTCACAGCTTGGGCGTCAGCGGACAAAAAAATGGGGACCACGCACCATTGATCTCGATATCTTACTGTTCGGTCGGCAGATTGTGCATGACGCGGACCTGAAGATCCCCCATCCAGAAATGCACCGCCGCCGCTTCGTGCTCTTACCGTTGTCTGAGCTGGCCGCCCAGTCGGTCCATCCGCTCCTCGGGGTGACGGTGGCTGACCTTCTGGACAGTCTGACGGACGACAAACAGGTTCGGCCGGCAAACGGCTGACTCATTCGGCATCCAGGCGCGCCTCAACTTGCGCGGCCTGGTCTCGAACGGCCTGGGTCTGGGAGCGGAAAGACGCGAGGCTGCCGGGCTGAACGCGGAGCCGGTCCACTTCCGTGACGAGGCGTTGATACCGGTCAAGCAACTGCTTAAAAGCGGCCAGCGAGGGCCGGTCAGCGTAGTGCTGGGCCACAATCCGAGCAAAGTCCCGCGCCCGTTCGAGCGGATACAGAAACTCATTCATCATGGTTGGGGTCAGCACGTCGTTGTCTTCCAAGAGGCGGTTCATCTTGTCGGTCATGGACCGCATGAGTTGGACATGGGTGCGCATGAGTTTTTCGTACTTGAGCCAGTAGCAGCCTCCCAGCAGACAGGGCAGTACCAGACCCAGCAGAATGCTGACGCGGACCAGAGGGGAGCGGCCGGGAGGCTGGGCTTGACGATGAGGAAACCAGCATCCTAACATAATACTCAGACAATATCCCCGAACCCCGTTCTCTGCATGATGCCGCGCGATTTGCGCAGAGTGAATACGCAAGTGGTCTTCCATGTTCCAACTTTCCTCTGTTTATTTTGAACGGCTCCTTGAGAGTTCTCTCGACATTGTTATTGCCGCCGATCATCGAGGGCAAATCATCTTCTACAACGACGGGGCGAGCAAGACCCTGGGCTATACCCGAGACGAGGTCCAAGGAAAACGGGTCCGACTCTATCCGAACCTGGCAGAAGCCCGGCGGGTGCTGGAAGCGATGCGGGGCGAGGACATTGGGGAAAAGGGCAAGGTGAAAAATTTTGAAACGACCCTGGTCGCAAAGGGCGGCGAGCAGATCCCCATCTCTTTTTCGGGCTCGATTATTTACGACGAAAACGGGACAGAAATCGGCTCAATCGGTTTTCACCGCGACCTGCGTGAGATTCGTCTACCGCCGGGATATTTCGAGCGGTTGCTGGAGAGTTCCCTCGATATCGTGATTGCGCTTGACCATAAGGGTCAGATTATTTTTTATAACGACGGCGCGTATCAGACGCTCGGTTATACCTCACAAGAGATTCACGGCCAGCGGGTCTGGGACTCTGTTTACCCGAACATTGATGAGGCCCGCCGTGTCATGGAGGCGATGCGGAGCGAAGAGGTCGGCGAGAAGGGAAAAGTGAAGAATTTTGAGACGACGCTCGTGACAAAAAGTGGCGAGCCTATCCCCGCCGCTATTTCTGCGTCCATTATTTATAATGACGCGGGGAACGAGGCCGGCTCCATTGGCTTTCTGAAAGACCTGCGGGAACTCCGCCGGCGAGATCAACTGGCGACTCTGGGTGAACTCGCCGTCGGTCTCGGCCATCGAATCAATAATCCGCTTGAGGTCATCTTTAATAATCTGGATATTCTGACCAAGCATATGGCCCAGAGTTTTCCGGACGAAGAATACGTTGTGCAGGAAGAACGGGTGGAATCTATCCAGCGTGAGCTGGCGAAGATCCGGGGGATCGTGGCGCGGATTGACGATATGGCCCACGGCGAGCGCTATGACACGACCGAGTATCTGCACGGTTCTCGGATGGCAGACCTGGGGCGGGATGAGGTGGTTGCGCCGCATCCCCTTGGGGTCCGCCCCGCAACCCAGGCCCTGGCCGGGCTGCGGCTCTTGGTGGTCGATGACGATCTTGGCGTGTGTTACTCCTTGCGGGACTTGTTGGTCGAAGACGGCTGTCGGGTTGAGGTCGCGACCAATGGCCTTGAGGCGCTGGATATCCTTGATCGGAACTTTCTCGATCACAACCCCTTCCACATGGTGTTGAGTGATGTCGTGATGCCTGACTTGGACGGGTATGACCTCTATATGGAGGCAAAGGAGCGCTACCCGCAACTGCCGGTTGTCCTGATGACGGCCTATTTCTACGATAAGGACCATGTGATCAAACGGAGCCGTCTGGAAGGCTTAGAGGATGTCTTGTTCAAAAAGCCGGTTGACCCGGACCGGCTGAAAGAGATGATCCTCAAACTGTGCAAACCTGAAGAAGTGCCTCAAGCCTAGAGGCATTCTTGACGCCCTCCCTGACGCGATATATGAAGAAAGCTTATCATCCTTTGCGTTCAGCATTAGGATTTATGCTCATTCAGAGGAGACCAACCCGACTATGCCAACCTCACTCGAACAATGGGTCGAAGAGACGGCCCAGCTCACGCGCCCAAAGCAGATTCACTGGTGTGACGGCTCGGAAGAAGAAAACCAACGCTTGATTGAGGGGATGCTCGACGATGGGACGCTGATGGCGTTAAACCAGGAGCACTACCCAAACTGTTATCTGCACCGCAGTGACTCCAAGGACGTGGCCCGCACCGAGCACCTGACCTTTGTGTGTACGCGGGAAAAAGAAGACGCCGGTCCGAATAATAACTGGATGGCCCCAACGCAGGCCAGGGAAAAAGTCGGCGGGCTCTTTCGGGGCGCCATGAAAGACCGCACCCTGTATGTCGTGCCGTATATCATGGGGCCTGTCACGTCGCCCTACAGTCAGGTTGGCGTAGAGATTACGGATAGCCCCTACGTTGCAGCCAGTATGCGCATCATGACCCGCATGGGTAAGGCGGCGCTGGAGCGGCTGGGTTCGTCAGCGCATTACGTCCAGGGTCTCCATTCGCTTGGCGACCTCAGCCCTGACCGCCGGTTTATCATGCACTATCCCGAAGACCGGGCGATCTGGTCCATTGGTTCGGGCTACGGTGGGAACGCGCTGCTCGGAAAAAAATGCTTCGCGCTACGTCTGGGGAGCTATATGGCGCGTGAAGAGGGCTGGTTGGCTGAGCATATGCTGATCATTGGTATTGAGGAGCCAAGCGGACGAACGACGTATATCGCTGCCGCATTCCCCAGCGCCTGCGGCAAAACGAATCTGGCCATGCTGATTCCGCCGGAGAGCCAAAAAGGCTATAAAGTCTGGACGGTGGGCGATGATATCGCCTGGATGCACCCCGGTCCCGACGGGCGGTTGTGGGCGATTAATCCCGAGGCCGGATTTTTTGGTGTGGCACCAGGAACAAACTCGCACACGAATCCCAATGTCATGGCGACTGTGACCAAGAACTCCATTTTTACGAATGTCGCCCTCACCCCGGACGGCACTCCATATTGGGAGGGCCTGGACGGCGGTCCACCAGCCGAGGCAATCGACTGGCAGGGCCAGCCCTGGACACCGCAGTCTGCGGGCAAAGCCGCCCACCCCAACTCTCGCTTTACCACGCCCGCCCGCCAGTGCCCGGTCATGTCATCCCAGTGGGAATCGCCCCAGGGGGTGCCGATTTCAGCCTTCCTGTTTGGCGGCCGCCGCGCGGGTTTGATTCCCCTCGTCTGCCAGTCTTTTAACTGGCAGCACGGGGTCTCGCTCGGCACGACCATGGCCTCTGAAACCACCGCCGCGGCCACCGGAAAAGTCGGGAAGATCCGGCGCGATCCCATGGCCATGCTGCCCTTCTGCGGCTACAATATGGGAGACTATTTTGGCCACTGGCTCAATATGGGGCAGAAGATCGCCAACCCACCAAAAATTTTTCGGGTCAACTGGTTTCGGACCAATCAAGAAGGCCGATTTCTTTGGCCTGGTTTTGGCGAAAACCTGCGCGCGTTGCGTTGGGTCATTGCCCGTGTGCACGGTGAGGTCGGAGCGCGCGAGACCGAAATTGGTTATCTGCCGCATACCAATGACATTGATACAACAGGAATCGATGTCTCGCCGACGGTGCTCGATGAACTCCTCAGCGTAGACCGCCCGGGCTGGATCAAAGCCGCGGAAAGTCAGCGCGAGTTCTTCCAACAGTTTGGGGACCGCCTCCCGCGGCAACTGTGGCAAGAAAACGCCGCGTTGGATAAACGCATCCAAGCCTGAACGATCAGGATGAAAGGATTGCCAGGATCATCCTGATACGTCATGGTTCGTATTACAAAAGTTTATACTCGGACGGGTGATACGGGTACGACCCGCCTCGTCGGCGGCAAAAAGGTCGCCAAGGATGCGGCCCGTATCGAGGCCTATGGGACGCTAGACGAACTCAATGCTGTGGTGGGCCTGGCCCGGGTTTTCAATGACGACCTGAAGCCAGAGTTGCCGGCGGCCGCACACGTAGACGATATTCTTCGCCAGCTCCAGAACGAACTATTCGACCTCGGGAGTGAACTGGCCACGCCGGCGGATTTTTCCTACGACGGCATGTTTCGGGTCGGCGAGCAGGAGGTCAACGGCCTCGAACGCCTCATTGATGCCTGCCAGCAAGACCTGGAACCGCTCAACTCTTTTATCCTGCCCGGCGGTGGGAAAGTGGGCGGTTTTCTGCACCAGGCCCGCACCGTCTGTCGCCGGGCTGAACGAGACATTCTGCGCCTCTCGCACGAAGAAGAGTTGAGTCCCTGGCCGCTCACGTATGTGAACCGGCTCAGCGACCTGCTGTTCGTACTCTCCCGCTGGGTCAGCCACAAGCTGGGCGAGCCGGAATATCTCTGGGAGCGGGGTCTGCGCAGTCGTGAGCGCACAGCCGCAAAACGCTCACGGAAGGAGACGTGATGGCCGAGTCTTCTGTGTACTTCAAACAGGTCGAAATTGGCCCCATGCAGAATTTCGCCTACCTGATTGGGGATACGGCCACGCGAGAAGCGGCTGTGGTTGACGCCGCCTGGGACATTCCGGCTATTATCCAGGCCGCGGAACACGACGGTTTCCGCATTACCCAAGCGCTGGTGACCCACTATCACCAGGACCACCTCGGCGGCGATTTATTCGGGACCCACATCCAGGGTGTGGCGGAACTGCTCGCACAGGTGAAAGCCAAGGTGTATATCCACAAGGCCGAATCCGAATTTCTGGGCCGTCTGGTCGGGGTGTCCGCTTCCGACATCGTGCCGGTTGAGAGCGGGGATACGACCACGGTGGGGGCGCTGACCATCAAGTTCATTCATACCCCCGGACACACGCCTGGCTCACAATGTTTTCTGATTGAGAACCGTCTGGTGGCCGGTGATACGCTCTTTATCAACTCGTGTGGCCGGGTGGACCTGCCGGGCAGCAGCCCAGAAGACCTGTACACCAGTCTCCAAACGCTCTCACAACTGGCAGACGAGACCGTTCTCTATCCGGGCCATAATTACGCTTCTCAGCCCTGGGATACCCTGGGCGCGCAAAAACGTCACAATATGTACTTGCACCTCAGCGCCAGGGGGCGTCAGGACTTTCTGGCGGCACTGCGCTAAGCCGGCCCAAAGGAGTACGGGTGCGTATCCGCAAAAAGCGCGGCAATTTTCTCGAAGACTTTTCGGTCGGTCAGTTGTTTCGGCACAAGGTCGGGAAGACCGTGACCGAGGGCTTATTGAACGCCTTCACGGAATTCGGCATGACCACCAACCCGCTGTCGAAAAACCTGCGCTATGCCGAGCAGTCCGGTTTTCGCGGCTTGGTGGCCCCGCCCGGTCTGGTGATGAATATCGTCTTCAGCCAGAGCGTTGAAGATATTTCGGAAAACGCGCGGGCCAATCTCGAATACCGCGATATGCGGTTCGGCAGCCCGGTGTATATCGGTGATACGATTGAGGTTGAGACGACCATCCTCGGCATCAAACCGTCCTCACGGGACCAGAACCGGGGGGTGGTCCACGTCCAGACGACCGGCCGCAACCAGCATGGGGAAATCGTGCTGACCCTGCAACGCAAAGTCCAAATCTGGAAGGATGATGTGAGTGCTCAGGTCGAAGAGGCGGCACTGGACGCTATCCCGCCTGTCGCCTGCGCCCTCGTGGTGCCGGCGTATGACCAGACTCGGCGTTACGACAACCTGGCCCACCTGACCAATGACGATACCTATTTTGAGGCGTTTCACGCTGGCGACACGCTCGAACATTCCCGTGGGCGGACCGTGACCACCGCCCATATGGAATGGACCGCGCTGTTGGACAACACCTCTCAGGTCCACTCCAATCAGTATATGATAGACCAGAATCCAGAGCGTTATATTGGCGGTCAGTTGATCGTCTACGGTGGGATTCCGTTTAATCTCTGCCTGGGCCTGTCCTGCCCCGACGTGGGTGATAATGCCGTTGGAGATGTCCGTTATGTGACCGGTCGACACACCGGCCCGGTTTTTGTTGGTGATACCGTCTTTGCCTCAACCGAAATAACCGGCACGCGCGCCTATCCCGGCCGGCCCGACCTGGGCATTATCGAGACCATCCTGCGCGGGCATAAATGCGTCACCCAAGACGGGGTTGGGAAAAAGACTGAGATCTTCTATCTCGAACGTGAACTGGCCGTCAAACGGCGCAGCCATTATACCTGATTGTCCCATCACCGCGCGGCCCGCAGTGCCGGTCTCGCCTTTTCCCCGGTCTCGACGGCTGATAAAGCGTCAACAGCATGACCTTCCGTCGGATCGTATGGCCGCTGGCGGTTGCGGAAACGCTGGTCTGGGCGGCGCTCTACTATTCGTTTCCCGCGCTGTTGCTTGAGTGGGAGCGCGACCTGGGCTGGTCGAAAACCGAGCTTGCCGGGGCGCTCACGCTGGCCCTGATTATTGCGGCCCTGCTCGGACCCGTGACCGGGCGCTTCATAGATCGTGGTTTCGGACGGATTGTCTTCAGCGGCAGTGCCGCTCTGGGAGGCATCTTCCTCGTCGGCCTCGCCTGGGTTGAACACCCGTGGCAATTTTACTGTCTCTGGTTCGGCATCGGCGTGGCCATGGCCGGCTCGTTATACGACACGTGCTTCTCCGTTCTGACGCATTCTCTGGGCAACGTGGCCCGCAAAGCCATTACTCTTGTCACCTTAGTGGCCGGGTTTGCCGGGACGCTCGCCTTTCCGAGTATCCACCTGCTCGTCGGCTGGGTCGGCTGGAGAGGGGCCGTGGTCATGGTCGCTGGCGTCAATCTCCTGGTTGCCGTTCCCCTCATCTGGAACGCCTGCCGGTATGCGGACCAACACCGGGCCGCTCAGCACGCTCCAAGCAGCGCTCACCCTGGAGCGGCCTCGCGTGCGCTCAGGACACCGGTCTTCTGGCTACTCGCCGTGGCGTTCGGCATGTCCTATGTGGAACATTTCAGCCTGCTGACGCATCTCCTGCCGCTGTTGTCTGAACGGGGCCTGTCAGATGAAGCGGCAGTCCTCACGGCCTCCTCCATCGGACCCATGCAGGTAGCGGGTCGCTTGGCTATGCTGGCCGCGGAGAAATACGTTTCGATGTTTTGGATCGCTTTCACCGGTTTCCTTGCTATGAGCGGTGCGGCAACCGCCCTGTTCTGCTCCCAGGCCGTTCCCCTGCTGCTCCCGCTCTTCGTGGTACTCCAGGGAGCGGGGATTGGGATAAGCAGTATACTCCGCCCTGTGATGACCGCCGAACTGTTGGGGAGAGCCCATTTCGGGATCATCTCCGGCTTTCTCGCTATCCCATCCATCCTGGCCGCAGCCCTCGCCCCCACCCTGGCCGCACTGGCGTGGGGAATAGGAGGCTATGAGATGGTCATGGTGATGGCAATGATGACCGCACTGGTCGGGCTGGGCTGTATAAGCAGCATTCCCCTACTCACGCGCCGCCATTGACATCATTGGGCCTATTACTCAGAAAGACTGGTTTTACTACCACCTTCGAGAAATCGGAGCAGTCCCTTTTGGTATGGAGTGCGATGTTTAGCGTCCTGACTCTCGCTTCTAAAAGGGCCGAGGGACGCGCGGACTCCGAAACTTGGCCCACGCGGTCCATACAAAAAAAGAATTTCAAAGGGAGACCCCCCTTCGTGTTGCTCTATATATCCCGGTTGGCTATGATGCCCCCCGCATCGGCAGGACGGATACGCTGAGCAGAGGAGGGAACACCGTATGGCGCTCTTGGACCGAGCCGACTGGTATGACATCGCCCGCGACACCAATTGGACGCCGCAGTATGTCACGGAAGACGCGCTTTTCCCGCAAGCGCAGAGTGGGGGCGCTGGGCCTGCCGCTTGAGGCGTGGGAGAGCTATGACGAGCCCTATAAAGTCAGCTACCGCGAGTATGTGCGGACCCAGCGCGAGAAGGACGCTGGGGTGTATTCGGTCAAAGCCGCGCTCCAGCGGGCCAATTTCTTAGATCAGGCCGAGCCTGGCTAGGTGAGTATTCTCAAGCTGCACTACGGCGCGTTTGCCGCGATTGAGGCCATGGGGTCGAGCGCGGAGTCGCGTATGGCCCGCTTTGGCAAGGCCGGCGGGATGCGCAATATGGCGACCTTTGGCTCGCTGGACGAGAACCGCCACGGCCAGATTCAACTCTACTTTCCGAACGAGCACGTCCACCGCAGCCGGCAGTTCGACTGGGCTGCCAAGTCGATGCACGCCAACGAGTGGGCGGTCGTTGCTGCCCGCCATTTGTTCGATGACATCATGGCCGGCCGCGACGCGGTTGGGGTGGCGCTGATGCTGACCTTTGCCTTTGAGACCGGCTTTTCCAATCTGCAATTTCTCGGCCTGGCCGCGGATGCCGCTCAGGCCGGTGATATGTCTTTTTCCAATCTCGCCTCCAGCATTCAAACCGACGAAGCCCGGCACGCCCAGATTGGCGGCCCGGCCGTGAAAATCCTGATTGCAAACGGCAAGCGGGCCGAAGCCCAGCGCCTGGTGGATATTGCCATCTGGCGGGCCTGGACCCTGTTCGCCACGGTGACCGGGCCGTCCATGGACTATTACACTCCGCTTGACCGCCGCGAGAAATCTTTCAAAGAATTCATGCAGGAATGGGTCTTTGGCCAGTTCGAGCGCACCCTGCTCGATATCGGCCTGGAACGCCCCTGGTATTGGGACACCATGCTGGCCGACCTCGATACCCGTCATCACGGGATGCACGCCGGCATCTGGACCTTTCACAAGTCGGTCTGGTGGGATGTCCCGCCCGGTATCAGCCGGGCCGAACGTGCCTGGTTGGAGGAAAAATATCCGGGCTGGGAAGAGACCTGGGGCGCGCATTTCTGGGACCCGATCATTGCCCGTTTTCTGCACGACGGCCCGGTCGAGACCGCCCTGCCGGCCATGGTGCAGCTATGTAATATGGCCCAAGTGCCGATTACTGGTACGCCCGGCTGGACTCCGGGCAAGACCGGTCGGCCCTTACAGGATTTTCCGCTTGAACACGAAGGTCGCCTGTATCATTTTGGCTCGGAAGTGGACCGCTGGATTTTTCAGCAGGACCCGGACCGCTATAAAGATCATCTGAACGTTGCCGACCGGATGGTGGCCGGCCTGATTCAGCCGCCGACCCTGGACGGGCTGCTTGACTATTTTTCGCTCAAAGAGGGGGAACAGGGAGAAGACGCCCTCCAACACAGCTGGTTGGAGGAATACCGCCAAGAGCAGGCCCAAGCCGCCTGAGGATTCGTATGGCCCAGATTCCCATTGTCCACAATCTGCATCAGGAGTTTGTCCTGTACGTCTCCATTGTCGATACCGAGCACACGATGGATGAAGTGTGTCAGACGGCAGCCAAGCTGAGTATCAGCTTTGAGAAGAACCAGCAGCCGGACGCGCCGTTGCGGGTGCGGAAAGTCGGGGCTAAAAAGCCGTTTCCACGCGATATGACAGTTGCGGAAGCTGCTATCACGCCCATGACGAGCCTCGAACTCTTTTATGAAGCCGCTGAAAACATATAGGTTTACTGGTGGAACTGTTGAAGGAGAGTAAGAACGCGGATTGGGTCGCGTCCAATAGCCGTGGGAGGACTGCGCTGTCATTCCCATTGATCGCTTAAGGCATTCCATGTCAGCAGAAGACTAGATAGAAACTGTGAATCCGCATTGGGTCGTGTGTAGCAAGGTCTGTTAAACAGTCTAATAGGAAGAGAAAGGTGCTGACATTTAACGCCATTGATGTGGAAACTGCAAATGCTGATCGTGCTAGCATTTGCCAGATCGGTATTGTTCAGGTTCGTGATGGAGAGGTCCGTGACCAGTGGAAAACTCTTGTAGATCCAGAGGATTGGTTCGATCCATGGAACACTGAGATTCATGGAATTGATGAGGCTGCTGTTCAAGGAAGCCCTACTCTTCCTGAACTGCGAGATGAGTTGCGTCGTCGTTTACGAGGCTCAGTTCTTGTTAGTCATACGTCGTTTGATCGCACTGCGTTTGAGCGTGCCATGGATAGGTATGAGCTAGAACAGCTTCATGTCACTTGGCTTGATAGTAATCGCGTTGCGCGACGAGCATGGCCGGGTGGATGTGGGACGCGGGGAAAGCTTGGTTGGAGCTTAAAAAAGTGCGCGCAGAGTCTTGGAATTTCGTTTAAGCATCATGATGCGCTGGAAGATGCCAGGGTCGCCGCAGAGATCACGCTTCACGCTTGTGACGCTACTAGTTTGGATATTGATGAGTGGTTACAGCGGCTTAAACGGCCAGTACGCTTATTGTCTTCTTCCAATGTTGCGTCCGCGCCTGCAATAAGGAGAGAAGGAAACGTCGAAGGGGCTCTATATGGTGAAACTGTTGTCTTTACCGGATCGTTAAAGATTCCTAGAAGAGATGCTGCTGATATCGCAGCGAAGGTTGGGTGCACGGTGGGTCCTGGTGTTACCAAGAAAACTACTATCCTCATAGTTGGCACGCAGGACAAAGATAAACTCAACGGGTATGAGAAGAGTAGTAAGCACCGTAAAGCTGAGGAATTGATCAATAAGGGAGTAGATATCCAGATTCTATCTGAAAGCGATTTTTGGAATCTTGTTGGTATTCATGAATCTTCGTACTCGCCCGAGCCCAGACCATGAGCGACAAATCCGAACCGCTGAAACCGCTGCGGACCTGGAGCCATCTCGCCGGTCGCCGGCGGCGTCCGAGCGAACATGAGATTGTCTCAACCAATCTCATGTACGACGCCAAGAATGCGGAGTCCCCATTTGAGCTGGGGCCGAATATCCCGCTCTCCAAATGGTTCAAAAAATACCGCCACGGCTCTCCACTCAGCGGCCGGGATTGGGAGGAGTTTCGCGACCCTGATGAGCTGACCTACCGCGCCTATAACATCCTGCAAGACAGCCAGGAAACCTATATCGAAGGGCTGTTCGACCAGCACAACGAACTCCAGTACGATGCCGGCCTCGACGCCGCCTGGGTCACTGTCCTGGCGCGGATGTACACCCCGGCCCACTATGCCTTCCACACCGTGCAGATGGCCTCGCATTATCTCGTCCAGATTGTGCCGTCGAGTACGATTCGGAACTGTGCGACCTATCAGGCCGCGGATGCGTTGCGCTGTGTGTCCCATATTGCGTATCGGACCGCCGAGCTGAAACAGACCTATCCGAACGACGGATTTGGAACGGCTGAGCGGGCGACCTGGGAACGTGACCCTGCCTGGCAAGGCTTTCGTGTTCTGATGGAAAAAGTGTTGGTCGCCTATGACTGGGGCGAGAGTTTTGTGGCGCTCAATCTGGTCGCCAAGCCGGCCCTTGATGAGGTTCTTCTGCGTCAACTGGCAGCCACGAGCCGGCGGCAGGGCGACAGTTTGCTCGGTCTGGTTGCCGATTCCGAATATCGTGATGCCCAGCGCTCCAGGACCTGGAGTGCCGCCCTGGTCCGCTTTGCGGTTGAACAACCCGAAAACGGAGCGGCGCTGCGCGGCTGGGTGAAAAAGTGGCTCCCGCTGGCCGAACAGGCTATCGACGCCTACTGCCAGACCTTGCCCGACAACCCACAGGCAACGGCGACGGCGACCCAGGCCGTGCATGGATTTTTACAGTCTCTCGACGTGTACTGAGTCCCCCGGACATGGCGTTCACCCGAGTCTGTAGCCTTGACGATGTATGGGAGGGCGATATGGCCGCGTATGAAATTGACGGGCAGCCCCTCGTCTTAGTCTACCCCATTGATGGCGAGGTCATCGCCCTTCAGGGCTGGTGTCCGCATCAACAATTCTCCTTAGCCGAAGGGGAGTTCGACGGCCACACGACGCTGACATGCAGCGCCCATGTGTGGCAATTCGATGTCACGACGGGCCGAGGGATCAACCCGCAAGACTGCGAACTGACCCGCTATCCCGTCAAAATCGAACAGGATGAAATCTACGTAGACATTGCTGGCGTGGAGCCAAAGCGCGTTGGGGTGTAATGATGAGCCAACAGGCAGGCAACAATAGAGTCGGCCCGGTGCTCCGGGCTGGGGACATTGCAGACGCGGCCATTGACGCGGTCTACGAAGACAACCCGGACAGAGAGGTGCGGGTCGAAAACCACCACGCCTATATTCGGGTCGAGACCGAGACCGAGTGTATTATCCGGCGTGAGACCATGCAGGCCAACCTTGGCCGGCCGTTTCAGATGCAGGAACTCGAAACCGTGCTGAGTTCCTTTGCCGGACAAATCGAAACCAGTGCCCACTATATGCGCTTCTATCTGACGAAGAAGCTCTAGGGCTGGGCACGCGATTCGGCTAGGCCAACTCCGCTAGGCCAGCAAGGTGCGGGCGATTACCTTGAGTTCCAGAATGGGTTTGACGCCCTCAAAAATGGGCAGCACCAGGGCGTCCACAACATAGCGCGAGATGGCGTACTCTTCGCCATAGCCCCAGCCGCCGTGCATCAGTTGGCCTTCCTGAGTGACCCAGACCGCCACGTCGCAGGCGAGCAGTTTGGCCATGGCCGCGGTCAGCGTTGCGGCTTCGTCTTTGTCCATGGCCGGTGCCGCGGCATAGGTAATCTGGCGGGCGGCGGTAATATAGGCCGCCATACGGCCCAGTTTGTACTGCGTGAGCTGAAAGTCTCCCAGCGATTGCGTAAACTGTTTGCGCTCGCCTGCGTAGGTCGCACTGACCTCCAGCGCGGCCTGAGCCAGCCCGGTGGCGCGTCCGCCGGTTTGGAGCCGTCCCGCGGCAAAGCCGGCCATCTGCAAATAAAAGCCCTTATTCAGCCCGGCCTCTCCCCCCACGAGTTTGGCGGCTGGGACAAAGTATCGATCAAAGTTCAACACATAGGAGTGCATCCCCCGGTATCCCAGGGTCGGGATAGCCTCCCCCTGCAGGACCCCGCCAGTCTCCTGTTTCATCTCAAACGCATGGCCCGGAAAGGCATCTTTTTCAACAATAAACAAGGACAAGCCACGTGCGCCGGAGCGGACGTCCGGGTTCGTCCGGGCGAGCAGGGCAATAATGTCTGCCCGTCCGGCAAACGTGCACCACGCCTTGGCCCCGTCGATGATAAAACCACTGTGCCCGTTGACCGTAGCCGGCTCGGCTCGGCAGGCGACTGAGGCAACATCAGAGCCAGTGTCCGGCTCGGTCACGGAAATGGCGACCATCAGTTCGCCGCTGGCAATCGGGGGCAGCCACGCCTGCTTTTGTTCCTCCGTACCGCCCCGCAGCAGAGCCTTGGTCAGAATTTCCGGCCGGGTGATCAGACTCCCGGCCACGCCCAGCGAGGCAGCCGAGAGTTCCTCGGTGGTGATAATCATGGCCAGATTGCCCATGCCGCCGCCGCCATACTCTTCGGGCACCGCCATGCCGAAATAGCCCAGCTCGGACATATGCTGAATCACGGATTCCGGAATCAACTCGTCGTTCCGGTGGACCCGCTCCGCAACGGGGGCGACTTCGCTCTTGGCAAACTGACGAACCGAATCCCGCGTCATTGCGGCGATATCACTCGCTAACCACGAGTGATTGACGCCTTTGGTCGCCAGAACGGTCTGGCCGATAGCGCGGAAGCGACTCTCCCGGGCTCCATCCCGGATAGCGGCCTTGACCTGAGGCTGTCCGAGCGTGTCGTCCAGCAAGGCTTCATCGAATCCGAAATCTTCAATATGGGTGCTGACTTGTCCGCCTAAGCGCTGGCCGACTTCGGCGGCAAAGCCCAGGGCCATACTGGCCGTATGGCCCTGCTCGTCAGCGCGCTGTTCTCTGGCCGCCTGGGCATAGCGCAGGCAGGAGCCGGCGGCTTCGACTTCGGTCGCCAGATAGGCCAGCCGCTCGGTATGAACTTGGTGGTCATCAATGCCTTTGCCGTGGTCGGTCAGGCGACGGCCCTGCTGGAGTGCCGCATCACAGACTTTTTGGAGCGCCTCAACAATCAGGCTGGTTTGGTGCAGTATGTCGGACATGCCGTTCTCCTTAACGAAAGAGTAGAAGAGTGCCGAGAAAATACCACAAAAGAGGGAAGGTGTCCCGCGGCTGGGGATGAGGGCAGGCCATGCTTCCTCTTTAGCGGACAACCATTCGAGGGAGGTTGGGCGAGTGGGGCGAATCTGATAGACAGACCGCCGACAGGAAAGAGACAGTGTATAGAGGAGGAACGTATGTTCGTAGTTGATGGGGGAACCCGTTTCGTTATTCCCCGCACCGAGATGACCTATCCCGGCCACAGCATGAAACTGCACCGCAATGCCGCCGACCCGGTCAAAGCGCCGGTTGACCATGTGATGATGGATTTTGAAGACGCCTGCCCCTACGAGTTCAAAGGTCCACAGAGCCGCCAGTGTGTGGTCGAAGCGCTCAATACGCTGGATTTTGGTCAGAAAGTCATTACGGTGCGCCCGAATAATATCCGTTCCGAGTTTTTCCTGGGGGACATGCAAGCCATTGTGAAAGGCGCGCCAGACAAATTTCACGGCATCATCCTGCCCAAGACGCACGGCCCGGACGATATCAAATACGTGTCCAGCCTGCTCGATACGCTGGAAAAGGAAGCCGGCTGGAAATCGCGGGTGCAGATCGAATCTCTGATCGAAATTCCCCAGGCGATTGTGAACGCCTACGCGATTGCGACCGCTTCGGACCGCATGGCCGGCTTGATCTTTGGGATTGCCGACTTTGCCGCCACCCTGGGCATTCGTGAGGTGGTCAAAGACCAGAATATTAATTTTCTGTACTCCAAACAAGCGGTGGTGGTGGCGGCCAAGGCCGCCGGCTTGCACGCGGTGGATAATGTCTATCTGCCGTTGTGGCGGAAGAGCGATCCCAAAGAAAAAATTCAGGCAATCGAGGCCGGCCTGCGCGAGAAAAACATTGGCGCGGCCAATCTCGGCATGGACGGCACCTGGGTCATCCACCCGCAGCAGGCCGCCATTGCCAACGCCTGCTATACGCCGAACGACGAACAGGTCAATTATGCTTCCCGCGTCCTTGATCTCTACCACGAGCAGGGCGGTGGCTCGATGCCCGACCCGGAGACCGGCGAAATGATCGACGAGGCGACCATTAAGATCGCGCTGATGGACTTGGCCAAGGCCGCTCAGGCCGGGTCGGTTGAGCCGGCCTATCTGGCCGAACAGGCCGCCAAGAGCAAGGCCATCACCGGCTACGATATTCTGGAACAGATGCGACGGGTGGGATCATGAAAAAAGATCGGCCGTGGGTCATGCGGACCTATTCGGGTCACTCAACCGCCCAAGCGAGTAATGAACTCTATCGGCTCAATTTGCGTAAAGGCCAGACCGGCCTGTCAGTTGCTTTCGACTTGCCAACACAGACCGGCTACGACAGCGACCACACGCTGGCCCGGGGCGAGGTCGGAAAAGTCGGCGTCCCGATTTGCCATATCGGCGATATGGAAACCCTGTTTGCCGATATTCCGCTTGACCAGATGAATACATCTATGACGATTAACGGGACCGCGGCCTGGCTGCTGGCCCTGTATATCGCCGCGGCCGAGCGCCAAGGGGTGCAGCCTCAGGCCCTTCAGGGTACGACGCAGAACGATATCGTCAAAGAATATCTGTCGCGCGGCACGTATATCTTTCCGCCCGAGCCGAGCCTGCGCCTGACGAGCGACGTGATTACGTATACGGTCAAAAACGTCCCCAAATGGAATCCGGTCAATGTGTGCTCCTACCATCTCCAGGAGGCTGGCGCCACACCGGTGCAAGAAGTCGCCTACGCGCTGTGTACGGCGATTGCGGTGCTCGACACTGTGCGCGCGTCCGAACGGCTCGACGCGGCCGAGTTTGCGGCCGCGGTCGGGCGCATCAGCTTTTTTGTCAATTCCGGCGTCCGCTTTATTGAGGAGGTGTGTAAACTGCGCGCCTTTGGGCAACTGTGGGATGCGTTGACACGCGAACGCTACGGTGTTGAGGAGCCAAAACTCCGCCGCTTTCGGTATGGGGTCCAGGTCAATTCTCTGGGTCTGACCGAAGCCCAGCCCGAGAACAATGTGCCGCGCATTGTCCTGGAGGCTTTGGGCGTCACGCTCAGCAAGAATGCGCGCTGCCGCGCCATGCAGTTACCGGCCTGGAACGAAGCGCTGGGCCTGCCGCGCCCCTGGGACCAGCAGTGGAGCCTCCGCATTCAACAGATTCTGGCCTTTGAGACTGACCTCTTGGAATACGGTGATATTTTTGAAGGGAGCACCGTCGTTGAGGGAAAAACAAGCGCGCTGAAAGACGCGGCCTGGGCAGAGGTCGAGCGCGTGACAGACATGGGCGGCGTGATTGCGGCCCTGGGCTATATCAAAGAACAGCTCGTGGCGAGTCATACGGAACGGGTGCGCAATATCACCGCCGGGGAGCACCTCGTCGTCGGGGTCAATACCTTTACCGAAACCGCGCAATCGCCTCTCTACTCGGGCGATTCGTCGGCCATACTCAAAGTGGACGAAGCAGCCGAGCGGGACCAAGTGGCGCGCCTGCAAGCGTTTCGCGCCACCCGCAACCACGCTGAGGTAGAGACGGCGGTCTCCGGGCTGCGAGCCGCCGTCCTGAGTGGCGAGAATATCATGCCGGCCTCTATTCGGTGTGCGCTGGCCGGCGTGACCACGGGCGAATGGACCCAGACCCTGCGCGCTATTTTTGGAGAATTCCGGGCGCCAACCGGCATTGGCGGAGCGGCGGCGTCAACGGTTGAGGGGGAGACGGCCCAAGCGCTTGAGGAACTGCGGGCCCGGGTGCGAAAAAGTGCGGCCACGCTGGGCCGGCCGCTCAAGGTGCTGATCGGCAAGCCGGGCCTGGACGGCCACTCCAACGGGGCTGAACAAATTGCGGTCTGGTGTCGCGACGCGGGTATGGAAGTGGTGTATGAGGGCATTCGCCTGTCGCCCGAGCAAATCGTTACCAGCGTGCGGGATGAAGGCGTGCATCTGGTCGGTCTGAGTATCCTGTCCGGCTCCCATCTCCGCCTCGTCCCCGAGGTGCTCAGCGGGCTGCACGCGGAGGGCCTTAGCGAGGTGCCGGTTGTGGTCGGCGGGATCATTCCCGAGGACGATGCGGAACACTTGCGGCAGGCTGGCGTTGCGCGGGTATACACGCCGAAGGATTTTGAAATGCTGCGGATTGTGTCGGATATGGTGGCGGTGGCTGAGGCGGCGTGTAGCCGCGGTGAGTGGTCAGCGGTGAGTGGTTAGTGGTCCGCTCCTCGCCACTCGCCATGCCCCACCCGCCCCACAGCACCGTTGACGCGCTGGTGGACTTTAATCGACCGGCCCTGGCGCGGGCGCTCAATCTTCTCGAAGACCGGCGTCCAGACCGCCGCGCCCAAGCGCTTACCCTCCTGGATACCCTCTCGACGCTCCCCGCCTCGGCCCATGTCGTTGGCCTGACCGGTCCGCCCGGCGTGGGCAAAAGCTCGCTGGTCGCGCGGCTGATCGCGCCGCAGGTGCAGGCCGGCCGCCGGGTCGCCATTATTGCGGTCGATCCATCGAGTAAAGCGTCGGGCGGCGCGCTCTTGGGCGACCGGGGCCGGATGCAATTGCCCGCCCAGGTCTATGCCCGCAGTTACGCGGCCCGGGAGCGGCTGGGCGGCCTGAGCCGAGAGGCGTTTACCGCGGTGTTTCTGCTGCGCCACTGTTGTGATGTACTCCTGGTTGAGACGGTTGGCGTGGGTCAAAGCGAGACTGATATTGCTGCCCTGGCCGATACGACCGTCCTGGTCGTCCAGCCGTTTTCCGGCGACCTGCTCCAGTTTATCAAGGCCGGGGTGATGGAGATCCCGGATATTCTGGCGGTGAACAAGGCCGATAATCAGGCGCTGGCGCAAAAAGCATTGTCCGATACCCAGGCAGCGCTCGCCCTGGCCCGCCGGCCGGCCTCCCCTGAGTCGGCAGCCTGGGACAGCCCGGTGCTGGCCGTCAGCGCGGCAACCAATCTGAATCTGGACGCGCTCAAGCAGGCGCTTGACGCCCACTGGCAGCATCTCCACGCGACCGCTCGTCTTGACAAGAAACGCGCGGCCCAGCACCTGGAGTGGGGGATGGGAGAAATCGTCTACGAGGTCGGGCAACGCGGCTTAGCCGCCCTGGGAGGCGTTGAGGGGGTGCGTACAGCCTGGAATCAGCAACCCGCGGACTGGAGTGTGATCCGCAAGCTCTCCGCTCTGCTTGAGCGTGTTCAGTATCGGCCCGCATCTCAGGGAGGGGCAACCCCCCGTAGTTGCCCGGTGTGACAAGAGCTTGTCCCTTGCACGTTTCACCCTCCCCCCCTCCTCCAAAAAATTTCGTCTCTTTCCGAAAAAATACCCAAAATTGGGGAGGACACAGGCAAGGGTAGTGTGCTTTGTAGGGGGCAAAACTCTTAGGAGGAGGAATGGGTATGTCTTTGTTTATGCGTTTGTGTTTCAGTCTCGCTCTTCTAGCCCCGTCGCTGGTCCACGCGGCCACGTTAGAGATTCCCGGCAACGGCGCCAAACTCTCCGGCGTCGGAGTGATCTCGGGCTGGAAGTGTGAGGCCGAGGGAGACCTGACCATCGTCTTCAACGACGACGGGAAACATATCCCCTTGCTGTACGGCCAGTGAGCGGCCTGATGTCTTAGAAGCGGGTGCCTGCGCCAGTGCGGAGGTCGGCTTTGTAGCCATCTGGAATTGGGGCAACCTGGGCGATGGAGAGCACACCGCTAGAGCCTATGACAATGGCGTAGAGTTTGCAGAGAGTACGTTCACAGTAACGACGACCGGGGAGGAATCTCTGACCGGGGTAGAGGCGCAGGTCATAGTCGAGGATTTCCCCGCCCCTAGGGAGGACACGCTGCTGGAGTGGAATCAGAGTACGCAGCATTTTGAGATGGTCGGTATCTTACAAGAGAACCTACGGTCGATGATCGACCGGCCAGACGATATCAGCGGTGCCCAGGTCCACGTTGTCTACGTGCTGCCCAGCGACGGCGTAGACGAAAGTCTCGATACCGATGGAACCATTGCCACCTCAATGGAGGCGACCCAGCGCTGGCTTTCTTCTCAGGTCTCCCAGCGCTTACGCCTGGACACGTTCCAAGGAAATCTCGACATCACATTCTTCAGGCTTGCGCTGACAGATAAACAAATGGATGCGGAGGGGGCTTTTATCAGAGATCAGATTGAACTCGAACTCTCACAGGCCGGGCGTTTGGCCCCGGATAAAATCTATGCGGTCTACTATGGCGGCAAAAGCACGGTCTCGTGCGGGAGCGGTGCGTGGCCGCCTGACCTGCTTGGCGTCGTTGCTGCTGTGTACCTCAATTCTCCGCTCTGTCCAGACGAAGTATTCAGCACAAATCTCGCGACTATAGGCTATCGTGAGCTTGGGATGCTCCATGAGATATTTCATGTTCTTGGTGCTGTCCCCAGAGGTGCGCCGAACCACGTGCTAGAGGGCCACGTGGGAGACGACCCCACAGATTTAATGTACGCTGGGTCCCAGCCTTGGCGACCCCAAGCCATCGACATCGGACGGGACGATTACTACGGTCATAATAATCCTAACCTGCTTGACTTGGAGGACAGCCCCTATCTATCTAGGTAGATAGGGGCTGGAGAAAGTATGGGCACAGCGGTCATACTCAGTGCACCGAACACACCCTGGCCACTCTGGACAAGCTGCGTTCATTGTGGTCAGCGGTCTTATTCCCGAGGACGATGCAGAAGATTTGCGGTAGGCTGGCGTTACACGGGGAGACACCCCGAAGGATTTTGAAAAGCTCTCCGCTCTACTTGAGCGTGTTCAGTATTGGCCCGCATCTCAGGGAGGGGCAACCCCCTGTGGTTGCCCGGTGTGACAAGAGCTTGTCCCTTATAAGAAAGAATCGGGAGAGAAAAATGCGTCCATCATGCCTATGCCGCCTGCTCGTTTGTGGGGTCAGCCTGGCCCTGTTCGGCACGCCGGGCTTTGCCCAGGAAAAGAATGCGGCCGAGCAACTCTGGGGGCAGTGCGGTCAGCATCAACACCAGCCCCAGAAGCGGCAGTGTTATCATGCCGGGCTGGAAAAAATCTTGCGCACCCAGGGCACCGAACACGCCCTGGCCACTCTGGATACGCTGACCCGGCAAGACCCCGATGTGCTGCGTGACGCCCATCCCTACACCCATCATCTCGGCCGGGCCTCATTCGCCTATTATAAAGACGTAGCCGAGGCATTTGCCCGCTGCCGGGAAACATTCTGGTCGGGCTGTTACCACGGGGTGCTGGAAGGCTATCTGCACAGTCTGCCCGAGGTCCGGGCCGACACCATCGCCGCGGTATGTACCAGGGAGATTGATGCGTGGCAGTCCACGTTTTTGCAGTATCAATGTCTGCATGGCCTGGGGCACGGTCTCACCTTATACTTTGAGTACCAACTCCCCACCGCGCTCGAGGGCTGCGATGCCTTAGCCTCGCCCTGGGAGCGCGAGTCGTGCTATAGCGGCGTCTTCATGGAGAATGTCGTGGCCTTTCTTCAGCCCCATCATACGCATCAGGAGGGCCATGAGGGCCACGCCGACCGTCCCCGAAGCTTACTCCGCCCGGAAGACCCCTTGTATCCCTGTAACGCGGTGGACGAACCCTACCAGCGAGCCTGTTTCCGAATGCAATCCTCAGCCATCCTGGCTTTTTCGCAGCACGATTTTGCGCGGGCTTTTCAGGTGTGCGCCGGCGCGCCGGCCGCGTTTGTGTCTGTTTGCCACGAAAGTCTGGGGCGGGATGTGAGCGGGTTCACGCTACGTGACGCCGAGAAGACCCTGGCGCTGTGTCAGCAGGGCAGCCCAGAGCAGACGACCGCCTGTCTTGTTGGCGCGGTGAAGGATTTTATTCTGACCCATGCCGACCCGCAGCGTGGACTGACGTTTTGTCGTCGGCTTGACGAGGCTGCAAAAGCAGCGTGTTACGCCGCGACCGGCGAGGTCCTCTTGTCGTTATATCCAGACAACCAGCAACGTGCCCAGGCATGCGCCCAAGCCGAGACGGGGTATATTGACGCCTGCAAAGAGGCCGCGGCTGCCTTGTAAGCACCCCTAGCGGTATTCGTAGAAGCCTTTGCCCGTTTTTTTGCCCAGATAATGCGCGGCGACATAGTTGCGCAGCAGCGGGCAGGGGCGGTATTTGTCGTCGCCCAAGCCGTGGTGCAGGCGTTCCAAGACCGCTAGGCAGGTGTCCAGTCCGATGAGGTCGGCCAGGGCGAGCGGGCCCATGGGCTGGTTGGTGCCGAGCTTCATCCCCTGGTCAATATCCTCTACATCCCCCACCCCTTCGTATAAGGCATAGATCGCCTCGTTAATCATGGGCAACAGGATACGGTTGACCACAAAGCCAGCGTAGTCCTTGGCCTGAATCGTGGTTTTGCCCATTTTTCTGGCTAATCCGTCAATCGCGGTATAGGTCTCGTCAGCGGTAGCCAGACCACGCACGATCTCAACTAGCTGCATGACGACCGGCGGGTTCATGAAGTGCATCCCGATGACTTTTTCCGGTCGGGTGGTGACCGCCCCGAGCTGGGTCAGCGAGATGGACGAGGTATTGCTGGCCAGGATCACCTCTGGCCGGGCAATATGGTCGAGCTTCCGAAAAATATCCTCCTTGATGGCGGAGTCTTCTGGAGCGGCCTCAATAATGACATCGGCACCGCTCAGGTCTTCGAGGATGGCCGTGCCCCGCAAACGACCGAGCATGGCACCTTGTTCATCGAGCGACAACCTGCCCCGGTCCGTCAGGCGCATCAACCCTTTCTGAATGTTCCCCAGCCCCCGGTCAACGACTGCCTGGTTAATGTCATACAATAACACCGACAGGCCGGCCTGGGCGGCTACCTGACCGATCCCGCTCCCCATTTGGCCTGTGCCAACGATCCCAACCGTCCGAATGTCCATTGTCATACGCCTCGCGTCCAGTCCTGCTGAGGTGCATCACTGCTCGGTGCTGCCGCTCGGGTGGAGGGTGCCGTTTTTCCCCGTCTGAGCGCCGATCCACACCTCGCCTCCTTCGTAGCGTTCTTTTTTCCAGATCGGGACGGTTTCCTTAAGCTGATTGATCGCGTAGTGGCACGCCTCAAACGCGGCGTGGCGGTGGCTGGAAGACACGACGATGGCCACACTGGCCTCTCCAATATCGACCCGACCCAGCCGGTGGAGCATGGCGACTTTTTTCACCGGCCAGCGCTCCAGGACCTCTCGCCCGATCTTCTCCATCTCTTTTTCGGCCATGCCAGGGTAACATTCGTATTCCAGCCGCATGACCCGCCGGCCCTCATTGGTGTCTCGGGTCATGCCGACAAATGTTGCTAGTGCGCCGGCGCCGGGGTCGGCCACAAAGGCGGTCAACTCGTCCAGGCGAAGCGGCTCCTGCGTGATCCGACAGGACAGCCGACGGTCGGTCAGCGCACCGCCGCTGACCGGCGGGATAAAAGCCAGCTCATCGTTATCATGCAGGGGATGATCGCCATCAACGTATTCCTGGGCGACGGCAAAGGCGAGCGAAGGCTCAACCTCAACCAAGGCCGGCTGCTCGTGTTTGAGCGCTTCCCAGACCGTTCTGACCGTGGCCCCTTCCGGTACCTCACAGCTATCTTCGCTGCGACCGAGCCGCTCTCGGAGCGAGGCAAAAAAGCGTAATTTAATGTGCATGGCGTTTCCCCCGGAGCAGGAACATCATATGGCCGAGTTCCGGCAAGACCAGTTTGGTCATGCCCAGTTCGACCGCCCCGGTTGAACCGGGCAGGGCAATAATGACTTTCCCCTGCGCGACCCCGGCGGTGGCGCGGGTCAGCATGGCCGCTGCGCCAATGTCTGCGTAACTGAGCATCCGAAACATCTCGCCAAAGCCGCTGAGTTCTTTTTCGAGCAGACCCTGGATCGCCTCGAAGGTGGTATCGCGCGGCGCAATACCGGTCCCGCCGGTGGTGATAATGGCGTCAACCTCGGGCTGGTCCAGCAGGGCCTGTACGGCCGCCGTAATCTGCTCTGGTTCATCCTTCAGAATACGATACGCAACCACCGGCTGACCCTGCTCAGCCAGCAGGGCTTGAATGCGCTGACCGCTCGTATCCGTCTCCTCGGTCCGGGTGTCGCTCAGGGTGATCACGGCGCACCGGACCGTCCGCTGGGTTTTTTTATGCTCTGTGAAAGCCATAGCTCCTGTGTATATACTAGTTCACGCCAAGAGTGAACGACGCAGGCCATATACAGAGGTGACTCGCCATGTCTGAAAAAATCAGAAAGCTGGATCAACAGCGGCATGAGCTCAAGGCGCTCCGCTATCTTCTGGACAACCATCCCCAGAGTATGCAGAACCGGGACGCGCTGCCGGGACGCGAGGATTTCCAGATCGCGGAAAGCCAACTGATTTTTGACGTTTTAGTCAACACGACCAGTCAGGCGGCTGCGACCCGCGCGATTGAAGACCTTGATCTTGAAGAGACCGAAGTGGAATCCTTCCTGCGGCTTGGCGGGCAGTTCTATCACAGCTACCCGCATATGGTCAAAGAACGCGGCCAGGATTTTCGGGCCGGCAAGATCGAGATGCTTGATCCCAGCGAGTGAGCGGAACACCGCGCAGGGACACGTCTTCTGGCCACGCCCGTTGCGGGAGAGGGCCAGGGTGGGGGGGCTCTGCGGCCCGCTCAGACCCGTATATAGGAGCCCGGCACCGCCAGGCCGGCGCAGACTTCTGGGTGCAGCATCTCGGCCAGGATTTCCGCGCTCTCCACAATGCGCGGACCGGGCCGGTTGTAATACGCATTGCCGTCCGCCACATACACCCGCTTGTGCTGCACGGCCGGGAGCGCTTGCCAGGCTGGATGGGCCGTCAGGTGTGGCAGGTCCGCCCGCGACTGCGGGATTTTGAAGCCGCACGGGGTGATAACGATGACCTCCGGCTGGTAGGCAACCAGAGTCTCCCAGGTCATCGTTGGAGTATGCGCCCCAGCCTCGACCAGCCCATACTCCCCGCCGGCAATATCCACTAGTTCTGGTATCCAGTTGCCGGCCGCCATGAGGGGATTGAGCCATTCCAGGCAAGCCACGCGCGGACGGGGCAAATGCCGGGTCTGTGATGAGATTTTTCGGAGCCGTTCTTGTGCGTTCTCGATCAGTGTCTCTGCGGCTTTTTCTCGATTGGTGGCCTGGGCGACCCGACGGATATCGGTCCAGATATCACCGAGTTTCTCCGGTCTGAGCGAGACGACGGTGACGTCCGGTGTCAGAAAACACTGCACCGCGTTTTCAACCTCAGGCAGGGAAACCGCACACACCTCACACTGGTCCTGAGTCACGATGAGGTCCGGCTTCAGCCGGTGTAATGTCTCGGTCTGTAGGCGGTAGACGCTCAACCCCTCCTGCACGATCTGGCGGACGCGGGTATCGATGTCAGCGCTGGTTCCGCGGGGATCAAGTTTGGGTTCGGTCAAGACGGGAAGCCCGATAACGTCCGAGGGATAGTCGCACTCGTGAGAGATGCCGATAAGACGCTCGAGCAGACCCAGGGCACAGATAATTTCCGTGCTGCTGGGCAGGAGTGAGATAATGCGCGCTCTCATACGTTCGTCCGCTCCTTTAACAGGCAAATAGACTGTCCTTATAGCCGTTGCGTTGCGGCTGGGGAACGGCTACAAAAATCCCCTGTCGGGCAACCACAGGGGGTTGTTGCCCCTACATTACAGGCCGGGTCCCCCCTGATAAGGGGGGTGCGGGGGGTTGAGGGAGACATCACAGGCCGGGCAACCACAGGAGATTGCCTTTCCATTCACCCTGGCCCTCTCCCCCAAGGGGAGAGGGCCAGGGTGAGGGGTCCCGGACATCACGCATGGAACCACGCCGCGTCTATATTGAAACCTACGGCTGTCAGATGAATATCGCTGACACCGAGCTCATCCTGGGCGTGCTGAAACCGCAGGGCTACGCAGCCACGCCGAGGCCGGAGAGCGCCGATGTCATTCTGCTGAACACCTGTGCAATTCGGGAGCACGCGGAAGCGCGTATCATCGGGCGGCTCGGTGAGCTAGTGCAACATAAAGCCCGAAAACCGGGGGTCGTCCTGGGGCTCACTGGCTGTATGGCCCAGCACCATCGGGACGCCCTGCTCGATAAAGCCCCCTTTCTCGACTTGGTGCTGGGACCGGACGCCTATCGGGACCTGCCGGCCTTGCTGGCCCAGGAAAGCGCTACCGAACCGCTGGTGTCCGTCCGCCTCGACCGGGAGGAAACCTATGCCGATATTGCGCCCGCGCGCGGAGAAGGGGTGCGAGCCTGGGTGACGATCATGCGGGGCTGCGACAAGTTCTGTACCTTCTGTATCGTGCCCTACGTCCGCGGGCGGGAACGCAGCGTACCCGCGTCGATACTGCTGGCCCAGGTTCGGGCGCTGGCCGACCAGGGGTATAAAGAAGTCGTCTATTTGGGCCAGACCGTCAACGCCTACCGGGATGGCGAGGTCGATTTTGGCCGACTTCTGCACCACACCGCGCGCATTGATGGGATTGAGCGGATTCGTTTTACCTCGTCGCACCCGTCTGATATGGACATGAGCGCCATTGACGCTATGGCGGCTTGTGACAAAGTTGTCCCGTATCTGCATCTGCCGCTCCAGGCCGCCTCGAATCGGGTCCTGGAGCGTATGGAACGGGGCTACTCGGTCGAGGAATACGCCGCCCTGGTGGACCGGCTGCGCGCCGCTATTCCCCACCTGGCTTTGTCCACGGATATTATTGTCGGCTTTCCGGGCGAAGAGGAAGACGATTTTCGGGCCACCTACGACTTTATGGCGCAGGTCCGCTACGATTTTGCCTTTATGTTCAAGTATTCGGCCCGTGAGGGGACCCGGGCCTATAAGTGGGGCGAGACTCTCTCGGAAGCGGAAAAGGGGCGACGTTTACAGGAGATTATTCGCTTGCAGGAAGGCATCGGGGGGGAGATCAACCGACAGCGGATAGGCCAGACCGTCGAGGTTCTGGTTGAGGGGCCGGCCAAGAAGCAGAAAGACTGGCTGGCCGGCAAAGACCCACAGTTCAAAACAGTAGTCTTTCCCGGCAACGGAGCCCGGCCCGGCGAGCTGGTGCCGGTCCGAGTGACCTCCGCTAACGCCCATACCCTGATGGGTATCGCTGCACATTCTCACACTCATTGATAAGGGAGTGCTGGGCGTTTGCCAGTCAAGATATCTTCGAGGGTAAGAATCTGCAAAACAGGGAAAGACGTTGATTGGAAAAGTCCACCTTCCAACTGCGTAACCCCAGCTTGTTGTGCAAACTGCTGCATCGGTCTTGTAGGCGGTTGGCGAGTAATAAATACGCCCGCAATCTGCTTATCAGTAAGAAGGCCCTTGAGGGAGCGAATCTGCTCAACAGTTGGCCTCCCGCTTTTCACGGAAACAATGGCTTGTTTTCTGTTCGCAAGAACAATCCGTCCATCTATACCGCCGTCTGCCCCCATTTGATTATTGGGCAACCCTCCAATCACCGTCACACAGAACTTTTCAAACTCCTTACGAGGGTAAAGTGGCGAGGATGTGTTCAACAGCTTTGTATCAACTTCCTCAGGTGTTTCCGGTCTGCCAATAATCTCAATTTCACCCCAAATATCACGCCGTTCACGTCTAAACCGTTCTTGAATGGCCGCTATGGCCGCATACGTCACATCAATACCAATCCACTGCCTATGCGCATTTTCCGCAGCAGATATCGTCGTGCCACACCCACAAAAAGGGTCCAATACAATATCATCGAGGTTACTGGAGGCCCGAATAATACGGTCCAATAAGGCAAGCGGCTTCTGTGTGGGATAGCCAAGGTACTCATCGGAGTTCATTTGTAACTGTGGGATAAAGAAGCAGGAATTAGGCGGGGTTCCCCTCCCCATATAAAACTTTTTCCCCTTCACAATTTTGTAGCGGCCATGCTCGTCTTCTTTATCAAAGCGTTTGATCGTGAGCGGGTCGTAAGGCTCAGCAATCGCTTCCCAATCAAAGTAGTAGTTTTTGCTTCTGACATAGAAGAAAATCTGATCGTAGTTCTTTTTATAGGCCCGTTTACTCCCATGAAAAGTGGAATACTCCCAGACGAGTTCGTTTTTGAAATTCTTATTTCCGAATACGGCATCAAGAACCAATTTCAGATAATGACTGGCTGTCGCGTCACAATGCAGATAAAGGCTCCCAGTTGGTTTGAGAACACGGCGCAATTCCACGAGTCGGGCAGCCATATTGACCAAATAAGCGTTGAGTTGTGTCTTCCCCATACTTGTTACTAGAGCATCTAATAGACCCGAAACTGGATGGCCGGCGGCTGTCATCATATTCAGGTGGTCATCACATTCAGGGGCCCAGACCCACGTATCTTCAAAGGCCGTCACCTGCCCAAGGTCGTCGGGGTAAATGATGTTGTAAGCACGATCTGACTTGAAAGGCGGGTCCAGGTAAACCAAGTCTACAAGCGCATCTGGAATGGTCCGTAAGACCGGGAGGTTATCACTATAATAGAGTTGTCTCATGCCTCTATTGTATCTGTCTGACCTTGGCCGGTACATCAACGAGTTCGCAGGGGCCCGTGCGTAATACCCAAAAAATCCCGTGCAAGACCCGCCGGTCATCCCTCCGGGCACGCCGCGCGGCCTGGCCGGCAACACCGAGGCAATCACCTGCCATGTTGCCCGATTTGACGACCTTTTGCCAACGTCTGGGCCGTATTTGTTGCTTCCTACAGGGCGGTACGGAGGGAAACCCACCCCTCACCCTAGCCCTCTCCCTCCAGGGGAGAGGGAATGCGTATTGTAGGGGCGGCCACAAGGGAATTTGCAGCACACGTCCCAGGAGGAGGGACCGAAGGCCGGGGTGGGTACGGGCCTCTCCTGTTCTCTTCAAAGGCGAGGAGAAGCTGAGAGGACTAATCCAGCAGCTCCAGCACCTTCTCCGACGGCCGGGCGATGACCGCCTTTTGATCTTTGATAATAACCGGACGCTGCATCAGCCCAGGATGCTGGAGTAAGACCTCAACCACGGCCTCGCGCGTCACATAGTCGTCCGCGTTCAGACCGAGTTCCTTGAATTTTTTATCCTTACGGACCAGCGCTGCGGGTTCATCCGGCAATAGGTCCAGAAAGCGCTCAAAATCTTCCCGACCGAGGGGGTTCTTGAGATACTCAATCACGTCGAACTCGACGCCGCGCTCCTGCAAAATATCGAGCGCTCCGCGTGACTTGCCTCAACCAGGATTGTGATACACCACGAGTTCTGCCATAGCGTCAACCTCCTTGAGACCGCCAGCTTACCGAGTTCATGACGGGACGGCTAGACCGGATTGGCAACCGCCCCGACTGCCGGTTACAATCCCCGGTTATGGATACCCAAACAACCTGGCAATTTGTCGAAGACACCTGGGAGAACAGTATTATCCCAACTCTGACGGAATACTTGGCTATTCCCAATCAATCGCCGGCCTATGACCCGGCCTGGCAGACGAATGGCTATCTGGACCAAGCCGTCGCACTCATCGCCGGCTGGATTCGTCGCCAGGCGATTCCCGGTCTGCGCCTTGAGGTGGTCCGGCTTGCCGGCCGCACGCCCTTACTCTTTATTGAGGTTCCAGGCGATTCGTCCGACACTGTGCTGCTCTACGGGCACCTGGATAAGCAGCCACCCATGGACGGCTGGCATGACGGGCTCGGCCCGTGGCAGCCGGTGCTGAGAGACGGCAAACTGTACGGGCGGGGGGGCGCTGACGATGGTTATGCGGCCTTTGCTTCCCTGACCGCCATTGCCGCGCTCAAGCGCCAGGGCGTTCCGGTGGCCGGCTGTGTGATTATTATCGAAGCCTGCGAAGAGAGCGGCAGCGGAGACCTGCCCGCTTATATGGAGGCTCTGGCCGACCGTATCGGTACGCCCAGCTTGATCGTCTGCCTTGACTCGGGCTGTGGGAACTACGATCAACTCTGGATTACGACGTCTTTACGCGGTCTGGTATCGGGCAATCTGTCCGTTTCCACGCTCACTGAAGGGGTTCATTCCGGCGCGGCCAGCGGTATCGTGCCTTCGAGCTTCCGCATTCTCCGCCAACTCTTGAGCCGCCTCGAAGACGAACAGACCGGAGACATCCTGCCGCCCGCATTTCAGGTTGTCATCCCGGATGAGCGGCTACAGCAGGCCCGGACAACCGCGGCCGTGCTGGGGCAGACGGTCTCGGCAGAATTTCCGTTTCATCCCGGCGCGCAGGCCGTGACGGACGATATCAAGCAGCTTTTGCTCAACCGAACCTGGCGGCCCCAACTCGAAATTACTGGCGCGGACGGTTTGCCGGCGCTGGCGCAAGCCGGCAATGTCCTGCGGCCCGTGACCGCGGCCAAGGTGTCGCTGCGGATTCCGCCGACCCTGGATGCAAACGCGGCCTCAACCGCGCTACGACATCTCTTGGAACACGACCCTCCCTCTGGGGCGCGGGTGTCCTTTGAGTCCGAATGGGCCGCTGGCGGTTGGAACGCTCCGCCGCTCGCCCCGTGGCTGGAGACGGCCTTGCAGACGGCCTCGCAGGAATTTTTCGGCAAAGACATGTGCGCCATAGGCGAGGGCGGGACGATTCCCTTTATGGCCATGTTGGGTGAAAAATTTCCGACTGCTCAATTCATGATTACCGGGGTGCTGGGGCCGCACTCAAACGCGCACGGACCGAATGAGTTTCTGGAACTCTCGATGGGCAAACGGCTGACCGCGTGTGTCGCCCGCGTGCTGGCCGAACACTTTCACACTCACCACTAACTACTCACTACTAGCCACTCACCACTCACTACTAGCCACTCACCACTCACTACTAGCCACTAGCCACTAATCACTCACCACTAATCACTCACCCCAAAGGGGAAGCCGCGCATGGCCTTTTACGCTGACCTGCACATTCACTCCAAATACTCCCGCGCCACCAGCAAACACTGCGATTTGAAACACCTCGCCTACTGGGCCAGGAAAAAAGGCATTACGGTCGTCGGCACCGGAGACTTCACCCATCCGGTCTGGCAGGCCGAACTCAAGGAGCAGTTAGTGCCGGCCGAGCCGGGTCTGTTCCGCCTCCGACCCGATTTGGAACAGGAAGTCACCCGGATGCTGCCGGCAGCGTGCCAGGGTACGACCCGATTCATACTCTCGGTTGAAATCTCAACGATCTACAAAAAGGGCGAGAAGACGCGCAAAATCCACCATTTATTATACGCGCCGCACTTCTCCGCAGTGGAGCGCATAACCGAGCGGCTGTCCAGAATCGGCAATGTGAAATCCGACGGCCGACCCATCCTGGGGCTGGATTCTCGCCACCTCCTGGAAATCACGCTGGAGTCGGACCCCGGCTCGTATCTCGTCCCGGCCCATATCTGGACGCCGTGGTTTGCCGCCCTGGGCTCAAAGTCCGGCTTTGACGCCATAGACGAGTGCTACGCCGACCTGGCTCCGCATATCTTTGCGGTGGAGACGGGCCTGTCGTCAGACCCGGAGATGAACTGGCGGGTGTCGTCCCTGGACCGCTTCCGGCTGGTGTCCAATTCCGATGCGCACTCGCCGGACAAGCTCGGGCGTGAAGCCTGCGTGTTTGAGACCGAGCTTGATTATTTTTCGATTCGCCGCGCCCTGGAAACCGGCCAGGGGTATCAGGGGACGCTCGAGTTTTTTCCCGAAGAGGGCAAATATCACCTGGACGGACACCGGAATTGTCAGGTCCGCCTCCTGCCACACCAGACCAAGCAACTGGAGGGCCGTTGCCCGGCGTGTGGCAAGCCGCTGACGGTGGGCGTGATGCACCGGGTGGACGATTTGGCCGACCGAAAAGACGCCAGCCAGCCCGAGACCGCCGGCGCGGTTCAGAGCCTGGTTCCTCTGCCCGAGATATTATCCGAAATCCTGCATGTGGGACCGAAGAGTAAAAAGGTCGGCCAGCACTACGAGGGCTTGCTCAATCAACTTGGGCCTGAACTGCAACTCATCAACGCGCTGCCGCTGGAGGAGATTCGGAACAGCGGGGATACGCTTATTGCCGAAGCCATCTCTCGCCTGCGCAAACAAGAAGTGATCCGCGAAGCCGGCTATGACGGGGTGTACGGCACAATCAGATTGTTCCGGGAAGACGAGCTGCGCCAGAAGACGAATGGCGCGTCATTGTTCAAAGACGCGCGTCCGCTCCAGACCAAACCGAAAAATTCGCCGCCCACCGCGCCGGCAGCGGACCGCCTAAAGCGGGACAGGACGCCACAACGAAAAGTGGACGCGGCCCCAACCCCGCCCGTCAGCCTGTCTCCTGCACCGGCGGACGACACGCCGGCAGCGCCGTCCGCAGACATCTTAGCCAGACTTGACAGTGACCAGCGCCGGGCCGCCGAGATTATCGCCGGCCCGCTGCTGATTGTTGCCGGACCGGGCTCGGGAAAAACACGCACCCTGACCCATCGCCTCGCCCATCTCATCTGCAATCATCAGGTCCGGCCTGAACACTGCCTGGCCCTGACGTTCACCCGCCGGGCCGCAGACGAAATGCGGGAACGTTTACACCGCCTCCTGCCGGCGAGGGCTGACACCGTACCGCTGCTTACCTTTCACGCTTTGGGGATGTCTATTCTCCAGGAGCATTGGAACGCGGCAGGTCTCCAGTGCGGCTTTCGGGTGCTGTCAGACACCGAGCGTCAACATCTATTGCGCGAAACGTTGGGTGTCCCGGCCCGCCAGACGCGCAGCCTGCTATCGGCTCTTTCGGTGGCAAAACGTACCGGCCAGCCACCGGCTGAGGCCAGCCTGGCCACAGTCTATACCCGCTACCAACAGGAATTAGACGCGCTGAATGTGGTGGATTTCGATGATCTGATTAGCCGTCCGGTCCAGGCCCTCGAGTCCGACCCCAGCCTGCGTGACGCCTATCGTGAGCGCTACCAATGGATATGTATTGACGAATATCAGGATGTAGACGAGCAGCAGGTCCGGCTCATCAAGCTGCTCGTGCCGCCTGATGGCAATATCTGCGCGATTGGCGACCCAGACCAGGCCATTTATCGTTTTCGTGGGGCGGACGTCCGCTTCTTCGCCCAGTTCACGACCGACTTTCCCAAGGCGCGGGTGGTCCGACTCACGCGGAATTATCGGTCTGAGCGCACTATCGTCCACCTCTCTGCCCAGGTCATTGCGCCCTCCGGGTCTGAGCAGCAATCCACGCCGGTCCTGGCCGGCGCCCCCAGTTTAATCACGCTCCATGCAGCGCGGACAGACAAGGCCGAGGCCGAGTTTGTTGTGCACGAAATTGAAAGCCTGCTGGGCGGACACAGCTTTTTTTCAATCGATAGCGGCCGCTCCCGAGACGCTGAAGACCGGGCCGTCTCTTTTGCTGATATCGCCGTGCTCTACCGAACCGAAGCCCAAACCGCGGCCCTCGACGAGGCCCTGCACCGCTCGGGGATGCCGTTTCAGCAACACGCCCATACGCGGCTGCTTGACCATCCTGGGGTAGGGCTCCTGATTGATAGCCTGCGCGCGCAGCCCGACGACGGCGCTGTGCTGGAACGGCTTGAAGCCGCGTGTGACAAGGCCGAAGCCAGTCAAAGAGCAGAGACAAGAGCGGCCCTGGAACTGTTGCAACCCGTCGCCCGAGAGTGCGGGGACGACCTGGACCGCTTTCTTGCCACGCTTGGGCTGGCAACGCAGGTCGATACCTGGGACCCGCGCGCCGACCGGATTTCCTTACTCACCCTCCATGCCGCCAAAGGTCTGGAGTTCCCGGTCGTCTTTATTGTTGGCTGTGAAGCGGGACTGCTCCCGTTGACGTGGGGTAAGGCCGAAGCGGCCGCTCTTGCGGAAGAGCGCCGCCTGTTCTACGTCGGCGTCACACGGGCAAAGCGCAAACTCTATCTGTGTCATGCCCAGCGGCGTCACTGGCGCGGAGCGGTGCGCCCCATGTCGCCCTCCCCGTATTTAGCCGATATTGAGGAACACCTGCTCGAACGCCGCCGGAGTCAGTTGCGTGCCCGGGGGAAGAAAAAATCGGCTCAGTTGGAGATGTTTTGAGCCCAGTCGATTGGCCTGTCCTCGTCCGGCCGTTTCGCGAATTGCAGCGCGTCGTCGGTCAGCGAGCCATAGGCAACGGTCCAGGCATCAAGGAGATAATTCTGGTACGCTCGCCAGGGGAGTTGGCTGCCCTGCTTGGGGAAGGCGTCAATGGCGCGCTGGATGTAACCCGAAGTGAAATCAATAAACGGCTCGCCCTCCAGCGCCGAATCGTGGGGGCGCGGGCAGCACTCCGCATAGCCGTTTGCCGCCATATAGTTGAGCAGGCGGCAGACGTATGCACAGGTCAGGTCGCATTTCAGCGTCCACGACGCATTCGTATAGCCAATAGTCAGCGCGAGGTTCGGCACGTTGCTGAACATGACGCCTTTATACGTCAGCGTCTTCGAGAACTCGACGGGTTGACCATCGACCGTCACCTCAAGGCCGCCAAGGAGTTGCAGATTGAGCCCGGTGGCCGTCACGATGAGGTCGGCCTCCAGCGTTCTACCCGAACGCAGGTGAATGCCGTGCTCGGTGAAAGTCTCGATATGGTCGGTCACAACCGAGACCTGACCGGCGGTGATGGCGTTGAACAGGTCACTGTCCGGGACCAGACACAGGCGCTGCTGCCACGGATTATAGTCGGGCGTAAAATGCTGCCCGATATCATAGTCCGGCCCTAGTGCGGTGCGCACCTGGCGCAAGAGGAAGGCCCTGGCACGCTCCGGGGAGCGGCGACAGAACCAAAAGAAGCCGGCTCCGATAAGCACATTTTTCCACCGAATCAGGCGATAGACGAGAGGATTCGGCAGAAAACGGCGCAGCCCATTGGCGAGATGATCCTCTGACGGCAGGGACAGCATATAGCTGGGCGAGCGTTGCAGCATGGTCACATGGGCGGCCTGCTTGGCCAGCTCAGGGACGAGCGTTACCGCGGTCGCTCCGCTGCCGATGACGATGACGCGCTTGTCTGCATACTCGATATCATCGCTCCAGTGCTGCGGGTGGACGATCCGGCCTTGAAAGCGCTCGGTTCCGGCAAAATCCGGGGTATAGCCGGCATCGTAATTGTAGTACCCGCTGCACATGAAGAGAAAATTGCAGGTCAAGCGGCAGGGCGCCTGCGTGTCGGTCCGTTCGACTTCGACCGTCCACCGCGCGTCGGCTGTGGACCAGGCGGCCCGCTGCACCCGGTGACCAAAACGAATGTTGCGGTCAATCCCGAACTCCCGCGCCGTCTCGTTGACATAGCGCAGGATGGCCGGTCCGTCGGCGATGGCCTTGGGGTCGGCCCAGGGGCGGAACGAATACCCCAAGGTGTACATGTCCGAATCTGAGCGGATGCCAGGGTAGCGGAACAGGTCCCAGGTGCCGCCGATACTCTCGCGGCGCTCAAGGATGGCATACGTCTGGCCCGGACAGGCGGTCTGTAGATGATAGCCGGCGGCAATCCCGGAGATTCCCGCGCCAACGACGAGGACATTGAAATGTTGTGTACGCATAGCTCCTCAGTGTGGCGGTTCGCTCAGCAAGATAGCTCCTGGCTGGAATGAACGCACAGCCGCGGTTGTCCAGATTTTCGACTGCCGGCTTGCATGGGGTCTCCTCCTCAGGCGGTAGCCGGTGTGTCCCAATCCTTGGCGCGGTCCACGGCCTTGGCCCAGCCAGCGGTGAGTTCCTCGCGGCGGTCTTGCGACAGGGCCGGCTCAAAAACCCGCTCAAGCTGCCATTGGCTCGCAATCTCGCTGGGGTCTTTCCAATAGCCGACTGCCACGCCGGCCAAATAGGCCACCCCCAGCGCGCTTGTCTCTGCGATTTTCGGCCGCACCACCGGTACCCCGAGGAGGTCGGCCTGAAACTGCATCAGCAGATTATTGACACTTGCGCCGCCATCGACGCGCAGCTCGGTGAGCCGCCGGCCGGCATCTGCCTCCATCGCGGCCAGGACATCCCTGGACTGATACGCCATGCTTTCCAGCGCGGCTCGGGCAATATGGGCCGCGGTCGAGCCACGGGTCAAACCGAAAAGCGAGCCGCGCGCATAGGGGTCCCAATGCGGAGCGCCGAGGCCGGCAAAAGCCGGTACGAGATACACCCCGCCTGTGTCCGGGACGCTGGCCGCCAGCGCCTCGACCTCGGCTGATGACTTGAGAATCCCCAGCCCGTCACGCAACCACTGCACGACCGCGCCGGCCATAAAAACGCTGCCTTCCAGCGCATACTGCGTGCGGCCCTCGCACTGCCACGCCGGGGTGGTGAGCAGATTGTGCCGAGAGGCAATGGGCTGCTCGCCGGTGTGCATGAGCATAAAACAGCCGGTGCCATACGTATTTTTCGCCATGCCGGGCGTTGTGCATATCTGGCCAAATAAGGCCGCGTGCTGGTCGCCGGCTATTCCGCTGATTGGCAGCGCCGTGGCAAGGAGGGGCGTTGACGTTTCTGCGCAGACTTCACTGGATCTGCGCACCTCGGGCAGGATGTGACGGGGGATGTGGAGGATGTCGAGTAATTCCTGATCCCACTCTCCCGTGTGGATATTCAATAACAGGCTGCGGGCCGCGTTGGTGAGGTCGGTCACATGCCGCTTGCCCTGGGTCAGTTGCCAGACGAGCCAGGCATCAACCGTCCCAAAGGCCAGCCGGCCGGCTTCGGCCTTGGCCCGCGCGCCCGGAATCGTATCCAGGAGCCAGCGGATTTTCGTCCCCGAGAAATACGGATCAAGGACGAGGCCGGTCTTGTCTCGAAACAAGGTCTCCAAGCCTTGTTGCTTGAGCCTGTCGCATAGCTGGGCGGTGCGGCGGTCTTGCCAGACAATCGCGTTATAGATCGGCTGGCCGGTTGCCCGCTCCCAGACGAGGGTGGTCTCGCGCTGATTGGTGATCCCCAGAGCGCTGACATCAGCGCTCGACAGACCCGCCCGGGCCAGGACGTGGGTCATGGCCGCGGCCTGCGACGACCAGATTTCATGGGCGTCCTGTTCCACCCAGCCGGGCCGAGGAAACAGCGAGCTCACGGCGTGCTGGGCAATCCCGCGTATCGTGCCGGCCTGGTCAAAGAGCAGGGCGCGGGAGCTGGTCGTGCCTTGATCAAGCGCAAGGATATAGCGAGTGCGGCGCACAGGACTCCCTTCCGTCAGCCAGCCTTTTCATCGGGCGTCTTTCTACCATGTCGCCCAGACCGCTGGCAACGCGCGCGAGCCCGTCCGGGGCGGCCCCTCCGACTCCGCACCCGTCAAGCCGGGCGCGCTATTCCCGCCCGTTTTCGGCTGTGATACAGCCAGAAGCCGGATGCCATCAGACTTTATACGGGGAATGAAAATGGGCGCCGGCTGCCTGGTCGGTGCCGGGGCGCTCTTGCTCCTGCTGGTGTTTAGCCTGGCCATGTGTGCCGGACATTTTGAGGAGCAGATGCTCGAAGAATTGAGAGAGCAGTTAGAAGAGTTGCAGCCACGGGAGAGGCCGGACACGGATACTGTCCAGCATTGGGAATGCTGGCGTGTCCGACCAGACCACGCTACGCTGGCCTGACGGACAGGAGGAAGCCATGTCTCACGACCACCCCTTCGTACACACCATCAAGCAGTATTATCACGGCTGTAGTACCGCGGACGTGGAACTCATGCAATCGACCTTTACCGCTGATGTGGTGCATTATTTTACCCACCATGCGCCCATCCGTGGGGCGGAATCTCTGGCTCGCTATTGGGCCAAGATGCAGCCCCGCATTCAGGCGACCTGGACCTGTGACCATGCGATTGTCCAAGGGAATGAGTGCGTGATCGAATGGACGATGACCTGGACACCGCCAGGCGGCGTGGTCGAGGCCATGCGCGGAGCGGAGTGGTATGTTTTTCGTGGGCAGAAAATCGCGGAGATTCGCGCCTATTATATCAACCGTCACCTGCCCTACGTGCAGCCCAATTTTGAATTGGAGGACTTCCCGTATGCCGAGCGGGAGTATACCGTCCTGCCCGAGGCGTAAACCTGCACCCGACCGCGGTCTCTATCGACCCGAAAAGGCGCGCGCAACATCTGTCCGTGTAGCTTCCGCGTTTAATAGACGGACTCGCCACCGGGCGGTGACGACGAGAACCCGTTGACAAGCAGCCCGCGGTCGCATAAGGCCACAGGCTGCGATGTTGTTCGGCTTCCTCTTCTTTCTGATCGGCCTCACCTGTCTGGTTGGCTTTTTTGCCGTCCGAGAGAGCCGGAAATCAGAAGAGGACTATTTTCTGGCAAGCCAGAGCATCTCTCCCTACAGCCTGGCCTTTTCCAGTAGTGCGAGTAAATTCAGCGGGTTTATTTTTGCCGGTTTTATGGGGGCGGCCTATCTTCACGGGACTATGGTCATCTGGCTGGGGCTGGGCCTGCTGTTGGGTCACTTTCTCGTCTACGCCCTAACCGTCTACCGCTTGCAATATATGAACAGCAGCGGCTGGGCCTTGAGCATCGGCGAACTGCTCACCTTCTGGAACGGAGAAAATCGCGTCCTGCTGCGCCGCTTTATCGGGATTCTGACCCTGTTTTTTCTCAGCTTTTACGCCGCGGCCCAACTGAAGGCCGGCGGCATGGCGCTCGAAGTGGCCCTCGGGCAACCCTTATATGTCGGCATTCTGCTGAGTACGGCCATTATTCTCTTTTACTGTTGGGCCGGCGGCATTCGCGCCTCCATCTGGACGGACAGCGCCCAGATCATCATGATGACCCTGAGCCTGGCCCTGATCCTGGTCATGGTCGTGGTCAAGGAAGGTAGCGTTGCCAACTTGGTCGCCAGCTTTCGTGCGACCGCGCTGGGCACTGATCTGATCCCCCAGAATCTCTCTATTGGCGGCTATAGCGGCTGGATGATCTTCTGCTTTGGCTCGCTGGGTTTTGGCATCTCCATTCTTGGCCAGCCTCACGTCCTGATTCGGGCTATGGCCCTGAAAGACGCGCAGGATACCCGAAAATTCATTATTGCCAACTATACCTTTGAAGCCGGCTTTACCATTCTCTTCACCCTGGTGGGGCTGAGTACCCGCGTGATCTTACAGGACAGTGAGGCTTTCGAGCCCGAATTGGCCCTCTTTTTATCGGCCAAAGAGATGCTGCCCCCCCTGGCTGTCGGCTTTGTGCTGGCGGGGGTCTTTTCTTCCACCCTGTCCACTGCCGACTCACAAATCCTGAGCTGTTCGGCCTCCCTGATGCGCGACCTACCCGAACCGCCGAAACAATCCCTCTTGCGGGCCAAGCTGGGCACGGTCAGCGTGGCGTGTGTGGCGACGCTACTGGCCCTGTTTGCCGAACAAGATATTTTTTCGCTGGTCGCCTTTGCCTATGCGGGTCTGGGCGCGTCCATAGGCAGCGTGCTGGTGCTGCGCCTGCTCAATGACACGATTTCCGAACGGGGGGCCTTCCTGGTTGCCCTGGTCGGCGGGAGCACCGTTGTTGCCTGGAATCTATTGGACTTGAACCGGTACATCAACGAGAGCATTCCCGGCTTCAGCGCGGCCCTCCTCGTCTACCTCAGCGTGAAGGCCGTCTCAAAACTGAACACCGCCTAAGACGCCGGCAGCTCGAGTTTGCGCCGGTTTTTTCGCGGCCGGCGGCCCAGGGCGAATTCCGGTGGACGGAGGCTCGACTCTCCCTGGGCGAGGTCGGGCGGGGTGAAATAGCCCAAGGCATAACTCATCATGGTATAACCGAGGAGTTCCTGGAGGGCGGGGTCCAAATCCTTGGCAATCTCCGGCGGGCAGGAGAGATACTGATTTTCTTCCTGCCGCAGCCAGCCGAGTGAATACGTGATATTCAGTCCCACCCGGTCGGCGGCGCTGTGATTTGCCCCACCCGCGTGTAAAACGGTGCCAGAATACACCAGGACCGAGCCCCGCGGCATTTCCGCATAACTGATTTCCTCTGCTTTGGCCTCTCGCTCCTTGGGCCAGGCCGGGCTGCCCAGCACAACCTGGGTGGCGCCGTTTTCACGGGTGAAATCCGTCAGCGCCCACAGCGTGCTGAGCTGGGGTTCAACTCCCTGCAAATACTCGCCCCAGACCAGGCGGTCACGGTGCAAGGGCTGTTTTTTTTGTCCGGGCATCAGACGAATCACCTGGGTCAGATGGAGCTGGTAACGATTACAGTTGGGCAGCAGGAACTCATTGCAGGTCTCAATGATGCTGGGGTGCATGACGAGGGTCCGACAGGCGGGCGAACGCGCCACCAGAGCGCCGGTGCGCGTGGTCTGATAGCCGGCAAAGTCATCCCGGCTGGTCGGGGTAGCCTCGATATGCGGCCTCAAATCATCGAGGGTGGCCTGCACCTGCCCCGCGTCGATGAGATTTTCAACGATAACCGCGCCATCTCGCTCAATGGCCTTGGTCAGGTCTGTTGCCGCTGCGGTTGCGGATAGCCGCGTGAGTTCACCCATAATCGTCCTCCTTAATGAGACAACCATAAGGGTTGCCCCTCCACCTTATTCGTCCTGCCCGCGCACGCGGGAATCCAGGTGCCGTTTTAACACGTACAGGCCATCCGGTGTGAACGGCTCGGTCTGGGCCAAGCGTAGAATCTCAGGCACGGCCATGAACGCGCCGCTCTCGACCTCTTCTTCCTGCAAGACGATTGCGCCATCGTAGACGCACGAGAAGGCCGCCCCCCACACCCGGTTGTGTGTCTCCTGATGATAAAATCGAAAAAGCGGGGTCAAGGGCACGTCTCGGATGCCCATCTCTTCTTCGACCTCGCGCAGAGCGCCCTGTTCATACTCTTCGCCGGCCAGCACGACCCCACCCGCGGCCGGGTCATAATAGCCGGGAAAGACATCCTTGGTTCGGGTCCGTTTCTGGACATAGAGGTGGCCGCGCGAGTTAAAGACCAGCACATACGTGGCCCGATGGGGCAGGGCCTTGGCGCGCATGGTCTGGCGCGGCGCGGCACCCACCACGGTATTGTTTTCGTCAACGATAGCAACGATTTCCTCCGCAGCACTCATGCGAACGAAACGATACTGAGGGGGTTGGAGCGTGTCAAGGGAAAACAAGCCCCTCACCGCCGGAACAGTCCTCCCTGTTGCCCGGCCTCTCGGGTATGCTTTGGGGCCTGCTTGAACGTCACATTGCCGTGCTGCGTGGGCCGATTGACCCCCTGGCCGCGCAGCAAATCTGCCACCGTCAAGAGTTGCAGCCGGGGATGCCGCGTCCCCCACGGCGATTCATAAAAACCCGCTCCCAGGGCTTCGGTGCGCATGGGCTTGGTCGGTTCCTGGAGGGACAACAGGACGCCGATGGCGGCCTGCTCCCGCTCAATGACCCCCCGTAAATCCCGCACGTGGGGAACGGAGGGCCGGCCTTGACTGAAAAAATGATTTGCTTAGTTTTCGCGCCGGCTACGTCATCGTGAAAATACAGCCGTCCGTCAATGCCCTTGTCCGCGCCTTTCTTCTGCTCCACCGGGCGGGCTCCCACTAAACCCAGGGCCCACCACTGGAATTGAAAGGGGTCGGCTTTGCCCAAAACGGCGGCGTCCGGGAGTGACACCGGCTCCCCAATCACGGCATAGCTGTGGGTGATGTCGTCGCCAAAGGTGTCGCGCAAGCGATGTTTGATGAGCCCAATGGCAAGATGGGTGATGTCAATGCCAATCCAGGCCCGCTGTAATTTCTGGGCGGCGGCAATGGCCGTTCCGCAACCGCAGAAGGGGTCTAAGACAATATCGCCTGCATTGCTGCTGGCGGTGATGAGGCGTTCCAGCAAGGCTTCCGGTTTTTGGGTCGGGTAGCCGAGCCGTTCTTTGGCTTGGGAATTGAGCGGGTCAATATCATCCCAAAGGGCCTGAACCGGCCGGCCCTTCATTTCATCCCAATATCTTTTCCGCCGAATCCCTCCGTTCCTGGTAAAATGCAGTCTCCCCTTGGCGTCCAAGCGCTGCATGGTGGCCAGGGGCACGCGCCACAGGGACCGCGCCCCTTTGTAGGCGTACTCATAGCCGCCGGACAAGCCTTTTGCGGTGAGATTATCATCGGTCCAGGCGCGTCCGTCGGCATCGGTGAACCGGAAACGGGCTTTGTAGGCGTCGCTATAGGCTTGGTACTGCGGGTTCCAGGTCCAGTGGTCACTTGTCGTGTAGAACAGGAGCGTGTCGGTGTTCGCGCCATAGCGGCTGGCGTCGCTGTGGGCGGTAGTCCGTCGCCATGTAATTTCGTTGCGAAAATTCGTTGGTCCGAAAATCGCATCCAGTAAGAGTTTGAGATAATGCGAAGCGGTCGGGTCACAGTGCAGGTAAAGGCTGCCGGTGGGCTTCAGGACCCGACGGAGTTCGACTAAGCGGGGGGCCATCATGGCGAGATAGGCCAGCAGGTCGTTATCGCCCAGAAACCCCCGAAACGCTTGTAACACCTGCGACGCCTGCCCACCGGCCTCCACCACGTCCTGATAGGCACGGGCCGCGGCCTCGTCCCAGTGCCACAGGTCGCCGAATGCCTTGATCTGGGCGGCGGCCCGTGAGTCGTCCTGTTCGGCAAACAGGAGGTTGTAATCCTGATCGCTCTTAAAGGACGGATCAAGATACACCAAGTCAACGGTCTCGGCGTGGATATATCGCCGTAAGACCTCCAGGTTGTCGCCATAGTAGAGGGTGTTGGTCGGCATCCCAGGCCCTCCTTCAATCGCAGGGTAGCTGATTGGGGGCGGTGTGTCTCGTGAGAGCGTCGATAGGTCCCAGCCCTGCTGTTGTGCTTGCGTTATGCCGGATGTGAGCCTGCCTCCCTGCTTCGACTCTGCCCTGCCGGGCGACGCTCAGCACGAACGGCGGCGCGCTTGCCTCTCCTGCTAACCCGCGCTACACCCCCCAGCATGTCCGTCAACGCGCTGGTAATTTTTGCCAAATGGCCGCGGCCCGGACGGGTCAAGACGCGCCTGTGCCCGCCGCTCCGGCCCGACCAGGCCGCGGAACTGGCGCGTTGCTTTCTCCTCGATACGGTTGAACGGGTCTCCCGGCTCGAAGCAGTGCAGGTCTGGGTCGCCTTTACTCCGGCTGCCAGCGAGCCCCACTTTCGTGCGCTGCTGCCGGCCTCCGTGCGGTATCTGCCGCAACGGGGCAACGACCTTGGTGAGCGTGAGATGAATATCTTTATTGACCTGTTTGAGAACGCTGCCACGCGAGTGGCGATCATGGGGAGTGATATTCCCTCCGTGCCGCTCGCCTATCTCCGCTCGGCCTTTGCCCTGCTGAAGAGCCCCAACTGTGATGCTGTTCTCGGTCCGAGTCGTGACGGCGGCTATTACTGTATCGGCGCGCAGGCTGGACGGGGAGGGCTGCCGGCGCTGTTTGAGCATATCGAGTGGAGTACAGAAAGAGTCCTGCAACAGACCTTGCAACAGGCCCGCTTGCATAACCTGCGTGTCCGCTTGATCCCGCCCTGGTACGATGTGGATAGCGTGGAGGATATGTGGAAACTGGCGGAGCAGTTACCGGCCATGCCGGGTGACGAGGGAGCCCCACGAACCCGGAGTTTCCTGGAACGGATAGGGGAGCCCCCTCACCCTGGCCCTCTCCCTCTGGGGGAGAGGGAATGAGAACAAGGCAGAGGGAATTAGGAAGAGCGGGGCGCTGCATTACGCCGGCGCAGAGTGGCGCTCCAATGCCTGGAGAATGAACGTGGCGGTTCCGGCCTCCCCCCACACGCTTGAGTCGAGCTGGAGGTGATACCCGTCTGCGTCGCGCCAGTCCGTCTGGTAGCACTTATGGACATAATCTGTCCGCAGTTTATCCATGCCAGTGATACGGCGCTTGGCCTCGTCGGTGGTGAGTCCCTCCACATTCATCACCCGTTCAATGCGGGCCTTGAGCGAGGCAAAAACAAACACATGCAGGGTCTTTGGTCTGCCGGCCAGAATACAATTGCCGCCGCGTCCGACAATAATGGCCCTGCCCTCGCGCGCGACGTTTTCAATCAGGGTGCGGGTGAGGCGCGCGAGTTGACTGTCTTTCAGCCGGAGCGGGGGGGGGATGTTATACGCGCTCTCAAAGCCGCCGACGCCAAAGGATTCGACAACGCGCTCGATAAACGAGCCCACGCGCTCATCCTTGGTTTCAATATAATCCTCCGAGACATGTTGCTGGGACGCAATGGTGCGGACAATTTCCTTGTCCCAGACTTTCCAGTTGAGGCGGTGTCCCAGCTCTCGGGCAATCAGGCTGCCCCCGCTCCCATACTGGTGAGACAGGGTGAGCAGGGTCATGGACGTATTCATAATGCGGTCCCTCCTCGGAATCCTCGCGGAAGCTGGTCAGCGGACGACTCTACAGGGCTCATATTCTAGGAAGCCGTCGAGCCCTGTCAATTCTCGTTGGGCGGGGTGATGGGAAGCGTCTCCGCTAATGTGGGCGTTTTCCCGGCTGCATCCGAGAAACGTCCGGCGGCGACCACGTCGTCGTGAGAAAATGACACCCAGAGATTCTTGTGTCTGGCCTCGGCGTAGAGCCGTTTTTTGGCGGCGATGGTCTCGAGCGGGTTGGTGTCATACGCGGCGTTCCAGGCGAGACGCAGGTGGGCGGTCGTGGGCACAATATCGGCGCAGTGAATCAGGCCGGTTCCCGCCGCTTCCACCATGACGCACTGGTGCGGGCTGGTATGGCCGCCTGAGACGATTGTGCGCACGTGGTCGGTCAGCGTCGTATCCCCGTCGATACGGTCAATAGTGGGCAGCGGCTCCAGGCATTCTGGAGCGTGTCGGTAGGCCGCGGCCAGACGTTCGTCCGGCGGATGGATGGCCAACTCCCACTCCGCCCGTTGCAGCACCACCCGGGCGTTGGGAAAAACTGGCGTGAGCGTGCCGTCGTCGGTTTTATGGATGAGGCCGCCCACATGATCGAAATGTAAATGACTCAGCACGACCTGGGTCACGTCTGCTGGCGCGTAACCGAGCGTGCGGAGTTGGCCAGTCAGACCGCTTCCGCGCTGGGGGGTGAAAAACTGGCGCTCGCGGGCACTCAGCCGATTGCCGATGCCGGTATCCACAAGGATGACTTCACTTGGAGTGATAATGAGTGGGCAGGTCAGACTCAGGGCAATGCGCCCGCGTTCATTGGGGCGCTTCTCCCGCTGCCAGACTTCCCGTGGAACAATACCGAACTGCGCGCCGCCGTCATCCCACCACAGCCCGTCGTTCAAAAAGTGAATCGTCATATCCCCGGCTTGCAGCATGGGGCCGACTATAGCCGAGCCCAAAAGGGAAGACAAACTCCGTTTCCGTGCTTCCATTTGCCGGACTTTTGGGGCAGAAAGGTACACAGTCTGACACCCAAAGAAGGAGGGCCCTATGCCGGGCGTCCATGACCGTGGAGGCCGGCCTGATGCCGGACCGATTGACCGGGCAGAACATGCCCTTTCGTTCTGGGAGAAACGGACCGATGCCTTACTCGTGCTCCTGAGTCGTGCCGACCGGCGCGTTATCCGGGTCGATGAGCTGCGGCGAGCCATCGAGAGTCTGCCGCCCGAGGCGTATGAGACTCTGGGTTATTACGAACGCTGGATCAGTGCGATTGAAACCCTCCTGATTGAGAAGCAGGTGTTGACCAAGGCTGAGATTGACCGTAAGGCGGAACAGATTATGGAGCAGCGGACAATCGCACCGAAGGAGTAAAATCAGGCTGGCAAGGAGGAAGAGATGGGACGCCTGGAAGGCAAAGTCGCATTCATTACGGGAGCGGGTTCGGGCATTGCCCGCTCTGCCGCCCAGATTTTTACCCAAGAGGGAGCCACGGTCGTCATTGCCGAGCTTAAGCCCGCGCTTGGCCGCGAAACCGAACGCCTGGTCCGCAACGCGGGTGGAGAGGCGGTGTTCATAGAAACCGATGTCACCAAAGAGGACAGCGTGAAAAACGCTATCGACCAAACGGTGGCGCGCTATGCCCGGCTCGATATTCTGTACAACTGCGCCGGCGGCTCGATTGCCGCAGACACGACGGTGACTGCGGTGGACATGTCGGTCTGGCAGCATACGCAGTCGCTCGATTTACTCGGCCCGTTTCTGTGCTGCCGGCACGGGATTCCTGAACTCATCAAGGCCGGTGGGGGCGCGATTGTCAATATGTCCTCCGTCGTGGCGTTGCAGGGCTCGTTTCCGCTGCATGTCTACACCGCGGCCAAGGGGGGCGTCATTGCTTTGACCCAGGTGCTCGCCGGGACATACGCCAAGGAAAACATTCGGGCCAATGTTATCTGTCCAGGGGTGATTATGACCGACCGGGTACGGCAGCGTCTGGGCGTAGACCGGCCACCAGCGGCCGGCCAGACCGGTGTCGTCAACCTGGAATCACAACTCAAGAAGTATCCGTTCTCCGTGGGCGAGCCCGAAGATATCGCCCGGGTGGCCCTGTTTCTGGCCTCGGACGAAGCCCGCATGATGACCGGGGCGGTCGTGCCGGTGGACGGTGGACTGTCGGCCTACTAGGGACGAACGATGCTGACGAAGTATCAGCCCGGAGCCCGGGTGCGTATCCGCGCCGCCCCCCCGGCCGGGCATTCCCGAACACCGACCTATATTCAGGGCAAAGTCGGGACTATCGAGGCGGTTCACGGCGCGTTCCGCAACCCTGAGACGCTGGCGTATGGCGGCGACGGCCGCCCCAAGCAACCGCTGTATTTAGTCCGTTTTGAGCAGCCCCACGTCTGGGCCGGAACGGAATCCAGCGCCCCGGCTCCTTTCTGTCAGAACGACCGGCTCTGCATTGATATCTATGAGCACTGGCTGGAGCCCGCTCCCGAGGAGTAAGCGATGCACCAACACGAGGCCCCCGACCCCCACCTGCCGCTCGAAGCGGAGGCCGAGCTGACCTATTACGAGCAGCGGGTTGAGGCCATTCAGGCCCTGCTGATCGAAAAGGGACTGTTGCGCGCGGATGACGTGCGGCGGGCGGTCGAAGATATGGACGATCGCTCCCCAGCCGTCGGCGCGCGGGTCATTGCGCGCGCCTGGGTCAATCCGGCCTTTAAGCGCCACCTGCTTGCCGATGCCAAGACGGCCATTGCGACACTGGGGATTAACGTAGACACCTGGAGCAGGCTGGTGGCGGTGGAGAACACACCGGCGGTCCACAATGTCGTGGTGTGTACCCTGTGTTCCTGTTATCCCCGGTCTCTCCTCGGCGTGCCGCCCGACTGGTATAAAAGTCTTAATTACCGCGCCCGAGTCGTCAGGGAGCCGCGGACGGTCCTCAAGGAATTCGGCCTGGAACTCGCGTCCGCTATCGAGGTCCGGGTGTACGACAGCACGGCCGATATGCGCTATTTGGTGATCCCGCAGCGGCCGGCCGGGACCGAGGACCTGAGCGAGGCGGAACTCGCCGCGCTGGTCACGCGAGACAGTATGATCGGGGTCACCCACGCTCGGGGGCCGCAGGCATGAAAAAATCACCCTGACCCGGCTCAGGGTGATTTTTTCATGCGCTCCGCAAAATTGTGCATTTCCTCAATAACGGCCTCGGTCTCGGCGCTCAGCGGCAGCATATAGAGCACGTCAACGCCGGCAGCTCGATACGCCGCAAGCTCCCGCTCGCCGGCCCGATTGGACAGGGCCAGGGCGGTAATCTCCAAGTCGTGAAAGTCGCGCCCGGCCTCGTCCATCAGGCGCTTGAGGTGGTCCAACAGGCCGGGAATCCGCTCGGGCAAGACCAGGCCACAGTGCCAGCCATTGCCAAAAGCGGCCACGCGCCGTAAGGCTGGCTTGGATTCCCCGCCAACCCAGATGGGCGGATGGGGCTTTTGGAGGGGGCGGGGCAGGACGTTGACATCTTCCTGCAACTCGATGAATTTCCCGGAAAAACGAGGCGCGTCCTGCGTCCACAGGGCCTGCATCAGGGCAATATATTCGCGCGTGCGTGCGCCCCGCTCGGTAAAGGGGATATTCAGCAGACGAAATTCGTCTTCCAACCAGCCGACCCCAATGCCCATAATAAAACGCCCCCCGGACAGGACATCAATAGTCGCCACCCGCCGCGCAACGTCAAAGGGATGCCGATAGGGCACAATCACGACGCTAATCCCGAGGCGGACCCGGTCCGTAATCGCCGCCAGAAAGGCCATAGTGTCGAACGGGTCCAGCCAGACCATTTCGGTGTAGACCGCATACGGCGTCTTGCCGCCCACATATTCGTCATAGGGCCAGGGCGCGCTAATCTGTTTGGGAATGACAATATGGTCGCCAATCAGGAGCGAGTCAAAGCCGAGTGCTTCTGCGGCCGCGGCCAGTTTTTTGAGGGCGGGGCGTTGGGACACGGACGCCCCCCCACCGAGTTGAATACCATATTTCATGCGGCTCTCCTTATGTGGATTCAATCCTGTCCGTCAGTGTGGTAACGGAAAGACCACACCAGAACAAGCCGTGGATGCAAGGCGACCAGCGTGAACGAGCCGGATGTCACCCTGACGGATTATGCCCTCACCCTGGAGTGCGGGCTGTTTGTCTATTGGCTGCTCGTCCAGGGTCAGGCGGATAACCCGCTGCGTCTCTGGTTTGCCGTCTTTTTTGCCTCAATCGGTCTGGCGGCTCTCAGCGGCGGAACGCTGCACGGCTACTTTCCCAGCGCGGCCACCCGCGGCCACCGGGTCTTGTGGGGAGTGACCGTCATCGCACTTGGCCTCACTGCCCTGTGTGGTTGGATGATCGGCGCGCGGCTCTATTTCTCGGACAGCGTGGCGGCCTGGATTCAGTCCGGCGCTCTTGCCCTCTTCGTTCTCTACTGCGGGGTCGTGCTGTTTATCTCAGCCGATTTTCTGGTCGCTATTCTCCACTATCTGCCGGCGACACTCTTCCTGTTGGTGGTCTATGGCTTGGTGTACCAACAGGGGCGTGAGTCGGCGATGTTGAGCGGTCTGCTCGGGCTTGTCCTGACCTTCGTTGCCGCGGCAATACAGCAAGCGCGGTGGAGCCTCCACCCGGTGTACGTGAGCTCTAATGCGCTCTACCATATGGTCCAGGCCGGGGCGCTGTTCTGTATCTACTGGAGTGCGCGCTGGTTGGTGATGATGCGTTGATGTTGCCTGGCTCTTCGACTTCGCTCCGCTACGCTCAGAGTGAACGGGACCGGACGCTATAGAGCGCCCTCCGTTCGTGTTGAACGGAGCCGTATGTCCCGGAATACTACAGCCCGCTTTCCGTTCGTGCTGAGCGTAGCGGAGCGAAGTCGAAGTACAAACGGAAAGCGCTCCACAGGGAGGATATGGAACTGACCCGCCTGTTGACCGACCCGCCCGACTGGCTGCTCTCGTGGCTGGTCCAGAGTGGCGTTGTTGTTGTCCTCACCCTCGCGCTCCATGTTCTTTTGCGGCGGCTGCTCAACCGCCTGCACCAAAAAGCTCTGGACTCGCAGGCGTATTGGGACGATGCGCTCGTCACCGCGCTGCAAAGGCCGCTGGCTTGTCTGGTGCTTTTGCTCGGGCTGAGCCTGATCCTCGATATGGCCCGGCAACACGCGGAACTCGCGCTTTTCTCGGCGCTCGGGCCGGTGCGTCTGCTGGGAATCGTGCTCCTCTGCGCCTGGTTTTTGCTCCGCCTCATAGGCGAAGGGGAAGCGGCGATTTGCGCCAAATATGAAGACGCGGGCGAAACCTACCCCCGCACCACTCTGGATGTCGTCGCCAAGCTGCTGCGCCTGTCGGTGACGATTATTGCAACCTTGGTGCTCTTGCAGACGTTGGGGGTGAGTATCGCCGGCGTGCTGGCGTTTGGCGGTATTGGCGGCCTCGCCCTCGGTTTTGCGGCCAAAGATTTATTGGCCAATTTTTTTGGGGGGCTCATGATCTATCTCGATCAGCCGTTTGCCGTTGGCGATTGGATACGTTCTCCTGACCGCCAGATTGAGGGCACGGTTGAGCAGGTCGGTTGGCGACAGACGCGCATCCGCACTTTTGATATGCGGCCCGTATACATTCCGAACGCCACCTTTACCACAATCGCAGTGGAAAACCCCTCACGGATGTTGAACCGGCGCATCTATGAGACCATCGGTATCCGCTATGACGATGCCAGCAAGATGGAGCCGATTGTTCACGACGTTGAGCACATGCTGCGGGCCCACCCCGAGATCGATACCGCGCGCCTCCTGATGGTCAATTTCAACACCTTTGCTCCCTCGTCCTTGGACTTCTTTGTGTATACCTTCACCAAGACGACGGACTGGGCCCACTACCATCAGGTCAAACAGGACGTGCTGCTGAAAATCCTGACGATTATCGAATCTCACGGTGCCCAGGCCGCCTTTCCGACCTCCACAATTCATCTCCCGGAAGGCGTATCGGTTCAGACGGCTGGCAATGCCGAAGCGCTGCCTCCGCCCAAGCCGGCTGCCGGCTGACTCTTGACGCTCGTCCTGTGGGCTGTGTAGACAGGAGAGGACGGTCTGGAGGGGCGATGCAGTTCACAGCCGAGCAGATTGACGTTGCCGATTACCACGCCGCGGTCGAACTCTTCTTTGAGCGGGGCTGGACCGACGGTTTGGCGATTGTTCCACCGACTGAAGAGCTGGTCGAGGCCATGATTGCGGCCTCGGGACGGGAGCCGACCGAAGAACTGGGGGAGATTCCGCCGGCCCAAGGCATCGCCACCATCGAAAAGCTGGCGATTAACAGCGTCATGGCCGGCTGCCGGCCCGAGTATTTCCCGGTTATCATTGCCACGGTTGAGGCCCTGCTGGAGCCCGAGCACAATCTGAACGGCGTCCAAACCACCACCCATTGCTGTGTTCCCTTAACGATAGTCAATGGTCCGCTTGTGACCCAACTCAAGCTCAACGCCGGCGATGGCGTGTTTGGCAGCGGCTTTCGGGCAAACGGGACGATTGGGCGCGCGCTCCGTCTGATTCTCTGGAATCTGGGCGGGAATATTCCGGGCGAGGTGGATAAATCGACTCAGGCCCATCCCGGTAAGTGGAGCTTTTGTATTGCGGAACAGGAAGACGCCAATCCGTGGCAGCCGCTGCACGTGGAGCGTGGTATTGGAGCCGGCAAAAACGCCGTGACCGTGTTTAGCTGCGAGGCCCCCCACTCGGTCTTATGCTACGGCACGGTCAAACAGATGTTGGCCGCCCTGGTCAGCTCGCTCAGCGGCTTGGGCAGCAATAATGTCCAGGCCATGGGGGAAACGCTGGTTGTGCTGAATCCCTGGCAGGCGCGGCAGTTTCACCGCGAAGGCTGGTCCAAGCCCGAGATTCGGGTGTATCTCTGGGAGCACGCCCGGGTCAGACTGGGGGATATCCGGGCGGTGGACGCCCTGGGAATATCGGACCAGTTCTGGCCGAGTTGGGTAGAAAAGGACAATGACGCCTACCGGGTGCCTATTACCGAGCGACCCCGGAATATCCATATTGTCGTTGCCGGAGGCGAAACGTATTTTGCGGCAGTCTGTCCGGGTTGGGGTGGACTTGGTGGGTTTGCGGTGACCAAGGAAGTTTTGTTCCCGCTTCCCTAGAGTGAAGAGGCGGAAGAGGGCGCAAAGGCGGCGGGCCGGATGCCCGCGTTCTCAGGAGAAGAAACGGATATTTTTGTACGAGCCAGACAAAGGAGCAATATATGCGGGTCCTCAGCCCGGTTGGAGTTCGACGCCCATTTGCAGAAAAGCCCGTCGCCCATGCTGCCACGGGCCGCGTGGTCGGCTTGGTCAATAATGGCTTTGGCAACGAGATCGCCGGGCAGTTTTTTGAACGACTCAAAGAACTCCTGGAGGCCAAGCCGTCCGTAAGCGCCGTGCCAGTCTGGCGCAAGCCGGTGTTTACCCGCCCGTCGCCCGAGGCATTGCTGCACAAGGTTGCCACCGCCGCCCAGCAGGCCGTGGTCGGCCTGTGCGCCTGAGGGTCGTGTACGTCGGGCTGTATGCTCGACGCCGCAAAACTGTGGAAGCGGGGGGTGCGCGCCGTGGTCGTGACGTTTGATACCTTCCTGGGTGCGGCCCAGGACCAGGCCAAAGCTATGGCCCTGTCGGAGATTCCCCTCGTGGTCATCCCCCACCTCAAGGCCGGGGAAACGCCCGAGGACTTTCGGGGGCGGGCTGAAGAAGCCCTGGCCGAGATTGCCGCCCAGCTTGGGCTGGACGGACCACCGCTGCAACCGGCCGCGCCCAGCGTCATCGAGAGCAAACGAGAGGAGCACGCAGTTTATGTCGAAACTTGAAATCGTTGATCCCTGGGGATTTGACCAGCGCTATACGTTCTCGCCGGCAGTGCGCAAGGGAAATCTGTTGTTTATTTCCGGCCTGACCGCCTTTAATGCCAAGGGAGAAATCGTCGGCGCGGGAGATATTGTGACCCAAACGCGCGAGATCTTTCAAAAGATCGGCAAAATCCTGACCGCGGCCGGGGCGAGCTTCGACGATATTGTGAAGACCGTGGACTATATCACCACCAAAGAAGGCTATCGCGGAACCGCCGCGGTACGGCGCGAGTTTTTCAAAAACGGTTTTCCCGCGGCAACCGGGATCGTGGTCAAAGAACTGTTGCGCCCGGAAGCGCTCATAGAAATCGACGCGATTGCCGTATTGGATGAGAAATAAATGCCTCCCACCAAATACTTTGAAGACTTTGAGATTGGCGAGGTTTTTCGCTCGCCGGCCAAAACCCTGACTGACGCCCATTTCCTGTTCTTCTCCGGCATGACGGGTGATAACCATGCGATTCACTACGACGACGAGTACGCCAAGGCGACGCGCTTCGGCAAACGAGTCACGCACGGCTTGCTGGTCACCTCTATGGGCGCGCTGGGCGCGTCCGGCCTGTCGCCGCTGGTTGAAGAATCAATGGTGGCCTTTCTTGAGCAGTCTTCCCGGTTTCTCAAACCCGTCCTGATTGGCGACACCATCCGCCCGGAGCTGGAGGTCAGCGAACTCATCCCCAAGACCGAGGTCGGCGTCCTGCGTCTCAAAACCCGTATCACCAATCAACGCGATGAAGTCGTGCTTGAGGGGATGCACGCCTATCTGATCAAGAAGCGCCCGCAGACCGCGCGCCCGTCTCGTGCGTGAAAAAAAGGAGAGAATCATGGCCTACGATATCGTGCTCAAAGGGGGGACCGTTATTGATGGCACTGGCCGGGCGCGGTTTGCCGCGGACGTGGCGCTGAGCGGGGACCGCATTGCCGCGGTTGAGTCCCATATTCCGTCGCATGAGGCCACAACGGTGCTCGATATTGGCGGGCTGATCGTCTGCCCCGGGTTCATCGACCATCACACCCATTACGACGCCCAGATTCTCTGGGACCCGCTGGCAACGTGTTCGTCCTGGCACGGGGTGACGTCCATTATCATGGGCAACTGCGGGGTTGGTCTTGCGCCGTGCAAGCCGGCCGACCGGGAAGCCTTGGTGGGTGATCTGGTCAATGTCGAAGGCATGTCCCTGGAGGTGCTGCAACGTGGGGTGGACTGGTCCTGGCACGGCTTCGACGAATACCTCACCGCCATTGGCCGGCGTGGGCTGGGCATGAACGTCGGCATGATGCTGCCGCTCTCGCCGTTGCGTCAATATATGCTCGGAGAGGAGAGTAAGGAGCGGGCCGCAACCGAGGCCGAGATTCGGCAGCTCAGCGATCTCTTCCAGGCCGCTATGGACGCTGGCGCGTTTGGTTTTTCCACCACCGTCCTGCCCCAACACCTCGGGTTTCAGGGCCGACCGTTGCCGTGTCGGGTGGCCAGCCGGGACGAATTGGGGGCCTTAGCTGGTGTGCTCAAAAAGCTCGGCCGGGGGAGTATCGAGATTGCCCTGACCCGGAGCCCCGGGTTCTTGTCTGATGACGAATACGCCTTGCTGACCTTTCTGCTGCTCCAGAGTGAACGGCCGGTGACGTGGCTGGGGCTGCTGCAAAAGCCGGAAGCACCGCCCGATGCCTGGCAGGCCGCGGTCAATCGGGTGGTGCCGCTGTTTGATCGGGGCTATCTGCCGCTGGGCCAGGTGCCGTGTCATTACAAGAGTGCCCGTTTTAATCTGAAACGCCCGTTTATCTTTGGCAATTTCGATTGCTGGAAAGATATCTTTGACCGCCCGTTAGCAGAGCAGCAGCGGATCTACGCCAGCTCGGCGTTTCGAGCGGCCTTCCGTGCAGAACTCACACAACCCAGGGTGTTTTCTGGAAAATGGGAGCAGATGCGTGTGTTCACGGTTGACAAACCCGAGCTGCAACCCCTGCTCGACAAAAGTCTGGCGACCCTCAGCCAAGAGCAGGGGAAAGACCCGCTTGAGCTGTTCTTTGACCTGGCCTTGCAGGACAGCCTCGATATGCAGTTTTTGTACGAGTTTGGCGAGGTGAATAAAGACATGCTCACCCATCCCCATACCCTGATTGGTCTGTCTGATGGCGGAGCCCATGCCGATATGCGCTGCGAAGCCGGCTATTCAACCTATCTGCTGGGCACCATTGTGAGGGACAAACAGATGGTGTCGCTTGAGACGGCTATCCAGAAGCTGACCTCGGTCCCGGCCCAGGTCTTTGGCGTGCCCCTGCGCGGGTCGGTAGCCGTGGGCATGATCGCCGACTTAGTGGTTTTTGATCCTGAGACCATCAACTGCGGCAAACAGGAGCCGGTGCACGATTTCCCCGGTGGCGGACTCCGCTATATCGAAAAATCGACCGGCATTGCGCATACGATCCTGAACGGCCAAGTGCTGTTCTCAGACGGGCAGCCGCCCGGCCCCCTGTCCGGTCGCGTACTGCGCGCGAACGTGGCGACGTGAGAGTATGGGGAAATGCCTGACCTATGAAAAATAATCCTCTGCCCAGCCTATGTCCGACAGCGAGAGGGTGCGTCTTAGCGCCGGCCTCCCTTCCTGCGTTTGTCCTGGGCGTCCTTCGACTTCGCTGGCGCTACGCTCAGGACGAACGGCAGGGCACGGGCAACCACAGGGGGTTGCCCCTACAATAACGGGACATTCGGCGGGGCGGCCCCGACAACGATGTGAACTGTAGGGGCAGGCCCCTGTGCCTGCCCGGCCCCGTTACGGCCAGGGGCGAGGGAACGAATCTATTCCTCCGTTCATCCTGAGCGTAGCGTTAGCGAAGTCGAAGGACGCTCAAACGAACGGCCGGCGGCGGGATGGCCTCATAATCCGGGGAGGGGGTAGAAGATTGGTGCTCGATTTTTTACGCAAGTGAGAGGCTGAGTTCAGAAGAAAAAGGAGGGGGGTGACTCGCGTGGGTGGGCAAGAGCGCCGCGCCGTTGCTCGGGGTGCGGGCCTGTCCAGCAAATGTGGGGACAGTCTTTTGCCCTCCGAGCAACGGCCGGCACGGACTTAATTCAGCCCTTGCAGCTGCTCAAGAATATCACCGGGCTCCAGCCGGGTGGTATAGTCGGCGTCCACATAGGCCAACCGAATGGTGCCGGTTTGGTCAATGACATAGGTGCCGGGTATGGGCAGCTCCCAGGCGTCATCGCCGTTGTATTCGGGCAGTTGAATACCCATTTTTTCAAAGGTCTCCTGCAACTCCTCAACAAAACGGAAGGCCAGTCCGAACTGCCGCGCAACGCTATTGCCCGCGTCGCTCAGCACCTCAAACTGAAGCGCGTTCTTTTCGGCCATCGTCAGCGAGCAATCCGGGGTTTGGGGCGAGATGGCGATTAGAGAGGCCCCGTGTGCCTGCATCTCGGCCAGATGTTTTTGGTAAGCCTGCAACTGCAGGTTGCAGTAGGGTCACCACGCGCCTCGATAAAAGGCCACGACCGCCGGTCCTTTGGCCAGGAGGGCGGATAATGTCACCGCCTCGCCACGGGCGTTGGGCAGGGTAAAGTCGGGGGCCTTGTCTCCGACTTTCAGGGCCTTGTCTGTGATGCCGGACTTCACCTGATCTTCTGTGGTGCGGACCAGCACCTCACGAATGGCCGGCGGAATTTTGGGCAGCATCTCCTTTTGAAAAGCTGCGATTTGCTGCTTGAGCTCGTTGTTGAGCCCCCCTTCTTGACCGCTCATACACGCTCCTTTCAGAAAAAACGACTGTAGACTATGCGGTCCATGAATAGGGATTGTGCGGGAGTGCGTCAACCAGCAATGCAGCCCCAGAGCGGCTTCCGAGCCAGTCCATTCTATAGTATAGTCCGGCGCGAAGTCGGAGAGCGCAACGAGAGCCCCCTATGTCCACCACTCAGTCCACCACTCAGCCCACACTCTATCTGGCCGGACCTGAAGTCTTTCGACCCGATGCGGTTGCGCACGCCCAGACTCAGCGCCGGCTGTGCGCTCAGTACGGTTTCATGGGCCTGCACCCTATGGACAATAATGTGGACCTGAGCGACAGCTCGCTACGCACAGCCACGCGCATCTATCGGGGCGATATCGGTCAGATTCAAGCCTGTGATATTGTGATTGCGAACTGTAACGCCTTCCGAGGGGCTTTAATGGACGACGGCACGGCGTATGAGTTGGGCTATGGCAACGCCCTGGGCAAGCCCACCTATGGCTATATTGAACGCTTGCTCCCGGAGCAGGAACTCCTCCAGGAGCGATGTCCGTTTACCACCCTGCCAGACGGGCGCAAAATTGACCCGGACGGCTTTCTGCTGGTTGACGACTTTGGGACCTCAATCAATCTCATGATGCAGTGCGGTATGCTCGACAGCGGCGGGCGGTTAGTCGAAGGCGATTTCGAGACCTGCCTGCAAGCGATTCGACACGACCTGGAGAGTGGCGCGCTCCGGCTGGCCTCGTCCGCAACGGACTAGACCAAGAGGACGGAGCCGGCATTACTGCGTCCGTCCCTGTGTGACAATCACATCGAATTCTTTTTGAGTCACCGGCATGACGGACAGCCGGCTCTGCTTTATCAGGGCCATGTCTTGCAGCCGGCGGTCCCGTTTGATCTGACTGAGCCTGACCGGGCGGGCCAGGGTTTCGACCGGCTCGATATCAACCACACTCCAGCGTTCATCATCAGTGGTGGGGTCCTGATAGGCGGCTTTGATAACGCGGGCAATGCCGACAATTTCCAGCCCCTTGTTGCTGTGATAATACAGGACCTGGTCGCCCACCCGCATGGCGCGCAGGTTGTTGCGCGCCTGATAGTTGCGCACCCCGTCCCAGTACGTCCAGCCGTCTTTTTGCAAATCACCCCAGGCGTATTTATACGGTTCGGATTTGACCAGCCAATACTGCATCGTCCTGCGTCCTGTACCGGGTCACGCTGAGGCCGCACCATATCCTTTCCCTGTGCTTTTTCCAAATCCGCCCTTTGATTGCGTTTCTCAGCCTGTCTCTTTATAAGAAGGCTCAAAGGGGGCAATCATGCCGCACGAGAGTCGCCCAGAGTATCGAATCATCACAGAAAAAGATGTCCCGGCGGTCATGCGGGACGGGACAACGCTCTACGCCGATGTCTATCGGCCGGATGCCGAGGGACGCTTTCCCGTTATTCTCTTACGGCTCCCGTATGGCAAACAATTGGCCGAGGTTTTTGGCGACCATGAGTATTTCCCGTCGCGGGGGTATGTGGTCATCGTCCAGGACGGACGCGGACGGTTTGCCTCAGAGGGGGAATACTATCCCCTCATTGACGAAGCCCAGGATGGGTACGATACGGTTGAGTGGGCCGCGACCCTGCCATACTCGAACGGCCGGGTTGGGACCCAGGGCCAGTCCTATCTTGGGGCAACCCAATATCAGCTCGCGCCGACCCGCCCGCCCCATCTCCAGTGCGCTTTTCCCGTGTCTGCCGGTGCCGATTACCATCAAGGTTGGGTCTACCACACCGGCGGAGCCTTTTCGCTGGGCTGGCAGGTGCCGTATGCGATCTTTCTGGCTCGCAACACTATTGAGCGCAAGGGCCTCAAGGAACAACTCTGGCCACAGGTGCGACCCGACCTGCTGCGCTCCATCAATTTCGGCAACCCACTTTCGCCGGAAGCGTATATGCGCCTGCCGCTCATGTATTGGGCCGACCTGCTCAAAGACGTCGCGCCGTATCTGCGCGATTACCTGACCCACCCTGACGACGGTCCCTATTGGTGGCCGATCAATATCGAGCGTCAGCACCGCAATATCAACATCCCCATGTACCATGTCAGCTCGTGGTACGATATTTTTCTGCGGGATGCCCTGGTGCATTTCTGCGGTTTGCAGGCGCGGGCCATGACGCCAGAGGCCCGCGGCGGGCAGAAATTGCTGCTCGGACCGTGGGCCCATCTTTTTCCGTATACCACGCCTATTTCCGGCGGAACTGGCGCTATCGACTTTGGCCCAAACGCCGTCATTGAACTGCACGAGACGCAACTGCGTTGGTTTGACTACTGGCTCAAAGGCATAGACTCAGGCATGGCCGAGGAAGCGCCCATCCGGCTGTTTGTGATGGGCACCAATCGCTGGCGGGACGAATATGAATGGCCGCTGGCGCGGACGCAGTACGCGCCCTACTACTTCCACAGCCAGGGCCGGGCGAATAGCCTTGATGGCGACGGCCGGCTGAGCGCTGAACCCCCGCAGGACGAACCCTCTGACCAATACGAGTACGACCCGGCCCATCCAGTGCCGACCTGTGGGGGGAACACGCTGATTATTCCGGTCGGAGTCACAGACCAGCGCCAGGTAGAAAGCCGACAAGACGTGCTGGTCTATACCGGCGCACCGCTGGACGCGCCGCTGGAAGTGACCGGACCCCTGACGGTCGTGCTGTACGCCTCGTCGTCTGCGACCGATACCGACTTTACCACCAAGCTGGTCGATGTGCGGCCTGACGGATATGCCCAGAACATTGCCGATGGTATTGTCCGCGCGCGCTATCGCGACTCCGGGCGCGCGCCGACCCTGCTGACACCGGACGAGCCGTATGCGTTTCGCATCGACCTGTGGGCAACCAGCCATGTGTTTCTGCCTGGGCACCGTCTGCGCGTAGAGGCGTCATCAAGCAACTTCCCGCGCTTTGACCGCAATCTGAACACCGGCGGGGATCAAGCCACCGGCACGCAGTTTCAGACCGCCCAACAGACGGTTTTCCACAATAAGCAGTTTCAGTCACATATTGTGTTACCAGTCATTCCATAGGCGAAAACGGCTCATGCAGGGGCACTCCCCCTGTGGGTGCCCTCGTCCCAGTGACATGGGGGCCTGCGGAACCCCCCAACCCCCCTTCACAGGGGGGCCACGGAGCCGTCCCGCCGCGCGTCCTGTTATTGTAGGGGCAACCACAGAGGGTTGCCCTTCTCCCTTTCCTTCCATCCCCACCCCTTGCCCCTATCTGATTGGACTGATTTCTTGTCCCCATGTCGGATGTCCTGCCGCCCGATGCGGAAAAAGCAAGCGCAGTGCGGGCGATGTTCGAGCGGATCGCCCCGCAGTATGACACGCTGAACCGGTGGCTGTCCTTGCGGCTCGATCAGTCCTGGCGGCGACAGACGCTCCGTGCCGTTGAGGTGGGTGCCGCTGACCAAGTTCTTGACCTGGCGTGCGGCACCGGGGATTTGAGTGAACTGGCCGCGGCAACTGGTGCCCGTGTGACCGGGATTGACTTTGCCCGCAATATGCTCGTCGGCGCGACCCGGCGGCGGATACGCGCGACCTTTATTCAGGCCGATGCGAACGCCTTGCCCCTGCCTACGGCCGCGGTTTCGGTGGTCGTGTCTGGCTTTGCGCTGCGCAACTTCGTTTCCATCCCCCACACGCTCCACGAGGCGGCGCGTGTCCTCAAGCCCGGGGGGCGCTTGGCCCTGCTTGAGGTGGATACGCCCCGGCATCCGCTGCTGAAATGGGGCCACGGTGTCTATTTTCGGCGGATTGTGCCCTTGCTGGGCGGGCTTATCTCAGACCGACAGGCGTATCGCTATCTACCCCGCTCGGTGGTCTATCTGCCGGAGGAAGCGGCGCTGTTACAGATGGTCCGTGCGGCAGGATTTGAGCAGGTCGTCAAGAAGCGTTTATCCGGTGGGGTAGCGCAGTTGACTACAGCGGTCAGACGATAACAAGCGGCAGGGTCTGGGAGGGCGGCTGTTTTCCTTCGCTAGGGGAGGGAGGAATCCCCTCACCCCAGCCCTCTCCCTCCAGGGGAGAGGGAGTAAATCTAGGGCGGCGGCCCCCGTTCCTTCGTTCGTCCTGAGCGTCCTTCGACTTCGCTAACGCTACGCTCAGGACGAACGGCAGGGCAACCACAGGGGCCTGCCCTGCCTCTAGGTAGCCCCCCCGGCCCCCCTTATCAGGGGGGGAGAAAAATCAGGGGGAGAGAGAAGAATTAGCTGGAGGCGTAGTCTGAGGGTCCCCGTGTTTCAGGGAGGCTATTGAAAAAGTCGTCCAAATCTATAAAGGCGTTGACGGATTGCTTGAGATTGGCGGCCATCTGGTCTCTCACGTTTGCCGCTTCGACACGGATACCCTTCCGCCGTAATTTTTTTGCCAGATAAGAAAAATCCTGATCGCCGGTGACCAGGACAACCACGTCTGGATTGACATCAATGGCGAACTCCAGGGCATCCATCGCCATCAAAACATCAACATTGGCCGAAAAACGGGGGCGCCCATCCTCGTCAAGCTCATTCGTCCCCTTGCCATTGTGGACCACGGTCATGATACCCATGTGTTCTAAAGCGTCTTTTGTCCGGTAGAGCCTATCCCTGATTTCCTTCCACTTCGGAGGCATCCCCTCTTCTTTTATGACAGGCGGGAAGCCGAAATAGACAACCATTTCGATCAACATCCGGCCCTTGTCGGGGTCTGCCAGATATCTTCTCAAGGCAATGAGGTCTGCAAACCGACCGCGCGATTGCGCGGCATGGTAGAAGTTCGACTGGTCAACGAAGATCATTACTCTTTGCATTTCCCTATGTAAGCACAGTTTAGCCCGTTGGTGTAGCCAGTGGGTCAGGGGTGGACCGGGCAACCACAGGGGGTTGCCCCCAAACACCGTGAACTGTAGGGGCAGGCCCCTGTGCCTGCCCGGCCCCGTCACATCCGGGGGAGAGGGAACGAATCTAGCCCGGCGGCCCCTTTTTCCCCGTTCGTTCTGAGCGTCCTTCGACTTCGCTGACGCTACGCTCAGGACGAACGGCTCGCGGCTGGGCAAGCCCCCCTGTGAAGGGGGGTTGGGGGGTTCCGCAGGTCCCTCTAGACCACCGGGACGAGGGCAACCACAGGGGGTTGCCCCTACAAGGATAGGGACCACTCAGGACATCCGGGCCGCCGAACAGGCCCAACGGGGTTGCCCCTACAAGGATAGGGACCGCCCCCACTAGCCACTAGCCACTAGCCACTCTTCCCCCTGCCCCTCCGAGGACAGGACTCGCTCCACGGTGACGGCTACGTCAAGGACCGGGCTGCCGCCGCCGACAACCACGCCTTTCAGGGGGGGCACGTCGCTGTAGTCCCGGCCCCAGGCAAGGGTCATATGTTGGTCAATGGGGACGATATTATTGGTCGGGTCGAAGTCAACCCAGCCCAGCCCAGGACAATATACCGCTACCCAGGCGTGGGAAGCCGCGGCGCCCGTGAGTTGCGGCTGGTCGTCTGAGGCCGGGGTTTCGAGATAGCCGCTGACATAGCGTGCCGCAATGCCCTGGGTGCGCAGACAGCCGATAGCCACATGGGCAAAATCCTGACATACCCCCTGACGACGCTCTAAGACCACATTGAGCGGGGTCGAGACCGTGGTCGCCTCGGGTTCGTAGGTAAACTCCTGATAGATACGCCGCACGAGGTCGGCAACGGCCTCCAATAGCGGCCGGTCCGGTGGAAACGAGGCTGCCGCATACCGGGCCAGCGTAGGACTGTGGTGGACCAGGGGGGAATCAAGCAGGAATTGACGCGCTTCAATGCCGGCCTGACTCGCCTCTTGAGAAACGGCGCGGCGCACCGCTTCCCAGGCCGGCGAAGCCCGGAAGTAGGGGAGCGGGGCCGGGACGAGCAGGACCTCACTGTGGGCAGTCACGGCTAAGCTGACATGGGGCTCCTGAACGGCAAAATAGGTGACGCGATTGCCAAAAAAATCTTCCCGGTCCTGATACAGCGCCGGCGCCGGCTGAATGCAGAGCTGCCCGGACTCACACGTTTGTCGGGGTGTGGAGCGGGGGAGCAGGTGGGCCTCGTTCTGGCACTGCGGCACCGACGACGTATAGTGATATGTGGTGGTGTGGGTAAGGCGATAGCGTATCATCTCAAGGTCGAACGGGTTTGTGGGAGGCGGGTGTTACATTTCATGGCTGAAATAATCACGACTCAGGGTCTCCGACAGTGAGATCAGGCGCGCGCTCAGAGCGGCAAACAGTTGGCTCAGCGCCTCATCCCTGTCTGCGTCCTCGGCGGAGGTCGAATAGCGTTCCCGGTCTGTCGCCCGTAAGGTCGTGAGCGCTTCCAAAACGATACGCTCTTCAGTGCTCTGGTGGGGGGTCTTGCGCGGCAGGCCCGTTATGTGGTCGCGTATTTGAACGAGCTGGTAGCCGACCGAACACGGGTTGCTCTCGTCAAGCAGCAGCAGGTCCAACAGGGCCCCGACCTGTACGGCTGAGGCAGAGCGCCGCGGATACGCCAGCAGGCTGTCGGTCATGGCCAGGACCATCTCCCAGACGACTGTTGTTGTCTCGCGTGGCAGCGCGCAGCCTGTCTGCAAAAGGCTGAGCGTGGAGAGCGCCCGTTCGAGCCGGCGGCCGATTTCCATAAACCGGAAGCCGTGGCCGCGCGTCATGCTCTCGGTATTCAGCCCATTCAGAGCAGCCAGCCCGATAATCAGGCCCTCCAGGCTTTCGCGCAGCTCGCTCAAGGACCTGACCTCGGTCAACTCACGGTCGAGGCGGTTGATGGCCGACCAGGCATCAGCAGACAGCCGGCCACGGGCGGCCTGCCCGGCGCGGACCAGGGCGTTCAGATGAAACCGCAGACTCCCCGGTTGGTCGGCATCCAGCAGCGTGGCGAGCAATTCCTGCTCGGCAAGAGTCAGTCGCCGGCGCTCCCCAGAGTCGATAAAACGCAAATAGGTCGTGGCGCTGTGGGTGTGAGCCGAAAGAAAGGCCGCCAGGGGAGTATCGTACCGGGTAGTCTCAGTGTCGAGGACCCGCCGTAGCACTTCGCGGAAGACGCGCGCCTGCCCGGCGGTGCGTTCGACATAGCGCCCCAGCCAGAACAGATTATCCGCCGTCCGGCTGGGCAATGCTCTCTCGCTGCGCGTAACCGCTCTCTCGTTGCGCGTAACCGCTATGGAGCGCTCCACTGTGGGAATATGGCTGCGCTGACTTTCAGGCTCTGAGGCGAGAACCCAGATATCCTTGCTCAGGCCCCCGGCCTGAGCGGAGACGGGCCACTCAGCCACGTCCGGCACGACCCGCGCCAACCCGCCCGGCATGACCACATAGTCCGTGTCCCGAGAGACCAGGAAACTGCGGAACACCGTGGGGCGTGGCTCCAGGCGGTCTCCGCTGAACACCGGCGTCGTTGACAAGGCCACCGGCTCCTGTCCGACAAAGAGACACGGGCGGGCCCTGATGTGCTGAATAAGGCTAGCGCGCTCTGTGGCGCTCAACTGTGCGCCCCAGACGGTTGCTATCCCGAGATGAGGGAAGACAGGTTTGATGACCAGGTGTTCGATATGCTCCACAACATAGGCCCGAGCCTGTGCGTCGCCGCACCACCAGGTCGGGACGGAGGCCAAGCGCAGGTCCTGGCCGAGCAGCACTCTGGCGAGCTGGGGCAGATAGGCCAGCAGCCCAGGGTTTTCGAGCAGGCCACTGCCCAGCGGGTTGGCCACCACGACCGTGTTATGCCGCACGGCCTGGAGCAACCCAGGGGGAGCGAACAGCGACGCCCGAGTGAGTTCCAAGGGATCACAAAAAGTGTCATCCACATGCCGGACGACCACGCCAAGCTGTTGCAGCCCGTCCACCGTCTTCAACCACAGGCGGCCGTCGCGGACTGTCAAGTCCGCGTCCTGGACGAGGGGATAATCCAAATAGCCGGCCAGATAGGCGTGGTCAGAATAGGCTTCGTGCTGCGGCCCTGGGGTGAGGAGCCCCGTCTGCGTCTGGTCGGACGGGGCCAGGCCGGCCAGGGTCGAGCGCAGGGTGTGGAAAAAAGGGGACAGGCCCTGGACATGGGTGTCTTGATACAGGCCGGGCAGAATCCGCGCCAACACCGCGCGGTTTTCCAGGGCGTAGCCGGCTCCAGACGGGGCCTGGGTGTGGTCGTCCAGTACGACCATGCTCCCCTCGGAAGTCCGAGTCAGGTCAGCCGCGTACAGACACAGATACGGGGCCGATGTGGGCAGGGCATTATGACAGGGACGCAGAAAGCCGGGATGGGCATAGATCAACTCGGGCGGGAGTAGGCCAGCGTGAATGAGTTGCTGGGGACCATACAGGTCCGCCCCTATGAGGCTGAGCAGCGCGGCCCGCTGGATAAGCCCCTGTTCAATCGCGTGCCACTCCTGGCTGGTGAGGAAGGCCGGGATGATGTCCAGCGCCCAGGGGCGGGCGCGTCCCTGGGGGTCTGTATAGACGTTGGAGGTCTCGCCATTTTCGCGCAAGACGTGTTGGATTTCGTCCCGACGCCGACGCAGTTCCGTGGGGCCAAGCGCCTCGAAAGCGCGCAGGGCATGGGTGGACTCAGACATGGCCGGTTCTCCTCATCCGGTGCCCCTTATCGTATATGGGCACGGCCTGACAAGCGAGGAGTTGCCCCCCGCCGGGCAACCACAAGGGTTGCCCCTACAGTCCAGGTTGTTGCAGGGGCCACCCCCCGTTCGTTTGAGCGTCCTTCGACTTCGCTGGCGCTATGCCTGTCCTGAGCTTGTCGAAGGGCTCAGGACGAACGCAGGAAGCGAGCCGGCGGGTTAGATGCGCTCCCTCTCCCCCGGCGGGAGAGGGTTGGGGTGCGGGGGAGCCGAAAGCCGCCGCCGGCCGTGGCCGGCAGCCCTTGCCCGTAGCGGGTATTGACAGAACCAGAGCCAACTTATGTTGAGTAATGGATTCAGAGGGCTTGTCGGGTTAGCCGGAGTCTTGGGGGTTCTGGGGACCGCCAGTCCGAGCATGGGGCAAACATTGCAGGAGCAAGTGAAAAATTTACAGGATAAAATGTCCGCGTTAGCGGGGACCGTGAGCCGCTTACAAAGTGAAACTAAAGATATAAGCCAGATGCGCCAAAACATAGAGAGAAACACGACCGCCATCGCCGCTAACACGGCCAATATCGACACGACCACGACCGCCATCGCCGCTAACACGGCCAATATCGGCACGAACACGACCACCATATCCGCCAACACGACCGCCATCGGTACGAACACGACCAATATCGGCACGAACACGGACGCCATATCCGTCCACACCACCGCCATCGCCGCCCATACGACCACCATTGCTGCCAACACGACCGCCATCGGTACGAACACGACCAACTTGGGAATTGAAGAGAATTTAGTGGACAAAATCTCGCAGGCCCTAGACCTAATCGACACGAACACGGCCGCCATCGAGGACAACACGACCAATATCGGTACGAACAAGGACGCCATCGCCGCCCACACCACCAAGCTGTCGTATGTGTCAGTCGAGACCGACACGCTGAGAGGGCTGAGCGGGCCGCATCTGATTTTCAGTGGGGTGAATGTGCATATCCGTAGCGGGTCGGGGGCCACGTATGAATTCACGCCGTCCGGCAAGGGCAATCTGATCGTGGGGTATAATGAGTCGCCCTCTGGTCTGGAGGCAGGCGACCGAGGCGGGTCGCATAACTTGGTGGTGGGGCCGCAGCATATCTACGATAGCACGGGAGGCTTGGTAGCCGGGTATGAGAATGCTCTGCTGAACGACTATGCGAGCGTGAGCGGGGGGGACGGCAACACCGCCAGCGGAGACTACGCCAGCGTGAGCGGGGGGGACGGCAATACCGCCAGCGGAGTGCGCGCGAGCGTGAGCGGGGGGACATCCAACACCGCCAGCGGCAAGTGGGCGAGCGTGAGCGGGGGGTCAGAACACCGCCAGCGGGGAGTACTCCCTGAGCCCGTAGCCCTGTGAGCGCAGCGGCAACTCCCGGTTTCCTCCCCAAGGCGGGGGGGAACTTGGCCCGCACCGCGCGCCGTATTCTCCGCCCGGCTGTAGCTCCACGGCCGGGCGTCCGGCCCGCCGCCTTTTCCTTCCAGAGATTGACTATTCTTGCCCTTTCATACCAGAAGGGGGCCTAGATATGGCCGGGCCGGCAACAGTTTGGTCCGTTGACCATTTCCAGCCCTGTGCCTGCCCTTCTTCATCGCCGCCAGCCGTGTCGGGCTTGCGCTTGCCGGCGACTTCCCTTATCCCTGCTCCTGTTCGCCCGGGTTGAAGATGGTTCGGAGCCGATACGGTCAGCAAGGGAGGGGTGGTAAGGTGAGAACGGGTGTTGTGTGGTTCACGGCCTGCCTATTTGTCTGTGTGTTGACTCCCCGAACGGCCGACCCCGATGGGGGAAGAGCGCCGACACCCCAGGGCGCTGCGCCTTTTCAGGAAACCTTTCAACAGTATCAGGCTGGCGTGTTTCCGTCGGGCTGGAAGGTGCGTGGCAGCGAAGCCACGGCGCAGGCCGTCTATCGCATTGCCGAGGAAGGCGGCAATCGCTTTCTCCATGCCTATGCCAACAATCAGGATGTCCAGATTGGCAGAGAATATCGATGGAAGCCGCGGGACTATCCCATTTTACGCTGGCGTTGGCGCGCCACCAGACTCCCCTCTGGGGCTGACGAACGCGCAAAAAAGACGAATGACTCGGCTGCCGCGGTCTACGTTGTTTTTGATAGCAGCCTCGTGCCACGAGCGATTAAATACGTCTGGAGTTCAACCCTCGCGGTTGGCACGCGCTTCGACAGCCCGGTCTATTGGCGCGCCAAGGTCGTCGTCTTACAGCGGGGACCAGCCGAGCCCGGCGAGTGGCGACAGGAAGGCGTGAATTTCTACCAGGACTATAAGGACCTGTTTGGCTTTGAACCGGGAGAGGTGCGCGGTATCGCCGTGCTCTCAGACTCCGACACAATGGCCAGCGTAGCCGAGGCGGCCTATGACGACTTTATGCTGCTTCCGGGGAAAACCCCCGCTCCGACCGGCCCGGCGGCGGCGCTCTCCTTAATGTGAAGGCTGAGCGCCTGACTGCGCAGACAGCGGGGCAGTTTCTTCCGCGTAGCGCCTACTCATTATCGTACTGGAGGTCGTGCGCAACCCGTTCGACCGACTTGTCGGCCGGGTCAAAATAGTTCAGCGTTTCGGTGCTGATATCCCCACCATAGATATGGACGCTCACAACCGGCTCGTCAGTCTGGTTGAGAAAATCATGGACTTCCTCGTTCGGAGACAGCACGTGAGCGACATCGCCTGGCCGGAGGTCGAGCGCGGTGGTTTCCCGTAGTTCTGCATAGCCCGGCTGCGTCCCAGCGTCGAGACGTTGATACCGAATGGTATGGAGCTGGTTGCGGTACACGCCTTCGACGACCCAGTTCCCAGCATGATCGTGCACCCCGCTTGAGCCGCCTGGGGGCCAGATAGCGACCATGATATTAAAACAGTCTTCAGGGCCACGGTGGAGGCGATACAGGCTGAAGTCTTTGTGCTCGGTGGTGATACGACCGGGGGCTGGCTGGCAGTATTCTTCCGGCAGGCTGCCAGCGGCCAGAAAACGGGCCAGCAGGGGTTCTGCCGCGGCCACAATCGCGGCATGATCCTTTTCACCGGCGACCAGGGCTTCTACCTCTGCGGCAAGCTGTTCGAGCGTGTACAGGCTGTCGTCTTGATACGCAAGATTACTCATACCATTCCCTCCTCTGAGCGAATTCCACCCGTCCTCCCATGAGACCGCACCCCGGACGTGTGGATGCTTTCGGTCCTTGTGGCTGACTTCGCGCGGAAAAGCAAGAGGCGAGCCGTTTTCCTTCCTCCCTTGACAAGCGCTCCTCGCGTGTCAGAAATGACCCTCTGGACAGGCGTATCTATCCGTAGCGCTAGTTGTAAGGAGTTGCTCTTTTCATGTCCCACGCTCAATCTCTCCGGACCCTGCTTTCCCAGGACCGCTTTCTCATGGCCGCCGGAGCCTATGATGTCATTTCCGCCCGGCTTGTCGAAGAAGCTGGATTTCCGCTGGTGTACTACTCCGGCGGGGTCTCTGCCGGCGCGCTGGGCTATCCAGACTTTGGAATGCGGACGCTGACCGAGATGGTGATCCAACTCGAAGGCGTCTGCCGGGCGGTGAGCGTGCCGGTCATCGCGGATGCCGAGGCCGGATTTGGTTCCATCTTGAATGTCGCCCGTATGGTCCAGGAATATGAGCGGGTTCAGGTCGCCGGTCTCCACATTGAGGACCAGGATGTCCCGCGTCGCTGTGGCCACCTGGATGGCAAGCGGGTGGTCTCGACCGCTGACCATGCGGCCAAAATTCGGGCCGCGGTGGACAACCGCACCAATCCTGCCACGGTCATCATTGCCCGGATTGACGCGATTGGCGTGCATGGGCTTGACGATGCGCTGGCCCGGGCGTCTGCCTGTGTGGAGGCCGGGGCAGACCTGTTATTCTTTGAGGCGTTCGAGTCAGTCAAACAGATGGAGCTGGTCTGCCGCGAGTTTTCGACCACCCCGCTGATGGTCAATATGGTGGAAGGCGGGAAGACGCCTTTCTTGCCCGCGCGCGACCTTGAGGACCTCGGTTTTTGTCTTGCCATCTATCCGGTGACCAATGTCCTGGCGGCGACCTATCATATGAAAAAAACCTTACAGACGCTCCGAGAGACGGGCACGACGCAAGGCGCATGGCATGAGATGCTGCCATTTACCGAGGTCTTCAACCGCCTCCTCGGCTGGGACCAAGCCCTGGCCTTTCTCGATCACTATACGCCAACCGAGACGCCAACCGAGTGAAACCCATGACCGCTTCCGAGCATATGCTCCATCCCGACCGCGCCAGTCTGCCCGAGCTCTCCGTCGCCGAGCAGGCTGCTCAGCTGGTGCGGCTTGAGGCCGCAGACCGGCAGGAGTTCCTCCTGTCGGCAGAAAACGGGGCGGCGCTCGTCCAGGCCCTCTCTTCCGAGACCTTACTGTATACGCTCAAGGAGATTGGCCTGCACGATGCGGTCGGGTTGCTGGCAATGGCGGCTCCTGAACAAGTCCGTGACATGCTGGACCTGGACTGCTGGCGCAAGGACCGCTTGGATGATGGACGCTTGACACACTGGCTGCTGCTGCTCGATGAGAGCCGGAGCAGCCAGTTGACCGAGTGGATCGTACACGCCGATATCGAACTCCTCGTCCTCCTGATTCAACGCCACTTTGAAGTGGTCCGCAAAGTGGATGTCGAGGAAGCGCCCGACTTTGACGAGTCCAGATATTTCACCTTTGACGAGCAGTATCTCCTGCGCTTCCGGGGCGAGTCCGAACCGATTCTCTACCTCCTGCTTGAGCAACTCCGCCGGCTTGATTACCGCAGGTATCTCCACGCGCTCGAAAACAGTTTGTTCGAGCTTGCAAGCGGACTGGAAGAACAGGCGTTTCGCTGGCGGGCGGCGCGCCTCGAAGATCGGGGCTATCCGAGATATGAAGAGGCGCAGGCGCTCTTCCGCTTTATCCCGCCAGACTCTATTCCGTTATCGGCCTATCAACGCAGCCCCGACACCCGCCCTCTGGCCGCTGGGGACGACCCGGTGACGCCCCCCGACCACGCTTTATCTCTCCTGGCCGAGCCAACGTCCTTTTTCTCTCAGGTATTGACAAGCCTGCCCCGCCAGACCATTGGGAAGGTCGGCCAGGAACTCGCCTATCTGACCAATCATATTGTCATGGCTGAGGCCCGGGATACCGGACAGGTCAGCGAAATCCGACGCTGCGTTGGCATGGCCCACGACTACATCAATATCGGTCTGTCCTATGCGGCAAAAGAAGAGGAGACCACAGCGCGCGCCCTCCTCCAAACGACACAGATTCGGCCGTTCTTCCAGACCGGCTGGAGCTTGCTTCAGCTCCTTCAGCAGCAGGCTCGTCTCCTGTCTGCCCAGTTAGCGGAGAGCGGCCTGTCCGCATGGGAGCGCTATCTCGATTCGCCGTTTCGGGAGATGTCAGCTGGGGTCAGGCGCAAAGAGCCCCTCTTTTTTGTGGGTCTGGAGACGCCGGGTGAAATCGTGTTCCGACGCTTTGCACGCCTGTCCGAGCTTCGCCAGGTCGAAGCGCTGCTCGTCCAGCTCCCGACCTGGTTCTGGGTCTTGCAGCGCTGGGCCCTCCTGCCCGTCGAGCCAGCGCCCGAAGGCATGGGCTTGACCGCGCTTTGGAATACGGCCTTTGCGCGGTGGATCCTCGAAGACCAGCTCACCATTCAGCCCCTGAACCGGGCGGAGCTTCAGGCGCTTCAAGACCAGCTCTCGCGTACAACATTCGAGACACGTTGGGCGGCGTTCCAGGCCCACCTGCTCTCCACCCAACCCCCCTTCAGCAGGGGGGCTCGCCGTTCACCGCTCGCCACCACACCACAGGAGTTACACGCCCTTGGTCCTCTGGCGGCCTCTGCGCGTGACAAAATTGAGGAGGTCCTGGTCATCGATATGCAGACCGCCGACCTCCGCTTTATTGAAGGACTGCTCGTCGTTGCGTAGACCGGGTGGCCCCTCTCCTGAGATATGAAAGGGAACACAGTATGGAACACCTCACCGACAAAGTCGCGGTCATCACCGGCGGGGCAAGTGGGATCGGATTTGCCACGGCCCGTCAGCTTGCCAGTCAAGGCGTCCGGCTCGTATTAGCCGATATTGAAGAGTCGGCTTTGGACCGGGCCGTCGCCGCGTTATCGTCCACGGGCACCGCGGTCGAGAGTGTGGTTTGCGATGTCGGCGACCTGAAGGCCGTTCAAAACCTGGCCGACACGGCGTTTGAGAAAATGGGCGCGGTTCACATTGTGTTCCACAACGCTGGGGTGGCCGTTGGCGGGCCAATTGTCGAGATGCAGCACAGCGACTGGGAGTGGACCCTGCGGGTCAATTTATGGGGTCCGGTCCACGGGGTTGAAGCCTTTGCGCCACGCTTGGTCGCCCAAGGTCAGGGCGGGCATATGCTGTTTACCGCCTCGTTTGCCGGCCTCGTGCCCAACATTGGGCTTGGTCCGTACTGTGTGTCTAAGTATGGGGTCGTGGCCTTAGCCGAAGTCCTGCGCCGGGAGCTGCGAACGCATAATATCGGGGTGTCGGTCCTGTGTCCGATGCGTGTGGCCACCAATATCGGTCACTCGGAGCGCAATCGTCCCAACGAGTTGGGTGGCCCGGAGGCGTCACCGCCGGTGCTTGACCAAGGCGCAGACAACCAAGACCTCGCCGGCCGAGTGCTCAACGTAGAAGATGTTGCCATTCAAGTCGTGGAGGCCATTGTTGCCAATCGGCTCTACATTCTGCCCCACGCAGAGAGCCGCACGCCCATCCGGCGACGGTTTGAGCGGATTGACCAGACTTTTGAGGAGCAGCAAAGAGCGGGCTGAGTCACAGGAAAGGTGTAGAAGCAGTGGCTTTTCATTTTTGAAATTCCCCCTCACCCCACCCTCTCCCTCCAGGGGAGAGGGAGTAGACATTCCCGCCCCCTTGGGGGAGGGGGACGCTCAGCAGAAGCGCGGCTATTGGTGAGGACCCGAATGACTGGTGCGGCACCTGCAACCCGAAATCAAAGCTCCGTGAGAATCTGGAATTTGTTGTTAGCCAGGACAAGGATATGACCAACCAAGAAAAAATCCTCAGACAGTGGGTCCGCTCGCCCGAGCGGTGGCAGCGGTTGTGGGACACGTGTCAGCACGGTGGTGGAAAATATAAGCGCGGCCTGTTTGTCTTGGAAGGGAAGGGACAAAACCGCACGCCGCCCAAGACCCGGCAGCAGGTCATTGTCGAGTTGCTGAAAAACGAGCCGATGGGCTATCTGTCGTGAGTGCCCACTTCCCCTTGCATGTTGCTATGAAGTAGACCAGTGGCCTACATAGATTTATGGAGTTCGAATGGGATGACGCCAAGAGTGATGCGTGTTTCACGCAGCGCGGGTTCGATTTTGCCTATGCCGTTCGAGCTTTTCTTGACCTAAATCGGATCATCAGTCGAGATTACCGCTGGGACTATGGCGAGGATCGCTACCGACTGTTGGGAAAGATTGAAGGCCGAGTGTTTGTCGTGATTTTTACCGTGCGCAATTCTACTATCCGGCTCATTTCAGCCCGTAAAGCCAATAAGAGGGAGGTCGAGGCATATGACAAGGACGCGCGTCAGGATTGATCCCAGCCACCGCCAAGACCTGCCCGTGGGGCGAGTCAATTACGCAGTGCTGGACGCGACGACCGAACGGCATATCGCGACACAGCAACGCCAAGACGACGCCGAAGCGATACGGGACATGGCAAAATTCGCCCGGCGCGTCCGTAAACGCTTGGGCCTCACCCAACAGGAATTCGCTCGGCGTATCGACGTGTCGCAAGACACAATCCGCAACTGGGAGCAGGGGAAACGCCGTCCCACCGGCGCGGCCAAGGCGTTGCTCCGCGTGCTCGACAAGGCACCTGAGACGGCGCTGTTCGCGTTGACCTGAATCAGACGCCGACAGAAGAAGAACGACGGTCCGTTACGAATCGGCCGCCAGTTTCCCGAGCGCTCCTAGCGATGCTTTTCTGAGGCTGCTGTCAGCCGATTGCGCCGCTCGCCGTAACGCTTCGACGATCTGTGGGTCCGGGTCGCCGATTTGTCCGCAGGTCAGGGCAGCCGAACGCCGAACGCCCAGGTCTGGGTCGTGCTCTAAAAGCTGGACCATCGCTGCGCGCATTGCTCCGCTGGTCAGTCGCAGCTTCCCCACACAGGACAGACCACCCAGGCGGACCATAGGGTCCTTGTCACCCAGACTGACAAGATAGGCTTCTTGAGCGGCTGGGGCCGTGTCCTTCAGGTCGCGCAGGCAGTAGAGAGCCATACGACGCTGCACAGCATTGCCCGTATGTACGAGCCGGATCATGGCATGAGCGACGTCTTGAGCATGATGCTGGGCGCGCTGCAAGACAGCGGTGGCGGCGGCCCAGCGCAGGTCGCTTTCCTGGTGTCCCAGGTTCTCAATCAAAACGGAGAGAAGAGGCGAGGGACCCGGCAGATTGAGTTGAGAGAGGATAAACGCCGCGGTCCAGCGCAGCCGTGGGTCCGGGTCCGTCAGCTTGTGTGTCAGTGCTGCAATAATCTCGGGCTGTCGGGAGGCGAAGCGGGTGAGGGCGGTCGCTGCCGCGCGTTGTATTTTTTTCCTCGTATGTCCCAAACAGGTGAGGAGACTCCGCATCACCTCTTGGGGGAGAGCCGTCAGGGTCCTGTCCGTCTCAAGCCGCGCGAGCGCTGAGAGCCGGATATGCTCATCGTCGGCGAGCAGGGCGGCTGCAAGCTGGCCGAACTGGAGATCGTTGTCCGGGGGATATGCCATCATTTACCCGCTACCCGCCTGGCGAGACCGCGGAAACGCTGAGGAGCAATCCGGGCAAGTCGGCTAACTTCCCCGCTCCAATCAGATAATGCTCCGGCTGAAGAAAGGTCCGGTCAATGGCCTGCCAGAGGGCGGCTTTCTCCAGCGGACAGCCGGTGAGATTGTGCTCCAACGCCCGTAGCCCGGCTGGATTGGCAATAAAATCGCCAGAGAACTGGACCGCCGCTAGGGTCCGCTCAGAAGTGAGAGCGCAACGAACCCGCAGTTCCCCCAGCGGGGTTTGCCTTGTGGCTGCATAGGGCAGGGCGGAGGGCAGGGGGTGACTTTTGGGAACGAGGTCCGTCTGTTCTTGTTTTTCCAGAATAGCCACCCGTTCGTTTTCGTTCAGGTCGTGGTCGAGGCATTCCAGCCCGAACTGCTGGAGAAAACCGTTGCGGAGGAGATGCGCAACGTGGACCGGTGCACAAGACCGCCCCAGGATTTTGCCAACATTATGGACCTGGGCCGGCATAAAGAGCTGACAGGGAAGCGTCCCCTGCGGGTCCACGCGGTCAAGAAAATGGGGCAGGAGACTCATATCCCGCTCAACAAACACGCCGCCTTCATACAGCACGGCTCCGCTGTCTTCTGTCACAAAAGAGTGCCAGCCAACCGGCCGGCGCTGGACCGTCAGAAAGTCCTGGCCTGGATAAAAGACCTCAACTCCGCCGGCTTTCAGGCCGTGCAGCACCCCACGGACATACCGGTTGAGAATCTGAAACGGCGCAATATGGTGCGGGTCGGCAGAGAAGAAGTATGAACGGTGCGGTACGATGAGGGAGAACTGGACAAACCCGGTGCCACTCGGAAAGGCTCGTCCGCCAGTCAGACGCCGGATAATCGCCAGACCTGGGTCCTGACCGAGTGCGCTGGCAGTCTGATAGCGACCGAGCAGCAGCACATCGTGCGGGTACGTATAGACACGCAAGATGGGAAGCCGCGTCTCAACCACGCTGCGAAGAAAATACTGGTCCGTTGCCACGCTCTGAGCCGGGGTCGGATCGCCTTGCATGAACAAACGGACCTGCATGGGAACGCAGCATAAGTCAGGCCGGGACCTGCGGCAATGGTGCTGGTGAATGGAAACAGCTAGGGTGTCGCCATGAATGTCCAATTTGCAACCATTCCCCTTGCCCACAATTATCCTGACTTGCCGGGGCTGGTCCGTCAGATTGAGGCCTGGGGCTTCGAGATGGTGGGCGTGCCGGACGCGCATTGGCTGTGGCCGGACTGCTATGTGACCCTGACCCAGTGCGCGCTGCACAGTCAGCGGCTGCGGATGGGAACATTTGTGACCAACCCCCTGACCCGCCATCCTGCGGTCACGGCAGGGGCCATTGCCTCAATCAACGCCCTGTCAGACGGACGCGCTTTTCTGGGCATCGGGACAGGGGACAGCGCGGTGTATAACGTGGGTCTTAAGGCCGCCCGACTTGCCGAGTTTCGGGCAGCGATTGAAGCGATCAAAGGCTTTTATACCGGCGAAACGCACTTCCAAGGCCGGACCGTTCGCCAGGTCTGGGTGAAAAGACCGGTTCCTGTGCACGTCTGTGCCGAGGGACCAAAGACCCTGCAATTAGCCGGTGAGCTGGCCGACGGGGTGATCGTGGGCAGCGGCCTGAGCCCCGCAGTTGTCCAGGACGCCTATGCCCATATCGAGGCTGGAGCCAAGGCTGCCGGGCGGACCCTTGAAGACTTGGATATCTGGTTTTTTGCCAAAACCAATGTGGCCGAGACCACGCCGGCCGCGGTGGATGAAATCCGTATGGCGCTGGCCGCGAGCGCCAACCATGCCTTTCGGTGGACCTTAGAGGGCAAGCGTATTCTTGCCGAACTATGGGAGCCAATTGAAAAACTCAAGGCTGCCTACCGTCCGCATGAACACGAATTGCTCGGCGCTGAACGATTTCATGCCAAGATGATTGACGAACTGGGGCTGAAGGACTATCTGGCCGAACGATTTGCCATTGTGGGCATGCCGCAGGGCTGCCTCGAGCAGGTCGGGCGCGCGGCCGCGGCTGGGGTGAAGCAAATTTTTCTTGGACCGCTGACCGGCGACCCGGCCCGGGTGTTACAGACATTCGCGCAGCAGATTATGCCCCGCTTTCAATAGCCTCGCAAAACCGACCGTATTCCATTGCTTTTCCCCTGGCTGTTCAGATAGGATTTGTGACGTGGAAGATCTGTGGCAACGCGCTGAAGAAATTTTAGCGGCTGGCAAGCCGTTTGTGTTGGCGACCATTATCCGTACACGTGGCTCTGTGCCGCGTGAGGTGGGGGCGAAAATGGTCGTGCCCCCCGAAGGACAGCCGTTTGGGACGATAGGCGGGGGCTGTGGCGAAGGGGAAGTGCTCCGCCGGGCCTATCCGGTGCTGGACCACCAATCTCCCCCGCGCATTGTTCAGGTCGATTTAACCGGCGACTTTGATCAGGACGAGATCCAGGTCTGTGGTGGGGTGATGGATGTCGCGCTTGACCTCTGGCAGCCAGAGCAACACCGCGAGTTAGCCCAGACCTTGGCCGAGGCGACCCGCACTCACCAGCCGGCCGCACTGGTCACGGCGCTCGACCCGTTCAGCGCAGTCCCACCCGGAACAAAGAGCTGCCTGTCTCTTGCTCAGGATGGACGTGGTGGCGTGTCCCTCCGTCCGGCCGTCTCACTCACAGCCGACACCCTCAAGACATTTTCCTCATCGGTGGCTTCAGGCAAGCCACAACTGTTTGCCGTGTCGCCGCAGGGGGAAGTCCGAGAGGACGCGCTGGTCCGAAAAGAGAACTGGCCGCGCGTTTTCGTTGACGTGCAGACCGGCGTGCAGACCTTGCTCATTGTTGGTGCCGGTCATATTGCGCAGCCGCTGTGCGAAATAGGGGCCATGCTCGGCTTTCATACCGTCGTGGTGGATGATCGCTGGGCCTTTGCCAATCGAGAGCGCTTTCCCCAGGCAGCCGAGGTTCGAGTCGGGCCGTTTGAGGAGGTGCTGAACAATCTGCCTATCAACCAGCAGACCTTTGTGGTTGTGGTCACCCGCGGTCATGTGTGGGATGAGACCTCGGTCAAAACCGTGCTCAAAAAGAATCCGGCCTATATTGGCATGATCGGCAGTCGGCGGCGCTCAAAACGGACCCTTGAGCGCCTGGTTGAGCAGGGCTACCGCCCAGAAGAGGTCGCCAGCGTGCATACGCCGCTCGGGCTTGATATTGCGGCTGAGACGCCGGCGGAGATTGCGGTCGCCATTACTGCCGAGATCGTACGCGCCCGGCGCAAGGGCCCGGCCGATACGCGCTCGCTGGCCGCTAAAGTGCGGTCTGACGGCCCGTTGAAGTTTACTTCGTAGCGGCCCGCGCTCTCACCGCACGCGGGGTCTGCTTTCTTGATATGATTTCTGGCTCGATATGATTTCTGGAATTCTCCTGGCCGCTGGTGAGTCCCGGCGGATGGGGACACCCAAAGCCCTGCTGGACTACCGGGGACGCACCTTTATTGAGACTATTTGTACGAGTTTTTTGAGCGCCGGCGTCGATGAACTCATCGTCGTCCTCGGAGCGCATGAGCACGCCGCACCGATTCGGGCGGTCGTCCCGCAACACCCCGCTCTTCGGACCGTGGTCAACCCGCAGTATCAACTCGGCCAACTCTCTTCCCTGCAAACGGGGATGCAGGTCCTGTCGCCCGAGAGCGAGGCCGCGGTGGTCAATCTGGTGGATCATCCACTTGTCCAAGCTGAGACCATACGCGCGCTGATGACGTCGTTTGCCACCGCTCCGCTGTCCATTATCATTGCATCCTACCAGGGCCGCCGGGGCCATCCGGTGCTGTTCTCCAAGGAGGTGTACGGAGAGCTTCTGGCTGCCCCGCTGGATAAAGGGGCAAAGGTGGTGGTCCGTAAGGACCCGTCCCGGGTCCGTGAGCTGGCGCTTGATGATCCCGGTATTCGGGCCGATATCGATACCCCCCAGGAGTACGCCCGGTGGGTTGACGTAATGAAAATGTAACGAAATTTCGCAATTTAGGGTCTTCTTAGGAGGCAGTCTCCCCAGCGGCACCATGTTGTTCAGGTAGTGGGTCGTCGTACCGATCCCCTTTTTTGTCTACGGTGGTCTATTCTTCAATTCTGCGGGCTGTGGCATAAACACCAAAATCCGTTAATCGCCATTCAGCTTCCGGCCAAGGAGAACCCTTGTATAATGCAAAATTACCGACTTCCATATGATTATCGTCAAGCAAACGAAAACCAATAAAGAGGCGAAGAAATGAACTACGACCACCATAAGATTTCGAATCCCTCATAAACCAAATGGGATATGGAATTTTATCAATAATATCGCTCATACCGAGACCGCTCAGTCTGCTATCTGAGTCAAATGAATCTACGTACCTTGGTTGACATTTCCTTGCGGAGTAACTTCCTCCATACTCAAGTACTGCATCCTCCTGCTCGCTGTTCCAATAAAACTTATATGTTGCCGATGTCACAAAGTTGTTACCATCGTCGATATAGCAAGCGTCCCTTGCTTCATGTAACCCACGCCCAAAGTCAGGGTAACTTCCACCTCGGTAATCCATTACAAAATCCCCCGTCCCTACCCATGTTCCAAGGAAGGGAATAAAATCCTCAGGGACATCAACCGGTTCAACTGTCTCGAGTTCTGGTCCTTGTACCATCTCCAGGTGTTGCGTGCTTTGCTCCCACTCAAACAGCGTGACCTCACCTGGTGAAGGGAAATTCTCGACTCGCACTTGGGCACTTGCCCCTCTCACAAACTCTTCTCCAGCCGTGGTAACGGTGAACGTCGCGCGGTCGAACTCCTCGCCGTCATCATAGGCTACGATGGTATGCTCACCGTCGCCTAGGTGATTCCAGTTTATTTGAGTATAAAACTGTTATGTACATCGCCACAGACAGAGTGTGTGTCGAGTCGGGGTTGTTCTGTTGCGAGGGAAATATGCTCTCCTCCATTGATAGTTGTGGTAATGTCTCCCGCTTCACACTTCCAGCCTGCAATGAATCCTATACCCGATAGCTTGACCCCGTCGCCGGGAACTTCCAATGTTGCGCCGTGCGCCACGCCTGTCGTGAACAGCAGGGCAGCAGTCAAGCCAAAGATAATAAGACCAGGCATCAGAGTCCTCCTAAGGGAACGGTGTATGGCCTCGGCTGGATTGCCGGGCCGTATCAACGTCACCACAGCGCGAGTCATGACTCGCGCTGTGGTGCCTGTTCCATTCTAGCAGGCGACCCGACTCAACCGGTTCGCTGTCAGATATTGATGGATGAAGATGCCGAAGAGGCCAAACCATGTCAATGTGGGAATGAGAGGCAGATATTAAATTAGGAAAGCCTTAGAAAATTCTGAAACGTAATCTGAAAGCGCCGGGAACCCTTGCACTTCCCGGCGCTTTTCTATAGCACTCTAGGAGCCTGTGAAGGGACAGGCAGACGACGGAAAACGAATCAAAATCGAAAAGGAGGCGACCTTGCACGAACTGAATTATGAAGCGCCGACTTCGCTTGATCAAGCCATCAGCGTTTTGGCCGCGGCGGGCGAAAATGGGCGTATGCTGGCCGGCGGTACGGATCTGATTATCCAGATGCGTGCCGGTGTACGACAACCGGGACAGGTGATTGACGCAAAAAAGGTCCCAGAACTCCAGGCCCTGTCCTTTGATGCGCAAAGCGGCCTCCAACTCGGAGCCGCGCGGGCGTGCTGCGATATTATTGCTGACGCGAGCGTACAGCAGCACTATCCGGGGCTGGTTGAGGCTGCCGGGCTGATCGGCTCTGACCAGATCCTGGCGCGGGCCTCAGTGGGTGGGAACGTCTGTAATGGCTCACCCGCCGCAGATACGACGCCGGCCCTGATTGCCCTGGGCGCGGTCTGTCAGATCGCCGGACCCAACGGCACGCGGGAGGTGGCGGTTGAAAATTTTGTGACCGCCCCCGGACAAACGGTCCTCGCCCCGAATGAGCTACTGGTGGCCTTCCAGATTCCCGCCCCGCAAGGGCAGGCGGCTGACTGCTACCAACGTTTTATCCCTCGGAACGAGATGGATATCGCGGTCGTGGGGGTGGGCTCGTGTGTGGCGCTTGCGGGCGATACCTGCACCGCGGCCCGTATCGGTCTTGGGGCGGTTGCCGCCCGGCCCCTGTTGGCCCAAGAAGCGGGCGATTCGCTTGTCGGGAAAACGCTGAACGATGCTGCTATCGACGCGGCGGCCCAGCTCGCCCAGCAAGCCGCCTCCCCCATTAGTGATATGCGCGGCACGGCAGAATTTCGGACGCATTTGGTCGGGGTGCTTACCCGTCGCACTTTGCGGGAAGCCGCCGCGCGGGCACGAGCACGCTAGGGATCAGGATGGTCCAGATTTGGAAGGCAGGACAGACATGAAGAAAGTACACGTACAAACAACTATCAATGGAGAAGAGACCGAGTTCCTGTGTGAACCACGCCAGAGCCTGCTTGAGGTGTTGCGTGATGTGGTGGGCTATACCGGCACAAAAGAAGGCTGCCTGACGGGCGACTGCGGGGCGTGCAGCGTTATTCTGGATGGACGCCCCACCGACTCCTGTCTGGTGCTCGGGGTTGAGGCCGAAGGCAAAGACATCACCACGGTTGAGGGTTTGGCCGACGGGGATAGCCTGCATCCGCTCCAAAAGAAATTCCTGGAGCATGCGGCCCTCCAGTGCGGCATCTGCACCCCTGGCTTTTTAGTCACCTCCAAAGCGCTGCTGGACCGGAATCCCAACCCGACTGAGCATGAAATTCGCTACGCCCTGGCTGGCAATCTCTGCCGCTGCACCGGCTATGACAAGATCGTGAGGGCGGTCCAAGACGCCGCCGCTGAAATGCAAGGGAGGTAACTATGGCAGCCCAACAAGAACATAAATTCAAAGTCATCGGGACCCGGCCGATTCGGCACGACGGGGTCGATAAGGTCACGGGGCGGGCGCAGTATGGCGCTGATATCAGTCTGGCTGGCCTTTTGCACGGCAAGGCCCTGCGCAGTCCGCACGCCCATGCCAGAATCAAATCAATCGACACCTCAGCCGCCAAAGCGCTGCCTGGAGTGAAGGCGGTCGTCACCGCCCAGGACTTCCCGGAAATCGGGCCGGGTATGGCCGCCATGGGCGAACTGCCGATCAACCCACAGCATCTGTCTCTGAACTGTATCGCCCGCGACAAGGTTTTATACGACGGCCATGTGGTCGCCGCAGTCGCCGCCACCAGCCCGCATATCGCCGAAGAAGCGGCCAAGCTGATTCAGGTTGACTATGAAGTCCTCCCCCATGTGCAGAGCGTTGTTGAGGCGATGGACGAGAAGGCCCCTATCTTGATCCCCGGCCTGGGCAAGGGCGCTGATGGAGAGCCCACGGATACGAATATCGCTAACCATATCCAGTTCGCGCGTGGAGACCTGGCCGCCGGCTTTGACACTGCCGAGGCGGTCGTTGAGCGTGAGTTTGACACGTCTATGGTCCACCAGGGCTATATTGAGCCGCATAACGCGGTGGCCCAGTACAGTTCGGACGGGCAGAGCACGATTTGGGTCAGCACCCAGGGCGCGTTTACGGCCCGCGATCAGACGGCTTTTGTGCTCGACATGCCGCCGAGCAAGATCAAGGTCATTCCCGCGGAAATCGGAGGCGGCTTTGGCGGCAAAATTCCTATTTATTACGAGCCGATTGCGCTGATGCTGTCGAAGCATACGGGCAAACCAGTCAAAATGGTCATGAGCCGGGCCGATGTGCTCAAAGCCACCGGTCCGACGCCAGGTTCGCATATCAAGGTGAAGATGGGCGCGGACAAGGACGGCAAAATTACGGCTGCCGAAATCTGGATGGCCTATGAAGCCGGGGGCTTCCCAGGCTCCCCGGTTGGCGCGGGCTGTATGACCGTTCTGGCTCCGTATGACATCGAGAATCTCAAAATCGACGGCTATGACGTGTTGGTCAATAAGCCCAAGACCGCGGCCTACCGGGCTCCGGGCGCAACGAATGCGGCCATGGGCTCAGAAACGGTCATTGATGAACTGGCCGAGAAGCTGGGGATGGACCCCCTGGAGTTTCGCCGCATCAATGGTGCCAAAGAGGGAACGGCGCAGCCCGCAGGCCCGAAATTTGGCCAGATCGGCTTTCTTGAAACGCTCGAAGCCGCCAAGGACAGCGACCACTTCAAATCCGAGCTGCCCCAGGTCGAAGGCCGCCGGGTTGGTCGGGGGCTGGCCTCGGGCTTCTGGTTTAACGCTGGTTTTCAGTCCAGCGCGACCGTCGCCATTAACAGCGACGGCACCGCCAATGTGGTGACCGGTTCGACCGATATTGGTGGTACGCGGGCGTCCTGCGCCATGATTGCAGCAGAGGTGCTCGGCCTGAAGGCAGAAGAAGTCCACCCGGTTGTGGCCGATACCGAGTCCATCGGCCATACGGATATGACCGGCGGCAGCCGGGTCACCTTTGCCACCGGGACGGCGGTGTATGAAGCCGCCCAAGATGTGCTGAATCAGCTGAAAGGGCGGGCGGCCAAATCCTGGAAGGTTGACGCGGACACAGTCGTTTTTCAGGACGGTGTCTTCACCTGTACTGAAAATGGCAACGAATCCATGTCCCTCAAGGAACTCGCCGGCAAGCTGCCTCGGACCGGCGGTCCGGTCGCCGGGCGGGCGTCTGTCAACCCACGCGGTGTAGGGCCGGGCTTTGCCACGCATGTGGTTGATGTGGCCGTGGACGAGGAGACCGGCAAAGTGGACGTGCTGCGCTACACGGCTGTCCAGGACGTTGGCAAGGCTATCCATCCCAGCTATGTGGAAGGTCAGATGCAGGGTGGCGTGGCCCAAGGAGTCGGCTGGGCGCTCAACGAGGAATACGTCTATGGCGCAGACGGCTGCATGCAGAACACCGGCTTCCTGGACTATCGGATGCCGACCTGCCTGGACCTGCCCATGATTGAAACCATTATGGTCGAAGTCCCGAACCCCGGTCATCCGGTGGGGGTACGCGGTGTGGGCGAGGTGCCGATTGTTCCGCCACCGGCCGCCATCGCCAATGCAATCTATAGCGCCACCGGCGTGCGGATGCTGGACCTGCCGATGTCACCTCCGCGCGTGACCAAGGCGATCATGGAGAAAAACGGCTAAGCGACCCTCCCTTCTCAATCCCCCCCTGCGAGGGGGGGTTGAGGGGGCGTATTGCCCCGTTCTCACGCTCTCTATGACGACTGTCTATATCCCCTCACTCCTGCGAAAATTAACCGGCGGCAAAGACCGCACAACTGCCACCGGAAAAACAGTGGGAGAGATAGTCGAAGACCTTGAACGCCAGTTCCCTGGTTTTCGGAGCCGTGTGGTTGAGGACGGTGACCTGGTCGGCTCTATTGCGGTTTCGATCAACGGAGAGATCGGGACGGAAGGGCTGACCGAATCAGTTCCAGACGGAGGCGAAGTCCACTTTGTTCCCGCCATTGGGGGAGGCTGAGCCGCTCAATCCCGGTGTCCCCTGCCAGGGTGAGGAAGTTGCGATGTCAGGCGTAAGCGTGAAAGAGACGGCGAAGACCGACTTGCTGGGCAAAGACCGGCTTATCGTAGCGCTTGACGTGCCGACACACGAACAGGCGTTTGAGTTGGTGGAAAAACTGGAGAATGTGTCCTTCTTCAAAGTGGGTCTTCAGTTGTTGATGGCGGGTGACATACTCGGTTTTATCCAGAGGCTTCAGAAGAGGCGCCCGAGTCAAGGTGGGGTGTTTGTAGACCTGAAACTCTCTGGCGATATTGGAAACACCATCACCAGACTTGTTGAGGGGTGTCTTGACCTGAATGTCAAATTCATCACCTTGGTTGAGTCGGTGCCCAAGGCCATTACCGTGAGAACTCTGCAAGCCGCGCGGCAGGCGCGCAAGGGCGCTCGCGACCCGCGCCTGTTGATGGTGCCCCTCTTGTCCAGTCTCAACGCTGACGACTTGCGTGCGGCCGGTATGCAAGACGACGCGACCGCCTATATCCTGACTCGTGGGAAAGCCATGTTGGATTATGGTTGCGATGGGCTGATTGTTTCTGGCGAGGCGATACAGGCGTGTCGTGCCGAGTTTCCAGACAGAGATATTGTGAGTCCTGGGATTAGACCAACATGGGCTGCAACCAATGACCATAAGCGCGTCACAACTCCAAGCCAAGCGATCCGCTTCGGAGCCGATTATCTCGTAGTCGGTCGGCCCATATACAACGCCAGCGACCCAAGGGCGGCTGCCCAAAAAATAATTGACGAGATAGACGAAGCCCTGGCAGGGAAGACCGAGCCAGCTCTGTCAGCCTCTCCTGCGTAAAGGCTTGCTGCTCCAGACAGATTCATCAACGTCGTCCGCGAGTTCTTACACGGGGCGCTCTGAAACCGGGGCTCCTCCCCCTCACCGCTCCGTAATGAGTTCCAGAAATCCGCGCAGCATACGGTAGGTCAGGCCCCAGATCGTCTTCCCCCCATACAGGAGGGCCGGCACCTGAATGGTCGAGCCAGTCTGAAGCGTGCGCTCGACGATCTGTTCCACGCCGTCCTGTTGCATGAACGACAGTGGAACCCAAATGATGTCCTGGACTTCGACTGGATCGAGTACCGGACTGGCCTCCCGAGAGACGAGATAGACAAACGGGGAGACCACCATGCCGATGTGTTTTCCGCGTGCCGAGGCTTGCACTTCTGCCAGACGACCGAGGTATTCGCCATGCTCAGCCAGATCAATCCCAACCTCTTCATAGGTCTCGCGTTGGATGGTGACAAGCAGGTCGGGGTCTTCCGGCTCCTGACGCCCCCCAGGAAAGGCCATATGGCCGGACCAGGGGTCGTGGGGATGATGAGCACGGTGGATGAAGAACACGTACACATCGTTAGGGCGGGGTTGGAGCAGGAGCGCGACCGCCGCCCGCATCGGTGCGTCAATAGCGGCCGGAGGGGGGTTGTGCTTCGAGAGCCGCTCACGGATGTGCAACATACTCTTGTTCATCGTGGGTTCACAGGGTGAGACGGCTCGCAGGCTCCTCTCACTGGCGGGACGACTCTTCTTGATTGGCTTCTTTGACCGCATCAAGCACGGCGCCCGCACGCTGAACATGGACCTGGACTTCGAGTATCTGGTTGAGCAAACGACCAATATAGGTGCGAGCTTCTTCGGTTTGGGGACCGAGTCCTTTGACAAGCTGCGTGGCGGACCCTATCCCCTGGGTCGCTTGGGTAACGGCGCTTTCTATTTCGCCGAAGGTTTCTGAGTCAATAATCATGCGAGTCCTCTCTGCGCGCTTTCACCCCGTGACTCTGTGTACCAGTGTATATTCACCCCGGCAATGTATAGAGAGAACTCCCCCTTCGTCAATCCGCTCGGCCTCACGGGCGGGCCGTTCTACGGATGTCCTCTGTAGAACGACGCCAGAGGGTATCCCCAATGCAGCGTCAAGCTTGACAGCCGCGTTGCAGATGCCCAATACTCACAGCTTCCTTGAGTGTTGACAGACAGGAGGGTTCGGCATGTCCCTGGAACGGGCCTTGAGTGGTATTCGCGTTGTTGATCTTACGCACTATATTGCGGGGCCCTATTGCACGAAATTACTCGGCGACTATGGGGCCGAGGTCATGAAAATTGAACCGCCGGCCGGGGGCGAAGGCGGGCGGACCTTGCCACCGTTTTTTGACGCTCAGCCCGGACCGCGGCAGAGCGGCCTCTTTTGTTTTTTGAATACGAGCAAACAGTCGGTGGCGATTGACCTGACCGGTCAACCTGGACAGGAGGTCGTCTTAGGGTTGATTGAACGCGCCGATGTGGTCGTTGAGAATTTCCGACCGGGCACCCTGGAGCGGCTGGGTTTGGGCCAAGAGGTGCTACGGGCCGTCAATCCGCGGCTGGTCAGTGTGGCCATCTCGAACTTCGGCGCGTCCGGCCCCTACCGGGACTATGGTATGACCGACAGTGTGGCCTTTGCCTTGGGCAGTTGGACCTATCCCATGGGCGAACTCGACCGCCCTCCGGTCCAGCCTGGGGGCGCGTTCGGCCAATACCTGGCCGGGCTATACGCCGCCATTGGCACCCTGCAAGCCGTGCGGAACCGCAATGCAACACAGGCCGCCCAGCACGTTGAGGTCTCCATTCAGGAGGCGCTGATTGCCACCTCCCTGTATGATTTTGTGGCCTTTTCCTATTCGGGCTTTGTCCGCCAGCGGTCGGGCAAGCAGTTCCACGCCGCGTTTCCGAATCTGGTCACCCTGCCGTGCGCGGATGGCTATGTGGGCGTCCATGCCGGCCTGCCGCATCAAATCGTTGCCCTGCTCGAACTGATTGGACGGCCTGACCTGGCGAACGACCCGCGCTTTCAGAACCTCTCGACTCTGGCCATGTGCGCCGGGGAATTACACGCTGCGCTGATTCCGTGGCTGCGGGCACGCAAGAAATGGGACATCTATCATGCGGCGCAGGCACGCGGGATTCCGTTGTCCCCCGTCCCTGCTGCCCAAGAAGTCGTTGAATGGGTCCAACTCAAAGAGCGTCAGGCGTTTATCGAGGTCGGGTGTCCCGGCGGAGGAACCGTCTCTATACCTGGCCCACCGTCCCGCGAAAGTGACGCGCCTATCTTCAGCCTCCGTCGTGCCCCGCGTGTCGGAGAGCATACGCTGAGCGTGCTGGGCGAAAAGCTGGGCTATAGCCACGCTGACTTGCAGCGTCTCCGAGCCGCGGGGACCATCAGCTCAGCGGAGCATCACGACACAGGAGGACAGATATGACACAGCCGCTACGCGTCGTCGATTTAACCAATGGCTGGGCCGGGCCGTTGGCGACCTGTCTGCTGGCCGACTTTGGTGCAGAAGTCATCAAGGTCGAATCCCCCTCGCATATGGACTGGTGGCGCGGAGCCGCCCCCGAGGTCACGGAAGACGGAGGCCGGCCCTATGAGCAGTCGCCCACGTTTAATACGGTCAACCGCAATAAATATGGCATTGCGCTCGAACTCACCCACCCGCGGGGACGAGAGCTGTTTCGCGCTCTGGTCCGTATCAGCGATGTCTTGGTGGCTAATTATCCGCCCCGCAGTTTACGCAAACTCGGCATTGAATTTGCCACCCTGAAAGCGGTCAACCCGCACCTCGTGATGGTCACCCTGCCGGCCTTTGGCAATAGCGGCCCGGAGAGCGAATATCTCGGCTTTGGAACCACGACCGAAGCGATGGCCGGGATAACCGGGGTCAGCGGCTATGCAGACGGCCCACCCCAGATGCTCAGCAACGCCATCGGCGACCCGGTGTCGGCCCTCAACGCCTGCTTTGCGGCGCTGGTCGGGACATTTGAACAGGAACGGCGCGGCGCAGGAGTTTCGATTGACCTGTCCCACGTTGAGGGACTCCTGCCCTTCAATGCCGCTGCGTTGCTGGAATACACCATTAATGGCCGCTCTCAGGCACGACTCGGCAATCGGCACCCCACTCTGGCCCCCCACGGCTGTTACCCGTGTCAGGGCGAAGACGAGTGGCTCACGATTGCGGTCACGTCGGACGAGGACTGGCGCGCGTTGTGTCTCGTGCTGGGGAATCCGGCCTGGACACAAAACCGTCAGTTCGACACAGCGCAGGGGAGAAAGACGGCTGAGGACGAACTCGACCAACACATCAGCGCCTGGACGCAGACGCGGGAGGCCACGGCATTGATGGAAGGCCTGCAAGAAGCGGGTGTCGCCGCCGGAGTCGTGCTGTCCGGGGCCGGGGTGCTGAGTGACCCACACCTGGCCGCGCGTGAGTTTTTCTTAACGATTGAGAAAGAGGAAACCGGGCCGCATTTCTATCCGGGCTTTGTGCCTCGATTTTCCGATACGCCTTCGGTCGTGCGGCGGCCCGCCCCGAGCTTTGGCAAACACAATGAGCGCATCTTTGGCAGCCTGCTCGGCTTATCGAAGGGGGAGATACAGCGGCTCGCTGACGAGGGCATTATCAGCACCGAGCCGCTTTTCCCAGCGCTGACACGATAAATTTCGACAGGGGACGGCCTCTCGGTCGGGTTCGCTGGATTATTTGGGCGGCAGTTTGTCGTCCGGTCTCGTCAAAGCTGAGAGCCCGCCCACACGGGCTGGATGGGACCGGTCATCCTTCGCTTCCGGGACCTGCCCGACAGATACTCCCTGGTTCGGGGAAACATAAGTAACTGCGGTATCAGGATTTGCGGGCTGGGTGAGATATGGCGAAACCGAATTGGCAAAACCGGACGTTATGGACAGGCGATAACCTCGACATCATGCGGGGGATGAACTCCGAATCTGTTGATTTGATTTATCTTGATCCGCCGTTCAACTCGAATCAGCACTATTCCGCACCAATAGGCAGCAAAGCCGCGGGCGCAGCATTCAAGGATACCTGGACCCTGAGCGATATCGATGAGGCATGGCACGGGGAGATAGCGGACAAGGACTCCGCTTTATACGGCATCATTGATGCTGCCGGGCATTCTCATGGCACGGGGAGATAGCGGACAAGGACTCCGCTTTATACGGCATCATTGATGCTGCCGGGCATTCTCATGGCACGGGGATGAAATCGTATTTGATTATGATGGCCGTGCGGCTCTTGGAAATGCGGCGGCTCCTGAAGCCGACCGGCTCCATGTATCTTCACTGTGACCCGACCGCCAGCCATTACCTGAAAACCCTGATGGACGCGATATTCGGAGCAAAGAGTTTCAGGAATGAGGTGATGTGGAGACGCACCTCCTCAAAAAAAGGAACCCGCAAACTTGCGGCTATTCATGACGTGATTCTGTTCTACGGTGTGACCGATGAGAGTACCTTCAACACGGTCTATGGGGATCATGATGCAGACTATGTGGCAAAGTTTTACCGCTTTGAGGATAAACACGGCAAATTTCGCAAGGGCGACCTGACAGCAGCCGGGACACGAAATGGCGACAGTGGGGAACCTTGGCGGGGGATTGATCCCACAGGAAACGGGCGGCATTGGGGGAGTCCGGGCACCTTTCCTGAGCATGTGGAGAAACCCGCCCATTGGAGCGGCCTGAAATCGCGTGAAAAATTGGATTACTTAGATTCCGTTGGTTTGATTTATTGGCCGCCAAAAGGGTCTATGCCGGCGTTCAAGCGGTATCTCAGTACATCGCACGGGGCGGCAATGACAGACATGGTGCTGGACGTCCCTCCTCTTGCAGCGAAAGCAAAAGAGAAAATAGGCTACCCGACACAGAAACCCCTGGCTTTATTAGACCGGATCATTCAAACGAGTTCCAATACCGGCGACATGGTACTGGACCCTTTTGCTGGGTGTGCAACAGCCTGTGTGGCCGCGGAAAAATTAAAGCGTCAGTGGGTAGGGATTGATTTGTCTCCGGTGGCGGCTTCCCTGGTGAAATCCCGGATCAAACAAGAGATGGGCTTATTTTACGAGATTCACCATAGAACGGATATGCCGCGCCGGACCGACTTGGGGAACTTGCCCTCCTACAAGACGCATAAGCATACGCTCTACGGCAAGCAAGAAGGTATCTTTGCGGGCTGTCTGATTATGTTTCCCTTCCGCAATATGACGATAGATCACATCATCCCCCAATCTAAAGGCGGGAGTGACCATCTGGATAATTTACAACTCTTATGTGGGGCGTGTAACAGCCTGAAGGGAACGCGGTCGCAAGAGGAATTGATAGCACAGTTGAAGGAGGCAGGAATGCGCCAGTAAACGGGCAGGTCTTGCGCGCTGAACAATCCAGCGCGGTGGTGAACCCTGCGCACCCGTACACAGCCTAGGGCGCGCAGGCCCAGACGGCCTCCAGCACGTGCTGTTTCCCATTTGGGCCGTCGCTCACGGGGAAAATCACCGGATGCCCGATGCCGGAGTGACGATAGGCTTCGATACGCTCCCGGCATGTGGTGGGTGTCCCCGTCACACTGACCGTTTCAATCAAAGAGTCGGGAATCAGTTGGACCGCCTTTTGCCGGTCCCCCTGCTGCCAGGCCGCTCGAATGGCCTGAGCTTCCTCGGGAAACCCCTGCTCGGCCATGACGCGATTATAGCGGGGAAAGAATCCGGCGTAGAAAGCGACCAAGGGCCGAATACGCGCCAGGGCTGCTTTGTGGTCCTGGGCTACGCTCATTGGCAGGAGCGAGACAATATCAACCTCTTCGGCCCGGCGTCCGACTCGCTGGGCACCAAGCGCGATATTTTCGGCGGCCAGCTTGCCGGCCTCCGGGGCACTCCACACCAAAATAGTCCCTTGGGCGAGCTCCCCACAGGCTTGGAGCATTTGCGGAAAAACGGCTGAAATATAGATGGGAATTTCTGAGCGAGCCGGCTGAAACCAGAGATCAAACTGCTCAATGGTCACGACCTCGCCGTGATACGACACCGAGCCCTCACGCAGCAACGCGCGGACAATTTCGACCGTTTCCCGCATGCGCTGGACCGGCTGCCCGTACGGAATGCCGTGTTCCGGCTCGACTTGGACCTTATGACTAGAGCCCAGTCCTAAAAGAAAGCGACCCTGGGAATAGTGATCGACACACGCGGCTGCCATGGCAATGGTCGGCGCGCTGCGGACGAAGATACTGCTAATACTCGTCCCAAGCTGGATGCGCTGGGTGGCAAGGGCGCAGGCGGTCAGAATAGAGAATTGGTCTCCGCCATGCCCTTCCGCAAACCAGGCTGAGGTATAGCCCTGGTCTTCTGCGTATTTGACACACTCAACAACATCAGTGGGCGACATGCCACCGGCCAAAGCCAGACCGATTTGCGCCATACGTCCGCTCCTCTCCGTTCTCATATCTGAGGGTATTTTTATGCGACAGTCCGGGCCATTCTCGACCGGAATGTGGAGAGCGTCAAGTCAGCCGGCCTTGAGAACGACCCCCCGTTCGTCCTTCGACTCCGCTGGCGCTACGCTCAGGACGAACGGGGGGACCTGGCCCAAGAGCGGGCGACCTTGCGCTTCTCTCCGCTCGTCCGCAGAATAGACGGCTTGACCGTGTACGGGAGATTATGCAGACACGAAGCCTTCGGCGTTACAGTGGAGTGTGGATGCTGAGCATGCTGAGCGTGTGGCTGCTATGGGGGAAACCCTCTGCGGCCAGGGCAGCCCCGCTGCATACGATTGATTTCTCCGGCCAGCCGGATGGTCCGGCAGAGGCATGGTTGAAACAGCACGGATTTACCTTTCGCCTTGACGCAGACGATTTACAGCCGCACTTCAAAAACAACCGCCTCGTCTTACAGACTCCCCGTAAAAAAGCCGGCCTGTTCGAGTTGCCCCTGCACGTATCCCCGGTCAAACGGATTCGTATTCATTGGGGAGTCGAACGTTATCCGCGCGGAGCGGATTGGAGCCAGGGGGTCACTGCGGTCCCGATTGCGGTGATGACCACCTTTGGGACAAAAACAATCAAGAGCGGCTCGCTCTTTGTCCCGAATGCCCCGTATTTTATCGGCCTCTTCCTTGGGGAAAAAGAGCAGGCCAATCGGGCCTATACCGGGAATTACTATAAAGCCGGCGGCCGGTATTTCTGCATACCCTGCGGGGTGCCAGTTGGGGAACGGGTGGTGACGGAATTCGATTTGGACCAGAGCTTCCGCAGCCAGTTTGGTCAGGCTGTTGTGCCCCCAATCAGTCGATTCGGCTTTCAGATGAATACCAGAGGAACCTCCGGGGGGGCCAAGGCTTTTTTAGAGAAGGTGGAATATCTCTCCGAATAATTGGGGGCAGGTTGAATACTGACGGCTGTTGCTCCGTCTGAATAAGAACTTTCCTTCTTTCTTCCTCTTTCCAGTGGCGGGGGAAGCTCGTGAGCCCCTTGCACGAGTCTTCTCCCACCATTTCAGTTTCTGTACTGACCAGCGGCCAGAAAACGAAGCATCGCCCCCGCTTTGCTATGCGGGTCCGCTCCAGTCAAAGGGGATGTGCTTGCTTGACTTTCCGGCCCAATCCCACTCAAGGCCGTAGGCCGTGACCCGGTTGTCAACCGTTTTCCCCCAGGTTGCGACCTGGCCGGGGCCAACTTCGGAGCCGGGCGGATTGAGCAGCTGGACCCGTTTTCCTTTTGGCGTCGTCGGCCCGGTCAGCGCCTCGGCAAAGGCCGTGACGCGCTCGGGAATCTCCGCTTTCCAAAAGGCCAGGTCATCGGCGATATCAAACGTAATCGGAACAAACTCAATCCCGCGCACCTCACCAACTGAGCGTGCAAACCCGGCCATGAACCCACCGGCCTGCCCGGAAAAGATGAGTTGGAGGGCCTCGCGCTGCTGCGCGTCGGCTTGTTCGTCAATAAACAGCCCGAGTGAGATTTTGGCCTCACCCGCCCAGATATTGCCGCTGAAGCTGGCCACGGCAAGGACATTCAGCCCATCGAGAGGGGTCGGACCATATCTCCCGTCTCGGACATGGTAGGCCAGCACCCCCTCGCAGTGATTATTCGTTGGGGGCTGGGCAAATTCGCACGGACAGGCGACATCGCAACTACACACATCAAACCAGTCGCCCCGCAGGGTCCAATTCTGTATATCCGCCATACTGTCCTCCTGTTGGAAAGGGTGAACGTGTCCAGCATCCGGGTGTGGATTGGAGGACACGTTCCCTCTTTAGTGCCAGGGTTCTACGATAATTTTCGCGTGCTGCTCAGGCGAGTGCAGGTCTTTGAACGCCTGAGCAACGCCCTCTATCCCAACGGTTCCCGTAATGAGGGGATCGGTCATTATCTGGCCTTCGGCAATATGATGCAGGGTGGAGGCGTATTCTTCTCCGCTATAGCCCAGGACAAATTGAAGATTCAACTCTTTATTGATCCCGAACATGGGTTCAAGGCGGTCCTGTTCCATACACACGCCCACCACTACAATCCGGGCACCTTGTGGGGCCGCGGCCATAATCTGATCAATGATTCCGGGAACACCTACACATTCAAATATGACCGCCGGCCGCAGCGGGGGGCCAGCCGCCCAGGGCGGCTGAGGCGGCGCTGTGCTCGGGTCGGCCCAGACCGCGGCTTCCTGCCAACTGGTATACGGCGACTGCTCGGCAGGGTCGATAATCATATCCGCGCCCACGGCCTCCGCAAGTTGGCGGCGACGGGGGGAGAAATCCGCGGCAATAATGGGCTGCGCGCCTTTCATGCGCAAAGACGCAATAACGGCCAGACCAACCGGCCCACAGCCGATGACCAGCGGCACATCGTCTGGTGTCAAGCGCGCCATTTCCACCGCGTGCAGGCCAACCGCCATCGGTTCGGTCAGGGCGGCCTTGTGCGTGGGCAGGCCGTTCGGGACGGCAATCAACAGATTTTCGCTCAGGCGCATATATTCGCCATAGCCGCCGGGGTTGTCATTGGAGTAGCCGACCGTCTCAACTCCGGTCGGTCGAATGAGGATCGGCATGGACACCGCGCGGGTGCCGGCTTTCAGACCGCGGGCCGTGTTCGGCCCGTGGTCAACCACCTCGACACAGAACTCATGGCCCATGACGATACCCCGATTGAGGTCCATATTAAACGCGCCGTTGGAACGCTCCGAGACTTCAACTAGCTTCTCCGTATGCTTCAGCGCATGGAGGTCCGAGCCGCAAATCCCACAGGCCAGGGTTTTAACCAAGACCTCGCCCGGTCCGGGCTCTGGAACGGCAATATCTTCTACTGTCAGTTCATGGTTCAGCATGACAACGGCGCGCATAGTATTCTCCTTGAGCTTGGCGAGTCGCTTCTCATTGCAGCCGCGCAACTATAGGTCATCGGCACGGGTCCTGTCCAGGCAAGAACAGCCGAGAGCATTTGACACGCAAGGAAAGGGTATCATACAGTTCAGGACGCTTGGGGAAAGGAGGCCGCGCATGAAAGTCACCCGCATCTATACGGGCTCGGATCAGCAGTCACATTTTGAGGAGGTCGAGATTCCGCTCAAAGATGGGGGCGGAGTGGGACAGCTTTCTGCGCTGATTCCGGCCACCGGCGTCATTTTTCGGGAAACGGGCGGCGACTATGACCTCGATTTTCATAACGCGCCACGCCGGCAGTACGTGGTCATGCTTGAGGGCGAGGTCGAAATCGAGATTGGTGACGGCACCAAGCGCGTGCTGGGCAGCGGAGAAATTCTGCTGGCCGAAGATACTACCGGCCAGGGACATATCAGCCGGGCGGTCAACGGCAAGCCCAGAAAGTCGCTGTTTATTCCGCTGGCCTAAGCCCTGTCGGGTGGGGTGAGACGGCACGGCTCGTTCCGAGCAAGAGCGCGCAAAGAAAAGGGGACACCCGTGGAACGAAGAGCCGGCCTACACGCCCTGAGCCTACTCCCGGTATTCTGTCTCGGCCTCGTCAGTCTCTCCTTTGCTGGTGACGGGCTTGGTCTGGAAAGATGGCAACAGCGGCCGCACGCGGGCAATTTTGCCCAAGGAATTGCCGGGGTCTATCTCCTCCAACATTATACAGACGAGGGAACGCCAAGTTCCTTCCGATTGGTTTCCTTAACCGCCTAGGGGCATTGGGCCAGCACCCATTCCGCTCAGCACGACATGTCCGCCTTTGCCCGCTTCAGCGACCAACACGGGGTCTGGGTGCGGTCGGGCTGGCGGGAAATTACAGCGGAGACGGTTAATTTCAGACTCGACGCCACCACCGGAACCCATACCGATATCGTGCGGGTCCGCTATGTGGTGCAATTCAGCAAAGATTTCCAGTCCATCACCGGCGCGTATGTGGGGCGGGTCTTTCCACCGGACCAAGACCCGCTTGACCCCGAGGCGGTGCCGTCCATACAGTTTGACGCGCCATTCACCGGCCGGCGCGTGACGGTCGGGGCCGAATAGCAGCGGCGTGTGGGCGGGGGACGAAGAGGCCGAAAGCTTAGTTTAATTCGTCTATTTTCAAATTCTGTTCCAGAATTACGGTCTTCGAGTCAGGATCAACCGAAAGTGACAATATCTGGTTGCTTACTTCTTTTTCGTATATGACCTTTCTGTCATTAAATAGTGTCAATTCTATTCGGTCAAAAGTTTTTCCATCAGGGATATCCAAGTAACAGGGCTATCGTACTTAAGTTCTTCAGCCTTTAACTCGGGTACTTCCGTTCTGTCTTCTTCTCGATACTGAAAAAACAACATGTTTAGAGTATAAGTACAAACTTTCTTAGAACCGACCCCCGTTTCAGTCACGATACTACAATGAACGTTAGCTTGATTTGGAGATGAACTTATAGCGCTACACCGTGTCTCTCCGCTGCTACAGCGGTTACTAATTGAAAGATCGAATTCAACCGTTTGGGTATCAATTTTCCAGCCGTTATCAGGATAGGCGTTCATAGATATATCTCTGCTCCTTTTACTCGTCCGCCCTGACTCAAAGGAACCTGTAGGACCACCGACTTTTTTCTCTCTCCTCTCTATCTCCACTTTTTTGTCTGTTTTACGAAAATCCGGGCGGAAGCAAGCTTATTTGGCAGAATCCGAACATGATACTTATAAGTCTTTTCTTCGGAGAAGAATATCCAATAATCTTCGTAAAGTGAAATTTGAATAGGTATCAAGGATAATCTAGTACCGTTTGAATGATCTTCAATAAATGACCTTGGCAACGTGAAAGATAGGGAGTTGTCCGACCTTCGCTCGGTTGTAGCTCTAACTTCTTCGAGCCAGAATCAGCGCTAAGCTTGTTCTTTTCGTGATTTAAGTTTTTTCCACGAAATTGAATAAGTAAATCGGATTTAACGACACTTCCACTCACGGCCATATTGGACAGAAACCTGGAGATACGAGGCTCGTCGCTTACAAAGATCGTATCAGACAAATAGTTTGCCAAATTATCCAGAGTATCGTCCATTTTTGTATGCTCATCTTTTATGTTGTTAAAAATCTGATTGACACGCGAGTACAATCCCTCAAAAGCTATGCGTTGTTGTCTTGTCAGTTCTTCGCTGGTTTTCTCTAGAGCCTCTTCGTACTCCTGGCGAACTTGCACTACTGAGTTCACGATATTGTATGCTGCGTTGTTTACAACATTGTTGGTAGCGTTTTGACTATCGTCTATAAGATTTTGGGCCTTCTCCTCAATCTCATCCAACACGTAGAGCATTGCAACTCCGCTTGGGAGATCGGCTATTGCCACCGAACTCAGCGAGATTAAGCTAAGTGAGATGAGGAGCGTGGCAGCAACAAATCTTTTCATAATTTCCTCCTATCCAGCCGAGGACCCTATCGAATTGGATTTTCTTGTCAACACGACTCTATAGAGTCAGGAATCATTCGCTCAGCCGCCAAACACCCTATCCAACAACGCCGGCAACAACGCCTCTACATCCTCCTCCGCACTTTCCCGTAATGCCTCAACTTGCTGAACCTGCCCCTGCAAACGGTCAAACCAGCGTTGCCGCTCAAGGGGCGGCACGGGAACTTTGATCGTGGGCAACTTTTTTGACGATAAGGTCTTGTTCCGGGCGATGCTGCCGGGAGAGTGCCCCGTTACCTGCATGAACCCTTCTTCTGTCTTGAAGTAGGCAAGCAGAAAATTTGGGGTCGCCAGCGTTCGATTCACTTCACACGTCAGCATCCGATGATTGCCGACACAACCAGCGTCTTCAGCCGAGGCTACGGCAATCGCCTTCTCCCAAGCCATGAGGTTGCTGAAAACAAGATCACCTTCTTTAATCCAGAAAAGTTTCTGCCAACTATATTCAGCCCCGCTCATGGTACGACGGTGAAAAATGCCATTGTAAAAACTCTTTATCCCTATTTCGGTATAAGGCCGGTCCGGCTCAATTTCCACCGGGCGGCGAACAAGCGGCGCGACTCCGCTTATAGGGCGGTACGGTGCACCGTCAATAATTTTACGGAAGGCATTCGCCAGCATCGCTTTTGCGTCATGCCCGGCTGTCTCAATGACCTGTCTGCGTTCCCCCACCAACCCCGCCACCGTGTCCAACTTGGCAACAATCCTTTGCTGCTCTTCAAGAGGCGGAAGGGGCAAGCGAACATCCAGAAAACGTTCCGGGCGTAGACGATTCTGACCACTCGTCCCTCGTGACAGACTGTCACATGGTGACCAGAGTTCAGGCATCTTGGTGAACCAAGCGAACCAACCGGGCAACAGAACCGCCCTATCAGCCTCATAGGTCGGGAACTCCGATGAGCCGAACGAGCCGTCAAGATTAGCGGTCACGACGGCCACGCTGCCATTCCGCGCCCATATCTTGTTGACAATGATGTCGTCCTTTTGAACGCGATAAAATACCGGGTATCTTGTCTCAGAACCGTCAATGGTTTCACGTTGGTAAGCGCCCTGTCCCCATAGACGCACGCCGATTTGGCGATACGGCGTTCCAGGCTCAGGCGTCTCAGACCTTTGAATTCGCTTTACCACCTCCCCCAAAGCAACCACCGGCCAGCCCATCACACCCCCTCCGCCAGCGTGGCCTTAATCTCGTCCATGATGGCGAGAATACGCCACTCTTTGTCGATGATGCTGTCCACAATCTCGGTCGGTGAGCGGTGGTCCACGGTTTCGCCCGAATGCGGGTTCTTGAGGTCCAGGTTGCAGGCCGTGACACGGCCCTGTTCGTCACGCTGTACCAAGCCCGTGGCGTCTACCTGCCAGGCGTGTTCGTGCGTTTTGCGCTCGTTCCACCAGGCCAGACAGGCGGCAAATTCTTCGTATAGCAGGGGCGCGGTCTTGGAGTATTTCTTACGGCCCACGGGGCGGGGTTGCTCGTAATACCAAATACTTTTGGTCGGGCCGCTGGTGTCAAAGAAAATCAAATTGGTCGGAATATCCGTATATGGCGCGAACACGCCTTCGGGCAGGCGCACCACGGTATGCAAATTGAACTGCTCCAGCAGGTCGGCCTTGATGCGGGCTGACACGCCGTCGCCGAACAACGTGCCGTTGGGCACGACCACGCCGGCCCGGCCCCGACCGGCCCGCTTGAGCCGGCGCATGATGAGTTGCAGAAACAACAGCGCGGTTTCCGCGGTACGCCGGTCTTCGGGAAAATTGCTGCGAATGCCGGCTTCCTCTTCGCCGCCAAAGGGCGGGTTGGTGAGAATGACGTTTACCCGCTCGGCCTCGCCTATCTCGGCCAGGCGGACGCGCAAGGAGTTGCCGGGGCCAATGCGTGGCGCGTCCAGACCGTGCAGCAGCAGATTCATCTGAGCCAGCAAAAACGGCAGCGACTTGGCCTCACCGGCATAAATGCTGCCTTCTTGCAAACACTGCCGCTTCTCAACAGTGTCGGCCTGCTGCTCCAGATGACGGTAGGCCCCGACCAGAAAGCCGCCCGTGCCGCAGGCCGGGTCCAGAACGGTTTCGCCCAAGCGCGGGTCGGTCACGGCGACCATGAACTGCACCACCGGACGCGGGGTGTAGAACTCACCCGAATCGCCCGCGGCGTCGCGCATTTCGCGCAGCAGCGTCTCGTACAGTCGGCCCAAGGTGTGCATTTCATCCGACGAATCAAAATGAATGCCGTCAATCAGATTGATGACATCGCGCAGCAGATAGCCGCTCTCCATGCGGTTGGCCAAACCTTGAAATACGGTGGCGATGACGTCGCACCGCCCCCGTCCCGTGGTATTGCTGCGCAGGGCGCGCAGATAGGTGAACAGGCCGGAACCCTGCACGCCGGTGGGTAACGCGGTCCGCTCCTCAGCCAGAAAGGCCAGCAAGTCAGGGCCAGTCAGGCCAGCGGCCGGGGCGGCCCAGTCGCGCCAGCGATACGGGCCGGCAATCGTGCCGCGATACGGGCGTCCGGCCAGCTCGGCATGCTCCTCTTCAATACGTTCCAGGTCGTCCAGAAATTTGAGGAACATGATCCAGGTCAGCATGGGCAGACGGTCCAGGTCGCCGTTCAGGCCCTTGTCCTTCCGCATGATCTTGCGCGCCGACTTGAGGATGCCGTCCAGGCGCTGCGCCGTGGTGAGTGGCTGTGACGCGGGTTTCTTACGGGTGGGTTGAGTCACGGCGCTTTCTCTCTTTCTCTCATCACCCTTGGCCCTCCTGCCTTCAGGCCGCATACAGCCGGCGTTGCAGGTCGCCCACCGCGTCGCGCAACTGACCGCTGCCGCCAAAGCGCGCGGCCAGCTCAACAACATTGCCCCACTCGTTAAAGGGCGGCACTTCCAGCACCTCCGGCAACTTGAATTGAGCGCTGCCGTGTTCCGCGTATTTTTCAATCAGCGCGTCAAGCACTTGGCTGGCCTCAGGGCCGAATTGGTCCAGGAAGGTGGTTTCCTCTCGCCTCAGACGCTCGGCCCGTTCGCGCCGCGTGCGGAACGGTAGGTTATAGGCGTAGTGGCATAACAGATCGAACAAATCGGCCTCGGGCTTGCCGACCGTCTCGGCCAGGCTGTCGAGGTCAATGCCCCGTGCGGCCAAGTGCTCGATAGTATCGGCCCGGCGGGCGGGGTCGAGCCAGTCCCGACGCAACGCCGTGGCGTTGGGGTACAGGCTGCGCACTTGGTCGCCGGTATAGTCGGTCAACTGACGGCAGGAGAGCCGTTTGCCGGCGGCGTCCAGTTCGTACACCAAGTGGTGGACGATGGCGACCCGGCCGCCGTCCACATGGAATTTGCGCGGCGGGTCGTCGGATGGGTCGTCAGGGGTGAGAGGGGGGTGCGAGTCGTCCGACCTCGTGTCTGTTCCGTCCGCATCGTCCATTTCCTCCAGGGCGTCATGGGCTTCCGCCTCCAGCACCTTACCCTTGGAGTCGATGGTCTCCTGCCGCATCTGGACCGGCTCGCCGTCAAAGGACGGGTCGGCGAACTTCTGGGTGGCCGTCCCCGTATAGTCAATGATGTTAAAAGCCAGCTTGCCGTAGTCGGGCCGCAGCCGGGTGCCCCGGCCAATGATCTGCTTGAACTCGGACATGGAGCCGACGACCCGAGCCAGGACAATATTCTTACAGGTCGGCGCGTCCACTCCGGTGGTGAGCAGGTGGGAGGTGGTCAGGATGGTTGGCGTGCGGGTCTCCACATCTTGGAACTTTTCCCGGTAGGCCGCGCCGATATCTCCCTCGTCCGCCGTCACCCGGCACACATAGTCAGGATGCTGTTGCATCAGATCCGCATTCAGGTTGGCCAGTGCCGCGCGCATTTCGAGGGCGTGTTCCTGATCGACACAAAAAACGATGGTCTTGGCGAAGCGGTCGGTGCGGGTGAGAAAGTCGGTCAGATGACGGGCTATGGCCTGGGTGCGCTGACGCAGGGCGATGATACGCTCGAAGTCCGGGGTGGTATATTCCCGGTCGGGAATCACCCGGCCGTGGCGGTCCACCTCACCGCCCTGCGGCCGCCAGCCGGCCGCGTCGTAATTGGTAATGACCCGGTGGACCCGGTAGGGCGCGAGAAAGCCGTCGTTGATGCCCTGGGCGAGGCTGTATTCGTAGATTGGAGGCCCGAAATACTCATAGGTGTCGCGGTTGTCCTCACGCAGAGGGGTGGCGGTCATGCCGAGCTGGATGGCGGGCGCGAACCACTCCAGGATGCCACGCCAGTTGCTGTCATCACGCGCGCTGCCCCGATGACATTCGTCCAAAATCACCAGATCGAAGAAGTCGGGCGGATATTCCCGGTATAGACCGGGCCGGTTCTCGTCACCGGCCATGGTCTGGTAGAGGGCGAAATAGATGTCGCGGCTTTTAACGGCCCGACCCTCGGCGATTTTATGCCGCGCATCGCCGAATGGCCTGAAGTCCTTTGCCAGGGGGTCGTCCACCAGAACGGTGCGGTCGGCCAGGAATAGGATTTTCGGCTTGCGGGCCGTCTGCTTGGTGTTCCAGCCCGCGGACCACAGCTTCCAGCAGACCTGGAAGGCAATCGCCGTTTTGCCAGCGCCGGTGCAGAGGGTCAGCAGGCTGCGTGGCCGGCCTTGCAAGATAGTCTGTACGGCCCGGTTCACCGCGATTTCCTGGTAGTAGCGCAGCGGCTTGGTCCGGTCCGGGTAGCAGGGGCGGAGCAAGTGCTGGGTGGTGGCATCACCAAGATGCTCGGCCTCACACAGGCGTCGCCATAGCTCGTCCGGCTCGGGAAAGGTCAAGCGCTGGCATTCCACACCAGTAGTATAGTCGAACTCGATGATCGCGGCGCCATTCGTGGCGTAGGCGAATTTGAGGTCCAGAATCCCGGCGTACTCCTTGGTCTGCTGTAAACCCTCCGCGGCGTGTTTGTAGCGTGCCTTGGCTTCGACCACCGCAATGGGAAAGTCAGGCCGGTAGCGCAACAGATAGTCGGCACGCTTCTGCCGTCCGCGACGGGCCGTGCGCCCTCTGAAAAAGATGCGTCCGTCGGTAAAAGTGGGCTGCTCGTTAATGGCGTGTGGGGGCGCGTCCCAGCCGGCGGCCTGGAGTTTAGGCACCACAAAGGTCCGGCAGGTATCGGCCTCGGTCAGCACCACGGGTGCGTTTTCTCCCGGAGCGGCACCCCGTGGGCGCGCCTAGGCGCGATAGGTCTGCCGCCCGCCCTGGCGCTCTTTATTGAGCTTCTGGTGCAGATGCAGCCCTTCCAGGATGAATTCGGTCGCCGTGGAGATGAAGCTCGGCTGACCATCAGCCCCGAGGGCCGCCAAACTCTCCTGCAACCCGTGAATGTTCTGGCTGCCTTCCACGTAGTGTTGAGACGGCATCATATCCGAAATCTCAACGCCCCCGCCGTTTGTGAAATAGTCGATGACGGGCTGCAAATTTTCGACCCGCAGGTATTTATCGAAGACTTTCTGGACGGCGCGGTTCACGAGACGCTCAATGAGGTCTTCGTCTTTCTGCTCCTCGCCCATATACTCCAACTCGATCTTGCCCGCGGTGGAGGGATAGAGCGCGTGCAGGTCGCTGATACGCGGCACGACTTCGCTCTCGCCCAGGCGCACGGCTCGCTTCTCTGCATTGCTGATCACACTTTCAAAGTTGTTGATCGTCATGCGCACGCTGACCCCGGACGACTGATTGATCTCATTGGAATTACGGGCTTCCATGGTGAGCTGGGCGCAGATCTCTTTCATGAAGCGTGGGGTATGAAACGCGCGCCCGTCGTGGATGAACTGGGCCGCTTCTTGCTCCATAATGGAAATTTCTTCCTCAATCGAGCGGGGATAGTGGGTGCGAATCTGCACGTCAAAGCGGTCTTTCAGCGGGGTGATGATACGCCCCCGACTCGTATAGTCCTCGGGGTTGGCACTCGCCACGATAATCACATCGAGCGGCAGTCGCACCTTGAAGCCCTTGACCTGAAAGTCCTGTTCTTCCATCAGATTGAACAGGCCAACCTGGACTTTCTCGGTCAGGTCGGGCAGTTCGTTGACCGCGAAAATGCCGCGGTTTGTGCGGGGGATCAACCCATAATGGATGGTCTCCTCGTCGGCCAGGTAGCGCCCCTCGGCCACCTTAATCGGGTCTACCTCTCCGATGAGGTCGGCAACCGACACATCGGGGGTGGCCAACTTCTCGGCATAGCGCTCGTCGCGTGACAGCCAGCGGATTTCAAGCGACTCGCCGCGCTCCGCAGCCAAGCGCCGCGCTTGCGGCGAGATGGGCGCCAGCGGATTCTCCGGGATGTCACTATCCCGAATGGTTGGCACATAGTCGTCCAACAGCGTGGTCAGGCCACGGATCACCCGCGATTTGGCCTGCCCGCGCTCACCCAGAAAGACGATATGATGCCCGGCCAATACCGCATTTTCGATCTCCGGAATCACGGTTTCATCATAGCCAATAATGCCGGGCAGCAATTGGTCCCCCGCGGCAAGCCGACGGATCAGATTCGCCCGCATCTCTTCTCGCACGGGAAGCACCTGATAGTCTATTTTCTTGAGGTCCCCGACCGTCTGGACTTCACGACGGAGCGTTTCAGTTGGCGTTGTCTGTTGCACAGTATGCTGCCTGCCTTTATTTAGCGTATTCCCATCTGTGGCGTATCAGGATGCACGAGCGGGAAGGGGGCCTGGCCGGATACTCCGCTCGAGTGCGTCACGCGCCGCAATCTAATCCGTCCGCGTCGCTGTTTCAGGCCTGGTCTCCGTTTTAGATTCGGTGGCCGGAAGCGGCTGACCGTCAACCCGCAGGCGCAACTCCTTCCCGACCTTGAAGAGCGGCACTTTTTTGGCCGCAACATTGACCACCGCGCCGGTTCTTGGGTTTCGGCCTTCCCGGGCGGGGCGCTGTTTGACGATAAAACTGCCGAATCCACGGATTTCAATCCGTTCCGTCCTGACCAGGGCTTCGGTCATACTGTCGAAGACCGCATTGACCATGACCTCGGCGTCCCGGCGGGAAAAACGAGGATAGTGCTGAGCAACTTCCTCAATCAGGTCCCTTTTGGTTATGCTGCCGTCCCCCATCAGAAAAGCCTTAGGATTTCTGTGGGTCTCCGTCGTCCCGGTCAAGCCGCAACTCTTCCCCCAAGATATCCTCAAAGGAGAAGCGCGCGCCCTCTCGTTCACGCTTGAGGTAGGCCTCCATTTCGGCTCGCTCTTCACTGCGGCGTAATGCCTTGACACTCAATCCCATTTTGTGTTCACGGGGATCAATATGGATCACCTCAGTCTCGACTTCGTTGCCGACCGCAAAAAGCGACGAGGGTTTCTCCACCCGCTCGGTTGACAGTTGCGAGATGTGAATCAGCCCTTCAATACCGTCGGCCACTTCGACAAAAACGCCAAAGTCGGTCACGCTCGTGACTGTGCCGTTGATCCGACTCCCGACCGGATGTTCTTGCTGAAGAGTGACCCAGGGGTCGGCCACCGATTGCTTAATCCCGAGCGAAATGCGTTCGTTGTCCACATCAATACCGAGAATAACGGCGTCCACCTCATCGCCTTTCTTAAAGAGTTCTGAGGGATGCTTAATTTTCCGGGTCCAATGCAGGTCCGAGATATGGGCCAGGCCGTCAATCCCTTCCTCAACCTCAATAAAGACCCCGAAATCAGTGATACTTTTGACCTTGCCGTGGACGCGGCTGCCCACCGGGTGGGTCGCCCGCACTGTTTCCCACGGGTTCGGGGAAACCTGTTTGAGCCCCAGGGATATGCGACGGTGGGCGGGGTCAAGGTCAAGGATCATGACTTCGACCGCATCGCCAACCGACAGCAGTTTCGAGGGGTGAGAAATCCGCTTGGTCCACGACATTTCGGAGACGTGCAGCAGGCCCTCAACCCCCTGCTCCAGTTCCACAAAGGCCCCGTACTCGGCGAGGCTCACGACCTTACCCGGCACCCGACTGCCGGGCAGGTAGCGTTCGGCAACCGACCCCCACGGGTCGGGCACGAGTTGTTTCAAGCCCAGCGATACCCGCTTCTTTTCTGCGTCAAAATTGAGCACAACGACCCGAGTCGTCTCCCCGGATTTAATCATCTCGGAGGGGTGACCGATCCGCCCCCAGGACATATCGGTAATGTGCAGCAGACCATCCAGCCCCCCCAGGTCCACAAAGGCCCCGTAATCCGTGATGTTTTTCACGGTTCCCTCAAGGATGACCCCTTCCTCAAGCACCTTCAGGGTCTCTTCTCGAAGCGCGTCGCGTTCCCGCTCTAGCACGGCCCGGCGTGAGACAACCACATTCGCCCGCGCCCGATTGTATTTGAGGATCGCAAATTTGCCGGTCTTCCCCAGGAATTGATCCAGGTCACGGATGGGACGAATGTCCACATGCGAGCCCGGTAAAAACGCGGCCACCCCAATATCGACGCGCAACCCGCCTTTGACCTTGCCCACAATGGTCCCATTGACGGGCGTGTTGGTGTTGGACGCCTCCTCAATGTCTCGCCAGACACGAAATTGTTCTGCTTTCGCACGGGATAAAACAATCCCCTCTTGGTCAGAGTCAGCCGAGGCGAAATAGACATCTATTTCATCGCCTTCACTGACCGTGAGCTGTCCGTCGCGCTGGCGAAATTCGGCCAGCGGAATATGGCCTTCCGATTTATAGCCGATATCAATCGTGACAAATTCTGGTCCAATGTTGACCACCCGTCCCCGGACGATCTCGCCCGGTTGCACCGAGCGCAGGCTTTCTTCAAACATTTGTCCGAAGTCTTCCCCCGCCCCTTTGGCAGGCTGGGCTGGTGCTGCGGACGGCGGCGCGCTGCCGGTTTCCACTGTCCCGGCCGACTGGTCCTCGGTTGCGGTCTGACTATTGGTGTCAACCTGCCGTGCTTGGGTCTGCTCTTGTGTGGTGACTTGGCTGGACGTTGGCGATTTTTCTTCAACGTTGTGCTGTTCGTTATGTTCCATGTTATGGTGTACCCCCTACAAAGCTCCCGAACCTTGCCCTTGCATACCTTCCTCTCAGCCCGGTTGCAAGAGCTACGGGCCTGGGTTTCCCTTTTCGCTTTCACTACTTGCATGGGCATGGACTAATGCCGCCATGCTGTCAACGACTTCTGCTTGGGTCAATGCCGTGGTGTCGAGGCGGATGGCATCCTCCGCTGGCCGGAGCGGGGCATGGGCGCGCGCGCGGTCCCGCCGGTCTCGTGCCGCCATCTCGCGCAGGGTCTGGGCGAGCGAAACATTCGTCTCTCCCCGGTGTTGCAACTCGGCATAGCGCCGCCGCCCCCGTTCTTCGAGTGCAGCGTCAAGAAATATCTTGATGTCCGCGTCCGGGAAAACAACCGTCCCAATATCGCGCCCGTCAAGAATGGCCGCTCCGACTCCCCCCAGCCGCCGTTGCAGCCCAAGGAGGGCGTGGCGTACCTCGGGCTGAGCCGAGACTTCCGAGGCGATCTGGCTGATTTCCGGGCGACGAATATCCGGGGTAATATCCCGATTGCCGACCAATACCCGGCTGTCCGTGAGCACAATATCCGCGCCGTCGCATAAGGCCGCCAGCCGCTTGCCGTCGTCCGGGCTGACCCCCTGTTCCCAAGCCAGGAAACCAATCGTCCGGTAGAGCGCCCCGGTATCAATATAGCGATAGCCGAGCCGGGCGGCCAAAAGACGACTGACCGTACTCTTGCCGGCCCCAGCCGGACCGTCGATAGCGATAATGAGACCCCGTGCCATTAGCCTGTCCCGAGCCCGACGCCGGTCAGCTCTTGGACGAGGCCGTAAAAGCCGGGAAAGGAAATGGCAACGCACTCCGGCGCGCGGACGGTCACGCCCGTGTCCGAACCGAGGCCGGCGATGCTCAGCGCCATTGCAATCCGGTGGTCCCCTTGGCTGTGGACTGTCCCGCCTCGCACCCGTCCCTGCCCAGCAATCACCAGCCCATCCTGCCGTTCTTCCACCGCCACCCCGAGGGCGGTTAAGGCGTCGGCCAGGGCGCGAATGCGGTCACTCTCTTTCACGCGCAGCTCCGCAGCCCCGCGAATGACAGACTGACCGTGGGCAAACGCCATCGCCACAGCAAGTATGGGCAGTTCGTCAATGGCGCGGACAACCCGTTCCCCCTCAACGGCTATGCCGTGCAAGGGGCTTGAGCGGACGAGCAGGTCGCCGACGGGCTCTCCGCACACCTCGCGCGCATTGTGTATCTCGATCCGGGCCCCCATCGCCCGCAAGATATCGACTATCCCCGTCCGAGTGGGATTGAGTCCAATCTGACGCATACGCAGCTCCGAGCCGGGCAGCAGGAGGGCGGCCACCATAAAAAAAGCCGCGGAAGAGAGGTCTCCAGGGATATCCACATCGTGGGCGTGCAGGGGCGCTCCGCCGTCAACCGAGACCGTTCGTCCCTGCACCACAAGCCGCCCTCCAAATGCGGGCAACAGGCGCTCCGTATGATCGCGGGACCGTTCGGGCTCTCTGACCGTTGTCCGCCCGCTGGCGTGCAGGCCAGCCAGCAGGATAGCGGATTTGACCTGAGCGCTGGCCACGGGGCTCGTATACGTCATACCGCTGAGGCCCCCTGCCGGCTGAGGAGGGGTAATCCGTAGCGGCACGCGGTGCTGTCCGCTTTCACTCTCAATCGTCGCGCCCATCAGCCGTAAGGGTTCAATGATCCGTCTCATGGGACGCCGGCGGAGCGAAGCGTCGCCATCCAGACGGCAGGCAAAAGAACACCCCGCCAGGATACCGGCCAGCAGGCGCAGCGTGGTGCCGGAATTCCCGCAGTCGATAGTGGCCGTAGCGCTACGCGGGGGGTGAAACGCCTCCCGGCCCCGGCTGCTCACGAGCAGCGTGGTGTCGTGTTGGGTGATATCGACGCCCAACAAGCGGACCGCCTGGAGCGTCCGCATAGTATCCTCACCCAGCGAACAGCCCCGGAGGCGGCTCTCTCCTATGGCCAGGGCCGCAAAGAGTATGGCCCGATGGCTGATGGATTTATCGCCCGGCAGAGCGATGTCGCCCTGTATACCGTGCGGAGCGGGCGGGACCGTCACCGATGGCGTCATGTCCGCAGACCCGTTTACCCGTGCTCACGCAAACGAGTCAGGCGCTGACGCTCCTGGCGGGCGCGCGTCATATCCGCCGAGAGGGCCGGTCCGTCCCCCTCGGACACCGCGGCTTTCATCTGCGTCAGGGCAGCCTCAAAACTGGCAATCGCGGCGAGCAAGGCGTCGCGATTGCCGAGACAGATGTCGCGCCACATCTCGACGGGGCTGGCGGCGACCCGAGTCAGGTCGGCAAACGCACTGCCGGCATACACCAGTGGATCGACCGGTTCCGACGGTGCTGGGGACGAGGGCGAAAACGCCCGCAGGAGACCATTCATCACACTGAAGGCGATGAGATGAGGCAAATGGCTGACTTGGGCGAGGAGGCGGTCATGGAGGGCCGGGTCCATTGCTTCAACGCGCATCCCAACGCCTTCCCACAAGGCCCGGACCCGCGCCAAGGCGTCAGCGTTGGTCTTGGCGGTCGGTGTCAAGACACACAGGCGGCCCTCAAAGAGGGTATCAAAAGCCGCCCCCGCTCCGGCATTTTCCGTCCCGGCAATGGGATGGGCAGCCACACAGGGCAGCGAGTCGGGGACCAGCGATTCGAGGGTGGTGACAACCGGCGCTTTGACACTGCCGGCATCCGTGACAATACAGCCCGGCGAGAGATAGGGCAGAAATTGCTGGATAGCCGGGCCAGTCGCCTGGACTGGGACGGCCAATAGCACGACGTCAGTGCCTTGGGCCGCTTCGGCGGGATCGAAGGTATAGATATCAATGAGGCCACGGTCGAGCGCAATTTTCAGATTGGCCTCAGTCCGACCAAAGCCCACCACCTGTTCAACCAGCCCCCGGGCTTTGGCCGCCAGTCCGAGCGAACCACCAATCAGCCCCACCCCGACGATAAGCAAACGATGAAATAATGGTGACATACGGTAGGGGACGCGGACTAGGCCCGCGATTGCTCCTTCTCCAGGGCCGCAATAAAGCGTTCGTTTTCCTCGGCCAAGCCCACACTCACGCGGGCATAGCCGGGATAGCCATACCCCTCCATGGGCCGAATGATAATACCCTGGGGCAAAAGCTGCTGCGACACGCCCGGCCCAACCTTGACCAAGAGAAAATTCCCCCAGCTGGGTACGGAGGCGATACCCAGACGGTCCAACTCCCGACGCAGATAGGCGAGTCCCCGCCGATTATTGTCCTGCGTCCGGCGGATATGCTCGGTATCGTCCAGGGCGGCTAACGCGCCGACTTGGGCGAGCGTATTCACATTAAAAGGCTGGCGGATACGGTTGAGGGCATCAATCACTGCTGGTGAGGAAATGCCATAGCCCACCCGCACGCCGGCCAGACCGTAAATCTTGGAAAAGGTGCGCAGGGTAATAAGCATCCGCCCATCCGCATGGTAGTCGAGTGAGTCGGGGTAGTCCGGGTCGTCAACAAACTCAAAATAGGCTTCATCAACCACAATCACCACGCTCGGCGGGACCCGCTCCAGAAACGCCTCCCAGTCCGCTCTGGTGTAGATCGTGCCGGTGGGATTATTCGGGTTGTCCAAAAAAACAATGCGCGTGTCGGCTTCAACTGCCCGCGCCATAGCGTCAAGATCAAAGGCAAAGCCGGGGTGCCGGGGGCCGGAATGCGGAACGGTAATGGTGCGGCCACCGGCCGCATGTACACACAGCCGATAAATGGCAAAGGCGTGCTCCGCGGCCACAATCGATTCGCCCACACGCAAAAAGGTCCGCACGATCATCTCGATCAGTTCGTTCGAGCCGTTGCCAATAATAATCCGCGACCGGTCCAGCCCGAATTTCTCAGCTAAGCGTTGCTTGAGATAAAAGGCGTCACCGTCAGGGTAGAGATTGAGCTGGGGCAGGGCCGCCCGCATCGCCTCAAGCGCTTTGGGGGACGGGCCGAGCGGATTCTCGTTGGACGCGATTTTTACCGAGCGGCTGATGCCGTATTCCCGCTCCACCTCTTCAATCGGTTTGCCCGGCTGATACGGGGTGAGGCTCAGCACCCAATCCGGCACATAGTCTCGCATATCCATACACGTTCACCGTCTTTGCCGCGCCGACTCCGGCGCTGGCCCAAAGGACGTATACGAACCCAGCACTTTGACCGACATGCAGCAGGGTTCGATCTCTCGCAGGGCGTCGGCGAGAGCCTGGTCACTGACATGGCCTTCGATATCAATAAAAAAGACGTATTCCCAGGGTCGGCCTTTGAGGGGCCGGGATTCAATCCGCAGCAGGTTAATCGTGTGAGCGGCAAATGGCTTCAGCACCTGGTAGAGGACACCCGCCTCATCCCGGACCGACAGCACTAAGGATGTTTTGTCATCCCCGGACGGTTTGCCGAGTTGCGGCGTCCGGCTCAGAATAGCGAAGCGGGTGTAGTTTGCCGCTTGATCCTGAATATCCGCGTCAAGGATATGGAGCCGATAGCGTTCCGCGGCCAACCGTCCGGCAATGGCTGCGGCCCGCGGGTCAGCTTGCACCAGTTCAGCCGCACGGGAATTGCTCGCCGCCGCCTCCGTGGGCACCCCCGGCAGGTGGGTGACCAGCCAGTGCTGACATTGGGCCAGAGACTGCGGATGGGCCAGGACGCGCTGAATACGCTCCCGCTTGGTGGCCTGGCTGAGCAAGCAGTGCCGAATGGCCAGTGACCGCTCGGCAATAATATGCAGCTGCGTTTCAATAAAAAGATCGAGCGTCAGCGCGACCGAGCCCTGACTTGAGTTCTCGACCGGCGCAACCCCGTAGTCCACCTGCCCGTTTTCCACTGCCGAGAAAATCTGGGGAATCGTCTCGACCGGGACAAACTCGGCCTTCGAGCCAAACTGTTCTTTGCTGGCCATATGCGCATAGCTCGCCTCGGGTCCGAGATAAGCCACCCGCAAGGACGTTTCGAGCGCGCGTGAGGCGGAAATAATCTCCCGATAAATGGCCCGAACAGACTCTAGCGGGAGCGGACCAGTGTTCAGCTCAGCCAGACGGGCGAGAATGGCCCGTTCCCGGCCCGGCACATACACCGGGCTGGTCTGCCCTTTGGCGTTACCAATCCGTTGGGCCAGCCGGGCGCGGCGATTCAACAGGGTGAGGATTTGGGTATCGATCCGGTCGATTTTCTCTCTGAATGTCTCTAAGGCCGGTGGTGAAGAGGAAGAAGGTTTGCGCGCCACACGGCGCTTTGTACTACGATTTGCTGAAGCCGTCTATGCGCTCGAAACGGGGCGCGTGGACAGGCGTGGCCCACCCCCCTGAGGGGCGTCTCCCGCGCCCTGCTGTCCGCTCTGCGCGTCACCCGCCGCTGCATTCTCCAGTCTTATCGAGAATGCCAATTTCTCCCATCCGACGGAATTTCGCGTAGCGGTGGTCCATGAGCTGGGCGATGGACACGTCGCTCACCGCTTGGAGATGCTGGTCAATGGCGGTCCCCACACCGCGAATCGCTGCCTGAGCGTGCCTATGGGCTCCCCCTGACGGCTCGGCGACCAGCTCATCAATGACGCCGAGATGAAGCAGATGGGGGGCGGTGACCTTCAGCGCCTCGGCGGCCCAGGCCGACCGTTCCGGGGTGCGTTCCCCAAACAGAATCGCCGCACAGCCTTCGGGGGTAATAACCGAATAGCAGGCGTTTTCTTGCATCAGCAGCCGGTCGCCGACGCCGAGGGCCAGGGCACCGCCGCTGCCCCCTTCTCCAATCAGGGTGACAATAATGGGCGTCTTGAGACCGGCCATGGCCTGGATATTCTTGGCAATGGCCTCGGCTTGGCCACGCTCTTCAGCCCCGATTCCGGGATAGGCCCCTTGGGTATCAACAAAGCTCAGCACGGGTCGCTGGAAGCGCTCGGCCAGATGAAAGAGGCGGAGCGCCTTGCGATAGCCCTCGGGTCGGGGCATACCAAAATTTCGATGCACTTTTTCGGTGACCGTCTTGCCGCGCTGATGACCGACCACCACCACTGGCCTGCCACGAAAACGCGCCAGGCCGCCGATAATCGCCGGATCGTCACCAAAGACGCGGTCCCCGTGCAGCTCCACGAATTCGGAGCAGAGGGCCTCAATATAATCGAGCATATAAGGCCGGTCCGGGTGCCGCGAGAGTTGCACCCGTTGCCACGGCGAGAGTGCGCTGAACACCTCAGCCTCGCGCTGTCGGAGCTGTTCTTCTAAGGCGGCGAGTGCGGTCTGCTGCTGTTCCGACCGGTTTTCCAACTGCCTGAGGGCGGACACCTGCGTGTCCAGCTCTTCCAGGGGGCGCTCAAAATCAAGATAGGTTGTCTGCACGATTGCTCCTTCAAGACCACAGGATTCCCGCTCTCGCGGGAGGCCGGAACGAACGGGGGTTTAGAGGCGTAGCGTCATCCGAAACGACCGCTCGCTCCGTTACGTTGCGTCTGCCTTGTCAAAGAAACGCCGCACCGCACGGTCGATGTCTGTCTCTTGGGCTGGCGTATACCATTGCAACCCAGGTTGGGCGCGGAGCCAGGTCAGTTGACGCTTGGCCAGTCGCCGGGTCGCCGTCGCCATAGCGGTGACGGCCTCCTCCAGGGTGGACCGTCCGTGTAGGAATTCCACCATCTGAGCATAGCCTATGGCGCGGAGTGCGGGAAGCTGCTCGCCGAACCCCAGACCCCAGACCCGGCGAACCTCGTCAACAAGGCCGTCACGAATCATCTGCTGACAGCGCTGTTGAATACGCCGGGCCAGGACCGCCCGCCCCAGGACCAGGGACACGCACAGCGTCGAGAACGGTTGCTCTCGAAAGCCATGCTCCCGCTGCCAGACACTCATGGGCTTTCCGCTCAATAACCAGACCTCCAGAGCACGAATCAGCCGCGTGCGGTCGTTTGGATGGAGCCGACCGGCCGTGTCCGCATCAACCCGGCAGAGCCAATTGTGGAGAAAACCAGGGCCGTGCGTCTGCTCCTGAGCGGTCAGACGTTGACGCAGCGCGGGGTCGGCCGGCGGTCCAACAAAGAGCCCCCGGGTTAAAGCCCGAATATACAGCCCGGTTCCCCCCACCACAAAAACAGCCTTGCCGCGTCGGGTCACGGCGGCCATTGCCTCGTGGGCCAGTGTCCGAAAACGGGCCACATCAAAGTGTTCATCCGGGTTGACGACATCAATGACATGATGCGGCACCAGGGCCTGCTCGGCGGGTGTTGGCTTGGCCGTCCCAATGTCCAGGTAGCGATACACCTGACGCGAATCCGCGCTGATAATCTCCGCGTTATAGCGCTGGGCCAGGGTGAGGGCGAGCGCGGTTTTACCCGTGGCGGTCGGGCCGGTAATCACAACGAGAGGCGGCTTGTCCATATGTCACCAGCGGCCGCCCTCACGTAGGGGCAACCCCCCGTGGTTGCCCGGCCCTGTGGGTGCCTGTGGTTGCCCGGCTGCACGACAGAGCGCCTTACGCTGCCGGGTCTCTCCCAAGGGCGGACAAAACATCTAAATCCTGCAAGGCCCGATAGGTATGCGTTGCCGTTGGCTCTGAGGCAAAGCGTGTCAGGTCTTCAACCGAGTCGATGTCAAACGCAATACGCGGAGCCTCAATCACCCGGCAGGTGATATGCTCCTCCCGAGCCCGGGCCTGGTGGGCACCGAGGCTGGGGCCGCCAAAGCAGGTGGGGATCACAAGCGGTGGGGTGCGTAAGAGCGCGTTGGTGCCCTCGCCCTCCTTGCACGTTACCAACAGCACTTCGGGCTCGTCGGTTGCCTCGCACAAGAGCAGGTCCACGTCTTCGGAGGTGACCAGCGGCAGGTCCGACAGCAGGACCAGCAGTGTTGTGCTGCCCTGTTGCAGACAAAACTCCTCCCCCACCGCAACCGCCCCGTTCAGCCCCCGCGGCTGGCCCTCGTCAATCGCGTCCGCCCCCAAACTGCGCGCCAGGTCAAGCAGGGTCTGGTCCGAGGTCACGACCCCAAAGCGGTCCACCGTCGTTGCCCGGCGCAACTGTGTCAGCACGTCGCGTAACATGGCCTGAGACAGGCTATGCCGCTGAGTATCGGACAAGAGCGTAGACAGACGGCTCTTGCCTTGGGAGAGGGCTTTGATAGGAACCAGCACAAAGTTCACACTCGCTATCCTGAAGAAATTCGCCTTGCAGAACAAGAGGGAATGCGGATATAGTTGGGCCGCTCATCACGGCGGAAAAGAAGAAGGAGGAACTCCATGAGAGAGGTTGCCCTGGTTGGTGCGGGTATGACCCGTTTTGCGAAGCATCTGGATAAAGGTATGAAAGCGTTGTCCCGCGAGGCCATTGAGGGGGCCCTCAAATCGGCCGGGATTGAGGCCCAGGCATTGGAGGCGGTCGCCGTCGGGAATGCGATGGCCGGCCTGATTACCGGTCAGGAGTGCATTCGCGGGCAAGTTGTTCTGCGCGAAATGGGGATTGGCGGCATTCCGGTCATTAACACCGAAAACGCCTGCGCCAGTGCGGCGACCGCCTTCCATCTGGCCTGGTTGTATGTCGCGTCGGGCATGTACGATGTCGTGCTCGCCCTGGGCATGGAAAAGCTCTACCACGAGGACAAGAAAAAATCGTTTGCCGCCATTGGCAGCGCCATTGATGTCGAGTTGATGCAGAAAACGCTGGCCGACATGAAACAGGCAACCCAGGAGAAAGGCGAGGGCGCCGGGGCCGGCAAATCGCGCAGCATGTTCATGGACTTTTACGCCGAGTTTGCCCGCAGCCATATGCGGAAATATGGCACAACCAAAGAGCACTATGCCCGGATTGCCGCTAAAAACCACACCAACGGCAGCCTGAACCCCCACGCCCAGTTCCAGACGCCGCGCAGCATGGAAGACGTGCTCGCCTCGCCCATGATCGCCGACCCGCTGACCCGGATGATGTGCTCCCCCATTGGCGACGGTGCCGCGGCTCTGGTGCTTACCAGTGCAGAGAAAGCAAAGGAGTTCACCACTAGGCCGGTCTATGTCAAGGCGTCCGTGCTGGGATCGGGCCAGGACCACCAGCCGGGGGACCCCGGCGTGACGGCCCGTATGGCGAAAAAAGCCTACGAAGTGGCTGGCATCGGTCCCGCAGACCTGGACGTGGCCGAAGTCCACGACGCCTCAGCCCCGGCCGAACTCATCATTTATGAAGAGCTGGGCCTCTGCCAGCAGGGCGAGGGCGGTCGCTTGATTGACGACGGGGTGACGGCGCTCGGCGGGAAAACGCCGGTCAATCCGAGCGGCGGTTTGCTGGCCAAAGGCCATCCGGTCGGGGCCACCGGCACGGCGCAGATCGCTGAGATTTTCTGGCAACTCCGCGGCGAAGCCGGGAAACGCCAAGTCGCCGGCGCCAAAGTTGGATTGACCGAGAACGGCGGTGGTATGGTGCGCGGCGAAGCAGCCGCTCTGGCCGTCCACATTCTCAGCGTCTAAATGCGGGTCATCGCCGGCTCGGCAGGTGGGCTCACCCTGGTGGTGCCCAAGGGGCACAAGGTCCGGCCCACCGCCGACCGGGTGAGAGAGTCGGTCTTCAACATCCTTGCCAGTCGGTTTTCCCTCACTGATATAGACATTCTCGACCTGTTCGCCGGGACCGGCGGACTTGGCATCGAAGCCTTAAGCCGGGGCGGCCGGTCCGGCGTCTTCGTTGATACCAGCTCGGACGCCCAGAAAGTGCTCCGGGCCAACCTCAAAACCACCAAGCTGTTCCATCGTGGCCGGCTGCTGCGCGCCTCCGCCCTGACCGGGATTCGTATCGTGGAAGACCAGGGGCTGCGTTTTGGCGGCGTGTTTCTGGACCCGCCGTATCGGGAGGGCTGGGTGGAGAAAACCCTGCGGCGCTTGGCGCGCAGCCCGGCGCTCCTCCCAGGGGCCTGGGTCGTTGTTGAGCACGCCCAACAGGAGGCCGGCGCCGCGGCCTATCACCCCTTGGTATTGACGGACCGCCGCCGTTACGGCACAACCGGGGTGTCTTTTTACCAGAAGGAGTAAACCTGCCCAGCATCCACATGGCTGTTGGCGCGCGCGCTTACTCTTGACATGAGGGTGAGGAATCCGAGTGAAACGCCGCGCCATATACCCTGGCTCTTTTGACCCACCGACCTGTGGCCATATTGACATCGTTCGGCGGAGCCTTGCGCTGACTGACGAAGTAGTGGTCGCCGTTGTGTATAACCCTCAAAAGGAGAACTCGCTGTTCACCCCCCAGGAACGTCTCGATATGTTTCGGGAGGAACTGCAAGAGGCCGGCGACCGGGTGCTGTACGACAGCTTTCATGGCTTGCTGGTCGATTACGTCGAGCGCATGCAAGCTAAGATCATCATCCGAGGGTTACGCGCGGCCTCAGATTTTGAATACGAGTTTCAGATGGCGCTCATGAACCGCCATATGAAGCCCGAGATTGATACGGTTTTTCTGACGACCGGGGCGGCTCATTTTTACACCGCGGCCCGCTTGGTCAAGGAAATTGCCAGTCTGGACGGTTCAGTGCAGGGCCTCGTCCCGCCCCATGTCGAAAAACGACTCCGCGAGAAATTCGCCCAGCGGACCTGAACGTCTAAGAGCGCGCGGATGAGGCCGCCAGTCGTTGCCTGAGCGGTGTACAGACCGCGTGTCCGCCAAGAGGAGTGAAGGGAAAATGCGGCTAGCACCCCGGTTGGAGCAGGTCAAACCATCGCCGACCCTCATGGTCACAGTGAAAGTCGCGGCGCTCCGTCGCGAGGGGATTGAGGTCATCGATTTTGGGGCTGGCGAGCCCGATTTTGATACCCCGGCGCATATTAAAGACGCGGCGATTGCGGCCCTCAAAGACGGCAAGACGAAATATACGCCGGTGGGCGGAACCGCGGACCTCAAAGAGGCCATCATTGCGAAACTCCAGCGCGACAACGGCCTTGAATATGCTCTCCCGGAAGTCACAACCGGCTGTGGCGGGAAACACATCCTCTTTAATGCCTTTCATGCCCTGGTCGGCCCCGGAGATGAGGTCCTGATCCCCGCGCCCTATTGGGTCAGCTATTCCGACATCGTGGTTCTGGCCGGCGGGACCCCAAAACTCCTGCCCACAACAGAAGCCACCGGGTTCAAAATTACGGCGGCTCAACTGCGCGCCGCGCTTGGTCCGCATAGCACCGTGCTGTTGCTCAACAGCCCGTCCAATCCGACCGGGTCCGCCTATACGGAAGACGAACTCCGTCAGCTTGCTGACGTGATTGAGTCCAGCCACCTCTTCACCATCTCTGACGATGTGTACGAGAAATTTGTGTACGACACGCCGCGTTGCGCCCATCTGCTCGCCCTCAAGCCAGGTCTGCGCGACCGGGTGCTCATCGCCAATTCGGTCTCAAAGACCTATGCCATGACGGGCTGGCGTCTGGGCTATGCCGCCGGACCGCCGGCCGTCATCAAGGCGATGGAAACCATCCAGAGCCAGAGCACCTCAAACCCGAACTCGATTGCCCAGGCCGCGGCGATTGAAGCCCTGACCGGTGACCAGGCACCGGTGGGCATTATGGCCAACGCATTTGCCAAGCGACGCAATTATGTAGTGGACCGCCTGCGAGCCATCCCGGGCATCACCTGTACGCTGCCGGAGGGCGCGTTTTATGTCTTTCCACGGGTCTCGGACTGCTTCGGGTCGCAGTGGCAGGGCAAAACCATTGCATCGGCCATGGATTTCTCGCTGTATCTGCTGGAAGAAGCCAGGGTTGCGCTCGTGGCCGGCGAAGGGTTTGGCTCTGCGGAGCACGTCCGTATTTCGTATGCGACTTCTCTGGAGAATCTGGAGCGGGGTCTCAATCAGATGGAGGCCGCCCTCCAAGGTCTGAGCGGAGCCTAGTTTCAGCCGGCCTTCAAACCGGCTGCCCCGGGACTCGGATTTCCTCTCCCCTCATGGGGAGAGAGGGCGGCGCAAAGGCAGCCGCCCCTCCTTCGACCAGCCCAGTTCAGGCGAGCCCGTCAACCAGGACAATCTCGGCCTCGGAACCAGTTTGGCGCAGTTTAATCAGCGGGGCGTATTCCGGGTCGTGATACCACGCCCGGGCGGCCTCCAGGGACGGGAACTCAACGACGACCATCACCCGGCCGGCGCCGTGCCTTCTACGACATCCATCTCCCCACCGCGGACCAGATACCGGCCGCCGTGCTTCTCCACCAGAGCCTGAACCTTCGGTCCATACTCCTCTACCCAAGCGGGATCACTCACATCTACTCCACCAACGAGATAGGCTGGCATACTTCTCTCCTTTCGTCTTTCGGTCATCTCATCTCTTCAGGATTCATCAAACTATAACAAAGCTGTGACAGAACAGTAAGTAGCGAAGAGTAGGCTGGGGCTCAACTGGTCCCCGGACAGGACGATATGCCGACACCGGCAGTCAGAGGCCGGGCACGGCGCGCTCACGCTGCCTCCGTCCGCGGTGTTGTCAGCCAGGTAAACACGAGCGTCCCAACGCCACCAGCCACCGCCCCAAAGCTAAACAGCGGTCGCAGGCCAATACTGTCCGACAGCAGTCCGGCCAGGACCGGACCGAGCATCATGCCGACGTTCAGCGCCATATTCAGCACCCCCATCATCGCGCCCATCCCGCCCTGCTTGCCTTCCCCGGCGGCAAGGGCGGTTAAGGCTGGGCCGGCCAGGGCGCCCAAGATACCGGTGAAGGCACTAATGAGCAGTAACTCCCCAAAGCTCTGGGAAAAGACAATGGTCACAAAAGCGAAGGAGGACAGATAGCCACTGACAATAATCAACAGTCGTTTGCTATAGCGGTCCGCCAGCCGTCCAAACGGGATCTGGACGAGGCTGCTCAGCAGCATATACGTCGCCATGAGGATCCCAATGCGAGATTGACTCAGGTGCAAGACTTCTGTGGCCAGCAGCGGGAGAAAGGAGAACCATAAGCCCATCTGAATGGCCGTCACTATGCGATACAGGGTAATCCCGCGGACGCTTGGGCGGCGCAAGAGTTCGCCGTAGGAGGGCGACCGCTGGGCCGTATCGTGCGGAGAGCGGGTCTCTTCCAAAAAGAACAGGACAAAGAGAAAGGCCAGGGCGTTCAGGCCGCTCATCAAATAAAAACTGAGCGCCATGCCATACGTATCGTTCAGCCAGCCCCCGGCTAAGGGGCCAACGCCAACACTACTCATCAGCGCAAGATTCAAGATGCCCATCAGTTCGCCCCGTTTTTCCGCGGGCGCAAGGTCGCCGACATACGCAGTAGCGATGGGAAGAATGAGCGCAACCGCAATCCCTTGGAAAAAGCGGCCCAGGGTCAGGTACATGATGGTAGGGGCAGACACATAAACCAACGCCATCAGGCTGCTGAGCAACAGGCCGGCAGCAATAAACGCTTTGCGTCCGTACCGGTCGGACAGCCGTCCGATGGTCGGCATGAATATGATCTGGGCTAAAGGAAAGCTGGCAAAAAAGAGCCCAATACTGACTCCGGTCGCGCCCAGGGTCTTGGCGTAAATCGGCATGAACGGAATCACGAGGCCCATGCCGAGCATGGAGGTGAAAATCGCCAGGTTCAGGCTATAGAAAACGCGCCAGTTCACAATGGAGGTCACAGGGTCAGGCTGGGTCTCAGGCCGGGCCGTTACGCGGCTCCCCGCTGGATGGCGATAGGCTCGCGCAGCCCATCCAGCAGCCCCTCCAGACGGGCCATGCGCTCGCGCAGTTCGGCGATTTGCTGCTCCAAGGCGGTAAACCACTCGCTGAACTCTTTGCGTTGGGCCGCCAACTCGGCGCTGAAGTCCCGACGCTGGGCGGCCAACTCGGCGCGGAGTTCTCCCAACTCGGCACTGAACCCCTGTCGGTGGGTCGCCAACTCGGCGCTGAAGTCCTGCCGCTGGGCCGCCAACTCGGCACGAATGGCGCGTTGACCATTCAACATCAAGCCGGCCAGGGTTGCCCCAACTGCTATGACGGCTATCAGGATGCTGATCAGTTCAACACTCATGACGGGTGCTCCGGGAACGAGCCAACTCGATGACACTCTCTGGACTGCGGCTCACCATACCCACCAACGCACAGGAGGACAAGCCACGCTCAGAGACTCCTCTCCCAGCGACGGGTGAGGCACACTGGCTTTCCCCTGCGTTCTACTTTCTGCTAAGTATACCCTCTAGAGGGCATGTTCACCGCAGCCCTGCAATGTGGGCAGGGCCCCACCGCTCACGCACCTAGGGAGGACCAGCTATGTTTACTCATCCGGTTATTTCCGCGGATGGTCATATGGATATCCCGTGCCTGCCGGCCACGCTGTTCACCGAGAATGCCCCGGCCTACCTCAAAGACAAAATGCCTCGGGTGGTAGAGACACCCGAGGGGAAAACCTGGGTGGCCCACAATGGGACCAATATGGGTCTGGTTGGTGGGATGGGTTCGGCCGGCCGGCAGTATATTCCCGGCCAGATTCACCGAGCCGACCGGATGGCGGCAACCGGCCTGTACGAGGATCAGAGCAGGGGCATTATGCGCACAACCGTGCCCGAGCTGCGGATCAAGGACCAGGACCGGGACGGCGTCGTTGGGGAGGTCATCTACGGCATCCTCGGCGCCGCCTTTCGGATTGATGACTCCGAAGTGACCGACACGGTTGTCAGGATTTATAATGACTTTGCAGCCGACTTCTGCCGCGCCGCGCCCGGTCGTTTTGCCGCGGTGGCGAGCCTGCCGGCCTCGTCTCCCGAGAAAACAGCCGAGGAAGTCCGACGCTGCGCGAAGATGGGCCTCAAAGGGGCCGAGCTGCCGGTCCGGCACGGCATGAGGCCGCTGTGGCATCTGGACTGGGACCCGGTCTGGGAAGCCTCGCACGATACCGGCCTGCCGATTCATCTGCATACCATAGGGCCCAAGCTCGACATGACCTGGGCCACAGACCGCCGCTCCAAGCGGATGTGGCTGGCCACCGTGCTGACCGAGTTTCAGATTGCGACGGCCGGCTTTATCGGGGCGGTGATTTATGGGGGTGCATTGGAGCGCTACCCCCAGTGTCGAGTGGTGATTGGTGAGGCCGGCATCGGCTGGATCCCCTACGTCCTGGAACGTATGGACTATGAGTGGGAAGATCAGTTTCAAGACCTCGAACTCACCATGAAGCCGAGCGAGTATTGGTATCGGCAGATGTACGCCACCTTTCAGCAGGATCAGACCGGCCTGGATATGATTGAGCGGGTCGGCGTCAACAATGTCATGTGGGGGTCGGATTTTCCGCACCCGGATGGGGTGTGGCCGGACTCACAGGAGTTTCTACACAAGCAGCTCGCCCATCTGTCCGCAGACGTGCGGCGCAAGCTGGTCTATGAAAACGCGGCCACGCTGTACGGCTTTCCTCTGGAAAGAGCAGGATTGTAAGAATGCAAGGACGAGCAGGAGGAACGTATGAAAATTATTGCTATTCCGGTGTTGTCCGATAATTATGCCTATGTGTTGATTGATGAAGCCACCAACGAGGCCGGCGTGGTTGACCCGTCCGAGGCTGGTCCGGTGGCCGCAGCGATCAAGCGCGAGGGCGTGAATTTTACGACCATCATCAATACCCATCACCACTGGGACCATGTGGGCGGAAATAAAGAACTGGTGCAAGAATTTCCGCAGCTCAAAGTCTACGGCCATCAGCGCGACGAGACGCGCACGCCGTGCATTACCCATATGGTTGATGAGGGCGATACGGTCCGTATTGGCACCCTCGAAGCGCGTTTTCTCTTTATCCCATGTCATACCAGCGGCCATATTGCCGCCTATTTTGCCGCGGAGAAATCGGTTTTTACCGGCGATACGCTCTTTATGGCCGGCTGTGGCCGCCTGTTTGAGGGCACCGCTACGGACATGCACAACAATATGGTCAAGCTGATGCAGTTACCGGACGACACCAAAATTTACTTCGGGCATGAGTACACCGTCACCAATCTGGACTTCGCCCTCAGCCTGGAGCCGGGCAATGTGAAACTCCAGGAAAAGCTGCGCTGGGCCAAAGATCAGCGAGCCAAAAACCAGCCGACCACCCCCGGCACGATAGGCGAGGAAAAAGAGATCAACCCCTTTGTCCGGGTAGACAGCGCTGAGCTGCAAGCGCACGTCCAGCAGTCCTTCCCCGGACTCTCTCTTGACCCCGTGTCCGTCCTGGAAAAGACCCGTTTTCTGAAAGACAATTTCTAGTCCCGCCCTCTTTGGGTCCATTGGGACCGACTCATTCGGAGCATGACCTGAGGCATGTCCACATCTTTGCTTTCTGCGCTTCCTATGGGACTGTGCGTGTTCTTGACCGCGTGCAGCCTGTTCGACACCAGTGTCCTTGAACAGCAGCGCGCGGAAATCGAGCGGCTGCGGCAAGAATCCGAGCAGTTGCGGCAAGCGACCGAGGCCCTTCAACAACAACACGCCCAGCAGCAACAGCAAAACGAGGCCTGCAACCGGGCGTTTAACGACTTTGACGCGGCCCGAAAGGCAACCGACGACGCAACCGCCATTGCCTACTATCAGGCCGGCTTGGCGATCTGTCCGAACGATGATGTGGCCCACTATGAATTAGGCGAGGTCTATATGCGGCTGGGTCAGGCCGATGCAGCCCAGGCGGCCTTTGAGCAGGCCGTGCGGATCAATCCCAATTTTTCACGGGCGCAACGTCAACTGGACAGCCTGGTGGGAGGACCGATTCCGTCTCCGTAGGGCCTACGAAGCCCCCTCACCCTAGCCCTCTCCCGCCAGGGGAGAGGGGAGAGAATATGTAGGGGCAACCCCCTGTGGTGGCCCGGTCTTTAACCATACAACACGTCCCTGACCGCACGGCTAATTTTATCCGCACTCGGGAAGACGGCCTGTTCCAGGTTTTTGGCATACGGCATGGGCACGTCTTCACCGGTCACTCGCACGACCGGGGCGTCCAGATAATCGAAGCCTTCTTTCATAATACGGTAGGCAATCTCTGCTCCAAGACCGGCAAACGGCCAGCCCTCCTCAACGATAATACAGCGGTTCGTCTTTTTGACTGAATCAAAGATCATCTGGTCGTCCAGCGGGCGGAGCGTGCGCGGATCAATCACTTCGAGTTCAATGCCTTCTTTTGCCAGTTCCGCGGCTACGTCCAGGACCGCATGGACCATCTTGGACCAGGCGACAAGAGTCACGTCCTGGCCGGTCCGTTTCACCTCGCCCTGTCCCAGCGGAATCTGATGCTCCTCGTCCCGGACCGGTCCTTTGCGTCCGTACAGGACTTCCCCTTCAATAAAAATGACCGGATTCTCATCTCGGATTGCGGTTTTCAGCAAGCCCTTGGCGTCAGCCGGGGTGGAGGGCGCAACCACTTTCAGCCCAGGGACATAGGCGTACAGGCTCTCGACGGCCTGAGAATGCTGGGCGGCCAGTTGATGCGCTGCGCCTCCTGGGCCGCGGAAAACAATCGGCAGAGTCATCTGGCCGCCCGACATATAGCGCAGCTTGGCCGCATTATTGACGAGTTGGTCATAGGCGCACAGCGAAAAATTCCAGGTCATAAACTCAATGATCGGTCGCAGCCCAACCATAGCCGCGCCTATGCCCACCCCGGCAAAGCCCGTTTCCGCAATCGGCGTATCCACCACCCGACGCTCACCAAAGCGGTCAAGCAGCCCCTCGGACACTTTATACGCACCACTATAATGGCCGACCTCTTCGCCCATGAGGAAGACGCGCTCGTCGCGCTCCATCTCTTCAGCCATAGCCTCTCGCAACGCCTCTCGGTATGTCAGCTCTCGCATCTCCTTGCCCCCTCACCCTAGCCCTCTCCCGCCAGGGGAGAGGGAACTGATACTTGCTCTCCGTTTCCCCCTCACCCTAGCCCTCTCCCGCCGGGGGAGAGGGAACTGATACTTGCTCTCCGTTTCCCCCTCACCCTAGCCCTCTCCCCCGCCAGGGGGGCACTGAATTTTCCCCTCTCCCTCAGGGAGAGGGGCAGGGGTGAGGGTTTATGCGCTGGCCTGCTGCCGGTGCTTTTCGAGCGGCATAATTTTTTCGTCCTGGTGGTCTGGTTCGTAGTAGATATCGTCGAACAGCGTCGCGGTGTCAGGCGACGGGGACGCATCGGCAAACTGCACCGCCCCGGCCACTTCTTGTTTGGCTTCCTGGTCAATGGCAGCGAGCTGTTCTTCATTGGCAATACCCAACGCATAAATGCGTTCGGCCAAAAGTCGGATGGGGTCGCGTTCCATCCACTCTTTGACTTCGGCTTTTGTGCGGTACTTGGCCGGGTCGGACATGGAATGGCCCCGAAAACGGTAGGTCTTGGCTTCGATGAGAATCGGCAAACTCTCGGTGCGGGCGCGTTTGGCCGCGTGGCGAATGACCTCTCGGACCTCAAGCACATCATCTCCGTTTACGATCTCCTGAGCCATCGGGTAGCCCTTGGCCCGCACGGCCACATCCTCAACCGACAGGGTCCGATAGAGGGGGGTGCCCATGGAATAGAGGTTGTTCTCGCAAATAAAGATCACCGGCAGCTTCCAGAGCGCGGCCAGCGACAGGCCCTCGTGAAAAGCGCCCATATTGGCCGTTCCCTCGCCAAAGAAGCATAGGGTCACATCCGACTCGCCCCGATATTTGGAGGCAAAGGCAATCCCCGCGGCAATGGGGACATGGCCACCCACAATGGCGTGACCGCCCATGAAGCGTTTGGCCACGTCAAAATAGTGCATCGAGCCGCCCCGGCCCTTGGCACAGCCGTCCACCTTGCCGAATAATTCCGCCATGGCCGCGTTCATATCCCCAACCCGGGCCAGATAATGGCCGTGGTCACGATAGGTCGCCACAATATAATCCGTGGGCTCAACCGCGGACATCGCTCCAACCGCCACTGCCTCTTGGCCATTATACAAGTGCAGAAAGCCGCCAATTTTGCCCCGCGAATACGAGCGGGCCGCTTCTTCTTCAAAGCGCCGAATGCGAATCATGTCGCGGTAGAGCGCAAGCATCAGGGTCTTATCCATGCTGATTCCCTCGCGAGCGGTGGTTTCTGGGTCGCTCTTTCTCCACCCGTTAGAGTAAAGAGACCGTCTGGCGATTGCAAGGCGAGCCGCTTGCCTCCGACGTTTTCACCTGACTGGAAGGGTCAGCGTCGGCCCTTGGGATTGGGTCTGACCGGCTTGCAGGTCAAACAGTTGGCGCAGCAGCATAAAGGTGGATTTGGATTCCAGGTCGGTGTCTTCAATATAGAACCACTGGCCTCGGTAAGAGGTGGCGATATACGCATTGTCGGGCCGCTCGGGGCTGGTCTTCACCCTGAACAGCCGGCCGGCCGGCGTGTTATTCCAGTCGAACTTGCCCCCAGTGTGAGACTCTGTAACGGTCACTAGTCCGTCAGCCTGATGCCGGTCCGGGGTGTCCACGTTGTGTGACAGATAATACAGCAACCCGGAGATAGAGCGGGTGCGCACCGCCCATTGGGTGTCTTTCACCTCAAGGAAATCCGTATTCAGCGCGAAGTCACGAACGCTCCGGTCGAGTTGGAGCAGGGCATAAATCCGGTCGATTTCGCGCTGATATTCCTCAGCATCCGTGACCAGCCTCATGGTAATGCCGGGGGAGCCCGGCTGCGTCGTCGTGCCGATCTCTATCATCTGTTTTTCTTGTAAGGTCCGCAACGATTCCAGCAAGTGATTGAACTGCTCATAGTCCGGCTCCAGTTGTGGTGTTGGCCCGGATGCAGTCGGGGCGTTGTACAGGTTGTTGATTCGTTCAAAACACAAGCCAAATACCCGGTTGATGTTCCACCCTGATTGCGTCAGCACAAGAATCGCTTCCAACTGGAGGGGACTGAGAATGCTCTTTAACAGGTTTTCACCCTGCAAAGGCGCATAGGAGATCGTCGGGTTGTCGGCATAGGCCAGCCCCATATTCGGACCGAGCGCATCGTCGCCACCGAAGTTCAGCCCGGCGCTCAGTCCAGCATTCGCCTGGAGAGACAAACTGGTTGTGACGCTGCCGATTTCCAGAAAAAAAGGCACATCCCGGTAACGCATCCGCACCAGATTCTGGAGCATTTGCTCATTAACAGAAGCGATAATCGCTGCATTATAGGCTGGATGGGTGCGTTCGAGGGCCTGCGGCCCGAACGCCGCCTGACAGCCGGTCAGCACGCTTGACCAAGCCAGTGCCAGCAGTACATACGAGGAGAGGGCGGGCATACTCATCGGCAATACCGGAGACCTGGACTGCTATCCAGCCCTGCGCAATACGAACGCTCGGACCAGTCGAATCTCCTCATAGGTATAGTCTTTGCCCAGTCTGGATTTGACCGGGGCGAGGACGCTCGTGCCGGCGTGGTCCAAGGCGGTTCGAATGGTCTCCAGACGCTCTGGTGCCGGGAGCAATGGCCGCAGGTCAACGCTCTCGCCGGACGCCAGCAGCTTTTCAACATGGCTCACTATGGTCACAGGAGACAGGTTGCGCGCCGACGCAACCGCCTCAATCGACCGGCCCTGCGCAAGCAGCCGTTTTGTCGTGGCGTAGGTTGAACCCTCCCGACTGACCCCGCTGTCGCGCGGCGCTCTGGCGCGGCGCGGCCCTGGAACAGGCCGTTCCGCAAGACCCTGTTCATGAGCGTATGAGCAAATAACCTCCAGAAACGCCGCGCCCCAGCGCTCCAGTTTCGCCGCGCCCACACCCGAGATACGAGACAGGCTCTCGCCGCTCTGGGGCAGATAGGCTGCCATCTGTCTCAGCGTGGCGTCGCCGAAGATGACATACGGCGGGACGTTGCGCTGCGCAGCCAGCCGCCGGCGCAGGCTGCGCAGCTTCTCGAACAGGGCGGCATCGACGGCGCTGGCCCCCTGCTCGTCGGCTATAGACGCCGGCGTCCCCCGTCTGCGCCAGACCAGGGCTGGGTCGGAGTCGAGGCGGGGAGTCGGTTCAGCCCATTTGGCACGGGTGAGGGTCAGGGGCTGGCGATTTTTGAGGAATTTTCGACCGGCCGAGGTCAGGCTCAGGCTGGCGTATGCGCGGTTGCTCTTCCACAGCAGGCCCGCGGCTTGCAGCAAACCGGCCAGTTCCTTGATCTCGCCGTCCGAGCAGTCGGTGACAATGCCGTAGACGCTCAGCCGGTCGTGTCGCAGTTCCCGAATGCGTTTGGTGTTGGCCCCGCGCAGCACTTGGCTCACGTGGGCAATACCGAACCGCTCGCCGGTGCGGACCACCGCGGACAGGATTTTCTGGGCGATAATTGTCGCGTCGAACTCCTCCCTGGGTGTCAGGCAGATGTCGCACCCCCCGCAGTTGTCCTGCGGCCAGTCTTCGCCAAAGTAGGTAAGCAGATATTTTCGACGACAGGTCTGCAAGTCGCAGAACTCGATCACCCGCGCCAGCTTGTCCTGGGCGTCACGCCGCTCGTCCGTGTTCTCTATCTGGTCAATAAAAAAATCCTGCTTGACCTTATCGCCATACGAGTAGAACAGGGCGCACTCGCTGGGCAGACCGTCGCGCCCAGCCCGGCCCGTCTCCTGGTAATAGCCTTCGAGCGACTTGGGCAGGTCGTAGTGGACGACCAGGCGCACATCGGGCTTGTCGATACCCATGCCAAAAGCGATAGTTGCCACGATGACCGGAACCTCGTCACGGATGAATTTCTCCTGGGTCTCGTTCCGCACCGTCGTATCCAGGCCGGCATGATAGGGCAGGGCGGACAGACCCCGCTCGCCCAGTGCCGTGGCCAAGTCCTCCGCGCTCTTGCGTGAAAAGCAGTACACGATGCATGCCGCGCCCCGGTAGGCGTCCAGCAGGTCCGCCAGCGCCTGCACGGAGTTGCGCTTGGGCCGGACCGTATAGCTCAGGTTGGCGCGGTTGAAGCTGGCGATGAACTCCTGCGGCTGCGCCAGTTCGAGTTGTTCGGCCACGTCGCGCCGGACCTGTTCGGTCGCCGTGGCGGTCAGGGCGATACAGGGGACGCTGGGCAAGGCGCGCCGCAGCGTGACCAAGTTGCGATAATCGGGCCGGAACTCGTGGCCCCACATGGAGATGCAGTGCGCCTCGTCCACGGCCACCAGGCTGACCGGGCGTTCGGTCAGGAAATGCAGGAAGCCGGGCAGGGCCAGCCGCTCTGGGGCAACGTACAGGATTTTGATCGCGTTGCGGTGGACTTGCGCCCGCACGTGGTTCAATTCCGGGTAGGTCAGGCTGCTATTGATGAACGCGGCGGCGATACCGTTGGCCTTGAGGGTATCGACCTGATCCTTCATCAGGGCGATCAGGGGTGAGACGACCAGCGTCAGCCCCTCAAAGCACAGCGCCGGCAACTGATAGCACAGGGACTTGCCGCCACCGGTGGGCATCAGCACCAGCGTGTCACGCTGCGCGAGGACGCTGGCGATGATCTCGGCTTGCAGCGGACGGAACTGGTCATAGCCGAAATGTTTCTTGAGCAGGTCAAGCACAGTCACGTTCTCTTATCAGACAAGGCCGGTTGTCTATCCAAGAGACGTGCCTGTGTTCGTTTCCTAACCATGGTCATGATCGTCGTCATGATCGTCGTCATGGCCGGTCTCATGGTCGTGATCGTCGTCATGGCCGGTCTCATGGCCGGCAAAACCGGACGGAACGAGTGCTCCGCCAAGGACCCAACTCCGAATAGTCTCAATCTCCGCCGCGGACAACGGCGGCATATCCCGCGGCATACGACGACCGTGGCGGGGTTCATCCACGGATATTTTCTCGACAATATAGCTCTCATCTGGACGACCCGGATTGATAAGCAGGGTGCCATCAGAGAACTACCCACTCCTGGCCGCAATCGTCTGACGCGGCATATGCCCTTCGGCCAAATCCAGGTTGGCGACCGGATGGCCCTCAGCGTTGTCGCTCGAATGGCAGGGCAGACAGCGCGCGTTAAAAATTGCTTGCACCGCGGCCAGGGTATCACCGGTTGTTTCGTCCGCGTTATATGCCTCAACGATGCCGGTATTCTGGGTGGACAGGGCATAATCCACCCGCAGATTGGCTGACCTGCCTGTATCAGCCCCCGCGGTTGCGTTCATAATGAGTATCTGGTCGTTGAGTACGTCCACCCCCGTCCATGACTCTTCAAAGCTGAACGCCTCATTAAATGTGACGTTACCCGGCACGGCAACCGTCACGGTATGCTCAATAATAACCGGCTCGCAGCCTTCAGCCTGAATCTCGACGCCAATGCTATGCTCACCAGAGCCCAAGCCGGCATAGTTGAGCACGCCAGAATAACTCGTGTTGAGGGGGGCACCCGCTACGGCCTGCTGCACGTCTTCTCGGGGACCGCAGCACGGCAGGGGGTAGTCGTGCCGGGTCGTGCCATCAACGCGGAGGTAGACGGACACGGGGGCATTATTGCTCGCAAAGGCCCAGCCGTGGACCGTTTCAATCCCAGCAACGCTGGTATGATTGGCTGGACTATCCAAGAACGCGGTAATAGTGTCTGCCCGCCCTGCTGATGCTGTCACCAGAAGCATACCGAAGACGACCGCCAGGATTGGGTATTGTTTCATCATTCCCTCATTTCTCCGTAGGCAGCCGGCTCAATGGACGCCGGCGAAAAATTCGCTAGGGGTTATCGCAGAATCTCACAAGCCCGGAGTCCCCTCAACCCCGCCGGGCCCCCTCAAGCATTTCGCGCGCGTGGCGGCGGGCTTCGGGCGTGATCTCGACACCGCCCAACATCCGGGCGAGTTCCTGGAGGCGTTCACGCTGGGTCAGCCGTTGGGCGGAAGAAATCGTGCGCCCCTGAGTGACCATTTTGGTCACGGTGTAGGCGTGGTCGGCAAAGGCTGCGATCTGCGGCAAATGCGTAATACACAGCACCTGATGCTGGGCGGCCAAAGCTTTGAGCCGCCGCCCGACCACCTCGGCCACCCCACCGCCGATCCCCGCGTCCACCTCGTCAAAAATCAGGGTCGGGGTGGCTCCCGCGGCCGCGCTGAGCGCTTTGAGGGCGAGCATGAGACGGGAGAGTTCTCCGCCGGAAGCAACCTGGACGAGTGGTAAGAGCGGCTCCCCTGGATTAGCGGACAGATAAAAGGCGACCTGATCGGAGCCGCGCTCTCCGAGCCGTTGGCCGTCTTGCGTAAACGGCGAGTCCGATACCGGCGCGGCTTCCTCTTCGAGCGGTGGCAGAAATTGGACGCGAAAATGCGCGCCGTGCATCCCGAGGTGGCCTAATTCGGTCTGGAGGCTGTACTCAAGACGCCGGGCAGCCCCGCGCCGCTCCTGAGACAATGTGTCAGCCCAGCCCCAGGCCGTGTGAGCGGCCTGGGCGACTTCTTGCTGTAACGTGGCCACCGCTTCCTCTCCGCTCTCGAGCTGTTCCAACTCGCGTTCCAACCCTGCCTGGCGGTCCAGCATTGCCTCAATACTTTCGCCGTATTTTTTCTTGAGACGCGAGAGCAGGACGAGGCGCGCGTCAATCTCTTCCAAACGCTCGGGATTCGGGTTGAGGCGCTCGCTATATTTCCGCAGGAAGAGGGCGGCCTCTTCGACCTGGGCCAGCCCGGCGTTCAGGAGTGAGACCGCTTCGTTCAGGCTGGCGTCCACCTGGACCAGGGCACCCAGTTGATTCACCAAGTGTCCGAGTTGATCGGCGACCGCGCCATCACTGGAGGTGAGTACCGCTTCGCCCCCGCAGGTCGTCTGGTAGAGCTTTTCGGCGTGCACGAGAATGGCCCGTTCCTGCCGCAGGGCCTCTTCTTCTCCGGGCTGGAGGCCGGCGTGGCGAATCTCATCGACCTGAAAACGGAGGAAGTCCTGGCGGGCCTCAGCCGCGGCCTGGTCCTCGATCCGCGTGCGCAGGCGTTCCCAGGCCCGTCGCAGGGTCTGGTAGCGCACGCCCATTTCCCGCACGCTGTGCGCCGTCTCGGCGAAATCGTCGAGCAGGGAGAGGGCCGAATCCGCCTCACGTAAGACCTGTTGCTCATGCTGCCCGTAGACGTGCAGCAGCCCGGTGCTGAGCTGACGCAGCAGGGCCACGGTGGCCAGCCGGCCGTTCAGATACACCCGGCTCCGCCCGCTCGCCGTAATGACGCGCCGGACGAGGAGTTCGTCCGCTGCGCGCAGTTCATGTTCCGCAAAGAGAGCGGTGAGGCGGGCCTGGTCAAGGCCGAAGACCGCCTCGACACTGGCGGTGGTCGTATCGCGGCGAATCAGGTCGGCGGTTGCCCGCTCGCCCAAGGCCAGGCCGATAGCCTGCATGAGCAGGCTCTTGCCCGCCCCGGTCTCGCCGGTAATGACATTCAGGCCCGATGCAAACGATAGTTCCAAATCGTCGATCAAGGCGAGATTTTTGACATGCAGATGACGCAGCATAGAGCGGGTTCCCAGGCGCGTCCGGCGCTTGCTTAGGCCACGCCGCGGCGAGACACATCGTCCAGACGATCACTCAATATCTTGGCGATATTCAGAAATATCCGGGCCCCAATCCGGGGATAGCGTTTTTGCATACGGTCCAAGAAGCGCTCATTCACGACAATCGCCTCGGCATCGTCTACGGCAATGACGTCCGCGGTGCGCTGATTGTGACGAATGAGGGCCATCTCGCCAATGACATCGCCGCGTTCCATAGTGCGGAGCAGCTTGGACGTGCCGTCAACCGTAAGCCGGGCGTCGGCCCGGCCGTTGATCAGGACGAACATCTCTCGCCCGACCTCGCCCTGTCTCACGATGAAGTCCCCTTTGTCAAAGGTCCGAAACTCCCCCATCAGCGTGACAATTTTGGCTTGCAGGGGCCGCAGCCCGGCAAACAGGGGAATCGTCTTCTGCGGGTCCCGCCCGAGTTTCAGGTATAGGACCTCCCACAGGGTGATGATTTTGGTGGTGGCGAGCAAGGCCGGCAACAGGACCACATCCGCCCCAAAGGCCACAATCATGGTGGCCGCCGAGAGCATCCCAAATTCCTGGATTGGCACAAACGTCGAAAAACACAACACCAGAAAGCCGAGCAATAAGATAACAGAGGCATACAGGCTCGGCTTGCCCACGGTCCCGAGGGTGCGGAGCAGGGCGGTCTCCTGGTCTGGGGCGGTGTGCACCTCTGTGCTCAGCCTGGTCATCAAGTGCACGGTATTATCCACGGCAATCCCGAGGGCTATCGCGGCGATAATGCTGGTCCCCAGGTTGAGCACCGCCCCCGAGAGCCCCATCAGCCCGAAAAAAATCACAATCGGAAAAATGTTGGGGAGCATGGCGATCAGGCCAATCCGCAGGGACAGAAACATGGCCGACATAATAATGAAGATGACACCCGCGGCCAGAGACAGACTCCGAATTTGGCCGGTAATAATATCGCCGGTGGTCCTGGTCAGGAGAATCAGATTGCCGGTGGGGCGGACCTTGAGGTCGGGCGGAAAGTGCTCCTGGGCGTAGGCCGTAATTTGTGCCGCGAGTGCGGAAATCTCCTGTGAGCCGGACAGCGTGGTGCGGACCAGGATATTCGAGCGCGCAAAGTCCGGGCTGGCAACCGACCGAAAACTATTTGGACTGCCGGCCACGAGCTGCATGACAGCCCGGAGTTGAGACGGCTCCTGCCAGAAGGTAGTGGGGTTTGCTGGGGGTGGAGCCGACAGCAGCTCGCCCGCCGGCCCGACTATCAGCCCCCCTCCGCCGGCCTGCGCCCCACGGTCGAGCAGATCACAGTAGTCCACAAACGAAACGGTTTTATCGACACCCGGCCGGCTGTCGATATAGGCTTGCAGGTCTTTGATCCGGCGCAAGGTATCCCACTGTTTCATCGCGTCTTTTTCGGCCCCATCAATCACGACATAAAACGCCATACTCCCGACCAGATGCTCGTTAATCGCGTCGGTGGCCTGGCGAACCGGGTCGTTGGGGCGGAAGAACGCCTGGAAATTCGAATCGACCCGAATTGAGGCCAGGTTCCAGACCGCCACCCCGGCGCAAAGCAACGCCACCCCGATAACGCTCAGCCGGTGCTGAATGGCAAAGCGACCGATACGGCGCAGCCCCGCGGTGACCCCAGGGGCAAACGCCCCCGCCGGGTTGGCCGGCAGACGCAACTGGGTCAGCACGGCTGGGACCAGGAGAATAGATAGGAGAAAAGCAATCAGAATACCCATCGACGAGAAAATCCCCATTTCTCGAATACTGGTCAGCGGATTCACGCCCAAGGAGAGGAAGCCGAGCACAGTGGTCAGCGCGGTAATACAAATCGGCGGACTGGTTTTCCTGAGCGTCTCCAGCACAACGTCCCGCACCGCTCTCTCTGGCTGGGCCAACTCATAATACTCGGCCACCATGTGAAGCGAATAGGCCGTCCCTAACACCAGAATCAGCGGGGGGAGGGCAATACTCCCCAGGCTGAGGCTGCTGCCGGCGAGCACCATCAGGCCCAGCGTCCAAATCAGACTGACGACCACCGTCAGGGCCGGCAACACCATCCCCCGGAGAGAGCGAAAGCTCAGAAAGAGGACGAACACAATCGCGCCCAGGGTCAGGGGGACGAAGCGGGTCAAATCACTTTGCATGACGCGGGCGGCATAGACTTTGAAGCGGGGTAGGCCGGTATAAAACAGTTGTTCCGGCCCGGTTGCGCGTTCCGCATCAAGGAGGGCCTGGATTTGCGCGTCGATTCCTCGCTGCATGAATTCCTCGTCGCCCATATCGGCGAAGAAGATATTGATGGCCGCGGCTTTTCCGTTTTCGGCCACCAGATTCTTGAGATAGATAGGCCGGTCGGCCAGCGTTTCCCGAAGAGCATCCAGTTCGGCCGGCTCGGTGGGGATGCGTGGGACCAAAAGCGGTGGCTCGACCACATCGGCAATGGGGTCAACCGCGGTGGTCAGGCTGAGCACATCTTGGACGCCCTCGATTTGCGTCAGCGCCTCGGTCAGCCGGGCAATTTTGCGCAAGACCTGCGTCGTATAGATATCGTCGGCCAGCAGGCCGACCACGCCAACTTCATCGCTGCCAAAGAGCCGGCGGACTTCGGCGTAATACTGACTGTCCGGGCTGTCTTGGCTGAGGAGGCTTTCAACCGAGCTGTCCAGACGCAGGTCTTTGGCGTACACGCCAAAGACGCAGGTGAGAGTGAAGAGCAGAAAGAGGAAGGTCTTTGGCCGGTTAATGACGAGCAGGTAGAGCCGTTCCATAAAAAGGCGAGCACCGTTCACTAATGACAACGGCATATATCGGAAACCGGCGCTCAGGGCGAGAGGCAGGGGAACGCGCCTGGCAATCCTGGCCCCCCCGGCTATAGAGCTATAAAAGCAGGCTCAGTATGCAGTGCGCGAGTTGCGGTTTCGAGAATCAGGCCGGGATGAAGTTTTGTACCGAGTGTGGCACCCGGCTGGCCAACCGGTGTCCGGGCTGTCATTTTGAGAATCTGCCACGGGCAAAGTTCTGCGGTGAATGCGGACAGGCGCTAAATTCTCCACCCGTCCCAGCCTCCCAGGCGGCAGACCCGGCGGCATCACCCGCCCCGCCCGCCCCGGTCGAGCGCCCGCTCACCACAGGCGACCGGCGTCAAGTCACCGTCATGTTCTGCGACTTGGTGGGTTCAACGCCGTTGTCCGAACAGCTCGACCCCGAAGAGTGGCGCGAGGTACTCGGCGCGTATCATGCGACCTGCGCCCAGGTCATCAAGCGCTTTGACGGGCATATTGCCAAGTATCTGGGCGATGGCCTGCTGGTATTCTTTGGCTATCCGACGGCCCACGAAGACGACGCGCCGCGTTCGCTGCACGCCGGTTTGGGCATCCTCCGAGCGTTGCAGCAACTCAGTGCGCGCCTCACCCAGCCGCTCAGGGCGCGCATCGGCATTCATACCGGCCTGGTCGTGGCCGGTGAGGTGGGCAACGACGCCCTGGATATTGTCGGCACAACGCCGCATATTGCCGCCCGGCTCCAGGCATTTGCCCAGCCCGGCACGCTGGTGGCAAGTGCCGATACCTGTCGGCTCACCCCCGGCCTGTTCACGGTCGTCAGTCTCGGTCCGCAGCCGCTCAGGGGCGTGTCCGAGCCTATCACGGTGTACCAGGTCGTCGGGACAAACGAGGCCCGGCATCCGCTGGAAGCCCCGGCCCTGAGCGGTCTCACCCCGCTGACCGGACGAGAACAGGAGGCCGGCCTGCTGCTTGAACGCTGGGAGCAGGTGCAGGAGCGGCAGGGCCAGGTCATCCTGTTGAGCGGCGAGGCCGGCATCGGCAAGTCGCGGCTGATTCAGGCCCAAGTCGAGCGCATTGCCAGCACGACCTCGGCAACCCTGATTGAATATCGCTGCTTGCCGTATTATCAGAACAGCGCCTATTATCCCCTGCTCGATTTCCTCCAGCGCCTCCTGAATTTCAAGCTGGACGAGCCCCCGCACCAGAAGCTGGATAAACTGGCCCGGGCGCTGGACCGGCAAGGCTTTGCCCGCGAGGCGGTCCTGCCGCTCTTCGCCGCCATGCTGTCGCTGCCCCCGCCCCCAGGCTGTCCGCCCCTGGTCGGTGCCCCGCAACAGCACAAGCAGCGGTTTCAGGAAATCCTCGTGACCTGGATGCTGCAAGAGGCCGAGCGCCAGCCCCTGCATTGTGTTGTTGAAGACCTGCACTGGGCTGACCCGTCTTCCCTCGCCTTTATCGGCCTGCTGATTGAGCACGTTCCCAGGGCGCGCATTCTCTTGCTGCTGACGCATCGGCCTGAGTTCAGGCCCCCGTGGGCCCTGCGCTCGCATATGACCCAGATAATGCTCAGCCGCCTGCCGCGTAGACACGTCGAGGCGATGCTCACCGACGTCAGCAAAGGCAAGTCCCTGCCGGCCGAGGTGGTGGAGCAGATTGCCAGCAAAACGGATGGCGTGCCTCTCTTTGTCGAAGAATTGGCCAAGATGGTCCTGGAATCGGATTTTCTTCAAGAGGAGCCTGAGCGCTATGCCCTGGTCGGCTGCCCAACCTGGCCATTCCGACCACGCTGCAAGACTCGCTCATGGCGCGTCTGGATCGACTCGCTCCTGTCCGGGAAATCGCCCAACTCGGCGCAACCCTGGGGCGGGAGTTTTCCTATGAACTCATCAAGGCGGTGTGTAGCGTGCCGGAAGCGGACCTCCAACCCGCGCTGGCCGCGCTGGTCGAAGCGGAAATCCTGTATCAGCGCGGGATTCTGCCCAAGGCCGAATACACCTTCAAGCACGCCTTGATTCAGGATGCTGCCTACCAATCCCTGCTGAAGAGCCAGCGTCAGCACTATCATGAACGGATTGCGCGGACGCTGGCGGCCTCGGTCTCGGACAGCCACGATATCCATCCCGAACTCCTGGCCCACCACTACACCCAGGCCGGCCTGAAAGAAGAGGCCCTGCCCTATTGGTATCAGGCCGGAGAACGGGCCGTTGGGCAGTCCGCGAACGAGGAGGCCATTCGTCATCTGCAAACCGGCCTGGCCCTGCTGGACATGCTGCCTGATACCCCGCAACGGCAACGCCACGGGTGCGCCTTTCAGCGTGCCTTGCAGCGGTCTGTGGCGGCCGTCCAGGCCGGCCGGGTATAGGGCCGTCTTCCCTTTGCTTTTCCCCCTCACCCCTACCCCTCTCCCTCCAGGGGAGAGGGGATTTTAAGGCATTCCAAAATGCCCAGCCGTTCACCCTGAGCGTAGCGCAGCAAAGTCGAAGGGCCGTTCATCCTGAGCGTAGCGTAGCGCAGTCGAAGGAGACTACCTTGACCCGTCTGCGACACCTGCGCTAATCCGACTCAGGTGACCCAGCAAGCGACATATGACCGGAGTGTGACAAACCAGCTCATCCCCAGCATGGGGGTGAAGTTTCGCAAAGAAATTCTCCGCCCGGTCGGTCCCACCCCAACCCGTCTGCCGGTGAATCAAGCGTTTGCCCTGGCGGCTACGCATCTCTTCTGGACGCTGCCGGGGCTGATGCGACGCTTTTCTGCGCGAACGACGCCGCACGCCCTGGCTCACCGGAGCGGGCGGCTCGACACCAGTGTCTCTCCGTTGACCGTCTGGACGTTGGGCTATTCCTTTCTCGTTGGGCGCGAGATTCTGCTCGATTTTGGGGCGATCAAAGCCAGTGACCATGCCGAGGATATTGGGCTGGTCTTAGACTGCTGGCGTCGGTGTGTAGCTGCCGCGCGCACCGACGGCCATCGGGACAACAGCGAGGCCGGCTGGACAAACCCCTACCTGCCCAGGGAGACGATTCAGCACGTGTCAGAGATGCTGGTGCCCGTTGATGCCGAAATGCGCCGCGTGACCGAGCAATTCCTGACAGCGCTCGAAGCTTATATCTTTCTTTTGAATGCAGAAGCCTATCTCGGGACGATTGATTCTGGTCCCTACCCGCTGAGTACGAATCGCCTCCTGATTGTCCGCCATTTTTTCGACCTGACCGGCCGCTGGTATCCGTGGCGGAGCCGTGCGGCCGAGTTTCCGTATCCGACCTGCACGCTCGCTTTTACCCTCGACCCCGAGGAGTTTCAGACCATCGCGCTGAGCGACCGGGCCGCCCTGCTCACCACCCCCCGGGAGTATTGGGCGCGTATCCGGGAACTCGCTTTGGTGCGTCTCGACCACACCCGTCCCCGGCCCCTGCCTTTTACTGACCTGGACCGTCTCACCCGGGCCGCAAAGAAAACCGCCCCGCGCGTACTCGCCTGGTTTCAGGCGCAGTCGTCCTCTCAGGCCATCCGCTTTTGCGCTCAGCCCTGGGCGGTCAGGCCGGCCTCGGTCATTGTCCCGTCGGAGATATGTTTTGAGTGGGAGCCGGCTCCGGCCGCCCTGGCCCTCTTATCCAAATACGCTCAGGACGACGCTCTGGCCACCCGCTGGGTTCTGGAGCGCTGTTTAGCTCCAGGCCGGGCGTCCGCCTTTGTCTCTTTGGAGGGCTGACGAAGTGTTACCATCCTTATTCACGGCAGACTACTTGTCCCGGCTGGAAACTTTACGCATGCAGACCAGACGGCGCTTTCTTGGTAGCCGGCCCGGGGGCCATGTTTCGCCGCGCCGGGGGGCGGGGCTCGAATTTGCGGACTATCGCCGCTACACCCCCGGCGATGACCTGCGCTATATTGACTGGAATCTGTACGGCCGAACGGACCGCCTCTATATCAAACAATTTCAGGAAGAAGAGGACCTGTATACTTCCCTCTTCCTGGATGGGAGCGCGTCTATGGCCTACCCCGCCCAAGACGGAAAAGCCGAAGCCGCTCAGGATATGATCCTCTCGCTGGCCTATGTCGTGCTTGCCAGTAACGATGCGGTCAAGCTCTCTCTTTTGGGCCTGGATACCACCCGCCCAGCCACAACACCGTTCTTCCGGGGCCGCCAGCGTTTGGGCCAGGTGGCAGCATTTCTTGGCCGTGACCGTCCAGCCGGTCGGGGCAATATCGTCCAGTCGCTGGCGCGGCAGTTGCAGCAATCCCACCATCCGGGCAAGGCGGTGTGGGTGTCTGATTTTTTATTTCCCCTGTCCGATGTCCGCACCGGTCTGCACCTGATGCGCGACGCCAACTTTGACTTGGCGCTGATTCAGATTCTCGGTCGTGAGGAAATGGACCCGCCGCTTTTTCCAGACGGAGCCCGCCTGACGGACAGTGAAAGCGGGGAGGAAAGACTCGTCTATTTTGACACGCGGGCCAAACAGACCTATAGGCAACGTTTGGACCGACACAATCGAGCACTCCAGAGTGCCTGCCATCAGGCCGGTGTCCACTATGTCCGTTTCATCACCCCTCAAGACCTGCCCCATTTTATCTTGCGCGAGCTGCCAGCGCTTGGGCTGCTCATCTAGTCGGGCGACCGCGGCCTCGGGCTGAGTCTCATGCAGTTCAGTTTTCTCTCTCCGGCGGCCTTTGCGCTCCTGCTTGCCCTGCCCTTGCTGCTCGTGCCGTATTTGCTCCGACAGCGCCCTCAACGCCGGGTTGTGCCGGCGCTCTTTCTCTATCAGGACACTGCTTCAACGCGCCGCCGGCCGTGGGGCCGGCTCCGCCTCTCTCCGCTTTTTTTGCTCCAACTCCTCATCTTGCTCTTATTGGTTGCCCTGGCCGCCCGGCCGGTCTTGCAGTATGACACCGCGGGAAAAATTGCGCTTGTCCTCGATACCTCGGCCAGTATGCAGGCGCGCACCCCTTCAGGCCAGTCCTCACTGTTTGAGGCGGCCAAGGAGAGAATCCAGCAGGAACTCGCCCATCTCCCGCCGGCCCGGCCTATCAGCATCTTTACGACCAATCCACTCGGAGCGGTCCCGGAAGACGTGCTCGATGTTGAGACTGGAGCGTCCCTGACGGCCGGTTCTGCGATGCGGGTGGTGGAGGAGCGGATATCCGTCAGCGACGCCCCCGACCCGAGCGCGGCCACGCTGTCTGCCTTTTTTGCCCGGCTCTTGGGCGACCCCACTGTGGAGACCGTCTTGTTCGTGACCGACCGCCCCGTCACCCGGCCTCCCGGCGGGCCGGCGGCTGGGCCGGCGCTCCGCACGCTGACGCTGGGCGCTCCCCAGCCCAATCTCGGGATCAGTACCTTCCGCTTATACCGAAGCCCATTTTTTCCAGATGAGATTCACGCCACGGTCGGTATTCACGCCGTCGCCGACGCGCTCTCCGCGTTGCCCCTGGGGCAGGTTGTCATCGAAGATGGTCAGACGCAGCACCGCCTCGCCGGGCTGCCTTTATCCCCCGCAATCTCTCCTGACGGGGGGGCAGCCCAGACCCTCTCCTTTGCCCAACTGCCACTCGCAACGAGCTACCGAGCCCGGATTCTTTTTGCGCAGGAGGACGGCCAGGGCCGCGATGGGCTGGCCGTTGATAACGAAGCCTATGCGGTTCTGCCGCCCCTTGAAGACATTGGGGTCTTACTCGTCAGCCCCACGCCCGAGGTCGGAGCCAGTCTGGGGCAGATACCCAATATCAATTTGACGCTGATGACCCCCCAGGACTATGAGCCGGCTGCGGTCACGTCGGCCTCCGCGTTCCGGTGCATCCTTTTTCACCTGACCGCCCCAGAAGCCCTGCCCCCGCTGCCGGCGGCCTTTTTCCTGCCGCCCGAGGACAATCCGCTGTTCCCCTTGGGACAGAGCGCCCAGCAGCCCACGCTGACCCACTGGACGCACGGTCATCCGCTGACCGCGTATGTGACCTTTCCTTTACTCACCCCGGCCTATGCCCAAGCCCTCCAGCCCGCTGGGTGGAATACGCCCATTATTGAGAGTACGGTCGGCCCGCTCGTGTTGGCTGGAGAACGGGCGGGCCGGCGCTATGTTGTGACCGGATTCGACATCTTGCCCTACCTGGGCCGGCGCAACCTGCCAGCCTCGATTTTGACGCTGAATATCTTCGCTTGGCTCTCGGACCAGACCTTGCAAGCCACTCCGTATAAAACCGGGGCGGTGCTGGGCCGGCAGTCCCAGCTGGCCGAGACAACGGACACTCCGCTGCGCGTTCGATTTCCTGGGGGCAGGTACTTTCAAGCCGTTGAGCAAGCCCTCTCCTTGGACCGGCAGGGAGTGTATACTTTTCGTCAACAGGGCAAGGAACGTCTTGTGGCGGTGAATCTGCTGAGCCCGGAAGAGACTGACCTGGGCCGGCCGCTGTCCTTGGCGGGTGACGAGTCTGGCGGACAGCCGCCCTCCCCCCGGACAGACCGCGTGAGCCACACCCATGCGCAGCCGGTCTGGCCGTGGCTCTTGCTGGCCGTGCTCGTCCTGTGCAGTCTGGAGTGGTGGTGGGTCGCGCGAAAAGAGGCGGTCCGAGAAGAACCCTGAGCGGGGCGGTACGAATATGGAAGGGTTGACGCTGCTGACCGACCTCTTGCCGCCGCTGGACTGGCGTCGTCCGGCGGTGCTGTACGGGCTGGTTGCGGTCCCCTTTTTTCTTTTTTTACCCGGTTTTGTTTTCCGTCAGCGTCCTGCGTGGCCCAGCCTGGTGCTGCGGGGGCTTTTCCTGGGCGTGCTCATCCTTGCGGCCGCCGGCCCCTCTGCCCGAGGCGTCCGACAACCCATTCCTCCCATCTTGGTCATTGATGTGTCAGACAGCCTGACCACCACCCAGCGGCAGTGGATACAGCAAACGATTACCGACCATATCCGGCCTGCCCCAGACACCCCGGTTGTCCTCTTCGGAGGAGAGAACCGGCGGTTGGCTTGGCACGAGGTCCCTCCGCTGTTGGCCACTCCCCCAGCAGGGCTACAGCCTGAAGAGACCGATATTGAGGCTGCCCTGAGTCAGCTAGTGGAAGAACCCCAGCCCCGGCAGGTCTATATCTTGAGCGACGGCTGGGAAACGCAGGGGACGGCGGCGGCGCTGCTCCCCGCCTTGGCCAAGCAGGGGCTGCGCCTCTACCCCCTACCCCCACCGCCGGAAGAACGTGCGCCGAATATCGCCCTGCGGCGTTTTGGCGCGCCGCAGTCTACTCCGGGTGGCAACACGATTGAGATAACGATAGCGTTGGAGAATACTGCGCCGCGCCCGGTACGGGGTGAGCTGACCGTGCGCAAACGCGACACGGTGGTGTGGCAACAGGAAACGGAACTCCGCCCCGGAGCCTCCCTCTTTGCCCATACGCTGCGACTATCCGGCAGTGGACTCGTTCCTGTGTCTGCCCGTTTCACTCCTCAGCCTGAGGCCCCGGACGCCATTCCCTACGACAACCAGGCAACGGCGTGGGTCCAGGTGACGCCGCCGGCACGCGTCTTGTTGCTCAGTGCAACCCGGCCTGACAATCGCTATCTTGCCCAAGCGCTGACCAGTCGGGGGCTGGCGGTGACCGCCCTGCCGCTTCATAGCCCACCGGCTGCGGTGCCAGCCCTCAACACTTTTCGCGCGGTGATCCTCAATAATATCGCCCACCATCAGCTCCCCGCGGCTTTGGCGCGAGGGATGGACACCTATGTCAAAAATGGTGGGGGTCTGATTATGGTCGGAGGAGAAAGCAGCCTCGGTCTGGGCCGCTACGCTGGCACGGCTATTGAAAAAGTCCTGCCGGTGCAGCTCGTTCCCCCCCAAAAAGAAGAGCAGCGAACGGCCATGCTGCTGATTATTGATAAATCTGGCAGTATGCGGAAGCAGCAAAAATTACTGTACGCGAAATTGGGTGCCCAAGCGGTGGCCCGCAACCTGACCGATACCGACCTGTTTGGGGTCATCGGTTTTGATAAAACGCCATTTGTTGTGGCTCCGCTTGACTATTTGGGGAAGACCCGGGCCCGGCTTGACGAGCGGATTGCGCGCTTAAAGCCGTCCGGTGGCACGTTTCTGCTGCCGGCCCTGCAAGAGGCCCAACGCCAGTTGGCCCGCCAACATGCCACCCGCAAACATATTGTACTGCTGACCGACGGCGAGACTGGCGGCAGCGGGAGTGACTATCTGGACCTGGCCTCAGTGCTGCACGGCGAACTCAAAATTACGATTTCAACCATTGCCGTGGGCCGGCAGGCCAACTTGCGCTTGTTATCCCGGCTGGCAGACTACGGTGGCGGGGCCTTCTACCATACCACCGACCCATCGACCTTACCCGACCTCTTCCTCGACGAGTTGGAAGAGCAACCGGAGGAGAAGACGATGGTTGAACGCCTCCTGTCCCCTATCCCGAACCCCCGCTCTCCGCTGCTAAAAGACTTGGCCCAACAGCCACTCCCGGCAGTCAAAGGCTATGTGCAGACCAGACTCAAAAAGGGCGCGCGGGCCGACGTGTCAGTGCGTGATGCGGACAAGCGGCCGCCCCTTTTAGCCTCCTGGTCGTATGGCCAAGGCCGGGCCGCGGCGTTTACCTCAGACGCGAACGGGCGCTGGTCAGCGCCGTGGGTGGGCTGGGACCGGTACAGCCAGTTCTGGAATCAAACCGTCCGCTGGAGCTTTGCCCGAGCGGAGGAAGACGACCCCACCTGTCCTGAGCCGTGTCACCGGGCCGCTCCGTTTTCCATCGAGGTCGGGCACAACGAGACCGGGCTGCTGGTTGACGCCTTTTTCTATGGGACGCCAGCGGCGGCCCAAACCGACGCACCCACCGCAACGCTCACCAGGCCGGATGGGACACGCTCCCGCCTGCTCTTTGAGCGCCTGGCACCCGGCCATTACCAAGGCCAGTACGCCACCCGCACAGCCGGCGACTATACCCTTGCGGGCAGCCTGCCCGGCGGGGAACGGTTTGGTCCTCTGGGGTACACCCTCCCTCGGCTGCGGCCCCGGGAAGCCCCTCAGCCCCAGCCCAATCTCCGCCTCTTTGAAACGCTGGCCGAGGCAACGGGCGGCAGCCTGAAGCCTGCGCTGTCCAGCCTCAGCCGGCTGCTTGGACCCGCCGAGCAGCTGCCGCTCTGGCCCTACCTGATACCCCTGGCCATGCTTTTCTATCTGGGGGAACTCATTCTCCGTTCTTTGACCGCGCGCCCCTGAGGATGGACCTGAGCGGAGCGGAAGGGCGCTTGCCCGGAGAGGGCCGGCCTGGTATGGCGGGCGGAAAGACTGAAGCCTGACCCCTGGTCTGAGGAGGCTGGAAAGCTGGGAGACAATAGATGGCATATCTCGTACTCCTTCGACATGGCCAATCACAATGGAATCTGGAAAACCGCTTTACTGGCTGGGTTGACGTTGGCCTGACGGAAAAAGGTGAGGCAGAGGCGCGGCAAGCCGGAGAAAAGATCAAAGCCGCGGGTCTGCAATTTGACACCACCTTCACCTCAGTGTTGCAGCGGGCCGTCCGCACGCTCGAACTGGTCTTAGAGGTGGTCGGTCAACCCCATCTGCCCGTCGAACAGGACCAGGCGCTGAATGAACGCCATTACGGCGACCTGCAAGGACTCAATAAAGCCGAAACAGCCAAGAAGTTTGGCGCTGAGCAGGTCCGACTCTGGCGACGGAGCTATGATATTGCCCCGCCGGGCGGTGAAAGTCTGGAAAACACGGCCATGCGGACCCTGCCCTATGTGAAAGACCGGATTCTCCCCACGGTCCAGGCCGGCCAGCAGGTCTTGGTGGCGGCGCATGGCAATAGTCTGCGTTCGATTATCATGTATCTTGATCGGTTGAGCCGAGAGGCCGTCCTCAGCCTTGAGTTGGGCACCGGCGTCCCAGTGGTGTACGCTATCGACGCTGCGGGCAACATCCAGTCAAAAGCCATTCTGTAAGCCCGAGGCAGGGAGCAACGGGCGGGACAGCCGTCCGTTGCGCCGGGGGCTACTGCGGGGCCAGGGAACGATATTTCCCCTGATAAAAGAGGAGCGGTTCGCCGGGGGCGGTCACGAGATGCTGAATCTCTCCGACATAAATCGTATGATCCCCACCTTCGTAGGCGTGGGCGACGGTGCATTCAAAATGCGCCAGGGCTCCCTCAAGCAGCGCAACCCCGAGGGCGCCGAGGCGGTAGGACAAGCCCGCAAATTTCTCAATGCCTTTTGTTGCAAAACGGGTGGAGAGGTCCTCTTGGGCCAGACTCAGGAAGTTGACGGCAAAGACCTTGGATTCCTCAAAACAGTTATAGCAGTCTACGCCTTTATCCACACAGATTAAGAGCATCGGGGGGTCCAGAGACAGCGAGCTGAACGCATTGGCGGTCAGGCCAAACGGCTTGCCGGTGGCATCTTTCGTGGTGATGACGGTCACCCCGGTTGCAAACAGCCCCATTGCGTTACGTAATTCTCGTCCATCAATTGCCATACTGCCTCCCCGGTCGGTAAAGAAGTCCCCTGACAGCTACCAGAGCCCCTCCCAGGCTGTCAATTCCTCTGCCCTCCCGAGGCGCGTTCCTCTCCCAGATTTGGCCCAGTCAGCGACCGGGCGACATCCTTGTCACAGCCTGGAGCGCGCCCAAACACCTTCTGCCACACCGGGGCAGTTTCCATGCACATATACACCGGAACCGTAGGGGCCAGGCGGTTCACCTGGGCAATAAGGCGACGGTACATCTTGACCCGCAGGGCCTGAAAGGTGCGCCATTTCCCGTCAGCACAGACGATCTGCTCACCGGATAAGAGCCGAGTCTGCGGGAAGCGCCGGCGGATGATGGTCCGCAGGGCCGGGGTGAGGCGCAGGCTGCCGAAACTGACCCAGGCGACCCCATGCGGGTCAACGGTCGTCAAGACCTGCTTCAGCGTCTGCTGATAATCCGCCTCCCAGTTGGGATACTCAATGAGCGGATCAAAGTGAAAACCGACGGGATAGCCGGCCTGCTGGACGCGCCGGGCGGCCCGCAGGCGTGCGGCAAACGGCGCTGTGCCATGCTCTTCCGTATCGGCAATCGCCGCTGGTGTCAGGCTCCAGGCCACCACCACCCGCCCGTGGGACTCAAGCCTGAGCAACTGCTCAATACGATCGCTTTTGGTCTTGAGTTCGAGCAGGACGTTCTTCCGGGCGGCGAAGAAGGGCACTAGGTCTGCCGAAAACCCTAAAAGTCCATCCAGGGCCAAGCTATCGGAGAGTTCACCGGTCCCGATCCGAAACTGCCGCCCCGGCTGACGATCAACGACCTGGGCGATTTCCTCCAGCAGATCATCACTATTAGTGAAGACTTTTATGGTCGGATTATTGGCCAGATATTCCTGTAAAAAACAATAGCTGCAATCCAGCGGACAGTTGGAGATCAGACTGACAACTAGATAATTGCAGCATACCAGCCCAGGCGTTCCGGCCGGACAGTGTTCGAGAAACCGGGCGCGCTGGCGGGTAAAAAACAGCCGGCGCTTGCCGGCCCCAAACGAGTCTTGCCCCGTGGGACGGGCGGCCTTGCGTTCCCAGTCTTTGTCAACTACGTGGACCGGCGTCTCCGGCAGCTTGGCGAGAACCCGCTGCACGACCAGCGCGTCTTCTTCGCCGCGTTCGATGAGAATTTCAGTCGGTTGATACATCGTCGGTCATTATGCCGCAGGCGTCACCCCTCATCCAGGGCGGCAAACACGCGCTGAAAGCGGCCATCATCGAGCCGTTGTTGCAGTCGGGAGAGCCCGGCCTGGAGTTCGTGAACACTCCGAACCGTCAGGGTCACTGTGACCTCATCGCCTTCAAAATCTGACGGGAAAGAGACCTGGCCGGTCCGGCCCAGGTCAAGGGCTTTGACCGCGTGGCGGACGTTTTCCTCCAAGCGGGTCAGGCGGGGGTAGCGTATCTTGCGCAAAGCCGTTTTGACCGCTTTGAGGGTGTCGCGGCGCGACCCCGGGGTTGTCCGGGCGTCCCGGAGTGCGCGTTGTCCAAGAATGTCGGCAATGGTCCGCTCATCCCGCGCCGCAATCTCCTCTAACCAATCCAGCAAGTCTCTGAGGTGATTCTCGCCGCACTGGAGGTCGTGCAGCAAGGCGAGCAGGGCGGCCTGGTCTGTTGCTTGCCACGCCTGCCAGCGGGCCAGCGTGGCTGGGCTCAAGCGTTTGCGCTGGGCATAGGCCGCTATCTGCTGTGCAGGCTCATGCGGTGTTGCCATACGCCTCCGGTGTGTCTCTGCAAGGATAGCGCGCCATCAGTGCCAGATAAGGTTCCGCCGACTTGCCACGTTTGCGCGCGCCAGTCGCCAATATGCGGCACTTCTTGTGAAGCGTGGCCAGGGTGGCCTGGCGTTGCTGGACAGACAGCCGGCCCGAGTCAAGGAGTTTACGGAGTGCGACCAGCCGAAAACGGTCCATGCCCCAAAACTGCCGGGATAACTGGTCGGCATGACCGCCGCGCTTCAGGACTAACGCCCGATCGATCAGATAGACCGGTTCCTGTACGCTGATACGGAGCCACAGGTCATAATCTTCACACGCCGGGAGCTGCTCATCAAACCCACCCATCCGCTCAAACAATGCCCGCCGCAGCATGACGGCCGAGGGGCTGACGAGACAGCCGGCGAGGCTCTGAAAAAAAATATCACCGTGGGGTTTGCGATGTTTCTTGTGCGGATTGACCCGCACTCCATGACGCAGCCAGGTTTCTTGGGTCTGACAAATCTGGGCGGTGGGCTGCGCCTCAAAAAAGGCCACCTGGCAGGCCAGTTTTTCGGGCTGCCAGAGGTCATCGGAATCGAGAAAGGCCAGGAGTGCGCCCCGACTGGCCGCCACCCCCCGATTGCGTGCCGCCGAGACGCCCTGATGGGACTGAAAAAGATAGCGTAGGGAATGGGACCGGGCGTGGGCATACTCGTCAACGAGCCGCTGGGTTGCGTCCCGGGCCGCGGGTGTCGAGCCGTCGTCCACGACAAGGGTTTCACTGTCCTGATAGGTCTGAGCCAGGACGGAGGCCAGCGCCTCGCGCACAAAGGCGGGGCGATTATAGGTCGGTATGATAGTCGAAACGCTAGGCATCTGCGCTGCTCTTTGTCCCCAGCGCCGCGGACTGGGCCGGGGTCAGCGCCAGCATCGCCTGCCACAGGGCGGACAGGCCCTGGCCATCCCGCGCGGAAAAAAGGAGCAGCGGCTCAGGGCCGATTTGCTGCCTCAGCAGGTGGTGCTGTTTGTCCCGCTGGTGACGCTTGAGCTTGTCACATTTGGTCGCCACAAAAAGAAAGGGCCGGTCATGATAGGCCAGAAAGTCCGCCAGGGCGGCCTCCTCTGCTTCTGGGCCACGTCGGATATCGAGAATAATGACGACCCCGCACAGGTTCGGCGCGTGTATCAGATAGTCTTCAATCAGTCGCTGCCAGGCCGTCCGCTCGGACTTGGCAACTTTGGCATAGCCGTAGCCCGGCAGGTCAACAAAGGTCAGCGCCTGGTTGATGGTAAAAAAATTGAGCTGGCGCGTGCGGCCCGGAGTCTGACTCGTCCGGGCAATTTTCTGATTCAGGAGCCGGTTGATTAACGACGACTTGCCGACGTTGGAGCGTCCGGCAAAGGCAATCTCCGGCTGAGACAGGCGGGGATAGCGTCCCGGCCGCAGCGCCGCGCCAGCAAACTCAACACTTGAAATTTTCACGGTCTTCACTTACGCTCATCCGCGACCGAACACAGGCACTTCACGGGATTAAAAGGGAACGTAGCCGACAGAGCCGATTTGCGCCACCATGACTTCCGCTCTCTGGGATTTTTTGTTTAGGGTGGTATGAAAAACGAACTCTTAGGCATGCTTGCGACCGCCCTGGCCATATTATCCGCGGCCATTGTGTCCGGCCTACGGCTCAAGCCCTATATTGACGCCGGCGAAACATATACGCCGGCGTCGTTTATGCTCTATCCATCCTTAGCGGCTGTGCTGATTGCCGCCCCCATTATTTTTTTGCTCCGGGCGGTCCAAGGCACAAAAGAGATTGCCATCGGCCCACTGAAATTTACCGGGCGCACTCCGTTTATGGCCTTATGGTGCCTCTTGTATATTGTCATCGCCGTCACCTTCTTCCCCTACGCCGGTCCTGGGGAGTCGGACCTCCCGCCTGAGCCCTCCTACCAAGAGGAGCCCGCGTCTCCTCTCAATCAGCCGGTTCGTCGGTTAGTTTTGAGTGGGCAGGGGATAGTGGGCAGGGGATAGTGGATAGTAACGAAAAACTAACAACTAACAACTGACAACTCCCCCCATCTCATGACCGATTTCCAGCCCCCGCTCGACCCCTTCCAGGCCCTCCTCGGTTTTCGCCTCGACCGGGTGGCCCCGGAATTCTGCCGCCTCCGCCTGCCCTTCAGGCCCGCCCTGCGGACCGCCGGGGATGTTGTCCACGGGGGGGTCATTGCGACCCTGATTGATAGCGCCGGGGTGGTTGCGGCGTGGTCTGCGGCCGACCCTAGCGCCACCCGCGGAGCCACGGCGGATATCTCGGTCAACTACTTATCTGCGGCCCATGCCGTTGAGCTCATCGCGGAAGCCCAGGTCATGCGGCGCGGACGGAGCCTGGTCTTTATTGAGGTCGATGTCACGGCCGCAACCGGAGAGCGGATTGCCAAGGGGCTGGTCACGTATAAGTTGGGATATGGGGCATGACGCAACCATCGCTCAATCACGCTGTCCCGCGGCCTGGTCCGCTCCCTGTGCCGCCCCGGAGTGGACCGCCAAGAACAATCCCGCCTATCCATATCGTCCTGTTTGGGGCCACCCTCTTGACCACCACGCTGGCCGGCACCTTTCAGGCGGGTGGGGACCCCCTCAGTGACCCGTCTGCGCTGATATTGGGGTTGCCGTTTGCCCTCACTTTACTGCTCATCCTCCTCAGCCATGAAATGGGGCATTACCTCCTGGCGCGTATTCATGGGGTCTGGGCCAGCCTGCCGTATTTCATTCCTGGTCCGCCCTTCTTTGTTGGCACTTTTGGGGCGTTTATTCGGATGAAGTCGGCCCCGACCAATCGCCGCGCGCTTTTCGACATTGGGGCGGCCGGTCCATGGGCTGGGGTTCTGTTCGCCATTCCGGCGGTGATCGTTGGTCTGTCCCTGTCCGAGGTGCGGCCTCTGGCCCCCCTGTCGGGCGGGATCATTCTTGGCGACTCGGTCCTGTTCTCTACCCTGATCACCCTCGTTCTGGGCGTTGCCCCGGATGAGGTCCGCGTCATACTCCATCCGATTGCACTTGCCGGCTGGTTTGGCCTGTTTGTCACCTTTCTCAACCTGCTTCCGGTTGGTCAGCTCGACGGGGGCCATGTGGTGTACTCCCTCTTTGGCGCGGCCCACCACAGGATAGCCTGGACCTTTTGGGTCGTTATTGTGGGGTTGGGGTTTCTGGGCTGGCGAGGCTGGTTTGTGTGGGCGGTGCTCTTGCTCTTGCTGGGCATCCGGCATCCGCCAACTGGGGACAGTGTGTCGCCTCTGGACCGGAAGCGCACGATCTACGGCTGGTGTACCGTTGGGCTCTTTGTCCTGACTTTTACCCCCGTCCCCATCACCCTGAAGGCGGGTGTTCGACTGCCAGAGAGGGAGGTGACACCCGTGGCCTATCAGCGCGAACACCGGCCAGCCTCAGCGCCGTCACCCGCCTGGACATTCGTGCATCAGCCATGACCGCCCGCCTTTCCTGGCATCAGTATTTCATGACGATCACGCGCCAAGTGGCCGAGCGTTCGACCTGCCGGCGCGCGAAAGTTGGCGCCGTCATTGTCCGCGAGCGGAATATCCTGACCACCGGCTATAACGGTGCGCCCACCGGACAGCCCCACTGCACCGAGGTGGGCTGCCTAGTGTATACCTTACAGACTCCAAGCGGAGAGACTGAAGAGCACTGCTATCGGACTATCCACGCGGAAATGAACGCCATTGCCCAAGCGGCAAAGCATGGCACCAATATCAGTGGGGCGGATATCTACGTCACCCACACGCCGTGTATTCATTGTCTGAAGGTGCTGGTGAATACCGGTATCCAACGGGTCTTTTACGAGACGGCGTATAAACTCCACGCCATACAGGACCTGCTGGCTGCCTCTCAGGTCGAATTGCGGCAGGTTGAGCTGTAAACAGGCGCGGCCGGCGGAGACGCCCCAGCGTGGCTACTCTGTTTCGTCCGCTTGGGTTGCGGATTGAACCGACAACCCGTCATACGCCCCAAATTGATAGGCGGCCGCTAAGAGGAGGACAGACAGGACGAGCACGGTAATCAGAATATCAAGGACACTCAGCCCGGCTTGAGTCTTCATCACGGTTCTCCTCCATACCCATGCGGCTAACTGTAGATGGGCGGGTCTCCGGCCGGCCGACGCTTCCAGCGCTTGTGGATCCACAGCCAGTGCTCGGGATATCGTTCGACCATAGCCTGAAATACGGTGGTGAATTTTGCGGTGGTGGCGCGGAGGTCCTCCGCCTGGTTACCAGTCCGAATGGGCTCAATCAACGGTAAGAGCACAATCGTATGCCGGCACGAGCCGTTTTCCCGGACCAAAAAAGCCGGCACAACCGGCACCCCGGTCGTCAAAGCCAGGCCGGCAAGCCCGGCTGAGGTTGAGGCCAGGCGTGAAAAAAACGGCACAAATACGCCCATCCGCCCGGAGGCGTTTTGATCAATCGCGGCCACAACCGCGCTCTTTTTCTTTATCGCTCGAAAGACCTCAATCCCAGCGGTTGTCTTTTTAATCACCTTGGTCCCGCACCGTTCGCGCTCTGCGGTCAGCACTTTTTCAACAAACACATTGCGTAAACGGCGATGGATGATGTGGATAGGCAGGCCGTAACACGCCGCCGCATGAGCGAACAGTTCCCAGTTCCCAAAGTGTCCGGTGAGAATCAGGGCCCCCGTAGCGCGGAAGCTGTCAACCAACTGACGCCATTCGGCTTCGTTCTCAAACCGCACCCGCTCGTGGATATTCTCTGAAGTGAGGGAACGTAAATGACAGAACTCGGCCAGTAAACGGCCAAGATTCCGAAAACTTTCACGCAGAATACGACGCCGTTCCGCCCGGTCCTTGGCCGGAAAAGCCAGGGCCAGATTGGTCATCCCCACCCGACGATGCGGCCAGTCTACCCAGTACAGGAGCGTGCCCAGGCCTTCCCCAACCCGAAACGCGAGGCGAAAGGGCAGGGCGCGAAAGAAGGCGAAGAGGGCCAGAAACAAGACATATTCGACCCGGGCCAGCAGGTGCTTTTTTTCGCGAGCCGGCCGAATGTGTTTCCTACGGCGCGGCCGGCCCTCTTGCTTTTCCGCCCCTTGCACAGATTCTGCCCCCTGCACAGAGGGGGAGGGCCGGGGCTCAGTCTGGGCAGTCATGGCAGTCGCTTGTGCTGTGCCCACGATTCCTGCTGGCATGACGGCGGCGCTGGGAGGAGTTCCTAGGCTCCTGGAGCATCAGAAAACGAAAAGCCAAACGTTTCCCGCTCCTTGACCATTAAATCAGCCACGACCTGCCGATCAATATCCCGGTAGCGTTGCAGGCTGGCCCGCATTTTTCCTTCGCCACCGTTGGCCCTGGCCATCTCTTGCAGCGCGTTTTTGATCCAGCCGATATGCCATTTTTCGTCTTTGGTCACCTCGTGCAGGATGTCAAGCGTCTCAGGATCGACATCGGTCCGCCGGGCGTGTTCAATATAGCGGCGCTGGGCACGCTCCTCGACCACGACCGTGAGCGCGAACAGGTCAATCAACGAGCGCGGGATGCCCACCGCTCTGCCGATGCGGGTCTGGTAGCCATCATCAATAAGGACGGGTTCATACCCCAGGTCGGTAATGCGTTTTGTCCACAACCAGGCGTGACGGGTTTCGTCAGCGAGATGCCGAGATAATTTGACTTGTGATTCGGTGTCTTCGACGCGCATGGTCAACTTCAAGAGCAGCGTCGCGCCCCGTAGCTCGGCGTCACGGTAATAGCTATACAGATAAATCATCCGGGGATCTACGGACATAATATGTCTACCTTCCACCCAAAAAACTCCGCCCCTTCTCCGGCGAGAAGAAACGTTCACCCCCACGGGCTTCTCCCGGTATAGAGTAATGGTTGCAGAAAAGCAAGAACCTCGACAGCACGCTAAGCATCGACAAATACTTCATTTTTTTATACTGTAGGGGTTATGCCGACGCTGGTCCCGTCTCCACCAACTCCCGGCTCTGCGCCTCCGCTCGGGCTGAGCCTCGCCCCAAAGGGGGGCAGTCGAAGCCGGCTCAGGGCCGGCTTCTGGCTGGACGTTATGCTCTGGAGCGGGGTGTTGTGTTGCGTGTTTGGCCTCAGCGGCTGTCGGGAGGGGGCAGACACCCGACTGGTGGCAACACCGACCGGGCCCTATCGCGTGACCCTTGACCTTGGTTCCACACCCCCACAGGCCGGCAAAGAAACGACCCTTACCTTTCACATCACCCATACCAAGACGCACCAGCCAGTTTCGGGCTTACAGGTCTTGCACGAACGGGCTCTCCACACCTTTATTGTGAGCCGCGATTTCTCCACTTTTGCCCACACCCACCACGAGGACTACCAGCCGCTTACCGACCAGGACCTGCAACGGGCGCGGTTTCATTTCCCCTATACGTTTCCCAAGGCGGGGCAGTATCTCATTGTCAATGAGTTTACCCACAAGGACAGAAGCTGGACCAAGCACTTCACTGTCACCGTCGCGGGGGAGGCTGGCCGGCCGTCCACGCCGGTCCTGAGCCACGACGACGAGCCGGATTTCCGGCAGGAAAAACAGTTCGGGGCGTATCGCGTTGCCCTGCGCACGTCGCCGTCGCCGCCCATTGCCGGCCATGAGGTCGAAATTGTGTGCCACCTCACCTCCGCGGAGGGCACTCCGGTCACGCATCTGGGTCTCTATCTTGGCTCCGAAGTCCATATGGCAAGCTGGCGTCTGGACGGCGAGCATTTCGGCCATCAGCATACCTACACCTCGGAGATGGCCGGCTTGATGGCAGGAATGCGGAGTCACAGCATGTCGTCAGACCAGATGGCCCGGCTCATGGTCCAACTTATGCGCCGGCCGGCAAAACAGGAGTATTTTGGCCCGGACGTTCCGCTGCATCACGTCTTCCCCACCGCCGGGGTGTATAAAGTCTTTTTGGAGTTCGCGCCCAACGGCGAGTATCTGCCGGTTGATTTTCTGGTCAGGGTGGCCGAGTATACGGACGACGCGGATACAACGATTCATTCCATTCTGCCAACATCGGCCCGGTCGCTCCCACCCACCCACTAGGCAGGTCCCGTCATGCAATCCGGCTCCCTTCACAACGGCCTGCTCGTCTGCCTGCTGCTCGTGGCGTTCCCGGCCCCCTTCGACTGGGCTCACGGGCTTCGACTAGGCCCAGGCCCCGCTCTCGTCGGCCACGGATTTGTCACGACCTTTGGGGATATCGAATGGTTACCGGAGCCCGGCCGGACGCCGGACACGCTGGGCTATCACCTTGACGCCTGGTCCGAAGCCGGTCAACTCTGGCTGGCCACGACCGCCCGACAGGTCGTCACCCTCTCGCTCGGCTTTGCCCGGGAAAAACTGGCCGAAGCCGAAGCCATGCTGACCGTCCAGGACACAGCCGCGGCCCAGGTCGCGCTGGAACACTACTGGTATTATATCGACCAGGCCGAGCACGCTCTTCCAACCCAGGCGCAGGGGCAGGATGAGGCGACCGTCGCCCTTATCGAAACGCTGACCACCGCCCTGCTTGAGCACCAGTACATCCTGACCATCATCCATACTGACCTGCCGGTGGAGGCGCGCCGCGTCCTCCGGGCGGTTTTCACCACCGCCCAACAGCGCTACCCCCGCATAGCCGACCGACTGCCCCGCAAAAAACGGGGGGCCCTGTTTTTCAAAGAAGAGGAAGTGCGCTGGTCGGTGGAAATGGCACTCCGAGAAGATGAGGGGGAAGGCGCGGGGAGAGAGCGCTGAGAAACTCTCACCCAGGCGCTTCAGAAACAGTGGAATGACCTCTGTGGCTCCTGGTCTGAGCAGGCCGGGCCTCACCATTGACGCGCCGGGCCGCGTGCAGTAAGGGAAGTCATGCCCGCCCTCGCCTTCGATACCGACAAAGCCGTTCAGGCCCTCCAGAAAGCCGGAGCCACCAAAGCCGATTTGGCTGAGTCAAGGCCGAGGTCTGTGCGGCGCAACGCTCAGTATCGAGTGAGGGACCGAGATGCAAAAAAAAGACCCCCAGCCCCTTCCCTCCGCCTTGGAAGCACTCGACGACAGCCCCTTCCCCGACCCGATTGTCATGCCCCTTGAGGATGTGATTGACCTCCATCCTTTTGCGCCCAAGGAAATCCGTAGCGTTGTCGAGGAATATCTGCACGCATGTTGTCAAGCAGGATTGACCCAGGTGCGGCTCATCCACGGCAAAGGCAAGGGGGTTCAGCGTGAGAGTATTCGTGCGCTGCTCGCTCGCCTGTCCCATGTGACAGACTTTGCCGATGCGCCCCTGGAGGCCGGCAGTTGGGGCGCGACCCTTGTCCGCCTCGACCCGGCGCGGCTTGACCCGGCGGGCAGCCGTGAACCGTAACGCCCTGTTCTCTTGCGCCGCTCGGCTGCAAAAGGATACATAAGGCAGGGAGAAGGAGGGGGTCATGGCAACAGTTGAGACGTTTTTGGCGGACTTGCGCGGCTATATCCAACACCAAGATGAAAAGCCTCTCCTTGGCCCCAATTTTTACCGGGGCTTGCTGGCCGGAGAGCTGTCTCGTGAGCAACTGAAAAAATGGGCGCTTAACCTCTTTTATGTCACCGGTCAGCATATCCGGGCCTTTGGTGGCATTTTTATGAATACTGGCCTCGGACCGCTGGACCAGAAAATCCGACGCCATATTGTTGACAATCTGATTGACGAAGAAACGACGATGGGCCGCGGGGAAGACGCCCACTGGATGCTGTCCATGCGCCTGGCCCACGCCCTCGGGGCCACCGAGGAGGAGGTCCGGCAGCCAGTTGTTGCCCAAGAGTCGGTCGCCTATGTTGACTGGGTGATTGCGCTTGGCCGAAAAGAGTACGGTCTCGTCACCCTGGCCGCCATGTCGATTGGCGGCGAGACGCGCAGCGATGATTCCATGAAGGGCCTGGTGGGCGCGCTCAAAGAACAATATGGGCTGAGCCGGCACGAGCTTGAATTCTTTTATGCCCACGCCGGTGAGGCCGCAGCCCACGGCGAGCCCGTTTTTGACATGGTGCGGGCCTATGCCACCACAGCCGAACGCCAGCAGAAAATTCGAGACAGCGTGACCACCTGGTGTGAGAAATTCCAGGCCGCCCAGGAGGGCGGGTATCGGGTGGCGATGGGCCTGGAGACCGGTGTCCAGGTCGATTTGGGCTGATTGGGAACGATTCGTACAACAATTTGTAAAGAGGAGGGATGATTCATGTACGACCTGATTATTGAAAACGCTCGTATCTGTGACGGCACGGGCGCACCAAGTTTCTACGGCAATGTGGCGGTCAAAGACGGCCTGATTGCCGCAGTGGGCAGGGGCAAGGGCGAGGCGGCCCACAAGACCATCAAGGCCGACGGCCTGGTGCTGGCCCCAGGCTTTATTGATCCCCATACCCACTACGATGCCCAAGTCGCCTGGGACCCGCTGGTGACGTGCTCCTCCTGGCACGGCATTACCACGGTGGTGATGGGCAACTGCGGGGTGGGCGTTGCGCCGGTTCGACCCACCGCCCGTGATATTGTCATGTGGGATTTGGTCAATGTCGAAGCCATTCCGTTTGAGGTCATGGAGCGGGGCATAGACTGGCAGTGGGAAACCCACGCCGAATACCTTGATGTCCTGCAAAAGCGCGGCATGGGCATTAACGTGGCCTCCTTAGCCGCCCTCACGCCCCTGCGGCACTATGTCATGGGCGAAGAGTCGTTTGAGCGGGAGGCCACCCCGGACGAAATCGGGGAGATGCAACGGCTGTTTCGCAACGCCATGCGCGCCGGCGCGTTTGGCCTGACCAGCACCATCCTCAACAACCATATTGGCTTTGAAGGCCGGCCGCTGGCCTGCCGCAATGCCAGCCGGGCCGAGTGGAGCGCACTGTGCCAGGTCATGAAAGAAGAAGGCCGGGGCACAATTGAGATTGCCCTGACCGGGACCAATGTTGGCCAGGTCTCGGACGACGAATACGAGCTGCTCAAATTCCTGGTGGATGAAAGCCAGCGTCCGGTGACGTTTCTGGCCCTGTTCAATAAGCCGGGCAAGCCGGAGTCGTATTTGAACGCCGTGGAGAAGGTTCAACCCATCCTCGGCTGGGACAAAGCCGTGCCGCAGATTACCTGCCGCCCCTTGCGAGTCCAGTTCAATATGAAGAACCCGTTCATCTTTGCGATTTTTTCGGCCTGGCACAATGTCTTCAATAAGAGTGTGGAAGAGCAAATGCAGATTTACGCCGACCCAGGCTTTCGCAACGCCTTTCGTGAAGAGATGGACACGCGCCGCATCTTTCGCGGCCAGTGGGGGCGGATGACCGTGATTGATGCTCACAGCGAGGCAATCAAACCGCATGTTGCCAGCAAGAAAACGGTCGCCGAGATTGCCCGCGACCAGGGCAAGGATGTGGTGGACGCCTTTCTCGACTTGGCCGTGGCCGACCGCCTGGAGCTGCTGTTCGACCTCCAGGCGTTCAACTTTGAACCCGAAGGGGTGAAGAACCTGGTCAGTGATCCCCGCTTTTTGATTGGCCTGTCCGACGGCGGGGCGCATGTGGATATGCTGTGCGATGCGGGCTATGCGACCTATCTGCTTGGCCGCTGGGTGCGGGACAACCAGGTATTGACCATTGAAGAAGGCGTGCGGCGGCTGACCTCAGTCCCGGCCGCTCTGTTCGGCATTCCCAACCGGGGGCGGATCGCTCCGGGCCTGGTGGCCGATTTGACCTTGTTCGACCCCGACACGGTAGACGCAAAGGACCCGGAATATGTCTGGGACCTGCCCGGCGGGGGAAAACGCTTTGTTGCCAAATCCAAGGGCATCAAGACGACGGTCGTATCCGGCCAGGTGCTGTATCAGGACGACGAGTATCAGGGCGGCTTGCCCGGCCAGGTGCTGCGCAGTACGGGCCGCTAAAATAGGGATGGACAGCATATTACAGGAGACAGGGGAGGATCGGTATGGAGACACGTCCGGCATCACTGCTACCCGAACAGTTCGGCCCGTTGCAGGGCGTGCGGATTGTATCGAGCGGGACTCTCGTTGCTCAGCCGTTTGCCGCGGCCTTGGCCGCGGAAATGGGCGCCGAGGTCATCCAGATTGAGCGCACTGGAGAGGGCGACGCGGCCTGGCGTCATTTGGGGATGCAACTGCCAACCAAAGACGGCCAGGGACAGGTGGCCACCACCTGGATTCAGGAACGGCGCAACGAATGGTATGTCACCCTGGACTTCAGCCGGCCCGAGGGGAAAGACCTGTTTCTCAAGCTGGTCCAGTCGTGTGATATCTGGATGGAGAGTTCCAAGCCCGGCTCCTATACCAAATGGGGCCTGACCGACGAGGCCGTCCTTCAGGCCAACCCCAAGCTCGTCATTGCCCATGTCTCCGGCTACGGTCAGAGCGGCCATCAGGACTATCTGGGCCGGGCCTCGTATGACATGATCGGCCAGGCGTTTGGCGGGCTGATGTACCAGACCGGCTTTCCCGACCCGGACCCGCCGGTGCGGGCCAACCCCTGGACGGCCGACTATATTACGGCCTTGTTTTGCCTGTGGTCGTCCCTGGCTGGCTATATTTCCGCGCAGCGCACCGGCAAAGGGCAGGTCGTTGATATCTCGCAGTTCGAAGCCATCCACCGCCTGCTCTCGGGGACGATGGTTGAGTATTTCAGCAACAGTTTTGTCCGCGAGCGCACCGGCAATAAAGCCACGGCGTTTCAACCCTATGATGCGTTCCAGGCCAGCGATGGCTGGGTGGTGGTCGGCGCGGTTGGTTTGGCGGTTTTTTCTCGGGTGTGTCGGGTGCTGGGCCTTGACCCACAAGAAGAGAAATGGCAGCGGGCCAGTGTCGATATTAACGGCATGGAAGGCATCGAGTTTGACGCCCTGCTGCGGGGCTGGATTGCCGAACGAACCGTAGAAGAGGTGGTTGACCAGTTGAATGCCGCCCAGGTCGCCTGCTGTCCGATTATGAACAGCAAGGATATGGCGGAAGATCCGCACTACGAGGCGCGCAATGTTCATGTCGAGTGGGAGGACAATCAGGTCGGCACGGTCAAAGGGACCGGCGTCAGCCCTTCCTTTTCCGCAACACCGGGCAAGCTCTGGCGCGGGTCGGTGCCCGTCGGGCATGACAACGAGCAGATTTACACCCATTTTGCCGGACTCAGCCGGGAAGAAGTGGCCCAGCTCAAAGAAAAAGGCGTGATCTAAGCGCATCAAGAGTCAACCCATGCCGCCCATGAAACACTGTGGCTCGCTGCTCGCGGCGAGCCTTTTTGTGTGCGCGGTCCTGTGTCCGCCGTTCCTCTTTGCCGCGCCGCTGACCAGCACCCGGGCGGACCAAACCCAGGTGGCGCTGACGATTTGTAATTCCAACCTGGGGCTGGTCAAAGATGTCCGTGAGATTGAACTGGCTGAGGGCCTCACCCGCCTTCAATTCATGGATGTGGCCGCCCGGATTATGCCCACAACGGTGCTGATGCGGTCGCGGACTGACGCGAAAACGCTCCAGGTCTTGGAACAGAACTATGAATATGACCTGCTCAGCCCGAATACACTGCTCGAAAAATACGTGGGCAAAGAAGTCAAGCTGCTCGACACGAATTATTTTACCGGCAAAGAAGCACTCGTGACCGCCACCCTGCTCTCCACCAACGACTCCCCGATTTATCAAGTCGGAGACGAAATCTCGATTGGTCTGCCGGGCCGAGTGATTTTACCCCAACTGCCCGCCAATTTGATTGCCAAGCCGACCCTGGTGTGGCTGCTCCAGGCCCAGGCCGCACGCACCCAAACCATTGAAACCTCATACCTCACTAATGACATTACCTGGGAGGCCGATTATGTGGCCGCCTTAAACCCTGACGACACGCTGGCAGACCTGTCCGGCTGGGTCTCTATTGAGAACACATCCGGCGCTACGTATCGCAACGCCACACTCAAATTAGTCGCCGGTGATGTGAACCGGGTTCAGCCGGAAGCGCGCCGCGCCACGCTCATGGCGCTGGCACCAGAGGCGAGCGCGCTGGCCGAGCCGCAGTTTCAGGAAGAGTCCTTTTTTGAATACCACCTGTATACCCTGGACCGCCCGGCCACAGTTCAAAACAATCAGACCAAGCAGATAGCGCTCTTATCCGCCACGGATATTCCTCTGACCAAACGCCTCACTCTGCGTGGCCAGCCATATTATATGCGGGCCAGCGTTGACACGCCCCCGCCTCAACAAAAAGTGAGTGTCTATCTCGAAATCGCAAACACCCCGCAGCACAACCTGGGAATGCCCCTGCCCAAAGGGACTATCCGCGTGTACAAAGCCGACGCGCACGGCAGTCTCCAATTTGTCGGTGAAGACCGGATTGACCACACGCCCAAAGACGAGACAGTCACGGTGAAAATGGGCGAAGCGTTTGATGTCCTTGGGGAACGCCGCCAAACCAGCTTTACGCGCTTATCACGCCGCTTGTTAGAGGTGAGCTGGCAGATCGTCATCCGTAATCACAAGGACGAAGAAGTGCGGGTCCGCGTCGAAGAGCCCATGTACGGGGACTGGGAGGTCGTCGCTTCTACGCCAGAGCGGTACGAAAAGCCCGACGCGCATACTCTGCGTTTTGAAGTCACGGTGCCGCAGAATGGCGAGGTGAAACTTGGCTACCGCGTGCGGATTAAGACGTGACGCGGGTTTTCCGGGGTCAGTCAAGGGAGAGGGGATTTCTGTTCCCCCTTAAGGGGAGGGACAAGAGGCGGGCAAGATGCCCGCGCTCCCAGGACTGACCCCCTCTCCCCTGGCGGGAGAGTCTGTCCTGAGCATGTCGAAGGGGGTTGGGGAGAGGGGGCCGCCCGCAGGCCGGGCCCCCAGGGGGGTGCCCCTACTCCGCTCCCATCCAGTCCGTTATCACGAAGTTCTGTTGCACTTCCTGCCACTCCACGGTCACACTCTCGCCGGCACGCGGAAAGTCCTCCAGCGTATAGGTGCCGCGCAGCCCCAGCGGGAATGCCTCGCCCAAGGTGGTGACGGTAATGGTCCGTCGGCCAACTTCTTCTCCATCCAGCCACACGACGACTTCGTGGGTGCCGTCGCCTAAACGGTTCCAGTTGTGTAGTAAGCCGAAGCCGTTGTTGGTATCGCCGCACTCGTCTGCGGTGTCGGGGCGGTCGGTGCCGTAGGCGGCCTCGGTGCGCCAGGACGCGCCGGCTTCGGGAATAAACTCCACTTCCACGCTGTCGGCCGCGCAGGCCCAGCCGGAGACCAGGCCAACGCCACTCTGAGCGGAGCCGTCCGGGGGAATCTCGAGGGTGGCGGCGGTGCGGTCGTCGATAGGGGCCGGTGGGGCCGGTGGCAGTGGGTCATCATTATCGAGGACGATCATGGTGACGATGGCGCGGACGGTATCAGTATACCCCCCGCCGCGGACGATATGCTGAATGGTGGTCTCCCGCTGGTCGTTGGGGTTGTCGATAGCGTCGTTGACGCCCTGCACCTCCCCAGTCTGGGGGGTCTGCCAGTCCTCGGCGGTGAATAGCAGTGATTCAGTGAGGACGCGGACGATGGTGGTGTCGCTGGAGATGGGGGTGACGGTGACCGGGCCGGTGGGCTCGGTCGCCAAGACGATGGTGTAGGTGTCTTCGCCCGCCTCCTCCACGATCAGGGTGGTCGGCATCACCGTGACCGCGCCGCTGACGGTGCTGGTCGTGCTTCACAGGGTGCCGAGGCGGTTGGTATCCGCGATGGAATTGTTGGGACTTTCGCCCACGGCCCGCACCCGCACGTAATAAGACCCCGCTGGCAGGCCGCTGAGCAGGGCGCTTTCGCCGGCGACGGTCTGCCGGTCGGTCCAGGTCGTCCCGCCGTCTGGGCTGTATTCGACGTGATACCCGTTAAGGGTGAAGTCCGGGTTGGTGGGCGCGGTCCACCGGGCCCTGAGACGCCCCGGCTCGCCGGCCACGGGCGTGACGGCCAGTTCACCGGGGGCGGTGGTGCCGCACAAGCCGACGGTCTCTTCCGGCCCGCTGCCGTTGTACCAAGTGCGCATGGCATCGGCATCGTTTGGCACATCTTCCGACAGGCAGAGGGTGGCCGCGTTGTAGTCCAGGCCGAGGCTGCTCAGGCGGGTCAGGCTGCGTAACTCGATGGGAATGTCGCCGCTCAATTGGTTGCGGTGGAGCCAGAGCCGCGTCAGGCTGGTCAGGCGACCCAACTCGGCGGGAATGCTGCCGCTCAATTGGTTGTTGTGGAGATAGAGCCAAAACAATCGGCTGAGCTTGCCCAGCTCGGACGGGAGACTGCTCAACTGGTTGGTGTGGAGATAGAGATCCTCCAGGCTGCTCAAGTTGCCGACCTCCTTGGGATGGGGCCGCTCAACTGGTTTTTGTTGAGCCAGAGTTCCTCCAGGCTGCTCAGGACGCCCATCTCGTCCGGCAGGGGGCCGGTCAACTGATTCTCACGAAGTTCGATGTGGGTCACGCGGCCAGCAGCGTTGGTAGTGACACCCTCCCAGTCACCAAGGGCATTCGCACTGTCCCAGTTGGTATTGCTTGCCCAGCAGGTGGCCCCCCTGGTGGCGTCGTAGAGGGCGAGCAGGGCCTCCCGGTCGGCGGTCACAGCATCGGCCTCTACGGTGATGTAGAAGGTGCGGGTGGCGGTGGTGCTCCCGCGGGTCGCTTGCAGGGTGTACGCGGTGTCCTGGATAGTATCGGGCGTGCCGCTGATGGTGAGGTCGGTGGCGTCGAAGGCCAGCGTTCCGTTGGAGAGACTGGGGACCAGGGTGTAGGTGACCGTGCCGCCGCCCTCGGCTTCGGGCAGGACGAGGTCGGTGATGGGCGTGTCTTTGACATAAATCTGATTGGCGACGGGCTGCCGGAAGGCCAGCAGCTGGACCGAGATGGTCAGGGTGAGGCGGTCGGTGTTGCCGTCAGCGTCGGTGGCGGTCAGGGTGTAGGTGATGTCGCCCTGGGGGTGGTGGGCGTGCCACTCAGGGTGCGGGTGTCGGGGTCGAAGGTCAGCCCGGCCGGCAGGGGCGGCCTGATGCTGTAGATGAGATCACCGTCGCCCTCGGCGGCGGGCAGGATGAGGGGATCAATTGCGACGTTTTGGACGTAGACCTGGGTCAGCCGTCGATCAGCCGCCTCGCGCAAGACGGGCCGGGGAAAGGCGACGGCTCGGACGGCAAGGGTAAAGATGAGGCGGTCGGTTCTGCCTGCACTGTCGGTGACGGTGTAGGTGTAGGTGATCTCGGCTTGCGTCGCGTCCTCGCGAGTCAGCGTGGTGGGCCACCCGCTGAGCAGGCGGGTGGCGGCGTTGAAGGTCAGGCCGGCCGGCAGGGCCGGCCTGAGGCTGTAGGTCAGCGCACCGGTGCCGCCGGTGGCTCGGGGCAGGTGGGTGGAGAGCCAGACTCCGGGCCGGTGGACCTTGAGCGGCCAGGCTGTCCTCCCCGGTGCAAAAGCTGGGCGAGATCTGGGCCGCGGCCTCGGGCACGCTCAGCCCGAACAGGGGCAGCATGAGGCACAGGGCCACGAGTACGGACCGCAGCCGGCTCATGCTCGGGCCTCGTCTGACCGGCTCATGCTCGCACCTCGTCTGAGGGCTGAGGGCTGAGGGCTGAGGGCTGAGGGCTGAAGTCCATCGTAGTCTCTCCTTTATGCTGTCAAGGGGGGACTCCTTTGTGGGCAGGATGCCCGCGCTCCCGGTAAGGAAGAACCCCCTTATGCCCCCTTCACAGGGGGGAAGTAGGCGTAGGGTGCCTAGGTAAAGGAAAACGGCGTGGGAGGCAAGGGCGGAAAAGGACACGCTGAGAGACGACCGCTTTTCCCTCTTGCGAGCCGAGATACGGCTCGGTAATATCCCCTGACCAAACGGTCAGCCGGTGAGACCCAGGGGCCAAACGGCCCGACAAGCCAGAGGTACAGTATGCGATTTCCCTTACATATCACGACCGACATGATGAAGTGGCAGCTCAAGAACAAGCTGCGCGGCCAGTCCCGTTACCCCGTCGTCCTTATGCTTGAGCCTTTATACACCTGTAATCTGGCCTGTGTGGGGTGTACGCCGGAACGGCACCAGGGCGACCTCAAGGACCGGCTCTCTTTGGAAGACTGCTTTGAGGCGGTAGAGCAGTCCGGTGCGCCGGTGGTGTCGATTTGTGGCGGAGAACCCACGGTGTATCCTGAGCTGCCGGAACTGGTCGAAGGGATTATCGACCGCAAGCGCCATATCTATCTGTGTACCAACGGGATTTTACTGGAGCGATTTTACAAGACCGGCAAACCGCATAAGCGCCTGTCCATCAACGTGCATCTGGATGGGATGCGCGAGACGCATGACTTTGTGTGCGCCAAGCCTGGCGTCTTTGACAAGGCGATTGAAATGCTCAAGCTCGGCAAACAGCTTGGCTACGCTATGTGTACCAACACGACGGTCTTCCGCGAAACCAGCATGGACGAGATCGAAGAGATGTGCGCAATGCTGACCGGGCTTGGCGTGGACGGCATTATGATCTCGCCCGGCTATCATTACGAGGCGCTGAAGACGAATCATTTTCTGTATCGGAACGAGATTCATCAGAAGTTCAAACAGGTGCTGAAACTGTCCGAGCGCTACAAGGTCTCGCTCACGCCGCTGTTTCTCGAATTTGCCGCCGGCGAGCGCGACTATCCGTGTACGCCGTGGGGCAATGTCACCCGGACACCCTTTGGCTGGAAGGACCCGTGCTATTTGATTGGCAAGAAATACTACCAGACCTGGGACGAGTTCTGGAACGGGGTAGATTGGGACTACTGGGAAAAACGCGAAGACGCCTTGTGTCAGAATTGTCTCATGCACTCCGGCTTTGAAGCCTCGGTCATGCGCAAACTGCCCGAGAGCCCGCAGGATATGCTCCGCATGGCCAAGTGGCTGCTGGCAGCCTGAGCGCCGCCCGCCCGCAGAAGGAAACGCCCCGTATGATGTCCACGATGAAGGTCGCTCGTTTGTACGACGCCACCGATATTCGCTTTGAAGACGCCCCTATCCCCCCGGTCGGGCCGGGTGAGGCGCTGGTGAAGACGCGGACGTGCGGCATTTGCTCGGGCGATGTGATGGGCTGGTATATGAAGAAAAAGGCCCCGCTGGTGTTTGGGCATGAGCCGGCGGGGGAGATCGTTGAAATCGGCGCGGGCGTGGAAGACGTGCAGCCCGGCGACCGGGTCTTTGTCCATCATCACGCGCCGTGTTTTGCGTGCCGGGTGTGTCAACGCGGCGAGTTTGTCCAATGCCCAACGTGGCGGGCAACAAAAATTATTCCCGGCGGCATGGCTGAATACTTCGTTGTCCCCAAGGAAAATGTGTCCGGGGATACCTTACGCCTGCCTGATACGATGTCGTTTGCGGCTGGCTCTCTGGTCGAACCCACGGCCTGCGCGGTCAAGTCCCTGCGGCGCTCTGGGTTTCAGGCCGGCGATAGCGTCCTGGTGATTGGACTCGGCATCATGGGGCAGTTGCACGTCGCCCTGGCCAAACACGCCGGGGCGCGCACCATTATTGGCACGGATTTCGTCCCATACCGCTGTACAAAGGCACGTGAGCTTGGAGCCGACCTTGCGCTGAATCCGCACAAAGTGGAAGCCGGCACTATTGAGGACGCGCTGCGGGAATATACCCAGGGCGAGATGGCCGAGGTCGTCATTGTCGGACCGGGTTCGATTGAAGCCATGCAGCTTGGTCTGCGGTGTGCGGCCAAAGGCGGAACCGTGGTGCTGTTTACGGCCAGTAAACCGGAGGATAGGCTGACGCTCTCGCCCCACGATCTGTACTTCAACGAGGTCCGGCTGATCCCCAGCTATTCGTGTGGACCGAACGATACCCGCGAGGCGTTGCGGTTGGTGCAGGCCGGCGTCATTACGGCTGAGCAATTCATCACCCATCGTTTTCCGTTTGCCCAACTCCACACGGCCTATCGCACTGCGGCTGAAGCCCGGGACTCACTCAAGACGATTATTGAGTTTGGTTGAGGAAGGCCATTTTGCCCCCGCCTCGTTTTGCTCGGCAGCCCCCACACGGGAAAAGGGGGGCCGTGTCCGCTCCCGGCATTCGTTTCCTGCGGGCGCAAACAGGCCACGCCCCGTACACCTGGTCCGCAGTCGAATGCGAAGCCTATAAGCAAGGACAGGCAGCGGGACGAGAATGGAAAAGCATTGTTCGCCAGGTTCTGGTCGGCAAACAGGCCGAAAAGACCGGCTTTCACCTGCGCTATTTTGAAATCGAACCGGGCGGCTACTCCAGCTTGGAGAAACACGCCCACGCGCATGTGGTGATTGCTGTGCGCGGGCAGGGGCGGGTGGTGCTCAACGACCGCGCCTGGGAGATGCAGGCGCTCGATACCGTCTATGTCGCGCCCTGGACCCCGCATCAATTTCTGGCTGACGACGCTGAGCCCTTTGGGTTTTTCTGTATCGTTGACGCACGTCGCGACCGTCCCCAGGCCGTCTCTCAGCCCGAAGCCCGGCTCGCGCGGGCCGCGGGCGCACAATCCGAGCCGCCGGATTGAGTGCCTGGAGAGCCTTGGAGCGGGACCCGTCTCGTAGGGCGGATGAATATGAGGAAGAGCATGGAAAATCCATTGGTTGCTGTCCAGCAATGGGGGCAAAGTATCTGGTATGACAATATCCACCGCAGCCTCATCACTTCCGGGGATCTCCAGGCTCTGGTTGAGCAGGACGGCCTGCTGGGCATCACGTCAAACCCGGCCATTTTTGAGAAGGCGCTGACCGGGAGTGCCGATTACGATCAACCCATGCAGGCCCTGGTCGAACAGGGGGTCGGGTCAGCCCTGGACGTCTATGAGCGTCTGGCGATTCAAGACATCCGCATGGCCGCGGACGTGTTGCGTGCAGTCTACCGGAAAACCGAGGGCAAAGACGGTTATGTCAGCCTTGAAGTCTCTCCCCATCTGGCCCATGACACGCAAGGCACTCTTCAAGAAGCCCGGCGTCTGTACGCACTGGTTGATCGGGATAATGTCATGATTAAGGTGCCGGCCACCCAAGCCGGCGTGCCGGCCATCGCTCAGTTGATCGGTGAGGGGATCAATATCAATGTGACCCTGCTCTTTGCGGTCGAAGCGTATGAAGCGGTGGCTGGGGCCTACCTGGACGGCCTGGAGCAACGCGCCCAAAAGGGCGGGAACCTGAGTACCGTGGCGAGTGTCGCCAGCTTTTTCATCAGCCGTATCGACACCCTGATCGACGAAAAACTCAGCCAGGCTCTTGAGACCGCGGACCGGGCCGAGCAAAAGGCCAAGCTCGCAGGTCTGCTCGGGAAAGTCGCCATTGCGAACGCAAAAATTGCCTATGCAACGTATAAAAACCTGCTGGCCAGCGAACGCTGGCGCGCCCTCGAAGCACACGGTGCCCGCCCGCAACGCCTCCTCTGGGCCAGTACGAGCACGAAAAATCCACGCTATGCCAAAACGCTGTATGTTGACGAACTGATTGGCCCGGATACCGTTAATACCCTCCCGGCTGAAACCTTTGCGGCCTTTCGTGATGAAGGCCGGGCCGAGCCACGCCTGACCGCCAACTGGGAAGACAATATAGAGGCCGCCCGGACTATCATCCGCACTGTGGCCGAGGTCGGCGTGTCTTTACCCGCCGCCACCGCCCAACTCCTGGACGAAGGTGTACGGAAATTCGTTGAACCGTTTGACTCCCTGCTCAGTTCCATCGAACGCAAGCGCCAAGCCCTGCTGGGCAGGGCATTCGCCCAACAGACCTCTCATCTGGCTGGCGCTTCCGCTCGCATTGACGCCAAGCTGAAAGACTGGCGGACACAGGGAAAAGTCCGGCGCTTGTGGCAGAAGGACCCCGCGCTCTGGTCGGGCCAGGATGAGGACGACTGGCTTGGCTGGCTCGATATTGTGGAAGCGCAACGCACCAACCTCCGTCCCCTGGTGCAGCTCGCCGAAGAAATCAGGGCCGACGATATTCGGCATATACTCCTGCTTGGCATGGGCGGGTCAAGTTTATGCCCCGAGGTCCTGAAACGCACCTTTGGCGTGCTCGACGGCTGGCCCGAACTCCTCGTGCTTGACTCAACCGTCCCGGCCCAAATCCGCGCATATGCGCAAAAAATTGACCCCAGGAAGACGCTGTGTCTTGTGTCTTCAAAGTCGGGCCGGACAACCGAACCGACGGTCTTGACGCACTACTTCTTTGACCAGTTGGCCCAGGCGCTTGGCGCGGACCGGGCTGGCGCGCGGTTTATCGCGATCACTGACCCGGCCAGCCCACTCCAACAGCAGGCCAGACACCGGCGGTTCCGGGCCATCCTGCCGGGAGTGCCCAGCATCGGCGGACGGTATGCGGCCCTGTCGAATTTTGGCCTGGTCCCCGCCGCGCTGATGGGCATTGATGTACAGCGTTTTCTGGACCGCTCTGCCCTGATGGTCCAGGCCTGCTCGGCCAGTGTTCCGCCCGAGGTCAATCCGGGTGTCAGGCTGGGCATTATTATGGGCACCCTGGCGCACCACGGCCGAGACAAAGTGACGCTTGTCACCTCACCGGGCCTTGACGGCTTGGGCGCGTGGCTGGAACAGCTCATCGCCGAATCAACTGGCAAGGAGGGCCACGGGCTGATTCCCATCGACGCCGAGCCGCTGGGCCGGCCCGAAGTCTATGGGCGGGACCGGCTCTTCATCTATATTCGGCTCAACAGCGCGCCGGCGGCTGAGCAGGACACTCGCCTGGACGATCTCGAAAAAGCCGGTCAGCCGGTTGTGCGCATCAGCCTTGAAGATAGGCTCAGTCTTGGTCAGGAGTTTTTTCGCTGGGCAATGGCTACCGCGGTGGCCAGCGCCCTGCTCGGGGTTCACGCTTTTAATCAGCCCGACGTCGAAGCCAGCAAAAGGGCGACCCGACAACTGACCGCGGCGTTTGAAGAGACCGGCCACGCGCCGGCCGCGACGCCTTTTCTCGCAGACCGGGGGCTGCGCTTCTTCGCCGACGCCGCTAATACGCACGCCCTGCAAGCCGTGGCGGCCGGCCAGGACGCGGTGGCCGTGCTTGGTGCCCACCTCGGGCGGCTTCGGGCCGGCGATTATTTTGCGCTCAACGCCTATCTTGAAATGAACCAGGAAACCCGCGCCGCGTTGCAGGCCCTGCGCCGCGATGTCCGGGACGCGAAGCAAGTCGCCACCACCCTTGGCTTTGGGCCGCGCTTCCTGCATTCCACCGGCCAGTTGCATAAGGGCGGTCCCAACTCCGGGGTGTTCCTTCAGATTACGTCAGACGATGCCCATGACCTCGCCATTCCCGGTCAAAATTACAGTTTTGGCCGGCTGAAAGACTTTCAAGCCCAGGGCGACTTTGCGGTGCTGGCCGAACGGGGCCGGCGCGTGCTGCGCGTTCACCTCGGACCGGACGTACTCGCCGGCTTGCACACCTTACGAGAGACCATCAGGCAAGCCCTGGCCTAGCGGTCTGTCCTGACCCAGCAGAGCACGGTATGACCATCACTGAACGCGCCCTCGAATTGGTGAAAGACGGAGATGTTGTCGGTCTGGGCACGGGCCGGGCCGCAAGCGCCTTTGTGCGCGCGCTGGGCGCTCGGGTCCACGCCGGCTTACGCATTCGTGGGATTCCGACCTCCCAGGCCACGCGGGCTCTCGCCCAGGAGCTTGGCATTCCCCTGACGACTTTTGACGCTGTTGAGACGATTGATATTGCTGTCGATGGGGCGGATGAGGTTGATCCCGACCGGAACCTGATCAAAGGCTATGGCGGAGCCCTGGTGCGCGAAAAAATCGTGGCCGCGGCAGCCCAGCAATTTATTGTGTTGGTGGGCGCTGAAAAGCTGGTCTCAGCGCTCGGAGAGCGGGGCAGACTGCCGGTTGAGGTGGTGCCGTTCGGGCTTGCGCCCTGCTGCCGGCGGCTCCGTGCCTTGGCTTGCGAGCCCACCCCACGGCAGACCGAATCCGGGCCGTTTGTCTCTGATAACGGAAACGCCCTGATTGACTGCGCGATTGGTCCGATTGCCCAGCCCGTGGCATTTGAGCACCGCCTCCTCTCCATTCCTGGCGTTGTTGGCACCGGGCTGTTTGTGGGGATGAACCCCACCGTGCTGGTTCAAGACGGGGAGACGGTCAGGGTTCTCTCGTCAAATAGATAAGCCGGACGCCTATGGACCCCGAACATCTGCTTCAGTTCTGGTTTGCCGACGCGGCCTCGGACGCGCGCAAGGCCGAAGAGCGCTATCTTTTTTGGTTTCAGGCCGCACCCGAAACCGATGCCATCATCCGCACCCGTTTTGCCGGCCTCGTCAGGCAGGCTCAGTCCGGCAGATTGGCGTCCTGGGAGTCTCAGCCTCGTGGCTGGCTGGCGCTGATTATCGCACTCGATCAACTGCCGCGGAATCTCTATCGCGGCACGGCCGCGGCCTTTGCGGCTGACCCCTTGGCGCAAGGCGTCGCCACGCGCGGTTTGGCGCGTTGTCTTGACTCTTCTTTGCACGCGCTGGAGCAACTGTTTTGTCTGATGCCCTTCCAGCACGCCGAGGACTTGGCCCTTCAAGAAGAATCGGTGCGCCGAGGGGAGGCCATACTGGCGACCGCGCCTACGGAGTGGACGGCGCTGGTTGAAAATTTGCAAGGCTCGGCCCGCAAGCATCTGTCCATTATTCAGCGCTTCGGTCGCTTTCCGCACCGGAACGTTCTGCTCGGACGAACGTCCACCCCGGAAGAACAGGCGTTTCTGGACTCCGGCAGCGGATCGTTCGGGCAGGCCCCAAAGAGGTAGGGGAGCAGCCTTCTATAAATGAAGGATGTCCCGGTCTATTGCGGCCCGTACATGGCACGGAGAGCCGGCCACTTCTGAAATGCGGAGGTCGGCGGCCACGCTGGCCAGCATGGCGGCTTCGGTCGGGTTGACCCCGGCCCGGTCTACTAAGAGGCCGGACAGGTCTTCCAGGGCCTGACGGGCGGCGACCTCCATCGTCTCCCCGTCACCCATAGTGAGGACTTCATCTCGGGTGATGACCAGCGGTCGCTGCACCGGAAATTCGTGGGCGACGCGGCAGCGCAAGGTCACTTCCGCCGCGATCTCAACCGCCGAAGCCGTTGCCTCACCATCGCCCATCCGCGCGTGCACGTCTTCTATGGTCAGCAGGCCGCCCTCGACATGCACCGGCAAAAACACGGTGGAACCGATGCCAAGCTGGCTGTTGCTGAGTTGGCCGCCAAAAGCGCCAACCGCGTTGCTCGGCCGGGCCTCTTCGGCAGGAGCAAGACCAATTTTGCTGATATTCGGTATAAACGGCAGGCTGATCTCGTCGCTGTAGCGAATACGATTACCCTCAATGGGCACGACCTTTTTGCAGAACTCAACTTGGTCCTTGAGCAGCCCGTAGCCCGGAATCGCGACCACATAGCCGAAGCCTAATGCCGGCCGAATGTCCAGCACTTCGATAGCCAGGGTGTGGCCAGGCTGAGCGCCTTCGATACACACCGGGCCGGTCATCACGGACAACTGCTCCGTGGGCCACCGACCGCCATCGGTCCAATCCCGGAAACGGTCGTTGGTTTCCATGACAAAGACTTCTCCGGGCTGGACGCGCGCCGCGGGCGGATGGGCCGCGTCAAAGGTACGGACAATATGCTCCTTGCTGATGGTTTGCATGGTGCTCTCCTTTCCTAGGCCGGTGTTTGCGCTCTTAGCGCTTCATCTTCTGTGCGTAAGCCTCTATCAATCACACAAGGTCCAAAAGGCAACCTCCTTCGGGGGCTGGCAACTTGACTCGTACACGGATTTGCTGAACCATGCCAGCGAGTATTTTTTGTCCAACTTTCGATGGAGGGGATAACGATGGTGAAATTCATTGGGTGTGTGCGCCGTAAGGCCGGGATGAGTGCGGCCGAGTTTCAGGACTACTGGAAAAATAATCACGGTCCGCTGGTGAAAAGCGTGCCGGAGTTCTGGCAGTACGTCCGCAAATATGTCCAGGGTCATACGCTTACCGATCCCGTGCCGGGCTTCCCGCCCTCAGATTATGAGCCCTTCGACGGCATTGCTGAGCTGTGGTTTGACAGCGTGGAGGATATTGGCACGGCGTTTACCCATCCCCGCTATCTCGAAATTATCCGCCCGGATGAGGCAAAATTTGTGGACTTCGCCAACTCCCGCATATTTATTGTCGAAGACGTGGAGATTGGGTAAGGCGCTGGGCCGGCGAGCATCTTCATCACCTGCTGTGACAAGCCGGCTACAGTCTCGTCAGCAACGCGAAATATCTCTCCCGTGACATGCTGGCTGTTCGGAGATTTGCCTGAATGATATTGACCCCGACCGTTTTGTACCGGGGGATGACAATCGGTCGGTCTACATTGGGCTTCACCATGATGATGTGTGAGCCAGCTTGACGATCTATCTCAAATCCATCCGCCTCGAAAATGCGAACAAGGGTCCGCCAATCCACTGGCGCAAGCCGATTAGGCATGTTGAACCATGAGGGGAATCTGGACATCAATCTGGGACGCCGGGGGGGAACGACGTTCCCCGGAGGGTAGGTGTTCAATAGAGGGTGGAGCGGGATCGGCCTGAAACCCGCGTTCTTTGAGAACCGCGTCCAAGGTGCCACGCGCATGGCAGGACTCAACAAACAACTGAAGCGCCTCAGCAAGATTATCGAGCGCCTCTTCCTTGGTTTCCCCCTGACTGAAGACGTCCAAGGCCGGGCAATGCGAGATATAGCCCACTTCGTCTGATTGAACATGGCACGAGACGCTCAATACCGACCGTATGCGATTTTCATTCATGTGATCCCCTCATCTGCGCTTCAGACATCAAAATCATATCAGGCAAACCGGACTTTGAATTGCGCCGGGTTTTGGCCTACGTGCTTGATGATGGTTCGAGTCACCTGGGCTATTGATTTGCTACTTCCATTTGTCTCAATACGTAGTGACCCCGCTTGGGCGGGAGCCTTGAACTTTTGCCCGTCCGAATGAATAGGATCGGTCGATACCACGTATCTTTTGCTTTTCGGCACCATACGAAGAGGGCAGTGGCTTGCCGTGAGGAGCCTGTTTTTTTCGAGCCACTGCACGACACCAACTAATAGCCCTTTCCACCTATTAACCGGGACATCGGAGCCGTCGGGGAACTGAATTTTTACCGGGGGGTGATCGCCCAGTTGTGGACTCAACTCCGATAGTGGTTGCCATCCCTCCGGGCTTGGAGGTGTCGGCGGAAGGGTTGGAGGCTCCTTAGAGTCAGGCTGGTTGTGAGGCGGTCTAACAACCGGGGTTTGCTCAGGAGCAACTTGGCCTGACATTCGAATCTCCCACAACGCCAACGCTTTCAGACACGCCTCGGCAGCCGCCTGGCTCTTCAAGTCGAACTCGACTATTCGCTTTTCGTCTATGCTGGCCAGTTTATGGGTTTCATAGATTTCCCAGCGTCTCCCATCAGTGACCGAAAGATAGCGAGTGCCTTGCTGCTGGCAGTACGCAAGCCCCTGGGTGAGCACCTTTTCATTTCTCAGAGACGTATCCAGTTTCTTCGCCTCTACTATCATGAGAGGCTTATCGCCACTGAGCAAGGCGTAATCTGCCGACCCGCCGACCCCTGTATACCCAGGTATTACCAAGTTGGGGTCTTCGGTGTCCCAACCGAGTTCCCGCAACAGGGGGTCAATCAGCGCGTATCGGGTCAGGGCCTCATTCTGGCGAAGCTCCTTCCCATGAACGTCAATCCGCTCGCAAAGTTTTTCCACCAGGGTCAGCAAACTTTCCAGCGGCATATCTCTCCTCCTGCACCCACTGCCCAGCCCCTCACTTTGCCGGTTTTTTCCAGATATCACGGGCTTGCATCAGGGCAATCTGTTGGTCGATGACCTCCGCTTTGTACTGCGCGTGGTTGCCGGGGATGGTGTCGATATAGCGGTTCTTGGGATAGATCGGCTTTTCATAAATGAGCTGGGCCATTTCTGCCCGCACGTCTTTCATCCAATTCGTGACCTGAGCGTTGGCCCGGTGGTGGCGTAAGGCTTCGATGTCAATCACGCCCCGGACATAGGTGGAGCCGTTGGTGTCGCGCTGTTTGCCGACGATGGCTCCCTTGTAATCCACAATCATGGACTGCCCGCTGCCGGCGTCAATCGGCGTCTCGCTGTCCGGGTAGAGATGGTAGCCGCCGATGTTGGGGGCCACAATATACAGATTATTTTCCAGGGCGCGGGCGCGATTGGAAATTTCAAAGATATCGTTCTGGGTGAACGGACCGGGCAGGGAGGCCCGGTAGACGACTTCCACGCCATTCATCGCCAGCCCCCGGCCGTTCTCAGGATAGTTGCCCTCCATAGCCATCATGACGCCGAGACGGCCAATCTCGGTATCGGCCACCGGCCAAAATGCCTCCAGGCTGCGGCCGTATTTTTCAATCCACCAGTCAAAGAGATCGTGGGGCGACACCGAACGTTCACACGGCAACAGAGAAGAGATTTTATAGTGCTTGAGCAGAAGCTGGCCGTCCGGGTCGAGAATAAAGCCGACATTGAAAAACAGCTTGGGCCAGTCTTCATGCCGTGCCTTGGCCTGAGCCATGATGAAGACTCCGTACTCGCGGGCGAGTGCGCCGAGCTGGTCGGTCTCCGGGCCGGGGATATCAATCGCGCAGGTCTGGGCAAACTCGGTGTGATCGACGTCCAGGACCTCGTCGTTAAAACCTTGGAGCGCCCCCTCCGGGATGGCAAGCAGGCGGACCGGAATATCAAGATTGGACAGCCAGAAAGCGGCCTTGGTCAGGCTGTGGATATGCGCGATATTTTTCTGCATATCCGCCCGGGTGCGGATACCCCAAAACGTTGGAACCAAACCAACAGCGTTATACGGTTCGATCATGTGTGTTCTCCTTCCCCTAACCAATTTCATGCCAGGCCGGGTATTCTATCAGCCGAGGGGAGGCGCTTCGATAGTGGGCTGGATAGCGTGGAGAGGCGTTCCTTGGGCGGCCTTTTATTCCACGCGGTTGCTGAGCCTACCACCAGAGTATACCATTTGGCCGAACCAGCTTTGCTAGCATCACACACAAGGATACGCCCGGCATGAGCCTGCTGCGCCACGAATTTGAAAGCCTGCAACAGAACGGAATCACCAAGGTCGGCCTGCCCCGCCTCGGCGACCCGTCTGTCATTCCATTGTGGTTCGGGGAGGGCGACCTGCCCACCCCGGCCTTTATCTGCGAGGCCGCCAAAAGCGCCCTCGACGACGGCCAGACTTTCTACAATCATCCTGCCGGGCGGCCAGACTTGCGGGCGGCAATCAAGACCTATCTTGACCGCCTGTATGGGATTGACCTTGACGTGGCGCGCATTATTGTACCGGGGTCAACGATGCTGGGCATATCAATGGCGGCCCGGATGACGCTCGGACCTGGTGACCACGCCTTGATTGTGAGCCCGAACTGGCCGAACATTGACCGCGCGTTTCAGATGACGGGTGCGAGCTTTGACTTCGTGCGGCAGCGGATTGAGCCCACAGGCTGGCGGCTCGAACTGGCCGACCTGTTTGCCGCCACCCGACCGGCAACCAAGGCGCTTTTTCTGAACACGCCCTGCAACCCGACCGGCTGGGTCATGCCGCGCAACGAACAGTAAGACTTGCTCGACTTCTGCCGTCAGCGGGGGATCGTCATTATCGCCGACGAGGTTTATCACCGTAACGTATTCGCCGGAGACGTGGCTCCCTCTTTTCTGTCCATCGCCACGCCAGACGATCCCCTCATCGTTGTCAATGGTTTCTCCAAGGCGTTCGCCATGACCGGCTGGCGACTCGGCTGGATGGTAGTGCCGGCCGGCTATGAGGAGCAGATGGCGGCGTTCTCTGAGTGCTCTCATACCGGCGCTCCGCCCTTTGTCCAGCGCGCGGGGGTCGCAGCCCTGACCCAGGGAGAGGCGTTTGTACGCGAGTTGCGCGCGCGCTACCGGGCCGGCCGCGAGTCGGTCATGCGGCTCCTGGCCCCGCACCCACGGATTGATCTGAGCGAGCCAGCCGGTGCCTTCTACGCCTTCCCTCGCGTCCGGGGGCTGCGCTCTAGTCTGGCGTTTGTACAGGGGGTGCTGGCCGAAAAAAATGTCGGCCTCGCGCCCGGCTTTACTTTTGGTCCGGGCAACGAGGCCCACTTCCGGCTGTGTTTTGCGCAGTCTCGTGAACGGCTCGAAATCGCGCTGGGCCGCATCATTGACTACCTCGACACTTACCCCTGCGATTAGGTTGGGTCAACCGCGGGGGTGTTTATTCAGGGGGAGGGGGTTTTCGGTCCTCCTTGAGGAGAGAGACAAGAGGCGGGCAGGATGCCCGCGTTCCCAGGATTCCCCTGGAGGGAGAGCCTGTCCTGAGCGTGTCGAAGGGGGTTGGGGTGAGGGGGCCAGCACGCGGGCCGGACACCCCCGTCCAGTCCGTTATGACCAAGTTCCGACCCGGCTGGGCGCAGTCACTCGCCCAGCGCGGCCACGCCGTCACGCACCAGCGTCTTGATCTCCTCGGCGGTGTAGCCAAGTTCCTGGAGTACTTCGCCGGTATGATCGCCCAACTGCGGGGCCGGGGTTGGGGTGCGCTTTTCACCCGCGGTTGTAAAAATCGGGCTGTTGATGGTCGTCAGCTTTCCATGCCCAGGATACTCCATGTCCACGAACGCGCCGGCGGCCCGCATCTGCGGGTCCTTGACCACGGCGTCTCGCACCGGCAAGGGCGCCCATTTGATGTCGGACTGCTTGAACAGGCCCCGCCACTCATCAAGGTCCCGTGATTCAAACTGGCCCTGTAAAATAGCAAAGAGGGCTGCCGCATTCTCCCCTCTGGCCTTGTTGGTGGCAAACAGGGGGTTGGTGGCCAGCTCGGCCTGGCCGAGGGCCTTGCACAGATTGGGAAATTCCTTGTCGGGGTCAAGCAGGACGGCCAGGAAGGCTTGGCCGTCACGACTCCGATAGCCAGCCGCCAACGGATTCGGCGGGGTGCCGTCTGCACCGCGTTCTGGAAACGTGGCGTTACAGAATGCCGCCTGGAGGTCACAGGCATTGGCCCAGGCCCCGCTGGCCATCAACGAGGTCCCGACCTTTAAGCCCCGGCCGGTGCGCTCGCGCTGATACAGGCCGAGCATAATCGCGCTGAACAGGGACACCGAGGTCGGGTGGTCGCCCATACCCGGCCGCGGGCCGCCCGGCGTGCCGTCCATGCCGACGACGCTCATCATCAGGCCCGAGCGCGCCCAATAGGCCAGGGCGTCAAATGTGGGGGCGTCGGCATCCTCGCCGGCATCTCCGTAACCGCTCAGATGGGCATAGATGAGCCGCGCGTTTTGTGGCTGAAGGTCAGCCCAGGTCAGCCGGAACTTTTCGAGCAGCGGATGCTGGTAGTTGGTGACAAACACGTCCGCGGTCTTGACCAGCCGCATGAGGATTTCCCTGCCTTGGGGCGAGGCCAGGTCGAGAGCGACGCTCTTCTTGTTTCGGCTGGTCAGAATCCAGCCCCAGTTGAGGTCGGCCTGCGCAAATCCGGGTAAATCCGACATGGCGCGGTACAGGTCGCCGCCCTGCGGCCGCTCAATCTTCAACACCTCGGCGCCGAAATCCGACATGATGGTTGTCGAGGCCGGCCCGGCAACATAGGTTCCGCAGTCGATCACTCGCAGGCCTGATAGAATTCCGTTGTCCATACGTGTCTCCCCGTTCGATTGCCTTGTAGGGGCCGGCCCCTGTGCCCGCCCTCGATACTTCAGGGCATTCTGCCAGCAATGGGCCGCCTCGCCAAGGGTGCGGGGCGGGCGGCGCTGGTAGTCAGAAAACGGGTTGCCGCCTCACTGGTCCCTGTGCTATACTCTGCCCTGGCCTCTAGCGTTTGAATAGGCTATGCGGAAGAGCACAAGGGAACGGAGAAGGGAAAGGCTGCCCCATGAAAATTGAAGAACAAACGGTAGACTCTGTTGTTGTCGTCTCCCTGGATGGGCGGGTCGACGGTTCCACTGCACCGGACCTGGAAAAGTGTCTGTCGGGCGTGGTTGAACGTGGGAATACCCAGATACTGCTCGATTGCGGCAAGATGGATTACATCAGTAGTGCTGGTCTGCGGGTCGTGCTGGTGGGCGCCAAAAAATGCCAACAAGGGGGCGGCAAGCTGACGCTCTGCACCCTGCGGGCGACCTGCAAATCCGTCATGGAGGTCAGCGGCTTCCTGACCATGCTCGACTACCACGATACCCGTGAGAGCGCTCTGGCGGCTCTGTCCTAGGGACGCGCCATGCTGACCTTTGCCGAAGAAATCCTGCTGTTCATACTGGATGACGATGGCTCGTTTCTGCCAACCCGGGGCGGCGCAGTGGAATACATCCTCGCCGGCGCGGTGCTGATGGACTTGGCGTTTGCCAACCGTGTCGATACCGACCTTGAGCGTCTCACCTGTCTCGACGCAACGCCGACCGGAAACCCGATTCTTGACCAGGCGCTGGCGCGGATTGCGAAGGCCGGCGAGACCAAGGATACCAGGGGCTGGATAGAGACGCTGGCCGGCCAGGATACGACCGAAATCCGGCAGCAGGCGTTGGCGCGCCTGATTGAGCACGGCATTCTGGAATCCCAGGACAAGCGATTTCTGTGGGTCTTCCGTGCCCGGCGCTATCCGACCATTGACGGACGCATCGAGCGCGAGGTCCGACTGCGGATCTCGGATGTCTTGCTGTCCAACGATATTCCCGATCCCAGGGATGTTGCTATTATCTGTCTGGTCGATGCCTGTGGCCTGCTGCGTGATATCTTCTCTACCAGGGAAATTGAACGCGCCGCCTCGCGTATTGGGCAGATCCGCAAAATGGACCTGATCGGTCACGAAGTCGGCAGCGTGATCGCCGAAATTGAGCGGTCGGTAATGATGGCAATGGCGATCTCGCCCCACTGAGCCGGCCGCGACCACAGGGTCCGTAGCGCCGTCTCGCCCCGCTGAACGAACCGACAGGAAACAAGGGAGGAAGCAATGGGTGAAGCCTGGATTATTGATGCCGTTCGCACCCCGCGCGGACGGGGCAAGAAAGATGGGGCGCTGGCTGGACTCCATCCCCAGGAACTCATGGCCCAAGTCCTGAAGGCCACCCAAGACCGCACCCACCTGGACCCGTGCGATGTTGACGACGTGGTAGTTGGCTGCGTGACGGCGTATGGGGAACAGGCGATGTGCATCGCCCGGATGTCGGTGCTGGCCGCGGAGTGGCCGAACGATTCGACGGGAGTGACGATTAACCGTTTCTGTGGTTCGGGACAGCAGGCCGTCAACTTTGCGGCTATGGGTATCAAGTCTGGCGAGCAGGAGGTGGTGGTTGCTGGTGGGGTGGAGTCCATGTCCCGCGTGCCGATGAATGCCGACCGTGGGGGGATAGACGGCCATAATCGGCATTTGCGCCAACTCCATCCGCTTGTCCAGCAAGGTATTTCAGGCGATCTGATTGCCACCCGAGAGGGTTTCAGCCGCGAAGATTGCGATAGATTCGCGCTGTCGAGCCAGCAGCGCTACGCCCAGGCCCATGCAGAGGGCCGCCTGAAAAAGAGCCTGATTCCGGTGCGCGATGCTGACGGGACGGTGGTGCTGGAACAGGATGAATATCCGCGGCCACACACCACGCTTGAGGGGTTGCGTCAACTGCCGCCATCCTTTGCAGAATTGGGCAAGTATGTGCAAAAGGGTGACACGCTGAGTTTCGACCAAAAGGCGCTGTCACGCTACACAGACGTGCCAGAGATTCACCATGTGCATCACGCCGGCAATTCGTCGGGCATTGTTGACGGGGCGGGTGCCTTGCTGCTCGCCTCTCCAGAGTATGCGCGCAGTCATGGTATGCAGCCGCGCGCGCGGATTGTCGCGACCGCAACCGCGGGGGATGAGCCCATTATCATGTTGACCGCGCCGGTGCCGGCGACCAAAAAGGTGCTCAAAAAAGCCGGTATGACGATCAAGGATGTTGACTTGGTTGAGATCAACGAGGCATTCGCGGTCGTCCCGCTGAAAACCATGCGCGACTGTGACATGGACCCGGACACGGTCAATGTCAACGGTGGAGCGATTGCCCTCGGCCATCCCCTCGGCGCAACCGGCAGTATGCTCATGGGCACCGTTCTTGACGAACTCGAACGTCAGGATAAAACTATCGGGCTGGTCACGATGTGCATTGGGGGCGGCATGGGCATTGCCACGATTATCGAGCGGATATGACGGAGGCTGTCTGGCAACAGCCCCGAGCCGTTTCGTCAGGCTGACCAAGAGAGAAGGGCGGGTCAGCCCGCCCCCCCGTTGGTAGCGCGGTTACGCGAAAATCTCGTCAAAGAAGGTCTTCATCGCCTGCCACGAGCGCTCATCTGCTTGTTTATTATAGCAAATGCCGGCTATGGAACCGTCGGCCTCCGGGTTCGTAAAGCTATGCACCGTGCCGCCATAGCTGATGACCTGCCAGTCAACCCCGGCCTGTCGCATTTCCTCTTCAAAGGCATTGACCTGTTCGACCGGAACAAAGGGGTCATCCGCACCGTGGCATACCAGGACCTTGGCCCGGACCGTGTCCGGCTCTGCCGGACTCTGGGTTTCCAGGGCTCCGTGGAATGAGACGACACCCCTGAGCGGCGCGCCATCCCGCGCCATCTCCAGCGAACAGGTCCCGCCCATACAATAGCCCATGACCGCCAGCCGGTCGGTGTCAACCTGTGGCAGCGCCCGCAGCGCGTCGAGTCCGGCGCGTATGCGTTGGCGAAACGTGGTGGTATCCTCACGCAGGGCTCCCGCATGGGTAATCGCGTCTTGCAGGTCACTGACCTCAAGGCCGTTGCCATAGGGGTCGCCGGCCAGCGCAGCGTAGCCGAGCGCGGCCAGCCGCAGGGCCCGGTCCTTGGCCTGCTTGCCCAATCCAAACGCCTCGGGCATGACCAGAATACCGGGTCGCTTGTGGTCGCTCTGGTCATCGAGCGCCACAAATCCCTTCAGCATGACCTCCCCATCTTGATATTCCAAACTCTCTGCCCTCATCTCGTTCCTCCTTATGTGTGAGTTTCTCGAATACGGTTTTTAAGCGAGTCGGGCTGACGGACCGCCTCAAATAAGGCTCCGTACAGGGCAAAATCGTAATTGTCTTGAATAGCGAAAGCCGTTCGGATTTCCTCGGGCGCGGTATCGTACAAATGTTGGACCATGGCGACTCTTGCCGGCGGAGTCGCCATCCGTGCCGTCCAAGCCTGAAAGTCCAGCGGCAGACGCCAGGTGAAGACAACGCGGGGCTGAAACCCACTTCGTGCAAACATGGCCTGCCACTGCGCAAGCGTATGGTCTCGGACGTGCGAGGCGTCACGCAGGAGTTCAAACGCCTGTAAAAAGGTGTCGTGTGCCGGCGCTTCAGGGGCAATAATATCGCTCAGGATAAACCGTCCGCCCGGCTTCAGCACGCGCTGGCACTCCTGGAGTGCGGTCAGGGGGTGCGGCCAATGATGGGCGCTATAGCGGGAGACCACCAAGTCAAAGCTGCTGTCGGCGAACGGAATCTGTTCGACATCGCCCTGGCGCGTTTCGATATGAGAGAAGCCGCGTTCGGCGGCCAACTGATTGACCTGCTCCAGCATGTGAGGGGTCAGGTCAAGGGCGACGACCCGGCGACTATACGGCGCGATGGCCACTGAGGCATGGCCGGCTCCACAGCCGGCATCCAGGGCGGATGGGGCATTGTGCTGTTGTGCCAGCTTGGCAATCCGCACCAAATCCTCGCCCGTGGCATGGACCTGGCTGGTTTTATACCGGGCGGCTGCCCGACCGAATTGGTCATGTATGGATTGCTTGATGTCGCTCACGGTTTTTCTCCAATTCCGACCAGGGCGGTCCCGTCACGCGACAAACTCAGGCATGACCTCATGCACAAACAATTCCTGAGACTCGGGGGAGACCGGAATAACAATCGTGTAGGTGAGGCCCATGTCCTCAATGCGGGTGTGGATTTCTCGTTTAACTTGGTCTGGCGTCCCCATCAAGGTCAGGGGGGAGCGGAGCGCCGTGTCGGTGTCGGGGAAGCTGAGAAAGGTCGCGGTTTGGGCCAGCGCCGCGTCGGCGGGGTCTCGGGTCAGGTGGAGGATCAGTAAAGAACCCAGCTCTATCGCCTGTGGGTCGCGTCCGCATTCTTCCATAAAACGGCGCAGCATCTCCAGCCGTTTTTTCAAATACGGGGTGTCGAACTTCAAGGTCATAGCCGGATCGTTCGGATAATCCTTGCCATTAAAGATCGGCGGGATGATATTCAGGATATCCGCTTCCGCGGCGGCGATCTTGAGCAGACCGCTGCCCGAGCCGCCCAGCATCAGCGGGGGATGAGGTTTTTGGATGGGACGGGGATGGTTGTAGGCGTTGTGAATCGAAAAATGGGTGCCCTCAAAGCTCGGTGCCTCTTGGGTGAACATGGCTTTGAGCACCTGAATAGCCTCGGCGAGTTGATCCAAGCGCCCTCGATTCGAGAGATAGGGGTAGCCATGCGCCTGGTATTCGTCCGGCTTCCAGCCCGCGCCTAATCCGAGCGTCAGACGCCCGTTGCTGATGTTGTCGAGGGTAGACGCTATTTTGGCCAGCATTGGAGGCGGGCGAAACGAGACGGCCGTCACACACGGGGCGAGACGGATGCGCTCGGTCACCGCGGCGATAGCCGTGAGCGTCGTATAGCACTCCAACTGAGGTGTGTGCGGTTCTCCGAGCGGGGTGAAGAAGTGATCGACCATCGACACCGAGTAAAAGCCGTCGCTTTCCGCTCGTAAAGCTGCCTGCATGGCCGCGGCAATGTCATCCGCAGGGAGAAGTAAGCCAAACTTGGGGTCGTACACGAGTCTCTCCTTTCCAATACAGCCGAGAGATTTTACAGGACGGTGGTTGAATGATGCTGTGCATAATGTACTGGAAGCGCCCCTCATGATAAAGAGTGCCCCGGCCTTGCCAGTTATCGGCCGGCTGTCTCCGCGCGTCTCTCCAAACGTTGACAGCCGGTTGTCAGAGGAGAATAATCTGGCCGGTTGTCATACCCCAAGGAGGACAGCGTATGATGCGATTTGGGATTGGTCCGTTCTCTATGCAGCTGCGGCCAGGCTCCGGCCAGACGCATGAGCAACTCTATCGTGAGATGTTGGACCAGACGGTCATTGCCGAAGAGATTGGGTTTGAATCGGCCTGGCTGGTTGAGCACCATTTTCTGGCCGACGGGATCTGCCCATCACTATTGGTGACAGCCGCCGCTATGGCTGCCCGGACCTCGCGGCTCACCATTGGGACAAGCATGTACCTCCTGCCGCTGCATCGGCCGGTCCAGACCGCCGAGGATGTGGCGGTGCTCGATAATATCGCCGCGGGACGGTTTATCCTTGGCGTTGCGACTGGCTATCGACCGGAGGAGTTCGCCGCCTATCAAGAGCCGCGTTCGGGGCGTGAGCCGCGTATGGAAGAACAGCTCGATCTGATGATTCGGGGCTGGACGACGGAGCGCTTCTCGTTTGCGGGCCAGTACTACCACGTGGACGACCTGTCCATTACCCCCAAGCCCGTCCAAAAGCCGCACCCACCCATCTGGATTGGGGCCTCCACTCGCGGCGGAGTGCGGCGGGCGGCCCAATGGGGCTCGGCCCTCGTGGCGTCCCCACGACATCATATCAACGAATTGAAGGAGCATTATCGGCTGTATCGGCAGCAGCTCCAGCGATTCAATAAGACGGCCAGCGCCACACCAGTCATCCGCGAAGTGTATGTTGCCGAGACTACGGCCCGAGCCGAGGAAGAGGCCCGGGCCGGAATCATGTATCTGCACGCCGGGATGTACGGCAAATGGGCCAACGTCCGGCCGCTCAAAGACGATACGGGCGCGTTGGTCAAGGACCCGGCCAGCGTGACCTTTGACACCCACCGGGAGCGTTTCATTATCGGCGACCCGGACCATTGCATTCGAGAGATTGAGAAATACCAGCACGAACTCGGCATGGACTATCTGATATGCTGGATGCAGTTCCCTGGGGTGGCGCACGCCAAAACGGTCCGGGCCATGCGCTTCTTTGCCAAAGAAGTCATGCCGCATTTTCAGAAGAGTGCCTAGCGCGTTCTGGGCAACCACAGGGGGTTGCCCCTACTTGTGGTCGGGAATAAAGTGCTGCGGGTCAAAGCCGGCCGGCACGCTGGGCTGTTGGTGGAGCTCCACCGCGGTGGTGATTTCGGCCATAGCCAGGGCCAGGGATAAGAGCCGTCGGACCTCCTGGGGCAGCGCGGCTGGCGGCTCTGGTGGGAATTGACTCAGATAGGTCAGGACGGCCTCCATACGGGGCAGCAGGGTGTCGTAAAATACCTGAATCTGGGTCATCGTGCTGCTGAGGCGTTGCTGGTTGCGCTCGGTCTCGGTCGCCAGCGCCCAGACTGCGGCCAGCGGTTCGAGGTCGGCGAACGGCTCGGGCAGGCGCGGCGCGGCCATGCCTCACCCCGCTTGTCCGCCGCTGGCGAGCAGGGCTTCCGCCACCTGATGGGCGTGGCGGATCAGCAATTCCTGGTCCTGGAGCGGATACTGGCTCAGCACACCCGACTCGATGCCGCGCTGGGTGTTTTCCAGGGTGCTGCCGTCTTCCAGCCACACGTCCCGCGCCAGGCATTTATTATATTCGCGCGTCACCGACTCGGCGGCAGTCGCCGGCTGGGGGAAATAGCCCCGCGCGTTCCAGGTTGAGCGCTTGACCGTCTCCGGCCATATGGTGTGGGCGACAAACAGAAAGGGGCTCAGAATCACCAGATGAAAATTGGGAAAGATGTAATAAATATCAAAGAACCACTGTTTGCTGCGTGTGGGGTTGACCCCCAGGGGCCAGCGGTCCATATCCCGCGCGCCGGGAAAGGTTTTGAGGCTGGCCCCAAATTGGGCCATCAACAATTCCATGGGCGTGCGCTGGGTGTTCCGGCGGTCGCCGTAAAACGACATCATACTGTGACGGCGGAAGAGCTTGGCGTCGAGCACGTGGCAGGACGGCTGCTGCTTATTCATCATCACCTTGCCGGCGAACTGCTGATGCAGCGCCTTGCCGTGATAGAACTCGAGCTGCGAGTCGCGTAGAATCCGCCAGTTGCAGTGCTGCCGGGCCGTATACGACCAGCTCAGCGGCAAGCGGTCAAACGCATAGCCGCCCAGCAGGTCAACCACTTCGCCGAGATACTGGTGCAGCGTTTCCGGTGGGTGCGGGTCAAGGTTGATAAAAATAAAGCCCTGCCAGACCTCCGTGGCAACCGGACTCAGGCCGTAGTCCCGTTTGTCAAAGTCAAAGAACATGTCTTCTTCCGGCACCCCGACCAGGCGACCGTCCGCGGCATAGGTCCAGCCGTGGAAGCGGCAGGTCAACCCGGTCCCGCACGCGCCACGGTCGTCCCAGGCCAGTCGATTGCCGCGATGTTTGCACACATTGTGAAATCCGCGCACCCGCCCGTCTTGGCCCCGGACGAGCAGGACCGAGGTGTTGCCGACCGCAATATCCAGCGCCAGATAATCGCCCGGCTGAGGAATCTCTTCGACTTTCTTGCCCGTACACAGCCACGTCCGGGTAAAAATCTTCTCGCGCTCCTGCGCAAAATACTCCGCAGAAAGATAGGGCGTGATGGGTAAGGGCCCGGTCCCCAGCTCTGGATGGTCAAGCGTCCAGCGTTTGCCCTTGGTGGTGTGTCTCCTGTCTGGTATCATCTCTCTCGTCTCGTAAATATGCGCCATCCTGCGTCATCTTGGCCGGGAATACAATGGACGGGGCGCTGGTCTTAGTAGCCGCGCTGTTTATCGACCACGCCGACGAGGGGCTCACCGCGCTGGATACGGCGCAGGTTTTCGCAAAAGCGTTCGAGGTTGCGCGTGGCCCGGAGCTGGCTCGCCCCAGCGGTATGCGGCGTCATGACCACATTCTCAAACGTCCACAAGGGATGATCGGCCGGCAGGGGTTCGATTGGAGCAACATCAAGCGCCGCGCCGCCACACCGGCCGTCTTGCAACGCTTGGACCAGGGCCTCTCCGTCTATAATCTCCCCGCGGGTGACATTGACCAGCAGCGCGCCCGGCTTCAAATGGGCGAAGGTTGGCGGGTTGAACATCTGCCGCGTCTCGGCTGTGAGCGGACAGCAGATCGCCACCACGTCAGCAGCAGCCAGCAACTCGGGCAACCGCTCCCGGCCCCATACCACGTCCACGCCGTCCGATACTGGGACGGGTCGCTCATCCAGGGCCAGCACGCGCATACCAAACGCCACCGCTCGGCGGGCCATCGCCCGCCCGGTCCCCCCGAAGCCGACAATGCCCATCGTCAGCCCCTCCAGCTCGACCTCTTTGCGGCGCATGACCTCCCGTTCCTGCCAACTGGCCGGGCCGAGGCGGACGGCGGTCGCGATCTGGCGGGTCAGGGCCAAGAGCAGGCCAAACCCGGTATCCGCCAAGTGTCCGCCCACCAGGCCCTTTTCTCCGGTCAGGACCACAGCGGAGTCTCGCATCGCCGGGTAGAGAAACATATCGACCCCCGAGGCAATGGCGTGCACCCAGCGCAGACGGGGAGCGGCCCGAAACAAGGCTTCGGGCAAGAAGCCAAGGATGACCTCGACATCAGCGGCCATGTCGAGCGCATCACCGACCCGAGGGGCTATCTTGACGGTCGAGCGAGGGGCCGCGGCCTGAATTTTTGCCACATCATCTTCAGACACTTCGGGCAGGGTCAGCCCGAGCAGCACGAGAATGGATAGCGGTTCGTCCAGTTTCAGAGCCGGCATAGGTCGTACACTCCCTTTTTGCTGTTTTTGGCGAAATCCTGAAGCGTGAGGAGGGTCCGCCCTCTGTCCTCCTCGCCTGTTGTTCTTCTCCTGACTACTGCGCCACAAAGCCGCCGTCCACGGACAGGGCCGCTCCAGTGACAAACGAGGCCGCATCGGAACACAACCAGACCACCGCCTCGGCAATTTCCTCCGGCCTCCCCATACGCCCTACCGGCTGTCTGGCCTCAATGGCCTTGATAATCTGGTCGCCCAACTCGGGCTGAGTGGCCAGAATTTTATCGACCAGCGGCGTCTGAACCGGCCCTGGGCAGACGGCATTGATCCGAATACCGGCCGTAGCATACTCCAGGGCGGCGGTTTTCGTCAGCCCGAGGACGCCGTGCTTGCTGGCCGAGTAGGCTGGCATCCCGCTTGAGCCTACCAGCCCGAAGTTCGAGGCCGTGTTGACGATTGCGCCCCCGCCCTGGTGCAGCATCTGCCGGAGTTCGTGCTTCATACCCAACCACACCCCGGTCAGATTGATGGCAATAATCCGCTCCCAGTTTTCCTGGCTGCACTCGGCGGTCGGCCTGATATCCCCCTGGATACCGGCGTTGTTGAGGGCGCAGTCCAAACGGCCGTAGGTCGTAACGACCCGCTGCACCAGGGCGGCCATCTCCGCCGCCTGGGAGACATCGGTACGGACGAACAGCGCCGTGCCCCCAGCCGCCTCAATCACGCCGACCGTCTCCTGTCCACCGGCCTCATCTACGTCGGCAACAACAACCCGAGCGTTTTCCCTGGCAAAAGCCACAGCCGAGGCACGGCCAATACCCGAGCCGCCGCCGGTGACGAGCGCTACCCTTGTGTCGAACTGCCCGGTCATGGTCGTTCCTCCTTTCGGCGAGCTATGGGGGGTTGCATACCGTGGTCGCGGACACGAAAAAGCGGCCCCGCCCGATTCCAACGGCACGGGTGCTGTCCCCCGCGGGTCTTGCTCGTGGATACTCTGGCCGTCAGTCCCCTGTCAAGCCGAAGCCAGCGTTGTGGAACGTGCCGAGCGCAGTGCACGATGCGGTGGAGCCGTCCGTCATTCCTGTGAAAACAAGAAGCGGGCTGACCCGCACTCCCAACGGCACCCAGACCGTGCAGGGTGTTTGGGAGCGGGGGTGCGACAGGTCCGACTTCCCGCGGACGACCGGCCTCCGGTTAGGCCGCCCAGCCCGCGGCGAACACCTCGGCCTGCTCCAGCACAGTCCGTGTCGCTCGCTCCTGCTTGTCGGGCGGATACCCGTGTTTGCGCAGAATGCGTTTGACCAGACGGCGCAGATTGGCGCGGACATTCTCGCGGAGCGTCCAGTCAATGGTGACGTTGCGGCGCACGGTTTTCACCAATGCGCGGGCGATATTGCGCAGGGTTTCGTCGCCGAGCACCTGTACCGCGCTGTCATGTGTTTCGAGCGCGTCATAAAACGCCACCTCGTCTTCCGACAGGCCGAGCTTTTCGCCGCGAGCGCTTGCCTCGCGCAACTCCTGGGCGAGTTGAATCAGTTCCTCAACAACCTGCGCGGCTTCGACGGCCCGGTTTTGATAGCGACGCAGGGTGTGTTCCAGCATCTTGGCGAACGACCGCGCCTGGACAACGTTTTTCCGACGGCGGACGGCGAGTTCGCCTTTTAGCAGTTTCTGTAACAGTTCGACTGCGAGGTTGCGCTGCGGCATGTCCCGCACCTCGGCCAGAAATTCGTCCGACAGGACCGAGATATCGGGTTTCTCCAGTCCGGCGGCGGAGAAGATGTTGATCACCCCTTCCGATGCCACGGCCCGCGAAACAATCTGGCGCACGGCCTGGTCCAACTCTTCCTTGGGGCGAATATCGCCGGGCGCTCGCTTGGCGAGGACCGACCGGACGGCCTGAAAGAACGCGACCTCGTCCCGAATGTCCAGTGCGGCTTCATGCGGGACGGCCAGAGCAAACGCCTGGGACAGCGCGCGGACCGCGGCCAGGTAACGCTCTTTGCCGTTTTCCTGGGTCAGGATGTGTTCCTGTGCGGCCGGCAACAAGGCCAGCCGTTCTGTCGGCGCGCCGGTGCTCAACCGCGAGCGGTCAAAGCCGTGGAACAAGGCGCAGCAGACTTCATACTTCTCCTGCATCACTGCCACCGCCTGCTCCTAGTCGAGTGCGGTTTTCCCGCTGCCGCCGCTCTGGGTATAGGTCGCCAGCGCCAGCTTCAGTTCATGCGCCAGCCCCAGATAATCCACGACCAGCCCACCCGGCTTGTCCCGGAACACCCGGTTGACCCGAGCGATAGCCTGCATCAGGCCGTGGCCGCGTATGGGCTTGTCCACGTACATGGTGTGCAGGCTCGGCGCGTCAAAGCCAGTCAGCCACATGTCGCGCACCAGGACCAGGCGCAGCGGGTCGTTGGGGTTCCGGAAGCGTTTGGCCAGGGCCTCGCGCCGCGCCTTGGTCCGAATATGCGGCTGCCAGGCGGGAGGGTCGGAGGCCGAGCCGGTCATTACGACTGCAATCTGCCCCTTGTCGTCTTCCTCCTGCCAGGCCGGGCGCAGCCGCACCAGCTCCCGGTAGAGTGCAATGCAAATGCGCCGACTCATGCAGACGATCATGGCCTTGCCATTGAGCGCTTCCAGGCGGTGCTCAAAGTGGGTGACAATATCCTGAGTGAGGCGCTTCAAGCGCTTTTCGGTCCCGACCACCGCTTCGAGTTGCGCCCATTTGGTCTTGAGCTTTTCCTTGCGCCCAACCTCCTCGCCCTCGGTCGCCTCCTCAAAGTCGGGATCAATCTTTGGCTGCTCGCTCTCATCGAGGGAGAGCTTGGCCAGCCGACTCTCGTAATAGATCGGCACGGTCGCTTTGTCCTCAACCGCCCGCTGCATGTCATAGATGCTGATGTAGTCGCCAAACACAGCTCGGGTGTTGGCGTCCTGCAACTCAATCGGCGTGCCGGTGAAGCCGACAAACGAAGCCTGGGGCAGGGCGTCCCGCATATGCCGCGCATAGCCGGCGATGAAGTCGTACTGGCTGCGGTGGGCCTCGTCGGCAATGACCACGATGTTGCGCCGCTCCGACAACAACGGGTGCCGGTCCCCTTTCTCCTCTGGAAAGAACTTCTGAATAGTTGTAAAGACCACGCCGCCCGACTCAACCGCCAGCCTGGCGCGCAAATCCGCCCGGCTTTTTGCCTGTACCGGCGGCTGACGTAACAGGTCATGGCAACGCGCGAACGTACCAAAAAGCTGGTCGTCCAGGTCGTTACGGTCGGTCAGGACGACCAGAGTCGGATTCTGCATGGCCGGTTCCCGCACGATACGTCCGGCATAAAAGGCCATCGTCAGGCTCTTGCCCGACCCCTGGGTGTGCCACACCACGCCGATACGCCGGTCGCCGGGCTTGCCGCCGGGGGTGCGGCCCGACTCATAGCGGCCAAACCCCTCGGCAGTCTGTTCGTCTACTGACTCCAACCCCGCAGCTCGCAGCGTCTCGGTGACGGCAACCCTGACCGCGTGGAACTGATGATATCCGGCCATTTTCTTGACCACGGCTCCGCTGCCGTCGTCCTCAAACACCATGAAGTCGCGCACCAGCGCAAGAAAACGGTCCGGTCGGCAAACGCCTGCGAGCATGACCTGCAATTCGGGCCTATGCGAATCGGCCAGGGTTTCTCCCGCAATCGTGCGCCAGGGCTTGAACCATTCCCGCCTCGCGGTCAGCGTACCAATGCGGGCTTCGACCCCATCCGAGACCAGCAGGACCGCGTTCATCGAAAACAGCGTTGGCAGTTCGGTCTTATAGGTCTGGAGTTGTTGCCAGGCGGTCCAGATAGTCGACTCTTCGTCCACCGGATTCTTGAGTTCGACCACTCCGAGCGGCAGGCCGTTGACGAACAGCACCACATCGGGCCGGCGCGCGTGTTTATTCTCCACCACTGTGAACTGATTGACCGCCAGCCAGTCGTTATTGGCCGGCGTATCAAAATCCATCACCCGCGCCTGTGCGCCGCGGACTACCCCGTCGGCGGTGCGATACTCCACCGGCAGGCCATCGACCAGCATCCGATGAAAAGCGTGGTTGCGGACTACGAGCGTCGATCCTGCCGGGTGGGTCAGCCTACGAACAGCGTCGTCCAGGGCTTCAGGCGGCAGGGTAGGGTTGAGCCGGACGAGCGCATCGCGCAGCCGCCGTTCCAGCACCACCGCTCCGTAGTCGCTCCGTTCTGCGTCCGGCGTATCCGGCGCAATGTCCGGGCCGTGGGCGCTGTTCCAGCCCAGGCTTGCGAGTCAGTCCAGGGCGGCGTCTTCGACCGTGGATTCAGTAAATCTGGTCATGTTTTCAGGCAGCTTTGTCCCTTGTCGCCGCTAGGTGGTTTTCCGCCTCCAGCTTGTCCTCCCGAACGAACTCTGTGATGCGGCAGCCCTCCATGCGACGGCGGATTTAGCTGTGCTATTACCATCAGCCAGTCGTCTCGCTCGTCCCCCAAAAGCACTCGATGATGACGCAAAAGATCGTAAATCAACTTCCTCCATCGTCTGGCTTGGTTGAGGAGACTATTGGCTTGCTTCATGGTCAGAAGGCTGGTCTGAAACACTCCTGCATGAACCAACTGCGATGATTTGTCATACAGCGTGATCCATCGTTCCTTCGTGAGATAGTTGCTGGCCTCAACATTCTCAATCTTTCCTCTGAATTGGCTTTGCATTTCTTTGGGCAATTGCTTTTTAGTTTCGTCGTCAGGTTGAAGCCTGTTTGGTACGGTAGGATAGAAGTTAGGATTTATCTTCGATAATGCTGCGAGAATTTCCTTCGCGTTCCACTCATTTCGTACGATGTTTTCGACAGCCTGTTTCTTCTCTTCTCCTGCGGCCTCCAGCCACAATGTAGCGATGTTCTCTAAGATCAGACGAAATTGGAGGTAAACGAATTCTACTGCCGTCTGGTAGTAAAGAAGGTTAGTTCTCCGCTCCATGACTGCGTCTATCGACTCCAACCGATGGACTATATCCTCCATACGCTGTTTGTAGCGGCTGACCATTCCCTCGTCTAAGCAGGAGTGATTAGTCATAATTTCTGGTTTCTTCGCCATATAGTATCTCCTTGCCGGACCTCTACTGTGCTACTGAGCGTAATTGGAAACATCCCCAACCCGCAGCTCTCCTGACACTAGCTTCGGCAACAGCGTGTCACGCAGAGCGGCCAGGGTGCGGGTCTCCTCTTCTAGCCGATGGCGACGAGTGAAAAGCGGCTTGGCATAATCGTTAAAACTCTCGACTATCATGCCATCAGGGATAAGTAGTGCATTCATGTAGGCCAGATTGCGATTTAGGCCAGGCACGGCCGAATCAGCAGTGAGGTTCGCAAGCTCTTGTCTTTCCAGGGCATAGAATAAAAAGTACAGACTTTGCTTGCCTTCCTTGGGTACGACATAGAACGTCGTGTCAATGGGAAAGAAATCACTTTGTACCCATGTGATTACTCCGGGATTCCCTTTCCGTCCGACAATAATCCCTGGCCCCGTTACCAATTTCTTATCGTGCCAACCGATTTGGCCGTTTGAGCCGTATACAGGAATGGCTCCACCTCTTCGCGCCGCTGCCTTCAAGGCTTTGCCGTAGGCTAACTCAATCACCCCTCCTAGCGGCTTTACCCCCCACCCCGCCGGTATCTCCCCCAACTCCGAATCCACAAAGCGGTCCGGGAACAACGCGGCAATGCCTGGGTCCAGCCCGGCCAGATACGCCCGTGCTCGTTCCACCGTCCAATCACTCCCCCCTTGAGGGGGAGTCGCAGAAGCCAAGCCGCTAGGCGCCGGCTGAGGCGGTGGGGGGGACCCCCTCCCCGAAAGACTGGCGTCTTCCGACCCTCCCTCAAGGGGAGGGTGATGAGGCAGGGCAGCATAAATGCGCTCCAACACGCCGAAACAGTTCTCGAAAACTTCGTGATTCCAAAAGCGGAGCACCCGGTAGCCTTTGCCCCGTAAAAACTCGTCTCGCCGCGTATCGGAGGCTGTCCGCGCGGCGTGGTGGCCGCCGTCGAGTTCGACGAGGACTTTTTGGGACAGGCAGGCAAAATCGACAATATAGGGGCCGATGGGCTGCTGCCGGCGGAATTTGTGGCCGGCAAGTTGTTTGTTGCGGAGATAGTACCAAAGGAGGGCTTCGGCGTCGGTTTGGGGGTGGCGGAGGGTGCGGGCTTTTTGGAGGGTTTGCGGGGAGTAGTAGCGTTTGATGTCCCCCCACCGGCGCGCCGGCGGGCTGACGCCCTGGGCGTGCCGACTCCCCCTCAAGGGGGGAGTGATTGAGGCGGCGGCGTGGCGGCGGAGGGCGACTTTAGCATGAACGGGGTCGAAGTCGATGAACCAACTCTTGAAGAGGGCGTGGGCCATGTCTTCGAGCGTTTCGTTCATGCGGCGATTGCATTCAATCTTGTCGTCGAGGGTGCCGAGGATGGGGGCGATGGCGCGTTGTTCGGGGAGGGGGGCAATAAAACGGGCAAGACTCGTATTGTCGGCAAGTTGAGTCGCTCTGCCACTGAGCCATCGCGGAAACCATGAATGTGAGCTTCCATCACAGGACTGTTCAACCAGAAACGCAGATAATGGAAATCAACCGCCTGCGAATTTGGGCGTAGCAGAACCATCCGTTGTCCGAGGCATACGCGGTTATTCTGGGGCACTTCCGCTGCAATTCCAAAGTAGGTTCCTTCACGACTATAGAAGAGGTCGCCGTGAGTTGGTTCAGCACGTTTTGTCCGTTCTCGATATGTTTCTTCCGAGACATGGCCCGCTTGATCTGTCCGAAATACGCCAGACAGGATGTCTTGAGTACGCACCATGAGCGGTCCAGAGTCCGAAAGTTTCGGTGTGGAGTGCGGACAGTCGAAGATACCGTCGCATACATCTTCAAGACGTGCCCAGCGCCATTCAACAGGAATATTTCCTATCCCGCTCGGGATGTGTAAAGGATTACGGATCGCTTCCTCCTCCCTCCACCACCACATATTCCCGCTCAATCTCGCGCTGAAAACTTGCCGGCAATCGTGCCCAGTCCCGCGCTTCTATGAGAAAGGGAATGGTGGATTCCTGTACTGCTTCATTGAATGCGGCCAGTTGCGTGGGGCTGATTTTGGCGAGACCGGGGCCACGCAATACCAGGTCAAGGTCGCTGCCGTCGTGGCTTCTGCCGTTGACGCGACTGCCGTAGGCCCACACTTCTACGCCGGGCAGATGTTCGCGCAGCAGGCGGGTAAGCTGTTCCCGGTGGCGGGGTGTAACGTTGAGTTGCCGGGTCATGAGTCTGACTGTTGTAGCACGCGGGAGACCGCCTTTGCGTCCTCGATAAATGTGGGTAATGCGGTCAGCACTTCCTCGGCGTAGTCTTCGCCGTAGCGGTGAGCGGAGTCGTTGCGGTAGTCGCGGTAGTGCAGCCATCGCTCGCACTGGTCGCTTGTAATCAGGGTGTGCTTGGCGGCATGACGGAAGATGTCTTTGAAATAGAGTTCATCGACTGCGCGGTTGCTGGCGAAGTACTCCCGGAGCCGCTTTTGCAGCAGGCTGCCGCACTGCTCTTCAATGAGTTCAAATTCCTTGACACAAGCCGAGCGGTAGAGATCATATTCAATCTCGCCCGGGCCGTAATCCTGGAACAGATCAAACGCGCGTTCCAGCGTTTCGATGCAGCGGTCAAGGTAGTCGGTGTTGATATTCATGACACGCTCCCAAAGCCTAGCTTTCCGGCAACCGCATCAGTCCCGCGCTTTTGGCCACAGTGGGCAGGGCGCGTATGGCCATTTGGCGGCCTGCTGCTCGAAGCCTTGGAAGGCCGCAATAAATGCCCCACTCGCGAACAACTCGGTCCTGCGGTCCTTGTCGCTGAGAATCATAGCCCGAGTTTTTGTAGATTTGCCGCTATGGCTGCGTCCAGTTTCGTTGCTTCGGATTGCCGGTCTCTCCATTGCGCCACCAGCCGGTGCATCTTGCGCTCGAACGGCTCGCCGTCGTCCTCTTGCGCCTCCGCGCCAACGTAGCGACCGGGGGTCAGGACATAGCCGTGCTTGCGGACCTCTGCCAGGGAGGCGCTTTTGCAGAAACCGGGAATGTCGGCGTAGGCGGTGACACGCGGACTTCGGGTACGCGGACTTCGGGCGCGCTCACTTCGGGCACCCTCACCCCAGCCCTCTCCCTTCAAGGGAGAGGGGGTAGGAATCGAGGGAGAGGGAGGAGGAGTCGGGGGAGAGGGAGGAGTAAAAGGGGGCGTGCGCCAGGTGTAGTAGGTGGCGGCGATGCGGGCGATGTCGGTGTCGGTCAGTTCGCGGTGAGTGCGGTCTACCAGGCGACCGAGCTTGCGGGCGTCGATGAACAGGATGTCGCCACGCCGGCCGCTGGCCGGCCGATTCTTGCGATTGCGGGCCAGAAACCACAGACAGGCCGGAATCTGGGTCGAATAGAAAAGCTGGCCGGGCAAGGCCACCATGCAGTCCACTAGACTAGCTTCGATCAGGCTTTTCCTGATACGTCCCTCGCCCGACTGGTTGGACGACATGGATCCGTTGGCCAGGACAAAGCCAGCCGTGCCGGCCGGCGCCAGGTGGTGGACGATATGCTGGACCCAGGCGAAGTTGGCGTTGCCCTTGGGCGGGGTGCCGTACTGCCAGCGCTTGTCGGTGGCCAGCCGTTCGCCGCCCCAGTCGGAGATGTTGAAGGGCGGGTTGGCCAGGATAAAATCGGCCTTCAAGTCGGGGTGACGGTCGTTGTGGAACGTGTCGCCGTGGGCGAGCTGGCCCTCGATACCGCGAATGGCCAGGTTCATCTTGGCCAGCCGCCAGGTGGTGTAGTTGGACTCCTGACCATAGATTGAGATGTCGGCCTTAGCGCCCTGGAGTGCCCTGCCCTGACCGTTGCCGGATTGATGGGCACGAATGAAGGCGACCGACTGGACGAACATGCCGGAGGAGCCGCAACAGGGGTCATAGACCCGCCCGTGATACGGATCCAGCATCTCGACCAAGAGCTTGACCACGCAGCGCGGGGTATAGAACTCGCCGCCCTTTTTGCCCTCGGCGCTGGCGAACTGCGACAGAAAGTATTCGTAGACGCGGCCCAACACGTCCTTGGACCGGGCCGCCACGTCGCCGACCTGGATATTGCTGATAAGGTCGATGAGCTGGCCGAGCCGCTGCTTGTCGAGCGCTGGGCGGGCGTAGTCCTTGGGCAGGACATCCCTGAGCGCTGGGTTGTCGCGCTCAATGCCGGTCATGGCGTCATCGACGAGTTGGCCGATGGTGGCTTGCCGCGCCTGGGCCTTGAGCCGGGTCCAGCGGGCCTCGGGCGGCACCCAGAAAATGTTCTCGGCGCGATATTCGTCCGGGTCCTCGGGGTCGGCCCCCTCGTCTCGCTCGGCTTCGAGACGGGCGTATGTCTCCTCGAAGGCGTCGGAGATGTATTTCAGAAAGATGAGGCCGAGAACAACGTGCTTATACTCCGCGGCGTCCATGCTGCCGCGCAGGGCGTCGGCCATAGCCCAGAGTGTGGCCTCGTAGCCAGTTGTCGCGCCCTGGGTGGTGGCCGGCGCGAGCGCGTCTTGTGTCTGTTGTGCTCTTGCCACCTCTGTATCCTTTCGCTCGTCTGCATCATCAGAGGGTCCTGAACCACGACCGGCTAGGCTCCCTCAACCACAATCATTTTCGCCTGAGAGGCGCTGTGGCGGAGGCCCTTCGGCGCGCGATATTCTTCCGAGTGATACCACGCCTTGGCTTGGGCCACGCTCTCGAATTCGAGCACAACCACCCGGTGAGGCTCCCAGTCGCCCTCCATATTTTCGGCGGCCCCTCCCCGGACGATGAACTTCCCGCCGTAGGCGGCTACGGTTGCCGGCACGAGTTTCGTATAGCCGGCGTACACCTCGGGGTCGGTCACCTGAACATCCACAATAATATAGGCTGACATCTGCTTCCTCCTGTGTGTCCGCTCTGTCTCCCTTCTCTTAACGCAGGATGAGACGCAGGGCGAGTCTCCCCGCTGCTTGTCCTTGACAAACTTTCTGGCCTGGCAGGATAATCCACGCTCAACCGGAAGGGAGGACAGACCATGCCAGACGATCTCACAAAAATGGATGCCACGGCCCAGGCCGAGTTGGTGCGGAGCGGAGCAGTCAGTCCGCGGGAGCTTGTGGAGGCGGCTATCGAGCGGGTGGAACGGCTCAATCCGCAGCTCAACGCCGTGATTCGTCCGCGCTATGAAAAAGCGCGGGCCGAAGCGGACGCAGCACCCCTACCCGACGGCCCGTTCAAGGGGGTGCCGTTTCTGCTGAAAGACCTGTTCTGCGTGCACGCCGGCGATGAAATCCATAATGGCTGCAAGGCGCTCAAAGCGGCCCACTACACGGCCCCCCACAGCACCTATCTGGCCGATAAATTCCGCGCTGCCGGCCTGATTACGCTAGGCCAGACCAACACCCCGGAGTTCGGCTTTGCCACCACGACCGAGCCGGAAGCCTACGGGCCGAGCCGGAATCCGTGGAATACCAACCACTCGACCGGCGGGTCGAGTGGTGGCAGTGCGGCCGCGGTGGCGGCGCGGCTGGTGCCGGTGGCGCACGCCAATGATGGCGGGGGGTCGATTCGTATCCCGGCCAGCGCCTGCGGCCTGGTCGGTCTGAAACCCAGCCGGGGGCGGTTATCGTTGGGGCCGGGGTATGGCGAAGCCTGGGCCGGCTGTATTGCCGAGGGGGTGGTCTGCTTGTCCGTGCGTGACGCGGCCACTGTCCTTGATGCGACCGCCGGGGCCATGCCGGGCGACCCGTATGCGGCTCCCGCGTGTGTGGGCTCGTTCGCCGAGGCCGCCCGGCGGGAGCCTGGCGCGCTCCGCATCGGCCTGATGACCAAGCGGCCGGGCAGTCAAGACACGCTGCACCCCGAATGTGTCGCCGCGGCAGAAAACACGGCCAAGCTGTTGGAATCTCTCGGCCACCAGATCGAGGTTGCCCATCCGCCAGCGCTGGACGAGAAATGGGGGACTCACTTTGGCACGATTGTGCTGGCTCACTCTGCGCGGACCGCGGAAGACGTTGCCGACGCGTTGGGCCGGGCAGTTGGTCCGGACGATTTCGAGCGCTACACCTGGGACCTCATGAGCCGGGGCCGGTCCATTGGTGTGACGGAATATATTGCCGCGCTTGAATGGCTGGAGCGCTGGCAGCGGCGTCTGGCCGCCTGGTGGGCAGACGGGTTTGACCTGCTCCTCACGGCGACCCTGAGCACCCCACCGCCGCCTCTGGGCCAACTGTGCAGCGCCGCGGCCGCCCCGGATGAGATATATCGGCGGGTGCTTGATCTTATTCCGTATACCCCGGTTGCAAATGTGAGCGGCCAGCCGGGGATTTCTCTGCCCTTACACTGGAGTGCAGACGGCCTGCCGGTTGGCGTCCATCTGATGCCGGCCTACGGCCGGGAAGACGTGTTGCTCAGCGTGGCGGCCCAGCTTGAGCAGGCCCAGCCGTGGATAGAGAAACTGCCGCCGGTCTGCGCCTGAGGTGCCTCATCCCCTCTCGGGAGGGGGTGGCCCATAGGGCTGGGGTGGGTTTGTGCCTAGCCTCCCCGGCTTCCTGATCCGATGGATCCCGAGCGGGATTTGCTCATGCCCAAGGGTTGACGATCTCGACGCCTGTCGGCGCAAAATCACTGACATTTCGGGTGACGACTGTCAGCCTATGAACCAGTGCCGTGGCCGCGATGAGCGCATCACGATCTGGACGGGGGGTCGGGACGTGCAGTCTGGCGCAACATTGAGCAACTGCGGTATCAACAGGTAGAATGCGCTCGCGGAATGTCGGTAACACATGGATATCGAGCCAGGAGCGGAGTATCGCGCCCTGCGTCGGGTCTCGACGCTCAATCAGAAGGACGCCCTTTTCAAGTTCCAAAACCGTAATCACCGATAAGAAAAGGCTGGCCGCCGAAACACCCCTGGCCCATGCCAGGACTTTTTGATCGACTTTGGGGGACTTCGCTTTTCTCAGCTCAGCAATGACATTGGTGTCGAGCAGATACATCAGGAGAAGTCCGCTGTTCTGCCTATTGCAGCGTCCAAGCGGGGCGGCTCAAAGTCGAGGTCTGCGGCTTCCGGCATGGCGAGTAATTCGATGAGGCTTTCTTCCGTCCTGGTAATTTTGAGGTAGTCCTCAATAGTCAATAAGACGTGCGCCGTCCGGCCACGGTCGGTGATAAAAACCGGCCCCCCCGCTGCATCCCGCTTGGCCTTGCTCACGTCCTGATTGAATTCCCGGCTGGTAACAGTGGTGATCCGCATATATTGAACCTTTGCTCCTCTTTTTTGCTTGGAGGTATATTACTCCACATGGAGGCCCGTCACAGCCATAGAGGCGGGAATAATAAATGAGATCACACGGGTTGACCGGCTGATTTTCCCGAGGGGAGCGGGGCGGCCCCGGTGTGCCGCTGGCCGTAGAGACCCAGGAGTTCATTCAGGGCTAACGAGCCAACCACCAGCAGGCCGCCGACAATGGCGAGGTCGCTGGGCCGTTCCCCCACGCCGACCCACACCCATAGCGGCCCAAGGATGGTTTCCAGGAGTGCCAGGAGACTGACTTCAACTGCGGTAATATGCCGTGCCGCCCGCGTCATGAGCAGGCAACCCAGCCCGCCCTGAATGGTGCCCATACAGGCCAGGATGCCGATGTCCTGCCACGCAGCCTGAAATGGCAGGCTGAAGGGCAGGGCGACGGCGCTGGACAGAATCGCGGCCACCAGCACCGCCGGTGTCATATCGGCTTGCGCCTGACTGTGACGCAGCAGAATGACGCAGACCGCAAAGGCCACCGCAACGCCAGCGGCGATGACACTCCCGGCCAGCGTCCCGGTGGTGAGCGAATCGAGACACATGGCGCTGATGCCGGTCAGAGCGATGCCCATGGCAACGTAGCGCCGGACCGGGACCACCTCGCCAAGAAAGACCCGTCCCAAGAGCGCTGCCAGAAAAGGCGAGGTACTGATGATGACGAGCGTCTGCGCCACCGTTGTCTGAGTAACGGCGAGAATGAAGCCCAGGAATGAGGCGGCCAGACACAGGCCGGCGAGGAAGCCGCCCAGCCCGATGGCGACGACCGCCCGGCCCACCTGGCCGGCGTGGCGAAAGGCGAGCCAGACGAACAGGAATACGCCCATAGCAAGCGAGCGCCAGCAGGCGATCTCCCAGCTATTGGGGACGCTGACCGAGCGAACGAACAGGCCGCCCGTGCTCCAGCACAGGCTGGCGCCGAGCATGAGCAGCAGGCCCTTGAGGTGAGGGGTGAACGTGGCCAGCCTGTCCTGTCTCGTGGCGGGCATGTTGATTTGCTGGGGGTTCCGGGTCCGAGCGAAAGGCGTAGCGTTACGGCTTGACGGCAATCGCTTCCACCTCAATCAGGAGACCCGGAAAAGCCAGGCCGGCCACCACAACCGCGGTACTGGCCGGCGGGTTGTCACCGAAAATTTCACCGCGCGCTTCGAGCATATCCATGAACTTGCTGCCGTCGGTGATATAGGTATTGATCTTGATAATATGCTCCATCTTGGCACCCGCCGCGGCCAGGACGGCCTTGATATTGCGGAAGACTTGGCGCGTCTGGACTTTTATATTCCCTTTGCCAACCAGCTTGCCCTGCGCGTTGAAAGCGACCTGGCCGGATACATAAATGGTGTTGCCGATCTGTTTGGCCTGGGCTAAGGGCAGGCCATCATCCCAGCTCCAGCCCGGGTCGATAATTTTCATAGCCGTATCCTGGGCGGGGGCGGCCTGTTGCGTCGCTTTTCTGGTTGCCATGCTCGTTCCTCCTTCTGGGTCACTCTTGGGTCTGGCCTGACGGAACTCCCCTGGGCTGCTCGGCCAAAGACGACGGGGCTCAGTCCAAAATGGCCGTCCCGTTGATCTCGACTAATTGCTCGGGAACAAACAGGCCCTTGATCTCGACCCAGGTACTCGTCGGGGCATAGGCCCCGAATGCCTGGCGAAAAAGGTCGGCTGTTTTCTGGAGTTCGGTCATCTGCGTGGTATAGACGGTTTGGGCGACCCAGTTTTTGAAGGTCGCCCCCTCGGCGGCCAGACAGCGTTTGATAATCTCCAGGACCTGGGCAACCTGGGCGCGGATATCTCCGACCCCGACGACCTCCACATCATCAAGGGTGCCTTTGAAGGGCGCGACCCCCGACAGATAGAGCGTATTGCCGGCTCTGATGCTCTGGGTGAAGCCGTAGGTCCGAAAAGTCTCATCCGGCATATAGCCCACATCCGGGTTGCGGCGTGTGATCATAAGCGTGTCTCCTCTTTGCGTAGGGTTGCCCCCGACTGTATGAAAAACGCCGGAGCCGCGTCAAGGGAGGAGGCGGAATCCTGAGCCCGGCCCCGACCGCCGCAGAACGGCTTTGCCGAGGCCCGGCCAGATACGCAGCAGGCCAAATGTCGCCCGGATAACGATCCACACTGACACCGCCCACCACACCTGAGCAAACGCCTGGGCGTGGGTCGGATCGATGTGCAGCAGGCCAAGCACGCCCGTCCCCGTGGCCGCAATCATGGCGTTGCGCAGATAGGCATAATCGCCGGTTCCCCAATGAATCCCGTCGGTGACAAAGGACAGCGCGTTGAGGGGCTGCGTCACGGCGCAGATGAGGAGGCCGACCAGAAAAAGGCTCTGGGCGCCCGGCGGCACTAAAAGAAACGCAATAAGACGCTCGCCCAACAGCAGGACCAGGCATAACCCCCCGCCGGTCCCCAGCGCCCAGCCACAGGCAATCCGGGCGGCCTGTCGGGCGATGTCGATCCGGGCCGCGCCCAGGAAATAGCCGATCAGGCTCTGGGCCGTGATGGCATAGGCATCCAGCAGAAAGGCCAGAAACATCCACAACTGACGCAGGGCCTGATGCGCGGCGCCGGCCTCGACGCTGATCTGAAGGGCCGTCCAGGTCGCGGTCAGCATAAAGAGCTGAGCGAATCCCGTTCGCAGCGCCAGGTCGCGGCCAATCAGAAAAAAGCGGCGCGTCCGCGGCCAGGCAAACTCAGCGCTCAGCCTCGTGCGCCTGACCACGACCCACAGCGCCCACCCCATACCGAGCATCTGGCTCAGCACGGTTGCCCAAGCAGCGCCGGCAATCCCCAGCGCCGGCACCGGCCCAAGCCCGAAAATCAGTATGGGGTCCAGGACGATATTGACCAGACTCATGCCGCCCGCAATCCAGAGCGCTGGGCGCATGACTTGCAGCCCGCGCAAGATGCCAAACGCCGCGGTCACAACCAGGCTGGGCACAATCCCGAACAGGCGAATATGGAGATAGACGTGCGTATCTGTCTGCACGGCAGCATCGGCGCTCATCCAGACGGAAAAGCGCCCAATGCCCGGCCAGGTGAGGAGGGTCAGTCCCAGCCCCAAGAGCACGGCGAGCAGCACCCCCAGGCTGGCCACACTCCCGACTCGGTGCGCTTGCCCTGCGCCCAGGGCTCGCGCCACCTCGGTTTGGGTGCCCACGCCCAGGAAATTGAAAATCCACAGCACGCCGGACAGCAGCGCGGTTGCCGCGCCCAGGCCGGCTGCCGAAGCCGCGCCCAGCCGTTCGACAAATGCGGTATCGACCAGGCTGGCAAACGGCTCGACCACGAGGGAGGCCATGACCGGCACGCTCAGCGTCGTAAAGGTGCGATGCGGGTGACGGACAAACGGATGGGTGTCTGGAGACTCCACACCGGTGGTCATAGCGCTGAGCGCTCCTCGGGGCAGAGATGACGCGCAACGGTGAGGGAGATCACACCGGAGCCTCTTGCATAGACAGACTAACTTACCAAAAAAATCGCCCCCAGGCGAGTTTGTATTCGGAGGCGGCCTCGGCTAAGAACAATCCGCATGACTGACCCGACCAGCCTGCTGACCGCCCTGCAACACGGCGACAGCTTTTTCCCCGGTGGTGGCTTTGCCGCTTCGTGGGGCGTGGAGACGCTATGTACCGATACCTATGTCCATGACGCGGAGACGCTGCTGCATTTTGTCCAGAGCCAGCTCCGCCACCGCTGGGCGGGCTGCGACCGGCCGGCCCTGGTGTGGGCATATCGTGCGGCCAACGCACTGGAAAAAGTGGCGAGGGTTGATGCAGAACTGGAAGCGATCTCGCTGGCGCGTGAGCTGCGGGTCGTATCGCAGCGGGCCGGCCGGGCGCTGCTGCGCGTGCACGACCGGCTCAAAACGCCCCGGGCGGCCGACTATCTGGAGCGGGTCACAGCCGGGCAGGCGTGGGGGCATCTGCCTGTTGTGCAAGGGGTGGTCTGGCGGGGAGTCGGGTTAGACGTGGAGCCGGCCAGCCTGCTGTCCGGCCATCTACACGGCATGGCGTTGGTGAGCGCGGCCCTCCGGTTGGGCTGTATCAGTCATATCCAGGCCCAAGAGATTGTGCGGCAGATACGCCCCACGCTGACCGCGCTGCTTACCACGCCCCTGCCCAAGTCGCTCAGCAGCTTTACGCCCGTCGCGGATGTTGCCATGATGCGGCATGAGACCCAGGCGACGCGGTTGTTTGCGAACTGACCCGCGTGTCCGACGCAGACTCCGCGTTCAGGAATCGCCCTCAAGGAGGAACGCCCATGCTCAACCTGACTCCCACCGAAAACGAACGCTTGACCATCTTTATGGCGGCGGAACTCGCACGCCGGCATCAAGCCAAAGGGCTCAAGCTCAACGCTGCCGAGGCCATCGCCTATATCACGGACGAGTTGCTTGAGGGTGCGCGCGAGGGGAAATCGGTCGCCGAGCTGGTCAGCCTGGGATCAACCTTGCTGACGACCGATGACGTGCTCCCCAACGTTGCCGAGCTGGTGTCCCGGGTGCTGGTCGATGGGCTGTTCCCGGATGGGACCAAACTCATTGCCGTGTATAATCCGATCCGGCCCGGCTCCGAACCTGTGCCGGCCTCGCCGTACGGGCGGCCCGGCGCGCTCATCACGCCTGACGAGGAGATTGACCTCAACGGAGGTCGCCCAACCCTGACCCTGACTGTCGTCAATACTGGGGACCGCGCCATTCAGGTGACCAGCCATTTCCATTTTTTTGAGGCCAACAAGGCCCTGGAGTTTGAGCGGGCGCAGGCGTTCGGTATGCGCCTGGACGTGCCGGCCGGCGCGTCGGTGCGTTTTGAGCCGGGGGTGAAGAAAGCGGTGCCGTTAGTCGCCCTGGGCGGCAGCGGCGAAGTCACCGGGCTCAATAATCTTACCAACGGCTCTATTCATTCCGCAGCGGTCAAGCGGGCCGCCCTCCAACGGGCCAAGGAACGCGGCTTTAAGGGCGCATAGGAGGGAATATGGCCAGACTGACGCGGGCAGCCTATGCGGCCACGTATGGGCCAACAACAGGCGATATGGTGCGGCTGGGCGATACTTCCCTGCTGGCCGAGGTTGAGCACGACTATGCGGTCTATGGGGACGAGTGCATGACAGGGGCCGGCAAGGTGATGCGCGACGGGCTGGGCTTTCACGCTCCCACGACCGCGGCCGCGGGCGGGCTGGACATGGTCGTCCAGAACGCCACGATCATCGACCCGGTGCTGGGCATTGTGAAGGGTGATATCGGCATTAAAGACGGCAAGATTGTTGGGGTGGGCAAAGCCGGCAATCCGGCTATCCAAGCTGGGGTCCAGCCCGAGTTGGTCTGCGGCCCGTGTACGACCATCGTCCACGGCGATGGTCTGCTCATTACCCCCGGGGGCGTGGAGGCGCACGCCCACTTCCTGTGTCCGCAGCAGTGTGAACATGCGCTGGCCAGCGGCATAACGACGATCATTGGCGGAACCATGGGGCCGCATTTTGATATTAGCTGTGCCGGGCCGAATAATCTGGCGAAGATGCTCAGGGCCTGCGAGCACTATCCCTTAAACTTCGGTTTTCTGGGGCGGGGCAACTCGCACGTCGGAGCCGCAATTGAGGAGAGCGTGGCCGGCGGGGCGATTGGCGTGAAGGTCCACGAAGACTTCGGGGCCATGCCGGCCACCATAGACTGCGCGCTCACGGTGGCGGACCAATACGATTTTCAGGTTCAACTCCACACCGACACCATCAACGAGGCCGGCTATTGTGAGGACACGCTGGCCGCGGTCGCCGGTCGGACGATTCATATGTATCATGTTGAGGGGGCTGGTGGGGGCCACGCGCCCGACCTCATCCGCGTTGCCGGCGTGCCCAACTGTCTGCCGTCTTCCACCAACCCGACCAATCCCTACTCGCGCAACGCGCTCGACGAAGCCCTGCCCATGACCATGGACGCCCATATGCTGAACTGGCGCTTGCCGGAAGATGTCGCCTTTGCCGAAAGCCGCATCCGGCCGCAGACCATGGCCGCAGAAGATATCTTGCACGACCTGGGCGCGATCTCGATGTTTGCCGCGGATACGCAGGGCATGGGACGGGTGCATGAGACCATTACGAATTGCTGGCGGCTGGCGAGTAAGATGAAAGACCAGCGCGGCCGGCTTCTCACGGAAAAAACGGCCCGCGCCGATAATGAGCGGATCAAACGCTATATTGCCAAATACACCATCAACCCGGCCCGCGCGCTGGGCATTGACCACTACGTTGGCTCGCTGGAAGCCGGCAAAATGGCCGATCTGGTGCTGTGGGGAGCGGCATTTTTTGGGGCCAAACCGTTGATGGTGCTCAAGGGCGGCTTTATGGCCTGGTCTATCATGGGAGACGCGAGTGGCTGCATCTTCCCGGTCGAGCCGCTTGTCCAGCGTCCCATGTGGGGAGCGGTGGGCAGCGCGCCGTCTGCCCTGAGTGCGGTCTTCGCCAGTTCCCTGGCGCTTGAGGCCGATATTCCGCGCAAGCTCGACCTCCACAAACCCATGTTGCCGATTCGGAATACGCGCACGGTGGGAAAGGGGGATATGCTGCATAATGACGCCTGCCCGGATATTACGGTCAATCCGCATACGCATGAGGTGTACGCCGATGGCGATCTGCTGACGTGCGAGCCCGTGGAAGAAGTCCCGCTGGCCAGAAAGTATTTTTTACGCTGACCGTCCTGCGTAGCGTCGCTTCCGTCCCACGCCATGAGCCAGGCAGCTTTCCCGCGGCGCGCAGTCGAGCCAGGGTCCGTCATGTCTCCCCAGGTTGCGCTGACCTTTAGACGCGCCCCTGCCGGCCAGACCTTTATCGCCCAGCAACGCACGACCTATCCCTTCACCCTCACCCGGCCGTTCTGCCTTGACCGGGTTCCGCCCGGGATGCTGACGCTGATGCTCCAGTCCATCTCTGGCGGCGTGTATGCCGGGGAGCGACTCGGGCTTGATTTTTCGGTGGAGGACGGGGCGGGGGTGCATCTGACCACCCAAGGGGCAACCGTTGTCCATACGATGCCGGCGAGCAGCGTCGCAACGCAGCAGGTTTGCATCCGGGCTGGCAGGGGTAGCTTTGTCGAATATCTGCCCGACCCGCTCACATTATTTCCCCAGGCGCATTTCCGCTCCTGTGTCCATATCGCGGTTGAAGAGGGGGCAACCGCCCTGAGCGGGGATGCCTTTGGACTGCACGACCCAGACGCCTTGGCCCGTCCGTTTGGCTCGCTGTTCAGCGAAACCATATTCCAGCGGCCAGACGGGCAGCGTCGGTGTGTGGACCGCTTCGAGATGACCGGGCCCGATTTTGTGGCGAGTCTGCCCGCGGCCCTGCGCCACTATCAGACGCAGGGGACGTTCTGGGTGGTGTCGGACCACGCTCCCGAGGAGTTGGTGCGCATTGTCCGAACGGCGTTCGAGCCGCTGCCCGACATCTATGCCGGCGCGTCCATCCTGCCTGACAATATGGGCGTCTGGATGCGGGTGCTTGCCGCTGACGCGGTTGCTTTGCAGACCGCGTTCCAGGCGGTCTGGAGTGCGGTCCGGGTCTGCCTGACCGGCCTGGAACCGCCCAGCCGCCGTAAATCGGGCTGGTTGTGAGGGGTGAGATTTAGAACCAATAATCATCCCAGACCAGCAGCCCCACGACGGCGCGCCGATGGGAGCGCTTGGTATAGGCTTCAGCCGCTTCAATCGCCGCCCCTTCCTGCAAGTGGTAGGACAGAACGTCACCCTGTACGCCCGGCGCGGGAGACGGCTCGGCTAAGAGAATAAACGACTCGCCTAATCCGGTGACCGGGGTCCGGTCGCCGTGAGCCGGCTGGTGGGGCGGAGGATGTTTCGTGCGAGTGTGGAAGCCCGCGGGGCGCGTACTATAGCATTTTTCCAACAACCAGACATGGGCGAAGCCGGGCGGAATCTGCTTGCGGGCTTCTGGATAGATGTACTCCACCCGTTCCTTGTCGAGTAAGACGCTCCAGCGTTGGCGGCGGTTGGAGACATAGATAAACAACAGGCCGGCATCCCCTCGCCCGACGCGGGTAAACGGCGTCCGGGCCGGCAGGACCTGGGAAGGAAAGTGGCGGTAGTAGTAGTCCGGCGGCGGAGTATCCATAGCCAATCCAGGGGTCGTTCGGGGCGCTTCAGGGCCTCGGCAATGCGCGAGACCCAACGAGCATGAGACTGATGGCTGTCTGCGTCATGCTGAGCCCTCTTGTTGTGCCAAGCGATCAAGGAGCTTGCCGGGGTGTTCTTCAACCAGCAGCAGAGTGTGATACTGCGCTTTCAGAAACTGCTCATTGACGGTGTGCTGCAAGAACTGAAGCAGAAGGTCGTAGTAATGATTGACATTCAGCAGGCCACAGGGCTTGGTATGGATGTTCAGCGCCCGCCAAGTGAGGGCTTCAAACAATTCTTCAAGCGTGCCAATACCACCGGGGAGGGCGACCACGCCGTCGGCGAGGGCGGCCATCTTCGCCTTGCGCTCGTGCATGGAGCCGACCACGTGGAGTTCCGAAAGACCGTGGTGGGCCACCTCCCGGTCGACCAGCGTGTCGGGAATGACGCCGACCACCCGCCCGTTCTCCGCCAGGACGGTGTCCGCCAGCGCGCCCATGAGCCCGATATGCGCGCCACCGTAGACCAGTTCAAGACCCCGGGCGGCCAGTTCCCTGCCGAGCGTTTGGGCGGCTGAGAGATATTCCGGGTGGGCACCCAGGTAGGACCCCGTAAAAACACACACACGTTTCATGCAGCCTGTCCCATCTCCCGCCCTGTTATATTGTTCTTCCTCCCTGTTCCGTATAGAGGAAAAGCCTGGGGCGAGGAGCACGCCCGATTATACCAGAAAGTTTGCTCAGGAGGACCGGTATGCGCGCCGTCAAGCAACCCCACACATCTGACGACTGGGTCTGGCAAGCCATTCGAGACGAAGCCGCATTAGAAGCCGACCGCGAGCCGGTGCTGGCGAGCTTTTTACACTCGATTATTCTCAACCACTCCTCACTGGAAGAAGCGTTGAGCTATCTTTTGGCTGGGAAGCTGACGAATCTCAACCTGCCGTCCATGACCTTGCGTGATATTATTATGGAAGCGCTGGTTGATGACCGGCAGATGGGCCGGGCGGTGCGGGCCGACATCTGTGCGGTGCACGACCGCGACCCGGCCTGTGCGTTCTATTCGGCCTCCTTGCTGTACTATAAGGGCTTGCACGCGCTCGAAGCCTATCGCGTCTCGCACTGGCTCTGGCAGCAGAACCGTAAGACCTTGTCCTTTTGCTTGCAGAATCGGATTTCGGAAGTCTTCAGCGTGGATATCCACCCGGCCGCCCGGATTGGCGCGGGGATTTTTATTGACCACGGCAGCAGTCTCGTTATTGGAGAGACGGCCGTGGTTGAGAACAATGTGTCCATGCTCCAGGAAGTGACCCTGGGAGGCACCGGAAAGGAGACCGGCGACCGGCACCCCAAAATTCGGACCGGGGTGTTAATCAGTGCCGGAGCCAAAATTCTGGGCAATGTCGAGGTGGGGGCCAACGCCAAGGTGGGGGCGGGGAGTGTGGTGCTCAGCAATGTCCCGTCGGGCTGCACCGTCGCCGGCGTGCCGGCCAAGCTGGTAGGCCGCTGCGCCAAACTCCAGCAGCCGGCGTTCGAGATGGACCACCACCTGCCGACCGGAGAAGAGGACTCCCGAAGGGGCATCTGAAGCGGGAATGCGTCACTGCGGCGGCAGGGGAGCTAGATTCGCTCCCTCTCCCCTGGAGGGAGAGGGTTGGGGTGAGGGGGAGATAGCGGCCCTTGTCCGCAGTCTCCCGGCCGTTCGTCCTGAGCGTAGCGTCAGCGAAGTCGAAGGACGCTCAGAGCGAACGGGGGAAGAGGGGCCGCCGGCCTAGATTCGCTCCCTCTCCCCTGGACGTGACGGGGCCGGGCAGGCACAGGGGCCTCCCCTACAGTCCATGTTGTTGTCGGGGCCACCCCCGGTGGCACAGGGGGCTTGGCCGGCTTTCATCACAGCATCTCATAAAAGCTGCCCTCGCCCGGCACGAACAGGCGGCTGTAAAACCGCAGGGCGTAGGAATCGGTCATGCCGGCCAGAAAGTCGCAGATGACCCGCTTGCGGGCGGCCTCGTTGCCGCTGAGCAGCGCGTTTTCGTAGTGCTCGCCGTGGTCTTCGGGGAAGAGGCCGATGGACTCCTGGCCCTGGTCCAGGACGGCAAACAGACGACGCAGGACTTCTTTGCCCTTATGGCTGAGGGTGGTCACGCGCGGATTATTGATGACCTTGTACGACTCAAACGCCTTGAGAGCTTCGATGCGGACCCGGTTGGGAAAGTCGGTATCAATCAGACCGTGGGATTGACAGGCAACCGGGCTGACAAATTCATGAATCAGGTCGCGCGTCAGCATTTTTCTGCCGGCCCGAAGAGAGTGCTGTTCAAGCTGTTCGAGTCGGTTGGCAATCTGGGCCAATTCGCTGTGGAGCGTGCTTTCCGTGACGGTCTGACCCCAAGCGGTCAGCCTTGTATTGACATCGCGCACCACCCGCGCCGGCGGACGCCGCCGCAGGTCGGCCGGGGAGAGTAGGCCGGCTTTGAGGCTGTCCTCCAGGTCGTGCACGGAATAGGCGATATCGTCCGCCACGTCCATAATTTGGCACTCCAGGCTGCGCTGCGGCCCGCTGCCAGTCTGACGAATGATGGTCTCGACAAGGGTGCGGTCTTCAGCGTAAAAGCCTTTGACCACGCCCTGGGGGGCCTGAGCTATGGCGGCTGCGTCAATGCAGGTTTTGTATTTGAGCGTACCGTCCAGGGTGTGATAGGTCAGGTTCAGCCCGGCATAGTCGGCGTGCTTATGTTCAAGACGGGTCACAATGCGGAGGGTCTGGGCGTTGCCCTCAAAGCCGCCATGCGCCCGCATGAGAGCGTGTAGCGTCCGCTCGCCATTGTGGCCAAAGGGCGGGTGGCCCAGGTCGTGGGCCAGGCAGACGGCCTCGACCAAATCCGGGTCAGCCCCGAGAGCCAGGGCAATGCCCTTGGCAATTTGGGCGACCTCAAGCGAGTGGGTGAGGCGGGTCCGAAAAAAATCGCCCTCATAAATGCCGAAGACCTGGGTCTTGCCCTGCAAGCGCCGAAACGCGGCCGAGTGAACAATGCGGGCGCGGTCATGCTCAAATTCTGACCGCCGGTCGGTTGCGGCCCGCGCCGGCTCCGGCCTGGGGCGCACCGCGTCTGAAGCCCGCGCTGGCGTTACCATATTCTCATATTCCGTTTGTATGGCCGTGGCGTCTGCGCTCTCGGGTTCCCGTTCATTATTTCTCACAGCGCCTCTACCCTACACTATTCAGTGGAGCCGTTCACCGGGGACGGCTGTGGCAAATCTGGCCGAGCTATGCTCTAATTCCGGCTTCAATTCGGCTCCGGGAGGTCGGTATGGAAACGGAAACCCTGAAAGATAAGACCGCCATCGTTGGCATTGGTCACACCGAGTACTCAAAAGACTCAGGTCGCAGCGAAATGAGCCTGGCGGTTGAAGCCATTCGTCACGCGATTGCCGACGCTGGACTCACGCCGAGCGATATTGACGGCATCGCCAAGTTCTCTATGGATAATAACGACCCGGTCGATATTGCGGCCAACCTGGGTATCCCGGCGTTGCGTTTTTACGCAGAAGCGCCCTACGGGGGCGGGGGCGGACCGGTCGGCTCGATTCTGCTTGGAGCCATGGCGGTGGCCACCGGTATGGCCAATTATGTCGTCGCTTTCCGGGCTATGAACGAACGCTCGGGGCGTGGGACGCCGCGTTTTGGGCGGGCCGCGGTCCGTAAAGGGGCGTCCGGCGTGGGGGCCTACCTCGAACCCTACGGGCTTTTCAGCCCGGCTCAGATGGTAGCCCTGGCCGCCCGCCGTCACATGCACTTATACGGGACTAGAAGCGAAGACTTTGGGGCCATTTCGGTCGCCTGCCGAACGCACGCCCAGACTAACCCCAACGCGGTCATGCGGGGCCGGCCCATCAGCATTGAGGACCATCAAAGCTCGCGTATCATTGCCGACCCCCTCCATCTGCTGGACTGCTGCCTGGAAACCGACGGCGGGGCCGCGGTGGTGATTACTTCGGTTGAGCGGGCAAAAAACTGCGCGCACAAGCCGGCCTATATCATGGGCGGAGCCTTCGGGGCCGGTGAGTGGAACGCCCAGCGGGTGGTGAAAAACGTGGAGAAAGCGGAAACAGAATCGACCGTGACCGGCAAAGCCCTGTTTGGCCGGGCGGGGATAGCGCACAGCGATGTGGACGTGTGTTTTGTTTACGACCATTTCACCCCGCTGGTCCTCATGGCGATTGAGGAACTCGGCTTCTGCAAACGCGGCGAAGGCGGAGCCTTTGTCTCTGACGGCAAGCTGGTATGGCCGCATGGCGCGCTGCCGCTCAACACGAGTGGCGGCAACCTGTCCGAAGGCTATATCCACGGCATGGAAAATGTGGTGGAAGCGGTGCGTCAATTACGCGGGCAGGCGATCAACCAAGTCCCGGACGCCGAGGTGGCCTTTGTGTCTTCGGGCAACGGCGTGCCCACGACCGCGATGCTGCTGCATCGTTAGCCCCGCAATATAAGGCCGCAATGCTCTCTTAGGGTTCTGCGTCCTGGGGCGGAGAGGCGCGATAGCCGGCGCACTCCCGGACCGGCAGGCGCGGATACTTGGGATAGCGTGGGTCAGTGACAGACCGTCCGCAATAATAGAAACGGGAGCCCTTGCCGCTCACAATCTCACGAATGTACTGGCAGGAGGTGCACAGGCCGGCCTCTGGGGGCGCGTCTGGTGGCATTATGGGAAGCCTACAGGCCGCTCTTCCCCTTGACAACACGCCCTCCAAGACCATAGGGAAAGAACGCGATTGCACCCCCGCTACGCATGGAAAGGAGTCAGATATGACAGCCCGAAAAATAGACTATCACGATGTCAAATCGCTGGTTGGTCAAGAACTCGGTGTTTCGGATTGGCATCTGGTCACTCAGGAAGAAATTAACGCCTTTGCCGAGTGTACCCACGACCATCAGTGGATTCACCTCGACGTCGAGCGCGCCAAAAAGGAGTCGCCCTTTGGCGGTCCGGTGGCCCACGGGTATTATACGCTTTCTTTAGCGCCGTATTTCATGGACCAGATTTGGGCAGTGCAGGGCATTAAAATGGGCGTGAACTACGGGCTGAATAAACTCCGTTTTCCGTCCCCGGTCCCGGTTGGCAGAAAGGTGCGGGCGCGCGCCGCGCTGAATAATGCGGAAGACGTGACCGGCGGCCTGCAAGTCACGGTCGGCCTGACGTTTGAGGTGGAAGACAGCAGCAAGCCGGCCTGTGTAGCCGAGGGCGTGTATCGCTTTTACGCCTAGGGCGGTTGAGGCTGATTTGCTGGAGGGCCGGTCAGTTCCAGCGATTGTAAGCGGTCCGCATACTTCCGGTATAAGCCGCGAAACTGATGGTAGGTGAGGCCCAGTCGCTCAGCGGTCTTCTTTTGATTATAGTGCGTCGCGCGCAGCCCGCTTGCCAGCAGCCGGCACTCGAACTCCTGGACCGCTTGGGTAAAAGACGGGTGCGTAGCGCTGTCATCCGTTACGGTCCGAGGGAAGGCGGTGGGCTCCTCTCTTTCCCCTGACTTTGGGGGAGCCGGCTGAAACGGTGTCTGAAACGGGTCCAGGACGATGGCGGTCTCACGAATCAGGCCCGTCTCGGCCCGATAGACGGCGCGCTCCACCACATTTTTCAATTCCCGGACATTGCCCGGCCAGGGATAATTATCCAGCACACGCCGCGCCGTGTCGCTGAACTGCGGCACCTCTTCTCGGCCCAGCTCAAAAGCCATCCGTGCGGCAAAGTGGTTGGTGAGGAGGACAATATCCTCGGGACGTTCACGCAGGGGCGGGAGAAACAGCACCTCAAAAGACAGCCGGTCAAGCAAGTCGGCCCTGAACTGCCGGCCGGCGGCGAGCGCCTTGAGGTCGGCATTGGTCGCACCAATAATCCGCACATCAGTCTCAATCGGCTGCGAACTGCCGACCCGCTCAAAGCTGCCATACTCAACCACGCGCAGAATTTTTTCCTGGGCTTCAAGCGGAATTTGTCCAATTTCATCAAGAAAGAGGGTGCCGTTGTGAGCGGTCTCAAAGCGGCCGAGGCGCTGGCGGGTTGCCCCGGTAAAAGCCCCGGCTTCGTGGCCGAATAATTCGGCTTCAATCAGGTTGGGTGAGAGGGCCGCGCAATGGAGGGTGACAAGGGGTCCTTGCCAGCGTTCAGACAGATAGTGCAGCCGAGCGGCGGCGAGCTCTTTGCCCGTCCCGCGCTCCCCCATGAGTAAAACCGGCCTGTTGACCCGAGCAACCCTGGATAAACGCTCCTGAAATGCCAGGAAGGGCTCTGACTGTCCAAGCGCCTCTTGAGGACCGGAAAAATTATCAGGCGTGAGAGGGATGGTCTTTTTCGCCATTTATTAGCGTGTATCGCATATTCAGAGTGAAAACAAACCTGCCGCATTTCTTTTCATTTTCATAGCGCCTTGAAAACAAAAGACTTTCTGAATTGGCATACAATATGCACCTCAAGATGCACTAGTGCCACAGCAAACTTGAGACAAAGGAGAAGCAGTATGGGAATTTTCACACGAGTCCGGGACATTATCAGCGCCAACTTCAACGCCATGCTTGATAAAGCTGAAGACCCGGAGAAGCTCATTCGGCTCATGATTAAGGAAATGGAAGATACGCTGGTTGAGATTAAAGCCTCCTGCGCTGGGGCGATGGCCGCAAAAAAGAAGATAGCCCGCGACTGTCACACCGTCGAAACACGGGCCAGCCAGTGGGGCGAAAAGGCTCAGCTTGCCATAGATAAAGGCCGCGAAGACCTGGCGCGTGAGGCGCTGATACAGAAGCGTCGTTACGCCGAACGCGCCGCCGCACTGCAAAAAGAACGCGCCGAGTGCGACACGCTGATTCTTCAGTATCAAGAGGACATGGCCCAGTTGGAAAACAAACTCGGAACCGTCCGCGAAAAACAACGCCTGCTCATCCAGCGCCATATCTATGCCCAAAAGCGGAAACGCGCCCAGGAAGACCTGCGCCGCCTCGATAGCTCGGATGCCTTTGTCCGGTTTGAACAATTTGAAAATCGGATTGAGCGGATGGAAGCGGAGGCCGACCTGGTCAACCCCGGTCCCAGTACTGAGCATCAACTTGCAGAAGAGTTTGCCCGACTGGAAGGCGACGAGGAGATCGAAAAAGAGTTAGCCCGGCTCAAAGCTGGGGTTGAGCACAAGACCGCCCCGCTGCCTCAGAACTAAGCGCTGGTTTGGTAAGGAAGATGCACCAATGATAGATATCTGGTCGCTTGTTTTTCTCTTCGTCTTCGGTTCTGTCTTTATTGCCGTATTTGGCGGACTGGGGCTGGCCGTGTGGCTCATCTGGCGCAAAAGCACGCCCAAACAGGGCCATCTGGCGCCGGCGGATGAAGCCCAGATGATTCAGGAACTCTACCAAGGCTTAGCGAAGATGGAGGCTCGCGTGGAGGCGTTGGAGACACTATTACTTGACCAGGACAGAAAAGGAGAGAGATAACGATGATGACAGCCGAACGCCCGCTGGGCTTATATCGGTCACGCGACGGGATGCTGCTCGGTGTGTGCAAGGGAGTGGCCGACTATCTTGATATTTCACTCTTTTGGACACGCATCCTGACCGTCCTGTTTTTTCTTTTCTCCGGTTTTTGGCCGGGGGGCGGCCTATACCTGTTGGCCGCGGTGGTGATGAAGCCGGAGCCGGTTGTGCCGTTCGCCAGTACGGGCGAACGCGAGTTCTATGACGCCTACGTCAACTCGCGCGGGCTGGCTCTCCACCGCTTAAAACACACCTTTGCGCATCTCGACCGTCGCCTCCAGCGCATGGAAGATATCGTGACGAATCGCGAGCATGACTGGGAGCAGCGCTTGCACAAATCATAAGCCGTATCCATTCCCCCTCCCGTCCGCCGGCCCAGCGCTAGCAGAACGACCAAATGCGAGCTACATAGGGACAAGCGACGCAGGGGGTTGTCACCCTGTTCAGCATAAGGAGGGGAATCATGGCAGCGTACTGGAGTTCGACTCGCACGAACCGATGGCAAGTCTGGTTGGTAGCCGGCTTGGCCGTAGCGTTCACTGGCTTTCTTTGCTCTCCAAGCTGGGCGGCTGCCCCGACGGGGCAGCCGCCTGACGGGCAGGCCCTGTATCAACAGCACTGCGCGAAATGCCACGCCGGACAATCGACCCGCGCGGCCCAGCTGGACATTATGCGCCGTCTGCCGGCCGAGTTCGTATTGCACTCGCTGGAGCTGGGCAAAATGAAGTTCCAAGGCGTGCTGCGGACCAACGAAGAGCGCCGCGCCATTGCCGAGTGGGTCACCAACAAAAAGCTGAAACCAGAAGCGGCGACCGATGAGACGGTCGCCGGTTTTTGCGCCGACACTCCGGGCGACTTCGTGGTCGAAGACGGGGCTCCGCAGTGGAATGGCTGGGGGGTGGATATGGTCAACAGCCGCTTCCAGCCCGCGGACCAGGCCGGGGTCAGCGCGGCGCAAGTCCCCCAGCTGAAAGTCAAATGGGCGTTTGGCCTGCCGATGGACTATCAAACCTCCCAGCCGACGGTGGTCGGCAACCGGGTCTTTATCGGGACCATGAAAGGCCGGGTGTATTCGATTGATGCCAAGACCGGCTGCCTGTACTGGTCGATGAAACCCAGAGCCGGCGTGCGTTCGACCCTGGTCGTCGGGAAACTGCCGGGCACCGACCCTGCCCGCTATGTGGTCTATTTCGGAGATTCCGAAGCCACGGTCTATGCCCTGGACGCCCAAACGGGCAAGGAATTATGGCGCAATCGGATTGACGATCACCCTATGGCCCGGATCACCGGAACGCCCAAGCTGCACGGCAATCGGCTCTACGTGCCCCTGACGGCCCTGGAAGAAGCGGCTGGCGCGGATGCCGACTATGAATGCTGCACCTTTCGGGGCACGCTGGTGGCCATGAACTCGATTAACGGCCAGACGGTCTGGAAGACCTATACGATTCCAGAGCCGGCCGTTCCGGTTCGGAAAAACAGAAAGGGCACCCAGTTGTGGGGTCCCTCGGGAGCCTCGGTCTGGTCTTCTCCGACCCTCGACCTGGAACGCGGCCGACTGTATGTCACGACCGGTGACAACTATTCTGATCCGGCCTCGCTGACCAGCGACGCTATTGTGGCCTTTGATCTGAGAACGGGCGCCTTGCTCTGGTCGCAGCAGTTTACGCCCAATGATGCCTGGAATATCGGTTGTGAGACCGCTGATGACTCGAATTGTCCCGAGGCCAGGGGGCCGGATTTGGACTTTGGCTCGTCGGCGATTCTGGTCACGCTGCCCAGCGGCAAGCGCGTGCTCCTGGCGGGACAGAAATCCGGGGTGCTGCACGCCGTAGACCCGGACCGGGATGGTGAGATTGTGTGGCAGCAGCGGGTGGGCAAGGGCGGCCTGATCGGGGGTATTCAGTGGGGACCGGCGGCCGATGCCCAGACCATCTATGTGGCCCTGTCCGATATCGGGATCGAGACCCACGAAGATAAAGACCTGGGCTGGACGACCAGCCTTGACGGGAGCGTCGGCGGGGGGATGTTTGCCTATGACGTGGAGACGGGCGAGCGGCAATGGCATACCCCGCCCCCGGGCTGTGATGGACGCGCCCAGTGCAGCCCGGCGCAGTCCGCGGCCATATCCGTTATCCCTGGCGTGGTCTTTTCCGGTTCTGTTGATGGCCATTTGCGCGCCTATTCCACCACAGACGGCACCGTGGTCTGGGAGTATAACGCTGACCAGGAATACGAAAGCACGAACGGCGTCCAGACCCGAGGGGGCTCGTTCGACGGGCCTGGCCCGACGATTGTTGACGGCATGGTGTATGTGAATTCCGGTTACGGCTATTGGGGCGGGATGCCGGGCAACGCCCTGCTGGCCTTTTCGGTCGATGACGACTAGACAGGGGGTGGCCATACACCCTGGCAATACACAAAAGGGGGAGTGTTATGGGCAGAATAGACCGGGCCGAGCCAGAAAAAATGAAAACGTGGCTGGGCGGAGTGCTGTGCGTTGCCGTGCTCCAGTGGAGTGTCCCGGCGAGTTGGGCCGCGGAGCCCGGCGCGCAACTTGTACCTGACGGAGAGCATCTCTACCACACCTACTGCGCCCAGTGTCATGAGGGCCAGGTAAAACGCGCCCCTATCCGTGAGGTCATGGCGCGCCTGCCGGCAAACATGGTGCTGCACTCGCTGAGCGTCGGGAAGATGCAGATGCAGGGCTGGATGCGGACTATTGCCGAGCGCCGCGCCCTGTCTGAATGGATCACCGGCAAGAAAATCAAGGACACGGACGATACGGTTGCCGGGTTTTGTGCGGACGCTCCCGGTGAGTTCTCCGTGGAAGACGGCGCTCCGCAGTGGAACGGCTGGGGGGTGGATCACGCCAACAGCCGCTTCCAGTCGGCGGAGCAGGCAGGCCTCCCGGCCGACCAGGTGCCCAATCTCAAGGTCAAATGGGTGTTTGGTCTGCCCATGGATTTTCGGGTCTCCCAGCCGACCGTGGTTGGCGGGCGGGTGTTTGTCGGTTCGCTCCAGGGCAGGATTTATTCGCTGGATGCCAAGACCGGCTGTCTGTACTGGTCGGTGAAAACGGACGGCGGGGTCCGCTCAACCATGGTGGTCGATAGCCTGCCGGGGACCAGCCCGCCGCGCTACGTGGTCTATGTCGGGGACGCCGCGGCCAATATGTATGCGCTGGACGCCCGCACCGGCAAACAACTCTGGAAAGTGGATGTGGACGATCATCCCTTGGCGACGATTACCGGCACGCCCAAAACGCACGGCAACCGGCTCTACGTCTCCACGACCGCTCTGGAAGAAATCGCCGGCGCCGACCCGGCCTACGAATGCTGTACGTTCCGTGGCAAGGTCATGGCCCTGAACCGCTTTAACGGCAAGCTGGTGTGGCGAGCCTATATGCTGGACCCAGCCGTACCGGTTCGCAAGAATGCGGTCGGCACGCAGTTGTGGGGACCGTCCGGGGCGTCGGTCTGGTCCTCGCCGGCGCTCGACCCGGAGCGCAACCGCATGTATGTGACCACGGGCGATAATTATTCCGACCCGGCCTCGCTGACGAGTGACGCGGTGGTCGCCCTTGACCTGCGCACCGGCGCTGTCCTGTGGTCGCAGCAATTTACGCCCAACGACGCCTGGAACGCCGGCTGTGAGCTGGAAGATGATACCAACTGTCCAGAGGCGCGCGGCCCGGACCTGGACTTTGCCTCCTCGCCTATTCTGCGTATTCTGCCCGACGGGCGGCGTATTATCCTGGCCGGACAAAAGTCCGGGGTGATGCACGCGATAGACCCAGACCGGGACGGAGCAATCCTGTGGCAGCAACGGGTCGGCAAGGGCGGCCTTGTCGGCGGGATTCAATGGGGCTCGGCCGCAGACAGCCAGCAGGTCTATGTGGCCCTGTCCGATATTGGGCTGAGAACCATCCGGGACTCCGATGTGGGCTTTGCGACCCGGCTCGACAGCAGTGTGGGCGGCGGCATGTTTGCCCTTGATATCGAAACCGGTGAGCGCAAGTGGCATGTGCCCCCGCCGGACTGTGGGGAGCGCAGCCAGTGCAGTCCAGCCCAGTCGGCCGCGGTGTCGGCCCTGCCCGGGGTGGTCTTTTCCGGTTCTGTGGATAGCCATTTGCGGGCGTATGCGACCGATACCGGAGCGGTGGTGTGGGATTACAACGCCGACCAGGAATATGAGAGCACCAACGGCGTCAAGACCCGTGGCGGCTCATTTGACGGTCCGGGACCGACCATTGTCGATGGCATGGTCTACGTGCATTCCGGCTACGGTTTTTCCGGTGGCATAGGCGGCAATGCCCTGATCGCCTTTTCGGTGAACGGGGAATAAGCCGGCTGTCCTCGGGGCGTTGCTTCAGGCTGGATCTGGCCTGGAGGGGTTTGACACCCACCGTTGCGCCAAGGCAAAAAGGGTGGACGGTGACATGAGAAAAGGAGGGCGGTCTATGTCTGTCCGTAGTGAGTCTCCACGGCAAAGCATCCGCGTCATGCTCCAGGCTGTTGTGGGTGGGCTGCTGTTGTCGAGCGTGAGTCTATCTCCAAGCTGGGCCTTCTCGCCAACACAGGCGGAAGCTGACGGGGCAGGGCTCTACCAGGCGCACTGCGCGCGTTGCCACGAGGGGCAGGTCAAACGCGCGCCGCACCGGGACATTATGTCACGCCTGCCTGCCCTGATGGTCTTGAATTCTCTGGAACTCGGCAAGATGAGATTCCAGGGCATGATGCGGACCAGTCAAGAACGGCGCGCCATCTCGGAATGGATGACCGGCAAAAAGCTTCCGCCTCCGACTGAAACAGACGAGACGGTCGCTGGGTTTTGTGCAGACGCGCCAGGGACTTTTGCGGTCGAAGACGGGGCCCCGCAGTGGAACGGCTGGGGGGTGGATCACTTCAACACCCGATTCCAATCCGCACAGGCCGCGGGCATCAGCGCTGAGCAGGTGCCTGAGTTGAAGGTCAAATGGGTGTTTGGTCTGCCCATGGACTTCCAGACCTCCCAGCCAACGGTAGTGGGCGGCCGGGTGTTTGTGGGCACGATGAAAGGGCTGGTGTATGCGCTGGACGCCAAAACCGGCTGCCTGCACTGGTCGGTCAAAACAACGGCCGGCGTGCGTTCCACTCCAGTGGTCGATAGCCTGCCGGCGACCAACCCGCCGCGCTACGTTGTGTATGTCGGCGATGTTGAGGCCAATCTATACGCCCTTGATGCCCAGAGCGGCAAACAGATCTGGAAGGTCAAAATCGACGCTCATCCCCTGGCGCGGATTACGGCCACCCCCAAAACCCACGGCAACCGTATCTATGCCTCGGCCACCGCGCTCGAAGAAGTGGCCGGCGGTGACCCCAGCTATGAGTGCTGCACCTTCCGCGGCTCTATGGTGGCCCTGAATCGGTTTAACGGCAAGCAGGTCTGGAAGGCGTATACCATTCCAGACCCACCGGTTCCTGTGCGCAAGAATGCGGTCGGGGTGCAGTTATGGGGACCGTCCGGGGCCTCAATCTGGTCCTCGCCGGCGCTCGACCCGGAGCGCAACCGTATCTATGTGACGACGGGCGATAATTACTCTGACCCGGCCTCGCTGACGAGCGATGCGGTGGTGGCCTTTGATATGCGGACCGGGGCATTCCTGTGGTCCAAGCAGTTCACTCCGGGTGATGCCTGGAATGTCGGCTGTGAGATCGAGGACGATACGAACTGCCCGGAGGCGCGGGGTCCCGACCCCGATTTTGCCTCCTCCCCGATTGTGCGTATTTTACCCAACGGCCGGCGCGTGGTCCTGGCCGGACAAAAGTCCGGGGTGATGCACGCGATAGACCCGGACCGCAACGGTGAGATTCTGTGGCAGCACCGGGTGGGCAAGGGCGGCCTGGCCGGTGGGATTCAGTGGGGCTCCGCGGCCGATGCCAAACAGGTCTATGTGGCGCTGTCCGATATTGGCATTAAAACCGCGGAGAATTCCGATGCCGGCTGGGCCACGACCCTGGACGGCAGCGTTGGGGGCGGCATGTTTGCCCTTGATATCGAGAGCGGTGAGCGCAAATGGCACGTCCCCCCGGTTAGCTGTGGCGACCGGCCGCAGTGCAGCCCGGCCCAGTCGGCGGCCGTGTCGGCCCTGCCCGGCGTGGTGTTCTCTGGTTCGGTTGACGGCCATCTGCGCGGCTATGCCACCGACACTGGGCAGGTCGTCTGGGACTACAACGCCGACCAGGAGTATGAGAGCACCAACGGCGTCAAGACCAAAGGCGGTTCTTTTGACGGCCCAGGGCCGACCATTGTGGACGGGATGATGTATGTCAACTCCGGCTACGGCTTTTGGGGCGGGATATCGGGCAACGCCCTGATCGCGTTCTCGGTCAACGGAGATATAGGGGCCTGCCCCGGTTGTCGGGCTGGGTTTTGCGCCTGCTCTACCACCGGACGGACTGCCTGAACACTGCCCGTGTTGGTCAGGGGGCTGGCGCGGCGGCCACCGCGTCAGCCAGATCGTGGGTCAGGCGCTCAAGAACATCCTGCACGTTTTGGCTCATGGCTGCTGCCACTGCCGCGGGATTGCGTTTCGCCGCCGGTCGAGTGGCGGTATAGGACTGGAACCAAAATGGGGCTGGCTCCCGCCAACGTGACAGCCACACCTCGATACGCAGAACCGCTTGCCAGGTCTGGGCCTGATCAACCTCCTCGCACTGGCGGACAATGCCGCTGAGACGCAGGTCGGCCTGCGCGTCCGGGGTCGGATAGACCGTCGTAAAGAGACCCGACTGTTGCAGACTCTGGCGGGTCAAGGTCGTGAGCATATCGGCCGGTGGCGTGACCCAGCGGTGGTAGTGATAAAAATCAAAGGTATAGGGCGAAGAGCGAGAGACCATCCGGTCCCGATGATACGGCGGCTGGGCGGTAAACGGACGCACGACGAGGGATGTCGTGAGGCGCGCCGGCGGAGACGGGTCAGGCGAGTGGCCGAGGAGGGCTAAGGCGTAGTACTCCACCTCCTGCTTGGGATGGGTGAGGCTGCACCCGCCGAGCACCAGGCTACTGAGAAAAGCCAGCAAGAAGAGCCGGGGAGACATCATGGATCGGGAATCTCTTTGGCCGAGACCCGTGCCCCCCAGACTAGGCGAGACGGGTCAGTCCGTAAGGACTCGCTCAGCTCTCTGAGTTCGTGAGAGGTATGCGATAAATTGCTCAGGACCTGCCGAACCTCATGACGGTTATCGACGACCAGCTCATCCACGTGTTGGGTCAGGTGGCGGACGTCGTTGGCGAGGGCGGCAGTGACTTGCGCCGTGTGCCGAATCTGGGCCAGCATGGCTTTGCCGTCCTGAAACAGGTCTTCCCGAATCGTATTGATCGCCGCGGTGGCGCTTTTCAGACCGGCGGCAGTCTGGGCTAAATTATCGACCATCTGCCGGAATGCCTGCCGGGTGTCGGGTGTTGACACTTCGGCCAGTGAGGTGCGCAGGTCTTGGGTCAGCAGCGCCATATTTTTCAGAAAATCCGTCAACGCAGTCAAATTATGTTCGCTCAGCACCCCATTTTCAATGCGGGTCAGGGTATCCAGCACGCGCTCGGCAATGGCCCCGGCCCGGTCCCGGAACTCCTCAAGGCCCCCGCGTTGGACTGGAATAACCGCCCCAGGGTCCAGGACTGGAGCGGCGCGCGACCCGCCGGCCAGTTCGATGTAGCGAATACCGGTCACAAAGGAACCGATCAGATGCGCCGTGGTATCCTGCCGGATGGGGGTGCCCGGCTGGAGGGCAATGGTCACCTGGGCGCGCGGCGGCGTGTCCTGGGTCAGACCGATGGTTTCGACTTTCCCCACGGTGACTCCCTGGTATTCGACCGCAGCGCCGGGTAAAAGTCCGCTGACTGACTCGGTAAAGAGAATGGTGTAGGTATCGACCGGCTGAAAAAAACGTGAGCCAGCCAGCCACAGCAGGGCGCTGGCAAACAAAAAGAAGCTGAGCGTCACGAACAGGCCGACCTTAACCCGGTCCTGGCCCATAGCATTCCTCCTTCGCAATCAGGCTGTCACGCAGATCTCCGTGCAGGGTCCTGGCGCGCGGACGACGGTCGAAAAAGGCCCGAATTTTCGGGTGGTCGGTCTGCTGGACCTCGTCCAGGGTGCCGGCGGCCAGCACTTTCCCGGCGTCTAACATGACGGCCCGGTCGGCAATCATTTGAATACTCCCCAGCTCATGCGTCACAATAACGATGGTCATGCCCATAGATTCCTTGACGCGCAGCACCAATTCATCCAATTCACGGGCAGTGACAGGATCGAGGCCGGCGGACAGTTCGTCGAAAAGCAGCAGACCGGGGTCCAGGGCCAGGGCGCGGGCAACGGCCGCTCGTTTCTTCATGCCCCCGCTGATTTCGGCGGGGAATAGCCGGGCGGCCTGTTCCAGGCCCACGACGCTCAGCTTCATTCTGGCCAGCATCGTCGCGGTGTCCCGGTCTACCCGCGTATGTTCGAGAATGGGCAGGGCCACATTCTCCTCCAGGGTCAGAGAGCCGAATAGGGCTCCGCCCTGAAACGACATGCCGACGTCGCGGAGAATCCGCTCCCGTTCCTCTTCGCCAGCGGTATGCACATTCTGCCCGTTGATACAGACGCGGCCCGCCTTTGGGGTCAGCAGTCCGACGATGTGGCGCAGCAAGGTTGTTTTTCCGCAGCCGCTCTCTCCCAAGACCACCGTGATTTCCCCCCGCTGGGCCTGCATGTTCACGCGGTCAAGAACCGTCCGCCCGTCGTACTCGGCCACAAGCCCGTCAACCTGAACGGCGGGGGGAGTGGACGGGGAGACGGCGGCGGGTGTTGGCATACGAACTCACCAGGGGTCAGGAGAGATAGAAAAAGACCGTGGTAAAGACGGCGTCCGCCAGAATGCACAGGACAATGGAAGCCACGACGGAGGCCGTGGTGTTCGTGCCCACCCCTTCGGCTCCGCCGTGGACATACACGCCGCGATAGCAGGCGACCACGCCGATCAGACCGGCGAAGACCAGGCTTTTAATCATCCCCGTGACCACATCACTCATCAGCAGGGCTTGGTCGGTTTGCTGGAGATAGTTCCGACTGCCCAGTCCCAAGACGAGCACCCCGACCCAATAGCCGCCGAAAATGCCGGTCACATTTGAGAGCATGGTCAGACTTGGCACGGCGCACAGCAGGGCCAGCAGGCGCGGCAGCAGCAAAAAGCGGCCTGGGCTGAGGGCCATAGTGCGCATGGCGTCGATTTCTTCGGAGACCACCATCGTCCCCAACTCTGCGGTAATGGCCGACCCGCTCCGCCCGGCGACAATAATGGCGGTCATCAAAGGAGCCATCTCGCGCGTCATGGAAACGGCGACGAGATTGGCAATATAGATGGCGGCGCCAAACTGGCGTAACTGACTGGCCGCGTTCAGGGCCAGGACCGCGCCGACCAGGAAGGACAGAAAGGTGACAATGGGGATGCCGTCCACGCCAATTTTCACAATTTGTTCGTGGGTGCGGTCCCATTTGATGCCCTTCCCGCGCCAGGGAGCAAGACACGACCAATAGGCGAGTTCGCCTATCATTGCGATGAGCCGCCGGCCCGTTGCCACCGCGGTCAGGGTATGGGCGCCGATGGACTCCAGCACAGACAGGCTGGCGCGCGCCGGTTTGGGTGGGTCAAGCAGGCTGAGGTCCAGCCCGATAAACGCCTGCTGCACTTGCTGACAGACGCCAGTCAACTGGACCGTTACCCCCCGCTTCTTCCCGCGCTGTACGAGGCACAGTAGGGTGGCGGCTTCCAGACCGTTGAGACGCGGAACGTGCCCCAGGTCAAGGGAGTACCGCATGCCGGGGCGTAACTGCTCAATCCGTGCGGTATGTTCGTGTACCAGGGAAAGAATCTGTTCGGAGACCCGCAGCGCATGTACGACGGCTGCCCGGTCCTGTTCCGCCATCCGCGCTCTCCTTCCCGCTGTGTCCAGCCCCCCTCACCGCCGCACCCGGCCCGTCCTCCTTCATAGAACGTGCTCCCCCACCTGTAAAGCGAAGAGCCGGGCGTGTTTCATTTTTTGTCTTTTCATAGCATAACAGAGCCTGCTTCCGGGCCGAATTCCCGCTCACGAAGCGCGCTGGGTGAGGAAGCATATCCATAGTGGAGAGGCTGCATGCTTTGGTGTGATAAAATCGCCGCCCAGGTTGAGGGACAGCAACTCATTAACGACTCGAAGACACCCTCGGGCCGGGCCCACGTGGGGGCCCTGCGGGGCGTACTCATTCACGATGTCGTCTTCCGGGCTATTCAAGCCCGTGGCCTGCCGGTCCGGTATACCTTTGGGGTGGATGACTACGACCCGCTGGACGAGTTGCCGGCCGGCGAAGAAGAATTTTTCCGGCCGTATCTCGGCCGGCCGCTGTGTCAGGTGCCACCCCCGCCGGGCTCTGCCTTTTCTGATATCGCTGAGCACTATATTCAAGATTTTTTCAGCGTGTTTCACGACCTGGATGTCAAGGCCGAGACCTACCGGCTGCGTGATGTGTATCGCTCGGGCCAATTCAACGAAGCCATTGATGCTATTCTGCGCAACGCGGCGACCGTCCGGCGCATATATAAAGAGGTGAGCAAAGCCGAGCGCCCGGATAACTGGTATCCCTTCCAGGCCGTGTGCGAACAGTGCGGACGTATTGGCACGACTGAGGTCACTGACTACGATGGTCGAGAAGTGACCTATACCTGTCGGCCCGATTTGGTCAGCTGGGCCTCCGGGTGTGGCTATCAGGGCAAAGTGTCGCCGTTTGACGGCAATGGCAAATTGCCGTGGAAGCTCGAATGGACCGCGAAGTGGAAAACCTTCCCGATTACGATTGAGGGCGCGGGCAAAGACCATACTACCAAGGGCGGCTCTCGGGACGTGGCCGCGGCCTGTTTGCGGAAAATTTTCAATCAGCCACCGCCGCTCAATATCCCCTATGAGTTTTTTCTGGTCGGTGGGGCCAAGATGAGTTCGTCTAAGGGGCTGGGCGTTTCGGCTCGGGATATGGCGGACTTTCTGCCCCCGGAAATCCTGCGTTTCGTTATGATCCGCACCCAGCCCAAGCAGCCGGTCAATTTCTCTCCAGACGAAAAATCCATTATTAAAATTTTCAACGACTTTGATCGCTTTCACACCCGGGTGCATCGCGACCCCCAGGTATCGGAGGATGATAAGCGGGTGTATCAACTGGCGCAGACCAGCCTGAAGGAGGATTTCTATGCTACGGACTTTCAACTGGTCGCGACGATTGCGCAACTCCCGCATCTTGACCTGACCGCAGAGAGCGAGAAGCGTAAGGGCGCGGCCCTGACGGCCATTGAGCGGCAGCAACTCGAACGCCGCGCCCAGGCGGCCGGCTACTGGCTGGAGCATTACGCCAGCCCCGAAGAGCGGATCGTCTTGCAGGACAGCCTACCGGCGCGCGCCGCCGAGCTGACCGCCGGCCAGCGCGCCTTTCTGCACCAACTCGCCGCCCGTCTCCCCGATATTCCGCAGGACGATAACGCCTTGCAGGCTGCGTTATTCGACACCGCGCGTCTCACGCCACTCGCGCCGGCGCGCGCCTTTCAGGCGCTCTATCGGACGCTGCTGGACCGCGACTCCGGCCCCAAGGCCGGTAATCTGCTGGCCTTTCTGGACCGCGACTTTCTGTTGCACCGCTTCCGGGAACTGCCCTACGAGCAGGCTGCGTTCTGGGACGAAACAAGCATCAGCCGGGAGGAGTTCGACGCTTGGTTGACCGAGCGCCGGGACCACCTCAAACAGATGGCCACCGAAGCCACACTCCTGCCCCCTCTCCCAGCGGGAGAGGGCCGGGGTGAGAGAGCTTCAGCCGGCTTGGGGGTCGTGGAGTGCGTGGTCGAACTGGATGACGGCAGAACCCATATGCGGCGCGTGCGGCTGGGAGAGTTTGCCGACCAAACGGCTTTTGATGCAGCGGTGCGGGCAGGCGGCATAACTCCACGCGACAAAGACAAATAGTGTCAGACAGAGTACGGTAGACTTTTCCCACGATCAGACTGGCCGGGTTACTCTCACTGTTGATACAGATAACAAACGCACTCATCTGCCATTTTTCCCCTCACCCCAGCCCTCTCCCTCCAGGGGAGAGGGCTGGGGTGAGCCTGCCCCGCTACCCCGCCCGCTCAAAATACTCCCGCAGGTTCTCGGCCTCGCGTTGCTGGCAGGCAACCGCAACGCGCAGCTTTTCCAGATGCTGCTCCATCATCTTGCCGGCGTTCGGGACGGGGTGGTCGGTAAAAAAGGTGTTGACCTGGGCCTCAAGCTCGGGTGTGACAAGGGCGACGATTCCTTCGCACATGCGCACGATAGATACGTCTGGAAATTGCTCCAGCATCTCGTCCCAGCGTTCCTGGAGAAACTGCCAGGCCAGATCGCGACCCTCGGTGTTCATCAACAGCGCGCGCATCAGATAGGGCGCATTCTGGGTACGGACCTCACCGTTGAGCGTCATCTCCAGGGTCCGGGTGAGAAGGTCGGGTTGACGGAAGCTGGCCAACGCGAACTGATAGCGTTGTTCTTCTTGCGGCGTTGTCGCGTTGTGCGAAATGCGGAGAAATGCCTCATAGGTCGCCGCGTCGCCAGTATAGGCAAGAATCGACACCAAGGCGGGAACCAAGTTACGGTCCACCGCGTTCCGATTAACCTGATACTGGGTATAGAGACTGCGCGCCTGTGTCTGGGTGGTCGTCTCATCGCCCAGGGTGCCTAGCGCTCCGAGGAGTTCTCCTCTGAGTTGGCCGATCAGAGCATCTTCCTCAGTGGACGGAGCCCAGTTCAACCGCTGGGTCAGCGGGGTAAGCAGCGCGCGGACCTGACGTTGCAAGGCCGGCCGTTGTTCCGGGCCGAGCAGGCGGTAGAGATAATGACACGAGCCGAGAATGGCGGTCCACACATTGTGGTCTAACTCTTCGCGGAATACGGACAGGAGGTCGAGATAGGCGGACAGCGGGGTCAGGCCGGCCTGCGCGGTTGCCCAGGTGTCATTCAGCAGGTTGAAGCGCTCAATTGGCGAGAGCTGGGTATGGATATCGGCAGTGAGCCGACCGAGCAGGTCCGGCGTGTACCGGACCCGATAAAAACCATGCCCCCCCGCGTTGACGACGACCCAGGCCGGTTGCTCCGACAGGGGCAGGCGCAGTTCATCCGCGGTCAGGAGGGCGGTCTGGATCTCGGTTGCCGCAGATTGTGTGGTTTTGATAAAAACCGGGGTCTGCCAGTGCTTGCTTTCAGCCTGGCGGTTGCCGTCCCTTTGGCTCGGCTCAGGACCGGCTGGCACATAGTGAAACGGCTGTTGAGCAATCACCAGTTCAGCCCCGTCCAGCGCAACGGAAATCAAAGGATAGCCAGCCTGGAAGACCCAGCTCTCCATCATGGCCCGGACCGGCTGTTGGGTGGCTTCCTCCAGCGCGTCCCACAGGTCGGTTGTTTCTGCGTTATCGTACTCATGCTTCCCGAGATAATGGCGGATACCTTTCTGAAAGGCCGGGGGGCCGAGGTATTGCTCCAACATGCGCAGGACGGCGGCGCCTTTCTCATAGGTCAGAATATCGAACATCCCAGCCGCCTCGTCCGGGTGTTCGACCGGAAACTCGATGGGGCGGGAGCTGCGCAGCCCGTCAATCTGAAGCGCCGCGGCCCGCGAGACGGCAAAGCTGGTCCAGCGCTGCCATTCGGGCTTCCAGGCATCGACGGCCATCATTTCCATAAACGTGGCAAACGCCTCGTTGAGCCACAGGCCGTTCCACCAGCGCATAGTGACCAGGTCGCCAAACCACATATGGGCGTTCTCGTGTGAGACGACATCCGCGACCCGTTCCATCTCACTCCGAGTGGCCGTCTGTTCATCAATGAGCAGGGCCGTTTCACGAAACGTAATAGCGCCGAGGTTTTCCATCGCCCCGGCGGCGAAATCTGGTATGGCAATCAGGTCGAGCTTGTCGCCGGGATAGGGCCGGCCGTAGTAGTCGCTGAAGAATTGCAGCGACGCGGCCCCGATGGCTCGCCCGAACGCGGTGAGATGCTGCTTGCCCGGTACGGCCCAGACGCGGAGGGGTGTCCCCCCAATATGCACGGCTGTGCTGGCCTCAAATTCCCCAACGATGAAGGCGACCAGATAGGTTGACATCTTGATCGTGTCGGCAAACACGACCGCCTTCTTGCCCGTTCCGGGGAGCGGCTCTGCGCTGACAACGGCGGTGTTGGAGAGGGCGGTCAGCCCCGCGTCAATCACCAGCGTCACCTGAAAGACGGCTTTGGCCGCCGGCTCGTCCCAACATGGAAAGGCCCGTCGGGCGTCGGTTGACTCAAACTGCGTGGTGGCCAAGACGACGTCCTGACCTTCGGTGTCCTTATACGTGCTGCGATAAAATCCCCGTAACTTGTCGTTGAGTACCCCTGTAAAAGCAATCCGTAAGGCATAGTGACCGGGGCTGAGCGCCTGCGGGAAGGTGAGGACCGCCCGCTCGTTTGGGGTGTCAAGGGTCGCGCTGCCGGGTTGGCTGGTGCCCGTTTCATTGGTAAGCGTCACCTGTTGCAGTATCAGCTCGCAGGCGTTCAGGATGAGGACGGGGGTGGTCTCATGAACGGTGATGGTGATCGTTGCCTCACCCGTAAAAGTGCAGTGGGTCAGGTCGGGGGTCAGGCGAATCTTGTACCGTTCGGGGGTCGCGGTTTCTGGCAGCCGGTGTGACGACGGGTGTGGCATGATGCTTCTTCCTCCTCGGGTCGGGCGCGGGCTTCAGTCTAGTCCAAGGCGCATTGAAATCCTATAGCCGTCCCCTTATATCGTATGGTAATGATGCTGGTGACAATCAGACGGGACGCAGGCCCAGATGTCCGCCTCCGCGGCGCGATATGCAGAACGAGGAAGAGTGCGAGGGCGTTATGAGAAACCAGAATGACCGTGACACGGACCTCGACCACGGCGTCGTGACCGAAACAGAAAAAAAGCTGAAGAAGCCACCCCTCTACAAGGTCCTGTTGCATAACGATGACTACACGACCATGGAGTTTGTGGTCTACGTCCTCCAGTCCGTCTTTCGTCACGACGCGACCAAGGCCACCCAGATCATGCTGCACGTCCATCGTCAGGGCACTGGCGTGGCCGGCGTCTATACGTATGAGGTGGCGGAGGCGAAAGTCTCCCGCGTTGACAGTTTAGCCAAGAAACATGAATTTCCCTTAAAGTGCAGTCTGGAAGAAGCCTAGCGAGCGGTCGGGAGTCCTTACCATGCGAATTAGTCGGGAGCTGGAAGTAACGGTGAGTCTGGCGATTAACGAGGCCCGGCGACGGCGGCACGAGTTCTTGTGTCTGGAACATGTGCTGCACGCCCTCTTGTTCGATGAGACGGTGGCCGAGATTGTGCAGCAGTGCGGCGGAGACGTTAAAGAGATCCAAGCCGACCTTGAGGAGTTTCTCAAAGAGAATCTGGAGTCGCTGCCGGAGGAGGCCGGTGAGGTTGACCCCCAACAGACCCTGGCCTTTCATCGGGTCTTGCAGCGCGCCGCGGCCCATGTGCAGTCCGCCGGCAAAGAAGTCATTGAGACGCGCAATTTCTTTGTCGCCCTGTTTCGTGAGGACAACAGTCACGCGGTCTATCTCCTGGAGAAGCACGGCGTGACCCGGCTGGATGTCCTGAATTATATCTCGCACGGGATTTCCAAGCTGCCGTCCGACGAAGAAGCCGGGCCCGGTGCGAGGCCGGAGCGTGCTGACGAAGACGGCGAGCCACGGCCGGCCAAAGACCCGCTTGAGGCGTTTACCACCAATCTCGTACAAAAGGCCAAAAGCGGGGATATTGATCCGCTGATCGGGCGCGAGGTCGAGATTGAGCGGACCATTCATGTCTTGTGCCGCCGCCGCAAGAACAACCCGATCTATGTGGGCGATTCGGGAGTGGGCAAGACCGCAATTGCCGATGGTCTGGCGCTCAAAATTGCCGAGGACGATGTGCCCGAGGTCTTAAAAGAGGCCCGCATCTACTCGCTTGATATGGGCTCCGTCCTGGCCGGCACAAAATTCCGAGGCCAGTTTGAAGAACGGCTCAAAGCCGTGCTGAAAGCGCTCGATAAACAACCGGGAGCCATCCTGTTTATCGATGAAATCCACACCATAGTCGGAGCCGGGGCCACCAGCGGGGGGTCCATGGACGCCTCGAATATCCTCAAGCCGGCGTTAGCCTCGGGCAAGCTGCGCTGTATCGGCGCGACCACCTATCACGAGTACCGGAGCTATTTTGAGCGGGACCGTGCCCTGGCCCGACGCTTTCAAAAAATTGAAGTCCACGAGCCGAGCATTGAGGACGCGGTGGAAATCCTGCACGGCCTCAAGCCCCACTACGAAGAACACCACGGGGTCGAATACACGCCCGACGCTCTCAAGGCCGCGGCCGAGCTGTCGGCAAAATATATCAATGATCGGTTTCTGCCGGACAAAGCGATTGATGTGATCGACGAGGTGGGGGCGTCTTTTCAGATTCGTCCCGCTCCAGAGGAAGATGGCAAAAAGATCATTCAGGAGACCGACATCGAGTCCATTGTCGCCAAGATTGCTCGTATCCCGCCCCGCAGTGTGTCCGCTTCGGACAAGGAGCGCTTACAAAACTTGGATGCCGACCTCAAGGGCGTGGTCTTTGGCCAGGATACGGCGATTGAAACCCTGGTCCGGGCTATTCGGCTGGCACGCGCCGGCCTGGGCCAGCCCGAAAAGCCGGTGGGCTCGTTTCTGTTCTCGGGACCGACCGGCGTGGGCAAAACCGAGGTCGCCAAGCAACTGGCCGAAACCCTGGGTCTTCAATTTCTGCGCTTTGACATGAGCGAGTATATGGAGAAGCATACGGTCTCGCGCCTGATTGGCGCGCCCCCGGGCTATGTCGGCTTTGACCAAGGCGGGTTGCTGACCGACGCGGTGACGCGCAATCCACACGCAGTCCTCTTGCTGGACGAGATCGAAAAGGCCCATCCCGACCTGTTTAATATCTTATTACAGGTCATGGACCACGCCACTCTGACCGATAATAACGGCAAAAAGGCCGACTTTCGGCATGTGATTCTTATTATGACCAGCAATGCCGGCGCCCGTGAGATGGCGGCCCATGCCATTGGCTTTGGCAATATCTCAAATGAGGGCAAAGATCAGCAGGCGATTGAGAAGCTCTTCAGCCCGGAGTTTCGCAACCGCCTGGACGCAATCGTCCACTTTCGGGCCTTGCCCATGCAGGCCATTGAGCGGGTGGTTGAAAAGTTTGTGAAGGAGTTGGTCGAGCAGCTGACCGAACGGAAAGTTTCCATTACGCTGACGCCGGCCGCGCGCCGTTATCTGGCGGAAAAGGGCTATGATAAAACCTTTGGCGCCCGTCCGATGGCGCGCCTGATTCAGACCGAGGTCAAGCAGGTGCTCGCGGATGAAATCCTGTTCGGGCAACTGCAAGCCGGGGGCGAGGTCGAGATTGACTTTGACGCGGACAAGCTGACGTTTTCCTACGCCCCAGCGGACAGCGAAGCCGAAGAGCCGGCTGAGCCAGTCGAGACGGTGGAGTAAACGGGCGACTTACTCGTTGGCTTTACTCGTCCGCTCTGGGGTCCCTGCTGAGAACAACACACAGCCCCCGGACCGGCGCGTCATTGTCAAGACGCAGCGTGACCGATTCGAGAGCCCTGACGACAAATCCGCACTGCGCCGCGCGCTCTGCCAGATAGACCCGGCCGTGCATATAATAGCCGGAGCTGTTCACGCTCAGCTCCTGGGTCGGGTTGTCTTCAGCCGTGAAAACAAACAAGCCGGAGTCCCGGAGCGCACCGAACGCGGCCTGGAAAACGTGGCGCGGGTCGCCGATATGCTCAAACACCCCCGCGGCAACGATTACGTCATAACAGCCCGCTTTTTTCTCCAGAAAGGGATAGAGGTCGTCAACCGCCAGCGCATCATAGATATTGCGCTGGCGGGCTTTTGCGAGCATTTGCGGGGACAGGTCCACACCATCCAGGCGGGTGGCCATCGAACTGACCGCCTGGCCGCACAAGCCGGTTCCGCAGCCCAGGTCAAGAATAGCGCCCTTGTGCTGGCGGTGTCGCTGCAATGCCGCGCGAATCAACTGTGGGCATTGGTAGTGCAGACTGCCAAGCAGTTTCTGGTCGTAGGAGGCGGCGTACTTATCATACAGGCGCGTCAGATAGGCCGGCGCGGGTCGCTCCGGGACGGCCTCTGCGCCCGTGTAGGCGAGCAGCATTCTGGCTCCGATATGATCCTCCGGCACCAGGCGCAGATAGTGGCGCAAGTGCTGCGTCGCCTGGGGTAAATGCCCACCTGAGATAAAGAGCCGACTGAGATAGGCGTGGGCCACAGGCTCATCGGGCTGGATGGCCAGGACACGCTGAAAGCTCTGGATGGCTTCCGTGTTGCGGCCTATTTTCATCAAGGTCAGGGCCAATTCGAGATAGGTACGGAGGAGGGCCGAGATGAGGTCCGCGGCCCCCGGAGTCTGCGGGTCTTCTTGGAGGGCCTGTATATACAGCCCGAGGGCCCTATCCAACTGCCCATTGATATGGTGGGCGATTGCTTGGTCAATACTGCTCCGGGCAGACATATCTTGCTACTTCATGCTGCTTGTCGTTCGCTCACGGGCCGCACCCGTCACGCCGTACTGAGAAGATGATTCCCGAAAAAGCATAGGCTGGTGTGAACCGACCGAGTAGGCAGTCCGTTGTCGTTCCGCGATACGCCGCGTAGTCGGCGTCCAGGCTCCCATCTTCTTTGTCAGACTGGCGAGGTCCAGTAGATTCAGCAGTTTGGCCGTAATCGGGCGTTTGGAGTCCCAGAATACGAGGGATGACCAGAACTCGAGTGCCAGCGGGACGAGACGAGCTGGTACAGGGCCAAGCATTCTTCCTCACTGTCACAGGGGAAGAAGTAGCAGGTGTCGTCAAGCAGTATGGGCTGTCCATGAAGGGGTCCGATCTTTGTGAAGCGCAGGTTCTTGTAGAGCCCCGAGATTGCGACTTTCCAGGGAGCGAAGGAGTATGGACCGATGCCGAAGATCGAGAACTTTGGCCTCTTCTTGTAGACAGAGCTGCCGCGCGCTTCAAGTGTCCGTTCGTGAGAGGTTAAGTATTGCCACGCCCGGGGTGCACGACTACAAAGCTCGTGTGGCGATTCATCCATGGACCGATGAGGAAGCAGGAGATATTTCCGGGGAGAACGGCGACTGGCGACATCGGAACTCTTTAACAGAGGAAAGACGACATCGGCCTCCAGCGAGACGACTTCACCAAGGCCATTCACGAATTCTCCGTTCTTGACTGAGAACTCAAAGACCCGACTACAGTCGTGCTTGATACCCGAACGCCACCCGGCCAGACCGTCCGAGGAGAGGGCGTGCAGCCGCCCGTAAGTCTCCAAGTCGGACACGAGGCGATTCCCTCTCATGCCGAAGCTTGACGATGGGATTGGAGCGTTCAGCGTATCGTAGACGGCGCACTCGCGGGTTGGCGTGCCTGGTGCCAGGCAAACGTACAACAGGCAGGCGTCTACCGAAACGCCGAACGCTCGTCGCGCGTCAAGTCGATAGAGCGTTGCGGACTCGATAGGGAGAGACGCAGACCAGGCATAGAGGAGAACCTTCCGGGCGACGCTCGTCTTGCACAACACGGCGATTGCTCCACGCCGTCCCCTGAGCCAGCGGAGGTTTTCTCGCAACATCCATTCCGAGATGTCGAAATTTGCACGTCCCGTCAGGGCGTCAATGCCGCGCAAGCTATCGACATTTGACTTTTCCGGGAGATTGCTGCCACCCAAGGAGCCAACTGCGGCGTTGGTCACCCACGGTGGGTTGCCAAGGACGAGTAGCGGTTCTAAAAGCGGCGAGAGTTCAGCGTCCCAGTTCATCTGAAAGAAGTCTCCCTTTTGTACCGTCGCCCGAGAAAACCGAGCCACGGTTCGATGGGCCGCTTCAGCATAGACTGGATTATATTCGTAGCCTCGTACTCTGGCGTCCGGAAACGTCTCAAGGGCCGCAGCGAGAAAGGTGCCTTGGCCGCACGTAGGTTCAATTATGGAGGAAGGCTCAAAACCAGTGCGGAGCAGGAGGCGGCATACCGATTTGGCTAGGTGCGGGGGAGTTTGGAAATCGCCAAACTCCACCGTCTGTCTGGAAGCTTGAGGATTCATTTGACGCGGATGATCCCTAAGACTGAGCCAGCTCTGTCTATAACGCGCTGATATTGTAGCCGCCATTGAAGCGCGTTGGAAATCGTGAGGAATCCGGTCTCGGGAGGCCGTTCCAATAATTCGTCAGCGATATTGGATGCCTCAATCTCGTCTACCGGAAGCATCTTATCGCTCATGAAGGCAATGAGGTCGTCCTTATTCCCTTCGTTCCTGAGTATTCCAATGAGCCCCGTAGTCATCTGAAAATCAGCAGTGCGGCTCGCTTCCACGAAGACCACGTGTTGGATGTTGAGGCGTCCAGTTGCGGTGGTGGTATTATCGGTCTTCTGGTAGACGAAAACCAGTAACGAATAGCCGAGTCCATATATTTTCTGTCTTGCTGATTTGTAAGGACAAGAAGACTGCGGCTGCCTGATGCTCGTGACCTTCATATCCACCCCAAGGCCGGGGAAATCAATGCCCTTGGCCGACGAGCCCTCCTCGTAGTCGTACTTGGTATGAAGATAGGCTTGGAACTTCTGCTCGAAGTAGGTTCCAACAGCTTTGTCATCCGTCACTCCATAGAGGGCTGGTTCATCGTGGCCAGACTCGACCTCCGCAAACGCCCTGGCTGCGGCTCTGAGACGCTCAACTGTTAAGTCGGTCATCGTTCACCTACCGTTCGACAACTCCTCTCGAACGTCTGCCGAATACCTGGTCGAAGAACTCTTCTTGTCGTAGCGACGCTTGCCATCGACGATGACGTTTGACCGATTCCAGGCGTTTCTTCCTCGGTAAGGTTAAAAAACGGCTCGCTTCGACTGGCCCGAGTTCCTGTATCAAGACAGCCACCGCTCTTGTAATCAGTTACTCTTCGTCAGTAAATATATTGGCTTTCATCGCTCTCTAAACGAGAAGGTGTCACGATGAGGCTGGCCATCTGCTCCTATCTCAACAAAGTCTGTCGTCGTAGAAGTATTTGCTCACCCTAGCAGAAAGAACCGTCATATTCACGTCACGATGGCTGAGTAACCCATAACGGCTGGACCGCTGCCCGCTTTCCCGATATGCCTATGGCATTCTACTCGCACGGGAGAGACCGATGGATTTTGGCGTGACCTTTCCTTCACGGGTTGGCGATTTTGAGCTGGTCGCATTGGCCGAGCGGCTGGGCTATCGCCAAGCCTGGTTTTACGATTCGCAGATGATCTATTCAGATGTCTATGCGACTATGGCCCTGGCCGCGCATACGACCTCCACGATTCGACTCGGTACCGGCGTGGCTGTGCCAACGACGCGCCTGGCCCCAACCATTGCCCATTCGATCGCGACTATCAATCAAATCGCCCCCGGCCGGGTGGAATTAGGCGTCGGCACCGGCAACACCGCCCGTCTGACGATGGGCTTGCGACCCATCAGCCTCACCCGGATGAAAAAGGAAGTGCGCTTGATCCAGACCCTGCTGGCCGGTGAGACGGGAACACTCCAGGAAGAGGGCGAGGCGCATGCCGTCCGTTTTCTGCATCCGCACCGCAGTTATATTAACCTCAAAGACCCCGTAACGGTCAGTATCTCTGCCCTGGGTCCCAAGACCCTGGCCTACTGTGGGGCGGAATCGGACGGGCATATCACTTGGGGTATAGACCCGGACGGGCTGCGGGCGGCCCGGGCTCTCATTGACGCGGCGGCCCACAAGCGCGGTAAATCACCGGGCGACGTCCCCTCAAAAGGTTTCTTTCCGACGGCGGTGCTCTCGCCCGGTGAGACCACCGCAACACCGCGTATCATGAGTCTCGTTGCGCCGTTCATTATGAATTTCCTGCACGTCCAGGTCGAATGGGGCAGCGCCCTGCTGCCCCCGATTCCGGCAGTGGCAGCATGGGTGGAGCGCTACAAAAAATATGTGGCGGAACTCCCCCCAGAAACGCGCCATCTCACGCTGCACGAGGGGCATATTATTTATCCGCGTGAGGACGAGGCGGAATTTATCGTGCCGGAACTGGCCGATGTGGTAGCTCTCATCGGCCAGCCGGACGAGATTATTGCGCGTATCCACGCCCTCGAAGCTGCCGGCCTGTCGCATTTTGCCTTCCAGGTCATGGACGACGACCCGATCCGGCAGATGACCGACTTTGCCGAAAAGGTGATGGCCAAGTATTGAGCAGCCCACGTTTCGGGCGGTGTACGTGCCCATGCCCCAAAAGTTCGCTTGAAGTTTTGCCTCCAACATTGCTATGACGGGGGTATTCTGGACCAAAGGAGGGAAGCTATGGCTGCGTTTATGGGGACGTATGGGGGACAGACCTACGCGCTGATGCGGATTGTCTTGGGATTCACCTTCCTTTTCCACGGGACCCAAAAGCTATTGGGCGTCCCCCTGCCGGCGCCGGAAGCCCCGGCCTTTGTCATTTATGTGGCAGGGGGCCTTGAGCTGGTTGGCGGAGTCCTGATCATGATCGGGCTGATGACCAGTTGGGCCGCCTTTATCTGTAGCGGATTGATGGCTGCCGCCTATTGGATGGCCCACGGTATGAATGCGCTCCTCCCGATCCAGAATCAGGGCGAGCTGGCCGTTGTCTACTGTTTCGCCTTTTTGTTTATCTCTGCGCATGGCCCCGGGATGTGGAGCGTCGATGCTGCACGGAGCAGTACCTAGCTCCGTCGGCTGGATGCACTTGGCCTCATCCCCTGCCTCCTGCTGGGTCCGCCCTCCGTGACCGACACTGCGACAGACCGGAAGCGGCTCACGGCCAGACCCTACCCCAACAACACGATTCCTGGTAGGCTGACCGGCCTGTCAGAAGCGTGAACATTGGAGTGTATGAGTATGGCTGAATTCGCCTATGCGTCGCATATACAGGTTGGAGAGCAGCGGTTTCGAGAGCGCTACGGACTCGACTTTGAGGATTTCCAGGTCGGGCAGATTTTCAAACATCGGCCCGGTTTGACGCTGACCCAACAGGACAATATCGAAGAATCGTTTGATACGCTCAACCAAGCCATGATCCATTTTGATGCGCATTACGCCTCCAAGACCGAGTGGAAAAAGCCGCTCGTCGTCAGCACGCTGACCCTGCAACGCTTGATTGGTCTGACCTGGAAAACGTTTTTCAAGAAAACGCGCCTCCTCGGCTGGTCCACGCTCACTATGACGGCCCCCGTCTTTGGTGGCGACACGCTCTACGCCGAGACCGAGATTCGTGGCAAGGAGGACGTGGCGGGTGATACCGCGTGCGGCAAACTGACGGTGGAAACCCGAGGGGTGAATCAGGATGGCAAGCTCGTCTGCGTGATGGGCTATGACCTGCTGGTGTATAAACGTGATGCTGTGCCTTTCGCAGATGTCAATTACTAGCCTGAAGGGAAACCGTCATGAGCCAGTTTCATTCGCACCGAAAACTTGAAGACCACGTGTTCATGGAGGTCGCGGGCATTGAGTTTGAAGACTTTGCAGTCGGCCAGGTCTTTGAACATCGACCGGGCCGAACCTTCACGGCTGAAGAAAATCGGCAACACACCTTTCGGTCCGCCGACCTCTCCGCCCGTATCGCTGACGCGGAGTATAACCACCAGGTCTATGGGGACGAAACCGTTATCAGCGAAACCCTGGTGCTGAGCGCCGTGACCGCCATGACAACGAAAACCTTTAATAAGGTCGTGGCTAATCTCGGCTGGACCGACGTTACACTGCCGACCCCGGTCAAAGCCGGCGATACGCTCTATGCCGAGTCCGAACTGCTCGGCAAACGCGAGTCGCGCTCCCGCCCGGCTCAGGCCGTGCTGCACGTCCGCACTCGCGCCGTCAATCAGGACGGACAGGAAGTCTGCGCGTTTGAGCGCAAGCTCCTGATCTATAAACGCGGCCTGGGACCCTACGAAGACGCAGGTTACTAGGAAGAGGGATCCATATGAACATCCTTGAAGAAGGGCGGACACTCACGCTCGATTTTAAGAAGTTGCGCAAGGTCGCAGCCACTGACCAAGATGTGATTCCAGTCGTCCTGCAACACGCCGAGAACGGCACGGTCCTGTTTATTGGCTATGCGAATGCCCTCGCCCTCCAGGAGACCTTCAAAACCAAACAAGCCGTGCTGTGGTCCACCTCGCGCAACGAGTTATGGCGCAAGGGCGCGACCTCGGGTGATGTGCTCGATCTGGTAGATGTCCGCGTCAACTGTGAACAGAACTCCGTGCTGTACCGCGTCATCCCCCGCAAGGGCGGCGTGTGTCATACCAAGGACGCGACCGGTCAGGCCCGGCGGACGTGTTATTATCGCTCCACGACCGCCCTGGACCGGGACCTCAAATTCGTTTGAGCCCCTGTAACTGAGAAGGAGCCGGCGCATGAAACTTGGCATCTTCAGTTTCAACACCGAATACACCATGCCGGCGGCAGAGTTGGCCGTTGCCTGCGAGGAGCGCGGCTTTGAGTCCTTGTGGGTGCCCGAACACACCCATATTCCAGCCAGCCGGGAAACCCCCTGGCCGGCCGGCGGCCCGCTGCCCAAGGAATACATCCACATGTCCGACCCGTTCTCGAGTCTGGCCGCGGCCGCGGCTGTGACTGAGAAAATCCTGCTGGGCACCGGCGTCTCGCTGATTATCGAGCACGAGCCTTTGTACCAGGCCAAGCAGGTCGCAACCCTGGACCGCATCTCTAACGGACGCTTCCTGTTCGGGGTGGGGGCCGGCTGGATTCGGGAAGAAATGCAGAACCACGGCACCCCGCCCAACCGGCGCTGGCAGGTCTTCAAAGAGCATATTGAAGCCATGAAAGCCCTGTGGACTCAGGACGAAGCCTCCTATCACGGCGAGTTCGTGAACTTCGACCGAGTCTGGTCCTATCCCAAGCCGCTGACCGTCCCGCACCCACCCATTATCCTGGGCAGCATGAGCTCCAAGCTGGGTCGGTAGCGTGTGGTCGATCACTGCGACGGGTGGTTGCCCATCGAGACTCTGATTGACGACTGGCCGACCGCCCTGGCCGACCTGAACGACCGGGCGGAAAAAGCTGGCCGCGCCCCAGGCTCCATTCCCATCTCGTTCTTCTGTATCGACACCCCAGACGAGCAACGCCTGGAGCGCTACCGGGATATGGGCGCTGTCAGAACCGCGGTGCGTATTCCCACCGAAGGCCGCGACGTGATTCTGCCCTTCCTGGACAGCTATGCCGCGATTGCGCAGCGCTTGGAGTGAAAGAATCCGCTCCTCAGCGTTGCTCTGCGTTGGCTGTTGTGAGGAGCGCGCGGGCTGAGTCCTGATAATCATCCCGGACGGCCACACGTACTATTTCTTTATATTCCGGGTCGCTCTCTCCGGGGGGTGCTCATTTCTGGAGGCGCACAAATTTTTGCAGCACATGGCCGTCAAGGGGGATCAAGCCTTGTCTCCCGCCGGCGCTATAATTCACTTCGCTGACGTAGAGGTCGCCACGCGAATCGGCCCAGATGCCGTGTGGGGCATAGAAATTGCCCGGCTCCAGGCCATGCTCGCCAAAGCGCTGCTGCACCTCTCCGTCCAGGCTGAGCACCGTGACGCATGCGGGTGGTTCGTGCGGCGGGACCGCGGCGCCCAGATTATTCGGCATGGGTGCGACCTTGAAACCCAACTCGGCGACAAAGAGATTTTCGTCCTGGTCGATATACAGATCGTCTGGCCGATTCACATGCGTCCACGCGGTGATATAGTCGCCGTCAGCGGTAAAAATCTGAATCCGCGAGTTCTCCCGGTCGGCGACATACACCCGTCCGCGCCGGTCAACAGCAATCGCGTGGGGGATTTTGAACTGTCCGGGGCCGCTGCCGGGCTCCCCCCAAGAGAACTGGAGTTCCCCCCCGGCTGAGAATTTATGCACCCGGGCGTTGCCATAGCCATCGGCGATATACATATCGCCCTGGGGTGAGAGGGCCACATTGGTGACCATATTGAATGGCCCGGCGGAGTGTTGAACCGGCGTGGTCCAGGCTTGAAAGCCGGTCTGGGCGGGCACGCCTTTCTCGCCCAGCGTCTTGATGAGGGTGCCGTCCGGCCTAAAGAGACGGACCGTATGGTCGAAGTTATCGGCACAATAGAGCGTGTCATCAGGACCAATAAAAATGCCGTGGGCGTTGGTAAAGATATCTTCTCCCCAGGCGTCCAGAAATGTCCCGTCCCGGTCAAACACGATCATGGGATGCTCGCCCCGGTTAAAGGCATACACCCGGTCCTGCGAGTCGGTTGCGACCCCGGCCACCTCAACAAACGACCAGCCTTCGGGCAGGCGTTCCCAGCCTTGGATGACCTCGTATTCGACCTTATTCTGTCCGAGTGCCATTAGCCCCCTCCTTCACGCCACCCGCTGGTCGAGTTGCACCACAATGCCGTCAGGGTCTTTGAATAAGGTGGTCAGCACCTGTCCGCCCGGCTCTTCGCCATAGGCCACGCTATCAAAGGGCGTGGGCGGCATAACGATGGGCACCCCCGCGGCCTGGACTTTTGCAAAGGTGTCTTCGAGGTCGTCCACCCAAAACGCAAAATGGTGAATACCAACCTGATTGAGACTGAGTGCCCCGCCGGAAACCGGCTGGTTCTCCGATAACACGAGAAAAGTCGCGTCCGGGCCGTCGTCCCAGCGCAGATACACTCCGTGGCGCGGGCGGGCCAGCGCCCCGCCCGGATTCTCCTGCGGGTCGTCCAACGTGACCCGCAGTCCTAACAGGTCACGATAAAATCTGAGCGATTGCTCCATATTGCTGACGCCGATGGCAATATGTGAGGTGTTGCGAATTTTCATCTTGGCCTCCTGTGGCGGTCCGCTCGGCCCTTATGCCCCTGACCAGCGCGGGGCGCGTTTTTCACGAAAGGCGCGCAAGCCTTCTTGTTGATCGTCCGAGACAAAACACGCGGTTGCCGCTTCATTTTCGACCAGAACCGCGGTGGCCATGTCAACGTCCCGGTTGCGGGCAAAGCAGTGTTTGACCTGGGAGAGGGCAATCGGTCCACGGCTGACAAGGGTATCGACCAGAGTCTGGACACGCTCGAAGAGCGCATCCGGTTGCACACAGGCGTTGAGCAACCCAATCCGTTCGGCTTCGGCCGCCTCGATAATATCTCCCGTCATCCCGAGTTCTTTGGCCTTGGTCTCCCCAACGAGGCGGGGCAGAATAGCGGTCGCCCCGTTGGTCATGGGTTGGTTGATATTGACCTCGGCCGAACCGAGTCGGGCGGTACGTGCGGCAATGCGAAAATCGCATACCAAGGTCAACTCGAAGCCGGCGCCAACGACCACGCCATTGATGGCCGCAATGGTTGGCTTGGGCAGGGTACGGACCAACGACCACGTCGTAGCTAACTCATGCAGAAACGTGCGGAAGTCCTCTAAACGTGTGTGCTCCATAACGCTGATGTCAGCCCCGGCGCAAAACCCCCGGCCCGCCCCAGTGAAGACAACGGCCCGCACCTGGGGGTCCGCTTGCGCGTCGGTACAGGCCCGCCCGAGGCTGCGGACCAGCGCGGGCGAGAGCGCATTCAGCACGGTTGGCCGATTGAGCGTAATCCAGGCCGCGGAGCCCCGCTTTTCATACAAGATATCTTGCAGCTCCATCCTTCCCTCCTGTCTGCCAGAGAACATGACACGGGGGGCCGCAAATTACCAGGCTCGGGTCACGGCGGCGGTCTATTCGGCCTGACGGATGAGCTGGGTCTTACGTTCGTACAGGCTTTCTTCCAGTCCGACCGGATACTGACCTGGCTGGTGCAGGCGGGTGATATCCCCCGGCAGCTTGGCGAGCTGCTCCTGGGTCCGCCGGCGGATGTGGGTCAGGGGCGGGCTTTCGTAGACGGCTCTGCCCTGACGGAACACCGGCGCCAATAAGTCAGAAAAAGCCGTGTCTCCCGGAATCCGGCGGCGGGTCGCCGGGGCGCTCACATCAACCATAGTGCAGCCGTCTGTGAGGTCGGCCTCTTTGCCATACATCACGTCGCACACAAACGCTTGTGGCGTGTGGTAACGCCGTACCTGGGGAATATCTGGATTGGTGACTTTGACCGTCTCTTCCGACAGCTTGATGCGGTCCTGCCACAAGCCATCGGGAGCGCGGACCGCGGTCAGTTTATACACCCCGCCCAGGGCGGGCTGATCGTAGGCGGTCACGAGTTTTGTTCCCACCCCCCAGACGTCAATCGTGCTGCCCTGCGCCTTGAGCTGAGGGATCAGGTATTCGTCCAGGTCGCTGCTGCCGACAATACGCGCGTCGGGGAAGCCGGCGGCGTCCAGGATGCGCCGGGCGGCGATACTGAGCTGGGCCAAGTTGCCTGAATCGAGACGGATACCAACCATTTCATGGCCGCGCGCCCGCAGCCATTGTCCCACCTGGGCGGCCTTTCGCACTCCTTCCAGGGTATTATAGGTGTCTACCAGAAAGATGCAGTTATTGGGCATGGCCTCGGCATAGGTCTGAAACGCTTCCAGGTCGTCATCAAAGACCATGACCCAACTATGGGCGTGGGTGCCTCTGACCGGAATCCCGAACAGCTTGCCGGCCAGCACACTCGAAGTGGCCTCGCAGCCGCCAATATACGCGGCCCGACTGGCGGCCAGGGCCCCGTCAATCCCTTGGGCGCGGCGCAGGCCGAACTCCAGGACGGGTTCTCCGCCGGTCGCCAGGCAGATGCGAGCGGCTTTGGTTGCGACCAGCGTTTGGAAATTGATCAGATTGAGCAGCGCCGTTTCAATAAGCTGACACTGCATCAGCGGTCCTTGGACGCGGACCAGCGGCTCGGGCGGAAAAACCAGCGTGCCTTCCGGGATGGCGTCCACTTGGCAACTGAAGGTCATGGACTGCAAGGCGTCAAGAAACGCCCGGTCGAACAGGGGGTGGCCGTCAACGCCGCCCACCTCGGCCAGAAAGGCCGTATCGTCGGCGTCGAAGCGAAAATGACGCAGGAAATCCACCACGTATTCCAGGCCACAGGCGATGCTGAAGCTGCCGCCAAAAGGATTGTGGCGGAAGAAGAGATTGAAGACGGCTTCCCGGTCGGCGATTCCCGACTTCCAATAGCCATAGGCCATGGTGAGCTGATAGAGGTCGGTCAGCAGGGTCAGGGAGGGCTGGTAGAGGCCAGACGGGATTTGCATGATCGCTCGGCGGAGAGCGGACCGCCCCTATTCGAGATTCGCCTCAATGAGCAGCGGCCCCTGGTGGGTAAAGGCGAAGTGGAGCGCGTCGTTGAGTTCCTGTGTGGTATGGACCGCCCGGCCTTCCACCCCAAAGCCCTCGGCCAATTTCACAAAGTCAAACTCGGGAGCATCGAGCGCGGTCAGCGACAGGCTGGCCGCCCCTGGGGTCATTTTGGCCCGCTCCAACTCCCAGCGCAGAATGGAATAGGCTTTGTTCTTACAGATAATGCTGGTCAGATGCTGTTGCTCGCGGGCCATCGTCCACAAGGACTGAATGGTGTACAGCGCAGAGCCGTCCCCTTCGAGGCAGACGGTCGGACGGTCTGGGGCCGCGGCCGCGGCCCCGACCGCACACGGCAGTCCTTGGCCGATAGAGCCGCCCGTCAGCGCCATATACGTAAATGGCGGTGCGCCACCGGCCATGCCGTGGTAGGCGAACCCCGCGGTTGCGCCCTCATCCATGACAATCGCGCCCTCGGGTTGGGCCGCGGCCAGGGCCCTGCACATATTGGCCGGGGTGAGGGGGCCGCTCGGCACCTCCGGGCGGGGCAGGGCCGGCGCGGTACGCACGGCCGGCGCGTCCAGCGCATCGGCCAGCGCGGCCAGCGCGGTCGCCGGGTCAATCGTCTCGCGGCATAACTGAATAAGCTGCGCGTCTTCTGCACACAAACTGCTGCGGGTATTCGGATAGCCGAAAAACGTCACGGGTTCGTGCGCGCCGGCCAGGATGATATTTTTATACGGCTCCAAGAGCTGGCTGGCCGGTTCTGGCGCGTAAGGGATTTTGTCCGGGGAGATCAAACCGAGGCCGCGGTCCTGAATGGGCGGAAAGGTTGGCGTCAGCACCCGGCAGCCGGTCGCCCGCTCGATCCGGTCGGCGGCTTGCAGCCCGGCGGTCCGTAAGGCGCTCCCGCTGAGCACCAGGGCCGTGTGGCCCGCCCGGAGCGCTCGGGCCGCGCGTTCGGTCTCGTCCACCTGGGGTGGCGTCGGCGCGGCAATTTTTGGTTGGACGGGAGGGGTGTTGACGCTGGCCCACTGGATATCGCCCGGCAGGATCAGGGTGGTCGGGCCGGTTGGCAACTGGGCCGCCTGGGCAATGACCGCGGCCATGTCGTGCCCAACCGCGTCCGGGCTGGTTGCGGTCAGGACGAATTGAGACATGGGCCGGGCCAGGGTTTCAATATCAGCGGTCAGCGGCGCGTTGGCGGCAATATGCCAGGTCGCGTGTTCGCCCACAATGGACACCACGGGGGAGTGGGCTTTGCGGGCGTTATGCAGATTGGCCTGCCCGTTGGCCAGCCCTGGCCCCAGATGGAGCAGGGCCAAGGCCGGCCGGCCGGTGACTCTGGCATAGCCGTCAGCCGCGCCCGTACACACCCCCTCAAAAACCGCCAGCACCGGCTTGATGCCCGGACAGCGGTCGAGGGCTTGCACCAGGTATAATTCGGTCGTGCCCGGATTGGCAAAACACACATCAATACCGGCAGCGGCCGCGGTCTGAATGGCAACTTCCGCGCCCGTCAGGGCTGGTGGGCTTGCTTGCGTCTCCATATGGCTCGCTTTCTGTAACGGGTCGTCCGTGTCATACCACCTAGCGGGACGGGCTTCAATTAGGCGAGCCGGCTTCCAACCCGTAAAGAACGGGGCTGACCACCGTCACGGGCCGCTTGTCCCTCTTGGCCGTATTGGGTTAGGAATGCTGCATGGGTACTGCCAACTGGCCAAACCGCGCCTTGTTTCATGGCGATAATCTGGCCTTCCTTCCCCCGTGCTCTTCTCCGCCAAAAAACCGTCCCACACGCTAAAGCCCCTCACAGAACCCATCAATAAATACGCGCATGGCGATTCCCCCCCAATCAGACCACACCGAACTGAAACTCGTGCGGCAACGGGACGCGCCCCATATCGCTCGCATGTCACGCGACCTGGTTGAGCACGGCTTGCCGTGGACGTGGACCGCCCGGCGGGTGGCCGCGCATATTCGCGGGCGGGACAGCAATGTGCTTGGCGCTTGGCATGAGGGACGCCTGGTCGGCTTTGCCATTATGCAGTTTGACGCGGAACGGGCCCATCTGAATCTGCTTGCGGTCCAGCCGCCTGTCCGCCGGTTGGGGATAGGCCGGTGTTTGGTTGAGTGGCAGGAGGAGGTCGCGCGCGCCGGCGGCATTCCGGTCGTCAACTTAGAGGTCCGCGCGAATAATCCCAGCGCCCAAGTGTTCTACCGCCGGCTCGGATACCGTCAGGTGGCGCGCCTGCCGGGCTATTATCAGGGTCGTGAGGCGGCCATCCGTATGCGCCACGATTTACGGGACAGAGGATAAGGGCTTCCATTACGGCCGCAATGGACAAAGGACCAGTTTGATAAGTGTCACCGGTATGAGGATATGTACCCCGTGAAGAATGAGAAACTCAAAAGTCGGCCACCCAGGCCGCTACAAACTACTAGGGTGGCAGTCTTGGGCGCGTCTTGAGTACGTCTTGACAGATGCTACAATTCTCCATACCGCGTATCCACGCTGCATGGAGGGATTTATGGAAGAGTTACGGCGGGCGCAGGGCACAATCGAAGAGGAAATAAAATCAGCGCTTACTTCTCAGGACGTACCGCGTATATACGCAAACGGATTTACGAATGTTTTTAGTAATTCCGATATTGCAGTAGTGTTGAAATGTAATAGCTCTCCAACTGCCATCCTGAATATGTCCTATACAACGACAAAATCCTTAGTGCACCAACTTTCCCAAATCATCGCTCATTTTGAAAAGGTAAGTGGGCAGACTGTCATGACCACAGATATTGTGGATAAAGCCCTCTCAACGACAACCTGAAGGGCGGTCATGAAATATATCGGACCCTCCTGGTCTCTCTATCTTAATCCCGACCTTTCCCAAGATCCGCTACTGACTAAACTCCAAGAGTTGGCGAACTTGCCGGATGGCTGGCGATTTGGAGAAGGGGTTTCACCTCAACCGTACACGCTTCGTAGAGCGCAAGAAATTTACCAACAGGTTGCTTATCTTCGGCTCAAGGCAGACGCATTTCCAGGCGCAGATGGATCGCTGAGTTTGGTTTTCTATGCTGATGAGAGATGTGTGGAAATTTATATTTCCCCAGACGGAAAGCTTGACCTCAGCGTAGAAGAAGGGGAGGGGCGTGAATTCCAGGAAATTAAGAATACCTCAGATGTCTCAATTGCCAATGTGGTAGAAGAGGTGAGCCGCCTCGCTCAGAAGTTAGGTAGATGGTGCATATGGGACTTATCCGACTCCTCCACCCACGAGAATACGATAAACATGTTAAACGATTCCGCAGCTTATGCTTTGCCAATTCTAGCGATGGAACAGGAATCTCATTGGTGGATACCGAATGTGTACGAGAAGGCTCAACACCATTATGTCGGCACCTAGAGCGCTACTATCCAAGTGTGGTCGGAGAACCCATCACGTATTGGGAACTTCCTGTCGAATTGCCTTCGGGTGCGGAGATTGAAAGAACTGAAAGCAGTACTGGTGATCCCTGTCACCGGCAGCTTTGTGGCCTTTCAAACAACCAAAGCACGAAATTCTTTAAGCGCTCATATCGTCCAGAAGACATCCGAGTCTGTCAAAATGGAAGCCCTGTTTCTTGTAATCAAGAACTCCTGGAAGAGGTTTTTCTGGGCGACACGATGTAAATTTCCTTCCAACTCCCTTTTCAGAGGCATCGCTTTCTTACTGCCCGGACAGTTTCTCCAGCAATTCTTCTTCGCTCAAAATAGGGACTCCCAGCTTTTCGGCCTTGGCGTGTTTTGCGCCAGAGTCGGTGCCGGCGACGACGTAGGTCGTCTTTTTTGAGACGCTGGACGTGACCTTTGCGCCAAGGGCTTCGAGACGCTGTTTTGCCTGCGGTCGGGTCAGACTGGCCAGGCTGCCGGTCAGGACGAAGGTCTGTCCGTGCAGGCTGCCGGGCGGCTTGGGCTCAAGCTGCGGGAAGTGCACCCCGGCGTTGAGTAATTTTGTGACAACCGCCCGATTCCGCTCCTGTCCGAAAAAAGCGGCCAGACTCCGGGAGACCTCCGGCCCGATATCAGGTACGTCCTGAAGGGCGTCCTCCTCGGCCTGCATGATGCGGTCCAAACTCCCGAAATGCGCAGCTAACTGCCGGGCCGTGGCCTCGCCCACGTGGCGGACCCCCAGCGCAGCGATAAAACGGGGCAGGGTGGTGGTCTTGCTGCGCTCAAGCGCGGCGGTCAGATTCTGGGCGGATTTCTCCCCCAGCCGGTCAAGGCCGGCCAAATGCTCAGCGGTCAGCCGGTAGAGGTCGCCGGGGTCTCGGACGAGGTTCGTGTCAACCAACTGGTCGATGATTTTCTCCCCCAGCCCGTCGATGTCCATAGCCCCGCGGGCGGCAAAAAATTTGATGCCTTCCTTGAGTTGGGCCGGACAGGCCAGGCCAGTGCAGCGATACGCGGCCTCGCCTTCCTCGCGCGTGACCTGCGCGCCGCACCTTGGGCAGACGGTCGGCATCGCAAAGCGCCGTCCCTGGCCGATGCGCTTCTCCGGGATGGTTTTCACCACATACGGGATGACATCGCCGGCGCGCTCGACCACAACGGTGTCGCCAATACGGATATCTTTGCGTTGGATTTCATCCATATTGTGCAGGGAGGCGCTTTTGACGGTCACGCCGCCGATATGGACCGGCTCCAGCTCGGCCACCGGAGTCAGCGTGCCGATACGACCGACTTGCGGAATGATATTCAGGACGGTGGTCGTTGCCTGGATGGCCGCAAATTTATACGCCGTGGCCCAGCGGGGCGCGCGGGAAATCTGGCCGAGTTGGGTTTGCGCCGCAAAGCTATTCACCTTCACCACCACTCCGTCAATGTCGTAATCCAGGCTGTTGCGTTGCGCCTCCAGCGTGTCGCAGACGGCCAAGACGGCCTCAACGGTCGGACACACGCGACCCAGCGGCACCGCTTTGAGACCCCAACCGGTCAGCGCTTGGCGCAGGTCCCAATAGGACGCAAACGTGCTGCCCTCAATCTGTCCGACCCCATAGCAAAAGAAATCGAGTGGTCGTCCGGCGGTGATGGACGAGTCGAGCTGCTTGAGCGAGCCGGCGGTGGCGTTCCGCGGGTTGGCGAAAAGGGGCGCGCCGGCTTTCGCTCGCGTGTCGTTGAGGCGGCGGAAGGCGGTCTTGGGGAGAAAGACTTCCCCACGGACTTCGAGTCGCCGCGGGACTGGCTGGGTGGGCTGGGAGAGGAGGGTTAGGGGGATGGACCGCACGGTTTTGAGGTTGGCTGTCACGTCTTCACCCGTGACCCCATCCCCGCGTGTCGAGCCGACCGCTAGTTTGCCGTTTTCATACACCAACTCGACAGCGACGCCATCAATTTTTGGCTCGGCCACATACTCAATGGCCTGGGTTGTTTCGAGCCCGCGTTGGACGCGCTGATGAAACTCCTGCATCTCCGCCTGGGAGACCACGTTGGCGAGCGACAGCATCGGCACGGTGTGACGGACCTGAGCGAAGGCCGCCAGAGGTGGAGCGCCAACCTTCTGGGTGGGGGAGGTCGGGTCGTGCAGCTCGGGATAGGCGGCTTCCAAGTCAACCAAACGCCGAAAGAGTTGGTCGTATGCAGCGTCGCTGATGAGCGGCTCGTCAAGGACGTAGTAGCGATGATTATGCTCGGCCAGCTCCGCGCGTAATCGCTCTACTTCGCGGCGATTCTCTTGACTGACAGCCGTGGGATCAGTAGCCATTTGATGTCCTGTCGAGGTGCCGGCTGTCCCGTGATTGAGCCGGGCTTGGGCGAGAGGTGTCCATATTCATGCTGGTTGATACATCCGGTCACACACCGGCTGCTGCATGGTGACGCAGTGCAGGGCTCCCAGACCGACCACAAGCGCGCGACAGGGAATGCCCCTGATGCGTCGCCCTGGAAACAGCTTTTGGAGGATGGACAGGGCGGTCCGGTCCTGGGGGTGGTCATAGGTCGGCACAAGGACGGTGCGATTGGCGATATAGAAGTTGGTATAGCTGGCCGGTAGCCGCTCGGCGGCATACTCCACCGGACCGGGCATGGGAAGCGGAATCACGCGGAGCGGTTGTCCGCTCTGGTCGTGCATGGACCGCAGCCGGTGCAGGTTGTCCTGGAGCGGTTTGTAGTTCACATCGGCTGGGTCGTCTTCGACCGCACATACCACGGTTGTGGGGCTGACAAAGCGGGCGATGTCGTCCACATGGCCATCCGTATCATCCCCCACTATCCCCTGGCCGAGCCAGCCAATGTGGCGCACTCCGAGAAACGCTTTCAGGAGGTGCTCAATCTCGGGTCGGGTCAGGGTCGGATTGCGATTGGGGTTGAGTAAGCAAGACTCGGTCGTCAGCACCATACCCCGCCCGTTGACATCAATGGACCCGCCTTCAAGCACCATATGCGGAGTAAACGGGATAAGGCTGAAACTCTGGGCGATGCGTGCTGGCACGCGGTTGTCCAGGTCCCACGGCGGGTATTTCGCCCCCCAGGCGTTAAACGTCCAGTTTGTCAGACTCAGCTCGACGCTCTGCTCATGCTGACGAGTCAGAAAGATCGGGCCGTAATCCCGGCTCCAAGCGTCGTTGGTCGGAATCTCGTGCACCTCAATATACGCCAGGTCCACTCCAGCGGCGGCAAGTGTGTGTCGGATGCGGCGGACGGTTGCCCGGTCGTTGACACAAATATGCACCCGTTCCTCGCGGTGCAGGGCGGCAATCATCTCTACGTATACCGCGACAATGGTTGAGTATAGACCCGGCCACGTGTCCTGATTATGCGGCCAGGCCAACCACGTCGCGGCGTGCGGTTCCCATTCCGCCGGCATCCGAAAGCTGAGCTGGGCCGGCGTAAGCGCTTGGTCTGTCATTGGAACAGGCTGGGGGGATGAGTGCCGGAAAGTCAGACGAAGGCTAGGAGTCAAGAAAACGCTGGGTCAGGTCGGCATAGGCGTCAATCCGGCGGTCGCGGAAGAACGGCCAATACTGGCGCGTGGTGGCCAGCCGGTCAAGCGCGCACGGAACAATAAGGGTTTCCTCAGCGTCGGCCCTCGCCTGCTTGAGGAGGCGGCCAAACGGGTCGCTGACAAAAGACCCGCCCCAGAAAGTGAGCGCTCCTTCCTGGCCGACACGGTTGACCGCGGCGACGTACAGCCCATTGGCGATGGCGTGGCTGCGTTGGATGATTTGCCAGGCGTCACGCTGCGCCTGGTGCTCTGCCGGCCCGTCATCTGGATGGGCACCAATAGCCGTGGGATAAAACAGGACCTGGGCTCCACTCAGCGCGCTGAGCCGGGCGCCCTCGGGAAACCACTGGTCCCAGCAGATTAACACCCCGATACGCGCGTAACGGGTGCGAAAGGTGCGAAATCCGAGGTCGCCGGGGGTGAAGTAGAACTTCTCATAATACAGCGGATCATCTGGGATGTGCATCTTGCGGTACTGTCCGAGGAGTGTCCCGTCAGCATCAATCACCACGGCGGTGTTATGAAAAATGCCCTCTGCGCGTTTCTCAAAGACGGGCACGATCAGGACGACCTGATGGGCCGCGGCAAGCGGTCTCAGGCGCTCGGTCGTTGGGCCGGGGATAGGCTCGGCCAGGGCGAACCGTTCAACGTCTTCGCTCTGGCAAAAATAGCGCGAACCAAACAACTCCTGGAGGCAGATAATCTGCGCCCCCTGACCGGCTGCCGTACGGATAGCGTCAACGGCCTTGTCTAGGTTTTTGCCCGGCTGGTCGCTACACGCCATCTGCACCAGGCCGAGGACGACCTGAGCGGCAGGGGCAGAGGCAGGGGCGGTGGTCATGACGACAGAAATTGTAAGGGATGGCGGGGCGGGGCTCAATGCCATCCGGGGCGCTATTTGCCCGGCGTGGACCGGGAGCCCCGGTGAACCGGGAGGATTTTGACACGCCGAGTGGAAATTATTAAGACAGCAGGGGAGAGAAAGCAGGGCTGGATGACGGTCAGGATAAAAAACAACCGAGAAGACGCCGGCCGGGTTGTTCCGCCTCAGCCCTGGGCCGCCGAAGGCGTGAATGGGACCGGCGCGAGCAGTGAGGACAGCCGCGTGGCGTCCGTCCATACGGTGCTGGAAGAGACCACGGCCCTGTATGGTATTCAGCGCTGGGGCGCTGAATACTTTCGGGTGAATGCCACTGGAGAAGTGGTATGTGCCTTCCCGGCCTCACAGCCGGCCCGCACGCCGCTGAAAGAGATCGTGGCTCAACTCGGAGACCAGGCGATTGTTCCGCCGGTTGTGCTCCGTTTCCCCCAGATTATTCAACAGCAACTCAGGGTGCTGGCCGGCGCCTTTCAGTCTGCGATCAGAGAATTCGGCTACCACCAGGACTACATCCCGGCCTATCCCATCAAGGTCAACCAAAAGAAAGAGGTGGTGCAGGATGTCCTGCGCTTTGGCGACCCGTACCAGGTCGGTCTTGAGGTGGGCAGTAAAGCCGAGCTGAGCGTCGCCCTGGCCCTGACCCGCAATCGACACTCGCCGGTTCTCTGCAATGGCGTGAAGGACGAGGGCTATATCACTCTGGCGCTGAGAGGCACGCAGATCGGTCAGCGCGTTTTTATTGTCGTCGAGAGCATCCTTGAGCTGCACGCGCTGCTGGCGTGCAGCCAACGCCTGGGTATCCGTCCGCGGATTGGCCTGCGGCTCAAATTGTCGGCCCGCGGGAGCGGCAAGTGGGAGAAATCGAGTGGGGATTTGTCCAAATTCGGCTTTACCACGACCGCCCTCCTGAAGTGCATCCATTTCCTCCGCGAAGCCGATATGCTCGACTGTCTGCGCCTGCTGCATTTTCACATCGGTTCACAGGTCACAGAGATCAGACGCGTGAAATACGCGGTCAAGGAGGCGGCCCGCACCTATGCCAAGCTGCGCCAGTTCTGTCCGCAGCTCGCCTATCTCGATGTGGGCGGCGGCTTGGGCATTGATTATGACGGCTCCCGGACCGCCTCGGAGTCGAGTGTCAATTACTCCGTCCAGGAATATGCCAACGATATTATTTATTCGATCAAAGAGGTGTGTGAGAGCGAAGAGGTTGAAGAGCCCACGGTGCTGACGGAAACCGGCCGGATGATTGCCGCGCCCCATGCCATGCTGGTTTTCAATAGCGTCGATGAAATTGGGCTCTCGAACGGCCCGGTCCGGGTCGATGACTATGAGCGCCGGCCGGAAGTTATCCAGGAAATGTACGATATTTATACCGGGACGAATGCCAAGAACTATCGTGAGTATTATCACGACATCCTGGAGCAACGCGAAGAAATGTTTTCACTCTTCAATCTTGGCTATCTCTCTCTGGAGGACCGCGGACTAGGGCAGGAACTCTTCTGGGGCACGTGCGAGCGGGCGCTCAAGTTTGCCAAGGCGGTCAGGCATATGCCCGAAGAGTTTGCAGATCTGGAACAACGCCTGGCGCATAAGTTTATTTGTAATTTTTCCGTCTTTCAGTCCATTCCCGACTCCTGGGCGCTTGAACAGCTCTTTCCCATCATGCCGATTCACCGGCTGAATGAGATTCCTGAGCGGAAGGGCTATCTGGCGGATCTCACCTGTGATTCAGACGGCAAGGTCGATAATTTTGTGGACCTGCGGGACATTAAGGAGTATTTGGAACTCCACGCCTTGAATGGGGAGCCGTATTATCTCGGGGTGTTTTTTACGGGCGCTTATCAGGATGTCATGGGGGACTACCACAATCTCTTTGGCCACGTGCATGATGTCTCGGTGGTGATGGATGCAAGTGGGAGGGCACAGATTACCGAGATTATTCCAGGCCATACGGTAGAAGACGTCCTCCATATTTTTCGCTACGAACGCGCAGAACTCCTCGCCGCCTTCCGCAGTCGTATACGCGAGAGTGCTGAGCATATGAGCGTCCCTGCCGAAGCCGAGGCCGACCTGCTCAGAGCCTACGAAGCGGTCTTGGACAGCTATACGTATCTGGATAGCGACACGTGAAGGAGAGTGAAGAGCAGGAAAACTCATCACTCTCCACCATCCACTCTTTTCCTATGTCCCATATTCTTGACGGCAACGACCCACGAGCCATCCGGCGCGCAGCCGGCCGACTCGGGGCTGGAGATATCGTGGCCTTCCCCACAGAAACCGTCTACGGCCTGGGAGCCAATGCGCTGAATGAAGCCGCGGTGGCCAAGGTCTTTGCTGCCAAAAATCGGCCTACGTTCGACCCGCTGATTGTTCATATCAGGGATAAAGAAGCGGCTGCCTCTTATGTCACCGCCCTTGACCAACGCGCCCGGCAACTCATGCACGCATTCTGGCCAGGGCCGTTGACGCTTGTGCTCCCGAAACGGGCTGTTGTGCCGGATTTGGTCACTGCCGGGCTGGGGACGGTGGCGCTTCGGATGCCGTCCCATCCGGTTGCGCTGGGCCTCCTGCGGGCTGTCGATTTTCCTATTGCCGCTCCAAGCGCCAACCCGTTTGGGTATGTCAGCCCGACAACCGCGGCGCATGTGCGTGACTCACTCGGGGACGAGGTTGATATGATTCTTGATGGCGGGCCGTGCCCGGTCGGGGTTGAGTCCACGGTGTGTGCGCTGACCGAGCAACAGGCCGTGCTGCTGCGGCCTGGGGGCGTCACGCGCGAACAGCTTGAGGCGGTCATCGGCCCGGTCCGTATAGGTGAGCCAACCCAGACGGATAAACGTTCGCCGGGAACGCTGCTGTCGCATTACGCGCCGCGCGTCCCGGTTCTTTTGCTGGAATCCGGCGCGGCTTTGCCTCACCCCGAGGCGGGCGAACGGCTCGGGCTGCTCAGCCTCACCCCCCGGTCTGAGGCTCGCGGCTACACGAGAACGGAAGCGCTGTCAGAGGACGGGAATCTGCTTGAGGCGGCGGCTCACCTGTTTGCCGCCCTCAGGCGGCTGGATGCCTCGGGACTGGAGCGCCTCGTTATCGAATCCGTCCCCGAGACTGGCATGGGGCGGGCCATCATGGACCGGTTGCGCCGGGCAGCGGCGCGGGGCTGAGTCTTCCTTTTTTACTATTCTTCATATCTAACGAGGTGAAAAAATTCTGATAGAGATAAAAGAATGAAAACAAGTACGAGCAGTCAGAAGGTTTTGTGGGAACAAGAGTTTTCTACAGAATTTAGACCACAGGCCAAAACCGTTATAGCCTCTGGTGATTGCCTGAATACCCTCAAAAACCTGCCTGATGAGTTCGTGAAACTTATCATCACCTCCCCCCCCTATAATCTTGGCAAGGTATACGAGAAAGCATCGGGACTCGATACCTACCTCGAAGCCCTCAACCCAATTATTGACCACCTTGTCAGGGTGCTTTCTCCAGAGGGGTCTCTCTGCTGGCAGGTAGGAAATTATGTAGAGAAGTCAGAAGTATTTCCGCTCGACATCTTCTACTATCCCTTTTTTAAGAAACACGGCCTTAAACTTCGGAATAGGATACTGTGGCATTTTGGACATGGGCTACATGCGGCCAAGAGGTTCTCTGGACGCTATGAGGTTCTTTTGTGGTTTACTAAAGGGGACAGGTATACGTTCAATCTTGATGCAGTCCGAGTGCCGTCCAAGTATCCCGGTAAAACACACCATAAGGGAGAGAAATATGGCCAACCCTCGGGGAATCCTCTTGGGAAGAATCCTTCCGATGTGTGGAAAATCATTCAACAGGATTGGGAATCCGCATTTTGGGAAATCCCGAATGTCAAATCAAACCATCCAGAAAAGACGATTCATCCATGTCAGTTCCCCATTGAATTAGTTGAGCGGTGTGTCCTCGCCCTCACGAACGCCGATGATTGGGTCCTTGATCCTTTTTCAGGAGTTGGCTCTGCTCTCCTTGCCGCATTGCGTCATGGTCGCCGTGCTATGGGGTGCGAAAAAGAAGCCGAATTTGTCCACCTGGCGAAAGAGCGGATCAATCAATTCTATTCTGGAACGTTGAAATATAGACCGTTGGGGAAGCCTATCCACCAACCAACAGGCAGGGAAAAGGTCAGTCAGATACCTTTACAGTGGCAAAACGAAGGGAGGGGTAGGTGAAAATTGCAGGGGTCTATTCCTTCAATAGGGGAAAGGAAGAAATTACTTATCGCTATCCGGCCCTTCTTACCGAAGTGGAAGAAGCAATACGAAACGTCAATGCAGAGGATCACAGGACAAAAGTCAGTAAAGAGAAGACAATGCCGGGACGGATGCTTTTCAGTCCACCGTCGCTCAATAAAGCCTTCAAGAGTGAGTTTGGGAAAAGAGGCTGGAATCCTGTCCGGGTTCCTTGTGATTACTCGACTCAATACTACAGGGAAGGCTACAAGGCGAAAGAACAAGGGCCACGCGGAGCCTTCCGTGAAATGGACTTTGTAAAGGATAGACTTGGGGTTGAGGTCCAATTCGGGAAATACGCCTTTATGGTCTACAATGTCTGCGCGAAGATGACCATTTTTAATAAGCTCGGACATATTCGGTGTGGAATCGAAGTTATCCCCGTCAAATCTTTTGCTGATGAAATGTCGTCGGGTGTTTCCTATTTTGAGCAATTTGTTTGGGACTTGGAAAATCGTGGGGTTGCGGACATTGATATTCCAGTTCTGATTCTCGGTTTAGACGCTTAAGTCAAAGGATGCCCGAGTTTTCTTGTGGTCGCCCCTTGGATTCCACCGCCGAGGCGGTGAAACCTGTTCAGGGCGGAGTCCAAGGGTTCGGCATGAAGGCTGTGCCGTCTATCACATCCCGTCAATAATCGCGTTCAAAGTCGGGCTGGGCCGCATGGCGTGGCCGGCCTTCTCTGGGTCAGGGAAGTAATAGCCGCCGACATCGACCGGCTCGCCTTGGGCGGCCAGTAGTTCTGCGGTAATCGTGGCTTCCTGCTCTTCGAGTTGTCTTGCCACCTCGGCAAAGCGCGCCTGTATCGCCGTATCTTTGGTCTGGCCGGCCAGGGCCTGAGCCCAGTAGAGGGCCAGATAGAAGGTGCTGCCCCGGTTGTCGATCTCGTTCACCTTACGGGATGGGGAGCGCGCGTTTTCTAGGTAGGTGCTGATGGCCTGATCCAGTGTTTCCGCAAACAGTGCGGCTTTTTCATTCTGGGTGTTTGCCGCAATCAGCTCAAGCGAGGGGACCAGGGCGCAGTACTCGCCGAGCGAATCCCACCGGAGGTGGCCTTCTTGCACGAACTGCTGCACATGCTTGGGAGCGGAGCCGCCGGCGCCGGTCTCGAACAGACCGCCGCCCTTCATCAGCGGTACAATCGACAGCATCCGGGCGCTGGTGCCCAGCTCGAGAATCGGGAACAGGTCGGTCAGATAATCACGCAGGACGTTGCCCGTCACCGCAATCGTGTTTTCCCCTCTCCGAATCCGTTCCAGGGAAAAGCGCATGGCCTCCTGGGGCTTCATCACGCGCAGGTCCAGGCCCGTCGTATCGTGTTCCGGCAGATAGGTATCGACCTTCTTGAGGATTTCCACATCGTGGCCGCGGTTCTCGTCCAGCCAGAAAATCGCCGGCGACCCCGAGGCCCTTGCGCGGGACACCGCCAAGCGGACCCAATCGCGAATCGGAGCATCCTTGGTCTGACTCATTCTGAAGATATCGCCGACTTCGACAGACTGCTCAAGCAGGCCGGTCCCGGCCGCATCCACAACGCGAATCGTGCCGTCCGCCGGGGCCTCAAAGGTTTTGTCGTGTGAGCCGTACTCTTCGGCCTTCTGCGCCATCAACCCGACGTTGGAGACATTGCCCATCGTGGCCGGGTCAAACTGCCCGTGCCGTTTAG